>NZ_CP030036.1:4800000-8557500 GCF_015291305.1 Bradyrhizobium sp. CCBAU 21365
CGCGGCGATCAGGATGGCGAGTCAGTGTCGCGGCGCGATGATGATCGCCGCGATGATTGTCGCGCGCAAGAGTTTTGTTTGCTTTGATTGTCGCGGAGCGTCAATCAAGCGAGCGTTTTTTGTGTCGCGTGCTCCGGTGGCCGCCCTGGACCACGCTTTCGCTCGAGGGCAGTCCGCCTGCGATAGCTCTCGACGTTCATCTCGACGATGGTGGCGTGGTGAACAAGGCGATCGATCGCCGCGAGGGTCATAGCTGGGTCCGGAAAGACCTTGTTCCATTCTCCAAAGGGCTGATTGGCGGTGATCAGCAAAGAGCGTCGCTCGTAGCGTGCGCTGATGAGCTCGAACAGCACACTGGTCTCGGCCTGGTCCTTGGTGACATAGGCAAGATCGTCAAGGATAACGAGATCGAAGCGATCGAGGCGGTTGATGGCACCCTCGAGGTTGAGTTCGCGGCGCGCCACCTGGAGCTTCTGCACGAGATCGGTGGTGCGGGTGAAGAGGACGCGCCATCCGTTCTCGATGAGAGCCAAGCCGATTGCTGCTGCCAAGTGACTCTTGCCGCCACCGGGCGGACCAAACAGCAGCAGATTGGCGCCCTTGTTCAACCAGCCGTCGCCGGCGGCGAGCGCGGTCATTTGCGCCTTGGAGATCATCGGTACGGCTTCGAAGTCGAAGCTGTCAAAGGTCTTTCCGGTGGGCAGCCGCGCCTCGACGAGATGGCGCTCGATGCGGCGACGGCTGCGTTCAGCGATCTCGTGCTCTGCAATGGTGGCGAGGAAGCGCGCCGCCGGCCAGCCTTCCTTATCGGACTGCTCGGCAAATTGCGGCCACAGCACCTTGATGGCGGGCAGCCGCAGCTCGTTGAGCAACAGATTGAGGCGCGCGGTGTCGACTACGTTGGTTGTGCTCATGCGGCACCTCCGATCTCGGCAGTACCGATGAGGCATTCATAGGTGGCGAGCGGTGCGAGGCGCACCACGACGTTCGGCATCTGGGCGGGATCCGGGGCGAAGTGAGTACGTAGCCGGTTGAGGTCGGGCAGCCGGCCGTCGTTCAGGTCGGCCGTGAGCTGATCGGCGAGTTCGGCCTCGCAACCGCGCTCATGGGCGAGTGCGAGGAGATCGACCATGATCCGGCAGGCCTTCTTGTCCGGTAAGCGTTTGCGCAAGACGTCGAAGGCTCGGCGGTAAGCTTCCCGGGGGAACAGCTGGTCGCGGTAGACCAGGTTGAGGAGCGCCATCGGCTTGCGCCGCAAGGAATGGATCACGTGCCGATAATCGACGACCTGATCGTGCTTGCCATTGGGATGCGGCCGCCCGCGCGGCAAGGTGAGGAGATGCGTGCCGCCGACAAACACGTCGAGGTGATCGTCATACAGGCGCACCCGCAGCCGATGGCCGATCAAGCGCGACGGCACCGTGTAGAACACCTTGCGCAAGGTGAAGCCGCCGGACGATGTCACGTGGACGATCACCTCTTCATAGTCCGACGTGCGGCGGTCCGGCAGATCCTGAAGTGCGGTACGTTCGCTGTCGATCCGCTTGGCGTTGCGGGCATTGCGGCGGCTGACGATCTCATCGATGAAGCCACGATAGGCAGCGAGATCGTCGAAGTCGGCGGTGCCACGCAGCAACAGCGCGTCGCCGACCGCCCGCTTGAGATGGCCATGCGAACTCTCGATCGCCCCGTTCTCGTGGGCGATGCCACGATTGTTGCGGGAGGGGCGCATGCCGTAATGGGCACAGAGGTCTTCGTATCGCCGCGTCAGATCGTCTTTGGCGTCGCGGTCGAGATTGCAAAAGGCGGCCGACAGGCTGTCGGTGCGATGCTCCCGTGGCGCTCCACCGAGTGACCACAAGGCATTCTGCAGGCCTTCGGCCAGAGCGATGAAGCTCTCACCGCCGAGCACGACATGGGCGTGCTCAAACCCGGAATAGGCCAGCCGGAAGTGATAGAGACGATGGTCGAGCGGCACGCCCGCGATCGTGACACCCAATTCGCCCATGTCGGTGAAGTCGGACAGGCCGCGCTGACCGGGTTCGTGGGTCTGCCGGAAGATGACCTCCTGCTCCTCGCCGTGGATCGCCCGCCAGGCCCGGATCCGGCGCTCCAGCGTGCGACGGATGCCGGCGCCGAGCTCAGGATGGCGTCGGAGCAACTCCTCGAAGATCGTGACCGGCCGCACACCGGGGGCGGCCTTCAGCATCGGCACGATCTCTGTCTCAAATACGCGGGCCAAGGGATCTGGCCGGCGACGGCCGCGAGGAGCCTTCTTCTGCGACGGAAGGCGTCGATCCTGCTCGATCCGGTAAGCGGTCGAGGTGCTGAACGACGCCTTGGCGGCGGCCACGGGCGGGCTATCGGTCTGACGGTACTTCATGTAGAGCCTCATTTGGTGATCGGTAATGTGTCGGCCTGGCACGCGAGTGATTCCTCTTGGCGGAAGAACCACTTGCATAACCAGCCGGCCGCGATCACCAGTCGGCGCGGTCCGCTGTGGATCGCGCCGACGCCGGGCTCGTAACTCCGGTCGGGCTACGCCCTCCCTGCGTCACGAGCCCGGCGTAGCCCTCTCATCATGGTCGACGCTCCACTTCCATCCTGTTCGCCGCGCGGCACCCGGAAGTCCTACGACCGAATGCTGAACTTTATCTCGTCGGTGCCGCTGACGGACGGTCGCAGGTTTGGGCAACTATCCCTTAAGTCAATCTCGCCGGCCGCGGCAGACCGCTTGTACGAGAAGCTGAAAGTTAGCCCACGCGGCGGCGAACGTCCTCGGACGGCGTTACTGGCTATGCGGGTAGCCCAGCGCGCATGGAACGTAGCCTATCGTGCCGAGTCGAAGCTCGTGCCTGAGAAGAACCCGTTCCAGAAGATGGATATCGAGTACAGAGCGAAGCCGACGAAGATCTTCTCATACGAGAACTTGCAGGCGTTCGTGGCAAAGGCTGACGAACTCGGAGAGCGCTCGATTGGCACTGCAGCTCTAATCGCCTTCAATTGGCTTCAGCGCGAGGTCGACATCATCGGGCGGATAACATGGTCGCGATATCGGCCAGCCGACGCCCCGGAATTCGTCCGCATCATCCATTTCAAGACCGGCGCGGAATACGACGTTCCGCTGTACGACGCGGACGGCTCGCACCTCTGGCCAGACCTGACGCCTCGCCTCGACGCGGCCGACCGCCACGGGACGCTTATCGTCACCCGAGATCAGCCCGACCGCTTCAAGGGCGTGCACCTGCCGTGGCGGAAGCGGCACTTCCTGAGGCGCGTCGCGGCCATCCGGAAGGCCGCCGGCATCAGCCCCGACATCAAGTTCATGGGCCTCCGCCACGGCGGCAACACGGAGGGCGCCGACGCGAACTTGTCGGACGCCCAGTTGCGCGCCCTGAGCGGCCACAAGTCACAGGCGGCGCTGCTCAGATACGCGCAGACGTCGGTAAACCAACGTCGGGACGGTGCCCGTAAGCGCCGGGATTCCAGAACGAAAGCGGGCAATTTGTCGGAATGAGCGCGTGACAGAATGTCGGAATGACGTTCGATATGCCGCTAAGTGATTGATTTTATGGTGAGCGCGGAGGGACTCGAACCCTCGACCCCATGATTAAAAGTCACGTGCTCTACCGCCTGAGCTACGCGCTCACTCACCTGAACAGCGGATCCGGACGTCAGCGGGTGTTAACCCGCATCTCGGGATCGTGCTCCAGTCCGCGCTGTGTAGGGGGCAGGGCCCATCGGGTCAATAGCCGAGAGGCGCTCAATTGTGCGCCGGCGCGCCGGATTTGCCGTTCCGGCGCCTGCGGTTAGGGCCGTTTCTTGAAGTCGGCTAAATCCGCCGCTAGTTGTCGCGGCGGATTTCCGAGCCGACCGGCTGCGACGGGGCGGCGACCGAGGGCAGGCTGACCGGGCGCAACCCGATCAGTTCCGCGGTCCGGATCGCGCTGTTGCGCCAGAATGCGAACTCGTTGATCCGCGAATTTTCCAGGATCGCGATGGAGACCGCCGCCAGGAATGGCAGGCTCTGCAGCACCAGGACGCCGGCAAAGATGTAGATCTCGCGCACCTGCTTGTAGCCGTTGGTGACGACCAGCACGACGGCGCCGATCAGCAGCAGCACGCCGATCACGGCTTCCCAGAACGCCTGGAACTCGATCGACATCCGCGACAGGCCGCCCTTGGAGGTGCGGGCGAACGCAAGATGCTCGGTGATCAGGCCCTGCGCCACCGCGCGCGACACCGTCCACTGCACGCTCATCGCCGCGATCATGGCTCCTAACATCTGCCCGGCCTTGATGTTCACGCGCAGCCGGTAGAGCGCGACGAAATGCACCAGCGAGACGATGAAGGAGGCGATGATCGGCAGCGTCAGAATCTTGTCGGGGATCGCGATGTCGGCGAAGGCGACGATCGGCACCCAGATCAAATTGAGGATCGCCACCACGACGCCGAGGCTTTCAGCGCCGAGCCAGTTGAGCCAGCCCAGCGAGAACTCACGGCGCTGATCGGGCGTCAGTCGGCTGGCGCCGGGCAGGAAGCGCCGCCAGTGCTTCTTGACGATCTGGAAGCCGCCATAGGCCCAGCGATGGCGCTGCTTCTTGAAGGCCTCATAGGTGTCGGGCAGCAGGCCTTCGCCGTAACGCACATTGGTGTAGTGCGTGAGCCAGCCCTGCTGCTGGATCGAGAGGCCGAGATCGGTATCCTCGCAGATCGTGTCAGAGGACCAGCCGCCGGCCTTGTCCATCGCGGCGCGGCGGATCAGGCACATCGTGCCGTGCACGATGATGGCGTTGAACTCGTTGCGCTGGACCATGCCGATGTCGAAGAACCCGGCATATTCTCCGTTCATGATGTAGTGCATCAGCGAGCGATCGCCGTCGCGATGCTCCTGCGGCGCCTGCACCAGGCCGACGCGCGGATCGGCGAACGCCGGCACGAGATCCTTCAGCCAGTCCGGATGCACGACATAGTCGGCGTCGATGATGCCGATGATCTCGGCATCCGCCGCGGTGCGGTCCATCGCGATGCGCAGCGCGCCGGCCTTGAAGCCCTGCACCTTCTCGGCATTGATGAACTTGAAGCGCTCGCCGAGCAGCCGGCAGTGATCCTGGATCGGCCGCCAGAAGTCGGGGTCGGGCGTGTTGTTGATGATGCAGACGCACTCGAAGTTCGGATAGTCGAGCCGCGACACCGCATCGAGCGTCTGCTTCAGCATCTCGACCGGCTCGAAATAGGCCGGGATGTGGATCGAGACCTTCGGAAACTTCACGTTCTCGCCGATCGTGGCGGGCGCGAGCGCCGCGCTCTTGCCGATCAGCCGGCGCGGGCCGCGGCCGAACGCCACCGCCGCGATCTCTTCGATCCGGGCCATCGCGATCAGGACCAGCGGAACCAGCAGCACGAGGCCGAGGCTGAGCGCGAAGGCCGAGCCCCAGACGAAGTAGTGCGTCGTCCAGTACGAGAACACGGTCGCAACCCAGGCGCCGACGCCGTTGGCGGCCGCCGACAGCAGCAGCGCCTGCATCACGGTCGGCCGGTCCAGCCGCAGGATCGGCAGCGACATGAACAGCCCGACCAGCACGGCGACCAGCGCGATCTTCCAGTAGTTCGGATCGGTGACCGGACCGGTCCAGGCGAACTTCGGCTCGCGGTCGGCATTGAGGATGCCCCAGTAGGGTCCGACGCCGCCTTCGAAGAACTTCCAGGGCTGATCGATCGCCTCGACGATGTTGTAGTCCATGCCGATGGCTTCGGCGCGGGTGACGAAGTTGCGCAGCACGGTGGCCTGCTGGAACGGGCCGGGAACGGCGCTGCGCAGATTGTAGCCCTGGCTCGGCCAGCCGAATTCGGCGATCAGAATGCGTTTGCCGGGGAAGGAGTCGCGCAACAAATTGTAGCGGTCGACCGCCTGGTCCACCGCCTGCTTGTCGGTGAAGTTTTCCCAGTAGGGCAGCACGTGCGCGGCGACGAAGTCGGACGAGTTGGCGAGCTGCGGATGGTCGCGCCAGATGTTCCAGATTTCACCGGTGGTGACGGGAACGTTGACCGACTTCTTGACCCGCTGGATCACCTTGATCAGCCGGTGCACGTTGTTTTCGGCGACGGCCCACTTGATCGCTTCAGCGCGCTTGCTCAAGCCGCTGCTGCTGTTTTCATCCGGCTGCATTTCCGCGTCGTGAAGGCGCTGCGCTTCCTCGCGAAGGATGCGCTCGGACTCCTCGGGCGGCACGCCGATCTCCGGAACCGAGCCAAGGTTTTCGAGCGGCACCTGTTCGCCGCGGAACACGGTTTCGTTGCCGACCACGATGCCGATGACGTTGCTGTTGCGCTTGGCCAGGTTGATCGCGGCTTCGATCTCGCGGTTGTTGCGGTTGGCGTCCTTGTCGATCCACGCGCCAACCGTGACCTTCATGCCGAACTCGGCGGCGACCGGCGGCACCAGCTCGTTGCCTTCCGTCGACGAATAGAGGCGGACCGCTTTGGTGAGCGTGGACAGTTTTCGCAGGTCGGTGCGCACCTTCTCGGTGTCGGCGGCAACGTCGGCGACCGTATGACCCGACTCGAACGGGGCGTAGGACAGGCTCGGCAGCGTGCCACGGAAATCGGGCGCCGACTGCTTCTCCTGGAAGAGACCCCACAGGGCGGCGTGGGCGGCGGTGACAAGCAACAGGACGGCGACGACGGCGCGCATCGCGGTTAAACCATACGGGGCCTGAGATTGAGGACTAAGCGAACCCGTCCCCTGGGTTCGACCAACACGACAGCGGAGGGAAAGATATCTCCGCCATCCGATTTAACAACTGGTGTGCCGCGATGGCGTTTTAAGGGCGCAAGCCGTTCCAGCCGCGAAAAAAATCGCGGCCGGACCCCGGTCGCGGGATACGGCTATTTCGACGCCGGCGCAGGTGACGCCGACGGGGTCGGTGCAGGCGAGGGCGACGCTGCCGGTGCCGGTGCCGCGGTGCCGGCCGTCGCCGGCGCCGGGGTCGGAGCGGCGGCGGCCGCCGCGGCCTGGGGCTGCGCGCCCGGGTTGATCCAGCAGGCGTGGATCCGGCCATCGAGGCTGCCGCGGACCTTGTCGTCGATCTGGGCGCCGAACCGGGTCAGGCAGCGGAACGCCGCCTGGACGTGGCCGCCGGGGCAGCCGAACCGGTCGTAGAGGTCGAGATGGCGGAACGCGGTGTCGAGGTCGTCGTTCCACATCAGGCGGACGACGCGCCGGCCGAGCCAGACGCATTCCGGGTTGCCGGCCGGGCCGTTGATGGCCTGCTGGGCCTCTACGAATTCCTCGACCTTGCGCTGGTTGGCCTCCCGCGCCGCATTGGCGTTTGCGTCGGCCTGTCCAGGCTGCTGCTTGGCCTGGTCGGGCGGATTGGGCGTGCCGCTCTGGGCGAAAGCGCCGCCGGCCCCGGTCAGGAGCGCAAGGCCTGTGACAAGGCCGGTTACGGCAAGGTGGCGCAAAGCAGTGTTCTTCAACTCAAGCAGCCGTCGACGCATGTATTCCCCGATAATGTTCCTGCCCCCGCGGGATCATCCTAACGGCTCGCGTGATGCCGTCCAAATAGGTCTCCAGTGCGGCGGAGACTCTGGCGAAATCTGATGACTGGAATTTGGTATTTTGTCCAGCAAACTCACAACTTTATCGACCCAGCGCAAAACTGTCGCAGGACAACCATGGTATTGACCTAATCCCGCTCTTGGCAGATGGGCTGTGACCGGCTAATTCGACGGTCCCCCGGAGGATGGAACCGATTTCGCTTCGTACGCCGCTGGCGCTTCTCCTGATCTCGCTCGCCGTGATTGCATCCGTGTGGTGGTGGCTCGCCACGCCGATTACGCTCGTGCGCGCGCCGATCGATCCCGCTGCAAAGCTGCAATGCGTGTCCTATACGCCGTTCCGCGGCGCGCAGACGCCGCTGGATCCCACCACGCAGATTCCAATCGAGCAGATCGAGCAGGATCTGACCGATCTCGCCAAGGTCACCGACTGCGTGCGCACCTATTCGATCGAGAACGGCCTCGACCAGGTCCCCGGCGTTGCGGCCAAGGTCGGGCTGAAGGTGATGCAGGGCATCTGGCTCAGCAGCAACCGCTTCAAGAATTTGCAGCAGATCGCGATCGCGGTCCGGCTCGCCAAGCAGTATCCTGGCGTCGTCACCTCGCTGATCGTCGGCAACGAGGTGCTGCTGCGCGGCGAGATGACCGCCACCGATCTTGCCGGCAACATTCGCGCGGTGAAGGCGGCGGCGGGCAATCTTCCTGTCACCTATGCCGACGTCTGGGAATACTGGGTGAAGAACCGCGAGATTTATGACGCGGTCGATTTCGTCACCATTCACATCCTGCCGTATTGGGAGGACATCCCGGTCAAGGCGAAGTACGCCGCGGCACATGTCGACGATATCCGCAAGCGGATGGCGGTGACGTTCCCCGGCAAGGAGATCCTGATCGGCGAGACCGGCTGGCCGAGCCAGGGGCGGATGCGGGAAGGCGCGTTGCCGTCGCGCACCAACCAGGCGCGGGTGGTGTCCGAGATCCTCGACCTCGCCAAGCGCGAGGGCTTTCGGGTCAACCTGATCGAGGCCTACGACCAGCCCTGGAAGCGCAAGCTCGAGGGCACGGTCGGCGGCAATTGGGGCCTGTTCGATTCGATCAAGCGGCAGGTGAAGTATCCGCCCGGCGTTGCTATCACGAACTATCCGGACTGGAAGCTGCAGATGGCGGGCGGCATGGCGCTGTCCGTCGCCACCTTCCTCGCGGCCTGGCTGACGCTGCGCCGCCGGCCCTGGACGCCGCGGCCGTCGGCCTGGATCGCGGTCGCCATTTCGGCGACGACGGCGGGGGCGCTGCTCGGGATCGCCGGCGACAAGATGTATTATGAGAGCTACGGCGTCGGCGGCTGGCTGCATTGGGGCGTGCTGCTCGCGGCGGGCATTGCCGCGCCGCTGCTGACGGCGCATGCGCTGATCGCCGGGCGGTCGCTGCCGACCTTCCTGGAGCTGGTCGGGCCGCGCGACTATCGCGGCAAGGGCGTGATCGGCGCGGTGCTGGCGATTGTGCTGATCATCACCACGGTGATTGCTGCCGAAACCGCGCTCGGCTTCACCTTCGATCCGCGCTACCGCGATTTCCCGTATGCCTCGCTGACCATGGCGGTGGTGCCATTCGCGCTGCTGACCATGCTCAATCGCCCGAAGGAAGGCATCCGGCCGCTCGCGGAATCCGTATTCGCCGGCCTGTTGGCGATCGCCGCCCTCTACACGATCTACAATGAGGGTACGATCAACTGGCAGTCGGACTGGACTTGCGCGATGTACCTTTTGCTTGCCGCTACGCTGTGGCGGGCGCGGGCCGCGCAAAACCCAGGATGAACAGCCCGATCGCAAGTCCCGACAGCACGACGTTGTAGAGCACGATCCCGAGCCCCGCAGCGATCAAGCCGACGGTCAGCAGCACGATCGACGGCCGCGTCAGGTTGAGCACCGCGATTACCAGCGCAGTGATTCCGAACACCGAGTTCTTGAACAGCACGGTCGACAGCGCGCGCGCCTTACAGAGCATGGTCTGCGTGCCGGCGTCGCAGGCCAGCGCCACGGGAGAGAACTCGATTGCCAGATAGCGCACGTAGAGCGCGTAGCCGACGGTGACGAAGCCCACGACCATCAGGAACTGGACCTGATAGGGGGAGAGGCGGAACGGAGGTTTTGTCATCGCGGCACTATGGTCGGGATCGGGTTGCGGGACAAGCTCGGTCGGAGCATCGAAATCGGTTGAAAATCCGGCCGCAATCCCTTGGCTGACATGATTATTGGCTGTTCCGCCGGAACATCGAGGAGATCGTGGTCGGCTCCGGTTTCTTGTCCTCGGCGACCGGCTGCTGCTGTTGCGGCGGCGGTGCGACGGCGCGCTTCGGCACGGCCCGCCGATGCGATGGCGCCGGCTTGGCTCCGGCGGGCGGCTCGTTGAGGGCCAGCCGCTGGCCGTCATAGATCGCAGTCTCGCAGGTCCGCTGCACCAGGCTGAGGCCCGCGCAGATCCTGGCGGCGGTGCCGGCGTCGTTCAGCGGTCCGGCCACCAGGCGCAACTGCATGCCGAGCCCGTTGCTGTTCTCCTTGATCACGATGATCGGCCGCAGCGCCGCCAGCGGCGCGTTGGCCTTCGACTTCAGCAGACCGCGCCACAGTGCGCGCAGTCCGTTGACCGAATTGGCCGTGCCGAGATCGACGCCGAATTCGGTGCGGTGGATCTGTGCCTGCGGCGCATCGTCCTCGGCGTCCGGATCCGCTGTGATCACCAGCGGTGGCATCGGCGCGGCGGTGACGTCGTTGGCGGTCGGCGGCTTGACCGCATCGGTTGCCTTGTTCGCCGCAGGGTCGAGCGATGCCAGCACCGGCTTGTCGGCGGGCGGCTTGTCTGCGATCGGCGCCGGCGCAGCGGGTGCATCCTCGGTGCTGGCCGCCGCGGCGCTCATCGGACTGGCGATCGATGCGGCCGAGGCGGAATTCGGCGGCGAATTGTCGGAGGCTGGCGGCTTCTCCGCGGCGGCCTGCGGCCTGGCGGCCGCGGGCGCCGGTTTCTTGTCGGCCGTTACCGGCTTTTCGGCCGCCGCAACCGGCCTCTCGATCGGCCCGGTCGCCTTGCTGTCGCCGGCTACGGGCAGCTTGTCGATCGCCGCCGGCCTATCCAATGCGACCGGCGGCGTCGTTGCGACAGCGGCAACGGTTGGCGCGGAGGCGGCGGGGGACGAATTGGCGGGTACGGGCGAGGCGCCGGGCGCCGCTGCCAAGGGCGATGGTGCCGCCATGGGTGCCGCCGGCTGCCTGGCGATCGCGCCGGTCACGGAATCGAGACCCTGCTCCAGCGTGGTGACGCGCGAATACAGCCGGTCGCGGTCGCCGTTGAGCGTATCGATCGCGGACGCCAGCCGGCGTGTCTCGTTGTGGCTCTCCTTCGCCAGCGTCTGCAACTGCTGGGCCTGTCGCGCGAGGTCCACTGCGGCGACCTGGTCGCGCCGCAGCGTCAACGCCGACTGGTTGGCCATCACCGCAACGGTAACGGCGCCGACCGCGGCAACGCCCCACGAGCCGAGCCGCCACAGCATGCGGCGATCCAGAGCATCCTCCTCGGCCAAAAAGCCGGTGGTGCTCTCGGTGTCGAATTCCGCCGCCAGATTGTCGCGATCTTTGGCCAAAGCCCGCTTGGCCCTCCTCAAGGCCCGCCGAATCACGAGGCAAAGATTAACAGGAAATGGACCGGGAACTTGAATCCGGAGCGCCATGGAGGCGAATCGGTTTCTTCTGCCGGGGAAAACAATTAAAGACGGCCTCGAAGAAAGCTTTGCGCAGCGAAACTGCGCGCGACATCGAGGATTGCGAATGACTGCGCGAACGAGCCTGACAGTGGTGCTTGCGGCCGGTGAGGGCACGCGGATGCGCTCGTCGCTGCCGAAGGTGCTGCACCCCGTGGCCGGGCAGCCGCTGCTGGCGCATGTGCTCAACGCCGCGGCCTCCGGCGAGGGATCGCAGTTGGCGGTCGTGATCGGTCCCGACCATGAGGCGGTCGCCGCCGAGGCACGCCGGGTGCGATCCGACGCGCAGACCTTCGTGCAGCGCGAACGGCTCGGCACCGCGCATGCGGTGCTGGCGGCGCGTGAGGCGATCGCCCGCGGCGCCGACGACCTCTTGATCGCATTCGGCGATACGCCGCTGATCTCGGCCGAGACCTTTGCCCGTATGCGCGCGCCGCTGCGCGACGGCGCGGCGCTTGCGGTGCTCGGCTTCCATGCCGCCGACCCCACCGGCTACGGCCGCCTGGTGGTCGAGAACGGCAAGCTGGTTGCGATCCGCGAGCAGGCCGATGCCAGCGCCGAAGAGCGCGAGATCACGCTGTGCAATGCCGGCGTGATGGCGTTCGACGGCAAGAAGGCGCTCGCGATCATCGAGAAGATCGGCAACGCCAATGCCAAGGGCGAATATTATCTGACCGATGCCGTCGGCATTGTCAGGGAACTCGGACTGGAGGCCGTCGTGATCGAGACCAGCGAAGACGAAGTGCGCGGCATCAACACCAAGGCGCAGCTCGCCGAGGCCGAGGCCGTGATGCAGGCGCGGCTGCGCAAGCAGGCGCTCGAGGCCGGCGTGACCCTGATCGCACCGGAGACGGTCTATCTCGCCGCCGACACCAAATTCGGCAAGGACGTCACGATCGAGCCGTTCGTGGTGATCGGTCCCGGCGTGTCGATCGACGACGGCGCCGTCATCCATTCCTTCTCGCACATCACCCAGGCCACGCTCGGCAAGAAGGTGGAGCTCGGACCCTACGCGCGGCTGCGGCCCGGCACCTCGCTCGGCGACGGCGTGAAGATCGGCAATTTCGTGGAGACCAAGGGTTCGAGGCTGGAGGCCGGCGTCAAGGTCAACCATCTCTCCTATGTCGGCGACGCCCATGTCGGTGCCAATTCCAACCTCGGTGCCGGCACCATCACCTGCAACTATGACGGCTTCCTCAAGCACAAGACGCTGATCGGCGAGGGCGCCTTCATCGGCACCAATACGTCGCTGGTCGCGCCGGTGACGATCGGCAAGGGCGCCTATATCGGCTCGGGCTCGGTGATCACCAAGGACGTTCCCGACGATGCGATGGCGCTCGAGCGCAGCGAGCAGTCCATCCGCGAAGGCGGCGCCGCGCGCTACCGCACGGCGAAGCTGAAGGAGAAGGCTGCGAAGGGGAAGTGATCTTCTCGCGACATATTTGCGAGCCTGTCTCACCATAAGGTGTCGTCCCGGCGAAAGCCGGGACCCATACTCCGCGGCGGAAGTTGGGGACAGGACTCGTCGTTCCAGCATCGTAAGGCAATGACCGTCGGTGGTTGATGGTGTGGACGGCCCCCTACGGCATCAGTGTGCCAGAATGAGGTTGTCTAGATCTCATACATGGGAGCCGTCCGTGAACCAGATTATCCGCATTGGGATTGATACGTCGAAGTATATTTTTGTGCTGCATGGGGTTGATGCGGCGGAGCAGGTGGTGCTGCGCAAGAAGCTGTCGCGCAAACAGGTGCTGGAGTTCTTCGCCAAATTGCCGCCGACCGTGATCGGGATGGAGGCCTGCGGGGCTTCGCAACATTGGGCGCGGGAGCTTTCCAAGCTCGGTCACGAAGTGAAGCTGATGGCACCGCAATTGGTTAAACCCTACGTGATGCGGAACAAGAATGACGGGCGGGATGCAGAAGGTCTGTGTGAAGCGATGAGCCGGCGGAGCATGCGCTTCGTGCCGGTGAAGACGGCCGAGCAGCAGGCTGCGCTGATGCTGATGGGCGTCCGCGACGGATTGATCGTCCGGCGCACCCAGCTGACCAATACGATCCGCGGCCATGCGGCGGAGTATGGCCTGATCGCACCCAAAGGACTGGACGCGATCGAGCCACTGCTGGCGCGGATTGCGCAGGACGAGACGCTTCCCGCCCTGGCGCGCGAGCTGTTTGTGGTGCTGGGCCGGGAGCGCGCCAGGCTCGAGGGTGAGTTGAAGGCGGTTGAGGCCAAGCTGATGGCCTGGCACCGCGGCGATGCCACGGGCCGGCGCCTGGCTGAGATCCCCTCGGTCGGTCCGATCGTTGCAACCGCGCTGGTGATGAAGACACCTGATCCGCACGCGTTCCGTTCTGGTCGTCATTTTGCGGCCTGGCTGGGATTGACACCCAAGGACCACTCTACCGCCGGCAGGACCAGGCTTGGCAAGATCACGCGGGCGGGCGATGAGGACCTGCGCCGTCTGCTGGTCATCGGGGCCACAGCGGTGATCCAGCAGGCCAGGCGCGGACGCGGTCATCACTCGCGCTGGCTGCTGGCCCTGATCCAGCGCAAGCCGCCGAAGCTTGCGGCCGTGGCGCTTGCCAACAAAGTAGCCCGTATCGCCTGGAAGTTGATGGCGACGGGCGAGAGTTACGAGGCGGCACGGATCAAGCCCATGACAGCCGCCGCCTAATCGATTGGCCGGCCGGCGGGCTCGCTCGCCGGTCGACCCGGAGCTGCAGGAGCAGATGGAGCGATCGATCGAGCAACGATGCGAGACAATCCGTGGGACCCATCGGCCGTCAACAGGTCGCCTGGTTGTTTGGAACTCGCATCGCGCAACCCATCTTGGCCAGCGATCGACCCGATCGCACTCAACAGGCCGGACATATGGATGCAAGCGATCCGATCTCACCAAAAAGCTCTTGTGCCACGGGGGCCGTCCACATATGGGTCCCGGCTTTCGCCGGGACGACACTGAGTGTGTTGCGCGATCTGTGAGTCACACATCCGCATCGGGTGACGGGGTTCGCAACGGGCTGATCGCAACGTCGATCGGTTGTCCCGCTCATGCCGCATTCTTCGCCTGGCGCGGCTCGTCGGTCTTCGGCTGGACCGGTCCGAGCAGGATGCGCCGCTGCATCTCGTCAAAGGCGAGGCTTGCGTTCTTCTCGCGTGTGACCAGCGACAGCAGGATCGCGACCGCAAAGGATAACGGCATGCTGATGATCGCGGGATTGCGCAGCGACACGAACCACCATTGATGCTCGACCGCGGCGAGCGGCTTGCCGAGAATGTCGACCTGGATGGTCGGGGACAGATAGATCAGCACCAGCGAGCTCAGCGTGCCGACGAGGATGCTCGCCACGGCAGCAGGCGTCGTGAAGTGGCGCCAGGTGATGGCGAGCACGAGCGACGGGAAGTTGGCGGCGCAGGCGATCGAGAACGCAAGTCCCGCCATGAAGGCGACATTCTGGCCCTCGAACGCGATGCCCAGGCCGATGGCGAGGATGGAAATCAGAACAGTCGCGACCCGCGCGACCTTGAGTTGCTCGGTCTCCGAAGCGGTGCCGTTCCGGATCACATTGGTCCAGACGTCGTGGCAGAGCGTGGCGACGCCCGACAGCGTCAACCCCGCGACGACCGCGAGCATGGTCGCGAACGCGACCGCACAGATGAAGCCGAAGAACGCATTGCCGCCGACGGTGAGTGCGAGCAGGGGCGCTGCCATGTTGCCGCCGCCTCCGGCCTTGGCCACCGCCTCGGGGCCGACCAGCACCATGGCGCCGAAGCCGATGATGAAGACCATGAGATGAAACACGCCGATCAGGCCGGTGGCATAGAGGATCGACAGCCGTGCGGCTTTGGAATCCTTCACCGTATAGGCCCGCATCAGCACATGCGGCATCGCGGCGGTTCCGAACATCAGGCCGAGCCCGAGCGAGATGGCATCCCATTGACCCGAGACCACCTTCGATCCCGGCTGCAGCACCTTGGTGCCGTATTTCTCGGACGCCGCGGCGAACAGCTTCAGCGGATTCATGTCGAAATGGGTCAACACGAGGAAGGCGAGCAGGATGCCGCCGCCCATCAACAGCACCGCCTTGACCACCTGCACCCAGGTCGTCGCCAACATGCCGCCGAACAGCACATAGACCAGCATCACACTGCCGACGACGATGACCGACCAGGTGTAGGGCAGGCCGAACAGCAGCTTGATCAGCGATCCTGTCGCGACCATCTGGGCGATCAGGTAGAACAGGATCACGGCAAGTGTACCGATGGCGCCGGCGAGGCGCACCGGGCGCTGGCGCAGGCGATAGGCCACGACGTCGGCGAAGGTGAAACGGCCGACATTGCGCAATGGTTCGACGATCAGGAACAGAATGATCGGCCAGCCGACCAGCCACCCGATCGAATAGATCATGCCGTCGAAGCCATTCGAGGTGACGATGCCGGCAATTCCGAGCAGAGCCGCGGCGCTCAGGAAGTCTCCCGCGAGTGCCCAGCCGTTCTGCCACGGCGTGACCTGGCCGCCGGCGGCAAAAAAGTGCTCGGTGGTGCGCGTGCGCCGCGCAGCCCAATAGGTGATCGCCAGCGTCAACGCCATGAAGGCGAAGAAGAACCCGATCGAAAGCGTGCTGCTGCCCATTTGCCTGTCCCCTTAGCGAAGCTCGCGAACGCCTGCGTCGAACACCCGGTTCGCCCACAGTACGTAGACCAGGCAGAGCACGAAGGAAGAGATGATGACGAGCGGGCCGAGTACGATGCAAAGCGACAGGCCGGGCATCAGGATGGTGCCGAGCAGCGGTTTGTCGAACGCGAAAAGCCCCATGAAGCCGAAATAGATCGCGATCATCGCGACGCTCAGAACGAGCGCGACGGTCAGCCGCTTCTTGGCCAGTTGCTCGGCCGCTTTCTTGGCCAATGCGCCGCCGCTCTGCGCCGGATCGGCATTGCCGGGAATAACCACGTTCATATCGGCCCCCTCAAAACTTCAGCGCGCTCTCCTTGCGCCAATCGGACGAGCTTCAGCCGGGGTCTGACGGAAGGGAATTATGGATTTTTGCAATCTGCTGTGCGCGGCTGCGGCACGACATCGGCCAGCGTGACCTGCATGTCGGGATCCTGCTTCAGGGTATTTTTCAGGAAGGCGCGGACGGCGCGGATGCGCGGGGCGAATTGCAGGTCGCTATGGACGTTGAGCCAGACCTCGCGAACGGTGCCGGCGAGAGCGGGCAGCACGGGTATCAGCTCGGGCCGGTCCCTGGTGGCAAAGCTCGGCAGCATCACGATGCCGAGGCCGCCCGCCGCGGCGTTCATCTGCGCGATCATGCTGTTGGAGTGGAAGGCGATTTTCGGCTCTTCGATGACGTCGGCGAGCCAGCGCACCGAATCGACCTGGATCAGATCCTCAATATAGGACACGAACCAATGATCCTGCAGGTCGCGCAGGCTTGCGGGCATCCCATGGTTGTCGAGATAGTCCTGGCTCGCGAACAGCCCGAGCCGAAACTTGCCGATGCGCTCCGAGATCAGGCCCGGACCGGGTGGCCGGAAGAAGGACACGAACAGATCGGCCTCGCGCTTATGGACGTAAACCGTCTGAGCGGACGTGACGAGTTCGACGGTGAGCTGTGGCGCGGTGCGACGCAGCTTGGCAAAGCGTTGCGCCAAATAGAGCGAGGCGATCCCCTCCATGGTGGCGAGCCGCACGGTCCCGACGAGTTCCTGGGTGTCGCTGGCGCTGGCCTCCTCGCGGATCGCGATCACCGCGCTCTCGACCCGCTCGGCGTGACGCAACAGCCGCTCGCCGACTTCGTTGAGCTTGAGCCCGGTGCGGTGGCGTTCGAACACCGCCACCCCGAGGGAAGCTTCCATCTGGGCGATGCGCCGGCTGACGGTGGAATGGTCGAGCCGCAGCCGTTTCGCGGTCTGGCTGAGATTGCCGGCGCGGGCGGCGCAGAGAAACACCCGCAGATCGTCCCAGTTGATCGTGTCGAACATGATCTGCCTCCAGGTTGCGGCCGTTGAGATTGCGGCCCTTGTCAGCAAAGCAATTCCCGTTCCAGCGCGTGGCGGTTCCGATCCTTCGCAACCGACCTTGCGACAATTCCCATGCACGCTGGCAAGGCAGGGATGATACCGCTTCGCTCCCCTCATCCTAGAGCCTTCCGTTCCGATCCGATTGGGTCGGAACGGGGCTCCAGATTTTTGATTTGACGCGTTTCTTCACGCGAACCGGTATCCACTTCGCTGGAAAACGCCTAGCCGGGATTTTCGACATGCTCGCTCGTTTCAAGGCTGCTGCCGTCCACGCCGCGCCCGTCTTCCTAGACGGCTGGGCGACCACCGAAAAGGCGATCGCCATCATTCGCGAGGCGGCCAGGGCCGGCGCCGAGCTGATCGCGTTTCCCGAGACCTATATTCCCGCCTTTCCGGTCTGGGCCGCGCTGTGGCCTCCGATCGACAACCACGATCTGTTCGTGCGCATGGCCGAGCAATCCGTGCTGGCGGACGGACCGGAAGTGGCGCGGCTTTGCGCCGAGGCGCGCGCCCTCGGCGTCACCGTCTCAATCGGCATCAGCGAGCGATCGGCCGTCAGCGTCGGGGGGCTGTGGAACTCGAACCTGCTGATCGGCGAGACCGGAGAAATTCTGATCCATCACCGCAAGCTGGTTCCGACCTTCTATGAGAAGCTGGTGTGGTCGTCCGGGGATGGTGCGGGCCTTAAGGTCGCGGAGACGCGGCAGGGCCGGATCGGCGGGTTGATTTGCGGCGAGAATACCAATCCATTGGCCCGCTTCGCGCTGATGGCGCAGGGCGAGCAGGTGCACATTTCGAGCTGGCCGCCGATGTGGCCCACGCGACGCCCGGCAGGCGGCGGCAATTTCGACAACGTGGCGGCCAACCGTATCCGGGCCAGCGCCCACTGCTTCGAAGCCAAGGTTTTCGGGATCGTCACCGCCGGCTACATGGACCAGGCGATGCGTGCCTTCCTCATCGAACGCGATCGAACGATCGCCGACGTGATCGACCAGACGCCACGTGCGGCGAGCTTCTTCGTCGATCCGACGGGCAGCGTCTTCGGCGATGGATTGCAGGACGAGGAGGGGATCGCCTACGCGGAGATCGATCTCAATCGCTGCGTCGAGCCGAAACAGTTTCACGACGTGGTCGGTTACTACAACCGCTTCGACATCTTTGGCGTGACGGTCGACCGCAGCCGGTTGACCCCCGCGCGATTCCGAGATGCAGATCTGCCGATAGCGCAAGTGCAGGACGCGGCAATTCTGGCTGTCGATGCCGACGCCGGTTCGAACGGTCAGGGCCGCGACTATCGGAGCTGACGAAGAGCTGGTGCTGCCTCATGCAATCCTTCGTCCGGTTGCGGGACCCGATGCGGACATCGTAGTCCGGCGTTCTGGATAGTCCGCACACCTGCACCGTTGCCAACGCTGGAATGTATGTCTACGCTTTACCCTGGGTAGGCTGCCAAACGCTTCTTCGATCGGCCGGACGCTCATGCCAAAATTCCTTCGCATCGGAGTCCATCAGTCGAACGTTTCCGGATACACGTCGAAGGCATGGTGCATTCGACGGGCCGGCTCAACGGTTTTCCTGAAGTGGGGCGCCGTGCAGGTTGATGGCGCGGGCGACGGGCGAAAGGTCTACTGGACGTTTCCACCGCAGGAGAAAACCATTCGCTGCCGCACGGTGCAGCGCGCTCAGGACTACACCAAGGCCGCCATCGCGCGGCGACGCAGCCATCGCTATGAACCGCTGGCTGGGAATATCGCGAATCGGCGCCGAACCGCCGATCGGGACTCGCAGCTCAAGCAAGCGCTCGCCACCATCCTCTATGTCGATATCGTCCGATCCACCGAAAAGGCCGCGCGGCTCGGCGACACGCGCTGGGCGACGGTGATGAATCACTACTATGTCGCTGTGCGCAGGGAGCTGAAGGCCTTGCGGGGGAAGGAAGTCGTGACGACGGGGGACGGGGTGCTGGCGACGTTCCGCGCGCCGGCAGCCGGGATCCGTTGCGCGACCGCAATCCGCGAGTCCGTGCGAACGCTGGGGCTGGAGATCAGGGTCGGACTGCACGCGGGCGAATACCAGGTGAGTGGGGCGGAGGTGATCGGTCTTGCGTTTCACATCGGCGCGCGCGTCGCAGCGAAAGCGCGGGCTGGCGAAGTGCTGGTCTCGAGCGCCGTCAAGGACCTGATGTCAAAGTCCGAAATCCGCTTCAAGGACCGCGGCGCGCACCAGCTCAAGGGCGTGCCGGAGCGATGGCGGCTCTATCGGGTTGAGCATTAGGGCGTCCGGCAGGGATCGACGTCGGCGTTGCGATCAACGCCGGCGCGACACGCTGATGGCTCGACGCGCTACAGCGCGATGAGATCCGGTTGAGCCGCCGTCGCCGTTCGGACCATCGTCAAAGCATGATCTTTTCGGAAATCCGCATCGCACTTTCCCGGACCGTGCTCTAGCCCTTGCGGGTCGAGATGCTCTCTCGAATCCGTTCCAGCCAGCCGATGATGGCACCGAGCGCCTGATCGCCCTTGCCGAGAAGTCCCGCCAGCTCGCGCTCGGCACTGCCGCGCCGCGTGGAATCGGGCTCGGGCAGTGGCGGGAGAATGTGGGCGTAGTAGGTCTTGTCGAGCAGCCGGTGCAGCAGGCGTTCGCCCGGGAACGGTTCGTTGTTGTTCAAGGCACGGGCGCCCTTCAGGATGGTCCGGATATCATATTGCGTGGGGCTGATGTCCGGCACCTGCTTGGCGAGTTTGAGCAGCGTGTACACCGCGACCCGCGCGGTGCGGACCGAGCTGTCCATCGTGAAGATGATGTCATTCGATGTTTCCACGAACTGGCCCATCAGGCCCAGATTGGTGCAGCCCGCGGGGACGGGATGCGGCCGGTCGCCCGCCGCGCGGGGCATGAACATCGCGGTGATGTAGGGCATCAAGGCGAGGCGGGCCTTGGTGTTCGCCACCACCGCATCCAGCTTGTCCTCGATGCCGAGGTGGTAGCAGAGCTCGGCCAGAATCTCGCGGCCGGT
Organism: Bradyrhizobium sp. CCBAU 21365; assembly: GCF_015291305.1. Taxonomy (NCBI): domain Bacteria; kingdom Pseudomonadati; phylum Pseudomonadota; class Alphaproteobacteria; order Hyphomicrobiales; family Nitrobacteraceae; genus Bradyrhizobium; species Bradyrhizobium sp. CCBAU 21365. The sequence continues at coordinate 4,820,356 of NZ_CP030036.1, forward strand.
GCAGGCCGGCATCGGCTTCTTGACGTAGTTGCCCTCCTTGTCCATCAGCAATGCATAGACCCAGACCACCAGGACGTCCTTCGGCTGGGTCGGAAAGTGCGGCTGCCGGTTGCAGGTGAAGCTGAGCACCCAATTGGAGTCGGTGAAGGTGATGATCCCGCCGGTGACCGTCTTGCCGGAATAGGGATCGTTGACCGAAAGCTCCTTCAGCCGGTCGACGAAGGGCGACGGCTTGCAGGTGAGCGTGACCGACTCCCACATCGACTTGTCGACATTGCCGTAGAACTTCTCGGGCTTGCCGAAGATCGGCGATTTCTTCGCCAGGTTCGTCCACAGCGTCCAGTCGCTGGCCTCACCCGGATCATGCTTGCCGCGCTGAAGAACGGGGGCGTGGTCCATGTCGCCATAAGCGGTGCCCTCGGTCATCGATCCCGTGAGCGCGAAGACCAGATCTTTCGGACCGACCGGAATGGTGGTGTCGGCGCCGCCCACCTTGGCGTGGATCGCGGTGACCGTGCGGGCATCGCCGTCGGTCTTGATGTCGAGATCGTGGACGCGGGTATCGAACTGCACCTTGACGCCACGCTCGCGCAGATGCGTCACCAGCGGACGGACGAAGCTGTCGAACTGGTTGTATTTCGGAAATACCAGCGCCGACATGTCGGTCAGCCCGTCGATCGCATCGAGGAAGCGATGCATGTAGAGCTTCATTTCGAGCAGGCTCTGCCAGTTCTCGAAGGCGAACATCGAGCGCCAGAGGAACCAGAAGTTGGTCTCGAGGAAGCCCGGGCTGAAGTACTGCTCGATGGTGATGTCGTCGAGATCCTCCTTGCGCTTCAGCAGCAGGCGGATCAATTCCCATTGCTGCGGCTTCGACAGGCCGAGCGTCGAGAAGTCGCGGATCTGGCCGCGCTTGTGCATCAGCCGCGCCTTGGAGAAGTTCGGATCGTTGTCGTTGACGAGCCGGTATTCGTCGAGAACGCTGTAACCCTCGGGCAATTCCAGCGCCTGGACGTCCTGGAACATGTCCCAGAGATTGTCGTAGTTCCAGTTCATCTCGCGACCGCCGCGAATGATGTAGCCGTTCTCGGGATCACCGGCGCCGTCGAGCGAGCCGCCCTCGACGTGCATGGTGTCGAGAATGGTGATGTCGTCGCCCTTCATGCCGCCGTCGCGGATCATGTAGAAGGCCGCGGCCAGTCCCGCGATGCCGCTGCCAATGATCCAGGCCTTGCGGGCTTCGACCGGCTGTTTCGACACGGGACGGTTGCGCATGTAAGCGCCCATCATGTCCGGCGGCGGCAGCGTGTTGTGGCTCCCGTTGTGCCAGTAGCGCCTGGACGCGTCGGTTTCGACCTCGAAGGTGGGCGTGCCGGAAGCTGCGACATCAGTCATTGGCGACCTTTCTGCGTGATTGGCTTTCGCGATCTCCGTGGGGCCGATGTTGGCAGTTCGCCATGTCATTTTCTGGCCCGGGCCCGGTTGCGGCGAAGATGTTGCGGCGCGACCGGCGATGCTTCGTTAAGGGAGGGTGTCGCGGAGCCGGCAAATTTTCAGTGATTTGGGGAGGTTGACCGGATCGCCGCGCGCCGGTCAGGGATCGTAGGTGCGTCTCTACCGCGCGCCGAGGATGCGCCGCCATAGCGTGCCGCCAATCACCTTCTGGGAGCGCCGACTACCTCCGGCGTCGGCTGGCCTCGCCGAAAGGCGTTAATGACGTATTGATGCGGCTAGCGGCGTTTGCCGTCTGCGGTTTCATCGCTCTTAGGAGGCGACGAGGCACAACACGTCATGCGCAAACTTGCTGCGACCGTTTTGATTGGAGCCTTTTGCAGCCTGGTGACGTACTTCAGCGCGGCACGACTCTACCAATGGGCCGAGACCGGACAGCTGCTGGTGCTATCCCGGAAGACACACGACCAACCCGAGTTCGTTTCCTGGGGCGGCGATCGGCTCAGCTTCGTGCCACTGTTCGCGCTCTATCTGTTTTTCCTCAAGAACGGACTGCACGGCATGCTGGTTACCTGCCGCGACGTCTGGCTGCGTGGCCGGGGCTGCGAACCGTGAGCGCGCGGCTGATCGCTGGATTGATCAAGCTGTTGCTCGGAGGTCTTCTCACGGCCGGTCCGTCGCTCGTGTCGGTCGCGCGCGGCGACGAAACTTCGAGCATCAATGCACGACGCGAGGCGCTTCGCGAATGGAGCAGCCTTGCCAATGGACGCACGGACTTTGAAATTTCCGATCCGGCCCTGGTGCCAAGGATGCTCGCGCTTGCGGCCGAGCAATCCGGCTGCAAATACAGGGATGACATCGAAAAGTTGCCGGTTCGCTTCATGAAAGTGGCCGGGCATCGTCTCGCGCTGATGTTCTGTCGCCTTTCCGTGACCGGATCGCATCGCGCGTTCGATCTTTCCGACGTCATCAGACCAAAGCCAATGGAATTTCCGTACGTCGCGCTGGACGGCTTCGGTACGACGGACACTCCGGGTTTCATCACATGGAGGGAGGAGGCCGGCTTGTTTCAGGCCGAAACCGGATCGGACCTGTGTCCCAGCCCACACCTGCGGCATGTCTATCGGCTGGACGCGACCAGTCGCGAAAGCTTTGTCGTGGTTCGCGTCGAGGTCAGTGCGCCTGCGTGCGGCGCGGGTCAGGAATGGACCACGATTTGGGAGGCGAAACCGTGGCCCGCGCCGACGGGTCCCCGCTGACGCGCTCTTGCCAAAATGGTTAGCCCCGATTAACCAGCCTTTCGCATCAACCTTGCCGTTTAAGACTGTCGCAATCGGCAATAATTATTGAGTATCTTGCGGCCGGCGATTCCCGTTAAGGGACCGTGTCGCCGCTTTGGCAAATTTTCGGCGATTTTTGGGGACATTGAACCGCATGTGCGGCATCGTCGGCATTCTTGGACGCGCTCCGGTCGCGGAGCAATTGGTGGATTCGCTCAAGCGGCTGGAATATCGCGGCTATGATTCCGCCGGTGTTGCCACGCTGGAGAATGGTGGCCTGGCGCGGCGCCGCGCCGAGGGCAAGCTGAAGAACCTCGAAGCCCGGCTCGAGGCCAAGCCGCTCGGCGGCCATACCGGCATCGGCCACACCCGCTGGGCCACGCACGGGCGACCGACCGAGAACAACGCACATCCCCATGCCACCGAGCGCGTCGCCGTGGTGCATAACGGCATCATCGAGAATTTCCGCGAGCTGCGCGAGGAGCTCGAGGCCAAGGGCGCGGCGTTCTCGACCGAGACCGACACCGAGGTCGTGGTGCATCTGGTCGACAATCTGCTGAAGGGCGGCGTCAAGCCGATCGAGGCGGTGAGGGCAGTGCTGTCGCAGCTGCGCGGCGCGTTCGCGCTCGGCTTCATCTTCGCCGGCGAGGACGATCTGATGATCGGCGCGCGCAACGGCCCGCCGCTCGCGGTCGGCCATGGCGAGGGCGAGATGTATCTCGGCTCCGATGCGATCGCGCTCGGGCCATTCACCGACACGATCAGCTATCTCGAGGACGGCGACTGGGTGGTGCTGAACCGCAAGGGCGCCACGATCTTCGACAAAGACAATGCCGTCGTCCACCGCGAGGCGATCAAGCACACGACGGCGACGGCGCTGGTCGACAAGGCGAACTATCGTCACTTCATGGCGAAGGAGATCCACGAGCAGCCGGAAGTGGTCGGGCACACGCTCGCGCGTTACGTCGACATGGCGACCGAGCGCGTCACCATGCCGGTGAAACTGCCGTTCGACTTCAAGGATATCCAGCGCATCTCGATCACGGCCTGCGGCACCGCGAGCTATGCCGGCTTCGTTGCGAAATACTGGCTGGAGCGGCTGGCGCGGCTGCCGGTCGAGCTCGATGTCGCCTCCGAATTCCGCTACCGCGAGGCGCCGCTGCGCAAGGGCGACCTTGCGATCTTCATCTCGCAATCGGGCGAGACCGCCGACACGCTGGCGGCGCTGCGCTACGCCAAGGCGCAGGGCGCGCACACGCTCTCGGTCGTCAACGTGCCGACCTCGACGATCGCACGCGAGAGCGAGACCGTGCTGCAGACGCTCGCCGGCCCCGAGATCGGCGTCGCCTCGACCAAGGCGTTCACCTGCCAGCTGATGGTGCTGGCCTCGCTCGCGGTCGCCGCCGGCAAGGCGCGCGGCGAGCTGTCCGATGCCGACGAGGCCAAGCTGGTGCATGGCCTGGTCGAGATCCCGCGCCTGATGTCGGAAGCGCTTACCACCGAAGTGCAGATCGAGAAGCTGGCGCGCGAGATCTCGAAGTCGCGCGACGTGCTCTATCTCGGCCGCGGCACCAGCTATCCGCTGGCGCTGGAAGGTGCGCTGAAGCTGAAGGAAATCTCCTACATCCACGCCGAGGGCTATGCCGCCGGCGAGCTCAAGCACGGGCCGATCGCGCTGATCGACGAGCACATGCCAGTCGTGGTGATCGCGCCCTACGACAAGGTGTTCGAGAAGACCGTCTCCAACATGCAGGAGGTCGCCGCCCGCGGCGGCAAGATCATCCTGATGACCGACGCCAAGGGCGCGGCGGAGGCGACCATCCAGTCGCTGGTGACGATCGTGATGCCGGACATGGGGGCGACCTTCGCGCCGATCGTCTACGCTGTTCCGGTCCAGCTGCTCGCCTATCATACCGCAGTCGTGATGGGCACCGACGTCGATCAGCCCCGGAATCTGGCCAAATCGGTCACGGTCGAATAGTCGCAAGCCACGGCTTCACGCGGCCCTTCAAAAAGCTGCTAGAATGGCTTAGCTGGGTGATGGACTACGGCCGCTCCGACGCCGCTTCGACGACCTTGGAACCGCAATGACCTCCAACCAAGTGCCTCCCGCCTCGACCGGTGAATTGCCCCCGGATGCCCCGCGCGGGCTGATGGCGCGGTTTCGCAACTATTTCCTCACCGGCCTCGTGGTGGCCGGGCCGGTTGCGATTACGCTGTATCTGACCTGGTGGTTCGTGAACTGGGTCGACAATCTGGTCCGCCCGTTCGTGCCCACGGCCTACCGGCCGGAAACGTATCTGCCGTTCGGACTGCCGGGTTCCGGCCTGATTGTCGCGGTCATCGCGCTGACGCTGCTCGGCTTCCTCACCGCCAACCTGATCGGGCGAACCCTGGTCGATCTCGGCGAACGGCTGCTTGGCCGCATCCCTGCGGTGCGCGCGATCTACCGCGGCCTGAAGCAGGTATTCGAGACGCTGTTCTCCGGCAACGGCTCGAGCTTCCGCCGCGTCGGCCTGGTCGAGTTTCCCTCTCCCGGCATGTGGTCGATCGTGCTGATCTCGCAGGCGCCGAGCACCGAGCTCGCCGCCAGCTTCCCCGGAGAGGAGGAGCATATCTCGGTGTTCCTGCCGTGCGCGCCGAACCCGACCACCGGCTTCTTCTTCTATGTGCCGAAGAGCAAGATCATCGAGATCGAGATGAGCACCGAGGATGCCGCGACGCTGATCATGTCGGCCGGCGTGGTGCAGCCCGGCGCCAACGATCAGAAGCGCGCCGCGGCGCTCGCCGGCATGGCCAATGCCGCGCGCATTGCCAGCCAGGCTTCGGCCAACCAGGCCTCGCTGCAGCCGGCCACACAGCCCGCGCCGGCGAAGGTGGAGTAGGCAAGCGCCACTCCATACTACCCAGCCCCGATCAACGGCACGGCTTCGTCGCGTTCATAGAGGTAGAGCAGGACGCGCAGCGCGTCGCCGCGTTCGCCCTTCAGCTTCGGATTGTCCTTCATGATCCGCAGCGCCTCGTCGCGGGCCTGGGTGATGAGCTGGCCGTGCACCTCGGAGCGCGCGATGCGGTAGCCGGGCAGGCCGCTCTGGCGGATGCCGAGCACGTCGCCTTCGCCGCGCAGCTTCAGATCCTCCTCGGCGATCCGGAAGCCATCCGTGGTCTCGCGGATCACTTTCAACCGCGCCTTCGACATCTCGCCGAGTGGCTCCTTGTAGAGCAGCAGGCAGGTCGAGGCTTCCGAGCCGCGGCCGATGCGCCCGCGCAGCTGATGCAGCTGCGCAAGCCCGAAACGTTCGGCGTTCTCGATCACCATGATGGTCGCCGCGGGCACGTCGACGCCGACCTCGACCACGGTGGTTGCGACCAGGAGCCCGATCTCGTGCGCGGCGAATTGCGCCATCACGCGATCCTTCTCGGTGCCCTTCATCTGGCCGTGCACGAGGCCGACGCGATCGCCGAACCTCTTCTGCAGGCTCTCGAAACGTTCGGTCGCGTTGGTGAGATGCTCGGTGCCCTCGGCCTCGGATTCATCGACCAGCGGGCAGATCCAGTAGACCAGTTTGCCGGCGGCAAGCGCGCGGCCGACGCCGTCCATGACGTCCTCGATCCGGCTCATCGGCACCGCGCGGGTGTCGATCGGCTGGCGGCCGGCGGGCTTTTCGCGCAGCTCCGAGACGTCCATGTCGCCAAAGTAAGTCAGCACCAGCGTGCGCGGAATCGGCGTGGCGCTCAGCACCAGCACGTCGACGGCCTCGCCCTTGGAAGTCAGTGCCAGGCGCTCGCGCACGCCGAAGCGATGCTGCTCGTCGACCACGGCAAGCGCCAGCGCCTTGTAGGCCACATCGTCCTGGATCAGCGCGTGGGTGCCGACCAAGAGGTCGATCTCGCCGCCCTCAAGCTGCGCCAACAGCTCGCGGCGCTCCTTGCCTTTCTCGCGGCCGGTGAGGATCGCAACGCGTAGGCCGGCGCGCTCGGCGAGCGGCGCGATGGTCTTGATGTGCTGGCGCGCCAGGATTTCGGTCGGTGCCATCAGCGCGGCCTGTTTGCCGGCTTCCGCAACCGCGGCGGCAGCCAGCAGCGCGACCACGGTCTTGCCGGAACCGACATCGCCCTGCACGAGGCGCAGCATCCGCACCGGCTGCTGCAGGTCCGCGATGATCGCCGCGACCGCCTCTTGCTGCGACCTGGTCAGCGCATAGGGCAGGGCATCGATGATCTTCCGGCGCAGATGACCGTCGCCGGCGTTGCGCACACCGGCGGGACGGCGCAGCGTGGCGCGGATCAGGGCGAGCGCGAGCTGGCCGGCGAGCAGTTCGTCGAACGCGAGGCGCGACCAGAACGGGCCGTCGGGCAGGATGTCGGTCAGCTCGACCGGCACGTGGACGCGGGTCAGCGCCTCCCTGATCGGCGGGAAGTTGCAGCGGCGCAGCACCTCGGGGCTGATCCATTCCGGCAGATCCGGCAGCCTGGTCAGCGCCTGCGCGATGGCGCGGCGGAGCGAGCCGATCGCAAGCCCCTCGGTCAGCGGATAGACCGGATCGATGCCGGACAGTTTTGCAAAGCCCGCTTCATCGACGACGCGATCGGGATGCACGATCTGCGGGATGCCGTCATACATCGCCAGCGTGCCGGAGACGTAGCGCTTCTCGCCGACCGGCAGCAGCTTCTCGACATAGCCGGGCTGGGCGCGGAAGAACGTCAAGACGACGTCGCCGGTATCGTCGCTGGCATAGACGAGGTAGGGCGCGCGCGAATTGCGCGGCGGCGGCGGCCGATGGCGGTCGACGGTGACCTCGAGCGTGACCATGGTTCCGACCGCGGCGTCGCGGATCTTCGGCCGGGCGCGGCGGTCGATCACGCTCGCCGGCAGATGCAGCAGCAGGTCGACCAGCCGCGGCGTCTCGCTGCGGTCGAGCAGATAGCGCAGCAGCTTGTCCTGCTTCGGGCCGACCCCTTGCAGGGTCGTGACCTGGGCAAACAGCGGATTGAGCAGGGCTGGGCGCATCGACGAATCCAAGACCGTTTCAGTACGTCATGCCCGGCCTTGTGCCGGGCATCCACGTCTTTTTTTGGAGCTGATGTCGGCCGGATTCCGGCTACAAGCCTTCGACGGCGCGCAAGCCCGGTGACGGCATGCGCCCAGGGAAACCCCAAAACGCGGCGAATGAGGGCTGACATCGGCCATCGCCATGGCTATATCAGGCCCGCCCGGCACGTCCGGGCTTTTGGCGTTGGATGGATTTTGGGACATGACGGGATCGACACGATCGAGCCGCGGGCTCGATGACCGCCGCAAGCGGCTTTTGTTTCGCTGCTGGCATCGCGGCACCCGGGAGATGGACCTGATCCTCGGCCGCTTCGCCGACGCGACCATTGGCGAACTGTCCGACCACGAGCTCGGCGAGCTCGAGCATCTGATCGAGGTGCCGGATCCCGATCTCTATGCGGCGCTGACCGGCGACAAGGTGCTTCCCGCAGAGTACGAGACCGCGCTGTTTGCCCGCATCAAGGCGTTTCGGGTCGCGGATCCCAGCGCATGAAACAGCCGATGAAATCACCGGCCGCGATGCTCGCGCCCGGCCGGGTGCTGACCATCGCCAACGTCGCCGAGGGCGCCGAAGGGCTCGTCATCTCCGATCTGGCGCGCGCCATCGCCGCGCAGCCGAAGCGTCCGGCGGTGAGCCTTGCCGTGGTGTGCCGCGACGGCGCGCGGATGCAGCAACTCGCCCGCGCGCTGGAGTTCTTTGCACCCGATATCGCCGTGATGCAGGTTCCGGCCTGGGACTGCCAGCCCTATGACCGCGTCTCGCCGCATTCCGGCATTTTGGCGCAGCGCCTGACCGCCTTGGCAAAACTGTCGCGGCTGGTCGGCAGCGACAAGCCGCTGATCGTGTTGACCACCGTGAACGCCGCCGTGCAGCGGGTGCCGGCGCGCGATCAGGTCGCGGCGCAAGCATTGTCGGTCGCGCCCGGCAACGTCGTGCCGATGGACTCGGTCGTCGCCTGGCTCGAGCACAATGGCTACACCCGTTCGTCGACCGTGCGCGAGCCCGGCGAATATGCGGTGCGCGGCGGGATCCTCGATCTGTTTCCGGCTGGCCTCGACCAGCCGGTGCGCTTCGATTTCTTCGGTGATAGTCTGGAATCGATCCGTACCTTCGATGCCGAGACCCAGCGCACGCTGCTCGACATGCGCGGGCTCGATCTCGTGCCGGTCTCGGAATTCCAGCTCACCACCGAGACCATCCGGCGTTTCCGCATGGGCTATGTCGCCGCGTTCGGCGCGCCGGAACGCGACGACCAGCTTTATGAAGCCGTCTCGGAAGGACGGCGCCACCCCGGCATGGAGCATTGGCTGCCGCTGTTCCAGGAGCGGATGGACACGCTGTTCGATTATCTCGACGGCGCGACGGTTGCGATCGAGCCGCAGGGCGAGGACGCCGCGCGCGAGCGCTTCTCGCAGATATCAGACTATTACGACGCGCGGCGCGAGGCGCTGGAGCATCCGGGTAGCGGCGCGATCTACAAGCCGCTGCCGCCGGACAAGCTCTATCTGACCGAGGCCGAATGGACCAAGCTGCTCGGCGATGCGCCGCTGGCGCGGCTGACGCCGTTCGCGGTGCCCGAAGGCTCGCCCGACGTGTTCGACGCCGGTGCGCGGCAGGGCCGCAATTTCGCCCCCGAACGCGCCGACACCAACGTCAACGTGTTCGAGGCCGTGGTCGGCCATGTCGGCGCGCTGCAGAGCCAGCGCAAGAAGGTGGTGATCGCGCTGTGGAGCGAGGGCTCGCGCGACCGCATGGGCGCGATGCTGCGCGACCACAAGCTCCTGAACACGACCAGCGTCAACACCTGGCGGATCGTGCAGGCGACGCCGCGCAACGAAACCATGCTGGCGGTGCTCGGCATGGAATCCGGCTTCGAGACCGACGAGTTCGCCGTCATCAGCGAGCAGGACATTCTCGGCGACCGCCTGGTGCGGCCGCGCAAGGCGAGCCGCAAGCTCGACAATTTCATCTCGGAGGTGACGAGCCTTGCGACTGGCGATCTCGTGGTCCACGTCGAGCACGGCATCGGCCGCTTCGTGGGCTTGCAGACGCTCGAAGTCTCCGGCGCGCCGCATGACTGTCTCGAGCTGCATTATGCCGCCGAAACAAAACTGTTCCTGCCGGTCGAGAACATCGAGCTGCTGTCGCGCTACGGCTCCGACAGCGCCAATGTCGAGCTCGATCGTCTGGGTGGCGGCGGCTGGCAGGCGCGCAAGGCGAAGCTGAAGAACCGCATTCGCGAGATCGCGGGCGAGTTGATCAAGATCGCAGCCGAGCGGCAGCTGCACGAGGCGCCGAAATTCCCGTTGCAGCCGCACGTCTATGACGAGTTCTGCGCGCGCTTCCCCTATGAGGAGACCGAGGATCAGCTCGGGGCCATCACCTCGACCTTGAAGGACCTCGAGATCGGCCGCCCGATGGACCGGCTGATCTGCGGCGACGTCGGCTTCGGCAAGACCGAGGTGGCGCTGCGTGCGGCGTTCGCCGTGGCGCTGGAGGGCAAGCAGGTCGCGGTCGTGGTGCCGACCACGCTCTTGGCGCGCCAGCACTCACGGACCTTCACCGAGCGCTTCCGCGGCTTCCCGGTCAATATCGCGCAGGCCTCGCGGCTGGTCTCGACCAAGGAGCTGAACCAGGTCAAGAAGGGGCTCACCGACGGCAATGTCGACATCGTCGTCGGCACCCATGCGCTGCTTGGCAAGGCCATCAAGTTCAGGGATCTCGGCCTGCTGATCGTCGACGAGGAGCAGCATTTCGGCGTCAGCCACAAGGAGCGGCTGAAGCAGCTGCGCGCCCAGGTCCATGTGCTGACGCTGTCGGCAACCCCGATCCCGCGCACCCTTCAACTTGCGTTGACCGGCGTCCGCGAGCTCTCGATCATTGCCTCGCCGCCGGTCGATCGCCTTGCGGTGCGCACCTTCGTCGCACCGCACGATCCCCTGATGATCCGCGAGGCGCTGCTGCGCGAGCGCTACCGTGGCGGACAGGCGTTCTATGTCGTGCCGCGGATCGAGGACCTCGCCGGCGTCAAGGACTTCCTCGACAAGAACGTGCCGGAGATGAAGGTCGCGGTCGCCCACGGCCAGATGCCGCCGACCGTGATCGAGGACATCATGTCCGCGTTCTACGACGGCAAGTACGACATCCTGCTGTCGACCACGATCGTCGAGTCCGGTCTCGACATCCCGAACGCCAACACGCTGATCGTGCACCGCGCCGACATGTTCGGCCTCGCCCAGCTCTACCAGCTGCGCGGCCGCGTGGGCCGCTCCAAGCTGCGCGCCTATGCACTGTTCACGCTGCCGGCGCAGCAGAAGATCACGGCGCAGGCGGAGCGCCGGCTCAAGGTGCTGCAATCGCTGGAGACGCTGGGGGCCGGTTTCCAGCTCGCCTCGCACGACCTCGACATCCGCGGCGCCGGCAATCTGCTCGGCGAAGAGCAGTCCGGCCACATCAAGGAAGTGGGCTTCGAGCTGTACCAGTCGATGCTGGAGGAGGCGATCGTCAACCTCAAGGCCGGCGTCGCCGAGCCCGCCGCCGACCGCTGGTCGCCGCAGATCACGATCGGCATGCCGGTCCTGATCCCCGAGGACTATGTCAACGACCTCAGCGTGCGGCTGTCGCTGTATCGCCGGCTCGCCGATCTCGACACCGACGAGGACATCGACGCCTTTGCCGCCGAGATGCGCGACCGCTTCGGCGTGCTGCCGGACGAGGTGCGCTATCTGTTCAAGGTCGCCGCGATCAAGGCCTATTGCCGAAGGGCCAATGTCGGAAAGGTCGACGCCGGCCCGAAGGGCGCCGTGATCGCATTCCGCGACAACAGCTTTGCCCATCCGGAGCGGCTGGTGAGCTTCATTCGCCAGCACGGCCAGGCCGCCAAGGTGCGGCCCGACATGAAGGTGGTGTTCTTCCAGGAGTGGGATACGCCCGAAGAGCGGCTCGCGGGCACCACCGAGATCCTGCGCCAGCTCGCCAATCTCGCGGAGAGCAAGAAGGCGGCTTGACGCGCGGTCCGACGCAAGTCCCCGTTCAGGATCGGATCAAATATGGCGCAACGTGGTCGTCGAGCAGTTTCAGGAACTGCTCGGCGAGAACGCTGAGTTCGCCGATCGTCGGCTTGAGGACTCCGACCTCGTAGTGGATCGCCGGCGCGAAGGGGCGGACGACGAGCGTGCTCGCTCCGCTGGTTCGCCTGAGCGTTTCGGACGCGCTGAGCGCGTCGACGAGGCAGACACCCGCGCCATCGATGACGAGGTTAAGCGCGACGGCGAAGAATTCACACTCGATCGCCGGATGAAACGGCGTACCGCTGGCTTCGAAGGCGCGCGATACCGCGGCGTAGGTCGATCGGCTCTGCGAGGTGATGATCAGATCATGTCGCTCGAGAAGATCGGGAGTGACGACTTTCCGGTCAGCCAGTGCATGCGTTGCAGGCATCACGCAGTCGAGCGACATCCGGTAGCGCCGCAACACGACATTGGTGCGGTCGAACGGCGGCTCGGCGACTCCGAAGTCGAATGCACGCGCCGAGACCAGGCTCCGGACATTCTCGGAGCTTCGGGTCAGGAGCCTGATCGTTGTTGACGGGCGCTCGCGCTGGAAGCGGCTGACGACGCCCGGAAGCCAGACTATCCCAGGCCCCGGACTCGCGATCGTCAGAACGCCGCGCTTGCCTGCAGAGATCCCGGCAGCGGCGTCCTCCAGCTCGGCAAACCCGGCGAGCGCCCGGATCGCTTCATTGTGCAGCAGATGCGCCTCCGGCGTAGGCACGATATGGCGGCTCTCCCGGCGAAACAGCGCAAACCCGACATCCGCCTCCAGCCGTTTCAAAGCCGCACTCACAGCCGGCTGCGATATGCCGAGTGCGCGCGCGGCCTCGGTTGCCGATCGATGCTGCATAACAGCATGGAAAATCTCAACAAGACGCCTATCCATAACCAATATCTATATATCGTTTCGATGCTGCTCGTGGTATTGAGCATGAAGGGAAACGCCAACAATACAAAGAATTTTCGCACATCACGCCGGCGAAATTCCAGATAATGTTACCGCAATCTGAGCGTGACGAAGCATTGGCATTATATTTGCTTATGTTTCGCGATGAAGTCGTCTGGAGGGTCTGCGGGGATGAACACAAGCCACGCATCATGTGCTGCGTCGGTCCTGGCCGCCGAGGCGGTGGTCAAACGCTTCGGCGCCCACACCGTTCTGAACGGCGTGGATCTTGCGCTGGGCACCGGGCAGTCGACCTGCATCATCGGTCCAAGCGGCTCCGGCAAGACGACCCTTCTGCGATGCATGGCGCTGTTGGAAGTTCCTTCCGACGGGCGCGTCGTGATGGAAGGGGCGACGGTCTCGCAGGCCCGGCCATCGTCGGATGTGCGGCTCGCTGCCCGCAAGGTGCGGCCGGAAATCGGAATGGTGTTCCAGCAGTTCAATCTGTGGCCGCACATGACGGTGCTGGGAAATATCATCGAGGCCCCGATGCGCGTGCGCGGGGTGAGCCGGGACGAGGCGGTCGTCACGGCCGAACGGCTGCTTCAGAAGGTCGGCATGGAGGCGAAGCGCGATGCCTATCCGGCCAGGCTGTCCGGAGGTCAGCAACAACGCGTCGCGATCGCCCGGGCGCTTGCCATGCAGCCGAAGATACTCCTGTTCGACGAGCCGACGTCGGCTCTCGACCCCGAACTTCGCCGCGAGGTGCTGCAGGTCATGCGCACGCTCGCGCTCGAAGGCATGACGATGCTCGTGGTGACGCACGAGATGGGCTTCGCCCGGCGCGTGGCGAGCCATGTCGTGTTCATGGACGAGGGGATGATCGTTGAGCACGGCACGCCGGCCGCCTTTTTCGAACGGCCGACGACCGAGCGCGCCAAGCGCTTTCTCAATCAGTTTGACGAGTGATCACTGCACGACAGGAGATTGAAGCTCATGCCAAATCTGCGCCGACTTGCCTTCGTTTGCGCGCTCTTTCTCTCGATGACGCCGGCGGCTGCCCAGCAGACGCAATCGCGACTCTACGAGATCACCAAGAGCGGGGTGCTCAGGGTCTGCATCTGGCCCATGTACTATTCGATTTCGTTCCGCAACCCAGATAGCGGACAGCTCGAGGGGATCGACATCGATCTCTCCAGGGAGCTCGCAAAGGACATGGGCGTGAAGCTGGACTATGTGGAGACCAGCTTCGGCAGTTTCATCGCCGACCTGCAGGCCAACAAATGCGATCTCGGCATGTTCGGCGTCGGGGCGACGATGAAGCGGGCGCAGGCCGTCGCGTTCTCGGATCCGTATCTGACGAGCGGCGTCTATGCCGTCGTGCGCAAGGGCGGTCCGATCAAGTCGTGGGCTGACATCGACAAGTCCGGCGTCAACGCCGGCGTCTCGCTCGGCAGCTATGTCGAGAACTTCATGCGGTCCTACTTCAAGAACGCCAAGACCGTCGCGGTTGCGCCTCCGGCCACCACCCAGGCTGAGCTGATGGCGCAACGCGTCGACGTCGTCATGACCGATTATCCGGCCTCGATCAAAATGAATGCCCAGTTCGACTGGACCACGACGGTGGTGCCGCCGGAAAACCTGTCCGTGACGCCTTACGCTTACGTCATGAACCAGGGTGACCAGATCTGGCTGAACTACGTGAACCTGTTCGTTCGCACCATCAAGCTCGACGGCCGGCTCAAGGCTGCCGCCGAGAAGAACAAGCTCGGACCGATCGTCGCGCCCTGAGACATCAGATGCAAAGCTACAGCTTTCGCTGGGACGTCATCCCGAACAATCTGGGTTTTCTTGCCTCCGGCATGGAAATGACCCTGTTCATTTCAATTGTCACGCTCGTGGTGGCGACCCTGTTGGGGCTCGTCATCGCGATCATGCAGATGTCCCGTTTCCGCTTCGCGCGCATCATCGCGCTTTCGGTCGGCGAAATCGTCCGCAATACGCCAATCCTCGTGCAGCTGCTATGGGTCTATTACGTGCTGCCGATCGTCTTCAATGTGAGGATCGATGCGCTGGCCGCGTCGATCCTCGGTCTCTCGCTCTATTCGGCGGTGTTCATCTCCGAGGTCTTCAGAGCGGGCATCCAGACCGTTCCGGTCGGGCACCGCGAAGCGGCGCAGGTGCTCGGCCTGACGCCCGCGCAGAGCTTTGTGCGGATCGTCGGCCCGCAGGCGATTCGCAGCGTGCTGCCGCCGCTCGCCGCCAACTTCGTCCAGCTCATCAAATATTCCTCGCTTGCGTCCGTGGTGTCGGTCGGCGAGGTCACGCGGCGCGGCATGGAGTTGTCGTCATCGACGTTCAGGCCGCTGGAAATATTCACCTTCATCGCGGTGGTGTATTTCGCGATCTGCTGGCCGCTCACCCACTCAATCCGCATATGGGAAGCGCGCCTTGCACGACGTTGATCAAGTTCGCCGCGCGGTTTCGAGCGATCGGACCAGCCAGGTCGTCGAGCTGGCGATGCGGCTGATCGGAGTGCCGTCGCCAAATCCGGACGGCGATACCCGCGCTGTGGCGGCGCTGGCGGCGGATCTTCTCAGCGCCCATGTGCCTGGCGTTGCGGTTGAGCTGCATCCGGGGACAGCCGAGATCGTCAACGTCGTCGCACGGATCAAGGGTCATGCCCCCGGCCGCCGCATCGTGTTCAACGGCCATCTCGACACCTATCCGTTGGGCGAGCGGATGAGCTGGTCGGTCAATCCCGACGGAGAGGTCGTAGGCGGCCGCCTTTACGGCCGCGGCGCTGCCGACATGAAGGGCGGCATCGCGGCATCGATAGCCGCGATGGCCGCGCTGGCCGAGCAGCGCGAGGCATGGGCGGGAGAGGTGGTGCTGACGCTCGCCGGCGACGAGGAAAGCATGGGTCCATACGGGACCAAATACCTGCTCGACCAGGTCCCCCATGCCAGCGGCGACGCCGTGATCATTGGCGACGCCGGTTCACCGATGGTGCTGCGCTTCGGCGAGAAGGGATTCCTCTGGATCGAGATCGAGGCGGAAGGCAGCGCGGCGCACGGCGCGCATGTTCATCTCGGCATCAATGCGATCGATCGCTTGCGCGAAGCGCTGGACAGAGTGAGTGAGCTGCGCAGCCTGGCGGTTGCGATGCCGGTCAATGTCGCCGACGCCATCCGCCGTGCAAGGCCTGTCTCCGAACCGCTGTGCGGCGCCGGCGAAGCCGACGTCCTGTCGCGCGTCACGGTCAACATCGGAACGGTGAGTGGCGGTTCGTCGCCGAACCTGGTGCCGAGCCGGGCACGCGCGGCCATCGACCTGCGTTTGCCGGTCGGCGTCACGTCGGAAGCTGTACTCGCGCTGTTGCGGGAGGTGCTCGATCTGCCCGGCATCACATGGCGCGTGTTGCGTTGCTTCGAGCCCAATCACACC
This sequence comes from Bradyrhizobium sp. CCBAU 21365, assembly GCF_015291305.1. Taxonomy (NCBI): domain Bacteria; kingdom Pseudomonadati; phylum Pseudomonadota; class Alphaproteobacteria; order Hyphomicrobiales; family Nitrobacteraceae; genus Bradyrhizobium; species Bradyrhizobium sp. CCBAU 21365. The sequence continues at coordinate 4,836,527 of NZ_CP030036.1, forward strand.
GGCCCCGGTGACGAGATCGTCACGCGCTGCGCGACTGCGGCGACGGACATCATCGGCAGGGCGCCGGCGATCAACATGCGCGTCGGCGGCTCCGATGCGCGCTGGTTTCGAATGGCCGGAATCCCGACGGTGGTCTATGGGCCGACTCCTCACAACATGGGCGCGCCGGACGAGTATGCTGACATCGCCGAACTGGCGACGGTGTCGCGCGTGCACGCGCTGACCGCCTTCGACATGCTGACAAGAGAGAGCAGAAAATGAGCGACGTGGCGGGTTTCGTGGGTCCGGAAACATTCATGGGATTGCCGGCGGGGTTACCGCGCCCCGGCAGCCGCGCTGCCGTGCTCGGCGTGCCGTTCGACTGCGGCACGCATCCGTTCCGCGTCGGCGCCCGGCAAGGTCCGCTGGAGGTCCGGCGGGAGTCGCGGCTCATTCGCCGCTATCATCCGTCGCTCGCCGACGTCGATGTGCTGTCATTGCTGGGTGCAGTCGATGCCGGCGATGTTGCCTTGGTGCCGGGACGCATCGAAGACGCCTTTGTCAAGATCGAGGCTGCCGCTGGCCAGATTCTCGAGCTTGGCGCGGTGCCGGTCGGGATCGGCGGCGACGGTTCGGTCTCGCTTCCGCTGATGCGCGCCGCCGCCCGGTATCACAAGGATCTCGTTGCACTGCATATCGACAGCCATACCGATGCATATCCGTATACGCCGGACGATCGGTACAATGCGGCCACGCAGTTCACCAACGCGGCGCAGGAAGGCGTGGTGAACGCCGGCCGATCCTTCATCGGCGTGCGCGGATTCACCTATTGCCCGGGTGTGCTCGAACATACGCGGTCGCTCGGATTTCGCGTCGTCACGATCGAGGAGCTGATGCGGCGCGGTTTCGCGCAGACCGTCGCGGAATTCAGCCAGGTCGTCGGCGCGCGACCGGTCTATCTGTGCTGGGACATGGATGTGTTCGATCCGTCGGTCGCTCCCGGCGTCTGCACGCCCGCCTGGGGAGGCCTGTCGGCCCGCGAGGGGATCGAATTGCTGCGCAGCCTTTCAGGCTTGAATATCGTCGCGATGGATTTCAACACGGTCAGCCCGCCACAGGACGTTCAGGGGATGGCCGCGCAGCTCTGCGCCCATATGATCATGGAGGCTCTCGTGCTGCTTGCCGCGGGCATGGGGTTGTTGCCGGACTGAAATCGCAGCGGCTTGATGGGGATGCCGCGCCGGCGATGACCGTGCCCTGAAATCCGCGGCCTTACGACGCTGCGCGCTCCGGCATACCGAACAAACGCCCGAGCAGCGAGATCGCGGAATCGCCCGGCATGAGCGTTGCGACGCTGACGGCGGGCTCGGCGCGCGTGTCGCGGCGGCCGTTCTGGGTGTGGCGCATCACGCTGGCCAGTCGCCGCGTGATCGCCTGCGCATTGCGCAGGTCGGTTCCGGCGAATGCGACGACCAGCGAGCGGTCGTCATGCACCGCGCCGAAATCGGTCTGGCGCATCAGCCGGCTGATGATTCGCGCGCCGTCGAATTGCGCGCGCGGCTGCGTGTTGTCGAAGGTGAAGCGTGCCACCGAGAGCGCGCCGCCGCGCTCGGCGGTCTGGTAGACGGCGGTCGCAAAATCGCGCTCGAACGCGGCCTTGGTGAGCAGGCCGGTGCGGGCATCGATCAGGCCCTTGGCGTCGATCGCCTTCAGCATGCGGCCGAGCCGCGCCTCGAAGGCGTGCTGGCGGATCATCGGCAGCGCCATGTCGGCGATGCGCGTCGGCCCGGCCGTGACAATCTCGAGATTGGGCAGTTCGTATCGTGGCGTCAACTCGCCCGAGGCGACGATCACGGGCAACGGGCGGAAGCGGACGTCCTCGGTCAGCACGGTTAGGAACGCATCCATCACCCGCGGCGTGAAGCCTTCCGCCAGCACGATGCCGTCGATATCGCGGCTCGAGAGATGCTTGGCGGCGGCCTCGATGCTGAGCGCACCGACCACGCCGGCGCGTTCGCCGAGCGCGACCGACAGCGTCGGGTAGGCGCCGCCGCGGCCGATCAACAGCGCGGTGGCCTCTCCGATCGGATCGATGTCAGACAGGGCGATCGGTGCCGGCGGCACCAGGCGGCGCATCACGGTGGCATGCAGGCCGCGAACGCGTAACGACGCATTGAGCCGGGCGACCAGCCGATCCGGCAAACCCTTGCTCTGGAAGAATGCGATCACGGTGTCGGGCAGGGTGGTCGCGGGATCGACCGCGATCACCGGCAGATACGGCGCGCGGGCGGCGGCGCGCTTGGCGAGACCCGACAGGGTGACGAAGTCGACGCCCTCGGCGGCCGCGATGATCGCTGCCGGCTTGACCTGCTCGATGGCCCGTCCGGCCTCGTTCCAGTCGCTGACCACGACCGGGAACAGTTTCGTCTCATCGAGGACTGCGGCAAACGACGGCTTTGTCGACGCCGATACGATGAGGACCGGACCTTGTTGGGACATTCGAACGCTCGAAACCAATGCAGAAATCAGCAACGGCTGCGATGCTAGTTCGCATGGCTTAATGCGGCGTCAACACAATGATAAGACTAACGCAATGATAAGATTTTAACTCACCCCGGCGCCGCCACGGTCGCGAAATGCTTCGACCATCAAGGGGTTAAGCCCAAGTTCTGTGAGGGCGTCGCGGGCGCGCGCATTGTCCTGCGCCCGTCCGGCCAGCCGGTGGCCGCTGAGGCGGTCCGGCAATGCGGTGAGCAGCGCGCCCTGGCCGAGGCGGCGCGACCACTCCTGCAGTTCCTGGGCGAGGAAGCGGTAGCCGCCGACCGTCATCACCCCCGACGGCGGTGCGGTGATGTTGATGGCCCCGGTCGCGCGATCGACCCGTGCGGCATATTCGGTGTCGACGAAATCGTGCGGCGGCGGCGCGATCAGGCTGTCGCCGGGCGGAGGCGGCGGCGCATAGGCGGCGACCGGCACCATCGGGCCGCGCAGGCCGAGCGTGCCCTTCGGCGTCAGCAGGATCTCGCCGGCGACCGATGCGCCGGGTGCTTCGCGCGGCGCGCTGTGCGGCCCCGGCTTGATCAGGGCCGGCGATCCGTCCTCGGCGGTCCGGCGGGCGCCGAACAGCCCGGCCTCGCCGAACAGATAGACGTCGGTCATGGTCACCGGCCGCGAGGTCCAGTGCGCACTGGAGGCAACCTGCTCCGGCGTACGCCAGAGGCCGATCACGGTGCGCAGGCTGGGCAGGCGCTCCGACAGGCCGCGCTCGTCGAGCCGCAACGCGAGCTGCGCCGGCGCGATCAGCGTGTTGCAGGCGTGATCGTTGAACTGGGTCTCGAACGCGTCCTCGTCGAACGGGTGGTGCAGCACCAGCGTTCCGCCCGACAGCAGCCAAGTCACCAGCGACGCGCAGATGCCGGCGAACGACATCGGCGCGAACGCCGACATGATGGTGGCGCCTGGCGCCAGATCGCTCTCCAGCGACATCGCGAGCCCGCCGGCAATCAGGCCGAAATGCGCCCGCGGCACCGGACGAAGACCGCCGCTGGTGACATCGAAGGAAATCAGCGCCGGCTTGCGGCCGTCCTCGATCATCGGGCGCGAGGCCCGGGAGTCTTCCAGGATCGCCTGGTCGAGCGACGCCATGCCTTCGGGCAGATCATTCCCGAAGCCGCAGACATGGCGGATCGAGAAGGCTTCCGCCGCGGCGTTCATGGCGATGTCGGCATAGGAGACGCCGTCGATCCGGCCGCAGCTGACGATCGCCCGCGCCGCGGTGCGGTTGAGCACGGACGTCAGCTCGGCCTGCCGCCACAGCAGCGGCAGCGGCACCACAACCAGGCCGACCCGATGCGCGGCGAGGACCGTGAGGGCCAATTCAACCGTGCCGGGCAACTGCACGGCGATCACCGTGTTGGCCGGCAATCCGCTCTGGACGAAGTGGGCGGCGATCGCCGAGATCGCGCGGTCGGCCTGGGCATAGGTCAGGCGCTTGCGCGTCTGTCCGGTGATGCGCTGCTTGTTGAGCGGGTCGACCAGCGCCAGCGCCTCGGGCTGCCGCGCCAAGGTGCGCTTGAACAGGGTATCGAGCGTTGGCGAGGTGATCGACTGGTTCACGGGTTCAACGTCGGTTGCATCGCTTCGCTCGGACCAGGTCATGCCGCGTCGGGTCGTATCACTCGGCCAATCATCTGGATTGCGCGCCGGGCTTCTGCCACCAAGTCTCCGGCAGGTAGCCCGTCAACGCCGTGGTCGAAGGCCGTTCTATCCGATTCCAGCGCGCGATCCATTGCTCTCCCAAGTTAAATAGGGGGATAGCGTAACAGCCCGACATCAGGGCCCGGTCCAGCGCCCGCACCGCCGAGACGAAGGCCGGCCGCTCGCGCGCCGCGAGCAGCGCCGCGATCATGGCGTCGATGGCGGGATCCCTGGCGCCCATGTAATTCCTTGTGCCCGGCACATCGGCGGCCTGGCTGCTCCAGTAGAACCACTGCTCGTTGCCCGGCGACAGCGACTGGTCCCAGCGGATGGGGATCATGTCGAAGTCATAGCCGACGCGGCGCTGCTCGAACTGCACCGCGTCGACCACCCGCACCACGGCTTCGATGCCGGCCCGCTTCAGGTCACGCTGATAGGCGAGGGCGATCCGCTCATGCTCGCGCGTCGTCACCAGGATCTCGATGCGGAGCGGCGTCCCTGTCGAGCGCTGCTTCAAGACTGTGCCGTCGAGCGCGTAGCCCGCCTCGGCGAGCAGCGCGAGCGCATTGCGCAGAAGGCCGCGGTCGCGCCCCGACCCGTCGGTGACCGGCAGACGATAGCGGCCGTCGAGGATCTCGGGCTGGATGTGCGACAGGTATGGTTTGAGCAGCTCGCGCTCGCGATCGTCGGCGGGGCGGCCATAGGCGGACAGATCCGATCCGGCGAAGAAACCGCCGGCGCGCGAAAATAGCCCGAAATAGTAGTTGCGGTTGACCCATTCGAAATCGAACAGCATCGCCAGTGCCTGACGCACCCGCAGGTCGGCGAATTTCGGCCGCCGGCTGTTGAACACCAGAAATTCGGACGGCCGCGGCGTGCCGATCTTGATGGTGTCGCGGATCACCTCGCCGTTGCGCGCCGCCGGGAAGTCGTAGCCGTCGTGCCAGCGCAGCGGCTCGGTCTCGGTCCGGAAATCATACAGGCCGCGCTTGAAGGCCTCGAACATGCCGTTGGCCTCGCGGTAGTAATCGAGCCTGATCTCGTCGAAGTTCCAGAGGCCGCGGTTGATCGGCAGGTCGCGGCCCCAATAATTGAGATCCTGCGTGAAGGTGACGCTGGCGCCGGGCTTGACCGTCGTCACACGGTAGGGGCCGGACCCGATTGGCGGCGCTAAGGTCGTTTCCTCGAATTTTTCGGGGTCGATGGCGTGCCGCGGCAGGATCGGCATCAGGCCGAGGATCAGCGGCAATTCGCGATCCGCCACGTCGCCGAAATCGAACCGGACCGTGAGCGGGTCGAGCGCCTCGGCCTTTGCGACTTTCGAATAATACTGACGGTGCATCGGACGGCCGTGGTCACGCAGCAGCGCCAGCGAGAACAGCACGTCGTCGGCCAGCACCGGCCGGCCGTCCGAGAAGCGGGCGCGGGGATCGATGTGGAACGTCACATAGCTTCTGGCGTCGTCGGTCTCGACGCTGCGCGCGAGCAGGCCGTACAGCGTGAACGGCTCGTTGTTGCCGCGCGCCATCAGGCTTTCGTAGACATAACCGCGCTCATAGCCGTAGCCCCTGACCTGCTGCACGGGGACGCCCCTGATGATCATCGGATTGAGGCTGTCGAAGGTGCCGATCACACCCTGGATCAGGCGGCCGCCCTTGGGAGCGTCGGGATTGGCATAGGGCAGGTGGGCAAAGTCGGGTGGCAGCGCGGGGTCGCCATGCATCGCGATCGCGTGGCTCTCGGCGGCCGCCGCAGGGGCCGGCCCGCTCATCATGCATCCCGAGACCAGCCAGATGGCAGCCCATGCGGCGCGCCAAGTGTGCCCGGGAACACGTGCGTGAGGCGCCGGATTTGATTCGCGAAACGTCACGTCCGGAGGTTTATCACAGGCCGCTGAAACTCGCCGCGAGATGGGCGCAAATCCGCTTGTCGGCATTGATCTTTCCGCGCGCCGCTGTATTGAAGGCGTGCAATTCGAAGGCGGGAACGCCTGTCACGTATCCGCCTCAATTGACTAGGAGACAGCCGCCCAAACGGCTATGTGTCGGCGCCTGCAGCGGTTTCGGGCTTCCGTTCAGAAAGGGTTTTCCGCAATGAATTTCCGTATCTTGGCCGCCCCGGTCCGGCCGCATGGGCGAATTGTTGCCCTGATGGCGGCGACGGCATTCTCTGCAGCGCTCCTGGTTCCTGCCGCTCAGGCCCAGCAGCCGGCAGCGCCGGCGCCTGCGGCACCGAAGGCCGCGCCCAAGGCGGCACCCAAGGCAGCTCCGAAGGCGCCGGCTCCGGCAGCCCCGGCACCGGCCGCCCAGGCGCCGGCCGCAGGCCAGGCGCCCGCTGCGGCCGGCCAGCAGCCGCCCCAGGATCAGCAGATCCAGCTGATCTACGCCCCCTGGACCAAGTTCTGCCTGAAGGGCCAGGAAGCCAACGCCAAGCAGGTCTGCTTCACCGGCAAGGACGGCCGCATCGAGTCGGGCCAGCCGGTGATTGCCGCCGTGATCATCGAGCCGGAAGGCGAGCCGAAGAAGATCCTGCGCGTCACGCTGCCGCTCGGCATGCAGCTCGTGCACGGCACCCGCATCATCGTCGACGGCAACCCGCCGCAGCAGGCGCCCTATGTGATCTGCTTCCAGAACGGCTGCATGTCCGACTATGAAGCAACGCCCGAGCTGATCGCCAACATGAAGAAGGGCCAGAACCTCGTGGTCCAGGCGATCAATTCGAACGGCGCGCCGCTGACGCTGCCGCTGCCGCTCAACACCGAATTCGCCAAGGCCTATGACGGCCCGCCGACCGATCCGAAGGTGTTCGAGGAAAACTCGAAGAAGCTGCAGGAAGAGTTGCAGAAGCGCGCCGAAGAGCAGCGCAAGAAGCTGGAAGGTGCGGGCGGTGGCTCTGCGCAGGCTCCGGCGCCGGCCAACCCGGCGGCCAAGTAAACATTTCGTAAACACTTCGCAAACACTTCAATCGCGCGTTCAAGAAAACGCGAGATCATCGCGATCAAAAGGCGCCCGGAAGGGCGCCTTTTTTGTCATGCGAAACGGACTGGCTGCTGGCAGCCTGCTGCGCTGGTGATCGCGCAGATCGTATGCGATGGTCATCGAAGGGTGCTGCGATTGCCTCGCGCGATGAGCGCGCATCGTTGGTGCCTGGTCCGGACAAGTCCGGCGTCGAAGCACAATCATAAATCCGATACGGGAGGCCAGACGAAAGCGCGAACAGCGCCTTCGATGCGCAAATGCGCGCGTGGTTCCTCCGCGAATCCTGGCCGCCGTTCGCAGTCATGGAAGTCGCGCAATGTCCCGGCAAGTCAGCACGCAGCGGCGCGAACCGCGCTTCCGGCCCCGGGAGCAGCCGACCGGCGGTGCTTCGGTCGATGCTGGCGTTCGCGTCAGCCAGGATAACGCCCCCGGTAACTTTCATCCCGGCATCGTCCATCTCGCGCTGGCGATGGGCGGCTTTGCGATCGGCATCGCCGAGTTCGCGACCATGAGCCTGTTGCCGTTCTTCGCCCGCGACCTGCACATCAGCGAGCCCCAGGCCGGCCACGCGATCAGCGCCTACGCGCTCGGCGTTGTCGTCGGTGCGCCGGTGATCGCGGTGCTGTCGGCGCGCATGACGCGGCGGACGCTGCTGATCGCGCTGATGGGCTTCTTCGCGCTGATGAACGGCCTTTCGGGGCTCGCGCCCGATTATCACACCATGCTGGCGCTGCGCTTCCTGGCGGGGCTGCCGCACGGCGCCTATTTCGGCATCGCCATGCTGGTCGCGGCCTCGCTGGTCCCAACGGACAAGCGCACGGCGGCGGTCGGCCGCGTGCTGCTGGGGCTCACCATCGCGACGACGATCGGCGTTCCACTCGCCAACGGGGTCGGGCAGGCGATCGGCTGGCGCTGGGCCTTCGCGATCGTTGCCGGCCTTGCGCTGTTGACCGCGGTGCTGGTGCTGATCTTCGCCCCGCGTGATGCCGCCAACAGCAAGGCGAGCCCGCTGCGCGAACTGTCGGCACTCGGGCGCAAGCATGTCTGGCTGACGCTGGCGATCGGCGCCATCGGTTTCGGCGGGCTGTTCTCGGTCTACACCTATCTGGCGTCGACCATGCTGGCGGTGACCCACACCTCGCCCGCGCTGGTGCCGGTCACGCTGTGCGTGTTCGGCGCCGGCCTTACCGCCGGCAACATCATCGTGCCGCGCTTTGCCGACCGCGCGCTGATGGCAACCGCAGGCGGGCTCCTGCTATGGTCGGCGGCGACGCTCGCGCTCTATCCGCTGGCGGCCGGAAATTTCTGGACGCTGACCGCCGACGTGTTCCTGATCGGGCTGGGCGGGGCGCTCGCCACCGTGTTGCAGACCCGCCTGATGGACGTCGCGGGCGAGGCGCAGAGCCTCGCCGCCGCGCTCAACCACTCCGCCTTCAACGTCGCCAATGCACTGGGGCCATGGCTCGGCGGAATGGCGGTTGCCGCGGGTTATGGCTGGACGTCGACCGGCCTGGTCGGCGCGGGGCTGGCGCTGGCGGGCTTTGCCGTCTGGGCGATCGCGGTTGTCCTGGCCAGGCGCGAGGGGGTGTGAGCGTGGCAGCGCGACCGCCGTGGCATCCGCCGGAGCGCCGCCGAACCTCAGTTCAGCGACGGGTTGCGCGGACGGTAGCCGCCCGATTTGTCCTTGATGAAGATCTCCGCCACCTGCGAATGCCGGATCGGCTCGCCGGACTCGTCGGGCAGGAGGTTCTGCTCCGAGACATAGGCGACGTACTCGCTCTCCGAGTTTTCCGCGAGCAAGTGGTAGAACGGCTGGTCCTTGTGGGGCCGCATGTCCTCGGGGATCGACAGCCACCATTCCTCGGTGTTGTTGAACTCCGGGTCGATGTCAAAAATCACGCCCCGGAAGGAGAACACCCGGTGACGGACGATCTGCCCGATCTGAAACTTGGCGGTGCGCGCTTTGATCATGGCTCGTCGATAGACCAACATTGTGGCCGATGCTAGGGGCTAAGCTCCGAATTAACCCGCGCTTTACCGATTCCAGCCCTGCAAAAACGACCCGAAATCCGGCCGAGAAACTACTTTCAGAATGATCGATATCCTCAATCTGGCGTTGCCGTATTTCGGCTTGATCTTCATCGGTTACGCGTGCGGCAAGGCCAAGGGGCTGCCCGAGAGCGGGCTCGCCTGGATGAATTTCTTCCTGCTTTACGTTTCGTTGCCGGCGCTGCTGTTCGGGATCATGTCCAAGACGCCGTTTGCGGAGCTGAACAACCCGCCATTCCTGATCGCCACCACGCTCGGAACCGTGCTCGCATTCTTCCTGGCGATGGTCGCGGGCAAGGTGATCGGCGGGCTTACGCTGCGCGAGGCGACGCTGGCCGGCCTGTCAGGCGCCTACGGCAATATCGGCTATATGGGGCCTGGCCTCGCGCTTGCCGTGCTCGGTGCCAAGGCGGCGGCGCCGACCGCGCTGATCTTCTGCTGCGACAGCATCTTCCTGTTCTCGATCGTGCCGCTCTTGATCGAGCTCACCGACCGCGACCATCCCTCGCTGCTGCACGCACTTGGCGTGGTGCTGCGGCAGATCGTGCAGAACCCGCTGATCATGTCGGCCGTGTTCGGGGCGCTGGTCGCCGCGTTTCACATCCCGATCCCGGTCGCGCTCGATCGCACCATCCAGTTCCTGGAAAACGCCGCCGCGCCGACGGCGCTGTTCGTGCTCGGCATCACGGTGGCGCTGCGGCCGTTCGAGCGGGTGCCGTGGGAGGTCCCGGGCGTGGTCGCGATCAAGCTTTTGATCCATCCGCTGCTGGCGTTCGGCCTGATGCTGCTGTTCGGCCCGTTCGCGCAGCCTTGGGCTGCGACGGCGGTGCTGATGGCGTCGCTGCCGCCGGCGCTCAACGTGTTCGTGATCGCGCGGCAGAACGACACCTGGATCGAGCCGGCCTCGGTCGCGGTGCTGATCGGCACCTTCGCCTCGGTGGTCACGCTGACCAGCGTGATGTGGTTCATCCAGAGCGGACGGCTGGTGTTTCCCTGATCGGCGCGCTTCTTATTTGACGCGTTTTCTTAACGCGAACCGGTACCCACTTCGCTCGGAAACGCTTTGCTCACCGCCGCCAAGACGGGGCAAGGCCTTCGCGCATCGCGAGGCGCCGCAGTGGGCCGAATGCGCCGAGCAGATGCAGGCCGGCAGCGCGCGCCGTCTGCATGCCAAGGAAATCGCTCAGCAGCGACCGGTTGGCGATGTCGATAGCCCAGGTCCGGCTGGCGACATCGGGGCGCCGCGCCGCCTGGTAGCGCGACAGCACATTGGGCGCGCCGGGATCTTCGCCGCGACCGATCGCCTGACCCGCGATCTCGGCGATATCGGCGGCATCGCGCAGTCCCATATTGAGGCCCTGCGCGCCGATCGGCGGCAGCACATGGGCGGATTCCCCGACCAGCGCGATTCGGTTTTTGGTGAATTGCCGGGGCCGCTCGATCGCGAGCGGAAACACGTGACGGCCGCCCTGGACCTCGACGCGGCCGAGGATCGAATGCGATTGTCGCTCGGCCGCGAGGGACAATTCGTCGTCCCCGAGCGCCATCAGCCGCTCGGCCTCCCTGGGCGCCGAGACCCAGACCACGCTGCTTCGGTTGCCGCTGAGCGGCACGAACACGCAGGGGCCGTGCTCGGTGTGGAATTCGGTCGAGATGTTGTGGTGCGGGCGGGTATGGGTGATGTTGAAGGTGAGGGCGGACTGCCCGAGCTCGCGGCTCGTCACCTCGATGCCGGCGGCCTCGCGGGACAATGAATTGCGCCCGTCGGCACCGACCACGAGCCGGGCCTGAAGCGACTGGCCCTGCCGCGTCACCACGGTGACCGCGGCATCGTCCGGCCGCACCGAGGCGGCTTCATCGTCGAACCGCGTCAGCGCGGACAGTTCACCGGCGCGGTCCTCGAGCGCCGCGACCAGCGAGCGGTTGTCGATGTTGAAGCCAAACTGCTCGCGGCCAATCTCGTCGGACGAGAAGCTCACCTCGGGCGCGCGGATCAGGCGGCCGGTGTCGTCGACGAGGCGCATGGTCTTGAGCGCCGCCGCTCGGTCGCTGCAGCGCCGCCAGACGTCCAGCCGCTCCAGGATATCGGTCGAGGCACCGAGCAGCGCGGTGGTCCGGTTGTCGGCATAGGGCGCGCGGCGCGCCAGCAGCGCGGTCCGCGCACCTGCGTCGGCAAGGGCAATCGCAGCCGTCAATCCGGCCGGACCGCCGCCTATTACGATAACGTCATAATCCAGCGAGCTGTCGGTCATATCAGGACATTTGACATGCTTGGCCCGATTTTCAAGCCATCGGTAACCACCAAGAGTTTCCAACGCTTTGCGCGGCGGAACGCCGCAAGACCGCATATGCAAACCGGTCCGATTCCTGATAGCACTCGGCCGATGGAGCATTCGAGCCAGCCCGATGCGTTGCCAGAACGGTTGCGGACCGCCGCATTCTCCGTTCATATTTTCACGGCGCTCGGCGCCGGGGTCGCGCTGCTGGCGATGCTGGAGGCGGTGCGCGAGCACTGGGCCAACATGTTCGCCTGGCTCGGGGTCGCGCTGATCATCGACGGGATCGACGGCCCGCTGGCGCGCCGGTTCGACGTGGTGCGGCTGCAGCCGAACTGGTCGGGCGAGGTGCTCGACCTGGTGGTTGATTTCGTCACCTATGTGTTCGTGCCGGCCTATGCGATCACCGCGAGCGGCATGCTGCTGCCGCTGGCGGCGCCGATCCTCGGCATCGGCATCGTGGTCTCCAGCGCGCTGTATTTCGCCGACCGCCGCATGAAGGCCGATGACAACCATTTCCGCGGCTTCCCGGCGCTGTGGAATGCGGCGGCGTTCTATCTGTTCCTGCTGCACCTGCCGCCGGTGCTGTCGACGATCGTGGTCGCGGCCCTGATCGCGCTGACCTTCGCGCCGTTCCACGTGCTGCACCCGCTGCGTGTGGTGCGGCTGCGCTGGCTGACGCTGTGGCTGCTCGGCGCATGGGCGCTGCTCGGCATGTACACGCTCGCCAACGACTTCGTGGTCGGAGCCCCGATCACCTTCGGGCTCTGCGCCATCGCCGCCTACATCATCGGCAGCGATACCGTGATCCGCCGGATGAAAGCCTTCAGAGCATGATGCAATTGATCACCAGCCCGGAAGCCTGGGCGGCGCTGCTGACGCTGACGGCGCTCGAGATCGTGCTCGGCATCGACAACGTGATTTTCCTGTCGGTGATCGTGTCGCGGATCCCGCCGGCACAGGCCAAGCGCGCGCGGCAGATCGGCCTGCTGCTGGCGCTGGTGTTCCGCATTGTGCTGCTCTCGATCCTGGTCTGGCTGATCGGGCTGACCCAGCCGGTGATATCAGTGAAAGACGTCGCGCTGTCGTGGCGCGACATCATCCTGATCGGCGGCGGCCTGTTCCTGATCGCGAAAGCAACCCACGAGATCCACGGCGAGGTCGAGGCGCGCGAGGCGGAAGCCGACGACAGGCCGAGCGCCAGCGCGTTCTTCTGGGTGATCGTGCAGATCATCATCATCGACCTGGTGTTCTCGCTGGATTCGATCATCACCGCGATCGGCATGGCCCAGGACATCGAGATCATGATCGCGGCGGTGGTGATTGCCTGCGCCATCATGTACATCTCGTCGGGACCGGTGGCGCGGTTTGTCGCGGAGCATCCGACCACCAAGATGCTGGCGCTGGCCTTCCTGGTGCTGATCGGCGTGGCGCTGGTGGCCGACGGCTTCAAATTCCACATTCCGCGCGGCTACATCTATTTCGCGATCGCCTTCTCGGCCGCCGTCGAGGCGTTCAACGTCATGGCCAAGCGCAACCGCAGGAAGCCGGCGCGCTAATGGGCATTGTCTCCGCGCAAACGCTGCGCGTTTGTCGCGAGGGGAAACCGCTTCGCGCTTTTCCGGATCATGCCGTAGCCGGTTCCCGCCCGCTTGGTTGACAAGCCGGCCGCGATGGCATTCGCTCGCCTGACGCTGATATCTGAGGGGAGCGACGACATGACCAAGGCTGTGCGCGTGCACCAGGTGGGGGGCCCGGAAGTCCTGACCTATGAGGACGTCGAGGTGGGCGCGCCGGGGACCGGCGAGGTCCGGATCCGCCAGCACGCGGTCGGTCTGAATTTCATCGACGTCTATTTCCGCACCGGCCTCTACAAGGCGCCCGGCCTGCCGTTCATCGCCGGCAACGAGGCTGCAGGCGAGGTATTGGCCGTGGGGCCGGGGGTGACCAATTTCCATCCCGGCGACCGCGTCGCTTATTACTACAATCTCGGCGGCTACGCGTCCGAGCGCGTCATCCCGGCCGACAAGCTCGTCAAACTGCCCGACCACATTACCTACGAGCAGGGCGCCGTGCTGATGCTCAAGGGACTTACGGTCTGGTACCTTCTGCACAAGACCTTCAAGGTCGAGCAGGGCCATCGCGTGCTGATCCACGCCGCGGCGGGCGGCATCGGGCTGCTCGCCTGCCAATGGGCGCGGGCGCTCGGCGCGCATGTCATCGGCACCGTCGGCTCGAAGGCGAAGGCCGATCTCGCACTCGCCAATGGTTGCGATCACGTCATCCTCTACAACGAGGAGAACTTCGTCGAACGCGTCAAGCAGATCAGCCGCGGCGAACTCTGCGACGTCGTCTATGACGGCGTCGGCAAGACCACGTTCCCGGGATCGCTGTCCTGCCTCCGGCCGCGCGGCCTGTTCGTCTCCTTCGGCAACGCGTCAGGTCCGGTGCCGCCGTTCCCGCTCGCCGAGCTCAACAACCACGGCTCGCTGTTCGCGACGCGGCCCAAGCTCAACGACTATGTCGGCACCCGCAAGGAATTGCTCGAAGGCGCCGACACGCTGTTCGCCGCCGTGATCAACGGCAAGCTGCACGTGCCGATCAACCACGCCTATGCACTGAAGGATGCGGCCAAGGCGCATATCGACCTGGAGAGCCGGGCGACCACCGGCGCAGCGATCCTGCGGCCGTAACTCTCGCCGTCATTCCGAGGCGCTCGCGACAAAATTGCAAAGCAATTTTGCGCTGAAGCGTCGAAGCAATCCATTGTCCCGCATGTGTGGAGGGATGGATTGCTTCGCTTCGCTCGCAACGACGAGCGCGGGCGCTACGCCACCCGGCGCGCAGCGCCGACCTTGGTCAGCACCGTATCCAGGCAGTCGATGACCGGGGAAATCTCCTCCCGCGTCACGTTCAGCGCCGGCATGAAGCGCAGCGTATCCGGCTGCGGCGAGTTGATCAGCACGCCGGCCGCGAACGCCTCGGCAACCACGGCGGCACCGATCGGCATCTTGAGATCGAGCGCCAGCAGCAGGCCGCGGCCCCTGATCTCGCCGAGACCGTGCCGCGACGACAGCCGCTGCAATTCGCGCTCGAGCAAAAGGCCGGCATCGACGACCGATTTCAGGAAATCGGGCTTGCCGACCTGATCGAGCACGACAAGCCCCGCGGCGCACATCAGCGGATTGCCGTTGAAGGTGCCGCCCTGATCGCCGTGATCGAAGCACGCGGCATGCTCGGTGGCGAGCAGGGCCGCGAGCGGCACGCCGCCGCCGATGCCCTTGCCGAGCGTCATGATGTCGGGCTCGATCCCGGCGTGCTGATAGCCGAACAGCTTTCCGGTCCGGCCGATGCCGGTCTGAATCTCGTCGACAATGAGCAGCAGGCCGCGCTGCTGGGTCAGCGCCCGCAACTCCTTCAAGAATTCATCCGTCGCGGGCCAGACGCCGGCCTCGCCCTGGATCGGCTCCAGCATGACCGCGACCGTCGACGACGAGATCAGCTTTCGCACCGACTCGATGTCGTTCAGCCGGGCTTTGCGGAAGCCCGGGACCTTCGGCTCGAACAGGGGCTCGAACGCCTTCTTGCCCGAGGCCGACATGGTCGCGAGCGTGCGGCCGTGGAAGCCGCCTTCGAAGGTGATGATCTCGTGGGCGCCATTCTTGTACTTGGTGCCATATTTGCGCGCGAGCTTGATCGCGCCTTCATTGGCCTCCGCGCCCGAATTGGCAAAGAACACCTGGTCGAAGCAGCTGTTGTCGACCAGCAGCTTTGCCAGTTTCAGGCTCTGCTCGTTGTAGAACGCCGGGCTTGGCGTGAGCAGCCGTCTCGCCTGCGCCGCCAGCGCGTCGGCCACGATGACCGGCGAGTGGCCGAGGGGATTCACGGCCCAGCCCTGCACGAAGTCGAGATAGCGGTTGCGGTTGCTGTCCCACAAATACGAGCCGGCGCCGCGCACGAACACGACCTCGGGGCGGGCGGTGATGTCCATCAGCGCGTCGAACGGATGGGTAGCGTTGGTCACGTCGTTCTCCTCTGGGGTCGGTGTGGGAAAGGGCGGGCCGAAAAGCGAGAAGGCCGCGCTTTGGGGGCGCGGCCTTCTCGAAAACCTTGGCTGATTTATAGGATCAGCGATGGCGTCGGACACGGCGCAGCCCAGCATCGTCGCGGGTGCGACGACGGCAGATGGCGCGGCGGTGGGTCCGGTTCAGCTTCATGGCACAGGGCCATACAGCGAGAGGTGCGGCGGTGTCAAGCGCCGACCGCGCCTCATTCGACGGGCATAGCGCGCGTCGCCGGCGGGCAGGATTACGAGGTGAGCTACGAACCCGGAAGTCGGCAGCGTCGGTGAAGAAGGCCGTCAAAGAAGGTCGGCACCAGCCGCAAGCGAGTTGAGCGCCGGCTCGGGTCGGCGATAAGGAAGACGTTAGGAACGGCACCTTCGGCGCGTCGTTAGCAATGCGCCGCTCCTCGGCAGAGCGGCATTGGACGAATGAACGTGCCCCGGATCTTGCCCCCGAAGACCCGGGGCACATTCGCGATCATTTCCATTGGACCGTCGCCCTGGACAGGAAAAAGCGGCAATTTATCTCGCCCAGATTCACACGAGTTATTTCCGGAACTGGATGTCGTTGGGATGATCCGCGGAACAGGGCGCGTGATTTTCATTTCGTGTTTTTTCAGCCCTAGAACGACGACCGCTGCTTCTCGGTGAACAGCGGATCGGCGGATCCAGCTTGACCCCAGCATGATCCGGATGCTGGGGCCACTTCTTCAGGGTGAAGTGAGGGGGCTTTGTCGCCCCCTCACTGTCGTCACCAATCGGTCCTGAGGTGATACCGATGCTTCAATCTAAATGTCGTGGCTGCCGCGGCGTGCTGGATTCGGTTGAGATCGGCACCGTCCCTGACCGTCGCATGAAGTCTCCAATCCGCGCTCGCTGGAATGACTTCCACATGGCACACATATTCACCGCCGGGAAAACTGCGAATTTCGCGCAGCGCGATCAACTCTAGGTCCTTCACCGATATTGGCGTTCTCATGCCGTCTAAGCCTTGCCGTCCACGTTGCCTTGAACGGTAACTGATCAGGCCGCTTGGGCTGGCCGAGCGAGATCAGCAAGCAGCCGTTCCAAGTTGCGCTTCTCTTCTTCGATCCTGTTCGCGAACGTCTCCCGCTCCTGTTCCGACTCCGCGGTGTCCAACAAAAACTGATAGTGACTAATTACCTTCTGGCTTCCGCGTATCAGAAATTGCGTCGTGCTCATGGTGAGGCACCTTCCGATCGACTGGGAATGCCAGGTGGTCGCTGTTCATGGACGAGAAGGGGAATCTCAGCCGCCAGATTTTCCATCGCCGACGATTCCTCGGACAGACGTCGTTCGATGAAGTTGCGCTCAAGGTCGCTCAGCTGTGTGCTGAGAAGCCATCGATACCGCTGGATGTTGTTGCGATGCGCCCGAAGCTGTTCGAGCTGGCGGTCGACGATCTCGCGCTTTTCTTTTGCCGATACCTGCCGGGCGCCCCAGCGGGCTTCGATCCTGTCCACAATGTGTTTCGGAAGGTTGATGTCGTTCATGTCACCCTCCTTCCTAAGCGGCGAGCGGACGCGCGGTTGAGCGAAGACGACGAGGTCTACCTCCCGGCGGATGATGAGGATCGCTGTCGAGACGGCATAGGGCGTCGAGAATAGCCTCGAGCTTCACCGGTGATCGTAGATCCCGAGGTGCCCGTAAGCCTGGGCGGCACGGAATCGCGGCAGCATCAGACGCCCATGACGCCAAGAGAGCGCGTTTTTCTTCCGTGGTCAGGGTCAGATCCGCCAGGACATCTCGGGGATGGTTAAACCGCGCCTGTTTGCGGTCAGATGCGTTCAAGGAAATGACGTTCGCGGTCGTCGGCCGCATGTTTGCCTCCGTTCCAAGACGAGAATTGAATAATTGAAGCCGCGTGCGGCAGATCCGGACGCGGCTTCGCGGCTGTCAGGCTGCAGCGGACTCAAGCCGTCGCGGCTGGCTCGGCTGCGTCGCGTTGATTGCGATCCGCCGCGGCTTCATGGCTTCCGGAATTTCGCGCGCCAGCTCGATCTTGAGTAGACCGTTATCAAACGCGGCATCCTTCACCAGAACATGGTCGGCCAGGCTAAACTGCCGTCTGAATCGGCGGGTCGAGATGCCTTGATAGAGGTAATCCCGGTCAGCTTTTTCGACCTTGTTGCCTTCGATCGTCAGGACGTTCTGCTCGGCGGTAACCGAGATCTCGTCCGGCGAGAATCCCGCAACCGCGAGCGCGATCTGGTAGCGGTCATCCGAAAGTCGTTCGATATTGTAGGGCGGGTAGTTGTCTTCGGTGGCTCGCTGGGCCGTTTCGGCCAGGTCGAAGAGGCGATCGAATCCAATTGTCGACCGGAACAGGGGAGAGAAGTCGTATGTGCGCATAGCCAAATCCTCCAGAGAGCAAGATGGGTATGAGAAGCACCGGACACGACCGGTGCCCGTTTGCCTGGACCCGTTTGGCGTCCAGGGCGCCGGCACCCTTAACGGATGACCTGCGCGCAGATGGAATTAGAGCGCGATTTGGCGGTGTCAAGAACGTCCAAGCAAAAAAATGCATAGCGGATAATCGGCCTTGCGCCGTTCAGGAAACGCGTCCGTCGGTGCAGCGCCGGATGCGTCGGGGCCTTTTTTATTTGTAGGAACGAAGCGCATCCACTGGCCTGGGTCGCCCTGTTCGGGTGCCGCACCGCGACCGGCACCTGGACGCCCAGCTACAAACTGGCCCCAGCTTGTCCGCTCGCTGGGGCCGTTTCTGGTTAGACGAACACATTACCGCCGGCCTGCGGCCTAATAGGAACTAAACGCCGAGTGCTGGTTTTGTGGTCGAGGTAATCATGGCAACTCGGCCTCGGCGCGCCCACCACGCTGGGGCCTTTCGCGAAGAGGCCGCCGACTGAGGCGGCCTCCGTTTTTCACATCAATAGGGCGATAGCCATTATTGCGATGGGGCTCAGCCCGAGCGCCACGATGAGCGCGCTAAAAGGTAGGTCACTGCCCATGACACAACCCCTGCGGTTGGGGTTGAAGTCCTATTCCTGAATGCCGGATGGCCGCTAGTGCAGTTTGTGCCACATGTTGCGTTAACAAATCGAAAGGTACGACGTTCCTAGCCCCGCCGGAACTCCGTTCACGCATGGAGAAGACCGGGCCCAGCACCGGTCGATCGGTTCTGACGCTCATTGAGGGGAATTAGGATAACTGATGCCGGCGGACTTCTCCGAGCCTCATGTTGAGCGAGAGGACGTGCTCGGCGGCAAGTTGTCGCTGAACTATGCTAGCGGCCCATCCTTCCGGAATTTCATCCAGCACGCGATCAACCGCTTCTTCGCGCGAGGTCGCAGCGAGCCAGATTTGGACTTCGCCCTCATCGGTTGTCACACGGACTAGATGAACCTGGGTCGCCTGTTGCATGAGCAATAAAAGCGGGATCGCCGCAATCGTTTCAAAAACCATCACATAAGCTAAGGCGGGAACCTGGATTGGGACAATTCGGCTGACTGACATACGCTAAAGCGCTCGCCCGATCCGAGGCGTAATGATTTGAACATTATGTTCAAGACCGATTTAGATGGCGTCGAGTTCAGCCTTATAGGCTTAGCGGGAATATCGCTCGTCGCGCTCATCGTCAGCGTGAGTTGGCTCTTGGTCAGCTGAACTGTCGTACCTCATTGGAAACGTCAACTTGGCCTCAGCGCTCTCTCGAGCGTTGCAGACCAACAATTTGCCGGCGACGCTTGAGTTCCGTCTAGCAACGGACGCCGTCTGGCATCCGCGGAGATCTCAAAGGAGCGGGACTGGAGCTCAGAATCCCGCGACGCTGCCGTGCAGGTCGTATTGGTCGGAGCGCTCGATCTTCGCGGTGACGATCTCGCCGATCTTGAGCGGGCGGCGGCTGGTGAGGTAGACGGCGCCGTCGATCTCAGGCGCGTCGGCTTTTGACCGGCCCTTCGCCACCGTCGGGCCAACCTCGTCGATGATCACCTGCTGGCGCGTGCCGACCTTGCGCTTCAGGCGCCTCGCCGAAATCTTCTGCTGGCGGGCCATCAGCGCATTCCAGCGCTCCTGCTTGACCTCGTCGGGCACGGCATTGGGAAGCGCGTTCGACGCGGCGCCGGCAACCGGCTCGTATTTGAAGCAGCCGAGGCGATCGATCCCGGCTTCATCGAGCCAGTCGAGCAGATAGGCGAAATCGGAATTGGTCTCGCCGGGGAAGCCGACGATGAAGGTCGAGCGCAGCGTCAGCTCGGGGCACTGCTCGCGCCATTTCTGGATCCGCGCCAGCGTCTTCTCCTGCGCGGCCGGGCGCTTCATCGCGCGCAGCACGTCCGGGCTCGCATGCTGGAACGGGATGTCGAGATAGGGCAGCACCTTGCCCTCGGTCATCAGGCCGATGACCTCGTCGACATGCGGGTAGGGGTAGACATATTGCAGCCGCACCCAGGCGCCGAGCTCGCCGAGCTCCTTGGCGAGATCGAAGAATTTTGCGCGGACGCTGCGGTCCTGCCATGGGCTCTCGGCGTATTTCAGGTCGACGCCATAGGCCGAGGTGTCCTGCGAGATGACGAGCAATTCCTTGACGCCGGCCTTCACCAGCTTCTCGGCCTCGCGCAGCACGTCATTGGCCGGCCGCGACACCAGGTCGCCGCGCAGCTTCGGGATGATGCAGAAGCTGCAGCGGTTGTTGCAGCCTTCCGAAATCTTCAAATACGCGTAGTGCCGCGGCGTCAGCTTGACGCCCTGCGGCGGCACCAGGTCGATATGCGGGTTGTGCGCCGGCGGCAACGCGCGGTGCACGGCGTCCAGCACGCTCTCATATTGCTGCGGCCCCGTGATCGAGAGCACGCCGGGATAGGCGCTCTCGATCTGCTCCGGCTCGGCGCCCATGCAGCCGGTGACGATGACCTTGCCGTTCTCGGCCATGGCCTCGCCGATCGCGGCGAGCGATTCCTGCTTGGCGCTGTCGAGGAAGCCGCAGGTGTTGACGATGACGATGTCGGCGCCGTCATGCTTGCGCGCCAGCTCATAGCCTTCCGCGCGCAGCCGGGTGATGATGCGCTCGGAATCGACCAGCGCCTTGGGGCAGCCCAAGGACACAAAGCTCACTTTCGGCGCCGCGGCCTCTTGCATATCTCTGATCTGCCTGATGAATGGGCAGGAGCTAGTCCCAATTGCCGAGAATTACAACCCTTTCCCGGGGCTTCCGGCATGATATGGATGCATCTGCCGGGCCCTAAGAGTTGTAGATGAGCGCTGAATCGTCTCCCAAGATCGTCATAGTCGACGAGAGCCCGATCCGAGCGGCCATCCTGGAGGAGGGACTGCGGGAGGCCGGGTATACGGACGTCGTGCATATCAGCGAGATGCAGAGCCTGCTCTCGCGAATCTATGCGCTCGACCCCGAGATCATCGTCATCGACCTCGAGAATCCCAGCCGCGACGTGCTGGAACAAATGTTCCAGGTCAGCCGTGCCGTCCGCCGGCCGATCGCGATGTTCGTCGACCAGAGCGACGCCGCCTCGATCCAGGCCTCGGTCGAGGCGGGCGTCTCCGCCTACATCGTCGACGGCCTTAAGAAGGAGCGGATGAAACCGATCCTCGATCTCTGCGTCTCCCGCTTCAATGCCTTCTCCAAGCTGCAGGACGAGCTCGATCGCACCAAGCACGCGCTGGAGGAGCGCAAGGTGATCGACCGCGCCAAGGGCATCCTGATGAAGGTGAAGGGGCTGACCGAGGAGGAGGCCTACGTGCTGATGCGCTCGACCGCGATGCGCGAGAAAAAGAAAATCGGCGAGATCGCGCAATCGATCCTGACGGCGTCGGAGCTCCTGAAATGACCACACCCTTGCGCATCGGGTTCATTCCGCTGGTCGACGCTGCCGCGCTGATCGTTGCCGTCGACAGGGGATTTGCCGCGGCCGAAGGCCTCGACGTCACGCTGGTGCGGGAAGTGTCGTGGTCGAACGTCCGCGACAAGCTCAATATCGGCCTGTTCGACGCCGCTCATCTGCTGGCGCCGGTGGCGATCGCCTCGAGCCTCGGGCTCGGTCACGTCAAGGTGCCGATCGCGGCGCCGTTCAATCTCGGGCTCAACGGCAATGCCATCACGGTCTCGCCGGCGCTGCACGCCGCGCTGATGGAAGAGATCGACGGCGACCGCTTCGATCCGATGGCAACCGCACAGGCGCTCGCCCGCGTGGTGGCAAAGCGGCGCAGGAGCGGGGCGGAGCCGCTGACCTTCGGCATGACCTTCCCGTTCTCGACCCACAACTACCAGTTGCGGTTCTGGATGGCCGCCGGCGGCGTCGATCCCGATGAGGATGTCCAGCTCGTGGTGCTGCCGCCGCCCTACATGGTCGACAGTCTCGCCAACGGCCATGTCGACGCGTTCTGCGTCGGCGCGCCCTGGAATTCGATCGCGGTCGATCTCGGCATCGGCCACATCCTGCACTTCGTCTCCGACATCCTGCTCAGCGCGGTAGAAAAAGTACTTGCTGTGCGGCAGAGCTGGTCGGAGACGCATCCCGATGTCGTGGCGGCACTGGTGCGCGCACATCTGCGCGCCGTGGAGTTCATCGAGCGGCCCGAGAACCGGTCCGAGGTCGCGCGCATCCTGGCGCAGCCCGAGCGGATCGGTGTCGATGCCAGCGTCATCCAGCGCACGCTCGATGGCCACCTGAAGATCTCGCCCGACGGCACCATGCGCGAGAGCAATCGCTATTTGCTGGTCGGGCGCGAGGCGGCGGCGCGGCCTGATCCGGGACAGGCGGCCTGGCTCTATGCGCAGATGGTTCGCTGGGGCCAGACGCCGTACCGGCCGGAGGCGCTGAAAACCGCCATGGCCGTGTTCAGGCCCGATCTCTACGACGCCGCATCGGGTCGCCCGGCCGGCGCCTCCAGTGCCATCGGGGCGTTCGCCGGCCCGCCGTTCGACCCGAGCGACGTTCCGGGGCATCTGGCGGCGTTCAAGATCGGGCGCTGGAAGGCCTGAGCGCGACGCAGCGGCCGCCTCCGGCTACTGTGCATGGGGTTGTTTTCGAGATTTTCGGTTATTGCGGGCCGGTGCGGGTTCCCGATGCCTCGAATTGCAGCGAATAGGATTCTCGGCCGAGTACGCGAGAAGGAATATTCCTCTCGGAACCGTGTTCCCGAAGGCGGCGGCATCGCTATTTTTGCCGCCCGCTTGAATCCGCCCGCGAACGATATTCCATATGCCCGACAATGGGGCGTTGGAGATCGACCATGCGCGAGCTATCGGCGGAAGCCCGCCTGCACCTTTACGCGCGAAACATTTCACGGAAGTCCGGGACCGGAATTCACACGGCGGCGCTCTACAGCGCCTTTGCGGTGATCGCGGCCATCGTGTTCGGCACGCTGTCAGTCCACCCGTTCTAGGCGCTTCGGAACATTCAAAAGCCGCCGCCTGATGTCCTCAGGCGGCGGCTTTGTGTTGGGTGGATGCTGGCAGCTCAGTAGCCGTAACCGTAGCCGCCGCCGCAGGTGTTGCAGGTCGGCTGAACCGGCGCATAGTAGGAATACCCCGGCGAGACCATCTGCACGCGCTCCTGGGTGGCGTATTGCGGCGGGATGCGCTCATAGGCGACGCCTTCGGGCGCGACCATCACCGTCTTCGGCACCATCACGGTGCGATACTGTGCCGGCGTGCGATGCGCGACGACGCGGCCCGGCGCCACCATCACGGTTTCCTGCACCGTGCGATATTGCGGCGGCACGCTCTGCACCTGATAGCAGGTCGTGCACGGCTGCGGCGGCGGCGTATAGCAGCTGTAGCAGCCGGCGGATGCCGCGCTGGTGAAGGCGGCGGTAGCAACCGCGGCGATGGTGAGAGAGAGGCTGGTGCGGAACATGCTTTCGTACCCAATTTCCTAAGAGGACAATCAAAGGCTCGGAAGCTGCACCTAGCAATCAAAACGGCAAGTTTGGGTTTAAGAAGACTCTTAACGGAATCTAAAAGGGCCGGCGCGGCGGCCAGCCCTTTTTTGATCGGTGCGTTCGCGGCTCAGTGCGCGGTCTTGAACGGCGCAACGGTGATGCCCGCCTGCTTCAGCGCCTCGCGCAGGCCCCGCGCGATCTCGACGGCACCGCGGGTATCGCCGTGGATGCAGACGGTATCGGTCTGCATCTTGATCACCTTGCCGGTGACCGAGACGACCGCGCCGTCCTGCACCATCCGCACCACACGGTCGGCAATCGCCTTGGGATCGTGCAGCACCGCGCCGGGCTTCTTGCGCGACACCAGGTTGCCATCGTCCTCATAGGCGCGATCGGCGAACACCTCATGCGCCATGCGCAGATTGGCAGCCTCGCCGGCACGTACCAGTTTCGAATTCGCCAGCACCACGAACACGAGGCTCGGGTCGACCGCCTTGATCGCATTGGCGATCGCCCTTGCAGTCATGTCGTCCTCGCAGGCGACATTGGAAATTGCGCCATGGGCCTTCACATGGGTGACCTTGTGGCCGGCCGCGGTCGCGATCGCCTGCAGGGCGCCGATCTGGTAGGCGATCAGGTTCTCGATCTCCGAGGACGTCAGTCCCGGCATCGGCCGGCGGCCAAAGCCGTGCAGGTCGCGATAGCCGGGATGGGCGCCGACGCTGACGCCGCGCGCCTTCGCCAGCTCGACCGTCCTGCGCATGATGTCGGCGTCGCCGGCATGAAAGCCGCAGGCGACGTTGACCGAGGTCGCAAGCTCGATCATCGCGGCATCATTGCCCATTTCCCAGGGGCCAAAGCTTTCGCCGAGATCGCAATTAAGGTCGATGGTTGAGGTCATGACGATCGATCCGTCTGTTGTTCGTATTGATTCAGGGTAGCGCAACTTGCCAGGTCGACACATCGACGGCGTTGACGGCCTGACCCGCGACATTCGCATCCCGCAGCGCCTCGATGTTGAGACCAAAATCCTCGATGCCGCGGAGGCGGTCGGGCAGGGAACGCAGCAGCTCGTGGAACTTGATCGCCTCGGCCTGCGCTTCTGCCATCGTCACCGCCTTGAAGCGGAACGGCCGGCCGGCCGAGATCTGCGCGAAGCGGCCGAAATCGGCCGTGATCACGGTCGCGATCTTCGGATAGCCGCCGCTGGTGCCGCGGTCCGGCATCAGCACGATCGGCTGGCCGTTGCCGGGCACCTGGATGCTGCCGTTCACGGTGCCGTCGGAGACGATGTTGTGGCCGTCGAGATGCTTGATGACGGGACCTTCGAGGCGATAGCCCATGCGGTCGCTGGTCGCCGAGATATTCCACTCGCTGTCGACCAACAGCTTCTTGTTGTCCTCGGCGAACTCGTCGTCCTGCGGGCCGAACACGATGCGGATCGGCGCATCGGTCGCGGCCGGCAATTCGATGCGGCGTTCGAGCGCGCCGCTCGCAGCCTGCGTCTTCAACTCGTCGCCGCTTTGCAGCGGCCGCGGGTAGGGGCTGCCGAGCCCGGCGCGGGCGTTGACGGCGAGGCTGCCGAACATCGGCTCGCCTTCGATGCCGTGCTCGATCGCGAGATAGCTGAACGAGCCGCCGCGGGCAAAGCCAAGAGTGAGCGTCTCACCTTCGGCGAGCGTCGCCGAGCTGTCGAACGCGACCGGCCGGCCGCCGATATCCGCATTGCGCGACGCGCCGGCAAGGGCGACGCGCACCGCGCCGCCGCGTGCGGTGAAGCTGGCGCCGAACGGGCCGATCTCCACCGCGGCGGCGAACAGGTCATTGCCGACCAGCGCGTTGGCGGCCGCCAGCGAAAGCCGGTCCATCGCGCCGCTCGGCACGAGACCGTAGCGCTGCGAGCCCGGACGCCCGCCGTCCTGCACCGAGCTTGCCGGGCCGATCGAGGTGACGACGAGCTTGCTCATGGCGTCACCAGTTCAGCGACGAACTCGCCGGCCTCGGCGGCGCGGTCCTGCTCGGCGAAGGTCTTGGCGTCGACCGCCGTGAAGGTGATGGCGTCGCCCGGCTCCAGCAGGAAGGTCGGATCGCGATGCAATTGGTAGGTTCGAACCGGGGTGCGGCCGAGCAGGTGCCAGCCGCTCGGGCCGGCCAGGCATTGCACGCCGGTCTGGATGCCGCCGATCGAAATGGTGCCGGCCGGGGTCAGCAGCCGCGGATCCTTGCGCCGGGGCATGTGCAGGAACCTCTCCAGTCCGCTGAGATAGGACCAGCCGGGCGTGAAGCCGATCATGGCGACGCGATAGTCGCCGGCGACATGGCGCGCCACGATCTGGTCGGGCGTGGTTTGGAGCGCCTTCGCGACATCCTCAAGATCGATGCCGTGCTCGCCGCCATAGGTCACCGGGATGCGCCAGCGCCGCGTGCCGGTCTCGCTCGGCGGCGCCTTGGCAGCGCGTGCCAGCAGTTGCGCGCCCAGCGCATCAAAGCCGATCTGGACGGGATCGTAATGCACCAGCAGCGACCGGTAGGTCGGCACGGTCTCGGTGATGCCGGCAATCGGCTCGGCAGCGATGACGCGGTCGAGCGCCAGCACCC
Source organism: Bradyrhizobium sp. CCBAU 21365 (assembly GCF_015291305.1). Taxonomy (NCBI): domain Bacteria; kingdom Pseudomonadati; phylum Pseudomonadota; class Alphaproteobacteria; order Hyphomicrobiales; family Nitrobacteraceae; genus Bradyrhizobium; species Bradyrhizobium sp. CCBAU 21365. The sequence goes on from NZ_CP030036.1 coordinate 4,862,548, forward strand.
GCCGGTTGGCGGCGTCATCGATGGTGCGGCTGAATTCCACCGTGATGGCGCTGTCGCCACTCGGCAAAAGGCGGGGAGGACTTAAGGGTTCGGCCATTGGGTCAAGCGCTGTCGTCAGCCATCAAGCTAGCGTGTTTCGCGACAAAACGGAATTCGCTTCGTGCAAAATGATGCAGCAACTTCAATAAATTAATCGGCATGCCGGCGATAAATTTGGATGATCGCAGGTTTTTCGAGCAGCCCTTGACGCAAGGCCTTTGCCCGGCAACATGCGCCGGTCTTTTCCTCCATCGGAGCACTCTTTCCAGATGTCACTGTCCGCCGAAGCGATCGCGACGCTGTCGCATGTGTCCACCGCCACCATCACCACCGTCCTGCTCAAGAAGGGCCTGCGCAACATCTGGATGCGCGGCACCAAGCCGCTGAAGCCGGGGCAGAAGCGGCTGGTCGGACCGGCCTTCACGCTGCGCTTCGTGCCGGCCCGTGAGGATCTGGCGACGCCGGAATCCTGGTCGTCGCCGATCTCGACCCGCACCGCGATCGAGGCGATGCCGGCGGGCTGCATTGCCGTGGTCGACGCCATGGGCATCACCGACGCCGGCATTTTCGGTGACATCCTCTGCGCCCGCATGGTCAAGCGCGGGGTGACGGCGCTGATCACCGACGGCGTGGTGCGCGACGTCGAGGGCGTGCTCGGCACCGGCCTGCCGGTGTGGTGCGACGGTTACGCGGCTCCGCCGTCGGTCGCAGGCCTGACCTTCGTCGGCTGGGGCGAACCGATCGGCTGCGGCGGCGTTGCCGTATTCCCGAACGACGTGGTGGTGGCCGACCAGGACGGCGCGGTGCTCATCCCGCAGGCGTTCCTCGATCACGTGCTGGCCGAGGGGCCGGAGCAGGAACGGATGGAAGCCTGGATCGTCAACGAGGTGAACAATGGCGCCCAGCTGCCCGGCCTGTATCCGATGAATGCCGAGACCAAGGCGCGCTACGCCGCAAGCAAGAAATAACGTCAAGAAAGGAGGTAACCCCATGGACATCCACGTTTCCGGCTCGCGGCCGACCCGCCGCGCGCCGAAGGAGAACTTTACCGGCACCGTGTTGCAGGACCCGATCAACATGGCGCCGGCACCGGCCCGGCTGAACGCCTCGCGCGTGTCGTTCGAGCCCGGCGCACGCACCGCCTGGCACACCCATCCGCTCGGACAGACGCTGTATGTGATCTCCGGCATCGGGCGCGTGCAGGCCAAGGGCGGCCCGATCAGGGAGATTCGTCCCGGCGACGTCGTCTGGATTCCGCCGAACGAGAAGCACTGGCACGGCGCCTCGCCGGACAACAGCATGACCCACATCGCCATGCAGGAGGCGCTTGACGGCGTCTATTCGACCTGGATGGAGCACGTCACCGACGAGGAATACAACGGCAAGGTCGGCTGAAGCGTCGTAGCAGTTCGCAAGATGAAAGCCCCGCTCATCGGGCGGGGCTTTTGATTTTTGAGACCGTAGCCCGGATGGAGCGAAGCGCAATCCGGGGCGGTCTCACGCGCGGTGGGAATCCCGGATTTCGCGGAGCCTGTCATCGGGCGCGCATTCGCGCGACCCGTTGGCTTCATCCGGGCAACGAATTCCGGCCGATCAATTCGTCCGCGTCCAGGTCTGGCCGCCGCAGAACATGCCGCCGAACGCGCAGCCTTGGACGCGCAGCGTGTCCGGGCTCTTCATCGCGATGGTGGAATCGTAGGTGCTGCCGCTATTCGGATCGAAGATGCGGCCGCTCCATTTGTCCTTGGCCGGCTTCATGTTGATCAGAACCTGTTCGCCGTTGGCGTTCGATTTCTTGTCGACGGCGTAGCCGCAGAGATTGGCGCCGCATTGCTCGATGCGGATTTTGCCTTCCTTCTCCTCGGTGAGCCAGACGCCGAGTGGCGAGTTCGCTGCTTGCACGGGATTGGCAAGCGGCTTGGGCGCCGGAGCGCTCGGCGCGGCGGCACCAACGGTTGGAGCGCTGGTGGGCTTTGCAGCCGGCGCAGCAGTTTGCTGGACGGCTGGCGGCGCGGGCGGCGGCGGTGTGGTCGCTGCTGTAGCTGAAGGCGGCGTGGCCGCAACACCCGTGCTGGCCGGCTCTGTCATTGTTGCGGCAGGCGCCGGCGGGACGCCGGCCTGATCGACGGCCGGCGGAGCGGGCGGAGCAGCCGCCGCGGGCGCGCTGGGCGGCGCGGTCTGGGAATCCGTCTTGGCGTCCGTTCTGGCGTCCTTCGGTGCCTTGCGCTTCTGCTCGGTGTCCTCGCGTTTGGCGCGCTTGGTGCCGCGGCCGGTATTGTCGTAGACGCCGGGGATCGAAACCGTGCCGCGATCGGGATCGATGCGAATGGTGCGGCCGCCGTAATCGAATGTGTACTGCGCCTGCGCTGCGGCCGTGCTCGCGAGCACGAGCGTGGCGATCGCCAGAAGCTTTCTCATCTCGACCTCCGGTGAAGGGAGCCTCGTTCGCAAGGCTATCCGGTGACCACCTCGTTGAATGTGTCCCAGATCACGGTCAGAACATGAGTCGTATCCTTGCGGCTTAGGTTCAAATCGCTGGATTGCGGTCTGGTTTCAAGCCGCGCGCTTCAAATTATGCGCGGTGACGCAGGCTATTCGAACCACGCGGCGTAGATCTTCGCGTAGCTGCCATCTTCGCGCGCGATGTGAAGCCATTGGTCGACGAATGCCTTCAAGGCGACGTCGCGCTGCATCCAGTAGGCCTTTTCCGCGAAATCGAACGGCGTGTCGGGATGCACGGCGCATAGCACGCCGGGATGCAGCTTCTGCTGATAGCGCGTCTCGGACGCATCGGTCATCATCAGGTCGGCGTCGCCCTTTGCGATCTCGTCGAAGATCTTGGTGTTGTCGTTGAAGACCCGGATCGCGGCGGCTTTCACATGGGCGCGCGCGAAGCGCTCATTGGTGCCGCCGGGATTCACGATGACGCGGGTGCCCGGTTTGTCGATCTCGGCGATCGTCTCAAACTTGCCCTTGTCGGCACAGCGCGCGATCGGCGTCTTGCCCTCGCGCATGATCGGCGTCGAGAACAGACCCTTCTTCTGCCGATCGAAGGTGATGGAGACGCCGCCCATCGCGATGTCGAAATCGTCGGCCTCGAAATCCCTGGTCATCTGCGGCCACGATGTCGGCACGAACTCGACCTTGACGCCGAGCGCCTTGCCGAGTGACTGCGCCATGTCGACATCGAAGCCGCGAAAGGCCTTGGTCTCCTTGTCGAGGTAGGTGAAGGGCAAATAGTCGCCGGTCATGCCGACACGCAGGATGCCGCGCTTGACGATCTCATCGAGCCGGGACGGCGCCTGCTGCGCCTGTGCGGTGGACAGAAGCAAGGCGAAGGCGAGGCCGGCCAGCGCGCGAAACATCGAGGTCTTCTCCATCCGCATCGTGTTGCGATGCCCGTAGGGCACGTATCGCGTCTCAGGCCTCGTTGTTGTCCTTGCTCGCCTGATAGACGGTCGCAGTGCGGCTGAGCATCTCGTGCTTGAAATACTCGAAACGCCGCCGCGCTTCGGCCTCACGATCGTCGACGAATTTGATCGCGGCGTCCCGCTCCATCGGGCCGTTGACGAGTGGGGTCGATGCCTCGCCGACGGTCTCGTCGACATAATATTGGGCGCCGTCCTGGCGTACCGTCCAGCGGAAGCGCAGCGCGGCCATCGGGCCTGGGCCGGACTTCGAATAGCCATTGGCCTCGATCGGTTGGGGCGGCGGCTGGATCGGCTCAGGCTCCGGCGCGCTGGGCTCGGGTTCATTTAACTCGGCCTCACTCGTCTCAGCCTGTTCGACCGGGGTGGGCTCCTCGATCGCTGCAGGCTCGACCACCGCCGGTTCGGCGGGCGCGACCTCAACGGACACCGTCTTGATGGACACGGTCTCGACGGTAACGATTTCGACGGATGACGGCAGGGGCGGCGGCATCGCTATCGAAACCGGCGGCTCCGCTGCGGGCTCAGCTGGCTTGTCCGCCGTCTTGTCTGTCGATTTGGCGGTCTCGGGAGGTGTGGTCGTCTGGTCGAGAATGCTCGCGATTGCGGCCAGCGCATTGTCGGTCGGGTCATTCACGGTTTGGTCTCCCAGGCTGACGGCGCGCGGAATCGTGCCGACACCCTTCCTATCTACCTGATCTGACTATCCTTTGTCAGCCCCAGCGGTTCTGGCGCGCGTTCCTGGCGCGAAGTGGGGCCCCGCTTCGCTTGAAAGCGCTGCTAGGCGCAAACCGGCGGACGCCGGTCCTTCCAGGGGCGGACCTGTTCGAGCTGGCCGGCCAGGCGGAACAGCAGTCCTTCCTCGCCGAGCTTGGCCGCGAACATCATGCCGAGCGGCAGACCGGCCTTGTTCCAGGCCAGCGGCACCGACATCGCCGGCTGTCCGGACATGTTGAACATCGAGGTGCCCGGCATGTAGCGGCGCAGCACCGGCGCGATGTGGCCGAGGTCCTCGGACATCGTGTTCAGCTCGCCGAGGCGGAGCGGCGGCGCGCACAGCGTCGGGCTGAGGAATATGTCGCAACCTTCGAAGAAGGTCGCGAGCGCGCGCGAGATCTGGAACGCTGCAAGCTGCGCGGCCACGTAGTCGGCCGGGTTCATCTTGGTCGCATTCTGGGCGCTGGCGAGCGTGAGCCGCTCGACATCGTCCGACGTCAGGGTGCGCCCGACGCGCTGCTCGAGCAGACGGATCGTCAGCGCCGTGTTGCCGCCGACGATGGTCGTCATGACCGCGGCGGGATCGGCCGCAAGCGGCGGCGCGCGCTCCTCGACATGATGGCCGAGGCCCGCGAGCAGCTTCGCCACGTCGCGCACCGCCGCGGCGATCTCGGGATCAATGGCATCGCCATAGGGCGACTTGTCGGTGAAGCTGATGCGCAAATGACCGGGGTCGCGGCCGACTTCCTGCGAGAACGGTCGCTCCGGCGGCGGCGCGACATAGAGGCTCGACGGCTCAGCGCCGTGGATCGCATCCATCATGACCGCGCTGTCGCGGACGCTGATGCTGAGCACATGGCCGACCGAGAAGCCGCCCCAGCCTTCGCCGCGATCGGGCCCGCAGGGGTTGCGGGCACGCGTCGGCTTCATGCCGAACACGCCGGAGGCGGAGGCGGGGATCCGGATCGACCCGCCGCCGTCGCTGGCATGCGCGACGGGCAGGATGCGGGCCGCGACCGCAGCCCCAGCGCCGCCGGACGAGCCGCCGGAGGAATGGTCGAGATTCCAGGGATTGCGGGTGGGGCCGAACAGGCGGGATTCCGTCGTCGGCATCAGCCCGAATTCCGGGCTCGAGCTCTTGCCGAAGATTGCAAGCCCGGCATCGAGAAAGCGCTGGGCCAGCGTGCCGTTGTGATCGGCGACGAAGTCCTTCAGCAGGCTGGCGCCTGACGTGGTGCGGGTGCCCTCGAGCAGATCGAGGTCCTTCAGCAGGAACGGCACGCCGGTGAAGGGACCGTCAGGCAACCCCTTGGCGATCTGGCGCTCGGCGTAGTCGTAATGCTTGACGACGACCGCGTTGATCTTGGGATCGACGGCGGCGGTGCGCGCGATCGCCTCGTCGAGCAGCTCCTTCGCCGTCACGTCCTTGTTGCGGACGAGCTCGGCGAGACCGACCGCATCGTAGTTGCCGAATTCCTTGAAAGCCATGTGGGTACTCCGCATCGCCGGGCCGATCCTTTCGGATCGGCCGCGGCGCAAACGAGGAAGGCTGAAAGCTCAGCCGAGGACGTCCTGGTTGATCACATTCTGGCGCAGCGGACTGCCATCCAGCACGCTCAGGATATTGCGTGCGGTCTGCTCGCTCATGCGATCGACGGCCTCGACCGTGACGCCGGCGACGTGCGGCGCCATGATCACGTTGGGCAAAGCGTGCAGGGGCTGGCCGACCGGCGGCGGCTCGACCTCGAACACGTCGAGGCCGGCGCCGGCGAGCTTGCCTGACACCAGCGCGTCGTGCAGCGCCTTTTCGTCGACGATGCCGCCGCGGGCAGTGTTGATGAGATAGGCGGTCGGCTTCATCAGCCTGATCCGCGCGGCGTTGAACAGCCCGACCGTTTCGGGATTCTTCGGGCAATGGATCGTGACGAAATCCGCCCGCGGCAGCGCCGCTTCGAGGCTCGGCACCGCCTCGCAGCCGGCCGCGGTGATCTCGCCGGCGGGCTTGTAGGGGTCGTAGACCAGCACGTTCATTTCCATGGCGAGGCAGCGCTTGGCGGTGCGGGTGCCGATGCGGCCGAAGCCCACGATCAGCACCGTCTTGCCGTAGAGATCGAACGGCAGCACGCCGAGCCGGCTCGCCCAGGTGCCGTCCTTGACCATCGTGTGCATTTCCTGCGCGCGCTTGGCCAGCGTCAGCATCATGAACAAGGCTTGTTCGGCGACCGACGGCGAGTTCGCGGTGCCTGCGACCATCAGCGGCACCTTGCGGCGGGACAGCGCCGGAACATCGACGGCGTCATAGCCGACACCGATCCGGGTCACCACCATCATGCCCTTGGACGCCTCCAACTCCGCCTCGCCGAAGCGGGTTGCGCCGAGCGCCACGCCATGGACCGGCGCATGCTGCTCGAGCATGGTCTGAAAGTCCTTGGCGGAGATCAGGTTGGGAAATTCGATGAGTTCTACGTCGTCCCGCTCGTTGAGGAGCACCCGTGCCCCCGGTGACAGAGTCTGGGTAATAAAGATCTTCTTCTTGTTGGTGGCCATTTCCTGCCTTTGAGGTTTCTTGTGCGCCGTCAAAGGACGGCGCCGGTCACCTCGTTTAGCAAATGCATATTGTTGAGGTCCACAGCCAATCGGAGCGGGCTGCCATCCTGCGCTCCGGCATTGGGATTAACCCGGCCGCAGACCTGGGTGCCCTCGAGCGTGAAATAGACCAGGGTCTCCATTCCCATCGGCTCGGTGACGTCGAGCGTCGCGTCGAACGGCTCGACGCCCGGCTCGGCATGCGGCCGCGCCTCCATGACGTGCTCGGGCCGGATGCCCAGCAACAGCTTGTCGGTGCGGGAGAGAGCCTGGTAGCGGGCGGCGCGTGCCGGCGGCAGCGTGAAAGCGAGGCGATCGGTCAGCCGCACATTGAGCTTGCCGCCGGTGTCCTCGAGCCGACAGGGCACGAAGTTCATCGCGGGCGAGCCGATGAAGCTTGCGACGAACCGGGTCGCCGGCTTGTGGTAGAGTTCGTTGGGCGTGCCGATCTGCTCGATCCTGCCGTGGTTCATCACCACCACGCGGTCGGCGAGCGTCATCGCCTCGACCTGGTCGTGGGTGACGTAGACCGTCGTGGTGCGGACCTTCTGATGCACCTTCTTGATCTCGATCCGCATCTGCACGCGCAGCTTGGCGTCGAGGTTGGACAGCGGTTCGTCGAACAGAAACACCTTCGGATTGCGCACGATCGCCCGTCCCATCGCGACACGCTGGCGCTGGCCGCCGGAGAGCTGCTTCGGCTTGCGGTCGATCAGATCGGTGATGTCGAGCATGCGGGCGGCCTCGGTGACCCGGCTCTTGATCTCCGCCTTGGGATAGTGCTTCAGCCGCAGACCGAACGACATGTTCTCGGCAACGGTCATATGCGGATAGAGCGCATAGTTCTGGAACACCATCGCGATGTCGCGGTCCTTCGGCGGCACGTCGTTGACGACGTCGCCGCCGATCATGATGTCGCCGTCGGAAATGTCCTCGAGGCCGGCGATCATCCGCAGCGTCGTCGACTTGCCGCAGCCGCTCGGCCCGACCAGCACCACGAACTCATGGTCGGCGATATCAAGGTCGATGCCGCGCACCGCCTCGACCTCATCGTAACGCTTCACAACCTTCCGCAAACTGACATCAGCCATAAGTTCAACCCTTTGTCGCACCGGCGGTCAGGCCGGCAATGTAGTAGTCCATCAGGAAGGCGTAGATGATCAGCGGCGGCGCGGCGCCGAGCAGGGCGCCGGTCATGATCTGTCCCCAGTTGAAGACGTCACCCTTGATCAGGGTCGTGATGATGCCGACCGGCAGCACCAGCTGATCGGTCGATGTCGTGAACACCAGCGGATAGAGGAACTGAGCCCAGGAGACGGTGAAGGCAAAGATCGTGGCCGCGATCAGGCCGGGCAGCGCGACCGGGATGAAGATCCGGGTCAGCGTCTGGAACCAGCTCGCGCCGTCGATGATCGCGGCCTCGTCGAGCTCCTTCGGGATCGACGCGAAATAGCCGATCATGATCCAGGTGCAGAACGGCACCGTCAGCGTCGGGTAGATGAACAGCAGCACGTACCAGCGATTGACCAGCTGGATGCCGGTCCAGTCGCCGAACACGGCGAACATCTTGAACAGCGGAATGAACAGCAGGCTGTCCGGAATGAGATAGGTGAGGAACACGCCGGTCGCGAGCGTCGCCGAGCCCCAGAATTTCATCCGAGCCAGCGCAAAGGCCGCCGGCACGCTGATCAGCATCGTGATGGTGACCACGATGATCGAGACCCAGGCCGAGTTCCAGAAGAAGCGCAGGAACTGGTTCGAGGTCAGCAGCTCGATGTAGTTGCTGAGTGTCGGGTGATAGACCCACCACGGATTGGTCGCGGCCGAGATCTCGGCGCTGCTCTTCAGCGAGGTGATCAGCATGTAGATCGGCGGCGTCAGCGAGAAGATCGCGAACAGCACCAGGAAGAAATAGGACCAGCGTAGCGCCCAGGCGCGGTCGCGGCTCATGCTGCCGTACTTGACCTTGCGGGTCGGTCCGGACTTGTCGATCGTCAGCGAGCTCATCAGGCTTCGTTCCCGCGTTTGGTGATGTCGCGCAGGATGAAGATCGCCGCGACCGCGAGGATCGGCACCATGAACAGCGAAACGCTGGCGCCGAGCGGCACATCGCTGCCCTCGATGCCGACGCGGAACGCCCAGGTGGCGAAGATATGGGTGTGGTCGAGCGGCCCGCCCGCGGTCAGGATGCGCACGATGTCGAAATTGGCGAAGGTCACGATCAGCGAGAACAGCGTCGTGATCGCGATGATGTTGCGCATCATCGGCAGGGTCACGTACCAGATGCGCTGCCACCAATTGGCGCCGTCGATCGCGGCCGCCTCATAAAGCTGGTCGGGTACCGATTTCAACGCCGCCAGATACATGATCATGAAGAATGGCGCGCCGTACCAGACGTTGACCAGGATCACCGAGAAGCGCGCCCACATCGCATCGCCGGTCCACGGGATCGGCCCGATGCCGAAGAAGGAAAGCGTGTAGTTGAAGGCGCTGTAGGAGGGGTCGAACAGCCAGAGCCATGCCAGCGTGCTCATCGCCGGCGGGATCACCCACGGCACCAGCAGCATGCCGCGCCACTTGCGCTGCTTGTTGGCGGGGACGTTGTGCACGAAATGAGCGACGATGAAGCCGATCAGGGCTTTGAAGATCACCGCCGAGATCGCGAAAATGCAGGATTGCTTGACCACCAGCCAGAAGGTGTCGCGCTTGAACAGGAACTCGAAATTGCCGAACCCGACGAACTTCGTCATCGCCTTGTTCAGCGTCGCGAGGTGCAAGGAGTAGAGGGCCGGGTAGAGCACCAGGATCGCGATCAGGAGGATCAGCGGCAATGTCATCAGGAACGCGGCCATCGACTTGCGTCGCAGCGCGTTGCGCAGGCCGGCGCGCCTTCGTCCCGTCTGGGCAGCGGCTGCGCGGTTGGATTGGAATGCGACATCAACCATAACGCAGGTCCCTCGCGCGGGTTGGTTGCACAGCTCGCCGGTCCGGCGGCTGGGATGTGAAGACGGGACCTCGCGCGGCCAACATCACGGGCGGTCGCGCGAGACCTCGCTTGTCGTCAGCTTCGCATGAAGCCTTCGCACTCGCCCTCGGCCCAGGCGAGCGTCTTTTCCATGCTTTCACCCTGGTAGTATCGCAGGCACATCTTGGTCAGCGTGGCCTGGAAGTAGATCTGCTGCGCGATCTTGGGCGGCGCAGGCGAGGCCGCAATCGACAGCGTCTGGTGCTTGTAGGGGTTCGGATAGTGGTAGAGCGTCCCCTTTGGCGGCGCTTGCTCCGCCCAGACCTTCAGGGTCGTGAGCTTTTCGTAGGCCGGCAGGTCATAGCCACCGCTTGCGACCACCATCTTCTCGATCGATGCAGGTTGCGACAGGTGCATCAGCAGGCTCTTGGCCGCCTCCTTGTTCTTCGAGAACGACCAGATCGACCAGAAGAACGGCAGATAGGGCGCGAAACGTCCCTTCGGCCCCGCCGGGAACCCGTGCGTCCAGCATTGCTCCGCGACTTGCGGAGCATCGCGCTTGGCGACCGCCCACGCGCTCGGCGGATTCAGGATCATCGCGCCCTTGCCGGCGACTAGCCACTTGTTGTTGGACGCGTCGTCCCATGCCGACACATCGGGCGGCAGGAAGGCCAGCAGCTTCTTGTAGTAGTCGAGGGCCTGGCGCACCGCGTCGGTCTTGACGGTGAGGTTGCCCTTGGCATCGACCAGGTGCGCGCCGAACGACTGGAAGATCGCGCCGGCGGTGTCGACGCTGTCGCTGGTTTCGCCAAGGCCGATACCGAACGGGAATCCGGCCTTGTGACAGGCTTCAGCCGCCTTGAGGAACGTATCGAGGGTCCAGTTATCGGCTTTCGGCTCGCTTCCGACCGGATACATTTCCTGCACGTCGATGTTGGCGTGTTTCTTCATCAGGTCGATGCGCGAGCAGGGACCCTTGATCTGGCTGCCGACGCTGGCAGGAACGCCGAGCCATTTGCCGCCGGCCTGGCCGAGATATTTCACCGTGCCATTGACATCGCCGTTCAGCTTGATGAGCGGATCCATGATGTCGTTGACCGGCTCCAGCAGCTCGGCGTTGGCCTGCGGCCACCATGTCGGCATCTGGAAAATATCGTGACCGGATTTCGCCTGCGCCTCGGCGGCGATGGTGACGATGTTCTTGTTGCCCTGGCTGGTGATGTAGTCGATCTGGACCTCGACCTTCTCCTTGGCAGCCCATTCATTGACCAGCTCGGTGGACGCACTGTTCGCGCCGGGCACCCAGTGATCCCAGAAGCCCATCGAGAGCTTTCCGGCTGCATAGGCGCCACGTACGTAGGGGGCTGTAATCAGCGCGGCCGATGACAGCGCTGTCGCCGCGACGAATTCTCGGCGCGAGAGCTTCTTCCGTGACATGGCATTCCCTCCCTGGTAGCCGACGGACAAAAGACTTTTTGAATCCCGTTGTTGTTTTTGTGCGTCGCGTTTGCGCGACGTCGTGGGATTGCGTTGACACCGATCAGAACAGAATTGCCGGCATCTGTCGAGAAACGAGATGCTGATGCCAGGTAGAACTAACGTTGTGGTCAAATAGCAGGCAGTGTCGTTCGCATCATTGCGGTTGCCGGCGGTTTGGCGCGCGTCTTGCGATCATGCTGCGATGCACGCAGAGGGTGACGCAGACAAGGTCGCGGACGGTGCGCGGTTGAGCCGCAGGTTTCCGGTCAAGCCTCAGCGAACCCTGTTCCGCCATGGTGATGCCCGGCGCGGCCGATAGACTTGCCGAAGCCGGAAACGCTAAAGTCCGGATGCGTCGAACCCGACCTCGCATCAATTCCGCAATTCACCACCGATCACGGAGACCCGATCATGCTCATCCCGGTAGCGAAGCTGCGAGCGCAGTGGAGATTGTGCGCCGCAGTTGGGGCCGCCACCGTCACGTTGCTCGCAGTGCCTCATATGGTCGATGCGCAGATCGTGCAGGGCGTCGAAAAGGGTGCGCGCGAGGGCAACAAGGCCGCCGGGCCGGTGGGCGGCGTTCTCGGCGGAGCGATCGGCGGCGTTGTCGGGGTGGTAACCGGCGTAACCGGAGTATTGACCGGCAACAATGGCAATAACGCCACCGGCAGCGGCAAGAACCCGCAGGCACCTGCGGCCGGCGCCAAGGCCTCCAAGTCGGCCAAGGCTGCCGCCAAGGACAAGGGCGCGAAGCAAGCGCCGACCGTGCTGACCCAGGCCGGTGCACCGCAGCTGACCGCCGAACAGATCGTCGCCAACAGCGATGCCAACATCGAACGGATCAAGAAGGAGCTCAACCTGACGCCGGAGCAGGAGAAGAACTGGGCCGGCTTCAACAGTGCGATGCACTATCTCGGCCACAACGGCGCCGACCGACTCAACCTGCGCATCGCGCGGGCGCAGCGCGATCCGCCTGATGACATCATCGAGCAGATGCGCAACGAGGCCCAGTTCCTCAATGACCGGGCGGTCGATCAGCGCGGCGTCGCCGACGCCGCCGAGCCGCTGTTTGCCAGCCTCGACGACAAGCAGAAACAAATCTTCATCAACGAAATGGTCCGCCTGAGCCACGAACGCGGGCTCGACTGAGGAAATCGGGCCGGCCGAGTGGGGACGAATAGCCGGGCCACCATGCCCTGGGGTAGGTTAAAGGCGCAGCACCCGGCTATTCTGCCGCAGCGGCGCGGCCCGGTTAATTCGTCATTCAATGTTGAAGAAAAACGGACCGGATCACGCCCGAGTGATGGCCGAGTCAGGGCCTTGTCGGGAACCATCCACAGCGCAAGCGCGAGCGCGAACGAAGCCGTGGATGGCCGATAAAACCGGCCATCGCGATCCGGGAGCGGCGGTGCTCAGCTCTTCGTGAAGTTCAACTCCACACCGACGCCGTCTGGATCGTAGAGGAATATCTGGGTGTCGCCGGTGCGCGGCACGATCTGCTCACGGAAGGTGACGTTCTTCGACTGCAGGCGCTTGCGCACGGCCTCGACGTCGCTGGCGGCAAAGGCGATATGGTCGAGGCGCCCGGTGTCCTCATATTTCTTCTCGGTGCCGCGCACCACGATGCCGTCGCGCGGCTTGCGGGTGCCCATCAGATGGACTGTGGCCTGGCCGCCGGAATAGAGCCAGTAGCCGGGGAAATCGAGCGGCGGCCGTTCGCCGTTCTCGAGCCCGAGCACATCGCAATAGAACTCCCTGGTCTTCTCCAGATCCTGCGGCTCGATGGTGTAATGCTGTAGTCCACCCAATGGCATGGTTCTTCTCCTTGAGAAATCGGATTAAACGAAGCTGAGGTCGGCATCGACGCCCAGCATCCAGGCGCCGACCGTCTCGAAGTGACTGAAGCGGCCCTGCAATTGCTGGGTCACGGTGTGGATGTCGCGGAAGCGCCGCTCCAGCGGATGGCCGTCGAAGATCGCGGTGGCGCCGGCGGTGTTGTAGGCGAAGTCGACGGCCTCCCGCGCCTTGTGGATGGCGTGCGTGGCCGCCATCCGGATCGTCATGCGCTGTGCGACCGTGATGCTGTGGCCGGCAACCAGATCCTTCCAGATGTCGGCCATCGACTGCAGCAGGAAGGCGCGGGCGGCGCGCAGATTGACCTCGGCCTGGGCGAGGCCGGACTGCACCACGGCATTGTCCCGCAGCGTCTTCTTCATGCCGCGCGGCACCTTGTTGCGGGCGACGTCGACGAAATTGTCGAGCGCGCTGCGCGCAATGCCGCAGGCGACTCCGGCAAAGCCGATCTGGTAGCAGGTGTGGTTGCTCATCCGGTACAGCGGGCCATCCTCGCGGCACTCGCGGTCGAATTCGCGGGTGATCGAATGGTCCGCGCGGACGAAGAAGTCGTCGAGCGCGAACTGGTCGCTGGCGGTACCGCGCAATCCGACCGTGTTCCAGATGTCGGTCCATGCGACGTCCTCGGTCCGCACCAGCATGGTGCGCTCGACCTGCTCGCCATTGGCATCCCGGCGCGGCGAGCCATCCGCGGCATAGACCGGGCAGTGCGCGCCGAGCCAGGTGGCGTGCCGCCCGCCCGAGGCAAACGACCAGACCCCGGTGACGCGGTAACCCCCCTCGCACTCGATCGCCCTGACCTTCGGGCCGGGGCCCCAGGCCAGCACGGCACGCGGGTCGGCAAACACCTCCTGCGCGACCGGCAGGTCGAGATAGGCCGCCGACATCGCGCAGCCGCCGGCCTGGCTCAGGCACCACGCCGTCGAGGCATCCGCCTTGGCGATGGTCTCGATGGCATGGAAGAAGGTGACGGGATCGGTTTCGATCCCGTTGGTTGAACGCGGCAGCAGCAGGCGGAACAGCCGCGCCTCATGCAGCCGGTCGAGCAGGTCGGGCGGCAGGCGGCGCGTCGTTTCGATATCGTTGGAGGCGGCCGCCACCGCGTCCCTGATCGCCTCGGCGCGGGCGATCACGTCGCGATCACCGGTAAGGTCGGCAGAAGTCACATTCATGTTCGCCTCCCTCAGGCGCGCCGGATCGTTGCGGAGGCCGCGACGTCAGCCGTCGCGTTGAGCTCCTTGTCGATCTGCTCGATCGATTTGCCACGGGTCTCGAGCCCGAAGAACAAATAGACGGCACCCGCCATCAGGAACCAGCAGCCGAGATAGACAAAGGCGGTCGGGATCTGGGTCAGTGGCACGTCGGGCTTGAGGTAGTTGTTCGAACCGACGATCAGCGCCAGCCCGACCGGCCCGATGATCTTGCCGATGCCGCCGAAGCCATAGGCCGACCCCATCCCCGTGGTACGCAGATGCGACGGCCAGACCTCCGCCGCGTAGGGACCGACGATCGCAAAGCCGCCATCGGCGAAGAAGAACGCGGCGGCCAGCAGCAGCCAGAACGCCGACATGCCGAACAAAGTCGCGTCGTAGTGGTAGCCGGCAATGATCGTCAGCGCGCCGGCGCCGAAGCCGAGCAGGCCGCCGGCAACGCGCCGCCCCAGCAGCTCCGAGAAATAGGAGAACGAGATGCGGCCGAGGAAACCGGTGACGCTGAGCAGGATCATCATCTTGGCGGCTTCCTGCGGCGTCACCTTCAGCAGCAGCACGAACAGCGCGGGCGCCCATAGCGTGATGCCGTAGACGCCGGTCTGCGCGCCGGCATTGCCAAGCCAGGAGACGATCAGGCTGCGCGGATATTTGAACAGGTCGAACCAGCTCGTCGTAACGATCGGACCGGCGTCGGCCGCGCTCGGCAACGGCAGTTCGGAGGGCTGAACCTGTAGCGCCCAGGCCAGCGACTTGCGGGCTTCGTCATAGCGTCCTTGCCGGCACAGCCAGCGCGGCGACTCCGGGACCCAGATCCGAACCAGCAGCACCAGGACCGACGGCAGCACGCCGATCGCAAACAACAGCCGCCACTGATCGGTTCCCATGACGGCTCCCAGCACCGCGCCGAGGCCGACGCCGAGCGGGATCACGCAGGTGACGAGGCCCCCGACCCAGCCGCGCTTGTGCGAGGGCATGAACTCCTGCACCAGCGGCAGGTCGACACAATAAAGTCCGCCGACGCCGGTGCCGACGAAGAAGCGCAGAATCGCCAGATAGACCCAGCCATTGTCGGGCGTGAAATAGAGCAGGCCGGTCGCGATCGAGAAGTTCAGCACCGTACCGATGAAGACGATACGCCGCCCGACCCGGTCGGCGAGCCAGCCCCAGAGATAGGCGCCGAGGATGGCGCCGATGCCGGAGCTCATCAGCACGGTGGCCGACTGGCCGAAGGTGAGTTTCCAGGGCCCGATCAGGAATGCGAGCACGAAGCCGATCAGGAAGTAGTCGAAGAATTCCAGCGCATCGCCGATGATGGCCGCCGCAAGGATCTTGATCTGGTTGCCGGTCAGAGTCGTCCGGCGATCGAGAATCTCGAACATGGCGCGTCTCCCCATGGCGCCTGTTCATTATTGTTCGGAGCGTGCGTCGCGCCAGCGCATCGCCCATAGGCTGAGGCTATCCTCGCGCCAGCGCGAACGACAAGCCCGCGCCGACGCGGGGCTCATCTGCATTGGCGCGATAAGCGGTTCGGCTTACTGCTGCGCACAAATGGTGGTGCGAAAGCCCGATGGGGGCCGCCGGAGCCGTTGACTTCTGCAATGTCGATCGCCCACGTTTGCGTGGACGAAGCGGGGAGCAGCCGGGTGGACGAAAAGCGCAAGCATCCGCGAACCGAGGTCAATGAACCCGGCTATGTCTCGTCGGGCGGTTCGGTCATGCATTGCACGATCGTGAACATCTCGCCGGAGGGGGCGGCCATCGAGGTCGAGAATCCGGCCTTCGTCCCGCACAGATTCCGCCTGGTGATGGCCCGCGACGCCTCGGTCGTGTATGAGTGCCAAGTGATCTGGAGCAAGAAGACGCGAATTGGAGTGAGTTTCGTGGCGACCGCCTGAGCGCGGCAATCTCGATTGGGGACGCCCATGAACCAGCGTGCCAAGGGGACCCGGGTTCATTGCTGGAACAGCAGGTGATCCGCCGATGACGCCGGAACCCGCAACGATCTGCCTTGGCTGCTGGCAAAACCTGCATATGCCGATCCCGTTGCGCGGCCCCTTGTCGGCGCCGTTTCGTCTGTTCGGCGTCCGGCCGAGCCGCATGAACCCGAACACATGCACGATCTGCGAGATGGCCTTCTCGAAAATCATGAAGGCGCGCGCCGTGACCATCGACGCCACCATCCTGTTCGCCGATCTGCGCGGCTACACCACGCTGACGCAGACCATCGCGCAGGACGGGCTGACCTCGCTGCTCGACGCGTTCTACGACGACTGCGCCGCCGCGATCTGGCGCTATGACGGCATCCTCAACAAGACCATCGGCGACGCCGTGTTCGCGATCTTCAATTTCCCGGTGCGGCGCGACGATCATGCCGTGCAGGCCTTGCTCGCGGCACGCCAGATCCAGCGCAGTTTTCGCGACAGGCACGACGCGCTGGTGCGGGCGATCGGCGCCGGCGACATCGAGATCGCCATCGGAATTGTTTCCTGCGTGAATTGGCTTTCGCGTGAATTGACGCGGCGCAAAAAAGACGGCTCCAGCGTGCAACTGTGCGCCGAAGCCGTCCGGGATGGTCGTTTGCCGATTGCGAACGCCGCCTCAACGAGCGGCAGGCACGTTCGTTCCAGGCCCGCTAAAATGGTTCGGGGCCGGCGTCAGCGCCACATGCCGCGCATCCGGGCACCGATGTCGATCGGCGGCGCGCGGTTGGCCGGGGATGCTTGCGCGGCCGCGGCGCGCGGCCAGGTGGTCCGCTCGAACATCGGCAGCAGTCGTTCCGGGATGAAGCGGGTGCGCGAGGCGTACATGTGGCGGTCGCCCTTGGCGGCCTGGCCGTGAACGAAGAAGCGCTGCGGAACCAGCAGATGCAGATCGTCCTTGGCGCGGGTCATCGCGACATAGAGCAGGCGGCGCTCCTCCTCGAGTTCGGCCGACGTGCCGGCGCCGAGGTCGGAGGGCATGCAGCCGTCGACGACATTGAGCACATAGACGGATTTCCATTCCTGCCCCTTGGCGGAATGGATCGTCGACAGGATCAGATAATCCTCATCGAGCAGCGGCACGCCAGCCTGGTCGCTGGTCGCATCGGGAGGATCGAGCGTGAGTTCGGTGAGAAAACGTTCGCGTGACGGGTAGCCGGCGGCGATCTGCTCGAGCTGAATGAGATCGGCGCGGCGCACCTCGCTGTCCTCGTGGATGCGATCGAGATGCGGTTCGTACCAGAGGCGGGCGCGTTCGATGTCGACGGGCCATTCCGAGTAGCGGAGGTTCTCGATGGCCTCCACGAACAGCCGCCAGTCCGCACCGGCGCGGGGCGGAGCGGGCAGCGCGACGAGCGCAGCAATCGGATCGGCGGCCTCGGTCATGCGGTCGAGAACCCGCTGCGCCGAGGCCGGGCCGACGCCGGGCAACAGATGCAGGATGCGAAAACCTGCAACCCGGTCGCGTGGATTGGCGGCGAAGCGCAGCAGCGCCAGCATGTCCTTGACATGCGCGGCGTCGAGGAATTTGAGGCCGCCGAATTTCACGAACGGAATGTTGCGGCGGGTCAGTTCGACCTCCAGCGGCCCGCTGTGCGAGGAGGTGCGGAACAGCGCCGCCTGGTGCTTCAGCAGGGTGCCTTCCTCGCGATTGGCCAGCACCTGCTCGACGATGCAACGGGCCTGATCGGCCTCGTCGCGGATCGTGACGAGCAGCGGCTTGCGCGTCGAGGTCCGGTCGGTCCACAGGTTCTTGGTGAAGCGTTCCTTGGCGAGCGAGATCACGCCATTGGCGGCCGACAGGATCGGCTGCGTCGAGCGATAGTTGCGGTCGAGCGTGACGATCTCGGCGGCCGGGCTGAACTGGGCCGGGAAGTCGAGGATGTTGCGCACGGTGGCGGCGCGGAACGAATAGATCGACTGCGCGTCGTCGCCGACCACGGTGAGCCCGCGTCCTGTGGGCTTGAGTGCGAGCAGGATCGAGGACTGCAGGCGGTTGGTGTCCTGATATTCGTCGACCATCACATGGTCGAAGCGGCCGCCGATCTCCTCGGCCAGCGCGGCGTCCGTCACCATCTGCGCCCAGTAGAGCAGGAGGTCGTCGTAATCGAGCACGTTCTGCCGCTGCTTGGCTTCGACATAGGCGCAGAACAGCTGCTTCAATTCACTGGCCCAGCCGGAGCACCACGGGAAGAACTGGCCGAGCACGGCTTCGATCGGCATCTCCGCGTTCACGCAGCGCGAATAGATCGCAAGGCAGGTGCCCTTGGTGGGGAACCGGCTTTCGGTGCGGGAGAAACCGAGGTCGTGGCGGACCAGATTGATCAGGTCGGCGGAATCCTCACGGTCATGGATCGTGAAGGCCGGGTCGAGGCCGATACGTTCGGCGAATTCGCGCAGCAGCCGCGCGCCGATGCCGTGGAACGTGCCGGCCCAGCTCAGCGCATCGGTCATGACCGAGGCGCGATCGCCGAGCACGCGGCGCGCAATGCGCTCGACGCGGCCGGCCATCTCGGCGGCGGCGCGCCGCGAAAAGGTCATCAACAGGATACGGCGCGGATCGGCGCCGGCGACGATCAGATGCGCGACGCGATGGGCGAGCGTGTTGGTCTTGCCGGACCCCGCGCCCGCGATCACCAACAGCGGCGCGCCGACGATGCAATCCTTGCCGACCCCGTGCTCGACAGCACGGCGCTGCTCGGCATTGAGCGCATCGAGATAGGCTGTGTTGGCAAGATCAGTCACGAATCACCCCCACGAAACGCTAACAGACATTGCGATTCATGGGGGCCGACGCACCGAGGCGGATGCAGAGAAATTAGATTGACATTAGCGCAGCGCGGCGCACAACCCCGCCATGGGTGACGTATCCAAATCCGACACGCCGCTGAAGGCGACGTTCAAGGTGCGGCTGAACGGCGAGACGGTGACGCTCGCGACCGTCGGCCAGGCCTATCGCTTCATCAGCAATCTCAGCGCCGTCGAATGGATGGAGTTCCGCTCGCTGCATGACGAGGCGCTGGTTGCGCTCGAGAGAGCGGCCGGGAACGCCATGCTGACGGTGCAAGCGACCAACGCGTTGCGGATGCTGTTCGTCCGCGCGAAATTGCTTTGAAAAGAAATGGGCCGCCCTGGTGTTCCCTTGGCCCTCCAAGGCGGCCCGAGAGTACGGCTGAAGTGCATTGCGCGCCCGGCCGTCGCGTGTACCGCCGTTACCTTGTTTGCGGCCATAACGAACAGGGCCTTACGCAACATCAGTCGATTCGGCTGTAGCCGCCGCACCACAATCAGGAGCCAACGTCGTCGACCAGGCGGTCGTACACGAGCGCGGACCGGAGGTTCATGGTTGCGATCTTCAGATAACCCGGCTCGCGCATGGCGTTGTTGAACATCATGATCGCCGTCTTCCAGTAGCCGCGCTCACGCTGATCCAGGTTCAGCGCGGACAGGTAGTCCGCAGCGTCGCCAACCGTCGCGAGCGTTCGCCCGTCCTTCAGCGTAATCGGGAACGCAAGCGGCGACCGCTTCTCCAGCTCCAGCACGTCAGGCTCCCCCAGGACCAAGCAGCAATAGGACAACGCAGCAATAACAGGAACAGACCTAGCTGCGCCGCTATATCAAAGCCTTAAGGGGACGTCCGGCCCGGTTGGGGCGGACGGTTCAGAAAGAATCCGCCAGCGCGATCTCCGCCTTCAGCGCATCGATGCGCCGTTCGGCTTCCTCGGACGTCAGGTCGCGCGCGTACTGGTTCGGCTGATAGGCCTCCTCGGCAAGGCTCCTCAAGCGCAGCGCCTGGGCACGGGTCATCAGCCCGCCAAGGCGCTCCGCAACCCCACCATATCTTACCGCTGCCACGCTCATTGCTTGCCTCGTTTGCTGGATCGTGACTTGACAATATGTTCTATTTTTGTTCTAAAACGCCATGGACAACAAAATCAATGAAATTCGGCGTAAGATCAGCACATTGCGAGCTGAGATGACCCTGATCGAGGCGTCGATCCGGGATCAGGTCAACCGCGACCTCGATTGCAGTGAAGCGTCGTACCGGCTGATGGCGATGCGAGCCGAAGTGGCCGAGCTCATCGTCCGGTGGAAGGCCGCCGGCGGCGGCGAGCGTCTCCCCACGGTACGCGAGCGGCTCAGCCGGAGCTTCGAGGATCGCGCCGGTGCGAAGGTCAAGGTGGACAAGGCGAAGAAGCCCGGGGCCAGTCACAGCAACGCTCGGGTGTGATCGGGCCGTTCGACCAAAGAAGGGAGCCTCGAACACCGGCTCAGGCCCAAATCAGGTTTCAAGGCTGGAACCCGAGCCGCAGGATCTGCATTTTCTTGTGGTGAGAGCCAACACGATAGCATCGCCCAGCGCCATGATCGCCGATCCGACCGCGCCACCGCGGGCATCGATGAATGACGATCGCAGTCCGCTGCTGACGCTGATCTCCTGCATCAGCTGCATCAGGACGATGCGGCTCGAGAGCAGCCATCCGGGTAGTGAGGGCAGGGATATCCTTCAGTACCGCTGCGAGCAATGCAGCCGCATCGAGCGGGTGCAATTGGTGCGGCGAAGCTGGCCGGCGGAACGCTAAAGCGTGATGAGATCAGGTTGAACCATCATCGCGCTTTAGCTCCTTGTTTGAGCATGATCTCCGCGCAAACGCGTCCCGCGTTTGTCGCGAGGGAAAACCGCTTCGCACTTTTCCGGATCATGCTTTAGCCCTTCCATTTGAACTAGGAGCGGGCTTTCGCCTTTGGTCTGGCCGCGACGTCACGCGCGATGGCATCGAACTCGCCCGAAGCGTCGGCGGACGGGCCGCTCGTCGCGCTGTCGACCCCATGCCCCGTCAACTTCGCGAGTTCGCGGCTGAGGTCGTGGATGTGGTAGGGCTTGCGCAGCACCGGAAAGTCGGACCTCACGTCGCGCGCGCTCTCGCTGTAGCCTGTCGTCAGCAGGATCGGCAGCTCGGGCTTTCCGTCCCGGATCGTGCGCGCCAGCTTCAGTCCATCAATCCTGCCGGGCATGACGATGTCGCTGAACACCACATCGATCCCGTTGGCGTCGATTTCCGACAAGGCTGCCTCCGCGTTCGAGGCCCAGCGCACGGTGTAGCCGAGCTGTTCGAGCAGGCCCGTGCTCGCATCGGCGACGGCAGGATTGTCCTCGATCAGCAGGATCGTGGCCGAGCCGGGCGCGCGGTGCCCCGTAGCCGTGCGCTGTGCGGGCGCGGTCCCCCGCGGGAGATAGATGCTGACCGTCGTGCCCTTGCCGAGCGCGCTTGTAATCTCGACCCGGCCATCCGCCTGGTGCGCGAAACCGTGAACCTGGGACAACCCAAGGCCGGTCCCTTTGCCGACCGGCTTGGTGGTGAAGAAGGGATCAAAGACCCTGTTCATGACATCGTCGGGAATGCCTTCGCCGGTGTCGGTAACGCTGATGACCACCTGGGCGGCTTCCGGGACATTGCGCGCCTCGATGGTCAGCGTGCCGCCGCCGGCCATCGCATCCCGCGCATTGACCACGAGGTTGATCAGCGCGGTCTCGAATTCTGTCGGATCGACGAAGATCGGCCAGAGATCCGCTCTGATCTCCATGTTCAGCTTGATCGCGCCGCCAAGCGCGCTGGTCAGGACCTCGCGCACCGCGGCGATCCTGTCAGCGACGTTGATGGTCTGCGGATTGACGCTCTGCCGACGCGCGAAGGTGAGGAGCTGCCTGGTCAGGGATGCGGCACGCTCGGATGCGGTTTCGATCGCGCCGAGTGCAAGCCTGCCCCGTTCGCTCGTTACCTCGCGCTTGATCCGGTGCAGATTGCCGGAGATGATCATCAGCAGGTTGTTGAAGTCGTGCGCGACTCCGCCCGTCAACTGACCCAGCGCATCCATCTTCTGCGATTCCGCCAGCTGATGCTGCACCTGTTCGAGCCTCTTTTGCGCGTCGCGCCGCTCGGAAATGTCCCGTGTGATCTTGGCGAAGCCGACCAGGCTGCCGTCGCTGTCGCGGATCGGATCGATCACGACGCTCGCCCAGAAGAACGAACCGTCCTTGCGGACCCGCCAGCCTTCTTCCTCATAGTGCCCGGTCTCTTGCGCGATCTTGAGCGCGCGGGCCGGCTTGCCGGCGGCCTGGTCGGCCGGCGTATAGAACCGCGCGAAGCTCTGGCCGATGATCTCGCCGGGCGAATAGCCCTTGATGCGCTCGCCGCCGGCGTTCCAATTGGCGACGATACCGGTCGGCGTCAGCATGTAGAGCGCATAGTCGGTGACATTGCTCACCAGCAGACGGAACTGGCTTTCGCTGGCCTCGAGATCCGCGCGCGCCTGATGCCGCTCGGCGATGTCGCGGATGACCATCACGTAGCCGACGAGCTTGCGCTTCTCATGGATCGGATCGATGACCACAGCGGCGTAGAATTGCGATCCGTCCTCGCGGAGACACCAGCCTTCGGCCGCTGAGTGCTTTTCCTTCCGCGCCATCTGCAGCGCTTTCGCCGGAACGCCGGATGCGCGGTCTTCGGCAGGATAGAAGACCGAGAAGTGCTTGCCGAGGATCGCCTTGGCCGGATAGCCGGTGATGCGCTCAGCACCCTTGTTCCAGTTGATCACCCGTCCATCGGGCGCGAGCATGCAAATGGCGTAGTCGACCACGCCGCCAGCCGGCGGCCGAAAATCGCGCCGGCTCGCAACGATTCCCCGTTCGAGCTGTTCTGATTTCTTAACCATCACCGATCCTGCCCCCGCCGAAACGCGCGGGGGAAGCCAATGTTCCATGCGGACACGAGGATCGCGGGGTAATCCGACCGGCTTGGGTCGGCCTTCAGAAAAGTCCCGCCGGCGGTTGGAACTTTTGGTTCCAGTCGCGATTAAGGTACTCGGTTTGCGTCAGAAATTGCGGCTTTGGCGTTTTCCCGCTTGAATAGATCAAGGGCAGTCATTCTTATGGTCGCACTGGCCTTTCCGAGTCTCTGGATTCGCGGCCAGCGCGTAGGGGAAATTACATGACCGATCTCGGTTCGCCGCCTCGTCCCCGTGCTGATACACGCCGCGCCCAATCATCCAACGGAAGCCTCGATTCCTCGCACGACCTGCTGCAGTCGCTGCAGGCGATGCGCGCCGGCGACTTCTCGGTTCGGATGCGCGGCGACTATCTCGGCATCGATGGCAAGATCGCGGACGCCTTCAACGAAATCGCAGCCGCCAACGAGCGCATGGCGCAGCAATTGGCGCGCGTCGGCCAGGTCGTCGGCCGCGAGGGACAGACCCGCCAGCGCGTCAATTTCGGCCTCGCCAGCGGCGCCTGGGCCGATATGGAGAGCTCGGTCAACACGCTGATCGACGATCTGCTGTGGCCGACCCGCGAAGTCACCCGCGCGGTCGCCGCGGTGGCGCAGGGCGACCTGCTGCAGACCGTGCAGCTCGACGTCGAGGGCCGGCCGCTGCGCGGCGAATTCCTGCAGTCGGCGAACATCGTCAACACGATGATCAAGCAGCTCTCGGTGTTCACCTCGGAGGTCACGCGCGTGGCGCGCGAAGTCGGCACCGAGGGCAAGCTCGGCGGCCAGGCCCAGGTGCCGGAAGTGACCGGCGTCTGGAAAGACCTGACCGAGAGCGTCAACTCGATGGCCAACAACCTGACCGGCCAGGTCCGCAACATCGCCGAGGTGACGATCGCGGTCGCCAACGGCGACTTGTCCAAGAAGATCACGGTCGACGTTCGCGGCGAGATCCTGCAGCTGAAGGAAGCCATCAACACGATGGTCGACCAGCTGCGTTCGTTCGCGTCCGAAGTGACGCGCGTGGCGCGCGAGGTCGGCACCGACGGTAAGCTCGGCGGCCAGGCGATCGTGCCCGGCGTCGCCGGCACCTGGAAGGACCTCACCGACTCCGTGAACGCGATGTGCGGCAACCTGACCGCCCAGGTGCGCAACATCGCCAACGTGACCACGGCCGTGGCGCGCGGCGACCTGTCGCGCAAGATCACGGTCGACGTCAGCGGCGAGATTTTGGAGCTGAAGGACACCATCAACACGATGGTGGACCAGCTCAACTCGTTCGCGTCGGAAGTGACGCGCGTGGCGCGCGAGGTCGGCACCGAAGGCAAGCTCGGCGGCCAGGCCCAGGTGCCCGGCGTTGCCGGCACCTGGAAGGACCTGACCGACAACGTCAACTTCATGGCGTCGAACCTGACCGCGCAGGTCCGCAACATCGCCGACGTCGCGACCGCGATCGCCGGCGGCGACCTCTCGAAGAAGATCACGGTCAACGTGTCGGGCGAGATCCTTCAGCTGAAGGAAACGCTCAACACCATGGTCGACCAGCTCAACGCCTTCGCGTCGGAAGTGACGCGCGTGGCGCGCGAGGTCGGCACCGAAGGCAAGCTCGGCGGCCAGGCCAACGTGCTCGGCGTCGCCGGCACCTGGAAGGATCTGACCGACAACGTCAACTTCATGGCGTCGAACCTGACCGCGCAAGTCCGCAACATCGCCGCCGTGACGACGGCGGTCGCGGGCGGCGACCTCTCCAAGAAGATCACGGTGGACGTGCGCGGCGAAATCCTCGAGCTGAAGGACACCATCAACACGATGGTGGACCAGCTCAACGCCTTCGCGGGCGAGGTGACGCGCGTGGCGCGCGAGGTCGGCACCGAAGGCAAGCTCGGCGGCCAGGCCGAGGTGCGCGGCGTCGCCGGCACCTGGAAGGATCTCACCGACAGCGTCAACTCGATGGCCTCGAACCTGACCGCGCAGGTCCGCAACATCGCCGAGGTCGCGACCGCGGTGGCGAAGGGCGACCTGTCGAAGAAGATCACGGTGAACGTGTCGGGCGAAATCCTTCAGCTGAAGGAAACGCTGAATACGATGGTGGACCAGCTCAACGCCTTCGCCGGCGAGGTGACGCGCGTGGCGCGCGAGGTCGGTACCGACGGCAAGCTCGGCGGCCAGGCCGAGGTGCCCGGCGTCGCCGGCACCTGGAAGGACCTGACGGACAGCGTCAACTCGATGGCCGGCAATCTCACGGCGCAGGTCCGCAACATCGCTGAAGTCGCGACCGCGATCGCCGGCGGCGACCTGTCGCGCAAGATCACGGTCGACGTGCGCGGCGAGATCCTTCAACTGAAGCAAACGCTGAACACGATGGTCGACCAGCTCAACCGCTTCGCGGGCGAGGTGACGCGCGTGGCGCGCGAGGTCGGCACCGACGGCAGCCTCGGCGGCCAGGCCAACGTGCCCGGCGTCGCCGGCACCTGGAAAGACTTGACCGACAACGTCAACTCGATGGCCGGCAACCTAACCGCGCAGGTCCGCAACATCGCCGAGGTGACCACCGCCGTGGCCCGCGGCGACCTGTCGCGCAAGATCACCGTCGACGTGAAGGGCGAAATCCTCGAGCTCAAGAACACCATCAACACGATGGTGGACCAGCTCAACGCGTTTGCGGGCGAGGTGACGCGCGTGGCGCGCGAGGTCGGTACCGAGGGCAAGCTCGGCGGCCAGGCCGAAGTGCCCGGCGTCGCCGGCACCTGGAAGGATTTGACCGACAACGTCAACTTCATGGCGTCGAACCTGACTGCGCAGGTCCGCAACATCGCCGAGGTCGCGAGCGCGATCGCCGGCGGCGACCTCTCCAAGAAAATCACGGTGGACGTGCGCGGCGAGATCCTGCTGCTCAAGGACACCCTGAACACGATGGTCGAGCAGCTGCGCTCGTTCGCCGCCGAAGTGACGCGCGTGGCGCGCGAGGTCGGCACCGAGGGACGGCTCGGCGGCCAGGCCGTGGTGCCCGGCGTCGGCGGCACCTGGAAGGACCTCACCGACAACGTCAACCTGCTGGCCGCGAACCTGACCACCCAGGTGCGCAACATCGCCGAAGTCACCACCGCGGTGGCGCGCGGCGACCTGTCGCGCAAGATCACGGTCGACGTGAAGGGCGAAATCCTCGAGCTCAAGAACACCATCAACACCATGGTCGACCAGCTCAACGCCTTCGCCGGCGAGGTGACGCGCGTGGCACGCGAGGTCGGCACCGAAGGCAAGCTCGGCGGCCAGGCCGAGGTGCGCGGCGTTGCCGGCACCTGGAAGGACCTCACCGACACCGTCAACGTCATGGCGGTCAACCTGACCGAGCAGGTGCGCGGCATCGTCAAGGTGGTGACCGCGGTCGCCAACGGCGATCTGAAGCAGAACCTGACGGTGAAGTCGAAGGGCGAGGTGGCCGCGCTCGCCGACACCATCAACAACATGACCGAGACGCTTGCGACCTTCGCCGAACAGGTCACCAGCGTGGCGCGCGAGGTCGGCGTCGAGGGACGGCTCGGCGGTCAGGCCAACGTGCCCGGCGCGGCCGGCACCTGGAAGGATCTCACCGGCAACGTCAACCTGCTCGCGGCCAACCTGACTTCCCAGGTGCGCGCGATCGCGGAAGTGGCCACCGCCGTGACCAAGGGCGACCTGACGCGCTCGATCCAGGTCGACGTCCGCGGCGAAGTCGCGGAGCTGAAGGACAACATCAACACGATGATCGGCAACCTCCGTCTCACCACGGAGCGCAACACCGAACAGGACTGGCTGAAGACCAATCTGGCGCGCTTCACCAACATGCTGCAGGGCCAGCGCGATCTTGCGACCGTCGGCCGGCTGCTGCTGACCGAGCTTGCGCCGCTGATCAACGCGCATATGGGCGTGATCTACCAGGTCGACAATCCCGAGACCGCGCAGTTGCGCCTGTTGTCGGCCTATGCCAGCGACAGCAGCAATCCGCATCCGCAGATCGTCCAGTTCGGCGAGGGATTGATCGGCCAATGCGCGCTCGACAAGCGCCAGCGCCTCGTCTCCGAGATTCCCGGCGATGCGGTGCCGATCAATTCGGCCTTGATGCGGATCATGCCGAAGAACCTCGTCGTGTTTCCGGTGCAGTTCGAGAACCAGGTCAAAGCGGTGATCGAGCTGTCCTCGATCTCCTCGTTCACGACCTCGCAGATCACCTTCCTCGAACAGTTGACCGACAGCATCGGCATCGTGCTCAACAGCATCGAGGCGACGATGCAGACCGAGGCGCTGCTCAAGCAGTCGCAACAGCTCGCCGGCGAGTTGCAGACCCAGCAGAAGGAGCTGCAGCAGACCAACGATCAGCTGGAGCAGAAGGCCCAGCAGCTTGCCGAACGCAATGTCGACGTCGAGCGCAAGAACCAGGAAATCGAGCAGGCGCGGCGCGCGCTGGAAGAGAAGGCGACCGAGCTGTCGCTGACTTCGAAGTACAAATCCGAATTCCTCGCCAACATGTCGCACGAGTTGCGGACGCCGCTGAACTCGATCCTGATCCTGGGCCAGCAGCTCACCGAAAATCCCGACGGCAATCTGACCGGCAAGCAGGTCGAGTTTGCCCGCACCATTCACGGCGCCGGCACCGACCTGCTGAACCTGATCAGCGACATCCTCGATCTCTCCAAGATCGAGTCCGGCACGGTGACGGTCGAGGCCGAGGAAATTCTGACATCGAGCCTGCTCGAGACCGTCGGACGGCCGTTCCGGCACGAGGCGGAGAACCGGCATCTGTCGTTCAGCATCGATGTCGACGCCAATCTTGCGCGCAGCATGGTTACCGACTCCAAGCGGCTGCAGCAGGTGCTCAAGAACCTGTTGTCGAATGCGTTCAAGTTCACCGCGGAAGGCGGCGTCAGCCTGACCGTGTCGGCCGCGCTCGGCGGCTGGAGTGTGGAGCACCCGATCCTCAATGCGGCGCCTGCGGTCGTTGCGTTCGAGGTGTCGGATACCGGCATCGGCATTCCACAGGACAAGCAGAAGCTGATCTTCGAGGCGTTCCAGCAAGCCGACGCCGGCACCAGCCGCAAATATGGCGGCACCGGTCTTGGACTGGCGATCAGCCGTGAGCTCGCGAGTCTGCTCGGCGGCGAGATCCATCTGCGCAGCGCGCCGGGCAAGGGCTCGACCTTCACGCTCTATCTGCCGCTGAAATATGCCGGACCGTCGGTGGCGCTGCGTCAGCAGGCTCAGCCGCTCCCGATGCCGCACACGCCGGCACCGGCGCTGCAGGCGTCTGGCGCGCAAGAGCGTGTGATCGAGCAGCTTCCGGACGACCGGCTCGATCTCGAGCCCGGCGACACCATCCTGCTGATCGTCGAGGACGATCCGCATTACGCGCGGGTGCTGATCGATCTGGCGCGCGATAAGGGCTTCAAGGTGCTGGTCGCAAGCCGCGGTGCCGAAGCGCTGGATCTCGCCAAGCAGTTCCAGCCGAGCGCGGTGTCGCTCGACGTCTTCCTGCCCGACATGCTGGGTTGGACGGTGCTGAGCCAGCTCAAGCACAATCCGCTGACCCGTCACATTCCGGTTCAGATCATCACGCTCGACGAGGACCGACAGCACGCGCTGGCGCGCGGCGCCTTCTCCTTCGTCAACAAGCCGACGACGACGGAAGGCGTCAGCGCGGCGCTGTCGCAGATCAAGGAATACGCCAGACCGCGCCGCAAGCGCCTGCTGATTGTGGAGGACAATGCGGCGGAGCAGCTCAGCATTACCGAACTGCTCGGGCACGAGGATATCGAGATCGTGACCACCGGCACCGGGGCAGGGGCACTCTCGACATTGCGCGAAAATCCGTGCGACTGCGTCGTGCTCGACCTGCGCCTGCCCGACATGAGCGGTTTCGAAGTGCTGGATCAGATCCGCAAGGACGAGGCGCTCTCCAATATTCCCGTTGTCGTGTTTACGGGCCGGGAACTTTCGGCCGAAGAAGACGCGGAACTGCACACGATGGCGCGCAGCATCGTCGTCAAGGGCGTGGAATCGCCGGAGCGCCTGCTCGACGAAACGTCACTGTTCCTGCACCGTGTGATCACGGAATTGCCGGTCGAAAAACAGAGGATGCTGGAGAAGCTCAATAGTTCCGACGAGGATCTTATTGGCAAGACCGCACTGCTGGTCGACGACGATGCCCGCAACATCTTCGCGCTATCGAGCGTGTTGGAGCGGCGAGGTATGAAGGTGTTGACTGCGACAACCGGTCACGAGGCCATCTCGCTGGTCGAATCCAATCCCAAGATTGCCATCGTGCTGATGGACATCATGATGCCGCAGATGGACGGTTACCAGACCATCGGCGCCATCCGGCAAAACTCCGCCTTCGCGCGGCTGCCGATCATCGCGCTGACCGCGAAGGCGATGAAAGGCGATCGAGAGAAATGCCTGGAGGCAGGCGCGTCCGACTATCTGGCGAAACCCGTGAACACCGAGCAACTGCTGCTGGCGATCCGCATGTGGCTGCACCGCTGATCGGCGATCGAACATGATGGACCACGAAAAGGTAAACATCCTTCTGGTCGATGACCAGCCGGCGAAGCTGCTGGCCTATGAGGTCATCCTGAAGGAGCTCGGCGAGACGCTCGTCGCCGCGTCGTCGGGCCGCGAGGCGCTGGAGTTCCTGCTCAAGAACGAAGTCGCGGTCATCCTGGTCGACGTCTGCATGCCGGAGCTCGACGGCTTCGAGCTCGCGGCGATGATCCGCGAACATCCGCGCTTCCAGAAGACCGCGATGATCTTCATCTCGGCAATCCAGGTCAGCGATATCGACCGGCTTCGCGGCTACGAGATGGGCGCGGTCGATTACGTGCCGGTGCCTGTCGTGCCCGAGGTGCTGCGGGCAAAGATCCGCGTGTTCGCCGAGCTCTACCGCAAGACACGGCAGCTCGAACGCCTCAACGCAGAGCTCGAGGATCGCGTGCGCGCGCGCACCGCCGAGCTCGAGCAATCGACCACGCGGCTGGTCGAGAGCGAGGCGCGCCGCAGCATGGCGATTGCCGCCGGCAAGATGGGTTCGTGGGACTGGGATTGGGTCAACGGCGACTGGATGTGGGACGAGGGGCAATACAAGATCTTCGGCGTCGACCCGAAGTCCTTCAAGCTCACCTCCGACAATATACAGGCGCTGTTTCATCCCGACGACGTCGAACACCTCCGGCAAGCCTGGACCGGCTTCGGCAAGGGCCAGACGTCCTACGAAACCGAATTCCGCGTCATGCGGCCGGACGGCGAGGTGCGCTGGTGCGTCGGCACAGCCGCGGCCACCAGCGACCGCAACGGCAAGGTGGTCCGGGTGAGCGGCGTCACCGTCGACATCACCGATCGCAAGAAGGCCGAGGAGCGGCAGAGCCTGTTGACCCGCGAGGTCGATCATCGCGCCAAGAACGCGCTCGCGCTGGCGCAGTCGATCGTGCGGCTGACGCGCGCCCAGAACGTGACCGCCTATGTGCGGGCGGTCGAGGGCCGCATCACGGCGCTGGCGCGCGTTCACACCGTGCTGTCGCTGTCGAGCTGGCAGGGCGCCGAAATCCGGCGGCTGGTCGCCGAGGAGATCGCGCCGTATTCGGAGGCCGGGCAGATCCAGATCGATGGCGCGGAGGTGCAGTTGCAGCCCGCGACCGCGCAGACCCTGGCCTTGGCGCTGCATGAGCTCGTCACCAACTCCGCCAAATATGGCAGCCTGTCGGTGCTGTCGGGCCGGCTCGCGATCACCTGGGAATTGCACGACGACACGCTGATCCTGGCCTGGGTGGAATCCGGCGGACCTCCCGTGACCAAGCCGAAGCAGAAAGGTTTCGGCACCCGAAGCGTCATCGCCAGCATCGAAACCCAGCTCGGCGGGCGCGCCGACTTCGATTGGCGCGCCGAGGGCCTGGTGTGCCGGCTCACGGTTCCGCTCAAGGCGCTTGTCGGGGAGACGCCGGCGTTCCGCGAACCGTCGGCAGCCGAACGCAAGCCCTTGGTCAGTTCCAGAGCCGTGTAGCGCCTCCGGCCGAACAGGAACCAAGCGCCGGACGCTGCGGTTAACGAAGCTTGACCGCTCCGTTCGTGGCTTGAGGTGCTGCCGTGGATGCCCAAACCCGTGAGCGC
The DNA here is from genome assembly GCF_015291305.1 of Bradyrhizobium sp. CCBAU 21365. Taxonomy (NCBI): domain Bacteria; kingdom Pseudomonadati; phylum Pseudomonadota; class Alphaproteobacteria; order Hyphomicrobiales; family Nitrobacteraceae; genus Bradyrhizobium; species Bradyrhizobium sp. CCBAU 21365. The sequence goes on from NZ_CP030036.1 coordinate 4,893,703, forward strand.
GGGCCGTCCGCGGAGAGGCCGCGGCAGCCTGAGCACAATCCCGAGCAAGAAACGCGACCCGACCGCGAATCCTCTCCGCAGCAGGAGACCGGGCGCAAGCCATCGATGCGTGACCGGCTGCGCGAGCACTGGCTGCTTGCCACAGTCAGCGCCTGTCTGCTCCTGCTCGCGATCGTCGGTGGTGTGAGCTATTGGCTCAACGTGCGTCACTATGAATCGACCGATGACGCGTTCGTGGCCGCGCGCAGCTTTGCGGTGGCGGCAAAGGTCGGCGGCTACGTCGTCGAGGTCCCCGTCACCGACAACCAGCACGTCAATGCCGGCGATCTCCTCGCGAGGATCGACGAGCGCGACTACAAGATCGCCGTCGATCAGGCCGGCGCTCAGGTCGCGGTCGCAGAGGCCAACATCGCCAATGTCGAGGCCCAGATCGACAGCCAGCACGAGCAGATCAAGGAAGCCAAGGCGCAGCAGCAGCAGGCCGAGGCGCAATTGAAGTTCGCGCGGGAGGAGGCGGAGCGCGCCCAGAACCTCGTCGAGAAGGGCGCGGGCACGGTGCAGCGGCAGCAGCAGACGCGCTCGGATCTCGACGCCCAGCAGGCCAATGCCAGCCGCGCCAGGACGGCGGTGACCGCGGCCGAGCTCGGCGTCAAGACGCTCGAGGCCCAACTCAAGAGCAGCAAGGCATCGCTGGAGCAGGCGCAGGCACAGCTCGATCAGGCCAAATTGAACCTGCAATATACAAGCATCGTCGCGGCGCAGTCCGGGCGCGTCGTCAAGCTGAGCGGCGCGGTCGGCACCTATGTGGCGCCGGCCCAGAGCGTCATGATGTTCGTTCCTGACGAGGTCTGGATCACCGCCAACTACAAGGAAACGCAGCTGACGGACATGCGCCCGGGCCAGCCGGTCGAGATCAGGATCGATGCGTATCCGGGGCGCAAGCTCACCGGCCGCGTGGCGTCGGTTCAGCCGGGCTCGGGCACTGCGTTCAGCCTGCTGCCGGCGGAGAACGCGACGGGCAATTTCGTCAAGGTCGTGCAGCGCGTTCCCGTGAAGATCGTGATCGACGATTGGCCGAATGACGTTCCGATCGGGCCGGGCATGTCGGTCGTGCCCTGGACCAGGGTGCGATGAGCGACGTTGCGGCAGGCGGCGGCGCGGCCTGGTCGCCGGAGCGTTCGGCTGCCGGCGGACATAATCCCTATCTGATTGCCTTCGTCGTCTCGATCGCGACGTTCATGGAGGTGCTGGACACCACGATCGCCAATGTGGCCTTGCGCCATATCGCGGGCGGCCTGGCGGTCGGCATCGACGAGAGCACCTATGTCATCACCAGCTATCTGGTCGCCAACGCGATCGTGCTGTCGATCTCGGGCTGGCTCTCGACCGTGATCGGCCGCAAGCGCTTCTACATGATCTGCGTCGGCACCTTCGCATTTGCGTCCCTGCTGTGCGGACTTGCCTGGAGCCTGGAGGCGCTGGTTCTGTTCCGGATCATCCAGGGCCTTGGCGGCGGCGGGATGGCGACGAGCGAGCAGGCGATCCTCGCCGACTCCTTTCCGCCGGCCAAGCGTGGCCAGGCGTTCGCGATCTACGGCGTCGCGGTGGTGGTCGCTCCCGTGGTCGGGCCGACGCTCGGTGGCTGGATCACCGATACCTATAGCTGGCACTGGATCTTTCTGATCAACGTGCCGATGGGCTTGCTCTCGCTGTTCCTGGTCGGGACGCTGGTCAAGGAGCCGTCCGGCGCCGAGCAGGAGCGCAAGCAGCTCCTCAAGGACGGCCTGCGCGTCGACTACATCGGCTTCGTGCTGGTCGCGATCGGGCTCGGTTCGCTCGAATTCGTGCTCGACGAAGGCCAGCGCAAGGACTGGTTCGGGTCCAATATGATCGTCGGCTTCGCGCTGGCCTCGGCGTTTTGTCTGATCGCGCTGATCCCCTGGGAGCTGACGCGCAAGGAGCCGATCGTCGATCTCCGCCTGCTGGGACGCCGCCAGTTCGGATCGTGCTTCCTGGTGATGCTGTGCACCGGCGCGGTGCTGATCTCGTCGACGCAGCTCCTGCCGCAGCTGTTGCAGGCCGAGTTGAACTATACTGCGCTGCTGGCAGGACTCGCACTGTCGCCCGGCGGCATCGTCACGCTGATCTTGATGCCGGTGGTGGGCCATCTCGTCAGCCGCGTCCAGCCGAAATATCTGATCGCGATCGGCGGCTGCATCGTCGCATTCTCGATGTGGCACCTGACGGGACTGAACGGCGACATCACCTACGGCTACGCCGCGCTCGCACGCATCTTCCTCTCCGCCGGGCTTCCGTTCCTGTTTCTGCCGGTCACGACGGCGTCCTATGACGGCGTGCCGCCGGACAAGACCAACCAGGCCTCGGCGCTGATCAACGTCGCGCGCAATATCGGCGGGTCGATGGGCGTCGCACTCGCCCAGACCGCGCTGGCGCAACGCCAGCAATTCCACCAGAGCCGGCTGGTCGAGCATGCCGCGCCGTCGGATCTCGGGTATCAGCAGACCATCGACACGATGACGCGATTCTTTCAGGCACAGGGGTCGAACGCATCGGACGCCGCGTCCCAGGCGGTCGCCTGGGTCGGCCAGACCCTGCAGCGGCAGGTCGACCTGCTCGCCTATATCGACGTGTTCTGGATGCTCTCGATCATCGGGCTCGTGATGATCCCGCTGGCGCTGATCATCAAACCGGTCGATCTGACGGCGCCACCCAAGGGACATTAAAGCAGACGACATTGTGAACGCGGGAGCGGCCGAACCGCGCTATGAACTGCGTGACCGAAGGAAATCGCGCGAGGAGCTTATGCCCAGGACGAGTCTTGCCGCTGCGGGTCTGTCGGCCGTCTTCCTCGCGGCGGTCAGCATCGCGCGGTCGGGCGCCGAGCCCGTGCTGAAAGGTACGGAAGCCTTCGGCGACTGGCAACGCGACAAGCCGGGCACGGTGCGCCTGATCACGCCGCAGGACTTACCCAAGCCCGGGGCAACGGCGTCGAGCAGCAAGTTTCCGCGCGTCATGCCGAGACCTGCATCGGCCACGCCGCAGGTGCCGGCAGGGTTCAAGGTCGAACTGTTTGCGAGCGGGCTCAGCGGCCCGCGGATCATCCGGACCGCGCCCAATGGCGATATCTTCGTGGTGGAAACCGGCTCTAGCCGCATTCGTATCCTGCGCAGCCCCGATGGTGCCGCCAGGCCTGCGACCAACGAAGTCTACGCAACCGGATTGAACCAGCCGTTCGGCATCGCGTTCTTCCCGAGCGGTGACAATCCGCAATGGCTCTATGTCGCCAACACCGACAGCGTCGTGCGCTTTGCCTATCGTAACGGCGATCTCAAGGCGTCGGGAAAGCCCGAGACGATCGTCGCCCGGCTGCCGCCGGGCTACGCCCATTCCACGCGTGATATCGTGTTCACGCCGGACGACAAGCGGATGCTGGTATCGGTCGGCTCCGCCGGCAACGCAGGCGAGGGGCTGGGCCGCCCGCCGAAAGGCATCGAGGCCTGGAGCCGCGACCACGCGCTCGGAGCTGCCTGGGGCGACGAGACCGACCGCGCCGCCGTGCTCGCCTTCGATCCTGATGGCAAGAACCAGAAGCTGTTTGCCACCGGAATCCGCAACTGCGTCGGACTTGCGATCCAGCCCAGAAGCGGCACGCCGTGGTGTTCGACCAACGAGCGCGACGGCCGCGGCGACAATCTTGTGCCCGACTATGTGACACGGGTCCGCGAAGGCGCGTTCTATGGCTGGCCCTGGTATTACATCGGAAGCAACGAAGACCCCGCGCATGCCGGGGCGCGGCCCGACCTGAAGGACAAGGTAACGGTCCCCGACGTGCTGTTGCAGGCCCACTCGGCGTCGCTCGGCCTGACCTTCTACACCGGCAGCAGCTTTCCGCCGGAATATCGCGGCGATGCGTTTGCCGCCGAACACGGCTCGTGGAATCGGTCGAAGCGCACCGGCTACAAGGTCATCCGCATCAGGCTGAAGGACGGCGTGCCGACCGGCGAGTACGAGGATTTCGTCACCGGCTTCGTCATCGGCGACAATGAGGTCTGGGGCCGTCCGGTCGGTGTGACGGTCGCGCGCGACGGCGCGCTGCTGGTCTCCGAAGACGGCAACGGCACGATCTGGCGCGTCAGCCGCGACTAACGCTGCAAGCGGCCGCTAGCCGAGCCCGTCCTTGAGGCCATATTGCTCGTAGATGGTCAGGGGATCGGTGTCGGGAAACAGCCGGCACTTGGCCTGCGCAAGATGCAGCGTGACGGCGCCGGCCTCACATCTGGCGGTGAGGATCTTTCGGACATCCTCCATATGCGCGCGCGGCTGATGCTTTGAAGGCAACTGTTCGAGCGCCACCAGCGCTGTGGCCAGGGCCTCCGTGACCACCCATTCGTCGTGTCCGGTAATTCCCTTTCGCGGCATCGCCACACCCTCCGTAGCACCGGCTGCGACATTGTAGCGCGAGATGGGTGGGGGATGTCATCAGCCAACATGGGCAGGGCAGCGGGGAACCGGTTCGCGTGGCCCTGCCACGATGCGCCGCAGGGAACCGGCGTGGCGGCGCGCGGAAGCAATGATTAGAACCACGAGGCTCGCTTCTTGGTCCTCGGTCAGTCCACACCCAAATGTTCGCTCCCTATCTCTCGGCCTGGAGTCTTGTCGCCGACGGCGACCCGATCGTGACGCACGCCGCACGGTTGCTGCCGGTGCGCCGGCACGGGGAGCCGGCCATGCTCAAGCTCTCGCACGAGCCGAACGAACGCCTCGGTGCCGTCGTGATGGAGTGGTGGGACGGCGAAGGTGCGGCGCGCGTTCTTGCCCGTGACGGCGACGCCCTCTTGCTCGAAAGGGCGATGGGATCGGCTTCGCTCGGCGAGATGGCGCGAACCGGCCGGGACGACGAGGCCTGCAGGATTCTGTGTGCAACGGCCGATCGGCTTCACGCCGACAGAGCGAAGCCGCGGCCGGATCTGACGCCGCTGGCACACTGGTTTCGTGAGTTGTGGCCCGCGGCGAGGGCACATGGCGGCGTCCTGAACCGGTCAGCGGAAGTTGCCGAAGCTCTGCTGGGCAATCAGCGTGAGATCGTGGTCCTGCATGGCGACTTGCACCATGACAACGTGCTCGACTTCGGCGCGCGCGGCTGGCTCGCGATCGATCCGAAGCACCTCGTCGGAGAGCGCGGCTTCGACTTCGCCAACATCTTTACCAATCCGGATCTTGCCGACCCAACGCGGCCGGTCGCGACCGAGCCCGGACGCTTTGCACGGCGGCTCGACATTGTCATTGAAGCCGCGCGGCTGGATCGCCGGCGCCTGCTGTCATGGATTGTGGCCTGGACCGGCTTGTCGGCGGCCTGGTTTCTGGGGGACGGCGATCCACTCGCCGAAATCGACCTTACGATCGCACGACTGGCGGCCGCCGAGCTCGATCGGATGGCGTAGGGCGCGCAGCGATTACGCTGCCGCGGCGCTGGCTCCACTCAGCGACACGCTCAGAATCCGCCACTTCGAGATATCGAAGAAGTAGGCGGCCTTGATGCGCGCGGAAGCGGGGTCCGGCGCCTGAATCGCCGTGTGGAATTGCCGCGTCCCATCGCTCAGCGAAATCCGGAATGTCTGCATTGGTCGAACCTCCACGCGCGGATGCTGCGGCACGGAGCGTTAACATCCGGTTGCTGTTGATGGCGTGCGTGACACGCGCGCTTTTCACTCAGGTGAAGCCGGCGGCAGCCGCACCATCGTGTCTTCCGCGCCAACGATGCGTCCGTCCTGCGCGCGCAGCTCGAGCCGTCGCACCGGCAGCCCGTTCTTGCGGTCGACCAGCAGCACATGCGCCTCGTCGGGTTCAAAGAAGAAATCCTCACCCCACTGCCGGAGCGCAACGAGGAGCGGGAAGAGCCCGCGTCCCTTTTCGGTCAGCACATATTCCTGGTAGGGGCTGCCGTCGCTTGCCGGCACCGTCTCCATGATGCCGTGCGCCATAAGATTGCGGAGCCGGGCCGAGAGGATGTTCTTGGCAAGCCCGAGGCTCTTCTGAAACTCGCCGAAGCGGCGCAGCCCGTCGAACGCATCGCGGACGATCAGCAGCGACCACCAGTCGCCGATCGCATCCAGCGGCCGGGCGACACCGCACATCGAGTCCCTGTGGCTCACTCGCTTGGCCATCGTGATCCTCAATACATTCCCTGATCGGCGCTCAGTGGCGCGGCCGGAAAACCACCCGGATGTTCGTTCGATATATTGGTTGCAAAGTAAAACCTCAAGCGTTACAAGTTGGTTTCAAATTAAAACCATGCGAGGTCAAAGCCGTGATCCAAGCTGATGCCACGTTCGCCGGCACTTTTCCGTTCTCGCCGCATTTCAGCGCGGCGCCGGGCTTTCAGATGCATTATGTCGACGAAGGTCCGCGGGACGGCGAGGTGGTGCTTTGCCTGCACGGCGAACCAACCTGGGGCTATCTGTTCCGCCACCTGGTGCCGGGCCTCAGTGCGACGCACCGGGTGGTCGTTCCGGATCACATGGGTTTTGGCAAGAGCGCGACGCCGGCGCATCGCAGCTATTGGCTGCAGGACCATGTCGACAATCTCGAAGCGCTGGTCCGCGCGCTCGATCTCACCAACATCACGCTGGTCATGCATGATTTCGGTGGCCCGGTCGGCATGGGGTTGGCGGCCCGGCATCCGGACCGGATCCGCCGCATCGTCTCCGCCAATGGGCCAACGCCGTTCGGGCAGAGCGATCTGTTCGATCGCGTCGCCGCCAACGCCCAGGTCTCGCCGTGGTTTCAATGGATCGCAAAGGCCGAGGCGAGCGGCGACCTCGAGCCGGTTCTCGGACAGCTCGGCTTCAACATCCTGAGCACGCTGAAGCTCAACGGATTCGAGAACAACGCCGTCATCACGGACGCCTGGCTCGCCGCCTACGGCGCGCACTTCGCCCGTCCGGCGGACTGCCTCGGCGCGATCGGTTGGGCCAAGGGCTTTGCGACCGGCGCGCATCAATTCCGGACGCCCGATCCCGCCGCCGACCGTTTGATTCGCAGCAAAGCTGCGCTCGCGATCTGGGGCGAAGCGGACCGTACGCTGCGCGCAGAGCACTTCCTGCCGCTGTTCTCCGCAATCTTCCCGACGGCACCGGTCAGGCGCCTCGCCGGTGTCGGGCATTACTGTTTCGAGGATGCGCCTGAGGAAATCGCCAGCCTGATTACGGAGTTCATCCGGCAGACGTGACTGCACGTCACATCGTGCATTCCGCCGAGACCGCCGCCTCAAGTGCCGGCACCCAGGCCTTGTAGGCGGCCGCGGTGAAGTGAATGCCGTCGCCCATCTTCGCGCCGGGCGGCAGATGCGGGTCGACGAACCGAACACCACGCGCAGCTGCGGCGGCTTCGATCGCGCGGTTGGTCCGTTCGTCAGCTGCGACGGCGATGACCACCAATGGCCGCGTCGACAGCGGCTTGACGGTCTCGATGAGGTCGGTGAAGTCGCGTTGCGCCGTTGGCGATCCGGCGTCGTTCGCGCCCACCGCGAGGACGAGCAAGAATGCGCCCTGGTCCTGCAGCATGCGCCCGGCGAGCTGCTTTGCCTCCGCGATGGTCTGACCGCCAACGCCGGCATTGATGACCGGACGTCCGCAGAGCAGCCGGGGCAGCGGAGCCATTTCGGTGATGCTATCGCCCAGCACGACGATCGGCGCCGGCGCGTCGGTGAGCGCGGCTCGTATCATGAATTCGCGCACCGCGGCATGATCGTGAAAGGCGTGCTGAGACACTTCACCGAAGCGGTTGCGCATCCTCTGCAGCTCCGCAAAGGAAGCGACAAAACCAATCAGAAAAGTAACGGCCAAAACCCAAGGTAGTGCGCGACGCATTGCCCGTCAGAGCTACCATCGCAGCTCCAGCCCGAGCAATCTTCAGAAACAACCGCACAACGCCGGAGCGATCACTTTATGCGGATCACGTCCTGCGGGAGGTTACCGGATACGGCGGCGCGCAACCCGTTACCATCGTCGCGGCCATCTGGTGGTTGGCTGTCGCGCAGCCGCTTCAGTCTCGGCTCTGGGCCCGGCCCAGTTCGCGCGGTGCTGAATCGCTCGGTATCGACGCTGTGACGCCGGCCTGATCGAGGGTGGCACTGTCCCAGGAAAAGACGCCGCCGGTCTTACAAATACACGCCCGGCGGCGTTTTCTTCCTGGACTGGGACACTGAAATCCCCAGCACCGTCAAACGTGCAGAGATGATGCCATCGCGGTTCGCGCGGGACGGCCAAGTACGCATGCCGCATCGCTGGATTCCTTGACCTAGATCAAGCCCCATCCATCGAAAACAGCGTCACATGCGCGCCCCCTGTCATTTCAATAGGAGGGTAGCATGGCAGTAGTCGTGCAGTATGTGGTCAAGCCGAATCCAGGCGGCGACCTCGCAGGAATACTCGAATTGGCAAAGGAGAGCGCCGGGCTTTGGCGCAAGCACGGTGGCAAACCAAGGTTCTGGTCTGTCGCCGTCGGTGAAGCCGGCAATTTCGTTTTCTCAGTGAATTTCGAGACGTTTTCGGCTTACGGCGCGGCGGTTGACAAACTAAACGCCGATCCAGCCTTCCACACCTGGCAAGCGAAAAGATTGAAAGCGGGCCTGACCACCCTCGTGCGCGCGAACATGGCGATCGAGATTGAACTTTGAGTGAGCAGTACGCGAAAATTACGCCGCTGGGCTCGAAATGGTTTGTCCCGGCGGCGTAATTTCAGCTGGTCCGCAATGCCCAGCGTCATAACAATAGTGGGATTAACGGCCGCATCGACGCCGCTATCAATACGGCTGTGCGTTCTCGCCCCGCGGGCCGGATCTATTGGGCAGCGATGCTGCTGAAGCTCGGCCTGTTCGGCTTGATGCTTTGTCTTGCGGCGTCCAACCGATTCTGGCTCGTTCCGGCCTTGGCGAAAGCGCCAGCCATCGGCCAGTCCGAGTTCGTGCTCGGGAGGCTTTGCCGTCACGTTGCCGCCGAGCAAATCCTCGGCCTTCTCGTCGTGGGAATTGTCAGTCTGCTGGGGACATTGTCCCCGGCGGTTCAAGGCTCGTGAGCCATCCCAGCATATCTAGAGCCGGTCCGATCGACCCACAGCCGTCCGGCGCTCTCTTTTTTGCTCCCACGATACATTGATTTGACGCAACGGAGAGGCCAAGACTGAACGTCTTCGCTAAGAATTCCACATTGTGCTTGCGTTGGAGACGATAGAAATCCACCGCGAGAAGCGACTGATTTAGATCAACGGCCGCGCGCGGTGCCGGGGCAGGATGATTCCAGTAAATTCAGTCAGGAGACGCCGATGATGGAATATTGGATGTATGGCTACGGTCCCGGCCATTGGCTGTGGTTCATCGTGATGATCGCGGTGGTTATTTACCCGGTGGGCCGTATTCTCAGCCGCATTGGCTTCTCACCGCTATGGTCGATCGTGATGTTCATCCCGCTGGTCAATCTGATTGCGCTTTGGATTCTTGCATTCACAGAATGGCCAGGCGGAAGAGCAGAGTAGGCCCGCGGATACGCAACTCTGAGGCGCCGGTTTCATGGGAGAATACCTTGCATTTCGGGCGTGGTCTATCGCGCGAGTTGCTGGCGGCCGGCATGCGCCGCATCGTGAGGGAATACAATGCTCTGGTCAGGCGATGCGAGATGCTTGTCGGTTTCGGGGCACGCCAGGCGGGAGACTAGGTCGCGGATGACGTTGAGCCGCGCAGCCCGTTTGTCGTCGGCGCGGACCACGATCCATGGCGATTCCCGGCTTGACGTCGCCGCCAGCATCCGATCGCGCGCGACGGTGTAGTCCTTCCAGTGCTTCAGCGCGACAGCATCGATCGGGCTCGTCTTCCATTGCTTCAGCGGATCGGTCTTGCGATCTCGCAGTCGCGTCTTTTGCTCGTCTTTGCTGATGTCCAGATAATATTTCATGATCTGAATTCCGGAGCCGATCAGCATATGCTCGAAGGGCAGCACCGCACCGAGGAAGTCCTCGTACTCCTGGTCGGTGCAGAATCCCATCACATGCTCGACCCCGGCGCGGCTGTACCAGCTTCGGTTGAACAGGATCATTTCCTGCGCGGAAGGAAGATAAGGTACGTATCTCTGGAAGTACCACGACGCACGATCATGGTCGGATGGCTTTCCGAGTGCCACGACGCGGGTCTCGCGTGGACTCAGATGCTGGACGATGCGTTTGATCGTGCCGTCCTTGCCGGCAGCGTCCCGCCCCTCGAAAATGACCAGGACCCTGTGGCCGTGCTTGATGATGTGTCGCTGAACCTTGACGAGTTCGACCTGCAGGCCGTGCAGCGCGGCGCGATAGGTCTTGCCGCCTGCGTGATGTGCGGTTCGCGTTTTGGATGATTTCGGCATTTGCTGACAGCTGATGGCGCAGCTTGGAGGATAGCTTGCGCAGGACGTCGTGTCAGTCCTTGGTCGAGACGCCAACCGTCTCCTTCTTGCACATATGGTGAGGGACCACGGTCTTCGGTCCGCCCTGATAATGATGGCCGTTCTTTTCGGTGTCGGAGCTGGTCTGCGCAATCGCGGGCAACGCGATGAGCGACATGGCGGTCGCAGCGGCAATGATCTTGCGTGTTGTCATGTTTGCTTCTCCATCGTGACATGTGAGCGACGAGATGTCGGGTCGCGACCTTGCGTCGACCCGATTTGGAGCATGGACTACCCTGACCGCGGCCCTTGTCGCTGTGAAGAAATTCCACATCCTGAACGCGTCGAGGACGATAGAAATCTGCCCCGGGGTTTCGCTTCCAGGGTTGACTTGCATCAATCGATAGGCGGCGAAAATCGGCAGTCATAACAACCGCTCAATTGATCAGTGGAAGGAAGACCATGAAACCTCTGACACTGGCTGCTGCATTACTGCTTGCAACGGTGAGCTCTTCGTCTTGGGCGCAATCGCCCGCCGATCACGAAGCTCACCATCCCGACCAAAAGGAGCCGCCGGCCGCCACACAGCCCGCGCCGCCCGCCGGCCAGCCCGGGATGATGGGTCAGGGCATGATGGGTGGGCCGCAAGGCATGATGGGCGGCAGGGGCATGATGATGGGCGGCGACATGCCCATGGCGAACATGATGCAGATGATGGGGATGATGGGGCAGTCGGGCGCTGAAACCGGCTGCGCCGGTATGACCGGCATGGCGACCATCGACCGGATCGAAGGTCGGATCGCTTTCCTGCGTACCGAACTCAAGATCACCGATGCTCAGTCGCCTGCGTGGAATGCCTTCGCCGATGCGCTGCGGGCCAACGCAAAGAGCCTCGGCGAGGTGCGGTCGTCGATGATGCAGGGCGGCGCAACGCAGCACCTGACTGATCGCCTCACCGTGCAGGAGAAATGGCTGGCCGCGCGCCTCGAAGGAACCCGCGCCATCAAATCCGCCCTGACAAACCTGGTCGGCACTCTGTCCGATGACCAGAAGAAGACGGCCGATGAGCTCCTCGCGCCGCACATGGGTATGGGCATGATGGCCGGCATGCAGCCCGGGCAGATGGGCGCCGATCAGATGCAGCCGGGAATGACGACACAAGGGCAGGGGCGGTAGGGCTCCGGCTTCCCGTGATGGAGGCTGCCGTGAGCCACGCCTTTCTCCCTGAGCCCATCCGCGAACGCGGGTCGCAGCTTGGTCCTGTGGTCAAGCCGCTGGCAGGGTCCAGCGAACTGGGCGCCGGTGCTGCTCCGACGGTCGCAATCGGCGTGTGGCCCGGGAACTGGTCATCCAGCTCGCTGGTTCCGGATGACATCCTGGCCTATCAACGCGACGTCTGGGAGCGAACTATCCTGTTCTGGGACACGCCTCGGCAGCGCGCCGACAACATGATCGCGCACGAGCGGGCATGGAAGCCGCCGCTGCTCGATTTCAACTACGAACTCATCCTCGGCGACGGCCGGTTCGATGGCGCCTGGCTGGTGCAGAATTTCGAGAACCTGAAGCCGGAAGAGGTGTGGGAAAAATACGCCAACCTGCTTACTCACCTGGACGAGGAGCGAGAGCGGTTTCTCAAGTTCGAGCGCTGGTGGAACGGCTTCTATTTCCTGAGCCGTGAGGAGATACTGGCGATTGTCGAGAACCTGTTCATCGGCAACACCTTGGAGCAGGGCAAGCTCAGGATTTGTCCCAACTGCGTCGTTGATCTCCGCCGGATCCGCAATCCGCTCATCATCTTCGCTTCCTACGGCGACAACATCACGCCGCCCCATCAGGCGCTCGGGTGGATCCCGACCGTCTACGGCGGCACCGACGATCTGAAGCGGGCGGGCCGGCGCATCGTCTATCTCATCAATCCCCATATCGGACATCTCGGCATCTTCGTGTCCGCGAGCGTCGCGGGCCTTGAGCATCGCGCAATCCTTGACAACCTGAGGAAGATCGAAGCCCTTCCACCGGGCTTCTATGAAATGAAGATCGACAACCCGACCGGCGATCCGGATTGCGGACATGACGCCTATTCGGTCCGCTTCGAGGAGCGACGGGGCGAAGATCTGAAATTTCCGGAGAGCCGTCCCAATCCCTGGCTGCGGGCATGGGCTCCCATTGCGGCGTCGATCGCGCGGGATCGTCATGCAGTCGCTGACGTCAATCCGCTCAAGAATGGCGAGATCGAAGCATTCGACGCTGTGCGCGATCTCATCCCACGGGCTCGTGAGCTGCGCGATCAAGGCTACGAATTCTGGTTCGAAGCGCTGTACGGACGAGGCGCGGCCGCCGAGCCTGCACCCGTTAGTCCGCCATCTCCAACGATTTCTGAACCCGCATGCGGGGGTATGAGATGAGCGCAATTGTAAAGGAGCTTCCTGCGCGGCGCCCGGGGGCCGCGACGCAGCAGATGGTCCAGAGGGGCCACATAGAGCTACGGATCGGGGGCATGGAATGCGCCCATTGTCCGCCGGCGATCGAGAAAGCTATTGCCGCGATCCCCGGGGTTATCTCGGTCAGCATCAATCCGAGCACCAAGATGGCGAGAATTGACTACGACTCTGCGCGGACTGAGGTTGCCGACATCCTGCACGCCGTCCGTTCCTTCGGCTATGCGGTCGGTACCGCCACAATGCGTGTGCCGATCGAGAACATGCACTGCGGCTCCTGCCTCACACATATCGAGCTTGCGCTGCAAAAGGTACCGGGCGTTGTGTCGGCGCACGCGGGTCTCTTACCCAGCGCGGCAGATATCGAGTATGAGCCCGAGAAGGTGGACATCCCGAAGATTCGCAAGGCAATCGAATCGAGCGGATATCACGTAGCAGAGCCGAAGATCGAACCGGGCGCGGAAATCCTTGATCCTGCCGAAGCGGCCAATGATCAAGAATATCGCAAATTGATGCGGAAGTTCTGGTTCGCAGCCGCATTTTCGGTGCCGGTGATGGCGTTGAGCTATCCGGATCTGGTTCCGGGATTGCGCGACTGGATGCCGATGGGGAGTACCACGCGTCGGATCGTCTGGGGTCTTCTGGGGGTAATTAGCCTACCGGTGATGGTCTGGGCGGGTTCGCAATTCTTCACGGGCATGTGGGACGCCCTCAAGCACCGCGCCGCAAATATGCATACGCTGATCGCGATCGGTATCAGCGCCGCCTTTGCCTATTCGGTCGTCACCGTGGCGTGGCCGCAATTCTTCCCGCGCATGGCGCTGGCCGAAGTGTTCTGGGACGTGACGGACGTTGTCATCGCGTTGGTCGTCCTCGGCCTTGCGCTTGAGATCAAGGCAAAGGGCCGGACCTCTCAGGCGATAAAGAAGCTGATCGGTTTGCAGGCCAAGACGGCGCGGGTCGTTCGCGATGGCGGGGAGAGGGACATTCCGGTGGAAGAGGTGCTGGTCGATGATGTCGTGGTAGTCCGGCCGGGTGAAAAGATCGCCGTTGACGGCGAGGTGACAGGCGGAACGAGCGCGGTCGACGAATCCATGATCACTGGCGAATCGATTCCGGTCGAGAAGCAGGTCGGCGACGAAGTGATCGGCGGTACACTGAACAAGACTGGCAGTTTCAAATTCAAAGCGACTAAGGTGGGCAAGGACACCGCGCTCGCAACCATCATTCGCATGGTCAAGGATGCGCAGGGCTCGAAAGCCCCGATCCAGCGCGTGGTCGACACGGTCTCCGCCTACTTTGTGCCGGCAGTCATGATCCTCGCAATTCTGGCGTTCATCGCCTGGTACAATTTCGGTCCGGAGCCGCGTTTGGTTTATGCGACCATCGTGTTCGTGACCACCCTGATCATCGCCTGCCCATGCGCGCTCGGCTTGGCGACGCCGACGTCTCTCACGGTCGGCATCGGCAAGGGGGCGGAAAACGGAATCCTGATCCGCTCCGGTGATGCCTTGCAGGCATCAGAGAAGCTCAACGCTATCATTCTGGACAAGACCGGCACGATCACCAAGGGCGAACCCGCTCTGACAGACGTCGTTGTAACTCAGGGCAACGCCGAAACAGAGGTTCTGCGCCTCACGGCTTCGCTGGAACGGGGCTCCGAACACCCGCTCGGCGAGGCAATCGTGAAGGGCGCAGAAGCGCGCAGCCTGAAGCTGTCGGAGACCGAAGAATTTGCGGCTATTCCGGGCCACGGCGTCAGCGGCCGGATTGACGGACGGGAGGTTCTGTTCGGCAACGCCAAGCTGATGCGCGACCGAGGGATTGCGATCGACACACTGCAAACAGACTGGGAGCGGCTCGCCGAAGAGGGCAAGACGCCGATGTATGTGGGCATCGATGGCAAGGCTGTTGGACTGGTTGCTGTCGCGGACACGGTCAAGCCCGACTCGAAAGCCGCCATTGATGCGCTGAAGGCGCTCGGAATCGAGGTCGTCATGCTGACCGGCGACAATGAGCGCACGGGGCGGGCGATTGCTCGCCTGGTCGGCATCGAGCGGGTGCTCGCCGAGGTGCTGCCCAACGACAAGGCGCACGAAGTCCAGAAGCTCCAACTCGAAGGCAAAGCCGTCGGAATGGTAGGCGATGGCGTCAACGATGCGCCCGCGCTTGCGCAGGCCGACGTTGGCTTCGCGATCGGCACTGGCACGGACGTAGCTATCGAGGCGAGCGACGTCACGCTGATCAAGGGCAGCCTCGTGGGAGTGGTAACCGCAATCGAGATCAGCCGCGCAACTATGCGCAACGTTCGCCAAAACCTCTGGGGAGCCTTCGGCTACAATTCGCTAGGGATTCCGGTCGCAATGGGGGTGCTCTACCCATTCATAGGTCTCTTGCTGTCGCCATTGATTGCGGCCGCTGCCATGGCGTTCAGCTCGTTGACTGTCATCACCAACGCCAACCGGCTCCGCCTGTTTCAGCCCCGAAGGATTGCATCATGACCCCTGATCGTTGGATGGTGACCGTCACCGGACTCGCGCTGATCGGGTTTATCGTCTGGTTCTTCTGGCTCAAGCGGTCGATCGGTTTTCACGCCAGCGAGACCAGCAGTGGGTATCAGGAGGCAATGATCTTGGTAAAGGGTGGGTACACGCCCGACACCATCGTCGTTCAAAGCGGTCGACCAGTCCGTTTGAACTTCCGCAGGGAGGAAACGGCGTCCTGTTCGGACAAGGTGATTTTCGCCGACTTTCAAAAAAGTACCGTGCTCCCGACCGGGCAGACCGTCGCGGTCGAGTTGCTGCCCAAATCCCCCGGGGAGTTCGGCTTTGGGTGTCCGATGGGAATGTTTCGGGGCAAGCTTATCGTCGAATAGCGGCCAGCGTGCCGCGGGAAAGGGCAATTCTTGATTTGCGTCAACAAGCCGGCCGGTCGGCAATCTAGTCTAACTTAGGAGCTTGCCAAATGTCGGTGCAGGATCAGTCTGGTCATCACAACGAGGCACGGCAGGCCATGTCCATGAAGTCCAAGGCCGGTTTGGTGCTGGCCGGATTTCTGGCGATCGCCGGCGTGCTTCTCTTCACTGAGCACAGAGCGCATGTGCTCGGTCTTCTCGTCTGGCTCCCGCTTCTCGCTTGTCCGCTTATGCATGTGTTTATGCATGGAGGTCATAGCCATCGCGGCGGCCAAAGCCAACAGAACAACCGGGGAGGGGCGTCATGAACGATGCAGCACCTGCCTACGGCTTGTGGAGCCTCGTGGTCGTCAATTCCGCGATCTTCATCTTTTTCGCATATACCTTCTTCAAGCCCCAAACGGCCAGGGACTGGCGCTCTTTCGGCGCCTTCAGTGCATTCTTGGTGGCCCTGTTCGCTGAGATGTATGGCTTTCCACTGACGATCTATTTTCTGTCCGGCTGGCTGCAGTCTCGATTTCCCGACATCGACTGGTTCTCGCATGATGCCGGTCACCTCCTGGAGATGATCTTTGGCTGGAAAGCCAATCCGCACGCGGGACCGTTCCATATCCTGAGCTTTATCTTCATCGGGGGTGGGTTCATTCTGATCTCAGTCGCTTGGAAAGCGCTCTACGAGGCTCAACAGACGCGCTCGCTTGCTACGACAGGGCCATACAGCTATGTGCGCCATCCGCAGTATGTCGGATTCATCTTGGTGATGTTCGGCTTTCTGCTCCAGTGGCCGACGATTCTGACGCTGGCGATGTTTCCTGTGCTGACCATAATGTATGTCCGGCTGGCAAGAAGCGAGGAAGAGGATTCACGGGCCGAATTTGGTGTCGCTTACGACAAATATGCAGCTGACGTGCCCGGGTTCATTCCGAAGCTGAGCCGGCTGCTCAGTCAGGAATCGAGGGGAGGGTATCACCATGGCTAGTAGGCCAGCTTTGGTTGCCCTTCTTGCATCGTTTGCGTTTGTCGGTTCAGTGATGGGCCCAGCCAGCACCCATGCTGTTGCAGCGGAGTCCGAGCTATCGAAAACGGTCGGTGGCCTCACCGTCTATCTCGGCGTCGTCCCGGCCGAAATAGTCAAGGGCCTTCCCGCGAGCAGTACC
This sequence comes from Bradyrhizobium sp. CCBAU 21365, assembly GCF_015291305.1. NCBI lineage: Bacteria > Pseudomonadati > Pseudomonadota > Alphaproteobacteria > Hyphomicrobiales > Nitrobacteraceae > Bradyrhizobium > Bradyrhizobium sp. CCBAU 21365. The sequence goes on from NZ_CP030036.1 coordinate 4,910,642, forward strand.
ACTGAGCGGCCGATGCACGGCCGAATTCCCAAGGGACCACACGAATATCACCTTGTAGCTGCCGTCTTCGATGCGACGGGTGGCACGCGGATATCGGACGCCATCGTGACGGCGCAGGTGTCTGGTCTCGGATTATCCGGCAGCAAGATGAAGCTCGAGCCGATGCAGATTTCCGGCACGACGACCTATGGCGGCTTCGTCAACCTGCCCGGACTTGACATCTACACGGTGAAGCTGACGGTTGAACGCGGCGGCGCAGCTCCGGCCGTTCTGCCATTCAAGTACGACCATCGCCGTTAGCGGCCGGACGCGCTCCTGTTTTCCTTAGCTCGACTCACGGCGTGTCCCGGCGTGGTGTTAATGCTGTTTGACGGAAGATCAATCCGTTCCGCCAAGATTATGGCCGGCCTCTATGTGAGGGAATCGTACTTTGTCCTGGAGCTGAATGCTTGCTCCGCTGTCTCCCGCAACGTTGCGAGCAGGTAAAATGGCGACAGCAGCGATCACGATCGCGGCCGCAATCGATATCATGAAGGCACGCATCGACGCTCCCTAAGGCCTGATGCGATTGAACAGGAATGCAAGCAACCCGAGGGTCGCCGCAGCGGCGAGATTCCACAAGACCAGACCGGTCACGAATGTCAAAGGCGTTGTGACGGCAGTGCCGAGGTCGATATCGACGTGCAGGCCGTACTTCATGGCTAGCGTTCTGATCTGAGGATAGACGGCGACGGCGGCAAAGCAAACTACGTAGACGATGCTGATCCATGCCATGCCGACTTTGATGAGATGCCGTGTGTTGAGCATGAGCTGTCTCCCTCGAAAAGGCGCTCGCGCCCAGACCCCATGAAGACCGATCGCACGGTCTCACACTTTCAATGGGCGTTCTTCGCGAACATTCCGAAATAGACCGCGGTCGCCATCGCCGCCGGGCAGGCGAGGAGCAGGACGATGATCAAGGCCGTCTGCCACGAGAAGCCAAACACCAGCGGCACGACGCCGCTCAGCGCCAGCATGACCGGCAAGCACAGCCAAGCCGCACGGTAGGCTGCGGGTTGCCGGTCCGATTTCAGGTCGATCCTTGATCCCGGGGGCCTTTTGTCAGCACTGCCACTCATTTTGAACCTCCCTCTCACGCCAACGTCACCTTGGCCCTCTTCAGCAGCGCCGAGTTGACGATCACCGATAGCGAACTCAGCGCCATGGCCGCTGCGGCGACGATTGGATTGAGGAAGCCAAGAGCCGCGATCGGAATGCCGATGGAGTTGTAGACAAAAGCCCAGAACAGGTTCTGCTTGATCTTGCGGAGCGTGAGGCGCGACAGACGAATCGCGATTACCACTTCGCGAACGTCATCCTTCATCAGGATGATCCCGCCTGTTTCCTTGGCGACGTCCGAGCCCGAGCCGATCGCGATCCCAATGTCGGCCGTAGCCAGCGCGGGAGCATCGTTGACGCCGTCGCCGACCATGGCTACCATCTTCCCCTCGCGCTGCAGGCGCCTGATGATCTCGGCCTTGTCGCCCGGTAGCACCTCAGCGATGACGCGATCAATGCCGAGCTGACGGGCGATCGCCTTCGCCGTGCGCTCGTTATCCCCGGTGAGCAGGACAATCTCGATCTGTTCGCTTTGCAGCGAGTCAATTGCCTCGCGGGCTTCCGGTTTGAGCGTGTCAGCGACGGCAACGATGCCCATCGGCATGCCGTCGACGCCGACGATCATGGCCGTCTTGCCTTCCTGCTCGAGCAGTTGCATCTGTGCGTCAGCATTCGCAACATCGACCGACTGGCCATGAAAGAAGTGCCTGTTGCCAAGCAGCACTTGATGGCGGTCCACCTGACCGCGGATCCCCTGGCCGGCAACCGCTTCGAAGCCGGCCACCTGCGGCAGAGAGATTGCGCGATGCTTGGCGGCGCGCACGATCGCTTCGCCAAGGGGGTGCTCGGAGCCGACTTCGACGGCGGCCCCCAGTCGCAAGACCTCTGTTTCGGTAGAACCGTCGAGCGGCACGATGTCCGTCACATTCGGTTCGCCTTTGGTCAGCGTGCCTGTCTTGTCGAAAACCACCACGTTGAGTTTGCGGGCCCTTTCCAGCACTTCGGCGCCCCGGATCAGAATGCCGGCTTCGGCTGCCTTGCCGACACCGACCATGAGAGCTGCCGGCGTAGCCACGCCCAGCGCGCACGGACAGGAGATGATGAGCACCGCAATGAAGGCCAGCAGCGCTTGTGGGAAGTTGCCGGCCAGCCACCATCCTGCGAAAGCGATAAACGCGACAATTACGACGGCGGGGACGAAATAGGCGGTGGCCTGATCGGCAATGCGCTGAACCTGCGCCGTGCTCGCCTGCGCCTCCTCAACCAGCTTTATGATCTGCGATAGCGCTGTGTCCTTGCCTACTCGGGTAGCGCAACACCGGAGCATGCCGCTGCGATTGAGCGTGCCGCCGATGACCTTGCTGCCGGGACACTTCTCGACCGGCATTGATTCCCCGGTGAGCATGGATTCGTCGACCGATGACGCGCCTTCGAGCACGTCGCCGTCAGTCGGGATGCGGTCGCCGGGGCGCACGACAAGAACCTCGCCAGCCATGATCGATTCCGCCGGCACCTCGACTTCGGTGTCGCCGCGCACGACATGGGCGACGGCAGGGCGCAGGTCCATGAGCTTGCGCACGGCAGCGGAGGACCTCTTCTTGATGATCTCCTCCATATACTTGCCGAGGAGCACGAAGGCGATGATAACCGCCGAGACCTCGAAGTAGACCTCGCGCTCCTCCACCTTTACCGGCAAGATATTGGGCGCAAATACAACGGCCACGCTGTAGGCGTACGCCACGGTAGTGCCCAGCGCGATCAGGAAGTCCATGTTGATCTTGCGACTTCGGATCGCTTGCCAGGATCCGACGTAGAAGCTCCATCCGCCAATGAACTGCACGGGCGTCACAAGGATGAACAGCCAAACGCCCCACGTGAACCAAGGGAGTGCCGGAATTGGCGCCCAGGTCAGGAGCGTCGCCCCGGCGGCGAGCGCAATGAAAGCCCCGGCGCGCAGGATCGCGAGTGCCAGAACGCCTGTGAGCGCGATGGTCACGCGCCTGCGCATTGAGGAGAGTTCGCGCTCGGGGTCCTCGAAGGAGCGCTGGCAAGCGGCGCTGCAAAAATAATACGTCCGCCCGCTGCGCTCCGCGGTGAGGGCGGTGGCCTTGTCGACCATCATCCCGCAGATGGGATCCTTGGCGAGTCCGGACGTGGCCGCTGGGGCAACGCTTGCCGGATGTCTGTGAGAGTAGCTTTGCACAGTCATCATCGCCTCACCACATCATGAACTCTTTGGTGATGGCGCCAGTGCGGCGCACGCCGCGCATGCGCTGATTTCTTGGCCCGCTCTAGAGCCAGCTTCGGTGCTTAAAAGAAATTTATTCGATCGGCGCCAAGTAAATTTGCGATAGATCAAAGATTTCGACGCCGTTTACCGTGAACTTTCAAAAGGAAATTTGGAACGACTCACCACGGTGGCGAGGCGGGTGCGACGGATAGTTATCGCCGTGAGGCGGTTCAATGAACGCTGTGGTCCACCCCCATGTTTGAACTTGTCATTTCGCGGCTGGACGTTGCTGACGAAGTTGAAGTCGTCGAGCGTAAGGGCCTCGGCCATCCGGATACTATCTGCGATGCCCTTGCCGAGACGTTGTCCCGCAACCTCTGTCGAGAGTACCGGAGCGGGTTCGGCCGCGTGCTGCACCACAACGTCGACAAGGCGTTGTTATGCGCCGGCAAGGCCGTTCCGGCCTTCGGCGGCGGCCGCGTGGTCGAACCGATCAGGATATTGCTGGCCGGGCGGGCGATCTCGGACGAGGCCATACCTGTCGCGCAGATCGCGGTCGAAGGCTCCAAGTCGTGGTTGAAGGCAAATGTTCACGCGCTGGATGCGGATCATGATGTCCGGATTGAGGCTCTGGTTCGGCAGGGGTCGCAGGACCTGCAGGCACTGTTCTCACGCCGGGGTGCGGAAGGCCTTCCGCTCGCCAACGATACCTCGTTCGGGGTCGGGCACGCTCCGTTAAGTGCGGTCGAACGGCTTGTATTGGCCGTTGACCAGGAACTGCACGGCCGCGCCCGCACGCACGACCATCCAGCCTGGGGCGAGGACATCAAGATCATGGCTGTGCGAAAAGGTGCGCGGCTCAAGCTCACGGTCGCCTGCGCCATGGTCGGACGCTATCTTGCCGGTGTCGACGACTATCTCGAGCAGAAGGCTGCCCTCGCGGCGCGGGTTCGCGATTGGGCTGGCGACCGTGGGTTTGCAGAGTGCGAGGTCATCGTCAATGCGGCGGACGACATTGAATCCGGAAGCGTCTATCTCACGGTGACCGGCACGTCGGCGGAAGGCGGGGATGATGGCCAGGTCGGACGCGGCAATCGCGTCAACGGACTGATCACGCCGTGCCGGCCGATGAGCCTGGAGGCCGCTGCAGGCAAGAACCCCGTCAGCCACGTCGGCAAGATCTACAACGTCTTGGCGGCGCGGACGGCCGAAAAGCTGGTCTCCCTGGTTCCGGAGGTTAAGGAAGCGCGGTGTCTGTTCGTCAGCAGGATCGGCGCACCGGTAGACAACCCGGCCCTCGTTCATCTCCATCTGGCGACGCGGGAGGGCGTCCCGCTGGAGCAGGTGCGAGGGCGGACCGAAGAAGTGGTCGCCGCCCAGCTTGACCGAGTTCCTGAGCTCATCCACGAGTTGGTTGCCGGAACGATCGGGGTCTTCTGAGCCCCACGCTCTGCCGATTTTCCGCGGCGCACCGTACGACCGAGGCCAAAGGCACTCTGAGGTAAATCAATACGGCACGGCCGTAGGCGTCGGACATTAGCTCCGAAGGGAGAGCCCATGAGCCAACCTGTCTTCACCGCCGAGGCCCTGACCAAGACCTACGTCTCCGGCGAGGTGAAGGTGCATGCTCTCAACAAGGTAGACCTCGAGATCGCGGAGAAAGAGGTGGTGGTGCTGCTCGGGCCTTCGGGCAGCGGCAAGACGACCCTGCTCAATATCATGGGCGGGCTCGATCATCCGACCGGCGGCAGGCTATTCTTCCGCGACCAGGAACTGACCCGCCTCAACGACCGCGACCTTACAAGCTATCGGCGCCGATATGTCGGGTTCGTGTTCCAGTTCTACAATTTGGTGCCAAGTCTCACCGCGTATGAGAATGTTGCGCTGGTCACCGAGATTTCCGACCGCCCGATGCGCCCCGACGAGGCGCTCTCCCTGGTCGGGCTCGAAGCGAGGATGCACAACTTTCCCGCTCAGCTTTCTGGCGGCGAGCAGCAGCGGGTTGCGATCGCGCGCGCGATCGCCAAGCGTCCCGCGGTGCTGCTCTGCGACGAGCCGACGGGTGCGCTGGACTCGAAAACGGGTATCCGGGTGATCGAGGCGTTGCTCGGTATCAACCACCAGCTCGGCACCACGACAGTGATCATTACCCACAATGCGAGCATCCAGGAGGTGGCGGACCGCGTGCTGTTCTTTGCCGACGGCCGCATCTCCAGGATCCTGCAGAATGAGATGCGCCGCGAGGCGGCGACATTGAGCTGGTGAGACGATGTCTGCGCTGGATGTCAAACTCTTTCGGGATGTGCAGCGGCTCTGGGCGCAGGTGCTGGCGATTGCGCTGGTCATCGGCGGCGGTGTTGCGACACTGGTGCTGGCGGTTGGCTCGCATCGCTCGCTCGAAGATACGCGTATCGCCTATTACGAACGTTATGCGTTCGCGGACGTCTTTGCGGTGGTGAAGCGCGCGCCTAAGGCACTGGTCGGTCAAATTGCGCAAATCCCGGGCGTCGCCGCTGTCGATGCGCGCATTGCCAGGCTCGCATTGCTTGATATCCCGGGCTTTGCCGAACCCGCTACCGGACAATTCGTTTCGCTGCCGGACGTCGGCGAACCCATGCTCAACCGGCTTTACGTTCGGGCCGGACGCCTGCCCGAACCCGGGCGAGCCGAGGAAGTCGTCGTCAACGAAAGTTTTGCGCAAGCGCACGGGTTCGCACCGGGCGGCCGATTTTCCGCAATTCTCAATGGCAAGAAACGCGAACTCGTCATTGTCGGCACCGCGCTGTCGCCCGAGTTCATCTACACCGTCGGGCCAGGCGACCTGATGCCGGATGACCGCCGCTATGCCATTGTCTGGATGTCGGAGAAGGCTCTCGCGAGCGTGTATGATCTCGACGGATCGTTCTCTTCCGTCTCCGTGAAGCTGCAACGCAGCGCATCGGAGCGCGAAGTCATCTCGCGGCTCGACGCGTTGCTCGACGGCTATGGCGGGCAGGCGGCCTATGGCCGCAAGGATCAGACGTCCCATGCCTGGCTCGACCATGAGCTCGACATGCTCAACAACATGAGCCGCACGCTGCCACCGATTTTCCTGCTGGTCTCAGCGTTTCTGGTCAATCTTACGCTCAGTCGGCTCGTGGCGCTGGAGCGTGAGCAGATCGGGCTCATGAAGGCCTTGGGTTATCGCGATGGGGCCGTGGTGCTGCACTACCTCAAATTCGTTGCGCTCATCGTCCTGACCGGAATTGCCATCGGAAGCATCGTGGGGACATGGCTGGGGTTGCGGGTCACCGCGCTCTTTGGAGACTTTTTCCATTTTCCCTTCTTGGTATTCGCGAGAGCACCCGATCTCTATGTGGTTGCCGGCGTGCTCAGCGCGGCGGCAGCCTTCGTCGGCGCAATCCGTGCCCTGCGCGATGTGGTGCGCTTGCCTCCGGCGGTTGCGATGCAGCCGCCCGCACCCGCGAGCTTTCACCGACTCGTGCCCGCGTCAGTCTCTCTCGAAGGAATTGTTTCTCAGCCGGCGCTGATGATGCTGCGCAACATCTCACGACATCCAATTCGCTCAGCTTTCACGGCGTTGGGAATGTCGCTCGCGACCGCGATCCTGGTGGTCTCGCTTTTTCTCCGCGACACGATGGAGCAATTGATCGATGTGACCTATTTCCTCGCCGATCGACAGGACGCGACGGTGAGCTTCATCGAGAAGCGGAACGAGAACGTGGTCACACAGATGGCCCGACTTCCGGGCGTTCTGGCCACTGAGCCGTTTCGTGAGGTGCCAGTCCGGATCCGGCATGGCAACATTGAGCGCCGTATCATGATCAGTGGACGTCCGCCTGATGCGGACCTCCGTCGCATCATTGATGTTGATCTGCGGCCAGTCGTGCTTCCGTCGACAGGGCTTGCCATCTCCGGATGGCTGGGAAAAATCCTGGGGGTTCAGGCGGGGGATTGGGTTGAGGTCGATCTGCTGGAAGGCGCGCGGCGAACGGTAACGCTCCCGGTCCTTGCCCTGGTGGAGGACTATTTTGGCATCAGGGGCATGATGGACCTGGACGCGCTGACGCGCCTGATGCGCGATCCTCCGGTCGTCAGCAGCGTCAACCTCAGTCTCGACGACAACAAGAGGGAAGGGTTCTACGCAGCCGTCAAGGCGATGCCGACCGTCAGCGGCGTGGCGCTCCAGCGCACTTCGCTGGCGAATTTCCGCGACGCGGTTGCGCTGATCATCACGACAATGGCCAGCATCTACACCGGGCTGGCGGCAGTCATTGCTTTCGGCGTTGTCTACAACAACGCCCGGATTGCGCTTTCGGAACGGGCCCGTGAACTCGCGAGCCTCAGGGTGCTCGGTTTTACACAGGGCGAAGTGTTACGCATTCTCCTGCTGGAGCTGGCGATACTCACGTTGATCGCCCAGGCGCCTGGATGGGTCATCGGCTATGGCCTCGGGTGGATCATGAAAACCAATCTGGCCGGTGAAATCATGCGCGTGCGCGGTGTCATCGAGCACTCCACCTACGTTGCCGCCAGCGCGATCGTCATTCTTGCCGCGGTCGCCTCGGCCTTCATCATCCGGGACCGCGTCAACAAACTGGACCTCGTTGCGGTCCTCAAGACGCGAGACTAGCCATGCCGGCAAAATGGGCCAAACGCATCATCGGCGGCGCGCTCCTGGCCGCGATCGCAGGGGGATTGGCGTGGTTCGCCTGGCCCCGGCCGGCTCTCGTCGATCTCGCGACCGTCGCGAAAGGCCCAATCGAAGTCACAGCGGACGATGACGGCAAGACCCACGTGCGCCACGTTTACACGGTCTCGGCACCCATCGCGGGAAAGGTCCTGAGGATTTCGCATCCGCTCGGAGAGCAGGGACCTTCGCTTCACGTCGGCGACGAGGTCGTCGCCAACAAGACCGTCATCGCCCTGATGCAGCCGACGCTGCCGGGCTTCATCGACGTGCGCTCGCGCGACCAGCTTCAGGCCGAGGTCTTGGCCGCGGATGCCGCCATCCAACAGCAGGAAGCCGAGGTGCAGCGGATCGAAGCCGCGCTGGACTTTTCCCGGACCGAATTCCAACGGGCGCAGACGCTGTTGCGGACGCAGTCCACCTCGGCCCAGGCCTTCGACAAGGCGAAATTCGACGTGGCCACGAACGAGGCTGCCTTGGCGAGCGCCAAGGCTCAGGTTGACATGCGTCGCGCGGTGCGGACCAGCCTGGCGGCCCGGTTGATGGACCCGGCCAATGCCGCCCCGTCGGCGGAGCCGACGTGCTGCGTCCGGGTGCTCGCGCCGGCGAGTGGAAGGGTGCTGAAGATCGTCCAGGACAGCGAGGCGACAGTCCCGCCCGGAGCACCACTGGTCGAAATCGGCAACCCTCTCGATCTGGAGATCGTGGCGGACCTGCTCTCGACGGATGCAGTCCAGATCAAGGTGGGCGCGCCTGTCCGGATCGACGGCTGGGGCGGCCCCCCGATCAAGGGCAAGGTCGTGCGCGTGGATCCCGCCGGCTTCCTGAAGGTGTCGGCGCTAGGCATCGAGGAGCAGCGCGTCCGGGTAACGATCGACTTCGCGGATCCGCCGGAGGTGTCGTCCCAGCTTGGCCACGACTATCGTGTGGTCGTCCATGTAACCACGTGGAGCGCCGCCGACGCCCTGACCGTCCCGGTAACCGCGTTGTTCAGGAAAGGCGACCAGTGGGCCGTTTTTGTCGACGAGAACGGCCGTGCCAAAACGGTGCCGGTGAGCATCGGCCACCGGAACAACCGGGGGGCGGAGATTCTCTCCGGGCTCGCTGCGGGGAACCGGGTCGTGCTGCACCCAAGCGACCGGATTGCTGACGGAGGAAAGATTGCGGAGCGAGTGCGACGGTAACGATAGTGGCTTGAGGGTGGCAGCTCGCAGCGAACCTCGACGATCAGGTAGAGCCCGTCGCCGTCAGCATACTTGCCGGGCTTCGTTTCGCGTTCGACGTCGAGCGGCTTGAGTTTTCCAGCCACGTGTTCCTCCAATCAAAACCATCCTCCGAACCTATGGTCCCAAGCTACGGTCTGCGCCTTGATTGTGAGGAACAACGGCGAACTGAGGAATACGGTCTGCCGAAGAAAGCGCTGATTTTACTGGAGATTCCGAACGGTGGAGAACAATGGAGAACACTATATTGGCGGAAGGGGTGGGATTCGAACCCACGGTACCCTTGCGGGCACGCCGGTTTTCAAGACCGGTGCCTTAAACCACTCGGCCACCCTTCCGGATCGATCGGATCAGGCCCTTAGCGTAGGGCAGCGCCGAACGCAACGCGAACTTGGCAGCGAAACCCGGGCCGGCCGGTCATTCGCCCGGTCCCTGCTGAAGGGGCAGGTAATCCGGGCCGATTTTACGAATCGCATTCGGCACGTTGTTGTCATCGCAAATGGGACGGCAATGGGCATTCAACTGCAACTCCGGAGCGAGTGCAACGAGGGTCACACATGCGGCAGCCCCGCGCCAACGCAGGCGAGGCCGATAATCAGCAGCGCGCCTGCGCACGCTTCCAAGATGACTGAACGATGCCGCCTTGCATAAAGGGCGAGCACGGATCCCACGATCGTGCTCGCGATACCGAACTCCACGATCATTGATTTAAATCGCTGAACTTTGGCAATTGGCTTTGACGAAGAAAAAATGAAATATCTCAGACACTACACGACGCCACGTCGGTGCGGGCATCGGTTTTCGGCTTAACGTTAAGGCGGCGAACCGTGGATTTGCGGATACACCGCCAACCCGCTGTTACTGTCGGGGTGATCTGGACCGCACTATTTTTGTCGATCGCGCCTGCTGCTTCGAAACCCGCGGGGCAGCCGCGGCGATTGTCATTCCGTACTAGTCCTAACCAACAAACTGGCAGGCAAATGGCGTGCGCAAAAGTAGTAGCGCGCCGCAGCATTGCGGTTCGTGGTGGATAGAAATTGGGAAAGAGGCGCAATGTAACGCCGTGGGCGGAGGGTGGCCGCTACAGCCTCCGAAGCCGCGTCAGTCCCAGCTCAATCCGCCTTCCAGCTGGGCGCACCGGACGGGGAGGGAGATCTTATGAAGTCAGCGCTCTTGGCGTTATCGCTCGTTGGTCAGCCGCCCGTGCAAGTTTCAGACAGTGTTCCCAACTTCGATATCAAGGCGCTTTGCGCGGACGTTTCCGTTGACGATAAAGCGTCGGGACTTCCGAAGGACGCGAGTAAGTGCGTGAGTGACGAGACGGTTGCGCGGCAGCAGCTAGACTCGATCTGGCTAACCGTCCCGGCAGGACCGCGTGAAAGTTGCGAACTCTTGGCGGGGGCAGGGCAAGTACAAAGCTATGTCGAACTCCTCGTTTGCCTGAAAATGATTGACTGGGACTCGCCATCGACAGTGCCCTCTCAGAGGCCCAAGCAAGGTTCGAAAGCGCTAGGCAATTGAGCGCCATTCGATGAATTGCGGTTGAATGAGGCCGCCGATTGAGGCGGCCGGAGACGCTTCAATTGCGGCCGAAGATCAAAGTCGCACCGCCGGTCGCTGGCCTGCTCGACCAGCCACTTCCGGATCGTCTGCCCGGCTGGGCAGCGGCCTGGATCTGAATTGGCAAAAATGGCGCGCCGGGCCGTGAACCGGCATCGACGGGCCCGGTCTCGGCATCAAGTGCCCGTGAAATGTGAGGCGGTTCACACTCGATCATCGCGAGTTGGCCTAATGCAAGAGCGGGTGGCAGCTCGGTGTCGGAGAATCGTGATGCCGTTTTTCAGCAGCCAAAGCTTGCCGTCGGCAGCCGCCGCTTCAGTGCTCAGTATTCTCGTCGTGGGAGCGGTTGCCTTTTCGGCTGTTGGTTATGTGGAGTGGTCATCGGGCGTTAATCTGACCCATTTCATGGGCCGGACTGCCGCGGATGCTTCAACGCCAGCTCTACCGCTCAAGGGGCGAACGGGTTGCGAGCAGGGCAATAGGCCGCTGCCCGCGCTTTCTCTACCGCTCGAATGACGCCGACCTAAAGCGACAGCGCCCAATCTCCCAGGAGGAGACTAAACCGCCAGACGGGCAGGCGGGGCAATCGCGCCAGCTTGCTGTGCGAGGAAAAGACGCCGCCGGTCTCAAAAATACACGCCCGGCGGCGTTTCCTTCCTGAACTGGGACACTGAAATCCCCAGCGTCAATTTAACTGCATGGGTCGTGCCGGCAGGGGCCTCAGCGCCTGCTGGCGACGTGCATCGGCGAATTTGTGCCTGGCTCGGGCGCCCCCATAGTCGCCCATACGGCAATGCCGATGGCCAGCGCTAACAGCACGGTCTTTGTAGCAATCTTGTCGTCAGACATCTCGAGACGCCTCTCACGCGTCAGCGCGGCAAATCTCAAAAATTACGCCGCCGGGCCCGAAATGGTTTGTCCCGGCGGCGCCCTGTCATTCCCAGCGCTAGGGCCCTGAAATTCCCAACGTCACTTGCTTAGCAGGTACCTGGAGTGACAGCTGTTGCCTAACTCACACAAGGTCCAAAAGAGGAGCCGACGCTCAGGGCCGGCGCGCCAGCTCCTCCGAAACGTGACCGTGCTGCGTCCCCAACGGTCCCGTCCCTCAGAGAAGCCTGCGCCGATCACGTTGCTGATTTGCTAACGGGTCCCATTTCCGGATGCGCCCTGTGGGGTACCCCCTGAGACCTCGCCAGGCACGCTACGACATCGAGTACAATTCAGACAGCCGCGGATGTACCGGCGCTCTGCTGAACCGAGGCGGCCTGTTCACTGGCGCCCGCGCCCCCAGCAGACGGAATGACGGCCTCAGCAACCCACGCTGGGGCCGTTTTCGGTTGCGGCCCGCTGCTCAAAATTGGCAGCGCAATTGGCACCCAACTCAACGGGACGGGCAGGGATGATTGAGGACTGGTTGGTTCCGTCGTTTCAAGAAACCCCGGGCCGGCCCGTCACTCGCCCGGTCCTTGAGCTGAAGGATGCTCGCAACGCTGTTGACCGCGAGGGCCAACGTTGGCCATCATGACGCCCATGAAGCGTGTCCTCTTTCTCTGCACCGGCAACTATTATCGCAGCCGGTACGCGGAGGAACTGTTCAATCATCTTGCAAGAGCCGAACAACTGGCGTGGCGCGCGTCCTCCAGAGGCGCGGCCGAGCGGGGTTCGCCCGACAATGTCGGGCCCATGTCAGTCTTCGCCGATGATCGTCTTCGCGCCAGCGGCATCGTTCCGGAGGGCGCAGCGCGCTTTCCGCAGCCCTGTTCGTCGGCCGACTTCGACGACGCCGACCTCGTGATCGCGCTCAAGGAGGCCGAGCACCGTCCGCTGATCGAGCGCCGGTTCCCCGAGGTCGCCGACAGGGTGACTTATTGGCACGTGGACGATATCGACTTTGCGCATCCGTCAGTCGCATTGGCCATGATCGACGATCACATCCGCGCACTGGTTTCAGCGCTCAGGTCATCGGTTCGCGCTTCAGGAATATCTCCAGCGCAAACGTAGCCGGGCGCGCGAGCATGCCGCTGATGCGTTCGAGGTCGTCGATGGCGACGATCTCGAGGCGGCCTTCGGTCACCGTCAATTGGTCGATGGGCACCTCGCGCGCGAGGAACACCTCGCCGCGAAGCGTGCGGTTTGGCGTTGCATGATCGGGACCGGAATAGCGGCCGATCAACTCGAAACGCTCGGGCGGCAAGTAGTAGCCAATCTCCTCGTGGATCTCGCGCACCACGCATTCGAGGAAGGTCTCGGCGCCTTCGCGCCGTCCGCCAAACAGGCTGATCTTTCCCCGATCGGAAACGTGCGGGAGGTCGTCACGCAATTGCATCAGCAGCTGGCCATCTGTGCTGACGAGAAGGGCGGACGTTCCCTCCCTGACACTGCCGGTCATCCGTGTTTCCTCTCTTCTTCACCGATCCAGATCATCTCGCCGTTAGCCCAGCTGCCGCCATCGGCCGCCGGATCAAGCTGGAAAGTCCGGGTAATGCTGTCAAGACAACCAAGGCCAACGTGGCCAGAATCGACAATCGCTGGTAAAATTATGCATTGTGCAGACAGTGATTTGGGGCGTCTCGCAACGACTGGGACTTCCCCTCTGGCCACAGGGCATCATCGAGCCAAGGGCATTGTTTGATGGCTGACTACGTCTTCGAGGGCTTCAAGTGGGGCTCCAGCGCACTTGGAACCCCTTCCGGCGAGATTGATTGGAGCTTCGCCGCAGCGAACTTCACTGGCCAATTCATTCAGTTCGACAGCTTCCTGACCGGAATGTTCCAGACCGAGATCAGGGAAGCATTCGACCGGTGGGAATCGGCGGCCAATATCGACTTTCATGAAGTCTCTGACGCCGCCGGGAATCAAATACGCCTTGGACTGAGCCACATCGACGGTCTGAACAACGTCGTCGGCGAGGAGCAGAGCTCCTATACGGGCGGTTCGGAGATTGCAGCTGATATTACGTTCGACATGGATGAGGGTTGGCATCTCGTCAATGGTGAGCTTGTCAGCAATGGCGGAGTCTCTTTCTACGTCGTAGCGCTGCACGAGATCGGACATAGCCTCGGACTGGACCACTACAATGTCAGTCCGGCGATCATGAATGCGGTCATCAATCCCGCAGTCACAGATCTCACTCAATCGGACATCGACGGCGTGCGAGCCCTTTATGGCGTGCTTCCCGGCATCGCCGTTTCGACTGCCGCCCAGCTCGCCGACGGACGGCTGGATTTCCTGCAATACAACTCGTCCGGCCATCTCGCCGGTTCATCCCTGACGCAGCAGGCATTCTGGAAGGTCGTCGGCAACGTAGATTTTGCGTCGAACGGAAATCCTGCCGTCATTACCCAGTCCAATGGCCAAATTGATTTGCTTAACTTCAGTGCAGGGCAACTATCGAGCTCTTTGCTGATGACGGGGAGCTATTGGGACGTAAAAGGCGCCGGTCTGTTCAGCGGAGCCGCGAACGCCGAATTCGTCACTCAGTCGTCGAGCGGACAGATTGATTTCCTGGGTTTCAATAGTTCGGGCAAGCTCACCACGAGTGCGCTAACGAGCCTGGCATTCTGGAATGTCGTCGCGGTTGCAGATGTCAATGGAGACGGGCACGCCGACATCGTGACGCAGTCTTCGTCGGGCCAGATCGATCTTCTCTACTTCGACAACTTCAAGTTTGTTGCAAGCAATTTGCTGCCGGGCAACTACGACCCGGTTCTCGATGTTACCGATATGAAGAACGGCTCGGCGGTTTTTCTGACTGAGAGCGCATCGGGAACAACGACCGAGCTGGTATTCGACGGCAACCACATCACAAGTACACATCAACTGGATGCGGTCGGCCTTTCACTTGTTCATGCCTCAGGTGCGGCCGGCCACTTGTTCACCTGAGAGTTGGTGGGCGACGACGGAAGGCGGCCCTTGGGCGCGCCTCAAAACGTTCAGCCGAAAGCGAACGCCAGCAGGCTCGAGCACAGCAGCACCAGGCTCGCTGCGGTCAGGGTCAGAAACCCGTCGGAGACCAAATCGTGATTACGCATGATACACCTGCCTTCAATCGATGCTCATCCGAATTGATTAAAGCTTTCCGAACATTCACTCCTGGAAAGAGGTGACGCGTCCTTCCGCCTTCAACGGACTGTCAGGCCCGGTACCGATAGCCTTCCACGGCGTGCGCCAAGAAGATCGCCGCACTCACCAGGCCCATCACCGCTGTAACCGTCTCGATCATCGCAAACTTCCTTTGCGCCCCACGCGGATGAGAAAACGATTGCAGCCCTGCACAGTCAAAAAGATTCAATTGTTGGAATCCAAGATGCCCCCCGACTGATGATTTGCTGCAACAGTGTGTCTGATAGCGGGACAGACGAGGGCGTTTGGCGGGAGCGAAGGTCCGTAGAACGACGGAGGAGGCGCAACAGACCATTCACCAAGACGTCACCGCCGACCGGCTCTCCCCATTTCCGCCGTGTTCCGGTTGCGATATCGTCACGCTCTGGTGCGGAGGTGGGCCGCACAGCGACGGAAAGGACTTCGACGCCTCGGAGTAGGCGCAGGTCCGGCAGAATGGTACTTGGGGCAGATGGGGACTAGACGGCCAGATTCGATGATCCGGACGGCGCGCGGCGCCGTTGCGGTGGCGACGTGCCTCGTCCTCGCCAATTGTGCCTCCTCGAACAAGTTCGCCAGCCGGGTCGACCCCAAATACGGGGTGTCGTCGAGCCCGCGCGTGGTGGCGTTGGGTGATCCCGTGCCGAAAGGCGGCGGCACCTATCGCATCGGCAAGCCTTATGTGGTCGCCGGCCGCACCTATGTGCCGGAGGAGAACGCGAACTATCGCGCGGAGGGCATGGCGTCCTGGTACGGCGACGATTTCCATGGCCGCCTGACCGCCAATGGCGAGGTGTTCGACATGGGCTCGCTCACGGCCGCCCATCCGACCTTGCCGATGCCGAGCTACGCCCGCGTCACCAACCTGAGCAATGGCAGATCGCTCGTCGTTCGGGTCAATGACCGCGGCCCGTACCACGGCAACCGGCTCATAGACGTCTCGAACAAAGCCGCAGAACTACTTGAATTCAAAGGCAATGGCGTGGCCCGCGTCCGCGTCGAATATGTCGGCCGGGCGCCGCTCGAAGGGTCCGACGACCGCCAGCTGATGGCGACCTTGCGCACCGGTACTCCAGCGCCGTCCCCGTCGATGGTCCGCGTCGCCTCCGCACGGCCGTTCTTGCCGGAGATGTCGTCCTCCTCGGGCCGGGTCCGTGGCGACGTTCCGTTACCTGAGGGGCGGCCCTACAGCCTCGGCAACACCCAGGCCGACTACGCCTCGGTGAGCGCGACCTCGGAAATGTCGGCCTCGAGCCGGTCGCACCGCCGCGCCCTGAACAATGCGCGCGAAGTCTCCTATGAGGGCGACGCGCGCTACGCCGCAAGCCCGAGCCCGGCGGCCGCCTATGTCCCGATCGACGCGCGCGGACCGGCCGAAGTCCTGAGCGGGCGCGGCCTCTACTGAGCCGTGCGCTTACCGATCAGGCTGTTGGCCTGATCATTTCAGAAACGCGATCAGCGCCGCGTTGACCTCGTCGGGGCGTTCCTGCTGGATCCAGTGGCCGGCGCCCTCGATGATCAGCTTCTGCTTGAGGTTCGGCAGCACGCGCTCCATGTCCGCGACCCGCTTGGCGCCGATCAGCCCGGTGATCACCGAATCGTTCGAGCCTGCGATGAACAGCGACGGCTGATGGATCTGCGCGTCCTGCCAGGGCGCGGTCAGCTCCCAGTTGCGGTCGAGATTGCGGTACCAGTTCAGGCCGCCGCGGAAGCCGGAGTGCCGATAGCCTTCGGCGAATTCGGCAATGTCGGCCTCGGTCAGCCAGGCCGGCAACGGCATTCCTGCCGGCAGCTTGCCGAGGAAGCCCCTGGCCTCGTCGACGAACATCGAGCTTGGATCGGAGACGCCACGCCCGAGCACCAGCCGCATGGTGTGGGGGATGTCGCGCTCGAACTCGGCCTCGGCCACGCCTGATGGCTGGAAGTACTGCCAATAGAAATTGGTGATGCCGCTGTCGCGCAGGGTTTCGAGCGGGCGACCACGGCCGCGGAACGGCGGCGGCACGCTGAGGCCGGCGACTTTCGTGAAGATGTCGGGACGGAACAGGGCCGCGTGCCAGGCCACCGGCGCGCCCCAGTCATGGCCGACGATCATCGCGCGTGTCTCGCCGAGCGCGGCGACCAGCGCCACCATGTCTCCGACCGTATCGAAGATCGTGTAGGCGCCGACCTCGGCCGGCGCGCCGGAGCGGCCGAAGCCGCGCATGTCGGGCGCGACGACCCGAAAGCCTGCCGCGGCCAGCGCCGCGATCTGGTGCCGCCATGAATAGGACAGTTCCGGCCAGCCATGACAGAGCACGACCAGCGGGCCTTGCCCGGCCTCGCGCACGAACATGTCGATGCCGTTGGCGGAAATGGTGCGGGAGGATGACATTCGCGTTTCCGCCTTGTTTGCCGGTTCTGCTGACGTTAGCTGGTTCCAAGGATACGGACGTTCAACGCAGGCGGCAATCCAGCTTGCCGTGCACAAGCGCAAAAACCTCAGTTGTTTGCGATACTTCCAGCTGTTAGAACGCAGTCTTTCAGGACATCGCCGATGGCAGCCCCAACCGCAGTTCCCCGCACGTTGTCAGCTCGCGCCGGGCGCTGCTGGCGCGGCCTGGTCGCGGCCGCGGTCGCGCTGGCGATCGGTTGCGGCGGAATGGTCTATGCCGCCAACAACAGCGTCCAGGGCGCCAAGAAGGAAGAGGGCGGGTTCGACGGCGATGCGCCGACCGCGATCCTGGTCGAGGCCTCAAGCGGCAGCGTGCTGTTCGAGAAGAACGCCGACGAGTTGCGCGCACCCTCCAGCATGATGAAGCTGATGACGGCCGAGGTGGTGTTTGACGCCATCAAGAAGGGCGACATCAAGCTCACGGACGAGTACCGGATCAGCGAGAACGCCTGGCGGCGGGGCGGGGCGCCGTCCGGCACCTCGACGATGTTCGCGGCGATCAACAGCAAGGTCTCGGTCGACGATCTCCTGCATGGCGCGATCATCCCGAGCGGCAATGATGCCTGCATCGCGCTCGCTGAGGGCATTGCCGGCAATGAGCATACTTTCGCGACCGACTTCATGACCAAGCGCGCCCGCGAGCTCGGCATGACCAAGTCGACCTTCGGCAATTCCAACGGGCTGCCGGATCCGGCCAACAAGATGACGGTGCGGGAGCTCGCGACGCTGGCGCGCCACATCATCCTGACCTACCCGGACCGGTACAAGCTGTTCGGCGAGAAGGAATTCACCTGGAACAAGATCCGCCAGCAGAACCGCAATCCGCTGCTGAACGCCTTGCCCGGCGCCGACGGATTGAAGACCGGCTACACCAAGGAAGGCGGCTACGGCATGGTCGGCTCGGCGGTGCAGAACGACACGCGGCTGATCGTCGTGGTCAACGGTCTCGAGGATTCCGAGGACCGCGCGACCGAAGCCAAGAAGATGCTGGAATGGGGGTTCCGCAGCTTCGAGACCCGGACCCTGATCGCGGCCAACCAGCCGGTCGGCTATGCGCGGGTGTTCGGCGGCGAGAGCCGCTCGGTCAAGCTGGTCAGCCCCGATCCGATCAAGGTGATGGTGTCGAAGAACGGCAACGACAAGCTGCTCGCGCGCGTCATCTATAGCGGCCCGGTCAAGGCGCCGATCACCGCCGGCCAGAAGATCGGCGTGGTGCGGGTGTGGCGCGGCGCCAATGTCGCAATGGAAACTCCGGTCTTCGCAGCGGACGCCGTCGGCACCGGATCGACGATGCGCCGCGCGCTCGACGGCGCCCAGGAGCTGGTCATCGGGATGTTCCGCGCAGGGGTCGAGAAGCTCTGAGATGGCGGAAGCAGCAGTCCAACGGCCGAGCTTGCGCGGTCGCTTCATCACCTTTGAGGGCGGCGAGGGGTCGGGGAAATCGACCCAGATCCGCAAGCTTGCCGAACGGCTCGATGCCGCCAAGCTGCGCGCGATCGTGACCCGCGAGCCCGGCGGCTCGCCAGGGGCGGAGATCATCCGTCACCTCGTGCTGTCGGGGATGGGCAAGCTGCTCGGGCCGGAGGCCGAGACGCTGCTGTTTGCCGCCGCGCGCGACGATCATGTCCGCACGGTGATCCTGCCGGCGCTCAATCAGGGCATCTGGGTGCTGTGCGACCGCTTCTTCGATTCCACGCGGGCCTATCAGGGCCAGCTCGGGCAGGTGTCGCCCGAACTCGTCAACGCCATGCAGCGCGTGACCATCGGCGATCTCAAGCCCGATCTGACCTTCATCCTCGATGTGCCGGTCGAGGTCGGACTGCAACGCGCCGCCGCGCGCCGCGGCAACGCCACCGCCGATCGCTTCGAAGCCGAAGGCATCAAGTTCCACCAGGATTTGCGCGACGCGTACCGCCGGATCGCGGCCGAAGATCCGGCGCGCTGCGTCCTGATCGACGCCACGGCCGATCCGGACACGGTCTCGGCCAGGATATGGGCCGCGCTGCGCGAACATCTGCGCGCAGCGCTTGCGGCGGACAGTCCCGCATGAGTGCGCGCAAGGTCGAACAGGAGAGCGCCGCTCGCCATCCGCGCGAAACGCCGGATTTGTTCGGGCATCGCGAGGCGGAGACCGCCTTGCTCGATGCCTATCGCAGCGGGCGAATTCCGCACGCCTGGCTGATCGGCGGCGCGCAGGGCATCGGCAAGGCGACGCTGGCCTACCGCATGGCGCGGTTCGTGCTGGCGTTTCGCAATCCGAAATCGTCCCAGGTGCAGCAGGCGCCGACGCTGCGGGTCGATCCGGCCGACCCCGTGGCGCGCCAGATCACGGCAGGCGCCCATGGCGGGCTCCTTGTGCTCGAGCGCGGCGTCAACGACCGCGGCGTGATGCGGACCGTCATCACGGTCGACGAGACGCGCGAGACCATCTCGTTCTTCGGCTCGACCGCTGCGGTCGACGGCTGGCGCGTCTGCATTGTCGATACCGTCGACGAGCTCAATCCGAACGCCGCGAACGCATTGCTGAAGATCCTCGAGGAGCCGCCGCAGCAATCGCTGTTCCTTCTGGTCAGCCACGCACCGTCACGAGTGCTGCCGACCATTCTGTCCCGCTGCCGCAAATTGCTGCTGCGGCCGCTGGAGACCGACGATGTGGTGCGCGCGGCCGCGGCCGCAACCGATATCGAATCGGACGATCCGGCGCTACTGGAAGCCGCCGCAGCATCCGAAGGCAGCGTCGGGCGGGCGCTGTCGCTGCTCGGCGGCGATGCGCTGAAACTGCAGCAACGCACGGCCGCGCTGCTCGCGACGCTTCCGAGCGTCGATCCGCGCGAGCTGCATGCGCTGGGCGAAGCGCTCGGCACCAGCGACCGTGTCGCGCTCGCCGCTTTCATCGACGGCATCGATCGCTGGATGAGCGAGCGCATGCGCACGGGCGATGCCAATGCCAACCTGCCGCGCCTTGCACGGCTGGCGGAGGTATGGGAAAAGATCGTCCGCGCCGCGCGCGATACCGAAGCCTACAATCTGGAGCGCAAGCCGCTGGTTTTCTCGGTGTTTTCGATGCTCGCGGATGCGACCCGATAGACACCGCGTCTGACAACACATCCGTCTGACAACACTCCCGACAATCTCGTTTCGATCTGCAAAGGATTCCGTGGTGGCGACCGCTAAGAAGACATCGTCGAAAAAAGCCAAGAAGACGAAAAAGGCATCGCCCGCTCGCGCGACCAGCAAAGCCACGGCGAAATCGCGCGCGGCCAAGAAGGCCGGGCGCGTCGCCAAGAAAGCAAAGAAGGCCGCCAAGTCCAAGTTCAAGTCCAAGACCGGAGCCAAGGGCGCCAGCAAATCGGCGGCGAAGAAGGTCGTCAAAAAGGCCGCGAAGAAGACGGCCAAGAGCACGGCCAGGAAGGCCGCAGCGAAGGCCACCAAGGCTCCGCCGAAGAAAACAGCCGCAGCAGCCGTCGCACCCGCGGCAAAGAATCCCGCTCTGCCGACGGCTTCCGTTGCCGAGAAGGCGCCGACGCCGGCAAAAGCTCGCGCGCCGAAACAGCCCAAACCCGCAGCGGCTCCTGCGACCGCATCCGTCGCGGTGTCCGCCGCGGATCGCGGCAACATGTTCTACATCACGACCGCGATCGCTTATCCGAACGGTCAGCCGCATATCGGCCACGCCTATGAGGCGATCGCGACCGACGCATTGGCGCGCTTCCAGCGGCTCGACGGCAAGGACGTGTTCTTTCTGACCGGCACCGACGAGCACGGACAGAAGATGATCCAGACCGCGGCCAGCGAGGGAATGACGCCCTACGATCTCGCGACCCGCAACGCGGCGCGCTTCAAGGAGATGGACGAGCGCCTCAACGTCTCGTTCGACCGCTTCATCCGCACCTCGGAGCCGGCGCATCACCGGTCCGTGCAGGAAATCTGGCGCCGCATGCAGGACAACGGCGACATCTATATCGACACCTATGCCGGCTGGTATTCGGTGCGCGACGAGGCCTATTACGCCGAGGAGGAGACCGTCGTCGGCGAGGACAATGTCCGCCGCGGCCCGCAGGGCACGCCGGTCGAATGGGTCGAGGAGAAGAGCTATTTCTTCAAGCTGTCGGCCTACCAGGACAAGCTGTTGCACCTCTACGAGAGCCAACCCGATTTCATCGGCCCGGACTCGCGCCGCAACGAGGTGATGAGTTTTGTACGGGGCGGGCTCAAGGACCTCTCGATCTCGCGCACGACGTTCGACTGGGGCGTCAAGGTCCCGGAGGATCCCGAGCACGTGATGTATGTCTGGGTCGACGCGCTGACCAACTACATCACCGGTGTCGGCTATCCCGATGAGAACGACAAGCATTGGCGCTACTGGCCCGCCGACGTCCACATCATCGGCAAGGACATCATCCGCTTCCACGCGGTGTACTGGCCGGCCTTCCTGATGTCGGCGGGCATTCCGGTGCAGAAGCGAGTCTATGCGCACGGCTTCCTGTTCAACAGGGGTGAGAAGATGTCGAAGTCGGTCGGCAATGTGGTCGACCCCTTCAATCTCGCCGAGCAGTACGGCGTCGACCAGATGCGCTACTTCTTCTTGCGCGAGGTGCCGTTCGGCCAGGACGGCAACTACAATCACGAGGCCATCGTCGCGCGCATCAACGCCGACCTCGCCAATGATTTCGGCAATCTGGCGCAGCGTTCATTGTCGATGATCGCCAAACAACTCGGCGGCGTGCTGCCGGAGCCGGGCGAATTCAGCGACAACGACAAGGCGATCCTGGCGCAGGCCGACGCCATGCTGGAGACGTCGCGCACCGCGATGGCGATGCAGCAGATCCATCAATGGCTCAATACGGTCTGGGCGGTGGTCGCCGAGGCCAACCGCTACTTTGCCGGCGAGGCGCCGTGGGCTTTGGCCAAGACTGATCCGGCGCGCCAGAAGACGGTGCTGTATGTCACCGCCGAAGTCGTGCGTCAGATCGCGATCATGGCGCAGGCCGTGATGCCGGAGTCCTGTGGCAAGATGCTCGACAGCCTCGGTATCGCTGCTGACGCCCGCGGCTTTGCCGCGGTCGCCGAGCGGATCAGGCCAGGTACGGTTTTGCCGGCGCCTGTCGGCGTCTTTCCGCGCTATGTGGAACCGAAGACCGAGTGAGTGGTTCGAAATTCATGCTGGTCGACAGTCACTGCCATCTGGATTTTCCCGACTTTGCCGACGATCTCGACGGGATCGTCGGCCGCGCGGAGGCGGCCGGCATCGGCCGCATGGTCACGATCTCGACCCGGGTGAGGCGGCTCGGCGGCCTGCTCGCGATCACCGAGCGCTTCCCCGACGTCTACTGCTCGGTCGGCACCCATCCACATCATGCCGATGAAGAGGATGGCATCCCGGCCAGCGAACTGATCGAGCTGACCAAGCATCCGAAGGTCGTGGCGCTCGGCGAGGCCGGGCTCGACTATTTCTACGAGCATGGGTCGCGCGAGGCCCAGGAGCGCGGCTTTCGCGCGCACATCGCCGCGGCCCGCGAAACGGGGCTGCCGCTCGTCATCCACGCCCGGGAGGCCGACGAGGATTGCGGCCGCATCCTGGAGGACGAGGTCGCGAAGGGCCCGTTCAAGGCCGTCCTGCACTGCTACACCGGCGGCCGCGAGCTCGCGATGAAGGCGATCGCGCTTGGGCTGTCGATCTCGTTCACGGGCATACTGACCTTCAAGAAGTCGGACGCACTGCGCGCGCTGGCCGCCGAGCTGCCGGCCGACCGCATCATGGTCGAGACCGACGCACCGTATCTTGCGCCCGGCAAATTCCGCGGCAAGCGCAACGAGCCGTCCTATGTCGTCGAGGTCGCCAAGGTGCTTGCGGAAACCCGCGGCGTCTCCCTGGAGGAGATCTCGCGGCAGACCACCGAAAACTTCTTCCGGCTGTTCTCCAAGGTGCCGGCGCCGAAGGTTGCTGCATGACGCTGACACTGACCATTCTGGGCTGCGGCTCGTCCGCCGGCGTGCCGCGCCCGGCACTCGGCTGGGGCGCCTGCGATCCCGGCAATCCCAAGAACCGCCGCCGCCGCTGCTCGATCATGGCCGAGCGCACCATGGAGCACGGCACCACGCGGGTCGTGATCGACACCTCGCCCGATCTGCGTGAGCAGCTGATCGACAGCAATGTCGAGCACATCGACGCGGTGTTTCTGACGCATGAGCATGCCGACCAGACCCACGGCATCGACGATTTGCGCTCGGTCGTGCTGCATCAGCGCCGCCGCATCCCGGTCTACTTCAACCAGTCGACCGCCAAGGACATGATGGCGCGATTTTCCTATTGCTTCATCGCGCCGGAAGGCAGCGACTATCCGCCGATCCTGACACGGCATTCGATCGAGGCCGGCGAGAGCCATACGGTCCAGGGGAAGGGCGGCCCGCTGAAGCTCGGGGCCTTCCTGGTGCAGCATGGCAAGATCCCGGCGCTCGGCTACCGCATTGGCGGCGCCGCCTACACGCCGGATCTGCACGACATCCCCCAGGAGAGCTGGCCGGCGCTCGAAGATCTCGATCTCTGGATCGTCGACGGATTGCGCTACGCGCAGCATCCCAGCCATTTCAGCGTTGCGGACGCGCTGTCGTGGATCGAGCGCTTCAAGCCGAAGCGCGCGGTCATCACCAACATGCATTCCGACCTCGACTACGAGGTGCTGCGGCAGAGCCTGCCGGCCAGCGTCATCCCGGCCTATGACGGCATGCGGCTGACGCTCGACCGGGCAGGCTGAAAACCCAATTGATCCAGAGCGAGGCGCCACATACTCGCTGTCGTCCCTGCCTAGTGCGCAATTGCGCACGGGAGCAGGGACCCATAACCACAGGGCATCGTTGTTGAAGTAAGCTGTCGCTCCAGCATTGCAATACAATCGGCATTCGTGGTTATGGGTCCCGGGTCAAGCCCGGGACGACAGCGGGTATGTGGCGCTGTCAGGCCGAGATCGCCTTGGCCGATCCGACCTGGCTACGCAGCAGGAATTTCTGGATCTTGCCGGTCGAGGTCTTCGGGATCACCCCGAACACCACCGATTTCGGCGTCTTGAACCCCGACATGTGCTCGCGGCAATAGGCGATGATCTCGGCCTCGGTCGCCTTGGCGCCGTCCTTCAGCTCGATGAAGGCGCAGGGTACTTCGCCCCATTTCGGGTCGGGCTTTGCCACCACGGCCGCGAACAGCACCGCCGGGTGCTTGTAGAGGATGTCCTCGACCTCGACCGAGGAGACGTTCTCGCCGCCGGAGATGATGATGTCCTTGGAGCGGTCCTTGATGATGACGTAGCCGTGCTCGTCGAGCACGCCGAGATCGCCGGTGTGAAACCAGCCGCCGGCGAAGGCTTCCTGCGTCGCCTTCTCGTTCTTCAGATAGCCCTTCATCACGATGTTGCCGCGGAACATGACCTCGCCGATGGTCTCGCCGTCGCGCGGCACCTCGCGCATGGTTTCGGGATCGAGCACCGTGACACCTTCCTGCAGCGGATAGGACACGCCCTGACGCCGCTTCAGCTGTGCGCGCGCGTCAGCCGACAGCTCGTCCCAGCCCGGCTGCTCGGCGCAGACGGAGGCGGGGCCATAGACCTCGGTCAGCCCGTAGACGTGGGTCAGCTTGATGCCGATGCGCTCGCCACCCTCGAGCACTGCAACCGGCGGCGCCGCGCCGGCGATCAGGCCGACGACGGGCTTTGCCTTGCCGCCCTTCGGCGCATCGGGCGCGTTGATCAGCGTGTTGTAGACGATCGGCGCACCGCACATGTGGGTGACGCCGTGCCTCGGGATCAGTTCGAAGATCTTGGCCGGGTCGACCTTGCGCAGGCAGACATTGACGCCGGCGGTCGCCGCGATGGTCCAGGGGAAGCACCAGCCGTTGCAATGAAACATCGGCAGCGTCCAGAGATAGACCGGATGCTGGCCGAGATTGCCGGCGAGGATGTTGCTGACCGCGTTGAGATAGGCGCCGCGGTGATGGGTCACGACGCCCTTGGGATTGCCCGTCGTGCCCGACGTGTAGCTCAGCGCGATCGCATCCCATTCGTCGGCCGGCGGCCGCTCCACAAAGGCAGGATCGCCCGCCGCGACCGCCGCCTCATACTCGATCTCGCCGATCCGCTTGCCGCAGCTGAAGGCGGCGTCATCGACGTCGATCACGAACGGCTTTGCGCCCTTCATCAGGGTCAAGGCTTCCGCGATCACGCCGGAAAATTCGGGATCGACCAGAATGATCCTGGCGCCGCCATGCTCGAGCTGGAACGCGATCGACGCCGCGTCGAGGCGGATGTTGAGCGCGTTGAGCACCGCGCCGGTCATCGGCACCGCGAAGTGCAATTCGTTCATCGCCGGGATGTTCGGCAGCATCGCCGCGACCGTGTCGCCAGGGCCGATGCCATGGCCCGCGAGGTAGGACGCAAAGCGTTTGCAGCGTTCGTAGGTCTCTTTCCAGGTGAAGCTGCGGCCCTCATAGACCGCGCTGACGTGGTCTGGATAGACGGCGGCCGAGCGCGCCAGGAAGCTCAGCGGCGAAAGTGGCACGTAGTTGGCCGGCGTCTTGTCCAACCCGATCGAGTACTGATTTTGAGCTGCACTCATGGCTCTATCCAATCCGCTAGGTTCTCAAAGGAATCCAATCGATATCCAGGGGAAGATGGCGACGATGATCAGGCCGATCAACAGCGCCAGCATGTAACCCCAGATCGGCCGGATACCCTCGGCCGGATCGACGCGCCCGATGGCGCAGGCGGCATAATAGCCGACCCCGAACGGCGGCGCGAACAGCCCGATGCCCATGGCCAGGATGATGATCATGGCGTAGTGCACCTCGTGGACGCCGACCTGGTGCGCAATCGGAAACAGCAGCGGCCCGAACAGCACGATCGCCGGGATGCCCTCGAGCACGCTGCCGAGGATCACGAAGGCCAGGATCGAGACTGCAATGAAGGTCGCCGACCCGCCGGGCAGCCCGGTCATCGCCGCCGCCAGCGCCCGCGAGAAGCCGGACTGGGTCAGGCCCCAGGCCATGCCGGTCGCGGTACCGATGATGAACAGGATCGCCCCCGACAGGCACGCCGTGTCGATCAGCATCGGCAACAGCCGCCGCCAGTTGAACTTGCGGTAGATCAGGAGGCCGATGGCGAAGGCGTAGACGATGCCGATGGTCGACACTTCGGTGGCGGTGGCGATGCCTTCGACCACGGCGTAGCGGATCACGAAGGGCAGGGCCAATGCGGGCAGGGCGAACACGAACGCCTTGCCGATCTCGCTGCCGGTGGCGCGCTGGACGTGGCTGCGGTCTTCGCCGCGGTAGCGCCACCACACCAACCCTGACAGTGTGATCGCCAGCACCACGCCCGGCAGCAGGCCGCCGGTGAACAGCGCCGAGATCGAGACGCCGGTCACCGAGCCGATCGTGATCAGCACAAGGCTCGGCGGAATGGTTTCGGTCTGCGCGCCGGTGGCGGCGAGCAGGGCGACCAGATCGCCCGGCTTGGCGCCGCGCTGCTTCATTTCCGGGAACAGCACCGGCGCGACGGCGGCCATGTCGGCGGCCTTCGATCCGGAGATGCCGGAGACCAGATACATGGCGCCGACCAGCACGTAATGCAGGCCGCCGCGGACATGGCCGAGCAGGCTCGCCAGGAACGCCACCATGGCCCGCGCCATGCCGGTCATCTCGATCAGCAGGCCGAGGAAGACGAACAGCGGCACCGACAGCAGGATCAGATGGCTCATGCCCTCGTCCATCCGGCCGACCAGCACCATCAGCGGCGTCCGCGTGGTCAGCGCCAGATAGCCGAAGATCGCCATGCCGAAGGCAAAGCCGATCGGCACGCCGGCGAACACGCAGAAGCCGACCACGCCGACGAAAAAGATGATCAGGTTGAGATTGCCGAGCGGCCGCAGCATCGGCTGCGCCAGCCAGAACGCGCCAATCAGCGCAGCCACGGTCAGCGCGGCCAGCAGGAAGGTCTTGAAATCACCGACCCGGGCCAGCCGCAGCAGCGCGAACAGCGCCATCAGGCAGGTGCCGACCGGCAGCGCCGCCGCGCGCCAGGTGTTGGAAATCTGCAGTGCCGGCGTCGTGATGAAGCTTTCCTCGTAGGCATATTCATAGGCCGGCCGCACGATCAGGATCAGGAACGCCAGCGCGGCGCAGGTTGCGACGACGTCGAGATAGGCCCAGAGCCGCGGTCCCGCGCTTGCGACCAGCGCCGTCATCCGCATGTGCTCGCCGCGGCGGAACGCCACCGCCGAGCCCAGCATCGCGAGCCACAGGAACAGGATCGACGCCAGTTCGTCGGACCATATCAGCGGCGCATGGAGCACGTAACGGGACACAACGCCGGCGAACAGGATCACGACCTCGGCGACGACAAGGATCGCCGCCGGGATTTCGACCAGCATCCCGAGCGCCGCGTCGATGGAACCGAGAACGGAGCGGCGGCGAGGGGGCTGCGACGCCGCCTCGCCGGCCACGGCCGGCGTCATCTCGACATGAGCCATGGCAAGCCTCCTGCTTGATCGATCAGGACAGTTTGCCGACGGACTTCTCGAGCAGATCCCAGGCCTTCTCGCCGTACTTGCCCTTCCACTCGGCGTAGAAGCCGGCGGCGCGGAGCTTGTCGCGGAACGGCCCGACCTCGGGCTGGTTGAAGACCAGCCCCTTGCCGGTGAGCTCCTGCTTCACGGTGGCGTTCAGCTTCTCGGTATCCTCGCGCTCCTTGACGGCCGCCGCGTTGACGTTCTTGGCGACGATGGTCTTGATATCGTCCGGCAGCGCCGCCCAGGCTCTGCGGTTCATCAGGAACCAGAAGCCGTCCCACATGTGGTTGGTCAGCGAGCAGTATTTCTGCACCTCGTACAGCTTCGCCGCCGAGATCAGCGCCAGCGGGTTCTCCTGGCCTTCGACGATCTTGGTCTGCAGCGCCGAATAGACCTCGCTGAAATTGATCGAGGCGGGCGATGCATCGAACGCCTTGAACATCGAGGTCCATAGCGGCGACACCGGCACGCGGATCTTGAAGCCCTTGAGATCGTCGGGACCGGTGATCGGCTTGGTCGACGACGTGGTCTGGCGGAAGCCGTTGTCCCAGATCTTCTCCATGACCTCGAGGCCGGCCTTGTTGATCTCGCCGCGCACATAGGCGCCGAGCTCGCCGTCCATGGCCTTCCAGACCGTGGGATAGTCCGGGAATGCGAAGCCGATGCCGTTGATCGAGGCGGCCGGCACCAGGGTTGCCAGGATCAGGCCGGACAGCGTGAAGAACTCGACGCCGCCGGAGCGCACCTGGCTCAGCATGTCGGTATCGGAACCGAGCTGGCTGTTCGGGAATACCTGCAGGTCAAACCGGCCGTTGGTCTCGGTCTTGATCGCCGCGGCCATCTCCCGGGCGCGCGCCACGAACGGATGCGACTCCGGCAGGTTGTTGGCGAACTTGTAAGAGAACTCGGCCGACTGGGCGCGCGCGACATAGGGCGCGCCAATCCCGCCGAGGACGGCGGAAGCGGCGGAGACCTTCAGCAGCGTGCGTCGTGAAAAGCTCATTGGTTGCTCCCTTGAGAGGCTTGTTGTTGTTCTGAGATGCCATCCTATACGGACCTGATGCCGCGGGGTCACCAGCGATCTCTGCACAGCTGGGGCTTATTGCAGCGTCCGTACGCGGCGGCAATATCGGCTTTCAGACGAGATGCGCGCGCGTGGATCGCTGCGGCATCGGCACGGGCCGGACGACCGGCTTGGCCACATCAGCACACGCGCCAACTTGCAGACCGGTGCGAAGATTTCCCACTAAATATCTGATCTAATTGTAGATATAAATATTCCATAATATACCTTATGCGAATTACGGATATGGGCGTGGCTACGATCACCGGCGGCCATCCCATTGCTCCGCTCACCTTCGCCACAAGGCCGAGAATCAGGAACCTTGTTACCGTCTCGCAGATTGACGGCCCAAGTCCTACCTTCCAGCCGTCGAGCGATGAGCCGTATCAGCCAGGCACGCTCCGGGCTCGCAAGCTTGGTGCGCGCGCTTGGCTTGCTCGGCATCACCATGATTGCGTCGGCTCCCGCGGAGGCAATCGTGCTGCGTCCAGGCGCGCAATTGCCAACCGCGGTGCCCCTGAACGGCTGCCTCGCAGCTACGCATCGCCAGCGTCAGCTCAGCACCAGGAAGCAGGTATTGCCACCCCTGCTCCGACCGCCCTGATACCAGTACCTCGCATCGGCGCGTTGTCGCTTCAGTCGTCGAGGGTCCACATCCGGAGGATATCGGCCGTGGATGCCACCTCGATCTGGATGCTGAAGCGTTCGGCATAAAGCTGCAGCAGCGCGTCATGACTTTGATCGGAAGAGCTGCACAGCGCGTCCTCGGCCACGATCACCCGATAGCCGATATCGATCGCGGCCAACACGGTGGCGAGCACGCACACGTCGGTCTCGCCGCCCGACACGATGGCCGTATCGATCCCGTGCGCGTCCAGATGAGCTTGCAGGCGCCCATTGCCGAACGCGTTGTAGGTCGGCCGGTCGACGATGGCGGCCGGCGGCACACAGGCGGCGAGCGCCGGCACGAGTTCGATCAACTCCGGATCGAGCCGCTCACGGGTCACGCATTCCCATTTCTCGTAATAGGCCCGCCAAATCCCTTGCGCGTCGTGCTTCGAGCGCGGCGGAATAAAGCGGGTGAACACGGTACGTTCAGGCGCATGCTGCGCCAGCTCGACGATGCATGGCAGCACGCGGTCCATCCAGGGCGTCGCCCAGGGCGCTCCCGGCTCGAACAGTCGCTGCATGTCGATGCAAAGGTGCGCCGCGCGCGGACCCGGCGGGCTGAGAAGCTGTCCCATCGCTCACTCCTGCGCGCGCCGACCGGATGCCGTCACACGCAGGTTCAGCCGCCCAGGACGCAAGAGGCCCCGCCGAAGCGGGGCCCGGAACGCGGTCCCGCTCACCATTTCTGGCGGCCGTACCAGTCGTTCACTTCCTTGGCGGCTTGATCCTTGGCATAGCCGTAGCGCTGCTGCAGACGGCCCTCGAGCTGGTCCTGCTTGCCGGCGATCACATCGAGATCGTCATCGGTGAGCTTGCCCCACTGCTCCTTGACCTTGCCCTTGACCTGCTTCCAGTTGCCTTCGACACGATTCCAATCCATTGCGTTTCTCCCTTGAACGATGAGATCGACCAACGGGCCGGCCGAGGCTTCGTTCCGAAGCCGCGTTGCGGCAAGACTTCGCAATCCAGACTTCGCAATCCGACCAAGCTCCATCGTAGCGCGCTTGAATGCGCGACGGCCGACGAGGCGCTTTGCCGCGCATCGATCAAGGATAGGAACTTGCTTTTCGCACTCGTGTTGGCACTCCGAACTGTTCACCCAACACACGGAGCGACCAATGCCGGACAAGGATCTCAGCGCCCTCTTCCTCGATACCCTCAAGGACATTTACTACGCGGAAAAGCAGATCCTGAAGGCGTTGCCGCGGATGGCCAAGGCCGCCGAGTCCGACGACCTGCGCGCGGCCTTCGAGAAGCATCATGACGAGACCGAAGGACAGATCGAGCGGCTCGAGCAGATCTTCGACCTGATGGGCAAGCCGGCGCGCGGCAAGAAGTGCGACGCCATCGAGGGGATCATCGACGAGGGCAAGGAGATCATGGAGGAGTATGCCGACACGCCGGCGCTCGACGCGGGCCTGCTCTCGGCAGCCCAGGCGGTCGAGCATTACGAGATCGCCCGCTACGGCACCTTGAAGGCGTGGGCTACGAAGCTCAGCATGAAGGATGCGGTCAAGCTCATCGACCAGACCCTGGCCGAGGAAAAGAAGACGGATGAAGCGCTCACCAAGCTCGCCGTCAGCGGCATCAACGCCGAAGCCGCCTGACGAGACGCGCGATGAAGCGACGTCCGCTTTGTACACTCCCTCGCATTTGCTGGTAGATTGGACGCCGATTCAGCATCTGGGAGCCCGATGGCCCGACGCACCGGCAGCGCCGATCTTCCGCTCCATGGCGGCCGCGTGCCGCCATGGCTGGCGGCGCGCATGGCGACGCTGGGCGGCATCATCACCGAGGCCATCGTCCACCATTACGGCCGCGATGCCTTTTTGCAGCGACTTTCGCATCCATTCTGGTTTCAGTCGTTCGGCGCCGCGATGGGCATGGACTGGCACTCGTCCGGCATCACCACCAGCGTGATCGGCGCGCTGAAGCGAGGTCTGGCGCCGCTGCAAGGCGAGCTCGGAATCCACGTCTGCGGCGGCCGCGGCAAGCATTCGCGCCGCACGCCCGATGAACTGTCCGCCCTCGGCGACCGCGTCGGATTCGACGGTGCCGCCCTGACCCGCGCGAGCCGGCTGGTGGCCAAGGTCGACAGCGCCGCGGTGCAGGACGGCTTCGAGCTCTACCTGCACGGCTTCTTCGTCACCGACGACGGCAAATGGACCGTCGTCCAGCAAGGCATGAACGGCGACAAGCGGCAGGCCCGCCGCTATCACTGGCACTCCGAGGGCCTGCGCAGCTTCGTCGACGAGCCGCATAGCGCGATCGACGGACCGACGCAGGGCGAGATCGTCAATCTCACCGATCACCGCGCCGAAAGCTCACGCCAGGCGCAGCTTGATCTGCTCGCCGCGCTGGGGCCGGACGGCATCACGCGCGAATATGCCGAGCTGACGCAGAGCGCAGCTGCGCAGCCGGACCTCCTGCACCTGATCATGCCCGCGCATCACGACGTGCGCTCGAGCGACGTGTTCGTGCGCCGCCTGCACGGCACCTTGGCCGCGGCTATCGATCGCGGGCCGCTGGATTTTCCCGAGCTGCTGCTGACGCCCGGCGTCGGCGCCCGCACGGTGCAGTCGCTCGCGATGGTCGCCGAGGTCGTTCACGGGACGCCCTACCGCTTCCGCGACCCGGCACGCTTCTCGCTCGCCCATGGCGGCAAGGACCGTCATCCCTTCCCGGTGCCGATCAAGGTCTATGACGAGACCATCCGCGTGCTGAAATCGGCCGTGCAGCAGGCAAGGCTCGGCCGCGACGAGGAGATGCAGGCCTTGAAGCGGCTCGACGATCAGGCCCGCAGGCTGGAACGAACCGCCACCGGCCCCTCCTTCGAGGCGTTTGTCGCGAACGAGCGGGCCCGTTCTCCTGCGCTCGACGGCCGCTCGGTGTTCGGCTGGGAAGCCGACCTCGCCCAGCGCAACGGAATCACCAAGCCTTGAAGCGAGGGCTGATCACCGCTCGATCCATCGTCAGGTCCTTCGAGGTGACCACCGAGAACGGCAAGTAGCACCACGGCCGGCCGACGCCTACGCTTCGTTCCCGTTGGTCGCCTGCGTCCTGGCCGCGGCGACAAAGTTAGGAACGCCGTTCCGGGCCGCATCGTTAGGCCGTTGACGCAACCAGCCACATGGAGAGGCGAGCATGAAGGTTTGCGACGCGATGACACCTGACGTCCAGCTGTGCACCCCCGACGATACGCTCCGCGATGCCGCAGAAGCGATGGCCGCGCTCGGTGTCGGCCTGCTGCCGGTTGCCGATGGCGAGCGCCTGGTCGGCATGATCACGGACCGCGACATCGCGCTTCGCGGCATCGGAATGGGTCGCGGCCCCGACTCGCGGGTCGGCGACGTCATGACGGCCGAGGTGAAGTATTGTTTCGAGGATCAGGAGCTCGAGGACATCGCGCAGAACATGGGTGCGATCCAGGTTCGGCGCCTGCCGGTGCTGAGCCGGGACAAGCGCCTGGTCGGAATCATCGCGCTCGGGGATATCGCCCTGATCCAGGCCAGCGATGGCACCGGCATGGCGCTCAGCCAGATCTCGCGCCCGACCACCCAGCACGCGCAACTCTAGACTTACACGGCTCCGCTTCGCGCGCTGGCTCGCAAAGGCCTGG
The DNA here is from genome assembly GCF_015291305.1 of Bradyrhizobium sp. CCBAU 21365. NCBI lineage: Bacteria > Pseudomonadati > Pseudomonadota > Alphaproteobacteria > Hyphomicrobiales > Nitrobacteraceae > Bradyrhizobium > Bradyrhizobium sp. CCBAU 21365. The sequence continues at coordinate 4,943,883 of NZ_CP030036.1, forward strand.
CTCTCGAAGCGGAGCGTCAGGTGCGCCAATGGCCGACTATGTCCCTTGGATCGTGATTGCCGCCGGGGTCATCGCCCTGATCGTCACGGCGCTGCTCTGGCGCGCCCACTACGTCAGCTCCGATTGACCGAACGGCGAGCCCGCGCCGTCAAGCCGCCATCTTGCGGCAGGATTCCGCGCACGCACGGCACATCGCCACGCATTCGTCCATGCCGCCGACGCGATCGCAATCCTCGGCGCATTCACCGCAGATCTCCGCGCATTCCCGGCAGGTGTGCTTGTGATGCGGGGTGTTGATCAGCATGAAATGGGCCGCCGTCCGGCACATTTCCGCACAGGCCATCATCAATCGGAAATGCGCCGGCTCGACATGCTTGCCGCCGGTGACGAGACAATGGTTCATGGCCGTGCCGAGACAGGTCCTATAGCAGGACAGACAGGTCTCGACGCATCGGTTCATTTCCTCAGAGAATGCCATGTCGGTACCTCACGCCTGCGCCAGCAGCTGGCGCAGGTAGCAGAGCCCGTCAAGGGTCAGCCTCGACTCGCGGACCTCGCCCTGCGCGATCTCGGCTTCGAGGAAGGTCTCGAGCTCGGGAAGCGCGCGGTCGAACCTGTCCGCGATGCCCATCAGCTCGCAGGTTTGCTTGATCCGCTCGATCGGTTTTTCCAGCACGTTGATCTCAACCATTTTGGCATAAGTCCGGGTCATGCCATTGGTTCCTATGCTCATTGCCGGGTGCGCTGCTGCGGGGTCTGCGCCGGTTACGACGCCCTGCCGACCGTGTCGGCCATGGTTGCGCCACGCGCTCCGAGCGGCTTGCGGAGGCCCTCGGTCGAATCGAGCATCGTCTGATGCTCGATCTCTGAATTCAGCTCTGCCCCGCACAGCACGATGATGGCGGACATCCACATCCACGTCATCAGACCGATGGCCGCCCCCAGCGAGCCGTAGGTCGCGTTGTAATCGCCGAAGTTCGCCAGATACCAGGAGAGCAGCACCGAACCGGCCAGCCACAGCACGGCCGCTGCAACGGCGCCGACGCTGAGCCACTGCCAGCGCGGCCTAGTTCGGCTCGGGCCATAGCGGTAAAGCACCGCAAGCGCGGTGAGGAGCAGGAGCACCAGGATCGGCCACCGTCCGAGCCGAATGACGAGTTCGGCCGTCGTGCCCAGTCCAACCTGCCGCAGCAGCAGCGGGACGACGACCACCGCTCCGACCATCAGCATGATGGAAATCAGCCCGGCGATCGTGAACGCGAGGGACATCAGGTTGAGTTTGACGAAGCCGCGGTTTTCCTTCTCGTCATAGACAACGTTGAGCGCATCGAAGATCGCCTTCATGCCGGCATTGGCGCTCCAGATCGCGATCAGCAGGCCGCCGGCAAAGGTCAGGCCAAGCGTCGAGGTCCCCTTCGCGAGCACGCGGGCGATCTGGTCCTGGACGATGGCAAACGAGCCTTCCGGCAGCATCAGCGCCAGGCTCTGCAGGTTCGATGAGATCGTGGAGGGATCGGCGAACAGGCCGTAGCTCGAGACCAGCGCCGTGATGGCCGGGAAGATCGCCAGCAAGCCGTAGAACACGACGCCGGCCGCGGTGGCCAGCAGGCGGTCCTCGCCGATCTGCTGATAGGTGCGCAGCAGAATGTCCTTCCAGCCGGCAGCCGGAATCTCAAGTGGCGTGTCGGCAAGCCGTCCGCGATCCAGGGTTTCCGCCAGCGTGGGTTCGACGCCCTGCTCCCGATCGGACGGCCGCTCCGATCGGGACAGTTGGCGAGAGATCGCCAAGGTCGCCAGAGCTGCTGCGCCGGCGAGCATCAGGTCGTTCGTCCAATTGCGCGGCGCCATCGCTAGTCCTGGATCGCGTCGCGCTGACGCCGGGCGCGCGATGCAGCAAGCCAGCCGACAAGCATGATTGCAGCCCCGGCGGCCAGTGCCCGGGTGGTGGGATCTACGCTCCCCCCTGCTCCCGTCCGATTGGAGGCGATCAGCCGCGCCACGACGGGCACCGCGATCGCGCGCTTGAGCATGTCGGCCTGTCGGCCCGGGCGCGGCACGGCCGGCGCAGGACGCGCGAGCAGCACGCGGCCCATGACCAGCCCCAGGATCCCGAGGAGGACAAAGGCGCCGCCGATCGCGGCATATGCGATCCAGATGCCGTAATGCACTTCAAGGGCGTGGAAAGCCGCGCCAACCCCGATCCCGATCGCGATCAGAAGCGAGACCGCACCCGCCAGCATGAAGCTGCATGCAAATGCGTAGCCAGTCACCAAGCGCGTCATCCATTGTCGCAAGTCCGCGAGGTAGGAGCGGAAGATCAGGCTCAGCGAAGACGGCCGGGTATTGACGCGCATGACCAGGTCCATTGCAAGTCGGCATCCGACAACCCGGCGGGAAGATCGACGTTCCTCCCCCCGGCAACGCGCGACAGCTCGCGCCACGCGAGACAGCGCGGACCGAGCGCTAACTGACCGGAGGGAGATTTGCGCGTGGTGGCATGGAGCTCGGGAATGGCTTGGCAACCATGAGCGCCCCGCGTTCGTCGGTTTCGAGCGCGATTTTCTGGGCAAGCATCACGTCGCCCGCCACCAGCGAGCCGACGGGCCGGAAGCACCAGCCCAGCACGATGCGATCGCCGCCGTCCATCTCGTAGACGTTGGTCGAGGTGCCGTAGCAAATCCGGTATCGCTTGCCGGACTCCGAGCCGATGACGTCGAAGCGATTATACTTTTCGAATTGCGCCCGCTGCTCGGGTGACAGCCAAACGGACAGCAGCGCAAGTCCGCGCGCCTCAATTCGCTCATACGCTTTCCAGCGATCCCAGATCGCGGCCAGCGTCGCACGCAGCGTGCTGGCGGCTCCTTGGAGCGCGGACCGCAGGGGCATCTCGCGCAGACGGGCGAGCATGGCGTCAACCGCCGACCAGCCTCGGATAGAACAGGGTTTCCTCGGCGGTCGGGTCAAGCGCGCGGACCAACCTCACCTCTCCGGTCGCCTGCCGAATTGCTGCAGTGTAGCCGTCCGACGTGAGCTGGGCGAAGCGGGCATTCGCCCAGGCCAGCTGCTCGCTGTTGTCGGGATCGAATTGCTGCCTCGTGTCGCCGGAGTGATCCATCACCAAGATCGTTGCCATCATCGTCTCCCTTGAAGGACATACACAACTGCATCAGACAATCGGCACGGCCGTCGTCGGCCTGCCGCCCATCCACTCCGGCAGCGCGGCCCCGTCGCGGTGACGGCCGCCCGCGCCGGCCGCGGCCCACGCGGCGACCGCACCGAACAGCAGCGCCGCCGCAACCGAGAATGCCAAAATCACCGCGCTGCGCCGCGACCGCTGGATGGCGGTCCTGGCATCGCCCATCACGCTGTCGACGCGTTTCTCCGCCTCCGCAGCAGGCAGACCGGTCGCGGCCGCGACCTGCTGGATCAGGTAGCTGCGATCGTCGGCGCTGACGCCGCTGCGGCCGGAGCTCGTCAGCAGGATGCGGCCCGCCTCCGCCCGCTCATAGCCGATATCGATATTGGCCGGACGCCGCGGCGACCGGTACAGACGGTCGAGCTCGGCGCTCAGCAACGGCTCCGCGGCCGTCGCAGATGGCCGGTTCTGGACCACCGGACGCCCGCTCGACAGGCCAACCAGCCCGACGATCGTAGCACCGAGGATGATGGCGAGCGCCCAGGCGGTCAGTCCGTGAAGCCCGTCGCAGCTGTCGATCTCGTCGGATGGCGTTGCGCCGATCACGCGCTGGGCCCGGCCGGCGATGTAGCCGCCGACGCCGAAGCTCACCAGTGCCTGCAGGATCAGATACAGCCCCGACAGCAACGCGAGCGCGGCTGATGCGTCGCGCCACGACGGCGAGCTTGAACTCACGCCCAATCCGACCGCCGCGCCGAAGCCGATCAAAATCACCGACAGCGCCGCCGCGGCCAACGCGCCGGCGATGACCGGGCTCCATTGCAGCCGAAGCCCGGTCCTGTTGGCGGCGGACACGGCAAGCCCTCGCTCGTTATCCATGGCGCGCCTACCGCAATCCGAAGAACGACAATATCGCCAAAATGACCACGATCAGTCCGACCAGATAAATCAACTGGTTCATGAAAACCTCCTCCGTCCTTCTCGTCCTGACAATCGGGTGGAGAAGCCAAGGTTCCTACGCGGACGAACCGGCGCGATGCGATAAGCCAACAAAAAAGGGCCCCGCCGAAGCGAGGCCCTCATTGGTCATCGCGATCTGCTTATCGCGACGTGCGACCAGCACCGTTAGTCGTCGTCCCAGTCATGACCACGGATCACGAAGCCGCGGTCGCGGTAGTAGTCGCGATGATGGTTGTACCAGCCGTGGTGCCAGCCCCGGTCATGCCGGTATACGTCGACGCGCGGGCCACCATAATATCGATCGCCGTAGTAGCCGTGGTCGCGGCCGACATAGATGCCCACACCCTGCGCGCTCGCAACGGTCGGTGCCGCTGTCGAGAGTGCCGCAACTGCGGCAAGAGCGTAAGTAAGCTTCGTCATGGCATCCTCCTTTCCAGTACGCCGTGATAACGACCGGCGTCCGCGCATGTTGCAGGAACAGGATCGGAACTTTCCTGAACGTTCCTTCACCATCATGGCGGCTGGACGTGACCGGCGGGCGAGATCGAGGAGCCGTCGATGCGCTCTACTCGATCGCTGTGGCCGCACTTCCACCTGTTCGACAGCTGACGCCGGTCGGTGCGTCAGCTCCGACGTCGGAACCTTGCCGCGTCTCAGCCGTGCCGCTTGGTGTGCAGATAGTCGGCCGAAAACAGCGCCGTGTCCTTGAGCTGCTTCAGGTCGTTGATCGTCAGTATGCGGTCGCGCAGCACGATCAGGCCGGAGCCGCGCAGCTCCTGCAGCGTCCTGTTGACATGGACCACCGACAGGCCGGTGGCATCGGCGAGATCCATCTGCGTGATCGGAAACAGGCAGGAATCGCCGTCGATCATTCCAACCGGCAGCAGGCGCTCATAGAGTTCGCACAACAGATGCGCGACCCGCTCCAGCGCCACGCGCCGCCCGATATTGACCGTCCATTCCCGCTGGATCGCGCTGCTCACCATGGTTTCGCACCAGAGCGCTTCCTCCAGCGAACGGTCGCTCGCCAGCAGCTGCTCGAACACCGGACGCTTGATGTCGGCGTAGGTAACCGGGGTCAGTGCGCCGATCGAATGATCCATCACCGACAGCAGATAAACGCAGGCGTCGCAGCTGTCGCCCGGCAGGACAAAATTGACGATCTGGCGACGACCGTCGGCCAGCGTCTTGTAGCGGCAGAGCCAGCCCGACAGGATGATCCTGACGCTGTCGACCGGATCGCCCTCGGTGGCGAGGTCTTCGCCCGGGCGGGCGCGGTGCAGCCCGTCCTGGATCGCCTGTTGCAGCAACGCGATTCCCCGTTCGGACAATTGCCGCATGGCGTTGAGCCGCCGGATCACCGGCTGCGCCAAATTCCCCTCGAGCACCGGGGGATGCATCTAGCTCCCCATGCTCGGCGTATGGATCGCTTGCGGGCTCATCGGTATGGCGATCGTGCAGTGAAGTCCCGACGGATTGAACTCAAGCGTGCCCTTGCCCTTGAACTCGAACGCCAGCGTCCGCTCCAGGAGATCGGATCCAAATCCCCTGCGGCGCGGCGGCGTCACCTCAGGCCCGCTGCGTTCGCGCCAGTTGAACACCAGTTGCCGTGGCTCGGCCGCATCATCGATGCGCCATGTAACGTCGATGCGCCCGGCGCGTTGGCTCAGCGCGCCATATTTCAAGGCGTTGGTTGCGAGTTCGTGGATTGCCAGTGCGAAGGTCTCCGCGGCCTTGGGTTGCAGGCGGATCCCGGGACCGGAGACTCTCAGTTGCTCGCCCTCCCGCGCGTTGTAAGCCAGCAATTCCTCGACCACGAGATATTCCAGATCGACGCCGCCTTCCGGATCGCGGGTCACCAGCGACTGGGTCCGCGCGAAGGCGTTGAGCCGGCCGTCGAGATGCGATGCATAGTCCTCGACGTTCGCGCTGGTCTCGGCCGAGCGGCGCGCGATCGAGCGGACCACGCCGAGCGTGTTGCGGACGCGATGCTGCAGCTCGGCGAGCAGCAGCCGCTGCCGCTCCTCAGCCCGGGTGATCGCGGTGACGTCGATGAAGCTGATCACGACGCCGGCGATGAAATTGTCGATGCTGCGGTACGGCAGGATGCGCACGATATAGCGCGTGCCGCTGTCGGGCGCGGTCAGCTCGCGCTCGGCGCTGGCCAGCGTCCGCTGCACGCGGCGGACATCATCATAGAGCTCCTCGATCGGGATGCGCGCCTTGATATGCGCGATCGGGCGGCCGACATCGGTCTCGACCAGATGCAGCAAATGCGTGATCGCCGGCGTGAAGTTCATCACCTTGAGATCGTTGTCGAGGAACACGGTTGCGATCCGGGTGCTCTCGAGGAAATTCTTCAGGTCGCTGGTGGCCTGGGTGAGTTCCTGCACGCGGTGCGCCAGCTCGCCATTGACGGTGGTCAGCTCCCCATTGACCGACTGCAATTCCTCGCGCGAGGTCTCCAGCTCCTCGTTGAGCGACTGGTATTCTTCGTTGGAGGACTTCAGCTTCTCATTGGTGTTTTCGAGTTCCTCGATGGTGGCCTGTAGCCGCTCGCGGGTGGCGAGCAGCTCGCTTTCCAGCCGCTCGACATGCTCGGTCCCGATCAGAATGCTGGGATTGCTCTCGGCCTGCTCCACGGGACGGATCGGGCCATCCTTGAACAGCACGACGAAATTGCGATGGCCGGCAGGGCCGTCCTGGATCGGCTCGACGGTGATGTCGACCAGCACGCGATGCCCGTTGACGCCGAGCCGCACCTGCTCGGCATGCGCCGGTTCATTGGTTTCAGCGGCACGGCTGAGCACGGTGCGCAATTCAAGCCTGAGGTCGCGATGCACGAGTTGCAGCAAATCGAGCGTCGCCGTCCCTGCGGTCGGCTCGACGTAGCGGCCGGTGCGGCCGGAGAAATGCAGGATGTGATAGTGGCCGTCGGTAATGACGTAGGCGGGCGCGTAGCGCTCGGCAATGCGCTGGGCGCGGCGCTCGAGGCCGACATCCGGGCCAACGGAACGTATCGGCGGGATGTCGATCGCGACCCGTCCGGCCGCCGTCGTGATGGGGAATTCCGGCGGCAGCCGCGTCCCGGTCTCGAGCCGGCGGAGGTGGCGGGAATAGACATCGATACGCTCCGGGATGTCCTCTGGCGGCAGCACAAAATCGGCGATCGCCGCGGCCGAACTGCCTTCGTCGTGGGGGTTGGACTGGCCGTCGCCAATGCGTTCGGCGATCGCGAGGCCGCCATGATCCTTCAAGGTCCCGACCCCCAGCGTGCCATCGCCGCCCGTGCCGGCCAGCACCACGCCGATCGATTGCTCGGCGCGGTCCTCCGCCAGCGAGACCAGGAAACTGTCGATGGTCGCCCGGTCGCCGCGCGCCTGCTCGGCGCGCCGGACGGCGAAACGGCCGCTCTGGATCGTGGTGATCATGTCAGAGGGGCAAAGATGGATCACGCCGCCCTCGACGACCTGACCGTCCGTGATCTCGGACACCCGCGCGCCTTCCGATCGTTGCAGCGCGTCGCGCAGCCGGGCATACTCGATGACATCGTGGTCCTGCAGCACGAGCACGACGGCTTGATCCGGATTGAGCCGCAGCCGGGAAAAGAACCGCTCGATGCTATCGAGAGCGCCGGCGGATGCCCCCACGCCTACGATCAGCGGCGCCTTACTCTCGCGCTCTCCATCTCCGCCCTGGGGCTGGCCGACGTCATCCATGGTCGCAGCGGCTCTCAATTCTCCGACGGGCATTCTCGCCCGTGCCCGTTGATACCAGAGTTTGATCCTATCCCGATGGGATAAGTAGGAAATCTCCTACCTGCAGGGAAGCGCGATGTGGCCGCCGCTTGTCCTCCAGAGCGCGACGGATCATGTTTGCTTGGCGGCGGCCGACCCGACGATAGACCTTTCCAGTGAGTTCGCGCCGCTACCCCGGCCGAACCGCCGATGGCGATGATGTCTCGATGGGACATGGAACCTGCCCTTTCCAACATTGTTTGCAACAAGGCGAGCATTCGTCCTACGTTCCAATTTTGCGATGACGACATGCCGGGCGCGGCCGGAGTTGATATGTTTGATTTTTCTGCACGTTTGACCGAGGGCCCATTGCTGACAGGACGCCGCGTCCTGATCGTCGAAGACGAGTATTTCCTTGCCGACGACATGCGCAGCGCGCTGCGCGCGCTCGGTGCCGATATCGCCGGTCCGGCCGCTGACATCGCCGATGCGCTTCGCATCCTGCACGACGGCGGCGTGATCGATGGTGCGGTGCTCGATGTGAACATCCGCCAGCAGATGATCTATCCGGTCGCGCGCGAGCTCCAGGCGCGCGGCGTGCCGATCGTGTTCACCTCGGGATACGACAAGATCGTACTCGGCACCGAATTCGCGGACGTCCCGTTGTGGGAGAAGCCGTTCGACCATCGCACCATGGCCCAGGGGCTCGCGGGCATGATCCTGCGCGCGATCCCATGAACCAGGCTTGACCGCCTGTCTCAACGACGCTGCCGGACACGAATAATCCGCTCGAGCATTTGCAAATGTTAGTGCGGAGGTTTGCAGCGACCGCCACGATACTCCAGTCGCGATATCGGACGGGGTGCGTGATGACCGACATCGAAAGACGTATCGAGCAACTTGAGCAGACGGCCGCAGAACGCGCGCTGGTCGCCGACCTCTCAACCGTCACGGAAACCCGCATCCGTAACGCCCAATTGGCGGACGAGTTACGCCTCGTGGTCGCGCAGCTCAGGACGTTGAGATCGGCTGACGTTCATATTGCCTGATTTGTCTCGGCTCACGATCTCCGGCGAACCGGCGGCGTGACCCATCCACCCGGCGCATCTTCCTCAGGAAGGACAACGATGCTGCACCATTCAACAGATCGGATCGCGGAATGCCTGCAACTGGCCGACGAAGCCGACCATCGGGCCTCGACAGCCAGCGTCGAAACGACGCGCAAGGATTATGAGTTGCTGGCGCGATCCTGGCGACGGTTGGCGCTGAGTTACGAATTGTCCGCGCATCTCGAGCGCTTCATCCAAGCCCGCTCGTCGACGTTACCGACCCATCAGCATACTGCACATGCCCGGATCCCACCAGCGAAACCTTACTTGCAGTTGTCGCGGTGAGCTTTGATCTCCGTGCGCGCGCTCGCCGAATTATGCACCGATTGCCGCAGCTCGGCGAGTTGCTCGTCTCGTTGATCCGTAAGCGATTTCCTTTGTTCGCGCAAAGTTTGACTTTCTTCTATGGCGAGCTCAGCGCGGGCGAACAGCGGATCAATCATCAAGCTACATTACCCGGGGGTCGTGTCATCTGCCCTATCATAGGATAAGTTAGGATCGGGTTGGCGTAATAGACGGCACGACAGTCGTATCCGTTCATAAGAACCGGCGAGCTGTTTTTGCAAGAGTTCGTTGCCAGCTTGAATTCGTCGCTTCATGGCCTCGAACCTGGCGAGCTGAAACCAGTAGTCGTCCCACATGCTTTGCCTCCGCCAAGAGCACTGAGCGGAGAACCCAACGCCGATCAAGATCATGGGTTCCCGTAGCGGATTTCCTCTTGGGGGAACGGCTCTTGCGTCTTGCGGCCGACGAACGTGTCGGCCGACGGATTCTCGCGCAATATTCTGAGCGAACGCTGGATCACCTCGTGCGTCTGAGCAACGAGTTCTTCGCGCCAAGCTTGGTAAGCGTTGGGCACATCAGCCATGGCCGCGCTCCCTCGCTGTGCAGGCGGGAGCGCGCTCGGTCTCTCAGCCACCGACGCCTACGGGCAGAGCCTCGGCCGGTGATAAGAAGACAATAAACCTCGGCCAGGAAAGTTGCCAACAAAAGTGCCGCGCCGGGAACCTCAGCGCAATACATCCGGTGTCGTCCCTGCGAAAGTGTTCGCAGGGACGACGTGTAGAAAGAGCAGCGAGCTCTCACGGGGGGCCGTCTACCCCATCAACCACCGCTGCGCATCCCGGCGCGCGCATCGATCTGCGTTCAGCTCGCCGGCTATCCGGCGAAGCTCATCTGCTTGCACAGCATCCCAAGAGCTTCCGCACACCCGCGCGGCTTGGTCACCACGGGGAGATGCGCATACTTCTCGGGCAGCGTGCTGGCGTCGTAGCCGGTGTACAGGGTGACCGGTGTACCCATCGCAATCAGGGTATCGATCAACTTGTAGGACGAAGTTCCATTGACGTTGATGTCGATCAGCGCGCCAGAGGCTACGGAAGCGTGCGGGCGGGCTTCGTCGATCGAAGCGAACGGCCCGACGACGTGATAGCCGGCCTGTCGTGCCAGCGTGGCGCAGTCATCGGCAATGAAATACTCGTCTTCCACGATCAAGATCGTACGCATAGCAGTACCTCTGCCAGTTGCGCGGATGATCGAGGTGTTAACGTTGTTCCGCCGGTTGGGTTTCCCGACGCGGCGTTCAGGACAGCGGCCATGACCTATTTCAGCGAGCGGGGAATTTCGACGCCAAGGTGGGACTGGTCCCGTTTTCCAGGCACACGCCGTCAGCTACCGGCCACCAACAACCCAAGGTACAGCCAGAGTACAATTGTCACGGTAATCGTTGCGGCGAAAAAGTAGCGGTCGATGAGATTCATCAACTGCACCCTTCGGCTGACTATGGCGGATATCGAATCGCGGTCGAACATCAGTCACTTGCCGCTTGTCATCTCTCTGCCTGGTTCCGGCATTTACATATGAGAGATCAATGATCTCGCTCGGAGATGCCTCGTTTGCCGATGCCGAAGACCAAACCAGTCGCCGTCACCGCCAGGCTGCAGGGGGTGCGCCGCTCCAGGCGGCAAACGAAGGAACGAGGGGCGGCGCCTGCGGTTGGAGCCAGCGAACGCGATGCATCAGCCAAGAACCGCCGCCGATATCGCTGCCTGGCGTCCCGCCCGGCCTCGCCAAGGGTCGAGCACGATCATTGCCGGCGGGATCAACCTGACGTTGTTGTGATAGTTTTGGGGAGGAGTTGGCTCCATGAAAGCAACGATTGAACAAAGAACGACCGCCGGCAATCTCGACCTGCTCGACCGCTACTGGCGCGCCGCCAATTACCTTTCGGTCGGCCAGATCTACCTTCTCGACAATCCGCTGCTCGGCGAGCCGCTGCGCAAGGAACACATCAAGCCCCGCCTGCTCGGCCATTGGGGTACCACGCCGGGCTTGAATTTCGTCTATGCCCATCTCAACCGGGTCATCCGCGCGCTCGATCTCAACGTCATCTACATTTGCGGTCCCGGACATGGCGGTCCGGGCATGGTGGCGAACACATATCTCGAAGGCACCTACAGCGAGATCTATCCCGATGTCGGCCGAGACACCGACGGTCTGCGCAAGCTGTTCCGGCAGTTTTCCTTCCCCGGCGGTATTCCAAGCCACGCGGCACCGGAAACGCCCGGCTCCATTCATGAGGGTGGCGAACTCGGCTATTCGCTGGTCCACGCCTATGGCGCGGCGTTCGACAATCCGGATCTGATCGTGGCCTGCGTCGTCGGCGATGGCGAGGCGGAAACCGGTCCGCTGGCTGCATCGTGGCACTCGAACAAGTTCTTAAATCCCGCGCGTGACGGCGCGGTGCTGCCGATCCTGCACCTCAACGGCTACAAGATCGCCAATCCGACGGTGCTCGGGCGGATGGGCGACGAGGAAATCCGCAACCTCTTTCGCGGCTACGGACATGAGCCGCTTTTCGTCGAGGGCGACGATCCGATGCCGATGCATCGCGCCATGGCCGCTGCCCTGGATGAGGCGCTTGCAGCCATTCACAAGATCCAAACCGAGGCGCGCGGCAGCAAGCGGTCGGGGCGGCCGCGCTGGCCGATGATCGTGCTGCGCAGTCCAAAGGGCTGGACCGGTCCGAAGGAGGTCGACGGGCTCAAAGTCGAGGGCTTTTGGCGCGCGCACCAGGTGCCGATCGCGCAAGTCCGCGACAACCCCGCGCATCTCAGGCTGCTTGAAGACTGGATGCGCAGCTACCATCCCGAGGAGCTGTTCGACAAGGATGGTGCGCTGATCCCGGAGCTCCAAGCCCTCGCCCCGACCGCAAACCGTCGGATGGGCGCCAATCCACATGCCAATGGCGGCCTTCTGAAACGTGAGCTCCGGCTGCCGGACTACCGCGCATTTGCCGTCGACGTAAAGCAGCCGGGTCAGACGGTCGCCGCAGCGACGCACGAGCTTGGAAAATACCTGCGCGATGTCCTCAAGCTGAATGCCGATGCCGGCAATTTCCGCATCATGGGGCCTGACGAAACCGCCTCGAACCGGCTGGATGCCGTGTTCGAAGCCACGGACCGGGTCTGGATGGAGCCGACCGAGCCGTATGATGTCCATCTCGCTCAAGACGGCCGTGTCATGGAAGTCCTCAGCGAGCACCTCTGCCAGGGCTGGCTGGAGGGCTATCTATTGACCGGACGCCACGGCTTCTTCTCCTGCTATGAAGCGTTCATCCACATCGTGGATTCGATGTTCAACCAGCACGCAAAATGGCTGAAGGTCTCGCGTCAATTGCCGTGGCGGCGTTCGATCGCCTCGCTCAATTATCTGCTGACATCGCATGTCTGGCGCCAGGATCACAACGGCTTCAGCCACCAGGATCCCGGCTTTGTCGATCTGGTCACCAACAAGAAAGCCGACATCGTCCGGGTCTATTTCCCGCCCGACGCCAACACGCTGCTATGGGTCGCCGATCACTGCCTGCGGACCTACGATCGGATCAATGTCATTGTCGCGGGCAAACAACCGTCCGCGCAGTGGCTTTCGATGCAGGACGCCGCCACTCATTGCGATGCCGGCATTGGCATCTGGACGTGGGCCGGAACCGAGGATCCCACCAGCGAGCCCGATGTCGTGATGGCCTGCGCCGGTGACGTGCCAACGCTGGAGACGCTCGCCGCCGTTGATCTTCTGCACAAGGCCCTCCCCGACCTCAAGATCCGCGTGGTCAACGTCGTCGACCTGATGACGCTGCAGCCGAGGCAACAGCACCCTCATGGCCTCAGCGATCGCGACTTCGACAGCCTGTTCACGCGCGATCGCCCCGTCATCTTCGCCTACCACGGCTACCCTTATCTGATCCACCGGCTCACCTATGGCCGGGCCAATCACGACAACATGCACGTGCGCGGCTTTGTCGAGGAAGGCACGACGACCACACCTTTCGACATGGTCGTTCTCAATGGACTAGACCGCTACCATCTCGCGATCGAGGCGATCGAGCGCGTGCCGGGGCTCGCCACCAAGGCCGCACAGATCAAGCAAGGATACCGGGATGCCTTGATCGCGCATGCGCGATATGTGCGCGAGCATGGCGAGGACATGCCGGAGGTTCGAGACTGGGTCTGGCCGAACGGCTCGGACGGCAGAGCACCTGCCAAATCCGGCGGTTGAGCCATGCCGACGTCCGATGCGGTCCTGATCGTCAACTCCGGCTCGTCGAGCATCAAGTTCGGCCTTTTCGATGCTTCGCGTACCGATCCCACGCTGCTCTGCAAGGCACAGATCGATGAGCACGAGGGCGCGTCGCGATTGGTCTTCACCGATCCGGCCGGCCGCGCGTCGTTCGCGTTGGAGCAAGTCGAACCAGATACGCCGCCCGATCGGCTGTTTGCCGCAGTCCTGGCTCGGATCGAACATCATCTCGGCGAGCGGCTGCGTGCCGTCGGGCATCGCGTCGTTCACGGCGGCCGCGAGTTTCCGCGTCCGGTCGAAATCAATCGGACGGTGCTTGCCGCCCTCGACGCCCTCACCCCGCTGGCGCCGCTGCATCAGCCTCGCTGCCTGACGCCAATCCGGGCAATCGGCGCGATCCGGCCGGAACTGATGCAGGTCGCCTGCTTCGACACGTCGTTCCATCATGGCCTCGCGCCGCCCGTCAATCGGCTTGCGATCCCGAGACATCTCGAACGCGCCGGCATTCGGCGATACGGCTTTCACGGTCTCTCCTTCGAATATATCGCGGGCCGCCTCGCCGACATCTCGCCGGAGCTTTCCTCGAAGCGCACCGTGGTGGCGCATCTCGGCAACGGCGCAAGCCTCTGCGCCATGCGGAACGGCCGCAGCATCGACACCACGATGGGGCTGACGCCTCTCGACGGCCTGGTCATGGGGACTCGTTGCGGCACGATCGATCCGGGCGTTCTGCTTTACCTCCAGCAGCAGAACGGCATGTCGGTCGACGACCTTGAGCAGCTGCTTTATCACCAATCGGGGCTGCTCGGCGTTTCAGGCCTGTCCTCCGACATGCGTGTCCTGCTCGCAAGCCAGGAGCCCGCCGCGAAGGAAGCGGTTGACCTCTTCACGTTCCGCATCGCGCAACAAGTCGCCGCGATGGCTGGCACGCTGGGCGGATTGGAATGCCTGGTGTTCACAGGCGGTATCGGCGAGCACGCGAGCGAGATTCGCGAGCAGGTCTGCGAACGGCTCCGATGGCTGGGTGTCCAGCTCGATCCATCCGCCAACGCTGCGGCACAGCTGCACATTGCTTGCGAGGATAGTTCAGTGGATGTGCTCGTCATAGCAACCAACGAGGAAGCAACCATCGCTCGCCACTGCGCAGCCTTGATCCCGGGAACCTAGGATCGACGAGAGGCCGATTCACATATGCAAATGCGAACGCCGGCGACGGGCGCATGCTATTTGTTGCCTGCTAGATCTCGACAACGGTGCAGGCGGATGACCCCACTGTCGGCTCCCAGGCCCTGAAAGGTGCTGGGGTCGTCTCCGCACCGCAAAGGCCCTGACGCTCGGCCCGGCGTCAGGGCCTTCGCCATTCCGAAGCCTGGAAGGGCTCCTGAACGACACGTATCAGCGCCCCTTGAAGCGCGGCCTCCGCCGTCCGAGGAACGCCGCGACGCCTTCCTTGTGATCCTCGGTCAGGCTGGCCAGCGCGAACTGGTCGAGGTCCATGTGGCTGGCGAGATCGTCGAGCGCATGTGCCAGCCGGTTGACCGTCAGCTTGGTCATCGCGACCGAGATCGGCGGCTGGGCGGCGATCTTGGCCGCGAGCGCCATCGCGGCTTCATATGACCTTCCGGGATCGGTCACCTGCTCCACCAAGCCCCATTCGTAGGCCTCATCGGCCGAGATCCGGTCGTCGGCCAGGATCACCGCCTGCTTGGTGCGCGCCGGTCCCATCAGATGCAGCATGCGCGGCACGCTCTGCCAGCTCATGTTCATGCCGAGCGCGATTTCCGGCACCCGCATATGCGCGTCGCGCGCCATGACGCGGAAATCCAGCGCGACCGCGAGTGCCACGCCGCCGCCGACGCAAAACCCCTCGATCGCGCCGATCGTGACCTGCTCCATGTCCTGCCAGGCGCGCGTCAGCCGCGGCCCGAGCTTCAGGTGCCGGCGCAGCGCGCCCATGTCCATGGTCTGGCGCGAACGCCCTTCGGCATCCTTGAGGTCGAAGCCGGCGCTGAACGATTTGGCGCCGCCGGTCAGCACCACCACCGAGGTCTCGCCATCGTCCTCGAAACTGCGCGCCGCGTCGGTCAGCTGCCGCAGCGCCTCCGGCGACAGCGCGTTGATACCGTCGCCGCGGTCGAACCGCACCACCGCGATCCGTCCCTCCGGTCCGAGCCCCTTCTCGATCGTCACATCATCAACCACGCATACCTCCCCGCTCGCATTCTTGTGTACTGCCTGCCTCGACATAGCACGACGGTTTCGCCTATTCTGTGGGCATGAGCGAACATGATCATCACCACCACGATCACGACCATTCCGAACTGTCGGAGACCGAACTGCGCGTCCGTGCGCTGGAATCGATCCTGACCGAGAAGGGCTATGTCGAGGCTGCCGCGCTCGACGCCATCGTGCAGGCCTACGAGACCAAGATCGGCCCGCATAACGGCGCCCGCGTCGTCGCCAAGGCCTGGACCGATCCCGCCTTCAAGAAGGCGTTGCTCGAGGACGCCAGCAAGGCTGTCGGCACCCTCGGCCATGTCAGCCGGGTCGGCGACCATCTGGTCGCGATCGAGAACACGCCTGGCCGCCACAACATGGTCGTCTGCACATTGTGCTCCTGCTACCCTTGGGAAATGCTGGGGCTGCCGCCGGTCTGGTACAAGGCCTCGCCGTATCGTTCGCGCGCCGTCAAGGATCCGCGCGGCGTGCTCGCCGATTTCGGCGTCAGCCTGCCGAAGGAGACGGAAATCCGGGTCTGGGATTCGACCGCGGAGACGCGCTTTCTGGTGCTGCCGATGCGGCCCGAAGGCACCGAGGGCTTGAGCGAAGACCAGCTCGCCGAGCTGGTGACGCGCGATTCCATGATCGGCACCGGCTTTCCCAAGAAACCGGGAGCGCCGTCATGAACGGCGTCCACGACATGGGCGGCATGGATGGGTTCGGCAAGGTCGAGCCCGAGCCGAACGAGCCGATGTTCCATGAGGAGTGGGAATCCCGGGTGCTCGCCATGGTCCGCGCGATGGGCGCGGCCGGCGCCTTCAACATCGACGCCTCGCGCTTCTATCGCGAGACCCTGCCCCCGCAGGTCTATCTGTCGAGCTCCTACTACAGGAAATGGCTGCTCGGGCTGGAAGCCCTGCTGCTCGACAAGGGCTTCATCTCGAACGACGACGTCGCCGCTGGGCATGCCGTCGCGCCGGCGAAAGCGCTCAAGCACGGCAAGTTCTCGGTGGCCGACATCGAGCGCATCATGGTGCGCGGCAAGTTCGGCCGCGCCGCGCCGGGACCTGCGAAATTCAAGGCCGGCGATCGGGTGCGGGCGAAGAACATCCATCCCGCCACCCACACGCGGCTGCCGCGCTACGTGCGCGGTCACGTCGGGGTGGTCGAGCGCGATCATGGCTGTCACGTATTTCCCGATACGGTCGCCAACGACGCCGGCGAACATCCGCAATGGCTGTACACCGTCGTGTTCGACGGACGCGAGCTGTGGGGACCGGACTCCGATCCGACCATCAAGGTCTCGATCGACGCGTTCGAGCCCTATCTGGAGGCTGTCTGATGGATGCAGGCGCCGCTGCGCGCGCGACCAGCGCCGTCTCCAGCATCCCCCGCGATCAGGACGGCCCGGTATTCCGCGCCCCCTGGGAAGCGCAGGCATTCGCCATGGCGTTGAGCCTGCATGACCGCGGCGTGTTCACCTGGACCGAATGGGCTGCCGCGCTCGCCGACCAGATCAAGCGCGCGCAGGCTGCCGGCGATCCCGACACCGGCGAGACCTATTACCAGCATTGGCTGGCAACCCTCGAGCACCTCGTGGCCGCCAAGGGCGTCACGACGCATGAGACACTGCACCGCTACCGCGACGCCTGGGACCGCGCCGCCGACCGCACCCCGCACGGCAAGCCGATCGAGCTGACGGCGGCGGATTTTAGGTAGCCTCGAATGCCATGATCACCTGCATGCGCATGCGCGGGTGATGACATCGCGTGGTGGGGCGCCTTGAATCGCGAACTCATCCTCATCGTCGTCCGGGCGAAGGCCGGGACCCATGACCCCAAATGCAAATTGTTACGCGATGCTGGAACGACGAGTCCTACCTACAATGCCTGCCGCGGCGTATGGGTCGCGGCCTTCGCCGGGACGACGACGGGGACAGAACCGCGCGCACGGATTCCAGAGACGGGACTGCTGGAGCCGAGAAGCCGCAGCGTACCGGATCGCCCCTGCCATATTTCTGTATAATGGAAAAGTATCGCTGAGTTGCCCGACGTGTCAAGTTGCCGTGTCGAACGCCGGCAGCCGCCGGCTCCTTTGCATGGGGTTGTTTTCGATATTTTGGCAGCGCGCCCCTGCGGACGGCGATCTGCCCACGGTCACGGGCCACCCCGCGCAACATATTCGCGCCAGCCCTTGGCCCGCAGGCTGCAGGCCGGGCATTCGCCGCAGCCATAGCCCCAATCGTGCTGCGCGCCGCGTTCGCCGAGATAGCAGGTGTGCGAGTGCTCGCGGATCAGGTCGACCAGCCCTGCTCCGCCGAGTTCGTGCGCAAGCCGCCAGGTCGCGGCCTTGTCGAGCCACATCAGCGGCGTGTGCAGCTCGAAATCCCTGGCCATGCCGAGATTGAGCGCGGACTGCAATGCCTTGATGGTCTCGTCGCGGCAATCCGGATAGCCGGAATAGTCAGTCTCGCACATGCCGCCGATGATGTGGCGGATGCCGCGCCGATAGGCCAGCGCCCCCGCGAAGGTGAGGAACACGAGGTTGCGGCCGGGCACGAAGGTGTTCGGCAAGCCGTCCGCGCCCATTTCGATTGCGACGTCGCGGGTCAGCGCGGTGTCGGAAATCTCCGACAGCGTCGGGATATCAAGCGTGTGGCTGTCGCCGAGTTTCGCAGACCATTCCGGCCGAACGCGCTTGATCCCGGCCAGCAGTTGGTCCCGGCAATCGAGCTCGATCGCGTGGCGCTGGCCGTAGGTGAAGCCGAGCATCTCGACGCGGGCAAAGCGCGACAAGGCCCAGGCAAGGCACGTGGTGGAATCCTGGCCGCCGGAAAACAGCACCAGCGCGGTGTCGGAAGCGTTCTGATCGGTCATGGAACGCGATTTAGCACCTGGCGGCGCCGTAGCCAATCCGTGGACAGTGCCGTGTTTCCGGCGTGTTTTGCTGGGATCGACAGGGCCGATTTGGCATAACGGCCATACCTCTCATACAGCGGTGCTCCATGACCCCTTCCCGCGACATTTCCCGCCTGATCGAGATCATGGCTGCGCTGCGCACGCCGGTGACCGGCTGCCCTTGGGACCTCGTGCAGAATTTCGAGACCATCGCGCCCTACACGATCGAGGAGGCCTATGAGGTTGCGGATGCGATCGCGCGCGGCGATCTCGACGATTTGCGCGAGGAACTCGGCGACCTGCTGTTGCAGGTGGTCTATCACGCCAGGATGGCTGAGGAGCAGAACGCGTTCGCGTTCGGCGATGTGGTCGAGGCGATCACCAGCAAGATGATCCGCCGTCACCCGCACGTCTTCGCGGACAAGGACGGCAACATCCAGCCGGCCGGCGTCAAGAGCGCCTGGGAACGGATCAAGGCCGAGGAGAAGGCCGAGCGCGCCGCGCGGCGGCCGCCCGAGGAGACCGCGCACAAATCGCTGCTGGCGAGCGTGAAGGCGGGCCTGCCTGCCCTGACGCGCGCAATGGAGCTGCAGCGCAAGGCATCCACCGTCGGCTTCGACTGGAACGACCCGCGCGCCGTGCTCGCCAAGATCCGCGAGGAGGCCGACGAGATCGAGGCCGCGCTCGACCGCAACGACAAGGCGGAGATCGCGGAGGAAACCGGCGACCTGATGTTCGCGCTGGTCAACCTCGCCCGCCACGTCGACGCCGATCCGGAAACCGCGCTGCGTGCGACCAACGTCAAGTTCGAGCGGCGCTTTGCCTATATCGAGAAGGCGCTGGCGGCGAAGGGGCGTTCGCTCGATAGCGCATCGCTGGAGGAGATGGACGCGTTGTGGAACGAAGCAAAGACCGCCGTCGTCCCGGCGAAAGCCGGGACCCATACCGCGTGATCTAACGGATAGTCGACGGTACTAATACCAGGCGATGAGGAACTGCGACCGGCTCAATCACGACGGCTTGTGGTTATGGGTCCCGGCCTTCGCCGGGACGACGGTGAGTTTGTGGACGCAGCGCAGCGCTCTGCCCACGCAGTCTCCTACAACAACGTCCCGCGCAGGATCACCGCGGCAACGCCGAAATAGATCACGAGGCCGGTGACGTCGACCAGTGTCGCGACGAATGGCGCGGACGCGCTGGCCGGGTCGAAGCCGATGCGCTTGAGGATGAACGGCAGCATCGAGCCGCACAGCGATCCGAACGTGACGATGCCGATCAGTGCGGCACCGACGGTCGCGGCGACGAGCGCCCAATGCGGGCCGTAATCGAACAGGCCGAGCGTCTGCCACAGCGTGATCCTTATGATGCCGATCAGGCCCAGGATGGTGCCGAGCACGATACCTGTAGGCAGTTCGCGCACGGCGACACGCCACCAGTCGCGCAGCCGCACCTCGTGCAGCGCCAGCGAGCGGATCAGGAGCGAGGTTGCCTGTGAGCCGGAATTGCCGCCTGAGCTCATGATCAACGGGATGAAGAGCGTCAGGACGATCGCCCTCTCGAGCTCGCTCTGGTACGACTGCATCGCGGTCGCGGTCAGCATTTCCGACAGGAACAGCGCGCACAGCCAGCCGGCGCGCTTCTTGATCATCTCGCCGAAACCGATCCGCAGATACGGCTCGTCGATCGCTTCCATGCCGCCGAACTTCTGGGCGTCCTCGGTCGATTCCTCGACGATCGCGTCGATGACGTCGTCGACCGTGACGATGCCGAGGATATGGCCGGGACCGTCGACGACCGCGACGGCGAGCAGATCGTAGCGCGAGATCAGCCGCGCGGCCTCCATGCGGTCGGCCTCGGGTGCGATCATCAGCGGCTTCCGCGCCGGCGCCGCGGTCAGCACATTGGCGTGCGGATCGGCCGAGATCAGGCGGCGCAGCGGCACGGCCTGGATCAGGGTCTTCTTGACCGGGTCGATCACGAAGATCGAGTAGACGGTCTCGCGGGTGCGCTCGACCATCCGGATGTGATGCAGGACCTCGGCGATGGTCCAGCTCGAGGGCACGCTGACGAATTCGGTCGTCATGATGCTGCCGGCGCTGCGCTCGGGATAGGCCAATAGCCCGGAGATAACGTTGCGGGTCTCCGGATTGAGCCCGTTCAACAGCGTGGTGCGCAGCGGCTCGACCAGCTCCTTGAAGATATCGGCGGCACGGTCGTCGGAGACGCCCGACAGCAGCGAGACCGCGGTGTCTTTCGGCAGCTCGGCGAGGATCTCGCAGGTGTTGTCGAGCCCGGGCAGGTCGAGCACCTCGATCGCCTTCTCGGCCGGCAGCGAGCGCAGCAGCTTGGCGGCATCCGCGGGCTCCCGGGCGTTGAGCGCCTCGACGATTTCGGGCGCCCGCTCCTGGGCAAGATCACCGTTCTGGCCGGCGAGCCTCGCTTTCGTGATGGTTTCGCTGGTGTCCTGCATCGATCCGCCTCGGCTTTGCGTTCTGCAGCGCAATGAACCAAGGCGGCACGGATTTCAAACAGAAAGTGCGACGCCGCGTCGCAGGCGCATCGGCGCCCGCAACGTCACGGCATCGTCATATTTCGGAAGATTGCAGGGACCGGATGCGAGGGCTTACGCCTCGTGGGGAACGGCCGCGAACCGGCTCATCACGATGTCGCGCTTGGTCTCGTCGACGCGCACCGTCATGTCGAAGCGCTCGCCATGCAGCTCCTTGTTCAGGACCTCGGCATTGCGGTGCAGCCAGCTGATGCCGGCGCCATCGGAGGCGTCGATCGAGAGATTGAGCGTCGAGCGCCTGGCCGCGAGGCGATCCTCGATGGCGGCGAGCAGCGCATCGATCCCCTCGCCTGTTGCGGCCGAAACCAGGAAGCATGGCCGCTCCGGCGGACGGCGCGCGGCGATATTGCGCAAATTGTCCCGCTCCACGGGATCGAAGCGGTCGATCTTGTTCCAGACCTCAATGATACGCTGGCCGCCGTCGGCGTCGGGGTCGATGCCGAGCTGGCGCAACACCGCCTCGACGTCGCGCTCCTGCGCCTCCGCATCCTCGTGGGAGATGTCGCGGACATGCAGGATGATATCGGCTTCCAGCACCTCTTCCAGCGTGGCGCGGAACGCGGCCACCAGCTGGGTCGGCAGATTGGAGATGAAGCCGACCGTGTCCGACAGCATCGCCTTGCCGCCATGCGGCAGGTTGAGCGCGCGCAGGGTCGGGTCGAGCGTCGCAAACAGCATGTCCGCGGCCTGCACGTCGGCGCGGGTCAGGCGGTTGAACAGCGTCGATTTGCCGGCATTGGTGTAGCCGACCAGCGCCACCACGCGATACGGCACGCGCTGGCGGCCGGCGCGATGCAGCCGCCGCGTCGCCTGCACCTTCTTCAACTCGCCCTCGAGCTTGGTGATGCGCTCGCTGATCAGGCGGCGGTCAGCCTCGATCTGAGTTTCGCCGGGGCCACCCATGAAGCCGAAGCCGCCGCGCTGGCGCTCGAGATGGGTCCAGGACCGCACCAGGCGGCTGCGCTGGTAGTTGAGATGGGCGAGCTCGACCTGCAGCGCGCCTTCCTTGGTCTTGGCGCGGCGGCCGAAGATTTCCAGGATCAGGCCGGTGCGGTCGAGCACCTTGGTGCTCCAGGCCTTCTCGAGATTGCGCTGCTGGATCGGCGACAGCGCGCAATCCATCACCACGAGCTCGACCTCGTTACTGGCGACGAGCCCGTTGATCTCCTCGACCTTGCCCTTGCCGAGATAGGTGGCGGGCCGGATCTGGCTGATCGGCGCGATGACGGAGTCCACCACAGTGAGGTCGATCGCACCGGCGAGGCCGGCGGCTTCCTCGATCCGCGCTTCATAGTCGCGGACAGAGGAATCCGTTTGCGCATCGCCGTCGCCACGGCGCGTGCGCAGGTACGGGCCGATGACGATCACCCGCCCGGTGCTGCCGCTCCCTGCCGACCCGGGCCTAGACTTGGTCCGGTCGGCGCCCCCTTCACGATTGAAGGGTTCCAATCAGTTCACTCTCAAGCCGGTGCGTCCTCACCACCTTCGAACAGCTGAATCGGAGCTCCGGGCATGATGGTCGAGATCGCGTGCTTGTAGACAAGCTGCGAGTGGCCGTCGCGCCGCAGCAGCAAGCAGAAATTGTCGAACCATGTGACAATGCCCTGCAGCTTTACTCCGTTGACCAGAAATATCGTCAGTGGCGTCTTGGTTTTACGAACGTGATTAAGGAAGGTGTCTTGTAGATTTTGTGCGCGGTCTGCCGCCATTGTTTTTGTCCCGCAAGCTTGTGCTTCTTTTTATTGAACCGGTTGCTGCTCTCTGACGGAGCCTCCTCCGGCTGCCCACCTGCCACGAGATCCCCCTCCGGCAGGCATAGCGGTAGGATTAGAGGCTACGCGCGGTTTTTAGGCAAGCCAGTTCGCGGTGCAGTCGGTAGGAACACGGTGGCAATTCTAAGAAAGTGCGGGGAAAGAGACGAATATTCTCGTGGAGAGTGGATAAATCCCCGGTTGTACCGGCCCTCCCCTCGCCCCGCCGATCGATCCAAACTGCTCCCGAGAGCCATCTACCGGCTCCCCGGCGGTGACCGCCGGGGTTCGCTCCGAGCCGCCGGCGGTCTGCCGGCCTGCCGCGCCGGGGTCAGCCGACCCCGAGCGCCTTCAGCTTGCGGTGCAGCGCCGAGCGCTCCATGCCGACGAACTCCGCGGTTCGCGAGATATTGCCGGAGAAGCGGCTGATCTGGGCGATCAGATAGTCGCGCTCGAACACCTCGCGCGCCTCGCGCAACGGCAACCCCATGATGTGCTCGCCATTGTTGGAGGTCGGCATCGCCGGCACCATCGAGCCGACGTCCTGCGGCAGCATGTCGGCGGTGATGATCGCCTCCGGCCCGCCGCCGGCCAGGATCATCACGCGCTCGACATTGTTGCGGAGCTGGCGGACGTTGCCCGGCCAGACATGCGACTGCAGCACGGCCATCGCGTCCTGCCCGATCTGCCGCTTCGGCAGGCCGGTGGCGGCCGAGATCTGGTCCATGAAATAGTCGATCAGCTCGGGGATGTCCTCGCGACGCTCCGACAGCGGCGGCACCCGGATCGGCACCACCGAGAGGCGATGATAGAGGTCCTCGCGGAAACGGCCTGCGGCGATCTCCTCCTCGAGATTGCGCGCGGTCGAGGAGATGATGCGGACGTCGACATGGACCTTGCTGGTGCCGCCCTGGCGCTGGAAGGTCTGATCGACCAGCACGCGCAGAATCTTGTTCTGGGTCTCGCGCGGCATGTCCGCGATCTCGTCGATGAACAGCGTGCCGCCATGCGCCTCCTCGAGGGCGCCGGCCTTGCGCTGCTGTTCGCCGTTCGATCCCTCGATGCCGAACAGCTCGATCTCCATCCGCTCCGGCGTGATCGCGGCCGCATTGATCACCACGAACGGCCCTTCGGCGCGCCCGGAGGCATGGTGCAGCGTGCGCGCGGCAAGCTCCTTGCCGGCGCCGGAAGGACCGACGATCAGGATGCGGCTGTTGGCCTTGGCGGCGCGGTCGATGGTCTGGCGCAGCTGGTTCATGCAGGCCGAGCGGCCGGTCAGGACGCTCGCCGCAGGCGCCAGTTGCTTGAGCTCCTTCACCTCGCGGCGGAGCCGCGAGGTTTCCAGCGCCCGGGTCGCGACCAGGATCAGCCGGTCCGACTTGAACGGCTTCTCGATGAAGTCGTAGGCGCCGCGCTTGATCGCGGCGACCGCGGTCTCGATGTTGCCGTGGCCCGAGATCATCACGACGGGCAGATCGGCATTGTCCTTCTTGATCTGCTCGAGCAGCTGCAGGCCATCGAGCTTGGAGCCCTGCAGCCAGATGTCGAGGAAGACCAGGTTGGGCCGGCGGTTGGCGATCTCGGCAAGCGCCGAATCGCTGTCGCGCGCGGTGCGCGTGGAAAAGCCCTCATCGTCCAGAATCCCCGCAACGAGGTCGCGAATGTCAGCTTCGTCGTCGACAATCAGAATGTCACTTGCCATGGGTTACACCTGCGTTGTCAGTCGCTCGTCGCGGCTTTGAATTTTGGCTGTTGCGCATTTGGCTCTTGATTATTTGGCCCTTGATCAGCGGGATCTTGGATCGGTTCTTGGATTTTTGGTTCATTGTTGGTCGCTTGTGCCGGGCTGTTGGTCGGCTCCTCCGGCGGATTTTTTTCACTGTCCGGTTCGGTCTTGTCCGGTTTGACGTCCGGTTTTTGGTCCTTGCTTGCGGGCTTGCTCTCCGGCTTGGCCGCCTGGCCCGTGACGGCAAAGCGCAGCCGCATCCAGGCGCCGCGCTGGCCGTCGCGGAAATCGGAGGCATCCTTGAGCTCGATGCGGCCGCCATGGTCCTCCAGAACGCGGCCGACGATCGCCAGGCCGAGGCCGGTGCCCTTCGCCCGCGTCGTGACATAGGGCTCGAGCAGGCGCGCACGGGCGACCTTGGGCAGGCCGATGCCGTTATCGACGACGTCGATCAGGATGTCGTCGTTCTCGCGCTGCGCCACGACGTCGATGCGGCCCTTGCCGAGTTCCTCGCGCGGCACCTGCTCGATCGCCTCGGTGGCGTTCTTGATGATGTTGGTCAGCGCCTGCGAGATCAGCCGGCGGTCGAACTGCGCCGGCAGCGGCGACTGCTTGATGTCGGCCTCGATGTCGAGATCGGGATGGGCGACCTTCATCAGGAACACCGCTTGACGCACCACGTCGGCGACGTCCTCGCCTTCCATCACCGGCTTCGGCATCCGCGCGAAGCGCGAGAACTCGTCGACCATCCGCCTGATGTCGTCGACCTGGCGAACGATGGTATCGGTGCACTGCTCGAAGATCGACTTGTCCTTCTCCTCGGTGATGGTCTTGCCGAACTTGCGGCGGATGCGCTCGGCGGAGAGCTGGATCGGGGTCAGCGGATTCTTGATCTCGTGGGCGATGCGGCGGGCGACGTCACCCCAGGCCGAGGTGCGCTGCGCCGACACCAATTCGGTGATGTCGTCGAGCGTGATGATGTAGCTGTCGCGCGACTGGCTGGTCTGCTCGGCCGAGACGCGGACCGACAGATTGCGCTCATGGCCGTCGCGCAGGATCGTGACCTGCCCCTGCACCAGGCGCTGGGTTCCCTCGCGCGCGGTCTTCATCATCTCGTCGAGCTCGGGCAGCACGTCCGAGAGCGGATGGCCGAGCGTCTCCGACTCGGCGTGGCCGATCAGCTTTTCCGCCGAGCGGTTGAGGACGCCGATGGTGCCTGACGCGTCGACCCCGATGATGCCGGCCGAGGCCGACGACAGCACCGCTTCGATGAAACGGCGGCGGCTGTCGATGGTTTCGCTGGCATCGACCAGCTCGTTGCGCTGGGTGCGCAGCTCCTGCGTCATCTTGTTGAAGATTTCGCCGAGCAGCGCGAGGTCGCTTTCCGACTTGTTGACGGGCACCTGGACATTGAGATTGCCGGTCGAGACCTCGCTCGCCGCGCCCATCAGCTGGCGGATCGGCGACACCAGCCCGTTGGCGAAGTTGAGCCCGATCAGCACCGAGGCCATCAGGATGGTCAGCGCGATCACCGCGAACATCAGCGCGAACGCGACCTGGATGCCGAGCCTGCGGGTCTCGAGCTGGGCATATTCGGCCGCGCTGGTCTGGGTCTGCTTGAGCTGGGCAACCACCGCCGGATCGAGCAGCCGCGCCACATACAGGAACATGTCGTCATAGGCCCGCAGGCGGACCACGGAGGCGACGTAGTTTTCCGGAAAGACCGAGATCTTCGGCTCGGTCTCGTTGATGTCCTTCAGGATATCGGGCGGCGGCGCCTCATAGTTCAGGCGAACGCCGGTTTCGGCGCTGGCGACGATCTTGCCGTCCTTGTCCATCAGGACCGCGACCGGAAGATTGCGCGACTCGGCGCCGGCCGTCATCAGCTGCAGGAACGTCATGCGATCCTGGTCGTAGAGCGGCCGCGCATGGGCGAGGTCATTGGCCATCGCCAGCGTGTCGCCGTTGATGAGCTGGGCGTGCTCCTGCATGTAGGCGCTGGCGATGGTCAGCGAATTCTGGATCACCTGCTTGGTGGGCCCCGAGAACAGCCGGTCGAGGCCGCGCTCGATGGTGACGTTGGCCACGATCGACACCAGCACGGCGGGCAGCACCGCGATCACCGAGAACAGGCCGACGATCTGGACATGCAGCCGCGCCGCGGCCCGGCCGCGCCGCCTCGCTTGCACCATCTGCCAGACTTCCCGGACGATGATGCCGACCAGCAGCAGGATGGTGCCGGCATTGATCATCAGGAAGGAGCGGACCACCTCGGACGTGGGCTCGATCGGGGTCAGGCCGGTCAGCACCACGAAGGTGAGGAAGGCGGACAGCAGCGCGATGGCCACGGCAAACGGCGCCAGCCAGCGCCGCAGCGGGAAGCCCCGCGCCTCTGCATTGGGCTCGGCCGGGGGCGCGTGTAATGTTGAAGCGGTGGTCTCTGCGCTGGTCATACCGGCAATTGAGCTGAGAGCGATCGCCCGCGGGAATTGCGAACTGATGCAATCATATCACAATGTTGCCGAATTGCGACATTTCCGCGGCGCAAACCCCTGGTGCGGCGCCGTGTCCCCAAAACCATTTGTGACTACTCAATAACGGCAGCGGGGCCCGCGCCGGCCCCGTCAACCTCTACCCGCCGCTCCGGTAGACCTGGATGTCGAGGTCGCGGATCTTCTTGCGCAGCGTATTGCGGTTCAATCCGAGCAGGTCGGCGGCCCGGATCTGGTTGCCGCGGGTCGCCGCCAGGGCGGCGGTCAGCAGCGGGATCTCGATCTCCTTGAGGATGCGGTGGTAGAGGCCCGGCGGCGGCACGCCGTTCGGGAAGCCGGAGAAGTGCGAGGACAGATAGGCCTCGACCGCGCCGCCGAGATTGTCGACGCCGACGGTCGCCGTGCTGCCCGAGGTCACCGCCGGCGGCGCCAGCTCGCCGTCGATGACGGAAGCGGTGATGACGTCCTGCGGATAGAGCGCGGCGAGCCGCCGGGCGAGGTTTTCCAGCTCGCGGACGTTGCCCGGCCAGCGGTGCTGCTTGAGCCGCTCCAGCGCCTGGGCGTCGAGCTTCTTCGGCGGCAGGCCGTCCTTCTCGGCGAGCGAGAAGAAGTGCCTGATCAGGTCGGGCAGATCCTCGATGCGCTCGCGCAGCGGCGGCAGCCGCAGCGGCACCACATTGAGGCGGAAGAACAGGTCTTCGCGGAACAGGCCCTGCTGGATCAGGATGCGCAGGTCCTTGTTGGAGGCGGCGACGATGCGCACGTCGGTCTTGATCGGAGTGCGGCCGCCGACCGTGGTGTATTCGCCCTGCTGCAGCACGCGGAGCAGCCGGGTCTGCGCCTCCATCGGCATGTCGCCGATCTCGTCGAGGAACAGCGTGCCGCCCTCGGCCTGCTCGAAGCGGCCGGAGGCGCGGGTGTTGGCGCCTGTGAAGGCGCCACGCTCATGGCCGAACAGCTCCGATTCGATCAGGTCGCGCGGGATCGCCGCCATGTTGACCGCGACGAACGGGCCGTTGCGGCGCCGCCCATAGTCGTGCAGCGCACGCGCGACCAGCTCCTTGCCGGTGCCTGATTCGCCCGAGATCATCACGGTGAGATCGGTCTGCATCAGCCGCGCCAGCACGCGGTAGATTTCCTGCATCGCCGGCGAGCGGCCGACCAGCGGGATCGAATCGAACTCGCTGTCGTCGGCGGGACTGGCGACCCGCTCCTTCGGCTCGGCCAGCGCGCGGCCGACGATGGTGATCAGCTCCTTCAGGTCGAACGGCTTCGGCAGATATTCGTAGGCGCCGCGCTCGGAGGCGCGGATCGCGGTCATGAAGGTGTTCTGCGCACTCATCACGATGACCGGCAAATTCGGCCGCATCTTCTTGATCCGCGGCAAGAGATCGAACGCGTTCTCGTCGGGCATCACGACGTCGGTGATGACGAGATCGCCCTCGCCCTGGCTGACCCAGCGCCACAGCGTGGCGGCGTTGCCGGTCAGGCGCACCTCATAGCCGGCGCGCGACAGCGCCTGGTTCAGAACGGTCCGGATGGCGGTGTCGTCGTCGGCGACAAGTATGCTACCTGCAGGCATTGGTGTTCCTCATCGTGCATCCTGAGAGGCAGGCGAGGACGTACCCGGAACGTCATCGCGGTTGCTCTGGTCGAGTTGCTTGGCGGCGCTGTACATCGGCATCAGCACACGGAAAGTGGTTTTGCGCGGCTGCGACTCGCATTCGATGATGCCGCCGTGATCGCCGACGATCTTGGCGACCAGCGCGAGGCCGAGCCCGCTGCCGGTCTGCTTGGTGGTGACGAAGGGATCGAACAGGTTCGGCAGCAGGTCTTCCGGGACGCCAGAGCCGTTGTCCTTGACGCAGAATTCCAGCGGCAGCGAGACCCGCGATTTCTTGCCCGGCACCGACAGCCGCACCCCCGGCCGGAACGCCGTGGTGAGCTGGATCTCCGCATCGGTGCCGAGATCGGCGACCGCTTCGGCCGCGTTCTTGACGAGGTTGAGGAACACCTGGATCAGCTGGTCCTGGTTGGCCAGCACCGGCGGCAACGACGGATCGTAGTCCTCGATGAAGCGGACATTGCGGGCAAAGCCGGACTGCGCCAGGCGCTTCACATGATCGAGCACGGAATGGATGTTGACCGGGCCGCGCGCCACCGGGCGGTCGTCGCCGAACACTTCCATGCGGTCGACCAGCGTCACGATGCGGTCCGCCTCGTCGCAGATCAACCGCGTCAAGAGCCGGTCCTCGGAGGACGCCTGCTGCTCCAAAAGCTGCGCCGCGCCGCGGATGCCCGACAGCGGGTTCTTGATCTCGTGGGCGAGCATCGCCGCCAGCGCGATCACCGAGCGCGCCGCGCTGCGATGGGTGAGCTGCCGATCCATCTTGTCGGCGATGGTGCGCTCCTGCAGCATCACCACGATATGCCCGGGCCGCTCGGTCAGCGGCGCGACGTGCAGATCGACCTGGCGATCGCCGCCGATCCGCGGCGTGCCGAGATCGACCTTGTATTCGTTGACCGGCGAGCCGCTCGTCCGCACCTGCTCGATCAGCGCCAGCAGCGGGCTGCCGAACGGCACCAACTCCTTCAGCGACTGCCGGCGCAGGAACTGGGTCGAGATCTCGAAGAATGATTCGGCCGCGATATTGGCGTCGACGATCCGCCCGTCGGGCGCGACCAGCAGCACCGGATTGGGCAGCGCATTGAGGATGGCCTCGCCGTCAGTCGGCACCGGCCGGCGGAATTCCATGGCTGACGTCATGCGGCAGCACTCCAGGCAAAATCGTCGTAGGCGTCGGCGAGCGAGCGATGCACGCTGGACGGCTCTTCTGCGGTCAGGATCGCCTGCCGCCAGGCCTTCAATGTCGCGGCCGGCGCGCAGCTATAGGCCGCGGCAGCCTCCAGCGCCCAGCCGAGATGCTTGCGTGCATGCTTGAGCCCGATGCGCAGGCCATAGTGGCTGCAAACCTCGTCATAGAGCGCGCGAATATGCGTGAGCTGCTCGGCGAGCGACGGCGCGGCCTCGGCGATCCCGGTCTCCAGGCGGCGGCCGATCTGTCCCGGCAGCCAGGGCTGCCCCTGCGCGCCGCGGCCGATCATGACGGCGTCGGCACCCGACATCTCGAGCGCGCTGACAGCCTTGTCGAACGAGGTGATGTCGCCATTGACCACGACCGGGACGGTGACGGCGTCCTTGACGGCGCGCACGGCGTTCCAGTTCGCCTCGCCCTTGTAGAACTGGCAGCGGGTCCGGCCATGCACGGTGATCATCTGCACGCCGGCGGCCTCGGCGCGGCGCGCCAGTTCCGGCGCATTGAGCGAGCGGTCATCCCAGCCGAGCCGCATCTTCAGCGTCACCGGCACCTTGACCGCCGACAGCGTCGCATCGATCAAGGTCACCGCATGGTCGAGGTCGCGCATCAGGGCGGAGCCGGACTGGCCGCCGGTCACGTGGCGGGCCGGACAGCCCATGTTGATATCGATGACGTCGGCGCCGGCGCCTTCGGCGATCCGCGCGCCCTCCGCCATCCAGTGGGTCTCGCAGCCCGCCAGCTGGACCACATGCGGCCCGACCCCGGCTGCCTCGCAACGCAGCTTCGACATCGGCTTGCCGTTCACCAGATCGTTGCTAGCGGTCATCTCGGAGACCACCAGGCCGGCGCCCAAAGTGGCAGCGAGTCGCCGGAAGGGCGCATCGGTAATGCCGGACATGGGCGCGAGGAGAACCCGGTTGGCGACAGCAATATCGCCGATCTTCAATGGGTTACGAGGAGTACTTTGCACGCCGGTCACAGCCGTCTCGTCGTTCTGTCAACCACGCCATTGCGGCTGACATCGTCTATTCTGCGCACAATTCTTGTGCAGTCAAGGCTCATGCCTACGGTTTAGACATTCCTACCACCAGTACAAGTGCACTGCAACAAGATCTGCTTTTCCCACAGTCATCGGCAAACGCTCTGTTTTTGCGCAGCGGTCATGCTAAGGGCTGTGCGCGGCGATCCTCGCCGTTCCCCTCATCCCCGATTCGCCTGTCACTGGTTCAAAATGCCGAAGCCTGAGCGTACCGCAGCCATCCTTGTCGCAGCCGGCCGTGGACTGCGCGCCGGCGCAGGCGGGCCGAAACAATACCGGACGATCGGCGGACAGACGGTGATCTACCGCGCCATGGAGGCGTTCTCCGGACACCCGGACGTGTTTGCGGTGCAGCCTGTGGTCAATCCTGACGATACCGCGCTTTTCGATGAAGCGGTCGCAGGCCTCCGCCATCGGCCGCCGACGCCGGGCGGCACGACCCGGCAGGCCTCGGTCCATGCCGGGCTCGAGGCGCTTGCAAGCGAGAAGCCCGACATCGTTTTGATCCACGACGCCGCGCGCCCCTTCGTCACCGCAGCCGTGATCTCGCGCGCGATCGCCGCGGCCGGCCGGACCGGCGCTGCGATCCCCGTGATTCCCGTCACCGACACGATCAAGCTCACCGGCGATGCCGGCGACGTCGAGGCGACGCCGGAGCGCGCGCGCCTGCGGATCGCGCAGACACCACAGGCTTTTCGTTTCGACGTAATATTGGAGGCGCATCGTCGCGCAGCGCGCGAGGGCCGCTCCGATTTCACGGACGATGCGGCGCTTGCCGAGTGGGCGGGATTGACGGTTGCGACGTTTGAAGGTGATGCTGCCAACATGAAACTCACCACACCCGAGGACTTCGTGCGCGAGGAAGCGCGGCTCGCAAGCCAGCTCGGCGACATCAGAACCGGCACCGGCTACGACGTGCATGCCTTTGGCGACGGTGACCATGTCATGATCTGCGGCGTGCGCGTGCCGCACACGAAGGGATTCCTGGCCCATTCCGACGGCGATGTCGGGCTGCATGCGCTGGTCGACGCGATCCTCGGCGCGCTGGCCGACGGCGACATCGGCTCGCATTTCCCGCCGAGCGACGCCAAGTGGAAGGGCGCCTCCTCCGACCAGTTCCTGAAATACGCGGTCGAGCGCGTCACCGCGCGTGGCGGACGGATCGCCAATCTCGAAGTGACGTTGATCTGCGAGCGGCCGAAGATCGGGCCGTTGCGCGACACCATGCGGGCGAAGATCGCGGAGATCTCCGGCGTCCACATCTCGCGCGTGGCGGTCAAGGCCACCACCAGCGAGCGGCTCGGCTTCACCGGCCGCGAGGAAGGCATCGCGGCAACCGCGAGCGCCACGGTCCGTCTCCCGTGGGACGATAAAGGTTGGGACGATAAAGGCTGGGACGATAAAGGCAGGAGTGCCTGACATGGGCGGCAGCGACGCTCGTGCCCTCTCCCGCTCGCTGCTCGACCTGTGCCGGATGCGCAAGCTGACCATCGCGACCGCCGAATCCTGCACCGGCGGACTGGTCGCGGGTGCGCTCACCGACATCCCCGGCTCTTCCGACGTGATCGACCGCGGCTTCGTGACCTATTCGAACGAGGCCAAGCGGGTCATGCTCGGCGTCAAGGCCGCCACGCTGGAAACGTTCGGCGCGGTGAGCAAGGAAACCGCGACCGCGATGGCGATCGGCGCGCTGGAAAAGGCCGGCGTCGACCTTGCGGTCTCGATCACCGGCATCGCGGGCCCTGGCGGTGCGACGCCGGGCAAGCCGGTCGGCCTGGTGCATTTCGCCGTCGCGGCGCGCGACGGCCGCATCGTTCATCGTGAACAGCGATTTGGCGCAATCGGCCGTAGTACGGTGCGGCAGCGCTCCGTGGTCGAAGCATTGCGCATGCTGATGGAGCTTGCGCGCCCGCCGCAAGCCGCCAAGCCGCGTCGCGAGGCCGCCAGCCGGTTGCGGCCAAGGGTGGCTCGGTCGCCGCGGAGCCACGCTGCGAAACGCCGCCGGCCGCCGCGCGGATAGGCCGTCTCAAAGTCGAGTCGCCCTCGGCCAACCTTATAGCGGCTTGTGTCAACTGCGGCCCAGTGACGCCCACTTAGAATGGAACTGTGACGCGGCTTCGCCGCTTTATGTTGTTCCAACTCTGCTGTTTCGATTGTTCGTCCAACGGCAAAATCCCACAACAAGGAGAAAATGATGAAGTTGGCAACTTTGGTCGTGGCCGCCATCAGCGCTGGCGCCATGACGCTGTCGACTGTTGCGCCTTCCTCGGCAGCACCGCTCGCTCCCGCGCGATTTCAGCACGAGCCTGTCTCCGTCGAGCATGTGCAGTATCGTCACTGGCACGGTGGTCCGCGCTACGGCTATCGCGGCGGATACGGCTACCACGGTGGTTACTATCGCGATCGTGGTGCTAACGGCGCGGCGATCATCGGCGGGCTTGCGGCCGGCGCGATCATCGGCGGCGCGATCGCGGCGAGCCAGGCCAAGGCCAACAACGACGCCTATTGCTCCCAGCGTTTCCGCACCTACGACCCGGCTTCGGGCACCTACATCGCATCCGGCGGCGTGCGGCGATCCTGCCCGTAAGTCGGCGAACGCTCTCCCGCATCATCCGCCGTGCCCGGCCTCGTGCCGGGCATTTGCGTTCCAGGGAGGCAAACGGGACGGCTTCGCTACGTCGACAGCTGAGGCTTGCCGTAGACCTGATCCGCGCGCTTCTCGAACGCCGCGGCAAAGCGTGAAAACGCAGCGTCGAACATCGAGCCCATCAGCATTGCCAGCATCCGGCTCTTGAATTCGTAGTTCAGGAAGAAGCCGACATCGCATTCGGCTTCCGACTTCGGCTCAAAACTCCAGCGATTCTCCAGATTGCTGAACGGGCCGCGCAGATATTCGACCAGGATCTTCAGGTTAGGGCGGTCGAGCGTCACCCTGCTGGTGAACGTTTCGCGCACCAACTTGAAGGACACCGTCATGTCCGCGACCACGACCTCGGTGCCGTCGTCCTTGGGCGTGCGCTGGCGGATCTTGAGCGCCTGGCACAGCGGCACGAATTCGGGATAGCGCTCGACGTCGGCGACCAGATCGAACATTTGAGGTGCGGTGTGGCGGACCCGCCGCTTGCTTGAGAATCGTGGCATCAGTGGATACTCGCACGGTTTTGCCCGAGTGCGAGGCGCTTCAGATAATCATCCGCCTGCGCCCGATCGGTGAAGCACACCAGCGATTGATCAGGCCGCAAGCCGGCAAGATACTCGATCAGCTTCGGCCGCTGCTGCTGGCGATAGGTCCAGACGTAGCGGAAGAATTCGAGATCGATCTTCTCGGGGCAGCCTTCCGCCATCTCCGGGCGGACCTGGCCATAGCTCCCGGCAATCCGCCTGAAGATACCGAGCATGCAGGTCGACCGCGGCAGGTCGAACCAGATGATCGTATCGGAGAGCTCCCGGCGCAATTCCCCCGCACCGTGCCTCATGTAGTTCCCATCCATGATCCAGCGCGGCTCCCGAGCTGCTTCGGTCATGCGGCGCTCGAATTCGTCCCTGCCCGACTCGATCCAGCCCGGTTTCCAGAACAGCGCATCGATCGACACGGTCGGAATCCCTGTCATCGCGGACAGCCGCCGCGCAAAGGTCGACTTGCCGGATCCCGACGATCCCATCACCAGAACGCGCTGCATTGGTCCAGTCCAAGGTTCGGTCAAGGTTCGGTCAAGGTTCGGTCAAGCAACGGCGCGTGACGGCGCCGGCGTACCGCCGTTTACAAAAATCTAGCGGCCGCG
The DNA here is from genome assembly GCF_015291305.1 of Bradyrhizobium sp. CCBAU 21365. Lineage (NCBI taxonomy): Bacteria > Pseudomonadati > Pseudomonadota > Alphaproteobacteria > Hyphomicrobiales > Nitrobacteraceae > Bradyrhizobium > Bradyrhizobium sp. CCBAU 21365. The sequence continues at coordinate 4,978,698 of NZ_CP030036.1, forward strand.
GGCCGTGCGCGCCGCCTGCAGTTTGGCGAAATCCTCGCCGGCGTGATGCGACGAGCGCGTCAGCGGGCTCGCCGACACCATCAAAAAGCCCTTGGTATAGGCGACCCGCTCGTAGCCTGCGAACTCGTCCGGCGTCACATAGCGCATCACGGCGTGATGCTTGCGGGTCGGCTGCAAATACTGGCCGATGGTCAAGAAATCGACTTCGGCCGAGCGCAGATCGTCCATCACCTGCAGCACCTCGTGCCGTTCCTCGCCGAGGCCGACCATGATGCCCGACTTGGTGAAGATGGTCGGGTCGATCTCCTTGACCCGCTGCAGCAGCCGGATCGAATGGAAATAGCGAGCGCCGGGACGGACCGTCAGATAGCGCGACGGCACGGTTTCCAGATTGTGGTTGAAGACGTCGGGCTTGGCCGCGACCACGCGCTCCAGCGCGCCGTCCTTGCGCAGGAAGTCCGGTGTCAGGATCTCGATCGTGGTGGTCGGGCAGCGCGCGCGGATGGCACGGATCGTCTCGGCAAAATGCTCGGCGCCGCCGTCGGCGAGATCGTCGCGGTCGACCGAGGTGACCACGACATGACTGAGCCCGAGCTTGGCGGTTGCCTCCGCGACGTATTCCGGCTCGCTCGCCTCGAGCGCGCCGGGCATGCCGGTCTTGACGTTGCAGAACGCGCAGGCGCGCGTGCAGGTGTCGCCCATGATCATGAAGGTGGCGTGCTTCTTGTCCCAGCACTCACCGATATTGGGGCAGCCCGCCTCTTCGCACACCGTGACGAGGCCGTTCTCCTTCACGATCCGGCGCGTATCCGCATAGCCGCGCGTGTTCGGCGCGCGGACGCGGATCCAGTCCGGCTTCGGCGGCGACACGGCATCCGGCCGGTTCACCTTTTCGGGGTGCCGCGGGCGGAGCTGAGTGGTGGAAATGGTGTCGACGATGGTGACCATGGATGCCTGCAAGTCGCGGGAGCAAAGTCCGGAAAAGTGGAGGCCGGTTTTCCCGCGACGAACCCGGAACGGGTTTGCGCTGGAGATCATGCTCCGAACCAAGGGCTTAGGTAATCGGTGTTGACGCGGCTCGCAACCCGCCCCGCGACCCTAGCAGACCAGCCCATATATTGGCAGTCTTGCGGTCCGTTCCATGCCGATTCCCACCTCAAAATGCCTCAAAAACCCCGATCCACCCGCGCGACCGCGCCGCGTCTCGGCAAGGCGCTGAAACGCTCCTTCTTCGATCGCAGCGTCCACGAGGTCGCCCCCGACCTGATCGGCGCGACCTTCCTGGTCGGCGGCGCCGGCGGCATCATCACCGAGGTCGAGGCCTATCATCACACCGACCCGGCAGCGCATTCCTACCGCGGGCCGACCCCGCGCAACCAGGTGATGTTCGGTCCGCCGGGCTTCTCCTACGTCTACCGCTCCTACGGCATCCATTGGTGCGTCAATTTCGTCTGCGAAGAAGCGGGCTCCGCCAGCGCCGTGCTGATCCGCGCGCTCGAGCCGACCCACGGGCTCGCGGCGATGCGCCGGCGGCGCGGGCTGGAGGACGCGCGCGCGCTGTGCTCGGGGCCCGGCAAGCTCTGCGAGGCGCTCGGCATCACCATCGCGCACAGCGAATTGCCGCTGGACCGCGCCCCGATCGCGCTCCATGCGCGGACCGAAGCGCCCGAAATCATCACCGGGGTGCGGATCGGCATCACCAAGGCCGTCGACCTGCCCTGGCGCTACGGGCTGAAGGGATCGAAATTCCTCAGCAAGCGGTTTTGAGCGCCACGACGTCGTTCGCTACGATGCCTTCTTCAACCGTTCGATCGCCTCGAGGATCTTGGCGCGGCGCTCCGTTGCTGCCGCGCGCTTTTCCTTCTCTTCCTCGACGAGCTCTTCCGGCGCGTTGGCGACGAACTTCTCGTTGGCGAGCTTGGCATCGACCCGCTTGATGTCGGCGTCGGCCTTGCCGAGTTCCTTCTCCAGCCGCGTGCGTTCAGCCGCGAGATCGATCACGCCCTTCAGCGGCAGCGCGACAGCCTCGCCGCGGACAAGGAGCTGCACCGCGCCTTCCGGCGGATGATCGGCGAACGAGATATCCGACAATCGCGCGAGCCGCTTGATGGTGTCGTTCCAGCGCTGCGCGCGGTCCCGCGTCTCGGCGGAGGCGCCCGCGATCACCAGCGGCGTCAGCGTCGACGGCGGGATGTTCATTTCCGCCTTCACCGACCGCATCGCGGTGACGAGATCGACCACCCAGCCGATTTCGGCTTCAGCCGCGGGATCGCTGAACTCGTCGGCGTCGAGCGCGGCAATGACCGGCGGAATGATCGGATCGACCACCGGACCGGCGGTCGCGATCGCGGCCAGCTGCTCGCCAGTCACGCCCGACTTGCGCGGCCAGGACGCCAGCACCAACAGGCCGTCGCGCTTTGCGGTCACTGCCCACAGCTCCTCCGTGATGAAGGGCATGAACGGATGCAGCAGCTTGAGGATCTCGTCGCGGGTCCACGCGATCATGGCGCGGGTCTCGGCCTTGGCCGCACCCTCCTCGCCCATCAGCACGGGTTTTGCGAGCTCAAGGTACCAGTCGCAGAACACGTTCCAGACGAAACGGTAGATCGCGGCCGCGGCATCGTTGAAGCGATGATCCTCGATCGTCTCGGTGACCTCGCGGGTGACGCGCGAGGTTTCGTGCGCGATCCAGCGGTTCAACGTCTCCTTTGCGCCCTTCGGATCGAAACCGTCCGGCTTGACGCACTCGTTCATCTCGGCGAAGCGGCAGGCGTTCCAGAACTTGGTCGCGAAATTGCGGTTGGTCTCGACCAGATGCGGCGACAGGCGGATGTCATGGCCTTGCGCCGCCTCGCGGGTCAGCGCGAAGCGCAGCGCGTCGGCGCCGTATTCGTCGATCACGCCGAGCGGGTCGATGACGTTGCCCTTCGACTTCGACATCTTGGCGCCCTTCTCGTCGCGAACGAGGCGGTGGATGTAGACGGTCGAGAACGGCGCCTCCTTCATGAAATGGAGGCCCATCATCATCATGCGGGCGACCCAGAAGAAGATGATGTCGAAGCCGGTAACCAGCGTGTTGGTCGGGTAGTAGCGCGCGACCTCCGGGGTGTCGTCCGGCCAGCCCAGCGTCGAGAACGGCCACAGCGCCGACGAGAACCAGGTATCGAGCACGTCCTCGTCACGCGTGATGAAGCCCTCGCGCTTGGCGGGGTCGACCGCCATGTCGTGGCCCTGCTCCGGCGTGATGACTTCCTGCTCGACGTAATAGCCGAGCGCGTGGCCGACCGCCTCTTCCTCGGTCTCGGCGACGAACACCTTGCCGTCGGGTCCGTACCACGCCGGGATCTGATGGCCCCACCAGAGCTGGCGCGAGATGCACCAGGGCTGGATGTTCTCCATCCACTCGAAATAGGTCTTTTCCCAGTTCTTCGGCACGAACGTCGTTTCGCCGGAGCGCACCGCCGCGATCGCCGGCTGCGCCAGCGTCTTGGCGTCGACATACCACTGGTCGGTGAGATACGGCTCGATCACGACGCCGGAGCGGTCGCCATGCGGCACCATGTGGGTGTTGGGCTCGATCCGCTCGAGGAAGCCGAACTCTTCCAGCCTTGCAACGATCTTCTTGCGTGCGGCGAAGCGCTCGATGCCGTGAAACTCTTCCGCGAATTCGGTGGCGCCGGCCGGCAGGCCGCGCAGATAGTCCTCGTTGCCGTTGAGGCTGAGGCTGCCCTCCTGGTCGAGCACGCTGATCTGCGGCAGGCCGTGGCGCTTGCCGATCTCGAAGTCGGTGAAGTCGTGTGCCGGCGTCACCTTGACGGCCCCCGAGCCCTTCTCAGGATCGGCAACGTCGTCGCCGACGATCGGAATCTTGCGGCCAACCAGCGGCAGGATGACGTGCCGGCCGATCAGATCGGTGTAGCGCTCGTCGTCCGGATGCACCGCGACCCCGGTGTCACCGAGCATGGTTTCGGGGCGCGTCGTCGCGACCACGATGAACGACTTGGGATCGTCTGGGCTGAAGCTGCGGCCCTCGATCGGATAGCGCAGATACCAGAGATGACCCCTGACCTCGACCTGCTGCACTTCGAGATCGGAGATCGCGGTAAGCAGCTTCGGGTCCCAATTGACCAGGCGCTTGTCCTTGTAGATCAGGCCATCGCGATGCAGCTCGACGAACACCTTGACGACCGCGCGCGACAGGCCCTCGTCCATGGTGAAACGCTCGCGCGACCAGTCGCAGGAGGCGCCGAGACGCTTGAGCTGGTTGACGATGGTGCCGCCGCTCTCGGCCTTCCACTGCCAGACCCGCTCAAGGAATTTGGCGCGGCCCATGTCGCGCCGGCCCGGCTCCTGCCGTTCCATCAGCTGACGCTCGACCACCATCTGGGTGGCGATGCCGGCGTGATCGGTGCCGGGCTGCCACAGCACGTCGCGGCCGCGCATCCGCTCGAAGCGGCACAGGATGTCCTGCAGCGTGTTGTTGAGCGCGTGGCCCATGTGCAGCGAGCCGGTCACGTTCGGCGGCGGGATCACGATGGTGAAAGGCGCGGCGTCCTTGCGTTCAGGTCGGCCGGCCTTGAACGCACCGCTCTCCTCCCAGATTTGGGCCATGCGGTGCTCGATATCGGCGGGCTGGTAGTTTTTCTCGATCATGACAATGCGCTGTGGACCATGGAAAGGGCTAGAAAGCCGCCGGAGCGCACCAAGTCAACCGGACCGGCACGTCAAATCGGCGTTTAGGGCGTTTTCGAGCGACGTGGACACCGGCTCGCGTGAAGAAAACGCGTCAAAACAGCAAGCTGGGGTATCGGTTCTGATTTTGTCAGACCGAAGCTGTGGGACATTTGGTGAGCTGAATGAGGGCTGCCAGGCCCAACGGCGGGAGCCAGCCTCGCGCCGACTGCGGTGCTAGCGCCCGCGGCGGAGCTAACGCCCGCGGGATACTCGCTCGATCTCGGCCTTGACGATCCGCTCGACCAGCCCGGGCAGATTGTCGTCCAGCCAGGACTTCAGCATCGGCCGCAGCATCTCCTTGACCAGATCCTCAAGCGTCCGCGCATTGTTGCTCAGCACGGTGTTGGCCAGCGAGTTGAAGGCCGACTCGACGGCCCGCATCGTGGTTCCCGAGATGATCTGCTGCATGGGCGCGGTCTCGATCGCCGGCGGCTCCCGGGCCGGTTCCGGCGCCCGGCTCCGCGCTTCCGTGAACTCGACGTCGTCCTGCGGCTCGACCTTGCGGAACGACGGCGCGGCCGCCGGGTCCGGCAGTGCCATCTCGTCGGTGAGTTCGAACACGTCGGCTTCGGGCTGGGCTGCGGGCTGCGGCGACGGCCTGATCTCGGCCGCGGGCGTCGCCTCGTCGAGGCTGGCGAGCAGCGAGTCGATGTCGTCCTGACTGTTGCTGGCCGCCGGTGCCGGCGCAGGCGGCGGCGATTTCGGCGCGGGCGCGGCGGCCTTCGCGGCCGATGGCGCTGCGGGCGGCGGGCTCTTCATCGCGGGCTTGGCTGCTGGTGCTGGCTCGACCTTCGGCGCCGGCGCTGCAGCGGCGGCCGCAGGCTTCTCGGCCGCGGCCGGCTTCGCCTCGTCGTCGGCAATGATGCGACGGATCGACGCCAGGATCTCCTCCATCGAGGGCTCTTGGACCTTCGCAGGTTGCGTCATCTCCGACTCCACATCGAAACGATTTTACATCAAGCCCGAGAGGATTCGCCGGTTCCGATGATGCGGGCGGAGATTTTCATTGCTCCCGCCCGACTTGTCCCCAGATCAAGCCCGCCCGAGGCTTTGCGCAAGCTTCGTGTCGCCCAATGCAGCGTGATCACAGGTGGCGTCGCACCTGTCATCACGCTACGCCGGCGCGCCGCGAATCGCCTTGCTGCCCGACAAAACGGTATGTCAGGCCAATTATCGAATGCAAGCAAACGCGCCTGTTTGTGGTCCTGATTAACTCAGAACCACAAACATGACGCGACAAGCGATGATGATGCGAAGGTGTTTAGCGGCCGTCGGGCGTGCGTACGCCGGCCCAGTTGTCACGAACCTGCTGGTAATGCACGCTCGGATCGTAGACGTTGGTCGAAAGACCCATCACCTGCGGCGACAAGCGGCCAACTGCGCTCAGCACGTTATAGGACGCGACGACGCGGTCGTGCTGCGCGGTGACCAGCGCGTTGCGGGCGTTGACGAGCGCCTGCTGCGCGTTGAGCACGTCGAGCGTGGTGCGCTGACCGGCCTTGGCCTCTTCGCGCACGCCGTTCAGGGCGATCTCCGACGCGGTCACCTGCGCCTGTGCCGATGCCACCTGCGACTTGCCGGCGACCAGCTGGCCCCATGCGGTGACGACGTTGGCGCGCGCCTGATCGCGGGTCTGTTCGAGAACGAGGCGCTGCTGCGCCAGCGATTCCTTGGACTGGCGGATCAGCGAGTATTCCGCACCGCCCTGGTAGAGCGGCACCGACAGCTGGACCGCCGTTCCCGCGCTGAATGCGCGCTGGCTGATCATGGTCTGCTCGTATTGCTGCTGCACGGACGTTTGCAGGTTGACCGACGGGAACAGCGCACCTTCGCTGACCTTGACCTGCAGGAAGTTGACGTCGACGCCGTACATCGCCGAGGTGACGTTCGGATTCTGGGTCAGGCTGAGTTCGACGGCGGCTGCAAGCGTCGTTGGCAGGAAGCGGTCGACCGGCGAGCCCGGCGCGAGATTCTGCGGCTCGTTGCCGATGATGCGGCGGAAATTCGATCGCGTCGTCGTCAGGTTCGATTCGGCAGTGAGCTGCTGGGTTTTGCCAGCCGCAAGCTGCGCTTCGGATTGCGCGACGTCGGTCCGCGTCACTTCGCCGACATTGAAGCGATCCTGGGTCTGCTTCAGCGTCTGTTCCAGCACGCGCGTGTTGCTGCGCTGAACTTCGACGATGGCGGAGTCGCGGAGATAATCCATGTAGATCGTGGCCGCGCTCAGGATCACGGTTTGCTCGAGCACACGCAGGGCCTCGCGGGCCGCCGAGACCTGGCTTTCCGCCGCGCGCACCCTGGGCGCGTTCTGCGCGTTGAACAGCGACTGGTTGACCGTGAGGCCTGCGCTGCGTGGCGCGTTGGCGCCATGGATTTGGGTGCGGACAAGATTGTTCGCGTCGCCGCCCTGTGTCGTCAGCGTATCGGTGTATTGGTACCCCGCGCTTGCCGTCAGTGCGACTTTCGGGCGGTAGCCCGACAGTGCCTGCGGAACGTTCTCGTCAGTTGACCGCACCTGCGCGCGTTGCGCGTTCAGCTGGGGATTGTTCTGGTAGGACCGCACCAAAGCGGCCTCGATTGTATCGGCGAGTGCGGGCACAGGGCCCATCTCCGCCAACAGAAGGACGGCAGTCGCAGCCGCGGTGACAACCTTCACCCCACGCATCCCCGGAAATCCAATCATTGTAGTCGCCGTCTCCACACGCAAATCAGTCCGGCGGTCGCTTCAGTCGAAGTGAGTCCCGCCTCACCTTAGTCCGCAGCTAGGGCCAACGGAACTACCCCGCAACGGAACACGGTCGAAACTCTTCACATGGGGCAAACGGGCCACACTTCTGATTCGGAACGGGATTTTATCAGCCGGTGCGCCGCGATAGCGTCAGAACACGAAGGCGGGAACTCGCTCGAATCCCGGCAAAACGGGGGCCGAGGCGTCGAACAGCTCGCGATGGCCGAAATCCCCGTGGGAGTGCGTCACCAGGGTGGCGCGCGGCGGCGGCAACAGGCCGAACACCCCGACCAGCCGGCCCCCCTCCTTGAGCTGGCCGAACAGCCCGGTCGGGACGATTTCCGTCGCACCATTGAGGATAATGACGTCAAACGGGGCGCCCGCGGCATTGCCGTCGGCGGCCGCAGCCGTTTTGACGGTGATATTCTCGATCCCGAGCTGGGCGAAGGCTGTGGTCGCCTTTTCGGCAAGCGCCGGATCGCTTTCGGTCGCGCTGACGTCTGCGGCAAAGCGCGCCACGACGGCGGCGGCGTAGCCGGTCGCGCAGCCGACCACCAGGACGCGGTCGGTGGACTTGATCTCGGCGGCCTGGAGCATCCGGGCGAGCAGCGCCGGCGTGATCAGGCAGCGCCGCGTCGCACCGCCCTCGGCAACATCGAGGTCGAGGTCGAGATAGGCCAGCGCCTGCTTGTCGGCCGGCACGAAGACCTCGCGCGGCACGGTCAGCATGGCATCGAGAATACGATCATCGGTCACGTCGCTCGGACGCACCTGACCATCGACCATATACTGGCGCGCGGTCGAAAAACCGGTCATTGGCGGAGACCCTGCAAGTCGCGGCATTGCCGCTGGAGAAGCTAGAACAGGGCCATCTTTTGGAACAAGCTCCGCCAAAACGCAACACGCCGCTGGCGCGCAAACGCGCTTCCAAAACGCGCTCCACGGCGCGGTCTATTCGATCGTGACGGCGAGTCGGCCGATCAGGCGGGCCACTTCATCGAGATGCTCGGAATCATGCTCCTCGACGGCCCTCGCGAGCCGGCGAACGCACTCATCATCGCTGATGTCGGGGGCATCGTTCGGAACCAGCGTCGGCTGCGGCATCGACAGGTCGATCAGGTTAATGGCCATCAAAATCACCTCTCAGGACCCGGCGAGAGCAAGTGTCGACGGCTATTGAGTCGATTTGACGACGTTTTCGGCCTGTCCGCTGCGGACCACGGGCTTGTGATTGTTGATGGGGCCAGACCGAACTGGCTCCCCGGGCTGGATTCGAACCAGCGACCATTCGATTAACAGTCGAATGCTCTACCGCTGAGCTACCGAGGAATAGGCGAACATCTGTTCGCGAGCGGGCAGCGTATAACAAAGCCTTTCGGCCTTGCAAAGAACCAAATGGCTCCTCCGGCGAAACTTTAGCGCGCACGGTAAGCCTCTGCGATACAAGGGCTTACCCATCTCCCGGCGTGGTACATGCCCAGCCCGCCGGCCCGGCCGCCGCTCCTGCGGGCGCCTGGAAACACCGCCAGCGCGGCGGTCGCGCCGCGCCCGTGATTCTGTCAGGGGCGCCATAGCCCAGTTCCTCGCGCAAACGGGGCGGGCTATCGCCCGGCAATGGCGACGATGAACAGCGCGGTCGCGGCCAGCGAGGCGATGGTCCGCACGTGGTTCCAGAAGGTCCAGTCAGTGAGATAGCGCGCCCAGACCGATGTCGCCGACGTGCCCACCGGGTCGGTAGCCGCAAGCTGATCGTTCAGAGGAACGTTGAAGACGACCGTGACGACGAACATGCCGACCACATAGATGCCGCCGCCGCAAATCATCGCAATCGCGCCCGGCTCTTGCCATCTGAGCCCGCCGAGCACGACCAGCACGGCGCAGGACAGCGTGGTGCCGAGGAACACCGGCATGAACGGCGAGCGGACGATATCGACATTGATCGCGTTCATCGCCGAGATGCCGGCAGCCTGATCGATCCGGCCGAGCGCGGTCATGACGAAAGCCGAGAACGCGAAATAGAGCCCGGCGAGCAAGCCGCAGCCGAGCGCGGAAAACCACAGCAAGCCCGAGGTCAGGATCTGGCGCATCGTTCCGCCTCCAAATGCGAGATATACTCGTATTTGTGAAACGCGATAAACTCTCGTATTAGAGCCGTCAACCCCGATCGCAGGGAAGAGAGAGATGTCGAGACGAAAGGCCGCGCCCGCGGAAGTCCCCCTGCCCGGGCTGGCGCGGCTTGCCCCGACTCAGCAGCGCAGCCGCGAGCGCTTCGAGCGCATCCTCGCCTGCGCGGCCGAGATCATGGCGGAAAAGGGCAGCGAGGCCTTCCGCATGAGCGACATTGTGGCGCGCAGCGGCGTCGCATTCGGCTCGCTCTATCAATATTTCCCGGACAAGGCCGCAATCATCGGCACCCTGGCCGAACGCCATAACGCGGTCGGGCGCGATTGCGTCAGGCGCGATCTGGCCGCGGTGGCGACCGCGCGCGACCTGCACCCGGCGCTTTGCCGGATCGTCGACAGCTACTACGAGATGTTCATGCGCGAGCCTGTCATGCGCGACATCTGGCAGGCGACGCAGGCCGACCGCGCCCTGCAGAAGCTTGATGCGGACGACATGGCCGTGCTCTCCGGCCTGTTGTCCGACGCGATCAGGCGGATTGCGCCCGACATGCCGACTGCCGCCCTCGCCACCTTTTCAGCACTGACCATGACGCTGATAGCCGCCGCCGTGCGTCACGCGATCGCGCTGCCACCGCGGAAGGCGCGGCAGGCGCTGACGCAGTTCAAGACCATGCTGCCGCACGACCTCGCCGGGCTGACATAACTGCGCGCAAACGTCGGGAATTTCCTCCGGCCCGAGGCGATCAACAGCGGGCGGAGGCGATTTGCGCTGTTGGGCGCTGCCCGCAGCGCGCAACGCTGCCCACTGGAGAAACCATGTCGGCAAGAGTCGAGGATCGAGGCGGCCTGCGTCCCGCGATGCACGCCCTCATTGTCACGGCTCCCTAAAATTCCTGCGATATTTGACGGCTATGAGTCTTGCCGGGAATTCCGGGCAGAGTTTTTCGCAAGATGTGATCTGTCTCACATGAGGTGCGGCCACGCCGACCTAGGTTCCCGAAGGGGTCACCAACGGTTTATTAACCAACACGGGCGCCATCGTTCTTTTCATAAAATTCGAACGAATCGCTCAATCCGGACCGAAGACAGTTTTGCGACCATGGCGCTCTCGAACCTCGGAGAGCGCGATGAGCGAAGTCGAATTTGATCTGCTGCTGGACGCCGTGCGAACGGCGATCGCGCCCATTGCTCAGGAGGATCTTGTGGCTCAGCCCTCGCCCCGCATTCAGCCGCCACCGCGCGCGGCCAATGACAACCAGGCGCCGTGGCCGCTGATTCCGTTTCCTGAAGGTTGGTACGCCGCGAGCTAATGCGGCTTCTCATTGGCTGGCTGCAAGCCATTGATGAGATGAGTGGAGGCCACGACCAGAATTGAACTGGTGTACACGGTTTTGCAGACCGTTGCGTAACCACTCCGCCACGTGGCCCCGACGCGGGCGGATTGATACAGACCCACAAGGGCTTAGGCAAGGCGGCCAAGTCGCCTTTTCGCAGATTTCCGAAACTCCCGTTCCGTGTGATTTCCGAAACTGTCGTGCCCGGTCTGTTCTGGCTAGGCTCCCGGCATAGCCAGAATACCGGATCGAAACCCCGCCACGGCTGAGTACCAGTTCCCTTCGTCATGCCGCGGCGGCTCGAAGAGCGCAGCGAAGCCCTCATAGTGAACGACGCCGCCGAGCGCATGCTGGCGTTTGCGCAATTCGAGGACGGCCCACACCCACTGCGACTTTCATGAAGCAGTTGAGCAAGCATGACGCCAAGCGCATGGCCAAGCAGCGAGATGAGAAACCAAGATTTATGTCGCCGGCTGTGGCGATTAGTGAGCGGGTAACCCTGGCTTAGGATCTACACCCGCAAGGGTTGCTACAAACCGACGCAACGTTAGAAGTTGCAGCTCGCACTGCGACTGCGACGATTGGAATTCGTATCACAGGTTGAGCATGGGCCCGATCCATAGGCGGCGGCCAGATCTGAAGGCGCTCACAGGGCTTCGTGGATTGGCTGCAGCAATAGTTGCCCTGGCGCACTTCAAGATGCCGATGCCGTATTATCTGAATTGGCCCAATGCGGCCGTCGATCTGTTTTTTTGCTTGAGCGGCTTCACGCTCGCCTATGCCTATCCCCGGAACTCGTTTCAGTTCTCGAATTTTATGGTGGCTCGCATAGCGAGGCTCTATCCATTGTATCTGCTAACGCTCGTCATCACAGGAGCGATGTGGCTGTTCCTCGCTCCGGCCAACTATCTGCGTGAGGCGGCCGTATTCGATCTGGTCCTGCAACTGCCCCTGCTCAATTCATGGCCGATCATAGGATCCGGGGTGCATTGGAATACTCCGGCGTGGTCGATCTCCGTCGAATGGTTTTGCTACATTCTGCTGTTTCCAATACTGCTGCAGTTAAGAGCCCCACGCTCGGTAGCAGCGAAGCTGCTGTGCATCATGGGCTTGTCGACCGCAGCCCACCTCATGTTCACGAACTATTTCGACGTACGCACGCTGGCGGTCCAGCTCTATGTCCCCGAAAGCCAATGGAGCTATTGGGTAAATCTGTGTCGGGGGGTTTGTGGATTCACCGCCGGGTGGATTGTGTTCGCAAGCTTTGAGAAGCGGGACGGGCTCTATGTCTTCTGCACAAGATATTCAGCGGCGATCTGGGCTGGTTTCGTTGTCATTTTGACACTGGGTTACTATGGCCTCGTGGCGTCGCAGGCCGTTTTGTTTCTCTTGCCACTCATCGTGCTTGCCGCGACAGCTCAAACCTCGGCCTCATCTCGCCTTTTGGCGTCCCATGTTCTGCATTTTTTGGGGCTGATCTCGTACTCGGTCTATATGGTGCATCTCATCGTTTTCGCGGTATTCGTCCGCTTCGCGCCCGACCATTGGCCAGTGCTGACCTATACCGTCCTCATCGTAACGACGCTTGTCGTCTCGACCGTCACCTACTTCAAGATCGAGGTGCCCGCGCGCGACGCCATCCGGAGGCTCGCTCACCGCCGATCGACAGCGCCTGAAGGGACGGAATTTCCCGAGCCAGCGGCAGTCCACCCAACTGCGGTCCGGTTCCCACAATCAGGTTGCTAGTGAGAAATACCCCGCCAGCGCCAAAGGCATTTGGCTTGGTAGACCGTCCGCAACCGCCAGTTGGCTCCGATAGGCAGCCAAGCCGGATGGCTAACGCCGGCGCCTCCGGAAATCCCGCTTCTTTGGTTTTGGCGCCAATTCCGGCATTTTGGCCTGCACTTCCCGGAACCTGGCCAGCATGCGCTCGAAACTACCTGACAACGTCGCGGCAATGTCCGGCCGCTTCTCCAGCCCTGCCAGCAGGATCGCGGCCGCCTCGATGGTGGCCAGGCCGTCGCGGCGCGGTTCCCGGCGGAGTTGGCCGTAGAGCGAGGGCCGTTTCGGCCCGAGAATCACTCGCTGGCACTTCAGCATCCAGGCATTGCGCCACCACAGCGCCTTGGCCTGACTCCAGGTACCGTCGAGCAGCACGATGCCCTCGATGTCGGAGAGGATCGCGCGCTGATGCGGCTCGAGTTCGCCCTTGCGGTTGATCGCAACGATCTCGGCATCGGTATCGAGATCCTCGACCTTGGCCGAGCCAAGATAGAGCACCGCCCAGCGCGACGGATCGGGCACCGGCCGGCCGAGCGCCTTGGCAAGGCTCGGCCAGGACAGCCCGATCCGGACCACGGCGTTCTCGAAATGCCGCGCCAACAGTCGCGCGGTGCCGAGCGCCCTGTCCTGCTCCTGCGGATGGATCAGGATCAGGAGCTGGATGCGGCTCTCGATCGGCGTAACGCTGTCGCAGATGCACAGCGGCAGCGGCTTGCCGCAATGCGGGCACTCCTCGATCTCGGCGACAATATCGGTTTTTGCTTCGGTCGGTTCGGACATCGCTCCGCTATACGCTTGCAACCGCGCAATTCAAACTATTCCGCGGGTGCGTGCACGCCTGACGGCTCGCGGCGCTGGCGCAGCCGGTCGATCAGCAGATAGATCACCGGGGTGGTGTAGAGCGTCAGGATCTGCGACACGAACAGGCCGCCGATGATGGTGATGCCGAGCGGCCGGCGCAGCTCGGTGCCCGGGCCGGTCGCAATGACCAGCGGAATGCCGGCGAACAGCGCGGCCATCGTCGTCATCAGGATGGGACGGAAGCGCGCGCGGCAGGCCTCGAAGATCGCGTCCCGCGACGACAGGCCCTGATGCCGCTCGGCTTCGAGCGCGAAGTCGACCATCATGATGCCGTTCTTCTTGACGATGCCGATCAAGAGGATGATGCCGACGAAGGCGATCACCGTCAGCGGCGTGTTGGTCACCTGCAAGGCGAGCAAGGCGCCGAGGCCGGCCGACGGCAGCGTCGAGATGATCGTGATCGGATGCGCCAGGCTCTCATAGAGCACGCCGAGCACGATATACATCGCGACCAGCGCGCCGAGGATCAGCAGCGGCTGCCGCCCGCTGGTCTTGTTGAAATCGCCGGCATTGCCGTCGAAGCTGCCGCGAATGCCCTCGGGCATGTGCAGCTCGTCGACCGCCTGCTGGATGTTCGTCGTCGCGACCTCCAGCGGCACGTCCGGCAGCAGGTTGAACGACACCGTGGTCGAGGGGAAGCCGCCGGAGTGATAGACGGCGAGCGCCGACAGGCCGCGCTGGTAGTGCACCAGCGCCGACAGCGGCACCTGCACGTCATTGGCGCCGGCAACATAGATGCGCTCGAGGTTCGACGGATCGCTCTGGAATTTCGGATCGATCTCGAGCACCACCACGTACTGGTTGCGCTGGGTGTAGATGTACGAGATCTGCCGCTGCGAGAAGGCATTGTTGAGCGCGTTGTCGATGTCCTGCACGCGGACGCCGAGGCTGGAGGCGGTCTTGCGGTCGATCACGAGGTTGAGCTGCAGGCCACCGGGATCGCGGTCGGAGGAGACGTCCGTGATTCCCTCCACCGTCTCCATGCGCTTGGCCACGATCGGCGCCCATTTCTGCAACAGCTCGAGGTCGGTCGAGGCGAGCGTGTACTGGTAGTCGGAATCGCTCTGCCGGCCGCCGGTGCGGATGTCCTGGGCGGCGAACATGAACAGGCGGATGCCCGGCACCATGAACAGGTTGCGGCGCAGCCGGTCGATCACCTGCGCGGTCGACAGGCCGCCCCGCTCCTCCGGCGGCTTCAGGCTGATGAACATGGTGCCGCGGTTGGAGGTGGCGCCGCCCGGACCGCCGCCGGAGCCGACCGACGAGCCGATGCCGGCGACCGCGGGGTCGGCCATCACGATGTCGGCGAGCCGCTGCTGCAGCTGAAGCATCGCCTGGAACGAGATATCCGCCGACGCCCGCGTCGAGCCGATCACAAAGCCGCTGTCGTCGGTCGGAAAATAGCCCTTCGGCGTCTTGATGTAGAGCGTCACCGTCAGCGCGACGGTGGCGAAGAACACCACCAGGGTCAGGAAGGGATAGCCGAGCACGATCCGCAGCGTCGATGCGTAGAACGCCACGACACGGGACAGCGTGCCTTCGATGACGCGGTCGTACCAGGTGGCGTGATCCGAGGTCGCCTCCCTGATGTAATGCGCGCAGATCATCGGCGTGATGGTCAGCGACACCACGGTCGAGACCGCGATCGCGAACACCAGCGTCAGCGAGAATTCGCGCAGCAGCCGCCCGACGATGCCATCCATGAAGATCAGCGGCGTGAAGGCCGCGATCAGCGACAGCGAGATCGACAGCACCGTGAAGCCGATCTGCTTGGCGCCTTCGACCGCGGCCGGATACGGCGCCATGCCCTGCTCGAGATTGCGGTACATGTTCTCGATCATCACGATGGCGTCGTCGACCACGAAGCCGACGGAGATCGCCAGCGCCATCAGCGACAGATTGTCGATCGAGAAGCCGGCGAGCCACATCCCGGCGCAGGTGCCGGCCAGCGCCAGCGGCACCGACACGCCGGCGGCGATCGTCGGCACCACCCGGCGCAGGAACACGAACACCACGATCATCACAAGCACAGCGGTCGCCAGCAGCGTGAACTGCATGTCCTCGACGCTGGCGCGGATCGTTCCGGTGCGATCGACCAGGGTCGAGATCTCGACGCCCGCCGGAATCCATTTCTTCAGTTCCGGCAGCATCCTGCGAACGCCGTCGACGGTGTCGATGACGTTGGCGTCGCCCTGCTTGGTGATCTGGATCAGCACCGCCGGCTGCTTGTTGAACCAGGCGATCGAGCGCGAGTTGCGCACGGAATCCTCGACCTCGGCGACGTCGGCGAGGCGGACGTAATTGCCGTTCGAGCTCTTGATGACGACGTCGCGGAATTCGGCCGCGGTGCGCATCTGCTTGTTGATCGAGAGCGTCTCGCTCAGCCGGCCGCCATTGAAGATGCCGACCGGCCCCAGCGGGTTGGCATTGATGATCGCGAGCCGGACGTCGTCGGTCGCGATTCCGGCGTTCGCCAGCGACACCGGGTTGAGCGCGATGCGCACCGCCGGCTGGTCGGCGCCGCTGACGGTCACCTCGCCCACTCCCGGCACCTGCGAGATGCGCTGCGCCAGCACCGTGTCGGCGACGTCGTACATCGCGCTGGTCGAGATCGTCTTCGAGGTCAGCGCCAGCACGAATACCGGCGACGCGGCCGGGTTGGCCTTGCGGAACCTGGGCAGCGACGGCAGGTCGCTCGGCAAATCGGCGAGCGAGGCGTTGATCGCGGCCTGCACGTCGCGCGCGGCGCGGTCGATGTTGCGGCCGATCGAGAACTGCACCTGGATGCTGGTGGTGCCGAGCGAGCTCGTCGAGGTGATCTGGTCGACGCCCGAAATAGTGCCGAGCTTGCGCTCCAGCGGTGCGGCAACGGTCGCGGCCATCACCGAGGGATCGGCCCCCGGCCGGCTCGCCGACACCCGGATGGTCGGGAAATCGACATTCGGGACCGACGACACCGGCAGGAAATGGTAGGCGACGATCCCGACCAGGAACAGCCCGATCGCAAGCAGGGTGGTGCCCACCGGCCGGCGGATGAAGGGCTCCGAGATCGAGATCACTGCATGCCCTCGGTGGCGCCCGCGATCGGCGGGCCGCTGGGACCCGGCTCCGGCACGGCCCGCTCGATCCGGCGGTTGAGGCGGTCGAGCGCCAGATAGATCACCGGCGTGGTGTAGAGCGTCAGCAACTGGCTCAGCAGCAGGCCGCCGATGATCGAAATGCCGAGCGGGAAGCGCAGTTCGGCGCCGGTGCCGCTTTCGATCGCGAGCGGCAGCGCGCCGAACAGCGCCGCCAGCGTCGTCATCATGATCGGGCGGAAGCGCAGCAGGCAGGCCTGCACGATGGCGTCATAGGACGACATGCCCTGGTGACGCTCGGCCTCCAGCGCGAAGTCGATCATCATGATCGCGTTCTTCTTGACGATGCCCATCAACAGGATGATGCCGATCAGGCCGATCACCGAGAGGTCCTGCCCGCACAGCATCAAGGCGAGGATGGCGCCGACGCCGGCTGAAGGCAGCGTCGACAGGATGGTGATCGGGTGGATGTAGCTCTCATAGAGCACGCCGAGCACGATGTAGATCGTGATGATCGCCGCCAGGATCAGCCAGGGCTGCCCGGCGAGCGAGCGCGCGAATTCGGCGGCGTCGCCGGAATAGATCCCGACGATGCTGCCGGGCATCCCGATCCTGCTCTCGATGGCTTTTACGGCCGCGACCGCGTCGCCCAGCGCCTCGCCCGGCGCCAGGTTGAAGCTGAGCGAGACCGACGGGAATTGCGCCTGGTGCGAGATCGCGAGCGGCGCCGTGGTCCGGACCAGCGTCGCCACCGCCGACAGCGGCACCTGCGCGCCGTTGGCGCCGGGCAGATAGAGCTTGTCGAGGATCGACGGGTCGCGCTGATACATCGGCAGCGCTTCGAGCACGACGCGGTACTGGTTGGCCTGGCCGTAGATCGTCGAGATCTGCCGCTGCGCGAAGGCATCGTTCAGCGTGTCGGTGACGCCCTGCAGACTGACGCCGAGCTGGCCGGCACGCTGGCGGTTGACGTCGAGCGCCGCGCGCAGGCCACCCTCCTGCGCCTCCGAGGAGACATCGCGGAAGATCGGGTCGCGCCGCATCTCGGCGACGAGCTTTTGCGCCCATTGCGAGACCTCGGCGGCGTCGGTCGCGGTGAGCGTGTACTGGTATTGCGAGCGGCTCGACTGGGTCGAGATCTGCACGTCCTGCACCGGCTGGAAGTACACCGTCATGCCGGGCACCGCCGCGACTTTCTGCTTGAGGCGCTCGATCACCTTGACGACGCCCTCGCGCCGCTCGTCGAGCGGCTTCAGCGTCATCACCAGACGGCCGACATTGGTGGTCGGATTGACCGAGCCCGAGCCGATCACCGAGACCACGCCAACCACATCAGGATCGGCCTTGATGATGTTTGAGACCGCGCTCTGACGCCGCTGCATCTCGGCGAACGAGACGTCGGGTCCGGCCTCGGTCACCGCCGTGATCGACGAGGTGTCCTGCAGCGGCAGAAAACCCTTCGGCGCCAACACATACATGATCAGCGTCAACGCGATGGTCGCGAACGTCACCAGCAGCGTCGCGCGCTGGCGCCGCAGCACCCAGAGCAGCGTTCGATGGTAGAACTCCACCATGCGGTCGATGAAACGGCTGACCGCGGCCAGGCCCGGGACCGCCATCTCCTCATGGATGTTCTTGAGCAGCCGCGAGCACATCATCGGCGTCAGCGTCAGCGAGACGATCGCCGAGGTCACCACCGCGATCGTCAAGGTGAGCGCGAATTCGCGGAACATGCGACCAACCAGGCCGGACATGAACAGCAGCGGGATGAACACCGCGATCAGCGACACCGTCAGCGAGATCACGGTGAAGCCGATCTCGCTGGCACCCTTCAGCGAGGCCTCCATCACCGTCTCGCCGCCTTCCATGTGGCGGACGATGTTCTCGATCATGACGATGGCGTCGTCGACCACAAACCCGGTTCCGATGGTCAGCGCCATCAGCGACAGGTTGTCGAGGCTGAAGCCCGCGAAATACATGATGCCGAAGCTCGTGATCAGCGACAGCGGCAGCGCGACGCCGGCGATCAGGGTCGCGCGCAGCGACCGCAGGAACAGGAGCACCACCAGTGTCACCAGCACGACACTCAGGATCAGCGTGAACTGCACGTCGCGCACCGAGGCGCGAATCGTCACGGTACGGTCGGAGACGATGGTCAGCTTGACGCCGGCCGGGACCGCCCGCTGCAGCCGCGGGATTTCGCCGCGGATCTGCTTGACGACGTCGATGACATTGGCGCCCGGCTGGCGCTGGATGTCGATGATGACGGCCGGCGTGCCCTGGTACCAGCCGCCGGTGCGGTCGTTCTCCAGCCCATCGACGATCTGGGCAACGTCGCCGATCGTGACCGGCGAGCCGTTGCGATAGGCGATGATGATCGGCCGGTAGGCGTCGGCGGCGGCGATCTGGTCGTTGGCGGCGATGGTGTAGGATTGCTGGGCGCCGTCGAGCGATCCCTTCGGCCCAGACACGTTGGCGCCGGCGATCGCGTTGCGCAGATCCTCCATCGCAATGCCATAGGCCGCAAGCCGGGCCAGATCGGCCTGCACGCGCACCGCCGGCTTCAGGCCGCCGAGGATCGAGACCCGGCCGACGCCGGAAATCTGGCTCAGCCGTTGGCCGAGGATGGTGTCGGCGAGATCGCTCATCGCCCGCAGCGAGATCGTCTCCGAGGTCAGCGCGAGCGTCATGACCGGCGCGTCCGCCGGGTTCACCTTGGCGTAGACCGGCGGATACGGCAGCGTCTTCGGCAAGATGCCGGCGGCGGCGTTGATCGCGGCCTGCACATCCTGCGTGGCGCCGTCGATGTCGCGGTTGAGGTCGAACTGCAGCGAGATCTGGCTGACGCCGAACGAGCTCGTCGAGTTCATCGACGACAGTGACGGGATCTGCCCGAGTTGCCGCTCCAGTGGCGCCGTGATCAGCGAGGCCACCACGTCGGGGCTCGCGCCGGGCAGTTGCGTCGTCACCTGCACGGTCGGGAAGTCGACCTGCGGCAGCGCCGAGACCGGCAGCGCCCAATAGCCGAGCGCACCGCCGATCATCAGGGCGATGCCGAGCAGCGAGGTGGCGATCGGCCGGCGGATGAACGGTTCGGAGACGCTCATGGCTGCGTGCTCGCTGTAAGAACGGACATTACGAAGTCTGGATGCCGGTCATGGCTGCGCCTTCGGCGCGCCGCCCGACTGTTCGCCCCCTGCTGCCGGCGCGGGCGCCGGTCCGGTCTGCCCCTTCTGATCGCCTTCGCTATGTTCGTGCCGGCCGCGATGCTCGCCGTCCTTGCCTTGCCAGTCCTTCTTGCCGTCCTTGCCCTGCCCTTCGCCTTGACCAGCGCCTTGCGCCCCGCGCTTGCCGTCAGGGTTGCGGCTGCGCTTGCGCGGCGCGAGATCGGCGGCCGGCGGCCCGTCATCCTTGCCGACCACGACCTTCGCGCCATCGGCGAGATTGGCAAAGCCCGTCGTCACGACCCGGTCCGACGTGGTCAGGCCGCTGGCGATGACGGCCTCATGCTCGTTCTGCTGGGTGACCGTGACCGGCTTGGCGGTGACGATGTCGCCCTCGCCGATCACGTAGCTGAAGGTGCCGGCCGGACCGCGCTGTACCGCCGAGGTCGGCACCACGATCGCCTGCGGCAGGGTCTCGACCTTGAGCCGCACATTGACGAACTGGCCGGGCCAGAGCTGGTAGCTGGTGTTGGGGAATTCGGCCTTCAGCTTCAGCGTGCCGGTGGTCGGATCGACCTGGTTGTCGATGCCGGTCAGCTTGCCGGTATCGATCACGGTGACGCCGTCATTGCCGAACACATCGACCGCGAGCTGGCCCTTCGCCGCCGCGGCGTTGACGCGCATGATCTGCTGCTGCGGCAGGCTGAACCACACGGCGATCGGCTGCAGCTGGGTCAGGATCACGAGCCCGGTGGTGTCGGAGGCGTGGATGATGTTGCCTTGGTCGACCTGGCGCAAGCCGGCGCGCCCGGAGATCGGCGCCACGATCTTGGTGTAGCCCAGCGTGGCTCGCATGTTGTCGATCTGGGCCTGATCGGCCTTGATGATGGCCTGCTGCTGCGCCACCAGCGCGCGTTGTGTATCGGCCTGCTGCTTGGAGCCCGCGTTGCTGGCGGCGAGCTGCTCGTAGCGGGCAAGGTCTATCTTCTGATTGGCGAGCAGCGCTTCGTCCTTGGCCTTCGTGGCCACCGCCTGGTCGTATTGCGCCTGATAGATCGCAGG
This sequence comes from Bradyrhizobium sp. CCBAU 21365, assembly GCF_015291305.1. Taxonomy (NCBI): domain Bacteria; kingdom Pseudomonadati; phylum Pseudomonadota; class Alphaproteobacteria; order Hyphomicrobiales; family Nitrobacteraceae; genus Bradyrhizobium; species Bradyrhizobium sp. CCBAU 21365. The sequence continues at coordinate 4,999,563 of NZ_CP030036.1, forward strand.
ATCGATCTCGCCGAGCACGTCACCCTTCTTGACGTCCTGCCCCTCGACGAAATTCACCGCGATCAGCTTGCCGTCGACCTGGGAACGCACGGTAACCGTGTTCAACGCCCTCACTGAGCCGACGCCGTCGAGATAGACCGGCACGTCCTGCACATGCGGCGTGGCCGCAAGCACCGGCACCGGCAGGTCGGGCCGCCCGCCCGCGCCGCGCCCGCCGCCTCCATTTTGCTTGGGCTGGAAGGCGAGCCAGCCGAGATAGCCGAGCCCGCCCAGAATCACGAGCGTGATCAGCAGGGACACCATGCGCCCGAGCAGGCGCGAGAGAAGGCTCCGCTTGCGCGGCGCCGTGCGTTTCTCGTCGTCCGTCGAGTCGGGCTTAAAGAGCATCGACCGGTCTTTCCATCTTCGGTTCCCAGCCGCCCCCCAAGGCCTGATACAGGCTCACGATCGCCAATAGCCGGGCCAGTTGGGCCTGCGAATAGGCATCTTCCGCCTGGAACAAAGTCAGCTGCGTGTTTAGCACAGTTACGATATCGGCGGTGCCGGCCTTGAGCTGCTGCTCGGCGAGGTCGAAGGCGCGCCGCGACGACGACAGCACGTCCCGCTGCAGCTGCAGTCGCCGCGTGGTCTCGCGGATCGCGACCAGCGCGTTGTCGACGTCGGTGAACGACTGCACCACCGTCTTGCGGTAGGTCTGCAGCAACTCGTCCTGCTTCGCCTTGGTGTATTCGAAATTGCCGAGGATCCGGCCGCCGTCGAAAATCGGCTGGGTCATGCTGCCGACCAAGTTGAAAAAGGCGGCATGCGGCTGGAACAGCGAGACCAGCGCCTGGCTCTGGTAGCCGCCCGTTCCGGTCAGCTGGATGCTCGGGAAGAACTGCGCCCGCGCGCTGCCGACATTGGCGGTGGCGGATGAGAGCTGCGCTTCCTGCCGGCGGATATCGGGACGCTGGGTCAGCAATTCAGACGGCAGGCCCGGCGTGACGCGCGGGATCGCAACGGCGTTGAGCGAGCCGCCGGAGACGCGCACGCTTTCCGGCGGCCGCGACACCAGCACCGCGAGCGCGTTGATATTCTGGGCGAGCGTCTGCCGCAGCGGCGGCACCAGCGCGCGCTGGTTGGCGAGCACGCTCTCCTGCTGCGCGACGTCGAGATCGGAGCCGGTGCCGGCCTTGAAGCGCTCCTTGATCGCATTGAGGATGCGCTCGGCGCTGGCGATGTTGCTCTGCGCGGTGCGAAGCCGGTCCTGCGTCGCCAGCACGGTGAAATAAGCATTGGCGACGCTCGCCAGCGCGGTCAGCGCCACCACCTCGCGGTCGAACCGGTTGGCGACGGCGGTCTCCTCCGCCGCCTGCGCGGCGTCGCGGTTCTGGCCCCAGAAGTCGAGCTGATAGCTGGCGCTCAGCGAGGCGTTGTAGTTCACCACCTCGCGCCCGCCATTGGTGAGGCCGCTGGCGCTGGAGCCGGAGGTGCGCGAGTAGGTTTCCGATCCGTTGAGATTGAGGGTCGGCAGCAGCGCCGCGCCGGCCTGCCGCGCCAGCGCGTCGGCCTGGCGGAAGCGTGCAACCGCAGCCGCGATGTCGAGGTTGACGGTCTGCGCCTCCTCCATCAGCTGCGTCAGCTCCCTGGAGCGGAAGCCCCGCCACCAATCGAGCGTCGGAAGCGCATCGCCCGGCCGGCCGAGCCGCGCGGCCTTGTAGCCCTGTGGCACGTCGAGCGCCGGATCAGGGATGTCCTGGGTCAGAATGCAGCCGGCAGAACCAACGGCCAGGCCGAGCGCAACGAGCGAGCGTCCCGCGAGCCGGCGCGCGCGGACGGCGAGGCCGAACCGGCCTCCAGGCACCATCACGGACACGGGCTGGGTCACACCCATTCTCCGCCGAAGCCAGACTTCGCCTGTGGCGCACGAATGACGCGTTCAGCGATGGTCTGGGTGACGTTCACGGGGGTATGCTTCCAATGGAACCTGCCTGTCCCATCCTACCCTTGGGACAATGGGGCGGACAGCCCCGTCACGATTGCGTGGCGTCGCATCGCAAGCGATTCGTGGCTACCTTGAATGCCGACTTTTCCCTATTTTTTACGGCATTTCCGCGCGTTTCGGACCCGTGCCGGAAGTCACGATTCTTACAAAGATTTCATGGGGATTTTTCGGCTCCTGTTGCATTTGATCCCAAGATGTGCCGGCGCGGCGCCAAACTCGCGCCACCGCGCACCGCGCCGTCAGGCCTTGATTGGCCGAGAGCGCGCACCTCGTGCGAAACCGCGGACCACAGGATGATTCTGCTGGCCAACCCGACCGCCGCACAACGGCGTTCTCCCCGAGCCCGTCCCATCCGCGCGTGCGACGTCAAACCCGTTGAACCCGTGTCTTGCCGCAGTGCAAAAGCCCTTCCCTTTTTCGATCAGCACACTAGGTTCGCCAAGCAAGACACAGACCGGCAAAGAAATTCCCCGACATGATATTCAACAAAGACGTCATCGAAGCGATCGGCAACACCCCCCTCATCAAGCTGAAACGCGCGTCCGAACTGACCGGCTGCACCATTCTCGGCAAGGCCGAATTCATGAACCCGGGCCAGTCGGTGAAGGATCGTGCCGGCAAATGGATGATCCTGGAGGCCGAGAGGCGCGGCGCGCTGAAGCCCGGCGGCCTCGTGGTCGAGTCGACCGCAGGCAATACCGGGATCGGGCTCGCGGTCGTAGCGAGTGCGCGCGGCTACCGCACCCTGATCGTCATTCCGGAGACGCAGAGCCAGGAAAAGAAGGACATGCTGCGGCTGTGCGGTGCCGAACTCGTCGAGGCGCCGGCGCTGCCCTTCGCCAATCCGAACAACTATCAGCATCTCGGCAAGCGTCTTGCCGAGCAGCTGCGCAAGACCGAACCGAACGGCGTGCTGTTCGCCGACCAGTGGAACAACCTCGACAATCCCAAGGCGCATTACGACTCGACCGGACCGGAAATCTGGCAGCAGACCGACGGCAAGGTCGACGGATTCATCTGTTCGGTCGGCACCGGCGGCACGCTTGCCGGCGTCAGCCGCTACCTGAAGGAAAAGAACCCGGCCATCGTCACCGCCTGCGCCGATCCGCACGGCTTCGGGATGTACGAACTGTTCAAGAATGGACAGGTCAAATCGACGCCGGGCGACTCGATCACTGAAGGCATCGGGCTCGGACGCGTCACGCCTGTGGTCGAGACGGCGAAGGTCGACACCGCGTTCCTGATCTCCGACGAGGAAGCCGTGACCATCATCTATGACCTTCTGGAGCACGAAGGCCTGTGCCTCGGCGGCTCGACCGGCGTCAACATCGCCGGCGCGATCCAGCTCGCCAAGCAGCTCGGCCCCGGCAAGACCATCGTCACAATTCTCTGCGATTCCGGCAACCGCTATCAGTCCAAGCTGTTCAACCCGGCCTTCATGCGCTCGAAGAATCTGCCGGTCCCGGAATGGCTGGAAAAGCGCAGCAACATCGAGCTGCCGCTGGTCTGAGGGAGCGAATGGCGTCCCGCAGACGTCATTGCGAGGAGCTATTGCGACGAAGCAATCCATGCTTCCGATGCGGAAGATTGGATTGCTTCGCGGAGCCTGTCATCCGGCGGCGCTTTGCGTCGACTGGGTGGCTCGCAATGACCGCAGAAATCACCGCAATATCTGGCTCAGGAACAGCTTCGACCGCGCATGCTGCGGGTTGGCGAAGAATTCCTGCGGCGTGTTCGATTCGATGATCTGGCCCGCGTCCATGAACACGACGCGGTTGGCGACCTCGCGGGCAAAGCCCATTTCATGGGTGACGACCAGCATGGTCATGCCCTCCTTGGCAAGATCGACCATGGTGTCGAGCACTTCCTTGACCATCTCCGGGTCGAGCGCCGAGGTCGGCTCGTCGAACAGCATCACCTTCGGATTCATGGTCAGTGCACGGGCAATCGCAACGCGCTGCTGCTGACCGCCCGACATCTGGCCTGGAAACTTGTTGGCCTGATGCGGGATCTTGACCCGCTCGAGGAACTTCATCGCGGTGGCCTCGGCATCCTTCTTCGGGATGTTGCGCACCCAGATCGGCGCCAGCGTGCAATTGTCGAGCACGGTGAGATGCGGGAACAGGTTGAAGCTCTGGAACACCATGCCGACCTCGCGGCGGACCTCGTCGACACGGCGAAGGCTCGGGCCGAGGTCGATACCGTCGACCACGATCTCGCCCTCCTGGAACTCCTCCAGCGCGTTGATGCAGCGGATCAGGGTCGACTTGCCCGAACCGGACGGGCCGCAGATCACGATGCGCTCGCCCTTGCCGACCTCCAGGTTGATGTCGCGCAGCACGTGGAAGTCGCCGTACCATTTGTTGAGAGCAGAAATGTTGACGATCGGGGTTGTGGACATGGTGACCTTGTTCAGTGGCGGCGGTGAGCGTTGAGCCGGTTTTCGACGAACAGCGAGTAGCGCGACATTCCAAAGCAGAACACGAAGTAGATCATTCCAGCGAAAGCGAAGCCGGTAAAGGCCGTGGTCGGCGTCGACCAGGTCGGATCGGAGAACGTCGCATGCAACGACCCCAGGAGGTCGAACAGCGCGACGATCGAAACCAGCGAGGTGTCCTTGAACAGCGCGATGAAGCTGTTGACGAGACCCGGAATGACGTGGCGCAGCGCCTGCGGCATCACGATCAGCGACGTGGTCTTCCACCAGGACAGACCGAGCGCGCTCGCCGCCTCGCCCTGCCCGCGCGGGATCGCGGCAAGGCCGCCGCGCACCACCTCGGCCTGGTAGGCGCCGGCAAACAGCGCGATGCCGATCAGCGCGCGGACCAGCCCGTCGACGTTGAAATTGCCCGGCAGGAACAGCGGCAGCATGTAGGTTGCGAAGAACAGCACCGTGATCAGCGGCACGCCGCGCCAGAACTCGATGAAGGCGATCGAGAAGATCCGGATCAGCGGAATGGTCGAGCGGCGGCCCAGCGCCAGCGCGATCCCGATCGGCATCGAGGTAACGATGCCGGTGACCGACACCACCAGCGTCACCAGAAGGCCGCCCCACAGCCTGGTGTCGACGATGGGCAGTCCGCCGCGGTCGAGCCCCATCAGCTTGATCACGATCGCGATGCCGGCAAAGCTTGCGAGACTCCCCAGCAGCGCCCGTTGTCCGGTTCGCATGCCGCCGCCGAGGAAAAACAGGATCAGCGAGACGATCGCCGTAGTGAGCAGGAAGTCGAACCACAACGGCTGGCTCGACATCTGGAGCTGCTCGCGCAGCGAGGTCAGCGGAAAGATCAGCCAGCCGATCAGGCTGCCGACGAGCACGATGATCTTGCCGACGGCCCACAGCAGCGGCCCGATCGCCGAATTCCGGCTGAGATTGACCAGCACCTGCCCCGCATTGACGATGCTGTCGTCGAACAGCTGCAACAGGCTCGCGACCCAGCTGACGCCGAAACCGGCTAGTCCGCCGCCGCGCAGCAGGAAGAAGGCGACCGCCGGAAACGCGAAGAAGAACAGGCCCGCATTCAGGCCCTTCGTCGGCAGGCGCGGAATAAGGAGTGGCAGCAACAGGACGGCCGCGAGGACGAAGGTCAGGTTGACGCGCCAGCGCTCGGCTTCCGGATAGAAGCCATAGATCAGCTGGGTGAGCTTGGCCTGGATGTAGGGCCAGCAGGCGCCGACCTGACGGCCGGCGGTCTCGGCGAGGCATGCATTGCGGTCCTTGCCGCTCCAGACCGCATCGACCAGCAGGAACCTGAATGCGGGAACGATCGTGTACCAGAGCAGCCCCAGCGCCAGGATCGTCAGCAGGATGTTGGTCGGCGAATTCAAGAGCCGCGTGCGGATGAAACCGACGAGGCCGGTGGTCTTCACCGGCGCCCGGCGTTCGGGCACCAGGTCCTGCCTAACAAAGGATGACGCGGTGACGTCGGTCATGCCCCAAGGCTCCGGTTGATGCGCCAGCCATAGACGCTCATGATCGCGCTGGTGACCAGCGAAATCAGCAGGTACACGCCCATGGTGATGGCGATGATCTCGATCGCCTGGCCGGTCTGGCTCAGCGTCGTGCCGGCAAATACCGAGACCAGGTCGGGATAGCCGATCGCGACCGCCAGCGACGAATTCTTGGTCAGGTTGAGATACTGGTTGGTCAGCGGCGGAACGATGACGCGCATCGCCTGGGGTACGACGATCAGCCGCAAGGTGGTGCCGCGCGACAGGCCGAGCGACGAGCCGGCTTCCATCTGTCCCTTATGGACCGACAGAATTCCGGCGCGGACGATCTCGGCGATGAAGGCCGCCGTATAGGTCGATAGCGCGACCACCAGCGCAACCAGCTCCGGAATGACCCGTGCGCCGCCGGCGAAGTTGAAGCCCTTGAGTTGCGGCAGCTCGAAGGTCATGGGCAAGCCGAACACCAGCGTCGTCACCAGCGGCAATCCGGCCAGCAGGCCGAGCACATAGGGCCAGATCCGGATCGCCTGCCCGCGTTGAAACAGCGCCCGCCTTGCGTAGCCGCGCAGCGCCAGCGCGCCTGCGATGGCGATCGCGAGCGCGATCAGAAACGGATCAAGCCCGGCCTCGCCGATCGGCCGCGGGATCACCAGCCCGCGATTGGAGAGGAAGAAGGCGTTGAACAGCGAGATGCTCTGGCGCGGCCCCGGCAGCGCCGCCAGCACCGCAAGGTACCAGAACAATAGCTGGAACAGCAGCGGCAGATTGCGGACGATCTCGACATAGATCTCGCCGAGCCGCGCCAGCAGCCAGTTCGGCGACAGCCGGCACAGCGCCACGATGAAGCCGATGATGGTGGCGAAGACGATGCCAATGCCCGCAACCAGCAGCGTGTTGAACAGGCCGACAAAGAACACCCGCGTGTAGGTGTCCGATCCCGAATACGGGATCAGGTTCAGGCTGACATCGAAGCCCGCATTGTTTTTGAGAAAGCCGAACCCGGAGGCAATGCGCTGCGTCTCCAGGTTGGCGCGGGCATTGGCCACGATCTCATAGGCGACCCAGGCCAACACCGCCGCGAACACGATCTGCACGGCAAGGCCAGTCCAGCCGGACTGGCCGCCGAGCGCGCGCTTCAGGCGGAAGATGAACTGCGGCGGTGGTTTTCGGGGCTCGGTCGTCATCGCCGCAGCCGCCTCGTCGCCGATCAGCGGATCGGAGGCGCGTACTGGATGCCGCCCTTGTTCCAGAGATTGTTGAGCCCGCGTGCGATCTGCAGCTTCGATCCGGCGCCGACGTTGCGATCGTACATCTCGCCGTAATTGCCGACGGCCTTGATGATGCGGGAGAACCAGTCCTTGGTCAGGCCGAGCTGCTCACCGAGATTGCCGTCGGTGCCGAAGGCGCGCTTGAGGTCGGGCTTGTCCGACTTGGCCATCTCGTCGACGTTCTTCTGGGTGACGCCGAGTTCCTCGGCATTGATCTGGGCGAACAGCGCCCACTTCACGATGTCGAACCACTGGTCGTCGCCATGGCGAACCATCGGGCCGAGCGGCTCCTTGGAGATGATCTCGGGCAGCACGACGTGGTCGGCCGGGTTGGCGAGTTTCAGCCGCTGCGCATAGAGCTGGGACACGTCGGAGGTGAACACGTCGCAGCGGCCGGTCTCGTAGGCCTTCACGGTCTCGTCGGCGCCGGCGAACGCGATCACCTCGTACTTCATGTTGTTGCCCTTGAAGTAGTCGGCGAGGTTCTGCTCGGTCGTGGTGCCGGTCTGCACGCAGACCGACGCGCTGTTCAACTCCAGCGCCGAGTTCACTTTCAGCGACTTCTTCACCAGAAAGCCCTGCCCGTCATAATAGGTCACGCCGGTGAAGTTGGCGCCGAGCGAGGTATCGCGCGACAGCGTCCAGGTGGTGTTGCGCGACAGCACGTCGATCTCGCCCGACTGCAGCGCGGTGAAGCGGTCCTTGGCCGACAGCGGCACGAACTTGACCTTGGACGGATCGTCGAAGATCGCCGCCGCGAGGCCACGGCAGATGTCGACGTCGATGCCGGTCCAGTTCCCCTTGTCGTCCGGCGACGAGAAGCCCGGCAGGCCGCCGCTGACGCCGCAGGACAGCTGGCCTCGGTCCTTGACCGTCTTGAGGGTTTGCGCCGAGGCGGCCTGGACCGACAGGGCGGCGGCAGCGGCAAGGGTGACAGCCAAGGATACGCGTTTCATGGGCGGGGCCTTTCAGGGTCGTCCGGTGGACGTTTGCTTTGTGATCGCCTCGCGTTCACGGGCCATCCCAATGATCCCTTGCAGCAAAAATGCCGCTTTGACCGGCAGTTTGACCTGCAAACCGGTCGGGCAACGGATCGTAGGTCGCGGCAGGCCCCTCAACGTGCGGCGACTGGTAGTTGCGCCGCATCACATAGCGACTGACGAGCCGGGTCAAGGGGTTGACGCATGTCTTCTGCCTCTTGTTAGTAACACCTCCCTGCCCGGCCCTGTCTTCCCGACGCGGCACGGCTGCGGCAACAAGTCTAAAGTCTAACGGCAGCGCTCCATGACCTCCTCCGACGGCTCCACGCCCTCCCACCCGCAACAGGCCGCGACCCGTCTGGTCACGGCCGGCCGCGACACCAAGGCCCAGAAGGGCTTTGTCAATCCGCCGGTGTTTCACGGCTCGACCGTGCTCTATCCGACCGCGGAGGACCTCCACGCCCATCGCGCCGAATTTACCTATGGGCGCCATGGCAGCCCGACCACGCGGGCGCTGCAGGACGTGCTGATGGCACTGGAAGGCCCGCAATGCGCCGGCGTCGGCCTTGCCCCGTCGGGACTGGCGGCGATCAGCACCACGCTGCTTGCCGTGCTGAAGGCCGGCGAACACCTCCTGGTGTGCGACAATGCCTATCGGCCGACCCGCAATTTCTGCGACAACATGCTCAAGCGCTACGGCATCGAGACCAGCTATTTCGATCCGCTGGTCGACGCCGGCATCGAGACGCTGTTCAAGCCGAACACCCGCGCGGTGCTGATCGAAGCGCCCGGCTCGCAGACGTTCGAGATGCCGGACGTGCGGGCGATATCGGCCGTGGCGCACGCCCGCGGCGCGCTCATGATCGACGACAACACCTGGGCGACGCCGCTCTATCACCGCTCGCTCGAACAGGGCGTCGACATCAGCATGCAGGCCGCCACCAAATATATCGGCGGCCACTCCGACATCATGTTCGGCACCATCGCAGCCAATGCGAAAGCCTGGCCGCTGATCCAGGAGGCGATCCGCCTGCTCGGCGTCTGCGCCGGCCCCGACGACGTCTATCTCGCGCTGCGCGGGGTTCGCACGCTATCGGTGCGGCTTGCGCAGCACCACCGCTCCGGACTCGAGATCGCGCGCTGGCTCAGCGCGCGGCCCGAGGTCGATCGCGTGCTGCACCCTGCCCTCGACACCGATCCCGGGCACGCGATCTGGAAACGCGACTTCACCGGCGCCTCCGGGCTGTTCAGCATCGTGCTGAAGCCGGTGCCGCAGACCGCGGTCGATGCAATGCTGAACGCGCTCACCCTGTTCGGCATGGGCTTTTCCTGGGGCGGCTTCGAAAGCCTCGCGATCCCGTTCGACTGCAGCGACTATCGCACCGCGACCAAATGGTCGCCGGGCGGGCCGACGCTGCGGCTGCATATCGGGCTCGAGAATCTCGACGACCTCAAGGCCGATCTCGACCGTGGATTTGCCGCGCTGAAGGCCGCGCTCTGATCCGTACGCGCGGGCTTGCGCGTAGGCGACATTAACCACGGCCGACCGGCCGTGACGCCGCGTTGCGGCCCCCACGTCGCACACGTTGCGCGCGCACGATCTCCGGGATTCTGCGGAGATGCGACAGCATCGATAACTCGCCGTTCACCATCCCCACCAATCCCTTAATTGTCCGGACCTTCCATCAAGTTCCCTTATACTTTTGCGGCCGTAGTGATGCTCCCGGGAAGGGCTGTCAGTGCCGCAAGGACGCGATTGCCCTGTGTGAAGGGCATTCAGACAATCGCATGAAAACGGCACGCATCGTGGTCCTCGGCATCGCCGGCGTCGCAGGCCTCGCGGCCATGTATCTGGCGAGCGTTGGCGATCGCAAACCGGCGCCGGTCGCGCCGCCCGTCGCGCAACTGCCGACCGTCGAAGTGCTGGTCGCAAAGTCCGACATCGGACTCGGTCAATCGGTCAAGGCCGAAGACATCCAGTGGCAGCGCTGGCCGGCTGAAACTGCAAGCAGCGCGTTCATCCGTCACGACGCCAACGCCAATGCCATGAATGACGTTATCGGTTCGATCGCACGCGCGCCCTTCATCGTCGGCGAGCCGATCCGCGAGCAAAAGCTGGTCAAGGCCAATGGAAGCGGCTTCATGGCCGCGATCCTGCCCTCCGGCATGCGCGCGATCTCCACCGAAATCTCGCCGGAGACCGGCGCCGGCGGCTTCATTCTGCCGAACGACCGCGTCGATGTGATCCTGTCGCGTCGCGACAAGAATCCCGATCAGCAAGGCGGCCGCGATATCGTCACCACTGAAATCCTGCTGTCCAACGTCCGCGTGCTGGCGATCGACCAGGCGCCGAAGGAGAAGGACGGCAACAACTCCCTCGTCGGCAAGACCGTGACCCTCGAGCTCAAGCCCGAGCAGGCCGAGACGCTGGCGCGCGCCCGGCAGAGCGGCACGCTGGCGCTGGCGCTGCGCAGCATCGCCGACGTCAACGAGCAGACCGACGAGACCAGAGACCATGCCCCGAAGCGGGGCGAGAGCATCAAGGTGGTGCGCTTCGGCATCCCGAGCTCTCTGACGACACAGAAGTGATGGGGGCTTCGATATGACGACGGGTGCGAAACAAATGGCGACGTCGACCACGCTGGTCCGCGCGCTGTCATTGTCGGCGATCACTGCGCTGATGCTGATCCCTGCCCTTGCCAGCGCGACCGATCCCGACAAGAACGCAGATGTCGCGGTGACGAGCAGCATCGCCGCCAAGACGCGTTCCGTCTCGCTCGGCGTTGGCAAGTCGGTAGTGGTCGATCTGCCGCGCGAGGCCAAGGACGTTCTCGTCGCCGATCCCAAGATCGCCAACGCCGTGATCCGCTCGGCGCAGCGCGCCTATATCATCGGCGCGGCGGTCGGCCAGACCAACGTGGTGTTCTTCGACGCCGACGGCAACCAGGTCGCCTCCTACGACATCGCGATCAAGCGCGACCTCAACGGCATGCGCGCCGCGCTGAAGCAGATGCTGCCCGGCGTCCAGATCGAGGGCGTCGGCGACAGCGTCGTCCTGACCGGCACGGTGGCAAGCCCGGTCGAGGCCCAGCAGGCCGGCGACATCGCCGCCAAACTGGTCGGCAGCGCCGACAAGGTCGTCAATTCCATCGTGGTCCGCGGCCGCGACCAGGTGATGCTGAAAGTCACCGTCGCCGAGGTCCGCCGGGACGTCGTCAAGCAGCTCGGCGTCGACCTCAGCGCCAACATGAACTACGGAACCGCCGCGGTGGTCTTCAACAACGCCAACGCCTTCACCGCCAATAACGGTGCGCTCGCCCCCAACAACGGGCTGACGGGCGCAGCCCTGAACAAGCTCGGCGTGCCGACGGTCACGGCGACGCTGCGCGCGATGGAGAGCGCGGGCGTGGTCAAGACGCTGGCCGAACCCAACCTCACCGCGATCTCCGGCGAGTCGGCGACCTTCATTTCGGGCGGCGAGTTTCCGATTCCGACCGGCGTTACCTGCCAGACGACGACGTCGGGCACGATCGGCAATTGCGTTCAGACCGTCAGCTTCAAGAAATTCGGCATCTCGCTCAACTTCACTCCGGTGGTGCTGACCGAGGGCCGGATCAGCCTCAAGGTGATGACCGAGGTCTCCGAAGTCTCGATGGAAAACGCCCTGACCGGCGGCCAGAACGGCACGACCATTCCCTCGATCAAGACCCGCCGCGCCGACACCACGCTGGAGGTGCCCTCCGGCGGCTCGATCGCGATGGCCGGCTTGATCCAGGAGCAAACCAAGCAGGCCATCAACGGCATGCCTGGCGTCGACCAGATCCCGATCCTCGGCCAGCTCTTCAGGAGCCAGGACTTCGTCAACAACGAGACCGAGCTCATGGTCATCGTGACGCCCTACGTGGTGCGCGCTGTTGCACAGAAGGAGCTGTCCCGTCCCGACGACGGATTTGCCCCGGCTTCCGACGCGCAGTCGGCGCTGCTGGCGCGCGTCAATCGCATCTACGGCGTTGCCGCCCGCGGCGAGCCGATCGGCGCCACGCCGGTCAATTTCGGCTTCATCATCGACTGAGGCGCGGACCTGAAGGGGTTGGGGGATCCTATGATGACACGCAACACACAAGCCGGTCGTGCCAGGACGCTGTCGCTGTTCGGCGCCCTCGTCGTCAGCGCGATCGCGCTCGGCGGCTGCAATCTGACGAGCGATGTCGTCACCGGCACGGTGCCGGACGACTACCGGCAGCGGCATCCGATCGCCGTCACCGAAGGCGAGCAATCGATCGTCGTCTTCGTCGGCCGTGCCCGCGGCAACCTCACCGAAACGCAGCGCGACGACGTCATGGGGCTGGCGCGCACCTGGCGCCGCGAAGGCACCGGCGCGATTGCGATCGACGTGCCGGCCGACAGCTCGAACGCGCGCTCGGCACAGGCGGTGTATCAGGAGATCCGCGGCCTGCTGGCGTCGATGGGCGTGCCCGCCCATGCCATCACCAAGCGCCCCTATCTCGACGATCCGCGCGCGCTTCCGACCATTCGGCTGAGTTATCCGAAGATGGCCGCCGTCGCCGGTCCCTGCGGAGTGTGGCCGAGCGACCTCGGTCCCTCGATCTACAATCCGAGCTACAACCAGAACAAGCAGTACGACAATTTCGGCTGCGCCACGCAGCGTAACCTTGCCGCGATGGTCGCCAATCCGTCCGACCTCGAACAGCCGCGAACCGAGACCGCAGCCTATACGCCGCGCCGTTCGATCGCGTTCGACAAATACCGCAAGGGTGAGTCGACCGCGACCGCCTACCCCGAAGCCGAGAAAGCCAAGCTGAGCGACGCCGCGAAATGACCGAACAGCAAGACGAGCCGCAGCACGCCAACGACTACATCGCGCCGGCGCCGCGGATTTCCGTGCAGGCGTTCTGCGCCAGCGTCGCGACCGCCGCGAACGCGCGCGCGGCTGCCGACGACCGCCGGCTCGCCAAGGCTCATCTCTCCGTCCATATGGGCGGCATCGCCGCAGCGATCGACGCCTACCACAAGGCGCCGACGCCCAACGTCATCATGCTGGAGACCGAGCCGGATCACGATTTCCTCGCAGGTCTCGACGAGCTCGCCACGGTCTGCGATCCCGGCACCCGCGTCGTGGTGCTCGGCACGCCCGGCGAGACTGCGCCGTATCGCGAATTGGTCCGGCGCGGCGTCAACGACTACGTCATCGGGCCGGTCAAGGTGCTCGACATCGTGCGCTCGATCTGCAGCCTGTTCTCGGCCTCCGAAGCGGTCTCGGTCGGCCGCCTGATCGCGGTCGCGGGCGCCAAGGGCGGCGTCGGCGCCTCGACCATTGCCCACAATGTCGCCTGGACCATCGCGCGCGACCTCGGGCTGGACTCGGTCGTCGTCGATCTCGACCTCGCCTTCGGTACCGCCGGCCTGGACTACAATCAGGACCCGGTGCAGGGCATTGCCAACGCCGTGTTCTCGCCCGAACGTCCGGACTCTGCCTTCATGGAGCGCCTGCTCGCAAAGTGCGGCGATCATCTCAGCCTGCTGGCGGCGCCGGCCACCCTCGACCAGGTCTACGATTTCGGCGCCGAGGCGTTCGATGCCATCTTCGATACGATGCGCATGACGACGTCCTGCATCGTGCTCGACGTGCCGCATCAATGGACCGCCTGGACCAAACGCGTGCTCGTCGGTGCCGACGATATCCTGATCGTGGCCGAGCCCGACCTCGCCAACATGCGCAACACCAAGAACATGATGAACCTGTTGAGGACCGCGCGTCCGAACGACCGCCCGCCGCTCTACTGCCTGAACCAGGTCGGCATGTCGAAGCGCCCCGAGATCGAGGTCAAGGATTTCGCCAAGACGATCGAGAGCCAGCCGATCGCGGCCATCCCGTTCGACTGCAGGCTGTTCGGTGAAGCCGCCAACAATGGCCAGATGATCGCGGAGGTCTCCGCGCGTCACCGCACCACAAGGACTTTCCTGCAGATCGCGCAGCGCCTTACCGGCCGTCCCGATCTCGCCGAAGCCCGCGAGTCGTTCCTGTCGCCGATCCTCAAGAAGCTGCAGTCACGGCGAAACGACGGGCGCCGGGCCGCCGGCTAGCGTCCCGCTAGCGCCCTAGTCGCGGCGACTGGCTGCGACCGGGATCTTGTCGGGGTCGGCGCGGCTCGCATCCCTGCGCGCCAACAGCCGCTTCAGCGCGGCGACGTTGGCTGAGCCCTGCTCCGCCGGCAAATCGGCTTTCATGATGGTTTCCGCCTCGGACTGACGGCCCTGCAAGCCAACCACGACAGCGAGATTGGTTCGCACCCGCATGTCGCCGGGGGCGCGCTCCCGGGCACGGCGCAGCGTCTCCTCGGCCTTCGGCAGGTCCTTCGACAGCAGGTAGGACAGCCCGATATTGGAGAGCACTGACGGATCGTCCGGCACGATCTTCAGCGCACTCGCATAATACTGCCGCGCCTCGTCGTGGCGATCGAGCTGGTCGAGCACGGCGCCCTGCGCCGACAGGATGCGCCAGTCCGGATCTTCCGGGGTATGCGCGCGCCCGAGCACGTCGAATGCCTGCTGGAAATTGCCGTTGTCGGCGAGCGCCCGTCCGTAACCTGCGAGCAGCGCCTTGTTGCTGGGTTGCGCCAGCACCGCCTGCTCCATGACGGCGACCGCCTGGGCCCGCTGGCCGGTGGCGCGCAGCGCCCGGGCGTATTTCAGCGCGGCGTCGGTGTCTTTCGGATTGGCGCGGACGCGCTCGTGGTAGGTCGCGATGTCGCGCCGCGGATCGGCCGGGGCCGGCGTGGCCTCCGCCGTCTCGCCCAATGAGCCCGTGATGTCAGACGGGCCGGAGGTTTGACAGGCAGACAACCCGATCAACAGGATCGCGGCAGAAACCGTACCCGCGAGACGGCGCGCGCGGCCTGAGGGTCGGGGTAATTTCTCAAACATAAAGCGAGACTCGGAACGGCGAAGGTTCCGGGATGCTCACAGCTTAACCCTAAGGTCCGGTTAAGGATGCCATCATGTCGCCGTCATCCGGCCCAGATCCGGTGCCGGACGCCTGGCGAGAAAGCAGCCAAAAGGCAGATTCAGTCGACGAACTGGGCGCCGAACTCGTGCCCGATCTGCCACGCCAGCCGGCACTGACGCGGACTACCGGTCGACAGGATGATGGTGAATTCCGGCGGGATCTCCAGATATTCGGCGATCACCTTGACGCCGCCGGCCGAAATATCGGTGATCATGCAGTCGCGTGGCAACGACCCTGTGCCCAGCTGAATTTTGGCGACGCTCCGGCACGGGCGGCGTTCGCTCTTGCGGCGATTCATAAACATTCTGATCCCCAAGCCTTTCTGGGCAACTTCCTGGCCTATCGTCATACCCGGGAAAGATTGGAAACTGCCTAGCGGAACCCATCGCAATTGAGCGGTCGCGTTCGAGATTCGTTTACCCGGAGGCGCCCTCGCCGGGCCCCACAAGCCTTTATCAATCAAAGATTGTATAGTTTAGGAATGACGCTACAGGTCGCATAAGGCCATCCCGATGGGCCGATCCACTCAGCAGCGCGCGTCGCTCCCGCCTGGGTTCGCACGAGAACAAAAAGGGGTTGATCGCCAGTCGATAGACGATACGTATATCCTTTCGACTCGAATTCGCCGGGATGCCAGGAAGTATGGGAAGCATTGTTCTGCTCGATCTGATGGGGGGCGTGGCGCTCCTGCTGTGGGGCCTTCACATGGTCCATAGCGGGATTCTGCGCGCTTTCGGGCCGGATTTGCGGTTGCTGCTCGCCCGGGCGCTGCGCAATCGCTTTACCGCCCTTGGCGCCGGTCTCGGCCTGACCGCCCTGCTCCAGAGCTCGACCGCGACTGCCCTGATCACCAGTTCCTTCGCCGCCGAAGAGATCGTCAGCCTGGTGCCGGCGCTCGCGATCATGCTCGGCGCCAATATCGGCACCACGCTGATCGTGCAGGTGCTGTCGTTCAACGTCGCCGCCATCGCGCCGGTTCTGTTCATTGTCGGCCTCGTCGCGTTCCGCAGCGGACCGCGCTCCCGGATCAAGGATCTCGGCCGTGTCTCGATCGGCCTCGGCCTGATGCTGCTGGCCCTGCATATCCTGCTCGATACGATGGCGCCCGCCGAGAATGCTCCGGGCGTGCGCGTGTTCCTTGCCGCGATCACCGGCGATCCCGTGCTCTGCATCCTGATCGGCGCCGTCGTCACCTGGCTGGTCCATTCCAGCGTCGCCAGCGTGCTGCTGGTGATGTCGCTGGCCTTTTCCCAGTTCATCTCGCCCTATGCCGCATTCGCGCTGGTGCTCGGCGCCAACCTCGGAAGCGCCATCAATCCGTTGCTGGAGGGCGCGCGGCGCGACAATCCGGCGAGCTACCGCCTGCCGGTCGGCAACCTCGTCAACCGCGTCGTCGGCATCCTGCTGGTGGCGCCGTTCCTGCGCCCGATCACCGAGATCATCTACGCCTGGCAACCTGATCTCGCCAAGGCGACGGCGCTGTTCCACATTGCCTTCAACGTTGCGACCGCGCTGCTGTTCATCGGCCTGCTCGACCACATGGCGGGGCTGCTCGAGCGTCTGTTGCCGAAGCGAGCGCAGCAGACCGATCCATCGCGGCCGCGCTATCTCGACGAGAGCGCGCTGGAGACGCCTTCACTGGCGCTGGCCGATGCCGCGCGCGAGGTGCTGCATATGGGCGATCACACCGAGGCCATGCTGCGCAAGGTGATGGCGGCGATGCTGACCAACGATCGCGCCCTGGTCGACCAGGTGTCGAAGATGGACAACACCGTCGACCGGCTGAACGAGGCGATCAAGCTTTACGTCACGAAGCTCACCCGCGGCAGCCTGGACGAGCGCGAGGGCCAGCGCGCCATGGAGATCGTCGCGTTCGCGATCAATCTTGAACATATCGGCGACATCGTCGACAAGAACCTGAGCGAACTCGCGACCAAGAAGATCAAGCATCGCCTGCAATTCTCCGCCGAAGGCGCTGAGGAACTGTCGGCGTTCCACAAGCGCACGATCGACTCGCTGCGGATCGCGTTCGGCGTGTTCATGTCGGGCGATGCCAACGAGGCGCGCAAGCTGCTCACCGAGAAGGCGGCGCTGCGCGCGGCCGAATTGGCCGCCGTCGAGCGTCATCTGGAGCGCCTGCGCGAAGGCCGGCCCGAAACCATCGAGACCACTTCGCTGCATCTCGACGTGCTGCGCGACCTTCGCCGCATCCATTCGCATATCTGCTCGGTCGCCTATCCCGTGCTCGATGCCGCCGGCGAGACCGCCGCCGATCGCGAGAGCACGATGGCGACGACCGACGTTGCGGCGCCCGTGCCTTCGAGCTCTCCGGGCTCCTGACCCCGGCAAGGCCAAGGCACGCCACGGCGCCATGGCCTGATGCGATCTGCGCTCGCTATGTCGGCGGCCGATGTTCGGAGCCGGAACGCCGCTGGGGAAGCGCCGAGACGGCGGCGAGTTGGTTGATGCTGTCACGCTGGCGATCGAAGGCCCCAAGCAGGTCGCCTTGCAGCAGCCGGCCGCCCGACAGCTTCATCCGAAGCGGATCGACGTTGCGGCCGTTGATCCGCACCTCGTAATAGAGATGTGGTCCGGTCGAGAGCCCGGTCGATCCGACAAAGGCAATCGTCTCGCCCTGACGGACGCGGTCACCGATCTTCAGCCCGGACGGGAAGCTCGCGACGTGGGCATAGGTCGTCTCATAGCCGCGGTCGTGCCGCACGCGGATATATTTCCCGTACCCGCGTTCGTACCCCTCGGTCTCGACGACGCCGGCGCCCGCGGCCGCGATGGGCGATCCATAGGGCGCCGCATAATCGACGCCCTCATGGAAGCGGCGGTCGCCAAGGATCGGATGAATGCGCCAGCCAAAGCCGTCGCCGAGGCGCCCGCTCACGACCGGCTTGCGCAACAGGAATTTGGTGATGGACTGGCCGGTCTCGTCATAGAAATCGGAGCTGCCATCGTCCGGCGCCGTGAAGCGATAGTACCGCCGGGTCTGTCCGCCCGCCGTCAGGTCAATGAAAACCAACTCCGGCTGACCGATGTCGTTCGGCGCATAGATGATCTCGGCCACATCGGCGTCGCCGAGTGGCTCGTCGAGGTCGAAATCGCGACCACAGAGCCGCATCAGTTCAGCGACGATCCCCTGATCGACGTGATTGGAGCGCGCAAGCGCGTTAAGGCCGTCACGCAGCGTTTCGCCCGGAACGGAATGCGTATCGATCGACTCACGCAGCGGGCTCTCGCTCCGCGCGGCGATGTCGGGCTGTTCCGGCACGATCGCCTGGTACTGGCCGCCATCGGTGCGACCGACGGCCGACACATTGGAGCCGGCCCGTTCGATCGACACTTTCGCGACATGGCCGGGCGGCGAACCGGCGTCTTCGCCTTGTTCGATGACCGTGATTTTCTCGCCACCCGACAGCGTCTCTCGAGCGTCAGGCGACGGGAAAGCGGCGAGGATCGCCGGCGCGTCCTCCGCGGCCGCCGCCAGCGCCCGCAGAATGGCGGCCAGCGTGTCGCCGCTTCTCGCGATGATGACATGTCGCCGGTGACGCGCCGACGAAGGAGATTTCGGAAGGCTGGTGACGTTGACAGCTTCACCTATCGGAGCCGGCGGATGCGGCACGTCCTCACCGTCAGCATAGGCGCTGGTGCCGCCCGGCAGTGGGCGCCGCGATGGACCTGTCCGTATGATGGCTGGCAGCTCCGACAGCAGGTCGCGTTGCGCACCCGGTCGGGCGTCGTCCTTTTCGTCTCCCCGCGCTTCCTGATGTGGTTCGAGATCGATCTCCGCGAGCCGCGCTGACACGCGGGTGAATCGACGGACCGCGCCGGCATCGCTCAGCTGCTCAATCTTGAGCGCAGCGGAATTGCCCTGCGAGCCGAGCCTGCGGTCGAGACGATCGCCGCGCCGCGCCTCGTCAACCACCTGCCCTGCAAAGCGCGGAAGTGACACGACCGGTGCGGCAGCGAATCGCGCGTGATCGCCAAACGCCCCGCGAAGCGCGCCAGCCAGAAGAGCGACGGCGGCGGATCCGATCAGAATCGTCCCCGCCATCCAGCGGAAACTGACGGCGCGCCGGTCAGGCAACTTGCCTTCGCCGGTCAGCGGCGGCTCGCCAAGCGACGGAACATTGCGGACGACCGACAGATAACCACCCGCTTTCGTCGCTTCGTCACGGCTGGTCATCAACGCCCCTCATCCCCTGGGGCACGGTCTCGAGATGCCGCCACGCCCACGGCAAGCCGTAGATGCCATACGCCTTGGGGCGAATGTTTGACCTTGGTTCAGATTCGGTCGCAATTGATGCCGCTCTGACGACGACGGCAATCAGCTATCGAGCGTCTTCGACCCGCGGCCGCGGTTCTTCACGATCAGCATGATGTTGCGGATATAGATCAGCGTGGCGAGACCCTGCCCGATGATGATGACAGGCTCGCGCTTGGCGAGCCCATAGATCAGCGTCATCAGGCCGCCGCCCATCGAAAAGAACCAGAACGCCATCGGCACCACGCTCTGGCCGGCGCGCTCGCTGGAGATCCACTGCACGAGGAAGCGCGCGGTGAAGAACAGTTGCGCGATCAGGCCGAACGCCAGCCAGAAGTCGAACTTGGCGATGAACACGTCGTAGAGATAGGCGCTCAACGCCTGACCGTACTGAATCAGCATCACTTCACCTCGGTCACGCCCGGCACGCCGGCGACATCGGGCACTTCAGCGACCACTTCTGTGACGACCGGCGTCGGCTTCTTGCGGCGGATCAGCCACCACACGCCGGCGAGATCCATGATCCCGATCCAGAGCCGGTCGAAAAATCCATAATTCGACACACCGGAATGGCGCGGCCGGTCGACGACGTCGACATAGGCAATCGTCAGCCCCTCGCGGCGGACTAGAGCCGGAAGAAACCGATGCAGCCCGTCGAAATAGGGCATCGCCAGAAACACCTCGCGCGGAAACGCCTTCAGGCCGCATCCGGTGTCGCGGGTGCCGTCGCGCAGGATGATGCCGCGCACCGTGTTGGCGATGCGCGATTGCAGCTTCTTGAAGCCGGTGTCCTTGCGCCCGACGCGCTGGCCCGCGGCAAGGCCGACGCGGCCATTGCCGCTCTCGACCGCCGCGATCAGGTCCGGCAGGAAGGCCGGATTGTTCTGCCCGTCACCGTCGAGCGTCGCCACGATCGCGCCGCGCGCGGCGCGCACGCCGCTGCGCACGGCCGCCGACTGGCCCGACGAGACTGCGTGGCGGAGCTGCCGGAGATTGCGCCGCTCGGCCATGACCGCGCTCAGCCGCGCGCCGGTGGCATCCGTCGAACCGTCATTGACGTAGATGATCTCGTAAGCCCAGCGTCCGTCGAGCGCGGCCGCGATCTCGGCGATCAACGGCGTGATATTGTCCGCCTCGTTGCGCACGGGCACGACGATGGAAACGGCGACCGGCGTCTGGTCGGGAGCAGGCAAATCGGCACTCGTGGTTGGTGTTGTCGGCGATGGAACCAGCCCGATCCGACCGTCGGGCGACCGCTTTTATGGGGCGAAGGCGCTCCTCGCAACCCTTTTGAGACGCCCGTCCGACGGTCCCGACAGCGCCACCACGGTGCCGTCGCGATGAATGGCAAAACCAAGGCGGCGGGCGGCAAACCAGTAGCGCACGACCATTGCGCCGATCACCCCGACCAGCGCCCCGGCCACCACGTCGCTCGGATGATGCGCCAGCAGCACGAGCCGGGTCGCGGCGATGACCAGCGCATAGACCAGCATCGCGAACCGTGCACGCGGCCACACCGCGGACACGGCAAAGGCCAGTGCGAACGCCGTGATCGAATGTCCCGAAGGAAAGCTCGAATAGGCCTCGGTGCCGGCGAAATGCTGGAAGTTGAAGGCATTGGCGTTGCCGCCGACAAAGGGCCGCCCGCGGCCGACGATCCACTTGATCAATTCACCGACAACGACCGAGAGCACGACCGACAGAAACAGGTATTGCAGCCTCGTTCCGAGGCCGAGCAAGGTGGCGCGCGGCACGCCGCGCAGCGCAGGCGCCACCAACGCGACCGCGATCAGCAGCAGACCAAGCGCGCACAGCACATACTCGTCCTTGCCGAAATCGGTGAGCGTCTTCACCCACCACAGACTCGGCGTGCCGCGTGGCGGCATCAGACTGATCTCGGTGACATCGAACACATACATCAGCGTGATGATCACGGCGCCGACGATGACGACGAGCAAAAGTCCGTGGCGCGCGGAGCGGCGCGCCGCCTCTGCGCGGCGCGAATGCGACGGCGCCCGCACGAGCTGGGCAAGGGACAGCCAAACCAGCGTCAGCAGTCGTCCGAAATAGTTGGCGGATTCCGGGGTGGCGGGCGGCGCCGGCATGTCATTCCGTCCCTTCGGAACGGAAGATCGCGATCGAGACCGCCTTGCCTTGCGAGATGTTGTAGCCCTCGACGCGCACCGGCGCGTTGTAGCGCAGACCGATCGCCTCGGCGCGCTGCACGAAGGCGCGCTCCGAGCGCTGTTCGACCAGCGCGAAGCGGCAGGAGCCCTGCCTGAGGAAATCCGCGGCGCCCGATCCGTCGGTGAGCAGCGTAGAGGTATCGGTCATGAAGACGAGGCTCGGCTCGTGGAAGCCGGCGGCTGCCGCCTTCGGGCCGACGCAGGTCACGTTGCGCAAGGCGCGTGCGACCTCCTGGCTCGGAAATACGGTGGTGAGCCGCGGCAGCACCACGCCATAGGTGCCGGCTGCCATCAGCGCCGCGGCAATCACCGCATTGAGCAGCGAGCGCTCGGCGCGGCTGTCCTCGAACAACCACCACGCGATCAGGCCGAACACCATCGCGACGGCGAACAACGGCCAGGCCGGAAACACCGGCTGATGGATCGCCTTGATGGCGCCGACGATCACCAGCACCGCGCCGAATGCGGGGATCGCGAACCACCAGGCGGCGCCCCGCAACAGCCAGGGCGAGCGCGACAGCACGCGCCGCTCCAGCGCGCCGACGGTCAGGATCGCGATCGCCGGATAGAGCGGCAGCACGTAATGCGGCAGCTTGGTCAGCACGGCCTCGAACACGATCCAGGACGGGATCAGCCAGGCCAGCAGGAACTGCGCGC
The DNA here is from genome assembly GCF_015291305.1 of Bradyrhizobium sp. CCBAU 21365. Taxonomy (NCBI): domain Bacteria; kingdom Pseudomonadati; phylum Pseudomonadota; class Alphaproteobacteria; order Hyphomicrobiales; family Nitrobacteraceae; genus Bradyrhizobium; species Bradyrhizobium sp. CCBAU 21365. The sequence continues at coordinate 5,021,889 of NZ_CP030036.1, forward strand.
CGGGCTCGCGCCGCGCGCGCCAAACCGCAGGCGCCGCCATGCCGGCCAGCGGTGCACCGGGCCAGAACGTGATCCAGAACAGCAGCAGATAGATTCCAGGCGGCGCACCATGGGATTCCTGTGCACCGAGCTTGCTCAGCATGTCGCCGCCGACCGAATCGGCAAAGAAGGTGTCGCCGGCGCGCAGGAAGATCAGCACGAACCACGGCAGCACCAGCACCAGGGTCCACATCAGGCCCCAGACCGGGCGCATGCGCCAGAACCAGGCCGCCGATCGATCGAGGATCGCAAGCCCGGCCATTGCAAGGCCGACGAACATCAGGATCAGGGGCCCCTTGAGCAGGATGCCGACCGCCAGCGCCGTCCAGAAGACCGCGGGCGGGCCCCATGACGGGTGTGCGGGGTCCTCGCCGCGCTGCCACGACAGATAGACCCGCGCCATCGCGCCCATCGCCGCGGTGACCGTCAGCAGCAGCATCGCGTCGGTCTTGGCGAGCCGCGCTTCGACCCCGAGCAACACGCAGCTTGCCATCATGAGGGCGGCCAGCACCGCCCCCTGCCGCGTCACGAAGGCCAGCGCCGTCCAATAGGTCAGCAAAACGGCGCCGATGGCGCCGATCAGGGACGGCAGGCGGTAGACCCAGATGCGGACCTGGGCGCGCGGCACCCCGAGCGCGGAGACGGTCTTCAGCGCAGCCGCCTGCATCCAGTAGATGCCAACCGGTTTCTTGTAACGGACGTCGTCCTGGAAGCGGATGTCGACGAAATCGCCGCTCTCGACCATCTGCTTGGTCGCCTGGGCAAAGCGGACCTCGTCACGGTCGATCGGCGGGATGGTAAAGAAGCCCGGCAGGAACAGCACCAGGCAGGTCAGCGTCAGGAACAGGATCGAACGCCATTGGCTGGCCGTTGCGAACTCGAACGCCATGAACAGCCTGCGGCTCGAATGCGCAGGTTTTACAGACTGTTGCCCTGCTCCGAAGCGCCGGGGTTGGAGGCCATCCACCATGGGTTTCGCATACGATGAAACCGCAGCGCAAACAACTGTGCTGTTCCGCTTTCCGACCGTGCCGGTCCGCTTTCCCGCGCGATCATTGCACGCGGATCACAACGGTATCCGCGGCACCCGTGGCATCGATCACGGTGAGCCGGGCGAAGCCCGGCCCCGGCGGGTCGATCAGGCGCTGGCGCCGGCTGTCGATGTCCCCGGCTGAGACACCATTCACGAGCACCGTCAGCGGCAGCACCCCGCCGGCGACCTTGACCGGCAGCGCGGCATTGCGGCCGCCCTCGGATTGATCGACGTCGATGCGCGAGCCGTTCAGCGGAAACTGGATATGCGGAGCCTGGTCGCTGCCGCTGCGGACCAGTTCGCCGAGCGGCCGGAAGCGGCGCAGCGGCGGCGGCAGTTTCGCGTTGGAGGCGACCAGAACGCCGCGTGGCGGCTTCGGCAATGCCGCCGGGATCTTGCCGGTACGCGCAAAGGCATCGAACAGGATCGGCGCAGCGGCGGTGCGGCCGACCAGCCCCGGCACCGGCGCGCCGTCCGGACGGCCGACCCAGACGCCGATCGTGACGCGGCCGTCGAAGCCGACCGACCAGGCATCGCGATAGCCGTAGCTGGTGCCGGTCTTGAACGCGATCCGGTTGTGCACGCCGTTCTCCGGCGGCGGCGTGCCGAGCAGGACGTTGCCGACCTGCCAGGCCGCAGCCTGATCCATCAGCCGCATTGTGTCGCGGCCGTCATCGGCCTGCACGATCTCGCGCAGCGGCTTGGTGGCGCCGAGCCGCGCCAGGCCGGAATAGAGCTGGGCGAGATCCTGCAGCGTGACGCCGACACCGCCGAGACCCATCGCAAGGCCCGGTGCCTCGTCCTTCGGCAGCACGAGACTGGTGCCGGCCTGCTTCAGCCGCGACGACAGCCGGCTGGCACCGACGCGGTCGAGCAACGCGATCGCCGGCACGTTCAGCGACAATTGCAGCGCCTTGCGGATCGGCACCGTGCCCTGGAACGTCATGTCGAAATTTTCTGGCGCGTAGGTGCCGAAGCGGATCGGCCGGTCCTCGATCAGACTGTCGGGATGGACAAAGCCATCCTCGAAGGCAAGGCCATAGATGAACGGCTTCAAGGTCGAGCCCGGCGAGCGCACGGCGCGCGTCATGTCGACCTGGCCGGCCCGCCGCTCGTCGAAATAATCCGCCGAGCCGACGCGCGCGAGCACGTCGCCCGTCTCATTGTCGACCACGACGATCGCAACCGAGACGTCGGGCCCCTGCGCGATGGCGCGGTCGCGCGCCAGGGCCTCCAGGTTCCGTTGCAGCGTGGCGTCGAGCGTCAGCTTGATGACGGGCGTATCCTTCATCGTCGCGATCGCCTGATCGGACGAATGCGGCGCCAGGATCGGAATCTGCTTGCGCATCTTCGGCACCGCCGTCGCCGTGGCCTGCGCGGCATCGTCCTTCGACACCACGCCATCCTCGACCATGCGCTCGAGCACGCGGTCGCGGGCGGCGTGGGCCGCGTCCGGATAACGGTCGAGCCGCCGCCGCTCCGGCGATTGCGGCAGCGCCACCAGCAGCGCGGCTTCGGCGAGCGACAGCCGCTTCGGCTCCTTGCCGAAATAGGCGATCGAGGCGGCGCGGATGCCCTCGAGATTGCCGCCGAACGGCGCCAGCGCAAGATAGAGATCGAGGATCTGGTCTTTCGAAAGCTGCCGCTCCAGTTCGACCGCGCGCACCATCTGCCGCAGCTTTGCGTAGACCGAGCGCTGGTGGCGCGGCTCGATCAGCCGCGCCAGCTGCATCGTGATCGTCGAACCGCCCGAGACGATATGGCCGCTTGTGAGAAGCTGGAATGCGGCGCGCGACAGCGCCAACGGATCGATGCCGTGATGCTCAAAGAAGCGCTTGTCCTCATAGGCGAACAAGAGCTTCAGATAGGTGGGATCGACTGACGTCTTCGCGTCGACCGGCAGCCGCCAGCGCCCATCCGCCATCGCATAGGCGCGGAGCAGCTTGCCGTTGCGATCGATCACCGTGGTCGAGACCTGCTGGGCCTTGTCGAGCGGCAGCGGTCCGAGCGACACGACCCAGGCGGCGAATGCGCCGGCTGCGCTCAGCGTTGCGACGGCACAGATCGCAAGGACCGTCTTGATCCGTCGCCAGCGCGATCTGCGTACCGGTGCTGTCTTCAACGTTCCGCTCATTTCGCCGGCTTCACCTCAACGGCGCCGGTGCCGCTGCGGCCGTAGCGCGAGGGATTGTACATGTCCTCGACATAGGCCTGCGGCAGCACATATTTGCCCGGCGACACCGCGCGCACGACATAGGCGACCGTGAACACCGACTTGTCGTTGGCGCCCCGGTCGATCGCCGCCGTGAAGCGGTCATCGCGGAACTCGGTGTTCTTCGGCTCGACGCCGTCCTCGATCCACGCGAGCGTGCCGGAATCCCCCGATGACACCAGGTTCGGGTTGTCGATCTCGAGCCCGGCCGGCAGATAGTCGGCCACCATGACGTGCCCAAACTCCGGTTTTGCTTCCGTGACCTTCAGGACAACCGCGAAGCGGTCATTCTGTTTCGCCTTGCTGACATCGGCAGGCTTGCCGTCGAGCGTGAAATAGCTGCGCTCGATCTTGAAGCCGTTGGAGGCCGCCGGCTCCGGCGTGACCGGCGAGCCCGACACCGAGATCACCGCCTGCACCGGTGCGTCGCCGGTATTGGTGATCCTGAGTGGCTGGCCGGCCATCTCCTCGGCCTTGTAGCTGCGATAGACCGCGGTCTTGACCGGCTGGCCGTTGATGTCGAGGGCCAGCGTCTCCTTGGCGAGCGCCCGCGCCGCCAGCACCATCCACGCATTTTCCTGCGTCGAGGTGTAGGGCGACAGTCCGCGCGCCGCCTCGACCCGCAGCACGGCCTGCGTCAGCGTGGTGCGTGGCGCATTGCCCTCGCCCGCGAGCGAGACCAGCGCCGCCGCGTCGCGCAGCGCCGAGCCGTAGTCGACCCGGCCGAACTCGATCACGGGTTTCGGGTTCAGCGCATCGAGCGCGGCACCATAGACCCGCTCGGCCCTCGCCTTGTCGCCCACCAGCGCCAGCGCCGCGGCAAGCTGCGCCTTGGAGATCGGCGTCGCCAGATTGTTCAGCTTGGTGTCGGCGAGATAGCGCAGATCACCGATCGGCGCCGCGCCGTTGCGCGCGAGCACATAGAGGCCGTAAGCCAGATCGCGGCCGCCGTCCTTCTCCGGCTCGTTGGCGTTGACCACCGAGTTCCTGACGCGGTCGAGCGCGTTCTTGAACAGCACGTCCGGCACCGCAAAGCCCTTTTCGCGGGCCCGGGTCAGGAAGTCAGTGACGTAGGCATCGAGCCAGGCATCGTCGCCGCCCGCCGACCACAGGCCAAACGAGCCGTTGGACCCTTGTCGAGCGAGGAGCCGCTCGATCGCGTCGCGGATGCGCTGGTCGACCGCGGTGTCCATCGCGAGATGGGCGCCGGCGGCGAGATCGTTGACATAGAGCAGCGGCAGCGCGCGGCTCGTGATCTGCTCGGAGCAGCCATAGGGATAGCGATCGAGCGCCTTCAGAATGCTCGCGGCATCGAGCGCCGTCGACAGGCTCGCCGAGACCGACACGCTGCCGGTGCCCGGCACGAGATCGGAGAACATGTCCGAGGTCAGCGTCAGGCTTTCGCCCTTCGCCAGCGTGCGGATCGAACGGCGCGCCAGGACCTGCGTTGCCGGCTTGACGTCAAGCGCATAATGCCGCGCCAGCGTCAGCCCGTTCGGCCCGGAGATGTCGACGTCGAACTCGGCACGTCCGGCGCTGCCGGCCTCAAGACCCAGCGACAGCGAGGAGCGCTGCTTGGCGGCGAGCTTCATCGTCGTGGTCGAATTACCCGAAACCTTGATCGGGCCGCTCGCCTTGACGCTGATGGCATAGCTGCCGGCTGCACCTTCGACATTGTCGATATCCATGCTGATGGTGCCCTTGTCACCGGTCAGCAGGAAGCGCGGCAATGTCGCGGTCACCACCACGGGATCGCGCACGATCACGTCAACATTGGCGCGGCCAACCTTGGTTGCGCTCCACGCCACCGCCATCACCCGCGCGGTGCCGGCGAATTCAGGGATGTCGAAGCTCACCTCGGCAGTGCCGTCAGGCCCGACCGTGACGATGCCGGAATAGAGCGCGAGCGGCTTCTGCGTCGGCGGCGAGCCCTGCAGCTCGGCGCCGGCAGAGTCGCCGCCGCTGCGGATCTGGCCGCGGGTGCCCTGCATGCCGTCGATCAGCTGGCCGTAGAGGTCGCGGATCTCGGCGGTCAGGCGGCGCTGGCCAAGGTAGTAGTCGTCCGGCGCCGGCGGCTTGTAATTGGTCAAATTGAGAATGCCGACATCGACCGCGGCCAGCACCACCTTAGCATCCTCGCCGGGATTGAGCCCGCCGAGCTTGACCGGGATCTTCAGTGTCGAGCCCGGCCGCACCAACGCGGGCGGCGTCAGCTCGACGGCCAGCGTGCGCGCCTTCTTGTCGATCCCGAACCATTTCAGTCCGATCGCGCGGCCGGGCATGCGCCCGGCGGCGGCATCGAGCGGACGGCGCAACGTCGTCATGACATACGCACCGGTGCCCCAGTCCTTGCCGACGGGGAGCTTGACCTGCTGGGTGCCCTCCTTGACGTCGACGCTTTGGGTGGTCAGCAGGCGGTCGCCAAGCACGTAGACCGTCAGCTTGCCTGCTGTGCGCGCATTGACCGACACGGTCATCGTGTCGCCCGAGGCATATTCCGGCTTGTCGATCGAGGTTTCCAGCAGATCGGGTGTGTCGGCGCTGCCGTCGGAATACCAGCCGACGTCGAACTGCACCGAGGTGACGGGGCCGTCGGCGTCGGTCGATTTCACGTCGAGCCGGTAGCGGCCGGGCTGCGGCTGGAAGGTCAGGCGCATCGGCCTGTCGGCGGCAAGATTGACGTCGCCATCGGCAACGCGGCGGGTCGACTTGACCGGCTCATACTGCCAGGACGAATTCTGCCGGTACCACTGGTAGCGCGACTCGAGCTTCAACAGCTCGTAGCGCAGCCCGTTGCGCGGCAGCTGCTTGCCGTCGGGCGCGACGAACACGACGTCGAACTCGGCCTTGTCGCCCTCGGCCACGCTCTTGTCGCCGAACAGCGGCTTCACGCCGATCAGCGAGGCCGCCGGGGCCACCGGCAGTACGATCTTGCGCTCCACCGAGCGTCCGCCGGTCTCCGCCATGCGGATGTAGATCTGGGCCTCCTGTGGCCGCGTCGAGGTCGGCACCTTCTCGAGCTTCACCGGGAATGTCGCGGCGCCGTTGGCATCGGCCTCCGGCAGGTCCTCGATCGGGGTCCGCTCGTTGCTCGCGGTCTGCTCGTCGTCGACACCGAACTGATAGCCGGCATAACCGGGCCGGCCGTTCGCCGCGGGCGCCACCAGCATGTCGCCCTCGAGCTGCAGGCCCGAGGCCGGCGCGCCGTAGAGGAAGTGACCCGAGACCTGAAGTTCCACTGGAACTTCAGCTTTGATCACCTTCTCCTTGCTGGTCAGATCGAATTCGACCCGTTCGGGGATGTAATCCTCGACCATGAAGGTGGTCTCGCCGACCGACGAGCCCTTCGGATCGGTGAAGACACGGGCGCGCCAAGTGCCGGTCGGCACCGCCGAATTGAGCGCCACCGCCAGCATCCGGCCGCCGGCGCCCTGGTCGGGCAGCACGGCGCGGCGGAATTCGACGCCGTCGGGGCGCTCGATCACCATGGTCAGCGGCGTCCCGGTCAGGGCGTTGCCCTGCCCGTCGCGCAGCAGCGCGGTCAGATAGACGGTCTCGTTGGAGCGGTAGACGCCACGCTCGGCGTAGACGAAGGCGTCCGCGCCGGCCGGGATCGCCCGGCCCGCGACGCCGCGGTCGGTGAGGTCGAACGCATTGGTCTTCAGGCTCAGGAAGGCGTAATCGGCCTTCTCGCCCATGACCGTCAGCAACGCCGGCGACAACCCGCCCTCGCCGCGGGCCAGGCCTTGCTCGAACAGCACATGGCCGGCGGCATCGGTCTTGCGGGTGGCCAGGATCTCGTTGTTGCGGGCGACCAGCTTCACGTCGGCGTTGGCGACCGGTTCGGTCGAAGCCAGCGAGTTGACGAAGACGTGGATACCGTCATTGCCGGAGAAGGCCGACAGGCCCATGTCCGAAACGATGAACCATTGCGTCGCCAGCGTGCCGTCGTCGTCGGTACCCGGCCCCTTGGCCGCGGCGGTCATGACATAGACACCGGGCTGCAGATCGCCGAGCGCCTGGTCGACCGGAAACGCCGTGACGACGTCCTGGTTCAGCGTGGTCGCTGTCGCAAGCTCGCCGGACCATACCTTGACGCCGCGCTGGTCGCCGAGATCGGAGAGCTGGTAGCGGCTCAGCGTGCTCTGGAAGTCGCTGTCGATCACCGTGTTGATCAGGTTGCGGTCGCCGATCCGGAAGACGTCGACCTTGACCGCCGGCGTGTTGACGCTGACCACCGGGATACCGCGCTGTCCGGTCCGCGGCAGCACATAGGCCCGCCCGGTGAACCGCACGAACGGCTTGCGGTCGCGGACATAGATGTTGAACTCGGCCGATTTCGGCAGGGTCTCCTTGACAGTCGACGGCAGGCCGGCACGCAGATTGATGTTGTAGCGCTCGCCGTGCTTCAGCCCGTCGACGCAGAGCTGCTGGCCTTCCGCCGACAAGGCCGGCTTGTCGGTGCCGGCGAGCGCGAGATACGGCGCGAAGTCGACGCGCTTGGCGAGCTCCTCCGAGAACTGGAAGCAGGCCCGCGGCGAGGCCGCGTCGGAATCGACGGTATAATCGAGCAGCCGGAAACCGTGCTCGTCGCGCATCTTCTCGTACTGGCCGCGGACATCGGCGACCTCGCGCATGTCGAGCGACAGCCGCAAGCTGTCCAGCGCCGGGCGCCATAGCTTGCGCTCGGCAAGCGCTTTGCCGAGCACGGCCAGCGCGTCCGCCTCCTCGCCCGCATTGCCGGCGCGCTGATAGGCGATGTAGGCGGCAGTCGAGGCGCGCTCCATCAGGAACGTCTGTTCGCTTGAGCTCGCCGACCGGATCTGGAAGATCGTCCTGGCGAGGCGCAGCCAGTTGGCGCCGTCCTCCGGCGTGGTCGCCGCGATCTGGCCGAGGATCGTGAGCCCGCCGCGGAAATCATTGCGCTTGAAGGCGGCGTCGGCGTCGGTGCGCAGGGTCGCGGCCGATTTGTTGACCGCGCCGGCCTCGCTCTTGATCTGGGCTTCCAGCTTGATCGCGGAATCGGCGAGATCGTCGCGCTTGAAGGCCTTGTCCGCGGCCTGGGCGCCCACCAGGGCGAACGCCAGCATGGCGCATATCGTGGCGGCACGAACCAATCCGATCATGATGGAGCTCCTGAACGCCCCGCGGTCGAACGCCGCGTTGGGGCCAAAAGTGCGCGAAAAGGTGACGGAGTGAAGGCGCGGACATGAACGGACGAAAACGTCGCAGATCGCATTGCCGACATTCCTTTGACCAGCCCCCGGCGGCAGCGTCGTGCGGCCCGGCAGGCTGGACAGGCCAACGCAGGGCGGGTCCCTGCTCGCCTTTGTCGCTCGACCACAAAAATCGGTTCGGACGGACTTGGCGGAAAGGCGGATTTTTCATATTGGCGGTGCTACAAGGCCGCCACGGTCCCGTAGCTCAACTGGATAGAGTAGCGGATTTCTACTCCGCGGGTTGCAGGTTCGAATCCTGCCGGGATCGCCAGATGGCTTTTCCTGCTAATGATTTCAATAGCTTATCAGAAATTTTTCCAACCTCGGACTTGGGTTAGGCAATTTTCGATTATCGGACACATCGAATCCGGTTTGCAGTTTCGCCATAGCTGCAACAGCCAGTTTCTTGCGTGCGGCCTCGCGGCAATAGCGCTCAATCTCTCGGATGTCGGTGCGTCCGGTGATGGACATGATTTCGAGCGCCGTGAAATATGCTCGAAGGGTCAGATGCCATCTTCGCCAGTCGGCACACCCATGTGCCAGGTCTCTATTGGGAATTCACCGTACTTGGATGCAACGAGGCGTGCGTGCATGACGGGACCCGAGATCTTGGCGCCGATGGCCTCGATGATCTGCAGAACTTCGATCGGGCGAACGAGGTGGCCGCGCAGGATCAGACCTCCATCGTCTCGCCTGACCACGGGGTAGCGAAACAAATGCTCACTGTGAAAATCGGATAGCTTTTCAATCAGAGCTTCCGTGTGTTCAATCTCTATCACTAGGCCGAGGCTCTTTGCCCTTTCGTAAGCCTCCTGAATGCGGTGATGTAGCTTGAAAACGTCAGCATACGGGATGTCGCGCGAGAGAAGATAGGCTTTGAGCATCAGCTCGAGGCCATGGCTCATCAAAAAGTACGTTGGCGGGATTGTGTCCACTGCAGATTCGTCGCGAATGAGAGTATCCGCGGCGCGTAGATAGGCTACAGCCTCGTGCCAAAACTGGTTCGCCAAGATCCCAAGAGGCACACGATTGTTCATTGCGGCCGCACTAAATTATCCTCCGCTCACCGGCCATACAACTTCAAGGTAGAGCCGTGGGCCTCGATGGCTACCTCGACGCCTCCCAAAGTTGTTTTAGCCATCTCCTTATCGTTCTGCCGTTCTTTGTAACGGTCATAGTAGTCGGCGGCTTCCGCAGTGTATCCGCCCCTCTTTGCACAGTCATCGTTCAGCCGAACTAGTTCTCGTTCGAATGTCGCAAAGGCCGCCAGCTCCCTATCAGACAACCAGCCGCCCTTCACCGGCAAGTATTCGTTGATGACCGTCGACAGGCTTCTAGTCTCCAGTCGTTCTATAGCTCCGAAGTTGTTCGTCTCCGTGAACCACTGCGTAATGAGCGCTGAATGAGCCATCTCCGCCTCACGAGCCTCTCGGCTCTGCGTCGCCAGGACCTTTGCGGTCAGATCGCTAGCTTTTAGCGTCGCGAATTCCCGGACAACTCGGCTAAACAGGAAAAAGAAATCAGCCCTTATCATTCCTACCCATGGCTTGACGATTACGGCGCGCTCTTCAGGCGTAACCTTCAGCTCGCTCAATTGCGCATCGATGTCGTCGAGCACTGATTGCTTGTCTTTCGCTGATGGCGTTCCCAACCGGTTGCCCCAAGCTATAGTCAAGTAACTCGCTCGCGCGGAAATCTCGGCCAGTCGTCTAACGGTAGCCAGTGTAGCCACCGGTTTGTCGAAGTTTGGCCTCTACACCGAGAGTCTTGATGAATTCCACCTGCGGCAGGAAGACGATAAGCGAGCCCACGAGAAAGAACGTTCCGAGCGTGAGCGCCGAGCCCTTCTGGTTGTTGAACGCCTGATAGACGGCACCTAACATGGCGAACATCGACATGGCCGCTACGAAGTACGAGAAAATGTCCCTGACCTTGTCCATCCCGGCACCAACAAAAGCCGAGACTTTGTCTCGGCCATTGGTCCAAGAATACCAGCTTTTGATCTCCTCTAGGTTGCGAGGCACTGTTTTACACAGGGTAGTACTGCGCGACCAAAGGCTAATCCCCACCAGCGAGACACTCGCTATAGTTGCGGCGGGAATAGAGGGAAAGATGGCCGATAAAATTGAAATGCGGACGGAAAATCTTGATGGGCCGCAGAACGCGTTGGTTATTTTGCACCTGTGGACCGCTCTTAGACAGGCTGTGGTCGAGATGCACGCGCTGAACGGCTCACAGGCTGTCTTTGACTTTCAGCAGAAACTTATTCTTGGTGCAAAGAACGGTGAAGTCACCGGACTCCCTCTTGAACAAGAGAAGGCAGTCGTGGACACGGTCGTCAGGCTTTTTGAGGGACTCGTTTCCTTCGATGGATAGGCTGAACTTAGACGCGATCAAAATGAACTCGCTCATTTTCTAGCCCCCCTCTTCAAGCCAGAACCCGCCTCGCCTTCGCGTCCTTCACCGCAGCGACAACGCGCGTTGGCAATTCAGCCTTTAACTGGGAAATCTGCGTTTTCAGGCGAGCCAGCCCCGCAGCGTCTGCCCCGCGAGCGTCAATGCTGACGCTGACCGGCGCCGACACTCCGCCGCCCACGCAGCGATTACGCAGCACGTCGTTCGGAATGATCTGCGCTCCTCGAGGCACATTCATCAGTTCGGGGCCGTTCTTGCCAACCAGTGACAGCCCGCCAAGCGCGGAGTCGGTTCCTGAAGCGAATGCTGGCCTTGCTGCCGCCAATCCCCAACAGGCCCAGCAACCCACCGCCGCTCGAGCCACCAAACGCCGATGACCACAAATTGTCGGCAGGCATCTGAGCGAGTTTGTCAGCAATCTTGCTGGGGATCCACCCACACGGGCCAACGGGCAATTTGCTTTTGGACAGCCAGCTCATGGGAGGCTGGTTTCTCGGCCTCGGCGCCGCCGCTGCTTTCCGGCGGTCGATCCCGGATTAATCAAATGGGAACCTTCCAGGTGCAGAATAATTAACCGAAGTTAATCTTGGAGGCTGAGGAATGTCGGACGAAGACATCGCCCTGCGAGCCGTCAGTGCGGCCCAAGAGATCCTTGAGGAATATCTTGAACCGCGTCCGCGCTCCAATGAGCGGCTGATCCTTGATCGATTGGTTGAGATACTTGAGCAACCCAGCCTGATCGTTGCCGTCAATCGAAGTAAGCGAAGTCACGGCTGACCTTAACTGCTGCCCGAAGGTTAGGCAGTCGCCAAAAATCGCTATGGGACTCAACGGCACCAAATTGCCTAACCTTGGCGCTAACCAATTGTTCTATCTACATTCTGTTAATCCTGCTGCCGGGATCGCCACCCCACTCCCCGTTCAATGAAACCGTTTTCCAGAAGCCGCGAAGCCGGCCGGAAACAAACCCGGCGTAGTGTCTTGGGCGTTGGACCAAGGGGATTAGGTCATGTGGGATTTCATCAACGAGTTGTATCGGGATTTCTGCCTGGCTCGCCTGCAGGAAATGCGGAAGCTCGAGCATCATATCTGATCGGGCGGAGCATTGACGGCGATCAGCCGCTCTCGCCGCACGGCTAGGCATCCCGACAGTCGGACCTTCGCCAGCGCACAAGTCGCCAACACCAGTCCATCGCGGGACGCCAGTCGCCGTATGACTACGGGGGCGCTCGAACCTTGGCGCCGGTTTTGCAGACACAAACATGACTGGGATTGCGGGCCCAGATTGGAACAGGGCGCTGCCGGGACAATGCATTTCGAGCCCGGCGGCGTAATTTTTCGGGACAGGCTCACCGCCGTGATCCGAACGGCCTGGCGGCAGTGCCAGGACCGGCCCCGTTGCTTCGCCCCGTTGCATCTCCTGCCTGGAAATCGACCTTGCGCGAGCACGCTCGTTCGACGTCGATAGATCCACCGTCGAGGTGTGTGGGCCGGGACGACGATGAGTAAGTGTCGCCGTTGGTTGATCGTCGTCTTCCTGGCCCGTCGCTCGCGAACGTCGACCGTCGGCAGCAATCAAACCAATCTCTAAGGTTCTCTTAACCACAAGCGAAGGCCGCACGCGGGGTCGTAGGCCGATTGCGCGCCGATCCGCGTTGTCCAGCACCATGCGTACGACAAGCCGTTTGATCGCCTCGGCTCTGTGTGGTGCGGCGGTTCTCGCTGCGCCGCTCGCAGCCGCCAATGCGCAGCAGGTGCAGGCCGGAACGCTTGAGTGTCGCGGCGGCCCCGATACCGGGTTCGTCGTGGGTCCGGTGACCAACCTCAATTGCGTGCTGCACGTCGATAGCGCGCCGGACAGTCATTATGTCGCGGCCATCCGCAATCTCGGTGTTCAGATCGGAGATCAAGAAGTCGCCATGGCCTGGAAGGTGATGGCGCCCGTGCCGTGGCTTGGAAGCGACGATCTCGCCGGCGGCTACGCCCACGCAGACGGCGCCGGCGTCAACGTACTCGCCGGCGGCTCGAATAAGCCGATCACGTTGCATCCGAACGAGCAGAACGTCCCCTCAACGCCGCCCCTGAAAATCGAGAACCTCGAGATTCGGCCGGTGGATCGCTGACCCTGAGCGCAGCCAGGCGATGGCCGGCGCGGTTGCCAGAATGCACAACGCCGTCCGCTTGAAATAGATGCGGACGGCGCTGGCCCTAGCCCCAGGAAGGTGATGCAAAATCCTGACAGCTGCAACTCTGCACACTTTGTGCCAGCGGCGCATGTCCCAAATTGGCTATCACGCGGCATGGCCCAAATGGGCCATTTGGAAACACAGAAACAAAGATAGGTTAGGCAGCGAGGCGCCGGCGACGGTGTCTCACGACCAAAGTGTCTACTTGGCCTCAGCGTGGCCCACGCGCTGAGGCCTTTCTTTTTGATGTTCGCCCTGTGCCGTGAAATCACTCGCCGTCTTTATCATTCAGCGCACGAAAACGATTCCGTAGTTCTCCGTGCGTGAACAAAGTTCCGGCGGCGATTGAGAGAGCGATCGCTTTCTGTTCGTGCGTTGCAGGTTCCAACACTTGTCGTGAGCGCCGGCAGCGCGCTTCGCAATTTCTTAATCCAAGAATGCTTCTCTCGAAGATTGTGAGTGCCCGCCTCGGTCGTCGATATTTTCAGGACCGCGATGGACGATTCCGAGATCGACTTTTTCTTCGATGAACATTCGCACGACTTAAACATCAAGCGAGCGTTGCGGACGCACGGCGTGCAGCGATCACGCCACTGAGAGTCTCACTTTGGTTTGCTCGGCCGATGAGCCATTCCCATATACACCCCACCGGCCTTCAATTCCGTCAGCATCTGGTCGATCCGCTTGCGCCGTGTTGCAGTTCGCACGCTGCGGCCGATCCAGCGCAGATAGTCGTTGCGCTGATACGGCGGGCGCGCCTTGAACGCCTGCATCAGTCCGGTCGCATCAAGCTCGCGACGGATGCTCGCCGGCATCGCCGCGCGCGGTCGCTTCAGCGTCACGCCGCCCTCCGATCGCCGGATCAGGACCGCCGCTTTGCTTCGACGTAACGCTTGAAGTTATCCAGGATCGCCTGCCAGCCGCCGCGCTGCTGCTCGACCGAATGGGTATCCTCGCTGTCGAAGCTGACCTGCACCTTGACGCCGCCAGTCTCCGGCGTGAATGCGACCTGCGCGCTGCGATCGCCGAACGAATATTCGAGCAGCCGGGGCTCCTCGACCCTGGTGTAGGTGCCGGCGAAATCGAACCCCATGCTGCCGTCCTTGGCTTCCATTCGCGACGAGAAGGCGCCGCCGGTGCGCAGGTCGACGGTCGCGGCGGTCGTGTGCCAATCGTCAGAAGCCGCGTTCCACTGCTTGATGTCGTCAGGCGTCGTGTAGGCGCGCCAGACATCCGCGATCGGCGCGGCAACGGTCGTTTCGACGGCAATCCTCATATCTATTCCCTCGTTGCGATGGGGTGAAGCTGGCGCGCCTCCCGGGCGGCGCCGGACCGCGGCCATTCTATTAGGGCCATGGACGCCTTCGTCAAATGGCAATGCCCGGGCCACCGGGAACATGAGGCGATCCGGGACGCCATTCAACCAACCAAATGGTGCGTGGTCGTCACAAGAATTTCGTCAGGAATGACCGTGTATGGAAGACGGGTCGAATGCCCGGAGAGCGCGTCATGCGGAACCTCAACACTGTCCTGAGCAAGCTGAACGACCGCCTGCTGCGGCTGGAGGGCGAACTGTTCGTGCTGCGATCGATCGCGCGCGCCGCCCTCACCGCCGGCGACGAGTCCGCCGTCCGCACCCGCAAGCTGCTCGAAGGCGCAAAGCTCGCGCTGTCAGACGAAGCCGAACGGCCGCTGGACGCCGCGACCGGAAAATATGTCGCGGCCGCGATCGCCATGGTCGAAGAACTGCTCGAGAATCCGCGTGAGGCGGCGCCGCTGTTCAGGGTGATCGACGGCGGCAGGCGGGACGATTAGCGCGCTTGCACCGAGCCTAGCCGGCGCCCTGCACAGCCCGGTCATACGCCTCGATCGTCACCTTTGCCCTGACAGCAACATCAGCGGCGGTCATGCCCGGCTTGTAGAGGCTGCTGCCGAGACCGAAGGCGCGAATGCCCGCCTTCACATACTCAGCGAAATTCTGGTCCGAGACGCCGCCGACCGCAGCGATCATCACATCCGGTGGCAACACGGCGCGGATCGCGATGATGCCGGCGGCGCCGAGCACGCTGGCCGGGAAGAATTTCAGGCTCGACGCCCCCGCGCGCGCAGCGAGCAGCGCTTCCGTCGGCGAGAACACGCCGGGCATCGTGATCATCGCATGGTCCCGCGCGCGCGCCAGCACCTCGACATCGACATTCGGCGACACCATGAGGCGGCCGCCGACGTCATGCAGGCGGTCGACGTCTGCGGCAGTCAGCACCGTGCCGGCGCCGATCAGAACATCGGCCGGCGCGCGCTTCGCCGCGATCTCGATCGAGCGGAACGGCTCGGGCGAGTTCAGCGGAATCTCGATCGCGGTCATGCCGGCGTCGAGCAGCGCGCCGACGATGCCCGGCACCTCGTCCGGCTTGACGCCGCGCAGGATCGCGACCAGCGGGCGCTTCATCGGCGGAAACGGAATGCTCATGCGTTGATCCCTCAGTTCTTCCAGATCGCCGCCGCCGCGCCGACGAGGCCACGGCGAACCGCCTCCTCCGCATCCACGGCATCGAGCGGAATCGAAAGGCATTCGAGCGCCATCTGATAGAGCCGCTGCAACCGGCCCGAGGCAATCAGCGTCACCGGCGCTCCCTGCTTTGTCTCCGCAAGGCCGGCGGCGAGCTCGACGCCGATCAGCGTACCCGAGATCGTCTCACGCGCGGCCTGTGCGCTGCCGCCGAACAGCAGCTGTCGCGATCGCACGCGAAACAGCAGATTAGCGCTGAGCGCCGGCGCCGCGAACGCCTCCGCGACAGCCGCGCGGAACGCATCGCCGTCAACCGCCTCCTCGGCGCCGGCGACGGCGTGCGACAGGATGGTGTCGCGCGCGACCGCGCTGAACAACTCTCCGGTCATGAAGGTCGCAAAGCGCTCGACCGTTCCACCGCGGACCCGCACCCATTTGGAATGCGTTCCCGGCATGCAGACGAGCGCCTCGCCCGGCGCGTTCAAGCCGAGCGCACCCAGCAGCTGGGTCTCCTCGCCCCGCATGACGTCGGGCGCGGCGGTATCGCGCTGCGCGATCCCAGGCAGGATACGGATATCGCGCGCCTGCCCGCCGACCCCGACGGCGCCCTTGAGGATGTCCGAGAGATGCGCCGGCGTATCGATATAGCCGGCCTCGACCCAGCCCTGCCGCGCGCCCGCCATGCCGCAGATCACGACCGGCAGATCGGCCTGCACACCCAGCGCATCGAGATGCGATTGCAGCACGGCTGCAAAGCCGGTCCTGGCGGCCGCGGTCATGCCTTCATCGCTGCGCCGCTCGCCGAGCACCTTGCCACCGGCGCCCATCAGCCAGAGCCGGAAGCTGCTGGTGCCCCAGTCGACCGCGACATAGGAAATCCCGCTCATCGCGCCCTGTTCCACGCTCTCAGTGTCCGGCGCGCCGACGGCGCCGCTGCCCGGACGCGATAAAGGCGATCATCGCGCCACGCAAGGCGGTCCGTTGGCGTGACGCCGCGAGGCCTCGCTGGCATCAGATGCGCGGGATCGATTACCGCGCGCCCTTCAGCGTGCAGGAGGTCGTGCAGGTCGTCACGTTGCCGCGGTCACATTTGATGCAGGCGTTGACGCACTGATCCATGACCTTGGGATTGTACTGACTGTAAAGATTGGCCGCACAGCTGTTGGTCGATCCCGTAACCTCCGGGTCGGACCAGCAACCGGACAGTAAAAATGCTGCGGCACTCAAAATGGCGACCTTGCGCATAAGGCCTCCTGCCACGCTCTATCCGAGTAATGTTGCAAGTAACCTTGATAGGTTAGGTTAAATTCCGGTTTCAATTGCGGCCTTATTCTGAAGCAGTATTGCTTATCCACCGGACATTTCCCCAAGGTCCGGGCCCACACCGGCAAGGCCGTCAGGCGACCCCGCCTGGCGGCTTTGTTGCCCGGCAATGCACAAGGAAACCAACAAGATGGCCCGAAAGCCGCGGTGGTCGTTCAAGGAGGACCGACGACTGATGGAACTGGCACGCTCCTCGAAGTCGCTGGAGGAGGTCGTGAAGGCGACCGGCCGCTCGCCGGAGCGGATCAAGAAGATGGCCATGCGCCTCGGCCTGTCGATCAAGCCGCGCGGTACCACCAAGAAATAACTTGGACTGCGCCGCTGCGGCGGCCCGGCCGGCGCGCCTTCCAGCGAAATCGGCAGCGCCTCGCGTGCAGACAACGCGCCAGAAAAAGATCTAGAGCTCCGGCGGAAAATCGTCCTTCGCCCGCACCGGGATCGCCTTGACCTCGCCCTGCGGCTTGGCCTCAGCCTCCGCCTCGGTCGCCCGGGTGCAGGTGGTCAGCACGAAGGCGACCCGGCTGCATTGCCATTCCGGCCCGAGCGCCGCATTGGACACCGGCTCGGGCGACGCCAGCGTCAGGGATAGATACGCCACCAAAACGGCACCCGCCGCGCCTGCGGCAGCCAGCGCCGCGCCCTTTCCGGACCACAGCTTGGACATCATGGCCTTGGTTCCCGCCGATTTCCAGGAGTCGAGGCAGTCCGCCTGTCCGCGTGTGATCGGAATCACAACCGGAATCAAACAGTTCAGCCCGAGTCTTTGGGCTCGATGTGGGATCGATATTGCACTGCCGCAAGACGGGGTCAGCGCGCCGGCTCGATCACATTACAGTTGGTCCGGCCCGACATCAGGCAGTCCTGCATCTTGCTCGCCGCCGTCAGGTCATGCGCGAGCCAGAGGCCGACCGCGAGCATGACCACTGCGACCAGCAGTCCGATCAGCGCGCCCCTTCGGCTGCCTCCGTCGTCGGATTCGCTCATGCCGGCTTCGGTTCCCGATTGCCACGGTCCGCATCATGACGGTTTGCACGGTTGCGTACGATCAATTCTGCAACAGTCGCGCAACGAAATGCACGGCCGCGGCCGTCGGCACCGCAATTCCGTTGCGATCCAAGGGCGACTCGCGAAAGACTACTCGCTGAAGTGGAGCGCGTGTGCGGGGCGTGCCGATGAGCGAACAAGAAGCAACGACGTACGACTATCAGCGTTACAGGCAGTTGCTCTCGGAGGCTGTCGATGAGGGCAGCAGGCTGCGGCTGATCAGCCTGTTGATCACCGAAAAGGCGCGCGACAGGCTGGAAGCCCAGCGAGCCTCGGACCGGAGCGCGATGACCGCCGAGACGGTCGCCAAGGTCCTGGGTAACGGACGACGCGAGCACCTCCAGCGCGGCTGAACTTTTCAACAGCCCTTGTTCAACAGCCCTTGGTGACCAGCCACTCACCACGCGTCCGCGGGGCGAACGATGGCCGCTTGACGCTGGCTCATATCTCCCTTGCTCCACAGCCCTCCGTTCGCCACTGGCAATTTCGTCGCCATTCACTTATTGAAACGCCGAACCAACCCCATCCATCACCCGAACAGAAAGCAGCAAGGCTTCCTCTATGAGTGGCTTCAAGGAACCGGGTTTTGCCGACCGCCAGAAAGCGGCCCTGCAGGCGCGGCAAAACCTCCTCAACAAGTTTCGCTCCCAGCCGGGAGCTGACGATCCCGCTGTGAAGGCACGTGCCGAGGAGCGCGCGGCGATCGCCGACCGCCGCGCCAAGGCCAAGGAAGCCCGTGAGGCCGAAAAGGCCGAGCAGAAGCGCCGCGAGGAAGAGGCCGCAGCCGCCGAGGCCGCCCGCATTGCGCGCGAGAAGGAAGAGGAAACCGCCCGCGAGGAGGCGCTGCTCGCCGAGCAAAAGGCCAAGCGCGATGCCCGCTACGCGGCACGCAAGGAGCGCGGCAAGAAGAAGCGCTAAGCCGCAACCAGGCCCGCCAGAGCGGCGGGCCTGCGGACAGCAGGCGATGACGGCAGTCAGTTCTTCTTCATGCCGTCGTCTTTCTTCATCATCGCGCCGCCGTCCTTCTTCATCGCGTCGTCCTTCTTCATCGCGTCATCCTTGCCCATCTTGTCCTGAGCGAAGGCGGCGGGCGCCAGCGCCAGGCTGAACGAGAGCAGCGCGGCGGAAAGGCCGAGGCGGGTCTTGGTGGTCATGGTGATGATCCCTTGTGTGGTCGAAAGTGAGCGCGACGACTTGCCGCTCTCTGCTCGACGCACTTGCGCCGGCCGTCGTTACCTCC
This sequence comes from Bradyrhizobium sp. CCBAU 21365, assembly GCF_015291305.1. Lineage (NCBI taxonomy): Bacteria > Pseudomonadati > Pseudomonadota > Alphaproteobacteria > Hyphomicrobiales > Nitrobacteraceae > Bradyrhizobium > Bradyrhizobium sp. CCBAU 21365. The sequence goes on from NZ_CP030036.1 coordinate 5,041,106, forward strand.
AATAACAAATTCTTGAAGCAGCGCGGCGCGATCATCGACGGATGGTCGCGCGACGGTTGAATAGCTACGGGCCGGCCCGCGGCTGTGTGCGCCGCAGCAACGGCAAGGCTTGAACGTCAGGACTTGAATGTCAGGACTTGAACGTCAGGACTTGAACGTCAGGACTTGCAGCCCCGTATCGGCTCGCACTATCAGGGCGCCTCGAACTATCAGATTAGAGAATATTCAGGCGAAGACCGGCTAAGCTAAGGCTCCGCGCCGGCCTAACAGCCACTCAAGAAGCTCTCAGGGGAGAACCATGCTCACACGCCGCCACGTCCTCGCTTCCGCCCTCGCCGCACCCGCCGTCCTGCGGATGGGCATCGGGACCGCGCATGCCGCAACCACGCTGAAGATCTCCCACCAGTTCCCCGGCGGCACCATCGACAAGGGCGACTTCCGCGACCGGCTGTGCAGGATGTTCGCGGCCGAGGTCGCCAAGCGCTCGGGCGGCGAGCTCACCGCCGAGGTCTACCCGAACTCGTCGCTGATCAAGACCAACGCGCAGTTCTCGGCGATGCGCAAGGGCGCGCTCGATCTCAGCCTGTATCCGATGCCCTATGCCGGCGGCGAATTGCCGGAGACCAATATCGGCCTGATGCCGGGCCTCGTCACCACCTACGATCAAGGCCTGCGCTGGAAGAAGGAGCCAGTCGGCAAGGCGCTGACCGACTTCCTCGCCGACAAGGGCATTCTGCTGATCTCCTGGGTCTGGCAGGCCGGCGGCGTCGCCAGCCGCTCCAGGGCGATCGTGGCGCCTGAGGATGCCAAGGGCCTCAAGGTGCGCGGCGGCTCGCGCGAGATGGACATGGTGCTGCAGACCGCCGGCGCCGCCGTGCTGTCGGTGCCCTCCAACGAGCTCTACGCCGCGATGCAGACCGGCGCCTGCGACGCCGGCATCACCTCCTCCACCAGCCTGATCTCGTTCCGCCTCGAGGAGGTCGCGAAATCGCTGACCTCGGGCGCCGGCGCCTCCTACTGGTTCATGCTGGAGCCGTTGATGATGTCGAAGGCGATCTTCGACAAGCTGCCGAAAAACCAGCAGGACATCATCCTCGCCGTCGGCACCGAGCTCGAGGCGTTCGGCCGCAAGGGCGCGCAGGACGACGATACCGAAGTCGCCAAGGTCTACGAGAAGGCCGGCGCCAAGGTCAGCGCGCTCGATGCAACCATTGTCGGCAAGTGGCGCGACATCGCGCGCGATACCGCGTGGAAGGACTATGGCGCCAAGACCGCTACCGCCGCCAACCTGTTGAAGCTCGCAAGCGACGTCGCCGCATGATGCATGGTCCGGTCGCGGATCAGGCCGAAACCGCAAGCATCGCCGCGGGCAACACGCCCGTGGCCTTGCTTGGGCGCGCGCTGTCCATCTGCAACAACATCATCGTGGTGTTCGCAGCCCTTGCCCTGGTCGCGGCCTGCGTGATCCTGAGCTACAGCGTGCTCGGCCGCGCCCTGTTCCACAGCCCGAACTACTGGCAGGACGAGGCGGCCGTGTTCCTCCTGGTCGGCGCCACCTTCATGACCTCGGCCTATGTGCAGAGCCAGCGCGGCCATGTCAGCATCGAGGCGTTCGTCGGGCTGCTCTCGGCGCGCGCCAACGCGATCAGGCTGTGGCTGGTCGACGTCGCGAGCTTCGCGTTCTGCGCCTTCTTCGCCTGGAAGTCCTGGACCCTGGCGCATGAAGCCTATGTCGACGGCCAGGTGTCCAACTCGATGTGGTCGCCGCCGCTCGCCATCCCCTACGTGCTGATGGCGCTGGGCATGACGCTGCTCTGCGTGCAGATCCTCCTGCAAATCATCATTCCGCTGACGGGTGGCGCGCGCCGATGACCGTGTTTGGTATTGGTATCTCCTACGGACTTGCCACCCTGTTTGCGATGTTCTCCGGCATGCCGATCGCATTCGCGCTAGGTGCCGTCGCGGTCGTGTTCATGGCGATCTACATGCCGGCGGCCTCGCTCGATACGGTGACGCAGAACGTCTACGAGGAGATGGCCTCGATCACGCTGCTGTCGATCCCGCTGTTCATCCTGAAGGGCGCGGCGATCGGCAAATCGCGCGCCGGCCAGGATCTCTATTCGGCGCTGCATGCCTGGCTGCACCGCGTGCCCGGCGGCCTCGGCGTCGCCAATGTGTTCGCCTGCGCCCTGTTCGCGGCGATGGCCGGCTCCTCGCCCGCGACCTGCTCGGCGATCGGTTCGGCCGGCATTCCGGAGATGCGCAAGCGCGGCTATTCCGGCGGCTTTGCCGCGGGGATCATCGCCGCCGGCGGCACGCTCGGCATCCTGCTGCCGCCCTCGATCACGATGATCCTGTTCGCGGTCGCAGCCGAGAAATCGCTGGGACGGCTGTTTCTCGCCGGCATCGGCCCCGGCCTGCTGCTGGTGACGCTGTTCGGCCTCTACGCCGTGTTCCGTTTCCGCAAGGAATACGCCATGGCCCGCGCCGTCTATGACGCGACCGGCAAGGACGCGGCGATCCTGCAGCATGACGAATTCACCATGGCCGAGCGCTTCAGCGCGCTGCCGCGCGTGATCCCGTTCGTGCTGCTGCTGACCGGCGTGATGATTGCGCTCTATGGCGGCTATGCCACGCCATCGGAAACCGCCGGCCTCGGCGGCCTCCTGGCGCTCGGGCTGATCGCCGTGATCTACAGCGTGTGGACGCCCAGCGACCTGTCGCCGATCCTGAAATCGACCATCCGCGAGTCCACCATGCTGATGCTGATCATCGGCATGTCGCTGCTCTATTCCTACGTGATGAGCTACCTGCACATCTCGCAGTCGGCGGCGGAAGCGATCGTCGCCATGCACCTGCCGCGCTGGGAGCTGTTGTTTGCGATCCTCGTGATGGTGATCGTGCTCGGCTTCTTCCTGCCGCCGGTCTCGATCATCCTGATGACCGCGCCGATCATCCTGCCGCCGCTGCGCGCGGCGGAGTTCGACATCATCTGGTTCGGCGTCGTCATGACCATCGTGATGGAGATGGGCCTGATCCATCCGCCGGTCGGGCTCAACATCTTCGTCATCCGCAACGTCGCGCCCGACATCCCGCTTAGCGAGGTGATCTGGGGCACGCTGCCGTTCGTGCTGCTGATGATGTTCGCAGTGCTGTTGCTCTGCTTCTTTCCGGAGATATCGACCTGGCTGCCGAACCTGATCATGGGGCCGGACGGCGGGCGCTAGACCGTTTTTGCGCAGAGGGGACGCGGCAAGACCGGAGCTTCAGGCGGCCTCCTGCTCCCGAGCCGCCAGCGCCTTCTCGATGCGGCGGACCAGCACCGCCGTCGGACGCCCGTCGCGCTGCAGCCGGCGGAGCTCGTTCCACAGCCTGATGATTTCGCGGTCTCGCTCGGCGTCCATGGCGGCACTCTCCCGGAGCGCGCCAATATGAACGAAACGAGAACGAAACTCAAGGCCTCGAAATGCCGTCAAGACGCGGTCACTCGTGCAGGAACCAGAGCGACGCGGCGCGATTGGTTCCTTCATGAAAATGGCCAAGACAATTCGCAAGCAGGCGCAGACCGCGGAGCGGGTCGCATCGACGACGGCCGACGCAATTGTCGCCAACCAGATGCGCTCCCTCGCCCGCGCCTTCAGGAGCCAGGCCGATATCCTGAAGAAGAAAGAGAAGAAAAAGAAGAAGTGATACGCGCCTGCGCCCGCGGCTCACGGATAGCCATCACCCGGTTTGTCGACCTCGACCATATCGATCCGCGACGTGGATCTGCCCTTGCGTAGCTCCTCGTACGACGTCTGCGCGCTCAGGCAGAACAGCGTCCTGCGGTCCGCGCCCCCGAGCGCGCAGGCAAGCGCGCGGCGGCCGGACACCGTGATGCGCTCGCGCTCCACACCAGTGCGATCGATCCGGACAAAAGCATCTTCCGTGAATGACGCGACCCAAGTCGCCCCGTCGGCATCGAGGCAGATGCCGTCGGGATCGCTGATGCTGCCGAACCGCCCGCGCAGGCTCAGGCCGCCGTCCGGCGCGATGTCGTAATCGGCGAGACCTCCGCCATCCATCTCGGCAACGACGAGCCGGCGATGGTCGGAGGAGACCGCAATGCCGTTGGGAAACGGCAAGCCTTCCGCGACGACACGCGCACTGCCGTCGGGCGTCACGAGGATGATCCGGCCGACGGCACCGCGGTGCTCCGGCGGCGGCAGGTCGAAGCCGAGATCGCCGACATAGGCGCGTCCCTGGCCGTCGATGATCATGTCGTCGATCGTGCCGGTCGCGACCTCGGAGAGATCGGCATAGAGCGACAGCGCTCCATCGGAAAGCCGCAGCAGCCGCTTCCTGAACATCGTCAGCACGACGATGTCGCCATCAGGCAGTACGCCGAGCCCACACGGCGTGTCGTCGGTCAGCGCAGCATGCTCCTGCAACTCGCCCGATGGGCTGATGCTCAGAAGCGTCCGCGCCATGCAATCGACGAACCAGAGCCGCCCTCGATGCCAGCGCGGGCCTTCGAAATAGCGGCCGCCGTCGAGGACGGTTCTGAGGCGAGCCGTCATGACGCACCGGCTCGAGAAAAGTGATGTTGCAGTGACATCGGCAGCCCCCACGTGCGCTCGCTACGACGATACAACTCACGCGGAACCGGTCAAAGCACGGTGCGGCCTGTCCATCTTCGTCCGTGAAAACCCGGTTCCCGCGGGTTCCACACGCCATATTCCATATTTCGCCGCGTTTTCCCTGTTGAGTTGCAGCTGCATTAAGACTCGAGAATCGAGGGTAGTGATAATCTGCGGCGGTTGTGCCGCCGTATGACGCGTTCTGTTGTGCCTCATGGTTTCTCAGGGGGGACCAGGGAATGAACCGTTGCCTACGTCCGCTGGCGTGCTTCGCCACCGCCGCCGCGCTCGCGCTGCTTCCGGTCCAGGCGACCGCCAAGCCGCATCACCAGCACCAGGCCAAGAGCGGCCACGGGGACAAGAAGGCGCATGGCGGCAAGGCCGCGCGCGAGAGTGCCTCCGGCAAGCGGCGGCACGCCAGACATGGCGCCGATAAACGAAAATCCGCGAAGGCCAAATCCGCTCCCTCCAAATCCGCCGAGAAGGCGCCCGAACCGGAGAAACCCGCCGGGCCGCAATTGTCGGGCGATCTCGCCACGGTCAGGGACGCGATCCTTGCCGCGCGCAGAGGCAAGACCAGCGACGCGACCGAGATCCAGGCCAGGATCACCGACCCGGTCGGGCGCAAACTCGTCGAGTGGTATCTGCTGCGCCACTCGGAATCGAGCGCACCGTTCAGCCGCTATGCGGCATTCGTCACCGCCAACCCGGACTGGCCAAGCGTCACGCTGTTGCGCAAGCGCGCCGAAGCGCGGATGTGGCAGGAGCGCAGCGATCCGGCCACGGTGCACGGCTTCACCCTCGATCAGCCGATCAGCGCCAAGGGCAAGTTCGCGCTCGCCCGCACGCTGCTCGGCGAAGGCGACCGCGACGGCGCCACCCGGCTGGTGGGCGAAGCATGGCGCTCGGAGGAGCTGTCCGATCGCACCGAGAGCGACGCCTATGATGCGTTCAAGGACCTGCTGACGCGCGACGACCATCGCGCGCGCATGGACAAGCGGATCGGCGCCAAGGATCTCGCCGGCGCAAGGCGCGCGGCACAGCGGCTCGGCAGCGACGATCTGGCGATCGTGAAAGCCTGCGGCGCGGTCCGCGGACAATCCAGCAAGGCAGAGGACACACTCAACGATGTACCGGCCGATGCCCGCCGCGATCTCGGCTACACGCTGTGCCGAATTCAGTGGCTGCTTGCGAAGAACAAGGTCGACGAAGCGGCACGCGTGACGATCGCGGCAGCCCCCGAGACGATGGCGCAACAGGACACCGACCAGTGGTGGCGTGAGCGCCGCATCCTCTCCCGCAAGCTGCTCGACCAGGGCGAGTACCAGGCGGCCTATGACGTGATCCGGCCCGCGGCGGCGCCGGACAATCCCTATTACCGCTCCGATATGCACTTCATGCGCGGCTGGATCGCGCTGCGCTATCTCAACGACGCCACGACCGCCGCGGCACATTTCGCGCATATCGACGAGGGCCAGACCAACCCGACCGTGCTGGCGCGCGCCGCCTATTGGCGCGGCCGCGCCGCCGAGGCACTCGGCAATTCCGCGGCGATGCGGGCCGACTACCAGGCCGCCGCGCGCTACCCGACGGCCTATTACGGTCAGCTCGCGCTGGCCAGGCTCGGCCGTGATGGTGGCGTCGAGCTGCGCGCGCCCTCGCCGGCCGCCAGTGCCGGCAGCATGGCGGCGGACGAGCGGGTCCGCGCCGCCGATATGCTCTATGCGATCGGCGAGCCCGACATCGTGCTCTATTTCGCCGCCGACCTCGCCGAGGAAAGCACGGATGTCGGGATGCTCGAAGCGCTCGGCGAACTGACCGGCCGCCGCAACGATGCCCGCGCCATGCTGCAGATCGGCAAGATCGCACTCGCGCGCGGCTTTGCCTTCGACCATTACGCTTTCCCCGTGATCGGCATTCCCAAGCACACGCCGATTGCGCCCGATATCGGGCGCAGCATGACCTACTCGATCGCGCGCACCGAAAGCGCGTTCGACCAGCGCGACAAGTCGGCGGCCAACGCCGTCGGCCTGATGCAGGTGACGCCCGAAGCCGGCCGCGACACCGCCAAGCGTTTCGGCGTCAGCTATGACTGGAGCCGGATGGTGTCCGATCCCGTCTACAACACCCAGATGGGCGCAGCCGAGCTCAGCGCGTTGCTGTCGGAATATCGTAACTGCCACATCATGACCTTTGCCGGCTACAACGCCGGCCGCGGCCGCGTTCGCGACTGGATCAAGGCCTATGGCGACCCGCGCGATCCCAAGGTCGATCCGGTCGACTGGGTGGAGCGGATCCCGATCTCGGAGACGCGCAACTACGTCCAGCGCGTGATGGAGAATTTCGCGGTCTACCAGGTGCGGTTCGAGGATGCCGACACGGCGGTGGCCAAGAACGGCGAGCGGGTCGTGACGCAGGAGAGCAACGCGGCGCCGGCGCAGTGAGACAATGCGGCCGCAATAGTGCAACGTCGTCCCGGCGAAAGCCGGGACCTATAACCACCGCTGTCAGTTGTTCGCAAATCGTCGAGCCGATTGCCCTTTGCATCGGCCGCGGCGTATGGGTCCCGGCCCCCGTGCGCAATTGCGCCCTAGGCCGGGACGACGCGGAGCGAGCGCGGTTCAATCCACCTTCACATTGGCGGCCTTGATCATCGGCCACCATTTGGCGATTTCCGCCTTCTGCCAGGCGCCGAGCGCTTCCGGCGTGAGCTGGTCCTTCGGCGGCATCTGCAAGCCCAAATTCTCGAGCTGCTTCTGAACGGCCGGATCGGCCATCGCCTCGACTGCAGCGGCGTTGAGCTTGGCCACGATCTGCTTCGGGGTACCCTTCGGCACCCAGAGGCCGGACCACAGCGTCATGTGGAAGCCGGGCAGGCCGGCCTCGTCCACCGTCGGGACGTCGGGCGCGTTCGCCACCCGCTTGGAATCGGTGACCGCATAGGCGCGGATATTGCCGGCGCGGACCTGGTTGATCGAGTTCGAGGTCTGATCGACGATGATGTCGATCTGGCCGGCGACGAGGTCGTTCAGCGCCGGCCCGGTGCCGCGATACGGCACATATTGCAGCTTGATGCCGGAGACGTTCTCGAAATAGAGCCCGGCGATATGGCTGCCGCTGCCGGCGCCGGCGGTGCCCGCGGTCGGCGGCGCCGGCCGCGACTTCAGCCACTCCAGCAATTCCTTCAGCGATTTCGCCGGCACGGCGTTCTTGCTGACGATGATCATCGGGTTGCTCGGCAGCAGCACCACCGGCTCGAGATCGGTGACGAGGTCGTAGCCAAGCTTGTAGATCGCGCCGTTGGCGACATGGGTGCCGAGATGGCCGAATGAGATGGTGTAGCCGTCGGGCGCCGAGCGCACCGCGCGGCCGACGCCGATCGAGCCACCCGCACCGGTCACGTTCTCGATCAGCAACACTTCGCCCAGCGACTGCTTCATGCGCTCGCCGAGGATGCGCGCCATCGCATCCGAGGGGCCGCCGGCGGCAAACGGCACCACGATGGTGATCGGGTGCGCGGGATAGGTTTCCGCGGAAACGGTCCCCGTCAACGCCAACATGGCCAACACGGCCAGAACCAGCCTCCGCATCACGTTCTCCCTCAGTGTTCTTTGTCGTATCATTTTTGAAGGGCCACCTTTCGACAAGATGGCCCTTCGGATGAGGCGTCAGAACTGCGAGAAGTCGATCGGCTTGTGCCGGTCGAGCGTACGGGTGATCGGCGGCAGCGGGTATTTCAGGCCGCTGGCGCAGTTGAACAGCATCACACGGTCGGTCTTGCTGACACGGCCGTCGGCGAGGCTCTCCTTGTAGGCGGCATAGGTCGCGGCGCCCTCGGGGCACAGCAACAGCCCCTCCTCGCGCGCGACCTCGTTGAGGGCGGCGCTGATCTTGTCGTCGTCGACGGCGATCGCAAAGCCCTTGCTCTCGCGCACCGCGCGCAAAATGAGGAAGTCGCCGATCGCCTGCGGCACGCGGATGCCGGAGGCGATGGTGTGGGCGTCCTCCCAGCGCGCGGCGTGCTCGGTGCCGGCCTCATAGGCCCGCACCATCGGCGCGCAGCCCGAGGCCTGCACCGCGACCATGCGCGGCCGCTTCGAACCGATGAAGCCGATCTTCTCGAGCTCGTCGAACGCCTTCCACATCCCGATCAGGCCGGTGCCGCCGCCGGTCGGATAGAAGATCACGTCGGGCACGTCCCAGCCGAGCTGCTCGGCGAGCTCGAGCCCCATCGTCTTCTTGCCCTCGATCCGGTACGGCTCCTTCAGGGTCGAGGTGTCGAACCAGCCGACTTTCGCTTTTCCCTCGCCGACGATCTTGCCGCAGTCGTCGATATAGCCGTTGACGCGATACACCGTGGCGCCCTGCAGCTCGATCTCGCTGACATTCACCTCCGGCGTGTCCGCCGGGCAGAAGATCGTGGTCTTGATGCCGCAGGAGGTAGCATAGGCCGCCAGCGCCGCGCCGGCATTGCCGTTGGTCGGCATCGCCATGTGCTTGATGCCGAGCGCCTTGCCCATCGACACCGCCATCACGAGGCCGCGCGCCTTGAACGAGCCGGTCGGCAGCCGCCCTTCATCTTTCACAATGATCTCGCCGCCGCCAAGTCTGGCGCCGAGCCGCGGCAGCCGGATCAGCGGCGTCGTGACTTCGCCGAGGCTGACGATGTCCTGGCATTTGCGCACCGGCAGCAGCTCGCGGTAGCGCCACAGATCGGCGGGACGCTGGGCCAGCGCATCCTTCGTCAGCGCCTTCTTCACCCCGGCAAGGTCGTAGCGCACCAGCAGCGGCTTGCCGGCCTTGGAGAGGTTGTGCACCTGGTCGGCCGGATAGTGATCGCCCTCCATCGCGCATTCGAGATGGGTGACGAAAGTCGGGCGTTCGATGGTGAGGTTGTCGTTGTCTTTCACGAGATGCGCTCTTTCTTTTTTCTTTGCGAATTCGTTTTGTCGGACCCGTCACCCTGAGGAGGCCGCGCAGCGGCCGTCTCGAAGGGCGACGAGCCCCGCTGCTCGATCCGGGCCGTGCATCCTTCGAGACGCGCTCCTCAGGATGACGGGACCGTGGCCGCCGTCCGCGGCCTCAGATATTCAGCACGCGCCCGTAGGCATCGAGCACTGCTTCCTTCATCATTTCCGACAAGGTCGGATGCGGGAATACGGTGTGCATCAGTTCCTCTTCCGTGGTCTCCAGATTCATCGCCACCACATAGCCCTGGATCAGCTCGGTGACTTCGGCGCCGATCATGTGGGCGCCGAGCAGCTGCCCGGTCTTCTTGTCGAACACCACCTTGACGAGGCCCTGGTCCTCGCCGAGCGCAATCGCCTTGCCGTTGCCGACGAACGGGAAGCGGCCGACGCGGATCTCGCGGCCGCCTTCCTTGGCCATGGCCTCGGTGAGGCCGACGGAGGCGACCTGCGGGTTGCAGTAGGTGCAGCCCGGGATCATCAGCTTGTCCATCGGATGCGGATGCAGGCCCTTGATCGCCTCGATGCAGATCACGCCCTCATGCTCGGCCTTGTGCGCGAGCATCGGCGGTCCCGCGACGTCGCCGATCGCATAGATGCCGGGAACGTTGGTCTTGCCGAGGCCGTCGATCACGATGCAGCCGCGGTCGGTTTTGACGCCGAGCTTCTCCAGCCCGAGATTCTCGATATTGCCGACCACGCCGACCGCCGAGATCACGCGCTCGAACTCCTTGGTCTGCGGCTGGCCCTTGCCGTCGTCGATGGTCGCAACCACGCTGTCGGCCTTCTTCTCGAGCTTTGTCACCTTGGTCGAGGTGAGGATCTTGATCCCCATCTTCTCAAACCGCTTGCGGGCGAGCCCTGCGATTTCCGCATCCTCGACCGGGAGGATCTGCGGCAGCACCTCGACCACGGTGACATCGGCGCCCATGGTGTGGAAGAACGAGGCGAACTCGATGCCGATCGCGCCGGAGCCGACCACCAGCAGCGATTTCGGCATCCGCTCCGGCACCATCGCCTCGAAATAGGTCCAGACCAGCTTCTTGTCGGGCTCGAGCCCGGGCAGCACGCGCGGCCGCGCGCCGGTCGCCACGATGATGTGCTTGGCCTGATAGGTGCCCTCGCCGCTGGCGCCCTTCGGCGCCTCGACCGCCGACTTCTTCACCGTGATCTTGCCGGGCGCATCGATCGTGGCCTCGCCCCAGATCACCGTGACCTTGTTCTTCTTCATCAGGAAGCCGACGCCGTCATTGAGGCGCTTCGAGACGCCGCGCGAGCGCTGCACCACCGCCTTCGGATCGAACGAGACGTTGTCGGCCGACAGGCCGTAATCCTTGGCATGCTGCATGTAGTGATAGATCTCGGCTGAGCGCAGCAGCGCCTTGGTCGGGATACAGCCCCAGTTCAGGCAGATGCCGCCGAGATAGGATTTCTCGACGATCGCGGTCTTGAAGCCGAGCTGCGCGGCGCGGATCGCGGTCACGTAGCCGCCGGGGCCGGAGCCGATGATGATGACGTCAAAGGATGTGTCGGCCATGGCGGCTCCCGTTCAACTCAACGTGTGGCGCCGCGGGCGCGGCTTCTTGCGATCAACGACCTGACCAGCCATTCGAGCCCGATCGCCAGGGCCATGATGGCCAGGGCCGTCAGCACGATCGGCTGGGCGATGTTCCGCGCCAGCTGTTCGCCGGCGAAGAACGCGGAGTGCAGAAAATCGAACCCGACCGGATTGCAGACCAGCGCGGCCGACAGCAACAACGAGATCCAGGGCCAGCGCGTGCGAGCCGTGCCGGCCATTCATCCGTACTCCCGCCATACCGCACCGAGGAACACGGACCACGCCAGCGCCAGCACCGTGGCGCCGATCATCATGATCCTGAACTGGATCGTCGATATCATGTCGCGGTTGACCGCGACGAGCAACGCGACGGCGACGGCCGCGAGCAGAACGTACGGACCGTAGATCGCGTACATGGCGGATGCCCGTCACACCATCATCATCACGGGGTTTTCGATCAGCTGCTTGAAGGCGCCGATCAGTTCGGCGCCGAGCGCGCCGTCGATCGCGCGGTGATCGCACGACAGGGTCACGCTCATCATGTGCGCGATCTCGATCTTGCCGCCGCGCACCACCGGACGTTCCTCCGAGGTGCCGACCGCGAGGATCGAGGCATGCGGCGGATTGATCACGGCAGTGAAGTGGTTGATGCCGTACATGCCGAGGTTGGAGACCGCGGTGGTGCCGCCCTGATATTCCTCCGGCTTCAGCTTGCGGGCGCGGGCGCGCGCGGCGAAATCCTTCATCTCGGTGGAGATGGTCGAGAGCGTCTTGGTCTCGGCCTTGCGGATGATCGGCGTGATCAGGCCGCCCGGCATCGCCACCGCGACGCCGACGTCGGAATGCTTGTGCTTGAGCATGCCGCCTTCGGTCCAGCTGACGTTGCAGTTCGGAATCTTCTGCAACGCGACCGCCATCGCCTTGATGACGAAGTCGTTGACCGAGATCTTGTAGAGCGGCTTCTTCTCCTTGTCCTTCGGCGCTGCGGCGTTGATCTCCTCGCGCGCGGCGAGCAGCTTGCCGATGTCGCAGTCGATGGTGAGGTAGAAGTGCGGGACGTTCTGCACCGAGGCAGTGAGACGCTGCGCGATGGTGCGGCGCATGCCGTCATGCGGCACCACCTCGTAGGAGCCCGGCTCGAACAGCGCGAGGATCTGCTTGTCCGACATCGACGGCGCGATGCTCGGGCCCGCGGCGGGCGCGGCCGCCGGCGCCTTCAGGCCCTTGCCGGACTTGGCCTCGTCGACGTCGCGCGCGATGACCCGGCCATGCGGGCCGGTGCCGGTGATGCGGGCGAGATCGATGCCGGCTTCTTTTGCCAGCCGGCGCGCCAGCGGCGATGAGAAGACGCGGGCGTGGCCGTTGGCCTGCGCGGCGGGTGCAGCGGCCTGAGGCGCCGCTGCGGGCGCTGCGGCCGGCTTTGGTGCAGGCGTCGCGACCGGTGCGGGAGCCGCCGCCGGCGCCGCGGCCTGGGCAGCCGGCTTCGGCGCCTCGGCGGGTTTCGCCGCCGGTGCTGCGCCTGCTCCGGCGCTGGCCGCCGCCTTCACATCCTCGCCGTCGCCGGCCATGACCGCGATGACGTCGTTGACCGGCACGTCCTGCGTGCCCTCGGGCACCAGGATCCTGGCGATCGTGCCTTCATCGACTGCCTCGACTTCCATCGTCGCCTTGTCGGTCTCGATCTCCGCGATCACGTCGCCGGACTTGACCTTGTCGCCCTCTTTCTTGAGCCACTTGGCGAGGTTGCCCTTTTCCATCGTCGGCGACAGCGCGGGCATGAGAATATTGATCGGCATTGTCAGTGACCTTGTTGCGACCGCGGTTTGGTTTGGCCCATGTCGGTCGGCCGGGCGATTTCGGCTTCGAACATCTCGACGATGCGCGCGAGCGCCTCGTCCTCGGTGTATTCGCTCTCGCGCGCATAGGCGCGCGCGGCGTGGCGGGCGATGTCGACCAGCATCAGCCCCCACATGTCCGGCTCCTCGAAAGCGCGCTGGAACGCGATCGACAGGCCGCCATCGACGACGAAGGCGCGCAGCACCTCGATGGCATCGTCGCGGCCCATCACGTCAGGCGGCAGCGGCTGCTCCTTGGGACCGGCCATCGGCGTTACCGGTAGGATACGGCCTTGGCGGCAGCGACCACCTCGGCGACGGAGGGCAGAGCGAGCTTTTCGAGGTTGGCGGCATAGGGCATCGGCACGTCCTTGCCGGAGACGCGCGCCACCGGCGCGTCCAGATAGTCGAAGGCATGCTCCATGATGCGCGCGGCAACCTCGGAGCCGACGCCGCTCTGCTGCCAGCCCTCCTCGACCGTGACCGCGCGGCCGGTCTTCTTCACCGAGTTGATGATGGTCTCGGTGTCCATCGGACGGATGGTGCGCAGATCGACCACCTCGGCCTCGATGCCTTCCTTGGCGAGTTCGTCGGCGGCCTTCAGCGCATAGGACATGCCCATCGCCCAGGAGACGAGGGTGACGTCCTTGCCGGCGCGGGCGATCCGCGCCTTGCCGATCGGCACCACGAAATCAGCCAGCTTCGGCACCTCGCCGGTGTGGCCGTACAGCACCTCGTTCTCGAGGAAGATCACCGGATTGGGATCGCGGATCGCGGCTTTCAGCAGGCCCTTGTAATCGGCGGCCGAATACGGCGCGATCACCTTGAGGCCCGGGATCTGCGAGTACCACGCCGCGTAGTCCTGGCTGTGCTGCGCGGCGACGCGCGCGGCGGCGCCGTTCGGGCCGCGGAACACGATCGAGCATCCCATCTGGCCGCCGGACATATAGAGCGTCTTGGCGGCGGAGTTGATGATCTGGTCGATCGCCTGCATGGCGAAGTTGAAGGTCATGAACTCGACGATCGGCTTCAGGCCCGCCATCGCCGCGCCGACGCCGACGCCGGCAAAGCCGTGCTCGGTGATCGGCGTGTCGATCACGCGGCGGGCGCCGAATTCCTGCAACAGGCCCTGCGTCACCTTGTAGGCGCCCTGATATTCCGCGACCTCCTCGCCCATGATGAAGACGTCGCCGTCGCGGCGCATCTCCTCGGCCATCGCATCGCGCAGCGCCTCGCGAATGGTCTGCGTGACCATCTCGGTCCCCGCAGGGATTTCCGGATCAGGCAGCGGTTCGGTCGCGGGCCCGGCCGGCGCCTTCGCCGCGGGCTGCGGCGCTTCCGCCTTTGCATCCCCCTTGGCTTCGGCCGGCGCGGCCTCGGCGGCCTTCGGCTGCGGCACTGGTGCCGCCGGCGCCTTGGCGAGGTCGGCTGCGCTCTCGCCGTCGACCAGAATGGTGGCGATCGGCGTGTTCACCGCAACGTCCGCGGTGCCTTCCGGAATCAGGATCTTGCCGAGCGTGCCCTCGTCGGTTGCCTCGACCTCCATCGTCGCCTTGTCGGTCTCGATCTCGGCGATGACGTCACCGGACTTGATGGTCTCGCCTTCCTTTTTCAGCCATTTGGCGAGGTTGCCCTTCTCCATGGTGGGCGACAGCGCAGGCATCAGCACTTGAATGGGCATATCGGCTCCCGAAATCGGTCTTGAAATTCGTCTGCGCGGTGGGTCAGCGGTAGATGTCGGTGTAGAGCTCGGCCGGATCCGGCTCCGGATCGTGCTGCGCGAAGTCGGCGGCCGCGTTGACGATCTCGCGCACCTCGGCGTCGATCGCCTTCAGCTCCTGCTCGCTGACGCCCGAGGCCAGCAAGCGGTTGCGCACCTGCTCGATCGGGTCCTGGTCGTGACGCACTTTCTCGACCTCCTCGCGCGTGCGGTACTTGGCCGGATCGGACATCGAGTGGCCGCGGTAGCGGTAGGTCTGCATCTCCAGAATCATCGGACCGTTGCCGCCGCGGCACCAGGCCACGGCCTCATCGGCGGCGGCCTTGACCGCGCGCACGTCCATGCCGTCGATCTGCTTGCCCGGAATGTTGAAGGAGGCGCCGCGCTTGGAGAAATCCTGCTGGGCCGATGCGCGCGACACCGAGGTGCCCATCGCATAGCGGTTGTTCTCGATCACGTAGATCACCGGCAGCTTCCACAGCTCCGCCATGTTGAAGCTTTCGTAGACCTGGCCCTGGTTGGCCGCGCCGTCGCCGAAATAGGTCACGCTGACGTTATCGTTGCCGCGATAGCGGTTGGCGAACGCAAGGCCGGTGCCGAGCGAGACCTGCGCGCCCACGATTCCGTGACCGCCGTAAAAGTGCTTCTCCTTGCTGAACATGTGCATGGAGCCGCCCTTGCCGCGGGAATAGCCGCCGCGGCGTCCGGTCAATTCGGCCATCACGCCCTTGGCTTCCATGTCGCAGGCCAGCATGTGGCCGTGGTCCCGGTAGCCGGTTATGACCTCGTCGCCCGGCTTCAGCGCCATCTGCATGCCGACCACGACCGCTTCCTGGCCGATATAGAGATGGCAGAACCCGCCGATCGCACCCATGCCGTAGAGTTGACCGGCCTTCTCCTCGAAGCGCCGGATCAGGAGCATGTCCCGCAGTGCCTTGAGCTCCTGCTCCTTGGTGAATTCGGGGGGAGAGCCGGCCTTCTCCTGCCCTGATTCTTTTGCGACGCTTTTCTTGGGTGCGGCCATGGCAATTCCGGGTGAGAGAAGTCGGAGAACCCTCTCTAACCCAACTCAAATCGCCTTGGAAGGATTGCGTTCGCCCGATGGAATTTTGCTATGCCGCACTGCAGCGCAGCGCGACATTTTTGTGATAGCGCGCGTGTGATTTTGAAATTTGAGAACGCGTCGTCAGTACTTGTTGATCCGAACGAGATCGCGCGGATTGGCGTAGTCGAGCTGGAAGCGCGCGCGCTCGTCCAGCATGTCGGGATCGACCCGGTCCGACCGCAGCAGCGACACCCGCTGCTCGCCCTCGGCCCGCTCCTTCTTCAGCCGCGCCAGCTCGGAGGTCAGCGCGATGATCTCCTGATCGAGCTCCTGGCGCGCGTTCAAGCCGTATTTGCCGGTGTAGGCGTTGACGCCGAAATAGCCGACCATCAGCGCCGCCAGCGTATAGAGGGCGAGCCCGGTCAGAATCGATTTGAGGCGTGTGCGGGAAACCATGGCCGCGAGCATGCGGCCATGGGGTTAACGAACGCTGAACCGGAGCGTTTTCGAGCGAAGCCTGTCCCGGACTTGATCCGGGATGGATACCGGTTCGCGTGAAGAAAACGCGTCAAGACAAGTTCAGAGTCCCGTTCCGATTCAATCGGAACGGGACTCTTGCTCAGCGGTTCTGCTTTTCGATAAAGGCCGCGAAGGCGTCGAGATATTGCTGCAGCACGCCCTCGAGCGACTCCTTGGTCAGTTCGCCGTTGTCGTCGAAGGCATCGCCGACGCCGTTGAGATAGGTTTCGGGCTGACCGAGGATCGGGCCGGAAATGCCCGGCAGGATGTTCTGCAGGTGCTTCACCGCGTTGACGCCGCCGAGCGGTCCGGGCGAATTGCCGATGATGCCGATCGGCTTGCCGATGAACGAGCTCTTGCCGTAGGGCCGCGAGGCAACGTCGATGGCGTTCTTCAACACGCCCGGGATCGAGCGGTTGTATTCGGGGGTCACGAACAGCACGCCGTTCGACTTCTGCAGCTTCTCGCGGAAGGCGAGCCAGTCCGCCGGCGGCGCGGCCTCGAGGTCCTGGTTGAAGAAGGAAATTTCCTGAAGCGTCGTCACATCGAGCTTCAGCGACGCCGGTGCAAGCTTGGCCAGCGCATTGGCGATCTTGAGCGAGAAGCTCTGCTTGCGGATGCTGCCGACGATGGTGACGATGTGATAGGCCATAGCAAATTCCCCTCGGGTTGCGCGTGAAACTGGTGACCCTCACCTACCGGCGCACCAGGAAAGATGCAAGTGCATGGATCGTCCAGTTCCGGAAACGCAGCGTTTCACCGAATTGGTCTATGCAAAGCAAAAGGGCCGCCCCTGTCGCGACGGCCCTTTGCGTTTCGATCCTCAGCCCTTGTTCGGGTTGATCAGGAATTTCTCGCCGGTCGCGCGCCTGTTGTAGACCGCGATGTTGTCGAGCTGCAGGGTCTCCTGCAACGAGACCACCTTGGTGTAGTGACTGGCGAAGGTCGTCTTCAACTCGGCCACCACGCGCTGGCGCAGCTTGTTGCCGGCCTCCGGACCGATCTTCATCAGGAACGGAAACAGCAGCCAGCCGCCGACACCCCAGGCCATGCCGAAGCCGCGCGGCAATTCGATCGAGCGCGTGTCGAGGCTGCCGTAGACATAGACCTGCTTGTGCACATTCGAGCCGTAGCGGCTATAGGCCTTGGCGGTCTTGTTGATCGCGGTCTCCATCGCGACCAGGATCTGGCCCGCGAGCTTGCCGCCGCCGATCGCATCGAAGGCGATGGTGGCGCCGGTCTCGACCAGCGCGCCGGTGAGCTTGTCCATGAAATCGGGCGCGGAGGAATCGACGACATGCTTGGCGCCGATCTTGTGCAGGATGTCGGCCTGCTCCTTGTTGCGCACGATGTTGACGAGGCCGATGCCGTCCTTGAGGCAGATCTTGTTGAGCATCTGGCCGAGATTGGACGCTGCCGCCGTGTGCACCAGCGCCTTGTGCCCCTCGCGCCGCATCGTCTCGGTCATGCCGAGCGCGGTCAGCGGATTGACGAAGCAGGACGCGCCTTCCGCCGGCGTGGTGCCGTCGGGCAGCGGCAGGCATTCGTTGACGCGCAGCGTGCGGTATTGCGCGTACATCGCGCCACCGATCATTGCGACGGTGCGGCCCATCAGCGCTTTCGCCGCATCCGATGAACCGGTCCTGATCACGACGCCGGCACCTTCATTGCCGACCGGCATGGACTCGTCGAGCCGCGCGGCGAGGCCCGCCAATGCCGCTTCCGGCACGCGCGCGGTCACCACGGGCAATTCCTTGCTGCCGGAGACCTTGGCGGCCGACATGTCGGCCGGGCCGATCAGAAGACCGAGATCGGACGGATTGATCGGGGTCGCCTCGACCCGGACCACGACCTCGTCGGGGCCGGGCTCGGGGGTCGGGACATTGACCAGCGATATCTCCAGCTCGCCATTCTTCTTGAGCAGCGAACGCAGTTGCAGACCGCTTTTGCCGTCGCTCATCCCGACCTCCCTTTTTGCGTTTGTTGGGTCCCGATCAAGTTGGGGCGCTACGCCAGCGCCTTCAAGGCCGCCCTGCCCGCGTATTTCGCCTGGGTACCGAGCTGCTGCTCGATGCGCAGCAGCTGGTTGTACTTGGCGGTGCGGTCGGAGCGCGCCAGCGAGCCGGTCTTGATCTGCCCGCAATTGGTGGCGACCGCGAGATCGGCGATCGTGGCGTCCTCGGTCTCGCCGGAGCGATGCGACATCACCGCGGTGTAGCCGGCCTTGTAGGCCATCTCGATCGCCGCAAGCGTCTCGGTCAGCGTGCCGATCTGGTTGACCTTGACGAGGATCGAATTGGCGCGGCCGTGCTTGATGCCGTCGGCAAGCCGGGTGACGTTGGTGACGAACAGGTCGTCGCCGACCAGCTGGCACTTCTTGCCGATCGCATCCGTCAGCTCCTTCCAGCCGTCCATGTCGTCCTCCGACATGCCGTCCTCGATGGTGACGATCGGATAGCGGCCGACGAGATCGGCGAGATACTTCACCTGCTCGGAGCGCGAGCGGGTCTTGTTCTCGCCGCCATAGACGTAGGAGCCTTCCTTGAAGAATTCGGTCGAGGCGCAGTCGAGGCCGAGCACGACGTCGTCGCCCGCCTTGTAGCCGGCCTTGCCGATCGCGTTCATGACGAACTCGAGCGCGGCGTCGGCCGACGGCAGGTTCGGCGCGAAGCCGCCCTCGTCGCCGACATTGGTGTTGTGGCCGGCCTTCTTCAGTTCGCCGCGCAGCGTGTGGAAGATTTCCGAACCGCAACGCAGCGCCTCGGCGAACGACGTGGCGCCGACCGGCAGGATCATGAATTCCTGGAAGTCGATCGGATTGTCGGCGTGCACGCCGCCATTGATGATGTTCATCATCGGCACCGGCAGCGTCCGCGCCGAGGTGCCCCCGACGTAGCGATACAGCGGCATGTCGAAGGATTCGGCGGCGGCCTTGGCGCAGGCCAGCGAGACGCCGAGGATGGCGTTGGCCCCGAGCCGGCTCTTGTTCGGCGTACCGTCGAGTTCGATCATGATCTGGTCGATCGCGACCTGCTCCTCGACGGCCTGGTCGCTGAGGGCCTCGTAGATCTCGCCGTTGATGGCGGCAACCGCCTTCTCGACGCCCTTGCCGAGATAACGCGACTTGTCGCCGTCGCGCAGTTCCACCGCCTCATGCGCGCCGGTGGAGGCGCCCGACGGCACCGCCGCGCGACCGATTGACCCATCCTCCAGCACCACATCGACCTCGACCGTGGGGTTGCCGCGGCTATCAAGGATTTCGCGGCCGATGATGTCGACGATGTCAGTCATGACGTGCTCTTTCTCGATATGGGGTTGGCTGATGCGCCGCGTCATACACGGCGCGCAAGCAAATGTGAACGGCCCGCCCACCCGGCCCGTCTGACGGTGCAATGTGGTGGGTTTATGCTGTTGGGGATTACCTTCGCGTGCTGGCCCATTGTTTCACGAAGCCGGGATAACGCAATGAACCGTCGCCAGTTTCTCGCCTCCACCACTGCCGCGATTTTGACCACGAGAGCGCAGGCGCAGGATGCCCAGACGCCGTTCCGGGTGAAATATTTCAACGTCGATGCCGGGACCGGCCTGCACGATGTCACGCCGGCGCCCGATGGCACCGTCTGGTTCACGGGCCAGCGCAGCGGTGCGCTGGGCCGGCTCAATCCGCGCGACAGTGCGGTCAAGCTGGTCAGCCTCGGCAAGGGTGCGGCCCCGCACGGCGTCACGATCGGCCCCGACGGCGCGCCATGGGTAACCGAGGGCGGGCAGAATGCGATCGCCCGCGTCGACCCCGGCGACCACAAGGTGACGCTGTTCCGCCTGCCTGAGAAAGCCGCTGACGCCAATCTCAATACCGGTGTGTTCGACAAGCGCGGCGTCTACTGGTTCACCGGCCAGTCCGGCTTCTACGGCCGGCTCGATCCGAAATCCGGTGAGATGAAGGTGTTCGAGGCACCGCGCGGCGTCGGCCCCTACGGCGTCACCGTGACCCCAAACGGCGACATCTGGTACGCCTCGCTTGCCGGCAGCTATATCGCACGGATTGACCGTGCGACCGGCAACGCCAGCGTGGTCCAGCCGCCGACGCCGAAACAGGGCGCGCGACGGGTGTGGTCGGATTCGCGGGGGCGGATCTGGGTCAGCGAATGGAACAGCGGCAACGTGTCGGTGCACGATCCCGCCGACGCGACGTGGAGGGCCTGGAAGCTACCCGGCAGCAATCCACGGACCTATGCCGTCTATGTCGACGACAAGGACAAGGTCTGGCTCACCGATTTCTCGGCCAACGCGATCATGCGCTTCGATCCGGTGGGCGCGACCTTCAACGCCTTTCCGAGCGACCGCGCCGGCGCAAATGTCCGGCAACTCGATGGCCGGCCCGGCGAGGTCTGGGGCTGTGAATCCGGCCAAGACCGCTTGGTCCTGATCCAGACTGCCGCGCCCGCGTAGCACCCTGCCCCCGCACGCGGACGGTTGACGAACCGCCCGCTTCCGTTCATTTCGGCCTCTCTCACAAGGATGAGGCCCATGGCGAAGAAAACCCTGCAACTCGGCCGTGCCGTCGCGTGGCCGGATAGCCCGGACAAGGCGGTGCTCGACCGCGTCCCCAATCCGCAGGCCGGCACGGATTATCTGGTGCGCTTCGCTATCCCGGAATTCACCTCGGTCTGCCCGATCACCGGCCAGCCGGACTTCGCCCATCTGGTGCTCGACTATGTGCCGGGCCGGTGGCTCCTGGAATCTAAGTCGCTTAAACTATATGCGGCGAGCTTCCGCAATCACGGCGCCTTCCACGAGGATTGCACCGTCATGATCGGGAAGCGCATCGTCGAGGAAATCAAACCGAAATGGCTGCGGATCGGCGGTTACTGGTATCCGCGCGGCGGCATCCCGATCGACGTGTTCTTCCAGACCGGAAGGCTGCCGAAGGGCGTCTGGGTTCCCGATCAGGGCGTCGCGACGTATCGCGGAAGGGGCTAGCGGGGTCGATGGAACGCCGCTGCCTGGAAGCCTAAGTACCGCCTTTGGGATGGATGCGACGAACTTCCAGCTCTTCCCAACGTGTCATGACTTTCTCGTTGAAGCGCCGCTGGTCAAACCTGACCTGACCGTCGTCCTGAATCAGAAAGATATCGTCCTGGGACGCGACCGCGTCCAGAAAGTGAGGCGATCGACTGTGAAGATAGACCTCCCCGCGGAATTCAGAAGGACTATGCAGCACCTCGAAAGAGGACATTGCAACGCAATAGTTGTCGAAAGTTTCGAATTTCGAGAAGTTGGCAACGGAGCATTCATCCAAAGTCATCACGGGATAGAAATTCGGCCCCCACAGGCCGCGCGTTGGTTGGAGAATCCTGAGAACACCGAGTTGCTCCAGCACACCACCCGGCCACTCCCAGTTACTTGAGAATTCATGATGGAAGGCCTCGCGTAGCGTGCCATTTTCATCAGGGAGCGACCTGATGTTCCCGCGCTTTCGGTCGAGATCCATCTTCCGATAAACCTCGAACAGAAATTCGTACGCAAGCGCGGCCACTGACGCGTTTTGCATTCCTCAGCCTCTCGATACCCGCGTCCCTGAAGAGGCGACGCTTATATTCATCAAATATGTACCATCACTACGGCTCGACGTCTGGCCGCGCCGCGGCATCCGCCGGCCGCGTCTGCTTCAAAAATCTCGCGCAGATAAAGCCGAGCACCACCATCACGGCAGCGGCCGAGACCAGCGTCGCGGTCTTGCCGGCGTGTTGCAGCCCAAAACCGTAGGCGATCGGGCCGACGGTCTGGCCCATGAAAAAGAAGAACGAGTGCAGCGACAGCGCGGTGGCGCGGGCCTCGACCGACAGCTCGCTGGCGAACACCTGCAGGCAGCCGTGGATCATGTAGAAGCCGAGGCCCATCACGAGAAGGCTCGCCATCTGCAATTTCCAGTGCGGCCCGAAGGCGACGCCGACGAGCTGGATAGCGACCAGCGTCGCGCCGACGATCATCATCCCCCTCACCCCGATCAACGGCAGCAGGCGCGCCACCGTCAGCGTGTAGAGCAATCCGCCGATCGCAAAGCCCGCGATCACGATGCCCGCGATCGACAGCGAGGTCTCGCCGAGTTCGAACAGGAATGAAGCGATGAACGGAAACAGCCCGAGCACGCAGCAGCCTTCGATGAAAACAGCCGAATAGCAGATCCGCGCGTTCGGATTGGTGAAGATGGTGCGATAGCCGTGGCGAAGCGCCTTCAGGCTGGTGCGCGGCGGACGATTGAGCGCGGCGCCGCGGAAGCCGGCCGCAACCGCCAGCGCAACGATGATCACGAGGCCGCCGAGCACCGCGAGCACGCCGCGCCAGCCGAGGAAGTCGCCGATCAGGCCCGAGGCCGTCGCGCCGAGCAGATTGCCGGTCATCGACCCCGCCAGCGTTCGCCCGATCGCAAGCTGCCGCTTGTCCGGGCCGACGAGATCGCTGGTCAGCGACAGCGCCACCGGAAACACCCCGCCCGAGCCGATGCCGGCGAGGATGCGGGTCACGAACAGCATCGGAAACGAGGTCGAGAGCGCGCCGAGGATGTTGGCGACACCGAGCAGTCCGAGGCAGATCGTCATCAGCCGCGCCTTGCCGAACAGGTCGGCGGCGGCGCCGATCGCCGGCTGCACCGCGGCAAAGGTGAAGGCGAACACCGCGGCAAAGCTCGCCGCGGTCGCGATGCTGACCCCGAAATCCTCGGCGACATGCGGCAGCACCGGATCGAGCGCGCGAACCGACAGGCTCGCCGCGAAGGTCGCCAGCGTGATCACGTTGAGGGCCGGCGGCATGCCGCTGGTTGCGGTCATGTCGTTGTCCGCCGGTCAGGCCGCCGTCTTCGCCAGCGCGTCGAACTGCATCAGCCGCCTGACGAGCGCCTCGAATTCACGGAGCGGCACCATGTTGGGGCCATCGGACGGCGCGTGATCCGGATCGGGATGGGTCTCGATGAACACGCCGGCGACGCCGACCGCGACCGCGGCCCGCGCCAGCACCGGCACGAATTCACGCTCACCGCCCGACGAGGTGCCCTTGCCGCCCGGCTGCTGCACCGAATGGGTGGCGTCGAAGATGACAGGCGCGCCGGTGGTGCGCGAAAGGATCGGCAGCGCGCGCATGTCCGAGACCAGCGTGTTGTAGCCGAACGACGCGCCGCGCTCGGTGACCAGCACATTGGCATTGCCGGCGCCGGTGATCTTGCTGACCACATTGGCCATGTCCCATGGCGCCAGGAACTGGCCCTTCTTGACGTTGACGACCTTGCCGGTCGCAGCTGCGGCCAGCAAGAGATCGGTCTGCCGGCACAGGAAGGCCGGGATCTGCAGCACATCGACCGCCTGCGCCACATCGGCGCACTGGGTCGCCTCATGCACGTCGGTCAGCACGGGCAACCCGAGCGAAGACCGGATCTCGGCGAAGATCGGCAGCGCCTGCGCCAATCCGATGCCGCGCGCCGCCGTCGCGCTGGTGCGGTTCGCCTTGTCGAACGAGGTCTTGTACACCAGACCGATCTTGAGCCGGGCCGCGATCTCCTTCAGCGCGGACGCCACTTCAAGCGCGTGGGCGCGGCTCTCGAGCTGGCAGGGACCGGCGATGATCGAGATGGGCAAGGCATTGCCGAATTTGGCCGATCCGACGGCAACGATCGGCGCGGCGGCTGGCGCGGAAACCTGATTGGTCAAAATGCTGCATCCTTTTGCCGGCGACCATGCAGTCCCGGGCGGGACGGATCAAGCCATCCGGCACGATGAGGGGGTTGCGCTGACGCCGTAGGTGCGCCGTGCTAACACAATCCCGCCCAAACAGCGCCTATAAACTGGTGCGGAACAGATTCCCATGAGGAAGACATGCGCATCCCGCTGATGATCGGAGCCGTCATCGCCCTGTCGGCGATGTCGGGCCTCGCCTACGGCCAGACCAGCAGCCAGCCCGGGGTCGTCACCAGCGGCGCCACCGGCGTGACCGTCAATGGCAAGCCGGCGGCGCGCAGCGGCGATACCACCAGCAATGGCGGCGCGCTCGTCGAGGGCGTGCCCAACGTCCTGATCAACGGCAAGCCGGCGGTGGTCATGGGAGATCGCACGCATTGCGGCGGCAAGACGACCTCCGGCAGCCGCGGCGTCTTCATCAACGGCAAGCCGATGGTGACCCAGGGCGACCAGACGTCCGGCTGCCCGCAATAGCCGCGCCGGTTATAGGGCGCGACGAAGTCTCGTCATCGCGCCCCCTGCGCCCACCGCGTCACTTGACCGACGAAAACGCCGTCGGCACCAGAAGCTGGTTGACGATGTTGAGAACGATCTGGCCGTCCTCCTCGGTCTTGGCGCGCGCGGTGATCCACTCCGGATCGGTCTGGAACGCGGTCCACTTCTTCTCGCGCTCGGCGAGCGATTCCCAGGCCAGCAGATAGGTCAGCTCCTGGTTGGATTCCCCGACCAGCGTCGTGAAGAAGCCGGCCTGCCTGATGCCGTGCTTGTCCCAGAGCTTCAGCGTGATGGTCTCGAAGCGCTTGAGCAGCGCCGGCAGGCGTCCCGGCAGGCAGCGATAGACGCGGGTCTCGTAGATCATTGGCAGTCCTCCCAGATTTGTGTGCGGGCGGTTATAGCCAGCGCCTTCCGGACTGTCTTGAGGGGGTGACAACATGGCACCCCTGCTCGCGCCAGGCGGCCATTTCCGCAATGTTGTTGCAATGTTACTTGCCTTAAAACCTGCCTTCAGGAGCTGGACCCACAAGGACATGCGGATACTGCTGGTTGAGGACGAGGCCGAAATGGCGGCGGCGCTGTCGCAGGCGCTGAAGGGCTACGACATGGTGGTCGACCACGTGCCGAACCTTGCCGAGGCCGAGGAAGCGATCTCCGCCGACGTGCATGGCGCGGTCCTGCTCGACCGGCAGCTTCCGGACGGCGACGGCCTCACGCTGATCCCGAAGCTGCGCGCCAAGGCCGACGGCGTCCCGATCATCGTGCTGACCGCGCGCGGCGAGCTCACCGACCGCATCACCGGCCTCGACAGCGGCGCCGACGACTATCTGGCCAAGCCGTTCGCCGTGGAAGAACTGCTGGCGCGGCTGCGCGCCGTGCTGCGCCGGCCGGCCGGACTGCAGCTCGAGATCATCAGGGCCGGCCGCGTGGCGTTCGATTGCAGCCATCGCGAGGCCAGCGTCGACGGCCGTCCGCTCGAGCTGCCGCGGCGCGAGCTGCTGGTGCTGGAGACGCTGCTGCGCCGCCTCGGCCGCACCGTGCTGCGCGCGACGCTGGAGGAAGCCGTCTACAATTTCGAGGACGAGATCCAGTCGAACGCGCTCGATGCGCACGTCTCGCGTCTCAGGCGCAAGCTTGCCGACGCCAACGCCGGCGTCGAGATCCACAGCATCCGCGGCGTCGGCTATCTGTTGAAGCAAACGTCATGAGCGAACAGGCCGAGCACTATTGCCTGCGCTCGCAACTGAGCTGGCGGCTGGTGACGCTGCAGGCGCTGCTGCTTGCCATGCTGATCGTCTGCCTGATCAGCGCGTTGTGTGCCACCGGCTTCCTGATCGTTCCGCGCGATGAGGATCATGTGATTTCCATCGTGCAGGGCGCGGTCGCACGCGACGGCAAGGGCGATCTGATTTTGCGCCCGACCGCCGAACTGCAAAAGCTCCGTGACGACACGCCCGACCTCTGGTTCCTGGTGCGCGACCGGGAAGGCCGTTCGCTGACGGAAGGCGCGGTGCCGCCGGAATTCGCCAGGATCGGTGGCGCACTCGACCAGATCAGCCAGGCGCGGCTCGGCTGGCAGATGTTCGAGGATGATCCGCGCAAGCCGCCGGCGCGGCTGAAGCGCGTCAATTCGGACGCCGGCCCCGTGCAGGTGCTCACGGCGACGCAGGGGCCGATGTCGAGCGTCAAGACCGCGCTCGCCACCACGCTGGCATTCCTCGCCATTGCCCTGCCCGGCCTTTTCCTGATGGCATGCGCCACCTTCATCGCGACGCCGATGGTGGTGAAGCGCGCCTTCGCCGGTCTCGACACCACCGCCGACGAAGCGCGCCGGATCGATTTCCGCCAGCGCGGCAGCCGGCTGTCGGCCGATCATCTGCCGCTCGAGGTGGCGCCGCTGGTGACCGCCATCAACGACGCGCTGAAGCGGCTCGACGACGGCTATTCCCGGCACCAGCGCTTCGTCGCCGACGCGGCCCATGAATTGCGCACGCCGATCGCGATCCTCAACACGCGGCTGGAGTCGCTGCCGCCAGGCCCGGAGAAAACCCGCCTGCTCGAGGATTCGGCACGCCTTGCGACGTTGGCCGAGCAACTGCTCGACATCCAGCGCTTCGACCAGTGCCGCAATCCGTTCGTCCGCGTCGATCTCGTCGCGGTCGCACGCAATGTCGCGGCCGACCTTGCGCCGCTCGCGATCGCGGCCGGCTATGAGCTGTCGCTCGATACTTCGGTCGACCGTGTGGAAACATCCGGCGATCGGGCGGCGCTGGAGCGCGCGCTCACCAACCTGGTGCAGAACGCCATCCAGCACGGCGGCCGCCGCGGCACCATCACCATCCATGTCGGCAGCGCCGCGACGATCGACGTATCGGATGAAGGCGACGGCATTCCCCAGGGCGAGCGCACGCGGATCTTCGATCCGTTCTATCGGCTCGCGCCGCTCGACCGCGGCGCCGGCCTCGGCCTCAACATGGTGCGCGAGATCGCAAGGCTGCACGGCGGTCACGTCTCCGTGCTCGATGGTCCCAAGGGCGGCGCGTGCTTCCGCCTCACATTACCGCCGGCGCCGTTCGCGTCGTGATGCCGAAGCGTTTTCGAGCGAAGCCTGTCCCGCACTCGCTGCGGGATGGGCACCGGTTCGCGTGAAGAAAACCGCATCGAAACCAGAGTCGAGAGCCGTTCCGATTCAATCGGAACGGCTCTCGCGCAATGTTGTCGCAATGCAGCTCCCGCAAACAGGGCGTCACGCTTCGCATCTGAGTCGAAGCGCCGCGACACTTTGTTGGGAATCCCAATGTCACATGATCTGCTGTCTTTCTTCACGGCGTGGATAGCGGCCCCCGGCCGCGTCGGCGCCATTGCGCCGTCGGGCGCAGCACTCGCCGAACTCATCACGCGCGACATCAGCGCCGACACCGGCCCGGTGCTCGAGCTCGGTCCGGGCACCGGCGCATTCACCTATCAGCTGTTGAAGCGCGGCGTGCGCCAGCAGGATCTCACGCTGATCGAGTACGGCTCGGATTTCATGCGGCTGCTGCAGCTGCGCTTTCCCGGCGCGCGCGTGCTGTGGATGGACGCGGCGCGCCTCGCCTCGGAGCGGCTCTACGATGGCGCGCCGGTCGGCGCCGTCGTCAGCGGACTGCCGCTGCTCAACATGTCGCCGCGCAAGGTCATCTCGATCGTCGGCGGCGCGTTCAGCTATCTGCGTCCCGGCGGCGCGTTCTATCAATTCACCTACGGCATGCGCTGCCCGGTGCCGCGGCCGATCCTCGACCGGCTCGGCCTGCGCGCCACGCTGGTCGACCGCGCCATCCTCAACGTGCCGCCGGCCGCGGTCTACCGGCTGACGCGACGCCCGCAATACAAGCTGATGACGCGCGACGGCACGCCAGCGGCTGGTGCAAACGTTTCACCGATCAAGAAAGAACGCCGGGCCAGCGAGGACTGCGCCGTGTAACGGCGCAGCTGGCGGCCGCTCGGTTAGACCAGCCGGCTCTGCTTCGCTGCGGCCTCGATGAACGAGGCAAACAGCGGATGCGGCTCGAACGGCCGCGACTTCAGCTCGGGATGGAACTGGACCCCGATGAACCAGGGATGGTCCTCGTACTCCACGATCTCCGGCAGCACGCCGTCGGGCGACATGCCGGAGAAGCGCAGGCCGTGCTGCTCGAGGCGGTCCTTGTAGGCGGTGTTGACCTCGTAGCGATGGCGGTGCCGCTCGGAGATCTCGGTCGCGCCGCCATAGACCTGCGAGACGCGGCTGCCGCGGTTGAGCGCCGCCGGATAGGCCCCGAGCCGCATCGTGCCGCCGAGATCGCCGCTCTGCGAGCGCTTCTCGAGCTCGTTGCCGCGCAGCCATTCCGTCATCAGGCCGACCAGCGGCTCCTTGGTCGGGCCGAACTCGGTCGAGTTGGCGTCCTCGATGCCGACCAGATTGCGCGCCGCCTCGATCACCGCCATCTGCATGCCGAAGCAGATGCCGAAATACGGCACGTCACGCTCGCGCGCGAACTGCGCCGCGCGGATCTTGCCCTCGGCGCCGCGCTGGCCGAAGCCGCCGGGCACCAGTATGCCGTTGACGTGCTCGAGGAACGGCGCCGGGTCCTCGTTCTCGAACACCTCGCTCTCGATCCAGTCGAGATTGACCTTCACCTTGTTGGCGATGCCGCCGTGCGACAGCGCCTCGATCAGCGATTTGTAGGCGTCCTTCATGCCGGTGTATTTGCCGACGATGGCGATCGTCACCGCACCTTCCGGATTGCGGACGCGCTCGTTGATGACGTGCCAGCTCTGCAGCGCCGGCGGAATCTTCGCGGTGATGCCGAACGCGGCCAGCACCTCGTCGTCGAGGCCGGCGGCGTGATAGGCCTCCGGCACGGCGTAGATGTTGTCGACGTCGCGCGCCTCGATCACGGCGCTCTCGCGCACGTTGCAGAACAGGCCGAGCTTGCGCCGCTCCTCCTTCGGGATCTCGCGGTCGGTGCGGCACAGCAGGATGTCCGGCTGGATGCCGATCGAGCGCAGCTCCTTCACCGAGTGCTGCGTCGGCTTTGTCTTGAGTTCGCCGGCACTTGGAATGTACGGCAGAAGCGTCAGGTGAATGTAGACCGCGTGATCGCGCGGCAGCTCGTTCTTGAGCTGGCGGATCGCCTCGAAGAACGGCAGGCCCTCGATGTCGCCGACGGTGCCGCCGATCTCGACCAGCACGAAATCGTACTCGTCGTTGCCGTCGAGCACGAATTCCTTGATCGCGTTGGTGACGTGCGGGACCACCTGGATGGTGGCGCCGAGATAGTCGCCGCGGCGCTCCTTGGAGATGATGTCCTGGTAGATCCGACCGGTCGTGATGTTGTCGGCCTTGGTGGCCGGACGACCGGTGAAGCGCTCGTAATGGCCGAGATCGAGATCGGTCTCGGCGCCGTCGTCGGTCACGAACACTTCGCCGTGCTGATACGGCGACATCGTTCCGGGATCGAGGTTTAGATAGGGATCGAGCTTGCGAAGGCGGACTTTGTAGCCCCTGGCCTGCAGCAGAGCGCCGAGCGCCGCTGAAGCCAGACCCTTGCCGAGCGAGGAGACCACGCCGCCGGTGATGAATATGTACCGCGCCATGGGACTTTACCTTTAATCCGACTCCGCCGATTCGCAAAACGAATCGGCTGTTCCCGGCAAACAATTCGCCGGGCTGTGGGTTGCATCAAACTGGAAGCGATTTCAGAGCATTGATGGGGGTTTCTGATGCAGGATGCCAGCGGGGCATCCTGCATGGCCACCCTGCTTTATTGCGACCGTGGCGCCTGCGGACCGCTCGGGGCCTGCTGCCCCTGCTGCTCGTCGGCCTTCTTCAGCGAATCGAGGATGCCGCCCGAGGTCGGCGCGTTCATCGGCGTGCCGCCGGCCGGCTGGGTCTGCGCCGGTGCGCCGGTGCCGATGATCGAGCTCGGCTTGCGGTCATAGCCTGCGTACCAGGACAGGAACAGGCTGGTGATGAAGAAGCCCACCGCGAGGATCGCCGTGGTCCGCGTCAGCAGATTGGCGGTGCCGCGGCTCGACATGAAGCCGGCGCCGCCACCCATGCCAAGGCCGCCGCCTTCGGATTTCTGCAACAGCACGGCGCCGATCATGACGGCGACAATCATGAGGTGGACAATGATAACGACAGTCTGCATCGCAAGCCTTCCGTCACAAGCCGCCAAGCGGCCAGACAAACGGCGCTATCGGCTTTACGGTTTTCGTGAAGTCGCGCCCTGTTACACGATTGCACCGGGCATTGTCACCCCCGAGATAGTCGCACTGTCGATGATCACAAGCAGCGCCGATCACGGACCGGCCAGGCCTTGCCCGGAACCGGCGGTTTCTATTATAATAGATATATGGATACTTTGGTAGACGATCTGAGCCAACGCCTGGCGCAGCGGATCCGGCTCGAACGCGATGGCCGGGGCTGGTCACTGGCCGACCTCGCCGAGCGCGCCGGCGTCTCCAAGGCCACGATCAGCAAGATCGAGCGCGCCGAGGTCAGCCCCACCGCGGTCGTGCTGGTACGCCTCGCCTCGGCTTTCGATCTCACCCTGGCCGGCCTGATGTTGCGCGCCGAAGGCCAGGGCGAACGGCTGTCGCGCGCCGCCGCGCAAACGGTCTGGCGCGATCCGGAAACCGGCTATCTGCGCCGCCAGGTGTTCAGCCGTCCCGACCATCCGGTCGAGCTGGTGCGGGTCGAGCTGCCGCCGAAGCAGACCGTGACCCTGCCCGCCTCCTCCTACGCGCATATCCGCCAACTGGTCTGGGTGCTCAGCGGCAGCGTCGTCATCACCGAAGGCGGCGCACGCCACGTGCTCGCCGCCGGCGATTGCCTCGGATTCGGACCGCCGGCAGAGACGACCTTCGCCAACGAGACCAACGCCTCCTGCACCTATGTGGTCGCCCTGGCCCGGAG
The DNA here is from genome assembly GCF_015291305.1 of Bradyrhizobium sp. CCBAU 21365. NCBI lineage: Bacteria > Pseudomonadati > Pseudomonadota > Alphaproteobacteria > Hyphomicrobiales > Nitrobacteraceae > Bradyrhizobium > Bradyrhizobium sp. CCBAU 21365. The sequence goes on from NZ_CP030036.1 coordinate 5,072,030, forward strand.
CTGATGCATGTCGCATTTTGCCATCAAGCCGCTCATCGACGGACCCGAGATCCGCGGTGCGCTTGGCGAGCTCCTGATCGAGACCGTCGCGAACGGCGGCTCGGTCAGCTTCATGCATCCGCTGTCGCCGGAGGACGCCGACGCATTCTGGCAGGACTCGCTTGCTGCCGCCGCGCGCGGCGAACGAGTAGTGCTCGGTGCGTTCGACGGCACTGATCTGATCGCCACCGTGACGCTGCTGCTGAAGCTGCCACCGAACCAGCCGCACCGCGCCGAGATCGCCAAGATGATGACGCACCTCAGCCACCGCCATCGCGGCGTCGCCACCGCATTGCTGCGCGCCGCCGAAGCGCTCGCCGTCGAGCACGGACGCACGCTGCTGGTGCTCGACACCGCCGTCGACGACGGCGCCGCACCGCTCTATGAAAAGCAAGGCTTTCAGCTCACCGGCGTCATCCCGGACTACGCGCTGAAGCCGCATGGCGGCCTCACCGGGACGATGATCTATTGGAAGCGGATCGGCGCCGCTGCGGCCTGAATCCGTAGCCAAACAGAGATACCGATGGCAGCTGTCTGCGCAACACTGCCAATCCCGTCACCCCCGCGCAAAGGCGAAGCCTTTGTCGCTGGAGGAGCCGCGTAGCGGCGTCTCGAAGGATGAACGGCCACCAGCCGGGCCGTCGATCCTTCGAGGCGGCCGCGTTGCGGCCTCCTCAGGATGACGGTGTGAGAGCTCGTTGTGAAATGGGCGGCCCTAACACCCCGCCGCGATGGCCAGGAAGTCCGACGCCTTCAGGCTGGCGCCGCCGACCAGCGCGCCGTTGACATTGGCGACCGCCATCAGCTCGGCCGCGTTCGACGGCTTGACCGAGCCGCCGTACAGGATCCTGATCCTGTTTCCCTCGCCCTTGAAGCGATCGGTGAGCTGACCTCGGATAAACCTGTGAACTTCCTCGACATCCTTGGCCGTCGGGGTCAGGCCGGTGCCGATCGCCCAGACCGGCTCATAGGCCACCACCAGGTTGGCCGCGGTCGAGCCATCGGGCAGCGAGCCCGCAAGCTGGGTGCCGCAGACATCGAGCGTCTTGCCGGCGTCGCGCTGCTCGCGCGTCTCGCCGATGCAGACGATCGCGGTCAGGTGGGCGCGCCAGGCGGCCTCCGCCTTCTGCCGAATCAAGGCGTCGGTCTCGCCGTGGTCGGCGCGCCGCTCGGAATGGCCGACGATGATCGCGACCGCGCCGAGATCCTTGAACATCTCCGCCGAGAGATCGCCGGTGTGGGCACCCGATGCCTTCGGATGGCAATCCTGGGCGCCGACCGCGACCTTCGAGCCGCGCGCCTTGTCGGCAAAGGCCCCGACCAGCGTCGCCGGCGGACAGACCAGGAGATCGGCCTTTCCGGCGACATCGCCGGCGCCCGCCAGCATCGCGTCGAACTCGACAAAAGAGGATTTCAGGCCGTTCATTTTCCAGTTGCCGGCGATCAGCGGCCGGATGGCGTCGGTCATGTCGGATGTCCCATCGTTCAAGCGTGTCCCTGCGCTACCAGAGCCGGGCGGCGACTTCCAGAGCGCGGCTTCGCGCACACCGTGCGACGCTTCCGCCCGCGCGGCCAAGGTTGCGGGGGCGCTTCGGCCACTTTATGATGGGTTTTCAACCCGGTGACGCCCTGCTGCGGGACAAAAGCCTCGACTTTCGGCTCCCCATTGGGCACGACCCGGTTCCCCTCCTGTAAAACAAGTTGGACCCATGCTTCGAGGAATGCGGAAAGCCTCATCAAACTGGCTCGGCAAGACGATTATGGCCGTGGTGATGGGCGTTTTGATCGTCAGTTTCGGAATTTGGGGCATTGCCGACATTTTCAAGGGGTTTGGCCAGTCGACCTTCGCCAAGGTGGGCGGGACCGAGATTTCGGCCGAGCAGTTCCGCCAGATCTATACCGACCGCCTGCAGCAGCTTGGCCGCCAGTTCGGCCGTCCGCTGACGCCGGACCAGGCGCGCGCCTTCGGCATCGACCGCCAGGTGCTGCAGCAGACGCTTGCGGAAGCCGCGCTGGACGAGGAAGCGCGCCGCATGGGCCTCAACGTGTCCGACGCCGAGGTGCTGCGCGCGATCTACAACGATCCGAACTTCAAGGGCCTCAACAACCAGTTCGACCCGCAGCGTTTCCAGGCCGTGATCCGCAACTATGGCTATACCGAGGGCCGCTACATCGCCGAGCAGCGCCGCGTTGGCCTCAGGCGGCAGATCGCCGGCACCATCTCGTCCGGGATCGAGCCGCCGAAATCGCTGGTCGAGGCGCTGACCCGGTTCCAGAACGAGCAGCGTTCGATCGACTACATCACGCTCGGCGCTGCGCAGGCCGGCACCATCGATCCGCCCTCGCCCGAGGCGCTCGCCGCCTATTTCGAGGACCACAAGGCCCAGTTCCGCGCGCCCGAATACCGCAAGATCTCCTTCGTCGCCATCACGCCCGAGGAGATCGGCAAGTGGGAAACGGTGTCGGACGAGGACGCCAGGAAGATCTTCGAGGAGCGCAAGGACCGGCTCAGCACGCCGGAGAAGCGCGAGGTCTCGCAGATCGTGTTTCCGGACGCCGGCGAGGCGCAGGCCGCGCGCGGCCGGATCGCGTCGGGCACGTCGTTCGACGACATCGCCAAGGAGCGCAATCTCAATCTGGCCGACGTCAATCTCGGTCTGGTCGCAAAGTCGGCGATCCTCGATCCGGCCGTCGCCGATGCCGCCTTCTCCCTGCCCGCCGGCGACGTCAGCCAGCCGGTGCAGGGCCGCTTCGGCGTCGCGCTGGTCAAGGTCGGCAAGGTCGAGCCCGGCGCGACCCCGAGCTATGAAAGCCTCGCCCAGCAGGTGAAGAACGAGATCGCCTCCGAGCGCGCCCGCACCAAGGTCGCCGAGCTGCGCGACAAGATGGAAGACGAGCGCGGCGGCGGCGCCAGCGTCGTCGAAGCCGCACAGAAGCTGAAGCTGACCCCCATCACCATCGACGCGGTCGATCGCTCCGGGCGGCTGCCGAACGGCCAGGTCGCGACCAACATCCCGCGCGGTCTCGACGTGGTGTCGCAGGCCTTCAACAGCGACGTCGGCGTCGACAACGACCCGATCCAGTTCAACGGCGGCTATGTCTGGTACGACGTGCTCGGCATCACGCCGTCGCGCGAGCGCAGCCTCGACGAGGTTCGCGACCAGGTCGAGGCCAAATGGCGCGAAGACCAGGCCTCCACCAAGCTGCGCGCCAAGGCGACCGAGATCGTCCAGAAGCTCGACAGCGGCGCCAAGCTCGCCGACGAAGCCGCCGCTGTCGGCGTCAAGGTCGAAACCGCGGCGAATTTCAACCGCGAGGCCTCGCTGCCTGCCGTCCCGGCCGGCGTGATTGCAGCCGCATTCCGGGCCGCCAAGGACGGCGACGGACAGACCTCGGTCGCCGGCGGCAGCCAGTGGGTGGTCTTCCGCGTCACCAACGTGACGGTGCCGCCGGTGGACTTCGCGTCAGACGCGGCCAAGCAGCTCACCGAGGCGCTGCGGCGGTCGCTCAGCGACGAGCAGGTCGCGCAATATGTCACGAAGATCGAGTCCGATATCGGTGTGACCATCAACCAGGCAGCCTTCGCACAGGTGACAGGCGCAAATAATTGAGCATGATCGGGACAGCCCGACGACGCGCTGCGCGGCGATCAAGCTCCAACAACAGACCCTGAGCCAGCGAATGGACGACCTGAAATCGATCATCGGAAAAGTCGCCACCGGCGCCACGCTGACGCGTGAAGAGGCGGCGTCCGCCTTCGACAGCATGATGTCCGGCGAAGCCACGCCCTCGCAGATGGGCGGGCTATTGATGGCGCTGCGGGTGCGCGGCGAGACCGTCGAGGAGATCACTGGCGCCGTCACCGCGATGCGCGGCAAGATGCTGCCGGTCACGGCGCCGGCGGAGGCCGTCGACATCGTCGGCACCGGCGGCGACGGCTCCGGCTCGGTCAACGTCTCGACCTGCGCGGCATTCATCGTGGCCGGCGCCGGCGTGCCCGTGGCGAAGCACGGCAACCGCGCATTGTCGTCGCGCTCGGGCGCCGCCGACGTGCTGGCCTCGCTCGGCGTCAAGCTCGATTTGACGCCCGAACAAGTCGGGCGCTGCGTCAAGGAAGCCGGCATCGGCTTCATGTTCGCGCCCGCGCATCATCCGGCGATGAAGAATGTCGGTCCGACCCGGGTCGAGCTCGCCACCCGCACCATCTTCAACCTGCTCGGGCCGCTGTCGAACCCGGCCGGCGTCAAGCGGCAGATGGTCGGCGTATTCTCGCGGCAATGGGTGCAGCCGCTGGCGCAGGTGCTGAAGAACCTCGGCTCCGACAGGGTCTGGGTCGTGCATGGCTCCGATGGCCTCGACGAGATCACCCTCACCGGCCCGACCTTCGTTGCGACGCTCGAGAACGGCGAGATCAGGACATCGGAGGTGACGCCCGAGGACGCCGGCCTTGGCCGCGTCGGCGGCGAGGCGCTGAAGGGCGGTGACGCCGATGCCAATGCGATCGCACTCTCCAGCGTGCTGCAGGGCAAGCCGAGCGCCTATCGCGACGTCGCCCTGCTCAACGCCGCCGCCGCGCTGATCGTGGCCGGCCGCGCCAAGGACCTCAAGGAAGGCGTCGCGATCGGCACGCAGTCGCTCGACAGCGGCGCTGCCGCGGCGCGGCTGAAGCATCTGGTCGCGGTTTCGAACGGTTGAGCATGATCCGAAAAAGTGGGAACCGGTTTTTCGAATCAGATCATGCGCAAGCAAGGCGTTAAGCGATGTCCGACATCCTGACCAAGATCGAGGCCTACAAGCGCGAGGAGATCGCCGCCGCGAAGCGCGCCCATCCGCTCGCCGAGGTCGAGGCGCAGGCCAGATCAGCCTCGGCCCCGCGCGGCTTCGTCCGCGCCCTCAAGGACAAGCATGCGCGCGGCGACTACGCGCTGATCGCGGAAGTGAAGAAGGCCTCGCCTTCGAAAGGCTTGATCCGGGCCGATTTCGATCCGCCCGTGCTCGCCAAAGCCTATGAGGCCGGCGGCGCGGCCTGCCTGTCGGTGCTGACCGATGCGCCCTCGTTCCAGGGCCATCTCGACTTCATGGTCGCGGCCCGCGCGGCGACCAGCCTGCCGGTGCTGCGCAAAGATTTCATGTTCGACACCTACCAGGTGGCGGAAGCGCGCGCCCATGGCGCCGACTGCATCCTGATCATCATGGCCGCGCTCGACGACGCGGCGGCCCGGGAGATCGAGGACGCCGCGCTCGGCTACGGCATGGACGTGCTGGTCGAGATCCATGATCGCGCCGAGCTTGACCGTGCCTTGAAACTTCGCTCGCCGATGATCGGCGTCAACAACCGCAATCTGCGCACCTTCGAGACCACGCTGGCGACCAGCGAGGCGCTGGCGCCGCTGATCCCACGCGACCGCCTGATGGTCGGCGAGAGCGGCATCTTCACGCCTGACGATCTCGCCCGGCTCGAACGGGTCGGGATGTCGACCTTCCTGGTCGGTGAAAGTCTGATGCGGCAGCAGGACGTCACCGCGGCGACCCGCGCCTTGCTGACGCGGCAGGCCGCCCCGCGCGCCACCGCAACGCGCTGACGCAATGGCGCGGAACAGCAAGGGCAAGACCAAAGCCGAGCCGTCCGGCTCGGGCACCGCCCTCACCCACATCGACGCCAAGGGCGACGCGCGCATGGTCGACGTCTCGGCCAAGCCCGCCACCGAACGGACCGCCGTTGCCGAAGGCCGCGTCCTGATGAGCAAGGCAACGCTGGCGCTGATCGAAACCGGCCAGGCCAAGAAGGGCGACGTGCTGGCGACGGCGCGGATCGCCGGCATCATGGCGGCGAAGCGGACCTCGGAATTGATCCCGCTCTGCCATCCACTGGCGCTGACCAAGGTCACGATCGACATCACACCCGACCGCAAGCTGCCCGGCTGCATCGTCCGCGCCAGCGTCAAAGTGACGGGGCCGACCGGCGTCGAAATGGAGGCGCTGACCGCGGTCTCGGTCGCATGCCTGACGATCTACGACATGGTCAAGGCGGTCGATCGCGGCATCCGCATCGAGGGCATCCACCTCGTCGAGAAGATCGGTGGCAAGTCCGGGCACTACCGCGCCGGCGCGTGATTGCGACCGATGCGCAAGCGACGGCCTGCCGCGAATCCCGCAAGATTTCGTTAACCAATCTCGCTAACCCGCGCTCCATTTCGATTGGATACGACTTTCGCGGGCCGGGGGTGCACGAAACCTACTTCCGGGTGAAGCACCTGGAAGCGATTGCGGCACATGAATCCAAACGGCAGCGCCTCGTTCAACATCACCTCGGTGATCGGCAGCGGTCCGATCCGCTGGCTGATCCTCGGCGGCGCCGTGCTGATGGCCGCGATCGCGATCGGCGCCACGCTGATGGCGGAGAATTTCCGCGATCGCGCCCTGCACAACAGCGAGCGTGAGCTCGAGAACACCGTGCTGCTGCTGGCGCGGCATTTCGACCAGCAGCTCGACGATCTCGAAGTCGTCCAGCGCGACCTGATCGCGTTCATGCGCGACAATGCAATCGCGACGCCGGAGAATTACAGGCGCCGGATGTCGGCCGCCGACATCCATGCGATGCTCAAATCCAAGATGGACGCGCTGTCCAATGTCGGCAGCCTCAACGTGTTCGACGCCGACGGCGTTCTGATCAACAGCTCGGGCGCCTGGCCGCTGCCGCAGGCCAGCATTGCCGACCGCCCCTACTTCCAGATCTTCAAGTCGAGCCCCTATTCGCCCGACATGCAGGTCGCGCCGGTGGTCAGCCGCATCACCGGAAACTGGACCACCGTTATCGTCCGCAAGGTGACCGGTCCGCACGGCGAATTCCTCGGCGTGGTCGGCCGCGGCATCGAGCCGGCGGCCTTCGAGAAGTTCTTCTCCACCGTGGCGCTCGGCGACGGCGCCGCGATCTCGATGCATCACCGCGACGGCACGCTGCTGGCGCGCTATCCCCATGTCGAGGAGCTGATCGGGAGGAATTTCCGCAACGGTCCGGTCAATCAGCAGCAGGTGTTCGAGCTGCCGCAAAGCACGACGCGGCTCGCCAGCCCGGTCGACGGCAAGGACCGCCTGGTGTCGTCGCGGGCGCTGACCAAATTCCCGATCGTCGTCGTCGCGACGAGCACCACGGAGGCGGCGCTCGCCAACTGGCGCGAGCAGATCGGCATCCTGATCGCGGTGACCAGCATCTCGGTGCTGGCGATCGCGATCCTGCTGACGCTGGTGGTGCGCAAGCTGGTGCAGCAACATCGCGCCCAGCAGCAGCGCCTGACGCTGGAGAAGCTGCGGCTCGACACTGCCGTCAACAACATGACGCAGGGGCTGTTGCTGTTCGATGCCGCGCAGCGCCTGGTGATCTGCAACAGGCGCTATATCGAGATGTACGGGTTGTCGGCCGACATCATCAAGCCCGGCTGCAGCTTCCGCGACGTCATCGTGCATCGTCACCGGACCGGCTCGTTCCAGGGCGACGTCGAGCGCTACGTCAATCTCGTGCTGCGCGACGTCGGCATCCGCAACACCATGGTGATCACGACGCCCGACGGGCGCTCGATCCAGGTCGTCAACGAGCCGCTGGCCGACGGCGGCTGGCTTGCGACCCACGAGGACGTCACCGAGCGCCGCCGCGCCGAGGAGCGCATCACGCATCTTGCCCACTACGATGCGCTCACCGACCTGCCGAACCGCGCGCTGTTCCACGAGGAGATCAGGCGCGAGCTGCCGCATGTCGCGCCCGACAGCCAGCTTGCGGTGCTCTATATCGACATCGACGAATTCAAGGGCGTCAACGACTCGCTCGGCCACATGGTCGGCGACGAGCTTCTCAAGTCCGTGGCGCGGACGCTGAGCGGCGTGATCGGCGAAGGCGATTTCGTCGCCCGCCTCGGCGGCGACGAGTTCGCGATCGTGCAGACCGGGGTGAAGAGCGAGGCCGAGGTCACCGACCTCGTCGCGCGCATCTACGAGGTGATCCGCGCGCCCTATCAATGCCTCGGCCACCAGGTCACGACCGACGCCAGCATCGGCATCGCGCTGGCGCCGAAGGACGGCACCGATCTCGACCAGATCATGAAGAACGCCGATCTTGCGATGTATGCGGCGAAGTCGGCCGGCCGGCGCGTCTTCCGCTTGTTCGAGCCGGCGATGGATGCCGACGCCCGCGCCCGCCGCGAGCTCGAGATGGAGCTGCGGCAGACGATCGCCGCCGGCAGCGGGCTCGAAGTGCATTACCAGCCCTGCGTCGACCTGCGCAGCAACGAGATCACGGGCTGCGAGGCGCTGGTGCGCTGGCGTCATCCACAGCGCGGCATGATCTCGCCGGCCGAATTCGTGCCGATTGCGGAAGAGACCGGCCTGATCAACCAGCTCGGCGAATGGGTGCTGATGACGGCCTGCAAGGAAGCCGTGAACTGGCCCGACCAGGTCAGGCTGGCCGTCAACGTCTCGCCGGTGCAGTTCCGCAGCGGCACGCTGGCGCTCAAGGTGATCGCGGCGCTTGCATCGTCGGGGCTGTCAGCGAGCCGGCTCGAGCTCGAGATCACCGAGGCGGTGCTGATCCGCGACGACGAGACGGCGCTGGCCGCGCTGCACCAGCTGCGCGCCATCGGCATCAGGATCGCGCTCGACGATTTCGGCACCGGCTATTCGTCGCTGAGCTACCTGAAGCGATTCCCGTTCGACAAGATCAAGATCGACCGCTGCTTCGTCACCGACATCGCCGATCCGCAAGGCTCGGCCGGCATCGTCGAGGCCGTCGTCAACATCGCCGCCGAGCGCAGCATGACGACGACGGCGGAAGGCGTCGAGACCGCGCAGCAGCAGCAATTGCTGCGCGAGCTCGGCTGCTCGGAAATGCAGGGCTATCTGTTCAGCCCGCCAAAGCCCGCCGCCCAGATCCGCGAGCTGCTGGCCGGGCACCGCCGCGGCCCCGCTGCGGGCGCGAGCACCATGCGCCGGCGCAAACCCGTCGCCGGCGCGGCATAAGGCTGCTCGGAAGTCGAGAACCCGAGGGGCGTCTGCACGATTTCGGAATATTGGAAGAATACCCTGAAATTGCCCGACATGTCAAATTGCCCGGTCGAGCGCCAGCCACCACCGGCTCCTTTGCATGGGGTTGTTTTCGATATTTTGGCAGCGCGCCCCGGCGACGGTAGCCGCGTAGCCCGGATGGAGCGCAGCGCAATCCGGGGACCTTGCAACGCGCAAAGCGCTCCCGGATTTCGCGGAGCCTGTCATCGGGCGCGCGTTCGCGCGACCCGTTGGCTCCATCCGGGCTACATGTGTCAGGTCCTAGTTCGGTACCGGCCGCTTCTGCGCGGCCTTGGTGTCGGCGTTCTTGGCGTCGGCGTTGACGGTGACGCCGCGCAGCTGGTTGAACGCCGCGGCCAGCGCCTTGTCGTTCTTCTCGTCCGGCGGGACGTAGGATTGCGAGCCGGTCTGCTCGGCGCCCTCGGCGGAAAGATGGCCGCGCATCGAGGCCTCGCCCTTGATCTCCGAGCGGGTCTTGAACTCGTCGGGCACGTCCTGCAGCACCTCGATGTCGGGCTTGATGCCGAGTGCCTGGATCGAATGGCCCGACGGCGTGAAATAGCGCGCCGTGGTCAGCGCCAGCGCGCCATTGCCGGTGCCGAGCGGAATGATGGTCTGCACCGAGCCCTTGCCGAACGAGCGGGTGCCGATCAGCGTCGCGCGCTTATGGTCGTGCAGCGCGCCGGCGACGATCTCGGAGGCCGAGGCCGAGCCGCCGTTGATCAAGACGACGAGCGGCTTGCCCTTGGTCATGTCGCCGCCATGCGCGGTGAAGCGCTGGGTTTCCTCGGGATTGCGGCCGCGGGTCGAGACCACCTCGCCGCGCTGCATCAGGGTCGCGGTCACCGAGACCGCCTGGTCGAGCAGGCCGCCGGGATTGTTGCGGAGGTCGACGACGTAGCCGGCGAGCTTGTCCTGCGGGACCTGCTTCTGGACATCGCCGATCGCCTTGCGCAGACCTTCGGTGGTCTGCTCGTTGAACGAGGTGATCCTGATATAGCCGATGTCGCCGCCCTCGACGTGATACTTCACCGGACGGACGCGGATGATCTCGCGCGTAATCGAGACCTCGATCGGCTTGTCGGCGTCCTTGCGGACGATCTTCAACCGGATCGAGCTGTTGGGCGCGCCCTTCATCTTGTTGACGGCCTGATCGAGCGTCATGCCCTGGATCTGGTCGTCGTCGATCGAGGTGATCACGTCGCCCGACATGATGCCGGCGCGCGAGGCCGGCGTGTCGTCGATCGGCGCCACCACCTTGACGAAGCCGTCCTCCATCGTGACCTCGATGCCGAGCCCGCCGAACTCGCCATGCGTGGTCTCCTGCATCTCCGCCCAGCCCTTCTCGTTCATGTAGCGGGAGTGCGGATCGAGCGAGGAGATCATGCCGTTGATCGCGCCCTCGACGAGCTTGGAGTCCTCGGGCTTCTCGACGTAGTCGGTCTTGACCTTCTCGAACACCTCGCCGAACAGATTGAGCTGCGAATAGGTGTTGCTGCTGTCGGAATGCGCGGCGGCGTTGGCGACGGCGAACAGATGCGCGCCCTGCGGCGAGGCCACCAGCAGGGTGAGACACGCGCCCGCGACCGTCCCGAGCAAGAAGCCAACATGTTTGCGCATTATCCGTGATCCCTTCGCTAACGGCCGGCAACGTTTCGCAACATTCGGCCCCACCCCGACGCGGGGCACCACACAACGGCTTTTTGGTCGGATCAAGGCCGCGCTGTCACCGGACCATTACGGTCCTGTCACGGTGCCCGGATCGGCCTCTTGTCAGCCCCCTGTCAGCCTTTCGTCGGCCTTTGGCCCAGTCTCCCGCAACCCGTTCTGCCAGGTCGACGGCTGGGTGCCGAATCCGCGCTTGGCCCGCGTGCCCAGCCAATAGCCGAACTGCGGAGGAACATTGCGGAACGGCCCCTCGACGCCGAGCTTGAGCGCGGCGTCCATCGGCCAGTTCGGGTTATTGAGGATTTCCCGGCCGACCGCGATCAAATCTGCTTGTTTATCACGCAGGATTTGCTCGGCCTGGTCCCCGTGGATGATCAGGCCGACCGCCATGGTCATGATATCGGCATGGGCGCGGACATATTCCGCGAGCGGCACCTGATAGTTGTATTTGATCTCCTTGCCCAGGATCGGCGCCATCTCGCTGATTCCGCCCGATGAGCAGTCGATCACGTCGACGCCCTCGGCTTTCAGGATCCTGGCGAGCCGCGCGCTCTGCTCCGAGCCCCAGCCGGCATTGTCCTCGACCGACAGCCGCACGAACAGCGGCTTGTGATCCGGCCAGTGCACCCGCACCGCCTCGGTGACCTCGATCAGGAAGCGCATCCGGTTGGCTTCCGAGCCGCCATATTCATCGTTGCGCTGGTTGGAGCGCCCGGAGAGGAATTCGTGCACGAGATAGCCATGGGCGCCGTGCAGTTCCAGCACCTCGAACCCTGCCTGATGGGCGCGCCGTGCCGCCTGCCCCCAGGCCTCGACGAGGTCCTTCACCTCATGCGTGTCCAGCGCGCGCGGCACCGGCCAGCGCTCGCTATGGGCGATCGCGCTCGGCGCCACCGGCGTCCAGGCATCCCAATCCTCGATCTCGGCGGTGCGTTCGAGCGGACGGTCGCCCTCCCAAGGCCGGCTCGCACGCGCCTTGCGGCCGGAATGGCCGAGCTGGATGCCGGCGACCGCGCTCTGCTGCTTGATGAAGCCGACGAGGCGGCTGAGCGGCGCGATGAACTTGTCGTCCCAGATGCCGAGATCGCCGATCGTGCCGCAGCCGCGCCGCTCGACCTTGGTCGATTCGACGATCACGAGACCGGCGCCGCCGGCGGCGAACTTGCCGGCATTCATCAGGTGCCAGTCGGTCGGAAAGCCCTTCTCGGCGGAATACTGGTGCATCGGCGGCACCACGATGCGGTTCTTCAGCGTGACGCCGCGGATGGTCATTGGCGAAAACAGCAGCTTGTCGGACATCGCTTCCTCATTATGCGTCGTTACCCGGCGTGCGGGACCGATCTTGTGTTTGGCGCGGACGATATACGCAGCGCGCGACGCCCGATAGAGGCGCGCCGGCGGCCGCAATTGGCCGCTCGAACGGATCGCGCCACGGCGGTGCCGTAGCGGGCCGCGGCAGGTTCGCCATGCCTGTTCCCTTGCGGCGATTTTTCACGCGCATAGGAAATGATGATCGCGATGCGTGTTGTCCCCGCAACCCAGAGGAGGGACACTCATGAGGACCCGCACAATCGCACTGCTCATCGCCGGTGCCATGGCAACCGGCCCGATCCTGGCGCAACACGCGGTTGCCCAGAACCTGCAAAACGAGGCCGACAAGGGCGCCAAGACCCGCAACTCCGGTGAATCCGGTTACGTCGGCGATCAGGACAGGCCCGGCGCGGCCGCAACGCCTCCGGGACGCCCCGATACGGCCGCCGGTTCCCCAGATGCCACGACGTCTCCAAGCGCCCAGAGTTCCGGAACCGGCATCGCCGGCGCGCCGGGCAACAAGAGCGGGCCGCCCGCCAAGCAAGGCACGGTCGGTTCGAACTCGCAGAACCTGCACGTCCAGGAACAGGATCCGTCGAACATCAAGGGACAGCCCGGCAACAAGAGCGGCCCACCCGCAAAGCGCTAGGCAGCGCGCCATGCTGATCAGGCGGCGGTAACCGATCCTATTGAGCGGCCTTGCGGCTCGCGGAGAGGTCGGTCGGGCAATTTGCTCCGCATTCAATCGACTTCTTCTGGTCGGCAACGCGCCATACCAGCAACGCGACCAGGACTATGATGGTGACGGTGAGCTTGGCCAATGCGTCGTGGTTCAATGTCGGCTCCGCAGAATAATCGGCATAACGAAAAAGATCAGCTGCAAGCGGAAATGTGACCCCGGCACCCTCTCGGGCCGAAGGCCGAATGCTGGGGCGTCCACCGGGCCCGCATTCGATTCGGGCCTGATGACGTCATGATGGTACGGTCCCGGCGCGGTCTGCAAGCTTCTCAGTCTGCATGGCAGCATGGCGCCGCCGGCCGCAGCCGGTTGGAACATTGTCATCAGCGTGCGGTTCAGAAACTGTCCTCTGATTCATTGCCCCAGAGGCACACACCACCTCCTGCGGCCCCAGCCGTCACGCTGGGGCCGTAAATCATAGGAGGTGCCCGCGGACTGCTGTTGGTCTCCCAGGACCACAATCGCGCCGGCGCGCCCGCAAATGACGTACGTAGCCTATACAGGCCAGATCGCGGTCAGAGCTTCGCGAGCCTCGCTGCGCCCGCCGCGATCGCCTCGTTGAAGCTGGTGTCCCAGAATTTTCCAACCTCCGCGCGCGCGTCGAGCACGCCGAGCTTGAGGAAGGTGTCGGCGACCTTCTGGTGCGTCTCCGGCACGTCAGGCGTCACCCCGGCGAGCGCGAAGTCGTCGCTGCGACGGGCGAACTGGTCGAGGATGTCCTGCAACGGCAGATGCGTCTCCGCCACCTGCGCGGCCGCATACACCGGAAAATTCTTGTTGGCGAACGCATAAGCGCGCTGGATCCGCAGCAGCAGATCGCTCACGGCCGCGTGACGCAGCGGATCGTCGACGGCCTTCGGATTGGCGTAGATCGGGAAATTCCCCGAGAGATAGCCGGCGCCGGTCTTGAGCAGCCGCGCGCCCTGCTTGGCGATCGCGAGCTGCCCGTTATAACCGTAGATCGCCCAGGCATCGAGCTTGCCGGAGGCGAAGGCCGAATAGCCGTCGGACGGCGTCAGATTGATGGCCTCGATATCGCCAAACGCAAGGCCGGCTTCCTCGAGTTGCTTGGCGAGGAAATAATGCGCCGTGGTCGCGCGCACATAGCCGACGCGCTTTCCCTTGAGATCGGCGATCGAATGGATCGGCGCGTCTTTCGCCGCCACCGTGACCTGGATGTTGAGATCCTCATGGGTGACGGCGACGAAGCGCACCTTGGCATTCTGGCGCGCCGCGAACATCGCCGGAATCTCGCTGCCCGAACCGATGTCGAGCGCGTCCCCGTTCAAGGCCTCGATGTGGAGCACACCGTTGTTGAGCTCCTTCCACTCGATCCTGTACGGCGTCTTGTCCTCGCCCGCGGCCTGCAACAGCTGGCGCCAGCCGCCCTTGTAGTAGGCAACGCGCAATGTAACGCCGCCGAGATCGGTGCCGCCCCCCGCTCCGGTTTCCGCGCGCGCACCGCCGGTGATCAGACTTCCGGCAAGCACGCCGAGCGCAGAACGTCGCGAAAGCGAAAATGGCGTAGTCACCGGCTTGAGCTCCTGAACAACAGTCACAACTGCTGCGAGCTTAAGAGAAAACCGCCCGATGTATATGAGACGCTATTTCGTTTTTCGCCATGCGCGCGAAAAGCCGTTCCATGGATTGATGGCTGGACGCGGCGATCTGTTTTCCGCCACCCTGTCGGCCAATTGTAGCTCGGATCAGCGAGCGCGACATCCGGGGTCCCGCCATCGATTCAAGCTGGACCTTACCCGCATGTCGCTTTGCTCATGCGGGCTACTTTCTGCTACTTCGCAACCTCGTATACATCGGGATCGAAGCTCGAGCTCGGATTGGCGAAAGCGTGGCGCAGCGCCGGCGACATCGGCACGTTGTAATTGATACCTTTCGGCGGGGTCGGCGCTTCCAGCCATTTCCTGTACATGACCTCGATCTCGGGGCTCTTGTAGAGTTCCGCCGTGGCGCGGTCGGCGAGCGCCTTGAACGGGGTGTCCTCCCTGCGCAGCATGATGCCGAACGGCTCTGCCTTCGAGAACGCCTCCTCGCTGATCATGTAGAACGAAGGCTGCTTCGACCGCGCGATCGCAACGGCAAGCTGGACGTCGTCGAGCGCGTAGGCCTCGGCGCGATCGGTCTCCAGCATCAGGAACGCCTCGGCCTGGTCCTTGGCCGGGAGAACGTTGATGCCGAGCTTGCGTTCGGTGTTGACCTTGATGAGCTGCGTGAGGTTCACCGAGCCCGCAACGGCGGTGACCGACTTGCCCTTGAGATCGTCGATCGTGTTGATCCCAGCGGATTTCTTGGCGGCAAAGCGTGTCGCGCTGAGGAAGTGCGTGTTGGTGAAGGTCACCTGCTTCTGGCGGTCCGCGCTGTTGGTGGTCGCCGAGCAATGCAGATCGATCGTGCCGTTGACCATCAGCGGAATGCGGTTCGACGAGGTCACCGGGAGGTAGTCGACGGCGATGTCAGATACGCCGAGCTCCTTCTTCACGGCATCAACGATCTTCAGGCAGATGTCGAGCGCAAAGCCGATCGGCCGCTGATTGTCGTCGAGATAGCTGAAGGGAACGGAAGCCTCCTGAAAGCCGAGCGTGACCTTCTTCGCCTCCTTGATCTTCTGCAGCGTGCCCGACAGCTCTTCGGCCGTCGCGGGGCTTGCGGCGAGCGTGAGAGCGAAGAGGATGGCGGGCAAACGCATCGGCGGCTCCTGTGCGGTGATCAGACGGCGGTGATAGCGCACGCATGAGCCCGGAGCCAGATGACGCTGTGTCTAGCAGCTATCGCACTTTGCTATGGTCCGCCTGCCAAAGTTGCGGCCGTGGCTGCGGCGCATCACTAGCGCTGCGCCGCCCCCTCGAGCAGGCGGTCGCCGACTAGGCGGACCGCGCCACGGGTCCAGGAATAATCGGCTCCCATCCGCAGGCCGCTGTCGCCGCGCGAGACGACCGCGCCGCTGCGGGCGTCGCGCAGCTGGAAGCCGATCGTGTATTCGGTCCGGCTGACCCGCCTGATCACGCCGATCAGCGATTGATCGGCGCCGAGCTGTTGCGCAATCGCGGCTTCGCAGCCGTCGCAGTCACGCAGCGCACGCGCCTTGACGGGCTCCGCGGTCGCGCCGCCGGTATCGACCAGGCGGTAGCGGCCCGACTGCGCAAGCCGGTCACGCACGCCCTTGGTGACATCGGCGAGGTAGGCTGCATCGGCGTCGGCAAGGCCGGACGACGGCGCCGCGGACGTGTCCTCGAGCTCGAATGCGAACACCGCAAGCCCGATCGGCGCCGCAGCGGCGGTCTGCCCCGGCGGCAGCACGGCCGCGAGGACGCCGCGCACCTCGCGCGACACGAACATCCGCGCATGGTCCCATGCCTCATCAGTGTCGCCGCGAAACGTGTAGAGCTTCTCGTAGAGCACCTGGTTCGCTTCGACATCGATGACCGCCACCTTGGCCCACTGCACCAGCGTACTCATCTTCTGCACGCCGCCGACCACCTTGATCCGGGCCTCGCCTGCGGGCGCCGCCGATGACACCAGGCGATAGCGCGGCTCCGCGGCGACGTCGGCGCGCAGCGCGCGCATGAACGCATCGAGCCGCCTCTGATGCGCGGCGGTCTGGTCGATCACCTCGCCTGACGTATCAACATAGCCGAAATCGTGGATGCTGACGCCAAGCGGGGATGCCGTCGCCCTGCCGGCTTCGGCGCGCAGCGGACAAGATCCGGCCAGCAGGCCGATCAAGGCAACAGAGAGCAGAACGAGACGGGACTGACGCATGATTGGGGCCTTTCAGCTGCTGGCGCGGGCGGGTCGGTCGCATCCTGGGCCAACTGGCCTCCGCGCCGCAGCGGAGTGCCTCCCGCCCGGTGCCGGGAAAATTTCACGACGATGGTCCGCGCCGACAGCGGCGCTTCTCGGCGCCTCCGTTCTGCCGTTTAATGTGCGCGACGGCCCTGCCCGCGACCGCGCACTGAGGCTCGTCTGCGATCTCTGAGGATACGCCAATGTGGATTTGGTCCGGAAGCGATCTGAAACTGCGGCTGACGTTGCGCGTGGCGATCGTCTCGACGCTCTGCTTTGCCGTCATCTCCGGCTATTTCCTGGTCGAGGCCGACCGCTCGGTGCGCGGGCGGATCGCGGCCGTTGCCGATGTCGCCGCCAAGACGCTGGAGCTGCAGCAGAGCAAGATCCAATGGTTGAACAATGCGCGTTCCGACTTTCCCGATCTCGACAGCGTTGCCGCTACGGTCATGACGCCGGGACTGTGCATCGCCTTTCGCAGCAATAGCGGCGAGATCAGCCAACGCTTCTGCGGCGGCGCGCAAGCCGATCAGGCCGCGCCGCCGCTGGCCTTCGCGGCGCTCTATCGCCGCCTGTTCGATCCCGGCCGCGAGACTGTACGGCAGGTGGTTTCGCGCGGCAACGCCGTCGGCGAGGCTGTGGCCTGGATCGATCCGGCGGTGCCGACCGCCGAGGCCTGGCACGATGCCGGCCGGCTGATGGCGGTGTTCATGATCGCGCTGCCGCTGCTCTGCGCCCTGGTCTATGCGGCGCTGGCGCGCGCGCTGCGTCCGACGCGGCAGATCCGCGACGGGCTCGAACGGATCGCCGCAGGCGACCTCGCCGCGCGCCTGCCGCCGTTCGATCTCGCCGAACTGTCGGCGATCGGCGACGTCTTCAACCAGCTCGCCGAGCGCCTCGCTGCCGCGCTCTCCGACCGCAACGCGCTGACGCAGAAACTGATCCTGGTGCAGGACGAGGAACGCCGGCACCTCGCGCGCGAGCTGCATGACGAATTCGGGCAGTCGCTGGCCGCCATCCGTGCGCTCGCCGCCTCGGCGCGCCAGACCGCGGCCGCGGATTGCCCGCCTTTGCTCGCCGAATGCGACGGCATCGCGCGGACCGCGACCGGCATGATGGAGACGCTGCGCGGCGCCCTCTTCCGGCTCCGCCCGCCCGATGTCGACGAACTCGGACTTGCGGCCAGCCTCGAAGGCCTGGTCGCTAGCTGGAACGGCCGCAGCCGGGGACAGCCGCGGTTCGAGATCACCATATCGGGATCGTTCGAGCGCCTTGCCGCCTCCGTCGGCGCCAACCTCTACCGCATCGTGCAGGAGGCGCTCACCAACGCCGCCAAGCATGCCGGCGCCACGCGCGTGATGCTGCGGCTTGAGATGCGCGAGGCGGCGCCCGGCGGCGGGGACAGCGCGATCGTGCTCGCGATCGACGATGACGGCCAGCCCGGCGATCTACAAGGCGATCCCCAGCTCAAGTCCGGCCTCGGCCTGCTCGGCATGCGCGAACGGGTCGCCGCGCTGGGCGGGCGGCTCAGCTTCGAGACCGGACAGCCCAGCGGCTCATCGCTCCGCGTCATCGTTCCCGTCGCGGCCAGCCGAGAGGCCGCACCGGTGGAGCGCGCGGCATGAGCCATGCGGCGCGAACCATCATGCTGGTTGACGACCACGCCGTCGTTCGGGAGGGCTACCGGGCGATGCTGCAGAAGCAGCCGGACCTCTGCGTCGTCGCCGAAGCCTCCGACGGCGTCGAGGCCTACCGCCTCTACAAGGAGACCGGGCCCGACCTCGTCATCATGGACCTGTCGATGCCCGGCATCGGCGGCATCGAGGCCATCCGCCGCCTCCGGCAGTGGGACAGGCGCGCAAAAATCCTGGTGTTCACCATGCACCAGAACGCGGCCTTTGCCGTGCAGGCGATCCGCGCCGGCGCGAGCGGCTATGTCACCAAGACCAGCCCGCCGGAGACGCTGGTGCACGCCGTGATGGATGCGCTGTCGGGCAAGATCGCGATCAGCCCGGATATCGACCACGAGCTCGCGCTCAGCCACCTTGCCGGCGAGAGGAAGGCTGCCGACCTCCTGACCGCGCGGGAATTCGAGGTGCTGCGGATGCTGCTCGCGGAGAACACCACCGAGGAGATCGCCGAGGCGCTGCACCTCAGCCCCAAGACGGTCGCGAACCTGCATTCCCTGATCAAGGACAAGCTCGGCGTCGGCACCGATATCGAGTTGGTCCGCCTCGCGCTGCGGCAAGGCATCCTGACGCAGCTCGATCTCGGCGAACGCTGAGCCCGCGGCGGCGGCAGCGACCAACTCTTGCGAGCGCGCCGGGGATTGGATAACCTTCTGCTCGCGATGAGCTCCGCAGGCTCATTCGCCCCTCGCGCGACTGGCGAGCTTACGTGGAATTGACCACGGTGAAGCGCGAAGGGTTCTAGCGCCGTTCGCCTGGGCACCCGTTCAGCTGATGATCCAGCGTCTTAGGGAGCCCGGACCATGCCGTCATTCCGCAATGAACTCCACCTCAACGATTCGGAAGTTGCCCTTGCGCTCGAGGGCGAAGAGCGCCGCCAGCAAGACGGCGTCGAGCTGATTCCGTCGGAAAATTACACCTATCCCGAGGTTCTCGAGCTGCTCGGGTCGGTGTTCACCAACAAGTATTCCGAGGGCTATCCGGGGCGCCGCTATTACGGCGGCCAGGAATTTACCGACCAGATAGAGAACCTTGCCCGACAGCGAGCTTGCGCGCTGTTCCGCGCCGAACATGCCAACGTTCAGCCTCTGTCCGGGTCGCCAATGAACCAGGCCGTGTATCTCGGCCTGCTGCAGCCCGGCGATACGATATTGGCGATGGACCTGTCACACGGCGGCCATCTCACCCATGGCGCGCCCGTGTCGCACATGGGGCGGCTCTTCAACTTCGCCCGCTACAAGACGCAGCCGTCAAACGGCGGCGCCATCGATTTCGATGGGCTCCGCGCCATGGCCCGGCACGTCCGTCCGAAGCTGGTGCTGTGCGGCTACAGCTCCTATCCGCGCGATCTGGATTATGCGTCCTTCAAGAGTATCGCCGATGAGGTGGGTGCACTGACCATGGCCGACGTCAGCCATTACGGCGGCCTGATCGCCGGCAACGCCTTGCGCAATCCGCTCGATGCGGGCTTCGACGTGATGACGACGACATCGCACAAGACGCTTCGCGGACCGCGCGGCGGCATCGTTCTTTGTCGCCGGGAGTTCGCCGGCAAGATCGACGCGTCGGTGTTCCCGGGATTGCAGGGAGGTCCGCACATGAACGTTGTGGCCGGAACCGCGGTCACGCTGAAGAAGGCATCGACATCCGATTTTCAGGCCTATGCAGGGCTGGTCATCCGTAACGCGAAGGTCCTGGCCGAAGCGTTGATGGAACGCGGCATGACCTTGATCACCGGCGGAACCGACAATCACATGATGGTCGTGGATACGGTGGCCAGCGTCGGCCTGGACGGCGGCGCGGCCGAGAACATCCTCGACGCCGTCGGGATCACCGCAAACAAGCAGATCATTCCCGACGATCCGCGTCCGCCGCTCAAGCCGAGCGGCATTCGCCTCGGGACGCCGGCGGCGACCACGCGCGGCATGGGCGAGCCCGAAATGCGCCTCATCGCCGAGCTCATTGCGGGATCCCTCCGGTCGAAGGGAGATGCAGCGGTCGTCAAGCGACTGAGGTCGAACAGCGTCGAGATGTGCCGCGCTTTCCCCGTTCCGGGGATCGCACCGCCCTCATAGGCGGCCAAGCCGCGTTCCTGTTCCGCGTTCGTCGCGTCGCTCGTCCGGGTGTGCAGTCTGCATGGGCACGTCATGAAGGTTCCCCGGGAACGACCGGAACGGAAATTGATGCTGTTCGTTGGACCGCATGATCTCGAAGACGGAGCGTCGAACACCGTGACCCGGAAAACCTTGCAAGCACGCTCGGAGCAGGCGCTCGTCGTCATCATTCTCAGCACCGGTGCGCTGATCGGTTACCTCGGCCTGGCACTGTCCAGGCTGTGAGAGCTACGCCCGGCGGGCACCAAGCCGCCGGGAGGCGTCAACAAGCCGCTTGGTGTGCCGAAAACGCGCGCGCGCGTGCCACTGAGTTGCCCGACGCGGCAAGCCAAGCACCGCAGCAAAAATATAGGGTGAAAAGAGCAAGGCTCGGACATATCATGTCGCGAGAATGCGAATGTTTGACGCACAAGCGACAACACCCGCCGTCGTCCCGGCGAAGGCCGGCAACTGTTATGTTGGTTTGGTCTGCAGGTACGGCTTTCGGTCTCGCATCATGGCATTGAGGACCGTGAGCAGCTTCCTGGCGACGGCGATGAGGGCGAGTTTGGCTGGTTTTCCGGCCTGTCGCAGTCGTGCATAGAAGGCCTTGAACGGATCAGCTCTGCGAACTGCGTTGAGGGCCGCCATATAAAGGGCGTCACGAACGCGCTTTCGGCCGCCCGCAATCTTGCGCTTGCCGCGGAAGGTGCCGCTGTCGACGTTGAAGGGAGCAAGGCCAGCGAGCGCTGCGAGTTGTTTCGGTCCGACCCGCCCGAGTTCCGGCATCTGCGCGATGAGCTGCATGCAGGCCACGGGACCCACGCCGGGCAGCGAACGCATTAACTTCGCATCGTCCGCGATCTGCGCTTCGGCTTTAATCAATGCGCTGATGTCGGCCTCGATCTCGGCGATCTCGCTGTCGAGGACCTCGATGAGGCGGCCGATGCGTTCGGCCATGGCGCGATCGTCGGCCTCGCTGCGCCGGTTCTTCTCCTGGGCGCGCATGAGGACCAGCTGATCCCGCCGTTTTGCAAGCCTCGCCAAGGCGCCCCGTGCAGGATCGGCGACCTGCTCGGGGGCGGGCTGCATGGCCCGCGCAAAGGCCGCCAGCATCCGCGCATCGATCGGATCGGTCTTGGCGAGTAGGCCGCTGGCCCGTGCAAAGTCGCGGGCACGGGCCGGGTTGATCCGTGCGAACTGGATCCCGGCCTGACGCAGCGCCTCGCGAAGCGCGAGGTCATAGATACCCGTCGCCTCGAAGACCACCAGCGCATCGCATTGCCAACGCGCCACCTGCTGTGTGATGGCCTGTGTCGCGTTGGCAATGCGCCTCGGCACGCCGTCAGCCTCATCAAAGATATCGAGGTGTTTCTTGGAGATGTCGATTCCGACGTAACGAAGAGCTATGATCACGGTGCCTGTCCCTGTGATGCGAGGTCTGTTGGTGCAGCCTCGTGCAACTGTTCAGGTTGATAGATGGAACGGGCGGGAGACCGAGCCGGCTCACGGCGTCAAGCGCCAAGGACCCAACGGCTTCCCGCCCACCCTCATCCTGACACACTTCCAAGACACAGGGACCCATTACCCCAAATCTCAATTGTTGCGCGACGCCGGGGCCACGATCCCGTTCCTGATCAAATCCGGTGGTGATGGGTCCCGGCCTTCGCCGGGACGACGGTGGTGTGCGCGGGAACAGTCTCGCGATGAATGCAACGCCACGTACAATCCACACACCCGTCACTGAAATCGAGGACATTGCCGCCTGCCCGCAATTCTCGTACACGGTTTCACGCAATGACCTCGCGACTCTCTCCCAACTCCGTCGACGTGCTGCTGTTCGATATCGGCCGCGTCGTGCTCGACATCGACTTTGACAAGGTGATGGCGCACTGGGCGCAGCACGCCGGCTGTGCGCCCGCCGAGCTCGCCACGCGATTTGTCGTCGACGACAGTTTCAAGCATCACGAGATCGGCCGGATCGACGACGCGGCGTTCTTCGAAAGCCTGCGCCGGACTCTCGGCATCGACATCACGGACGCCCAGTTCCTCGAGGGCTGGAATGCGATCTTCACCGGCGAGATGCCGGGCATCGCCCCGCTGCTCGCGGCGGCCGCCGAGCGGATGCCGCTCTACGCCTTCTCCAACACCAATCCGGCCCATGTCGCGCACTTCTCGGTCACCCATGCCGAGCTGCTCAGCCATTTCCGCAACGTCTTCCTGTCCTCGAGCATCGGCTTCCGCAAACCCGACGCCGAGGCCTATGATCATGTGGTAAAAGCCATCGGCGTCCCGGCGTCGCGGATCCTGTTCTTCGACGACCTGGCCGCCAATATCGAAGGTGCACGGGCGCGCGGCCTTCATGCTATCCACGTGACATCGACGGATGACGTGGCAAGGGCTTTGACCGCACTTGGTATTTGGACATTAGGAATTGAGGAGCTCTGAGCGTGGCCCTGATGCCGGTTGCCGATGCCCTGTCCGCCGTCCTCGCCGGCGCCGAACCGCTGCCAGAGGAGATGGTCGCGCTCGATGCCGCCTACCACCGCACGCTGGCGCACGACCTCGCGGCGCTGCGCACCCAGCCGCCGCAGCCGATGTCGGCGATGGACGGCTATGCGGTGCGCGCCGCCGATGCGGCTGATCTAAAGGCCCGGCTCAAGGTGATCGGCGAAGTCGCCGCCGGCCGGCCGTTCGGGCGGACGGTCGGCGCCGGCGAGGCGGTGCGGATCTTCACCGGCGGCGTGATCCCCAATGGCGCCGACGCGGTGATCATCCAGGAAGACACCGCCGTCGACGGCGACCACATCACGATCACGGAGGCCGCCAGCGTCGGGCGGCACATCCGCCAGGCCGGGGTCGATTTCCGTGCGGGCGAGGTGCTGCTCGCCGGCGGCAGCCACCTGTCCGACCGCGCGCTGTCGCTGGCGGCCGCCATGAACTATCCGGAACTTGCGGTGCGCCGCCGCCCGAAGGTCGCGGTGCTGGCGACCGGCGACGAACTGGTGATGCCGGGCTCGCGGCCCCGTCCCGGCCAGATCGTCTATTCCAACGGCTACGCGCTGCGGGCGCTGGCGCGCGCCGAAGGCGCCGAGACCGTCGACCTCGGCGTTGCCGCCGACACGGTGGAGGCGACCACGGCCGGCATCCGCCGGGCACGCGAGGCCGGCGCCGATGTCCTGATTACGACAGGCGGCGCCTCGGTCGGCGACCACGATCTCGTCAAGCGGTCGCTGGAGGCCGAGGGCGTCGAGATGGCGTTCTGGCGGATCGCGATGCGGCCCGGCAAGCCGATGATGCATGGCCGGCTCGGCGCGATGCGGGTGATCGGCCTGCCCGGCAATCCGGTGTCGTCCTATGTCTGCGCCTTCCTGTTCCTGGTGCCGTTGATTCGGGCGCTGAGCGGCCGGAAAGTGATTCATCATCGCCGCGCGAGCGCCCTGCTCGGCCGCGACCTCGCCGCCAACGACCAGCGCGAGGACTATCTGCGGGCGCGTCTCGAAGCGCGCGAGGACGGCAAGCTGATCGCAACGCCGGTGACGCAGCAGGATTCGTCGCTGCTCGCGAATCTCGCTGCGGCACGGGCACTTCTCGTGCGTCCGCCGTTTGCGGCGGCGGCCGTCAAAGGCAGCGAATGCGAGATCCTGACGCTGCCCGAATAGGGTTTTCACGCCCCGCCGATCGTGCGTTGCCTGATCCGTTCACCGGAAATTAAGTGGTTGCGGAACACATATCGAACATATAGTGTCCGTTCATGATTTGTTTCGAGTACTGGTGTCTACAATCGGGAAGCCGCGTGGAAGCAAGTGCAACGAGCACATGCTCCTGAGGTCAGGCCCCGCCTGCAGGCCCCACCAGAAGAGTCTCGGAATCGAACGCCGCTATCAACCGGGGGAATACTCGAGATGCTCACGCGCAAACAGTACGAACTTCTGCGTTTCATCAATGAACGTCTGAAAGAGGCCGGCGTACCGCCCTCCTTCGACGAGATGAAGGATGCGCTCGACCTGCGCTCGAAGTCCGGTATCCACCGCCTGATCACTGCGCTGGAGGAGCGCGGCTTCATCCGCCGCCTGCCGAACCGCGCCCGCGCCATTGAGGTCATCAAGCTGCCCGAACTCTCGGCCGGCGGCGGCAACGGCCGACGCGGCTTCACGCCCAGCGTCATCGAAGGCACCCTCGGCCGGCGCGCCAGCACGCCGCCGATCGCCGAGGACGACGGCAACCGTCCGGTCGCGGTCCCCGTGATGGGCCGGATCGCCGCCGGTACGCCGATCGAGGCGCTGCAGACCCGCAGCCACACCATCAGCGTGCCGCCCGACATGCTCGGCGCCGGCGAGCACTATGCGCTCGAGGTGCGCGGCGACTCGATGGTCGATGCCGGCATCCTCGACGGCGACATGGCGCTGATCCAGCGCAACGACGTCGCCAATACCGGCGACATCGTGGTGGCGCTGATCGACGAGGAGGAAGCCACCCTGAAGCGCTTCCGCCGCCGCGGCGCATCGATCGCGCTCGAGCCGGCCAACACCGCCTATGAAGTGCGCATCCTGCCGCCGAACCGGGTCCGCATCCAGGGCAAGCTGATCGGCCTGTATCGCAAATACTGAATTGCAAATACTTGCGGCGGCCGGGAACGAGCAACACGTCGGATCGTTCCTTGCATGATAGCGTAGCGTACGGCCTGCCCGATGCGCTCCGATACCTCTCGCGCAGCGTCGCGTGTTTGTGATCGGGGTCGGTCTCGGACCAGTCGTACAATCGCCCAGAAACGAGCGGAAGCTCGTTCGCTATCGTCCACTCTGGTAGAGGCCCCAATGCCTCAAGAGAGGCACGGGTCGCTACCTCGAAATGAGGAGCCATCCGATGTGTGACTATAGTCTGCACGCCGTGGCATCGCGCCCCGCCATTGTCGGAGAGACGCTGATCACGACGACGTTCCGCGGCACGTCGACCCGCGGTTTTGCTTCGGAAAACGATCCCACTGTCGCGGTCTGCATGCTGCCGGGCACCGAGCTCGCTTTCGCCGAGAACGTTCGCTACGACAGCCGCTGGATCTGGACCAAGACGCTGAACTATCGCGTCGGCGTGTTCAACGAAGTCGAGCCCGACGTGCCCGATCGGCATCATGACGCGGTGGAATTCCCCGACGGCAGCCATGTGCTGGTGACCCAGCTGGTCGAGGGACAGCGCGTCAGCGTGCTGCAATTGCCGGCGCTGCATCCGCCGGTCGAGCAGAAGCCGAAGGTGGTGGAGCGGCGGCCCTCCGCATTTGCAACGCTGTTTTTGGGTTGAGCGCATCGTCGCCGCGGAATGGGCTGTTCGGCGGCGGATGACCTAAGCAATTTCGGGCGCCCCCGGACTTCCGCTTCCGGGGCGCACGAGGAAATTTGCGTCAGCCGGCGCCTTGGCGCATCATCGGGCACGGAGGACGTGCGCGGTGGTCGATAAGGTCACATGGCAAAAGGCTGGACGCGTCACGGAACCGGGCCGCTACATGTTCCGGTTCGGTTGGCTGACGGTGACGGCCGACGACCTGAGAGTCTGGGAGCAATTTCCCGAGGCTTCCTTCACCCTCGTCAAGAAGCCCGACGCCGGCCCCGACTCCGACGAATACCATCTCGGCCTGTTCGAGCTGCCGAGCGCCCCCTCGCCGGACCACCGCTAGTCATCGCCCTGCAGATCGGACTCGGCCGGCGTCGCATCCACGGCAGGCCGCGGTGCGGCGGCGGCTGCGCGCAGCGTCGTCTCGCTCTCGCCGTCGCCGGGAACCGCCGGCGACCACGGCCGGTCGATCCCGCCGGGCTTGACGGCATCGACGGCGTAGCCGTCCCTGGTCCGCCGCAGTACCAGCGCGCCGTGGCGCCGCAGCCGCTCGGCATCGATCACCGACGCCGTGCAGCCCCGCGGCGCCGCCCGCGCCGTCACGATCAAGCCTGCGCGCTCGCAGTCGTCCGCCAGCGCCTCCGGCCGGGTCGCCAGCGCGACGAAGGCGCCGCCTAGTCCCTGGGTCACGCAGCCGCCGGCATCGCAGGAGACGCCGTCGCCGAGCGACGCATCGGTGGCGGTCCGCGCGTCGGCGTCCGCCGCCAGCCACTCCTTGACCAGGAACGCATCCTTGGCGCTGTGCATCAAATGCAGCCGCCCGTCACCGCCGCGCACCGCGACGTTGCGGCCGTCGCCGGAGACCAGCACGTCCGGCTGCGGCACCCTGAGCGCCCAGACCGAGGCCACCAGCAGCAGAACCGCGCCCGACCAGCGCAGCGGCGTACGCAGCAGCCCGAGCAGGATGATGCCGGCACTCGCTGCAATCAGCGGCCCGATCCCGAACGCCGCCATGCGGCCGACCGCGCCCGGGAGTGCGGCGACCCATTGCGTCACCAGGATCATCCAGTCGATGCCAAGACCCATGATCGCCCAGAACACGCCGTCGAAGCCGAACGGCATGGCGACGAGGCCCAGCAGGCCGGCCGGCATCACGACCGCCGACACGACAGGCATCGCCGCGAGGTTGGCGAGCAGCCCGTAGGGCGTCACGCGGTGGAAGTGGAACGCGGCGTAGGGCGTCGTCGCCAGCCCCGCCACCAGCGAGGCCAGCATCAGCATGGTGAGCTCGCGCCCGCCCCACAGCGCAACCCGCGCGGTCGCCGAATGGTCGGGCGACGCGAATAGGTTCGGCAGCCCGATCTGCACCAGCGCCACCAGCCCGAGCGTCGCGGCAAACGACATCTGGAAGCTCGGATGCACCAGCGCCTCCGGCGCGATCGCGAGCACGATCAGCGCCGCCACCGCCAGCGTGCGGAAGGTGATCGCGCGGCGGTCGACGATCACGGCGAGCAGCACCACGGCGGTCATGAAGAACGACCGTTGCGTCGCGACCTCCGCACCCGACAGCAACAGATAGAATGCCGCGGCGACCAGCGCCGCCGCCGCCGCCCATTTCTTGATCGGATGCCCCGCCGTCAGTGCCGGAAACAGCGCGAGCAGCGCGCGCACCGCGAAGAACACGACGCCGGCGACCACGGCCATGTGGTAGCCGGAGATCGACAGCACATGGCCGAGCCCCGAGATGAACATCGCATCGTTGACCGGCGTCGAGATCGCGTCGCGCCGGCCGGTGAGCAATGCGGTTGCGATCGCGCGCTGGTCGCCGTCGAGCGTGGTGCGAATCCGCGCGTCGATGGCGTCGCGCAGGCCTTGCATGAAGGCGGCGTAGCGCAGCGCAAAGCCGCCGGTCGCAGGCGGCTCCCTGGTCTTGACCGCGCCCATCACGAAGCCGGAGGCGCCGATGCCCTGGAAATACAGGTCACGTCCGAAATCATAGGAGCCCGGGCGCTGCGGCCCGAGCGGCGGCAACAGCCGCGCCTTCAACTCTACGAAGCTGCCGACATCGGGCGCAGTGCCCTTCTTCACCGAAAGCCGGACACGATCGAGCTTCGTCATGTCGCGCGGGCTCTCCATCGAAACCACGCGCAGCACGAAACGATCGGTCTTCTCGCGGATGTCACGCGCCTCGACGAAGCCGGTCAGCGCCACCGAGAACATCGGCCGCGCCAGCACCGTGTGAGCAACGCGCGCCGTCTTCCAGGTCGCCGTCGCAAAGCCTGCGGCCACCGCGGCCAGCATCGCGATGACGGGAAACACGCTGCGCCGCCGCAGCAGCAGCGCCAGCAGGCAGAGCAGGATTGCGACGGTGGCCGCGACCGACAGCACCGGCTCGTGCTCGGCCGCGAAATAGAAGGCGATACCAGTGCCGAACGCCACCGGCACCCAGGGCAACAACCGGCCCGCCCCCGCCTCCGCGCCCGCCCATCGCCGCAATGTCTCGACGACAGGCTTCCAGATGCCGACGCGCGCCGGGAAATAGCCGCCAGCCGGCGCAGCCGCGCGCGGCGGCCACGTCCCCGCGTAGCCGCGTTTGCCGCCCGGCGTCGTGCCCTGCTCCGCCATTCCGCTTGCGATCCCTGCCGAGCGGCAGGCTAGCGGATGGCCCCGTCCCCCGACTAGCGGAACGGATGCAGAATACGGACCGGCAACGCCCGGGTACCTGGATCGTCCTGCGCCTTGCCGACCTCGCGCCGGGCCACAGCTGCCGCCTGCGTCAAATCGATCGAGCCGAAAGTCTCATTAAGATACCGATCACATTAGGAATAGACTGTCCCGATGCCTCCACTCCCGGAGAGACCGGGATGAGGCAGTGACGGCTCGCGGCACTTGAAGGCCGCTGGAGCTCCTCTCAGGCGGCCACAACTCCCCTGAGATCAGGCGTTGCGGACGAACTCGCAAATCTCGCCTGTAACGCCGCGCACCACGCGCACTCCGCGAGCGGATTGATCGCTGAAAAACGCGAGGAGTAGCGTTTGCATTTGAGAGGAGCGACACATGGCAATTCAAGTACCGAGCGATTTTCGTCGCGTGATTGTCGCCGCGTCAGTGGGAAACATCATTGAATGGTACGACTTTTATATTTTTGGCAGCCTGGCCGCGGTTCTGTCGGTCAAGTTCTTTGAGCAATCCCACCCCGTTGCAGCCCTGCTGAGCACGATCGCGCTGTTCACTGCGGGATTCCTGATCCGCCCGCTAGGGGCCTTCCTGTTCGGATGGATGGGCGATCGGGTCGGCCGCAAATATACATTCCTCATTACGCTGAGCGGAATGGGCCTGGGAACGGGAGCGATCGGACTGATCCCGACTTATCAGTCGATCGGCCTGACGGCCGCATTCATTCTGTTCGGCTTGCGGATGATCCAGGGTCTCTGCCTGGGCGGCGAGTATGGCGGCGCCATCACCTACGTCGCCGAGCATGTTCCGGATCACAGCCGCGGCTACTACACCGGCTGGCTACAAACCTCGCCGACACTCGGGATCGTGGTGTCGCTGGCCGTGATCGTTCTGACCCGAACCTGGGCCGGCAATCAGGCCTTTGACGAATGGGCGTGGCGCGTTCCGTTCCTGGTCTCGTTCCTGCTGGTGGCCATCGCCATCTACATCCGCCTGCAGCTCCAGGAGACGCCGATTTTCCAGGAGATCAAGGCACGCGGACAGATGACCAGGAATCCCTGGCGGGAAGCTTTCCTCAGCGCCAACATCAAGTACATCTTGATCGCGATCGTCGTCCTGATTGGGCAGGGCGTGGTCTGGTACAGTGGTCAATTCTGGGCACTGTACTTCCTGCAGCAGGTCTCCAAGGTCGATGCGGTTACCTCGGCCTACATTGTGGGAGCCGCACTGTTGATCGGAACGCCGAGCCTGATCTTCTTTGGTTGGCTGTCGGATCAGATCGGCCGCAAATCCGTGATCCTCGGAGGCATGCTGCTTGCCGCGATCACCTACTATCCGCTGTATCTGTGGCTCGGCATGGTCACGCAGCCGGGACACATCAACTATCCGGTCGCCGTCTTCATCATCTTCATCCTCGTCTGCTACGTCGGGATGGTGTACGGGCCGGTCGGCGCGTTTCTGGCGGAGTTTTTCCCGGCCAGGATCAGGTACACCTCGGTCTCGGTGCCGTATCATATCGGCAATGGTTGGGGCGGCGGATTGGTACCCTTCATCACATCAGCCGCCTTCGCAGCGACCGGCAGCATCGGCTACGCGCTGATCTACCCGATTGTCGTTCCCGCGGTGTGCTTCGTGATCGCCGTTTTCATCATGCCCGAGACACGCAAAACCAGAATCTGGGAGCAGATCGAGGCGAAAGCCGCATCGTGACGGAGTCACCTTGCTGAGGGGCGACCAGCGCCGCCCCGTTCCGATGGGATCGGAACGGGGGGTCTGGAATCTTGTCTTGACGCGTTTTCTTTCCGCGAAGCGGTATCCGCATTACGTCGGAGCCGGACGGAGAGGATTCCGCGCCACGCAAGTCCAATCTCCGGCCGCCTTGGGTTGGCGGTCAGGCCAACGTTTCAGTCAGCTCCCTCTCAGCCAGCTCGGTGATGCCAGCGATCGTGCCACCAGGTGGCAAAATCACGATCCATCGTCAGCTCCCAGCACGCGAGCACGATCACCACGATGCCCGCGAGCACGCTGCTCGTCGTGACCGATCCTGGCTCGTAGCTGAACGTCCAAGGTGCGACTACCAGAGCCAACCCCATCAGCATCTCACCCCATTCCTCCAGATAGGACGGAATGATGAATGCCTCCAAGGCGAACAGCACGACGCCCAATCCGAGCGCGATGGAGATCCAGAGAGCTGCCCCGGAGAAGCCCAGAGCAAACGGCGATGCAACCAGCCAGGCGCCCACCAACAGGCTGGCAGCATCCTGCCAGTGTTGAATGCGCATGATCCTCACCTCCTTCTTCCGAAGACATGGTGCGGCGCGGACCAAAAAGCATCGGTCCGACCTGCGATGTGTTGCCGCTGCTGATCCGTAGCCCACGTCCAGCCGGGCGTCCCCGCTACCCGGGAAAGCGCTCTTGCAATGGCGCCGCAGCAAGATGCACACTGTGTGCGCTTGACCAGGTGTCAACGTCTGCGGTTCGCGGCCCGACCGGCATTTGCGGTTGCGCTCAGGACGAGAGGAGGATGACGCCATGCGAGAAATCGAAATCCACAACTATGCGCGGCAGTTGCTCGAGGCACATGGCGCCAAGGCCATTGCGGAAGCTGCCCAAAACGCCATCGAGCTCGAAGCAAGAGGCGAGGCCGAGCTGGCCAGGACCTGGCGACATATCGAAGACGCCATGAAGCTGATGCGCGGGCCACACCAAAGCTGAGGCTGGCAGCGAGCAGCGCAGAACGTGGAGCGGGACCCGTTCGAGCCTCGCAATGGCGGCTTGAACGGCAGCACAATCTCAACGACGCGGCTCTCCATGACAGGAGTGAAGCCATGTTTCCGAAGTGCGCAACAGCCGAAGATATCGTGAAGGCGGTCAAGGACGAGAACGTGCAGATGATCGATCTGCGTTTCACCGATTTGCCGGGGGTATGGCAACATTTTTCCGTCCCTCCGAGCGCGGCGAGCGTCGATGCCCTCGGAGATGGAATTGGCTTCGACGGCTCATCGATCCGCGGCTTTCAGGAAATCCAGGAAAGCGACATGCTGGTCGTTCCGGACCCGACCACGGCCTTTCTCGACCCGTATTCCACCGCATCCACCCTGGTATTGATCTGCAACATCCGCGACCCTGTGACCGGTCAATCCTATAGCCGTGATGCCCGGTACATCGCCCAGAAAGCCGAAACTCACCTGAAGGCGACAGGCCACGCCGATATCAGCTACTTCGGTCCGGAGGCGGAATTCTTCGTGTTCGACAGCGTGCGCTACGGACAGGGCATCAATTACGCTTTCCACGAAATCGATTCCGATGAAGGCAGCTGGAACACCGGCTCGGAGGAAGCGCCCAATCTGGGACACAAACCGCGCCCGAAAGAGGGATACTTTCCGGTACCCCCGACGGACAGCATGCAGGCGCTCCGCACCGAAATGGTGTTGACCATGGAGCAGCTGGGCATCCAGATCGAAGCCCATCACCATGAAGTCGCGACCGGTGGGCAGAACGAAATCGACATGCGCTTCACCACGCTGACGCGCATGGCGGACAATCTGATGATCTACAAATACGTGGTGAAGAACACCGCCCGCCAGAACGGCATGACCGCAACATTCATGCCGAAACCTTTGTTCGAGGACAACGCGTCTGGAATGCATGTTCATCAGTCGCTGTGGAAAGGCGAGACCAACCTGTTCTACGACAGGGGCGACTATGCCGAACTGAGTCAGCTCGCCCGCCACTACATCGGCGGCCTGCTGACCCACGCCTGGGCGTTGTGCGGGCTTTGCGCCCCGACCACGAACTCATATCGGCGCCTGGTGCCGGGCTATGAGGCTCCGATCAATCTGGTCTATTCCCAGCGCAACCGGTCAGCCTGCTGCCGCATTCCGATGTATTCGCCGAACCCAAAGGCCAAGCGTGTCGAATTTCGCTCGCCGGATCCTTCCTGCAATCCCTATCTGGCTTTTGCCGCAATGCTGATGGCCGGCCTCGACGGAATCCGCAACAAGATCGACCCGGGCAGCCCGATCGACAAGAACCTCTACGACCTGCCGCCCGCCGAGGCGAAGGAGGTGAAGTCGACGCCGGGGTCGCTGGATCAAGCGCTGGACGCGCTCGAACGCGATCATGCATTCCTGCTGCGCAACGATGTCTTCACCGCCGATGTGATCGAAACATGGCTCGACTACAAGCGGAAGAAGGAGGTCGATCCCATCAGATTGCGACCTCATCCCTACGAGTTCCATTTGTACTACGACATCTAGAGCGTTTTCGAGCGAAGTGGGTACCGGTTCGCGTCAAGAAAACGCGTCAAACCGAGAATCTAGAGCCCCGTTCCGATTCAATCGGAACGGGATAAGCTCTAGCGGCGACCGCACGCTCTGTGCGGACCAACCCAGTGCTCGATCAGGGGACTCGTCTCCGGTCAACACAGCGTCGGATGCCTGAGTCGCTCGTCCAGTCGGGGCGGTCCAACACCCGGAAGCCGCCCTCGGCAGCCTACGACCTTGGTCCCTCCTCGCGATGCAACGAGATCCGGATAGCCTGCAGTTGGGTGCAAGATCGCTTGGATGAGCGGCAGCCGCGGGGCGCGTGGCGCCCGGCCCCCCGCGCACTGACTATGCACTCTCCCTGACTACGAGGGCCCGCCGGCCCTCGACTTTTTGCGTCACGCTCCAGCGCCAGGCCTAGATCAGCGGCGTCTGCGACGAGACGTGGTGGCAGACGATCTTCCAGCCGCCGTCCTCGTGCGCGATCACCCAGGTGATCTTGACGGCGAGCGAGGGCGCATCGCCGTCGAGGAAGAATGACGCGATGCCCGCCATGTTGACGAGATCGGCATTGACCCGTTCTGCCCTGACATCGCTGAACTGAACTCGCGGCGCGCGCCAGCGCGGCAGACCGTCAAAGTAGGCTTTGACGCCGTCGCGGCCACGATACAGCGTCGGGTTCGAGCCGAAGAAGAACGCGCTCTTCGAATAGAGCGCGCTTAACGCATTCGCATCGAGCCTGCTGAAACCCGCCGACCATCTGGCGATGATGGCGGAGACGATCTCGTCGGATTCATCGGGCATCGATCCCCCGTCTGCTTGTCCGCGCGGAGCTGCGCTAGCCCTTGCCGCCGACTTCCTTGGCGAAGGTGTCGCGCAGGCCGATGGTGCGGTTGAACACCATCCGGTCCGGCGTCGAATCCGCATCGCGCACGAAATAGCCCTGCCGCTCGAACTGCATCGGGTCGGGCGAATTGCTCTCGGCGATCGCCGGCTCGACGCGGGCATCCTTCAGCACTTCGAGCGACTGCGGATTGAGGTCGGCGGCGAAATCGGCTGCGTTCGGGCTCGGATTGGCGAACAGCTGGTTGTAGATGCGGATCTCCGCCGGCTTCGACTGCGCCGCCGGCAACCAGTGCATCGTCGCCTTGACCTTGCGGCCGTCGGGCGCATTGCCGCCCTTGGTTGCGGGATCGTAGGTCGCGCGGAGTTCGACGATCTCGCCGGCATCGTTCTTCACCACGCCGGTACACTTGATGAAATAGGCATAGCGCAGCCGCACCTCATTGCCGGGCGAGAGGCGGTAGAACTTCTTCGGCGGATTCTCCATGAAGTCGTCGCGCTCGATATAGAGCTCGCGGCCGAACGCGACCTTGCGGGTGCCGGCTTCCGGATTGTCGGGATGGTTGATCGCCTCGATCTCTTCGACCTGTCCTTCCGGATAATTCTCGATCACCACCTTGAGCGGCCGCAGCACCGCCATCCGGCGCAGTGCCGTGCGGTTCAGCTCCTCGCGGATGCAGAACTCGAGCATGCCGACATCGACCACGCTGTTGGCCTTGGCGACGCCGATGCGCTTGATGAATTCGCGCACCGCCGCCGGCGGCACGCCGCGCCGCTTCAAGCCGGCAATGGTCGGCATGCGCGGATCGTCCCAGCCCGAGACGTGGCCGTCGCGGACGAGCTGGGTCAGCACGCGCTTGGACAGCAGCGTATAGGTCAGGTTCAGCCGTGCCATTTCGTACTGGCGCGGCTTCGAGGGCACCGGCAGCTTGTCGAGCAGCCACTCATAGAGCGGGCGGTGATCCTCGAACTCCAGCGTACAGATCGAATGGGTGATGCCCTCGATCGCGTCCGACTGGCCGTGCGCGTAGTCGTAGCTCGGATAGATCGACCACTTGTCGCCGGTGCGCGGATGGCGGGCGTGCAGGATGCGGTAGAGCACAGGGTCGCGCAGGTTGATGTTGCCGGCGGCCATGTCGATCTTGGCGCGCAGCACGCGGGCGCCGTTCGAGAACTCTCCGGCCTTCATGCGGCGGAACAGGTCGAGGTTCTCCTCGACCGAGCGGTCGCGGAACGGCGAGTTCTTGCCGGGCTCGGTCAGCGTGCCGCGGGAAGCGCGGATCTCCTCCTGCGACTGATCGTCGACATAGGCATAGCCGGCCTTGATCAGGCCCTCGGCCCAATCGTACAGGCGCTCGAAATAGTCCGACGCATAGAACAGGTTGGCTCCCCAGTCGTAGCCGAGCCAATGGACGTCGGCCTGGATGGAGTCGATGTACTCCTGCTCCTCCTTGGTCGGATTGGTGTCGTCGAAGCGCAAATTGCACTGGCCGCCGAACTCCTGCGCGATGCCGAAATTCAGGGCGATCGACTTGGCGTGGCCGATATGCAGGTAGCCGTTCGGCTCCGGCGGGAAACGGGTCACGATCCGGTTGTGCCTGTGGGAGGAGAGATCGGCCTGGACGATGTCGCGGATGAAGTCGCGCCCTGCCTCTGCCGTCGTGTCAGTCGTCATCAAAGGGTTCCCTGGAGGAGTCAGCTCAACCTTCTGCCAAATTCGTGCCGTCCGGCCAAGTCCGGTTTCAAGTCTGGTTTGGCGGGCAAAAGGTCAGCCCGGGGGTTTAGTTATGTCCGGTTCCTGATATACACCACCGCCGTCTCAGCATACGTCTCGCTCGATCATGACCAATTCCGTCGTTACCCGCTTCGCCCCCTCACCGACCGGCTTCCTCCATATCGGAGGTGCCCGCACCGCGCTGTTCAACTGGCTCTATGCCAGGAAGCTCGGCGGCAAGATGCTGCTCCGGATCGAGGACACCGACCGTGAACGCTCGACCAAGGAGGCGATCGACGCCATCCTGGACGGCCTGAAGTGGCTCGAGCTCGATTGGGACGGCGAGGTCATCTACCAGTTCAGCCGCGCCGCCCGCCACCGCGAGGTCGCCGAAAGCCTGCTCGCCGCCGGGCGCGCCTATTACTGCTATGCCTCGCCGGAAGAGCTCACCGCGATGCGCGAGAAGGCGCGCGCCGAGGGCCGCACCCGCCTCTATGACGGCATGTGGCGCGACCGCGATCCGGCCACCGCGCCCGACGGCATCAAGCCGACCATCCGCCTCAAGGCGCCGCAGACCGGCGAAACCGTGATCGAGGACCAGGTGCAGGGCCGCGTGGTCTGGCAGAACGAGAACCTCGACGACCTCGTCCTGCTCCGTGGCGACGGCACCCCGACCTACATGCTCGCGGTCGTGGTCGACGACCACGATATGGGCGTCACTCACATCATCCGTGGCGACGACCACCTGATCAACGCCGCGCGTCAGAAGCAGATCTACGACGCGCTGGAGTGGGAACTGCCGAGCATGTCCCACATTCCGCTGATCCACGGTCCCGACGGCTCGAAACTGTCGAAGCGCCATGGCGCGCTCGGCGTCGATGCCTACCGCGCGCTCGGCTACCTGCCGGCCGCCTTGCGCAACTACCTCGTCCGGCTCGGCTGGAGCCATGGCGATCAGGAGATCTTCTCGACCCAGGAGATGATCGACGCGTTCGACCTCTCAGGCATCGGCCGTTCTGCGGCGCGGTTCGATTTCGCCAAACTGGAGAACCTCAACGGTCACTATATCCGGCAGAGCGACGATCAATCCCTCGTGACCCAGTTCGAGAGCGTGCTGGATTATGTTCCCGAGGGCGCCGCACTGAAGGCCAAGCTCAACGACACCACCCGTGCGCAATTGCTGCGGGCGATGCCGAGCCTGAAGGAGCGCGCCAAGACGCTGATCGAGCTGATCGCGGGCGCCTACTTCATCTTCGCCGATCGTCCGCTCGCGCTGGATCCGAAAGCGGCGGCGCTGCTGACGGCTGAAACGCGCGCGTTGATCGGCCGCCTGCGCACTGCGCTGGAGGCCGTCAACGACTGGACGGCGGAAACCACCGAGACCGCGATGCGGAATTTCGCCGAGCAGAACAACCTGAAACTCGGCGCCGTCGCCCAGCCGCTGAGGGTGGCGTTGACGGGACGTACAACGTCGCCGGGCATATTCGACGTGCTGGCCGTGCTGGGACGCCAGGAGTGCCTTGCCCGCCTCGCCGATCAGGCGGCGTGATCCTGCATGGACCCCCTCCAGGGTCCATCTTGCAGCGCACATGGCAATGAGCTACCCAATTCCGGACGCTTTCTCCACAAGCCGTTCCGCCCCGCCATGGGCCGCAATTTAGCGACTGGGCAAGGTCGGTTTTCGCAACGAATTCATCGGGGATATCACGATGGACGCAAAATCCAGCAAGACAGCCACACTCACCATCGGCAACAAGAACTACGATTTCCCGATCCTGAGCGGCACGGTTGGGCCTGATGTCATCGACATCGGCAAGCTCTACGGCCAGGCCGGGGTGTTCACCTACGACCCCGGCTTCACCTCGACCGGCAGCTGCCAGTCGAAGATCACCTACATCGACGGCGATGCCGGCGTTCTCGAATACCGCGGCTATCCGATCGAGCAGCTCGCCGAGCACGGCGACTTCCTCGAGACCTGCTACCTGCTGCTGTACGGCGATCTTCCGACTCCGGCGCAGAAGAAGGACTTCGACTATCGCGTGATCCATCACACGATGGTGCATGAGCAGATGGCGCGGTTCTTCCAGGGCTTCCGCCGCGACGCTCACCCGATGGCGATCATGGTTGCTGCCGTCGGCGCGCTGGCCGCGTTCTACCACGACTCCACCGACATCAACGATCCGCGGCAACGCATGATCGCCTCGATGCGAATGATCGCGAAGGTACCGACGCTGGCGGCGATGGCGTACAAGTACACGATCGGCCAGCCCTTCGTGTATCCGAAGAACTCGCTCTCGTTTGCCGAGAACTTCCTCAACATGTGCTTCGCGGTGCCCTGCGAGGAGTACAAGATCAATCCGGTGCTCGCCGACGCACTCGACAAGATCTTCATCCTGCACGCCGATCACGAGCAGAACGCCTCGACCTCGACGGTACGCATTGCCGGCTCCTCGGGCGCCAACCCGTTCGCCTGCATCGCGGCCGGCATCGCCTGCCTGTGGGGCCCGGCGCATGGCGGCGCCAACGAGGCCGCGCTCAACATGCTCTACGACATCGGCAAGGTCGAAAACATTCCGGACTTCATCGCCAAGGTGAAGGACAAGAACAGCGAAGTTCGCCTGATGGGCTTCGGCCACCGCGTCTACAAGAACTACGATCCGCGCGCCAAGATCATGCAGAAGATGTGTCACGCGGTGCTGAAGGAGACCGGCCACGGCGACGATCCTATGCTCAAGGTCGCGATGGAGCTTGAGAAGATCGCGCTCAGCGATCCCTACTTCATCGATCGCAAGCTCTACCCGAACGTCGACTTCTATTCGGGCATCACGCTGAAGGCGATGGGCTTCCCGGTCTCGATGTTCACGGTGCTGTTCGCGGTCGCCCGCACCGTCGGCTGGATCAGCCAGTGGAGCGAGATGATCGAGGATCCGCAGCAGAAGATCGGCCGTCCGCGCCAGCTCTACACCGGCGTCGCGCGCCGCGACTATGTGCAGATCGACAAGCGCAAGTAAGCTGCATCGCTCAAGAGAATCCGGGACGGCGCCATCATTCCTGATGGCGCCGTTTTCGTTTGCCCCGCGCGACTTCGGTCGCGATCGCGTCCAGGCGCGGCAGCCAGAACGCCCGGAACCGGTCGAGCCAGTCGTCGACCTCTCGCAGCCGCGCCGGCTCGACCGCGTAGATGCGGCGCGTACCCTCGGCGCGCACCGACGCGAAACCGGCGTCCCGCAGGATCCGCAATTGCTGCGAGACCGCCGACTGGGTGATGCCGAACTCGCGCTGCACGACGGCAACGACGTCGCCCGAACTGTGCTCGCCGGTCGCCAATAGCTCCAGGATGCGCCGGCGGACAGGATCGCCGAGGATGTCGAAGGCGTGCATCGCTCGTTAGCCTCCGCTCCCCGGCTCCGGCTCGCCGCAATAGGCCGCCGTGGTATTTGCGGCCGATCTGCGCGCCGCTGCCTCCTCGGTGCCCGCCGCGATCGAGGCCCTGCACCAGTCCTCGCTGGCGCGGCGGATGAATTCCTTGCCGTCGTCGGTGGCCGGCCACGCCGACGCGGCGGCGCGGTCGAATTCCCCGCCGGGCGGCATGGCCAGATAGAGCGCGAGCCCGAGCAGCGCGAGATCCCAGCCGACGCCGACCGCACCGGCCCCGTAGCGGTCCCAGAAGTCGCCCTCGATCACCGAGAGGTGTTCCAATTCCAGGCGCGTGGCGTCTGGGCCATTCTCGGCCAACGTCACGGTAACCCAGCTGACCGTGCCCATGGACTCCCACGTGACGGCAAGCCGGCGCGGCGGCTCACACGTCGTGATCTCGCCGCCCGCGTGGCCCTGGAACTGATAGCGGCCGCCAAGCCTCAGGTCGCCCGAGATCGGCAGGAACCAGCGCGGAATGCGTTCGGGGTTGGTCAGCACATCCCAGAGATCGGCGATGTCGGTGTCGTAGCTGCGGGTCGCGATCACCGCCCGCGCCGGCTTGCCGTCGCGTT
The DNA here is from genome assembly GCF_015291305.1 of Bradyrhizobium sp. CCBAU 21365. Lineage (NCBI taxonomy): Bacteria > Pseudomonadati > Pseudomonadota > Alphaproteobacteria > Hyphomicrobiales > Nitrobacteraceae > Bradyrhizobium > Bradyrhizobium sp. CCBAU 21365. The sequence continues at coordinate 5,111,232 of NZ_CP030036.1, forward strand.
CCCGGAAGGCGACTTCGCGAACGACGGCTCCGACATAGGCGACCGGATCGATCTTCATGGCTGGGCTCCATACTAATATTAGCTATTGCTAATATTAGTATGGTCTAAACATTCAGCGCAAGCGGGATCGTTGCGGCGGGATGTCGCCGCTGAACGCGGACACGATCGATTGGCTAAAGCATGATCCGGAAAAGTGCGAAGCGGATTTCATGCTCAAACAAAGTGCTAAAGCGCGATGACGATTCAACCTAATCACACCGCGCCTTAGGTCGAACGGCGGCCCATCTCCGCCAGCACGATGTCGGCGGCTCGGACGCTTGGCGGCTGGTCGCCGGTCGACATCTTCCCGTCCATCGTCGCGAACCCCACGAGCTGCCGCAGACGATCGGGCGAATCCGCAAGCACGTCGCGCAGCGCCGCCGCGAGCTTGTCCGGCGTGCAGTCCTCCTGCAGGAACTCGGGAATGATATCGCTGCCGATCACGAGATTGGCGAGGATCACCGAGGACACCCGGATCGCACGGCGCAGGATGAACGCCTCGGCGGCGCCGACGCGATAGGCCGTCACCATGGGAATCCCCGACAGCGCGAGCTCCAGCGTCACCGTGCCCGACTTCGCGAGAGCCGCGCGGGCGACACGGAACGCGGCGCGCTTCTCGGTCTCGCCGATCGCGAGCCGCGGCACCACCGGCCACGACGCGACGCCTTCGCGCACCATCGCCTCGAGATGCGGCATGGTGGGGAGCACGAGCTCGAACGGCGTTTGCTTGCTGAGCTGGCCGAGCGCCGTGCCGAACAGCGCCAGGTGATGCCTGATCTCGCTGCGCCGGCTTCCGGGCAACACCAGCAGCACCGGAGGCTGCGCATCGCGCCGCTTCTGCTCGTCCTCGTTCGGCCGCAGCGAGGCGAGCTGCTCGGTCAGGGGATGGCCGACATAGCTGCACGGGGGTCCCTGCAGCTTGCGATATTCCTCCGGCTCGAACGGCAGCAGCGCGAGCACGTGATCGACATAGCGCTGCATCGCGCGCGCCCTGCCCGGCCGCCAGGCCCAGACCGAGGGCGACACGTAGTCGACGATCGGAATGTTCGGGTTGCGGGCGCGGACGCGACGGGCGACGCGGTGGGTGAAATCGGGGCTGTCGATGATGACGAGCATGTCAGGCGCGTCGGCGAGCACGGCATCGGCTGTGCGCCGGATCAATCGCAGGATTTTCGGCAATTGCTTCACGACAGCGGCAAAACCCATGATCGAGAGTTCCTCGATCGGAAACAGCGAGGCGATGCCCTGTGCAGCCATCGCCTGGCCGCCGACGCCGGAAAACTGCACGGCATCGCCGAGGCGCTGGCGCAGCACCTGCATCAGCGCCGCGCCGAGGCGGTCGCCGGATTCCTCGGTCGCGATGAGGAATATCTTGCGAACGGTGCTGGGACTGCGCACCTGCATCAGCCCGCCAGTCCGATGACAAACAGCCCTTTGGCGTCGGCGGCCTCGACCAGGGCCTGCGGTTCGGCGGCCAGCGTATTGCCGGCGATCACGGCGATGCCGGCGATACCGGCGGCTGCCGCGCCCTCGACCGTCCGCGGGCCGATGGTCGGCAGATCGAAGCGCAAATCCTGCCTGCTCTTCGGCGCCTTCACCAGCACGCCGCGGCCGGCCTTGGTGCGGATGCGGCCCTCGGCGCGCAGCCGCGCGACGCGCGCGAGCAGCCCGTCGGTGCCCTCGATATCCTCGACCGCCACCACATGACCGTCGATCACCACGGCCGCTTGACCGATGTCGAACGGGCCGAGCGCGTCGAGCACGCCGCGTCCGCGCGCGATATCGGCGAGCGCCGTGCTGTCGGGCGCCGCGCGCGTCACGGCGCCCTCCGGCATCAACAGATCGGGCGCGACATCCTTGATCCCGACCATGCGGAAGCCCTGCTGCTCGAGGATGCGGCCGACGCTCGACAGCAAATGATCGTCGCCGCCGCGAAATGCGCGCACGACGTGGCCGAGCAGGCGCAGCGTGCCCCAGTCGAGCCGAATCTCCGACAGCGCGGGGCGCACCAGGGTGCCGATGAAGATCAGATCGCGGCAGCCTTCATCGCGGAACAGCCGGGTCGCGCGCCCGAGCTGGCCGACCGAGATCCAGCGGTGGCGAAACCGCTGCGCGCGCGCCGGGTCGCAGGCGCCGCGCAGCGCGAACAACACCGGCGTGATGCCGCGCGCAACCAGGGAGTCGGCAACCGCGAACGGCATGGCGCCGCCGCCGGCGATGACGCCGACCGGCGAGGAAAGCGAGGGAGCCGCTGACGTCATGCTGGCGGCCATCCGCTGCTCAATTGCTATCGGCGGGAAGGCAGAGCGGGCGCAGCTTGCCGCCCTCGATGAAGGCCAGGATTTCCGCAATCGCCGGATCCTCGCCCGCCAGCGGCTGCACCGAGGCCAGCCGCTCGGCGAAGATGCCAGGGCCGTGGAACAGCTTTTGATAGAACGCGCGCACCGTCGCCAGCCGCGCCTTGGTGAACTGGCGGCGCCGCATGCCGATGATGTTGAGTCCTTCGAGGACTGCGTACTGACCGTTGGCCAGTCCGAACGGGATGATGTCGCCGCGGACGCCGCAGACGCCGCCGATCATCACCTGGGAGCCGACGCGGGTGAACTGGTGCACCGCCGACAGGCCGCCGATATAGACGAAGTCGCCGATCTCGCAGTGGCCGCCGAGCGTCGCCGACGTCGCGAAGATCACGCCATTGCCGACCATGCAGTCATGGCCGACATGGCTGTTGTTCATGAAGAAGCCGCGATCGCCGACGCGGGTGAGCCCGCCGCCCTTGACCGTGCCGACGTTCATCGTCACGCCCTCGCGGATGGTGCAGGCTTCGCCGACTTCGAGGCGGGTCGGCTCGCCGCGATAGCTGAGATCCTGCGGCGGCCCGCCGAGCGCCGCGAACGGCGAGATGATGCAGCCGGCGCCGATCCTGGTATGCCCGCTGACCGTGACATGCGCGATCAGCTTGCAGTTCTCGCCAAGCACGACATTGGGGCCGATGATGCAGTACGGACCGATCTCGGTGCCGGCCCCGATCACAGCGCCATCGGCAATCCGCGCAGTCGGGTCGATCATGCTCATGAAGTTTCGGTCCGGAATTCGTTAATGGCGCCAAGGTGCTATCGAGGCGCCAGGCTGTCGATTGGGGCGGTCGTTAGCGCGACTTTGCCCGCCCTGTCCAGTGACGTATGATGACCGCCTGTTGCAAACGAGAAGGTCGCAACCGATCCCATGGTCCGGGCCGCCGCGCTGATCCTCAGCCTGCTCTCTGCGCCAATCGGCCCGGAGACGGTCGATCTCGGCGACAGCACGGCGATTGATCTCTCGAGCTTCGAATGCCGCGACATCAACCGCAGCACGATCGTCCAGCGGGTCTGCTACAGGGCGGATCAGCGCGCGCTGCTGGTCGCGGTCAGAGGCAGCTACCAGCACTATTGCGGCGTCCCCGCCGAAACCTACGACGCGCTGATGAACGCGCCGTCGATGGGCGTCTTCCTCAATCGCGTCCTGCGGATCGCGGGCGCGGACGGCCGCTACACCTGCACAACGTCGTGAGCCCGGCGCGGCTTAATCCGTCAGCATCGCACCGACATCGGCCTCGGCGACGACCTGGCCGTTGACCTTCGCATCGCCGTGAAACCACCACATCGTCTTGCGCCGGCCGAGCGAGCGCATGTGATACTCGATGGTGTCGCCGGGCATCACCGGCTTCCTGAACTTGCACTTGTCGATGGTGAGGAAATACACCGCGCGCGGCTTCTCGGTGCCCTCGACCGACTTGATGCCGATGACGCCGGCGGTCTGGGCCATCGCCTCGATCATCATCACGCCGGGGTAGACCGGACGGTCCGGGAAATGCCCCTGGAACGGCGGCTCGTTGAAGGTGACGTTCTTGATGCCGATGCCGCTGTAGTCGGTGCGGATCTTGATCACCCGGTCGATCAGCAACATCGGAAAGCGATGCGGGAGCGTCTTCAGGATATCGTTGATATCCACCAGCTCGAATTTGACCGGTGCCTCCTCCATCACTCCTGCCCCTCACCTTTGGCTTCGTTGTCGCGCACCAGACGCTCCACTGCGATAATTTCCCTGAACCACTGCTTGGTCGGCTTGGCGAAATGCCCGCCCCAGCGACCATTGGCCGGGATATCGTCCTTGACCGCGCTCATCGCCGTCACCTGCGCGCCGTCGCCGATCTTGAGGTGGTTGTTGATGCCTACCTTGGCGCCGAGCGCGACATTGTCGCCGATCGTCAGGCTGCCGGCGAGCCCGATCTGGGCCGCGAGCAGGCAGTGCCGGCCGATCGTTACATTGTGGCCGATCTGGACCTGATTGTCGATTTTGGTGCCCTCGCCGATCACGGTGTCGCGCAGGGAACCGCGGTCGATGGTCGAGGCGGCGCCGACCTCGACATCGTTCTGGATCACCACGCGGCCGGTTTGCGGCACCTTCACATGGCCGGCCGGCCCGAAGAAGATGAAGCCGTAGCCGTCCTGGCCGATATTGCAGCCGGGATGGATCAGGACGTTGTTGCCGATCAGCGCGAACTGGATGGTGGTCTTGGCGCCGACATTGCAGTCGCGGCCGATCTTGACGTCGGCTCCGATCACCGCGCCGGCGCCGATGATGGTGCCCGAGCCGATCTCGACCCGCGGGCCGATCACGACCAGCGGATCGACAATGACGCCGTCCTCGAGGCGCGCGGTGGGATCGATGATCGCCGACGGCGCGATGCCCTCGGTGTCGAACCAGGATTGCGGCCGCAGGGCATCGGCGTGCCATTGCCGGGCGAGCTCGACGAACACCTGGAACGGCTTCGCCGCCCGCAGCACGGCAGTGCCCTTCGGCACCTGTGCCTCGAAGCGCGGGCTGACCAGACATGCCCCGGCCTTGGTCGCGGCAAGCTGGTCGGCGTATTTCAGATTGTCGAAAAAGGCGAGATGCATCGGACCGGCCTCGTCGAGCGAGGCCAGCCCCCTGATCTGAAGCGCACCCCTTTCGGGGTCGACCAGTTGCGCCTTCGTCAACGCGGCTATTTCAGCCAGCGATGACGAAGGAGGACTCTTGAAGAAGATCGGCTGCGCCATTTCATCCGTCGCAGTCCGGTTGGCAATCGGTCTTAGAACGTCGTACCGCCGCCAAACCGGAATTCTTGCGTGCGGTCAAACGCACCCTTGGTCAGCGGCACCGCGTAGTCGAAGCGCAGCGGGCCGAACGGTGACTGCCAGATCAGGCCGACACCGACCGAGGTACGGACAACCTTGCTGTCGTCGTAGCTCAGACCAAGGCACGTACCCGGAGACGGCGGATTGTTCGTCGGCCTGATACAGCCGGGCTGGTTGACTTCGCCGGTCGCCGCCCACGAGGTCGGGCCCTGGTAATCGTACAGGCCGCCGGCGTCGGCATAGACCGCGCCCTTGAGCCCGACTTCCTTCGGCAGGAACCAGAACGGCATCTGCAGTTCCGCCGACACGCCCCAGTACTTGGTGCCGCCGATGGCGTCCATGGTGCCGTACGGGTTGATGTCGCGCGGACCGATACCGTTCGGCGCAAAGCCGCGGACCAGGTTCGGGCCCATCTGGAAGTGATCGAGCATGCGCAGATCCGAGGTCCCGAGCTTGTTCAGGATGCCGCCCTGGGCATGGATCACGCCGACGATGTCGGAGACCAGCGGAGTGTAGTACTTCGCGTCGATCGCGGTCTTGATGTAGCTGACGTCGCCGCCAACACCGGCGAAGTCCTGCTTGAAGTCGACGATCAGACCGTCGGTCGGGTTCTTGTTGTTGTCGAGCGTGTTGTAGTTGAGCGTGTAACCCAGCGCCGACGTGAGGGTCTTGCCGCCCGCCAGCTCCTTGCGGACCGGCAGCGAGGCTTCGCCGTCATAGAAGCAGCCGAGACCATTGGTCGACACCAGGCTGATCCCGTTCAGGTTCGCATAGGCCGGGCTCGGATTGAACGCGGGATTGGGCGTTCCATCCGGCAGGAGCGGCACGTTGTTACAGTTGTTCAGCGTCGACGGCAGGGTGATTTCCTGCTGGTAGATCGAGTAGCGCAGCTGCAGCGACAGGTCTTCCCGCAGGCTGAAGCCGAGCCGCGGGCTGAAGCCCAGCGTCTTGGTGCCGTACGCGATGTAGCTGTTGGACAGCTGCTGGCGCTGATAGAGGTCGAGGCCGAGCGCGACGCGGTAGTCGAGCAGATACGGCTCGACGAACGACAGCGAGTAGCCGCGGGCATACTGGCCGTAGGTTACCGACGCCTTCGCGAACAGGCCGCGGCCGAGCAGGTTGCGCTCGGAGACGCTGACTTCGGCCAGCGCGCCGTCGGTGGTCGAGTAACCGCCCGACACCGAGAAGTCGCCGGTCGACTTCTCCTCGAGATCGACGATCAGGATGACGCGATCGCTGGAGGAGCCCGGCTCGGTGGTGATCTTCACCGTCTTGAAGAAGTCGAGGTTCTTCAGCCGGCGCTCGGCACGGTCGACCAGCGCACGGTTGTAGGCGTCGCCTTCCGAGATATCGAACTCGCGGCGGATCACGTAGTCGCGGGTACGGCTGTTGCCGCGGATGTTGATGCGCTCGATATAGGTGCGCGGCCCTTCGTCGATCGCGAAGGTGATCGACACCGTGTGATTGTCGAAGTTGCGATCGCCGCGCGGCCGGACCACCGCGAAGGCGTAGCCGCGGCGCGATGCCTCGATCTGCATCTCTTCGACCGACTTCTCCAGCGCCTCGGCGTTGTAGAGCGAGCCGACATTGACGCGCGAGTAGGTGCGCAGCGCGTTCGGGTCGAGCGTTGCGATCGACGACGTATAGTTGACGGACGCGACGCGGTACTGCTGGCCTTCCTCGATCTTGAAGGTAACCAGGAAGCCCTTCTTCTCGGGATCGTATTCGGTCAGCGCGGCCACGACCTGGACGTCGGCATAGCCGTTCTTGAGGTAGAAGCGACGCAGCAGGTCGCGATCGGCCTCGACCCGGTCGGGGTCGTAGACGTCGTTGCCGCCGAGGAAGCTCAGGATGTTCGATTCGCGGGTCTTGATGACGTCGCGCAGACGGGACGCCGAATAGGCGCTGTTGCCGATGAACTCGATCGACCGAACGCCGGTCTTCACGCCTTCATTGACCTCGAAGATCAGGTCGACGCGGTTGTTCGGCTGCTCGATGATCTGCGGATTGACCCGCACGTCATAGCGGCCGGACCGACGGTAGATCTCGGCGATGCGCAGGGCGTCCGACTGGACCATCGGGCGCGAGAACGTGCCGCGCGGCTTGGACTGCACTTCAGCGGTCAGCTGTTCGTCCTTGATCTTCTTGTTGCCCTCGAAGGCAACGCGGCCGATTACCGGGTTCTCGACCACGACCACGACGAGGCGCCCGCCCCGCTGGTCGATATGGACGTCCTGAAACAGGCCGGTCTCGATCAGCGCCTTCAAACCATCGTCGATCTGGGCCTGGCCCAGCCGACCACCCGGTCCGGGATGGAAGTAGGAGCGGATGGTTTCAAGCTCGACACGGCGGTTCCCCTCCACCGTGATCGAATCGACTGTCTGCGCCGACACAGGCACAGACACAGCTACGGTCGCCAAGGTGGCAACCACCGGCGCGGCGAACATGACCAAGGCGGCGAACAGCCCCCCCCTCACTCGCATTCCAAACATCATGCGCAACGCGCCCTTATCTTAACGATGCCCGATCGTTCCCCAACGACCCGACAGATTCCCAACCTGCCGCTCAGCTTGTAACCAAATTTGCCTAGGGGGCAAACTTACTAGAGCTGAACATTTCCATTTTCGTTCCAAGACGTTGCCCATTGGCAACGCCACAAAAAAGCCCGTTTCAGGACCCGGCGATCCTGAGGATGTCGTTATACGTCGCAAACACCATTAGCATCAGGACCAGACCCAGCCCGATTCGGAAACCTACCTCCTGCGTCCGCTCCGACAGCGGGCGTCCCCGCAGCGCCTCCGCGCTGTAGAAAAGCAGGTGTCCGCCATCCAAAAGCGGGATCGGAAACAGGTTCAGCAGGCCGATCGAGACCGAAAGGATGGCGCAAAGGTTGATCACGAACTGGAACCCGGCGCTCGCGGCCTGCCCTGACAGCTTCGCGATTCCAATCACCCCGCTCACCTCGGCCGGATTGCCGGTTCCAACGAACAGCGACCCGAGGAACTTGAACGTGCTGGAAATGATGTACCAAACCTGCTCGACGCCGATCCTCAGGGCCTCCAGCACGCCGACGGAGGCGCTGGTGGCCTCGCCGACCTGAGCCTTGTGCTCGATTCCAAGCACGCCGATTCGGTGAGCATTGCCGAAGGGGTCCTTGACCTCCCTGAGCGCCGGCGTCGCCTTGAGCGCGACGATCGCGCCATCGCGCTTCACCTTGAACCCAAGCTCTGAACCAGCATTCGAGGCTACAATGCGCTGCATGTCGGCAAAGCTCTGAATCGCGCTGCCGTCGATCTCCACGACGACATCGCCGACCTTGAAGCCGGACGACGCTGCGACGCTTTCGGCCACCAGGCCGTCGACCCGGGCGATCGTGCTCGGCTTGCCGTAGTAGAGCGCCATGCCCGCGAAAATCAGGGCGCCGAGGATGAAATTGGCGATCGGGCCGGCCGCGACGATGGCGGTGCGCTTTCCGACCGATTTGTGATGGAAGCTGCCTTCGCGCTCTTCCGCCGTCATGGCGGCGAGCGTCTCGGTCGACGGCGTCGATGCCTCGCTGTCGTCGCCGAAGAATTTGACGTAACCGCCGAGCGGTATCGCCGAGATCTTCCAGCGCGTGCCGTGCCGGTCGTTGAAGCCGGCGAGCTCCGGCCCGAAGCCCAGCGAGAACGTCAACACCTTCACGCCGGCCCAGCGCGCGACCAGGAAGTGGCCGAGTTCGTGGAAGAAGACGACGATGGTCAGGACGAAGAGGAAGGGAACGATGGTACCGAGAAGCCCATGACTCAACGCATTGATACTATGAATAAAATACTCGGGCATTCGATTTTCCCTCGACAAGAGCCAAAGGCTCCGCCCCCAACCCTCTAGGTTGCCTTTAAGGCAATTTGAGGCAATAGGGCGGCAGCTTTATTTCGCGCGATATGGTCAACGGAAATCGCATCATCCGCCGAGCGCAGTGGTGGCTGATTCCCCGACCTGATCCAATCGTTCATCGTCGCCTCGACCAGGCGGGCGATCGCGCCGAACTTGATCTTGCCGGCGATGAACGCGGCGACCGCGATCTCGTTCGCGGCGTTGTAGACCGTCGTCGCGCCGTGCCCCATCCGCAGCGCCTCGTACGCCAGCCGCAGTCCCGGGAAGCGTTCAAAGTCCGGCGTCTCGAAGGTGAGCTGTCCGATCTTGGCGAGATCGAGCTTGGCGGACGGGCCGACAACGCGGTCGGGCCAGCCGAGGCAGTGCGCGATCGGGATCCGCATATCGGGCGTGCCGAGCTGGGCGACCACCGAGCGATCGGAGAACTCGACCATGCCGTGGATGATCGACTGCGGGTGCACCAGCACGTCGATTTCATCGGGCGTCAGGGCGAACAGATAGGACGCCTCGATCACCTCGAGACCCTTGTTCATCATCGACGCGGAATCGATCGTGATCTTCTGCCCCATGCTCCAATTGGGATGTTTCAGCGCCTGTTCCAGCGTCGCCTGCTCGATGTCGGCGGGGGCCCAGGTGCGGAACGGCCCGCCGGACGCGGTGATGATCACCCGCGTCAGTTCCTCGCGGTTGCCGGAAGCCAGCGCCTGGAACAGCGCATTGTGCTCGGAGTCTGCCGGCAGAATGCAGGCGCCGGCCTTCTTGGCCCGCTCCATGAAGATATCGCCGGCGCAGACCAAACATTCCTTGTTGGCGAGCGCGACGGTGGCGCCGCGATCGACCGCGGCGAGCGCGGGCTTCAGCCCGGCCGCGCCGCTGACCGCGGCCATCACCCAATCGGCAGGCCGCGCGGCCGCCTCGATGATCGCGCTCTCCCCGGCCCCGCATTCGATCCGGGTTCCGGCCAGCGCATCCTTCAATTCGGAAAGTCGGGCCGGATCGGCAATGGCCGCGAACCGCGCGCCGAATTCCTTGGCCAGCTTGGCGAGGCCCTCGACATTGCTGTTCGCGGTCAGCGCCTCGACCCGGTAGCGGTCGCGCGCGCCGCGGAGCAGATCCATGGTGCTGTCGCCGATCGAGCCGGTGGCACCGAGGACGGTTACGGTCCGCACCGCGGACACCGCCGCGGCCTTGTTGTTACGCAACGGAACTGCGCTCATTTCATCACCAAACCATAAGACCGCGCCCGACGCCATCGGCGCCACCACGGAGAAAGCCGAAAATCGCCGCCACAATGACGGCCGCGACGAATCCGTCCAGGCGGTCCAGGAGGCCGCCGTGACCGGGAATGATGTGACTCGAATCCTTCACGCCGAACCGCCGCTTCACCGCGGATTCGAAGAGATCGCCGAGTTGCGAGACCACCGACAAAACGGCGCCGAGCATCAAGAGCGGACCGGTCGAGCCGATCTCGAAGGCGGCAAAGCCGGCCGCGACCAGCAGGCTCGCCACGAAGCCGCCAACCGCACCCGCCCACGTCTTCTTCGGGCTGACCCGCACCCAGAGCTTTGGCCCGCCGATGCTGCGGCCCGCGAAGTAGCCGCCGATATCGGTGACCCACACGATCAGCAGCACGAACATCAGCGCGGCAAAGCCCTTCGCCGTGTCGAGACGCAGCAGGACCGATGCGATCTCGGCCGCTGCCGCATAGAGCAATCCCGCAATGGCCCAGTTGCGCCGCGCGCCGGACGTCAGTGCCACAACAACCGCACCGACGGCGAGCACGATCAGGGCCGCATCGATACGGCCGGCCATCAGGCACAGTCCGGCGAGCAGCAACGCGATCACACCGGGCACCAGGATCCGGAGCTCGCGTCCGAGTCCGGTGACAACAAGCCATTCCGCGAACAATCCAGCCGCCGCCAATGTCACAAGGAGCGACCAGGCGACGCCACCCATATAGGCCAGCGCGATCGCAACCGGCGCCAGCACCAGCGCCGCGATCACGCGCATCGCGAGATTGCGCGACCCCTGTTCGTTTGCTGCCGCCGGCGCGGCCTCGCCCTCGGTCACGATCCGGTTTTCGCAGCGAGCCCGCCGAACCGGCGCTCGCGCTTGCCGTATTCCGCAATCGCGCCCTCGAGCGCCGCCTTGTCGAAATCCGGCCAGTGAATCGGCACGAACACGAGCTCGCTATAGGCGGCCTGCCACATCAGGAAGTTGGACAGACGCTGCTCGCCGCTGGTGCGGATGATCAGATCCGGATCCGGAATGTCGGGCGCATCGAGATATTGCCCGAGCGTGTCGGCATCGATGGAGTTGGCGTCGCGCTTGCCTTCGGCGACCTCGCGCGCAAGGCGCCGCGCTGCGGAAGCGATCTCCGCGCGCGAACCGTAGTTGAAGGCGACCACGAGATTGAGCTTGTCGTTATTCCTGGTCAGCTCCTCGGCTTCGTTGAGCAGCGCGCAGATGTCGGCGTCGAGGCCGTCACGCTGGCCGATCACGCGCACCCGCACCCCATCGCGGTGCAGCGTCGCCAGATCGTTGCGGATGAAGCGGCGCAACAGGCCGAACAAATCGCCGATCTCGCTGGCCGGCCGCGACCAGTTCTCCGAGCTGAAGGAAAAGATGGTGAGATAGACGATGCCGAGTTCATGGGCTGCGCGCACCACACGGCGCAGCGCTTCGACGCCGCGGCGGTGGCCCTCGACGCGCGGCAGGCCGCGCGACTTGGCCCAGCGCCCGTTGCCGTCCATGATAACGGCCACATGCAACGGACTGCCGGTGCGATCCGGTCCGTCAGTTGCTGGGGCGGCGGCGTTCGACATCGGCTGTTCCCGTAGCGCCTTCAGACCGTCAGGATTTCCTTTTCCTTGGCAGCGAGCAGCTGATCGATTTCGGCGATCATGCCGTCGGTCGCCTTCTGCACCTCGTTCGACAGGCGCTCCTGATCGTCCTCGGAGATCTCGTGATTCTTCTCGAGCTTCTTGATCACGTCGAGACCGTCGCGGCGCACGTGGCGCACGGCGACCTTGGCCGCTTCGGCGTATTTGTGCGCGACCTTGACGAGCTCCTTGCGGCGCTCCTCGTTGAGCTCGGGAATCCGCAAGCGCAACACCTGCCCTTCGGTCGCGGGCGACAGGCCGAGATTGGAATCGACGATCGCCTTTTCGACCGCCTTCACCATCGTCTTGTCCCAGACCTGCACCGAGAGCAGGCGCGGCTCGGGCACGCTGATGGTCGCAACCTGGTTGAGCGGCATATGCGAGCCGTAAGCCTCGACCTGGACCGGCTCCAACATGGAGGCCGCGGCACGGCCGGTGCGCAGACCGCCGAGCTCGTGCTTGAGCGATTGTGTGGCGCCCTGCATGCGGCGCTTCACGTCGTTGATGTCAAAACCAGGTGCGGCCATGACGTTCTCCCTTCCCTAGAAACCGGCTGTCGACGCCCGGAGGCGCGGCATCAGCCGGCGACGACCGTGCCGTGTCCGGTACCGCGCAGAATCGCACCGATCGAACCGGGCTCCGCGATCGAGAACACGATGATAGGCAGCGACGTCTCGCGGGCAAGCGCGAAAGCGGTCGCGTCCATGACCTTGTAGCCGCCCTCGATCGCCTGCGAATGGGTCAGGCGGTCGAAGCGCTTGGCTTTGGGGTCCTTCTTCGGATCGGCGCTGTAGACGCCGTCGACATTGGTGGCCTTCAGCACCGCCTGCGCGCCGATTTCGGCCGCGCGGAGCACGGCGGTGGTGTCGGTGGTGAAGAACGGGTTGCCGGTTCCACCGCCGAGCAGGACGATGCGTCCCTCGGCAAGATATTTGTGCGTTGCACTACGGGTGAACAGCTCGGAAATCTCCGGCATCACGAATGCCGACAGGGTCTGCGCCGGGGTTCCCTTGCGCTCGATCGCCGCCTCCAGCGCGAGGCAGTTCATCATGGTGGCAAGCATGCCCATGGTGTCGCCGGTCGGCCGGGAGACGCCGCGCGAGGACACCTCGACGCCGCGGACGATGTTGCCGCCGCCGATCACGACGGCGACCTCGATGCCGAGCTTGCGGGCCGCAATCAGGTCGTCGGCGACGCGATCGACCGTCGGTTGATCGATACCGAACCCGTGGGAGCCGGCCAGATATTCGCCGGAAAGCTTGATCACCACGCGACGATAGATCGGCTCAGCCATGATGCGATCGCTTTCTTATCCGCGCAGGCAGGCTTCCGGCGCAAAGCGCCGGAGGCCCTGGTGTCAGCGGTTACTTCTTGCCGCTGGCGGCCGCGACTTCGGCGGCGAAGTCGCTTTCCTGCTTCTCGATTCCCTCACCGAGAGCATAGTTCACAAAGCCAGCGATTTTGATCGGCCCGCCGACCTTACCCTCAGCTTCCTTCACCGCCTGGGCAACGGACTTGCCGCTGTCGTGGATGAAGGCCTGATCGAGCAGGCAGACTTCCTTGTAGTAGGTCTTCAGGCCGGAATCGACGATCTTCTCGATGACGTTCTCCGGCTTGCCCTGCTGGCGGTACTTGTCGGCCAGCACGTCCTTCTCGCGCTTGACGGTCTCCGGATCGAGCCCGGCCGGGTCGAGCGCCAGCGGCTTCGCCGCCGCCACGTGCATGGCGAGCTGGCGGCCGAGCACTGCGAGCTCATCGGCCTTGCCGGCGGACTCCAGCGCCACGATCACGCCGATCTTGCCGGCGCCCTCGACGACCGCGTTGTGGACATAGCTCGACACCACGCCCTTGCTCACCTCGAGCGAGGCGGCGCGGCGCAGCGTCATGTTCTCGCCGATGGTCGCGATCGCGTCGGAGATCGCGGTCTCGACGGTGACATCGCCGACCTTCGCCGCCTTGATCTTCTCGACGTCGGCGCCGTTGTGCAGCGCGACCTGGGCGATCATCTTGACCAGGCCCTGGAACTGCTCATTGCGCGCAACGAAGTCGGTCTCGGAGTTGACCTCGACCAGCACGCCCTTGGTGCCGGAGGTCAGCGCGCCGATCAGACCCTCGGCCGCCACGCGGCCGGCCTTCTTGGCGGCCTTGGAGAGGCCCTTCTTGCGCAGCCAATCCTGCGCTTCCTGCATGTCGCCGTTGTTCTCGGTCAGCGCCGCCTTGCAATCCATCATGCCCGCGCCGGTCGACTCGCGGAGCTCCTTGACCATCGCTGCTGTGATCGTTGCCATCGTTCAATGCCCTTCTTGCCTGTACAGAAACCGCGGCGCCCGATGGCGCCGCCGTCTGCGACAGGGAGATCGTTGTTCGTGGAATAGAAGCGGCGGCCGGGCGAAACCCGGCCACGCCGCGCAACCTTTATTCCGCTTCGGCGAGCGTCTTGGCCTGGGCGACCCAGGCGTCGGCACGGCTCGGCAGACCGACTTCTTCGCCGATCTTGTGCGCGGTGTCGTGATCGAGCTCGGCGAGCTGCCAGTAGTGGAAGATGCCGAGGTCGTTGAGCTTCTTCTCGATCGCACCGGACACGCCGGTGAGCTTCTTGAGGTTGTCGGCGGTGCCGCGCGGGCCGGCGAGGCCCTGGAAGCCGGACGGCGCAGCCGCCGGAAGGTCTTCCTGCACGGGCGTCGCCGACGCACCGATGTCGATTCCCGACTCGCCCTGAGCGCGCGAGATGCCGTCGATGGCGGCGCGCGCCACGAGGTCGCAATACAGCGAGATCGCGCGGCCGGCGTCGTCATTGCCCGGCACCACATAGGTGATGCCCTTCGGGTCCGAATTGGTGTCGACAATCGCGGCGACCGGAATGTTGAGCCGCTGGGCTTCCTGGATCGCGATGTCTTCCTTGTTGGTGTCGATCACGAAGATCATGTCGGGAAGACCGCCCATGTCCTTGATGCCGCCGAGCGAACGGTCGAGCTTGTCGCGCTCGCGCTGCAGCGTCAGCCGCTCCTTCTTGGTGTAGGAGTTGGCTTCGCCCGACGACAGCACGTCGTCGAGGTGACGCAGGCGCTTGATCGAGGCCGAGATCGTCTTCCAGTTGGTCAGCGTGCCGCCGAGCCAGCGCGAGTTGACGAAGTACTGCGCCGAACGCTTCGCGGCGTCGGCAACGCCGTCCTGGGCCGAGCGCTTGGTGCCGACGAACAGGATGCGGCCGCCCTTGGCGACGGTATCGCTGACCGCCTGCAGCGCACGGTGCAGCATCGGCACGGTCTGCGCGAGGTCGATGATGTGGATATTATTGCGGGCGCCGAAGATGTAATCCTGCATCTTCGGATTCCAGCGGTGGGCCTGGTGGCCAAAGTGAACGCCAGCTTCCAAAAGCTGACGCATGTTGAATTCGGGCAGCGACATAGATCCAATTCTCCGGTTGGTTCCTCCGGAAACGTGTGAGCAAACGCGCCTGAATGGCCCGGTTGCCACCGGACGGCCTTGAGAGCCATGTTTCCGTGTGAGATGGCGCGCTATATAGCGCGATTTGCGCGAGAAGCAAGGAAATACGGCCGGTTACAGCGGACGGCCGAGCCCAAATCGTACCGAAACGGACCTGTTCGGCGCCCGAAGTCCCCCTTTAGAGGGTCTGCACGTCGACCACGCCCGCCACCGCCTTGATCGCACCGGCAATCTGCGGCGAGACCTTGTAGCGGCCGGGCAGCTTCATCTCCACCTCGGTTTCGAGGTCCAGCATCATCACCAGCGAGACGTCGCCATCGGCCCCTGCCGCCGGTGGCGGCGCGGCGGCCGGCTTCACGGCCGGTGCCTTTGCGGGGCCGCCCGGGGCGGGCGCGGCTTCCGGCATGTTGAGGCGGCGGGCGATCGAATCCAGCGGCTTGGTGTCGCGCACGAAGATGCGCAGGCCCTTCTGGGTCTTGGCGGCGGCGTGATCCAGCGGCTCGGCGTGCAGCACCCTCGCCCGCACGTCCTCGCCCTGCAGTTCGGCGCCGAGCTGCAACAGCACGGCCGCCCCCGGCTCGAGCACGTCGCGGTACTGCGCAAGGCCCTCCGAGAACAGCACCGCCTCGAAATGGCCGGTCGGGTCCGACAGGCCCATGATGCCCATCTTGTTGCCGGTCTTGGTGCGCCGTTCCATGCGCGACACCACGGTAGCCGCGACCTTGCCGGCGGTGGCGCCGGTCTTCACCGCGCGCGAGAATTCCGCCCAGGATTGCACGCGCAGCCGCTTCAGCGCGGTCGCGTAATCGTCGAGCGGATGGCCCGACAGGAAGAAGCCGATGGCGTCGTATTCGCGCCGCAGCCGGTCCGCGGGCAGCCACGGCTCGATCTGCGGCAACATGATGCTCGGCGCATCCGCCGCGCCGCCGAACATGTCGTTCTGGCCCGAGGTCGCCGCCTCGTGGCTGCGCTGGCACGCGGCGAGGATCGCATCGGCACCGGCGAAGACGCGCGCGCGGTTCGGCTCCAGCGTGTCGAAAGCGCCGGCCGCCGCAAGGCTCTCGATGATCCGCTTGTTGACGGCGTGCGGGCTCACCCTTGCTGCGAAATCGGCGAGCGAGGTGAAGACGCCCTTCCTGTTGCGCTCCTCGATGATCTGCTCGACCGCCTGGATGCCGACGCCCTTCAGCGCCGCGAGCGCGTAGTAGATCGTGTTGTCGCTGACCTCGAAGGTCGCGCCGGAGCGATTGATGTTGGGCGCCTCGACCTTGATGCCGAGCCGCTGCGCCTCGGAACGAAATTCGGAGAGCTTGTCGGTGTTGTTGAGTTCGAGCGTCATCGACGCCGCCAGGAACTCGACCGGGTAATGCGCCTTCATATAGGCGGTGTGGTACGACACCAGCGCATAGGCGGCCGCGTGGCTCTTGTTGAAGCCGTAGTCGGCGAACTTGGCGAGCAGCTCGAAGATCGTCTCGGCCTGGCCCTTCGCCACGCCGTTCTTCATCGCACCGGCGACGAAGATGTCGCGCTGCTTGTCCATCTCGGCGCGGATCTTCTTGCCCATCGCGCGGCGCAGCAGGTCGGCCTGGCCGAGCGAGTAGCCCGCCATCTGCTGCGCGATTTGCATCACCTGTTCCTGATAGATGATGACGCCGAAGGTCTCCTTCAGGATCGGCTCCAGGATCGGATGCAGATATTCCGATTCCTCGTCGCCGTGCTTGCGCGCGCAATAGGTCGGGATGTTCGCCATCGGGCCCGGGCGATACAGCGCCACCAGCGCGATGATGTCCTCGAAGCGGTCCGGCCGCATGTCGATCAGCGCGCGCCGCATGCCCTGGCTTTCCACCTGGAACACGCCGACGACATCGCCCCGCGCCAGCATCTGATAGCTCGGCGCATCGTCGATCGGCAGCGTCGCGAGATCGACATCGACGTCGCGCTGCTTGAGCAGCTTCACCGCGACGTCGAGCACGGTCAGCGTCTTCAGGCCGAGGAAGTCGAACTTCACGAGGCCCGCGGGCTCGACCCATTTCATGTTGAACTGGGTCACCGGCATGTCGGATTTCGGATCGCGGTAGAGCGGCACCAGCTCGCTCAGCGGCCGGTCGCCGATCACGATGCCGGCGGCATGGGTCGAGGCATGGCGCGTCAGACCTTCGAGGCGCTGCGCGATATCGAACGCACGCGCCACCACCGGATCCTCGTCGCGGAACGCCTGCAGCTTCGGCTCGCCCTCGATCGCCTGCGCCAGCGTCACCGGTGCTGCGGGATTCTGCGGCACCAGCTTGGTCAGCTTGTCGACCTGCCCATAGGGCATCTGCAGCACGCGCCCGACGTCGCGCAGCACGCCGCGCGCCTGCAGCGTACCGAAGGTGATGATCTGCGCCACCTGGTCGCGGCCGTAGCGCTCCTGCACGTACTGGATCACCTCGCCGCGGCGGTCCTGGCAGAAGTCGATGTCGAAGTCCGGCATCGAGACGCGCTCGGGATTGAGGAAGCGCTCGAACAGCAGCGCAAACCGCATCGGATCGAGGTCGGTGATGGTGAGCACCCAGGCGACCAGCGAGCCCGCGCCGGAGCCGCGGCCCGGCCCGACCGGAATGCCCTGCGCCTTCGCCCATTTGATGAAGTCGGAGACGATCAGGAAGTAGCCCGCATATTTCATGCGGGTGATGACGTCGAGCTCGAAGGCGAGCCGCTTGCTGTAGTCCTCCTCGGTCATTCCCGGCGAGAGACCGTGCACCCGCAGGCGATTCGCCAGCCCCTCCTCGGCCTGGCGCTTCAGCTCGGCGGCCTCGTCGGCGGCGGCATCGGCGCTGGCGGCGGCACCGACCGTGAAGAACGGCAGGATCGGCTTGCGGGTCTTCGGCCGGAACGAGCAGCGCTCGGCGATCTCCACCGTCGAGGCCAGCGCCTCCGGGATGTCGGCGAACAGCACCGCCATCTCCGCACGGGTCTTGAAACGGTGATCCGGGGTCAGTTGCTCGCGGTTGGTCTCGGCGATCAGGTGGCCGCCGGCGATGCAGAGCAGCGCGTCATGCGATTCGTAGTCGTCATTGCTGGCGAAATACGGCTCGTTGGTCGCGACCAGCGGCAGGCCCTTGCTGTAGGCGAGATCGATCAGGCCGCCCTCGGTGCGGCGTTCCTTGTCGGCGCCGTGGCGCTGCAATTCGATGTAGAGGCGGTCGCCGAACAGGCTGGCCAGGCGCTCGCAGCGGGTGGTCGCCAGCGCCGCCTGTTCGGCCCGGAGTGCCAGCGCGATCGGCCCGTCGGGGCCGCCGGTCAGCGCGATCAGGTCCTCGGCGTCGTCGGTGAGCCAATCGAACTTGATGTGCGGGGTCTGGTTGACCGGCGTCTCCAGGAACGCCCGCGAGTTCAGCCGCATCAGGCTGCGGTAGCCGCGCTCGCGCGCCGCCAGCAGCACGATTCGCGCCGGGCCCGTCGTCGCTAGGATGCTCCGCGTGTTCGGATCGACGTCGCCGAAATCCACCGCCAGCTCGCAGCCGACGATCGGCTGGATGCCGTAGCCGGCCATCTTGTCGGAGAATTCTAGCGCCCCGAACATGTTGTCGGTATCGGTCAGCGCCAGCGCCGGCTGGCGGTCGGCCTTCGCGAGCTCGCCCAGCTTGGCGATCTTGATCGAGCCCTTCAGCAGCGAATAGGCGGAATGAACGTGAAGATGAACGAATCCGGCATTCGGCATGGCTGCTTACGGAAGCTCTTGAGTCAGGGATGGAGCGAGCGCCAGGGCCGGAACTCGAAAGCGTCAGACCCGACTCGCAATCCCATCGTGGGGCCTGAACCCTGCCAAGTCCACGCCGAACGCGGCGCGGCGGCAAGTCCTCCCGCTTTTCCCCAAGGGCAAGCCATGCCCCTGGCCCCGCGCGCGCATTTTCAGAATTGGGTGATCAGCTGGGCCCACACCGCGATCATCCCGACGAACAGCGTGATCGATGCCAGCGCTGCAGCTTCCTGCACGAAAATCTTCAACATGGCCGCTCTCCCTGAACTGGAACGTATGCAGAACATTGTTCCTTTTTTGTTCTAGGAGTCAAGCAACGGTAGTAGGTCAGTTTGAAAACTGACCCCGAAAGAATTCCCTTGGTTAATCGTGGCAGGAAGTGGCAGCGACTCGATAGTTTGAAGCGTTGCTGCGCTCAGCGTAGGACGTGCCGATTCACTTCTCAAACTGGGCTGCCAGCGTTGCTTGGGTAGTGGGTCAGTTTGATTGTGGCTGTCGGCCGGGATGGAAATTGGCTGGCACAGGGTGCATACTTGCTCCATGAACCACTGGCTAAAAACTGCCTTGATCATTTTCGGCATGTGCGCTGGATGGATGGCCTTTGGTTACTTGACCACCGATGACGATGAGATCGTCCGAATCGTTGCGGCGCAAAAATGACCTCTAAACGCCCCAGAGACCCCAACCTCTGCGGTTAATTCCTGACCGGCCAACGTCTCGCCGCCGATCCGGATAGCGAGCTGGTCGGAGGCTCCGGGGAGCTAGTTACCGCAACAATTCCCCGCCTGCTTGGGCGGGCACGGGACCGTTCCGAAGGAGCAAAACACGCAGCAATCTCCTGCTTTCGGTTTCAGGCGAGTGCCGCAGCCCTTGCAATCGTAGAAGAACCGGCAGGCGTCGGTCGGCATCGTCTCGATGGAGACATGGCCGCAGGATGGGCACGTCAGTTCGGAGATCAGCTGCAGGTCCGTCATGCCCCGAATATGCGGCGTTGACCGTTCGGTTGGAAACCCCCGCCCAATCAAGTCTGCCCCGAATCCCGGAGCTGACGAGCAGAGCCCATCCCCTGCTCGTGGCCGCCAGGCCAACAAAAAACCCCGGGCCGAAGCCCGGGGTTTTCGATGCCGCTTGAATTAAGCGAGCGATCAGTACTTCGCGATGACCGGGCCACCGAACTTGTAGTTCAGACGGCCGAGGACCATGTCGGTGTCGCCACCGGTGTGGAAGCCGGTCACGGCAACACCAGCCGGGGTCACGAAGGTCGCGCCATGGGTGTCTTCGAAGATGTGGTTGTACTCGACGCCGAGCGACCAGCCCTGCGAGAAGGCGAATTCGAGGCCAACGCCCACCGTCGGGCTCCAACGGGTGTCGAAGCCGGTCTGGGAGGCCAGATTGCCGGCCGCGTTGAGGAACTGGAAGTTGCGATCGGTGACCGCAGCACCGCCCTTGGCGTACAGCAGGACGTTGTTCCAGGCGTAGCCGATCTGACCGGTGAACAGGCCGAACGCATCGGTCTTCGAGCGAACGATGCCGCCCGGGACGACCAGATTGCCGGTGCTGCCGGAGAAGTCAGCCCAGTTGCCCTGAGCTTCCAGACCGAACACCCAGCCGCCGGCCTGCCAGCGGTAGCCGATCTGGCCACCGACGGTGCCGCCGTTGGCGTCGTAGCTTCCGACGCCGCCGAAGCCGTCGACCGAACGGTTGTCGTGGCTCTGGCCCCAACCACCGTTGATACCGATGTAGAAGCCAGTCCAATCATAAACAGCGGCAACCATGGGCGGCGGAGCCTTGGTGTAAGGGCGAGCCGCGAGGTCAGCCGCGGAGGCAGCAGTCGCGCTGAGCGCGAGCATGCTGGCGGTGACAAGCAAAATCTTTTTCATTTTCCCGTTCCAACTTTTTCTACAGGCCCCCAAGGCCGCGAGACACCGTCATAGCAGCCCCCGGCGGAATTGCTGTAACTTCGCGGCAACAGGCAGGGCCAAACGACTTCGCTCAAATTTGAAGTTAATACTGTGTTACGGGCGCTTCTTGGAGTTTTGCCACATAACTGCCGCACAATCTTCACAATTCAGGGCCGCCTCCGCAGCTGCGCGCAAGATCGTGTTGACCGGAACCGGCTTGTCCGATTTGGATCGTCGCCAAGGTCGAATCTTCCCAGCAGAAGGAATGCACATGCGGACGATGATTCTTGCTGCTGCAGCGTCAGTGGCCGCACTCGCAACGCTGGGGACTGCGCCCGCGCATGGCGTCGGCGTGCGTTACCCGTTCTGCATTCAGGGCGACCGCTATCCCGGCCTGAGCAACTGCTCCTATCCGTCGTATGAGGCGTGCCTGGCCACCGCTTCGGGCATCGGGCAGAACTGCGTCGCCAACCCCTATTATGCAGGCGACAACGACCCGCGCTCCTCTCTTCACGTGTCCCCGCGGGACCGCCGTGAGGGCAATTTCTTCGACCTGTTCATCCACTGACGCCCGATCCGGCAAACACCAGCGCGCGAATGTGAGTTGATCCAGCGCTGCGCGCGGGTGCCTATTCGCGCGCGCTCGGTATCAGCATTGCCGGCGCCCGACCGACGAGGAGATTTCTGATGCGCAGTTTGCTTCTGGCACTCTTGCCGGCACTTTTGGCCCTGGGTGCCGTCGCGCCGACACCAGCCAGCGCCCAGAAATACGACTCGACCTCGCCGGTCTGCAAAACCAACTACCGATGGGGCGGTGAGGATACCGACTGTGGCTACAGGTCGATCGCGCAGTGCCAGGCCTCGGCGTCCGGCCTGGCGGCGATCTGCATCAACAATCCCTATTATGCCGGACCGTCGATCGACGGTCGGCCGAGAGCATCTGGCAGACGGCCTCGCCCCACTTATTGAGAGCCAGAACCTGTTTCGTTCCGATCGAAGCGAAGCGGAAAAAGGCTCCGAATTCTTCGCCTTAACGCGATTTCTTCACGCGCACCGCTAGCCAGTTCACGCGACGGCGCACTATTCGAGCTCGACAACCTGTCCGTTCGACAGCGACACCCGGCGATCCATTCGCGCGGCAAGATCCAGATTGTGAGTCGCGATCAGCATCGCGACCCGGGTCGCCTTCACGAGTTGCATCAGCGCGTTGAAGACGTGGTCGGCGGTGCCGGGATCGAGATTGCCGGTCGGCTCGTCCGCGAACAGCACCCGGGGCGCGTTGGCAACCGCGCGCGCGATCGCGACACGCTGCTGCTCGCCGCCCGAGAGCTCGGCCGGACGATGAGTAATGCGGTCGCCGAGCCCGAGATAGGAGAGAATCTCGGTCGACCGTTTCACGGTTTCGGAGCGTTTGAGGCCGCGAATCATCTGCGGCAGCATGACGTTTTCGAGCGCCGAGAACTCCGGCAGCAGCCGGTGCGATTGATAGACGAAGCCGATATCGGAACGGCGAATCTGGGTGCGGTCGACGTCGGACATCTGCGAGGTCGGCGTGCCCGCGACATAGACTTCGCCGTCATCGGGGGTCTCCAGCAGGCCCGCGATGTGCAGCAATGTCGACTTGCCGGATCCCGACGGCGCCACCAGCGCCACCGATTGACCGGGCCACAGCGCGAGATTGGCGCCGTTCAGGACCGTCAGCGTCGCTTCGCCCTGCCGGTATTCCCGCTTGATGTCATGAAGATAGACGACCGGTGTGTCTTCCGCCCCCTCCGCCATGTGCGCTCCTTATTCGTACCGGAGCGCGTCGACCGGATCGAGGCGCGCGGCGCGCCACGACGGGTAGAGCGTCGCAAGGAAGGACAGCGTCAGCGCCATGATCACGACGGCGAGCGTCTCGCCAAAATCGATTTCAGCAGGCAGCTTCGACAGGAAATACAGCGTGGGATCGAACAATTCCGTGTTGGTGAGCCACGACAGGAATTGCCTGATGGTTTCGATGTTGAAGCAGATCAGCAAGCCGACCAGGAGACCGACCAGCGTGCCGACGACGCCGATCGATGCGCCGGTGATCAGGAATATCCGCATGATCGAACCCTGCGAGGCGCCAATGGTCCGCAGGATCGCGATGTCCTGGCCCTTGTCCTTCACCAGCATGATCAGTCCCGAGACGATATTGAGCGCCGCGACCAGCACGATCATGGTCAGGATCAGGAACATCACGTTGCGTTCGACCTGCAGCGCGTTGAAGAAGGTCGAATTGCGCTGCCGCCAGTCGACCAGGAACACCGGCCGGCCGGCCGCCTCGGTCACCAGCTTGCGATAGGTTTCGATCTTGTCCGGATTGGTGGTGAACACCTCGATCGAGGACACGTCGTTGTTGCGGTTGAAATAGGCCTGCGCCTCGGCCAGCGGCATGAACACGAAGGTCGAATCATATTCCGACATGCCGATCTCGAACACCGCAGTGATCTTGTAGGGCTTGATGCGCGGCGTGGTGCCCATCGGCGTCACCGCGCCCTTCGGCGAGACCAGCGTGATCATGTCGCCGGCATGCAGCGAAAGCTGGTCGGCGAGTCGGCGACCGATCGCGACGCCCTGCCCCTCGTCAAAGCCCTCGAGCGAGCCTTGTTTGATGTTCTTGGCGATCGAGGTGAGGTTGTTGAGATCGTCGGCGCGGATGCCGCGGATGAAGACGCCGGCGGCGTTGAACGGCGATGAGCCGAGCCCCTGCCCGTCGACCACCGGGGCGGCGAGACGGATGCCCTGCACCTGGCTGATGCGGTCGGCGACATCCTTCCAGTCGGTCAGCGGCGATTCCAGCGGCTGCACCAGAATATGTCCGTTGAGGCCGAGGATCTTGTCCAGCAATTCCTTGCGGAAGCCGTTCATGACCGCCATCACCACGATCAGCGTGGCGACGCCGAGCATGATGCCGAGGAACGAAAAGCCGGCGATAACCGAAATGAACCCTTCCTTGCGGCGCGCGCGCAGA
Source organism: Bradyrhizobium sp. CCBAU 21365 (assembly GCF_015291305.1). Lineage (NCBI taxonomy): Bacteria > Pseudomonadati > Pseudomonadota > Alphaproteobacteria > Hyphomicrobiales > Nitrobacteraceae > Bradyrhizobium > Bradyrhizobium sp. CCBAU 21365. The sequence goes on from NZ_CP030036.1 coordinate 5,135,273, forward strand.
TAGCGTCCGGACAGCAGCCATTCGAATGGCGCAAAGGGCGGGGTACGGACTGGCTCGCTCATGGTCTCATCCATCTGTCGATAATCCCATGATTCGGGCCAAATGTGGCCGGATTACCCCGCCGATCAGCGCGGCGTGAATAAACTTTAACCCGCGAGCTTCGCGACCACGTCGGCGGGGCTCATGTTGTCGCGTGAGCCGTCGCTGCGACGCTTCACTTCGACCTTGCCGTCCGCAAGCCCCTTGGGTCCGACGAGAATCTGCCACGGGATGCCGATCAGATCGGCCGCGGCGAACTTGGCGCCGGCACGCTGGTCGGTGTCGTCGTAGAGCACGTCGACGCCCTTCGCCGAGAGCTCGCGATAGAGCTGCTCGCAGGCGCCATCGACCGCGGCATCGCCCTGCTTGAGATTGAGGATCGCAGCGCGGAACGGCGCGACGGCCTCGGGCCATTTGATGCCGGCGTCATCATGACACGCTTCGATGATCGCGCCGACCAGACGCGACACGCCGACGCCGTAGGAGCCGCCATGGATCGGCACGTCGACGCCGTCGGGACCGGCCACCATCGCCTTCATGGTGTCGGAATATTTGGTGCCGAAATAGAAGATCTGGCCGACCTCGATGCCGCGCGTGTTCAGCCGCTTAGCCTCGGGCACTTCCCGTTCGAAGCGCGCAGCTTCGTGGACGTCCTCGGTCGCGGCATAGACCGAAGTCCACTGCTTGATGATCGGCGTCAGATCACCGTCATAATCGACGTCCTCGCCCGGCACCGGCAGGTCCAGCACATCGCGGTTGATGTAGACGCCGGACTCGCCGGTCTCCGCGAGCACGATGAATTCGTGGCTGAGGTCGCCGCCGATCGGACCGGTCTCGGCCCGCATCGGGATCGCCTTCAGGCCCATCCGGGCAAAGGTACGCAAATAGGCCACGAACATCTTGTTGTAGGAGCGCCGCGCGCCGGCCTCGTCGAGGTCGAACGAATAGGCGTCCTTCATCAGGAATTCGCGGCCGCGCATCACGCCGAACCGTGGCCGCTGCTCGTCGCGGAACTTCCACTGGATGTGGTAGAGGTTGAGCGGCAGGTTCTTGTAGGACTTGATGTAGGAGCGGAAAATCTCCGTGATCATTTCCTCGTTGGTCGGCCCGTACAACAGCTCGCGCTTGTGACGATCGAGGATGCGCAGCATCTCCGGACCATAGGCGTCGTAGCGGCCGCTTTCGCGCCAGAGATCGGCGAGCTGCAGCGTCGGCATCAAGAGTTCGAGCGCGCCGGCGCGGTCCTGTTCCTCGCGAACGATCTGCTCGATCTTCTTCAACACCCGGAAGCCGAGCGGCAGCCAGGCATAGATGCCGGCGGCCTCCTGCCGCATCATGCCCGCGCGCAGCATCAGCCGATGCGAGACGATCTCCGCCTCTTTCGGGTTTTCTTTCAGGATGGGCAGGAAAAACCGCGACAATCGCATGGCGTTACTCGGGAATCAGGAAAGCGTAGGAAGAGCTGCAGTGAAACCGGATCGGCTGTGAAAACACAAGGCCGCCAAATAAGAAAAACCCTTCAAATCAGGCGATTTTCGGCCATTTGAACGAATTGCTCGCCGTCGAAGTGCCGAGCGCGCCGACCGCGGCTTTACCTGACCTCGAAATCGTCTTCCAGCGTCACTTTCTTGAAATCGGTCACCAGGGCGTCGATCTGCATGTGCCAGCGGCCCGGGACCGGCAGCGGCACCTTGCGCACGTGCCAATAGCCGTCGGCACCGCGCGCGGCGGCGCGTTCCATCGGTTCGATGCCGCGCTCGGGCAGGCTCAGCGTCAGCGTCGCCTTCTTGGCCGCAAACGGGCTGGCATCGCCGTTCATCAGCTGCAGCACGAAGTCATTCGGCCCGACCTTGCCCGGCGCAATCAGGACCTGGAACATCGCGGCATCGGTGTGGATGTGGACCGCGAGCGGAACATCGCTCGACATCGCCAGCACGCGCGGCGGCGGCGTGAAGCGCCATAATGCGACGAGGCCGAGAATGGCAATCATCAGCACGAATTCGAGCGCGATCGAGCGCTGCAGCGGCCGTGTCCGATGAAACTCGCGCGCGATGGCCGGCGTGAACACCAACCGGTTCAGCGCAGCGAGCCCGAGCAGCACCACCACCAGCACCAGTTTCGCAACAAGGATGTTGCCGTACCCGGTGTCGATCAGCGCGTGAAAACTTTCGAGCTGGACGATCGCGAGGGCGAGGCCCGACAAGGCGATCAAGGCGACAACCGGTACCGCGAGCGTCGAAAAATGCCGCAGCACCCGCAGCAGCGAATCCTTGCGCTGCCAGGCAAGCACCGCCAACGGCGCGAGCGCGCCCATCCAGAACGCCACGCCCACGCCATGGATGAACAGCGCGGCTCGCGTCAGCCATTGCGGCGAGGCGGTGGCGGCATGGCCGCTGACCGCAAACGACAGCCCGACACAGATCATTGCGATCGCGGTGCGGGTGAAGGCAGCACCAAACGACGGGCTGCGCCAGGCGATCGCCGCGATCAGCATCGCGGCGATCGCGAGCAGCAGCGCGGGAAACAGGCTGGTGCCGGCGGCGCTGGCCCATGCCGCCCACGTCACGATGCCCGAGAGCGGCAGGTTCAACAGGTCAACGCCCTGCAGTCCAAACGACGCGATCGCGCCGACAAGGCCGATCTTCAGCGACCACATGATCAGCCGCTCGCCGGCCGGGCCCTGCGCGATCCAGGCCGCAAAGAACATCCCGCCGACGCCGGCAAACAGACCCAGATAGAGCCCGAGCCGCGCCAGCCAGATCAACACATGGAGCATGCCGTCGCTTGACGGCGCCGCCGAGCCGGTGACGACGCCGATCGAAAACAGCAGCGAGCCCGCGACCGGATGGCCATCCTGCGACACCACGCGATAGCTGACCACCTGCGTGCCCTGTGGCAGGCTCGCCGGCAGTGTCACCATCACCGACTGGTCGACGGCGCGGATCGCGACGTCGCGCGGCTTGCCCGCGGCGTCGAGCAGGCTGACCGCCGTCGGCGCCACCGCTTCGTTGAAGCGGAGCACCACCGTCCTGGGTGCTTCAGCCACCACACTGCCGTCGGCCGGTTCGGCGCCGACCAGGACGGCATGCGCATGGGCCGAGGTCGCAAGACACAACGCCACGAGCAGCGCTGCGAGGTTTGCGACCAGCCGCATCGGTTACGACTTCGGCAGCAGCTTGACGCCGGGCGCCGGTGTCTTGCTGCCATGGTCGTGCCCGCCGCCCTGCCCGTCGGCTGGGATATCGATCCAGCGGCTGACGCCCTGCTCGCACTCCTGCACGACCGGAAAGTACAACTTGGTGTTGGGCTTCAGGGTATCGGTGAGAAACGTCTGCATCACGAACTCGTCGTAGTTCTGGTCCGCAAGCTTGCCACCGCTCCAGGCGACTTCCTTGACGCCCTCGGAAAGCTTGGCGCCGTGATAGTCGTATTGGGCGGCGTATTTGCCGGTGACCGTATCGAGAGCCCAGCCCGCCTTCGGCATCGGCTTCACTCCGATCACGCCCTCCGGAATCTGCACCCGGACCTTGATCGTCGCCGAGCCCGCGCAGCCATGCGGCACGGCGAACACCGCCTTGTAATACGATCCGACCGCCGCCTGCTTTCCTTCGAGCGTGATATGCGCGATCGCCGGCTGCGCTGCGAGCAGCGCCGCCGTGGCAATGAGGAGCGTCTGTGATCGCATGGCTCGCTCACATCTTCTTCATGTCCATGTGACCGGAATGGTCGCCGTGGCCGGAATGACCGCCGCCGCCCGGCGCCTGCGCGCCGACGGCCTGCACGTCCAGCGAGACCGAGACCTTGCCGGCCTTTTCGAACTCGAGCGTGACCGGCACCTTGTCGCCCTGCTTCAGCGGATTCTTCAGGTCGAACATCATCAGGTGATAGCCGCCCGGCGCGAGCTTCACGGTCTTGCCGGGCTCGATGGTCAGACCCTTGTCGAGCGCACGCATCTTCATCACACCATTGTCCATCGACATCTCGTGGACTTCGATCTTGCCGGCAACATCGCCGGAGCCTGACACCAGCCGGTCGGGCGTCGTCCCCTTGTTCTCGATCGTCAGATAGCCGCCGCCGATCTTGGCGCCGTTCGGCGTTGCGCGCGTCCAGGCCTGCGTGATCACGAGGTCGCCGGCCTTGACGTCCTCGGCGCGTGCGGACGCCGACACGAGTGCAGCGGTCAGCGCTGCGAAGGCAAGGATGCGGTGGAATGTCTTCATGGCGACGGATTTCCTTTCAAGTTGAAATTCAAGTGTCATCTGGTTGCTGCCGACTGGGCGCTGGACCATTTGTCCAGATCGGCGATTTCGGCCGACCCTTCGATCGTCGTGATCGTTCCATCCCGGGAAATCAGCATGGTTCGCGGGATATCGCCTTGCCAGCCCGGATCGATCTCAAATCTCAACCGCTCGGCAAAGCCGTCGTCGAAAATCCAGTTTTCGGCCGCGCCGAGGCCGGCGCGATCCAGCATCGATCGCGTCGCTTCCGGAAGGTTGGGAACCAGATCCGCGCTGATCGTGACGACATCGATTCCGGGATGATCCTTCATGAACTGGCCAAGCTGCGGCAGCTCGACCTTGCATGGTCCACAGGTCACTCCCCAGAAGTGCACCAGGGTCGGATGACCTGCATGCGCATGCAGCAGCTTTTGCCAGCTGCCGCGTTCGAACGGCTTTGGCGCGCCCTCTCCCGCCGCCAGTGCAGTCGGCAGCGTTGCGAGCAGGATCAGCGCAGCGAGCAAATGACGCTTCATGGTTCGCCCTCGATCGCTTGAAAATGGTAGCCGTCGGCCTTCGTCATCCACGACAGATAGGTCTGCCGGCTGTCCGAGACGAGCAGCGGATGGTCGGAACTGTCGGCGGTATCCGCGATCACCGTTGGCTTCGACCATGTCGCTCCATCGTCGTGCGACGTCATGAGGTCGATTGTCGTCTTCTGCCCGTCGAATTCCTTCCAGGCCATCACGAGCCCCTGCGGCCCCGCGATAATCTGTGGCCTAGACGGGCTGCGGTTCGGCTGACCGACCGGAAGCGGATCAGAGAAGGTTTTGCCGCCGTCGCGCGAGCGCGCATAGAACAATCCCTTGCGCGCCTTGCCGTTGGTGTACCACGTCACATGGTACGTTCCTTCGGGCGATACGGTTAGGCCCGGACCGTGATGCGGACAGGCCGCGATCTGCCAGTCGTCGCGGCTCACCCGATGTATCTCGCCGGGCGTAGCCAGGTCGGAGAACGTCACGATCGCATGGTCGCGCACGCCGCCCTCAAAGATGTTCCGGAACACGACCACCGGGTGGCCCGCGCCGTCGAACGCCAAAGCGAGGCGGCAGCATTCGCAGGTGTTGTCGGCGACGAGCCGAGCGTCGGAATAGGTTGCTCCGCCATCTTTCGATGACGCGAAAAACAATCCGGCACCGTCATATTTCTGGCCACGCTGCTGCGCCGGCACGCGGTTGCGCTTGTCGAGCCACGCGGCAAACACCGCCCCCGCAGGATCGAAGCCGATCGCCTCGAACCGCTGGCTCTCATTGTTCGTGGTGATGGCCTTCGGCGCATCGAAGCTGCGCCCGCCATCGGTCGATCGCGTGGTCAGCACCTGACCGTTGAAATTCTGATCGCGGAAGATCGAGAAGGCCACAGCGATGTTGCCCTTGGCATCGATCGCAAGCTTCGGCCGCGCATCCGGTCCCCAATCGAGATTGAGCCGCTCCCGGGTGACCTGCACCGGTGTGGAAAAGCTCTTGCCCTGGTCTTTCGAGTTCGCGACGGAGATCTGGCCGCCGGCCATCCACGCCAACCACAATGTCCCATCCCGCCCAAAGGCGGGCGTGACCTTGGTCGCGCAGCGCAGGGCCGTCTCTTCGCAGGCCGCTTCGGAGGCGTGCTGATGGCTCATCTGTGCGACGGCAAGGCTCGGCAAGGCCGCGAGCATGAGCGTTGCAAGCAGCGTCAGGGCGACCGGTTTGCGATAGGTCATTGATGCGCTCCTCATTTGAACGCAATCTTCATGCCCGCCACGAAGGCGCGCGGCGATCCGGCATAGATCGAGTTGGTCGAGTTTGCCAGTACGCTCGCGGGATTTTGAATGCCTGCCGCGGTCACCGAATTTGAGATGTTGTTCGCCGACGCCACGTAGGTCCGGTCGAAGACGTTCCTCACCTCGATGTACAGGTTCAGCGCCTTGAAATAATCCGAGACGAGATCGGTCTTGTAGTGCAGGTTGAGATTGACCAGCTCATAGCCCGGCGCCTTCAAGAGGTTGGCGTTGTCCATGTAGAAGCTGTCCTTCCGCTGGACTTCGACGAACCCGCCAAGTCCCTGCAACGGACCCGACAACTGGTCGTAGCCCAACCGCGCCGTGAGCTCGTTCGGTGAGATGCCGGGGATCTTGTTGCCGGCGCGATTGAAACTGAACACCGCTCCGTTCGTGATGCTTTCGACATATTCCGTGTAGACCTCGTCGAGATAGGTGTAGGCCGCCGAGAACCGCCAGCCCGGCAGGAATTTCCAGTCGGCGGCCAGTTCGACGCCGCGATGCTCCGAGCGCGGCGCGTTGAACGTGTAGGAGATGCCCGCAAGCGGCGTAGCCTGGGAAACGAGCTCGTCCTTGAAGAACTCGTAGAAGCCGGTGACGCTGACTTTGAGCGCGTTGTTCGGTGTCCAGTCGGCGCCGACGTCGTAGCCGAGATTCTTCTGCGTCCGCAGCTGGGTGTTGTTGCCCGAGGCGCCGCTCGGCAGGACGAACAAATTGCCGACCTGCGGCGTGCCATATCCGGTAGCCACCCGCCCGCGGAACTGCCACTCGCTGTTCAGCCGGTAGAGCAATGCGAGCTCGGGCGCGGTATTCTGGAATTGCCGATCGGCGGTCGTGACCGCCGTGGTCGTGGTTCCGGCCGCGCCGGCGTAGCTATAGGCGGTGTTCCGCCCCGTCAGACTGGTGGCCTCCCAGCCAATGCCGGCAACGGCCGTCAGCGCCGACGTGAGCTTCAATTCCTCCCGCGCACGAACGCCGTAATTCGTCGTCGTGCTGAGCAAATTGCTCGACAGGCTTCCGAGCGTCGCATTTCCCCCCGGCATCACATTGCGCGTATCGCTCGACGCGGTGAGCGTATTGTAGAAGCCGCCGAAATAGGTCGTCGAATCCAGCCCGAACACATCGCCGCGTCTGACGACGTCGCTCATGTAGTTGTAGGACGGGAAGTCGCCGATCGCGCTCGTCGATCCCGTCGGCTGGTTGATGTTGCGGTCGTCGAAGACGAACTGGTTGCGCCAGGTGGTCTGGTTGTCGAAGTCGTGCTCCCAGCGGCCGCCGACGATGGTACGGCGGTCGTCGCGCCCGAGGCCCGCCTGAACCGCAGTCTCTTTGTCGGTTCCTGCCGCCGCGTTGAATCCGTTGTTGAACAACGTCACGGTCGCGCATCCCGGCGCGGCCGTCGCGCCGGTCGTGCAACCCTGCTGGAACGGGTTCTGGTAGAACTGGTTCAGCGAGGAGCGGATCGGCAGGCGCGTCGTCAGGTCGTTATTGATCAGCTTCACCGTGAAGCGATCGTCCGGCGTGACCTGCAGCGTGCCGAGGAAATTGACGGTCTGGGTGTTGAACCAGCTGTTGCCGATGTAGCCGTCGCCGCGCGCGTCGCTCGCGAACAGCGAGCCCTCGAAATTGCCGACCTTCTTGCCCGCGGCGAGATAGTTGTTGAGGTAACCGAAGCTGCCACCGTCGACGCCATACTCGACGCCGTCGATCGTGCCGCCCGGCCGGGTCCGGAAATTCAGCGCGCCGCCGGTCGCGTAATTGCCGTAGAGCGCCGATGACGGCCCGCGAACCACGTCGATGGCGCCATAGGCATGCGGATCGATCAGGTCGCTGCGCGACAGGCCGTCCGGCTGGGTCACCGGGAAACCGTCGTCGAAGACGACGAGATTGCGGATGCCGAAGCCGTTGCGCGCATTCGACCCGCGGATCGAGATGCCGAAATCACGCGGGCCGTTGCCCTGCTTGATCGAGATGCCCGGACTGTCCCGCAGCACATCGGCGACGGAGAACGCCGGTCGGTTGTCGAACTGGCTGCGGTCGATGGTCGTCTGCGTCTGGCCCGTGGGCGCCCGGTTCAAACCGTCGCGGGTCGCGGCAAGCGTCTCCCCCGGCCTCGCGCCGCCCGCCGGGGCCGCCGTCGCGGCCGGCGCTGTCGCCGGCTTCGGAGGCCGCTGGACGGATGCCGCACGAACGCGCGGCTTCGGCGCCGCCGGTTTGGCGCGCACCGCCGTCCGGGGCGCCTCGACGGTGACAGAGGGTAGCTCTGTGCTGGGCGCCTGGGCTTCGGCAGCGGACGGCGATGCGCAGAGCGTCGCGCCCAGCGCGAGCACGCTTGCCGCTTCCAGCGGATGATAGCGAAACATGGATGAATCCTGACGCCGGCGCTTCGGCCGGCTTGCTCAAGGGCACTTGCCGGCGCGGGACGCACCGGCAGCGACAAGGTCGTCAGGAAGACAGCGGCGGCGCGCGGGCTTGCGCCGAGAGGCCGGCGCGCGAACGATCGAACTCGGAGGCGAAATCAAGCCAGGCGATCCGGCTCGGCAGGCGTACGACGGCCTGGGCCGCAACTTGCGGGCTATCAACGGGCGCACCGGTCTGCAGCACGCTGCACGCCGAGCAGCAGCCGTCATGGGCGTCGTGACTGGTCTGGTCACCCTGCCCGGCTCGGGAGCCGGCATCGCCGTGGCAGATGGTGGCGGCCGCGAGCGGATCGGACGCGGCAAGGTTCGCCGCCCAGCAGGCCCCGATCGGTGCAAGAATCTGCACCAGCAGGGCAACCAGGACGATGGGCAGAAAATTCTTCAGCCGCCGGCGCATTGCAAAACCATCCGGGACGGAACTAACCACCATGAGCACCGGAAGTCGAGATCGCCGACGCGTCCGGTTTCTTCCAGCCGGCGGAAATAGCCGAGCGTGGCACTTGCGTCACGGCGGCTCCGAAACCAGTCGTATCCCCTTACCCTGTCACGTGTTTTACATCTCCCGTCACAACCGCCGGTGGCGCCATCCCAATCATTTCGCAAATTGCTCGAAAATTGAACAATCGTTGCCGAAAATGATGACAAGCCTGGAAAGATAGTCTACCAATTCGGGCTCAGGCCAGCCGCGAGGTGTGTCCTGGTGGTCCAAGTCTCGGGAGGAGCCCGACGCGCATAAGCAGCGTCACCCCATCAATCAAGATCAAATCGAATTTTTGGGGCAAATAGGGTCGACACAATTTTTGGAGCAGGGCTTTCAGCCCTGCTCTTTTTTTATGTGATGATCGCAATCCGCTATGACTCCATCCTCGAATCCGATCGAACGCAGCTTTGAGCTCGCAGCAGCGGCTTGCGATGATCTGACACCGTTCGTGTATCGCCGCCTGTTTCGCGAACATCCTGAGACGCAGGCGATGTTTCGCACCGAAGGCAGCGAGCCTGTGAAAGGCGCGATGCTGCAGCTGACGATCGAAGCCATCCTCGATTTCGCGGGCGAGCGCCGCGGACATTTTCGCCTGATCGAATCGGAGGTGTTCTCGCACGACGCCTACGGCACGCCGCGCGAACTGTTCGTGGCATTCTTCGCGATGATTGCCGACAGCTTGCGCGACATTCTCGGCGAGCAGTGGACTGCGGAGATCGATGCTGCGTGGCACACGCTGCTCGGCGACATCGAAGCCATCGTGCTGCAGCAGAAACATCTCGTGGACGAGAGGCCGTAGCGTCACCGTTCCGATTGTGACACACTCGCTTTATCCGCGGCGCGTGCAATTGACGCCGACGGTCAGAAAAACGAAGAGGGAGCAAGCAATGCCAGGGACCGACAAGGGGATGGACAAGGCGTCGACGACGCGGCGCGACCTTCTGCAGATGGCGGCGGCAGGTGGAGCTGCGGCCGGCCTGTTCGGCGGAATGGGCATGACGACGTCCGCGCTCGCCGCCGAAATGGGACGCTCGGAAAAGCCGCTGAAGGCGGCGTTCTCCAACGCCGGACTGCAGGCGACGTGGTGCGCGCAGGGCAAGCAGGCCGCCGAGTTCTGGGGCAAGCTGTTCAACGTCGAAGTGACCTGGTTCGACGGCCAGCTCGATGCCGTCAAGCAGCGCGCCGCGATCGACAACATGGCGTCGCAGAAATGGGACTTCGTCGCGATCCAGGCGTTCGGCATCGGCACGCTGACCCAGCCGGTGCAGAAGATGATCGACGCCGGCACTCCCGTGATCGACATGGACACGCTTATTGCTCCTCTCGATCAAATTAACGTCCACTCGTTCCTCGCGCCCGACAACGAGTTCATGGGCGCCTCGGTGACGCAGGCGCTGTGCAACGCGATCGGCGGCAAGGGCAAGGTCATCATGACCCAGGGCGCGCTCGGCCACACCGGCGCGCAGGGCCGCGCCAAGGGCTTCAACTCGGTCATCAAGCAGTTCCCGAACATCGAGGTGCTGGACACCCAGCCCGCCGACTGGGACGTCTCCAAGACCGCCCGGCTCTGGGAAACCTATCTGACCAAATATTCGCAGATCGACGCCGCCTTCTTCCACAAGGACGACATGGCGCTCGCCGCCTACAACATCATGAAGGCGCGCAACCGCACCAACATCCTGATCGGCGGCGTCGACGCCATGCCGCCGGCGATCCAGGCGGTCAGCGAAGGCCGCATGTTCGCGACCGTCCGCAATCCGTCCTGCCGCATCCATGGCGGCGCGATCGTCGCGGGCGTCGCCGCCGTGGTCGGCGGCGAAAAGAGCGGCCAGGGCATTCCGAAGAACGTCGTGACCGATGGTCCCGTCGTGACCAAGGCCAACGCCGCCGGCATGCAATGGATGGAGGATCACTTCCTGATCTGAGCGGTCCTCATGTCGCAGGGACGCTCGGCGATCCTCGAATTGCACCAGATCACGAAGGCCTTCGGCGGCGTCGAAGCCCTTCGTGGGGTCGACTTCGCGCTGCACGCCGGCGAGATCCACGGTCTCGTCGGCGAGAACGGCGCCGGAAAAAGCACGCTGATGAAGATCATCGCCGGCGTGCATCCGGAGTTCTCCGGCCGCTTCATGCTGGACGGCAAGGAGACCCGCTTCCGCTCCACCCGCGACGCGCACGCCGCCGGCATCGGCATGGTGCATCAGGAGCTCAGCGTCGCGCCCGATCTCACGGTCGCCGAGAACGTGTTCCTCGGCAACCAGCCGACCAACCGCCTCGGCTTCGTGCAGTGGCGGCGGATGGCGCGCGAGGCCGGCGAGCAGCTGGCACGGTTTGGCATCGACGTCGACCCGATGACGCGGCTCGGCGACCTGCCGATCGGCCTGCAACAATTGATCGAGATCGCGCGCGTGCTGTTCTCCGGCGCACGCATCATCATCCTGGACGAGCCGACCTCCGCCCTCTCCCCGCCCGAAGTCGAACGCCTCTTTGCGACGCTGCACAAGTTGCGCGACGAAGGCACCAGCATCGTCTTCATCTCGCATTTCATCGAGGACATTTTGCGGGTCTCCGACGTGGTCACCGTGTTCCGCAACGGGCGGAAGATCGCCGAGACGGCGTCCGCGGACACCACCAAGGGCGCGCTGATCGAGGCCATGATCGGCCGCGGTGGCGAGGCGCTGGAACACAGCTACACCGATGACCTGATGCTCCCGCAATCGAGCGGCGGCGCGGCGGTGCTGAAGGTCGATCAGCTCTCGCTGCGCCGCAGCCTGCAGGACGTCTCGTTCGAAGCCCGCTCCGGGGAGGTGCTCGGCATCTACGGCTTCATGGGCTGCGGGCAGTTGGAGCTGTCGCGCATCCTGTTCGGCAAGCTGCGGCCCGATGGCGGAACGCTGGTGGTCGACGGCGCCGCCAAGACCTTCCGCAGCACCGCAGCCGCCCGGCGGGCCGGCGTTGCGCTGGTGCCGGAAAGCCGCCGCGCCATGCTGTTCCACCAGGAGCCGGTTTACAAGAACATCTCGATCAGCATCCTCGAGCGGATCTCCTCGCTGCTGCTCAAGCCGGTGCGCGAGCGCGCGATCGCCCAGCGCCAGGTCGAGCAATTGCAGATCCGGCCGCCGGTGGTCGGCCTCGATCTCGGCATGCTGTCCGGCGGCAATCAGCAGAAGGTGGCGCTGGCGAAATGGCTCGCCTACCCGCCGCGCGTCCTGGTGCTGTGCGAGCCGACCCGCGGCATGGATGTCGGCGCCAAGAACGACGTGATCAACATCGTGCGCGATCTCCGCGCCAAGGGACTGGCGATCATCGTGCTGTCGACCGAGCCGGAGACGGTGCTGTCGCTGGCCGACCGGATCCTGGTGCTGAAGCGCGGCGCGGTGGTGCGCGAATTTGCAGGCGAAGCGGTCAGCAAGGACCGGCTGCTGGAGGCGGCCTAGAGCATGATCCGGAAAAGTGCGAAGCGGTTTTCCGATGAGATCATGCTCAAACAAACAGGGAAAGCGCGATGACCACCTCATCGCGCTTGATGGAGAGACATGATGGCAAGCAGTGACGGCGCGACGGCGCGAGCGGATCACCAGCGGTCGCGCGGGCTGGTGCCCTTCCTGCGCTCGCAGATGCGCAACATCGCGCCGTTCCTGACGCTGATCTTCCTCAGTGCGTTCTTTGCGATCGCGAGCCCGTCGTTTGCGACCATCGACAATGTCGGCAACATCCTCACGCAAGTCTCGGTCACCGGCATCATCGCCGTCGGCCTCACCTTCGTGATCCTGTGCGCCGAGATCGATCTGTCGATCGCCAGCATCGCCAACGTCACCGGCATTGCCGTGGCGTACTTCACGCTGCAGGAATCCTACGTCAACATCGCCAATGTCCCGATGCCGGGCATCGTCGCGATCCTGCTGGCGCTGGCGCTGTGCGCGCTGCTCGGCCTCGTCAACGCGCTGGGGCTGACCATGATCGGCATCCCCTCCTTCATCATGACGCTCGCCATGATGCAGATCGCGGCCGGCGTCTCGGCGCTGCTGGTGCGCGGCCAGATCGCCTACAAGGTGCCGGACCTGATCACGACGCTCGGCTCCGGCTCGATCGGCGGCATCCCCTGGATCGTGATCGTCGCCGCGGTGATGCTGCTCGGCGGCCACCTGGTGCTGACCTACACGCGGTTCGGCCGCTACGTCTACATGGTCGGCGGCAACCGCGAAGCCGCGGAATTTGCCGGCCTCAACGTCAAGCTCATCCTCGGCAGCGTGATGGTGATCTCGGCGGTGTGCTCGGGGATCGGCGGCATGCTCGGCGTCGCCCATTTCGGCAGCGCCCAGCAGAACGAGTTCGACACCTATCTCTTGGATTCGATCGCGGCCGTGGTGGTCGGCGGCACCAGCCTGTTCGGCGGCCGCGGCGGCATCGGCAACACCATCGTCGGCCTGTTCGTGCTCGGCGTGCTCAACAACGGCCTCGACCACGTCAATATCGACAGCTTCCTGAAGATCCTGATCCGCGGCCTGATCCTGCTCGCGGCGCTGATCATCAACGTCTACGCGCAGCGGCTGCGGGAGCAAGCGGCGGATTGATAGTGGAGCGGAGCACGTAGCTCTCACCTCTCGTCGTCCCGGCGAAGGCCGGGACCCATAACCACAGGGTTGGGTTGTTGAGAGCAGGCTGTGGCCCCAGCGTCGGGCAACAATTCGCATTCGTGATAATGGGTCCTGGCTTTCGCCAGGACGACGCCGAGTGTGTGTCGCTTGTGAGTCAAACATCCGCATTCTCGCGACACGATATGCCCGAGCTTTGCTGTTCGTTTCACCCTCTGAAAGCAGAGGGCGCAGGGAAAGCCGGGTGCCGATCGCACCCATGGGCCCCGTGCAATGGGTAGAAAGCACGGGGGTAGGACCACAGGTGTAACCGGGAACTCCGGCTTTCCCTGCGCGATGGGCTACGGCTTACTTCGTGCTCTCCCCGGCGAGACTTGGCTTGTTTGTCACCGCCTTCGCCACGCGCACCGCGCAACGTGAAGAGACACCTGCCACTTGGGCGTCAGGACCACACGACTTCACCGTCCGCCTCATGCGCACTCGTCAGTTGCACACTCAGCGTCCACCGCATCTCGACCCGCGTCCGTGACGACCGCGAAGCGCCCCTCGATCGGGTGAGACGGGCGGAATTGAACATCTGATTTGCCCGACGACGGAAGCGCTAATTTGCCCGTCGGGGTGATTTGTCGCAGGCCTCCTCCGTCGTCATTCCAGTTCGGTGCGGCGCTCCGCCCCGGAATGACAGCGGGTCATCTGGCAAAATCCGGCTGCCAGTGACGCAGTTCGCGCGCGGCGAAGGTGACTGCTCCGATCGTCGTGAACGACGCCGCCTCCAGCATCATATTGCGGGCGAGCTTGAGGGCGCGCGCCTCGCAGATCGCGCGCTGCTTCTCGTCGGCGATCCACTCGAAGTCGATGTTGTGCGCAAGGCCGAGGATGCGCCGGATGGTCTTGGCCGCGGCGAAGCCGACGGTGTCCTGGAACAGCCGCGCCATATAGGCCTGCCGTTCCGCCTCCAGCCGCGCGGCACCTGCCTCGCCCGCGAACAGCGACACCGGATAGCCGTCGCCCCTCGCCTCGCTGCGCCACAGCGCGAGAAACTTGCGGGAAAACTCGCTCCAGACGCCCTCGATGGTCGCGAGCAGCCATGCCTCGAACGAGGCGCGCTCGCCCGGCGTGCGCTCGTGGCCGGCGGAGGCGAGATAGGCCATCAGCAGATTGCCGATGACGGCGCCGATATCGAAGCCCATCGGGCCGTAGAACGCGAACTCGGGATCGATCACCCTGGTCTCGCTGTCCGTGACCATGATCGAGCCGGTGTGCAGGTCGCCGTGCAGCAGCGCCTGCGGGCTCGCCATGAATTTCAGCTTCAGCCTGCTAATTGCGACATGGAGGTCGAGGTCCTCGCGGAACGCCGCGGCCGTGGCGTCGAGATAGGGCGCGGTCCAGCGGTTCTGCTGGGCGATGCGATAGGGATCGGTGAAGATCAGATCCTCGGTGATCTTGCAGAGCGCATGGTTGCCGGCGAAATCGGCGATGCCCTGCTTCTTCTCCGCGGCCGACAAGGCAAGGTCGGACGTGAGGAACAGCGTTTGCGCCAGGAAGGTCGAGATATCCTCGACAAAGCGCGGGTACCGCGTGGCTTCGATCAGGCCCTTGCGCATGATGACGTGCGGCTCGAGCAGCTCCATCGCGGTGAGCGCGAGCGGCGCATCATGATGCAGCGCCGCAGGCACGAGCATCGGCGCCAGCCGCGCCTGATGCACCAGCGCCATGTGCTCGTAGTGCGCCCGCGACAGCGGCAGCGGCCAGCTCTCGCCGACGAGGCGCACATAGGGCAGCGCCTGCTTGACCGCGAGGCCGCCGCTGTTTCCCTTGACGATGAAGACGAGATTGAGATTGCCGTCGCCGACCTCGCTGATCGACCAGTCGGCCGGCGCGCCGCCGAGCTGCGCGACGATGGCGGGCAGCTCCGCGAGATAATCCCGCAGATCGGCTTCCCGCAGGATTCGATATGCGCTCGGCCCGGAGCCCGGCTGGGACTGCAGGTTCATCGTGGTCGCCTCCTCCGCATTGCCAGGGCGAGGTTGATCCCCGCTCCATTGGCATCAGTTTCTAAAACAGCATCCCCATCGGTACGTAGCCCGGGTGAGCGAAGCGATACCCGGGAAGGTGATCCCGCATGTCGCTTCGCTCATGCGGGCTACTTCAGATCCAACGAAAACTGCGTATCAGAACGGCATCCCCATCAGTTTCGACAGCCGCTCGATCGAGAGATAGCCGGAATGATAGGCCCACATGGCGATCGAGAAGATCACGGCCGAGATCAGCGTGGTCCACAGCAGCTTGCGGCCCATGCGCGCCAGGATCGGCGCGCCGGGGTCGGTGCCGGGCGCGCCGACGCCGTCCTCATGCTGGCTGCGTATGCCGAACGGCAATGTCAGGAACAGCACGAGCCACCAAAGGACGAAGTAGATCGCAAGCCCAGTGGAGATCTGGTACGCCATACTGGCCTCAGGCCTGTTCGATCTCGACCAGGGCGCCGGAAAAGTCCTTCGGGTGGAAGAACAGCACCGGCTTGCCGTGCGCGCCGATCTTCGGCTGGCCGTCGCCCAGCACCCGCGCGCCCTCGGCGATCATGCGGTCGCGAGCCGCGATGATGTCGGGCACGTCGTAGCAGACATGGTGGATGCCGCCGTCGGCATTGCGCTCGACGAATTTCGCGATCGGCGAGGCCTCGCCGAGCGGCTCGATGAACTCGATCTTGGTGTTCGGCAGCGTCACGAACACGGTGATGACGCCGTGCTCCGGCAGCGGCACCGCATCGGAAATCTCGGCATTGAAGGCAGTGCCGTAGATCTTCGCGGCCTGCTTGGCGTCCTTGACCGCGATCGCGACGTGATTGAGCCGGCCCAGCATCTCATTCTCCCTTTAGTTGAGCATGATCTTTTCGGAGAACCGCTTCGCGCTTTTCCGGATCATGCTTAGGCTCAGACCGTCAGAACGTGCACGACGCAGATCGGCTTCTTGCCCCATTGCTCGTTCAGCGCCGCCCGCACCGCGCGCCGCACCGATTCCCCCAGCGCGTCCGGATCGCGCCGCCGCGGCTTCGGCAGGCCCTCGATCGTCGATACCACCACATCGAACACGATGTCGTCGAGCAGTTCGCCCGCCGCATTGTTCTCCGGCATGCCGACCAGATCAACCTCGGGATCGTCGACGAGCTCGCCCTGCTCGGTCATGGCGATGGCGACGAAGGCGCAGCCGGCAAAGCCCATCCGCCGTCGTTCCACCACGGCACGCGACTTGGCGTCCTCCAGGATGGTTCCGTCCTTGTAGAGCCGGCCCGCCGGCACCTCGCCGATGATGCCGGGCTCGCCGGGCCCGAGCTTGACGAGGTCGCCGTTGCGGCAGGTCAGGACCTTGGGCACGCCGGCGGCGCGTGCCAGCTTGGCGTGCTCGGCCAGATGCAGCGCCTCGCCATGGACGGGGATCAAGAGCTGCGGCCGCACCCAGGAGATCATGTCGCGCAGCTCGTCGCGGCGCGGGTGGCCGGAGACGTGCACCAGATGCTCACGGTCGGTGATGATCTCGACGCCCTGCATGACCAGGTTGTTGATGATCGAGCCGACCGCCTTCTCGTTGCCGGGAATGGTGCGGGAGGAGAAGATCACGGTGTCGCCCTTGTTCAGGGTGACCTGCGGATGGTCGTCATTGGCGATCCGCGCCAGCGCCGCGCGCGGCTCGCCCTGGCTGCCGGTGCACAGCGCCAGCACCTTGTCGGCCGGGAAATGGCCGTAATAGTCGGCGCTGCGGAATTTATGCGAGCCGTCGAGATAGCCGCATTCGCGCGCCACCTGCACCACGCGCTCCATGGCGCGGCCGACCACGACCACCTCTCGATCGGCGGCGTTCGCGGCATCCGCCACCGCCCGCACCCGGGCGACATTGGAGGCGAAGGTCGTGACTGCGACCCGGCCCTTGGCCGCCTTGACCAGCTTCTTGATCGTGGCGGCGACCTCGGTTTCCGACGGCGAGCGCCCGTCGCGCACCGCATTGGTGGAGTCGCCGACCAGCGCCAGCACGCCTTCATCACCGAGCTCGCGCAGCCGCCGCTCGTCGGTCGGCTGGCCGATGATCGGGGTCGGATCGATCTTCCAGTCGCCGGTATGCAGCACGGTGCCGACATCGGTCTTGATCGCCAGCGCGTGCGATTCCGGAATCGAATGCGCGACCGGGATGAACTCGACATTGAACGGACCGATATCGACCCGCCCGCCCGACGGGATCACCGTGACCGGGATTTTTGGCGGGTTGCGCTCGGCGGCGCATTTGGCCTCGAACAGCGCCGCGCTGAATTGCGTCGCGTAGATCTTGCAGCCGAGCTTCGGCCAGAGATCGATGATGGCGCCGAAATGATCCTCATGGGCGTGCGTCAGCACGAGGCCCACCAGATTGTTGCGCTCCTTCTCGAGGAAGCGGACGTCGGGCATGATCAGGTCGATGCCCGGAAGATGCTCCTCGTCGCCAAACGAGACGCCGAGATCGACCGCGAGGAAGGACCGCTGGTGGCGGTTGCCGAGGCCGTAGATCGACAGGTTCATGCCGATCTCGCCGACGCCGCCGAGCGGCGCAAAGGTGAGTTCGTCGGGACGCGCCATCAGACCGCCCTCACCGAGGCTGCGGTGCCGAAATAGACCTCGCCGGCGGTCACGGGCAGGCGCTCGCCATCAGCGGTGCGGACGATCAGGCAGCCGGTATCATCGATGGTGTCGAACGTGCCCTCAAGGGTCGCCGAGCCGGTCTGGACCGCGACCTTCTCGCCGAGGCCGGCCGCGCGCTCCAGCCACAGCCTGCGGATCTCGGGGAAGCCGCGGCCGTCGTCCCAAATGCCGCGAAACTCGACCCAGGCGTCCGACAGCGCGGCAAACAGCTCCTCCGCCCCGATCTGGATGCCAAGCGCCGCGAGCGATACGGCCGGCGTCGGCGTCCCCTCGGGTGCTGCGACGACATTGGTGCCGATGCCGACCACGACCGCCAGCCGGCTCCCGATGGCCTCGGCCTCCAGCAGGATGCCCGAGAGCTTCTTGCCATTGGCCAGCACGTCGTTCGGCCATTTCAGGGTGAACTTCGGGCTGTCCGGCCCGAGCCGCAGCGCCGCCTCGATGCTGACCTTCCGCAGCGCGGCTTCAAGCGACAGCCCGGCGGCAAAGCCGAGGGTGGCGGCGACTGCCGGCTGAACGTCGGTCACCTCGAGGATCGTGCTGGCGAGATTGCCGCGCGGCGCGACCCAGACCCGCTGCCGCCGCCCGCGGCCCGCGGTCTGTTCGGGCGTCACGAACCACATCGGCCCCTGCGCGCCGTCGCGGGCGCGCAGCATCGCCTCGGCATTGGTCGAGCCGATCTGATCGAAGGCGGCGAGCCGGTAGCCCGCCGCTATGGCCCGAGGCCCGAGCGTGAAGGTCATGTCAGAGTTATGCGCATGATTGGTTCCGAAAGCCAGCATCCCGATTTCGGAACCGCACGCGTCAAAATAGTGATTTGGCCGCCGCCGTGGCCACGCTCACCAGCGGGCCCGGATAGGCGAAGTAGAAGATGTTGAAGATGCCCGCGACCGCCAGCACAGTGCGCAGCTCGACGCGGACCGGGTCGAGCTTGCCGAGCGGCTGGTCGAAATACATCACCTTGACGATCGACAGATAGTAGAACGCGCCCACCACGCTGGTCAGCACGCCGATCACGGCGAGCGTGAACAGATTGGCCTTGATCGCGGCGACGAACACGTACCACTTGCCGAAGAACCCGGCGAGCGGCGGCACGCCGGCCAGCGAGAACAGCAGCATCGCGAAGATGAAGGCGAGCAGCGGATTGGTGCGGGACAGGCCGGCGAAATCGCTGATCTGCTCCAGCGCCTGGCCGTTCCGCTTCATCGCCAGGATGATGCTGAAGGAGCCGAGCGTCATCGCCACATAGATCGCGATGTAGATCAGGACGCCCTGGGCGCCCTCGACCGTGCCGGAGGCGAGGCCGACCAGCGCAAAGCCCATATGGCCAATCGAGGAATAGGCCATCAGGCGCTTGATGTTGGTCTGGCCGATCGCCGCGAACGAGCCCAGCGCCATCGAGGCGATCGCCACGAACACCAGGATCTGCTGCCACTGGGTCACGATGCCCGGGAACGCGGTCAGCGTCGCGCGGGTGAACACCGCGAGCGCCGCGACCTTCGGGGCGGACGCGAAGAACGCCGTCACCGGCGTCGGCGCGCCCTCATAGACGTCCGGCGTCCACATGTGGAACGGCACTGCCGAGACCTTGAAGCAGAGGCCAGCGAGCAGGAACACCAGGCCGAACACGATGCCGATGCTGCCGGTGGTCGCCGCCGCCGCGATGCCGGCGAAGCTGACGGTGCCGGTGAAGCCGTAGATCAGCGATGCGCCGTAGAGCAGCATGCCCGACGACAGCGCGCCGAGCACGAAATACTTCAGGCCCGCCTCGCTCGACTTGGCGTTGTCGCGCTGGCTGGCGGCGACGACATAGAGCGCAAGGCTCATCAGCTCGAGGCCGAGATAGAGCGAGATCAAATCGCCGGCCGAGATCAGCACCATCATGCCGAGCGTCGACAGCAGCACCAGGATCGAGAACTCGAAGTTGCGGCTCGAGGGCTGAGACAGGTACTCGGTCGACAGGATCAGCGTCGCCGCCGAGGCGATCAGCGCGAGGACCTTCAGGAAGCGGGCGAAATCATCGACGATGAAGCTGCCGCCGAAGGTCACGAGCTTGCCGGCCGGCAGCCAGAGCTCCAGCACGCCGGTCAGCACCAGGAGACAGATCGCGAGCGCCGTGACGAGCCGCGTCGTCCCCTGCCCGCGATAAGCTCCGATCATCAACAGCACCATGGCGCCGACCGCGAGCACCAGCTCCGGCAGCACCGGCTGCAACTGATAACCTGCACTGGAAAAGCTCATGACGAGGGCCTTACTGGACGGTCAGCGCGGCTGCCTTCACGGCAGTCACGGCGGTTTGGTAATTGTTGACGAGCTGCTGGACCGAGGCGGCCGACATGTCGAGCACCGGCTTCGGATAGACGCCGAACAGGATGGTCAGCGCGATCAGCGGGAACAGCGTCACGCATTCGCGGAAGGTGAGATCCTTGATCGACATCAGCGACGGCTTGACCAGCGCGCCGAACACCACCTTGCGGTAGAGCCAGAGCGCGTAGCAGGCCGACAGGATCACGCCGGTGGTGGCGAAGAACGCGGTCGGCAGCGAGATCTTGAAGGTTCCGAGCAGCGTCATGAACTCGCCGACGAATCCGCTCGTGCCCGGCAGACCGACATTGGCCATGGTGAAGACCATGAAGGTCAGCGCGTAGAGCGGCATCCGGTTGACGAGGCCGCCATAGGCCGCGATCTCGCGGGTGTGCATGCGGTCGTAAACCACGCCGACGCAGAGGAACAGCGCGCCGGAGACGATGCCGTGCGAGACCATCTGGAACATGCCGCCGGCGACGCCCTGCGTCGTCACCGCGAAGATGCCCATGGTGACGAAGCCCATATGCGCGACGGATGAATATGCGATCAGCTTCTTCATGTCCTCCTGCATCATCGCCACCAACGAGGTGTAGATGATGGCGATGACCGACAGCACGAACACGAACGGCGCGAAGTCGTGCGAGGCCAGCGGGAACATCGGTAGCGAGAAGCGCAGGAAGCCGTAGCCGCCCATCTTCAGCAGGATCGCGGCCAGGATCACCGAGCCCGCCGTCGGCGCCTCGACGTGCGCGTCGGGCAGCCAGGTGTGCACCGGCCACATCGGCATCTTCACCGCGAACGAGGCAAAGAAGGCCAGCCACGCCCATGTCTGCATCGACCGCGGCACAGCGGTGTGCATCAGGGTCGGGATGTCGGTCGTGCCGGCGTTCCAGTACAGCGCCATGATGGCGAGCAGCATCAGAACCGAGCCGAGGAAGGTGTAGAGGAAGAACTTGAACGACGCATAGACCCGGCGCGGGCCGCCCCAGACGCCGATGATCAGGAACATCGGGATCAGGCCGCCCTCGAAGAACAGGTAGAACAGCACGAGATCGAGCGCCGAGAAGGTGCCCACCATCAGCGTTTCCAGGATCAGGAACGCCATCATGTATTCGCCGACGCGCTGCGTCACCGACTTCCAGCTCGCGATGATGCAGAGCGGCATGATCGCGGTGGTCAGGATGATCAGCGGCAGCGAGATGCCGTCGACGCCCATGTGATAGGTGATGCCGGTGGCGAGCCAGGACGCCTTCTCGACGAACTGGAAATCGGTCGAGGCCGGATCGAAGCGCGCTACCAGGATCAGCGAGATCGCGAAGGTGATCAGCGTGGTCCACAGCGCGATCCAGCGCGCCGTGCGGCTCGCGGTCTCGTCACCGCCCCGCGCCAGCAGATAGACCAAGATCGCACCGACCGCCGGCAGGAAGGTCGTAACCGAAAGGATGGGCCAGGTTGTCATTTACTGGCCTCCCAAGCCGAACATGAACCAGGTGATCAATCCGGCAGCCCCGATCAGCATCGCGAATGCGTAGTGATAGAGGTAGCCGGTCTGCAATTTCACGACGTTGCGGGTGACGTCGAGCACGCGGGCGGAGACGCCATCGGGACCGAAGCCGTCGATGATGAAGCCGTCGCCCTTCTTCCACAGCGTGTAGCCGAGCCACTTTGCCGGACGCACGAAGATCCAGTCGTACAGCTCGTCGAAGTACCATTTGTTGAGCAGGAACTGGTACAGCATCGGCTGCTGGCGAGCGAGCTCGACCGGCAGATACGGCCTGCGGATGTAGAACAGATACGAGATGAACAGGCCGAGCGCCATCATCACGGTGGGCAGCGGCGCGAGCCAGCCCGGCATGTGCTCCATGTTCTCGAGGATGTGCGGGTTCATCTTCACGGACTCGCGGAAGAACTCCTCGACGCCGTGCGGGTTGACGAACAGCTCCTTGAACGGCAGGCCGGCCAGGATCGAACCGGCGGCGAGCACGCCGATCGGCACCAGCATCCACACCGGGCTCTCATGCGCCGCCTCATAGTGCTTCTGGTCGTGCGGCTCGCCGAAGAACGTCTTGAAGATCAGACGCCAGGAGTAGAACGAGGTCAGGCCGGCGGCCGCGATCGTCAGCAGATATGCATAGGCGGCGAACGGATTATGCGCCGCATAGGCCGCCTCGATGATCGCGTCCTTGGAGAAGTAGCCGGCGAACAGCGGGAAGCCGGTCAGCGCCAGGGTGCCGATGCACATCACCGCGAAGGTGTACGGGATCTTGCGCCACAGCCCGCCCATGTTGCGGATGTCCTGCTCGTGATGCATCGCGTAGATCACCGAGCCGGACCCTAAGAACAGCAGCGCCTTGAAGAAGGCGTGCGTGAACAGATGGAACATGCCGACCGAATAGGCCCCCGCTCCCATCGCCACGAACATGTAGCCGAGCTGCGAACAGGTCGAATACGCGACGATGCGCTTGATGTCGTTCTGCACGAGGCCAATCGTGGCGGCGAAGAACGCCGTGGTCGCGCCGAAGAACATCACCACCGCCTGCGCGGTCGGTGACAGCTCGAACAGCGGCGACAGCCGCGCCACCATGAAGACTCCGGCGGTGACCATGGTCGCGGCATGGATCAGCGCCGACACCGGGGTCGGACCTTCCATCGCGTCCGGCAACCAGGTGTGCAGCAGGAACTGGGCCGACTTGCCCATCGCGCCCATGAACAGCAACAGGCAGGTCAGGGTCAGCGCCTCGGCCTGCCAGCCGAAGAAGTTGATGGTCTTGCCGGTCAGCCCGGGCGCGGCGTGGAAGATGGTCTCGAAATCGGTCGAGCCGACCAGCGCGAAGATCGCGAAGATGCCGAGCGCGAAACCGAAGTCGCCGACGCGGTTGACCACGAAGGCCTTGATCGCCGCGGCATTGGCCGACGGTTTCTGGTACCAGAACCCGATCAGGAGGTAGCTCGCGAGGCCGACGCCCTCCCAGCCGAAGAACAGCTGCACGAGGTTGTCTGACGTCACCAGCATCAGCATCGCGAAGGTGAACAGCGAGAGATAGCCGAAGAAGCGCGGCCGGTTCGGATCCTCGTCCATGTAGCCGATGGAGTAGAGGTGGACGAGCGCGGACACCGTGTTGACCACGACCAGCATCACCGCCGTCAGGGTGTCGACCCGCAGTGTCCAGGCCACCTGCAGGTCGCCCGAGGTGATCCAGGGCAGCAGCACGACGCGCGCGTCATGGTGCATGAAGCCGACATCGACCAGCGTGAACCAGGACAGCGCCGCCGAGACGAACAGCAGGCCGGTGGTGATCAGCTCGGCGAGGCGCGAGCCGGCGGCCGCCGGCTCGGAGACATGGTGATCGTCATGGCCATGGTCGTTATGACCGTGATCGTCATGGGCGGCGGAGGCACGGGCGTCGCCATGCGCGTCGTCGTGATGGTCGACGATATCGCCGCTCGGGCAGCGCGCATGGGCACCGACCAGCGAGATGATGCCTGCGAGGATGGCGCCCAGCAGAGGCAGGAATACGATTGCCTGAACCATAACTGCGCCTAGCCCTTCATCAGATTGACGTCTTCAACCGCGATCGAACCGCGGTTGCGGAAATACACCACCAGCACGGCGAGACCGATCGCGGCCTCGGCGGCGGCCACCGTCAGCACCAAGAGCGCGAACACCTGGCCGACGATGTCGCCGAGGAAGGTCGAGAACGCCACCAGGTTGATGTTGACCGACAGCAGGATCAGCTCGATCGACATCAGGATGACGATGATGTTCTTGCGGTTGAGGAAGATGCCGAGGATCCCGAGCGTGAACAGGATCGCGGCGACCGCGAGATAGTGTCCGAGCCCGATCGTCATTTCACCCACTCCGCCGCGTCGGCATCCTGCAGGCCCTGCCCCGACGCCACCTTGCGCATCGCCATCGCCATCTCGGGCGTGCGCGCGTTCTGCACGTTGATGTTCTGCCGCTTGACCTTGGCCTTGTGGCGCAGCGTCAGCACGATGGCGCCGATCATCGCGACCAGCAGCACCATGCCGGCGAGCTGGAAGTAATGGATGTACTTCGTATAGAGCACGAGGCCGAGCGCCTCCGTGTTGCTGACATTGGTCGGGATCGCCGCGGTGATCGTCTTGGTCACGGCCGGGTTGATTACCCAGGCGCCGACGACGAGCAGCAGCTCGAACATGAAGATGCCGCCGATCACGATGCCGATCGGCAGATACTGGATGAAGCCCTCGCGCAGCTCGACGAAGTCGACGTCGAGCATCATGATCACGAACAGGAACAGCACCGCGACCGCACCGACATAGACCACGATCAGCATCATCCCGAGGAACTCGGCGCCCATCAGGATGAACAGGCCGGCCGCGTTGACGAAGGCCAGGATCAGGAACAGCACGGAGTGCACGGGATTGCGCGAGACAATCACCATGACCGCCGAGGCCACGCAGACCGCAGCAAACAGGTAGAAGAACAGCGCCGGAAGGATCATGCCCTCACCTCACCGGTACGGCGCGTCGAGCGCGATCGACTTCGCGATCTCGCGCTCCCAGCGGTCGCCATTGGCGAGCAGCTTGGCCTTGTCATAGTACAGTTCCTCGCGGGTCTCGGTCGCGAATTCGAAATTCGGTCCCTCGACGATGGCGTCCACCGGGCATGCCTCCTGGCACAGGCCGCAATAGATGCACTTCACCATGTCGATGTCGTAACGCACCGTGCGGCGGGTGCCGTCGTTGCGGCGCGGGCCGGCCTCGATCGTGATCGCCTGCGCCGGGCAGATCGCCTCGCACAGCTTGCAGGCGATGCAGCGCTCCTCGCCGTTCGGATAGCGGCGCAGCGCGTGCTCGCCGCGGAAGCGCGGCGAGATCGGGCCCTTCTCGAAGGGATAGTTCAGCGTCGGCTTCGGCTGGAAGAAATAGCGCATCGCGAGGAAGAACGCCGAGACGAATTCCGACAGCAGAAGCGAGCGGGCTGTTGCGTTGACATTGACACTCATGACGGCCTCACTTCGGCGCGATGCCGGCGAACTGCAGCACGCCGGCCACGATCACCACCATCGCCAGCGACAGCGGCAGGAACACCTTCCAGCCGAGCCGCATCAGTTGATCGTAGCGGTAGCGCGGCACGATCGCCTTCGCCATCGCGAACATGAAGAACATGAAGAACACCTTCAGGGCGAACCAGACGATGCCCGGAATCCAGGTGAACGGCGGCAGGTTGACCGGCGGCAGCCAGCCGCCCAGGAACAGGATCGACGCCAGCGCGCACATCGTGGTGATCGCGACATACTCGCCGAGCATGAACAAAAGATACGGGGTCGAGCCGTATTCGGTCATGAAGCCGGCGACCAGTTCGGATTCGGCTTCGACGAGGTCGAACGGCGGACGGTTGGTTTCCGCCAGCGCCGAGACGTAGAACACCACGAACATCGGGAACAGCGGCCACACATACCAGTTCAGGATGGTGAGCTGCGGCAGGCCGATCAGGTGCGCAAGCCCGCGGGTGTTCTGCGCCTCGACCACCGCCGACAGGTTCAGCGAGCCGACGCAGAGCAGCACGGTGATGATGACGAAGCCGATCGAGACCTCGTAGGACACCATCTGCGCCGCCGAGCGCAGCGCGGCCAGGAACGGATATTTCGAGTTCGACGACCAGCCGGCCATGATGATGCCGTAGATCGACAGCGACGAGATCGCGAAGATGTAGAGAACGCCGACATTGATGTCGGAGATCACCCAGCCGAGATCAAACGGGATCACGGCCCAGGCGGCCAGCGCCAGGATGCACGACACCAGCGGCGCGAGCAGGAACACGCCCTTGTTGGAGCCGGACGGAATCACCGGCTCCTTCAGCACGAATTTCAGGAGGTCGGCGAAGGATTGCAGCAATCCGAACGGTCCGACCACGTTGGGGCCGCGGCGGATCTGCACCGCCGCCCAGATCTTGCGGTCGGCGAGCAGGATGTAGGCGATCGCGATCAGGAGCACGACCAGCAGCAACAGGCTCTCCGCGACCATGATGATCAGCGGCCAGAGGAAGCCGGTCCAGAACGAGCTTGCGAAGAATTCAGCCATCAGGTCACGCTCACTCCGCTGCCGTCAGCATTCGGCCCGACGCCAGCCGCGAGCATTCCGCCATCACGGCAGAGGCCCGCGCGATCGGGTTGGTCAGATAGAAATCCTCGACGGTCGGCTTGAATGCCGCCTTGTCGACGCTCCCGCCCTTGCCTGCCAGCGCCTTGACGTCGTCGGGCTTGCCGGCCTCGATCTGGTCGAGCCGCATCAGATGCGGGTAGGCCTTGAACATAGCCTGACGCAGCGCCTGCAGCGAGTCGAACGGCAGCTTCTTGCCGAGCACGTCGGACAGCGCGCGGATGATCGCCCAGTCCTCGCGGGCCTCGCCCGGCGGGAACGCGGCGCGGTTGGCGATCTGCGCCCGGCCTTCGGTGTTGACGTAGATACCGGACTTCTCGGTATAGGCCGCGCCCGGCAGGATGACGTCGGCACGATGCGCGCCCTGGTCACCATGGGTGCCGATATAGACCACGAAGGTGCCGTCCGGCGCCTTGATCTCGTCGGCGCCGAGCAGGAACAGCACGTCGAGCGTGCCGAAGGTCGTCATCTGCGCCGAGGTCAGCCCGCCCGCCGCCGGCGAGAAGCCGATATCGAGTGCACCGGCGCGCGAGGCGGTATCCTGCAGCACGGCAAAGCCGTTCCAGCCGTCCTTCAGCGCACCGACGTCGACCGCGAGCTTGGCGGCCTGCGCCAGCACCGCCGCGCCGTCATGCCTGGTATAGGCGCCGGCGCCGACCAGGATGATCGGGTGCTGGGCCTTCTTCAAGACGTCGGCAAAGGAGTGCTTGCCCGCCACGAGATCGGCCAGCGTATCGGTGCCCGCGCCGAGATAGTCGTGGTCATAGGTGAAATCGGCCTTGGCGCCGATCATGCCGACCTTGAGCCCGCCGGTGCGCCAGCGCTTGCGGATCCGCGCGTTCAGCACGGCGGCTTCCTTGCGCGGATGCGAGCCGACGATCAGGATCGCGTCGGCCTGGTCGATGCCGGCGATGGTCGGGTTGAAGATGTAGGAGCCGCGGCCCGCCTTGGCGTCGAACGCGTCGCCGCCCTGCACCGCCAGATTGACCGAGCCGAACTTCGCGAGCAGCTCCTTCAGCGCGTACATTTCGTCGACCGCGGCCAGATCGCCGGCGATCGCGCCGATCCGCTTGCCGTCGCTGCGGCCGGCCTTGGCGGCGATGGCAGCAAAGGCTTCCTGCCATGTCGCCGGCCTGAGCTGGCCGTTCTCGCGCACATAGGGCCGGTCGAGGCGCTGCGTGCGCAGGCCGTCGACGACGTGCCGGGTCTTGTCGGAGATCCACTCCTCATTCACCGCCTCGTTGATGCGCGGCAGGATGCGCATCACCTCGCGGCCGCGGGTGTCGACGCGGATCGCAGATCCCACGCCGTCCATGACGTCGACCGACTGGGTCTTGCCGAGCTCCCACGGACGCGCGGCGAAGGCGTACGGCTTCGAGGTCAGCGCGCCGACCGGGCAGATGTCGACGAGATTGCCCTGCAGCTCCGAGCTCAGCGCCTGCTCCAGATAGGTCGTGATCTCCATGTCTTCGCCGCGGCCGGTCGCGCCCATTTCCGGCGCGCCGCAGACTTCGGCGGAGAAGCGGACGCAGCGCGTGCACTGGATGCAGCGGTTCATCGAGGTCTTGACCAGCGCGCCGAGATACTTGTCCTCGACCGCGCGCTTGTTCTCGGCGAAACGGCTGGTGTCGACGCCGTAGCCCATCGCCTGGTCCTGCAGATCGCACTCGCCGCCCTGGTCGCAGATCGGGCAGTCCAGCGGATGGTTGATCAGCAGGAACTCCATCACGCCTTCGCGCGCCTTCTTCACCATCGGTGAACGGGTCGAGATCTCCGGCGGCTCGCCCTTCGGGCCCGGACGGCAGTCGCGCACGGCCCAGGCGCAGCTCGCGACCGGCTTCGGGCCGCCCTTCACCTCGACCAGGCACATCCGGCAATTGCCGGCGATCGACAGCCGCTCGTGATAGCAGAAGCGCGGAATCTCGGCGCCGGCCGCCTCGCACGCCTGCAGCAGCGTGTACTCCGGCGGCACATCGATCTCTTTGCCATCGACGATGATCTTGCTCATGTCTGTCTCAAGTCTTTCCGAGCTTGCAGTCCGGCGGTGCGACGCTCGCGGTTTTCAATGAGGTCTTCACCCATTGCTGGGTGTCGGCGCCGTAGGTCGCGAGATACGCAGGCTGCGCCTGGTTCTTCTCGCAGAGGAACGGCAGATGCGGTTTCAGGTCGTAGTCACACGATGCCTGCCATTCGCGCTTTTCCGCGAATGCGGCAAAGGTCTCCTCGCAGGCATAGAGGAAGTACGAGACAAAACTCTCATATTGGGACCGCTCTTCGCGACCGGCGGCCTTGATGGCCTCGTAGTCGGGCTGAGCGAACTTCGGATTCTGGAATGCGAGATCGGTGTAGCCGAGAAACGCCGAACGCGCGCTGGAGGCGCGGTTCGAGGTGCGGATTTCGTTGATCTGCAGCAGGATTGCAACAAAGCCGAGCAGCGCTACGGTCGCCTGCGCCATCTGCGCAAGCGTCCCGTATTTCTGCCACCATGCGGCCTGTTGCGTCATCGCCAGCATTACTCCGCAGCTACCATGTGCATGGGATCGCGCACGCCCTGATCGTCGAGATCGGCCTTGTGCGAATACTGGTCGATGCGCTCTTCGATCTCGTGACGGAAATGCGCGATCAGGCCCTGGATCGGCCATGCCGCGGCGTCGCCGAGCGCGCAGATGGTGTGACCCTCGACCTGCTTGGTAACCTCGAGCAGCATGTCGATCTCGCGCTTGTGGGCGCGGCCCTCGGCCATGCGGGTCAAGACGCGCCACATCCAGCCGGTGCCCTCGCGACACGGCGTGCACTGGCCGCAGCTCTCATGCTTGTAGAAATAGGAGATGCGCGCAATCGCTCGGATCAGGTCGGTCGACTTGTCCATCACGATCACCGCCGCGGTGCCGAGGCCCGAGCGCAGCTTGCTCAAAGAGTCGAAATCCATCGGCGTGTCGATGATCTGCTCGGCCGGCACCATGCGCACCGACGAGCCGCCGGGGATCACTGCCTTCAGATTGCCCCAGCCGCCGCGGATGCCGCCGCAATGCTTCTCGATCAGCTCGCGGAACGGAATCCCCATCGCCTCTTCGACGTTGCAGGGCCGCTCGACGTGGCCGGAGATACAGAACAGCTTGGTGCCGACATTGTTCGGCCGGCCGATGCCGGCGAACCAAGCGGCGCCGCGGCGCAGGATGTCCGGCGCGACCGCGATCGACTCGACGTTGTTGACGGTGGTCGGGCAGCCATAGAGGCCGACATTGGCCGGGAACGGCGGCTTCAGCCGCGGCTGGCCCTTCTTGCCCTCGAGGCTCTCGAGCAGCGCGGTCTCCTCGCCGCAGATATAGGCGCCGGCGCCGTGCGCAACATAGATGTCGAACGGCCAGCCGTTGACGTTGTCCTTGCCGACCAGCTTGGCCTCATAGGCCTGGTCGATCGCCGCCTGCAGCCGCTCGCGCTCGCGGATGAACTCGCCGCGGATATAGATGTAGCAGGCATGCGCGCCCATCGCGAAGCTCGCGAGCAGGCAGCCTTCGACCAAGAGATGCGGATCGTGCCGCATGATCTCGCGGTCCTTGCAGGTGCCGGGCTCCGACTCGTCGGCGTTGACGACGAGGTAGCTCGGACGGCCGTCCTTGGATTCCTTCGGCATGAAGGACCACTTCATGCCGGTCGGGAAGCCGGCGCCGCCGCGGCCGCGCAGGCCGGACGCCTTCATCTCGTTGATGATCCAGTCGCGCCCCTTGTCGATGATCCCCTTGGTGCCATCCCAGGCGCCTCTGCGGCGCGCGCCCTCGAGGCCCCAATCATGCAGGCCGTAGAGGTTCTTGAAGATGCGGTCCTTGTCGTCGAGCATGCTCAAAACTTTCCGAACATCACCGATTGGCTTGCGAATAAGCGAGCCCGGCGGCGCAGCCGCCGAACACGATGGCCCACAACAGGCTGGATTCCAGCGTGGCGCTCAGGCCGTAGCGTTGCAGCAGGAACATGAAGCCGGCCGCGACAGCGGTATGCAGGGCGATCGTGCGCCAGGCCTTCATCGCAGCGCCCCTTCCTGCCTTGTTTTCCTGCCCGTTTGCCAGCACCTGAAAGCCCCGCATCAGGTGGTTTCCTTCAGCGTCGTCGGCCCGCCCGCGGGCGCCGAGAACTGACGGTCGATCTGCGGGCCCGGCTTCGGCGGATTGCCGGCGGCAAAGCCGTCGAGCACCTTGCCGAAGCTTTCCTTGGTCAGATCCTCATAGGTGTCCTTCCAGATCAGCACCATCGGCGCGTTCACGCAGGCCCCCAGGCACTCGACTTCTTCCCAGGAGAAGTTGCCGTCCTTCGACAGCTGGAAGGGATCGTGATGGATGCGGTGCTGGCAGACCTCGATCAGGTCGGCGGCGCCGCGCAACCGGCACGGCGTGGTGCCGCACACCTGCACATGCGCCTTCTTGCCGACCGGCGAGAGCTGGAACATGGTGTAGAAGGTCGCGATCTCCAGCATGCGGATATGCGGCATCTCGAGCAGGTCCGCGACGGCGCGGATCGCCGCTTCCGAGACCCAGCCGTCATGCTGCTCCTGCACGCGCCACAGGATCGCGATCGCGGCCGAAGCCTGCCGTCCCGGCGGATACTTCTCGATCTGCTTCTTGGCCCAGGCGAGATTCTCGTCCGTGAACGTGAAGCTCGCGGGCTGCAATTCCTTCGGGGCAAGGCGGCGGACGGACATCGATCAAACTCTCATTGCGCGCGGTGCGGATGCGGACATCGTCACCGGTCGACCTCGCCGAACACGATGTCCAGCGAGCCCAGGATGGCGGAAACGTCGGCCAGCAGATGGCCCCTGCAGATGTGATCCATCGCCTGCAGATGGGCGAAGCCCGGCGCGCGGATCTTGCACTTGTAGGGCTTGTTGGTGCCGTCGGCGACGAGGTAGACGCCGAACTCGCCCTTCGGCGCCTCGACCGCGGCATAGACTTCGCCGGCCGGCACGTGCACGCCTTCGGTGTAGAGCTTGAAGTGATGGATCAGCGCTTCCATCGAGCGCTTCATCTCACCACGGCGCGGCGGCGCGATCTTGTTGTCCTCGACCACCACCGGACCCTGCCCGTCGGGTGCTTTGAGCTTCTGGATGCACTGCTTCATGATGCGCACCGACTGGCGCATCTCTTCCATGCGGATCAGATAGCGGTCGTAGCAGTCGCCGTTCTTGCCGATCGGAATGTCGAAATCCATCTCGGCGTAGCACTCGTAGGGCTGCGACTTGCGCAGGTCCCAGGCTGCGCCCGAGCCGCGCACCATCACGCCGGAGAAGCCCCACTCCCAGGCTTCCTTCAGCGGCACCACACCGATATCGACGTTGCGCTGCTTGAAGATGCGGTTGCCGGTGAGCAGCCGATCGAGGTCGTCGACCACCTTGAGGAACGGATCGCACCACGCCTCGATGTCGTCGATCAGCTTCGGCGGCAGGTCCTGATGCACGCCGCCGACACGGAAGAACGCCGCGTGCATGCGCGAGCCCGAGGCGCGCTCGTAGAACACCATCAGCTTCTCGCGCTCTTCGAAGCCCCACAGCGGCGGGGTCAGCGCGCCGACGTCCATCGCCTGCGTGGTGACGTTGAGCAGATGCGACAGGATGCGGCCGATCTCGCAATACAGCACGCGGATCAGCTGGCCGCGGCGCGGCACCGTGATGCCGAGCAGCTTTTCCGCCGCGAGGCAGAACGCATGCTCCTGGTTCATCGGCGCGACGTAGTCGAGCCGGTCGAAATAGGGAATCGCCTGCAGATAGGTCTTGTGCTCGATCAGCTTCTCGGTGCCGCGGTGAAGCAGCCCGATATGCGGATCGACGCGCTCGACGACTTCGCCGTCGAGCTCCAGCACGAGGCGCAGCACGCCGTGCGCCGCCGGATGCTGCGGCCCAAAGTTGATGGTGAAGTTACGAAGGTTTTGCGGCTGTTCATTCATGGCTTCGGCTCCGCCTTGGCCTTTTCATCGCCGGGCAGCGGATAGTCCGCGCCTTCCCAGGGCGAAAGGAAATCGAACTTGCGGAATTCCTGGTTGAGCCGGACCGGCTCATACAGCACCCGCTTCTCCTGGTCGTCGTAGCGAACCTCGACGAAGCCGGTGAGCGGGAAATCCTTGCGCAGCGGATGGCCGTCGAAGCCGTAGTCCGTCAGCAGGCGGCGCATGTCCGGATGACCGGTGAAGATCACGCCGTAGAGGTCGTAGGTCTCGCGCTCGAACCAGTCGGCGCCGGGGAAGACGCCGATGATCGACGGCACCTGCGTGGTCTCGTCGGCTTGCCCGCGCAAACGGATGCGCGTGTTCAGCGTCGGCGACAGCAGATGGTAGACGACGTCGAAACGCTTCTCGCGGCTCGGATAGTCGACCGCGGTCACGTCGGTGACGTTGACGAAGCGGCAGCCGGGATCGTCACGCAGAAACCTGGCGACGTCCACGATTCTGCCAATCTCGACGTCGATAGTGAGTTGATTGAACGCGACCGAGTGCGCCGTGGCCGCGCCCGGAAGCGCGCTCACGATCGTCTGCCCAAGGGCGTCGAGCTTGCCGTCGTCCATACCTGAAACCTTAGCGTTCAATGGTGCCGATACGGCGGATCTTCTTCTGCAGCAGCAGCACGCCGTAGAGCAGCGCTTCCGCCGTGGGCGGACAGCCCGGCACGTAGATGTCGATCGGCACGATGCGATCGCAGCCACGGACCACCGAATAGGAATAGTGGTAGTAGCCGCCGCCATTGGCGCAGGAGCCCATCGAGATGACGTAGCGCGGCTCCGGCATCTGGTCGTAGACCTTGCGCAGCGCGGGCGCCATCTTGTTAGTCAGGGTACCCGCGACGATCATCACGTCGGATTGCCGCGGCGAGGCACGCGGTGCGAAGCCGAAGCGTTCGACGTCATAGCGCGGCATCGAGACCTGCATCATCTCGACCGCACAGCAGGCGAGACCGAAGGTCATCCACATCAGGGAGCCGGTGCGCGCCCAGGTGATGAGGTCATCGGCCGCGGCGACGAAGAAGCCCTTGTCGGACAGCTCGTGATTGACCTCGAGGAAAAACGGATCATTGGCGCCGACCGGCTTGCCGGTCGACGGATCAAGAATACCCTTCGGAGCCATGGCGATCTCTGATTTGGCTATCGCCGGCCGGGAGGTTGCGGCGGTGGGGCTCAATCCCATTCGAGCGCGCCTTTCTTCCATTCATACGCAAACCCGACCGTCAGCACGGCCAGGAACACCATCATCGACCAGAACCCGGTGGCGCCGAGCTTTCCGAACGCCACGGCCCACGGGAACAGGAACGCCACTTCGAGGTCGAAGATGATGAAGAGGATCGCCACCAGATAGAAGCGGACGTCGAACTTCATGCGGGCGTCGTCAAAAGCGTTGAATCCGCATTCATAGGCGGACAGCTTTTCCGGGTCCGGCGATTGGAACGCGACCAGGAACGGCGCGATCAGGAGCGCCAGACCGATCAGGCTCGCAACTCCGATAAAGACCACAAGTGGAAGATAATTCTGCAGGATGCCGGTCATCGGCGAGGCCTTCTTGCTGCGGTTTCGGACGTGCCGCAGATTCGTTGATTGGAATTGTTCTTGAGGCTTTAGCGCAGCGCAACAGGGGGCGCAAGACAAGCTATTTTGACGCTTTTACCGTCCTTCCCGCGGGCTCTTGGCCTCATCAGGCGGATGCGCTTGCCTCCATGGGCAACGCTGCGGCGGCCATCCTGTGCCCTGCGCTCTTGCCATATCAGCCCAGCCCCCGTTCGGCCGCGAGCATCTCGGCGGCGGTCAGGGTGAGCCGATCGATGTGTCCGAGCAGCAGCTCGAGATCCCCTGGCGCAAGCTGTTCCAACAGGCGCCGGTTCCGCTCCTGCGCGCCGGCCACGATGGCATCATGGGCGGCCAGGCCGGCCTTGGTAAGCGAGACCAAAGTCTCCCGGTTGTCGCGCGGATTGGCTGCCTTCGTCACCAGCTTGCGCGCCACGAGCTCGGCGAGTGCCCGGCTGATCTGCCCCTTGTCCATGCCGACGGCCTCGGCGAGCCGCACCACACTCATCGGCGGCCGCCGGCCGAGCGAGGCCACCAGGCCGAACTCCACCGAGGACAGGCCGGT
Source organism: Bradyrhizobium sp. CCBAU 21365 (assembly GCF_015291305.1). NCBI lineage: Bacteria > Pseudomonadati > Pseudomonadota > Alphaproteobacteria > Hyphomicrobiales > Nitrobacteraceae > Bradyrhizobium > Bradyrhizobium sp. CCBAU 21365. The sequence goes on from NZ_CP030036.1 coordinate 5,170,053, forward strand.
CAGGCGCTTGTAGCGCAGCATCGCGCCGCGCCTGAGCAGGTTCGCCAGCACCATCAGCCGCGACGACATCATCGCGGTGATCGGCGCCAGTTCGGAATCGACAACGGCCTCCGGCGGCAAGGCCCTCTCAGTCCTGAGCTTCTCGGTCATCACCAACCTCTGCCAACAAAGCCGCGCGCTGCCAAGCTGAACGATATCGTTGACATTGTCATCGATCTATCGTTGACTTGGTCAACGATAGATCAGCCGCCGGCACCAGACCAGCGGCGGGGGAGGACAACGTGACGATCACCCAGCGGGACCGCGATCTCGGCACGGCCTATGCGATGAAGCCGTCCAGCATCCGGACCGAGCTCACCTCGGTCGGCCGCGGCACGCCGATGGGCGAGCTGCTGCGTCGGTATTGGCACCCGGTCGGCCTCAACGGTGACGCCAGCGATATCCCCAGAAAAGTCCGCGCGCTTGGCGAAGACGTGATCCTGTTCCGCGACCGGCATGGCCGGGTCGGCCTGCTGCATGCGCGCTGTTGCCACCGCGGCACCACACTCTATTACGGCAAGGTCGAGGAAGACGGCATCCGCTGCTGCTATCACGGCTGGAAGTTCGACACCGAGGGCCGCTGCCTCGAACAACCCTGCGAGCCCGACGGCGGCCTGTTCAAGGACAAGGTGCGCCAGCCCTGGTATCCGGTGCAGGAACGCTACGGCCTGATCTTCGCCTATATGGGGCCGGCCGAGAAACGGCCGGTGCTGCCGCGCTACGAATGCCTGGAAAACATGGACGACGGCGAGTTCGTCGAGGCCGACGATTCCTCGATCGGCGGCGGCGGCCCTGCCGTGATCCCCTGCAACTGGCTGCAGCATTTCGAGAACGTCGCCGACCCCTACCATGTGCCGGTGCTGCACGGCTCGTTCTCAGGGCCGCAGTTCACCAACATGATGGCCTCGATGCCCGAGGTGAGGTTCGAGATGTCGCCGCGCGGCGTCGCGGTGCGTTCGATCCGCAGGCAGGACGACGGCAAGGTGTTCTATCGCGTCACCGAGGCCGCCCTCCCGACACTCCGCGTCGTGCCCAATCCACGCGTCGCGCAGTTCGCGCGCGTCGAATCGATCGGCTGGACCTTGCCGATCGACGACACCTCGTTTCGCATCTACGTCGCCGGCCGGGTCAAGAACGCGGGCGATATCGGGCGGATGCGCTCGAAGTTCAACGGCAAGTTCTGGTGGGACATGACCGAGGCCGAGCACCAGCAGTTCCCCGGCGACTACGAGGCCCAGGTCGGCCAGGGAGCGGTGACGATCCATTCCGAAGAGCATTTTGGCCAGAGCGACCGCGGCATCCTGATGATCCGCCGGATGCTCTCCGACCAGCTCGAGGCCATGGCCAGCGGCCGCGACCCGATCGGCGTGTCGTTCGACGCCGACACGAGGCCGATCGAATTCGAGGCAGGGAACTACATCCGCGAGGCGTAAGGCGCGCGCGCAAGCAACAACGCAAGCAACAACAAAGAAGACCGGGGGAGGAAGTCATGGTCGATGTCGCACCGCAAGCGGCCGCGCCAATCGCTACTCGCTGCTGTCGGCGGCAGTCACGACCACGCTCGGCGCGCTGCTGTTCGTTTGGGCGGCGCGCTCGATCCGCGCCGACATCGCGCGCGCGAGCTAAGCATCCATGAACGCCAGCAGGTCAGCCATCAAGCGCGCGCTGTGCGTCAGCGGCAACGCGTGCGGGGCGCCTTCATAGACGGCGAGCCTGCTTCCTTTGATCAGCTTTGCCGTCTTCGCACCGGTCAGCTCGACGGCGCGCTGGCATCGTTGTCGCCATGCACGATCAGCGTCGGGCGATCGATCCCGCTCGCCGCGGCGCGCAGATCGGCAAAGGAAATGGTCTTGCGGCGGGCCAGTGCCACCGGCAACGGCACGCTCAGCATCATCTCCCTGATCCAGGCCCGCGTCACCTCGGCCGTGTCGGGCATGAAGAACGGCGCTTCGTTCTCGCCCATCCATTTCGAAAAGTCCTGCGCGATCGCCGCAATTTGCGCGTCGACCATCGCTCTCGGCACGGCGTCCGGATTGTCCTCGGTCTGCACGATGAACGGCGTGGTCGGCGCAACCAGCACCAGTCGCGCGATGCGCTTGGCGCCGTGACGCGCCAGATAGTTCACCGCCTCGATCGATCCCATCGAATGCGCGACGATCGTGACGTCGTGGAGATCATGCTGCTCGATCACGGCGGCGACGTCGTCGGTCAGCGTGTCGAGATCGTATCCCGCCATCGGCATGTCGGAGCGGCCGTGGCCGCGCCGGTCAGGCGCGACGCAGCGAAAACCGTTGGCGTTGAGCGCCACGATCTGGCTGCCCCAGATGCTGGAATTGAACGTCCAGGCGGCAAGCAGCAGCATCGGCCGGCCCGAGCCCCAATCCTGTGCGAACAGCTTTGTGCCGTCCCCGGCGGTTGCATAAAGCGGTTGGACCATCGCTTATCTCCCCTTGCGGATCGATCGGCAGCCATCGCCGCCGATGCATCGACCATCGCAAAGGGAGATCGCGCGCGCGATTACGCGTCAGGTAATCGCGCGCGCGATGTCAGGCTGCGCTCATGTCAGCTTGCCGGTGTATTTCTCCAGCGCCGCCCAGGCATCCGCGCCATAGGTCTTCTGCCACTGCGTGTAGAAGCCGGCCTTCACCAACGCGGCCCGGAACTGCACGGGATCGGGCTTGTTGAAGGTCATGCCCTTCTCGGTCAGCTCGGCCTGCAGCGAGCGGTCCATCTCGACCAGATCGGCGCGCTCCTTCACCGCCGCGGCATCGAACGCGGCGTTGATGAGCTCGAGCAGATCGGGCGGCAGACCGGCCATCGCGCGGCGGTTGCCGAGGATCCAGTAACCGCTCCAGCAATGGTTCGAGAGCGCGCAGAATTTCTGCACCTCGTAGAGTTTTCCGGTGGAGACCTGCGCCAGCGGATTCTCCTGCCCTTCGACGATGTGGGTCTGCAGCGCCGAATAGAGCTCGCTGTAGGAGATGCTCGACGGCAATGCGCCGAGCCCTGAGAACAGCGACGTCAGCAATGCTGTCACCGGCACGCGGATCTTGAAGCCCTTGAGATCGTCGACACTGTTGAGCTGCCGGCTCGACGACGAGGTGATCTGGCGGAAGCCGTTGTCCCAGACTTTCTTCAGCGGCACGACGCCGGTCTTCGTGATCGCCTCGCGCACGAGGTCGCCGACGCCGCCGTCCATCGCCGCCCAGACCTGGTCGTAGGACTGGAAGGCGAAACCGATGCTGGGCAGCCCCGACAGCGGCACCAGCGTCGACAGCGTCATGCTGGGCGCCGCCAACAGCTCGATCCCGCCGGCCCGGACCTGCGACAGCATCTCCGGATCGCCGCCGAGCTGGCTGTTGGAGAACACCGTGATGTTGACCCGGCCGGACGACTGCGCGCCGACCGCCTTGGCGGCCTCAGTCAGGCGCATTGTTAGCGGATGGGTTTCCGGAGTGTTGACACCGAGCTTGAGATCGAACTCGACGGCGGCAAGGGCTGGCTTACCAAACATCGTGGCGGCAACTGCAGCAGAACCGGTTCCCAGCACCCGGCGGCGGGTCATTCTCATTGTTTTCATTATTATTTTTCTCCCAAGCGCATTTCCGCGCCTGAGGTCAGTTTTAGCCGGCCGCGAGTGTGACGCAAGGCACGGTGAAACCAATCCGCCCGTGGCACGAAACCATTTCCGGGAACTCACGAAACGATCCGGAAACAGATGGGGCTTACCAGTACCTGCCATAGACGGCGCACAGACGCCCGGAGGCGACCATGAACCACTCGATCCATTCAGCTGACCGCGCGACCCATCTCAAGATTGTGGTGGTTGCCCTTGTTGCGGCGATCGGGATTGCGGCGCTCGGCATCTCGGCCCGGAACAACGCGGATTTCACGCAGACTGCCCAGACGACGCAGGTCATCAAGGCCGGCAAACCGGTGGCGATCACCTCCTCGGGCACCTCCACGGTCCGCTAAGACGCTTTCAGGCTTCGGCAGACAAAACGGCCGCCCTCGGGCGGCCTTTCTTGTTGGTCCCGATCGTCTCAAGCACGGACCAGGATGGTGTGGCCTTTGCGAGCAGGTTCGGCTACGGCGATTGCAGGACCACCGAGACCGGAGTGCGCACAATCGACGTGTGCATGGTCGCAACCCGGCTGAGCGCCGCGAATGACCAAGCCTCGCCTCGCCGGCGACGACATCGCGAAGCCGCAGGATGCTTCCCGCACCGACGGGTTGTCCCCTTTGCTAGGCCTCCCGGCATCGCTGCCGCTGGTGCTCGACCTCGACGGCACGCTGATCACGGGCGACCTGCTCTATCTGAGCTTCTTCTCGATCCTGCGCCGCAATCCGCTGATCGTCGTGTCATGCGCCGCTTGGCTGACGCGCGGCCGCGCGGCGCTGAAGCGCCGGCTCGCACAGCGCCAGCACATCGACTGGAGCCGGATCGAACTGCACCAGGACGTCGTCGCATTGGCCGAGCGCGAGAATGCGGCCGGCCGCCGCATCGTGCTGGCAACCGCTGCCGACGCGCTGCTCGCACGGAAGCTGGCGTCGGGTCTGCCTTGGATCGACCAGGTGCTCGCCTCCGACGGCGAACATAATCTGAAGGGCGCCAACAAGGCCGACCTGTTGCGGAAGACATTTCCCGAGGGCTTCATCTACGCCGGCGACAGCGCCTCCGACCTCGCGGTCTGGGCCCACGCTGCCGGCATCATCACCGTCAATGCCCGCGAAGCCGTGCGCGCCGCCGCGGCCGGGCTCGGCAGGCCGACGCTGCATCTGCAGGGCCGCGCGGCCGCGGCGAAATCTTAACCGCGTCCTAACTTGGTCGCTCGATTGCGATCCGCTCCGCGACCCCAGTCTTAAAAGTTGTCGGTCAAGGTCGGCGTCAACAGAGGCGCAGGCCACAATGAATTTGCAGCAGCAAGTAATTTCAACCGGCTTCAAGATCATCTGCACGGATTGCGGCAGCCTGGCGATCAAGGTCGCCGATCCCGCGCACGCATCCGGCGACACCATCATCGAATGCCGCCGCTGCAATGCGGTGCGCGGCACGGTGGCGGACTTGCACAACCTGGCGCGGTACGGCCGCGACCTGTTCGAATTCTAACCGCGGCCCCGCCGATGCTATCAGACCCGAAGGCAACCGTGCAGGGCGACGTTCCCTTGGACACGGTCTGGTCGATCCTCGAGGCCGCCAACGAATTGGGCGACACCCACACGGTTGACGCCTGCCGCCGCGTCATCGACGCCAATCTGCGCGGCGACACCCCGGGACAATCCGACCTCAACGCGGTCGCCGCATTCTTTGCCTGATCAAGGCAACGTGTTGCCGTTCTGTGAATTCAACAAGGCGTCGCGGTGACGAATCGCCAGGCAGAAACATAACAACACAGACCGAGATATTGCTTAACTTGCTTCGTTCAGGGCCGACCGGCTAGCTGCCTGGCAGCTTTCGGATTCGGACGGAACGATGACATTGACGCGCGATGACCTGGTTGTCGGGGTCACGATCCCCGGGTTCTTCGTCCTCAGCGTCGCCTCGATGATCGCCTGCGGGCATGCATTCCCGGCGATGCATGTCTGGCGATCCGGCATCAACGCGCAGGCCGCCCTCGGCACCGCCATCATGGTCGCGTTCGTCCCGGCGTTCGTCGCGGCACGATTCAGCTTCGGTTATCTGGTCGGCTTCTCGCTGCTGTCAGCCGTGTTCGGCTTCGTCTGGCTCAGCTTCTTCAGCGCGTTCGACTATCCGCACGCCATCGCCCGCTGGGCCATGATCGCCGCGCTGGCCGCCGCGATGATCCCTCTGATGCTCCAGAATATCCCGGTTTGGCGGCCCGGTTTGTCCGAAGCCGCCGTCAAGCGCATCGCGGTTCTGCTGCTGGCGTCGTGCCTTGCCGTGCTGGTCGCCGACGTCTCCTACGGGGCCAATCTTGGCGATCCTTATGGCGCAGCCCGCACCGCCGTCGTGCGGCCGGCGCTGTTGAACTATCTCACCGGGATCATGATCGGCGCGGTCCTGCCCTACCTGTTCGCGCATTTCGCATCGCGCAGGCGGTGGATGCCGGCGGCCGGGGTGCTGCTACTTGCGCTTTGCTTCTATCCCGTCGTCAACAACAAGACCGTGCTGCTGCTGCCGATCTGGCTGCCGTTTCTGTTCTGGCTGTACGGCCGGTTCGACCCGCGGCTGGCCACGGTGGTCGCATTTCTGATCCCGATGATCATCGGCCTTTCGGCTTTCGCCATTCTCGGCGTCGACAAGAACTATATCGTGTTCAGCACCATCAATCTGCGCTTCGTCGCGATCCCGTCGCTCGCGCTCGATCAATACGCCGACTTCTTTGCGCACCACGAGCTCACCCGGTTCTGCCAGATCTCCATCCTGCGATACATGGCCGCCTGCCCGTACGGCGAACTCGGCCCGACGCTTGGAGCGATTTATCAGGACGGCAATTTCAACGCGTCCTTCCTCGCCACCGAGGGCATCGCATCGGTCGGTCTTGCGCTCGCCCCGGTGTCGGCATTCGTCTGCGGCCTGACCCTGTCGGTGGGATCGATGGTCTCAAAGCACCTGTCGCCGCGCTTCATCGCGGTTTCGTCCGGCATCGCTGTCCAGGCGATCATGAACGTGCCGCTCACGACAGGCCTGCTGTCGAACGGGATAGCGCTGCTGTTCCTGTTGTGGTGGCTGACGCCCGAACAGCGCGTGGCATCATCCGTCAGTCGCGAGCAGGCCGCCGCTCAACCGGTCGGCGCCGTTGGCCTCGCGGCGTCCTGAGCTGTCGCGACAGTTGCCAGGTGCAGTGAACGGGAGGGCAAGCAACTCGTTACGGCATCGGTCCAGAGGGTCCGATGGTTCCGGGCCAAACACGCTGCTAAGTCATTGAAATGAATGGCGCGAGAGACGGGACTCGAACCCGCGGCCTCCGCCGTGACAGGGCGGCGCTCTAACCAACTGAGCTACTCCCGCGGATGCCGATCATCGGATTGATCCGCGCAGGACCGAGGGCATAAAGGCCCGCATCCGGTTAGTCAAGGAGGTTGCGGATCCCTGCACAGCGTCGGCATTTTCGCGGCGCCGGCACGGGTTGTCGCCTGTTTTCAAGGGAAACGGCGTAGTCAGCGAAGCCCCGAATCAAATAAGGCCTGATACGTCTGGGTTTCCTGTGGCCGGCCCGGCGCTGCCCGTTCCCGGAACCGGCGGTTTTCAGGACCTTTCCGGACGCATTTTCCCGACGCGAACGGCGCGCCATTCGCGTGAAAGCAGCAATCCAGCCATTCAGCAACGAGGAGGGCCAGACATGGCGAAGAAAGCAGCGACACCGGCGACGATCACGCTGAAGCATTTGGCGGCGGCCATCGCCGAAGAGCAGGAGCTGTCCAAGAAGCAGGCCGAGGCGATCCTGACCGACATGGTCACAAGGATCACCAAGCACCTCAAGAAGGGCGAGCGCATCAGGATCGTCGGCCTCGGCATCCTGCAGGTCCGCAAGCGCGCCGCCCGCATGGGCCGCAACCCGGCGACCGGCGAACAGATCCACATCAAGGCGAGCAAGAAGGTCGCCTTCCGCGCCGCCAAGGAGCTGAAGGAAGCCGTCTAGCGCCTTCTCTGTCCGTTAAGGCAAAGCGCCATTCCGGCTCGTGACGCGGCCCCGGAGTGGCGCTTTTCTGTTATAGGATTGTCCTTCGAAGCTCGCCTTGACGCGGTTTGCTCGCGTGAACCAACTTCGCCAAAGCGCATTGTTCCTTTCCCCTGTTTTTGCGCGGTTTTCATGCTGGCACCGGCTCTCGACTTCAAGCACACCGTCACCGAGCGCTTCCTGCGCTATGTCGTGATCGATACCCAGTCCGACCCGGATTCACCGACCTGCCCCTCCACCGAGAAGCAGAAGAATCTCGGGCGGCTGCTGGTCGCCGAGCTGCAGGCGATGGGGATATCCGACGCGCATCTCGATCCGCACGGATACGTTTACGCGACGATCCCGGCCAACACCGACAAGGCGGTGCCGGTGATCTGCTTCTGCTCGCACATGGACACCTCTCCCGACTGCACCGGCAAGAACGTCAAGCCGCAGGTCGTGAAGAACTACCGCGGCGGCGACATCGTGCTTCCCGCCGATGCCTCGCAGGTGATCCGCGCCGCCGAGCACGAAGCGCTGGCCGACCAGATCGGCAACGACATCATTACCACCGACGGCACCACCCTGCTCGGCGCCGACAACAAGGCGGGCCTTGCAGAGATCATGGACGCCGCGCATTTCCTGGTCACCAATCCGCAGGTCAAGCACGGCACCATCAAGATCCTGTTCACGCCGGACGAGGAGATCGGCCGCGGCGTCGACAAGGTCGACATCAAGAAGCTGGGGGCCGATTTCGGCTACACCATGGACGGCGAGACCGCCGGCCATATCGAGGACGAGACCTTCTCGGCCGACGGCGCCAGCATCATCATCGAAGGCGTCGCGACCCATCCGGGATTTGCCAAGGGCAAGATGGAGCACGCGATCAAGATCGCCGCCGCGATCGTCGATCGCCTGCCCAAGGACACCTGCTCGCCCGAGACCACCGAGGGCAAGGAAGGCTTCCTGCATCCGGTCGCGATCTCGGGCGCGCTGGAGAACGCGCGGATCGACTTCATCGTGCGTGATTTCACCGAGGCCGGCCTGAAGCAGAAGGAAGCGCTGCTGGAAGGCATCGTGAACGATGTCATGAAGGGCTATCCGCGCTCGACCTACCGCATGGAAATCAAGCAACAGTACCGTAACATGAAGGATGTGATCGATCGCCACCCGCAGATCGTGGCCCATGCGATCGAGGCGATCCAGCGCGCCGGCCTCACGCCGGTGAAGACCTCGATCCGCGGGGGCACGGATGGCTCGCGGCTGTCCTTCATGGGACTGCCCTGCCCGAACATCTTCGCCGGCGAGCACGCGTTCCATTCGCGGCTCGAATGGGTCAGCCGGCAGGACATGGAGAAGGCCGTGCAGACCATCGTGCACCTGGCGATGATCTGGGAAGAGAAGGCCTGATCAGGCCCGCGCCGTCACGATCCAGATCGCGCCGGGCAGCAGCACCGCATCGCCCTTGACAAACGGCGCCAGCGCCTCGCGCATCGAGGCGATCGCAGCGGCGCGCACGTCATCCGCGTGCCCTTCCAGCGCGCGGCTGGCCGGCCCGATCTCGAGCGCGCCCTGGATCGCGGCATCGATGCCGCGCCCGGTCGCGACATCGAGCTCGAGCCGGCACGGCTCCATAGCAATGCCGGAGAAGCCGGCTTCGCCCAGGATCCGCTTCACCCTCGCCTCGGAGGCGAACGCGAACGGGCCGGGATCCTCGGGCCCGAGCGGCGGCAGTTTCGGCACGTGCTTGTAGACGGCAGCAAGCGGCGTCATGAAGAACGGATTTTCGCGCGGCTCCTGCCAGCAGGCGAAGGCGAGACGGCCCGTCGGCTTCATCGCCTTGCGCAGATTGGCGAACGACACCACGGGATCGGCAAAGAACATCACGCCAAAGCGCGAGGCCAACAGATCGAAGCTCTCGCCGACAAACGGATAGACGGTCGCATCGGCCAGCGCGAACTCGACCGGCAAACCCTGCGGCGCGCTCTGCCGCGCCCGCGTCAGCATCGGCTCCGAGACATCGACGCCGAGCACGTGACCAGCCGGCGCGACCTTCGCCGCCAGTGCGAAGCTCGAGGCGCCGCTGCCACAGCCGACATCAACGACGCGTTCGCCGGCTTTCGGCGCGGCGCGATCGATCAGGAGGTCGAGCACCGGTTGCAGCACGATATCCTGCGCGGCCTGCCGTGTGGCCCAGCGCTGACCGCCCGGCCCGTTCCAGTATGCGATCTGATCGGCGTTTTGCGGGTGGCCTGCGTTCATGCGATCCAAACCTTTTCAGGAAGCTTCTGTCGTCTCAAGTTTGGGTATGATCTTTTCGGAAAACCGCCTCGCACTTTTCCGGATCATGCCCTAGCAGCTCTCGCGCGTCGCGGCGCGCAGCATCGGCATCACCTGATAGGTGAATCCGGCATTGGCCTTGGTGACGGGATCGTTGGCGACGATCTCCTGCGGATCGGCATCGTCGGGCAGTTGCAGCACGCCCAGGCCCCAGATCCCTGCCGGATCGGCGACCGGCCCGAACACCAGCGCCTTGCCGGCGTGCAGCAGCTCGCCGCAATAGGCGACATGCGCCTGCATGATGGCGGCTTCCTGCGGCGTCATGTCCTGCGGAAAGGTCGGACGCGGTCCGGTCAATTTGCAGACGTAATGTTTCATCGACCCGATCCGCGCTCGGAGATTATTTGGCGGCTGCGCTCGTGGGCTTGGCCGGCTTCGGCTTTGCGGCATTCGCCTTGGGCGCGCTCTGCCCGTCGCTGCGCGCAATGCCCCAGGGATCGGTCGGCTTCTGATCCGGCACACCGCTGAGCGCACGCTGATAGGCGCGCTGCTGCCGCGCCTCGTTGGCCGCATCGGCCGGCGACTTCTCGACCTCTTCGCGATAGCGCTGAACGTGATCCGACTGTGCGAATGCGGGTCCGGCAATCATGGTGAGAAGAAAAATCGCGGCGAGTTTGCGCATGCATCGAGTTCCCGGTTAGGCGGACAGAATAGCATCGCGGAAGCGTCGGCATCAAACCTGCGCGCGTGACTTTCGGCACCTTTCGCGCGATCGGTCATCGAACGACACTTGCCACGCCAGCGCGGAGCAAGCGCGGTCCCGGCCATCCCCATGTGACTACCCACGGCCGGGATCGCGCCCTCTTCGCGCGTTCACCGAGAGCCGTGCAATGGCCTTGCTCCACAGGGCTCATCAACCAGAGGCCGCTTTGCAGCTCGTGAAACACCGCGCCACCGTCATCCTGCGCGAGCATGTGCAGGCGGAGGCGGAGCTGGTCGGACGAGCCGCGGTTCTCACCGATGGAACCGCAGGAACCGTCGAGGGCGTGTTTCTGGACGAATCTCATGGATTGCGCATCTCGATCAAGGGCCACATCGGGAAGTGGCCGATCGCGACCATCAGGATGCTGCAACCGTAGGGCTGGATCCAAAGGGGAAATCACGCCCGCGCGCGTTTAGGCAGCCAGTCCGCCTGCGCTCTTCGAGCTTCGGCGCGACAGCCTTCGCCCCGCGCACCGAACAAGCGAATGAATTCGTGCTCAAATGGCTGGCTTGCCAAGCCGTAGCCCGGAGGGCGAAGGCTGGTAGGCGGCGAGAGATTCGAACTCCCGACCCTCTCGGTGTAAACGAGATGCTCTAACCAGCTGAGCTAGCCGCCCTTACCTGCGCGCCTCTTTAGCCTCGCCTGCCCCCGAGGCGCAAGGCCGCAACTCCTCAATCCGTCAGCTCCAGTCGGTCAGCTTCAATCCTTGGGCCGCGCCGGCAATTCCTTGAGATCATTGATCCATGGCGCGGCGGAGCGACACCAGACCTGGCGTCGCGGGGGCAATCGGTCGCGCTGGCGAATGCTGCCCCAGCGGATGCCCCAGTCGTCGGGCCCGCCGTCCTCGCCGCTCGTGAACAGCGGCGAACCGCAATCGCTGCAAAAGTGCTGGAAGCGGATTCGGCCGTTATCGCCCCGCTTGCGGTAGACCTTCGGTACACCTTCGGTGAGCCGGACTTGCTCGGCGCCGCAAATCACCGTGACGCGATAGGGCGAACCGGTCAGCGCCTGACAGTCCGTGCAATGGCAGATCGACACCTGTTCGGGATCAATTTCGGCCTGATAGGTGATAGCCCCGCAATGGCATTGCCCATCGATACGCATGGAGCGCTCTCCAATTCCGTCAAACCAAGCAACCGCCGTGGGCGCGGTTCCATCGTCCAGGGCCCTGGCTCTCGGCCCACCTCCCTTAACGGAGCAACGTCGGCATCCCATAGCTGCCTTGTTTGGGATACCAAATCGGGATACGAAACCTGCCAGACCGAGATTCTGTGCCCGCCAAGCGGCGGCCAAAGGACGGCGCCATGTCGCAGATGCTTCAGATCCATGACCAGCTCCGGGAGATGATCCTGTCGCTCGACCTGGGCCCCGGCGAGCGGCTGACCGAGCGCTGGCTGGAGAGCCGGTTCGAGGGATCGCGCACGCCGATCCGTGCCGCGCTGGTCCGGCTCGAAGGCGAAGAGCTGGTGCGCCGCGACGGCCGCAACTGGATTGTCGCACCGATCGACCTCGGTGAGCTGGAGGCGCTTGCCGAGTTCCGGATTCCGCTGGAGACGACGGCGGCGCGCCTCGCCTGCGCGCGGGCGAGCGCGGCCGATATCGCCGGCATCGAAGAAATGCTGGACGCCTGCCAGTCCGGCGCGCCGCGCGAGGAATGGCACCGGGTCGGCACCGATTTCCATGTCGAGATCGCGCGGCTCTCCGGCAATCCCTTCATCGTCAAGGCGATCGCCGGCGCGATGACCCGGCTGTCGCGGGCACGCTGGCTGGAAGTGTGGACCGAGCCGTCGCGCGAGCAAGCTTGGCGCGAGCACCGGCGCATCCTCGGCCTCATCAAGGCCAACGATCCGGAGGCCGCCGCGCGCGAGGCCGCCGACCACATCACCGATACCCGCGATCGCCTGCTGCGTTCGCTCAACGAGGACCGCCGCGGCCTCCGAGCGCGCGGCTTCGCCGTGATCGGACTGCGCTGACATGAACATCGAAGTCGATCGCGAAGCCCTGCTCGACGCGGGCCCCTGGAAACGCAATTTGATCGTCTGCGTGTTCGGCTCCTTCACGACTATCGTGGGGATGACGCTGCTGCTGCCGTTCCTGCCGCTCTATGTCGAGCAGCTCGGCGTGACCGATCACGCCGCGATCGTGCAATGGTCGGGCGTAGCCTATGGCGCGACCTTCTTCAGCGCGGCGCTGACGGCCCCCCTGTGGGGACGGCTCGCCGATCGCTACGGCCGCAAGCTGATGCTGATCCGCGCCAGCCTCGGCATGGCGATCGCCATGTCGCTGATCGGCATGGCGCACAACGTCTATGAGCTGGTCAGCCTGCGGCTGCTGACCGGCCTGCTCGGCGGCTACGCGTCGGGCTCGACCGTGCTGGTCGCGGCGCAGACGCCGAAGGCGCGGTCCGGCTGGGCGATCGGCGTGCTGTCGGCCGGCATCATGGCCGGCAGCCTGGTCGGTCCCTTGATCGGCGGCGTGCTGCCGGGGCTGATCGGCATCCGCGCGACCTTCTTCCTGATCGGCGGCGTCATCTTCTTCACCTTCCTCGGCACGACGTTCCTGATCCGCGAGGAAGCACGCCCGAAGGCCAAAGGCGGCAAGGCGCGGGGCGGCTGGTCGCTGGTCCCGGACAAGCGCCCTGTCGTCGCGATGTGGGGAACGGGCCTGCTGCTGATGGTCGCCAACATGTCGATCGAGCCGATCATCACGGTCTATGTCGCGCAACTGGTCGACGCACCGCAGGTGACATTCGTCGCCGGCCTCGTGATGTCGGCGGCGGCCTTCGGCAGCCTGCTGTCGTCCTCGCATCTCGGCAAGCTGGCCGATCGGGTCGGCCACTGGCGGATCATCACCATCTGCCTTGCTGTCTCGGCGCTGCTGTTGATCCCGCAGGCCTTCGTGGTCAGCGGCTGGCAGTTGATCCTGCTCCGCTTCCTGATGGGGCTCGCGCTCGGCGGCCTGCTGCCCTGCATCGCGAGCGTGATCCGGCACAACGTGCCCGATGCGGTCACCGGCAGCATGCTCGGCTATTCGATCTCGGCGCAATATGCCGGCCAGGTGATCGGCCCGCTCGCCGGCGGCTTCATCGGCGGCCATATCGGCATGTCCGCGGTGTTCCTCGGCACCAGCGTGCTGATGGCGCTCGGCGCGATCGGCAATTTCATCGTCGAGAAGAAAGAGTAGACGCCCTCGACCAAGCTGCCATGCAGCGGCGAGAAAATCCGCCACGCGTGCGGATCGGCAAAACAAAAACGGCGCCCGAAGGCGCCGTTTTCTATTTCGACTGAAGCCTGCTTCAGTGCGCCGTCAGGCCGCCGGACGCTTCGTCGGAAGCATCGGGCTTGACATCGACCTTGCTGGTCTCCTCTTCCCAGACGATCGGCGCGGGCACGCGGACCAGCGCCTTGGCGACGACCTCATCCAGCCGCGAGACCGGAATGATGTCCATGCCGCCCTTGATCGCATCGGAAATCTCCGTGAGATCCTTGGCGTTGTCCTCCGGGATCAGCACCGTCTTGATGCCGCCGCGCGCGGCAGCCAGGAGCTTCTCCTTCAGACCGCCAATCGGCAGCACGCGACCACGCAGCGTGATCTCGCCGGTCATCGCGACATCGTGGCGGACCGGGATGCCGGTCATGACCGAGATGATCGCGGTGGCCATCGCAACACCGGCAGACGGACCGTCCTTCGGCGTTGCGCCCTCCGGCACGTGAACGTGGATGTCGCGCCGGTCGAACATCGGCGGTTCGATGCCGTAGGTGATCGCACGGGAGCGGACGTAGGACGCCGCCGCCGAGATCGACTCCTTCATCACGTCGCGCAGATTGCCCGTGACGGTCATCTTGCCCTTGCCGGGCATCATGACGCCTTCGATGGTGAGCAACTCGCCGCCGACATCGGTCCAGGCCAGACCGGTGACGATACCGACCTGATCCTCGTCGTCGATCTCGCCGAAGCGATACTTCGGAACGCCGAGGAACTCTTCGATATTCGCCTCGGTGACCTTCACCGACTTCTTCTTGGAGATCATCAGCTCCTTCACCGCCTTGCGGGCGAGTGTGGAGAGCTCACGCTCCAGGTTACGGACGCCCGCTTCGCGGGTGTAGCGGCGGATCATCAAGAGCAAGGCCGCGTCGTCGATCGACCATTCCTTGGAGTCCAGACCATGCTTGGAGAGCGCGCTCGGGATCAGATGCTTGCGCGCGATCTCGACCTTCTCGTTCTCCGTGTAGCCGGCGATCCGAATGATCTCCATGCGGTCCATCAGCGGGCCGGGAATATTCAGCGTATTCGCGGTCGTGATGAACATCACGTTGGATAGGTCGTAGTCGACCTCCAGGTAGTGGTCGTTGAAGGTCGAGTTCTGCTCGGGGTCCAAGACCTCAAGCAGCGCCGACGACGGATCGCCGCGGAAATCGGCGCCCATCTTGTCGATCTCGTCCAGCAGGAACAGCGGGTTCGAGGTCTTCGCCTTGCGCATCGACTGGATGATCTTGCCGGGCATCGAGCCGATATAGGTGCGGCGGTGACCGCGGATCTCGGCCTCGTCACGCACGCCGCCGAGCGACACGCGCACGAATTCGCGCCCCGTGGCCTTGGCGATCGACTTGCCGAGCGAGGTCTTGCCGACGCCGGGAGGCCCGACCAGGCACAGGATCGGTCCGGTCAGCTTGTTGGCGCGCGACTGCACCGCGAGATACTCGACGATGCGGTCCTTGACCTTCTCGAGCCCGTAGTGATCGGAGTCCAGCACCGCTTGCGCGGCCTCGAGGTCCTTCTTGACCTTGGACTTCTTGCCCCACGGGATCGACAGCAGCCAATCCAGATAGTTGCGCACGACGGTCGCTTCCGCGGACATCGGCGACATCTGGCGCAGCTTCTTCAGCTCGTGCTGGGCCTTCTCGCGGGCTTCCTTGGACAGCTTGGTCTTGGAGATCTTCTCCTCCAGATCGGCCAGCTCGTCGCGACCTTCGTCGTCGCCGAGCTCCTTCTGGATCGCCTTCATCTGCTCGTTCAGGTAATACTCGCGCTGGGTCTTCTCCATCTGGCGCTTGACGCGCGAGCGGATGCGCTTCTCGACCTGCAACACCGAGATCTCGCTCTCCATCAGGCCCAGCACCTTCTCCAGGCGCTGCGTGACGGACAACGTCTCCAGGATGGCTTGCCGATCGGCAATCTTGACCGCGAGATGCGAGGCAACGGTATCGCCGAGCTTGGCGAAATCGGTGATCGCCTGAACCACGCCGACGACCTCGGCGGAGATCTTCTTGTTCAGCTTCACATAGCTTTCGAAGTCGGACACGACCGACCGCGCCAGCGCCTCGGCTTCGACCGAGTTGGCGTCAGTGTCGGCGAGCGCGACCGCGGTCGCCTCGTAATATTCGCTGCGGTCGGAGTACTTCTCGACGCGCGCGCGCTCGAGGCCCTCGACCAGCACCTTCACGGTGCCGTCGGGAAGCTTCAGGAGCTGCAGGACGCTGGCGAGCGTACCGGTCTCGTAAATTGAATCGGGTGCCGGATCGTCATCGGACGCGTTCTTCTGCGTCGCGAGCATGATCAGCGCGTCGTTCTTCATCACCTCTTCGAGCGCGCGGATCGACTTCTCGCGACCGACGAAGAGAGGCACGATCATGTGCGGGAAGACGACGATGTCGCGGAGCGGCAACACCGGATAGGAGTGGCTTTCGCCGTGGACGATCGTTGGCCGGGGTTTTGAGGTCGTCATGGCCTTATCCTTTTGTTTTGCCCCCTTGCACGCAATCCGCCTACTTGCGCAACCGCCACAAGGTGCCTTGGTGATCCGGAAAAAGATGCTGTCAGCAGTCGCTTATTCCGTATCGAAAAGCGACGAATCTCAACGCATGAGATCCCTTCGCCGATAGCATTAGGTGGCTATCAGGCACGGAGGTGTCAAGTCTGAGAAGTGCCCGGAAATTCAGGCTAAACAGGCATTTGCTGCTACGCCGCAAGAGCGCCGCTGCTGCGCCACGGCGGCCGCCGGAGCGTCCGGCAGCCGTGCATTTTTGGCGGGTCGAGACGAGCGCCGTTTACGCGCTTGCGCTGCTCTCGACGGCGCGGTCGGAACGATCCGCGTAGATGTAGAGCGGACGCGCCGTCCCCTCGACGACCTCGCGCGAGATCACGACTTCCTCGACGCCCTCCAGGCCCGGGAGGTCGAACATGGTTTCGAGCAGGATGCTCTCCAGGATCGACCGCAGGCCGCGCGCGCCGGTCTTGCGCTCGATCGCCTTGCGGGCAACCGCGCCAAGCGCCTCGTCGGCGAAGGTCAGTTCGATGTTCTCCATCTCGAATAGCCGCTGGTACTGCTTCACCAGCGCGTTCTTCGGATCGGTCAGGATCTTCTTCAGCGAGGTCTCGTCGAGGTCCTCCAGCGTCGCAACGACGGGCAGACGGCCGACGAATTCCGGGATCAGGCCGTACTTCAGCAGGTCTTCCGGCTCGACGTGACGGAAGATCTCGCCGGTGCGGCGGTCCTCCGGCGCGAGCACCTGCGCCGCGAAGCCGATCGAGGTCGAGCGGCCGCGCGCGGAGATGATCTTCTCGAGGCCCGAGAACGCACCGCCGCAGATGAACAGGATGTTGGTGGTATCCACCTGCAGGAATTCCTGCTGCGGATGCTTGCGGCCGCCCTGCGGCGGGACCGAGGCCACCGTGCCTTCCATGATCTTCAGCAGCGCCTGCTGGACGCCCTCGCCCGACACATCGCGGGTGATCGAGGGATTGTCCGACTTGCGGCTGATCTTGTCGATTTCGTCGATATAGACGATGCCGCGCTGCGCACGCTCGACGTTGTAGTCGGCGGCCTGCAGCAGCTTCAGGATGATGTTCTCGACGTCCTCGCCGACATAGCCGGCTTCGGTCAGCGTCGTCGCGTCAGCCATGGTGAAGGGCACGTCGAGGATGCGGGCCAGCGTCTGCGCGAGCAGCGTCTTGCCCGAACCGGTCGGACCGATCAGCAGGATGTTCGACTTCGCCAGCTCGACGTCGTTGTGCTTGGTCTGATGGTTGAGCCGCTTGTAGTGGTTGTGGACGGCGACCGACAGCACCTTCTTGGCATGGCTCTGGCCGATCACGTAGTCGTCCAGGACCTTGCAGATTTCCTTCGGCGTCGGGATGCCGTCGCGCGACTTCACCAGCGAGGACTTGTTCTCCTCGCGAATGATGTCCATGCACAGTTCGACACACTCGTCGCAAATGAAGACAGTCGGTCCGGCAATCAGCTTGCGAACTTCATGCTGGCTCTTGCCGCAGAACGAGCAATATAGCGTGTTCTTGGCGTCGCTCGTGCCGACCTTACTCATTCATTATCTCCGTCCGCCGTTCGATCTTGTTTGCCAGATCGACCCAATCCGGCACAAAACCGGGGTCTTGGGTAGATAGAGCAAATTCCGTACCAAAAAAGACCCTACGCAATACTGACCGTGTGGATCACGGTTTATTCGAATCTCCGCGATCATAGCCGATGCATCACAGCCAACCATGCTGGCACCCGACTATCAAGAATTCGCTAATCGGATGGCCGGCTCAAGACCGTGACAATACCGTGATTTTCAACGATCGCACGTGGAATACGCGCCGAAATCCACGGAACGTTGCGGGATTACCACGTCGGTATATGAGCACGAAACCGGAACTTTCCGCCTGTGCGCATGCACCCGCCCGCGGGTCCACCGCTGCTTTTGCCGGTTATGTGAGGCGTCAATGTGGAGATCACACCGACGCCTCGAGATGCCTGCCCAGATCAGGCCGCCTTCGCGGCGGCTGGATCGTCCGGACGCTTGTCGATGACCTTGTCGACGAGGCCGAACGCCTTGGCGTCCTCGGCGGTGAGGAACTTGTCGCGCTCCAGCGCGTCCTCGATCGCCTTGTAGGTCTGGCCGGTGTGCTTCACGTAGATCTCGTTGAGGCGCTTCTTGAGATTCAGGATCTCCTGCGCGTGCAGCATGATGTCGGTGGCCTGGCCCTGGAAGCCGCCGGAGGGTTGGTGCACCATGATGCGGGAATTCGGCAGCGTGAAGCGCATGTCCTTCTCGCCGGCGGCCAGCAGCAGCGAGCCCATCGAGGCCGCCTGCCCCGTGCACAGCGTCGATACCGGCGGACGGATGAACTGCATCGTATCGTAGATCGCAAGGCCCGACGTCACCACGCCGCCCGGCGAGTTGATGTACATCGAGATTTCCTTCTTCGGATTCTCGGCCTCGAGGAACAGCAGCTGCGCGACGATCAGCGTCGACATGCCGTCTTCCACCGGACCGGTGACGAAGATGATGCGCTCCTTCAGAAGGCGCGAGAAAATGTCGTAGGCGCGTTCGCCGCGATTGGTCTGCTCGACGACCATCGGCACGAGGTTCATGTAGGTTTCAACGGGATCGCGCATGAAAGAACCCAAGGGTTAGGGGTGATGCAGAACTTTGCTCGAGATTACTTGGCTCAAGACTACTGCCTCAAGGCTTAACCCAGATATGGGCCAATTTCCGGCCGACAAGGCCGTCAACTCGCCGCACTAGCCACCTGGGCAGGTCGCAGAAGTTCAAGCTGATTCGCGTCTGCACGCCTAGCGACGGGGACCCTCGCCAGGCGTGCTTTCGCGGTTCATCATTAACGCGAGGTGCCGAAATTAAGCGGCAGTTTTCTCGGCGTCTTCATCCTTGAACAGCTCGTCCTTGGTGACCTTCTTCTCGGTCACATTGGCGAGCTCCAGGACGAAGTCGACGACCTTGTCCTCGTAAATCGGGGCGCGGAGCTGGGCCAGCGCCTGGGCGTTGCTGCGATAGTAGTCCCAGACCTCCTTCTCGCGGCCGGGCACCTGGCGCGCACGCTCGATCACGGCGCGCGACACCTCGTCGTCGGTTACCGTGATCTTGTTCTTCTCGCCGATCTCCGACAGCACGAGGCCGAGGCGGACGCGGCGGTCGGCGATCTTGTGGTACTCCTCCTTTGCCGCTTCCTCGGTGGTGTTCTCGTCGGCGAAGGTCTTGCCGGACGAGTCCATCTCGGCCTTGATCGAGTTCCACATCAGGTTGAACTCTTCGGCGACAAGCGACGGCGGGGCCTCGAATTTGTGGCTCTCGTCGAGCCGGTCGAGCAGCGCGCGCTTGACCTTCTGGCGGGTGGCGCCGGCGAACTCGGCCGTCAGGCGCTCGCGGGCGGCTTCCTTCAGCTTGTCGAGCGACTCGAGGCCCAGCGTCCTGGCGAACTCGTCGTCGATCGTGGTCTCACCGGGCGCCTCGATCAGCGTTGCGGTGGTCTCGAACTCGGCCGGCTGGCCGGCGAGCTTCTCGTTCAGATAGTTCTTCGGGAACGAGACCTTCAGCGTGCGCGTCTCGTTGGTGCCGATGCCGATCAGCTGCTCCTCGAAGCCCGGGATGAACTGGCCGGCGCCGATCACGACCTGAATGCCCTCGCCGGTGCCGCCCTCGAAGGCTTCACCGTTGATGGTGCCCTTGAAGCTGATGGTGACGCGGTCGCCCTTCTCCGCCGCCCCTTCGGTCTTGGCATTGTACGGGCGGCTGCCTTCGGCGATCCGCTTGATGGCATCGTCGACATCGGCGTCGGAGACATCGACCACCGGCTTCTCGACCGAGAACGACTTGAAATCGGCGAGCTGGATCGGCGGCACGACCTCGATCGCGACGGTGTAGGTCAAGTCGGTCTTGCCCGACAGCAGTTCCTCGACCT
Source organism: Bradyrhizobium sp. CCBAU 21365 (assembly GCF_015291305.1). Classification (NCBI taxonomy): domain Bacteria; kingdom Pseudomonadati; phylum Pseudomonadota; class Alphaproteobacteria; order Hyphomicrobiales; family Nitrobacteraceae; genus Bradyrhizobium; species Bradyrhizobium sp. CCBAU 21365. Next base: position 5,190,456 of record NZ_CP030036.1, read on the forward strand.
GGTCCTTTTCGGTCGGCATCGTGATCTTCGGCTCGCCGGCGAGGCGGAAGCCGCGATCTTCGAAGATCTGCCGGTTGGTGTCGCTGATGGTCTGGTCGATGGTCTCGGCCATCACCGAGCGGCCGTAGATCTTCTTCAGATGCGCCACCGGCACCTTGCCGGGACGGAAGCCGTTGAGACGGACCTTGTCCTTGAGGTCGACCAGCTTGGCGTCCGCCTTGGCATCGAGATCGGATGCCGGGACGCTGATCTTGAATTCGTGCTTCAATCCCTCGTTGAGGGTCTCGGTGACCTGCATGGTATCAATCTTCTTCCGCTTTTGCCGCGGCCCGAGCGGCCGTGGCAGTGTTCAATCTGTTCGACGCTGAGCCTTGCGGCCTAACGTCTGTGGGTTCGGCGAACCCTCACCCCATCGGGGCCAAAGGTTCTCCAAGAATTCGTCATGCAAACGCTGTAAGCGCTTGGTGCGGGCGGAGGGACTCGAACCCCCACAACTTTCGTCACTGGAACCTAAATCCAGCGCGTCTACCAGTTCCGCCACGCCCGCGCGAAAAGCATCCCAGTCCGGCCGCGATGCCGCGGGCGGCCGGGCTTATAACATGCGCCCACCGGTTCGCAGCAAAAAAATGGCCGCTGTTGAGCCCGCCCTGCGACCGATCGCGACTGGACAGGTACACTTGAAAATGGTCCGCATCGGCCGGATGGCAAGTCCCCCCGCAACTCCCGAATTTTCACTCACCCGGCGTGACCTGATCGCCGCCCTCGGCGCCGCGGCGCTTTGCCCTACTCTGCCGGCCACCGTCTCGGCACAGGGCCGGACCGCGGTCGCGCTCCAGGCCAAACCCGACCGCATCTCGCTTCGTCCGGACGGACCGGGTCCTGGCGGACCGGAGACACCGGTCTGGTCACTCGGCGGCAGCGACCTCCGCTTCAAGCGCGGCGAGGTCCTCGACGTCACCTTTGGCAATGACCTGCCGGTAGCGGCCGCGCTGGATTGCCGCGGGCTCGACGGCATCGCCGCGGCGGAGCCACTGGCTTCCCGGGCGCTGCTTGTCGCCGGGGGCAAGGATAGCTTCCAGTTGCCGCTTCGGCATGCCGGCACCTTCCTGTGCGAGCCGCTGTTCGCTGATGGCGGCACGGCGCCGGCACGGCCGCGGCCGCTGATCGTGACTGGCACCTCGCCGGTCGCGGTCGATCGCGACGAGGTCCTGCTGATCGAGGAGTGGCGCCTGCGGCCGGACGGAAGCGCAATCCCGGCCGGCAACGATCCAAAAGATTCGACGCAAATTCATACGATTAACGGCAAAACCTCATACGACATCTCGGCGCCGGCCAATGCCCGCCTCAGACTCCGCTTTATCAACGGCAGCCAACGCAGCGTGCTGGCGGTCAAGCTGGAGAACCTCGACGTCCGGGTGATGGCCATCGACGGCCAGCCAGCCGAACCGTTTCCGGCCCGCAACGGTGCGCTGGTACTGGCTCCCGGCAGCCGCACCGATGTCTTCGTCGACGCGGCCGGACCTACCGGAACCAGCTTCGCGATCCTGCTGCACGACGGCAAGCAGGCCCGCCCGGTCGGCAAGCTGGCCATCTCGAACGACCCGCCGGTCCGCCCCGCGCCGTTCCCGCCGGCACCGCCGCTGCCGGGCAACGACATGCCCGCCCAGCTCGATCTCAAGAGCGCCGCAAGATTCGAGCTAACCCTCGGCACGCCGACCGAATGGTTCCGCCCGGCGGACTTCAAGCCATCGGCCGCTCCGGCCTTTCAGGCCAAGGCCGGCCGGTCGGTCGTGCTGGCGCTGACCAACCGCGGCGCGATCGCCAGCGTCTTTCATCTGCACGGCCATCACTTCCGTCTGCTCGACCGGCTCGACGACGGCTGGAAGCCGTTCTGGCTCGACACGCTCGCGATTGAGCCGGGCCAGACCCAGCGCATCGCTTTCCTCGCTGAATATCCGGGCCGCTATCTGATCGAGCAGGTCGCGACCGACTGGGCCGCGCCGCGGCTGGTCCGATGGTACAGTGTCCAATAACAACAAGAGGAAACGTCCATGAGCCGGACAGTTGCAGCGATCCGCGGAGTTCGGGCGCGAAGCGTCGTGGTGCCGCTCAAGCGCCCTGTGAAGAACGCCTTCGGCGTGATCGATTCCGGCCCGCTGGTTCTGATCGATGTCGAGACCGATCAAGGCATTACCGGCCGCAGCTACATCTTCGCCTACAGCAAGCTCACGCTTAAGCCTCTTGCCTATCTGATCGAGGAGATCGGCCGCGAGCTCATCGGCAAGCCGGTCGCGCCGTTCGACCTCATGAAGGCGATGGACGCCAAGTTTCGGCTGCTCGGCTGGCAGGGCCTCGTCGGCATGGCGGTATCCGGTCTCGACATGGCCTATTGGGACGTACTCGGCCAGCTCGCCGGCCGGCCGCTGGTCGAACTGCTCGGCGGCTCGGCGAAGCCGATCAAGGCCTATGACAGCTACGGCGTGGTCGATCCTGTCGCCGATGAGCGCGCGCTGCGCCGCTCGCTCGACCAGGGCTTTCGCGGCATCAAGATCAAGGGCGGCGATGGCAACGCCGCCATTGACGAGCGCGTCGTGAAGGGCGTGCGCGCCCTGCTCGGCCCCGACATCGCGCTGATGATCGACTTCAACCAGTCGCTCGATCCGGCGGAAGCGACCCGCCGCATCGCCCGCCTTGCGCCTTACGATTTGCACTGGATCGAGGAGCCGGTGCCGCAGGAGAGCCTGTCCGGCCACGCAAAAGTCCGCGAGACTTCGCCGACGCCGATCCAGGCTGGTGAGAACTGGTGGTTTCCGCGCGGCTTTGCCGAAGCGATCGCGGCCGGCGCGTCCGACTTCATCATGCCCGACGTGATGAAGGTCGGCGGCGTGACCGGCTGGGTGCAAGTCGCAGGACAAGCCGACGCCGCCTCGATCCCGATGTCGAGCCATCTGTTCGCGGAAGTCAGCGCGCACCTGCTCGCGGTGACGCCGACCGCGCACTGGCTCGAATTCCTCGACTTCGCCGGCTCCATCCTCACAAGGCCCGCCGAAATCGTCGACGGCGCGGTGACCGCCCGCGGTCCCGGGCTCGGGATCGAATGGAACGAGCCGGCGGTCGCGAAGTATCTCGTGACCTAGCGGCGATCCTGGCTGGTGAGCGCGCGCTTCACCTTTGCGACGCATTCATGTAGGTCGATCCGAAATCGGAGCGCCCAATGTCGACCAACAGCAAGCTGACGCTCAAATTCCGCTGCCCGACGGAGCTCGACGGACTGATACCGGCCCCCATACCGGCGGCGCAGGGCGTTCCCGACTGGCTCAAGGCGATGCCGGCGACGGCGTTCTCTTCGATCAACCTGCACGACGAGGACACCATCAAGCGCTGCCCGCCGTTCGTGGATGCGATGACCTGCGGGTTCTTGCTGCCGCTGGTTTGCGATCTCAAGGTCGAGGACGGCGAAATCACCTGGGACCAGGATTTACCGCCGGGAGGCACGCCGGAATTCCCACGCTCACCGATCGGCTTCCACGACCCGGGTCAGGTCACCGGCACCCCTCTGTTTGAAGAGGGCCGCTTCTTTCTCAAATTTCACAATCTGTGGACCGTCGAAGCCCCGGAAGGCTACGCGATCTACTTCACCCATCCCGTCAACCGCTTCGACCTGCCATTCACCACGCTCAGCGGCCTGGTCAATTCCGACCTCTATGCCGACAATTGGGTGCACTTTCCGGCGTACTGGCACGACAGGAATTTCAGAGGCGTCCTCCCAAAGGGGACTCCGATCGCGCAATGCATTCCCGTCAAGCGAGACGACTGGACCGCGCAGGCATCGCCGTTCACCGCGGAGGACGCCAAGCGGGTCGGCGAACTCCGCACCGAGCTCAAACGGCAGCCGAACCTCTACCGGAGAAACTTCAGGGCGTAAGGCAAGGCGGAATGTCGTCCGCCGCGTCAATCTCAGTCCCCGCCGAGGAACTTCGCAGCGGCGCTCTGGGAGAAGAAGAAGCGGCCGTGAGATCCCGAGGCCATGACGAACGCCGCGCGTCCAAATAGCTGGGGCTGACCGCGCATCACCGAGCGCAGCGCCGCCTCGGCAGCATCGCGCTCACCCTGCTCGAAGAGGCAAGTGGCGAGGTGGGCGCGGGTCGAGCGATCATCCGGGTATTGCGCGAGCACGCGGCGGAACGCATCCGCGGCTGCGGCGTAGTCGCCACGGAGGATCAGGACCCGCCCGAGCTGGTTGAGAACGTCGGGGCGTCCCGGCGCAGCATCACGTGCCGCCGTCAGGACGCTTGCAGCCCGCGCGATGTCATTGGTCTCCTGCAACAGGCGCCCGAGATCGAGCTTCAGATCGACGCTCTCAGGCGCGAGCGCGAGACCGGCCTCGATCGTGCTGATCGCCTCGTCGTATTGCCCCGCCTTGGCAAGCTGCCCGGCGAGTTCCTGAAAGGACGGAAAATATGGCGGGCGGCGCGCCGCCGTGCGCCGAAGCTGTGCGATGCCGTCGGTGACGCGGCCCGCGCCGTACAGCAGCGCGCCGAGCAAAGTCTCGACCTCTCCATCGTCGCCGCGGCGCGCAACCCGCTCGAGCGCTGCGATCGCCTCGCCTCCCCGGTTCTGCCCCATCAGGGCATGCGCCAGAAGAAGCGCGGCGTGTCTGTCCGTGCGGTTTGATTTCAGGATGTTCGTCGCAATCTGCTCGGCCTGAGCAAACTGCTGCGCCCGCAACGCCAAGGCGCCTTGTTGCAGTGCCTGAGCGAGGAAATTATTCTGCCTGCCACTCACGAGCGAGATTCACGGTGCCGAGGGAATACCCTGCGCGTTTAGCCCGCATCTTCCGACGCGTCCACCAAAAGTATCGTCTGACGGACGAGGCCCGGATGTCCGCATGCGTTGATCACGCGGACATCGCGCGCTTCGTCCCGCTACTCGCCGCCGGCGGCGATCCCGCCGGGGCTTGGTTGCAGCTTGCCGCGCATCTCTGCGGATGACGCTTCGCCGTCCATCGTCTCCGGCCGCAACGCCTCCAGCGGGCGCTTGCGGGTCTCGATGCCGAGCACCGCAACCGCGATCGCCTGCACCACCAGGAGCCCGGCCACCACAGAGACGACGCCGGTGACGCCGAACCTCGTGAACAGCTCGACCACGATGAACGGCGTCACGATCGACATCAGGCGACCGGCAGTGTTGCAGATGCCGGACCCGCGCATCCTGAGCTCGGTCGGGAACAGTTCGGGGATGTAGAGCCCCCAGGCCAGCGCCAGCATCACCGCCACCGTGAAGACCAGGAGGAAGCCGATCACGACGAAAGCGATGGGGTTGATGAACATCGGATAGATCAGCCCGAGCCCGGCCGCCGCGAGCGACAGCACGATCAGCGACGGCTTGCGGTCGATCTTCTCGCCGATCCACATGCCCGACAGCGTGCCGAGCGGGCTGCCGAGCGTCATCAGCATGGTGTAGCCGAGCGATGACGACAGGTTGATGCCCTGCTTGACGAAGAAGGTCGGGATCCAGGCGATGAAGCCGTAGACCGCGGTGTTGAGCCCGATCAGGATCAGGCAGCCGACGATGGTCCGCGCGATCAACGCCCGCGAGAACAGGCGCGTGAAGCGAACGTCCGGCTGCACCGGGGCCGGCTGATAGGCCGGGGTCGGCAGGGTCCTGCCCTTGCCGACCTCCTGCTCGATCGCCGCCAGCACCGCCTCCGCCTCGGCGCTCTTGCCCTGCGTCTCGAGCCAGCGCGGCGATTCCGGCAGTGAGCGCCGCAGGAACCAGACGATCATCGCGCCGACGCCGCACAGCGCGAACATCCAGCGCCAGCCGAGATGCGGAATGACGACCCAGCCGACCAGCGTCGCGACGAACAGCGCACCATTGGTGCAGGTTGCGAGCGCGGCGCCCCAGCGGCCGCGCTGCTGCGGCGGGATGAATTCGCTGAGCACGACATAGCCGACGACGATCTCGGCGCCGAGTCCGAGGCCCATCACGAAGCGGGCCCCGATCAGCCAGTTCATCGACGGCGCGAGCGTTGCCGCCAGCGCGCTGAGGCCGAAGATCAGGAGGTTGGCCTGATAGGCGAACTTGCGGCCGAAGCGGTCGCCGGCGACGCCCGCCAGCCAGGCACCGATCAGCATCCCGACAAAGGTCGCCGAGATGAAGCGCGCATTCTGGGCGAGGTCCGAATAGCCGGACTGAACCAGCGCGCCGAGAATACTGCCGGCGAGGAAGATCTCGAAGCCGTCGACGAACAGTCCGGCCCCGATCAGCGCGAAGATCCGGTAGTGAAATCCGGCAATCGGCAATCTGTCGAGCCGGCCCCCCGCGTTAACGCCCTTGGTCACCTCAGCCTCCCTGATTTTGATTTTGTTTTGATCGTTCTCTGCGCCCGCGTTCTGTGCCGGCGCTATCCGGTCGAGACGCGCGCCTCCTCGTCGGCGCTTGCATGCGCAGCCTGCGGCCGCGGCAGGCCGAGATTCTCGCGCAATGTGTCGCCCTGATACTCGCGCTGGAACAGGCCGCGGCGTTGCAGCTCGGGCACCACGAGGCGCACGAAGTCCTGGTAGGTGCCGGGCACATGGGTGGCGGCGACGACAAAGCCGTCGCAGCCGCCTTCGCAGAACCACCGCTCCATCTGATCGGCGACCGCCTTGGGCGAGCCGACGAAGGTCGGCAGTTCGGCGAGCGTCCCGCGCCCGCTGAACTGCACGAAGTCCCGCGGCGTCGGATTGGGCTTGCCGCTGAGACTCACCACGCGGTCGCGGATCGCCTGCAATCCGCTGATCGATGCCAGCTCATCCGACGTGAACGGCTCGTCCATCGGCTTGGCCGCGAAATCGTAGTTCAGCACCTCCGACAACAGCGTCAGCGCATCGATCGGCTTGGCGAGCCGGCTGATTGCCGCGAACTTGTCCTCGGCCTCGGCCTGGGTCTCGGCGACGACCGGATAGACCGCCGGCGCGATGCTGATGTCCCTGCCCGTCTTGGCCAGCGTTCCCTTGAGGTCGGCATATTGCTTCTTGGCGATGTCGAGATTGGGATAGATCACGAAGATCAATTCGCCCCAGCGTGCCGCGAAGGTCTTGCCGCGACCGCTCTGGCCGGCCTGAATGATCACCGGATGGCCCTGCCGCGAGCGCGGCACCGTGAACGGGCCGCGCGAGCGGAAGAACTGCCCCTGATGGTCGAGCCGGTGCACCTTGGCCGGATCGGCGAACAGCCCGCTCTCGCGGTCGAAGCTGACGGCGCCGTCCTCCCAGCTGTTCCAGTGACCGAGCACGACCTCCATGAACTCGTCGGCGCGGTCGTAGCGCAGATCGTGGCTGAGATGCTGCGAGGCACCGAAATTCGCCGCCTCGGAGTCGTTCAGCGAGGTCACCACGTTCCAGGCCGCGCGGCCGTTCAGCAGCAGGTCCATCGTTGCGAACACCCGCGCGACGTGGAACGGCTCGTAATAGGTGGTCGAATAGGTCACGCCGATGCCGAGCCGCTCGGTCGCCAATCCCATCGTCAGCGCGACCGAGACCGGATCGAGCTTCGCCGCGCGCACGCCGTGGCGGATGGTCTCGCGAAAATCGTCGCCGAAGCGATCAGGGATCGCGAGGCGGTCGTCGAAGAAGGCAAGATGGAACTTGCCGTGCTCCAGCGTCCGCCCGATCTCCTGATAATAGTCGCGCGAGAACCAATTCGGCTTCGAGTCCGGATGACGCCAGGAGGCGGGATAGTTCGAGCAATTCTGGGCCTGCAGGAAGCCGATCAATTTCATCTGCCTGGTCATGGCGTGGTTCCTTCGTGGCCGCGGGAGAATTGGGGCATGTCAGATCACCCCGTCGCTGCGCAGCGCGGCGAGCGCCGCAGCGGTTGCGCCGGCAAGCGAGGTCAGGACTTCGTCGGTGTGCGCGCCGAGCGCGACGCCGGCGTGCTTGAACTGTGGCGGCGTGCGCGACATCTTGGGAATCGCGCTCGGCACCGCGATCGGCCCCGCGCGCGAGGCCACCTCGGCGATGTTGCCGCGGGCGCGGTACTGCGGGTCGGCGAAGATGTCCGCGATGCTGTAGATCGGCCCGCAGGGCACGTCGTAACGCTCGCATTCGGCAAGCGCCGCCTCCAGCGGCATGGAGCCGATCCAGTCGGCGACCATCCCGTTGACCTCCTCGCGCCGCGCCAAGCGGCCGGCCATGGCCGCATAGCGCGAGTCAGTCGCGAGATCCGGCCGCCGCATCGCCTGCGCCAGGCGCTCGAACATCTTGTCGCTCGAACAGGCCAGCGCCACCCATTTGCCGTCGGCGGTCTGGTAATGGCTGTGCGGCACGACATTGACAGTGTCGGCGCCGAGGCGTTCGCGGACGAAGCCGGTCTTGGCGAACACGGTCGCCATTTCATCAAGCAGCCGAAACACCGATTCATAGAGCCCGATATCGACCACCTGCCCGTGTCCGGTGGCTTCGGCATGGCGCAGCGCCAGCAGCACGCCGAGCGCGCCCCATAGCCCGGAAATATAGTCGGCGAGCGAGGTCGATCCCGGCATCACCGGCGCCCGTCCCGCCTCGCCGGCAAGATGAGCGAGCCCGCTGAAGCCGTGCGCGATCCGGGCAAAGCCGGGCTTGTCGCGCAGCGGGCCGTCCTGCCCATAGGCGCTGATGCGCAGCATCACGAGCTTTGGGTTGATCTCGCGCAGCGCCTCGAAGCCGAGCCCCCATTTCTCCAGCGTGCCGGGCCGGAAGTTCTCCAGCACCACGTCGGATTGGCGGACCAGTTCGCGAAACAGCGCGGCGCCCCGCTCGCTGCGCAGATCGAGCGTCACCGACTTCTTGTTGCGGGCTTCGCTGAGCCAGACATAGGTGTCGCCGCAGTCGCTCGGCGTTCCGAACCGGCGCAGGGGATCGCCTGTGCCCGGCTGCTCGATCTTGATCACCTCGGCGCCGAAGTCGGACAGCACCGTCCCGCAGAACGGCGCCGCCACGAAGGTTGCGATATCGAGCACGCGAATTCCGGCAAGCGGTGACTCATGCGACATCGCGCGCTCCCGCCCTGCCCGCCGCCTGAATTGCGTCGTTGCGGTCGATAATCGCCTGCGCGCGCTTGAGCACCGCAAGATCGATCAGCACGCCGTCCTGCCCGAAGGCGCCGTCGCCGCCGGCGCTGGCGGATTGAATCTTGGCTGTGATCTCGCGCGCCCAGCCGATCTCTCGTGCGGTCGGCGAGAACACCTCGTTCGCAGTTTCGAGCTGCGAGGGATGGATCGCCCATTTGCCTTCGAAACCAAGCGCGGCCGCCCGCGCCGCACTGGCGCGAAAACCTGCGGCATCACCGAAATTGGCATAGGGGCCGTCGATCGCCCGCAGGCCGTGGGCGCGGCAGGCATTGGCGATCCGGGCGAGCGCGAAGTGCCACTGGTCGTTCCAGTGCACGCGGCGCGCGCCGCCCTCGCCCGCATCGGCGAGCACGGCATAGCGCCGATCGGAGGCGCCGATAATCTCGCCGCAGGTGCGCAGGTCGATCGAGTAATCGCCGATGCCGAAGATCACAGCCTCCAGCCGCTCCGACGCCTGCACGATGTCCTCGACATTGGCGAGCCCCAGCGTGGTCTCGATCAGGATCTCGATGCCCAGCGGCCTTGCGCGCGGGAACTCGCGCTCGAGCCCCGTCAGCAGCGCATCGACGAAACGGACGTCGAATGCGGTGCCGACCTTCGGCACCATGACGAGGTCGAGGCGCGGCGCGCGGCTGACGATCTCGATGATGTCGCGATGCGCCCATTCGGTGTCGAGCCCGTTGATCCGCACCGCCAGCGTCTTGTTGCCCCAGTCGATCCGGTTCAGCGCCTCGATCGCGATCTCGCGCGCCTCGGGTTTTCGCGGCGGCGCAACCGCGTCCTCCAGATCGAGGAAGATGAAATCGGCGGCGCTACTCGCGGCGCGCTCGAAGAAATGGGTCGAGGTGGCGGGAACCGCGAGTTCGGAACGCTGGACGCGGCGCGTGCGCGGCTTGGTGACGGTGAAGGACATTGGAGCATCTTTTCTGCATCGCGCCGCAGGATCGTCTCCCGCGGCCAACACAACCATGCTAGATGTCCGGCACTGATCTTTCTAACGAGATTATCTTAAGAACTGTTCAGGTCTTTGGGACAATCCTCCGCGGGGCAAAACGATGTCGCAGATCAATTTCAAGCTGCTGCACATGTTCATCGCGGTCGCCGAGAACAAGAGCTTTCGCCAGGCCTCCGAGCAGCTCAACCGCTCGCAATCCGCGGTCAGCATGCAGATCAAGCTGCTGGAGGACCAGGTCGGCGCCGCCCTGTTTCATCGCACCACGCGGCGCGTCGAGCTGACCGCGGAGGGACTGCAACTGCTGACGCATGCCCGGCGCGCGCTCGGCGAATGGGAGAACGGCCTGCGCGAGATCCGCGAGGTCATCGACATCCAGCGCGGCACGCTGTCGCTGGCCTGCGTTCCCACCATTGCCGCGACCATCCTGCCGCAGGCGCTGCATGCCTTCCAGGCGAGCTATCCCGGCATCAACATCAATCTGCGCGAGCTTGCGGCCGAGGACATGCTGGACTGCCTGCGCCGGCGCGAGGCGGATTTCGGCATCGGGCCGGAGACGGACGGCTCGACCGAGTTTCAGTTTGCGCCGCTGTTCAACGACCCGATCTATGCGCTGGCGACGAAGGCGTTTCCGTTTCGCAAGCGCAGCGCGGTCGACCTGACCGAGCTGTCCGCCTATCCGATCCTGCTCAACTCAAAATCGGCGGCGCTGCGCTCGATGCTGGAGCGCGCGCTCGCCACGCGCAATCTGCAGATGAAGATCAAGTTCGAGGTCGAGCACAGCTACACGCTGGCCGCGCTGGCCGGCGCCGGCCTCGGCGTCGGCATCCTGCCGAAGGTCGCCTTGCCGCGGCCGATCAGGAAGACGATGCAGGCGCTGCCGATCGTCAATCCGACGTTGGAGCGCACGGTCTGCATCGTCTCGCTGCGCGGACAATCGTTCTCGCCGGCCGCCGGCGCGCTGACATCAGTGATTCACAAATTTCTCAAGCCGCGGCCCTAGGCCCGCCGGGCCAATCCGCAGAACGCGCCACCAAAATAGATCAGCGGCGTCTCCCCCTCCCGCAGATGCATCGCGCGGACCGCGCCGACGAAAATCGAATGCGTGTCGTGCGCATGCTCGTCGATCAGCTCGCAGTCGAGCCCGATCAGCGCACCCTTAAGGATCGGCGTGCCGGTGGCAAGCGACAGCCAGCCGTCGGCGTCGGAAAACCGATCGTCCCGCTCGATGCCGCGGCGGCCGGCGAACACATTGGCCAGTTCGGCCTGGTCGGCGTGCAGCATGTTGACGCCGAAGGCTGCGGTGCGCCGGATCAGGCCATGCGCGCTCGCCGAACGGTTGACGCAGGCGATCAGCCGCGGCGGCGCGTCCGACAGCGAACAGACCGACGTCGCCGTCATGCCCGTTCTGTCGCCCGGCCCGCCCGCCGATAGGATCGTCACCGCACCGGCGTGGTGGCGCATCGCCGCGCGATAGGACGCAGGGTCGACGTCGTGGTGAAGCGCACCGGCGGTCCGTGCGGCGGTAGAGAGCTGGCTGCTCGGTGCGATCATCAGACTGTTCCGCGCAAGTGACAAGGATGCCGATCCTATAGGTCAGTCGAACCGATCGCGGAAACACAAATATCTGACGAGTTGTTCAGTTCAGCCGATCAATGCCAATCACGCTCATGGGAGAGGTCCGGCGATCTCCAGTTCGCCCTGGGCAATGAAACGTAACGTGCCGCTCACCCGGAGCCCTTTCAGTATGGCTGAGCCAGATGCGGGTAGGTCAATGAAGAACCTTCAGATGCCTCGAACCTCAATCATCATTTTCTGCCTTTCGGTCCTCGTCCTGTCGATGTCCGCAACCGGCGTGGCCGAGGCGAGAGGCGGCTTCAATCCGAATTGCCGCGTCCCAAGGATCAGCCTCTGTCCGGGTTGCACGGTCGCCGTCAAGATTATCGTGCTGCAGAAGCGCGAGTGCCGGATCAACTATGGTTCGTTGGGCCCCATGCACTCCGAAGCTGTAGCGAACTTTGCCGTCCATCAAACGGCAGACTAGATCAACTCATTGCACAAGCGCCCCGGCCCTCACCGGAGGTGTAGCGTCCAACTCGGCAATCCGGCGGTCAATCACACCGATCACGTATTTCGAGAACGGCCCGAAGTGCAAGTACAGCGCCATCAGCATCACGATGTAACGCAGCGCGCCCGGATTGGACTTGGCGACCTCGACGAAGGTCTTCCAGAACGGCTCGCGAACCTCCGGCAGGGCACTTATGATCTTGTGTACGCCTTCGATGCCGCCAAGCCTCTTGCGCATGTCGCCATCCGGCAGGTCGCGGCGCCGGTCCGACCGGTCGAGCATGGCGGCAAGCCGCGACAGCCGTCCTGCATATCCCGTCGGGCTGTACACGTGCCCGAGCACGGCCTTGTAATCCGTGAGGATGTCACGAAGCGGACGCTTGGTGTCGAAATTGCAGCCCAGCGTGCACTGGTCGCCCGCCTGCTCGACCTTCATGAGATCATGGCCCTCGTGCAGTCGGCCTTCCTTAGCCAGCCGCCGCGTCAGCTGTGTGCCAGGCAGCGCATAGAGCAGTCCAACCATGCAGACTGGAATGCTCGCCTCCTCGATGAAGTCGATCATCGCCTGTGCCATCGAGACTTTTTCGGTATCGAACCCGACGATGAAACCCGCGGTGACAAACATGCCATAGTCATAGATCTTGTGAACGCTCTCGGCGATGTTGCGCCTGGTGTTCTGCTTTTTCTTCATCTGCACGAGGGTCTCTGGATCCGGACTCTCAATGCCGACGAAAATGCCGAAGAAGTTGGCGTCCTTCATTGCCTGCAGCAGTTCGCTGTCGTCAGCGATATTGATCGAGGCTTCGGTCGAGAATTCGAACGGATAGTCCCGCTCTTCCAGCCAGGCTTTGAGCCGCGGCAGCAAGACTCGGAGGTTTTTCTTGTTGCCGATGAAATTGTCGTCGACGAAATCGACGTGCCCTCGATAACCGTGATCGTAGAGCGCTTGCAGCTCGGCGAGAATCTGATCGGGGGTTTTGGTACGCGGCACGCGCCCGTACAGCTCGATAATGTCGCAGAACTCGCAGGTAAACGGGCAGCCGCGCGAATACTGCACGCCAATGAAGAGATAATGCTCGAACTTGATCAAATCGTAGCGGGGCATCGGGCTTAGCGTGACATCGATCTTGAATTTCTCGGCGGTGAACACGCCCTTGCGCTCACCGCGTTCCCAAGCGGCGATGAATTCCTCGATGATGTGCTCGGCCTCGCCGATCACCTGGAAGTCCGCATCCGCGTAGAGGTGCGGGCTGGAGGAGACGTCGGGCCCGCCGACACATACCGGCTTGCCGTGCCGGTGGGCGAGATCGATCAGGTGGAGAAAATCAGGCTGCTGGTTGAGCATACCGCCGATCATGACGAGATCGGCCCAGTCGAGGTCCGCGTCGGTCGAAGGCTCGGTGTTACGGTTGACGAGGCGAATCTCCCAGTGCTTCGGCAGCATGGCGGCCACGGTGATCAGTCCGAGTGGCGCCGCCGGATACTTCGCGCCGACGAGTTCGCAAGCCTCCGTATAGTTCCAGAAAGAATCCGGAACGAACTTCGGATAGATCATGAGGACGCGGCAGGGACTCGTCATGTTGCTCCGGTCCGTACCACAAACCTCAAGGCTCAAGGGTACATTCACTGGTCGATACAGGCATTAAGTGCTCAAAAGGTGGCGGATAGCCAGACGATATTTCGCCTTACCGCGAGCCCGGTCCTATCCCCGGGCCTGCCTGCTGTCAGCTATTCCGGTCAATATCACTCACCCGCCGGCCCGCGCGTCCAGCGATAGCGCACGCCGGGCTCCCTCTCCTCGTCGCCGATGACGTCGGTCTCCTCATCCGCGACAAAACCGCGCGTCTCGTAGAAGCGGCGCGCGGGCGTTGCATTGAAACGTCCAGAGCTGCAGCCGGTCCGGGTCTTGCGATCTCGAGCAGCGCGCCGCCGATGCCGCGGCCCTGTGCGCCCGGCAGCACGTAGAGCTGCCCGATCCAGCCGTCGCGGAATGCGATCACGCCGCTCATCGCCGCGCCGTCGAACGCCCCCCCCCACAGCGTGCAGGTAGCAAACATCTGCTCGCGATAGAACCAGCGATCTTCGTCGGGCGTGCGCGGGCCGGCGAGCCACGGCAGCGTCTCGTCGAACGCCGCGCGATGCACGCCCGCGGCGGCATCCGTGTCGGCCGGCGTGAGCCGCCTAATACTCAATCCCGAATTCGTCATAGAGGCGGCGGAACACGGCGGGCAGCACTTCGGTGAGATCTTCCGCGATCAGGCCGGGGCCCGCCTCGCTCGCGCTCTCGCCGTGCATCCAGACGCCGATGCTGGCGGCCTCGAAGGCCGCGACGCCCTGCGCCAGGAAACCCGCGATGATGCCTGACAGCACGTCGCCGGCGCCGGCGGTGGCGAGCCACGGCGGCGCGTTGGCGGCGACGGTGGCGCGGCCGTCGGGAGACGCGATCACCGTGTCGGCGCCCTTCAGCAGTACCACCGCGCCGGAGCGCTCGGCCGCCGCGCGCACGCGCTCGAGCTTGGAACGGCCGGGATGCTTGTTGGAGATATCGCTGAACAGCCGCGGAAACTCGCCCTCATGCGGCGTCAGCACCACCTGCTGCCCGTCGCTTGCCTTGATCGCCTCGAACAGCCGGTCCGGCGCGCCGGCAAAGCTGGTCAGCGCGTCGGCGTCGAGCACCAGATGCCGCTGCGCCGACAGCGCGGTGTGGACGAAGTCACGGGTCCGCGCGCTGACCCCGGCGCCCGGACCGATCACGCAGGCATTGAGGCGCTTGTCGCCGAGCAGCTCGGCGAACTGGATCGGATTGTCGACCGCGCGCACCATCACCGCGGTCAGCGCCGCCGCATTGACGGCAAGCGCATCGCGCGGCGAGGCCAGCGTCACGAGGCCGGCGCCGGCGCGCAGCGCGGCACGCGCGGCAAGCCGTGCCGCGCCGGTCGAGGCGAGATCGCCCGACACCACGACGGCATGCCCCCGCGCGTACTTGTGGCCGTCGATCCGGGGCACCGGAAACGACCAGCGCCAGGCCTCCGGCAAGTTCTCCGCGGTCAGCGGCTTTATCTCGTCGAGCACCTGCGCGGCGATGCCGATGTCGGCGACGCGCACCCGGCCGCAATACATCCGGCCCGGCAGCAACAGATGCGCGGGCTTCTTGCGGAAGAACGTGACGGTCTCGGCCGCCTGCACGGCGGCCCCCATCACGGCGCCTGTCGTGCCGTTGATGCCGCTCGGCAGATCGACCGCCAGCACCGGCGTACCGTTGGCATTGATCGCCCCGATCATCTCCAGCGGATCGCCCTTCACCGGCCGGTTGAGGCCGGCACCGAACAGCGCGTCGATGATCAGCGCCGGCTTGCCGAGCGCCTGCGGGTTGAACGGCAGCACCGGATATTTCCAGCCCTTCGCCGCCAGCGCCGCATCGCCCTGCAGGCTGTCGCGCTCGCAGAGCAGGATCACCGAGACCTCGCGGCCGCGCGCGGCAAGCTCGGCGGCGGCGACAAAGCCGTCGCCGCCATTGTTGCCGCGGCCGGCGACCACCACGATCGGCCCCTCCTCGACCAGGTCCATCGCGGCTTCCGCGACGGCCTGACCGGCGCTCATCATCAGCGCGAAGCCCGGCGTTCCGGCTGCGATGGTCAGCCGGTCGGCGCGTTCCATCTCGGTCGTCGTCAGAACGTCCATGCCGTATCCTCAATCGCTTCGCCTTTTCGAGAGGCAATTCCTGTAACGTTCGCGGGGTTTCTACTGGCCGACTGCATACGGTTTGATCTATTTGCCTATTTGTTAGGCTTGGATATCATAGCCCATGTGGTTCGATATCAGCCGATTGCCTGTTAAAAGGCTGATAACATTCCGAAATCGGGGACCTTAACAACTTGGCATAGACCCTGCTTTTGAGGAAGCCGCGCGCAAGGCCGCTCCATGCGACCATTGCGCGTGTTTCCGGCCACCGGCCGGAAGCCTTAAGACCAACCAGACTGCGCCCCACGCGCATCGAACTCGACCCTGCAATCTGCAATGCCCGGGAGGCGCTCAGTGAAGAAGATTGAAGCCATCATCAAGCCCTTCAAGCTCGACGAGGTGAAAGAAGCGCTCCAGGAAGTCGGACTGCAAGGCATCACCGTGACCGAGGCCAAGGGATTTGGCCGCCAGAAGGGCCATGCCGAACTCTATCGCGGTGCGGAATACATCGTCGACTTCCTGCCCAAGGTGAAGATCGAGATCGTGATCGGCGACGACCTCGTCGAGAAGGCGATCGACGCGATCCGCCGCGCCGCGCAGACCGGCCGGATCGGCGACGGCAAGATCTTCGTCTCCAACATCGAGGAAGCCATCCGCATCCGGACCGGCGAATCCGGGCTGGACGCTATTTAAGGGCGGTGCTATCCGGATTTTCTGACGGCAAAAGAGAAAAAAGGCTGCTTCGGCAGCCTGATTTCGTTTGAGTAGTCACACGAACTCGCCAAAAGCGGGAATAACGTCGCTCTCCGCTGGAAACCGACCCGTACATCCATAAGGGGTATTCATGAAGACCGCCAAAGACGTCCTGAAATCGATCAAGGACAACGACGTCAAATACGTCGACCTGCGCTTCACCGATCCGCGCGGCAAGTGGCAGCACGTCACCTTCGACGTCAGCATGATCGACGATGACATCTTCGCCGAGGGAACGATGTTCGACGGCTCGTCGATCGCCGGCTGGAAGGCGATCAATGAATCCGACATGTGCCTGATGCCCGACCCGGTCACCGCGACGATCGACCCGTTCTTCGCCGAGACCACCATGGTCATCACCTGCGACGTGCTCGAGCCGACCACCGGCGAGCCTTACAACCGCGACCCCCGCGGCATCGCCAAGAAGGCCGAGGCGATGGTGAAGTCGATGGGCGTGGGCGACACCGTGTTCGTCGGCCCCGAGGCCGAATTCTTCGTGTTCGACGACGTGCGCTATTCGGCCGAACCCTACAACACCGGCTTCCGCCTCGACTCCTCCGAGTTGCCGATCAACTCGGCGACCGAATATGAGGGCGGCAACCTCGGCCACCGCATCCGCACCAAGGCCGGCTACTTCCCGGTGCCGCCGCAGGACTCGGTGCAGGACATGCGCTCGGAGATGCTCGGCGCGATGGCCAAGATGGGCGTCAAGGTCGAGAAGCACCACCACGAGGTGGCGTCGGCCCAGCACGAGCTCGGCATGAAGTTCGACACCCTGACGCTGATGGCCGACCAGATGCAGGTCTACAAGTACTGCATCCACCAGGTCGCCCACATCTACGGCAAGACCGCCACCTTCATGCCGAAGCCGGTCTATGGCGACAACGGCTCGGGCATGCACGTCCACCAGTCGATCTGGAAGGACGGCAAGCCGACCTTCGCCGGCAACAAATACGCCGACCTGTCGGAGACCTGCCTGCACTATATCGGCGGCATCATCAAGCACGCCAAGGCTATCAACGCCTTCACCAACCCGTCCACCAACTCCTACAAGCGTCTGGTCCCGGGCTATGAAGCCCCGGTGCTGCTCGCCTACTCGGCGCGCAACCGTTCGGCGTCCTGCCGCATCCCCTACACCGCGAACCCGAAGGCCAAGCGCGTCGAGGTGCGTTTCCCCGACCCGATGGCCAATCCCTATCTCGGCTTCGCCGCGATGCTGATGGCCGGCCTCGACGGCATCAAGAACAAGATCGATCCGGGTCCGGCGATGGACAAGGACCTCTACGATCTGCCGAAGGAAGAGTTGAAGCAGATCCCGACCGTGTGCGGCTCGCTGCGCGAGGCGCTCGAGAGCCTCGACAAGGACCGCGCGTTCCTCAAGAACGGCGGCGTGTTCGACGACGACTTCATCGACGCCTATATCGAGCTCAAGATGACCGAGGTCGCCCGTTTCGAGATGACCCCGCACCCGGTCGAGTTCGAGATGTACTACTCGCTGTAAGCTCTCTACAGCACTCACCGATGCGAAAGGCGCTTCCACCGGAAGCGCCTTTTGTTTTTGTACGCGACTACACCTTCGCCTTGGCGAGCCGCCGTCCGCCGGCGTCGAGCTCGTCGAAGGCGCTGAGGTCGCAAAGGTTTGCGCCGACTATGCGGTGATCGACACCGCGCAGCGCACCCAGGCGATCTTCATGCCGCTCGGCTACATGCTCGGCCAGGATCCGCTGCTGATCAAGGCGGACATGCTGGTGCGCCGCACCGGCAAGAACCCGATCACGGTGCGCGGCCTCGCACACGCGCTCGGCCTCAGCGAACGCACGCTGAACCGCCGCTTCCGCGAACTGACCCACGAGCCTCCGCAGGCCTTCATCATGCGTCGCCGCGTCGAGCACGCCCGCACGCTGCTGGAGACCACAGCGCAGCCGATCAAGGCGATCGCCCGCGCCACCGGCTATGAGGACGAGAGCAGCTTTCGAAAAGCCTTCCGCAAGCTCACGCTCACCTCACTCCAGGCCTACCGCGCGCAGCGATCGATCCGTGCGGCCTGATCGCAGCGCGTCACACCCGGAACAGCTTGGCGTACTTCGCCTTGATCTCCTCGGACTGCACCTGCACCTGGGCCGGATCGGCTTTCAGCATTTTCAGTTTGTCGAGCGGCACGTGCCCGGCCTTCTCCTTCACCTTGCCGTGGAACGAACGGTGCGCGAATTCGTCGGCCAGCATCTGTTGGGTCTCGGCGCTGAAGAAATAGCTCTGGAACAGCCGCGCGGCATTCGGGTTCGGCGCGTTCTTGAAGATGCCGCTGGGGACGATGATCAGCGGCGCGCCTTCGGTTGGATAGACCACCTCGACAGGCTTGCCCTGATCTTTGGCCAGCACGAGGTTATAGTCGTTGCCGTCGGCCATCACCGCGCGCTCGCCGAGCAGGATCTTTTTCGGTGGATCGGCTGCCGACTGCACCTGCATCACCCGCTGCTGCGAAAGCTTCTCCAGATACGGCCAGCCGAGGTCGCGTGCCAGCACGAAGGTCGCGGTCATGATCGCGCCGGAATAGCTCGGGTGACCCTTGACGATCTTGCCGCGCCACTTGGGATCGAGCAGGTCGGCGTAGCTCTTCGGCGCCTCCTCGCGCTTCACCTGCTCGGTGTTGTAGCCGATCACCTCGAACCAGGCGCAGGATGTCGCCGAGGTGCCGTCGGGATCGATCTGGTCGGCCGGAAAATGCCTGGCGACGTCCTCCGGGACATAGGCCGCGAGCCAGTCGTTCTTCTTCCAATCGAGATAATGCGCGGGATCGGTGGAATTGGCGACGTCGACGGCGTTGATGCCGCTGCCCTGCTCCTGCGCGATGCGCTGGAAGATGCGCTCCGCGCCGGAGCGCTCGACGCGGACGCTGATTCCGGGATATTTCTGCTCGAAGTCACGCGCGAGACGCTCGGCCGTGTTCAGTTCCAGCGCGCTGTAGAACGAGATCTTGCCTTCCTTCTTCGCGGCTGCGATCAGCTCCGGCGTCACGGCTTCCGCCGGCGGCGCCGCCGCGCGCAGCGGCTCTGCGAATACCATGCCGGCGGCGGTGGCCGCCGTCACCTTGAGCCAGTCGCGCCTCGACCATTTGCGGTCCTGCATTCCATACTCCCTGAGATCGGGCCGTTGACCGGCCGCGCCTTTGTCGCGGGAGCTTAGCGCGTAGCATGGGTAGAGCGAAGCGAAACCCAGCGGCCGCATCGGGGATGTTGGGTTTCGCGCAGTTTATCATCGGGCCGCGCGTTGCGGACCCGTTGGCATCCAGGCGACGCCGCGGTCTACGTCTTCCCGGGCGGATTCTCGCGCAGGAAGCGTTCGAGATCGGGCTGCACGGAATAAGGCTGTGGAACCGGATCGCCCTGAAAGTCGACCTGAAGATCAAGGCAGCGCCGCAGCATCCGCGCCAGTTCGCCGCGCCGATAGGGCTTGATGAGCAGCGGAATGCCGTGCCCGCCACGCCCCTGCTGCGCAGGCAGCACGCCGTCGCTGTAGCCCGAGGTGAACAGCACCCGCAGCGCCGGGCGCCCCGCCATCAGTGTCTCCGCCAATTGCCGGCCGTTCATGCTGCCGGGCATCACGATATCGGTGAACAGAAGGTCGAACGCGGTGCCGCGTTTGACGATTTCGAGCGCGACGTCCGCGTTTGCCGCGACCAACACGTGGTAGCCGAGGCTTTCGAGCTGGCCCGTGACATAGTCCCGGATCGTAGGGTCGTCCTCGACGCACAGGATCGTCTCGTCGCCACCCCTGACGGGCAGATCGTCCTCCTCCGCCGCGCGCTGTGCGGTGCCGTCGGCCTTCGGCAGATAGATCCTGAAGATGGTGCCGCGCCCCTGCTCGCTCTTGACCTCGATACCGCCGCCGCTTTGCTTGACGAAGCCGAACACCATGCTGAGCCCGAGCCCGGCGCCCTGCCCGACCTCCTTGGTGGAAAAGAACGGATCGAAGATCTTCTCCAGATGCGTCGGCGAAATGCCGGTGCCGGTATCGGTCACCTCGATCACGAGATGATCGCCGGCGCGCTCGACGCCGCACGTCACGGCGTCGGGAATCCCGAGCTGGATGTTGCGGGTCGCAAAGCTCAGCGTGCCGCCGTCAGGCATGGCATCGCGCGCATTGATGGCGAGATTGACCAGCGCGGCACCAAGCTGGCTGCGGTCGACGAAGGCGAGCCAGGCGTTGCGGCCGAGCTCCGTCCTGATCTCGGTCTGCGAGCCGAGCGTCTGCGACAGCAGCCGGACCACCTCGCCGACCAGGTCGTTGACGTCGGTCTCGGCGGGCTGCAGTGGTTGCTTGCGCGCGAATGCCAGGAGGCTCGAGGTGAGCTGCGCGCCGCGATCGGCGGCATCGCTGATCAGCTTGGCGATCGCAGCAAGCTGCGGGTTGTCCTTGACGCCGTCGGCGAGGATCTCGATCGTGCCGGTGATCACGGTCAGCATGTTGTTGAAGTCGTGCGCGATGCCGCCGGTCAGCCGCCCCAGCGATTCCGACTTCTGCGCCTGGATCAACTGCTCCTCGGCGATCCGGCGCTGGCTGACATCCCTGACAAAGGAATTGATGATCCAGCCGTCGCCGCGGCGCAGCGCGTTGAGCGACACCTCGACATAGAACCGGTGACCGTCGCGGTGCAGGCACGCCGTTTCATAGCGCATGCCCATGCCGCCGGCCGCGGTTTCCTGCAGGAAGCGGGTGATCCGCTGCCGGTGCGCAAGGCGCAGCTCCTCCGGAAACACCAGTTCGACCACCCGATGGCCGACCGCCTCGGACCGCGTCCAGCCAGTCAGCGCCTCGGCCTGCGGGCTCCAGTCGAGAATGAAGCCGTCCTGGTCGGTCTGGACGAAGGCGTCGAGCGCGGTCCTGACGATGGCCTGCGCCATCTGCTCGCTCTCGACCAGCGCCTGGTGTGCCCGCCGCTGCGCGGTGACGTCGTGCAGCACGGCGACCGCGCCCCGCAGATTGCCGGTATCGTCGCGCAGCGGCCGCGCGTTGACGACAAGGAATACGGCCGGTTGCGGCGGTTGCGGTTTGACGATCAGCTCGAAATCGTCGACGTTATCGCCGCGCAGCGCACGCGCCATCGGCGTGTCCGGGATCGGCATCACGGTGGTGCCGTCGGCATAATAGTTCTGGAAGGTGCGAACGCCGGTCAGGGTATCAAACCCGGGTTCGACGCTGTACAGCCGCCGCGCCGCGGCGTTGACGATCACGATCATCCCGTGCTCGTCGGCGACCACCACCGGATCGCGGATGCTCTCGACGGTCTTCTCCAGCAGGTGCTGCCTGCTGCCCAGCTGCGCCGACAATTCGGCCAGCGTCGCCGCAAGCTGAGCGGTCTCGCCGTCATCGCTCGAGCCGAGCGTGACCTGCTGGCCGCGCGACAGCGCCTCCGCAGCCCGCACCAGCTGGGCGGGCGTCCTGGACAGCGATCTCGCAATCACCTCAGCCGTCATCAATACCACCGCAACCGCGCCACCCGCGAGCAGAATGCCCGGCCAGGTCACGCCATGGATGAAGCCCAGCGCGAGCAGGAGCGCGGCGACGGGAAACATCATCCCCATCGCCAGACGGCCCGACAAATTCATCCCGACCACCCCCTCGTGTCGGCTGCACCGAAAATGGAAAAGGAAAAACAGTAATCCGGAAAGGGGTGTCGGCGCCGGAGCAAATATCCCTGTTGCTTAGCCGAGTCCGGCGCGGCAATCCGCCACTTTCGTATCCGTATTAGTACGGAGAAAGACCGTTTCCGGCGCGCGCTCGATACCGGAAGAACAGCTGCGGCCTGTCAACCAGCGGGACATCTCGCCAGCAGCGCAACTCAACATACTGAGAATCCGCGTGAAGGCCCCGGAGTACATGTCTGGCGCCACGGTCAGGCACCGGCCGAACGCGCCATGCAGGATGCCGACATGGTCGCCTGCCGAACATGCAGCGCTCCGCATCCCCGCGTTCGGGGTCCGGCCCAGCCCTCCCCGGCGCTTGGCGACACTCTCAACGCCGACTAACGACACCTCGAAGTACCTCGGCTCCGGGACGCATCAGATGTTCGAGCTCGATACCGTGAGGCGGCCAAACAGGGCCCCGATCCACGAGCTCGAGCGCTCCATGGCAAGCGGTGTTCCCGATTGCGGACGAACAATATCTCGGTCAAAATCGTCGGGACAGTTCAGG
Source organism: Bradyrhizobium sp. CCBAU 21365 (assembly GCF_015291305.1). Classification (NCBI taxonomy): domain Bacteria; kingdom Pseudomonadati; phylum Pseudomonadota; class Alphaproteobacteria; order Hyphomicrobiales; family Nitrobacteraceae; genus Bradyrhizobium; species Bradyrhizobium sp. CCBAU 21365. Next base: position 5,213,195 of record NZ_CP030036.1, read on the forward strand.
AAGGGTGAGCTGATAAAAGAAAGACGATGTGACGTACAGGCCGCATCCTCATCCCTGGGAAGCTTAAGCTGCAAATACCCATCCGGGTCCCGTTGAATGTTAGCACGCCGAAGAGCGGATCTGCTCTCAAGGCGGGTGACCTTGCATTTGATACGGAGCACAAAATGGATTCCATGCTGGATGACAGGAGCGCGGAAGGGCGGCTCGCGAGCTTGGAAGAGCAGCTTTCGAACCTCGCGCGCGAAGCGGGAGTCACTCCTTCCGACCCGCCGACCACCATGAAGGCGTTTCGCGCGCCGCTAGCGACGGTTCATCGATTGGCGGATTGGCGCCACCTGGCTCTTGTCGGTTCTGTGCTGGCAGCATGCATTGGTGGCGCTGCTTGGTGGTGGTCGTCACCCACAGATACGGCGATGGTGGCCTCCTCTGGGCACTCCTCACCTCCTGCGCAAACCCCACCGAAAGACGCCGCGCCGAAAGACGTTGCGCCGACTGCCGCCGCACTTTCTTCCGACCTGGCGCAGCAGCTTCAACCGATGGCGCGTGATCTCGCTGCCTTGAGGCAAGCGGTCGAACAGCTTGAGGTGAGGCAGGAACAATTGGTCCGCGACCATAAGAACCTCGCAAGCCAACTCGAGGCGAGCCAAGCCGAAATGGCGCGCAGCAAGGATATCATCGACCAGATCAAGGCGACCCAGGATCAGATGGCGCGCGAAAGCGAGACGGTCACCGAGCGGCTCAACGCAAGCCAGGAACAGCTGGCCGGTGTCACCGCCAACGCCGCGGAGCCAAAGGTGAGCCCCGAACAGCCAACGGTAACCCCGGAAATACCCCTGCCGCGCGCGCGGCCGTCGGCCAATGTTGCCCAAACGCGCAAACCGGCGCCACCCCCGGCGCGGCCGCACGCCACCGCCAAACCGCAACCGCCGGCATGGCCATGGTCAGTGCGCTAATGCCGTGACGTGCCTGCTTCCTGCGCGCCATCGACGCGGCAACGCTCATACCTGCATTTGCGATCAATGAAGCAACACGAAGAGGCCGCTGGCGCTGGTCAGCGGCCTCTTGAACCTGATCTTAAATGAACGTCTTGGTGGTAAAATCTTTGCCTCAGGTCCGCCATTATTAAACGGGGAATTCGCCACACAGTGAAGTCCTAACAGGTGCGACGCTCAACGGAACTCTTGGGACGTTGCAGGGACAACACACTTTGCGTTGGGGACGATCCACTCGCCTGCCGCGCGGCTCATGGCTTGCCAAACCAAGGTGCGCCAAGCCGACCCGACGGGCAACTCAGCAAAAACCTGTCAATCCTCGCGCGCGAAAATATTTCGCTTTATCCGAAGCGCAGCTCAGTGTATCAATTCCCCGTCTCACCCGATCGAGGGGCGCTTCGCGGTCGTCACGAACGTGGGTCGAGATGCGGTGGACGCCGAGCGTGTGACTGACGAGATCGCGCAAGGCGGACGGCGAAATCGTGCAGGCCTGACGCCCTAACGGCAGGTGTCTTTTCACATTGCGCGATGCGCGTTGTGGAGACGGTGACAACAAAGCCCAGTCTCGCCGGGGAGAGCACGTATAAGCCGTAACCCATCGCGCAGGGAAAGCCGGGTTGTATCCGGTTACACCTGTGGTCCTACCCCCGAGCTTTCTACCCATTGCTCGGGGCCCATGGGTGCGATCGGCACCCGGCTTTCCCTGCGCCCTCTGCTCAAGAGAGGGCCCAACGAAGAGCAAAGCTCGGACAAAACATGTCGCGAGAACGCGGATGTGTGACTCACAGACTGCGCGACACACTCAATGTCGTCCCGGCGAAGGGCGGGACCCATTACCATCGATGGTCATTGTTGAGCAGTGCTGCAATGACGAGTCCCCTCCACAACACCCGCTGCGGAGTATGGGTCCGGCCTTCGCCGGGACGACAGCTCGTTTTCCGGAGACCGACGTCATGCTAAACGCGCAGGGACGATGGCGGTGAAACCGTCCTACGCCGCCCGCCGCCGCTCGCGCAGCGCGTCGCCGAAGGCTTCGAACAGGGCACGGTTGATCGGATTGCGCTGCGGATCGTATTCGGCGTGCCACTGCACACCCAGCGCAAAGCCCGGCGCATCCGCGATGCGGATCGCCTCGATGGTGCCGTCCTCGGCAATGCCCTCGATCACGACGCGCTTGCCGGGCTCGAGGATGCCCTGGCCGTGCAGCGAATTGACCCGAATGGTCTCCCGGCCGAGGATTTTTGCAAACGCGCCGCCCGGCGTCAGTGCGACGTCATGACGGTCGGCGAACACAACGGTCGGGTCAGGATGGATTTCGCCGTTCTCGAGCCGCGGCATCCGGTGGTTCATGCGGCCCGGAATCTCGCGGATCTCCGGATGCAGCGAGCCGCCGAAGGCGACGTTCATCTCCTGCAGGCCGCGGCAGATACCGAAGATCGGAACGCCGCGTGCGACACAGGCCTCCGACAGCGCCAGCGCGACGTCGTCGCGGTGGATGTCGTAGGGCTCGTGGGCGGCACACGGTTCGGTGTTGAAACGGGTCGGATGAACATTGGCGCGGGCCCCGGTCAGCACGACCCCGTCGACCACGTCGAGCAAGGCGCCGACCTCGGTGATTTCGGGGCTGCCCGCGAACATCAGCGGCACCGCGCCCGACACCTCGGCAACCGCGCGAAGGTTGCGCTCCCCGACCATCTGGACTGTGAAACGATTTTCGATGCGATGGGCGTTTCCGATCACGCCGACCACGGGCCGTCTCATTATTGAAGTCTCGCGCAATGATTCTTCTAAGTTTGCGACGTTGCGGAGACGATCATGCCTTCGAGTTCCCGCCGGATCAACTGTCTATATCTGCACAGGGGGGCTTGCAGTCCTGCACAGATTCGCACCCCTCGGGACCCAAAGCCGGCCGGACGGCACCACCAATCGCGCCCGGCGCCGCAGCGCGTCAGCGGCAAACCGGCACGGTCCCGCCAGCTTGATCCCGGCGGGGTTTTCGCCAAAGACTGCTTCGGACCGTCGCGAAGGGGGAATCACCCGTGACAGACTCGGCTGACCATCGCCTGCAGGCCCGCAACGACTTGGCATGGGCGATCGCCGTCGGCGGGATCGGCGTGGTGCTGTTCGCGGCCCTGCTGACCTTCGCCTGGCATTTCGCCGCCACCCTGTTCCTGCTGTTCGCGGGCATGCTGCTCGGGGTCGCCCTCAATGCCATGACCACCCTGCTCGGCCGGCTGACCAAGCTGCCCCACGCGTTGCGGCTTGCGATCGTCTGCCTGGCGATGGCCGGGCTGCTGTCCGGCATCGTGTTCCTCGGCGGCACCACGATCGCGCAGCAGGCCACGGTGCTGAGCAACACGATTAAATCGCAGCTCGGCAGCGTCAAGGACTTCCTCGAACAGCACGGGGTCGACACCAGCTATCTCGATTTCACCAATGCCGCCGGCGAGGCGAAGGGCGAAGGCACCGCCGTGACGACAACGACGACGCCCCCATCGTCCCAGTCCCATGGCATCCCCGGCGCCGGCGCGCTGGCCTCCAGCGGCGGCGCCATCATCAGCCAGACGCTGAAGGTGCTGCTCGGCACCGTCAGCGTCGTCGGCAACTTCTTCATCGTGCTGTTTCTCGGGCTCGCCTTCGCGGCCCAGCCAAGCATCTACCGCGCCGGACTGTTGTTCATCGCGCCGGCGAAGTACCGCGCGCAGGCGACAATCATCGTCGACCGCATCGGCGAGACGCTGGAGCGCTGGCTGATCGCGCAGATCATCACGATGACGGCGGTGTTCCTTGTCACCTGGATCGGGCTTGCCATCATCGGCATTCCGAGTTCGTTCATCCTCGGCATCCAGGCCGGCCTGCTCGCCTTCATCCCGACGGTCGGCGCGATCCTCGGCGGGCTGATCGTGGTGCTGGCGAGCCTTGCGACAGGATGGATCGCGGCGCTGTCGGCCTTCATCCTGTTCCTCGGCGTCCACGCGCTGGAAAGCTACGTGCTGACGCCGATCATCCAGCGCCAGGCGCTCGACATCCCGCCGGCGACGCTGTTCGCGTTCCAGATCCTGCTCGGCGTCGTGTTCGGCATCTGGGGGCTGGCGCTGGCGCTGCCGCTGATGGCGATCGCCAAGGTGATGATCGATCACTTCAAGACGGAGGAGCCGGCGCGGGCCGCGTGACCCACGTCAGGAGAGCAGCAGCACGGTTCCCGCGACCATCAGCATCACGCCGGCCAGCATCACCATCGGCCAGCGGCTCTTCGGCGGCTGGTATCGCCCCTGGGCGCGCCGTTCGGCGATCAGCGCGGTCTCGTACTCATTGGAGTCCGAGAACAGGCAGGCGAAACCGCTGCGCGCCGAAACCGCATCCGCTTCGAGCGACATCAGGGCTGACTGCGGATTGCGGGGGCGGATCGACTCCATGCCCGAAAGCATGGGATCGAATGGTTAACCACTCGTTACCACACTCATGCCCGGACGCTTGCCGGCTTTTGCCGCGCCGAAGCCGGCAGGCCCGCGGTCTTGCGCCGCCAGTTCTCCAGCGAGAGCGGCAATTCCTCCGCCGCCTCGACGCGGTTGCGGCCGCCGCGCTTGGCTTGGTAGAGCGCGGTGTCGGCCGAGGCCAGCAGCACCTCGAGTTCGGTGCCGGCGGGGCCGCCGGCGACGCCGATACTGACCGTGGTGTCGACCGCGCCTTCCTCGCAGGTGATGTTGCTGTTCTCGAAGGCTTCGCGCACGCGCTCGGCGACCAGCACACCTTCCTCCAGCGAGCACGGCAGCAGCGCCGCGAATTCCTCGCCGCCGATCCGGCCCGACAGATCGCTGATCCTGAGGCTGTTGACTACCACGGCGGAGAACAGTTTCAGGATCTCGTCGCCCGCGGGATGGCCGAAGCGGTCGTTGATCGACTTGAAGTGATCGATGTCGAAGATCATCACGGTGACCGGCCGGCCGGCAACGGACTCGCGCTCGATCACCCGGGCGCAGGCCTCGGTGAAGCCGCGGCGGTTGAGCATGCCGCTCAGGGGATCGATCGACGCAGCCGTCTTGTGCACGGCCACCGCGCGGTCCGACACCATCATGAAGATCACGAACACCGTGCCGATCGCGTACAGCACGAGCTCGATCGAGAACAGCGTAACCCAAAAGCTGGAAACGAAATTCTGGCCGTTCAATCGCAGGAGGTCGCCGACCAGGATCGGCAGCATCAGGACGCAACCGTGCGCGACCGGGATCACGATCGCAAGCCAGCGCCGCTGCATCGCACGGCGGCGCTCGCTCCACAGTTCGGAGGCGGTCAGCGCGGCGTAGATCGCGACGATCCCGGCGCCGATCGTCAGGCGCATCGCGGGATCCTCAACCGTCGTCATCGCGCCGATCCATGCGATCGGGCCGAGCACGAGGCCCAGCAGGCTGGCCTTGCGGCCGTGGAAAATGCGCGCGGCATTCCAGACCAGGCCGCAGGCGGCGAAGCCGATCGCATTGAGGCCCAGCAGAACCATCGGATCGAGCGTCGAACTGCCGACCGTCCAGACCGCGACCGAGGCCGCGCCGAGCAGATAGGCGGTGCCCCACCATTTCAGTGCGGAAATGTTCTCCTGCCTGCCGAACAACCACAGCATGGCGCCGAGCATGCCCGCGACCATGGTGGCGAACAAATAAAGTGTCGATGGATCGAACGACATGAACTCACCCCAGCCCGGTGTGATGCAACGTTCGCAGGCGCAAATAAATACGGTGATGCAGCGCCACTGCGAGCCCGCAAGCTAGAAGGTGCGAGTTCCAATTTCGTTTGCACGCACACGCAAGTTTTCATGAAAAACTGCGCTAATTCGCGCCGAAGCACGACCGGTCGGGTGCAGCAAAAAGGGCGCCTTGCGGCGCCCTCTGCAACTCGATGCCTGCGGCAACTGCCGCGAATTTTACAACTCGAATTAGCGCTTCGAGAACTGGAAGGACTTGCGGGCCTTCGCCTTGCCGTACTTCTTGCGCTCGACCGAGCGGCTGTCGCGGGTCAGGAAGCCGCCCTTTTTGAGGACGCCGCGCAGCTCGGGCTCGAAGTTGGTCAGCGCCTTCGAGATGCCGTGGCGGACAGCACCGGCCTGGCCGGAAAGACCGCCGCCGGCGACGGTGCAGATCACGTCGTACTGGCCGTTACGGGCGGCAGCGACCAGCGGCTGCTGGATCATCATGCGCAGCACCGGGCGGGCGAAGTAGACTTCGAACTCGCGGGTGTTGACCGAGATCTTGCCGGAGCCCGGCTTGACCCAGACGCGGGCGACCGCGTCCTTGCGCTTGCCGGTGGCGTAAGCGCGGTTGTACTTGTCGACCTTCTTGATGTATTTCGGCGCGTCGGGCGCGGCCGGCTTGACCTGCGAGAGCTGGTCGAGGGACTGCAACGTATCGGACATTATGCGGCCCTCGTGTTCTTGCGATTCAGGGAAGCGATATCGACCTTCTCGGGGCTCTGCGCTTCATGCGGATGATCGGCACCCGGATAGACGCGCAGATTGCCCATCTGCATGCGGCCGAGCGGACCGCGCGGGATCATGCGCTCGATCGCCTTCTCGACGACGCGCTCGGGGAAGCGACCCTCGAGGATCTGCTTCGCGGTGCGCTCCTTGATGCCACCGATGAAGCCGGTGTGCTTGTAGTAGGTCTTCTGGTCGCGCTTGCGACCGGTCAGCACCACATGCGCGGCGTTGACGATGATGACGTTGTCGCCGCAATCGACATGCGGGGTGTAGGTGGGCAAGTGTTTGCCGCGCAGGCGCATCGCGACGAGCGTGGCAAGACGACCGACGACCAGACCCTTGGCGTCGATCACGACCCACTTCTTCGTCACTTCGGCGGGCTTGGCCGAGAACGTGCTCATGTGTGAAATCCGTGAAAAGGAAATCGGCGCCGTATGCGCCGAACTGGGCAGCTTTCTAGAGAAGCGCCGGGCGCGCGTCAACGCCCACGCACTCGAATTACATCAGAGAAAACAATAGTTTGCAAATATGGTGCAATAATACCGTAGAAAAGCCTATTGATTTGGAATGGAATAGGTCGCCGTGACATGGGCAATGGGATCGGGAGACGAGCCGGAGAGCAGGTTGACCTCGCCCACCGCGAGCCGCTTGCCGAGCTTGAGCAGCTTGGCCACCGCGAGCACGTCCTGCCCCGGCTGGCCCTTGCGCAGAAAGTTGATGTTGAGGTTGGTGGTCACGGCAAGGCCGACCGGCCCGATCGCCGACAGCAGCACCACGTACATCGCGAAATCCGCCAGCCCCATCAGGGTCGGCCCGGACACCGTACCGCCCGGCCGCAGCATGCGCTCGCTGAAGCGCTGGCGCAGCAGGGCCGTCTCGCCGTCGGCGCTTTCGATCCGGACATCGTCGTGGACGAACGCCTGCGGGAATTCCCTCCGCAGGAACTCCTCCACGTCAGCCACGCTCATTTTCGCAGTCGCCATGCCGTCCCTGCCCTCGCTTCAGCCTGCCTGTTACATTAAGTTGTCACAGAGACCAAAGTGGAATTTCATCATGTCCGTCCAAGCCGCCCGCGCCGAAGCGCCGCAACACCAGCCGATCCTGCTGCGTGAGACCATCGGCAGTATCGCGCTACTGACGCTCAATCGGCCGGGAGCGCGCAACAGCCTCTCCGAGGGCTTGATCGCCGAGCTGCACGTCGCGCTGGACGAGATCGGCGGCGACAAGCGCATCCGCGCCGTCGTGCTCGCCGCCAACGGCCCGGCGTTCTGTGCCGGCCACGACCTCAAGGAGCTCACCGCGCGCCGCAGCGACGCCGACCGCGGCCGCGCCTATTTCGCGCAAATCATGAACGCCTGCAGCGCGATGATGCAGGCCATCGTGCGCCTGCCGAAGCCGGTGGTCGCCGCCGTCCAGGGCATTGCCACCGCGGCCGGCTGCCAGCTCGTCGCAAGCTGCGACCTCGCGGTCGCCTCCGAAGCGGCGGCGTTCGCGACGCCGGGCGTCGACATCGGCCTGTTCTGCTCGACGCCGATGGTGGCGCTGTCGCGCAACGTGCCGCGCAAGCAGGCGATGGAGATGCTGCTGACCGGAGAGCCGGTCTCGGCGGCAACGGCGCAGAGCATCGGCCTCGTCAACCGCGTGGTCTCCGCGGGCACCGAACGCGACGCCGCGATCGCGCTGGCCGAGAAGGTCGCGCTGAAATCGGCCTACACCGTCAAGCTCGGCAAGGAAGCGTTCTATCGTCAGGCCGAGATGAACCTCGCCGACGCCTACCGCTTCGCCGCCGAGGTGATGACCGAAAACATGATGGCGCGCGACGCCGAGGAAGGCATCGGCGCCTTCATCGAGAAGCGCGATCCGAAGTGGCAAGACAAGTAAGATCGAAATGAATCACGACGCCTACGACGACAATTACATCCGCAGCATCCTGAACAACGTCAAGACGATTGCGATGGTCGGCGCATCGCCGGTCAATGTGCGGCCGAGCTATTTCGCATTCAAATATCTGGCGCAGCGCGGCTACGACATGATCCCGGTCAACCCCGGCCATGTCGGCAAGACCCTGATGGGCAAGCCGTTCGTCGCCTCGCTTGCGGACATCGATCGGCCGATCGACATGATCGACATCTTCCGCAATTCAAGCCACATCATGCCGGTGGTCGACGAGGCGCTGACATTGTCGCCGCTGCCGAAGGTGATCTGGATGCAGCTTGGCGCGCGCGACGACGCCGCGGCCGAGAAGGCGGAAGCCGCGGGCCTCAAGGTGGTGATGAACCGCTGCCCGAAGATCGAGTATGGCCGGCTGTCGTCCGAGATCTCGTGGATGGGCGTCAACTCGCGCACGCTGAGCTCCAAGCGCGCGCCGATCCCGACGCAGGGCATGCGGCTGTCGCTCAACCGCACGAGCTTCGGCGGCGGACAGACCGCGGCATCCGACCGCGCGGCAAAGAACAAGACCGAGACGACCTGACATCGCGGCGGAATAATCGCTGCGATCGTCCGGTATAGCGCGGGATGCCCCTCCAAAAACCGGCGGTGTGCCCAACTCGCTTGACGGCGGGCGCCGCCGCCATCAGCATGCCGCGCGTTTCGACCAGGCCACAACAGGATACAAAGAATGACCGATCGCCTTCCGGGATTTTCCACCCTTGCCGTGCACGCCGGCGCGCAGCCTGATCCCACCACCGGCGCGCGGGCGACGCCGATCTACCAGACCACGTCATTCGTCTTCAACGACGCCGACCACGCGGCCTCGCTGTTCGGCCTGCAGGCATTCGGCAACATTTATACCCGCATCGGCAACCCGACCAATGCCGTGCTCGAGGAACGTGTCGCAGCCCTCGAAGGCGGCACCGCGGCGCTCGCCGTCGCTTCCGGTCACGCAGCGCAGCTCGTCGTGCTGCAGCAGCTGATGAAGCCCGGCGACGAGGTGATCGCCGCGCGCAAGCTCTATGGCGGATCGATCAACCAGTTCACGCACGCCTTCAAGGCGTTCGGCTGGAATGTGGCCTGGGCCGACCCCGATGAGATCGAGAGCTTCGAGCGCGCGGTGACGCCGCACACCAAGGCGATCTTCATCGAGTCGATCGCCAACCCGGCCGGCAGCATCACCGACATCGAGGCGATCGCGGCCGTTGCGCGCAAGGCCGGCGTGCCGCTGATCGTCGACAACACGCTGGCCTCGCCCTATCTGATCAAGCCAATCGATCACGGCGCCGACATCGTCGTGCACTCCCTGACCAAGTTCCTCGGCGGTCACGGCAACTCGCTCGGCGGCATCATCGTCGACGCCGGCACCTTCGACTGGTCGAAGGACAACAAATATCCGATGCTGAGCGAGCCGCGCCCGGAATATCATGGCATCCGGATCCAGGAGACCTTCGGCAACTTCGCCTTCGCGATCGCCTGCCGCGTGCTCGGCCTGCGCGACCTCGGCCCGGCGCTGTCGCCGTTCAACGCCTTCATGATCCTGACCGGCATCGAGACGCTGCCGCTGCGCATGCAGAAGCACTGCGACAATGCCAAGGCGGTGGCGGAATTCCTCTCCACCCACCCCGCCGTGTCGGCGGTGAACTATGCCGGCCTGCCCGGCGACAGGTACAACGCCCTGCAGCGCAAATATGCGCCGAAGGGCGCCGGGGCGGTGTTCACCTTCAGCCTGAAGGGCGGCTATGACGCCGGCGTCAATCTGGTGTCGAACCTGAGGCTGTTCTCGCATCTCGCCAATGTCGGCGACACCCGCTCGCTGGTGATCCATCCGGCCTCCACCACCCACAGCCAGCTCGACGACGCCGCCAAGGTGAGGTCGGGCGCGGCGCCCGAGGTGGTGCGGCTTTCGATCGGCATCGAGGACAAGGAAGACCTGATCGCCGACCTCGACCAGGCCCTGCGCGCCTGATCCCGCAATTGTTCCGGAGCCGTGCGCCGCAGCGCTCCGGCAACTTGGCCAAGGCGACGGGCCTCCCGTTAACGCTTAATACCGACGGGCCTCTCGTTAACGTTCAATCCGGCTTAAACTGGCAGTGATAGGCTCCGGATGATTCGGGAGACCATTGATGCTGCGCTGGACATTGCCGCTCGCGATCGCGCTGTTTGCGATCCCGCCTGCTGACGCCGCCGACGGCCCGGCCGTCGCCAAGAGCGCGACCGTCAAGGCCGCGCGCCAGCTGCCGGCGGGCCTGCCGCACCGGCATTACGCCTACCGCACCACCATCACGTCGCCGACCTATGTGCGGCGCGGACGCCAGCTCGTGGTCGTCGAGCAGCCCGTGGTGATCCCGCTCAATTCCGAGCCGTACATCCCGTTCGTACCCGGCGAACCGCTGCTGCCGGGGTCGTCGTCGCTGCCCGGCTATTACGGCAACTGGCACTCCTACAACTATTTCGGCCCGTACTACGGCGGTGCCTATGTGACCTATTGGGACCGCCTGCCCTACGCCTGCGGCGTCTACGGCTACTGCTAGCGCGGAACGATCGGGTGGCCAGATCGCCGCAGAAATCCAGCGCACCGGCCTCGGGCAACGCGGTGACCGCCGATCTCGTCGCGGTGCTGGTCGCCGTCACCGAGGGCACGCCGAAGATCATGACCATCGCCGGCGGCTCCGCGCTGCCGAGCGGCCCGTTCGAGTTCACCCATCGCTCGCTGCAGACCGCGCTGCGGGCCTGGGTCGAAGCGCAGACCGGCCACCCGCTCGGCTATGTCGAACAGCTCTACACCTTTGCCGACCGCGGCCGCTCCGGCGACACCAAGGGGCTGCACAGCGTCTCGATCAGCTATCTCGGCCTGACCCGCGAGGATCGTGTCGGCGAAGGCTTCGAGGCGCATTGGTCCGGCTGGTACGACTACTTCCCCTGGGAGGATCATCGCGCCGGCGCACCGAGTTGCCTGGCAAGGATCATCGCGCCGAAGCTGAAGGCATGGGCGAAGGCAGCACAGTCGCCAACGCTGCAGCGCGAGCGCTGGCAGCGCTGCGCTATCACCTTCGGCCTCGATGATCGCGACTGGAACGAGGAGCTGGTGCTGCAGCGCTATGAGCTGCTCTACGAGGCCGCGCTGATCCCGGAAGCCGGGCGCGCGCACGGCCGCGAGGCGCCGATCGTGCCGGGCAAGCCGATGACGGCGGATCATCGCCGCATTCTCGCGACCGGGATCGCGCGGCTGCGCGCGAAGATCAAATACCGTCCGGTGGTATTCGAGCTGATGCCGGCCGAGTTCACCCTGCTGCAACTGCAACGCAGTGTTGAGGCGCTCGCAGGCCGGCTGGTCCACAAGCAGAACTTCCGCCGGCTGATCGAGCAGCAGGAACTCGTTGAAGAGACTGGCGCAATGGCCGCCGATACCGTCGGCCGGCCGGCCAAGCTGTTCCGTTTCCGCCATGCCGTGCTGGCCGAGCGGGCCGTCGCCGGCACCAAGCTCCCGCTTTCGCGCACTTGACACGCCTTATGCTCAGGATAAGTATAAGCCATCTTATGCTCACGGAGAGTATAAATGGCTGCACTCGATACCGAACTGCTCACCCGCACCGCGCCGCTCTATGAGCGCGTCAAGCGCGTCATCCCGCCGTTCGAATGGGCCACGTTCGCCGAGGACGTCGATGCGATCCTCGCGCTCAAACGCCGCCGCAATGCGGTGGTGCTGGCGCACAACTACCAGACGCCGGAAATCTTCCACGGCGTTGCCGATATCGTCGGCGACAGCCTGTTGCTCGCGCGGGAAGCGACCAAGGTCGACGCCGATGTCATCGTGCTCGCGGGCGTGCATTTCATGGCCGAGACGGCGAAGCTGCTCAATCCGGCCAAGACCGTGCTGATCCCCGACCTCAAGGCCGGCTGCTCGCTGGCGGATTCCATCACGGCGCAGGACGTGCGGCTGATGCGCGCGCGCTACCCGGACGCACCGGTCGTCGCCTATGTCAACACCTCGACCGCGGTGAAGGCCGAGTCCGACATCTGCTGCACGTCAGGCAATGCGCTGAAGGTGGTTGAATCGCTCGGCGCCGAGCGCGTCATCATGCTGCCGGATGAATATCTTGCGCAGAACATCGCCAAGCAAACCAGCAAGAAGATCATCGCCTGGAAGGGCCACTGCGAGGTGCACGAGCTGTTCACCGCCGACGACGTGCGTCAGCTGCGCGAGGATCATCCCGATGTCACCATCCTGGCGCATCCGGAATGCCCGCCCGAGGTGGTCGCTGAAGCGGACTTTGCCGGCTCGACGGCTGCGATGCAGTCGTTCGTCGAGAGCAAACGTCCGCCGCGCGTCGTGCTGCTGACGGAATGCTCGATGAGCGACAACATCGCGGCACGAAACCCCGACGTCGACTTCGTCCGCCCCTGCAATCTCTGTCCGCACATGAAGCGGATCACGCTGAAGAACATCCGCCACGCGCTGGAGACCAACCAGCACGAGGTCACCATCGACCCTGCGATCGCCGATCGCGCGCGCAAGAGCGTCGAAAGGATGCTGGCGATATGAGCACCGATATCTCCGATCTCAACGGCCGCCCGGTGATCATCGGCGGCGGCGCCGCCGGGCTGATGACCGCGCTTCAGCTCGCGCCCGAGCGGGTCGTGCTGCTGTCGAAATCGCCGCTCGGCGCGGAAGCTTCCAGCATGTGGGCGCAGGGCGGCCTTGCCGCGCCGGTCGGCGCCGATGACAGCCCTGCCCTGCATCTCGCCGATACGCTCGCGGCCGGCGCCGGCCTTTGCGATGCGGCCGCCGCGAGCCGGATCGTCCACGCCGCGCCCGCCGCCGTCGAACAGCTGGCGAGGCTCGGCGTCGCCTTCGACCGGCACGCCGACGGCAGCTGGCGCCTCGGGCTCGAGGCCGCACACCGCCGTAACCGCATCGTGCACGCCACCGGCGACGGCACCGGCCGGGAGATCATGCGCGCGCTGATCGCGGCAGTCCGCCAGACGCCGTCGATCACGCTGCTGGAAGGCGTCGAGGCGCGCCGGCTGATCGTCGAGGACAACGCGGTCAGGGGCGTGCTTGCAGCGAGCGCAAGTGGCGCGCTGACGATCGCGACCAACCGCGTCGTGATCGCGACCGGCGGCATCGGCGGGCTGTACGCCGACAGCACCAATCCCGGCGGATGTTTCGGCCAGGGGCTCGCGCTCGCCGCACATGCCGGCGCGAAACTGTCGGACATCGAGTTCGTCCAGTTTCATCCGACCGCCTTCGACGGGCCGTCGCGGCCGATGCCGCTGTTGACCGAGGCGATCCGCGGCGACGGCGCGGTGCTGATCGACGAGACCGGCCAGCGCTTCATGGCCGATCAGCCCGGCGCCGAGCTTGCGCCACGCGACATCGTCGCGCGCGCCGTGTGGCGCCATCGCGCCGCAGGGCATCGCACCTTCCTCGACGCGCGCAAGCACCCGGGCGTGGATTTCGCCCAGCGCTATCCCGTGATCAGCGCGTTCTGCAAGATGGCCGGCATCGATCCCTCCCATGATCTGATCCCGATCCGGCCGGCGGTTCACTACCACATGGGCGGCATCGCGGTTGATGGTTTTGGCCGCAGCACGGTGCAGGGCCTGTGGGCCTGCGGCGAGGCCGCACGCACCGGGTTGCACGGCGCCAACCGGCTCGCCAGCAACTCGCTGATGGAAGCGATCGTCTGCGCGCGCTGGGTCGCCGAGAGCATCGAAAGCGTGAGTGCAGGCCCGCGCGCCATGCTGCGCGACGACGCGATGTCACAGGCCTCCGATCCCTCCGCCGTGCGACCGATCCTCACCCAGGGGCTCGGCGTCCTGCGCGACCGCGACGGGATCGCCCGCGCGATCCGCAGCCTCTATCCACTCGCATGCGGTCACAGTGTGGCGTCCGATGCAGCATTGATCGGATTGATGGTCGCGATTGCCGCAATCAGGCGTGAGGAAAGCCGCGGCGGCCACTTCCGCAGCGATTTCCCGCACACCGCTGCGTCGGCCGTTCCGTCGTCCCTCACCCGCGTGGATGCACTCGCCGCCGCGCGCGACATCGTCGAATCCACGCCATTTGCCTGGAGTGCCCTGTCATGACCCTCAATCCCCTCTTGCCCCTGATCTATGAGCCGATCGTGCAGACGGCGCTGCGCGAGGATCTCGGCCGCGCCGGCGATATCACTGCAGATGCCATCGTGCCGGCCGGCCAGCAGGCGCGGCTGGTGATGCGGGCACGGCAGCCCGGCGTGATCGCCGGGCTCGACGTCGCGCGCTCGGCCTTCCAGACGGTGTCGCCGGCCATCACGCTGCGCGCCGAACGGCCCGACGGCAGCGCGGTCGAACCCGACCAGGTCATCGCGATCATCGACGGCCCGGCCCGCAGCCTGCTCACCGCGGAACGAACCGCACTCAACTTCCTCTGCCATCTGAGCGGCGTCGCCACCGCCACCGCCACGCTGGTCAAGGCCGTGGCGGGCACCCGCGCGCAGATCGTCTGCACCCGCAAGACCACGCCGGGACTGCGTGCGCTGGAGAAATATGCGGTGCGCGCCGGCGGCGGCGGCAATCACCGCTTCGGCCTCGACGATGCCGTGCTGATCAAGGACAACCACATCGCGCTCGCCGGCGGCATCCGCACCGCGATCGAGCGCGCCAAGGCCAATACCGGCCATCTCGTCAAGATCGAGGTCGAGGTCGACACGCTGTCGCAGCTCGAGGAGGCGCTGACGCTCGGCGTCGACGCGGTGCTGCTCGACAACATGACGGCCGAGCAGCTCAGCCAGGCGGTGGACATGGCGCGCGGCAAGGCGCTCACCGAAGCCTCCGGCCGCGTCACCGCGGCTATGGCCGCAGCGATTGCCGCAACCGGCGTCGACCTGATCTCGGTCGGCTGGGTGACCCACAGCTCGGCTGCGCTCGATATCGGGCTCGACTATCTGTCCTGAGAGGCTGGCTCGAAATGCGATCGATGAAATCGGGCTGCATCGTCTAGCTCCGTCATGCCCGGCCTTGTGCCGGGCATCCACGCAAGAAAGACGTAGATGGCCGGGACAAACCCGGCCATGACGAAAGAGAACCATTTTCGTTCAGTCAGAAACCAGGCTGGCCGACCGGCACGAGGGTCGGCTGGTCCCGTTCGGTCCGGCGCGCGGCGAAGCGCTCGGCCTGCAGCACCGCGAGCGTCAGCACGACGATGGCAACGGCCTGGTGCGTCAGCGCCAGATCGATCGGCACCTGATGCAGCAGCGTCAGGATGCCGAGCGTCGCCTGCAGCGTGATCGCCGCAACCAGCCACCAGGCCCCCGCGACGACAGCGCCGCCGGCGCGCGCGCGCATGGCATCGATCGCATGCGCGATCGCCAGCACGAACAGCAGATAGGCGGTCATGCGATGTTCGAACTGCACCGTCAGCGTGTTGTCGAACAGATTGCGCCACCACGGTGTCTCGAACCAAAGCCGGTCAGCCGACGGAATGAAGCCGCCGTCGATGTCGGGCCAGGTATTATAAACCCTGCCCGCGCGCAGCCCCGCGACCAGCGCGCCGAAATAGAGCTGCACGAAGGTCAGCACGAGCAGCACCGCACTCGTGATCTTCAGCCTGAGCGGCGCGATCACGGAAGGACGGTCCGTCAGGCGCCGCAGCGTCCAGACGATCGCCGCGAAGATGAGGAGCGCCAGCACCAGATGGGTCGCCAGCCGATACTGCGATACCTCGATGCGTTCCGAGAGGCCGGACGCGACCATCCACCAGCCGACGCCGCCCTGCAGTGCGCCAAGGCCAAAAATCACCCATAGCCGCCGGCCGAGTTCGCCGCTCACCGCGCCGCGCCACAGGAAATACAGGAACGGCAGCAAATAGGCCGCGCCGATCACGCGGCCAAGCAGCCGGTGGCTCCATTCCCACCAGAAGATCGTCTTGAAGTCCGCGAGCGTCATCCCGGCGTTGAGCTCGCGATATTGCGGGATCCGCTTGTAGCCCTCGAAGGCTTGGGTCCACTGCGCCTCGGTCAGCGGCGGCAGCGCGCCGGTCACCGGCTTCCATTCGACGATCGACAGGCCGGACTCGGTGAGCCGCGTGGCGCCGCCGACCAGGACCATCAGCGCGATCAGGGCGGCGACCGCGACCAGCCATACCCTGACGGCGCGGAGCTGCGATGTCTTTGCGGAAATACCGGCCATTTGCCCTGACTTGATTGGATTTTCGAGCCCCTTATAGTCCGCGGCGCCCGCGGCGCAAGCGCCGCCCGGAGCCTCGTTTCCGATCAATTCGGAACGAAGCTCCAGAATGTTGTTTTGACGCGTTTTCTTTGTGCGAACCGGTGTCGGCTTCGCTCGAAAACGCCCTGATCACGAGTTGCACATATCCGCCATGGCCATACGCACCCGCAAACTGCTCGGAACCATCTTCCTGCTGATCCTGGTGGTGGTGTGGTCGCTGCTCGGCATGACGGTCGCCCAGACGCCGTGGCTTGCCAATTCGGGGCTGCTGCAGGCGATCTTCTACGTCGTCGCGGGCCTCGGCTGGGTGCTGCCGGCGATGCCGATCGTCGCCTGGATGTCGCGGCCCGACCGCGCCTAAATAACGCTCTGGTTGCGCGCGCTGCGCGTCGGCCGCACCGGCGCGAACATCACGCCCGACAGCAGCACCCGCATCATCCGCAGCGAGCGCACGCGGCCGTCCCATGCGATGCGCGGCAGCGCGTGGAGGTTGGTGCGGCCCTGCGCCTCGACGACCCCGGAGATGGTCGACACCGCGCTGGCAAAGCCGGCCTCCTCGGCCATCACGACATGCGGACGGCCGAATGCTTCGCGGTCCCCGAAGGGGAATGCGAAATGCCTGACTTGCCGCCGCAGCGCGCTCTCGGCCACCGCCTTGCCCATCGCCATCTCGCGCTGCGCGTCGGCATCCCTGAGGCTCGACAGCGCCTGATAGTTCACGGTCGCACTGCCGAACGTCACGTTCGGATCGGCCGCAAGCTTCGCCAGATCCTGCCAGTCGAGTGACGCATTGCGTGACGATTGGGCCGCGTCGGCCGAATAGCGCCTGGCGAGATCATTCAGCGCGTAGGACAGGTCCGACGGCGGCAGCTTGCGCAGCCAGCCGGACAGGAAATCGAACAGCTCGTATTTGTCCGAGAGATTTGCAATCGCGAAGTGCCGCTCCCGGCCATCGATCATCATGCTGATGCGGTTTTCGCGCGCGATGATCTCCTCCAGCACCAGCCACCACGCCACGCCGACGCCATCGGGAAAGGCCGTCGGGAGATAGAGCGCGAAGGGAACGCCGTGCCTGGCGAGCACCGGCCAGGCATGGGTGACGATGTCCTTGCTGGCGCCGTCAAAGGTCAGGCAGGCAAAGCGCCGACGCTCCGGCAAGGTCACCGCGCGGCGGCAAGCCTCGTCGATCCCGACGATGTCATACCGCCAGCGCTTCAGCGCGCGGATCGTGCGATCGAGGAATGCCGGCGTGATCTCCTCGGACTTCAGCGGCTGAAACCGGCCGCGTCGCGCGGGACGAACGCGGGCGAAGCGCAGGATCACCCCGGCGCCGCCGCTCTCGCGTTCCCGCAGCCTGAAGGCGCCACTGAAATACGCGAGCTCCATCCGGGCCCGTCGTAAAATCCCGCTGTCCGGCGCCAAGATCCCCGTCCTCGTCAGGCGGTTCCCGCGCACCGCCGCGGCATTGTTCTTACTCTTTGTTGACATTTCCCTGCGAAGGTCGGCCCCAGCCGAGAACTGTAAATTAATACCCTAAAATTTCGGATTCCGAGATGACCATGGCGGCGGCAATCGAAGGCCAGACGGCTGAGACGCGGGCGTGGCCGAACGCAATCCGCGTTGCCGGCGTCGACATCTTTCATGATCTCACCGCGGCCGAAGCGACTTGGCGCGGCTTCGAGACACCGCAGCACAGCTACACGCCCTATCAGCGGTTCGATTTCCTTGCCGCTTGGCAGCGCCAGGTCGGCGAGCGCGAGGGCCTGCGGCCCTTCATCGTCGTCGCTCATGACAGCGAACGCCGCCCGCTGCTGCTGCTGCCGCTCGCAATCGAGGCCCGCCTCGGCGCGAACTGCGCGAGCTTCATGGGCGGCAAGCATGCGACCTTCAACATGGCGCTGTGCGCGAAGGATTTCGCCGCCAACGCGACGGAAGCCGACATCGCGGCTTTGATCGGATCGATCGCCGAACGCTCCCGCGCCGATGCGCTCGTGCTCTGCCAGCAGCCGCTGCGCTGGCAGGACCTGCCGAATCCGCTGGCGCTGCTGGCGCATCAGCCTTCGGTCAACGACTGCCCGGTGCTGGCGATCGAGCCCGGCGCGGCACCGGCGACGCTGGTCAGCAACTCGTTCCGCCGCCGCCTCAAGGGCAAGGAGCGCAAGCTGCAGGCGCTGCCCGGCTATCGCTATTACGTCGCGAGCGAGAGCGCCGATGTCTGCCGCCTGCTCGACTGGTTCTTCCGCGTCAAGCCGCAGCGCATGGCCGAGCAGAAGCTGCCGAACGTGTTCGCCGAGCCGGGTATCGAGCAATTTGTTCGTGCCGCCTGCCTCGCGCCGCGCGCCGATGGCGAGGGCTATGCGATCGACATCCACGCGCTGGAGTGCGACGAGGAAGTGATCGCGATCTTCGCCGGCGTATCCGACGGCCATCGCTTCTCGATGATGTTCAACACCTACACGATGTCGGCCAATTCCAAGTTCAGCCCCGGCCTGATCCTGATGCGCGATATCATCGACCGCCATGCCGGCCTGAACTACCGCGCTCTCGATCTCGGCATCGGCTCGGACGAGTACAAGCGGCTGTTCTGCAAGGACGATGAAGCCGTCGTCGACAGCTTCGTTCCGCTCAGCCTGCGCGGCAAGCCGGCGGCCAGCGCGCTGTCGGCCATCAATCGCGCCAAGCGCGCGGTGAAGCAAAATCCGGCGCTGTTCGAGATTGCCCAGAACCTGCGCAGCATGTTCCGCTGAGCGTTCAGCTCGCCGCGTCGCCCTGCTCTGCGCCGCCATTCGGTACGCCGAGCCGCTTCATCGCGTCGAACAGCAATGCCGCGGCGGGTGACAGCGCACGCTTGCGCAGCTTGATCAGGCCGTAATTCTCCAACAACAGCCTGTCGCGCAGGCGCAGCACCTTGAACCGCTGCGGATCGACCAGATCGAACACCAGCATGGGGACGGGCACGATCGCGTCGATGCCCGCGGCAATTCCGACCGAGGCGAAAAACGACTCGGTGTTGATGACCCGGCGCGGCGGCGTCACGCCGCGGCTCATGAACAGCCTCTCCAGCGCTTGGCGCATGAAGGATTCGCGCGGCTGGCAGATCCATTGCTGGTCGGCCATGTCCTCCAGCTCGACCGTCTCGCGGCCGGCCAACGGATGCTCCGCACGGACGAGCAGCACTGCCTCCTCCGCGCCGATCTCAAAATAGTCGAACTGCCGGGGATCGATGCCGGCGGGAATCCTGGCGACGACGAAATCGAACTCGAGCGCCAGCAGTCTCGTGATCAATGGCGGGCTGGTGCTGACATCGAGCGAGATGTTCACCCGATTCAGCTTCTCGCCGAGATACTGGATCACGTCGACGACGAGGTCGATGCTCGGCTTGGCGACTGTTCCAACGGAGACAGTGCCGAGCTCACCGGATTTGTAGCCCGCGAACTCATCGGTGACCTGGTCGAGATCGGCGAGCACGCTCTTGCCGCCACGGATCAGGATCGACCCATAGGCCGTCGGTTCGACGCCGCGCGCCGTGCGCTCGAACAAGGGAACCCGCGCCAGCGCCTCGATTTCGGCGAGCATCTTCGATGCAGCGGATTGGGTGATGTTCAACCGCTCGGCGGCGAGCTGCAACTTGCGCTCATTGTCGAGAGCGACCAGCAGGCGCAGCTGGCGCAGTTTCAGATTATTGATCACAGCCCGCCACCATCCTGCCCGGCAAGAGCCTCTTCCGTTCCGATTAAACCGGAACAGGGCTCCAGATTCTGCTTTGAGGCGTTTTCTTGGCGCGAACGAGCAGCCACTTCGCTGGAAAACGCTCCAGGGTTCCCGCGTTTATACCGCGGTGCATCATGACAGTTTCGCCGTGGCTCCATTCCCAAATGCCATTAGTCACGCGGCAGTCGATTACACAACAATGAAGAAGACTTGCAAGAGCAACGCGACGAACCGCTGCGGGTGCGCCAGGTGCCGCCCCGAACAGCGCAGGGATCGTCTGTCGATTCGAAAAACAGGAAGGGATGGGAACGATGAGCGACGATGTCGAGAAGCGCGCGATCGGAAAGATGATGCGGCGGCTGATTCCGTTCCTCATCCTGTGTTACTTCGTGGCCTATCTCGATCGCGTCAATGTCGGCTTCGCCAAGCTGCACATGAACGCGGCGCTCGGCCTCAGCGAGGCCGCCTACGGGCTCGGCGCCGGTCTGTTCTTCATCGGCTACTTCTTCTTCGAGGTGCCCTCCAACATCCTTCTGGAACGGTTCGGTGCACGGCGCTGGATCGCCCGCATCATGATCAGCTGGGGCATCGTCTCGGCCGCATTTGCCTTCATCCCGCAGATGTCTGCGGCGAGCGGCCTGTCGAGCGAGTGGATCTTCTACTTCCTGCGCCTCCTGCTTGGCGCCTGCGAAGCCGGCTTCTTCCCCGGCATCATCTTCTATCTGACGCTCTGGTTCCCGTCGGTGTACCGCGCGCGCGTCATCAGCCTGTTCATGCTCGCGATCCCGATCTCGAGCATCATCGGGGCGCCCATTTCGGGATTGCTGCTCAACCTGTCGGGCGCCGGCCTGACCGGATGGCAGTGGCTGTTCGTTTGCGAGGCACTGCCATCGGTCCTGGTCGGCTTCGCTGTCCTGACCTTCCTTCCCGACTTTCCGCGCCAGGCCAGCTGGCTGCAGCTCGACGAGGTCAAGTGGATCCAGACCACCCTTGAGCGCGAGCGGCAGCAAACCGAGGCCGTGGAGCATATTTCCGTTCTGCAGTCGCTCACCGACTCGCGGGTCCTTGCCTGCGCCTTCGTGTATTTCTGCCTCAACGCGGCAAGCTACGGCGTCGCCTTCTTCCTGCCCACCATCATCAAGGCGTTTGGCGTCACCGACACCCAGACCGGCTTGATCGCGGCCCTGCCCTTCGTGTTCGGCGCGGTCGGCATGGTGCTGCTCGGCCGCCATTCCGACAAGACCGGCGAGCGGCGATACCATGTGGCCGGCGCGCTGACGCTCGCCGCCGTCGGCATCGGCCTCGCCGGGCTGGTGTCGAATCCGATACTGATCGTCGCTCTGCTCTGCCTTGCGCAAATCGGCGTGTCGGCAGTGCCGCCGATGTTCTGGCCGATGCCGGCCGGCATCCTGACCGGCGCCTCAGCGGCGGCAGGCATTGCCGCGATCAACTCGCTCGGCAACCTGTCGGGCTTTGCCGGCCCATTCGCCGTCGGCTATCTGAAGGACCTGACCGGCAGCTTTACGGCGGGGCTGCTGCTGCTCGCCGTGATGGGACTGATCGGCGCGCTGGTCACGATCAGGCTGCGGATCGATCCGGTGCTCGAGCGAACCGCGCGCCAGCCGATGATGGCGCACTAGGCATCGGGCGCCTGCACCGGAAGGGAACGGCGCCTGTAATGCCCGTCACTTGCCGGCGGCCGCTTTGCTCGCGGCCGCCTTGGCGACCTCGCGGATACAGGCGATGAAGATCTCAGCGGTCGGGCCCAACGTGCGGCCTTTCAACGTGACGATCGCGGCCGAGACGGCGGCCGCTCGCGGAAGCTGAACCGGAAGCACCTTCAGGCCGAGATCGCCGCCGGCAAACCGCGCGACCGAGCCCGGCAGCACGGTGATGAAGCGGCCGGTCGCGGCGAGCCGGCAGCACAAATGAAGCGACAGCGTCGTGACCGGCGCGCTTGGCATCTGCATTCCGGCTTCGCGAAACATCTCCGCCACCGCGGAACCGGGAAAGGTGTCCGGCGGAGGCAACACCCAGCGCTCGTCTGCGAGGTCGGCCAATTCGAGCCTGGATGCACGCGCCCATTTGCTTCGCCTTCCCGCGACCACGACGCGCCGATCATCGAGCAAGGGCTCGACTGCCAGGTCCGTCTCGTCAAACGGCGTCGGCGTCCATCCAAGCAACAGATCGATGTTGCGCTCGCGCAGTTCGCGGTAACGCAGATCGCTGAGAACGGTCTGCGCGACATTGATGCGGATGCCGGGGTGCCGCCGCGTGAAGCGGTCGATCGCCGCCGGAAGCAAGCCCGCTGCGATGCTCTCCGTACTGCCGATGCGCAACTCCCCGACGCTGGGATCTGCCAGAAACTCGAGCTCCTGCAAGCCCTGGGTAAGCTCGTCGAAGATCGAGACCCCGCGTCGCACCAGAGCATGGCCATAGGCCGTCAGTTCGATGCCGTTACGGCAACGATCGAACAGCCGAAGTCCGAGCGCGTGCTCCATGTCGCTGACCGCCCGCGATATCGCCGGCTGCGACACTGCGAGCTCCGCGGCAGCCTTCGCCATGCTGCCGCGCTGCGCGATGACGAGCAGGATGTGCAGGTCGCGCAGCTTGATCCGGCGTCGGGCACGCTCGATGTCCTGCATCAGCGATCCTTACCAAAACGGTTATGGACGCCTCAGACACTAGCATTGGACGTTTATCCCCGCCTCACGCATCCTCCGCGCGCGATGACGCAGATCGTCGCGCCCCGGACGGCGCGGCTCCACGACCATGGAGGCATGCATGTTGACCCGTCGCGACGTCCTGACCGCGTCAGCGGCCGGTGCCGCGCTCGCCGCCGCGGGCCTGGTCCGGCCAGTCGCCGCGCAGCCCCGCCTGAAGACCGCCCATATCCTGACCGGCTACACGCCCGGATTGCCGGACGCCGTCGCAAGGCTCGTTGCCGGGCAGATGAAGGATTATGCCGACTCCATCGTCGTTGAGACGCGGCCCGGCGCCAGCGGCCGGATTGCGATCGAGACCGTGAAGAACGCCGAGGCCGATGGATCGGTCATGCTGCTCGCGCCGCTCGGGTTCATCGCGCTGTTTCCGCACACCTACAAATCGCTCGCATACGCACCGCAGGACTTCACGCCGGTCTCGACCGTCGGCTCATTCGCGACGCTGCTGGCGGTCGGCCCGAAAGTCCCGAACGACGTCAGGAGCCTCGCCGACTTCGTCGCCTGGTGCCGCGCCAACCCGACGCAGGCGACCTACGGCACGCCGGGCGTCGGCACCACGCTGCATTTCATCGGTGCGATGCTCGGCCGGACCGCGGGCTTCGACTATCTCCACGTGCCCTATCAAGGCAGAGGGGCGGTTCAGGATCTCCTGAAAGGCGAGATCGCATCGGCGGTGATGCCGATCGACAGCCTGCTGGGCCAGGTCCAGTCCGGACAGCTTCGCGCTCTGGCGACGACCGGTCCCAGCCGTCTCAAATCTCTCCCCGATGTGCCGACGGTGGCGGAAGCCGGTTACCCCGCGCTTCAGGACGTGACCTGGTTCGGCATCTTCCTGCCGGCGAAGACGCCTCCGGCAATCGTCGCGCAACTCAACAGCGCGATCCAGGCGTCACTGCGCACCGAGGAGGTCAAGTCCGGCATGGCCAAACTGTCGATCGACGTCGACGCAATCGCGATGAATGACTTTGCCCGACTGCTCGCCACCGAATCCGATCGCTGGAAAGGGATCGTGCGCGCGACCGGATTTACCCCGACCGGCTGACGGTGGCGGTCAGGCGGCCACCACCCGCGGGCCCCTCACGGCCGCTTCCGACGCCGCGCAGGGCTTGCTCAGCATCGTCACTTCGGCGAAGCCGACCGCCGTGAGTTGCTCGATCATCGAGTGGCGAGCGTCCTGCGCCATGGCGGCGTCCGGCACCACGACCGCCTGCGCCTTCGCGGTCAGCAGTTCGGCCGGCAGGTCGACGGCCGAACCGGCGTCGAGCAGCACGTGATCGTAGACCCTGAGCAGCGCGTCGATCGCAAGTGCGAGCCGCGGCGACTGCAGATGCGAGCGATCGAAGCCCGGACGCCCGGCGCTGACGATCTGAACACGCGACTGCCGATCCTTGGTGATGATCTGCGCGAAGGTCGCCTCGCCCTGCATCAATTCGGCAAGGCCGGGCGCCGCGGGATCGACGGTCGCCGACGTCAGCACCGGCGAGGACGCGACGAGATCGACGACGACGACCTTGGCCTGGCGCGCCATCAGACGCGCCAGCGTCAGGGCGGTCAGCGTAACGCTCTCAGCCGCGGCCGGGCCGAGCACGGTGACCTTGTGGGCGGCGGGACCGGCAGCGACGAGGCGCTCGGCGAGCTCATCGATCTCGTCGGCGGCCTCGGCGGACGCAGGCTGCGGCTCAGGTTCATGGGCAGCCGCAGGCTCCAGCGGCAATTCGGGCTCCACCGCCGGCTTCGACACGACCGGCGACGCGAGCGCCGGTTCAGGCGGCAGCGCCGGCGCGGTCTGGTCCGCCGTTGCGGCATCCATGACGGGCTCGCGGCGCCTGATCACGGCGGCCGCCGGCGCGAAGGCGCGGCCAACCGCACCGGGCGCGGAGATGCGCAGCAGCTCACCCGTGATGATGATGCCGGACGACAGCAGCAGCGTCGCCAGCGTCGCGATCAGCACGATCGGCAGCTTCTTCGGATAAGCCGGCGTATTCGAAACCGAGGCGCGCGAGATGATGCGGCCGTCGGTCGGCGCGGCCTCGATGTTCTCGCGCGCCGTCGCTTCGCGATACTTGGCGAGATAGGCCTCCAGCAGGTCGCGCTGCGCCTTGGCTTCACGCTCCAGCCCGCGCAGCTGCACGTCCTGGCTATTGCTCGACGACGCCTGCTTCTTCGACTGGTCCAGGCTCGCCTGCAGCGCCATGACACGGCCATCGGCGACGCGGGCGTCATTGTCCAGCGAGCGCGAAACCTTGCCGGCTTCCTCACGCAATTGCCGGTCGAGATCGGCGATCTGCGCCTTCAATTCCTTGATGCGCGGATGGTTGTCGAGCAGCGTCGAGGACTGCTCGGCGAGCTGCGCGCGCAGCGTGCCGCGCTGTTCGGCGAGCCGGCGGATCAGCTCGGAGTTGAGCACCTCCGACGCCTCGATCGGCTTGCCGCCCTGAAGCATCTCGCGGATCAGCCGCGCCTTGGTCTCGGCATCCGCCTTCAGCGCGCGGGCATTGTTGAGCTGCGTGTTCAGCTCACCCATCTGCTGGTTCGACAGCGGGATGTTGTTGGTGCCGACGAACAGGCTCGACTTCGAGCGGAATTCCTCGACGCGCGAATCCGCATCCGCGACCTTGGTGCGCAGCTTGTCGATCTCGCCGAGCAGCCAGGTGCTGGCGGATTTGGCCTGGTCCTGCCGCGCGGCCTGCTGCAGCACGAGATAGCCGTCCGCGATCGAATTGGCGACGCGCGCCGCGAGCTCGGGATCCTCGGACTGGAATTCGATCACCATGACGCGCGACTTGTCGACCGCAAAAGCCTGGAAGCGCTCGTAATATGAATCAAGCACCCGCTCTTCCGGCGTCAGGCTGAACGGGTCACGGCCGATGCCGAACAGCGCCAGCAGTGACTTCAGCGGCGAAAAGCCCCGCAGCACCGGATCGAACTCCGGACGCTCGGCCAGCTTGTTCTTCTTGATGATGTCGCGCGCGAGATCGCGCGACAGCAACAGCTGCACCTGGCTCGTCACCGCCTCGGCGTCGAGCGAGGTCCGCTCCAGGTCGCGCTCGCCGTTCGGACGCAGGAAGGCGTTCTCGCGATTGTCGATCAGGATTCGCGCTTCCGACTTGTAGCGCGGCGTCACGACGTTGACCGCGGCAAGCGACAGCGCGAACACCAGCACCGACGGCACGATGATCCAGCCGCGCTTGCGCGCCAGCGCGCGGCCGAGCACGTGCAGGTCGAGATCGGCCGCCTCCGCCGGACGCGCCGGCTTGTCAGGCGCAGGCTTGTCAGAAGCAAGCTTGGGCGCAGCCGCCTTCACGACAGCTTCGTCGGCGACGGGCGCAGACTTCGGCAACGCCCGTTGCACGACGGCCTTATCCTTGCCTCTACGCCAGAATGCAAAACGCATAACAAACCCCCGCGGATACCGCGACTCCATCTCAATGGGGCGATTACAGTCCATTAAGGTTGCCGCTGGGTTAATCGGTGGGGTTGACGGGCATGGCCGCCACCACCCGCCCCGTCATTCTTTGTTAACCATGGGTGCCGTTAATCGGAGCCGATATTGTCGCGGGATTCCTTGCATGCGCGATCTGCGCGCTCCCCTTATTTGTCTGGTCGCTGCGCTCGTGCTGTCGGGGTGCATGGGCCGAACGTCGCCGGTCGCCGGCGACCCCGGTCTCGAACCGATGGCGTATGCTGCGCCCGTGGCCTATGCCGATCCCGCACCGACGCGCGAGGGCTATAATCTCGGCCCCGGCGACAAGCTCCGCGTTGTGGTCTATGGCCAGGAAGGGCTCACCAACGCCTATGCGATCGACGCCGCGGGCGCGATCACCATGCCGCTGATCGGCTCGGTGCCGGCGCGCGGCCGCACCCCTGCCAGGCTTGCCGCCGAGATCACCGCACGGCTGCGCAACGGCTTCATCCGCGAGCCGTCGGTCGCGGTCGAGATCGAGGCCTACCGGCCGTTCTTCATCCTCGGCGAGGTCCAGGCCCCCGGCCAGTATCCCTATGTGCCCAACATGACGGTCGAAAGCGCGGTCGCGATCGCCGGCGGCTTCTCGCCGCGCGCCAGGCGCGACGAGGTCACCCTCACCCACACCGATGCATCGGGCGCGGGCCGCTTCGTCGCTCCGCTGGGCACGCCGATCGGCCCGGGTGACACCGTGTTCGTCGGCGAGCGCTGGTTCTGATCGATGGCGCAGGATCAAACCCAGCAACCGCCGCTCCGCATCCTGCATGTCGTCCGTGCCCCGGTCGGCGGCATCATTCGTCACATCCTCGACGTCGCCAACGGCCAGATCGAACGCGGCCATCATGTCGGCATCGTCGCCGACAGCCTGACCGGCGGCGCGCGGGCCGACGCGGCGCTTGCCGAGATCGAGCCGCGGCTCAAGCTCGGCGTCCACCGCGTGGCAATACGCCGCGAGCCGCGCTTCGCCGATTTCATGGTCTGGGCCCACATCGCCGGCCTGATCCGCAAGCTGAAACCCGATGTCGTGCACGGGCATGGCGCCAAGGCCGGCGCCTATGTCCGGCTGCGGCGGCGGTCGAGCAAGGTGATCCGGGTCTACACGCCGCATGGCGGCTCGCTGCACTACCCGCTCGACACCTGGAAGGGCCGCTTCTACAGCCAGCTCGAGCGCACCCTGATGAACAGCACCGACCTGTTCCTGTTCGAGAGCGCGTTTGCCCGCGACACCTATCAGCGCACCGTCGGCAAGCCGGCAGGCCTCGTGCGCTGCGTGTTCAACGGCGTCACCGCGGAGGAATTCGAACCGGTCCCCGGCGCCGACGATGCCACCGACGTGGCCTATGTCGGCGAGTTCCGGCGCATCAAGGGCGCCGATCTCCTGATCGACGCGGTGGCGAAGCTGCGCGCCGAAGGCAAGCCGGTGACGCTGACGCTCGGCGGTGACGGCGAGGAATTCGAGCGCCTCAAGGAGCAGGTGAAGCGGCTGTCGCTCGGTGAGGCCGTCCGCTTCATCGGTCACGTCAAGGCGCGCTACGGTTTCTCCAAGGGCAACCTGCTGGTGGTGCCCTCGCGCGGCGATTCGATGCCCTATGTGGTGATCGAGGCTGCCGCTGCCGGCGTTCCGATGATCGCCGCCGACGTCGGCGGCATCCCGGAGATCTTCGATACCCACACCGACGCCCTGTTCGCGCCGAGCAATGCCGGCGCGATGGCCGATGCGATCAAGGCCGCGCTGGACAACCCCGCCGCGACCACGGCGCGCGCCGCGAGACTGCGCGAGCGCATTTCGGAACATTTCTCGCAGGGCGCAATGGTCGAGGGTGTGCTGGCCGGCTACCGCGACGCATTTGCCAAACGTTAACCACTTCTTGCACACGTAACCGTTTCTTCCGATTTGTCCCCTTAAGTCACGTCCGGGGGAATTTTAGTGCTGCGCGCGGATGCACATCTGCATGCGCAGGAATGGACGTGGACTCGTGGAACCGTTTAACGCACGCTCGATGCTGGATGCGGCAGCGTCTGCGACGGCCGCTCAGCCGCAGATCGAACGGCGCCGGCGCCTCTCGCCGGCCGCGCTCGCCGTCACCAACCAGAAAGTTCGCAGCGCCTACTCGCCGGTCGTGATCGCCGGCGTGGTTCGCCTCGCCGACTTCGTGCTGCTCAGCCTGGTCGGCGTCGGGCTCTATCTCGCTTATGTCAGGCCGCTCGCCGGCGGGATCATTCACTGGGGATACATCGCATCGATCCTCGGCATGTCGGCTGCCGCCGTTGTCTGCTTCCAGGCCGCCGACATCTACCAGGTGCAGATCTTCCGCGGCCAGCTGCGCCAGATGACGCGCATGATCTCGTCATGGGCCTTCGTGTTCCTGCTGTTCATCGGCATCTCCTTCCTGGTCAAGCTCGGCGGCGAGGTCTCGCGGGTCTGGCTGTCGTCGTTCTTCTGCGTCGGCCTTGCGGTCCTGATCGCCGAACGGCTGCTGCTGCGATCGATGGTGCGCGCCTGGGCGCATGACGGCCGGCTCGACCGCCGCACCATCATCGTCGGAGCCGACCACAACGGCGAGCAGCTGATCGAGGCGCTGAACGCCGAGGATGATTCCGACATCCATGTGCTCGGCGTGTTCGACGACCGCAATGACGATCGCGCCACCAATACCTGCGCCGGCTCACCGAAACTCGGCAAGATCGATGACATCGTCGAATTCGCCCGCCGCACCCGCGTCGACCTCGTGCTGTTCGCGCTGCCGATCTCAGCGGAGACCCGCATCCTGGAAATGCTGAAGAAGCTCTGGGTGCTGCCGGTCGACATCCGCCTGTCGGCCCATACCAACAAGCTGCGCTTCCACCCCCGTTCCTATTCCTATATCGGCAAGGTGCCGACGCTGGATATGTTCGAGGCGCCGATCACCGACTGGGATCTGGTGCTGAAATGGCTGTTCGACCGCGTAGTCGGCGGCCTGGCCCTGGTTGCGGCGCTGCCGGTATTGGGACTGGTGGCGCTCGCGGTGAAACTCGACAGCCCCGGCCCGGTGCTGTTCCGCCAGAAGCGCTTCGGCTTCAACAATGAGCGGATCGACGTCTACAAATTCCGCTCGCTCTACCATCACCAGGCCGACCCTACAGCTTCCAAGGTGGTGACCAAGAACGATCCGCGCGTCACCCGCGTCGGCCGCTTCATCCGCAAGACCTCGCTCGACGAATTGCCGCAACTGTTCAACGTGGTGCTGAAGGGCAATCTGTCGCTGGTCGGCCCGCGCCCGCACGCCGTGCAGAGCAAGCTGGAAAACCGCCTGTTCGACGAGGCGGTCGACGGCTACTTCGCCCGCCACCGCGTCAAGCCCGGCATCACCGGCTGGGCGCAGATCAACGGCTGGCGCGGCGAGGTCGACACCGACGAGAAGATCCAGAAGCGCGTCGAATATGATCTCTACTACATCGAAAACTGGTCGGTGCTGTTCGACCTCTACATCCTGCTCAAGACCCCGTTCTCGCTGCTGACCAAGAGCGAGAACGCGTACTGAGAATTCAGCGAACTGCCGTCGTTGCGCGGGCAATGACAAACGTATGTATCTGTTGCGTTGCGTGAGTATCCGATGGCCTATGCGGCGACAGCCGGGACGTCCCATTCGCCGACATCAGCACCAGCGGGCGTGCTGGCGCTGCAGCGGGCGCTGGTGTGGCTGGCCGGCGCGTCCGGCGCCATCGTGTTCATCGAGCCGAGCCCGTATGAGCTCGTCACGCTGACCGCCTGCGTGCTGTTCTTCGGCACCGGCCTGCGCATGCGGCTGGTGTTCATGCCGCTGCTGTTCACATTGATCGTGCTCAATGTCGGCTACAGCATCGGCGCGGTGCCGTTCCTCGACAAGCCGGAGGTGGTGAACTGGGTGCTCACCTCCTGGTACATGGCCGTCACCGTCATCTTCTTCGCGATGGTGATGTCGGAGGATACCGAAGCCCGCCTCGACATGCTGCGCCGCGGCCTGATCGTCGGCGCGATGATCGCCTCGCTCGCGGGCATCGCCGGCTACTTCCGTCTGGTGCCCGGCGGCTACGATCTGCTGACGCTGTACGATCGCGCCCGCGGCACCTTCAAGGATCCGAACGTGCTCGGCGCCTTCCTAATCCTGCCGGCGTTGTTCACGCTGCAGAGCGTCGTCTCCGACCGCTTCGACAAGGCGTTCCGCAACGCCATCGCGTTCGGCATCATCTCGCTCGCGATCCTGCTGTCGTTCTCGCGCGCCGCCTGGGGCGGCCTCGTGATCACCGCGGCTTTCATGCTGGCGCTGATGGTGTTCACCAGCCGCTCGCAGGCGCAGCGCTCGCGCATCATCGTGATGACGCTGATCGCCGCGATCCTGGCCGTGGCGCTGATCGCGGTGCTGCTCTCGATCGGCTCGGTCGCCGACATGTTCAAGCAGCGCGCGAGCTTCGACCAGAGCTATGACGAAGGCCGCTTCGGCCGGTTCGGCCGCCACATCCTCGGCGCCCAGATGGCGCTCGAACTGCCGTTCGGCATCGGACCGCTGCAATTCCACACCTACTTCCCCGAGGACACCCACAACTCGTTCCTCAACGCCTTCATGTCGGGCGGCTGGATCTCGGGGATCTGCTATCCGGCGCTGGTGTTCGTCAGCGCGATCATCGGCTTCCGCTACGTCTACCTGCAGGTGCCGTGGCAGCGCGGCTATCTCGCGGTCTTCTCGGCGTTCCTCGGCGTCGTCGGCGAGAGCTTCATCATCGACACCGACCACTGGCGGCACTTCTGGATGATGCTGGGCACGATGTGGGGCATGTATGCGGCAGCCGAGCGCTACCGCGCGACATCGGCACGGATTATCGACGAGCCTTCGGCGGCATCTTGAGACTGGCGCGCTGCTCCGGCGGCATGTCGATCACCGCCTTCAATGCTCCGGTTGCTTGCAGCACGCCCTTGTAGCCGTCATTGGCGAAGCGCAGCAGCAAGCGCAATTCGTCGTCGGTGTAGCTGCTCCACAGCTTGAGCATCGCCTCCTGCATCGGCACGTAGAACTTGCCGATCTCCGCCGCTTTTTCCTCCACCACCGAGATGAAGACCTTGCGGCGGTCGCTCTCGTCCCGCTCGCGGCGCACGTAACCCGCCTTCTCCAGACGATCGACCACGCCGGTGATCGCGCCGGTGGTCAGGCCGGTGACTTCGGCGAGACGGCCGGCGGTGACGCGCCCCTCCAGATGCAGGATGTCCATGCATTCCATGTCGGAGTTGGAGATTCCGGCCATGTTCGCAACGGCTTGGCCGTACATCACGCCCTGCGCCGACGACCGGCGCATCGCCTCCTCGAGTTCCTGCATCAGCGCTGCACGCGACTTCGCACTTGACAAAGCGGCTCCTGTATCTTACTCGCCTTATATCTTAGATACTAAGATAGTTAGCAACTGACCTTTCCTACCCCACACCGATGCATGGAGCAAGGCATGACCTCTCGTCCCCGTAAAGCTCTGATCATCGGCGCCGGCATCGCAGGCCCTGTCACCGCGATGTTCCTGACCCGCGCCGGAATCGAGACCGAGCTCTATGAAGCCTGGCCCTATTCCACCGGGATCGGCGGCGGGCTGCAGATCGCGCCGAACGGCATGCATGTGCTGGCGGAGCTTGGCCTTGCCGACGAGCTGATCCGCAACGGCTCGATCGCGGAGTCCTTCGACTTCTATTCGCAGGGCGGCAAGAAGCTCGGCTCGCTCAATCAGAACATGCAGCAGCGCTTCGGCCAGCCCGCGGTGAACATGTGCCGCGCGACGTTGAACGAGACGCTGATCGACAAGGCCTGGGCCTCCAACGTCTCGGTGTTCTTCGAGAAGAAGCTGGTGAAAATCGAGGACCGCGGCGACCAGCCCGTCATCGCCTATTTCAACGACGGCACCACCGCCGAGGGCGATTTCGTGATCGGCGCCGACGGCGTGCACTCGGCGGTGCGGCGCCACGTGATCCCTGACGGCCCGACGCCGTTCGACACCGGGCTGATCGGCTTCGGCGGATTCGTGCCCCGCGCGGTGATCGAGAAGCTGCCGATCGGCCAGAGGGTGGCGACCACGTTCGGGCAGAGCGGCTTCTTCGGCTATGGGATGTGCAGCCCCGATCCGGACACGGGCGCGATGTGGTGGAGCACGCAGCCGTCGCACGGCATGACCGCGGCGGCCTACCGGCTGCAGAGCCAGGACGCGATCAGGCAGCATCTGCGCGACTTCCATGCCGGCTGGCACGCGCCGATCCCTGCGATCATCGAAGCCGCCGAGAAGATCGTGGTCACCGACACGCTCGACGTCGCGACGCTGCCAACCTGGTCGCGCAAGCGCACGCTGTTGATCGGCGACGCCGCGCACGCCACCAGCCCGCATGCCGGCCAGGGCGCGTCGCTGGCGCTGGAAGACGCGCTGCGGCTCGGCATCCTGATGCGCGAGGGCCAGGAGCTCGGCATGACGTTCCAGGCCTTCGAGCACGAGCGGCGCCCGCGCGCCGAGAAGATCGTGGCGATCGCCCGCCGCAACGGCAACAGCAAGCGCGAGTTCAGCCCGACCGGTGCCTGGCTGCGCGATCACATGCTGAAGCTGCTGCTGCCGGTGTCGTCCAAGGGCATGGACTTCATGTACGCGTACGATCCGCGGGCGGCAGCGTAGCGCCTAGCTGTCATGCCCCGCGAAAGCGGGGCATCCAGTATTCCAGAGACGCCAGTGCTTGAGCCGTGAAGCCGCGGCGTACTGGATCGCCCGGTCGAGCCGGGCGATGACGCCGACGGCGTAGCGCGACTTACTTCTCGACCTCGAATGTCAGCCCGGCGTGATCGACCAGGCGCTTGATGAGCTTGTGCTGCATCGCGGCTCCCGGCGTCCAGAAGCCGGGCGCAACGTCGGGCGTATCGCGCAACAGGCAGATCGCGCATTCCGAGATCATCTTCGAGGTCGAGCCATAGCCGGGATCGCGATCGCCCTTGACGCCGGCGCGGACCATGCGGCCGTCGGGCGCGACCGCGAGATAGAGCAGATCGTAGCGGCCGTTCTCGCGCTCTTCCTTTGACGGGCCCTCGCCCGGCTTCGGCGCGCTTGGGCCGGTCTTCTCGGCATTGAGCGCCATCACACGCTTCGCGTTGGCCTCGCCCTTCTCGCCCGGGCCGGTCAGGACCATCTCGTCGTAGACGAAGTCCTTGCCGTAGGGAAAGCCCATCAGCATGTTGGAGCGGTGGACGTTGCGCGTGTTAATCAGCGCCATCATGAACGGCGCGGTCCAGGAGTGCAGATCCTCCTCAAAGGCCGGCTTGCTGCCGCGCGGCTGCTTCGGCCCCTCGAAGCCCGGCGTCAGCGCGAACGGGTTGTTGAGGATCGCAACCAGGCTGAGGTCCTTGGCGACAGCATCGAACGTCGCCTTGGCGCTCGCCGCGGTGCCGCCGGACAGCGTACCGCGCATGTCGCGCACGCGGCTCTTGACGCGCTGCGCCGGCGCGCCGAACACGCGCCTCGCTTCCTCCTGGACAAAGAACGCACCCAGTTCGAACGGCACCGAGTCGAAACCGCAGGAGAACACGATGCGCGCGCCGCTGGCCTTCGCGGCGGCTTCGTATTTGTCGATCATCTGCCGCATCCAGACCGGCTCGCCGCAGAGATCGAAATAGTCGGTGCCGCTTTCCACGCAGGCCGCGATCAGCTCGTTGCCATAGAGCTGATACGGTCCGACCGTCGAGATGACAGATTTGGTTTGCGCCAGCATCGCCTTCAACGAGGCGGCATCGCCGGCATCGGCAACGATCAGCGGCGTGTCGGCAGGCGCGCCGATCGCGTCGCGTACCGAGGCGAGCTTGTCTTTGCTGCGCCCGGCCATCGCCCATTTCATGCTGCCGTCGCGATAATGCGCCGCGAGATATTCGGCGACGAGTTGGCCGGTGAAGCCGGTCGCACCGTAGACGACGATGTCGAGTTTCGACGTGGACATGGATCAGGCTCCCTGCGCAGCGAATTGGGCGCCCTTTTCTCATCGCGGGCGCGGCAACGCAATGCGCTATTTCTTGTACGATACGCCCATGCCGGCGCGCACGTCGGCCTGGATGCCGTAGGGCGCGATCGGGTAGCGCAAACCGTTCCTGGCAAGCTGCTTCATGCCGGCGATCGCCTTCACCAGATAGGCCGGCGGCAGTGCCATCAGCATCTCCTCGTCGGGCACGCCGCCATAACGGCGCTCGGCGAAGCATGGCAGCGACAGGCTCGGCTCGCCGGTCTTCAGCGCCCGCCCCCACGAATCCGCGCAGGCGGTTTCGCCGACCACGCCCCACTCGAACTTCTTGTAGCCGGTGTATTGGAGACCGTTGATCAGGATGATCATCTGTCCCGGCGTCGCATAGACGAGACAGATGTCGGGCGGATTGAGGCGGCCGCTGGTCAGCGGGCTCACCGCCATCGCCTGGTACTGGCCGTAAGGCACCACGTCGAGCGCCTCCTGACGCTTGCGCGCGTCCTCGGCGGTGCCGTGCCAGACGCCGACATAGTTCTCGCCGGCAAGCCATTTCTCATCCTGCGGCGCGAGCCCGATCACGGCGCGGCATTGCGCGCCGACCAGATCATCGCCGGTGATGCCGACGGTCCAGCCGAGCCGCGAGGCCATGCTGACGATCTGGTCCGTGGTGTGGACCGCCGACGGGCGGCGGATCTTCGGGATCGCCTCCATCTCCTCGACGCACGCGAACATCTTGATGCCGATGACCGTGGTCTTCAGCCGCAGCAGATTGTTCAGATCAGTGACGATTGCGCCGAGGTCGAACTGTTCCGGCGGTGTCTGCTGTTGCATGGCGTGAACTCCCGTGATCGGCGGCTTGGCGCCGCCTGTTGCGTCGATGTTAGGATTGGCCGTCGGAGGCGACAAGTGCCTGCGGCTCAACGTGCAGCCGGTCCCGGCAACAAATCATCGGTTCTGCCGGCCAGATGATAGGCCAGAAGCCCGATCCACTCCCGTGTGCCGAGATCGGTGCGCGACAGGCCCTCGATCGCAAGCGTCGCGAAGCTGAAGACATTGCCGACGCGCCAGTCGACCGGATAGGCCTCGACATTGAATCCCGCCTTGCGGAACAGCCCGACCGAACGCGGCATATGGTAGGCCGAGGTGACGAGCAGCCAGCGCTCGCCCGGCTTGGGATCGACCAGCGCTCGGGAGAACTCAGCGTTCTCCACCGTGTTGCGGGAGCGGCGCTCGATGATCAATCGCGACCTGGCAATGCCGAGACCCTCGAACATCTCGGCGGCATAGTCGGCTTCGCGCGCATCGTTCGAGATCAGGTTCGCGCTGCCGCCGGTGAACACGAGGCGCGCAGTCGGATATCTGCGCGCGAGCGCCGCCGCCGCGATGACGCGGTCGGCCGCGCTGCGCACCACCGGCGTGCCATGTGCAACCGACAGATCGGCATCGATCGAGCCGCCGAGCACGATGATGCCGTCCGGCGCGCCGCGCGAGGCGTCCCATGGCGGGAAGCGCTGCTCCAATGTGGAGATCAGGACATTGCCGAGCGGCGAGAAGCCGCAGATCGCGAGCAGCAGCAGCGCGGCAACCATCAACCCGCGGCCGAGGCGCGCAAACCGCGTCAACAACAGCACGGTGCCGATCACGCCGATGCCGATCAGGAAGTTGATCGGCAGCAGCATGATGCCGAGCGTCTTGGAGAGCACAAAAAACAAGAGAAGCCCCTGCGAAGTTCTGCTACAGCGTCATACGCTGCTGGGAAACTAATCAAAAGCCGTCACATGACCCATCATCTGAAGTCGAGCCCCGAAACCTGCCATTGGGGCTTCTTTGAAGCCAAGCTGAAACCGGTTCTGACCGTCGCGAGCGGCGACGAGATCACGATCGAGACCGTCAGCGGCGGCCCGGACGTGGTGCCCGACCGCGGCAAATTCTTCGTTCCGCCGGAGCTCGACGACATCCATGCGAAGTGCGAGCGAATGGTACCCGGACACATCCTGACCGGCCCGATCGCGGTTGCCGGCGCCGAACCCGGCGACGTGCTCGAGGTCGATATTCTCGACGTTCAGCTGCGACAGGACTGGGGTTACAATCTGATCAAGCCATTGTCCGGCACCCTGCCCGACGATTTCCACGAGACACGCGTCCTCAATATCCCGCTCGATCGCGGACGCATGGTCGGCAGCATGCCCTGGGGGCTCGATCTGCCGCTCAAGCCGTTCTTCGGCGTGATGGGCGTATCGCCGCCGCCGGCCTGGGGCCGCATCTCCTCGCTGATCCCGCGCGCGATGGGTGGCAATCTCGACAACAAGGAACTCGGCGCCGGCGCCAAGCTCTATCTGCCGGTGTTCGTTCCGGGCGCGCTGTTCTCCTGCGGCGACGGCCATGGTGTGCAGGGCGACGGCGAGGTCTGCGTCACCGCGATCGAGACCGCGCTGACCGGCCGCTTCCGCCTGACCTTGCGCAAGGACCTCAAGCTGGCCTATCCGCGCGCCGAGACCGCGGACCATTACATGACCATGGCGATGGATCCCGATCTCGACCAGTGCGTGGTGCGGGCGCTGCGCGACATGATCGTGCTGCTCGGCGAGAAGCGCAATCTGTCGCGTGAGGACGCCTACACGCTGTGCAGTCTGGCCGCCGACCTGCGCGTGACGCAGACGGTCAACGGCTCCAAGGGCATCCACTGCATGATCGCCAAATCCGTGGTGCACGGGTAACGTCATTCTGGAGGGATGCGCAGCATCGAATCCGGAATCTCGAGATTCCGGGTTCGGCTCTACGAGCCGCCCCGGAATGACCAAGTGGATAAATAGCCGCACTTGTGTTCCGCGAGCACGGCTCGATACAATCCCCGTCCCAACGAACAAAAATGGACGGGGATGGACATGCTCAAGGACAGGCTTTCGCCGGCCGACGAAGCTGCGCGCGACAGGGAGATGCAGAAGACGCTCGCCGCCTGCCCGCGCATCCTCGACCTCATTGCCCGCGGCCCGCAGGGCGCGCCGGACGCCGAAGCCGCGATCTATCTGCGCTCGCCGCTCGATCCCAACCCGCTCGTGATCTCGAACGATCAGCTGATGGGCTGCATCAAGGCCGCTGAAACCTATTTCCGTAAGCAGGGCATCGGCAAGGACGATGCGGTGGCTGTCCTGCTCCCGGCGTGCCCCGCGACCGTCGTCGCGATCTTCGGCGCTGCCGCCTGCGGTGTCGCCGAGCCGCTCAACCTGCTGTTCACGCGCGAAGCGATCGTCGCCCAGCTCAATGCGATCAACGCAAAGCTGTTGCTGGCGCCGCCGCCAGGCATGCCGGGCGGGCTCTATGAGCGGGTCGAGGGCCTGCAGCGCGAGGTGCCGTCCCTGAAGCGCATCGTGATCGTGCCGCTCGACGGCAGCATCGCCTTCGACGGCGAGGTGCTGCGGCCTGATCCCGCCTGGCGCGACGACTACGGCAAGTCCAAGGACATGAGCGAGGCCGACCGCGTCGCCGTGATGCTGCCGACCGGCGGCACCACCGGCCATCCTAAGGTGGCGCGGCTCACCAATCGCGCGATGGTCGCCTCCACGGTATCCTCGCGGATGGCGCTCGATTTCCATCGCGGCGAGCGCGCGATGATCACGATGCCGCTGTTCCATGTCGGCGGCCTGTTCTGCACCACGGCCAATTCCCTGGCGGCCGGCACGACGATGGTGATCCCCGGCCCCGCCGGCGCGCGCGATCCGGCGCTGGTCCGGCATTTCTGGCAGATCATCGAGAAGTACCGCATCAACATCGCCGGCAACGTGCCGACGATACTCGGCGCCCTCGCCGATATCCCGGTCGCGGACAGCGACATCTCGACCCTGCGTGTCACCGCCACCGGCGCCTCGATCTGCCCGCCGGAGATCGAGCGGCGTTATCTTGCGACCTGGGGCGGCCCCTGCATCCAGCAGCTCTACGGCATGACCGAGCTTGCCGGTGCCATCACTCACGATGTGCACGGCGTGAAGCCGCGCGCCGAGAGCGTCGGCACCCGCAATCCGCTGGTCGAGCTTGCGATCCTCGACGGCGGCAAGCTCCACACCGGGCCGTGGCCCTCGCCGGTCGGCGAACTGCTGACCAGGGGGCCGCAGGTGTTCGCCGGCTATGTCGACAAGAAGCAGACCGAGGAGGCGTTTCGCGACGGCTGGCTGCGCACCGGCGACATCTGCCGGATCGATGCCGACGGCTTCGTCTACATCATGGGCCGCGCCAAGGACGTCATCATCCGCGGCGGCCACAACATCGATCCGCGCGCGATCGAGGACGCCGCGCTCGCGTTTCCGGGCGTGGCGCTTGCCGCGGCCGTCGGACGTCCCGACACCTACGCCGGCGAAGTGCCGATGCTGTTCGTCTCGGCGCAGCCCGGCTCCCATATCGATCCGAACGCGCTCGCCGCCTTCGTGCAGGACAACATCCTGGAGCCGCCGGCGCGCCCGCGCGTGGTGTCGGTGATTGCGGAGATGCCGGTCACGCCGGTCGGCAAGATCTTCAAGCCGAAGCTGCGCGAGATCGCCGCCGGCGAGGCCGCGCGCGAGCTGCTGGCGCTGGAAGGGTTGTCCGGCGAGGTCAGTGTCGAGGCGGTCACCGATCCGTCCCGCGGGCTGTACCTGAGTGTGAGCGCACCTCCGGACAAGGCCGAGACCGCTGAGCGGCTCCTCAAGAAGTTCCCGGTCAAGGTCGAGTTACGGTCCTAACACCCTCATTATTCAAGACAATCTGACTACAATACCGCGCCGGAACTGGCCTCCGGCGCGGCTGGATGCGGCCGCCCGCAATTTGCGGTTCACAGCTTGACGGACCGCCATATTCCTAAATAGACTCTAAATAGATACTTTTCAGTACGGGCGTTCAGGGTTAAGCGTTTCACCATGGCTACGGAAAAGGCCGAAACCGACCGCGTCCCGGTCACGCTGGCGCTCTCGACCATCGGATACCTCGAGAAGCTGGTGAGACAGGGCACCCACGGCACGAGCGTCCCGGGCGTCGCACGGACATTGATCGAGGAAGGCATTCGGCTCGCCATCAAGGACGGGTTGCTTGCAATCCGCGACAACGGCCGCACGCCCTAGAGCATGATCCGGAAAAGTGGAGACCGGTTTTCCGAAGAGATCATGCTCAAAACGGGATGAGATCACGGCGCGATTGCTTGTCATCGCGTGGTGAGCTCAGGGGCGTGTGCCGGCGCGGCGGTTCAACACAGAACGTGGAACCGTCAGATGATTGCCATCGAACCAACCTGGACGCCGGAGCGCGTCGACCAACTCAGGATCTACTTTGAAGCCGGCCTCTCCTGCCGCGACATCGCCGTCAATATCGGCGTCAGCCGCAATGCGGTGATCGGCAAGCTGTCGCGGCTGAACCTCACGCGCACGACGCCGGACGAACGCCGGGCCCGGCGCAAGAAATCCGCCGCGCACGCCGCGCAACGGGCGACCGCCAAGCAGCAGCTCGGGTTGCTTCAGGCGGTCTACGAGCAGCCCTGCGACGATGCACCGATCGTCAGCGCCAACAATTGCTCGCTGTTCGAGCTGAGCGAGCAGCGCTGCCGCTGGCCGATCAGCACCCCGGGCGCCGATGATTTCTGCTTCTGCGGCAACACGCCGCTCGGCGGCATGCCCTATTGCTCGGGGCACCACCGCCTCGCTTATCAGGCGGGCTCGCGCCAGCGCGCGATGCGCGGGTAGCGCTTGAGTGAAGCCGTCCCGCACGCGATGCGGGACGGTCGTTCAGCCGACCTTCCAGCCGGTCGCCGTCACGATGTTCTGGTAGAACTCCGGCGTGTAGGCCTGCTCCGGCGTCTTGCGCACGCGCTCATCAAGCAGGTGCGCATCGTCGCCGACCAGAATGCGCCAGCGCTCGGCCTTGACGCCGTCGAGGATGATCTTGGCGGCGGCGGCCGCCGAGGTCGGCGCCTCGTCGCGGAAAATGCGATCGCGGTCGAGCGCAAGCTGCTGGATGTCGGCATCCGACATCTTGGCAACGTCGATGCCCTGCCCCTTCAGGCGCTGGCGCGCTTGCGTCAGCTCGTCGGCGGTCAGGTGATCGGAGCTGGTGCCGAGTTGCACCTTGCGCGAGTTCGACACGATCGAGGTGCCGATGTGACCGGGCATCACGACCGAGCACTTCACATGCGGCGCGTTGAGACGGAGATCGTTGATCATCGCCTCGGTGAATCCCTTCACGGCGAACTTCGCCGCGCTGTAGGCGGTGTGCGACACGCCCATGCCGACCGAGGCCCAGAAACCGTTGACGCTCGAGGTGTTGACGATGTGCGCCTCGTCGGCCTTCACGAGCAGCGGCAGGAAGGTGCGGACGCCGAGATAGACGCCGCCCCAGCAGATGTTGAAGGTGCGCTCCCACTGCTCGCGCGTGTTGGAGAACAGACTGCCGCCGCCGCCGATGCCGGCGTTGTTGAACAGCAGGTGGATCTTGTCGGTCGCCTGCTGCTCGATCAGCTCATCGCGGAAGCGCTTGTAGTGATCCTCGATCGAGACGTCGGCAACGTGGGTGGTGATGCGCAGGCCCTGCGGCAGCTTCTCGACCTCGCAGAGCCGCTTGGTCTCGGCCATCGCCTCTGCGGATACGTCGCACATCGCAACATTGCAGCCCTCGGCAACGAGCTGCCGTGCCAGCTCGCGCCCCATGCCCGTGCCGCCACCGGTGATGACGGCAATCTTTCCGGCAAAATCCTTCATGTGAGATCCGTTCCTTCCCTTATTTTTCTTGCCCTGGTTCTTCTTTGTTTCGGCCGGGCGCGGATCGCAGTCCTGACCGCTTGGCTGCGGCACCTTACATCACCGAATTGTCGCCCAGCAACGGCGCCTCCTCACGCGCAGGTGAGCCGCTTGCAGCAAATTGAAGCGGCGGCGGCGTAACGAGATCATTCCGCGTTGCGAACAATCCGACATCGACAACAGGAGACGATGATCGTGCACATCCTGAACAGATTGGTCGCGACAACGCTGATGGCGATCGCGGCCGGAATTTCCACCGCGGCCGCTGCCGCCGAGGCAACTCCAGCGAAGCGGCGCGACAGCACCTGCGCGGATGGACCACGCTGATCGCAACCGGCGCAGAGCGCAGCGCGCGGCGTGGCACAGCGCGCGCTCGTCATGGGCCAAGCCCTGTCAATGTTGGGATCACATCGCCCGAATTCGAATATTTGTTCGCGAAGCGCGTGAGCCTCACGCGATGATCGCGCGCATCCCGGCTGCAGACCAAGCGACGCGGCCCCGCGCTATTCGGCGGTCTCGATGCGCACGGATGCGCGCCGCCGCAGGACGCCGGCACCCGCGCTCAGCGCCAGCTTGAGCAGGCCGCGCCACGAGAAATCGATGATCACCTCATGGTGCCGCAACCCTTTGCCGCCCTTCACCAGCCCGAGATCCCGGATCAGGCAATAGTGGCCGCTGCTCATGCGCGCCAGGCGGCTGTTCTTGAAGCGTCCCATGAATGGCGAGAATGCACTGCGGATCGATTCCGTCAAATCTTGACGACGTCGAATCGGCAAGGCGACGGCAACCCGATCGCCGGCCGCAGCTTGCGCGGGCCACGCGCGCCGCCATCGTCAACGCTGGCCTTGAATCAAAAACCTCCGGCAGGGCATTGCCGGAGGTTTGGGAGGCTTAGCAGCTAGCTAAGAGCCATCATGCAATGTGTTGGCCGTGGCGTATATAGTTTAGTAAATCAGGTAAGTAAACAAGTCTGCGGCTAATGAATCGCATGGCTCGTCTTCGTGGTTCGCGTGGACCGAAATGACGCAGCTCAGCTCTCCTCAGAATCTTCCGCAAAGAAAAACCCCGGCAGTTGCCTGCCGGGGTTCTGCTGGATCGTGATCAGATCAACCGG
This sequence comes from Bradyrhizobium sp. CCBAU 21365, assembly GCF_015291305.1. Classification (NCBI taxonomy): domain Bacteria; kingdom Pseudomonadati; phylum Pseudomonadota; class Alphaproteobacteria; order Hyphomicrobiales; family Nitrobacteraceae; genus Bradyrhizobium; species Bradyrhizobium sp. CCBAU 21365. The sequence goes on from NZ_CP030036.1 coordinate 5,255,538, forward strand.
AATTACCAGTTGCGCTGAGCGCGGAAGAGCATCTGGACAGTGTCCTGATCCTTCAGCTCGTAGGTCGCGGTCGGCTTGCCGATAGCAGTCGACGACGTGGTGATGATACCGGCATACTTCTGATCGAGGTGCGAGTAGGTCACGTCGGCCGAGAAGGTCAGGTTCTTGACCGGGGTCCAACGGGTGATCACGCCGATCTGCGCGATGTTGTAGTCGGGGTTGCAAGCGGTCACGCCGGCGCCGCCAGCGAATGCGGCACGGAACGAACCACCGACGCCACCAACGCCGCAGATGAGCGACTTAGCCGCATCGTTGTACGAAACAGCGGCGAACGCACCGTACAAGCTGGTGTTCCAGTAGGGATCCCAGTTGTGGGTGTACGCACCGCGCATACCCCAGGTCTTGATGGACTGCTGCTGACCACCGGGGCCGAACACCGTGTCGGGTGCCGTTCCGAAGCCAACGCTGCCATAGACGCCCGGCAGGCTCGAACCGCCGAAGATGGCGATCGAGCTGGCCTGGCTGGCCAGTTCCTGGATGTTGTAACGGGTCGCACCGTCGGTGTAGACGCCCTGGATGTTGATGGTGTCGCCGGGGCCGGTCGGGATGTTCTTGATCGACAGGGCCAACGCACCAGCCCAACCCCACTTGTCGTCGGGATGGCCGGTCAACTCGGTGCCGCCGTAGTAGGCAGCGTGGTTGTCATGCGCGGCGACCGACGCCTGGAAGATACCCCAAGCCTGGTCAACCTTGAGCGAAGCGACGAAATCCGGAGCGATCGTGCCGGCGTAGTCGCTGGAGCCGTAAGCACCACCGACGCCGAGGTTGTTCACACCAGCCTGCATGTAGGCAACCTGGTCCTGCGCCGACAGAGCGAGCGACACGCCGTTGCCGAACTGCGCGGTGTAGGTGAACTGGTTGATGCCGTTGGTGGTGTTCACGCCACCGACGAGCGCGTCGTAGTTGTTGCCCGGATAACCGTTCCAGGGGGCAGCGAACTGCGAAACCGCCTTACCCATCGTGAAGCCGGCGAACTGGATGAAGGCGTAGTAGACGCCGACCGTACCGGCAGCCACGTTGCCCGAACCTGCGTTGTTCGGCGCAGAAGACGAGCCGATCGCCGAGTACACGGTCGAGCCGTTGCCCTGGCCGGCATAGGTGTCGGAGGTCCAGGTGAACACCGCATCGAAATAGGTGCGGACCACGCCGTATTCGGTCGCGGTGCGCGTATCGACGTTGAAGTCTTCACGCGAACGCCAAGTGTAGCCGTTCGTGAAACGGTTGTTGGCACCGCTGGCGCCGTTGTAGTTCGCGCCGTACACGCTGTTGCCGTTCACCACGACGTCAGCGCGCACATAGCCGCCCAGCTTGATGCAGGTGTCGGTGCCGGGGATGTAGTAGAAGCCCGGACCGTAGAGCGAGCAAACCTTCACGTACTCGACCGCTTTGGCCTTGACGGGAAGATCGGCCGCCTGTGCCCCGCCGACCGCGACCAGCGCAGCCGTCGAGCCCAGGATAAGGCTCTTCAAATTCATATTAAACCTCCAAGTTGCTCATATGCGGAGAGTCCGAGGCCGCGAGCGCCTCGTGATCCTCCCGCATTGTCCAAGACCGTTTTCCCCAAACCCCGCACCCTCAGATCAATCTGTGGTGTGCGACGGACTTGAACGATCACCGCAACGGGACGATCGAGATTCCCCTACCGCCTGGTTCAATATGCATTGGCCAGTTCGCCAATCAAAATAGTTTATAAAGTCAGGAATGCGAATGCGGCCACACTGTGTCTCGCCGGCAACGCTGCCTGTAAGCCCTTTGCTTACCTAGGAAAACTTGTCACACCCCAAATAGTCCAACCGTCACACGACCATCATAATTACTTTACGTTCACTTGCGTTCGTTGGCGGCTTACGGGAAAAAACGTATGCCGCGCAGAAAACAAGAAATAAATCAGCACAAAGCTGAGTCGGCGCCTGAGGGAAGAGGAAGCTGTGTCAGTGACAAGGAAGGATACGACGCGCCAGCGCGCCATCGAACATCTCGACATCATCAAGCGATTCACGCTCGAAATTTCGGCCATCAACTCCCACCTGGAGCGTGTCCGTCAGTTCTGGGGCAGGTCGCTTGGCGTCAGCGGTCCGCAATGGATGATTCTGATCGCGATCTCGGATCTCGACAAGGATGACGGCGTGCCGATCAACGTGGTGTCGAAGCTGCTGCACGTCGATCCGTCGTTCGTGACCACGCAATCCAAGCTGCTCGAGCAGAAGGAGCTGCTGCGGCGCTCGCCCTCCCCGGCCGATGCGCGCGTGGTCCGGTTGTCGCTGACCGACAAGACCAAAAGGCATCTCGCAGGCCTCGCCGAACAGCACAAGGCGTTCAAGAAAACCGTCTTCGAGGAGTTCAGCGAGCCTGAGCTGGCCGAGTTCACGGCCAAGCTTTCGATGCTCACCAACCGCCTGGAAAAGGCCTGCCTGATTGTTGCGATGGAGGCCGAAGCCTGAAGCGACCGGCTCTTCAACGGACGGGACGACTGGCAACCGGCACGGTCGCGCCGCTCACCTTGCGAAGCGTACGACGCGGAGACTTATCGGTGTCCGCGCCCCGGCGACTGGCACGCCAGGAAGACCAGAACGCTCAGCAGCGCAGCCCAGACCAGGAAGTGTTCAGCAATCACGTTGGCCCCCCATTTGCCCCTCAATGGAATGCATGAAACGGGCCAAGCCGCGGTCGATCCGTGAACGGGCTATGGAAAAGGAGCCCCGGCGCTGACGGCCGGGACCCCGAGAAACCAACCTTGCAGTGTAACTATCTGGACCTGGTCGAGCTGCCGCCGGTCATCCCGGTGCCCGCCCCCGTCGTCTGACCAGGCGCGTAGCCAGAGGCCCCTGGGCTCCCGGCTTTCGATCCTCGTGCCTGCATCTCGTGCCCGGGTGCATAGCCCGAAGCGCCGGGACTGCCCTTCTTGGAGCCCTTCTTTTGCATCTCGTGTCCAGGTGATTTGCTCGAAACACCCTGTGCAAAAGCAACGGGGGCGGAAGCCATCAGGCATGCCGCGGAAAGGACGATGATTGCGTGCTTCATTTTGTCCTCCAGAATGCGCCCCGCAACCAACCGCCTGAAATCAGTGACGTTCCATGAACGCTTGTTCATCGACACCACAGCCGCCGATGCGATCGGCTTGGTGCTGCCTCTTCAACGAGCGTTTGCTCAATATTGACGGCAGCGTGTCGGCTTCTGCGCACAGCTTTCCGCGACTGGCGAACAGCATTGGCAATCAATCGTAAGCAGGCGGCGCGCGATGCGCGTCCACTTCAAACCTTCACCGAACGAATTTTGAGAAAATGGTCGGAGCGAGAGGATTTGAACCTCCGACCCCTAGTCTCCCAGACTTGCTTGCATTCAAATCATTTGCATCATGGAATGTAGATAAACGCCTAAGTCATTGATCTTTTTCCCTTGACCGTTTGCATGAATGCTAATAGATATCACCAAGTACCACGCTTTCCTAACCCTTGGGTTAGGCAAAACCGGGGATTTTGAAGTCGGAGGACTAGGGTGCCAAAGCTCACGGACAAGTATATCGCAGGCCTCAAATGCCCGCCAGATCAGGATCGGATCTCGGTCAGCGACGACGGCTGCAAGGGCCTCCAGCTGCGCGTCTCCAAGTCCGGTTCCAAGTCGTGGCTCTTTCTCTATTGGTCCCCTCTGCTGTCGAAGCCGGTGCGCCTCTCGCTCGGTCGCTACCCCGACGTCTCTCTATCCAAGGCCCACGCGAAGGTCGCCGATCATCGTAAGACGATGGCCGATGACGAGGACCCCAGGCGCAAGGTGCGCCAGGAGCGGAAGCGCATATCCCGGGAAGAGGCGTTGTCCTTCGACGGCCTGGCCAATCTGTACATCGCCGAATACGTGATCGGCGGCCAGTGCGGAAAGGACGCGGTGCGGATCTTCCAGGAGACCGGGAAGTGGCCGATCCTCCTGACGTCGATTCCGAACAAGAAGTCCTGGAAGAACGACATCGGCTACCTGCGCCGGCCGCGGTCGGCCTGGAGCAGCCAGCCAGCGGCGTCCATTACCGACGACGACATCGCCGACCTGCTCGACGAAATCGCCGAGGAGGCGCCGGTCAGCGCCAACCGGACCCAGTCGATTCTCCACAAGACGTTCAAGTGGGCGATGCAGCCGGGCCGGAAATACGTGCCGTCCAACCCGCTCGCCGGACTCGAGCGCCGCGGCGGCAAGGAGAAGAAGCGCGACCGGGTGCTGTCGGACGACGAGATCAGGACGCTGTGGTGGGGTCTCGAACGGCCGGATGCGCCGGTTGAGCGCAGCGTGATGTTGGCGACCCGGTTCATTCTGGCCACCATGGTTCGACCCTACCAGTCAGCGGGTGCCGAGACCGCCGAGGTCAGCAATCTTGGAACGGCCAACGCTGTCTACGAGATGCCTCCAGGGCGCGTGAAGAAGGACCGCGCTGTCATCGTTCCGCTCTCGGACCTGGCATCCAGCATCGTCATCGAGGCGACCACACCCGAGCGTGGCCGGATCGGTCACAACAATCCGCCTGAGCCGATCGAGGATCAGGTGGTCCTGTTCCCATCGAAGTACGACGCGACCGGCAAGACGCCGATCGCTCGCTCGTCGATATCGCAAGCCCTGAATGGAAAGAAAAATGGAAAGAAGAACGGAGACAAGACGGAGGACCGCATAGGACTCCGCGAGTTCCTCGGCCTCAAGCACTTCACAGCCCATGACCTGCGACGAACCGCGGCGACACTTGCTCGCCGGGCCGGTGCGCCGCGCGAGGACGTGAAGGCGATGCTGGACCACGTCAACGGTGACGTGACCGAGGTCTACGACAAATACGACATGCTGAAGGAGAAGCGGCAGGTCGTGACCATTCTCGCCCAGGAGCTGCGTCAGATCATTGGCGACGGCCCGACATAGGAAATGACATGAAGACCGCACTGATCATCGCTCTGGCCATTATTGCCTCCCCGGCGCTGGCTGAGAGCCCCTACCCCACGCCGACACGGGATGGCCGCCAGCGCATCCATCGGGAAGGCACATGCCCCACCGGATATGTCGGCAAGGGCGATAAATGCGAAGCACTCCACAAGGACACGCCTCGCGCCTACCCGTACATCCCCGGCATGGCCTGCCCGTCCGGGACGTTCCGCAGCGGCGACGCCTGCAAGGAGTTCCGCTGATGTCCAGCAAAGCGACCAAGCGCGGCAATGCTGACCTGCACGCCAAGGCGAACGCATTGATGGAGCAGCCCGTGATCGGCGACTGGCACTCGCTGGAACGGGTCGTAACGCAACTGGGAGCGGCGGCTCCCAGGGCGGCGAAGGAGGCTCTCGCGAGCTTCCAGAACTCGATGCTGAAGCTGCCAAACCCCTTTGGTGACTGCTCGGGAAGCGTTGGGCCTGAATCCGCGGAATCGGCCCAGGCCGACCCGACCTGAGGTCGAAGCGTTGGGAAAGAGAGATGCGATGGGCGAGAAGATGGCGACGCGGGTGACCTTTGTGTCCTGCGTCAAGACGAAGTCCGCAACGCCGGAGTTAGCCGAATACCTCTACATCTCGCCGTGGTTTCGCATGGCGAGGGAGTGGGCGCGGCGAAACTCGGAGCGCTGGTTCATCCTGTCGGCGGAGTACGGGATCATCGAGCCAAGCAAGCTGATCGCCCCGTACGAGCGGACCTTGAACGGATCGAGCGTTGAGGATCGCTACAATTGGTCGCAGCGTGTGATTGAGCAAATCGTCGAATGGGATCTTCGTGGCCAGTGGGCATATGTCCTGGCCGGCGAAAGCTACCGGCGATTCCTGATTGAGACGCTGGGGCAACGCTTCGATCGGGTCAGAGTCCCGATGGAGGGACTGATGATGGGCCAGCAGCTGAGCTGGATGAAGAATGAGCTTGGAGGGTAATACGATGAAGAAGATTCTGCTGATCGCACTCGCCATGGGTCTTAGCCAGGCCCAGGCCGCGACCTACAACTACGTCTGTAAGGATCACGGCAAGACGAGCACGTTGAAGGTGGACGATGCCGCTAACACCCTGACCTGGAAGGGCACGGTCTACGCGATCAAGGAGACGGACTGCGGCAGGGCCGGATGGCATGCCGAGAAGGATGGGGTTGGTTTCGACTTTTGCACTGCCACTAAGGGCGTCGCTGACTTCGACTTCAAGGGCTCCCCCGTCACATGTGACATGAAGCGCTGAGGACACGGCAATGGGACACAACAATCCGGGCCGCGCACGTCGAGAGATACTCCGCGACAACGAGCGCCTGTCCAAGATGACCCCTGAGGAGAGGCAAAAGGAACGAGATGCGGAGGAGCTGTATAACGTAAAAGCAACGGCGAGGAACGAAGCCTACCGTTCCTTCTCGGCCGAAGAGCTGGCGATCTACAACAAGGTCAAGGACGCGCTCTTTGCGGCGGAGAGCCGCGCATCCGATGCGTGGAATTGGGATAAGCAGTTCGGTGGAACGGGCAAGCAAAACCCCTGGCGGAAGGAACAATGATGCCCGCACCTCGAGTCTACAACAAGCACCATGGGGACGCTCCCCCTGGTGCAGTCTACATCGGCCGCGGCTCGCCCTGGGGCAACCGCTTCGTCATCGGGAAGGATGGCGACCGTGACCAGGTCTGCAACAAGTTCGAGTGCGAACAGCTGCCCGAGATGGATGTGTCGTCGCTCGCCGGCTGTGACCTCGTCTGCTTCTGCGCGCCGCATCGGTGTCACGGGGACTTGATCCTGCTGAAGGCGAACCACCGCGTGGTCGTTTTCGGAGGCCGGGATTACCGCGACGAACGCACGCTGTTTCGCGTTCTCGACGCCGTCCATGCGCGCAGGAAGATCACCTGCATCATTGAGGGAGAAATGTCTGGAGCCGATCTGCTGGCTCGCCAGTGGGCTGAGGACCGCAACATTGCGGTCGACCCCTACCCGGCCGATTGGGACAACGTCGATCGGCCGGGAGCTGTGGTGAGAAGAAACAAACGTGGAAAGCTGTATGACGCAGCGGCAGGCCCGTTCCGCAATGAACGGATGCTGCGTGAGGGGCGCCCGAATTGCGCCGTTGGTTTTCCGGGCGGAGCTGGAACTACTGACATGACGAAGCGATGCCTGGCGTACGGACTCACCCCCTTGAGCGTCGAAACGTCGATCCTTCCTTGAGAAGCATTGGTATCGCCCATGCTGCAGCGAAGTTGATCGCCAGGTTGGCAACCTCGCTCCAGGTCGGAGGGTCGAACGTGAAAAATGGTTCAACGGCAAAGAAGTTGACGATGAATCCGGAGATCCCTGCACACGTCAATGCGTAGCCCCGCCCGAACGCGAGCGCGACCGCGCAAATCCCGAGAGTGAGCATAACGTCGATGCGCGCGTCGATCCGAAGGAAATCCATCGCATAGGCCACAGGAGCCGAAACGCTCAATGCGGCAAGCCCGAACAGCCAATACGGCACCCGCCATTCCCCGGCGGGCGGTGGATCGGTCTCCGATGCTATCGCCTCAGGGGCGTCTTTCTGATCGACGATCTCGACAGCATCGAGGTCGATCGCGCTGCTGCCGGAGAACCATGAGGGAGCGGAGCCGCGATCGAGGCCGTCCCACATCTGGTCGATAGCGCTCATCAGGCGCTGCTGGCTGCGGGAGATCATCAGACTCTCGTCGTCTCGTGACTGGCCGACGAAGGTATCTCCGACCTTGGAGACGTCGTAGTTGCGGTAAATGGTGGTCATCGAGAACCTCAGGCGACGGCTTGCAGCGCCGCAGCAACGGGCGCGATCGGGAACGAAGGAACGACGGATACCGCTGGACGGTCGACCACGACCATCGCTTCTGAAGCAGCGTCCACGTCGATGAGATCGGACGGACTGTGCAGCCAGACCGGCGCTGGGATCTTCCCCCCAAGCGCATTCCATAGCGTGTCGATCGCGCGGGTGACGCGCAGCACGTTCCTGGATCTGATTGTAAGGGTTCTCCGTCAGAGGAGTCGGCTCGGTAGGCCGCCCCGTCGAAGCTGACGACGTATGAGCGGTATTCAAACGACGTTTTCATTTTTTCTTAATGCTTCTCGTTCCCGAACCCACGGCGGGCCGGCTTATGCGGGACTGCTATTAGCATTTGCATCCGGACGCAAGAGTGCGGGATGCCCGTTATACTACGGTAACCTTAACCCAACCCCCGTCACAAAACCCCGTACTGGCGCGGATTTACCACAAATTTCTTGCCCGAGCGCCCTTGGCAGAAAATAGGTGTCCCCTCTTGCCACGCCATCTCATTTGCGTTAATGCAAACATCACAAAGCAAACGGAGGGTCGATTGTTCCCGGGTTCCAGATCGCCTGATAGCCTTACATTTCCGCACGTTTCCGCGTTTCTGCGTGACAGCGGATTAGGCGGCGTCGCCGACTCACTGGCAACCCGAGTTGCGAACTCCGGTTTCGTCCGATGGTTGAAGGCGTTCAACGATGTTGATGCCAATCCCGAATTGACACGGGAACGTCTCAAGCAGGCGCGCTGGGATCGCTACTTCCTCACGGTCGCTCAGGCGGTATCCACCGCGTCAAAAGACCCCAGCACTAAAGTAGGGGCTGTCATCGTTCGTCCCGACAAGACGATGGCTTCCTTCGGCTACAACGGCTTCCCTCGTGGGATCGCCGACACCGACGAGCGCCTGAACAACCGAGAGGTAAAGTACGACCTCGTTGTCCATGGCGAGATCAACGCGATCCTCACGGCCCGCGAGCCGCTGCACGGCTACACGCTCTACACCTGGCCCTTCATCACCTGCAAACGCTGCTCCCTCCACGTCATCCAGGCTGGCATCAAGCGCGTGGTCGCTCCTGAGCTGCCCGAGCACCTGAAGGACCGCTGGGCCGCATCCGTTCGCGACGCCGGGCAGCTCTACGATGAGGCCGGCGTGTCCTGGGCGCTGATCGACACGACGGAGGTCGAATGAAGCTCGGCGCCTGGCCCCTGCCCTATGTCCGGGTGAAATGTTCGAAGTGTGACCGCGAGGGCCGCCTCAGCAAGGACGGCTTGATCGAGCGCTTCGGACCCGACCGCGAGATGTTCGTGGTCCGCGAGAAGCTCACCAAACCTTCCTGCAAGCGCCCGGACAAGAAGCAGCCCTGCCAGTCGGTGCTGCCCGATGGCCTACTGGTGCAGGCGATCACTGCCAAGAGCGACGACGAGATCATCGATAAGCGGCTGACCGCTGAAGCGAAGAAGTGGCGAGAGGAGAACAAGTGAAGATCAATGCACACGTACTGGAAGCCAGCGACAGGGGCGACAAGCTGAGCGTGACCGCTCAGGGGAAGGCGGTTGGCGCAGCTGAATGGCAGCCCTTCATGAGCATCCTCGTCAACGTTCCGATGACTGACCGGAACAAGCGAGCCTTCTACATCGGCCGCGAGATCGAAGTCATCGTCACACCACGCTGAGGACACCATGAACAAGCGCGAGATCGAAGCCCTGCAGGATGCCGCCGGTCGCCCCGGTGGTTGGGGTCTGTTCAAGCAGAAGTCCACCGCGAAGCTGGCCGAGCTGGGCTACTTCGTGAAGGAGCAGCATCCGTCGTACGGCAACCAGTTCCGCATCACCGACGCCGGCCGCGCCGCGCTCGCAGCCGCGGAGAGCAAGTGATGTCCACGCCCGAGCCACAGCCGTGGCGTGACCCGGAGCGCTACAAGACCGGCAAGCTCACGAGCTGCCTGGGCTGCGGCAACTCCTGCCGCAAAACCCACTGGGGCGCCTGGTGCTACGGCTGCAACGTCGAACGCATCGAGCGCATCAACAAGACCTTCGCCGACCTGATGAAGTAACCACCATCAGCATCGACGGGATACGCGCGTCCTGTCGTTTGCTTGAATGCAAACAGAACCAAATGCAGATCAAACCCTTCCCCATCCTGCCGCCGCCGACGTTCAACCTCGCGCCGTTGAAGGAGCACCACTACGGGCTCGCGAAGATCGATCCGCCGTGGGCCTTCAAGACCTACTCGGCCAAGGGCAAAGGCAAGTCCGCCGAGCAGCACTACGACACGATGACTCTCGAAGAGATCTTCGAGCTGGATATCGAGCGTCTCGCGCATCGCGATGGCATGTGGGTTTGGCTCTACGCCACCGCGCCGATGTACGACCAGGCGCGCGAGTGTTTCAGACGCTGGAGCGTCACCTACGTCACGCAGGGTGTCTGGGTGAAGATGGTCAAGGACGGCAGCAAGCCGACCTTCGGCACCGGCTACGCGCTGCGCAACTGCCATGAGCCCTTCCTAATCGGAAAGGTCGGCAAGCCGAAGATCCACGCACGCGACATCCGCTCTGCAATCCTCGAACCCCGCCGCGAGCACTCACGCAAGCCTGAGCAAGGCTACGTCGAGGCCGCGAAGATGGCTGGGCCATATCCGAAGGCCGACATCTTCAGCCGCGAGCAGCGTCCCGGCTGGGACTCCTGGGGGAACGAGACCTCGAAGTTCAACCCGCAGCAGGAGATCGCAGCATGACTCAGAAAATCACCAACCTCGTCGTCGTGACCGCAGGCCCCCTCGGCTTCGCCGCGACGAAGATCGAGGACGAGGGCAAACAGCCCCGGCTCACATTCCGAATGGTCTTCGGGGACAAGATCCTCGCGGACATGGGTGAAGAGGCTGCGCGCTTCTTCATCAGTCAGGTGCAGCAGACCTTCGCCATCCAGAGCGGCGACGAGTGGACGCGGCACCCGACCTACGCCGCGGTCGAAGCTGACCGCCAACGGATCGCTGCACGCAACGCGATCTGATCCACCTTCAACGGAGCTACCCCAAAAATGAGAACCCTAAGCACGGCGCTCGTCGGCGCTGCGATCATCGCCTTGTCTTTTTCGGCCGCCGAAGCCCGCCCAAAGCATCATCACCATCATCACCGCCATGCGCGTCACCGCGTCGTGGAGCGCGTTGTGCAGGAGGAGCCATCGTTCGCTGACTCCTTCCAGTCCGGATTCCATCCCGGCTTCAGCGCAGGCGCAGGGGTGGTCGAACGCGCTCGCCACTTCATCGGAGAGACCGCCCACCGGGTCGGCGTGCGCAGCACCCTGTGGTGCTCGGCATTCCTCCGCAAGGTCACGGGCGCGCGGGACGTCGACGATCGCGCTCTCTCCTGGGAACGGCACCGGCACATCGCTCCGCAGGTCGGCGCCGTCGTGACCATGGGCCGCCGCGGCGGCGGACATGTTGGTGTCGTGTCAGGCTTCACGGTCAAGGGCGATCCGATCGTGATCAGCGGCAACCACGGTGGCCGCGTCCGCGAGGCGGTCTATTCCCGCAGCCGCATCCGCGCCTGGGTCTCTCCGACCTGATGAATCTGGTCCGCGTTGTAGCACCGCACTTCGTCGCCGGCTTTGAGACGGATGGCGTCGTGCGGCGTGCAGCTCCGATCCTGAAATACCTCGTCGGCAAGAGCGACGATCAGGCGCGGGCTTACATCAAAAAGAAGGAATGGAAGGCAATCGTGGTTATGCTCGACACCTCGGCTCCGTAGCCCGTTTCTCAATGAAGACGTCGTGTAAGCGCGGGTCAACCTAATTGGCCGCGATCTCATCTGCCTCGGCTCTGGCGAGCACTACGGCCCGATGAGCATCCGATAGCCGCGAGAAAAGCATGTCCAATTCCTCCTGCGCCTTTGTCAGTCGGTCGCCGATTGAGTCCATAGCTGCTCTTGAATGCTTGTCCCGACGATCACCTAAGAACTCATATAATTCGCCATAAATTAGCGCGACCCGATCGACCTCCTGTGAAGCCTTGATCACCTCTTTCAGAATGTCGTCACGCTCCTGTCGACGCCAAAAGACGGTATCGGGTGTCATGGCTCCCTCACTCCGGTCTTGGTCCATTTGTACGCAAGCCGTCAATCGAAGTCAGGCTACACGCACCAATGCTGCTGCTTTCGGATCGTATGTGTAGTCTGTAATCGTTCCGTCCTTGATCCGATCAACTGCTTCGTTGACCACGAACAGCGGTACAAGAAACCATTCGCGCGGGATCACTGGATTCCCAAAGCGATCCTTGATCTCGACATCGAGCTGAGCCAGGCCAAAGATGCGGTGGATGAGGTTTTCCAGCTTGGTGCGATTGACGTTGTAGAGCTCGTAAGTCGCGACGACTTCCACCTCGGCCATCAGAAATGTCGGGTCGAGTTTCGCGTTTGTGATACGTCGTTCCACATCCCCGCTGGTCACGCCGATCTTGTGCAGAACATCGCGATGGGCTGCGACCAGCGGGTGGTCGGACTTACTGCGCAGAACGTAAATCGTACCACTGGCTAGGTCTCCTTCGGCGCTCTCGCCGGCAAACAGCGGTCCCGCGACGGGATCGGTGATCCGCCTCCCGGCCTCGTCGCGGTGAAGCGCGCGCTGGAGAGAGCGTAGCAGCACGTCGCTTTCCGTAGCGTTGTCATAGATGACGCGCAGCCGGCTGTCGCGACGGTCATACTGCGTCGTGAATTCCTCGCCAAGTTCCGCGACATAGGCGATCTGGCCGCCGACGATGAAGAACTCGCCTTGCTTAATTTCAGCCATGGTTTGGAAGGGCCGCGTCTGGCGGATGCCGGAATCGATGTCTTTCTTGACCTGAATGAACAGAGGCTTGAATCGGTCGAAGTCCTCGCATTTCTTGCGATTGGCGATTTCCTCCGCTGCGCGTTTGTCGGCAGCGGTGCGGACGTGGCGGAGTTCGGTGATATCGGATGCGCCTGCCGCATCCCTCAGTTCGGCCAGCAACTCATCCTCATCCACCGCCTCTTCGGGAGCGGCGGGGGTGCTTTCCGCGCCTGTCAACAGTCCCTGATTGTCGAGCGGCGAAAGAAGCGAACGACATTCCTCAAGTGCGCGCAGACGGTCGAGGCGCACGGCATAAAGTCGCTCGAAGATGTCATTATCCTCGCCATGCTGCGGAGCGCGGCCGTGCTCCTTGAAAAAGCGCTGGATTTCTTCGAACCCGGCAATGATGCGTTCTTCGCGCGCGGAGCGTCCGCCCTTCTTTTCGGGCTGAGCGAAGTCGTCCAGTTCGGCGCGCAGTTCGTCGAGGTCGAGGTCAGTCATAGCGGCCCTCGTCCTTGAAACGAACAAAGGCGGCAGCGCCTTCGGCCATCCGCTTTTCCCAGGCATCTGTCGAACTGATCGAGGGAAGCCGCCCCCGCTCCTTTTTGAATTTGAAGGCTCGCAGAGCGAGTTCCTTCGCTTCGTCCGGCGTCAGGCTCGTGCGCTTGGCGGAAATCGCCGCCTGCACCTGTTTCAAGCTGTCCTCGCTCATCGTCTTGGCGAGGATAGCGTAAGCCTCGCCGAACGGATTGATCCGGTCGATAAGGTCGATGTCGAGTTCGCGGACGTCCATCGCAAACCTGCGCACGCCGTCAATCAGGGCCGTGTTGGCGCTTTGCTCGGGGTCGCCGCCTGCCCCACCCTCGAGCGCAATCTGTTTGGCCTGTTGCGTCAGGTTGAGGGCGGCGATGGCGTGCTGGCGCACCGCCTCCTGATCCTCCTCGTCAAGTTCTGGATATTTGTCCTTGATGATCTTGCCCAAGCGGACTTGCGTCAGCTCCTCAGGCACCAATTCCTCGTCAAACAAGCCGCGTTCGATGACGGTCTTGTCCTGAACGAAGGCGGCAATGACCTCGTTCAGGTCTTCGCGGCAGATGCGCGCCGCTTCCTTGCTCTTGGGTTCGGTCAGACCTTTGATCTCGATCTGGAATTGCCCCGTGTCCCCGTTGAAGCCGACATTACATTTGTTGGGGTCGTAGCCCCCGTCTCCATAGTCGAACCCTTCCACCGGACCGCTCGTGGGGTTCTTCGGTTTGAACTCGAAGCGGGGCGCAAGCACCTGCTCCATGAGTAGGCTCGCCGCTATCGCCTTCAAGGTATCGTTCACCGCCTCGCTGACGACTTCGTCGGCGGCATCCGGTTGGGCAATCAGGTTGGAGAAGCGCGCGCGAGTCTTGCCCGGAGCGTCGCGCGTCGCGCGGCCGATGATCTGCACGATTTCGGTGAGGCTCGACCGGTATCCGACAGTCAGCGCGTGCTCGCACCAAATCCAGTCGAAGCCTTCCTTCGCCATGCCTAGCGCAATGATGATATCCACATGCTCGCGGTTGTTCTTCTGCGCCGGGTCTTTCAGCGCGGCGGAAACGCGGTCACGCTTCGCGGAATCGTCGTCGACCAGATCTGCGATTTTGAGCACGCGGCCGGCCGGTGTCTTGACCAGCTGGAAGCCAGTCACGGGGTCGGGCCCCTGCCATGCGCCCAACTCTTCGATGATGTGCTCGACCTCCTTGATCTTGTCCTTCGTGCTTTCGCGGGAGTTGACGCTCGGGATATGGATGATTGTTTTCTCGGCCGGATCGAGCACGTTCAGGATATCATCGGCATAGGAGCCCGAATAAAAGAAGTAGCCAATGTCGAGCCGCTTGAGGTATTCGTAGCCGTTGAGCTGCTCATAATACGTGTAAGTGACGGTATCGAACTTCGCTTCATCGCGCGGGGCCAGCACGGCCTCGGCATCGCCCCTGAAATAGGAGCCGGTCATCGCGACGATGTGAACCTTGTCGCGGGCGATGAACTCGCCGAGATGTAGACCGAGCTTGTTGTCCGGATTCGCCGAAACGTGGTGAAATTCGTCGACGGCGATCAGCCGGTCGTCGAACGCCTCGACGCCGAACTTGTCCACCGCGAAGCGGAAAGTAGCGTGGGTGCAGACTAGCGCCTTATCGTCGCCGTCAAGGAAAGCGCCGACAGAATTGACCTTACCGCCATTGTCGTTTCCGGGCGCGTCGCAGAGATTCCATTTAGGCGCAACGGTCCAGTCGGCCCAAAAGCCGAACTTGGACAGCGGCTCGTCGTGGAAGCTAGCGCCGATAGATTTCTCTGGAACGACGATGATCGCTTGCTTGAGCCCTTGATTGTGGAGCTTGTCGAGGGCGATGAACATGAGCGCCCGGCTCTTGCCAGAGGCCGGCGGCGACTTGATCAGAAGATACTGCTCGCCGCGCCTTTCGTAGGCGCGCTCCTGCATTGGCCGCATGCCAAGCGCATTGGCCTTGGTCGAGCTACCGTTGCGGGCATAAGAAACCGAAACGGAGGGAACTGATTTTGCATCAATGGTCATGCACTCGCCCCAGCCTTCCGTTTCTTGGTCGTTCCCCGTCCTGCAGTCATCTTGGTGTAAAGCTCGAACAACTTTTCCAGCCTCTCGGTGTCATTGCGAAACCGGCGGCCAATGTAGATGCGCTCCAGCACCTCGTCGTTGCGCACGTGAGCCTCGCGCAGTTCGGCGGGCATTTTGTCCGGGGCGTACAGATCAGCGATCGTCGCTGGGAAATGCGCCTCGCGCGCGAGCAGGATATCTTCGGCGCAGCGAGTGAGATCGGCCTTGTTCTTCTCAGTCAGTGTGGGGACGGGAAATGTGTTCCAGCCGAGAGTATTGGAATAAGAGAAATCAGTTCGCATCCGTACGCAGACCGTGCCGATCCAGACCCAATGAAGTCGCGAAGCAACGATCGCCATGTTCCATAACGGTGCATCAAAGAGGGCAAAGCATTTGTTAGATATAATTGTTCCCAGCGGCAGCAATCCACACGGAAGATACTCTCTATTCTCCGAACTGATCGCCGCTACTGCGATAACAATTTCTCTACCTGATTGGCGGCGTTCATCAAATCGGTGAGGCCACTCTGCGCCTCGCTGCGTTGGGATCTTTGGACTTCCTAGTCTCATTGCGCGGACGCTTTGCAAGCGCGGCCCGATGATGGGGTGTACATGCGCAACCTGTGCATCTTTGTCTTCGATCCAGATGCAGAACCGTTGTCTTCCTCCGATAAATTCATCAGAGCCAAATATTGGTCGTATGTACTTTTGCTGATCGTTTCGCTCCAGTCCAAGAGCCAACAATTCATCGCGGGAAAGTAGCAAATTGCCGCCGTCCACAGGCTTGCTACCGAAAGTCATTTCTGAAACGGCGGTGAGAGGCTTTGCCGCCTTCTCGACAATTACGTCCGGGCCAGTCACCAAGTAGGCGTTGATGTGCTCGGTCTCCTTGACAATGGCACTTCCGTCATCGGCAACTGAAAACAGCCGACGTGTCTTGGCCAGATGACCTGAAATCCCGACAATCACCACCGTGACGCCTGCGTTGTAGCTCGCCAAGTTCGCCCATTTAAATGAGGTATGCGCGAAAGCAATTTCATGCCTGGTTTCGAAAACGAGTGGCCACAGGATCGGCACCTGCTGGCCCTGGCAGATCGAATTGGTCGCGACAAAGGCCGCAGCCGCATTAGTCTGTGTGCCGTAGTCGGCCGCCTTCATGAACCAACCGGCGACATAGTCGAGCGATTTCCAGCTTTTTGTTCGTCCGTCGAAAATCGCCTGCAGCTCTGACTTTTGCTCTTCGGATTGCCACGTCGAACCGAGATACGGAGGGTTCCCGCAGATATAGGTCTCTCCACCCTCATTCTCGAAGTCAATTTGCGCTTGATCGAGTGGTGAGTGGAACAGATCATCGGCGTGATGCTTGACGCCTGTCCCCGTAGGCGGGCAGATACTCAGCCAATCCAACCGCAGCGCATTGCCGCATGTGATCCAATTCTGGGCGTCGAGCGGCAGAAACTCGGCCAGAGCTTCTTTCTGTCCGCGATAGAGCACATCACATTGAAACTCAGCGATGATGAGAGCAAGGCGTGCGACCTCGGCCGGAAAGTCGCGCAACTCGATGCCACGAAAGTTCGTGAGCGGAATTTCGGTACGGCGGTTCTCTTCGCCGCGCCGCTGGTTGATCTCCGCCTCGATCGCCCGCATTTCCTTGTAGGCAATGACTAGGAAGTTGCCCGATCCGCAGGCCGGATCGAACACTCTGATCTTCGACATCCGCTTGCGCAGGTTGAGCAACACGCGAGAGTTGTGCCCCGCCTCCTCAAGCCGCGCCCGCAGGTCGTCGAGAAACAGCGGGTTGAGCACTTTCAGGATGTTCGGCACGCTAGTGTAGTGCATGCCGAGCGCGCCGCGCTCGTCGTCGTCGGCGACGGCCTGGATCATCGAACCGAAGATGTCTGGGTTGATCTTGGTCCAGTCCAGATTGCCGATATGAAGGAGATAGGACCGTGCGATCTTGCTAAACCGCGGCACTTTCGAGTTGCCTGAGAACAGACCTCCGTTGACGTAGGGAAATGCGTCAGCCCAATTTCGTATTTTTGCCGCCTCGCGATCTTCGATCTTCGTGTTCATAGCGAGAAATAGCTCGCCGATCACCTCGTGGGTGTTGGACGAGTCCCGCGCGCTCATCTGTTCGATGGTGCCCGTGAAAAGACGCTTCCCGTTGAAGATGTCGGTGTCCTCGGCGAAGAAGCAGAAGATCAGCCGCGCCATGAAATGGTTCATGTTGGGACGGCGCTCGACTGTTCCCCAATCGGGGTTGTCCTTGAGAAGCTCGACATAGAGGCGGTTCAGACGGCTGGTGGCCCGGATGTCGAAAGAGCTGTCGCGCACCTGCTTGACGGTGGAGATCCCGGCGAGCGGCAGAAAGAAACCGAAGTGATCAGGGAAGTCCCGATAGGCGCAAGCAATCGGCGGATCGTCCGATTCCAGGTCCTCAGCCTCGAAGTCCGCCCCGTCGGTCGCGAGGATGAATCGTGCCTTCGCCCTGGCCGTCGCCGGGCTGGCCTTCAGCGCGGTAAGAGTCTTTGTGACCTCGCCCGGCGGACAGACCGCGATGTGGATATTGTTCGTTTGCAGGACGCCGCCCAGATCGGACTTGTTAGACGCACCCGAGCGCAGCCGCTTGATCGTAGTATCCTTATTCCCGAACGCTTGGAGGAAAGCGAAAGGGAACTCGAGAGGATCGAACGGCTGCTCAGCGAGAGCCGAAATCGCTTCTTCGATTTCGACCGGGTTCATATCGTTCCTGCCCCAAAATGCATTTCAGGCTCGCATTGTGCGTCTTAACCGCGACGTCGCCTGTCGGCTTGGCCGTTCTTGGAGGAGTCGCACGGATCAACGGGATTTGTCTAACTTTTTTCGCCACGGTGAGCGCCGAACTTGGGTTATCCGCGCGCGTCTAGGATTCCTCGGCTTCAGCATCTTCCAGCTCATCAAGATGGATGAGGCGCCTCTTGATGATTCGCTCAACACGAGCGTCAACGATCGAATATTCGTTTGATGGTTTGCCACCCTGCTCTCCCTCCGGCGCGCGGGTGCCTGTCTGCTTGACCAGACCGGCATCTTCCCAATTCTTAATCTTTGTTCGCGCGCTTTGAGCGTTTACACGGAAAGCGGACTGAACGTCTCTGTTGATGAAGCGCACATCAGGCAACCTGTATATTTGCCCCAAGGTCTTGTCGGGGTAGACGGCGCTAATCCGCTCTTTAACGTATTTGTCCAGACCATCCTCTATCGATTGCTGTGTCAGCAGCATCGGAGGATTCGAGTCAGCATTTCTAATATCGTGCTCCACTATGATGGTGTCCATCAGGCGTACCAATTCGCGAGGGGAGCGCATAGATATCGAAATGACCAACCGCGTTGCCGCATCAACATCGACCGCTGCGTCAAAAAGATTAGCGAATTTCAACTTCCCTTCCGAGAAATATTTTATGCGCGAGTCCAGCATTTCTGCGAAGAATCGATCATCCCATTCGATCGTGGTATGCGCAATTTTATCCAGGCGGACAGGAAATTTGTCGGCCTCAAAGTAAGGCTTAATTTGCGTCCAGAGAAAAAATAGCCAAGCAAATCCTTCAACTTCCAAAAGCTGAACGTGCGAAAGTATGGGATGGATAAGGCGCGAACTGGCGTCCGACGAATTCTGGGTAACATCCGTTTCGTCGACCTTATCGACAAGCAACGCAATTCCGGTAAACGGGAAGATCCTCACAAAATCGACGAGCTTTTGAAGAACGGTCCGCGAAGTTCCTCCCTCGCCTCCTGCAAGGGACTTCAGCAACTTCTCGACGGGTGCCTGGACCTCGACACCGGCCTGCTTTTTGGTGAAGGCGTCAACCAACGAAGCGACAACACCCGAAAGGGAGTCCCATCGTTGAGACGCCCACATCACACTCTTTGTCTTCCAAGCTCGGTTCAATAAACGCAAGGCATCGCTCATCGTCCTTTGCCGGTCCATATCGGAGCGAGACAGATAGAACGCCTTCAGGAGAGCCATGATGAGGTTGCTCTCATCGTTATTCAGTGCACCGGTGTATGTCGATCGCTCGTCTTCAGTCAGAGACGCTAACCAGGTCAGCACCTGTTCGATAACCAAATAAGCGACTTCCTTGATCAGTTCATCCTCACTCACGGCACCCTTTCGGAGCGACGGCAGAGCGGCGGTGAAATCGACAAAGTTGACGACGAGAGGCCTATCGTCCGAAGGCTTGCGCGCCCAGATTTCGTTGAAAAGTGTTAGCCGGGTGGCGCTTTTACCTGCTCCCCGATCACCGAATAATATAAACGTCGTGTGTGCTATCGCTCTCGCAACGATCGCCTGCAAATAGGGCGGACGGACCGCATATTCCGAGATGTGAGGTTCAGTTTCAGCGGTGTAATGCTCGAAGGGGTTGCTCTTGAGTCTTAAGAATTCGGCTATGGTCGGCACTGGCCCGCGCCCTCACTCGTTTTTCAGACGCCTCTGGATCTTGCCGCCGGAGCGGCAATCTAGATCAGATCGCCCTTCTGCTGCACATAGCCGGATTCTATACGCCGGTCGATTAGTTCAATGTCTGATTGCAAGAACACCGGTAACAAAATACCCATTCCGCGAGGCTCCAGTTTCCCAATCGGCGTATCCCGCGGTGCGGATGGCGTTAAGCGGCAGGCTCGCCCGGGTCTTGAGTGTCTGGGTCCCGGGCGGTCTGGCGTATTTCGGCGCCCACGAGTGACCCGCGTCCCAAATGACCTGGCTCTTTTTGGTGCTCATAGCGGGCGATTACAGCGACGTTTGCTGGGTACCTGCAATCCGCTGAGCGCGATGGAGCCGAAGGCGCAACTCCTCGGTCAAGCCTAGCCGCTCGGGCCGCGTCGAATTCGCCGCCGGACTATGGGCTGAGTTCATCGAACAGAAGCCGGACGACTGGCAGCGTGGGAGCCGCCTTCCGTGACGGACATCAATGAACTGGCTCGGCATCTTCTCGCATCCCACACCGGGATCGGGATGACGCCGCCGTTCTACGCCGAGACTGGGAGCGCCAAAGGCAAGCAGGACTGGCCCCATTGGATCGTCCGCAACCGCTACTGCAATTCTCTCGGCCGTCTCATGCCCGGCAGATGGCCGAGGCTCTCGCTGAGGCGATGAAGAAGGCGGCTGGGTGAAGCATCTACGTGGCTCGCCGAGCGACAACGACGGCGACAATACCGACGATGATGATTGCGGCGGCGATGGCCCAGAGGCCTTCCGCGCTGATATTCACTACCCACAGACTCACGAACAACTTGTCCGACATAGGCAAACCTCATGCGTGGCGCGAAACGACATCGCGCAGCGGATTGACAAAGGTGCCTGGGGAGAGCGAGAACTAACGTTGTGAGGACGGAGAGCCCTCGGGATCTCCTCCAGGCGTCGGGCGGTGCTTTACCAGAGCATCGCCCGATTCACGTTCTAGCCCATGAGCGCATCTTCGCGACACGCCGATTCGGCTGTTTGCACCGATTATACCCCGAAAAATGATGCCTCGTCGGAATTGCGACCTGTGGACATCCTTTTAGCAACGGGGTTTTCTCTTGAAATTCAGAGCCTTGCCCTGTGCGAAAGTAGTTCATCGCAGCATTTGACATTGGATAACTTTTTCGGGGCTCTCCGATGTGGAGCCGGATCACTGTCGGATTTGATCAAAGCCACGGGGGGACCGCAAGGTGGCGCGGATGGTCAACCGGTGCAAGGGATGGGGAACGCTGCCCGCTTCCATCACATTGGTCACCACGCGGACAGCGCCAGAACCCCTGCCACGACGACCACGAGTACGCCGCTGGTCAATAGCCTCCTGTCCTTGTCATAGAAGGCCACGACCGACACCAACGCGCCGAACAGCGCGATGGCGATGAACAGGGCGGCGGTCACCCCTCCCTCGCCAACAGCTCTCGCACGTTGACCTGGGGTCGGCCACTCTTCACCGGCCCAGTGGGGTGCAAACCGCAAGCCCGTTGCACGAAGATCTTCCCGATCTCCGCCCACACCTGCTCCGGGGTGATCACCTCTGCGTCACCCCGGGTCAATTCCATGTTGATCAACCTCATCCCTTGCGTGCCTCGAACTCTTCCAGGGTGAGTTCGATCTGCCGGACTTGTCGGAACATGTCCTTGATCATCTCGATCAGCTTCTCCTGGGTGAGCTTCGTTGCCGGCTCGTCGACCTGCTCCGGCAGTGCGTATGCGCAGTCGGCGCACATGATCGCCCGCTTGGCTCCGATGAAGCTGGAATCATCCAGCTCCTGGCACAGCTGACCGACGCAGCGGGCATGGATGTACTCACCTGGAGCCCATCCATGACGCTGCGGCCTGCTGTCTGTTTTCCAGCGCACCATCGGCATCAGCGCACCATGGCGCCGGCAGCGAGGGCCAGGCCGACGCTCGCCGCTGCGCTCCGCTTGGAGTGGGCGAAGCTGGTCTGCTTGACCATCTGGTTGTGCTTCACCAGCGCGCTGTCGAGGTCGACCTGCAGCTGCTCGACCGAGGCGTCGTTGTGGATGATGAAGTCCGGCTTGATGCGATCGATGCGCTCGCTGTCGTGGACGCCCCACATCAGCCCGAACCGGTCGTACAGGAACTCGCCGAGCTTGCCCCACTTGAACTTAGCCGGCTTCGTCCCCGGGCGCTTGATCATGATGACCACGCCGCCGAGCTTCCGGATCGCCGCAGCTTCGTTCGGGAAGCGCACGGAGTCGTTCATCACGGACTCGCCCTCAGCGATGCCGCGTCCCCAGGTGTTGGCCCACAGATCCTGGCTGATCAGCTCCCGGCCCCACTCGGTGCCGATCGTGATCTGCGCGTAGCGCGAGGTGACGCCCAGGCACGGGATGACCTGCTCCTTGAGATCGCCTTCCAGGTAGCGCGTGATCTCGTCCGACGACATGCCGTTCGCCTGCAGCAGCACAGCGAGCATCGCCCGCAACGGCTCGGCGATGTGCTTACGGCGGATGCCGTATTTCTTCTCCAGGTACAGAGCCGCCGTCGTCTTGCCCGACTGAGCGAAACCTGCGAGTCCAACTACCGTCATTTGTCTTCTCTCTCCTCGTTACAATTCAAGCAAATCAGCAGGCAAGCAGCTGCCGGGTCACATCGCAGGCGTCCCACAGGCTGGTGAGGCGATAGCCGATGCAGTGCATGAGCATCGCGTGCTCGTGCGGATTGGATTTCTCCTCGACCGCCGCGACGATCGGGATGCCCTTGGAGTCGGCCCAGGCGATCTCCATGACGGTGCCGATCGACACGGTCTTCGCGCCGAGCAAGTTCACCAGCAGGACGTCGCAACGCATCGCGTCCCAGCGGTCGCGGATGGTCAGGCCCTTGGGCATCGACATCGGAGACTCGAGCCGAGCAGCCTCCTCCGCGGCGTTCGTGAAGATGCCGACCTGCTTCAGGTGTTCTTGCTCGCGCAGCGGCGAGAGGGCTTTGATCCCCCACTCGCCGAGCACTTCCTTCACGCTGTCGCGCCAGCTGGTGGCGCCATCGAAGTTGAGCCCGGAGATCGGGCCCGCCAAGTAGACGAGCGGCTTCATCGTTCTTCCTTTGCATTCATGCAAACGATCAGGCGGCGAAAGACGGCGCCGGCACGCGCACGACGCGCTTCCCAGGCCGCCATTTGCCTTTCTGCAAGGTCAGCAGCGAGCGCTTGCCATCCGGGTACTGGATGATCACGGTGACCGCCCAGCCCGACAGGCCCTTGTTGTAGCCGTGGCGCAGGTTCATGGCGCCGGCCACGTACACGCCCTCCATGATCTCGGGGCTGTGCTTGTCGCCGATCGACATCTTGCGCCCTGCCCGCGCGAAGCCGTTCACGGTGCCCTTGGCGCCGTTCGCGCCGCGGAAGCCGTGGTTGCCGACCTCGATGCCGTCGATCAGGTGGCTGTAGCCGTCATGGCACCAGATCACCTTGTCGCCGAGCTGCGGATATTTCATCCGGATCGCGTGTTCGAGCAGCGAGAAGCGAGGCACGGGTTGGTTGTTGTCGATGGCGATCGAGCGCCGTTCGACGTAGTCCAGGTACGCGTCTTCGAGCTGCAGGCCGAAGCGGACGTTCCGGCCGTCGTTTCGGTACCGGCCTTCTCGGGCGTACTTCTCCAGTGCGATGTCGTGGTTGCCTTCCGCAACGATGAAGGTCCGATCGCCGACCGTGACCATCGGCAGCGCGCCCAGGCCGATCGCCGTCAGCAAGAACTGACCGCACTGCTCGACTTCCTCCTCCACGCTGTCGCGGCCCCGGAAGGCCATCTCGTAGCTGTAGGCGTTGTCGTGGACGTGGTGGTGATTCCTCGCCTCGTTGTCGAAGATGTCGTGGCCGATGACGTTCTCGGGATCGAGGACGTCAACCATGCTCTCGCGGAACTGCGCCCGGCCGCCCCGCATGTCCCATCCGAAGATGGCCATGCAGTTGGCCTGGTCCATCTTGCGGACGTGGAGGTCCGGCATGGTGATCGCACGAGCCCGATGGCCCGTGGTCACCTCGGCGTTCGCCACGTAGGCGTCGAGGTCGTAGAACGCCCCGGTATGGTCGTCTGCCGTGATCTGCCGGCAGAAGACGTCGCCGTCCTCGTCGAACTGCACCACGGTGGCGCCCACCACCTGGTGGAACAGCGACTTCACGCCCGCCTTGCGCGGGATGATCTTCGGCCGCGTGCAGGCGCCCGACGTCATGACCTGGTGGGCCTGGACGTTGGGGTCGTTGGACGGGACGCTCTTGAGCTGGCGCTTGGCGTGCGGGAACACGGCCCACCGGCCCCGGCTGTAGGTCACCAGGTCGGAGATCGGCTGCGACGCGGTCGGCAGCGTGTTCATCTCGCCGCAGAACACGAAGTTCGAACCGATCTTCATCTGGCCGAAGCACAGGTGCTCCGTCAGCTCGGGCGCATAGGTGCGCGCCTGCGGGTCGTTCTCCGCCCACCACTGAGTTTCGTAGGTCCAGGGACCGACGATGATCTCGGCGTCGATGTAGGCGGCATAGGCCTTCAGGTTGACCCAGAACTCCTCGTGCAGGAGCGCATCGTTCTGCGCGCCTGTGAAGATGAAGTTCTTGCCGCGGGGATCGCGATACGGCGCGACGCGCAGGGTCTCGACCATCCAGGTCCGGGGCCTGCCCTCCTTCTCGACGTAGCGACGGTGCTTGGCGGACCAGCTCCGCAGCATCGGCGTGTCGACGATGACGGCTTCCGGGTTGATGACCGGGTATTTCGATTGGGTGATGAGTTGGGTAACCTCGGCCGAGAGCGTCTTCGCCCGGATCAACGGGTCGACTTCTTCGGCGGACAGTTCTTCGCCACCTGAGGTGACGGTAGCCTTGGGTGCAGGCGGAACGTAGAGCGACCAGTCGATCGCATAGTTCTCTTTGCGCTTACGCTTCAGCGCCTCTTCGGCGCGGACCCAGTTCGGATAGTTGATGTTCTCTTGGCGCTCGGCCGTCTTCGTCGCGGATGCGATCCCGCCGCGCGATCCCTGAGGGTGGTACCCCTGTCTCAGGAGGTCTTCGATGACCTGTTTCCTGCGGGCGCGTTCAGCGGATGGCGTTTGCGGCGGTGCCATGATTTCCTTCGGAAGGGCTGTGGATTTCTTCCTGAGCCACTATCATAGAATTTGCTGGAATGCAAATGCACGACGAGATAATGCAAACGGTTGGGCCGGGCTCTCACCGGCTGCCCCTGAGCGCTCAGGGTCTGCGTGTGCGGGTTTGGTGTCGGTAGATGGCCGGGGCGTCCCGGCCCGCACAGGGCTTATGCAGATTTCAGATTGAGGAACTTCGTGATGCGGTCGACCACTGCGTCCGGCATGGCCATGACCTGGTTCGAGAGGCCGTCCATCCGTTCGGTCAGGCGGGTCTCGATCGCTCGCACGGTATCCCAGGAGGCATATTCCTCCACGACCTTCATCTTGAAGTTTGCCAGCTCCTTCTCGACGGAGTGGATAGAGTCGGCAGCGTCTTTGCGCACGCCCTCCACCTTGGTCTCCATGCGGTACCAAACGCCGGAGATGGCGCCCACGACCGCGATGATGGGTCCGGCGAGGCTCAGCACGTCAGCGAGCGTTACGTCGGCGAGAGCCATTAGAATTTACCGTCCTGTTCTGCCCGGTCGAGCAGGGCCAAGCAGGCCTTGGTGTCGTCGATGTTGGAGTTTGCCGTCACCAGGGCGGCCCGGTATCGCGCGATCACGACGCGGGCATCCATACCCGCCTTGATCGGGGGAAGCTCCACGGCGTTCGCCAGGCGCATGCAGGACTGGATGCTCATCCGCTCCTGCGGCGATGCATCACCGAATGTTTTGCAGGCTGCGAGCGTCAGCGGGAGACAGAATAAAACCGCCAGCCTTCGCAGGCCGGCGACCCAGCTGCTTTTCATAGTCCTTGACCTTCTTTTCGAGAGCGGCTTTCGCCGTTTCAGCCTGCTTGAGACGTTCGGCCGTGCCGGCGTCGGGCTCCTGGTCCAGGCAGACGGGAGCGGGCTTTGCTGATGCGTCGGCGAGCTGCTGCTTCAGCTGCTCTACCTGCGCGGTGAACTTGGCGGAGGTCGAGACGACTCCGCGGTGATGGGTGTAGGAGATGATCGCCGCCAGGATCAGCAAGGCCGCGAGGGCCTTGCCGATCTTGGTCGCGAAGATCGCCTTGGCCTTGGCCCAGATGGCCTTGGCCTTGGTGATAGCCTTATCCAAGGTGAACTCCTGCTTGATGGTCAGCGAGGCGGCGCTTGATGACGTCGCCATAGAGCTGCCAGCTGATGAAGCCGACAGCGATCACGCCGACCCACCAGTACGGCGCGAGGCCGGCAGCGAGGTCGTGGATCGAGTCGAGGACGGCCTTGGCGGTCTGCGCCTTGCCGACCATGTCCTGAGCCTGGTCGAGGATGCCGGTCTGCTGCGCGCCACCCACGGCGCCCGCACCCACCAGGATCTTCGACACGAGCGAGCCCTTGTCGGCCGCCGCGATCGTCGCCGAGCCGGCGGTCCGGAGATCGTCGACCGTCGCCGTCTGGCGCGCGACCGATGGCTCGGCAGCCTGATCAGGACCGACGCTATCGAGATGCTCGGTGGTCTCGTCGTTGGGGTGGCCCGTGATCTTCAGGCCTTCCTTCCGCTGGAATGCGGAGGTCGCGCCCGTGGTCAGGTTGCCCCAGTCGCCGTCGACCTTGCCGACCGCGTAGCCCAGCTCCTTCAGCTTGCTCTGGTAGAGCAGCGTGACGGACTTGCTCGGCTTGGCCTCGAAGCCGTTGGCCAGGCGACGAGCCCAAACAGCGTCCGCGTTGCGCATGCGCGTGTCGTAGTTGTTCTGCTTGTAGCCGGCGCCGTTGTAGCCCTTGGCGAACTTGGCGAAGTCCTTGGCGATGAGATGCCTGTCGAGTTTGCTCGACTTGATCTCTCGGACCATGGCTTCGATCTGCTCGGCGACGCCCTTCGACAGCTCCTCGACCATGGCGGTCGCGTTGTCGTAGTGCAGGCGCTCGGCGTTGAAGCCCATGGTTTGGCCAAGGCCCCAGGACGCCGCTCTGTTGGCGACTTCCTCGTCGATCTGCCTCGCTTTTGCGATGACATTCAATCGACCGGCCGAGGTGCCCTGGTCCTTGTACTGGGTGTTCCGGCTCCACTTCGGGATGGCGAGGCCCGCCTTGATGGCGTCCTTCAGCTTCATTGGCTTGTGGGACTGCAGCTCGGAATAGAACTTGTGCCGCTCGAAGAGCAGCGCTGGGGTGTGGTTGTCCTGCTCGAACGGTTTCCCCGAGGTCTCGCATTCGACAACGGCGAGCAGCGCAGACGCAGGCCAGCCGTTCGCGTTCGCTGCCGCCACGATGGCGTCAACGATTTCCTTACTGAACATGTTGGAGTCTTTCGTTAGAGGTCGTCGGGGAAGTTCCATTTCTCGGGCAGCACGGTGCCCATGACTTCACCCGGGAGTGGACTCAGCAGCAGGTCGTCCGCACGGTCGCTGAAGTCGGTGCCGTTGCCGGGCCCGCGACATTCGAGCGTGGAGCGGATGCCAGTGCTCTTGATGTACGTGTGGATCGCTCGCTGAACGACGTAAGAGCCGTTCACGCGGTCACGCATGCCCTGCACCGAGATGGTCTGGGTGTCGCGGATCCACGGGTCGCCCTTCGCCAGATCGAACGTTGCCTCGACCTGGGCGCGGTTGAACGCTTCCATCTTGGAGTTGGCAGCCGCAGTGGCTTCCGCCGCCGATTTGAACCATTCGCCCATCGGATATTCGCCGCCAGTGGCCTGCCCGATCGGAGCGGTCGATGACTGGACCCATTTGCGGACCTTGTCGTGCTCATCCCACCAGAACGCCTTGACGCCGCTGAACGCGGAGCGCTGCATGTAGCGGACCTGCCAGTCGCCGAAGTGCTCCGGCTTGAGCACCAACGTCGGCACGGGCTCGCCGCTGGCGTTGGTGACGGAGTCGCGAGGCACAAACATCAGCTTGCCGTCGACCACCTTCGCCACGGCGCCGTAGCGGCGCTCCAGCTCGTTGATGACGTGCAGGTTGCTGGTGATCTGGTTCTTGGTCTCGACCTGTTGGTCGGTCAGACCAGTGGCACCCGCGACGGCCATACCGGTCTCGCCGGCAATGTCACTGAGGATCTCGCCGACGGTCTTGCCGATGTATTCCTTGGTCGTCGGCGCCTTGTTCAGGTCACCGAACTTGGTGGACGTGCCGACCAGCTGCACACTGCGCGGCTTGCCCTTGTAGACGACGTCGGTGAGATTGAAGGTTCCGAGATAGGCAAGGCCCACCTCTTTGTAGCCGAGGTAGACGCCGATCTGATCACCAGGATCGACTGTGGCGAGAGCCCAGTCTCGGTCATCGAGAGTGATGGTGCAGTTGTCGCCCTCGCCGCCGCCAGCGATCAGCTCAACTTTGATCTGCGTGGTTCGGTCGTTGAAGTTCCCCGTGATATCGATACCGCCCTTCATGACGCGGTAGATCGGGGTGTAGCCGGTGGCCATTTACACTCCGCGCAAAAAGAAAGTCCGCCCCGAAGGACGGCCTTCATACGCTGTCGCGTATATTTCGCGGCTATACGCGCTCGCGTATGCCGCTGATCATTTCCAGAGGAAGACCTGCTTGAGCACCGGAGGTGCATCCAGCGTCTTCGGTGCGTCCGGAAGGTTGATTGTGATGCCCAACGGGAGCACGATGCCGTAAAGCTCGACGCCAGGGTTCTGCTCGATCACCCATTCCACGATCCCGTTGGACGAGTTGCCGTATCTGGCGAAGCAGATACGGTCGAGCCTATCGAAAATCTTGGTGACGTAAGTCGACATCAGATCCCCAGCTTCGAGTTGTCGTCGGTTGCCGCAGGGATCACGACGCCGCCTGTGTAGACGTCATCTCCGTACTTGGTCAGCTCGACCGTGAAGTCGATCTTCTGTGCGATGCCGATCGCGCCGATCTTCTGCTCGACTGTCCGGACCCGCTTGATCGCATAGGTGCCGACGAACTCGGCTGCATAGCCGGCTGGGTCTTTCAGCGGGTAGAACCGCATCATGTCCATCGGCTTGCCTCGCCTGCCCGCCGCCTTCAGGCGCGAGATCGTGTCGAGACCGCCGAAATGGTACGGGTACAGCTTTCCGTCGATCGAGATGTTCTCTTCACCTGGACCGACAAACTGCATCGCCGGATCACGGGAAAGCCGATCATTCGACACCCAGGTGAACTGGTGGTCGCGCTGGATCGTCTCGAAGTTCGGCGTCTCATGGTTCGGCAGCGGAACGTAGAAGAGGATCGTGTCGCTGCCATCCGTGGGGGCCGTCTCTCCCTTCGCCAGGACGGGAGCCATGCCCAACAGCATGAATGCCATAGATACCTCTCGGATTGTTGGAGGAGAGCCCGGCCCCGTAGGGCCGAGCTATTCGCGTTAGGTGTATTCGGAGTCCGTGTCGTGGGTCCGCCAGTTCATCTGCTCGTCGACGCGGCGCTGGACCAGCGTTGCGAGAGCTTCCGGATCGTGGCTGTTGCCGTTGATGTGGATCGCGACGCTACCCCGGCCGCTGCCGCCAAAGTCGCCCCTCATCGGGACGCCAGACTGCGGAGCCGCAGGAACGTTCTTGATCGCATCGGCCGGCGACGGCACATCGTTGATGTGCTGCTCGATGAACCTGCGATAGTTGATCGCGCCTTGGCGACCCTTGCCGTAGGCTGAGCCAGGACCGACCCAGTCGGTGAACTCGTTGCCGTCCAGCCTGCCGGTCTTCGGATCCCTGAGTCTGAGCCCGGGGATGCCGGTTCGCGCCGACCCGTTGGGATCGGTCGGCAAGCCTTGGTCGGTGTGACCACCGATGATGTGGCTGCCGGCGAGCGCGCGGTTCGTGAGCGCGTCGTACTTGGCGAACTCCTTCGGATTGCGCTTCAGTCGCTCGATCGTCGGCCCAAGTTCGCCTCGACGGATGGGACCGTAGAAGCTCCTCGGGTTGATCCGGCCATCGGCGCTGTAGCCGAGCATCTGACGCATGGTCTTGCCCTGCATGTCCGCACGGTTCATGAGGCTTTCGATCGTACCGCCCCTGCTCGCGCCCTCGGTCGCCTGCATTGCAGCGAGGTGCATTCTCAGGGTCGGATCGTCCTTCAGCTCCTGCTCGAAGCGAGCGCGTCGAGCAGCGAGGAAGGCGTTTCCACCCAAGCCTTGGCCAACGCTCATGTCAGCCGGGCCGCCAGCGGGGACGCTGGTCCCAACATCTGGAGCACTGCCGACACCGGAGCTAACCCTTCCACGACCGATGATGCCGCCCGTCCCAACACCGAAGTTTGGGAGCGAGCCGCCCGGCGTGACGTTCTTGATCAGGGCGTCGGGAGTGCCGACGCCATTGAGCAGGCGCGTGCCGCTGCCACCTCCGCCGCCAGCCAAAGAGGAGCCGGCACCTTCGTAGGCGTAGCCGAGACCGCCACCGCGCCGCATGGCGCTGAAGTCGGTGCTCATGAGCGAAGCTCGTTCGATCTTGCCGCCGAACTTGTCGAGCTTGTCACCCAGGTAGTTCATCGGGTGGACGTCGGCCGGGTTGAAGCCCCAACCGGACTGCAGGTGATAGCGGCTCTTCTTGTCGTCGGCGATCCGCTTCTGCCAGGACTCGTAGGACTCGCCCTTCTCCCTGATCCTCGACTTGTTGACGCCGGAGTTCTGGAGCGCAGTTGCGACGCCGGCAGCCAGTGCCGGTGAGCCGAAGATGGCCGCCAGAGCGCCAACCAGAGTCACGAACGAGGATAGGACAGAGATGACCGGGCCGAGGATCACGAGCGCGCCGACCAGAGCGATGATCTTAGCAGTGAAGCGACCCATCGCCTCCGCGTCGCCGTTGGCGCCGAAGTAGCTGGACACCTTCGACATGACGTTGGAGATCATTTCCCCGACTTCTCGCAGACCGGTGGCGAAGCCACGAGCAAACTTGAAGTAGGTCTCGGTCTTTCCGATACCGCCCTCGCCGGGCTTGCCGAACATCGACTCGAGCAGGTCGCGGAACGTGCCAGGTTTACCGAGGAAGCCTTCCGTCAGTCCGTTCAGGACTGCGGTGAGCTTGTCCTTCATGCCTCCGGTCTTGACTGCGTCGTACCAGTCAGAGACGTACTGGCTGAGCTGTTCGACGAACGGCTTGAAAGTGGATCCCAGCTCGGTCTTGATGACCTTCCAGGTGGCGCTGATGCGGCCCATCAAGAACTCGAGGCTCTTGCTGTACTCACCCCACGCTTCGCTGATGAAGTCGTTGCCTTCCGTCTGGTTTGCCGCCTGCTCTGCCAGCTCCTTCGTTCGCTTGAGCATCTCGGGAGATGCGATCATGTTCGCCAGGAACCGACCGAAGTCGGCGCCGAACATTGCCGACATCGCCTTCTGCCGATCGAGCGGCGCCTTGATCTTCTGGAACGAGCTGATCAGGTCGAAGATACCCTTGTTGGGGTCCTTCTTGAGCTTCTGCTCGATCTCGCCGTACGAGCCATACCCCAGCTGCCCGGGGAGGCTCATGAACAGCCGGTCCTTCTCGGACCGATGGTGTTTCTTGGTGATGGCGTTCGCTTCCATCGTCAGTTCGGCGAGCGTTTCACCGAGGCTGCCGAGGAATCGAGCGGCCTGCTGGCCCTGAGCACCGGCCTGGATGGCCGAGGCGCCGAACGCCAGAGTCGACTGCTGGTTCATGCCCAGCAGCGCGCCGGAACCCATACCGGTGCGGAGGAACGAGAACATCTGGTCGGGACGAGCGGCGGTCTTTGCAGCCAGGAACGCGGCGATGTTGCCGAGACGACGGACACCCTTGATGTCCTTCAATCGGCCGGCACCAAATTCCTGCGCGATCGCATAGCCCATGCCGTCCATGGCCTGGTCCGCTTCGACACCGAAGGTCTTGGCGAGCATGGTGACCATCTCGCCCGTCTGTTCCGACATCCTTTCCGGAACGCCGGCCTTGGCGGCCTCAACGACGGTCTGCATGAACCGCGCCGGGTCCTGACCGAGCTGAACGGACTTCGGCAGAATGCGCTCACGAAGGCCGGCGAAGCCGCCGGGGATATCCTTCTCGTCCATGTTGATGCGGGCGTTGGCTTCCGCACGATCCATGTCGGTGGCCGATCGGATCGCCGAACTGACGGCGCGGCCGGTGCCATACATCAAGCCGCCGCCGATGAGGCCGGCCTGGAAGCTGCCGCTGCGGACAGATCCTGCGACGGTGCGCATGGATGCCGCAAACGCGGCGCGAGATCGAAGCGCTGCAGCTCGCTGCTGCCGATCGATGCGGTCCCGATTACGCCACTGGGCTAGATGCAGATCGGTCTCTGCCTTGTGCAGAGACGCCGTCATGCCCAGGACGCGCTGGTTTTCCTTGTTGTAGACCGAGCGATAAGCCTGGTGATACTTGATCTTTTCCTTCAGCGACTTGGCGAGGTCGTCCTTCTGGGAGCCCGTCGCCTTCTGCCAAGCTCGCGCGTGCGCCTGAATGTCTCGCTGCATGCCCTTGTAGACACGCGCATTCATCTGGCCCAGTTCGCGAGCTTCCTTGGCCATGTCGACGTACTTCTTGGTCAGGCCGTTGATGGCCTTGCCGGTCCCCTGCAGGTCCCTCATCAGCTGGGGCGACACGATCGGCGTCGTTATGGCATTCTTCGCGAAGCTCTTGTTGATCTGCTCCTTGAGAGCCTTAATCTTCGCCTGGAGAGCTGCGATGGTCGCCGAGCCGCTGGAGCGAAACTCCAGCTCGGCAATCATCTTCATGTGTTCGTCGGCCATTGCAGCTCCCTGGCTATGCGCAAAAGAAAAAACCCAGGGCGCTATTTGCCCTGGGCAGCTTTGATTGCTTCGGCGTCTCGTTGGTTCAGTGCTTGGACGCCGTCAGCGACGAGGATGAAGTCGTCGAAGTCCATTCGATCCACGGTTTCGAGCGTCCAGTGGAAACGCTCGAAGACCGGGAATGCGTCTTGGATGATGCGGGCTATTCGCTCGCCATGGGCTTCAAAAAATCCTCGAACCACTTCTTCATCGGAGCGAAGTCCTCGACGTCGATCTCGGAGATCACCTTCTCGTCGACCTCGCAGAGATCGGCGAGCACCTTCTCCATCGCGGCGATGGCGTCCTTCTCCATGTTCTTGATGAAGTTGCGGAGGTCGCGCACCTTCGGGCGGCGAGCCTTCATCTCGACGTACGTCGCGCCGCGGTACTCGAAGGGATGGGAGAGGTTGAAGGTTTCCTGCTTGATTTCGTTTGCCATTGGTTTGCACACCTATTGCTGGGGAAAAAGAAAAGGCCCCGCCGAATGACGGGGCCTGAGTTGGGAGCCTGGCTGAGCCTTAGGAGGTGAAGCCGAGGATCCGGCGCGCGTTCGCGCTCTTGTCGACGCCACCGATCATGGTGACCTTGTTGAAGACGTCGATTTCAGCGACGACATTGCCGTCGATGTTGTGCTGGTAGTAGTTGGCGCAGACGTTGATGGTCATTTCGACCTTCTTGCCGGCTTCCGCCTTGCCCGTCTTGATCGCCTTCACCAGACACAGCGTGGTGATCACCACGCCCTTGTCGCCGCCGCCCGGGGTGAGCAGGTAGCCGCGGAACGTGATCGGCACGTCGAGCGAACCCGGGCCGTAGCCCAGCTTCGTCCAGATCTGTTCGTCCCAGGTATGGAGGGTGAAATCGAACTCGATCTTTTCGATGCCGAAGGGAATTTCGACGGTGCCGTCCATGCCGCCGCCGCGAAACTCTTCCACGGCGATGTTGATCTCGGGCGGCTGGAAGTTCGGCGCTTCGCCGATCTTGCCGACGCCGTCGATCCAGACGGTGAAGTCCTGGAGAATGTTGGAGTCGCGAAGATTGCTCGTGGTCATTTATCTCTCCGGCCACGCCGAAGCGCGCCCGATCCACGAGGGATCGAGCGGCTCGGTTGGCTCTTCTTGGGTTGTTGTTGGAGTGCTACGCCTTAGCCGTTGGTGGCGACCGACCGATTGAACTCTTCGATGAAGTCGACGTAGTACTGCGGGTTGCGCCGAGCGCGGAACTGCAGGTGCTCCAGGAGCGCCGGCGGTTCGAGATCGAAGTCGACCGACAGCTCGCCTGCAGCGAAGGTCGCCGGGGTGTTGATGTTGGCGTCGATCCAGCACTTGCCGCCGATCAGCGCGCCGCGGGAGCGGAGCAGTCGGAGGTAGGAGTTGACGTCGAGCTGGATGTCGGCGAGCAGCTGGAGGCTGAACGGCTTATCCATGCGGCTGCGCTCGGCGCGCTCCAGGCTCTCGTACACCATGTCCGCGGTGCGGCGGACCGAGAGGTGCGCCCAGAGCGGGTCGGTGCCGGTGCCACGCACACCCCAGAAGCGGAAGCCGTCGTCGTGGATGACGGTCGTCACCTGGGCCGCGTTGAGCATGTTCGCTTCGCAGTCACGATCGTTCGGCATGAAGTCGACCGGGCGCGACGGGCCGCCGATGTTCTGGATCAGCTCGTTCGAGAACGTGTACCAGAAGCCCCTCTCTTCATCGACGCGGGCCTGGATGCCGGCCGCGTAGGCCGAGGCAGGCTTCTGCACGTAGACGGAGTTCTCGGTATCCCAGCTCAGAACACCCGGATCGATGATCGAGATGCGCTGGCTGCCGTAGTCCTGCCGGTACTCGACCGCGTCCTCATACGAGGTGCCGGGGCCGTCGAGGAACGCCACCGCACGCAGGCGGTCGACGATCGAGGCGAAGGCGACGCCGACCGGGTTGGCGACGTGCCCCAGCGTTGCGGTGACCGAAGCCCCCGCGCCTGCGCCCGTGATGGTCACGGTCGGGATGTCGGTGTAGCCGTAGCCCGGGTCGGTGATGATCGCGCCGGTCAGCTTTCCGCCGACCACCTGCGCCACCGCCTTCGCCTGGCGACCGCCAGTCGGGGGAGTCTGGATGGTGATGTTCGTGGTGGCGAGCACGTAGTTGCTGCCCTGGTCGCCGATCACGAGGTTCTTGACGCCGTTGGTCGGGCGACCGCCGGTCAGACCCGGAGCGACGAGCAGCTTCGGCACGACGCGGAGCATCGGGCGAGCCTTGAGCAGCGACCAGATGCCGGTCTTGCCGGACGGCGAACCGACCGCGCTCGACCAGCTCTCTTCCTGGGTCTCGCCCTCGGCGACACGGGTCACCACGATCACAGCCGACTTCTGGCTGTAGATGGCGTCGACCGCGTCGAGCAGCGTGCCGGTGGACTTCAGCTGACCCGCCTTCAGTGCGTCGGCGAACACCGGCACCGGAGTGTTGAGCGGGAAGATATCCGGGTCAGCGTCCGGCGCCGTGCCGACCAAGCCGATCACGTTCGACTTGACGGTCTCAACCGGGCCGGAAGGGCTGTCGAGTTCGATCGTCTCGAGGCCGTGGAGGTATTGAACAGTCATGGGTTCTCCAAAAGAAAAGGCCGCCCCGGTTAGGGAGCGGCCTGGCTTGGGTGTTGTTGGTGTTGGTCGGTCGGCTAGAACGTCAGCGCCAAGTCGAAGAGCGCCGTCTTCTCGGCCTCCGTCTTTCCAACGGCGGCCACGCAGGCGACGATCAGCGGATTGTCCTCGACAAATTCTGTCGCGTAGTTCCAGTTGTCCTGGGTGTCCTGGTCCTGGGTCTTGACCCAGTCTTCGACCTGCGTACGCAAGCCGAACTGGTTGATCGCCAGCCTGATCTGCCGCGGCGACGCCGAGCGGGCACGCGCGGGAAACGCCCCGATCGCATTGGATGCTGGGTCGTACCTCTTCTGACCGAAGTCAGCCTGAGGGTCGGCTCCGGTGTAGCCGGTGATTTCGAGCAAGAGGCCGCCGATCGGAAACACCTTCGTCGCGTCCTTGTTCGCTGCCTGGAGGCGCCACGATCCATCCGCCTCTTTCGTCGCGGTGACCTTGACGCTGTCGGCGGCGCAGAGCGGCGTCTCTCCATAGAGAGCGTCGTACCAATCCTGCCCCGTGGCATCGTTCTTCGCGAAGATGACCCCGGGCGGGAGATCGGCGGGATACGGGTCAGGCTCGTATCGCGTCCAAGTGCCGTGGTTGATGATGTTCATGTCAGCTTATGCCACGTTGAGGTTGTACCAGGATCCGGAGGCGACTTGATACTGGATGTATCGATATCGAGCAGCCGTATAGCCGCTGTTCCCGGTTACGCCGGTAACGACCGCATTCCCGCCATAGGGCTCTTCCAGTCCTCCGCCCCAACCTGGACTCCAATCGCCAGCATAAACGGTTCGCATGCTGACCACCGGGTTGACGTTGCCCGCGTGCCAGATGTAGCCGGCGCTACCGAGGTAGTAAGCAGCTCCGCCCATGTACTGGAGATATCCGGTGCCACCCGAGTTGAGATAAAGGACGCCGCCATAGGCCCACGCATTGCCGGTCGCGATGACGGCGGGGGCCGAGATGTTGCCAGAGAACGCAGAGCCAGCCAGGTTTGCCGGCGTGTAGCCGAGGTTCGCCTGGGCCCCGATGTTCGCTCGCGCCTGTGCGGCGTTTTCAACGTCCGCGAGGTTGTTGACCCCCAGCATGACCTTGCGCCACGGCGTCCAGATGTCATTCGCGAAGACGCGAACATACATGACGACTGCGGTGTTCGTGTCGAGCTGAACCGCCCGCTGAAGCGCGTAGTGCGTCGGGTTGCTCCCGTAGGACTCGACGCTGAGGTACCAGTACCCCGCAGCGGGGGCGTTGGGGTTGTTGGGGACGGTGTTGTAGTAGGTGCCCGGAGCGAGGATGGAATTGAAGTCCGTCCCAACGGCGATCGGCTGCGTCTGAAGAACACCGATGTTCTTGCGTGCCTGATCCTGCTGAGCAGCACTGAGGCCCTGCGCTTTGCCGAACGCGACAAACGTCGCATCGACTGTCACCTTCGAATAGAAGAGCGAAGGATCCCAGGTCTGGGCAGCAGCTGCATACGACTGAGCCGCATCGCGAGCCGCAAGGGTATCACCCTTCATCAGACCGATAGCCGCCCGATCGGCTGCCGTTGCAGCAGCGTCGGCATCCGCATTTGCCTTGTACTGGAGCGCCAGATCACGGGCCGCCTCGCACTTCGCGAGGGTGTCCATGACCGCCTCTTGGATAGCGGTGCCGACGTAAATTACCCAGTCGATGAATGGGCCGGGATTTCCGAAGATTGCCCGCGGTCGCACCGTCAGTTGCCCGGAATTCCTATCCCAAGCGACCAGCTCGGCGAAGGCGAAGTCGGTCATGCTGCCCTTGCGGGCGATGGTGACGAACGGCGACGGCGCGAACAGCTCGCGCTCCGCCAGATCCGGGATCGCAAACACCTGGGTGGTGTTCACGTCCAGCGTCACCTGTGAATTGGAGTGAGCGAGCAAGAAGCCCTGCTCCGACACCAGCGCGATCTTGTCGAGCGCTGGCGCCAAGACCAGGTCCAACCGATTGAGAGCGAGGCCCTCAATGTAGGCGGTCAGACCGTCGATGGCATCGAGTTCTTCCTCGTTCGAAGAAACGCGGCGATCGATGTCATCGAAACGCCGGTTCCAATATTCGGGGTCGCCGAGGTTATCCCTCGGCTTTACCCGGTAGTACTGATCATACCGGCGAGCCACGTCTTAGACCTCTTCGTAGCTGGTGACCGCATCGCCGTAGTCGGCGATCAGCGAACCCTTGACGACCACGTCGCTGCCGGGACGCGCCCAGATCTTGGGAGCGATTTCGACGGCCCGAGCGAGCGTCAGGCGATAGCTCTTGTTCGGGTCGATGCTCGGAGCCGCCGGAGCGGCCCCGTTTTCATTGTCTGCCATGAAGTGGATTCCTTACTTGGTGTAGAAGACCCGCTCGGCGACGTGGTACGTGACCTGCGGAGAGTTGGTCGTTCCGGTCTGGACGATCGTGAACTGCGTGGTGCCGGCCGGGAGACTGAACGTGTAAGTCTTCTGGTAGCGCTTCGCTTTCGAGTCCTTCAGCTCGGTGACGGTCGCGTTCGGCGTGTAATCCGTCGAGCCGACCCGAACCGAGATGCCGTAGGTGTGCGGCGTCGGATCGAACATTTCGAGCAGGTTCACGAACGTCAGGTTGTTCGCGGCGTTTGCCATCGCCGGCACGGTCAGCTTGGTCGAGACGTGCTTGAAGACCGTCTTCGGCCGCGAGACCGTCACGCGCGAACCCGTCAGATGCAGGATCGGCATCATGTCCTGAGTGCCGATGAACCGAGCCCTGAACTGCGCCAGCGGCGGAGCGACGGCGAGGATGCCGGCGTTGTCCGCGATCAGCGGCTGCCACTGACCGGTGCCGTTCGGCCGCATCTCGTAGACGAGCTGGCACGAACCCGGAACCCACTGCTCAGCCAGGATGTCGATATCCCGGAAGCCGCCGTCCAGGTTGATCGGAGCGAACTCGATCGCGACCTGAGCCGAAGCGAACTGAGCGCCGTAGACCTGGATCATCATGTCCTTGGTCAGGTCGCCCATGTAGTAGATGCCGTCCGTCGAGTAGAAGAACGTGCCGTCCAGATAGTTCTGACCGGAGGTCATGCCGATCTGGTGGTTCGCGTTCGAGATGAACACGAGCGCGTAACGCTTGCCCTTCCCGAGGAAGGTCGGCTGGATCGGGCAGATGTTCCAACCCGTGCCGATCTGGGCCTGCGGGTAGGTCGTCTTCAGGCAGACCTTGGACAGGTCGGGCATACCAGCGGTCACTTCGCAGAGCGCGAGGTGTATGTCTTCATTCGCGGCCTTGGCCGTGATGTAGAAGCCGAGCTGGGTCGCGATGATGTCGTTCGAGACCAGGAAGGTCTGAGCAACCTGCGCGCCCGTGATCGAGAGGTCAGTGGTGACCTCGTACATGAACGGCTCTTGCCAGGTGTCGATCCAGTAGTAGTCCGTGCGCTGCCAGGCGTAGGGATGATCCCACGACGCGCCGTTGTTCTGAACCGTCGTGAAGCCCGTGGTGTTGAAGTCGTACAGGTTGGTGGTATCGACCGCTTGACCCGGGGTGCTGAAGTTGTTGCCGTTGGTGCAGACCGTGTAACTGCCGCCGTACCGGACACGCGAACGGGCCATGTAGCCGACCTGCATCGAATGCACCTGATAGCCGTACTGCGAGATGCCGAGCGACGAGGTGTAGGGGCCCGTCTGGATCTTCAGGATGTTGCTGTACTTCGGCATCAAGTAGCCGCCGGCCAGAGACGCGTTCGGATCGTTCGCCGAGAACAGCGAGATTTCGAACTGGTTCTTGTTGGCGTCGTTGAACCGGATGCCCTCTTCGACCTTTGCGTCGTAGCCGAGCAACAGCGTGTTGTTGTAGTCCGACTTGTTCGGCATCAGGAAGAAGTCGGCGTCGAAGCCGGAAGCGTCGTCCGGATAACGCAGGCTCTCCTTCACGCGCGCCAGGTCCAGGTAGACCCGGGAGAGATCCGACTGGTCAGCCAGGCCCTTTACGCGGTTCGCGAGGTCGGCCAAGTCCGATGCCAGCGAGGTCACTCGCGGCTCGATGATGCCGCGGAAGGTCTCCAGCAGGTCGGTGCGGATGTCGAGAGCGTCGGTCGAGACGACCGCGTTCTGATCCTGCATGTCGATCGAGATGATCTGCGTGGTGTCCAGCGTGATGTGGGCGATCACGACGTGGGTCGCGGGCACCGCCGGAGGAACCGGGTCAGCGGCTTCAGCGCCGGCCGTGAAGACCAGCTGAGCATCGCGGGACTCGGTCATCGACACAGCGCGGGGCTCGACCGTGCCGGTGTCGACGTCGGTCAGATAATCGCGGGTCTGGATGTCCGTCTCCGCTTCCTGGCCATAGGCCGAAACGGTGACGATGCGGCGAGCTGCGGCGGCCACATAGGTGGCCACGGACTGCGTCAGGACGGCACGGCGACCATAGACGGCGCCCAAGTCGTAGACCCGGCCGGCGCCAACCGTGACTTCGACCTGGCCGGTCTTGGTCACCATCAGGCCCGAAAACTTCCGGGATGCGCTGATGCCGTCCGCAACGATGTTGTCCATCGCCTGCTGGGCATATTCCTGCAGATTGTTGTGGTCGGTCGCGACCTGTTCCTGATAGTCGCGAAAGATAACTTTGCGGTCCATTGAGGGCCTCTTGTTGACGCACGAAAAAGCCCACTGTCCACTCGGACAATGGGCTCATGTGCAATGGTTGGAATCAGATGACGATGCTATCGCCAGCCCAACGCGGCAGGCCGGCGATAAAGCCTGGCTTGGTGTTGGTGTCGAGCAGGATCTGGTCAGACAGGCGCTTGGCGGCGGAGACCGCCTTCCGGTTCTTCAGCATCTGCGTGCCGTCATGCGGCGTCCAGAAGCGGGAGCGCGGTACGAAGGGCTCGTTGATGCGGGCCTTGAACCTGCTCCACTTCGACGGCATGGAGACCTTCAGCTCAGCAGTCTTCGGCTTGACGCCATATCGCCCCACGCCCATGAACTGGATCGAGCGCCGCTTCGCCGGATATTCGACCGATGCGTCGTAGACCGGGTAGCGCATGTAGAGACGGTAGCCAGCCCGAGACGGGACATAGAACTTGTGGAAGTTCACCCGATTCGAGAAGACGGCGTTTCCGCTTTCGTGCCCGGCCTGGACGACCAGGTCCGGCTGCGCCTGCACCGGCTCCAGCTGAGGGCTGATCGAGCTGCGCCAGGGCGCCTTCATGATCGGCTCGATCGAGACGATCCGCTTGTAGGCGGTCGACGGGATCGGAAACTTGCGCTTCAGATTGAAGGGCGTGTTGCAGAAGACCGAGTAAGGCAGCTGGGCCTTGATGAAGAGACGGAAGTAGCTTCCGTAGTTCTGGACCTTGGTGTCGGTCTCAGTACCGTTGACAACCCATCGAGCGCGGCGAGCGGTTCGCTCTGCAGCTCGGTTGGGATACGGAAACTTGCCGTTCAGGAAGCGATGCGCCCGCCCGCCGCCCATGAACATGCGATAGTCAGCGGTGGCGTTCTCCCATTCCTGCCAGGTTCGGACCTGCGGCAGCTTTTGCAGCCAGGACTCGCGCTGCTCCTTGGTCAGCGATGGACCGGAGAACAGCGTGCTCGGAGGCGTCTGCGACTTCAGGAGTTTGCTGTCGATGAGATCGAGATACGTCTCGATGCCCTTCAGCGTGCCCTTCAGGCGGTGGTGCTTGATGGCGTTGGCGACGACGCTGCGTCGCT
Organism: Bradyrhizobium sp. CCBAU 21365; assembly: GCF_015291305.1. Lineage (NCBI taxonomy): Bacteria > Pseudomonadati > Pseudomonadota > Alphaproteobacteria > Hyphomicrobiales > Nitrobacteraceae > Bradyrhizobium > Bradyrhizobium sp. CCBAU 21365. The sequence goes on from NZ_CP030036.1 coordinate 5,296,301, forward strand.
TGGTGACCGGCCAGCTCGAGTCCCAGAGATCGACCGAGAGAGCCCACGCCAGATAAGGCAGGAGGTTCTCGGGACATTCCCACGGGTTCCAGAGAAGCCGGATCGGAATGTTCAGATCCAGGAGGCGATCGACCTGCGAAGCCAGCGTCCGCTCGTATTCGGTCGCGTTCGGCGCCAGGATGTGGTCCATCAGGCGCTTCGGATACTTCGCCATGTTACTCCACCCTGAGCTGCTGCGGCGTGATCGCGGCGCTTTCGATGATGACGCACTGGTCGGTGCCGGCTACGACGTTCTCTGCCGGCGAGATAAGATCGACCGACTGGACGCCCTCCTGGTTGAGGGCGGAGATGATCGCGGACCTGGTGAGGTCTCGGCCGATCAGCGAAACGTTGTCGCGGACCTTCTGCAGCGCCTTGCCGATATCGGCCATCACCAGCGAAGCGTCCGGACCCGGATAGAGCCAGATGTTTGCGACGATCTGAGTGGTGATCGGCCTGACCGGCACGACGCTGACCACGTCGGTGAGCGGCCGAATGCCCTTCGAATTGATACGATCGCGGACCAGTAGGATGGTCGCCGTGGTCGGCACCGGATTGGATCCGCGTGCCATGACGGTGATCTTCACCCTGCCCCTGTCGTCCATCTTCACCGCGGTGGCGTCCCGGACGTTGGTCGGGTCAGCGGTAAGCGCCTGGAAGATGTAGGCGCCTTCGGAGCCGGCGGTCGAGAATGCCTCGGGCGCGAGCTGGGCTCGGCGGCGCAGGCTTTCGTCCGTTTCGCCGGCAGCGCGCTCGACGCCGAAGAATGCAGCCAAGTTGTCGAGATCGCGGCCCTTAGAGAAGGCCAGCATGACGGCGCGAGCCGCCGAGTTGATGCGGGTTCGCACCAGCATTTCGCCGTAGGCTTCCGCCTCCAGGACAATGTTGGTCGGCGACTGCTCAAGCTTCAGAGCAGCCGCGAGCTTGTCGTTCTTGGAGAGCACGTCGTCCTGGTACCGCTTGAGCAGCACCTCGAAGTCGATGGTCTCGATGACGTCGGGCGGCGGCAGCCGCGCGAAGTCGATGTAAAGCGCGGGTGACTCGTAGTTCGGCATCAGGCCCTCGCCTTAGATTGTTGTTTTTGTTCTCTTGAGCTGCGCGTCGATAAGGTCGACGCCCTCAACGGTGATGGTGATGTCGCCGGTCGAGTCGAACGCGTCGATCGACACACGGGAAACCTTGAACTCCGGTTCGTAGGTGTTGATGGCGGAGATCGCCGCCATCATTCCGGTCATGAGGGTTTCCTCATTTCCCGGCTTGTCCTGCATGTCGACGAATTTCGATCCCCACCACAGGCGCATCAGTCGAACGCCGATGCGGGTGGTGAGGATGCACTCGATGGACTGCTTAATGCGTGGCCAGCCCTGAACGTATTCGCCCGTCTTCCGGTCGATATCGATCAGATGCTCAGTTGCCAGCGCCATTCGCAGGAGCCTCCGTCACGACTGCGCCGGCAGCAGCAGTCTTTGCCTTCTTGGCGGGAGCGGCCGGAGCCGGCTTATCCTCGACCTTGGTCAGGGCGTGACCGAGATATTTGGCCTGCCCTTCCGTGAGCGTCACGACCTTGCCAACGGGCTGCTTCAGCCCGCCCAGCCAGATTTCCTTGTCGACGGTGTATTGCGGCATTGTTCTTGTTCCTTGTTACGCAATCTTGGCCCAGACGACCTGCGAGGGACCGGACTCGGTCATCACTCGTTTGTCGGCCATCTCCTTCGGGCCGGTGACGCCGAGATTGACTCGGCCGCCGTTGATGTAGACCCAGCGTCCATCCACGCCGCAGGAGCACTCAGAGGCGCCCTTCACTTCGACGTAGCTTTCCTGGATCGTTACCTTGGTCTTGTCCTTGCCCTGGCTGACGACGATCGAGGAGTCATCGAGCTTGATGTTCGCCTTGTCCTCACCGAACGAAACGTTCAGGTCTTTCTCGGTCCACTTGATGACGGCGGTCTTGTCCTTGAACTGGATCTTGACCTGATCCTTGTCCATGACGACGTCGGCCTTTTCGCCGTCATCGCCGTAGCGGAGGTGGACCTTGTCCTCGTCCTGCCGGTAGTAGGACTTCTTGTCGCCAACCGTCTTGACGATCTTTTCCTGGTCCGTCAGCACCTGCGTGGTGTCGGAATGACCTTGCTCCTCGACCTGCGGGATCTTGCGAGAGGCTTGCTGCTTCTGGCCGGCGCCCTGCCCGTCAGCGCCAGCTGCTCCACCCGGAGCCTGAAGGCTGCCGCCGTTGAGCACTGTCTGGACGGTCTGGACGATGTTGCCGACCGAGGTCAGGTTCGTCAGGCCCTGCAGCTGAGCGAGCTGGCCGAGATTGGCGAAGCCCGACATGTTGCTGATATTGATCAGGCTGCTGATCTGGCCGAAGTCGCCGACGTTGGCGAGGTTCAGGTTGGCGAGGCCGCCCATGTTACCGAGGTTGCCGATCGCGCTGGTGAAGTTCGACATGTCCAGGCCGTTGAGACCGGCCATTCCAGCGAGGCCGCCGAGATCACCCATGGCGTCCATGTTGGCGCCCTTCTTCTGGATGATCAGGTGGTGCAGGTTCTTCGTGACCCGCTGCCAGGTGCTGTACTTGTCGTTGCCGCCCTGTTGGCCGCCGTCAGCAGATGCGCCGCCGGCACCGCCGAATGAGCCGCCCTGTTGGCCACCGTTCTTCTGATCCTCTTCGTCCTCGACCAGATGGACGACTTCATCCGGCTTGTCGTGGGGCGACGGGGTTTCGGGCCCGTAGTGGTAAGGCTCGGCGGTCGCCAGCTCCATCATGCCGTTGACGCCGCGGAGCAGCGCGTACTGGCCCTTCTTCGGAGGGACCGACGACTTGATCGTGCCGTGGGAGAAGCTCTTCCACGGCTGCCAGTCGCTCTTGACGGTGTCGCCGCGCTTGCCGCCCGAGCCGCTTGGGGTGTCGTCCTGCCCATCGTTGAGCTTGACGTACCAGCGCTGCTTCTCGAACTTGACGTCGACGATCTTGCCGAGCCGCTCCTTGCCTTGGATCTTGCGCTCAAGATCCTGCATTCGCCGCTCCATAGCGTGTAGAGCGCGCATGGCGGTTAGTCCTCTGGGGTGATGTCCAGCGTCTCTTCGGCGTGGGCGCCGCTTGCCAGGTTGATCTGGCCGAGCGCCGTGACGCGGCTGCGGGGCACCTTGTTGATCCGTTCTCCGTTGAGGAAGAAATACGAGCGCTCGACCGACCGGTTGACACCGATCATCAAGTCGCTGGTCCACTCAACGATACCGACGGCGATGCCTTCTCGTCGCAGCTCTGGCTGGCTGATGCGTTTGAAAATGACCTTCGTGGCGGGCGCCGCGTTGGGGTCGCCGAAGGTATTCAGGTTCGCCATGATGGCGATCTTCTCGACCAAATCCCAGGCGTCCGCGTCCCCGTCCAACTGGACGTAGCGGTTCTCGTCGATGATGACGACAACCACGCGGAGGCAAGCGTTCAGCTCGCCGGTCGAGTGATGTTCGGTCGGGACATTCATGACTGCGACGCGAGCGCAAGGCGTCTTCAGCGTCCAGTCTGCAATGTCTTTCTCATCAAAGAGGCCATCGTACCAGTCGACGTTCTGGATCTCAGGCGCCGCTGCCTTGATGGCCTCGATGATGTTGTTTCGGAAGTTGACGATCGCGCTCATTAGGTTGCCTTCAGGTGATCGCGGATCATCTTGCTGATGCGCCGCGCGTTCTCAGCGGAAAAGCCCATGAACGGGCGAGCTGGTGAGTGCGGCGTCGTCTTCTTCTTGTACTTGCCGCGGCTGTTCTTCACGCCGTCCTGCACGTACGAGCTATACTTGGCGTCGGAGACGACCTGGAAGCCGTGGTTGTCGACGTCGCCAGTGTGGATGCCACCGACGAGCTTGCCGGTCGCATACAGCGGCCAGTCGGTGCCCTTCAGCTTGATCGTGAGCGCCGCGAGACCTGCCCACCTCTCTCCGGAGGGGCTGGTCTGGGTCTTGTTGATGCGGTTCTGCGTCGAGCGGACCATATACTCGGCGGCCTGTTGCCACACCGGCTCCATGTGCTCCGCATCCTGGAGGAGCTTCGTGATCCGCTTGTTCAGCTGAGCCAGAGACTCAGCATTCATCCTGACGCTAAAGCTGGGCATTACGCCCTACCGCAGTCGAACGACCCTCCAGAACGCTTCACGTTCGGGTTCGTCGTCTCTCCGGTCTCCGGGTCAGTCTCCGGCGGCAGCCCGAGGCCGACCTTGCCGGTCGAAATCTTCTCAAGCAGCGCCAGCGCGTCCTCGTATCGGACCCGCATTTCATCCGTACGCCCGCCGCGGCCGAGCGCGATCTTATAGACCGCGATGTCGATCGCACAGTTCTTCACCACGCCGGGCGTGGGAACTACCGGGATCGTGTACTGGGCCGACAGGTAGGCGTCGCAAATCTCGTCGGCAGCCAGAAGCCCCTTGTCAACGACGAGAGGGTCTGGCGTGCCGTCACGGTCGTAGTCAGCGATCTTGACGAGAAGATCGGTGCCGTAAAGCTCGTCGATGTCTTCCTTCGTCGCGTATCCCATGACCACTCCTGCCGATTACTCGGACTTCTTCTTGGCCTTGCTGGCCTTCTTCTTCGGCGTCGCGGCCTTACCCTCCGTGTCGGGGGTCTCTTCGCTGTCGCCCTCGCCTTCGTCGCCAGCCTCGTCGGCGGCTTCGTCAGCCTGCGCTTCGGTCTGCTCGGGCTGCGTCTCCGCAGTCACCTCGACCTCGGCTTCGGGCTCGACCGTTTCCAGTTCGGGCTCGTCGTTGCCGTGCAGGTTGGCGAAGCGAGCGGCCCGGACTTCATCCGGCACGAGCTTACGGATGCGACGCTTGTAGTTCGCGGTCGCTTCACGGGTGCGGAAGCCTTTTGCTCCAAGCATTCTTGTTCTCCAGAGTCACAAAGAACCCTCCCCGGCTTCGAGAGCCAAGGAGGGTCTTGTGTTTCAGCTGTTAACCGTCAGGGGCTGACGATTAGGCGGCCAGCTTGTGCTTGAACGCCACGATGCGGATGATCTTCGCATCGTAGACGCGCTTCCAGTTGGCGACGTCGGCCAGCTCGGTGTTCGACGGGGTCACGCCGGCCTGGTTCGTGCCGAGCCACTTGACGCCACGCGGATGCATGACCCACTGGCGACGGTTCACGATGTACTCCTGGCCCATGCCCTTCAGAGCCTGGCGCTCGACTTCCACCGGCACCTTGGGCGACTTCTCGCCGAAGCCGACCGCACCGGGGCCGAAGATGTAGGTGGTGAACACGCGGTTCGCACCGGCGCCGGTCACCGGCATGCTGTCGTCGACGATGACGGTCTTGCCGAGGTAGGTCGGGATCGTCAGCTTGCCCTGGGAGTCGGGCACGAAGTCGATCAGGTCGGCCTTCACCATCGCCTTCAGGGTCAGCGAGTGGACGGCCACGGCGTTCAGACCGCCCTGCTCGTCGCCGAGCAAGAAGGCTGCGTCGATGAACGAGTCGGCGTCGAAGTTCTCGGCACCACCGGTCAGGGTGGAGATGTCGTTGACGTTGGCCGCCATGTCGGTCGAGCCCATGGCGCCGGCCAGGGTCGCGAGCAGAGCGGTCTGCATGCGCTTGTTCCACCAGTCGGCGAAACGGTTGGCGATCGCGTCGATCGGGTCCGCGCCGGACAGGTCGGCCGCGAGGTCGCTCGAACCGAACGCCTTACCGCGCAGAAGCTTCACGGCCACGTCCTGGCCGGTCGTCATCTTGCTGACGGTCAGGTCGGTCGTGTCGTCGAGGATCTGCTCGGCGTCGGAGGCGTCGAGGTCGTTGAAGAACGGCATGTTGACCGTCTTGCCTTCGATCTCGGCGTCGATGACGCTGGAGAGGTCGGTGATGATCCCCGACTGGAACAGCTCCGACTTCTGCGTCGAGAGCACCTGGACGTACTTGTTGAACTTGGTCGGGACGATCATGTCCGCGAGACGAGTCTCAGTCATTTCTCACTCTTGAGTTTGACTGGCCTTTGCCCTCTTTGGGTGCAGCTTTTTGCATTCATGCAAACGCCGGGGCGCGAACGTCCCGGCGGTTGCGAAGAATGAGCGTGTTGGGGTGTTAGTCCGTGACGCCGGCTGCAGCCTTGAGCTGCTTGGCCAGTTCGGGTTTGGTGTTTTCCAGCACCATCTGCTGGGTGATGTTGCGCGTTTCCTTGGCCCAGGGGTTCACGACCCCGCCGGCCGGCGGATTGCTGGGGGTGTTGGGGTTGGTCCCCAGGCCGCGCTTCTCGTCAGGCTTGAAGAGAGCGGCGCGGCTCTCGCGGATCTCAGCGACGAGATCAGCGACGGTGAACGCGGTGCCCGCGTGGTCCTTGATGCGCGGGTTGCCGTTGGCGTCGATGACATCGACGACGACATTCCCGTCCTTCATGGACGTGCGGACGAACTTGCTCACCAGGAGTTCGACGGCATCCCGCGCGTCGTCCAGTGGGTTGGCTTTTGCGACCTCGGACTTGATCTGGCTGTCGCCCATCAAAGTCTTCAGTTGCCCCGTCAGGCTGTTGTTCGCCGTCTCCAGGTTCTTGACCGTGGTGGTCAGCTCGGTCTCACGCACAGTCCACTGTGCCTGGAGTTGACCCTTGAGGGTCTCGACCTTGGTGTTGGCGATCTGCTCAGCCTCTTTCGTGGGATCGAGTGCGGACAGTCGTGCCGCCGTTTCAACCGCGGTCTTCGCGGCTTCCGGCGTGATGTCTCCGAAGGCGGTGACACGCTCGATCGCGGTGCGAGCCGCGGCGGCGTCGAGGCCTTCGTAGGGCTTCAGCTGCGCCTGGAGCACGGAAACGTTGTTGCGTTCCGCACCGAGCGCCGTCTTCAGGCCCTGGGTGTTGTCGAGTTGGAAACCGTCGACCGGCGTGACGTTCAGGAAGAACTTCCCGTCCTTCTGCACGTAGTAGCCGCGGAGGCCCTCGTCGAGTTCATTGAGATCAGTAACGACTGCTTTGAGCATATCCATCCCGGAAATGCGGGGCATCCCGCCCCTCGTGATAAAAGGACCCCATGGCGTCCCGCCGTGTGGTCCGGTGAATCCCCCAGGAGCGGGGGAATCGAAGTTGCCAGCAGCGATCGGTCGAGGTCCCATCCCGGGAGGCTCGGTTGATCGGTGCTGGCGAATTGGGTGAGCCGCTGAGCGGCCCAAGAGTTCTGTCCGCCCTTGGCGGATGAACGAGACTGGCTGGCACGGCAGGTCTCGAACCTGCGACACCCTCGTTAACAGCGAGGTGCTCTACCGGCTGAGCTACATGCCAAGAAGTTGTTCAGCGGCGGCGCGGGCGTGCGGCGCGCTCTTTGGTATCTCTGCCCGTCTTGTGCAGGATGCGAGCTGAGACCGCTGAAATCGCGCTCTACCGGAGGAATCCAGGAGCGCGCGAACCCACGACGCAAAAAGACCCGCCAGGCGATTGATCCTGGCGGGCTAGAAGTCGGAGTGAGATTGGTGTTGAGCGGGCACCCATACGGTGTGCCTATGATCTCGCAGGCAGAGCCTAATCGAGCGCTCAGGCAGCCAGAGAAATTTCCTCCACGGGAGTGAAGTCCCGCTCGAAGGCCTCGGGCTTCTCGAACCCGATCGAATTGTCAGCGTAGAAGACGACGATGTCGCCCGCGGCGCAGGACTGCACGCCGAACGGTGTGCTGTAAGTCAGACCGCCCAGGCTGTTCATCTCCAGCTCACCCGATTGAATCCGGGTCACCAGCCATTGCGGCGGCGTCTCGTCAGCGGCTTGACCCCAGAGTGGCAGGCGGAAGGCTTGGACGAGGTTTTTGCTGAGGAAGAGCTGCACGGTCACTCCATTTGCATTCAAGCAAATCTATACGCATGATATGGGGTTTCTGTCAAGGGTCGATCCAAAGAAAATGCAAATCAGTGCTTGCCGAAGAAAAGCCAGATCAGCCACAGCGCAAACAGGGCGGGAACCGCCTTCCCGAGCAGGAAGGCCAGCCCGACGTTGCGAGCCATCCTGACATCTCCTGCTATCTGCTGGACGTGTTTGTCGCCGGGCGGAGCACCCAATACCTCCGGCCGCGGAAGGCTGCCGGAGGGCATCGGAGGATCGTCGTCAGGTGACAAGTACGGGGCCGGGAGGCCTTTCGCCCGCGCTTCCAGGTTCAGAATGTGCTGCCACTTTGGGATCTTTCGCGCCATGCTTGACCTTCTTCTTGCCCTTGACCGTGAACTTGGGCTCGAAGCAGATCGGGCAGCAGTAGTACTCGTCCCCGACCAGCTTATCGAACAGAACCACGGACTTCGGGATCATCCGCACAAGCTCGCGCACCAGCGTGCCCTGCTTCAATGAGCAGGGCTCGCAGAAATATTGCTCGGCTTTCAGTTCCAGTACGATCTCAGCCATGGGACGCGCCACCTACCATGTGCATTTGCACCCGTCAATCAGATTTGCTTTTTGGGCCGATCCTGATTGTTGGGGAAATCAAACGTCTTCGGGGTACCCCCGGTTCCGTTTGCAGGCGTGTTGCTGTTGGCCGCTGCCGGGTCCGTCGTCTTCGACGGGGCGGCGGCTGGGTCGGTGGCGCTGGCGTTCGGATCGGTGCCGGCCGTGAGGGCCTGGTCGATCGCTGCCAGCGCGGTCAGCTCGTTCTGAATGTTGAAATCGTCGCCGAGCAGGTTCCGCTTGTAGACTTCGCGCAACAGGGTCTCTCGCGAGATGCCGCGCTTCTCGTACATGGCGACGAGCTGCTTCACCTCCTCGATCCGATCCTTGGTGTTCGAGAACTCGGTGTTCAGGATCACCTGGACCTGGCTGTAGTCCTTGCCGGTCCACTGCCCCATGAACTTGATCGCCTTCTCCAGCGCGTCCTGGCAGTTGATCGCCATGTCGTGGACGACGGAGTGGACCCGCGTTTCCTGGATGTCGCGCTCGTTCTGCGGCACGTACTGACGGTGCGTGCCCGTGACCGGGTTGAGCGCCATCATGTCCATCTGCATTTCGAGCTTGTCGAGATCCTTGGCGCCGCTCTCGATCGCCGTGCCGCGGGGCTCGACGTAGTACCAGCGGCCATTGGCTTCCGGCGCGTAGAGCACCTTGTAGGGGCCGATCGCGAACTGCTTCTCGTCTTCCGGGTCGATCTGGACGCCGGAGCACGCCAGCATCGGGAAGCGCGCCGCCGACAGGATCGACCGCTGGTCCGAGCTGGAGATCCAGTGCTCGATCTGCTTGTAGGCGAGATCGATGAAGATCGGCCGAGCCAGGTAGTCGGCTTCCTTTTCGCCGGCATACATGGTCACGAAGGGAACCTCGGCCATGTTCTGCAGCGGGGTCTCTTCGATGAAGTCCCAGTTCGAGCCGCCGGACTGAGCCTTCTGCTCCCAGAGCTGCACGATGCCCGACGTCTTGGTCGGGTCAATCTCGATCACGCGGATCTGGTTGTAGAGCACCTCCTTGAAGCCGTCGCGCTCGGCGCGCTGGCTGCGGATGCGGACGTGGACGGTCTTGGTGTCGCCGCCGACATACATGTCGTAGGCAGCTGCCACGTCGTCGACCTTGTACATCTTCATGAAGGGGCGAGCGCCGGATGCCTTCTGATCGGCGAGGCTCTTCATGTTGTAGGTATCGGGATGGTCCACCAGAAGGTGGCACATGCCGTCGAGCATCGAGTTGTTGAAATACTGGTGCCCGAAGATGTGCAGGTGGTTGCCCTGCAAATCGATGTCCTGGGTCCACAGATCGAGGTCAGGATCGCCGTTCTGGACCTTCAGCAGGGTTCGGAAGGGCTTGGCGGAAGCCGCATCCACGGCCTCCCTGAGCTTGTTGAGAGCGAACGTGGAAGCCAGTCGTGCCTGGTACCGGGTGTCCGACTCCTTCTCGTATTGCGGAAGGAAGGTGGCGCCCTGTGCCCGCATGGTCTCCGTGCCGCCGTAGACGGCGCGGAGCATCGCGGTGCGGGTCTGCATCGTTTCCGCGGCAGACGAGAGCTGCCCGGGATTACCCGTCTTGGGGGACGGGGTGTATTTGATCTGAGTGTCGGCCATTTCTTGGGGACGTCCTGACTTTACCAGTCAAGGATCGCGGCCTTGCGAGGTCCGAGGAGTTCGTTGAAGGCGTCGGACGCTGCGTCCACCTGGTCATCATGGGTGCCAAGCGGGAACATTTCCAACTCATCGGTGAAGCACTCATTCCAGTGCGCCTTCACCATCTTCATGTTGCGACCTTCGCACTGCGCAGCGAACGCTGCAGCGCGGGTCTCCTTCGAGCCTGTGGGGCGGATTGCCTTGATGCGATAGCCGGCGAGCCGGCGGATGAAATTCTGGGCCTGGCTCTTGCCGGCCTGGCCCGGGTCTTGCGGGATGACGATCTGGACCGAGTGTCCGTCGCTGCGCGCGGTGTCGAAGATCTTCTTCTCGACTTCGAGCGCGGAGCCGCGGAAGCGGATCACGTTCTCGATGTAGAAGATGCCGTTCATGTCCTTCGACATCAGGACGCCGACCGTGTAGTCGCCGTCAGCTGTCGCGGCCAAATCCCATGCGCGCACGCGGACGCGGCGGGCCGGCATCTCGCCGGGCTGCTCGAACCAGGCGGCGCTGAACATGCCGCCGTCGTCGGCCATCGGCTGCTGCTGGTAGAGAGCAGCGAAAGACCGTTCGCCCAGAACGTCCATGCGGTCGGTGAGAGCCGCATAGGAGAACCGGTTCGGCGCCAACGGCTCGTTCGGCTTTCGTCCGAGGGCGTCGCCGGGGACCGTGCCATCGTCGTTGAGGATCAGATCCTCGGTGCCGTCCTCGCGCTTGATCTTCTTGGTGTAGGGCAGTGCCGGCAGGTACAGGATGTCCCACGGCAAACCCTTGCCTGACTGCGCCAGGTCGACCAGGCGGCCGGCGATGTCGTCGTAGTGCCACCGCGTCAGCGTGAGGACGATTGCGGCGTCCTCTTCGAGACGGGTGTAAACGACGTCGCGGTACCAATCCCACTGGTCCTGACGGAATGAGGCGGAGTTGGCGTCCTTGCGGTCCTTGATCGGATCGTCGATCAGGAACAGGTTTGCACCCTTACCGGTGGTACCGGTGCCGACGCCGACCGCGAAGTATTTGCCGCCCTTCTCCAGCTCCCATTCATCGGCAGCGCGATTGTCGGAGCGGATCTTGGCGTCCGGGAAGAGCGTCTTGAACTCTTTGCCCTGGACGATGTTGCGGACGTCGCGGCCGAAGGTCGTTGCGAAGTCGCCGTTGTACGATGCCGAGATGACGTTCTTCTCGGGGTTCCTCGCCATGTACCAGGCGGGAAAGCGGCGGGTGGACAGCTCCGACTTGCCATGTCGCGGCGGAGCGAACAGCATCAGTCGCTTGATCTCGCCGCGCTCGACCGCCTCCAGCTTCTGGGCAACCAGGTGGTGGAACGGGTCGGCGTAGTATTTGTGGAGCGTGTACTCAGTGAAGTCGATGAGGTGCTCGCGGCCCCTCCGACGACGCAGGAGTTCGGCCGCCGCCTCCTCCGGGGAGACGTCGATCAGGTTGTTCATTTTGTTCTTGTTGTTGAGATGGAGCGGCGCGGCGGAATCGAACCGCCGTCTTGGCGAGCGACGCAGAAAGGTTGATCAGACCCACCGCTGCCGCCGTTGCGAACCGGTCACCGCGAAAAGAGGACCCCACGCCCTCTGGCCAAGAGGATCGTCCTGTTGATTCAGGACTTCGTATTGCGGTCGATCTGACTGCTCGTGCAGGCTGCTATGTGCGACTTAGTCCGCGCCCTCGTGGAAGGTTCTTTGGCGGATACCCCTTACCGAGACCAGTTTCGGCACAGGCAGTCAGATGCGATCCCGTCAGGGGTCTTGTTTGCTGGATTAGAACTTGAAGCCCGGCGCCTGGATCTCCAGGTCGGCCTTGCTGCTGGAGCGGACGGCGACTTCCACGAAGGCGGTCGGAGCGCCATTAACGGTCGGGTCGCCGTAGAACTTGACGATGCGGAGCCACTTCCCGTCCGTGTCCTGAACGAGGTCGGACACGGTGACGAGACGGGCATCTTCCACCTGCAGTTTCTGGTGGACGATCGAGATCGAAGACATGAGCTGCTCCTTAGACGATGTGCAGCTTGGCTGCGTCGTATTGGGCGAACACGCCCTTCTCCCAGAACCCGACCTTGCCGCGCATGGTGAAGGAATCGCCGGTCTTGGCGTAGTTGGCGAACGACGTCGCGGCTGCCTCGACGTACTCGGTGGCGCGCTCGTCGAGCTTCGGGATGTCGATCAGCGCGGTGCCGATCTTCAGGGCGTCGGTTGACACGTTGAGGCCGGCGAAGAACGCGGCGTCGTTGGTGTGGTTCTTGACGATGAAGTGGCGGGAACCCGTGAGGATCTTGGCGGCACCTTCGATCTCGCTCAGCGACTGGACGGTGCTGCCGACGACGTGCATGACGGTCACGTTCATCTTGCCGTCTTCGACCATGGCGAGCAGACCGATCTCGCTGAGCAGGGTCAGCGTGGGGGTCAGCAAGCCGGCCTGGATGTCGATCACGGTGACCGGGCTGCTGGGCAGCGCGTCGAACACCTTGATCTGGCCGTCCGAGCTGGACAGGTCGATCACTTCCGTCACGTCGGGATGGAAGCGCTTGAGATTGCCCTCGGGCATCTGCGTGTCGATCGCTCGGGCTTCGACGCCCTGAGCCTTGAAGTAGTCGAGCACTGTTCGTGCCACGACGGTCTTGCCGACACCGCCTTTATCGGCGCCGACGATTACCAGGTGGGGAAGTCCCATCTTGAGTTCCTCTTTGGGAGTTTGGATTTGGATCGGCGGAGGGTCCGGCTGGATCTCTCGCTTCACTTCGGAGAAGTTTCGCGCCTGCTGCTGGCTCATCTCCAAAAGTTCACGCCGTTGCTGGCGGATGCTTTCGGAGACGCCCATGGCGCCTCGCCTGTCGACAGCCATCGGTCACTCGCTAGTTCGGGGTGCCGTAGGTGTCGTACAGCTCCGGTAGCAGCCCCATGTTCGAGAGCACCTGAAGGACGGTCTTGGCGGCGGTCTCATCGCCCCGGATGGGGATCAGGGACTCGCGGGCGAACACGTCGTCGAACAGGCGCTGGTCGATCGCCCTCGCCTCCTCCTCGGTCTGCTTGCGACCGTACGGCTGGTACGGCTTCACGCGCTCGATGATGAAGTTGAGGTTGTTGTAGCTGTTGAACAGGCTGCGAGCTGACTGCTCCACTGCGTGGCGCTCGCGCCCATCGGAAACATAGGCGACACCGAGCAGCAGCGGAGAGTCGGTCACGATGAAGTCGACCTTGCCGACGAGGCGCCGCTGCCGGCGTTCCTGTTCAGCCGTGACGTAGAGCTGGCGCTTCAGATCGCTCCAATTCTCGTCGTAGGTCAGCTCCTTGGCGAACTCCGTCACCAGCTCGCAGCGGACGTTGAGGAGCTTCAGGAGGAAGAACACACCTGCAGCGGTGGTGCTCTTGCCGGCTCCGGGGCCGCCGATGAGATTGATGACGAAGCTCATGTTGCCTCAGTGAACGGTGTCTGACTTCTTTGCCGGCGGCTGCCGCGGTGATGCGGCCTGGCCTGCGATCTCGAGGAGCTGGTCCTCGGTCATCTCGTTGGCCGGCTTGGTGACGTTGAGGTTGGTGGTGTTCTCGTCCTTCTGGCCGAGGTAGTTCTTGCCCAGGAAGATCGCGGCGGGCGCGTTCTTGTCGGCGAGTGCCAACTGCTTGCGGCGGAGCGAGACCTTCGCGTGCATCAGGCCGTCGTCCCAAACCTCACGAGCTTCGGGATATTCGCCGAGGAAGGTCGAGAAGGTCTTCTTGCAGACGCCCAACACGGCGGCGGCTTCTTCCTGGGTGCAGAACAGCTTGCCCAGCTCGCCGAGCGTTCGGAGCGTCACTTCGTCCGGCTGGAGCTTGGTGTTGCGGCGCTTGATCGGCTCGGCAAGCACCTCGTCGAGGAAGGCAGTCTCCTCGCCTTCCTTCTTGGCGGCAGCCTCTGCAGCGGCCTTGCGCGCAGCAGCTTCCTCCTTCGTCGGGCGACCCCGACGACGCGGCGTGTCAGTCATGTGCTTTTCTTCTTGTTATTGGAGCGTCGTGACGATGTCGTCTTCGTCCATGTCACGCAGATCGAGAGTGACGTACAGGCCATCCGGTGGCATGACCAAACCGATCACGACAGCCTCCTCCGGGTCCTCTGTGTAGTCGCCGAACTTGTCGTAGAAGTCGGTGATCGGGACGACGAAGCCGTGGTCGTGGACAGCGACGCGGTTCTGCAGATCGAACCGGTAGCCCATCAGTCTCGCAGGCCGGGGAAAGCCAGGTCGACCCACTTCAGGATCTCCTGCTTCGGCGCAGCTCCCGTCTTCATTGATGTGACGATGCCGTCCTTGACGGCGACGAGCGCCGGCACCTGGCCGACCTTGAAGCGCTGGGTGGCGGCCACGCAGTGCTCGACATCGGCCTTGACGAAGGTGACCTTGCCGGCCAGCTCCTTCTCGATCGCGTCCAGCGTCGGCGTCATCGCCTTGCACGGCTGGCACCAGCGTGCCTCGAACTTGATGACGACCGGCCCCTCGGCCTGGAGAACGTCGGCGGGGAACGAGCTGTCGGTAACGGATTTCATCGGGAGAAGATCTTCTTGAGTGAGGAGATGCCCGCCACACCGCAAATCGTCAGGACGATTTGTTCCTGCATGGTGTTGTAGGGCGCGGGGAGCGCGGCAATCTTCCAGCTGCCGACCTCATGGCCGAGCAGCGGGATCGAGTCGAAGACGACTGCCGCAACGTGAAAGAACAGGACGGCGAAGGCGACCGGCACCATCCAGGCGGTGAACCAGTGCTCCCGATCGTCCTTGCGCATGTCGGCCGCCATGCGGGCGACCTCGACCTTGTAGCGCAGCTCGGCGACATTCAGCTGGACGTCGCCGCCGACCGCGGTCTTGAATTTCTCAAGGTCTGCGTCGGTCTTCTTGTTCAGCCAGTCGAGGAACGAGGTCCCGAACTTGGGCAAGAGGCCCATGATGATTGAGAACAGCATTGCGGTCCTTGAAACGAAAAAGGCCGCCCCGAAGGACGGCCTGGTTGGTGTGCGTTGTGCGGTCTCAGACGATGGACGCGGCCAGGATGAAGAGCTGGTCCAGCTCCTCATCGGTTTTTCCGAGAGCTGACTTGCAGGCCAGGATGAGCGGATTGGTCCGCTCGATCTGGGTGGCATAGTTCCAACTGTCCTGAACGGTGATGTCCTGACTGTTGACGTAGTCTTCGACCTGTTGGCGCAATCCGAATTGGTAGAGCGCCAGCCGGATCTGCCGAGGCGTCACCAACTGCGGCACGACTGGGGACGCGAGGTAGGCGTCCACCTCCGCCTGCGTCGGCACGACCTGCTCTGTGTCGAGCCATTCAAGGTCGCCGATGGTGTCGCCGCGGAGTACCCATTGGGCTCCAGGGCGAAGCTCAGACAAAGCTGTAGCAAGAGACGTCATCGGCGCACCGTCATGATGGAGTTAGATTTGTAGGCATAGGAGCCAGTCCCGGACCCAACCTGTCCCCACATCGAGAGGATTACTGCCTGATCGGTTGAGTTCTGAAGCGTCCAGGAATTGCTCATCGATCTCGCGTATGAGACCGTGTCCTGGTGCATGTACTGCTGCAGTCCATACCAGCTGCCGAAGCTGTTGCCCCAGCCAGGGATCAGATACGTCAGCGACCCGAGCGTATTGTTGAAGCACGAACACGAGATCGTCTGATGGAACTGCTCATTCGCCCACAGCAACGCAAAGCATCGGACTGCCGAATCCAGCTCGATCGGCGTGCCTGATGTCGTCGCCACCGTGGTCGACGAGTACCTCGCCAAGATAACGCCCGTCTCATTGAACCAGGACCGGACCCAGCGCGTGTCGGGCTGGTCAAAGAACTGGCTCGATGCGCCAGTGAAAACCATGCCGACGAGCGTGTACACTTCGCCGCCAGCGGTATTCATCACCTCGACGCCGACGCTGCCGGCCGAAGAACTGGTGATGTGACCAGTCAGGCTCTGCTGCAGCGTCAGGGTGCTGCCCACGATCTTGATGTAGATGTAGTACAGCGTGTTCGCCGCAAATCCTGAGTTGGTCAGCGTGACGCCTGCCGCAGGGATCTGGTATAGCTGACCATTGATCTTGATCAGGTTGCCGTTGAACGGGATCAGCTTGAGCGTGGTCGAGCTGACCATGGTCAGCTTGCACTGTCCGATGGCGCCAGGCAGCAGAAAGTCGACCCACACAGCGCCGTTCCAGTACCGCATGGTCAGCGACGTGGTGTTGAAATAGAAATCACCAGATCCCTTCGCCGCGCCAAGAGGATCGGTCGCAGGATCGGTCGCCTGAGCGCCGTAGTAGGTGCCCCTGAGGTTGTTGTAGGCGTTCAGCGCATTCGTGTAGCTTGCCTGCGCGTTGTCTGCAGAGGTGGATGCATTCGAAGCGGACGTAGCCGCCGCCGTCTTGCTGGTCGCTGCATTGGTTTCCGACAGCGCTGCAGCCGTGGCAGAATTGGATGCGGCGGTCGCACTGTTTGCGGCATTGGTCTCCGACGTGCCGGCATTGGTGGCATGAGTGGCAGCGGACTGCTCGCTCGTTGCCGCGGCAGCCGCTTTGTTGGTCGCGGTCGTCGCGCTGGCAGCCGCATTGCTCTCGCTGGTCGCCGCGTTCGTCTTGGACGTCGCCGCCGCAGCAGCAGAATCCGATGCGCTGGCCACCACGGTGGTGGCGGTCGATGCCGCCTGCTCCGCCGCTATCTTGCTCGTGAGGGCAGACGCTTCGCTGGCGGCAGCCGCTGTGGCACTGTCGCTGGCGTCCTGCTTGTGACCGGCAGCCGCATTCTCCGAGGCCAGCGCCCTGTCCGCAGCGTCGGAAGCCGTGGCCGCTGAGGCCGTCGAGCTTGCCGCGTTGGCAGCCGTCAGCTGCGCCAGCGACGGATCGCCAGGGTCGCCCGGAGGCCCCTGCTCGCCTGCCGGGCCCTGCGGACCAGCCTCACCCTTCGGGCCTGCCGGACCTGTCTTGCCTTCCGGACCTCGGAACGGGCCGATGTCGATCCAGGCGCCATTCGTCCAGGCCCAGCCGTGTCCGGTGTCCTGGGCGAGGTAGACGTCATTGCCTTCGGCGGCGGCCGGAGGAAGATCGAACACGGTGGCGACGATGCCGGCGAGCCTGATGCCGCGTCCGACGTCGCCCTGCGGCCCTCGCGCCCCCTGCGCTCCAGCAGGTCCACGGAGGCCTTGCTCGCCGGGATCACCCTTGAAGCTCGGGAACATGTCCCGCAGCTGGGTGAGCGAAACCGTCTTGCCGATGTTGTTGATGTAGATCTCGATCTTGACGTCGTCTTCGCTCGGACCGCCCGGAACGCCGACCGGCGGCTGGCTGTCGGCCAGCGCGATCTGCTTGTTCAGGAGGAAGTACTTCGCGCCTCCGGGCGTGAGCGTGACGATCGAGTTCACATCGTAGAAGTCAGTGCCGATGGTGATCCCGCTGAGGGAGATAACGCGATAGCGCGACGTGCTCATCGTTTCTTCTTTTTGTTGATTGGCACCGGTGGCTGGAGTCGAACCAGCGGACTTCGGTTTTGGATACCGTGCCACCACCACTGGCTCACCGATGCAGAATGGAGCCCCTACCCGATTTCTTCACGCGACGGATTGCCCAGTCGTCGGGACGCCTATCTTGGGGATGGCGTGCGCCTTGCGGCTTTTGGTTCGGTCGGCGGGTTGCCCATGTGCCCGCATCTCTTCCGATTGCTCGTACTTTGCCGCCTTCCCTACGTGCTTCTCAGGATCAGCGGCGTGGCGGGAGGCCGTTCCGCCCTCGACCGAATTAGAGAGGATGACCTTCGCCAGGCCTTGCCTGCTGCTCCTCGACAGCGCCCACCCTCCCGCGAGATCACGAGACCAGCTGTGATCCGGGTGGCCCAGGGGAGCGTCACACGCGCGCATGGTCAGTGCTGGCGTTTATCGTGAGCAACGATCCTGGGGCTCAATAGGTGCCCGCCACAACAGACGGTGGCGGGCTGCGCTCGCAACAGCGAGCACTCGGCTTGGCACATGGCCCCATTTAACCAGCCACCCCTATGTCATTTCATTTGACGTGTCGGCTGGCACCGAGAAATTAAGCAGCAAGCGCGTCTTCAAGAGGCCACTTGTAAACGTAGAGACGTCGCTTCACTCTGGCCTCCGGAAGGCCAGACAGTTCGATCGCCTCGGCGAGCGACATTGTTCGCCCGCGGAAGTCTACCCAGCGAGTTGATCGGCGGTTCCGGTTTTGCTCCTTCACCGTTGACCACTTGCAGTTCGAAAGCTCGTAGTGGCCTTCGTTGTCGATCCTGTCGATCGAATGCTTCAACGACGGGCGCTCGCCAACATCCGCTAGAAAGTTTTCGAAGCCATCATGTCCGCGCCAGCGATCACACACAGTGATGCCGCGCTGGCCATAGCTCTCATAGGACGTGCTGGCCGGATCATAGCAGCGCTGGATCATTGCGACCCAAGACCGGTATGTCGGAGACTCGCCGCTGTCGCGGGAATGACCGTGCTTGAACATAAGAATACTCTCGGTTGCCCGATACCCATGAAAAGTTTGTAATGAACCGCCCCTCTCTTGAACTTCCGCTGGTGGAACCAGAACTAATAAGAGCGTCAACCTGAGAGGTGCTATATGCGCAAGATCCTGGTGGCCGTTGCACTGATGCTCGCCGTGATTGGCGGGACGGCCGGCGTCATCATCCACTCGCAGCCGGCCATCGCTGGCGGCGGGCATGACCCCGGTGGTGGCGGCAAGTAAGAGATCTTGGTCGAGGGCTTGCGGTCTACGCGAGCCCTCGACGGCTAGCACCGAGGAAAAGCTCTGGCTTTGTTCGACCCGCACTTCGGGCCACCGCCCCTTGCGGGGTTGGAGGTTACCAGCAACCAAAAGGTCGATCGCGCGATCGACCTATCACGGCCTGCAGTTCGGCTTACGGGGTCCAGGCTACTGCGAGCAGAACTGGTGAGCCCACCGTGGGGGAAAGATAAACAAGAGCGGCGCACCTCGTGTCGGATTACAGGGCTCGTGGGGCACCATCGCCATCGCGCAGTTCCTGCGCTGGACGCATGTCGCGTCACCGCTCTTGGGGGTATAATAGTTGGCTCGTGACCGTCGTCATCCCACAGGACGACGACTCGGATCCTTTCGACCTCGACCTGCATCACGCTGGCCTCAAACGGTCGTCGGCGACTTACCATGGACCTCTTCGCCGATAGGCTGTGCGTATAACGCCGCCGCGTGTCATCACGAGCCAAACAGGTGGGGCGCGTCCAATCCAGAAGTCGACGAGCCTGTGCCTCAACTGCATCGCGTTGACGGGGATCAGCCGTTCCCCTCAGGGGCCGCTTTGAAGAATTACGAGGACTACGGGGCTACTGGCTTACCCGTTAGAGCCGACACCGTTGCCGGTGCGGTACGCCACCTGTTCGTGGAACGTCTCATGCCCGGAAAAGTCTTTCCAAAAACGGGCAACTTTTTTCCGCAAGAGAACGTAAAGAGAATGTCAGGTGCCCGATGTTTTGCAGCTGAGCTGATTTGTCATCGGGCGCGGCGGGGTAAAGGAGGAGAAACCCCCGCCGCAGGCCGGGCTGAGCAGTCGGTCAGGGCTCATTGACCCTGCTCCCTGTTCTGTGCTCCGGGGATGGTTGTTCGTTAGCCAGCTGCCTTGCGCTTGCGTCGGCGCTTACGCTCCAGCCGCAACTCGGTCAGCTTGGTGTTCTTGGATACCTTCCTGATGTGCTTCTTCTTCATGTTCTCTTTCAGGAGACGTGTTCCTGCGGAATGCGCCAGTTCAGCGGCACCGTCGTGCAGGTCAGACAGATGTACGGAACGAGCTTCTCCAGCACCCAGTCGGTGTGAGCCTGGTCGACGCCTTCGCTCGGGCGCACCAGGCGCACGTTGGCGAACATCTTATGGATCGGATCGCCGTAGGCGATCGGCTCCCACTCTTCAGGCTTGAGACCGAGCCAACGGATCATGGCTGCGGCGTGCGTCTTCGACGACGCGACCATGGCGTTGAGCATGGCTATTCTTTCTGGGCGATGGCCTGGTCGATCCAGGCGTAGATTTGCGGGTTGTCGCGCCGGGCCATGATCATCACCGGGGTCAGTCGGTTGATGACCGTCTCTTCGGCCGCACGGCTCTTCAGCTTTGCGGCTTCCCAGCAGGCGTGGTTGATCTCGTGTTCGAGCGTCTCGGCGAAGCCTGAGTCCGGCAGATCCTCGCGGACCTTGATCCAGAACTCGAAGATGTTGCACATCCCCTTGCAGCCTTCTGCGTCGGCCTCCAACGGATTCCAGTGGAGCAGCCGATACTCGAAGATGCCGATCTTGATGATCGACGGCAGCTTGCGGCGGTCGAGCGGGCGGCGGCGCTTCATGACATGTCTGCCTCGGTGCAAGGCCGGATCATCTTCCGGAGGTTCTTTCCCCTCACCCAGATGATGTCCGGGTGTGCATTGGCACCGCGCCAGCCGCGCGCTTCGAGGAACGAACGTACCTTGGCCGGATAGCTGTTGAAGACCAGCAGCGAGATCTCCGGAGCGTGCTCGATGACGTCTGGCTTGCCCGGCTCCTTCGTGATGGTCGATGCTGAATGGAAGCCGAGGGCAGCCTCCGGCATCGCGCACACCAGCTCGGGCCGCAGGATGCTCAGCATCAAGGTGCAGGCCGAGACGCACTCGCCGGTCAGGACGACCTTCGTCCTGGCGTCGCGCATGTCGGAGTACTTCTTGACGAAGTCCACGATGAGCCCGCCGGGATCGTCCGTGATGAACGTGACGTTGCGGCCCGACTCGACCTGGACCGGCACGTCCCTCGCTGACGCTGGCGCCAGGGCGCACAGCATCAGCACGCCCGCGAGGGCGAGTTGCAGCAGTTTCATTGGCGTGGCTTTTGGTGCGCGCCGGCTCAGCCGATGGCGAAGCGCGTGGCGAAATAAACGAGCCAGATCACCAGCGTGGCGATGATGCCGACAACGGCGTGGAGCAGATAGTCGAAGGCCTGGCTGAAGCCGAAGCCGCCGTTGTTCTCGGAGACCGGCCAGAGCTGGACGGCGAGCCAGAGCAGCGCGGTCAAGAAGACCGGGATGGCCCAGGAATTGAGGGTGATCGTCACGGGCGCAGCTCGACCGGGTTGAACGTGAAGGCGCGCTCGATCGAGGCCTGCCAGATCACGTAGCTGAACAGGAAGATGGACAGCGGGAACGGCATCACTTGCCCTCCTCGTCGTCTTCGTCGTCCTGGAAGAACGCCATCTGGTTGAGCGAGGCCTGCTCGATGCCGACCGCGACATTGTCGATGGCGTCGCCGATCGAGGAGAGGCCGGCGTAGAGAGCGACGCCGAGGATGATGGCTTCGATGATCATGTGCTTTCCGTGAAAATGATCTTGGTGCCGAAGCCGCCGCTTGCCGGCCGCCAGCCCAGGTAAAACTCGAGAGAGCCGTTCCAGTAGTTGACGAACGGCAAGAGACCGGCCGCCTTGAACAGCGAGATTGGGAGGACCACGGCGAACGCCGGATGGATGAACCATGCGAGCGCGGCGGCGATCAGCGTGACCGCGATGGCGCCGAACGAGACGCCCGGGTCGAGCACCGCCCAGCGGAAGCCGAAGGCCTGCGGGGTGCAGTCGCGGCCGGTGGTGCGCAGCACCTGGTCCGAGCCGTAGACCCAGTAGTTCTTGTCCTCGACGCCGAGCACGTAGCCGACGAAGTTCATCAGCGGGTTGCGGCAGATGAACCAGTAGAAGCGCCGCAGCCAGATGTTGGTCACCTCCGGCAGGTACGGCGCGCCGTTGTTGACGTCCGGCACGTTCCAGCCGTCATCGCCGACGAGCCACCATAGCGGGTTGAGTTTGTTCCAGATCGAAACTGGCTTGTGGTCGGTGACTTCGGCGGCGTCCATGATGTCCTCAGATGACTTTCAGTTTGCCGTTCGGCGACAGGCGGGTCAGCCACATCGGCAGGACGTTCCTTTCGAAGTGGGCGACCTCGGCGGGCGCCATGCGCCAGTGCGGCCGGATCAGCACGATGTGCTCGTACTGGGCGCCGAGCGCCGTGTCGTGCTGGCGCGCATCCCAGATCTCGGACGAGAGCTTGAAGGCGTCCATGTACTGCCTAGCGATCGTCTCGCTCGCCGCAACTACGGCGCACCACGGGGTGATCGTCTGCAAGCTCATCTTGTGCCTCGCGCCACTCGATTTGATGGTTGATGGTTTCGCGACAGTCGATGCTGTCGCAGCAGCCGCAAGCGAGCGGTCGATACCGCTTCGCCGGCTTCCGGGTTTTGGTCTTCATCACAACGGCGTCTGGAAGACGCCCTTCTCTGCTGCGACCGCGCGCACGGCGCGCTTGACGTCGTCGAGCCGGCCTTGCTTGATCGCGGTCACCGGGGTGATGCCGCCGAGCATTTCGTTGCTGCGGTTCATGAAGAAGGTCGCCTCGGCCACACCGACGAGCGGATCCAGAACCTTGATCAGCTCGTAGGCTTGCAACGCGAACGGGCTGGTCGAGATCGGATCAGGCCTTGGCTCGGCCGGAGACTTCGGCACCGATTTCTTTTCCGGTGATGGAGCCGGCGCATCCTCCGCAGAGGTTTCCGGGATCAGGCTTATCTTTTTTAAGCCGTACCTTTCGAAAGGCTGCTGCGAACCAGGCGACGCCTTCTTCCGTTTTGCCGCAGGCATCGCAGGTATCGCTGGCCATCAGCGATAGAGGTAGCGCGCGGTGAAGCGCTTCGAGAACGCCTTGCCCTCGAACTCCAGGAAGTCGGCCTGCTTGCGCATCCACTCGGCGACCTGGCGCCGGCCGCGCTTGGTCATCTCGGGCGCGTCCTTGACCGTGATGACGGCTGCGGACTTCTCGGCGGTCTTCTTCTTGGCGGGCATGGTTCTCTCTGAAGGGTGGACCCGTGCTGCTCGGAGCAGATCACGGGCTCTTGGAAACTGGTTTGCGGAGCTGCCTCGCCTTGCGGCGCTGCTCGACGCGCTCCTGCAACTCGCGACCGCGGCGATCGGAGATGTCCTGCTTGCGGTTCATCTTGTGCTGGTGAGCGCGAAGCGCCTTGCCCTGGCCGACGCTCACGCGACGGGCTCGATCAGCTGGCAGCCGTAGTTCTGGCCGCGCTTGACGAAGATGAATGTGCCGGTGACGGCGCCCCCGCTCAGGTGCGGGACGAGCTTGTCGAAGTCCTTCATGAAGAAGGTGACCGACTTGCCGTTCTCGTCGGTGAAGTCGAGGTAGGCCGCCGACCGGCCGCGGTTGAAGCCGGTGTAGGTCAGCTTGGCCTGGAACGGCACGTTGTCGCGCCAGACGACGTCGCCGCGCTTGCCGTTCACGAAGGTCCAGACCTCCGGGTAATGGAGCTGGTTACCGGCCTCGTCGAACGGGATCTGGTAATTGCCAGTCCGCGCCATCAGTGGATGTTCCGGGCGATGACGTCGATCGCGGCGATCACCAGGAAGGCGATCAGCATGGTCTGCGTCAGGCCGTCCCGCATCTCGGCGTGGATCTGATCGCGGATGATCTGCAGCTGGCGACGACGGCTCATGACGGCTTCCTCAGGATGATCGAAACGGCGAGCGGCGTGTACCGCCGCCACATGAACTCGGGGGCGCCTGCCCGGACGGCGAGCTGCCGGGCCAGGCGCTCGTGCGCCGGCATCGTCAGCAGCTCGGCGTCGGCTTCGCTCCAGCCATGGACGCGAGGCTTCGACCGCCGCCAGTTGTTGGCGATCAGGGCCGCGATCGTGAGGCCGAGCCCGAGGCCCAGCAGGATGTCACCGAGCTGCTTCATGCTTCCAGCTCGCGGATCTTCTTGATCGCCGCCTCCATGCCGCGATAGCGGAGGAAGAACGGAACCTCGTTTTTCTGAAGATCGATGTGCTCGATGGTCTGCATCGCCTGAGCGTCGACCTCGGCAGGACCGATTGGTCCAGCAATGCGGCTGAGCGGCCAGCGCGTCAGCGTGACCATGTCGCCGGAATACGGCCTCTCCCGCTGCTGCCAGCATCGGATCTCATCCTCCAACGCCTCGACGGCGGCATGAACGAGATCTTCTTCCTGGCGTCGGCGTCTGCGAGGCATGGTCGCTCCGGAAAGGGTGCCCCGGTCTGCCGTGGGCGAGACCGGGCTCTGGGTAACTTGGTGTCAGCGTTTGCAGACGGCGGTGATCACAAACGCCATCGAGGTGATGGCGAGCGCCCCGAAGGTCAGGACGAGCAATTTCATGGTGAGCACGCCGAGTGCCGCCACGAATTGCAGGTCCGTGAGGGTCATTGGGTTCCTCTGCCCGCGCCGGCCAGTCCGGCGGGAACCGGCTGGCTGGGTTGGGGGCTTGATGATGGCCGTTTGCACGAATGCTAACGTAGCGCAGTAGATACCCCCATATGCAGTTTCCGTCAAGGGTCGATCAAAAGAATGCAAACGAGGGTCCAAGTGGTGCAGAAATGCCACTCAGAACAGCATCCCTCCCGCCGAGGCGAACTGATCCGGGGCCGGCGGCCGGACAGGCTTCGGCGCTGTCTTGAAATTGTGGGTGCCGGAAGTGCGCTTCGCGGGCTTCGAGCACTGAGCCTGGCCGGCGAGCGCGGCTCGCTCCCTTGACGTCAGTCCGTCAGGGTTTCCGCGGTGCGCCGCGATCTGCGAGCACATCGCGATGAAGTATTCCTCGTCATGGTCGCTCTTCATGATGTTCACGACCTTGTGGATCCACTGCACGTTGCCCTTCTCGTAGCCTCGGTGGCTTTCGATGCGGTCGAGCGACGCGGTCGGGTGCATAACCTTCCGGTCGGCCGTCAGCGGGAGGCCGCTGATGCGGCACCGGTCGTTTTGTTCAGCAAACAGCTGCTCGATGTAGCGGGCATCGATTTCGAACTTCAGTCCCCTGCTCTCGGCGCCTTGGCGGGCTCTTCCGATGTACTCGTCCCAGACCGTCGCAAACGGCTCTCTGCGCTTGCGCTTCTTCTCGGCCTGGTCCACTTCGATCATCTCCGCCTATGGTGTCGTTTGCTTTTCGCTATCATGACGCTCCAATTAATGCAAACGACAGGCCAGCCAGCCCTCTTTGGGTTCAATGTTGGTTCAGTGTTGTTTCTTGATAGGTTAGTAGGCACCTGGTGCCGGTGGTACCGGCAGGAGATTCCGGTGGTACCGGCACCAGATGCCGGTGGTACCGGCACGAGATGCCGGTGGTACCGGCACGAGATGCCGCGGCACCAGATGCCGGTGGTCCCTTACAAATCCCGGTAAGGCCAGCCGCCCTGTTACGGTATGGACTGAGCGCGAAGCGCTCCACCCCGCACCGAGTGTCAGAAACCACAGGTTCGTCCCAATTGACCCAGCTTACCCGACGCCGGGACAACGACGAGCACCGACCAGGTGAATGGTTCGTCTATTGGGGTGACGTGGGTGTCATTCTGCAATTCTGCCCCCCTAAGCCGGGGGATCGGCGTCCAAAATTTGCAAGCCGATTCAGCAATAGGCGTCTTAAGATCAATACTGAATTGTAAGGCACCAAAAGTGGTTGCGTTTCGATTTTTGCCTCGCGCGTTCAGCGCATCCTGTCAAGATGTTGGCTGGAGCCGCGAAAGCTGGCCGTACGCCTCACCGATGAGAAGCAGTATTTTGTCTCTGAATCTTCGGTATCTTCGGTCTCTCGGCTGTTGACGGCGAAGCGCGCAGGCACATGCACCATGCTGTCTTGGCGCGGCAATTGTCGTCATCAGGTTCTCGACAGCTTCCCCATTTAACAAAACATACAGGGCTGGTCGCCTTGCAAAAACATCGGCTGCCGATGCTCACGGTGCGCGCCTGTCGAGGGCCGTAAAGGGTGGTTTGTTGCTGATTCCCAGCATGTCAGATCGAAGCCCATGTTCATATTTTGAAGGTGAGAACGGATGGATTTCCCCTCGACCAAGTCGGTGCATGAACAATCGGACAGCACGGGCCCGCAAGAGAGCTCACCCGCGGCTCCGTCCGCAGCCGCGGCGACCTTTGAGCGGCAATTGAGCGAGATCGCCAACTCAGATGGAGGTGGTGGAGCAATGCCGGCCGCCTCGGCGCTGCAGTCGGCTCAGTCAACTTGGGTTTTGATAGGACGGCAGGGCAAGCATCTCCTTTATTCCGAGGACGCTCGCCTTATTTCGGGGCTTGAGAAGGCCCTTATCGGCAACCCCACCCACCGCAACGCTGGGGACTATCTAACTTCACTTCGCAGCTTTGGCGGCTGGCTCTTCGCAAATAACAAAACGAGCATTGTTGCTCGGCTCAACGACCCGTCGCTGACCCATGATGCACGCGAGTTCGAAAAGAGGCGTCCCTCGAATATCCTTGCGGCATTGAACCATCTCCGGACCTTCCAGTCGACGGGCGGAGTGACGGTCACAGCCCGCACTGAGCTAAATCCTCACCCTCAGGACGCGGATCTCATCAACGAGTACAAAAAAGAAACAGCGACAAGTACCGGCAGGATGTATGCAACTGCTCTTCGCAGTTTCGGTCACTACCTGCGTGAAAACAACAAGAAGGGCATTGCTACTCGGCTTTCCGGCGGGGCGTTGGATGAAGATGTCAATAGCTATAAGAAGGGCGCCGGTGCTGATTCGAGGATCGGTGCCGCTCTGGCTCAACTCCGAAAATCGCAGGCCGGCGCTAAGGCGATGGAGCCCGAGCGCCATTTTGATCCCAAAGACGCGGCCCTGATGGAGTCGATGCAGGTCGGCGACGCCGCTGCGCAGCACAGTGCGTCGCAGCAAGCTGGCAGTTGGTCAGAGGAATTGAACCATCTCCGGACCTTCCAGTCGACGGGCGGAGTGACGGTCACAGCCCGCACTGAGCTAAATCCTCACCCTCAGGACGCGGATCTCATCAACGAGTACAAAAAAGAAACAGCGACAAGTACCGGCCGGATGTATGCAACTGCTCTTCGCAGTTTCGGTCACTACCTGCGTGAAAACAACAAGAAGGGCATTGCTACTCGGCTTTCCGGCGGGGCGTTGGATGAAGATGTCAATAGCTATAAGAAGGGCGCCGGTGCTGATTCGAGGATCGGTGCCGCTCTGGCTCAACTCCGAAAATCGCAGGCCGGCGCTAAGGCGATGGAGCCCGAGCGCCATTTTGATCCCAAAGACGCGGCCCTGATGGAGTCGATGCAGGTCGGCGACGCCGCTGCGCAGCACAGTGCGTCGCAGCAAGCTGGCAGTTGGTCAGAGGAATTGAACCATCTCCGGACCTTCCAGTCGACGGGCGGAGTGACGGTCACAGCCCGCACTGAGCTAAATCCTCACCCTCAGGACGCGGATCTCATCAACGAGTACAAAAAAGAAACAGCGACAAGTACCGGCCGGATGTATGCAACTGCTCTTCGCAGTTTCGGTCACTACCTGCGTGAAAATAACAAGAAGGGCATTGCTACTCGGCTTTCCGGCGGGGCGTTGGATGAAGATATCAATAGCTATAAGAAGGGCGCCGGTGCTGATTCGAGGATCGGTGCCGCTCTGGCTCAACTCCGAAAATCGCAGGCCGGCGCTAACGCGATGGAGCTCGAGCGGCATATTGATCCCAAAGACGCGGCCCTGATGGAGTCGATGCAGGTCGGCGACGCCGCTGCGCAGCACAGTGCGTCGCAGCAAGCTGGCAGTTGGCCAGAGGAATTTCTTCCTGCGGAAGGCCACGATCAGGATTTGGGCCGGATGGACGAACCCGGCCCGTCGTCGTCGGCGCCGCAGCCGGCTCAGTCAACTGGGATTTTGAGAGGGCGGAGGAAGCCTCTTTATTCCGAGGATGCTCCCCTTATTTCGGGGCTTGAGGAGGCCCTCCGCAGTGGCAACGCCGCCGAACGCACCGCCAAAGACCTTGTAGGCCCGCTTCGCGCCTTTGGCCGCTGGCTCTTGGCAAATAACAAAACGAGCATTGTTGATCGGCTCGAAAAAGAGTCGCTGACCGATGATGCGCGTGAGTTCATCGAAAAGGGTAAGGGCAGTCGCCTCCTTATTAGGTCAATAGGTCTTCTCCGGACCTTTCAGTCGACGGGCGGAGTGACGGTCACAGCCACCACTGAGCTAAATCCTTACCTCCAGGACGCGGCTCTCATCATAGAGTACCAAAACGAAGCAGCGACAAGTACCGGCGGTGTGTATGCGACTGCTCTTCGCAGTTTCGGTCACCACCTGCGTGAAAATAACAAGAAGGGCATTGCTACTCGGCTTTCCGGCGGGGCGTTGGATGAAGATGTCGAGGCCTATAAAAAGGACTTCGGTGGCATCCGGACGATCGATGCCGCATTAGGTCAACTCCGAAAATCACAGGCGGGCGCTAAAGCGATGGAGCGCGAGCGCTATATTTCCCTCGGTCCTGATCCCGAAGGCGCGGCACTGATGGAGCCGAGGCGGGCCGGCGACGCCGCAGCGCAGCACAGCTCGCAGGAAGTTGGCAGTTGGCCAGAGAAACTGCTTCCTGCGGAACGCCACGAGCAGGATTTGGTTTTGGGGCTGATGGACGAACCCGGCCCGTCGTCATCTCTCGAGCCAGTCGCGCGGCACGACCAGGCATCGGATCCCGGAGATTCCATTCGTCCCCTGAACTGGCGCCGGGACGGCCAGCAGTTCTCGGAAGAGCCGATGGCTGCACTTGCCAGGAGCAACCTCCCGCCAAGCGAGGAGATCCTCATCAACGATGAACAGGATGCAGCTGAGTTAAGGCCAGCGAAGAGGCCGAGGACCCTAGACAATCCGCAAGGCCTTGCTATTGAGCGGCTGCTGAGCGAGATCGCCGCGACCCCGGCCCCCACCCATCAACAGGGTGCATCGCCATGGCATGCGCAGCCGATGATGCAGGCGAGCGGGCACGAAGATGCAACGGCGCCGCATGCGGCCGCGACGTACGTCGCGGGCGCCGCCGCGCAGCACAGCGCGCCGCAGGGAGCTGTCAGTCGGCCATTGGTCCTCCCGGAAGGTTACGATCGGGATCTGCGTTTGATGGGGAAAGACGGCCCATCGTGGCCCGAGGTTCCCCCTGGGCAGGCGCAGGACATAGTCCAAGCTGGACGGCAGCAACCTGCGTGGTCCGCCTCAACCTGGTCGCCGCAGATGCCGCTCGACTTTGATTGGAGTATGTGGCCGACGCTGGAAGCAGCGCCGGCGCCGGCTGCCAGGGCTCGCTCAGGCACCTACGGCGGTCTTGAGTCATTGGTGCATCTGGATGCGCCCACGCCGTCCGAATTGCGCGACGATGCTCACTTTGCGGCGGCGCCTTTTGCCAGGGCTCGCTCAGACGCCTACCGCGGTTTTCCATTGGTCGATCTGACTGCGCCCACGCCGTCCGAATCACGTGACGATGCTAATTCTGTACGCCCGTTTCCGAGCACCTCCGCTAATGCTCAGATCGGGGCTTTAGATCCGACAGTCTCGTCTCACGGCCACGGGCTGGTGCTCGATGACACAGAATGGCTGGGCGACCAGCATATCGACAGGGATTACGGGCTCCAGGAGCAGGATTTGCAGAGGAACGATCCGGATCTCGCCGCCCGGACGCGGTTCGTGAATCCCCTCATCGCCCTAAATTATCTGCGCTCTAACGACGATGGCGTCGTGCTAACCGAGTTCCAGCGCATCGTCTATGACGATAATGGTAATGATACAGCCGACTTCCTGTTCCTGCCCGTGATTAATGGCAATCCTGAAGATCCTAATAGCCGCGGCAACCATTGGTCGCTGCTGTTCGTAGATCGCAGCGACCGGTGGCGGCCGGTCGCCTATCACTACGATTCCTACGGCGGACTCAACAACAGAGATGCAGCACATCTCGCAAGAAGGCTGAACCTCCCCCTGGAGCTAGCCGACATGGCCCAGCAGCAGAACACTTATGATTGCGGCGTCTTTGTCGTGGACGGCACGCGGGAGCTGGTTAGGCAATTGGCGCAAGGATGGGAGCCAGACCAGCTGAACCTTAGCAACGTCGTTGCCAATCGGCAGGCGCTGCAGAACCGACTCAGGGGTTGATGTCGCCGTGGGCGGATAGCTCAGGCTGGAGCGGCTCACGCCGACGGCCTGGGCCTCGGGCACGAAGGACCGGAATCAGGCCGCAGCCCAGCAACACAGCCCGGCGCAGCCATCCGACGAGCGCTGTCTGGGGAAGCGCGGCGACTACAACGAAGAACGCTCCCATGGGGCAATCGGACTCCTTCCATACTTCACTTGATCTGCTTTCCGGTTTCCTCGGCCACTTTGAGCGACAGGTCGGCGATCCGACGACTACCCTCCAGAGCAATTTCCACAGACTCCCGCACAATATCACTTTGTGCGGCTACAAATTCCTGAGGGGTCCGCGAGGTCCACAGCTCGCTGATGTAGTCCATGTTCTTCCCGACTTGATGCCGAACCATCTGGCTGTACTCTTCAGAAATTCCATTCATCACTTTGGCAGCAGCATTACTGGTGGAAAGGATCTTTTGCGCATTGCGCGCCGACCGTTCCGTTGCCTTTTTTGCCTGTTGCACCCCTTCTCCTGAGACGCCGAGCGTGCGTCCAAGTTGCTCGGTAGAGCGTCCCACGGCTAAGGTCGTCGCTTCCAGGCCGATCCGCCATGCGTTCTGCACCGTCTCGAGGTTCTGCTTAAGAAAGTCGGAAGTTGATCGGGCCGTTTCTTCTCCGGCTTGAGCGGCACCTTGTCCAACATGCGCGGTCTGATCAGCTGCAGCTTGTCCGGTACGGCTGGTCTGCTCGGCAGCCCGCTCGCCGGCACGGCGAGCTGCATCATCTGCTCCTGGTGTAGACTTGTCGTCCTGGCGTAAGTTTGCCATGCTTGTTCTCCATTTTCTGCGAGTTCCTGACTTGCTTAGCACCGTCAATTGCACTTTTCAGGTCCTTCTGGCCTTATGTTCAGGACAGGTTTCTTCCAAAACGGCTCTACTTGCTTAGCTGGGAACTGAGAACAGCGAACCTACTAGTTCTAGCAGTACAGTGATTATGGCTTTGGAAGTGGTCGGTTAGACGCGGCCCTAACCCGGTCGCGGCCACCACCACAAGATCGTCGCCGGGATGCACCCCGTCGATTTCGACCACCAGAAGGTCGAGCGCGGACAGATCCGCAGCCATGAAGTCGGCCAGCCGCGCCGATGCGCGTTGGCAATGTCGTCCATCTGTTCGGCAGCCAGCCGAGATTTCGGTAGCGCGAAGTGCTCGCCGGCCGCGGTCCGCCGCGCCCAGGCTTCGTGGCCCAGGTGAGGAGAGCCCACCGCACGAAGGGGGGCCGCTCAAGCCAACGGATCGTGAAGAGCATCTTCACGTGTAATAGGCCGCCGCTTTGTCGTGGTCGATCAGCGTGGCGATCGTCGTGGTCATTCCCACCCGTAGGCCGCGGCTCAAGAATGACCCCATGCTCATTGACGAGCGGCCTGAATGAGCGTTCGATGAAGACCTCAGCTCCTCCAAGGCTGAGAACCCCAACCACCCCACGACGGCGAGATCTCACCCCATGGCCCCCAGCCCGAGGTCTCGCTGCCGCGCGCCGGCCGCGGCGGTGACTGGTCTGTTATTCCAGGGCGAAGCCCTCGCTACCCATGCGGCAATTCAGGTCGGCTGTCCCACGTCCCAGGACACGGGACAAATCCCCTTTTGCCAGTGCGGCGGTGGCCGTGGGGCCCCAAAACAGGGGGGTCTTTTGGAAGGGCATACCGCTTTTCGCGGCCTCGGATTTGTGGTAATGCAAACGCCCCCCAAAACCCAGGGAAGGCCCAGGAAGGGCCGCCCGTTTCACCCCTCGGAACCTACATAGGCGGGCCGCAGAGCCTCCCACGGCCCTGGATTTCAAAGCTCAGGCCCAAGTTTCATATCATCGCCCAGTCGATTGGGGGAAATGGCCTTTTAGCGGTGCGAAGTTGATGGGTATTGGCCAACCCAGTCCCCATGTCCAATAAAAAATTAGACTTTGGTAGGGGTATCGATTCGAGCGCTGGGAAACCTCAAGTCAATTAGACTCAAGTCTAATATTTGTTCTCGTTTCGATCTCGTTTCCCTTGGTTCCCAAGCGAGGCGTTTTCCTGAATTGGAATCATCGTTTGCATACCTGCTAACGCATTGATTTACTTACGTTTTCTTTGCTCGATTTCGTTTCGAGGGAATGCAAAGCCCGATTTTTCGACTTGCAAGCTATTGATTTTGCAGCGTTTTTTCTTTGCTTCTAAACTCAAGTCTCGTTGCCTATGGTGATTTTGTGCCCGCATATAGCGGGAGAGGCAAGCGGGCTTTCCCGCGCGTTTTTCCACCTCGCGAATGACCTTCGCAGAGAACGGGAGAGCCATGCCAAAACCTCGGATTTTTCCGGATGGTCTGGAAAAGACGGGGGCGAAACGAGAAAGGCGAAACTCAAATGGCTACCGCTACCGATACCCGCGCCGCTACCGCGCAAG
Organism: Bradyrhizobium sp. CCBAU 21365; assembly: GCF_015291305.1. NCBI lineage: Bacteria > Pseudomonadati > Pseudomonadota > Alphaproteobacteria > Hyphomicrobiales > Nitrobacteraceae > Bradyrhizobium > Bradyrhizobium sp. CCBAU 21365. The sequence continues at coordinate 5,328,704 of NZ_CP030036.1, forward strand.
AGATGGCCGAAACCAACGTGTTGCAGTCCGCAACCGAAAAGTATGCCGATACGATCCAGACTCGTGCGGCGGACCTTGCGATTAAGTCGCTTGGCGCGGCCGAGTCGTCGACCTACAACGCCGTGACCATGCTGGCGCTGAACCTTTGCGGCGAGCAAATCCGCGCCGTTCTGACGGATAACAACTATGATCCGCAGAAAGATGCATGGATTTTCACCCGCGACATTTTGGTTCCGGTCGCCAAGGCTGGCAAGATGATTTGGCGCGGTACCGAGTCCCATGCGGCGGCGATCATGTCCGCTACCGCCAGCTTTGACCGGCTTTCGGGCGATGCTTTGAAGGCGGCCGAAAGCGAGCGGAACAAGCTGGCGTCGGAATACGTCAAGCTGAAGCATACCGGCGCAACCGGTAGCAACGGCAAGCCGGTCAACGTCAAGCTTATCGACTCGCTGCAAACGCTCCGGACCTACGGAACGCGCCTTGCCTCTTTCATGCGCCTGAACCACGCGCCGGTCATTCTGGAATGTGCCCGCGCCGCGTCGGTCGAGTCGGCCGAAACCATGTGGAACGCCAAGGTCGGCGAATTGCTTTCCGGGCAGTGGGGTATCATGCAATCCCGCTTGGCCGAATGGCACGACATGGCCAAGGCGGACAAGGCGGACAAGGGCGGCGCGGAAGGCGCGGAAGCCAAGGCGGAAGCCAAAGCCCCCGAGTCGGCGGAAGCGGAAGCCCCCGCGCCGTTGACCGAAAGCGAGAAACTGGCGGCGATCATGGCTGCAGTGGATACGCTTTCGATCGATGCACTGATGACGCTGCAGGCGCACATTAACGCCAAGGTCGGCGCGTCGGTTTCGGCGGAAGCCCCCACGGCGGAAAACGTCATCCTGCTTTTGCCCCCGCCCGCTCCGCAAGCCCCCGCGGACGAAACTCCGGCGGAAGCCCCCAAGGCGGACGAAACGGCGGAAGCCCCCGCCCGCAAGTCCCGGAAGCGCAAGGCGGCCTAAGCCCCCGCCAATCGCCCCCGCAAATCGCAAGGTTCCCGGCCTCACCGCCGGGGGCCTTTTTTTGTGCCGTCCACGGAGTGTGAGCATGCCCCGGAAAAATCGTGCATTCGCCAATGCGAAAACGCCCCCCCGCCCCCTGTCTGACGCGGACTGGCTGGCTTCAAATTTTCCGGGTGGTCGGGAAATGCTCATCACGCCCAAGAGCGGCGAAGAGAGCCGGACCACACTGGCTGAGACCCGCCTCATGATCCCGGAAGCGGACGTCAGCCCCGACACGCTCGCCGGCATGCACAGGATCGAGCTGGCCCGCCGTACATGGGCCGATACCCACTTCGAGGCCAAAGAGCCCCACCTGCGTTACACGCCATTCACTGGCCCCCGCTTCCAGCCTCCGACGCCCGGCTATGCCCGTCGCAAGGCCCGCTTCGCTCAGCGCTGAACGCGCCCCACACCGGAGACCACGCCATGCTGACCGCTCGTCAGACCGGATACCTGCGCTCGCTCGTGACTGCGACCATCCAGAAAGCGGACGCGAGCCAGCCTCGAGTTTTTCCTGACCCTCGGGAAAAACCCGCCTCCCGCCCCACGGTCACACAGGCTAAGCCCCGGGAGAGCGTGCCCCGCTTCATCGTTCAAACGTTCCGGTCAGGCCGGTCCGAGTGCGAACCCTTCGGCGATCTGCACTTCGCCCAACGCCACGCCTCGCTGAACGCCCCCGCAACCGTCTGGTCCGCCGATCGCGTGACCATCAAGGACGGCACCGTCCACCACCCCGTGAGCGAGAAGCCCCTCGCCAGGTACGCCTGAGGATCCGCCATGAAGCGCATACTGAACGCCCGCGTGGATCTCGCCACGGGCGCCCTGATCCTGATGGCCTTCGCCTTCGCCGGCCTGATGATGGGGTCGCTGCACCCCTGAATATTCAACATCTAGTGGGTGGACCCCTGAAAATGGGGTCTCAACCCCCTGATTTGCGGACTGAGGCACCGATTTTGGCATGTACGGCACTAGATTTAGTGTCAGATAGGGCTGGAAATCGCGAAAATGCAAATGTGCTTTTATGTGCAGGGTAAGGTCGACGCGGCCAACTTCTGCGGTTTGCAGGCCATTTGCATCCGAAAGTCGAGAATCTGCGTCTGACCGGTGAGATCGATGAGGCCAGGTACAGTGCCTCTCCCTCCCTCTCTCATCCCTGCATCTCTCCCTGCCTGTAGGTCACTGGCTTGGGATTGAGCTGCTCCGGCGGCCCTCGATGGGCGGCCCCGATTTCGTTCGTCGTCGTCTTGGGAAGTGCCTGTCTCGCAGGGCTTTCCGCCCCATCTCCATCACCGGAGGAACCGATGCGTGCTCGTCTCGATGCGCTGTACCGTGCCTACTCGGGCAGGTCCGGCATCACCCCCGTCCAGTCGGCAATACTGGCTGAGGCGGCCTGTGTCCTCTCTCAGAGAGGAGCCTCTGTCCCCGTGCTCATGGGCACGATCGAGGAGCTGGAGGCGGCCTTCGAATATACCCCGGGCCGTCCGGTTATTGTCGCTCGGCCCATTTTCTCGGGAATTATTCTCGAATTTCCGGGGCGGTGAATCTGCCCTCGGAACCCCCTCCTTATCTCATACGAATTTGCTCGAATTAGGGCGCATTTGCACTTGCATTTGCGTTTGCATTCGTGCATTGACCGCGCACCAACGGAGCCACCCCATGCGCATGTTCACCTGCAAGCTTCTCGGTTTCACTGACTGCATCGGCGCGCCGATCGAGCGGATACCCCTGTCCGGCGTCGTCAAAGCCCGCGTCGAGATGGGCGAGGACCACGACGAGCGCGGCGGCGCCAAGGGGGAAGTGACCATCACCTCCGCGCTCCGCTCGATCGACTTCGAGCGCCGGCTGATCGTCACCCAGAACAACGTCTACCAGTTCTGAGGCCAGGCGATGCGCGGTCAATCCTACGCCCGATACAACGCTCTCAGCTGGGCCACCGGCAAGAGCGCGGCCGAGATCGGCGCCGAGATCGAGGCGGCCGAGCACAAGGCCCTGACCCACACGTTCCAATGGAACGAGGTCGGCAATGCGTCGGACTGCTGGACCCGCGCCGACGCCCTCCGCGAGCTGCTGTCGTCCCCCACGAGCACCTGACAGGACATCCCATGCCCCACGTTTTCACCAACACACCCACCGCTCAGGAAGTGTTCGACGTTGCCTGTGCGTTCTTCGCCGCGTCCCCCGGTCCGTCGACCGGCCTTGACGACATGTGCATGTACCGCGACCCGACCGGTCGCTGCTGCATCGCCGGCAACTTCATCCCGGACGACAGGTACGATCCGCGGATGGACGACATGTCCGAGATGCCGGACTACAAGCCCAACTCTGGCGGCAACGCGCTCAACAATCTGATCGAGCATTTCGGTCAGGTCGTGCCACCGTGGTTCAAGGAGCATCAGCGGCTGCTCACCCGCCTCCAGAGCGTTCACGACGAGCGCGACAACTGGTTTCATCGTGGCTGGGATTACGACCGGCTCGCCGATCACCTGAAGGGCGTCGCCAGCCTCTTCAAGCTGGACGTGTCGGCGATCGAGCAGGTCGCGACGCGCGGCCGGATACCGGCTGGTTGGCAATCGGTGGAGGCGTGAATGTCAGCGCCAGCACCGGGCGACCGCGTCGCATATGCCGCAGCCTTCCTGAAGAACACCGGCCAGTTCACCGGGTCCGGCCCGCAGCGGCGCGGCACGTTCGTGAAGGTCTGGGAGAGCAACCCGGACTTCGGCCGCGTCAAATGGGATGACTTCGAGGCAAACGCCCCTGCCCTCGCCCTGCATTGGGGCGAGGACTACGTCGCCGACGCCCGCGAGCACGGCCAGCTCGTCCACATCAAGAACATCGCGAAGGTCGGGTCCGCCCGCTTCGCTCTGACCTGTGCGGGAGCGTGACATGCAGACCCGGTTCTTCGAAGCGACCGTCCGCGCGACCACCGCCGGTCACGGCAAATCCACGGTCGACCTCAACTTCAGGACGGCCCCGACCATCACCCGGGACGATCTGCACGTCCTGATCTCCGATCTCCTGCTGCTGGCTCACAACATGGCCAGGGATGAGGTGCGCCAATGTCAGTGATCCGCCGCGTCCCTCGTCCCGTCCCCACGCTGTTCGTCATCCGCCGCGATGGCGTCATCGAGTCGGTCGGCATGCGGTCCATGCGGATCGCCCGCGCCGCCGCTCGCAGTTTCAACGATGCCCGCGCCTGCCGTGCGGCATTTGCCAAATGGGTCTGAGATGAAGTGCCTGAAACACATCCTTTCGGATGAGGTGGTCCGCGTCACGGACAAGGAGGCGCAAGCCCTGCGTGACGCGGACCCGCTGGAGCCGAAGTGCTGGCAGTACTGCCCGAAGCACGAGTGGAAAGCCACGGGAGCAAGCCGATGAAGTTCCCCGAAGGCTTCCGGCCGGCGTCCCAGGCAACGATCGACCGCGTCAACAATCCCGACACGTTCGTCGTCGTGTGGTGGAACGGCATCCCGGCCGACAACAGCGGCAAGCGCGAGGTGCTGTACCTGACCGATCGGTTCAACCCGATGGGCACGGCCAACACCTGGGACATCTGGCGCAGCAACGCCAAGCAGTACGCCACCGAGCGCGAGGCCGAGCTGGCCCGCGTCGAGATCATCATCCCGCACATTCGGGATCAGGCCCGAGTGTACCCCAACTGCGAAGCGCACGTCCGAACGGGCGGCATTCCCGGCAAGGAGCTGACATGAAGCGCACCAAGAAGCAGCAGGCGCTCGACGACGCCCGCATCCAACGTGCCGTCACCGGCATGGTCATCCCGATGATGTCGATCCCGGCGCTCCACAGGCACGCCGAAGGTCTGATCGCCAAGGGCGTCGACGACGCCGCGCTGGCGGCCGGCGTCCGCAAGTTCATGGGAGCGAGCTGTGACTGACACCGCGAACGGCGCCGTCCGCAAATCGGCCAAGGTCACGCACGTCTCGATGACCGAGGCCTACACCGACACTTACGCATTCGAGGCGGACGCCCGTAAGGCGTTCGAGGAGTGCAGGAAGTCTGACGTCATCGTCTTCGCCTCCCTGCACATCAGGGACGGCCGGGTCTATCGGCTGATCGCCACATACGAGAACACCGACAGCCTCGATCTGGAAATGGGAAGGTTCGGCGGAGCATGAAGTTCGAGAAGGATGATTGGGTGCGCTCTGCCCGCGTCGGCGCGAAAGGGTCGTTCGTCGGGCAGGTCAAGGAAGTCCTCGACGGCGACGAGTACGTGGTCCGCGATGACGACCGCAAGCGCTGGCTGCGCAAGGGCAGTGAGCTGATCCGGGCCAATCCGAAGGCCGACAATGACAATGAGCGTGCGGACCAGCGTGCCCGCATGCAGCACTGGAGGCTCTGATGCGGCTGATCTACGAACCGACCGGCCAGGAACTGAAGCCCGGTGACAAGGTCCCGACCTTCCGCAAGGAGATGGTCACCGTCCAGTCGTTCAACGAGCGCCGCGTCTACTGCAAAGACGATCGGGGCAACGTGAACGAGTGGTTTCACAGCGTCATCCATAGCCGTGTGGTGGACCCATGACCGAGAAGCAGCGCAAGCGCCGCCGCATGGCGCTGATCCGCATCCTGTCGGACATGTCCCGCAACGGCTGGGCCAATGCCCGCTTCGAGGACTACCACCCGCTCGAAACCGAGCTGGCGCAGCTGGAGGCAAGCCATGGACGATCGTGAAGAGCTGAAGTTCAGAGATTTTCAGGCTCGCATCCGTGCAGCCGAGCGCCGTCACTGCGAAGCCGATCTCTACTGGCGGACCAACCGCTGGGCGATCGACGGACGCGGCATCAATCCTCGCTGGGCGAACACCAGCGAGTCCTGAGGTCCCTGTGTGTGGTTGAAGTGGGTCTGCACACAAAGGCAAGGGAAAATCCCGCAGGACGAGGCGAGTAGCGGTTTCATCCCGTCTCGCATTTTCAAACGGCCTAGCTTCGGCGTTTCGTCCGCGCCTGGCGATGATGGCCACCCATGACCATGATGAGAAGTTTGCGGCCCGGAGAAATGGGTACCCGCTCATAGGTTGCTGCGACCCAAACGCAGTGGCGAGGCCGGCGCAATCCGGCCATTCAATTTCACCGGAGTTCGAGACATGAAGAAGCGAAAGACGCAGAGCCGACGCTCGCCGATCGCTCGTGATCTGCGGACGCCGAAGTACAAGGCCCGCGTTGTGCCCAACAAGAAGCGCAAGGCGAAGGTCCCGAGTTACAGCAACGACGACGGGGCACGGCCATGAAGTAAGCGACCCCCACTGTGACCCCGAACGATAGTGACTGAGCTTTTTGGACCGGTGAAGCCGCGAGCGACCGGACGCACAGCCCGACCAGCGGCGGGCAAACCAATCCGCTGGTGCAATTCGATGCCCTCGCAGTGTAGCGCCTGCCTTGCGCGATACGGCACGCCGCACGTGCGGACACTGTGAGGCCTGCTGCTCCCCGAAGGATGCAGCGTGGTTGGAGGGAAACCTGCTCGGTCGATGCCGTGTCCCCCCGCGGCTATAGGGCGGAGTGGTGGAGAGAGCACTCGCGAACCACACCAATTCGAAGCCGAGTTTTTCCTGACACTCAGGAAAAGCGGAGCCGTGTCCAACCGATTGTTTGAATGCAAAGGAGACGAAATGGCGACGACAAGACAACAGACGAACACCGCGTTCGTCCGATCGCTGATGGAGCACAGCAAGTACGGCGCCCTCGCCCAGCTGTTCGTGCTCGATGCGCTCGACAAGTGGTCGGAGCTGGTCGCGAAGGCCGAGCCGGCTGCGGTCAATACGCCGCTGATCAACGGCCACGCATGGGTCGGCGTCGCGACGGAGATCCAGGAAAAGCTGAAAGCGAGGATGGGCTGATGGCTGACCTCGAAGGCGACACCTACTCCGCCGAGATCGCGTTCATGGGCCCACCCGACCAGCTGGTCTGCTGTTGCAGCAGCTGTGACTGGTCCGGCACCGCGATCGAGTGCGCCGAGATCGACGACTGCAGCCTGACACCGGGCGATGCATCGCCGTGCGGACGCTGCCCCGAATGCGACTCGCTGGCCTACCTCGACGGTCCGCTCGATCGAGCGAAGGACCGGGTCGAGCGGCTGCTCAAGATCGTTCGCGCTTTCGTCAACCCCGTCGAGGTGATGCACGGCATCCCCGTGCGCCTCGACCTCAATGCCCTCAAGGGCGACGCAGTCAAGCTGCTGGAGGAGATCGACAATGGCTAGGAAGAAGAAAGAGCCCGAGACCTACACCGCCTTGCAGGTGGAGGCGGCCCTCTGCGTGTGGGAATGCCTCAACGAGTGGACGCTCGGCACCGAGGCGCAGGTCGCGAAGCTCGAAAAGGCAGCCAAGAAGGACCCGCATTCCACGGCCGCGATCCGCGTGGAATGGATCGAGATGCGGGAGCAGTGCGGCTCGGCCGAGATGCGCTCGCAGTCGATCGTTCTCGGCCTGTGGTGTCTCGAGATTTACGACATCCTCACCGCGAACGACGAGGAGTTCTTCAGCTACTGGTCATACGACTGGGAGGTGATCCCGGCGATGCTGAAGCACGCTGTCTGCAAGGACGGCAAGGCTTCGATGTATCGCGGCGACTACATCTACACCGGCGGCGGGCTGATCGACGCTCACAGCGCGGCCCAGCTGGTGGCGCAGGAGTTCGCCTGGCTGCGGTACGAGGATGACTGCAAGAGTCAGGCCCGCCAGCAGTGGGCTTACGAGGAGCTGGTCACCGACGACCGCAAGAGCCGCGACGATCCCAGCGATAGCCGGATGCTCTCCGCCTTCGAGCAAGGCGAGGCGCCGCCGGCATTCGTGAAGTGGCTCGGCGAGAAGTACGACCTGACTCCAGCTGGTCCGGGCTTCCGATGAACCCGTTCGATTACTACGACGCCGGACTCCAAGCCGGCCTCGAAGGGAACGATGCATGCCCGCATCTTCCCTTCACCTTTCAGTGGCTGTGGTGGCAGACCGGACAATTCGTCGGCCATCACACGCTCTGCACGCAGCTTGAGGCGATCGTCGCCCACTTCCCGCAGGACTGATCATGCAACCGCTGTTCACCCATGACATCCGACATGTGATCCAGTCGATGCACGGCATCCGTCGCAGTCAGGTCGTCGCCGCACTCAAGGGCCTCGACCTGATCGAGAAGGTCCACCGCATCCATCAGGCGGCGATCGATGCCGGCTGGTCGCTCGACGATGACGAGTGGTGGTGGCGACCGCTGCGGAAGGGCGACAAGCACTTCGACGAATGCCACTTCGGCTTCACCACCGAGCACGACGAAAGCGACTCGGACGACGAACCATCGAACTGCGTGTTCGTCCGCTGTCCGACCTACGCCCTCGCCTACGACCGTGGCGAGATCACCCCCTATGCGAAGAGCCATCTCGCTTTCCGCAAGATCAAATTCGAGGACTGAGATGACCCAGTACGAGCGCTGCGAATGCCCCAAGTCGTCGCCGTGGGGCGCCATCCAGGACAAGCGCGAGCTGGCGCCTGGCATCTGGTCCGTCTCGACCGCAGGTCACGGCGGCATCAAGCTGTCCCGCGAGCGCAATGCGGCGGTCCCGAAGTACATGCGAGCCGAGGCCGGCTGGTACGAGGAGGACTGTCAGTGGTCGATCGCCGCCATGATTCACCCGATCGCCTTCCAGCGCATCATCAAGATCGAGGGCAAGCCTGACCGGAGCGAATACGACATCGCCGTCGAGACGTTCCGCCACTGGCACCCCGATCAGTACGAGCAGTTCTTCGGCGTCAAGCTGGAGAAGGGCCAGTCCCTGATCCGCGACGAGAAGCTGTTCGAGATCGAGAACCGCGAAAAGTTCATCGTCACCGCCGCGTGGGGCGATTGGGCGCACTGGGTGCCGAAGGGCAAGGTCGGCGTCGTCGCCAAATGCCAGCACGTCGAGAAGTGGTTCCTTATCGATCACGATAGGTACCAGAAGCGCGGACGCCACGGACACGTCATCGACGCGACCATCGACACCGAAATCGCCAAACCCGAGAGGCCATAATGAACGACCATCAGGCAATGCTTGCCATCCAGGAACAGATGGATGGCGTGGAGTGGGACAGCGACACACTGTCCGCGATCGGCGACATCATGATCAACGCCGGCTATCGCATCCGCGATATGAACGACGTCGATCTCGAAGCTCGCACCATCCTCGAGTCGCTGCCGAAGGCGCAGCTCGACAAGGCGTGGATGCTGGCGATCGGCAGTGCGGACGAGCTGGGTGATCTGGTCACCTGGATCGACGAGCACCCGTCCGACGAGGAGTTGGACGAGGAAGGCATCCCGGTCACCAACCGCGCCCGCCTCGACACCTGGCTGCAGGGCATCGCCGAGCACCAGGAGCAGGACGCCTATCCCTGCTACGTGCCGGTCCCGCTCGAACTGGTCGGCATCCTCAACATGCTGATCGAGGACTGGTCCGAGGTCGAGAACGCTCACGGCGAGACGTTCACCACCATGCTGACGTCGTCGGAGGGCTAAGATGGCACGCGAATACGTTTCGCCGAGCGGATCGGCCATCATCGGCACGCTGGAGCGGCTGACCGGCCGCTGCGGGATCAGCGGCATTGAGGATGACGGAACGCCCGTCCACGACAGCGACGGCACCGTGATCTTCTATGACGATCAGGTCACCGCCACCAAGGACGGAAAGACCGTCTTCCTCGACGACAACGGCGCCGAGTGGACGTTCGACCAGCTCACCCCCGTCGACGACGAGGATGACGACGATGCGTGAGTTCATCAGCGGCTTCACCAGCGGCGGGTCATTCGACCGCGATCCGAACGACCGCGTCATCGTCTACCTGATCGGTCCGAAGGGCGGCACGCGCTGCTGTGAGGTTCTGGACACCGTCCAGGCCCGCAAGCTTCGGGATGATCTCGACCTGGCGCTGCTGAAGATCCGCGATGCCGAGGTGCGACGGGAGGAAGCCAATGGGCGTTAAGGTCAAGATCACCTACCGCGACCAGTCCGGCGGCGAGCACGAGCGCATCTTCCAGGGCGACGAGATGGGCGATGGCGGCTGTTATGCGGCCATCCAGTTCCTGGAAGACCTCACCGTGAGCGGCCCGGTCCAACTGGTCGACGTGCTCACGATCGATAGCGGCGAGCACTTCGACGACGAAGTCCCGGAGGGCGAGTGATGGTCACAACAGCGAAATGCACCCTGTGCGCCAAGGTGGAGTCGCCCGGCTTCTACACGGGATGCATGGTCAAGGACGGCCATGTCACCGACTGGAACTGCGACGGCGACGGCAACCTGACATGGAAGCTGGACGCGCCGGAGGAAGACAACAGCATGAACGAGTATCCCGAGCCCGTGTACGAGGCGGAGGATATCGGCTGCGACTGCAACGACGCCGGCATCGAGTCTGAGTGGGAATGGACGCCCGATCAGAACGCCTATGTCTGCAACGGTTGCGGAGAGGTTCAGTGAACCGGCTCGCCATCCGGGTGCAGCATCACCCCAACGGAACGCCGACGATTGCCGGCGTCCCGACCAGATACATGCGGGATGTCTTCACCCTCGCATCAAACCGGCTGTACGAGATCGAGAAGCAGTACAAGGCCAAGCCGGCCGATCCCGACCTCAACGACCCCTGGCTGGCGATGATGCGTCCCATCGTCGATATCCTGGCCACCACCCCACCCTACCGCCACGGCTATGAAGACGTGCCGGTGACCCAGCTCGACAAGTCCGGCCGCTTCTGCCGGTTCCGGGCTGTTCGTCAACAGCGAGAGTCCCGCCTCCGAGTCGCTGAGGTGATGGACATGATCCTCGCCTCCTACAAGCAGCGACGACGACCATAACCGACAAGGAACTACGACTATGAAACTGCGCGCAATTGCAGCGCTGGCGGTAACGCTGGCGCTTGCCTTCTCTTCTCCCGCCAAGGCCGAAAACGTCGACGCGGATTTCGTCGCCCTGGCAACGATCTCCTACGCTGTCCTGCAGAAGTGCTCGTCGAGCTACGAGTTCATCGACGGAGGCGCACGGCGCGCCGCTGATCGGATGGGCGCCGACTTCGAAACCTACGCTCCTGCCACCATGAACGCGATCTTCGTCATCATGGACATGGAGTACGACCGCACGAAGCTGATCCCGTCCGTAACGCAGCGGGTCCGCTCACACCTCGAAGAGCTGCTGGTCGAGATCAAAAAGGGCGACCGCGTCTTCTGCAAAAAGTACGGCGCCGTGATGGTCAACATCGGCTTCATGAGGAAGATCAATTGAGGCTCCAGGCGGACCCGCGCGAGTTCCTCAGCGTTCGAAACCTGGGGCTCGCGCTCCTCCTGGCCGCAGCGTTCGCTGTCGTTCTGGGTGGACTCGTGAAATAGCACTTGCTTGAATGCAAATGCTATGCAATCCTGATGCAAATGAAGGGAACTGCAAATGGCCTACCAACTAAGGCTCGGAGAGATGATCGAGGCGATGTATCGCGCCAAGATGCCCGACGAGGTCAAAGCCTACACCGATCAGCTCGAAAAGATCGGAACCGAGATGTCGAAGGCGCTGGCCGCCAAGATCGGCGTCAAGGGCGGCGAGGTGACCTACGGCGCCGGCATGTTCGCGGCACCGTTCTGGCCCGCGACCGATCGCCAGCCGCTCCCCGAGGAGCTGGAAGACCTCGACTGCGAAGACTGCTGGGGAGAAGACTGATGTTCGCCATCGGTCTGCCTCCGGGCAAGCGCCTGCCGTTCGGCACGGTCGTCGTCCACACCGTCACCTTCAACCACACGCATCGGGACCGTGCCGGCTTCACCTGGGTGGAGCCGATCACTCTCGACATTCACATGCTTGGCCTGCTCCCGATCATGAGCCGACCCTGCAACGACAATGAGGAAGCCGCCTGATGGGCCTGCCAGAACTAGCGCTTACGGACCACGATGCCGCTGTTCAGGCGCTTCTCCCGGATGGCTCTGACCCTGTCCAGCATGGCGTCATGCGAGATGAAGCTGATGTTGGCCTTCTCGGCCGCGATCCGGAATGCCTGGACGGCGAAGTCCGGCGTCACGTCGAACCAGTCCCCGACCAGGCGGCGGTTCGCCTTGTCGAACATGGCGGCGGCATCGTTGAAGATCCGGACGGCGAACGCCTCGTTCGTGGTCCAGATCGCATGATGGACCTTCAGCGGCTCCCAGCTGCCGGGCTGCAGGCACTCGATCCGCTTCTTGAGGTTGGTCGAGGCGCCGAGCCGTAGCGGCCGACCCCCGAGGGGGCCGGCTGCATAGACGCAGGCGAACTGAAGTTCATCGAAGATAGCGCGTTCCGGCTTCGTTTGGAGCCAAGGTAACCCATAGACCAATTCAGTTTTCTGCATGCCTCCCTATACCTGAACGTTTGCTTAAATGCAAATTTGCACTTGCAATTAATGCAAACGACGGTCTATAGGCGCGCAGCGAAACACCCCGTCAATCCAAGCGCGGGCCGCCGTCACTGACGGGGTGACCTCAACCAGTCGGCCGCAATCACCAAAGGAGAACTGCAAATGGACCCCACCATGGGCCAAACGTCCACCTACGGTCTCGTCCTCGCGAACGAGCAGCAGCCGACCAACCTGTTGCCCGCTCCAACCGAGACGGCATCCGTCGTCAGCATGTCCGGCTACCTCAACCGAGCCGACTTGCAGGCTGACCAGGCTGCCGGCACGGAAGCCTCGGGCCTGACCACCGAGATCGACAACGGCGCCCTGCTCGCCGCCGCTATCGGTTCGCCGATCGCCGAGACCTCGGAAGTCTTCGCTGCTGACACCTCGACCGAGGAAGTCTTCGCCGCCATCACGGCCGAAGAGCCGGTTGTCGAAGCGCTGCCGGCGCCGGAAGCCCCGCCCTCGCCGCCGAAGTATCCGGTCGGCAAGGTCGACTTCAACAAGCCGTTCGAGATCTTCCGGACCGACGACAATCAGGACTTCCTCACGGAGGTCGTGATCCTCTCGGTGCTGGCCGATGCCACGCATCCGGTCGTGATCGCCGGCTACCACGACAGCGAGGGTGAGCGCGTCGTCCTCCAGTTCGACCTGGACGGCGATGACATCCGCGGCGACTGGGTCTTCGAGAACATCTCGACCGAACCGCAGACGAAGTTCGTTCGCCTGTTCATCGACGAGGATCGGGCCCTCTCTGTCGACGAGACGCTCTACGACACCCAGTTCGCAGCCGATCGAGCGAGCAACCACGCCTACGATGACGTGTTCGGCGTGTTCCCGATCACCATCCCGCCGCGCGTCTCGGCCAGCGCCGTCGTCGAGTCGACAGTCGTCGAGGGCGACGGCTCGGACTTCAACGAGGAAGAAGAGCACGACGAGGGTGGTGACGAGTCCGGCGACGAGGTCGTGGCCGAGGTCGTCGAGGCTGCTCCGCCGCATCCGGATGCGAAGTGGGTGAACGGACGCCTGATCGCCCCGGGTCAGACCGTGTCGGCCTATCGCCAGCGCTTCGGCACCCGCCAGGTCGAGGTCATCAAGACCCGCGATCACGCCTACCAGACGCTGTTCGTCAAGCCGCATGACGGGACCAACCCGTACTGGGCTCTGAACAAGAACATCCGCTGATCCCAACCACTGCCCGTCCTCTTCGGAGGGCGGGCACCCTTCCCCCTTGGAGATCGACATGCCGGACAGAGTTTCCTTCGACAACAACATCGCCTTCGACCAGGGCTGGGGCATCTTCGACTGCGACGGCAGCGAGAACGGTCCCTGGCAATTGCAGAAGCTCGATGAGTGCGACCGCCTCCGGGATGACCTGGAAGCGTGGCGCCTCGTCGTCGACTACGCCAACGCCGGCAGCGAATACCACCAGAAAGCGCTGCAGTTCCTGGCTGATCACAATCCCCTGGAACACCGCTGCATCATCGACACCATCAACAAGAAAGCCGTGGCATGACCATCCGCATCGTCTCCGAAGCCGAGTTCGCTCAGCGCATCAGAACCGTCCTCTTCAACCAGTGGGTTGAGCATGTCGGCTGCGTCACCGGCCCCGGCCGATCCGGCGCTGTCGCCGCGGTTTACGCCTCTCACATCCTCGGCATCCCGTTCATCCCGTTCGGCGCCAATGTCCCGGACAAGTTCGAGCTGCTGCTGATCGACACTGCCCGCGAGAGCGGCCGGACGCTCCGCAAATCGGCCAGCTGGTACACCAAGAAGATGGGTCGGGCGCCGACCGTCATCGCGGTCTACGAAGAGCCGCCGCGCATCGCCTTCTGGTACGAGGCGCCGAAGCCTCAGCGCTATCGCCACGAGCTGGGGTTCGCCGCATGAAGCGATCAATCATCCTTATCGCCGCGTTGCTGCTCACCGGCTGTGACGAAGGCAACAGCAATCTTCCCTTGCCTCGCCTCGTCTGCACACAGGTGACCAGCACTTACAGCTGCGGTCGCGGTGGGACGTGCGAGCAGTGCGGCAACTGGGAGATCGGCTGCCCGAAACCGCTGGAGCTGCGCGAGATGACCGGCAGCACTGGCCCCTATCTCGCCTGCCGACTGCAGAGGGAGCGCTCCAATGCTTCAACAGTACCGCCGAATGCGTCACCCGTGCTGCAAGGGAAATCCTGAGCAGCGCGACATCGGCGCCGCCTTCCGCTTCCTGCTCGAAACCAGCACCTGGAAGCGACACCACGAGCCGTTCTCGAAATCAGATCGAGGACGGCAGCGCCGGCAAGAGCGGCGTTTCGTCGACATCAACAAGCGGTTTGCCCGCACATGAGTGACCTCCGTGATAGCTGCTCAGAACATGTCCTCGGGTACATCAGAACCCACTTCGATTGTCCCTTTTGCGACTACGACTTCCACGAAGAAGGCGACAAATCCAGCGAAGTCATCGAATGCCCGTCGTGCCTCGAAAAGTTCTGGTGCCGAGAGGTCCGGTGACGGCTTCTTCGTTAGATGCGGCAAGCAGTACACCAATGCCGAGATCGACATCATCAGGCGCAATCGGCATTTGAGATTGCACGATCTGCACGCGCTGCTGCCGGGCCGGTCGAGGCAATCGGTCTCGGGTAAGCGCAGCTCTACCGGCTTCACCTACCGCCGGCCGCCATTCACCCGCGGCGAGGACGAGGAGATCAGGCGTGCTGCTGCGACCAAGGGTGCCACCGGCATCTCCCACATTCTGCCGCACCGCACGAAGTGGGACATCACGAAACGCGCCCAGGAGCTGGGCGTCACCCTGTTCAATTCTCACGAGCTGCCGCTGAAGATCCTCGGCGAGCCGCTGGCAGACGCCATCCGCAAGCGAGCCAGGGAGGACGGCATCTCGGTTCGCGCTCTCGATGCCGAGCTGGGCACAGGGCTTTACTTCACCAGCTGCGCCGCGCTCCGAGCACAGCGCGGCAGCAAGCCGAACATGACTGCAATCCGCAAGGCGATCGAGTTCTTCGACGCTGCGCTCATACCAGGTCCGGAGGGGACCTTCACCATCGACTGGAAGGACGAATAACATGGGACTTTCAACCAAGGGACCGATCACCCGGTATCGCGGATCGTGGGCTGACCTGGAGCGCCGGCGCCGCGAGGCAACGCTTGCGATGATCGAGGACGACCGTGTGGACGCCGCGATCACAATCGCCGGCCTCCGCGAGCAGGCCCGCGCGTTCGAGGGGATCGATCGTGTCCGAGGTCTCTGACGAACAAGCCGGCAGGCCTGTGCTCTACGCCAGGCTGAACGGCAACACGCTTCGCGCCAAATGGCCCGGCAAACGCTGGCACGGCGCATACCTCAGCATCCATGAGGCATGCGACGCGGCGCACAAGGATGGACTCGAGTCATTCCTCATCGACTACGTCGTCGAGGAAAACTGATCGGGTCTAACTGGGGATGCTTGATGAGGTCCCCACCAACCGCCGATGTTCGAAGTGCTCGGTTGGGCTTCGACGTCACTTCTACGAACTAGCATGACTTGTAGGCAGGGAACTTGACTAACAGACGACTCACACCGAGAGCGCGTCAAACCAAAAAGAGGAGCGCAAATGCTCACCATAGACTTCTGCGGGACCATCAGGAGGTTCCGCCTGTTCAACTCTCGGGACAGACCAACCCTGCATCTTCTCATCCCACCCACTCCATGAGACGGAGACGTGCGAATGCGAAAGATCCGGTATTACTACGCAAGGGACAGACCATCCCTCAGCTTCCACCTCAATCTTCAACACCAATGAGATGGAGCCATGGTCAACAAGCCGATGAAGGCCGGGCCCGTGCGGCGGGTTCGCTTCTACAATCCACGAGATAGACCGCGTTAGAAGGCGGTTGTTTGTAAATAACTCTTGCGCTTCCGTGCGCATGAATGCAAATTAACGCCAAGAACGGCAGCCGGGCGAACCTCATGTTTCAAAGGTTTTCCCTGCTCCACCAAGAGATACGTGCGCCTGCACGATAGCTTGAATGCAAATCAAAGCAAATGGAGGACTGCAATGTCGTTCTACCTGGTCCGGTTAGAACCGGACGGGGCCGGTGCCATGAAAGATGTGCCGATCCCGGACTATGGCCCCTATGACAAGGGCAGCGAGGCAGCGAAGGCCGCGAAGACCCTTACCGAGGAGCGCGGCTACAAGGTGCAGCCGCGGCGCATGGCCCAGGCTCCGGACTGGCGTGGCCGGCAGCAGGAGCGGCTCGCGAGCGGCGCTTTGAAGGCGCTGCCTGAGGCGTGGGACCTTGAGCCGATCAAGGATCACTTCGCTCACCTCTGCCCGCGCGATCCGTCGAAGATCGCGTTCACCGAGAGCGACGAGCACGGCACGATCGACCGCACGACCTCGCTCAACCCGGGCCGGTACATCACCCGGTTCTATGAGACCGAAGACAAGATCCCCGACGCTCACCGCCGGAAGCTGATCGCTGCCATCGATCCCAACGGCGAGATCTTCTTTGCGTTCAGCCCGGAAGAGATCGTCCGCATCTACAAAGAAGGTCCCGGCTCGTGCATGGACGGCAAGCACACGTTCGAAGGGATGGACCCGCACTGGCCGACCGAGCCCTACGGGGCTGGCGACCTGGCTGTGGCCTACACCAAGAACGCTGAGGGCCGCATCCAGTCGCGCTGCCTGTGCTGGCCCGAGAAGAAGATCTTCGGTCGCTGCTATGGCGACATCCAGCGCATGATCGCTGCGATGAAGGCCGAGGGCTACACCTACTACCACGGCGACAACATCCGCTTCCCGGACGGCGCGAAGCTCCTCAAGATCGAGCACCCCGAACGGCGCTGGGAATACGTGATGCCGTACTTCGACGACATCGAGATGGTCATCATGAACGGCGACTATTTCGAGACCTACAACGGCACGCTGGCAAGCCTGCCGCTTGGCACGAAGTACATCAGCTGTGGCGGCAGCGCCGGTCGCTCCCTGCTCTACCAGTATTGCCCGAAGATGCGCAGCGGACAGCCGGCGCACACCTTCAAGCACATCCACGGTGTCGAGCAGGAATGGTCCAGCCAGGCGTACCAGTCCTACGCCTTCACCTGCCGTGGCTCCGGCAAGCTCTACGCCAACGAGTTCAAGGTCTCCATGGCCACTCCAGGCGTTTACTGGGGCCACGACTACTTCGCCGAGCACGGCGAGCACTGCGCCGTCACCAAGAAGAACCATCCCAAGACCGAGATGGTTCAGAAGGGCGACCGTCGTGTCCACAACAGCGTGGAGTGGCGCTTCGATGCTGACGGCAAGGAGCTGCCAGCGAAGAAGATCAAGGCGATCGAGGAGGAGCGCTGGGGCACCGTCACCATCGGTGATCTCATCGGCGAAAAGCCGTGGCACCGCGACATGCGGTACCTGAGCAAGAGCCGCTTTGAGCGTGAGTATAACGCCGTCACCAACACGGTCGAAACTCGCGTCACCGGTCGGCGTGCTGACCAGGTGATCATCGACGACCCGTTCGTGGCTGCGCCCCAGCTCGACCCACGCCAGCAACAAGAGATGGCCCGCTACATGGGCGATCTCGTCGACCGACAACTGCGCGACCAGATGCTCCGGGGCCTCCCTGAGCCGGCCGCTCGGTATGACTACGATCCAACCCGCTAATCCAACAGGAACTGAAATGTCCAACGACCTTGAGATGCTCAAGGCGATGCTGTCGCATCGTCGTCCCTATGGCTCGAAGACCGAGCTTGCCTACATCGATCGGTTCATCACCCCGCTCGGGGTGCAGACCGACAAGTTCGGCAACCGGTTCATGATCATCGGCGAGGAAAAGCCGACGATCCTCTGGTCATCCCACACGGACAGCGTCCACCGGGATGAAGGCTTCCAGCAGATCGAAATGACCGGCACCAAGATCCATCTGCCGAAGAAGTCCAAGTCGAACTGTCTCGGCGCCGACGACGCGGCCGGCAACTTCATCATGATCAAGATGATCGAGGCGAAGGTGCCAGGCCTGTACGTCTTCCACTTCGGTGAGGAGGTCGGCTGCAAGGGATCGGGTGGCATCGCCAACGAGACGCCCGAATTCCTGGATGGCATCAAAGCTGCCATCGCCTTCGACCGTCGCGGCTTCACGTCCGTCATCACCCACCAGCGGGGACGGACGGCGTCGGATGCGTTCGGCGACTCCCTGGCAGCTCAGCTGCCCAGCCGGTTCAAGAACGATCCGACCGGCGTCCTCACGGACACCAAGATCTACATGGGCATCGTGCCGGAGTGCTCGAACGTCTCGGTTGGATACGAGAACGAGCACACCAATCGGGAGACGCAGTGCGTCCAGCATCTGTTCGAGTTGCGCGACCACATGGTCAAGATCGACGCTTCGAAGTTCGTCATCGAACGCAATCCCAAGGCCACGGAGCCGGACGTGAAGCGCTCCTCCTGGTCGGGCTCGTCGACAGGCAGCAGCTTCGGCAGCAGCAGTCCGCTGCGTACCATGCGGATGCTGAAGCAGCTGCGGCAGCGCGAACTCGAGGATCTGGTCTTCAAGTACCCGCGACAGGTCGCTCAGTACCTGGCCGACATCAAGGTCAGCGCCGAGGAGTTGGATGACGCCATCTACCTCATCAACCGGCCCCGCGAGCGCTCCTTCCTCGATCTCTTCGACGACGAAGGCCTGCTCAGCGCCTGATCGCCACCCACGAAATCACGAAACAAAGGACACTGAACAATGAAACTCGGATTGCAAGAGCATGTGGACGTCGCCTCTGGAGTGCAGGATGAAGTCGCTATCTCGTTCGAAGCCAACGCGGTTGCGTTCTACGCCCAGATCTCCGGCCTGGCGAAGGACAAGATCGGCTACCCGATCCGCGAGCTGACGACGAACATGTGGGATGGGTCGCGCCTGAAGTACGGCGACGACATCCCGGAGGACAAGATCCCGCAGATCCGGCTGCCGACGCCGCTCTCGCCGACGATCTCGTTCCGGGACTTCGGTCCCGGCATGTCGCCCGACGACATGAAGAACGTCTATGCCCGCCTCTACGCTTCGACGAAGCGTGGCAGCAACGACCAGGTCGGCGGCTGGGGTCTGGGTTCGAAGAGCCCGTACGCCTACCTGATCTCGGACTCGGGCTCCGGCTCCTACACCGTGACGTCCTACCACGGCGGCATGATGCGGACCTACGTGCTCTCGCTCTCCCAGAGCGGTGCGCCGACCATGCGCCTGCTGATCGAGGCGCCGTCCGACGAGCCGACCGGCCTGGAGGTGTCTTTCCCGGTTCGCCGCGAAGACATCCGCGAGTTCCATGATCGGGCTCGCAGCATCCTCTGGTCGTTCACTCCGCGGCCGAAGATCACCCCGGCGATCGACTGGAAGGACCCGGTCGTCATGAGCCAGGGCGACAACTACACCCGTTACAAGAACGGAACGGTGCCGTTCAACGGTCCGCACGTCCGCATGGGTTGCGTGATGTACCCCTTCGACATGCGGCAGATCAAGACGACGGGCTTCCTCGACTACAGCGACGCCGTCCTGTTCGATGCGCCGATCGGCTCGCTCAAGGTGACGCTGTCCCGCGAAGAGCTGGCCTATGACGACAATACCAAGGCGACCCTGGCTCGCTTGACCGAGGAGTATGAGCAGAACTTCATCCGAAACTGTCAGACCGCCGTCGACACGGCTGAAGACCTGATCGGTGCCGTCGAGCTGTTCGAGGAAGCAACCCAGTCTCTCGGCGTCTCTCGCACCGAGAAGCTGCGGGAGGTCGTGAAGTGGCGCGGCAAGACGCTCTCGTCGACCGTTCCGAAGATCAACTGCAAGACCGGGATGCTGGCCGATGGCTGGGTCCACTTCGACAAGTTCGAAGACACCACGGTCCGGATGAGC
The DNA here is from genome assembly GCF_015291305.1 of Bradyrhizobium sp. CCBAU 21365. Classification (NCBI taxonomy): domain Bacteria; kingdom Pseudomonadati; phylum Pseudomonadota; class Alphaproteobacteria; order Hyphomicrobiales; family Nitrobacteraceae; genus Bradyrhizobium; species Bradyrhizobium sp. CCBAU 21365. Next base: position 5,348,999 of record NZ_CP030036.1, read on the forward strand.
TGGTGCCGGGACGCCAAAATCGTCATCGAGCACAACCCCAGCTACTCCTACTCGCGCTTCCAGATGGCGCAGTTGGTCGGCCAGAAGGTGCTCTGGATCCGCTGCAAGCGGGCCTTCCGCGAGGAAGTGCTCAATGCCCTCGGCAATCCCGAGGTCGTCGAGTTGGACACCTTCAAGGTGCCGGCGAGCAAGCGGACCCGTGGCAAGACCGTCCGTCGCCGCAGGGTGATGGTGGTCACCGAGGGTGGTGGCGTCCTCGTGTCGCAGGAGGATGTCGACCTGGCCGAGGGCGGCTTCTACCTGCAGCGCGTCAGCAACGGCCTCTACAGCCGGCGTCGCGGTAACGAGTACGTCAAGGTCTCGACCGAACAGAACAGCGTCTCGCTCAGCGTGATGAAGGAAGTCATCTCGGCCTCCTTCGAGCTGGGTCTGGTCGAGGAAGGCACCACGATCCTGATCCAGAGCGAGGATCACGCTGCGCTCGGCGACAACTGGACGCTGTTCGGAGATGACCTGATCCCCGATCTGCAGGCCAAGATCGACGTCTCGACGTTCACCGGACTGCACCAGAAGTCCTTCAACGATCTCGACTCGGCGCTGAGGGGCATCGTCGGCATGACGCCGGCGACGTTCGCCAATGCGCCGGGCGACCTGCTGCTGTTCAAGACCGAGCTGACGGCGCTCGGCACCGCTCTCCGGGGCAACTCGACCGTCGATACCCCGACCGACAAGGCCCACTCCGCCCTGTCCAGGCTCGGTATCGAAATCGACAAGCCGGAGGTGCAGTGCCCGATCACGGCGATGGAACGGCGCTACCGCGAGCTGTGCTCGAAGTACGCGCTGCTCAAGCTGATCATCGAGCCGAACCCGTACTACTCGTACTCGAACCGCACGGACGCTGCCCAAACCCAGCGCCAGCTCAAGCACTACTGTGACCTCCTGCATGCAGAGCAGCAGCTCCTGCAACAGCAGGCGGAAATGGCGAGGGCTGCGCTGGCGCTGAACGACAACAACCAGAACGCCGAGCCGGTCGAGGACGAGATCGACCCGCTGGCGGAAGCAGCCTGAGACGGAGCGATCCAATGATCCCGAGCGTCATCACCGACACCTCAATCACGTTCATTGCCAGGGGCCGTCCGTGGACCCTGGCAGCGGACCACACGCACTTCGGAAAGGTCAAAGATCTGTTGACCTCAGGCTCTGACGACTCCGACGAGATCGTCCGGCTGGCCGACGTGCGGGTGGCGGTTGAGGAGCACTCCGGCGGCGCAGCCACCCTCACCGAGGATGGTCTGTACCTGGACGGAGAGCAACTGCCGCAGGCCTGGCTCTACAAGGCCTGTGCCGAGCCCGACGCCGCGAAGGTGTTGGCGGTGACGCCGGGAGATCGGGTCCGCGTCGAAGGCGACGAGGATGCGCCTGACGGCATCTACACCGTGGCCGAAGTCGACAACACCGACGTGGACAAGCGCGTCTACGTCGAGCCGGTCGACAACGACGAGGACTACTTCGGCTTCGTCGCAAACACGTCGATCGTCGAGATCATCCGGGACGCGGCCGATGCCGCGTGACCCGAGGGTGGACCCGCTCATCCAGGAAGCGAAGTGGCACTGCAAAGGGTGCCGCGAGTCCTGGCGCCTGGACGGGTGGATGCACCGCAAACCCATGAAGATCGAATGCACCGCGAAAGTCATCCGCCAGAAGCTGCGGGACATCGCCAAGGAATTGAGGAGTAACGAACTTGCCCGACTTGCAACAAGCAATCCAGATCTTCTTCGAAGGCTGCAAGCGCATCGCCGAGGCTCACCGGCAGGCGAACTACCCGCGCAACCCCGCGCCAGAGTGGAAGCTGCAGGAGCTGCAGAAGCGATTTCGGATCGTGAATGGGAGCGGCGTTCACTGCTTCATTGATAAGGCGACCGGCGACGTGCTGAAGGCCGAGAGCTGGGCGCGGCCGGCGAAACACGCCCGCGGCAACGTCTTCGACGAGCACAACGGTCTCGCGAAGATGGGTCCGTACGGCCCTGCTTACCTGAGGTGACCCATGGGCAAGAAGATCAACGAGAAGCCGATCGATCCGAAGCAGGTCGCACTGGCGGCTATTCCCGGTCTGGAGATCGGCGACGTGCTCCAGTTCTTCTACGACCGCGCGTCGGAGCGTGACAAGAAAATCGCGGACATGGCCGACGTCGGCGACGACGGAGAGTTTGAGATCGATGGCGCGATCATCTCCGAGGGCGATGACAACGGCGCCTACGTCCTGGGCTGGAGCTGGGCGAGCTTCGCCGGCACCGCGCTGACCAAGATCTGCGAGTGCTGCGAGGCCGACACCGACAAGGCGATCGAGGTCAAGACGACCCTCGGCGAGAACGAGTTTTACTGCGCCGAGTGCGCGAAGGAGATGACCGATGCCTAAGACTCTGACGAAACTGCAGGAGCAGATCGTCGCCAAGGTGCTGACGCTCCATGCCACCAACTACGTCTGGCTCCGCGAGGGCGAGGTCAACTCGCTCAACAGCCTGAAGGCCAAGAACCTGATCGACCAGCACGCCTATGGCTCGATCCAGCCGCGCCACCTGACCGCCGAGGTCAAGGCCGTGTTCTGGCGGGAAAATCCGCGCACCTTCAAGATGTCGAACTTCCACGGTGAAGGCTGGCTGATCTTCGACGACAAGCGATACATCTGCAAGGTCTACAACGAGGTGGATGCGACGCGCGTCGTTGAAGGCCTGAAGGAGCTGCGCGTCGCGGAAGTCGATGCCGGCAAGGAGGCTGCGTGATGGCTCTCCATCCGATGATCACCACCTACCTCGACGGCCTGGACGCATCGATCGATGGCCGCGGCTACGACGCCAAGCACGATCGGGCTCGCAAGTTCGTCGAAGGCGCCTGCGAGATCCTCTCCCAGCTTTCCAGGATGGACACGCCGACCGACAAGGCGCGGAACGCCGAGCACGCCGAAGACATCATGGCCGATCTCGACGACGAACGCCTGTGCAGCGATGCATCGGCTCTCTACGCCCTGATCCGGAAGGCTCGGGAACTGTCCCGCACGAGGAAGCCCCGCAAGAAGCGGTGATTTGCATTTTTTGCAAATATCATTTGCTTGAATGCCAATGCACTGATAACCCTGACCAGACCCAATTCCGAAAGGTGAACCATGTACGTCCCCTCCCCGCAGCAAGCGGCTGTCCAGCAAGAAGCCTGGAACGGCACCGGCTCCATCATCGTGATCGCAGTGGCCGGCGCCGGCAAATCGACCACCATCGTCCGCACGGTCGGCGAGATGCGCGGCAGCAGCATCATCCTGTCATTCGGCGCCAAGATCTCCAAGGAGATGAAGGGCAAGCTGGAGCAGCTCGGCATCGACTGGAAGAAGGCTGAGTCCTCGACCTGTCACGCCATCGCCCTGCGCAACTACCGCAAGACGTTCCCGAAGGTGCGTATCGACGACGAGAAGGTCGGGCGCATCAGTGCTGACTGGGTGGAAAACGCCAAGATCGAGCCTTCGCTCGTTCCTCACGTCTCGGTCGCCTGTCAGCTCGTCGGCCTCGCCAAGCAGAGCGGCCTCGGCATCGAGGGCCAGGGCCACATCGACGATACCTCGATCTGGGAGGATATCGCCGAGCACTTCGACCTGTTCGACGAAGAGCCGCTGCAGAAGAAGGCATCGGACATCATCGACCTGGCGATCCTGCTGCTCAAGGAGTCGAACAAGAACCCGGACGTCATCGACTTCAACGACATGATCTACCTGCCCCTGCTCTACAAGATCAAGTTCTGGCAGTTCGAGAATGTCTGGATCGATGAGGCGCAGGACACCAACACGGTGCGCCGTCTGCTGGTGAAGGCGCTGATGAAGCCTGGTATCGGCCGCGTCATCGCTGTCGGAGATCCTCACCAGGCCATCTTCGGCTTCACGGGCGCCGACAACGACAGCCTCGACATCATCCAGCAGGAGTTCGGCGCCAAGGTGATGCCGCTCACGGTCACCTATCGCTGCCCGAAGAACGTGGTGAAGTTCGCCCAGACCTGGGTGAACCACATCGAGGCTCACCCCTCGGCGCCCGAGGGCAAGATCAGCTCCGAGACGTTCGAGAAGATGATCACCGTCCGCGACCGTCTGAACGGGGACGCGGCGATCATCTGCCGCAACACCCGGCCGCTGGTGACGGCAGCGTTCGCCCTGATCCGCGAGAAGATCCCCTGCCGCATCGAAGGCCGGGACATCGGCAACTCGCTCAAGAAGCTGGCCACCCGCTGGAAGTCGATCAGCACCATCCCGGAGCTGGAGGACAAGCTGGAGGACTGGCTGGAGAAGGAGAAGGAGCGCTGGCTGCCGAAGAAGAAGATGTCGAAGGTCCAGGAGGCCGAGGACAAGGTCGAGACGCTGAAGGTCGTCATGGATGCATGCCGCGACGACAAGCAGGACTCGATCGCAGCGGTCACCGCCTACATCGACAACATCTTCGCCGACGACGTGAAGGGCATCCTCACCCTCTGCACCATCCACCGGTCGAAAGGCCGTGAGTGGAAGCGCGTCTACTGGCTCGATCGGCTGAACACCTGCCCGTCGAAGTACGCCAGCATGCCCTGGGAGAAGGAGCAGGAGGTCAATCTGCAGTACGTGGCAGCCACCCGAGCCATGGAAGAGCTGATCGATCTCTATCCGCCGTTGCCGAAGGTGAAGGTGCCGCCGGCCAACGACAACAAGCAAACCGTAGCAGCGACAAAGGCGGCCTAAGGGCCGCCACTTCGCCCCTTTCCATCAAGGAAGCATCATGATCACTGAACAGATTTTCAAGCGTGGCTCGGACGGCAAGATCCGCAGCTGGCAGGTCGAGGTCAACGGCGCGGACTATCGCGTCATCGCCGGCATCCACGGCGGCAAGATGGTCGAGAGCAAGTGGAAGACAGCCAAGCCGAAGAACGTCGGCAAGGCCAACGCCACGACTCCGGAGCAGCAGGCAGCGCTAGAGGCCTCGGCTGAAGAAGCCAAGAAGCTGAAGCGCGAGTATCGCCGCACGATCCCGGAACTCGAGTTCGTGCCGAATGGCCCGATGCTCGCCGAGACCTGGGACGACTTCAAGAAGGACGTCCCCTACGCTGACGGCGTCTGGTCACAGCCGAAGCTCGATGGCATCCGCGCCATGATGACCCGGAAGTGGGGCGCGACCTCCCGCGAGTATCAGCCGCATTTCAACTGCGGTCACCTGATGGCAGCGCTGGAGCCGCTGTTCAGCGCGCACGACGGCATCGAGTTCGACGGCGAGCTGTACAACCACGATTTCAAGGCCGACTTCAACGGCCTGGGATCGATCATCCGCAAGCAGAAGGCCACGCCCGAGCAGGCCGCTCGCGCCGTCGAGCTGATCCAGTATCACATCTACGACCTTCCAAGCCCGGCGCCGTTCGCCGAGCGCACGGAGAAGCTGAAGGAGCTGCTCGCCAAGATCGGTCATCCGCAGCTGATCTACGTCCCGACCACCAAGGTGGGCAACCTGGAGGAGCTGGACGCCGCCGAGGTCGAGGCCGTGGAGCTGGGCTACGAAGGCCAGATGGTTCGCTTCAACGAACCGTATCAGTACGACAGCAGGCCCTGGTCGCTCATGAAGCGGAAGCGCTTCGTGACCGAGGAGTTCCCGATCCTCCGCGTCGAGGAAGGCGAAGGCAACTGGTCCGGCGTCGCCAAGCGCGTCGTCCTCCAGATGCCGGATGGCCAGGAATGCGGCTCCGGCATGCGGGGCTCCCAGGAGTTCGCGGCCGAACTGCTGGCTCAATGCCGCGCCGGCAAGACGCCGAAGGAGGGAACGGTGCGTCACTTCGGCTTCACGCCGGACGGGATGTTGCGCTTCCCGGTCGTGACCGACTTCCACCAGGACGGTCGCGTCGACTGACCATGAAGCTGCACCATCCGCATGGCCCGGTGCCAGAGGGCGTCGATGTCCTCTGGCGCTGCGAAGCGAAGAGCTACTCCTACGTGATCGACGCCGATCGCGAAGAGTACGGCGTCACCGCTCCCCGCCTGGAGATGCGGTGGTACCACGTCGATCGCCGGACGCCGAAGGGCGCCTACTGCTGCGGTGAGTTCGTCCGGCTCACTGCGCACAAGAAGAGGTTTGCGGAGACCGAGGCTGATGCCCTCCGCGACTTCAAGGCTCGCAAGAACAAGCAAATCCAAATCCTCAGCCGGCAACTGGTGAGGGCTGAGCGCGAGCTGGCCCTGACCAAGCCCAACCATGACCTGTTAGTTGCATGAATGCAAAGGAGAGACCCGTGAACGGCATCGTTCTGTACCGCGGCCCGTCCGTGATCGACGGCCAGCAGATTATTTGCATTGCCACCGGACTCGAGGACGGTGGCTCCAATTCAAAGACTGGACCGATGGTTCAGATCTACATCCTGCGCGACGGCATCAACCCGATGAAGGCCGTGCAGACCGGTGACGACATCTCGATCTGCGGCACCTGCCCTCACCGCGGCAAGGTCGTCAGGGACCACAAGACGGGTCTGCTGACCAACGTCGGCCGCTCCTGCTACGTCACCCTGATGCGCGGTCCTCGCGTGGTCTGGGACGCTTACTCACGCGGCAAATATCCCGAGGTGCCGCTCGCCAAGGCCCGGAAGCTTCTGGCTCGCAAGGTCGTCCGCGTCGGCGCCTACGGTGATCCGGGAGCTGTGCCGGTCAAGGTCTGGAAGACGGCGCTGAGCCAGGTCGCCGACCTCACCGGATACACGCACATGTGGCGCGAGATCCCCGAGCTGGCCGACTTCTGCATGGCGTCCTGCGACACCGAGGTCGATCGCGTGCTCGCCAAGGCTCTCGGCTTCCGCACCTATCGCGTCCGAGGCAAGGCCGATCCGAAGCTCCCGGGCGAGGGTCACTGCCCTGCATCGGCGGAGATGGGCAAGGCCGTCCAGTGCGCCTCCTGCATGCTGTGCGGTGGCAACCGGACCAAGGCCAATGCCGACATCACCATCGCCATCCACGGCGCCGGCAAGAACAACTTCAACCGGAGTCTGGAGGTTGCCTGATGTTCAGCATCATCACCCTTCTCGACCGCGATTACGACGATGACGACATCGAGACCGTAATCCGCACCAACCGCCAGGACCACCGAGTGCAGAAGACCGCACGAGAGTATCGGCGCGTCGATCGCAACCAGGACGGATACGGAGATCAGGATCAACCATGAAGCAATACAGCGTCGTCGGCTGCGTCACAGCCAGCAAGTACATGGGCCGCTTCTGGGCCAACTCGAAGGAGGAGGCTATCGAAATGGCTCAGAGGAGCGACAACAACTTCGTCTCGCTTTGCCACCAGTGCAGCGACGAGTGCGAGGATCCTGAGATCCACGAGATGGTCGCTGAAGAAGTGACCAATTGATGCCGATCTCCATCGTGCATGACGGCACCAGTTTTCCCGAGCCAGCGGAGAACTGCTGCTTCTGCTTCGGCCTGACCAGGCACTGGCACAGAAGATCCGACGTCGCGGTCTGCGAGCAGTGCGCTCCGGTCCGCAAGGTCAAGGAGATCCCCACCAAGAAGGACTGGTGCGCAGCTGTGCGCGCCAAGATGCCCCGACGCTTCGGGGAAATCGACATGGCTTACATCAAGAGGATTGCATCATGACTGCGACCACCATCGAGGCGCCCGCCCTTACGGCGCAACAGCTCGCCGACCAGATCGTCACCGCACTGGAAGGCGGCTCGAACCACTGGCTCGAACGCTTCCACTCGAAGAAGGGCAAAGAGCGGGCAACGGAGGGCCCGTGGTATTCCGACCCGAAGGTCTGGGACGGCGACTTCGAGATCGAGGTGCTGGCCGACGAGGACAGCGTGACGCACAGCTTCACGCCGGACAAGGTGAAGGATGGCCTGGCGTGGCTGATGAAGAACCACCCCCATCGCGTCGCCGAGATCATCGAAGAGACCGGTGATGCCGAGACGGCGGACGTCTTCCTTCAGGCCTGCGTGCTCGGCGAGATCGTCTATGGCTGAGCGACTGGCACAGTGGCGCGGCCTGACGCGGGGCCAGAAGATCAAAACGCTCATCGAAACGAAGGGAGCAGACCACGATGACATCGAGCACACCATGCCGCCCGGCACGGATGGCGTCGTCGACCAGATCGAACGGTACACTAGTGAACAAGGTGTCGTCGTAACGATCGTGATTTGGGTCGATGACAAGCGCGACCGTTCGATCGTCAACGCCTTCGACGAGCTGGACGGCCCGATTGAGAAATTCGTGGAGGCGATATAGAAGAGGAGACATGAAACAGCGGAATCGAGCGAAGGCCGAACAGTTGGTGGTTGTCGTGGCGTTTATGCGCACCGAAAAGCCGCCGAAGTGGAAGGTCGTGTGTGAGCCGACAGCGCGAGCGTCTGCCCTGCTGGTGGTTCAAGAGCAATGGAAGCTGGGCCATCCAGCGCGGATCGTTGCTGCGCCGATCTCAAATGCGGCGTGATTAAGATCGGCAGGTCTGCCTTGCCGAATTGACGCCGCATTAATATTTGCACTTCCTGTGAAAAGGTGCCACCAGCACCTCGTCACGACTGCGCAAATGCAGTTCGTTTTTGTGTGCATTGGGAAACAAAACCATGCCAACAGGAAGGCGAGCTGCATCCGAGAAATTCCTTTCGGGCACGGAAATCCGGGCCTGGAGGCTTTCTAGGAACTTGACCCATGCGAAGCTGGGCGAGTGGCTCGGTCTGACGCCTCAGGCAATAAGCAAATACGAATTGCGCGGCGCCACCAAGGCGATCGCCCTGGCCCTGGCTGCGCTCGATCGCGGCCTGAAGCCATGGCGGGCGACCAAAGAGGATCTCAAGGCGATCGAAACGAACGTTCGCATGAAAGCCTTGAAGAAAGGTGCGTCAGCAAATGGCGAAAAAGCAAACTAGGACTGTCGAGCCGGCTGTGCGACCGCAGCCGATCAACGCTCGATTCCAGAGCCGCCTCCACGGAATGTTGGAGGAGATATGTCAGCAGATGCTGATCATTGAACCGGCGATGGACAAGGTCGCGATCCCGATCAAGGAGTTCATCGACTTCCTGGACTTCGAGATCGAGAAGGTGACGCTCTCCATCAACCAGGAAAAGTGGGAGAGCATCGTCAACGTCCAGAAGGTCGCTAACGACGAGGCCTGGCTCAAGCGACTGACGGAACTTCGTAACGGCCTCGACATCTACGACCTGACGGCATCAGTGCCACGCATTGATGCTCTGGTCGCAGGTATCGAGAGGACATTCGATGTCGAGGGCGGGGGCTGAGGCCCCTGCCCTTAGATCGTCTTGATCAAGCCGACGAGGATGGCGATATCCTTGATATCGTCGAACCCAAGCCGCTCTTCCTCTTCGCTGCCGAACTGCTTCAGCATGCGAAGGCCGTCTTCATCGATGCCGAGGAGCAGGCGCAGTTTGGTGCGCTCGTTCTTGTCGGTCACCACCAAAACATCGTTCCGCACTGGATCCCTGCGCTTGGTAGCGTACATCAGGGTGCCAGACTTCACCCACGGCTCGAAGCTGTCGTCCGGCATGTAGAACGCGAACGCAGTCTCGTCGTCCGCCAGCTGGGCCGGAGCAGGAACATACGTTCCCTCCCGCCGAGCCGACGTCGTGGCAGCCTGCAGCGAAGCCGGCAGCGACGACACATGGCGAAGCTCGACCTGGAACGTCCGCAGACGAGCCCGGCGAGACTCACTACTCCCGCTACTGGATTCCTCTTCACCGTTCTCCGGTGCTTCCATCTTCGGAGCGCCGAGAGCTTCAGTCACCTTGCGAGGGATCGGATATCCGGAGGCCTCCGCGATCTTCTGCAGGGTCTTCAGGGTGGGAATAAATGGATGTTCAGGATCGTTGAGTAGGCGCAATATGGTGGAAGGCGCGAGCTTTGCTTCACGCGCGAGACGTGTTCCGTCCCATTTCTTCCGGTCGAGGATGTGATCGATCCACTCGATCACGATCTTCTTCGGGGTTTTCATTTCTAATACCGCTTCAGACACTTGGCGGCCCTCCAATAACATGCTTTCCGCAGCGCAACCGTTAAGATGATCAGCAAACGCTGACAAATCAGCGCGGCTAATGAGGTCTAGAAAGATTCAAAATGCAAAACATACTTGGTTCCCTCCGTTTGCACGGATGCTAACGCAAACCTGTAAGGCCGGTTTCGCTCAATTGCAAACGGTTTTTTGTTCTCGGTCTGGCCCACCAAGGGAACCATATGGAAACATTCAGGAAAGTAACGATTTGTTAGCTTCCTGCAAATCCTACCGCTTTCCACAGCGCCATCAATTGCTTGAATTGGTCTGTTTTGATTCCTGCGTGGCAGGCGGCGGTAGCGTCCGCAGCGTGCTCATTGTCTTCGTGCAAATCGCCTGCGCTCCTCGTGCGCTTTCCTCGGTACATCACGTTTTCGTGATATCGCTTCCACTCGGTGTCCGGATAGCGCTGCGCGGCCCAAGCGATGATCGCCGGCTTCTCGGCCTTGGGATCGCCGACGCTGGCCATCTTGGTCTCGACTGGCATCACCTGGATGATCGGGATCGGGCACGATGCCAGTACGCCGAGCGCTACGCCAAAGCCTAAGGCGGCGCGCTGTCCCTGGGTTCCTGTCGGGATCTCGCCGAACGCTACCTTGCAGCCGGCGATGGCCTCGTGAAAGCCATCGTGCAGCTCTTTGGCGCGGCGCAGATCGTCGCTGTTCTTCCGGACCACCTTCCGTGCTGCCTTCTCGACCGCTCGCGTGCTGAGCGTCCTGACGGCCTCCAGCGACAGCTCCAGGCTGTCGAGGTCGAGACGCATTCTGGCGATGCCGAAATTGGCGAAGGCCGGGTCAAGACCGGCGACGAGGATAGAACCCATTCTGGTGTGTGACTCGAGTTGAGCAGGCACGAAATGTCGTGGCTTGCATTTTCATTTGCATTACTGCAAATACACGATCCCGCTGAGCGGGTCAAATCCAAGGGAACTAACGAATGAGCTTCGACGCGCAATCCTGGGCGAGAAAGATCAAGACTGGCAGCACGCTCCGCAAGGCTGTGCTGATGTCGATCGCCAACAGAGCGAACGATGCCGATGGTGCGTGCTGGCCATCGCAGCAGCGGATCGCCGACGAGGTTGAGGCGTGCGTGCGCGCAGTCCGCAACGCTATGACCGACCTCGAAGACATGAACCTGATCCGCCGCGTCAAGCGCCGCGATACCACGGACATGATCTACCTGAACATGACGGAGCCTGCTGCCGGCTCGTCGGAAGAACCACCGGCATCTCGTTCCGGTGGTAGCTCCAGGAAAACTGCAGCAAACGACAACGATAAGGACCGGAACGACGTGCCGCGGCAGGAAATGCCGGAGTCAGAGGCATCAGATTCCGGTGGGGACCGGAACGACGTGCCGGTGGGTGCGGAATCTGGTGCCGGTGACCACCGGCATGAGGTGCCGCCTAACCTATCAGTTGAACCCACACTGAACCAATCAGATGAACCCAAAGCTAACCGGAAGAAGCCGCGCAAGACAGCGCCGTGGCCGGAGGACTATCGGGATCAGTTCTGGAAGCTCTACCCGAAGAAGCGAGGCGACAGCAAAAAGGAAGCGCTCCGCAAGCTCGACAAGATCCATGACGAGGACGAGGTCGAGTTCGTGGACCTGATGGCTGGTCTCCGACACTACGCCGATCGGATGAACGCCGACGTCCGGGAAGATCCGACCCGCGAGAAGTTCATCGCAGCCGCTGTGGTCTGGCTCAACCAGGCCCGATGGGAAACCGAGCGCGCACCAGCTCGGCCGCGAGGTCGACCAGGGATGGCGATCTGATGGCGGGGGTCGATGTCGAGAAGGCACTTCAGGAGAACGGCATCAAGGTCCGATCCCTGAAGATGGGCACCCAGTACGCCATCTGCCCGAACTGCTCCCACAGGCGGAAGGGGGCTCACAAGAAACTCAAATGCCTGAGCGTCAAGATCGACGCCTCAGGCGTGGTTTGGAACTGTCATCACTGCACATGGAGCAGCTACGAGAATGCTAAGCGAGAAGCACGCCAGGGGGATCGAGGACAGAGGCCTCACCAGCGAAATGGCGGTGGATATGGGGACCTTCAGCGGGCGTCTCTCGCGAGATTCGCAGGACAACCTCGTCGTTCTGCCGGATGAACGCGGCAACGTCCTCTGCTTCCCTTACTACGAGCACGGCGTCGAGGTGAACTGCAAGTACCGGTGGGCGCAGGATGGCGAGCGCCGGTTCATGCAGAAGAAGGGCGCCGTCAAAACGCTCTACAACGCCGACGTCCTCCTCAACGAGGACACGATGGCACGCCTGGAAGCCGGCACGGACTCGCTGATCTGGGTCGAGGGCGAGTTCGACGTCCAGGCCGGCAAGGAGTCCGGCTACGAGACGATCGTATCCGTCCCCGATGGCGCACCCCCTGCCCGCGACAAGAACGGCAACCTGATCGATGTTCCGGACGACGCCAGCGATGTCGATCCGGAGGACGATGACAAGTTCTCGTTCATGGTCCGTCACATGCAGCGGATCATGGCGGTGAAGTATCACATCATCGCAACAGATGCCGACGAGCCTGGCCGCCGGCTGGCGAAGGAGCTGGTCCGACGCATCGGCCCCGCCAAATGCTTCTGGGTCCAGTTCCCGGATGACGAGGTGGTGCCCGACAAGAAGACCGGCGAGCTGCGAGCGTGCAAGGATCTGAACGAGGTCAAGAAGTACCTCGGCGCGGAGAAGGTGCGCGAGCTGATCGAGAACGCCAAGGAGTGGCCCGTCAAGGGTCTCTTCAAGCTGTCCGACTATCCCGAGATCGCGATCCCGGAGATGGTCGAGGCCGGCATCTCGAAGGAGCTGGACGAGAAGATGAAGTTCTACCAGGGACAGTTCATCGTCTGCACCGGTATCCCCAACGTCGGCAAGTCGACCTTCATGAACCAGGTCGCGGTGCGGTTGGCCATGAGACACAAGTGGCCGATCGCGATGTTCTCCGGCGAAAAGTCGGTGAAGCCGTTCCTGGCCAATGAACTGATGACTGCGTTCCTCGAAAAGGAACGGGCTGCGTGGTCGCATGAGGAGCGGAAGAGAGCCGAGGCATTCGTCGAGCGCTACTTCTACTTCATCGACTACGACGAGAACGACGACACCGAGGTCGATCTGGACTTCGTGCTCGACAAGGCTGCGGCAGCCGTCTTCCGCTACGGCGTGAAGATGCTGATGATCGACCCTTGGAACGAGCTGAAGCACAATCGGCCCAACTCGCTGTCGCTGACCGAGTACGTCGGCAAGGCGATCAAGAAGATGAAGCGGTTCGGCAATCGGTTCGGTTGCGCGACCTGCGTTGTAGCGCACCCGACCAAGCTGGAGGGCAAGATGGTCCCCGGGCTCTACAACATCTCGGACTCGGCGCACTGGGCGAACAAGCCGGACCTCGGCATCGTGGTCCACGCTATGCGTCCAGACGAGGCGCCGAACGAACGAACCATCTTCATCCCGAAGGTGCGTCTCAAGCGCATCGCCGGCAACACAGGCTCGGTCGACGTCGGCTTCAACGAGAAGACCGGCCTCTTCACGAAGCTAGATTTTTGATTCCCTACTTGCTTGAATGCAAATGGAATGGTAATGCAAACGCAGAAAAGGAGACGACGACATGTCAGTTAACAAGGTGACCCTGCTGGGACGTCTCGGGAAGGACCCCGAGATCCGCCGCATGCAGAACGGCAACGAGGTCGCGAACCTCAGCGTCGCGACGTCGGAGCGCTGGAAGGACAAGCGCGACGGCGAGATGAAGGAGAAGACGGAGTGGCACAACGTCGTCGTCTTCAACGAGCACACCATCAAGTTCATCGACAAGAACTTGGCGAAGGGTGATCAGGTCTATCTGGAAGGCAAGATCCAGACCCGCAAGTGGCAGGACCAGAGCGGCGCCGACCGCTACTCGACCGAGATCGTGGTCCCGCAGTTCGCTCAGTCCGACGCATTCCAGAAGATCTGGGAGCGCGATGGCAACGGCGGCGGTGGCAACCGTGACAACGACGACCGCGGCAATGACCGAGACGGCGGTGGCCGCTCGTCGAGCCGTGATGATCGCGGACGCGATGATCGTGGTCGGGACGACCGTGGCTCGTCGAGCCGCAACCGTGACGATGATCGCGGTGGCCGCAACGACGACCGTGGCGGCAGCCGCGGTGGCAACAGCAGCCGCTCCTCCGCTCCGGCGCGCGGCAACGACAACATGGATGATGACATCCCGTTCTAAGAGCTGAGCTTCCCCGTTGAGCGGGGAAAATCGAGGGGCGCCCTGTTTTGGTTCGTGCGTGCCAGGGCGCCCCTTTTCGCGTCATTCCATTTGCTTGAATGCAAACCGAGGTAATATGAGAGATCCGTTCTTCACCACCGTGCTCCCCTTCCTCGCTGACGACCTGGCCGCCCGCGGCGGCATCCAGATCGCCGACTGCAACTGCCCGCCCGATGGTCCGTGCCTCGGCCTCGAAGACATGCCTGAGGTCGTCGTGATCGTCCAAGCGATGAACGATGACGACTTCGACGATGGCTCCGGCGCGGCCGAGCCGCCGTACGACCCGTTCGACGACAACTTCGACGATGACGATGACTTCGAAGACGACGACGTGATCAGCGAAGAAGAGTTGGCCGCGATCGAGCGCGAAGAGAACCGTCAGGCGGTCGACCATCTCGGCGGTGTCATCGACAACATGGTCTACATCGTCGGCATGTACACGTCCCTCGTCCAGAACAAGGTGGGGGCGTGATGTCCGACACCGAAACCACAGTTCTCGACATCTCGCCGGGCGCGCTGTCCGACTATTACGACTGGCTGAAGCAGGCCGCTGCCGGCGACATCCTCGTCTACTGGACCGGCCACCTGCAGATCGACCGCCAGGTTGAGATCCCGGAGACCGATGTCCTGCGCACCGTCGAGCGCATGAACATCGCGCAGCTGAACGTCATCGCTGACCGCATCCTCAAGGATGCCCGCGAGGGGCAGATCCTGCTCTCGCAGAAGCGGGTCCACTACGGCTGCTACGAGTACCGGGCAACGCGACGCCGTCAGATGTACGGCAACGCTGCGGTGGCGAATGACCAACTCGTCCCCGCTTGAGGCGCGCATCCAAGCGCTCAGCTGGCTCGCCCATGGTGGCGAGCTGGCGTGGGCCCTGAAGGGCGAGAAAACGCGGCACAGCGATGTCATCTGGCAGCTGCTCGTCGAGGCCGTCGAGGTCATCGACAAGACGCCTGACCAGGAGCGTCGCTGGCTGACATCGGGCCAGCGCTCCGGCGGCTGGAACATGATCGGCATGTCCCGCGCCGAGCTGGTCGAGATCGAACGCATTCGTCTCTTCAGCTCGATGAAGCCCTTCGATGGCGCGGCGAAGTACTCGCCTCAGCGAAACGACACCGACCGTGCCCTCGGTGTCCTCGACTGGATGCGCTGGTGCAACGCAGCTCGTCTGTCCGATCGGCTCACCAAAGCCGCCATCGCACTCGCTCGCGGAGGCGACTCCGAGCTGGTTCACAAACTCTACTGCCCGACGAGGAAATCCCACGACCGGCAGACTGTCTACGAAATCCGAACCCGCACGACCGGCTTCATCATGGCCGGCCTGAAGAGAGATCTCTGCATCGTCCCATCGGACGGCATCAGCTTCAAGGAAATCACCTCGTGAGACCTGCCTGGGATAACGTTAAGCGGATCGACGACGCCGCACAGAACGTCGCCAAGTTCGTGTTCGACAATGGCACCGCTGTCGCGGAGTCGGTGCTGTACAAGTATCCGGACTATGCCACCCGCACCGTGATCTGCTGCTCCACGCAGTCGGGCTGCCCGGTTGGCTGCCGCTTCTGCGGTGCCGGCGACAACTTCGTCCGGTCGCTGACCGCCGACGAGATCATCGCCCAGGTCGAGCACTCGATCGAGCAGACCGGCATCCAGGCGTCCGAGATGAAGCGCCTGCAGGTCATGTTCATGTCCATGGGCGAGCCGCTACTGAACCCGAAGGGCCTGGTCCCGGCGCTCCGTCAACTATACCAGCTGTATCCGAATGCAGCGCTCCTGATCTCGACCTCGGCGCCGATGATCAACTACGAGTGGGTGCGCGAGATCTCGATGGAGATCCCGACAATCGGCCTGCAGTTCTCGGTCCACGAGTCGACCGACGCTGCGCGTGACGCGCTGGTCCCCTTCAAGAAGAAGCTGAACCTGTTCCAGATCGCGACCGAAGGCATGATCTGGCACGAGGTCACCGGTCGCAGCCCGTTCTTCAACTACTGCGCCCACGACGGCAACTCCTCGATCGAGGACGCCGAGCGCCTCTGGGGTCTGTTCGATCCGCTGATCTGGAACGCAACCGTCAGCGTCGTCTGCGAGCGGTCAGAGGGCATGCCGGCGACCAATGAGCATCAGCGTTCGCTGGCCTCGGACTTCAGCCTCAAGCTGGTCGAGCGCGGCTACGACGTCCGCGTGTTCGATCCGGCCGGTCAGGACACGATCGGCGGCGGCTGCGGTCAGCTCTGGTTCGTTCAGAAATGGATGCAGGACCACCCCGATCTCGCTCACCCGAGCATCGGACGTGGCCTGCCAGTCGTCCACGCGCCGACCAATGCCGCGTAGCCCGGAAGTCACCGACGCCTACCTCCGGTTCCAGGCGGCGAGACGTGTCCACGAGGCATGTCTCTGCCGGCTGGAGGCGTCGTTCATCGTCGGCTCCCCCGAGCAGGTGGAGCTGTCGATCTCAGCCCTCCTGGACTCGTCGCAGACGCTCGCCGATCGGCTGCGAGACCAGGTGTTCGCCCAACTTCGTGACGACGGGATCGACCCGATCACCCGGAGATCGCTTTGAGAGAGATCATCATCGACACCGAAACCACGGGCATCGAGCGCAAGGTCGACCGCATCGTGGAAATCGGCTGCGTCGAGATCAACAACTGGCTGCCAACGGGGAAGACGTTCCACAAGTACGTCAACCCCACGCATCCGGTTCACCGGGAGGCGTTCGCCGTCCACGGGCTCAGCAATGAGTTCCTGAAGACGAAGCCGACGTTCAAGCGGGTCGTCAACCAGTTCCTCGCCTTTATCGGCGAAGCCCGGCTGGTGGCGCACAACGCTCCCTTCGATCTCGGGATGATCAACGACGAGCTGGAGCGGCTCGACATGCCACCGCTCCAGAATGAAATCGTCGACACCCTGGAGCTGGCGAAGACGAAGCGCCCGCGTGGCCGTCACACCCTCGACGGTCTCTGCTCGGCCTTCAACATCGATACCAGCAGGAGAAAGCTGCATGGCGCCCTCCTCGACGCCGAGCTGCTGAGCGAAGTCTACGTCGAACTGCGGGGTGGCCGTCAGTACGGCCTCACGCTGCTCGGCGAGCAGGAAGAAGTGACCATCGACAACCTACCCGCTGCGCGCCAGCGGCCCGTTCCTCTGCCGTCCAGGCTGACCGACGAGGAGCGGCGTTTGCACGCGGCCTTCGTCGAGACCCTCGGCGACAAAGCAATCTGGCGGGAATACCGCTGAACAGGAGAAGTGAGATGCAGTTTCTACGTCGTACCCGCCACCTCGGCATGAGCGATGAGGCTCGCGCTGCCCGCATGACATCCCTCGGCGGATCGGACGCGCGGATCATCATGTCCGGCGATCAGCGCGCCATTGAGCGACTGTGGCGCGAGAAGCGCGGCGAGCAAGAGCAGGAGGATATGTCCGAGATCCTGCTGGTCCAGATGGGCAACACGACCGAGCAGCTGAACGCTGACTGGTTCGAGTTCCAGATGAACCTGGCCGTGACCAACGAGCAGGACAAGGTCTTCTACAAGGACTGGGACAAGGCTCACGCGACCCTCGACGGACTCGTTCGCAAGGCGATTGAGGCTCCCGTCATCGCGATGGTCGAGTTCAAGTTCATGATGCCCTTCGGCTTCGACAAGCAGAAGGCCTACGACAAGTACTACGCGCAGTGCCAGCACAACATGATGGTGATGGACCTGCCGCTCTCGTACCTGTCGATCATCACCGGCGCCGCCCAGCACGTCGTCATGGAGGTCGAGGCCGACATCTTCTACCAGGCCAAGATGCTCCAGGCGGAGCAGGACTTCTGGGATTGCGTCCAGACCGGCCGCACGCCCGGGACGCCCACCATCGAGATCCCGCTGCTCGAGAAAGTTCGTGTCGCCGACATGAGCCAGGACAACGAGTGGTGCGACCTCGCGCAGAAGATGGTGGAGACCAAGTCCGCCGTCGATGCGCACGAGACCGCGAAGAAGGCGATCAAGAAGAAGATGCCGCAGGACGCCAAGGAAGCGTGCGGCAAGGGCGTGACGATCTCCTATTCGAGCGACGGCAAGATGCTCGTGAAGATCGACAAGGCAGCGGTTGCTCAGGCCGACAAGGACGCTGGTCGTCCCCAGCCGGAGCCCAAGCCGAAGGCGACCCGTTCCCGCAAGGCCGCCAACAGCAACGACAAACCCACCACCGCGGCCGAAGCCGCTTAATCACAGGAGAGAACAATGGCACGGAAGAACCCGAAGCTCGACAAGATCTACGACGTCTTCGACAAGCACAAGGTCGACATCGATCGCGACTCCATCTGGGAAGTCCAGGGAACGCCCGTCGTCAAGCATAAGGACGTCGAGCGCCTGGGTGCCGCGATCGGCATCAAGTGGACCAAGCCCGAGATCCTGCGTGCCGAGCGTGACGAAGCCGTCATCCTCGTCATGGGCGAGGCCAATGGAAAGACCGAGTGGTCGATCGGCGAGGCGTTGATCTCGAAGGAGAACGAGGTCGGCGGCAACTACAAGGTCAAGGGCAAGATGGCGGCGTATCCGTACGCCATGGCGGAGAAGCGGGCAAAGGATCGCGTGATCCTGAAGCTGGCCGATCTGCACGGCGACGCCTACTCGTCCGAAGAAGCCGACGACTTCAACCAGGACCCAGACAACCGGTCGAACGACCGTCGCGACGATCGGCGTGACGAGCGCCGGCCGGCTGCCAACGACGACAAGCCCCCGGCTCGCGAGGCTTCGGTCTCGAAGGAAGAGGGCCAGAAGATCGTGACGTTCTGGGCCGACAAGATCGCCGGCATCGAGCGCACGAAGCAGGCGATGGAGATCGCCGCCGACAAGGCCTTCATCGAAGACATGAAGAAGCTCTCGTCGAACGGCGAGGCCTACGTCATGGGTAAGCTCAGCGACAAGTCGCAGGAGCTGAAGCGCGCGGCCCATGCCGGATAAGGCTGCGGCCTACGTGGAGCTGGCCCTCTGGGGGATCTCGATCTCAGAGGGTCCAGCCTCCTCGCTGCGTCAGTGGTGGGCCGACGAACGGGCCCACCGCGAGGACTACGGCCTCACCCAGGACCAGATCGACACGCTCGTCGAAGCCTGCCGGGTGAAGGTCGAGCAGCTGCAGCGCGACGACAGGCCGAGACCCCAACCCAAGCCGAGATCCACCAACCAGCGCGCCCGTCAGGGATCGCTGATCTGAGAGTGACATGAGCAACAAGCTGGACGCTATCGCGAGAGCGATCAAGGCGCTGACTTATGACGAGACGGAGGAGCTGGCTCGCGACCTCCATCAGACGGTCAAGGGGCGCATGGAAGAGACGCCACCCTGGTGGAAGCCAACCGAGCAGCGCGATTGGATGGAGCTGCTGCAGGACTGGGCAACGTACCAACTGGAGGACAAATGAGCGCGAGCAATAAGTCCAAGAACAAATGGATCCTCGTCCGCAAGGTGGACGGGCTCCTGATCCCGCATGCCGCGTACGACGTGGAGATGTTCCAGGCGATCCCGGAAAACGTCCCGGTGCGGGCGCAATTCGCCCAGCCGCGCAGCGGTCCCAGGCATCGCCTGTACCGGGTGATCCTCCGCCTAGTGACTCACAACACAGACCTGTTCGCGACCGAGGACTCGCTGCACGACACGCTGCTGCTGTCCAACGGCGTGGTGCGGCCGGTCATGACCACGGCCGGCGAGATCATCATGATCCCCTCCTCCACAGCGTTCGATGCGATGGGCGAGGAGGAGTTCAAGGCCTACTTCGACGCCGCGCTGGAGACCATCCAGGCGCACATCATCCCGGGCATCGACCTGGACGAGCTGCTCAAGGAAGCCAGGGCACAATCGAATTACAAGGCCGCGAACGACAACGAAGAGCGGCGCAATGAGGAGGCCGCGTAATGGCAAACCTGATGAACAAGCTGTCCAACCTGATCCGTGGCATCGGCAAGGGCGAGAAGCCGCAGGCCGTGGACTGGTTCGGATCGTATCTGGACGAAGACGGCATCGTCGCCGACGTGATCCAGCGCATCCGCAAGGACGAGGTCGCGCTGAGGCGCTGGCTCGATCCGTGGAGCTGGAAGTTCCCCTTCACGCTCAGTCCGGTGCTGTACCGTCCTCCGCCGCCGGATCATGCCGGCTGCCTGGTGTTCGCGCACCGGGGCATCCGAAACTTCTACGGCCTGTGGCACGCTGACAATCCGCACACGGAAGCCCAGGACGTCGTGGTCGAGGACGGCATCATCACCGATCCACGGCACCCGGACAACTTCTCCGGCCGCGTCGTCGAGCGCGTCAAGACGGAGCTGGCGAAGCTCTATCCACAGGTGGTGGCAGCGTGAAGTTCTATCGCCCGATCATCTGCGGCGAGACCGGGTTCTGGGGTGGCGCCTTCTGCTGCGTCGCCCCTTCCCTGAAGGCTGCCTTCAAGATGCTGGAGAGACGGATCGCCGCCGGCAAGATCACCAAGGTGCCATATGCACGCTGACGACATCGTCAGACAGTGTGTGGAGAACATCAACTTCTACACACTCAACAAAATGCCCGCCGAGGAAGCGGGCATCCTTCTCACCACGCCGAAGGGCTGGAAGGCTCCGCCTCGGTTTCCGCGAGGCAGGCTCAACATCGTCAAGCCCGACGGCACCAGGGTCTGGCACTTCAAGGCCATGAGAATCCTTGCCTACCTGGTCGGCAATAACCTCACCACCCTCAAGATCGAAATGAAGAGCCTGAAATGAGCGAGACAGAATCCCGCCCGTCCCACGCCGCCATCCACATGGCGGTCCGAAACATCCTGTTCAACGAGCTGGGTCTCAGCCGCGACGGCATCGAGGCCTTGGTCCGGCAGGAAGTGACGGGTGTAACCGCCCAGCGCTTCCGCAACACGGACGAAGTGGAGAACTTCGTGATCCGGGCTATCAGCCATGTGGTCTGGGGCCACTGGAACCGGAAAAAACTCGAGAAGATGATCGAGGACCAGGTCAACGTTCGCGTCAAAGCGCACGTCAAGGAACAGGTCGACGCCATCCTCAACGATAAGCTCAAGATCGAGATCAGCGCATGAACCCGAGATACCTACCCACCACAGTCGACGGCAAGGTCGCCAGAGTCGTTGAGGAGTCCGGCGAAGTCGTTGAGGTAATCGGCCGCTGCCTGCGGATCTACGGCAAGATCGGCCGCTTTGGTCTCGACAGCACCGACCCCGGCGGCGGACCAACCAACGCCGCCATGTACCTCTCCGAGCTGGCCGACCTGCGTCACGCCATCTCGCAGATCGAGAACTCGCTGACGGACTTTGCCAAGATCAAGGTCGGCAACACCGAGCTGGTCTGGACAAGCACGCTGATCCCCACCCAGGAGCTGCGCGAGCTGATCGGCGACGAGGACCACGCGAACGACAACGAGTTCAACTCCGCGAACAAGGTCATCCCGGTGTGCGCCGGCCAGTGGCACCGTGAGGGATTGGAGTGGCGCTTCTACGTCGACCCGGAGCGGGACTGATGACCAGACCTCGGTTGTCGAAGGCACAGCGGAAGTTCATGGATCTCTGGGTTCCTGCACAGAAGTACTGGCGCGATCGAGGTGGCTGGGACATCGGGTCCGTGGCCGCCACGAAGCTCGAACGGCTCAGCCTGATCGCACTGGTCCGCAAGGGTTTCGCTGCGGCGGACGGGCAATTCACCGACGCCGGCCTCGCCGCCTACGAGAAAAAAGGTCGTCCTGCCGCTTGACTGTTTGCATGAATGCAAATACGAAAAGCGCATGGACGCCCCCCTCCCTCTCGCACCGCCGCCTGGTTTTAGAAAAGCGATCCCAGACAAGGTGAAGCTCCAGGTGGTGATCCGGCAGGACAGCAAATGCTCGTCCTGTGGTGAACGCCTGGGCAAGCTCGTCGACACCGAGTTCGATCATATCCCGGCAGTGCAGCTGCGCTGCTGGGATCCAGAGGCGAAGGACACTGTGCCCCCGTCAAACGACGTGGAGCACATCTTCGCCAAACACGTCGACTGTCACGCCGCCAAGACCTTTGGGTCGAAGGCCTCGAAGCGTGGTTCCGACGTGACGGAGATCGCGCGGACAAAGCGCATTGCCAAGGACACCGAAGAGTTCAGACGCCGCATGCTGGCGAAGGTTGCTCCCGATGTGGAGATGCCTCGCGAGAAGCGGCCCAAACGGGCGTGGCCGAAAAGGTCGTTCCCGAAGAGAGGGAAGCATGAAGGCACACGTTCGAGAGATCAAGAAGGAGGCGCAGCAGCTGATGGATAATGGCGAGATTGACGAGTTCTATCTCGACCAGAACAGAAGACACTACGTGGTCCACTTCCGAGTCCGGACATCGTGGGCCCAGGTGCCTTTCGCATCGTCACCGCGCACCCCGTACGTTTCCAACTTCACCCGACAGCAGATCAGACGCCGCATTCGTTCTCTGCCCTGACGTTTGTTTGAATGCAAATGGAGCACCAAGTGGAAGCAGCCAACGACATCCTGACCGGCCTCATGAAGGCCTTTCACTTCCTGAGCAGACCGAAGCCTGCTCCGAAGCCGAAGTACACCTACGAGAACTCCTACACGGCCCTCCATGCGCGGCGCCGCCTGACCCGCGAGGAGAGCGCAGCCGTCGACTCCCTCACCGATCAGCTGCGCGTGCTCAATCCGAAGAGCGATGGCGAGCGCATCAAGAAGATCCTCTCCGAGATCGGCAAGCTGCCGGTGAAGTTCGTGCCGCTCAAGCGCGAGACCCGCATCGATAACTCCAAGCGCTACCCGTACGCCTCGGCGAAGCGCGGCGGCTGAGTCAACATCAACGAGAAAAACAGTCACTTATGAGAATCGACAGACTCTTCACTGCCGGCGTCAACTCGCCCTACGACAAGATCAAGTTCAAGCGGGCGACCAGCGAGATCAAGAACCCGGATGGCTCGATCGTTTTCCGCATGGAGAACATCGAGGTGCCGGACCACTGGTCTCCGGTTGCCATCGACGTGCTCGCCCAGAAGTACTTCCGCAAGGCCGGCGTGCCCGACCAGGTCAGCAAGGTCCATGAAGACATGGTCCCGGTCTGGCTGCAGCGCTCCGTGCCCTACGCCAGCAACGGTGATCCCGATACCCGGTCGGCCCACCTGGGCTCCGAGACCTCGGCCAAGCAGGTGTTCGATCGCCTCGCCGGCTGCTGGACCTATTGGGGCTGGAAGAGCGGCTACTTCGCTCCCGAAGGCACCAAGAAGGGCGACGCCTTCAAGCTGCGCGATGCCGAAGCCAACGCTCTCGCGTTCTACGACGAGCTGCGGTTCATGCTGGCTCAGCAGATGTTCGCGCCCAACTCGCCGCAATGGTTCAACACGGGCCTCAACTGGGCGTACGGCATCGACGGTCCGGCGCAGGGTCACTGGTACGTCAACGAGCTGTGGGCTCATGACATGTCCCACCAGGGCTACGGCGCCGTTCTCTCGGAGAACGCCTACGAGCGCCCGCAGCCGCACGCCTGCTTCATCCAGTCGATCCAGGATGACCTGGTCGGCAACGGCGGCATCATGGACCTGTGGACCCGCGAGGCCCGCCTGTTCAAGTACGGCTCCGGCACGGGCTCCAACTTCTCGAACCTGCGTGGCAAGGGCGAGAAGCTGTCCGGTGGCGGCCAGTCGTCTGGCATGATGTCCTTCCTCAAGATCGGTGACCGGGCTGCCGGCGCGATCAAGTCGGGCGGCACGACGCGGCGCGCGGCCAAGATGGTCGTCGTCGATGTCGATCACCCGGATATCGAGGAGTACATCGGCTGGAAGGTCGAGGAGGAGAAGAAGGTCGCGGCGCTCGTGGCAGGCTCCAAGGCTGCCAAGAAGCACCTGATGGCCATCTACGAGGCCTGGGGCGACGGCGAGAGCCGTGAGACCCCGAGCGTGAAGAGCGCGATCCGTGCGGCTCGTGCGGCGTTCCTGCCGGACAGCTACATCCAGCGCGTTCTCCAGCTCGCTGAGATGGGCGAGCCGTTCGACTTCCCGGAGTTCGATGTCGACTGGCAGTCGCCGGCTTACGAGACGGTGTCGGGCCAGAACTCGAACAACACCGTGTCGGTGACGGACGCCTTCCTCAAGGCGGTCGACAGCGGTCACATGTGGCATCTGAAGTCGCGGACCACGGGCGAGACCGTCAAGTCGGTCCCTGCTCGCGATCTGTGGGATCAGATCTGCCGCGCCGCGTGGGAGTCGGCCGACCCCGGCCTGCACTTCAACACGACCATGAACGACTGGCACACCTGCCCGGCTGGCGGTCGCATCCGCGCCTCCAACCCGTGCTCGGAGTACATGTTCCTGGACGACACGGCCTGCAACCTGGCCTCGGCGAACCTGCTGAAGTTCTACGGCAAGAACGTCCTGAAGCAAGGTGGCCCGTGGGAGTTCGACGTTGATGCCTTCATCCACGTCTGTCGCCTGATCCAGATCGTTCTGGAAATCTCGGTGACGATGGCGCAGTTCCCCTCCAAGGAAATCGCTCTGCTCTCCTACGAGTACCGGACCACAGGCCTCGGCTTCGCCAACCTCGGCGGCCTGCTGATGGCAATGGGTCTGCCGTACGACTCCCGCGAAGGTCGGGCGATGGCTGGCGCCATCTCTGCGATCATGACGGGCGTGGCTTACCGCACCTCCGCCGAGATGGCGCGGGAGCTGGGTCCGTTCGTCAAGTTCGCGGAGAACCGGGACGCGATGCTGCGTGTGATGTCCAACCATTACGCCGCGGCTGAGGCTGGCTCGACACAGTTCGATGGCCTCAGCATCTGTCCGCCTCGGCTGGACTGGAACGCTCTGCCCCAGACCGAAATGGCCGGCAAGGCCACGGCGATCTGGGCGGACGCGCTCGATCTCGGCATGCTCTACGGCTACCGCAATGCTCAGACGACCGTCGTCGCCCCGACCGGCACGATCGGCCTGCTGATGGATTGCGATACCACGGGCATCGAGCCGGACTTCGCGCTGGTGAAGTTCAAGAAGCTGGCCGGCGGCGGCTACTTCAAGATCATCAACCAGCAGGTCCCGGCTGCGCTCCGCAAGCTCGGCTACACCGAGACGCAGATCGACGCGATCTCGAAGTACGCCATCGGCACGGGCGTGCTGCCGTCGAAGTTCGACCTAGCCCTGCGGGCTGCGTCGATCATCATCCCGGAGGCCCAGGTCAAGTCGACGTTCGACATCCGCTTCCTCACAAAGTGGAAGGATCTCGGGTTCACCGACGCTGAGCTGGAAAAGGCCAACACGGAAGTGTGCGGAACGATGACGCTGGAAGGCGCCCCCGGTCTCAAGCCGGAGCACTACCAGATCTTCGACTGTGCGAATCCGTGTGGCAAGCTGGGCAAGCGGTTCATCGCGACCGAGGGTCACATCCTGATGATGGCAGCTGTGCAGCCATTCATCTCGGGTGCGATCTCCAAGACAATCAACATGCCGAACACCGCGACCGTCGAGGACGTGGCAAAGGCATACCGGATGTCCTGGAAGCTCGGGCTGAAGGCCAACGCGATCTACCGCGATGGTTCGAAGCTGTCGCAGCCGCTCAGCTCTGCCCTCGTCGACGACGAACCGACCGGTGACGAGCCGGCCGAGGCGCCGAAGACGCTGGTCCAGGTGGTCGAGAAGCTGGTGCGCAAGCGGGAGAAACTCCCGTCGAAGCGCGGCGGCTACACGCAGAAGGCAATCGTGGGTGGCCACAAGGTCTACCTACGGACCGGCGAATATCCGGACGGTCGGCTGGGTGAAATCTTCATCGACATGCACAAGGAGGGTGCGTCCTTCCGGTCGATGATGAACGCCTTCGCCATCGCTGTGAGCCTCGGCTTGCAGTACGGCGTGCCGCTCGACGAGTTCGTCGACGCCTTCACGTTCTTCAGGTTCGAGCCCTCCGGGTTCGTCCAGGAGCACGACCGCATCCGGCAGGTGACGTCGATCGTCGACTTCGTCTTCCGGGACATCGCGATCAACTACCTCGGTCGCGATGACCTGGCCCACGTCTCCCCCGAGGAGAGCAACCACACGGCCATGGGCACTGGCGTCGATAAGCCTGTCACGGTGATCAACAACGTCGTGATCACCGCTCCGGCTGCGGAGGAGAAGGAAATCGCTGACGCGGCTCCCGACAAGCGTGCCGTCGCCAAGATGTCCGGCTTCACCGGGGACGAGTGCGGCAACTGCAACAGCTTCACCATGGTGCGGAACGGCACCTGTTTGAAGTGCGAGGCGTGTGGCGAGACCACCGGGTGCAGCTAAAAGTCGCCAAGAGGCACAAGCGCCTCTGGATCATCGACAAGGAAACGGATCAGGCGGTCTACACGCCGCCTGATTTCGTCGTCCTCCCGTCGAGAGTCCCCATGGCGTTCGACCTCATGAGGCTCGGTCGCCGCGACATCAATCGGATTGCGTCATTTGAATGGGAGTTCAGCAAACGCAATGCACACCGAACTCGAAATTGCGGAGCGGTGCCTGTTGCTTTTCTCGAAGCCCGGACGGTGGACGCAGAAGACTTGCGCACGGGACCGGCAAGGTAAGCCCTGCCCCGTGTTCAGCCAGGAGGCACGCGCGTTCGACATCGAGGGCGCGATCCGCCGAGCAGCTGGCAAGGAAGACCGGGGCGCGTATGCGCGCTTCGTCAAGCTGATCAAGGATCAGCTCCACAAGCATCCGTTCGACTGGAACGATCAGTCGGGTCGCAACCAGCGAGACGTCGTCCGGATGTTCCAAGACCTCGCCGACGAACTACGATTCAAGGAGCAGACGTGAGCATCGTGAATACCGATATCGACACGAAGGCGCCGATCAGAGCCGAAGAGCTGATCCGTGGCTTCGACCTCTACCAGGAACAGTCCATCAGGACGATCAAGTACGGCGACGACATGAAGCTCTGGTACCCGGCGCTGGGCCTCGGCGAGGCCGGCGAGGTCCAGAACAAGGTCAAGAAGATCTTCCGGGACGACGGCGGCGTCCTCACCCCCAAGCGCAAGCAGGACATCGTCAAGGAGATGGGCGGTAACCTGTGGTATCTCGCTGCGCTCGCCCACGGCATGGGCATGAGCCTCGGTGATATCGCGCTCGCCAACATCATGGAACTGCGCGGGCGTGTCGATCGCGGCACACTGCAAGGAGATGGCGACGATCGTTGAGTTTTCCTCTTGACGATTCGTTCGCTTGAATGCAAATAAGCAATGCAAACGGGAGCTAACTGACTTGGACGCAATCGCAGCAGAAAAGGCCGCCCTCGACTTCATCGTGAACGAGCTGGCGCGGCAGAACGAAATGTGGGGACCGGCCAACGAGCGCGTGGACGTCTCGAATGGTGAGCTGTTCCAGGCCGGCGTCGGCCAGCTGGACGCGGTGTTCGATCGCCGCAACCACGATGCCACCGCCTTCGACGAGCCGCCGCAGATCTATCCTGAGAACTGGAGCGGCTTCCGCAGCTACGGCGGTGATTTCCCGAACATCGGCGTCGGCGTCACCTTCCTCATCCAGGAGATGAAGAGACTGGCGATGAATGGAGAAGACCTCACCCGCCTGAGCCGCCGTCCGGACCAGGCCTACAATCCGGAGACGGGGTTGCCCAACCCGGTCAGCGCATGATCGTAGCGCTCCTCCTCAACCACGCCCTCGGCGCATTCGGCCTCTTCTTTGTGGTCACCGTCGCCGTGAAGATCGCCCGCGGTTATCCGATCCGCCGCTGGTTCTTTTGATGCCCTGACGTTTGTTCAAAAGCAAACGTCTCGATTTTGGAGAGCGGGCCCCGTGGTGGGGCTCGCAAAAGGAGAAGAGATGAAGAAGCTGTTTTTGTTGCTCGCTGCTGCGACCCTCGGTCTGTCGGCAGTCACCACCGCCCAGGCCGCTGACGCGACGAAGTTCCGTCTCTGCACCGGCAACGCCAAGCTGAACTACTACGCTGCTGGTCAGCACCTGAAGCGCCACGCCTCGGGCATCGAGGTCATCGAGAGCAAGGGATCGCTGGACAACCTCGACAAGGTCACGGCCGGCGAGTGCGACGGTGCATTCGTGCAGTCCGACGCCCTGCTCGTCTATTCGAGCAGGAATGCCAAGGCGATCTCGGCCCTGCAGCGTGCTGGTGTGCTCTATCAGGAGCAGGCGAACCTGATCTGCAACCGGAAAGCCTACTCCTCGGCCCGCATGGTCGATCTGAACGAGACCTACACGGTCGCGGTCGGCCCCGAAGGCTCCGGCGCCAACACCACCTGGGCCGCGTTCGTCATGGCCGACAAGAAGCGCTACGGCAAGGTCCGCACCACCGATGCGACCGGCACCCTCGCGCTCAGCATGGTCTCGGACGGCTCGGAAGCTCAGTGCGCGCTGATCATCACCGCACTCAACGCTCCGTTCCTCAAGAACGAGGCGCCGCAGTATGCGGACAGCATCGTGCTCGTCGGCACCGATGACCGCGACATGGCGAACGGCGCGAAGGATGCTCGCGGCCAGCAGGTCTACACCTACGGTGAGATCCCGGCCGGCACCTACCGAGGCATCCAGCCCTCCGGCGTGTTCGGCTCGAAGGCTGTCAACACCATCCAGGTCGATGCCGTGTTCGTCGCCAACCGTGACTGGATCGCAGCTCACAGCTCGGAGTTCGAGAAGGTGCTGCAGGGCTTCGCCAACGCCAAGCCCGACATCGCGAAGCTCGTCCAGCCGAAGTAACGGCACGGACTACAGGCGGTCGCCCTCACCCGGGCGGCCGCTTTTTTCGATTTGGATTTTCAGGAGCAGGACGTGACCGACACCACCGTGACCAAAGAACAGATGCTTGCCTACGTGGCCGACGCGAGACGACTGCTCGCACAGGTCCAGGACCCGATCTGGGCCATCACGCCCAAGCAGACCGACGAAGAGCACCTCGCCGACTACGAGGTGACACTGGCACGGACCCGCGTCGCCTTCCCGGAGATGGAAGAGAAGACGGAGATGAACATGGTCCTGGGTGAAGGCGGCATCGTCTACGCATTCACCGGGCATTCCCCAACCGCGGCCGATCGCGCCAAGGCCCTCGTCGGCTTCATCCGCACCATGCCATTCCTGCTCGACAGTCTCGTGGCCTCGCTGGAGGCGAAGGAAGAGCACTCGGCTCGAGTCACCGAGCTGCTCCAGCACAACAACACACAGCTGACCGAGAACCGGGAGCAGCGCGCGGAAATCAAGCGGCTGCAGTCTCGGGTCAAGTGGCTCCTGGAGCTGGTCCCGGGCGAACAGATGAAGGCGGTGAGCGCATGAAGGATGTCCTCACCCTCCTGGTCGGCGTCGGCATCGGCCTCACCCTCGCTTTGATCCTCAGCGGTCGACCGCTGGACAACTGCCAGGCCCGCGTCTCGTCCGGGCACGTCTCGCTGTGCCTCGACAGCAAAATCCAGAAAGCCAAGGAGCTGTTCCGTTGACCAACGCAACCATGAACCAGACCGAGGTCAAGTTCCTCCCGCCCGAGGAGGTCGGTGAGGAGCTGTCCGGCTGGTGGATCCTCGAACTGGAGCCCGAAGGCTGCTGGGACGCCATCGGCCCCTACGACTCGAAGGAAGAGGCTGAACGCCTCATCGCCAACCGAACGGAAAACTGACCCTCTATGACCATCTCCGCGACCAAAATCCTGCACAGCATCTCGCCGGCCGGCATCGAGCTGAAGACGGTTCTCGCCAGATATCCGCGCTTCATCCACGCCGAAGAGCTGACGCATCGTGTGCTCACGTCCACCCCGGACCTGATGGAGATCCTCACGATCCCGGACGGCGTGATGTACGACCGCAACCTGAGCCGCAACGCTTCGAGTTCCCGGGCCATCCCGGTCAAGCGCCTGATCGACGACATCCTCAACGATACGGCCATGCCGATCCACTGGGGCAAGAACCAGAAGGGCATGCAGGCCGATCAGGAGAACGACGCGCCGATCACGCATCCGTTCGCCGACTACATCCCGCACCCCTTCGCCAACGACAACGTCCGCAAGGGTTCGCTGCTGAGCCCGCAGCAGATGTGGTTGGAAGCCCGCGACTACGCCATCGCATTCGCCCGCGCCTACGACGATGCCGGCTACCACAAGCAGGTCGTCAACCGACTCCTGGAGCCGTTCGCCCACATCAACGTGCTGATCACTGCGACCGAATGGGACAACTTCTTCGAGCTGCGGGACCACAAGGACGCCCAGCCGGAAATCGAAGCTCTCGCCAAGGCGATCAAGGGTGCATTCGAAGGCAGCGTCCCGACGCAGCTCAAGCCTGGTGAATGGCATCTGCCCTTCATCACGGAGAGCGACCGGCACTGCATCCAGCCGCTCCCCTACGAGGCACGCCACATGGCGACGATGAACAGCCAGTATGTGGGCACCTTCATGGGTGAACGCTCGATCGAGGAGCTGATCAAGATCTCTGTCGCTCGCTGCGCCCGCACGTCGTACCTGACACACGACGGGAAGAAGCCCAGCGTCTATGCGGACCTCGACCTGTACGATCGCCTGGTCGGATCGCGCCCGCTCCACGCCTCGCCGGCTGAGCACCAGGCCACGCCGGACGTGTTCGTGAAGGGCGACGTCTGGAGCGACATCCGGCCGAGGCATGACCACTGGAAGCAGCCCGAGCTGCACGGCAACCTCCGTGGCTGGGTTCAGAACCGGAAGATGCTGGAGCGGTCAGTCTTCGCCGAGGTGGCATGAAAACGAAGCTCGCCACCTCCTACTACTCGACGGCTGTCGGTCACGGTCAGGTCGATGGTCTCTTCTTCGGGACCTTCGGCATCCCCGGCAAGCCACCCATGTGGGTCCACGACCAGCACGGCCAGCCGAAGACCTTCCGCGATCCGGACCAGGCCTGCCTCGCCGGCTTCAAGGTGATGGTCACCCAGCTCAACCGTGCGCGGCAGGAGCAGGACTTCAGGGTCAAGGGAGCCAAGAACCCAATGAGACGCTGGACCGCTCCTGAGCGATCCAACGCCAACGAGCCCACCATCGAAACTGTATTTGGAAAGAAGAAATGACGGACACCGACGCCCCTGAGCCTGTGAAGCAGGACAACGAACTGCGCCAGATGATCACCATGAAGCAGGTGCTGGCCAAGGTGCCCTTCAGCAGATCGACGCTGCTGCGCCAGGTGGAGGAAGGCAACTTCCCGAAGCCTCGCCCGATCGCATCGGGGCGCGTCGCCTGGTACCTCGACGAGGTTGTCGAGTGGCAGCGCGAACTGGACCGGAAGGTCGCTTGAGACGGACAATCGCCAGCCTCAGTGCTGGCGATTTTCTTTTGGGGAAGGACATCGGCACGGGCGACCAATGTCACTTGATCTCACCGTGTGTTTTTGATTTCCTAACCCATGCCTAACCCAGAGAGGATTTTGGGAGTTTTTGGGTTTTCGACCATTTCGCCAAGTATCTGTTTTTACTTGGTTATTTTGGTCGGAGCGAGAGGATTTGAACCTCCGACCCCTAGTCTCCCAGACTAGTGCGCTAACCGGGCTGCGCCACGCTCCGATGCCGTTCCATTAGCTGCGATCCTGCGTTCGCGCAAGGCGGGGCGGCTCTCAAAGACTGTATTCCGAGGCCGGTTCCCTTGGCAGGCGTCCTTGCCTCAGCCGTCCTTCATCGCCGCGTCGATCATCTGCCGGCAGGCGACCAGCTCCTGCAGCACGCGTTCGAGCCGCTCCCGATCGACTGACGGGACGGAGGGGCGAACCGGCGGCGCGGCGGGCGCTTTGCCCGGCTGAGCGTGCGCCTTGTAGGTCGACAGGATCGGATCCTCGTCGGGATCGACGAAGCGGTAGTCGATTCCCTTCTCGTCGCCGTCGCCCTCCTCGCCGTCGAAATCGAGGCCGTCGCTGCTCTCGAGGTCATCGGGCTCGGCCATGCTGTTGCCGACGGCTTCCTCGACCGCGCCGAACGAGACCGCCGCCGTCTGGTCGGCGATGCCCTGCACCGACTTAATGCCGTGCTCCTTCAGGATCCGCTGCACGCCGCGGATGGTGTAGCCCTCGCCGTACAGCAGCCGGCGGATGCCCTTGAGCAGGTCGACATCGTCGGGGCGATAATAGCGGCGTCCGCCGCTGCGCTTCATCGGCTTGATCTGCGCGAAGCGCGTTTCCCAGAATCTCAGCACATGCTGTGGAATATCGAGTTCATCAGCGACCTCGCTGATGGTACGGAACGCATCCGGCGCCTTGTCCAAATGCCCGCTCCTTTGAGCTCAATGCCTGGAGCCCTTCCGTTCCGATCGAATCGGACCGGAGCTCCGGATTCTAGTGTTGCCGCGTTTTCTTCACGCGAACCGGGTATCCACTTCGCTTGAAAACGCTCTAGTCGGCCTTGCTGCCGTCGCCATTGGTGACGACATGGCCATTGATCCGCTGCTTCAGGATCGCCGACGGCTTGAACACCATCACCCGCCGCGGCGAAATCGGCACCTCGGTGCCGGTCTTCGGATTACGGCCGATACGCTGGCCCTTCTTGCGCACCATGAAGGAGCCGAATGAGGACAGCTTCACCGTCTCGCCCTTTTCCAGGCAATCGGTGATCTCCTTCAGCACCAACTCGACAAATGCCGACGATTCCGTGCGCGACAAACCCACCTTTTGGTAGACCGCCTCACACAAATCGACGCGCGTAACTGTTTTTCCGGTTCCCGTGGTCATCGCCTGCCCCGCACTCTCGGCGAACAATTTCTTGACTGAAATTAAAAGCTTAGCGCGCAATGGTCAACAGTGACCAACGCCCAGGCGCAGGAAAGATACCGGCAACCTGTCGATACTGTTTGGCGATGCGCTACCAGCGCACGAGCGCCGAGCCCCAGGTAAAGCCGCCGCCCATCGCCTCGAACAGCACCAGATCGCCCTTCTTGACGCGCCCGTCCTTCACGGCGACCGACAGCGCGAGCGGGATCGAGGCCGCCGACGTGTTGCCGTGCTTGTCGACCGTCAGGACCACCTTCTGCGGCGCAATATGAAGCTTGTGCGCCGACGCATCGATGATTCGCTTGTTGGCCTGGTGCGGGATGAACCAGGTGATGTCCTCGGCGGTAAAGCCGGTGGCGTTGAAGGCGTCGACGATCACGTCGGTGATCATGCCGACGGCGTGCTTGAACACCTCGCGGCCCTCCATCCGGAGATACCCGACCGTCCTGGTCGAGCCGGGCCCGCCATCGACGAACAGCTTCGCCTTGTGGCGGCCGTCGGAGCGCAGATGCGTCGTCAACACGCCGCGGTCGCTGGTGGTGCCGGAATGCTGCTGCGCCTCCAGCACGACCGCGCCGGCGCCGTCGCCGAACAGCACGCAGGTGCCGCGGTCGTCCCAGTCGAGGATGCGCGAGAAGGTTTCGGCACCGATCACCAGCGCCCGCTTGTGGGTGCCGGCGCGCAGGAAATTGTCGGCGGTGGCCAGCGCGAAAACGAAGCCGGAACAGACCGCTTGCAGGTCGAAGGCGACGCCATGGTTGATGCCGAGCCCGTGCTGGACGGCGACCGCGGTGGCGGGAAAGGTGTTGTCGGGCGTCGAGGTCGCGAGCACGATCAGGTCGATCGACTGCGCATCGACTTGCGCATGGGCGAGCGCGGCCTGCGCCGCCTTGATCGCCAGATGCGAGGTGAATTCGTCGTCGGCCGCGATGTGGCGCTCGCTGATGCCGGTGCGCTGCACGATCCAGTCATCCGACGTGTCGATCCGGCTGGCCAGTTCGGCATTGGTCAAAACCCGCTCCGGCAAATATGAGCCGCAGCCGAGCACTACCGAACGTATAGCAGTCACGAGACAGCCTCCTGCGCGGTCTGCGCCTGCACCAGGGCGCTGCCGTCGCGATTGAGCATCTGATTGATCTTGGTGAGGAGATCGAAGTGGGCCATCTCATAGCCAACATCCACCGCATAGGCAAAGCCTTCCGCGTTGGTGCCGCCATGGCTCTTGACCACCACGCCCTTCAGGCCGAGCAGCAGGCCGCCATTCGACTTGTTGGGATCGAGCTTGTCGCGCAGCTTCTGGAACGCGCCGCGGGCCAGCAAATAGCCGATCCGCGCCAGCCAGCTCGATGACATGGCCTCGCGCAGCAGCGTGAACATCTGGCGCGCGGTTCCCTCGGCGGCCTTGAGCGCGATGTTGCCGCTGAAACCTTCCGACACGATGACGTCGGCGAGGCCCTTGCCGATCGCGTCGCCCTCGACGAAGCCGATATAATTGAACTGGGTTGAGTTCATCGCGCGCAGCATCTCGGCCGCCTCGCGGATTTCCCCGTGCCCCTTGATCTCCTCGGACCCGATATTGAGCAGGCCGACGGTCGGCCGTTCGCGGTTGAACAGCACGCTCGCCATGGCGCTGCCCATCACCGCCAGCGTCGCCAGATGGCGGGCGTCGCCGCCGATCGTGGCGCCGAGGTCGAGCACGACAGAGTCGCCGCGCAGCGTCGGCCACACCGCGGCAAGCGCCGGGCGGTCGACACCGGGCAGCGTCCGCAGATTGAGGCTGCCCATCGCCATCAGCGCGCCGCTGTTGCCGGCGGAGACCGCAACGTCGGCCTCGCCATGCTTCACGGCGTCGATCGCGAGCCACATCGAGGACGCCCTGCGGGTCCGCCGCAGCGCCTGGCTCGGCTTCTCATCGTTCTTCACGGCGACGTCGGTATGGATCACTTTCGATACCGCCTTCAGCGCCGGATGCTTGGCGAGCTCCGGCTCGATCTGGGCCCGGTCCCCGACCAGCAGGAATTCGCTGTCGGGATGACGGCTTAACGAGATTGCGGCGCCGGGAATGACGACGGAAGCGCCGACATCGCCCCCCATGGCGTCAAGCGCTATTCGAACCTTTTGAGGCATGAACGTCCCGGAAGCCTGCTTTCCCGCAGCCTTCAGACGAAGACCGCGAGCTTGAAGTCACCGCCGTCAACGGCGCGCGGCGAAACACCAACTCGCGTCCCGGCCGGGCCGCGACAATAGCGTGTCCTCGATCCGACACAACCTCTTGACCGCAAATGAGGCAGCTGCCGAACCGTCACGCAACACATTCAAACATACCAGAAATACATTGTATTTCAATGCATTGTGACGCATATTTGAAGTAATTGGGAACCCCGCTCGCGCAAGCTTGCAGGCAAGCCATCCCCGCAAATGTGGCGCCAGGCGCCTCAACTTCCCTTGGGCTTCTTGCCGTCCGGCTTTTCCTTCAGCGCCTTCAGCGCCGCGAAAGGATGATTTTCCGGATCAGCCGCTTCAGGCTTCTGTTCAAAGACCGCATCCACCTTGCGCGGATACGGGTCTACGCCGAGGAACAGCGCATCGGTGGCGAGCCGGCCGATGTCGATGAAGCCGCCGACGATCGGCTCCGGCGGGTCCGGCGTTTCCTCATCGCTGCCGTCGGCGTCGTCGACCAGGTCGGCCATTTGGGGAATCTGCTCGGGCGGCGCGAACACCACGTCGATCGGCTCATCGATCTCGTTCTCGATCGGATCGAGCGTCACCACGCAGGTCTGCCCGACCCTGGCCTTAACTCTGCCGGTGACGTGGTAGCTGCCGTCGCGCTTGGGCTGCAGATCGAACTCCGCATGCGCGGAGACGACTTCCCGCAACCCGGCAACTTCGGCCATCGCCTTGCGCGCCGCTTCGTCGGCCGCGATCTCGCGATGCAGGCCGGTCTCCGGGATCTGCGCGACATTGACGAGAACCCGCCAGGGGTCGCGGTCGCGCCGTGCATCGGGCTGCCCTGTGGTGCCGCCGCTCATGCCGCCGTCCCCGCAGCCTGTGGTACCGGAAAGCGCCACGCGCCCTTGGCCAACGCCGCGAGATCGGCGCGCGCCAGCCCTTCCATCGCCACCCTGGCATAGACGGCGAGCTGGCGGGCCTTGTCGATGTTCTGACCGTTGAGGATGTTCTTGCAGAACGACTCGGCCAAGGCCGTCTCGCTGTCGGTCAGCGCCAGATCATAGGCCGCGGTGCGGCCATAGAAGGCTTCACCGAACGCCTGCATGCGCTTCGGCACCGTGAGGTCGCCGACGCCCATTTCGCGCAGATTGTCGTCCATATCGATGCAGAAATGATCGAACAGGGCCTGGGACAGCCCCGCGCCACCCTCGACGGATTTCAGTCGCCGCAGCACCAGCCACAAGTGCATCAGAAGCAGGTCAAAACGGCCGTTAACCGTGTCCGGAACGCCCAAGTCACGGTAAAACAACGGTTCTCGCGCCTGCGTCACGATCATGCCATAGATGGTCTCAATGGTGCTGCGCGCGGGCACCCGGGGTCTTCTGAAGTGATTGAACGGCCAAAGCATGACGGGTTCCGGCTGCCGGTCCCCAAAGGGTCGCCTGTTGAGAGGTCGCCCATTGGAGCTCGGCATGATTGCAATCCATTGAGCTGCCCGGTACGTCAATGCCTCGGCCGATGCAAGGGGACGGATCAGTTCCGCCGATGAACCACACGCTTTCACGACAGTCTCGCGCCGCTTCCGCGCGCGGGTTTTTTTCGCGTCTCCGCGCCGTCGCGGCGATCGGCCTCGTCTGCGCCGCGCTCGGCGGCTGCGCCGGCGAACAATTCCAGAAGGGCTACATCCTGCCGGAAGGGGCGCTCGAGCAAATCCCGATCGGCGCGAGCCAGGACCAGGTGCTCATCGTGCTCGGCACGCCCTCGACGGTCGCAACGCTGGACGGCGAGGTGTTTTATTACATCTCGCAGCGGACCTCCCGCCCGGTCGCCTTCATGAATCAGCGGGTGATCGACCAGCGCGTGATCGCGGTCTATTTCGACAAGAACCGGCAGGTGCGCCGGCTCGCCAATTACGGCCTGAAGGACGGCAAGATCTTCGACTTCGTCAGCCGGTCCACGCCGACGTCGGGCCAGGAAATGTCCTACCTGACACCGCTCTTCAAGCTGCTGAGCTTCAACTAGAGCGAAGTGGACTCCGGTTCGCGTGAAGAAACGCGTCAAACTGGAGTCCAAAGCATAGGCCGCTGCGCCAAGTTGTCGCTTGCCCGACGGGCAAGCGGTCCCCTAGTTTGCTCGCAACAAGAGCCTGAGCAGGGGGTAAACGCATGAGAGCCAAGAGATTTTCCCGTCGTACGGTATTGTCGGGCACGGCCGCATTGACGGCCGCGTCGATCCTGCCGCGCGCGAGCCTCGGCGCCGGCGACTGGCGGCCAGCCGAGACCGTCCGCATCATCGTGCCGGCGGCGGCGGGCGGCTCAACCGACGTGATGGGACGGCTGCTCGCCGCGCATTTGCAGCCGCTCTGGGGCCAGTCGGTGGTGGTGGAGAATCGCTCCGGCGCCGGCGGCACCATCGGCACATCCGAGGTCGCGCGCGCCAAGGGCGACGGCCACACCATCCTGATCGGCAATCCCGGTCCCAACGCGATCGCCTACAGCATCTTCCGCAACCTCACCTACAAGGCCGACCAGTTGCAGCCGGTCTCCAACATGATCCGGATTCCGAACATCGTGTCGGCGCATCCATCGACCGGCCTCAAGTCGATCCCCGAATTGATCGCCTTCCTGAAGAAGAACCCCGACAAGCTCACCTACGGCTCGTCCGGCACCGGACAGAGCCCTCACCTCACCGGCGCCTGGTTCCTGCAACTCACCGGGCTGAAGATGACGCACGTGCCGTTCCGCGGCGCCGGTCCCGCATTGCAGGCCGGGCTCGCCGGCGACATCCAGATCCTGTTCGACAATCTCTATCCGTCGCTGCCGCAGGTGCAGGACGGCAAGCTCAACGGCCTCTGTGTCACCACGCCGGAGCGCAGCGATTCCGCACCGAGCCTGCCGACGATGCGCGAGGGCGCGCCGGAACTGGCAAATTTCGACGTCTCGTCCTGGTTCGGCGTCTTCCTGCCGAAGACCGCGCCTGCCCCGGTGCTCGACGAGCTGAACCGCCAGGTCAAGGCGATGCTGGAGCGCGACGACGTCAAGAAGAACATCGCCGGCATGGGCGCGCGCGCCGACTACGGCACGCCCCAGCAGTTCTCCGATTTCGTCAATGCGGAGACGAAGAAGTTCGCGGCGATCATCGAGAAGGAAGGCTTGCAGATGGAGGTCAAGTAGCGGCCGCCGTCACAAGCATTCCTGAGCATGTTGCGCCTCATGCTACGACGACTTGTTGATCTTCTTGACCTTGGCGTCGGTTGCTTCAATCGACATCGCCAGTTCCAGGATCGCCTTCGAGAGCAGCTCGATGGCCTCCTTCTGATCCTGTGATTTGGAAGCGCGGAGCGCGTAGTTCCGTGCGGATGAGAGCGACATCGATTGATCTCCGTGTTGTTCGCGTCTGCTTCAAAAATAAAACCCCGCGGCTTTCACCGCGGGGCTTCGCTTCAGTTGTGTCCGCCGCTCAGTGCGCCAGGATCGCCAGCAGCAGCAGCGCCACGATGTTGGTGATCTTGATCATCGGGTTCACCGCCGGGCCCGCCGTGTCCTTGTAGGGATCGCCGACGGTATCGCCGGTCACCGCGGACTTGTGGGCGTCAGAGCCCTTGCCGCCGTAGTGGCCGTCCTCGATGTATTTCTTGGCGTTGTCCCATGCGCCGCCGCCCGAGGTCATCGAGATCGCGACGAACAGACCGGTGACGATGACGCCGAGCAGCATGGCGCCGACCGCGGAGAATGCCGCCGACTTGCCGGCTGCGCCGCCGCCCGCGATGGCGTAGATCAGGAAGTAGACCACGATCGGCGACAGCACCGGCAGCAGCGACGGGATGATCATCTCCTTGATCGCCGCCCGGGTCAGCAGGTCGACCGCCTTGCCGTAGTCCGGCTTGTCGGTGCCCTGCATGATGCCGGGCTTCTCGCGGAACTGACGGCGCACTTCCTCGACGATCGCACCGGCGGCGCGACCGACCGCGGTCATGCCCATCGCACCGAACAGATACGGCAGCAGGCCGCCGAACAGCAGGCCGACCACGACGTAAGGATTGTTCAGAGAGAAGTCCGGGTTGACGCCCTTGAAGTAGGCATGGGCGTTGGCGTCGCTGATGAAGAATTTGAGGTCCTGATTATAGGCCGCAAACAGCACCAGCGCACCGAGACCGGCGGAGCCGATCGCGTAGCCCTTGGTCACCGCCTTGGTGGTGTTGCCGACCGCGTCGAGCGCGTCGGTCGACTTGCGCACTTCCTTGGGCAGCCCCGCCATCTCGGCGATGCCGCCGGCATTGTCGGTGACCGGGCCGAAGGCGTCGAGCGCGACGATCATGCCGGCCAGCGCCAGCATGGTGGCGGTCGCGATCGCGATGCCGAACAGGCCGGCCAGGCTGTAGGTGACCAGGATGCCGGCGATGATCACGATCGCGGGCAGCGCGGTCGCTTCCATCGAGACCGCGAGCCCCTGGATCACGTTGGTGCCGTGACCGGTGACCGAGGCCGAGGCGATCGACTTCACCGGGCGGTAGTCGGTGCCGGTGTAGTATTCGGTGATCCAGATGATCAGGCCGGTGACGACGAGACCGACCACGCCGCACCAGAACAGCGCCATGCCGGTATAGTCGACGCCGTCGAGCTTGCCGAAGCCGACCAGCCAATTGATCACGAGCGCGACGCCGACCAACGACAGGATGCCGGTGGCGATCAGGCCCTTGTAGAGGGCACCCATGATGGACTGGCTCGCACCGAGCTTGACGAAGAAGGTGCCGATGATCGAGGTGATGATGCAGATGCCGCCGATCGCGAGCGGCAGCGTCATCATGTTCACCAGGATCGGCGTCTTGGCGAAGAAGATCGCCGCGAGCACCATGGTGGCGACCGCGGTCACCGCATAGGTCTCGAACAGGTCCGCCGCCATGCCGGCGCAGTCGCCGACATTGTCGCCGACGTTGTCGGCGATGGTGGCCGGGTTACGCGGATCGTCCTCGGGGATGCCGGCCTCGACCTTGCCGACGAGGTCGCCGCCGACGTCCGCACCCTTGGTGAAGATGCCGCCGCCGAGACGGGCGAAGATCGAGATCAGCGAGGCGCCGAAGCCGAGCGCCACCATGGCGTCGACCACGGTGCGGCTGCCCGCTTCGAGACCCATGAACTTGACCAGCACCATGAAGTAGATGGTGACGCCGAGCAGCGCGAGACCGGCAACCAGCATGCCGGTGATCGCGCCCGCCTTGAAGGCGAGCTCGAGGCCGCCGGCGAGCGAGGTGGTTGCCGCCTGCGCGGTGCGGACGTTGGCGCGCACCGAGACGTTCATGCCGATGAAGCCGGCAGCCCCCGACAGGATGGCGCCGATCGCAAAGCCGATCGCCACGAGCAGGCCCAGGAAGTAGGCCAGCACCACGAAGATCACGATACCGACCATGCCGATCGTAGTGTACTGCCGCCGCAGATAGGCCTGTGCGCCCTCGCGCACCGCGGCCGCGATTTCCTGCATGCGCGGATTACCCGCATCCGCGTTCAAGACCGACTGCGTCGCCCAGATCGCGTAGACGATGGAAAGCGCCCCGCAGAGCACAATCAACCATAAAGCTGTCATGTTGCCTCAGATCCTTGATGTAACCCCCGCGCCTTCTTGTGCCGCTAGGGGGCGGCAGGCGCTTATTTTGCGAGGACAATCCTCCCCAAAAACGGATTGCCTCAAATCGGGCGCGACCTTGCCAAAATCGTTACCGCTGTGCAACGCCACCTGTGGCCGAAATCGCCGATATCGGCAGCTATTTAGAAGGAAAATCGGCGCGATCAGGCGCGGGAAGTCCAGCGCGGCTTCCGTTCCGACGCGTTTTCTTAACGTGAACCGGTGCCCGCTTCGCTCGAAACCGCTCTAGAAATGGCTGTAGGACAGCCGCTTCAACTTCAGTTCCCGGCCCTGCCCGTCAAGGAAGCTTGGTGGCGACGAGCCTGCGATCAGGCCGCCGATTGCGGTTACCGCGATCTTGGCCTGCCGTGCGTCCCGCAGAAACGCGTCGACATGATCGCTCGGGACCGCGCACAAGAGCTCGTAATCATCACCGCCGGCCACCAAGGTCTCGATGTCGATCGCCTTGCGCGCGAGCAGCCCTGCAGCTGCAGCCGACAACGGGACACTCGGCACATTGATCACGGCCGCCACACCACTGGCTGCACAAAGCTTGGTCAGATCGCCGGCAAGACCGTCGGACACATCCATCGCGGCGCTGGCGTGGGTGCGGACGGCCTTGGCCAAGGCGTTGCGCG
Source organism: Bradyrhizobium sp. CCBAU 21365 (assembly GCF_015291305.1). Taxonomy (NCBI): domain Bacteria; kingdom Pseudomonadati; phylum Pseudomonadota; class Alphaproteobacteria; order Hyphomicrobiales; family Nitrobacteraceae; genus Bradyrhizobium; species Bradyrhizobium sp. CCBAU 21365. Next base: position 5,390,375 of record NZ_CP030036.1, read on the forward strand.
GCTGCGGAACACGGTAACGGGCGGCAAGAAAATCCCGCCCGACGACATCGTCCGCCAGAGCCGCGGCGACCGGGCCACCCCGGAGCACATCGAGACCGAGCGCGGCGTCTCCGATCGTACCGGTGACGAACACGCGGTCGCCGGCCTGCGCTCCCGCGCGATGCACCATCGTGCCCTGCGGCACCCGGCCGAACGCGGTGATCGAGATCATCAGCGGCCCCGGTGTCGAGACCGTGTCGCCGCCGAGCAGCGGGCAGCCGAAATCTGCGGCGTCCTCGCCGAGCGCCCGGGCAAACGGCTTCAGCCAGGCCTCCTCGGCGCCGCGCAGCGCCAGCGTCAGCACGAAGCCCGCCGGCACCGCGCCCTTGGCGGCGATGTCGGAGAGGTTCACCCGCAGCGCCTTGCGCGCCAGCGTGTCGGGCGGATCATCCGGAAGGAAGTGCACGCCCTCGACGATGGCGTCCGTGGTGACCACGATGTCCTCGCCATCAGCCCTCAGCGCGGCGGCGTCATCGTCGAGCCCGAACGCCCCCGGATCGGTCGCGAGCGGCTTGAAATAGCGCGCGATCAGGGAGTCTTCGCCGGATATCGGTTTGTCGCTCTGCGTCACGATAGCAGCCCCGTCATCCTGAGGTGCGAGCGGAGCGAGCCTCGAAGGATGCACGGCCCCAGCCGGGCCGTCGCCCTTCGAGACGGCCGCTGCGCGGCCTCCTCAGGGTGACGGTCAAGCGATCATATGTCTCCACTCAGCTCCGCACAAACTCGTCGCCGCGGAACTGGCGCGCGATCTGGTCGAGCACGGCGTTGACCATGCCGGTTTCGTCCTTTTCGACGAAGGCGTGCGCGACGTCGACATATTCGGAGACCACCACGCGGCCCGGCACGTCCTTGCGGTGCTCGAGCTCGTAGGAGCCTGCCCGCAGCACCGCGCGCAGGATGGCGTCGATCCGCTTCAACGGCCAGCCCTTCGACAGCGCCTCGTCGATCAGCGGATCGAGCCTGGCCTGGTCGCGCACCACACCGGAGACCACGTCGCGGAAAAACGCGGCTTCCGCCGGCAAATATTTCTCGCCCTCGACCTCGTTGCCGAGCCAGTGGCTCTCGAACTCGGCGAAGATGTCGTTGATGCCGGCGCCGCCAATGTCCATCTGGTAGAGCGCCTGCACCGCCGCGAGCCGTGCCGCGCCGCGGCGGTTGGCCTTTCTGTCGGGGGCTTTCGCGGGCTTCTTGTTGTCAGCCATGGTCAAGCCTTTGCCAGGCGGCGTTTGATCCGCAGCATCGCCAGCGCCGCACGCGCCGCGTCGCCGCCCTTGTTGAGTTCACTGGCGCGCGCCCGCGCCCAGGCCTGCGCCTCGGTGTTGACGGTGAGGATGCCGTTGCCGAGCGGGAATTTCCGGCTGACGGCCAAATCCATCAATCCGCGCGAGGACTCCTGCGAGACGATCTCGAAATGGATGGTGTCGCCGCGCACCACGCAGCCGAGCGCGATCGCCGCGTCATAAGGCTTGCCGTTCGTTTCAGCCGCATCGATCGCGATCGCGATCGCCGCCGGAATCTCCAGCGCGCCCGGCACCGTGATCACGTCATGGCTGGCGCCTGCGGCCTTGATCTCGGCAAGCGCGCCTTCCAGCAGCGCATCCTGGATGTCGTCATAGAACCGCGCTTCGACGATCAGCACGCGTGCGCCGGTAATGTCGGTCTGGTCCTTCAGGGGTGCGCGCCGCGCGTCAGCCATTGCAATACCAATCGGAACTTGGGGAGGAGTTGTGCAGCGTTTTAGGCGCAGCAGGGGCTAAAGCCAAGGGCAATACTGGCCCGGATGTCACCGCGATCAGCCCGATTTTTCAGGCCGGGTTCGCCTGCAATGCATAGGCCGCCCGGGCTGATAATCGCCCGAGGCGCATAGGCAGATAGGGACGTCTGTGTTGGCCGCAATGCCCAGGCCGAAGCTATTTCATCTCCGACAGCCGCGCCGCGTAGCGGGCCATCAGATCGACCTCGATATTGACCTCGCTGCCGGCCTTCCAGCCGCTCAGGGTCGTGACAGCAAGCGTGTGCGGGATGATCAGCACCGAAAAGCCGACATCGTCGACCGTGTTCACGGTCAGCGACACGCCGTCCAGCGTGACCGACCCCTTCGCCGCGATGAAACGCGCCAGTTCGCGGCTGGTTCGCAGCTCGAAGCGCGCCATGTCGGGCAGGTCCTCGCGCTTGACGATGGTGGCGATGCCGTCGGCATGCCCGGCCACGACGTGACCGCCGAGTTCGTCGCCGATCTTGAGCGCGCGCTCGAGATTGAGCCGGCCGCCCTGCCGCCAATGCTTGGCGGTGGTCATGCCGAGCGTCTCGGCCGCGGCATCGACATCGAACCAGGTCTTGCCATCGGCGGTGCCGGAGGCGACGACGGTGAGGCAGACGCCGTTGCAGGCGATCGAGGCGCCGTCGGCGATCGTGATCTGGTCGTAGTCGCAGGCAATTCGCATGCGATGCAGTTGCCCCTGCGCGACCTGCTTCAGGCTGGTGATCTCACCGATATCGGTGACAATTCCGGTAAACACAACAAAACCCCTTACTCTTCGTCATGCCCGGGCTTGTCCCGGGCATCCACGTCTTGGCCGCACGCTAGATGGAAGTCGTGGATGGCCGGGACAAGCCCGGCCATGACAGCCTACGAACGATCATAGATCGTTAAAACATCTTCACCGAGGGTTTCGCTAGCACGAAGCCGAAAGGCCGGCGACTGCGTGATTGCGTCGAGCGGCATTGCGTCCAGCCCGGGAACGCCGTCGGCACCGATCGCATCGGGTCCGCGCAACAGCCAGATTTCATCGACCAAGCCGCCTGCCACGAAAGAATTTGCCACGCGCGATCCGCCCTCGACCAGCAGCCGCGAGATCCCCTTCTCCGCCAGCGCATGCAGAACGGAGGACAGATCGAGCCCTTGGGGCGCGCTGGCGGTGACGCGGATCACCTGCGCGCCGGCGGCACCTAACTTCACCGCGGCAGGCGCCTCCGCCATGTCAGATGTCAGCACCCAGAGCGGCGTCTCGCGCGCCGAATGCACCAGGCGGCTGTCGCCCGAAATCCGCAGCGCGCGATCCAGCACCAGGCGCACCGGCGAGCGCGCCGCCATCCCCGGCAACCGGCAGGTCAAAAGCGGATCGTCGGCCTTGACCGTGCCGATGCCGACCAGGATCGCGTCGCTCTGCGCGCGTAGCAAATGCACCCGGGTCCGCGCGGCCTCGCCTGATATCGCGACCGGCTTGTGGCCGCTGGCTGCGATCTTGTCGTCGGCGGACACCGCGAGCTTGAGGATCACATGCGGGCGCTTGTCGCGGATGCGGCGGAAGTGTCCGGCATGGTCGCGCGCGGCCTCCGCCGCGCACAGCCCGACGTCGACCGCGATGCCGGCGGCGCGCAGCTTGGCATGCCCCTGCCCCGCGACTTCCGGATTGGGATCCTCGATCGCCGAGACGACGCGGGCGAGCCCGGCCGCAACCACGGCGTCCGCACAGGGCGGCGAGCGGCCGAAATGCGAGCAGGGTTCGAGCGTCACATAGAGCGTGGCGCCGCGCGCGGCATCGCCTGCGCGCCTGAGTGCCTCGACCTCGGCATGCGGGCGGCCGCCTGCTTGCGTCCAGCCGCGGCCAACGATGACGCCGTCCTTGACGATCACGGCGCCGACCGCCGGATTGGGCCAGGTACGCCCGAGCCCGCGCCGGCCAAGCGCCAGCGCCAGCTGCATGAAGCGCAGATCGGCTGCCTTTGCCGCTTCCTTGGCCTCTTTGGCCTTCTGCGCGAACTGGTCTTCCAGAATGCGGAAGATCATTTGCGTAGCGTCGCGAGCCGCGGGTCCTCTTCGCCGGTCAATTCGTCGAGCACGGCCTCGAAGTCCTTGGCCTCGCGGAAATTACGATAGACCGAGGCGAAGCGCACATAGGCGACGTCGTCGAGCTGGCGCAGATGCTCCATCACGATCTCGCCGATCGCCTCCGAGGAGACCTCGGCCTCGCCGCCGCTTTCGAGCTCGCGCACGATGGTGGACACCATCTTCTCCACCCGCTCGGATTCCACCGGGCGCTTGCGCAAGGAGATCTGCAGCGAGCGCACCAGCTTGTCGCGGTCGAACGGCACGCGGCGGCCGTTGCGCTTGATGACGGTCAGCTCGCGCAGCTGCACCCGCTCGAAGGTCGTGAAGCGGAAGTTGCAGGCCATGCAGACGCGCCGCCTGCGGATGACCGCGGAGTCCTCGGTCGGACGCGAGTCCTTGACCTGCGTATCGAGAGAATTGCAGCTCGGGCAGCGCATCCGACGGGACCTCTACACGAGCATGATCCGGAAAAGTGCGAAGCGGTTTTCCGAAGAGATCATGCTCAAAAAAACGATACGGACCTTTTACTGATAGATCGGGAAGCGATCGGTCAGCGCCTTGACGCGCTCCTTGATCGCGGCCTCGACCAGCGGCGCCTTGCCGTCCGGCGACTGCGCCAGCGCGTTCAGCACTTCGGCGATCATGCCGCCGACCTGCTTGAACTCGGCGACGCCGAAGCCGCGCGTGGTCGCCGCCGGCGTGCCGAGCCGCAGGCCCGAGGTGACGAACGGCTTTTCGGGATCGAACGGAATGCCGTTCTTGTTGCAGGTGATGGCGGCGCGCACCAGCGCCTTCTCGGAGATGTTGCCCTTCAGCCCCTTCGGCCTGAGGTCGACCAGCATCAGATGGTTGTCGGTGCCGCCGGACACGATATCGAGGCCGTGGCCCCGCAGCGTCTCCGCCAGCGCCTTGGCGTTCTCGACCACGTTCTTGGCGTAGACCTTGAAATCCGGCCGCAGCGCTTCGGCGAACGCGACAGCCTTGGCGGCGATGACGTGCATCAGCGGACCGCCCTGCAGGCCCGGGAAGATCGCCGAGTTCAGCTTCCTGGCCAGCGTCTCGTCATTGGTGAGGATCAGGCCGCCGCGCGGGCCGCGCAGCGACTTGTGCGTCGTCGTGGTGGTGACGTGGGCATACGGCACCGGCGAGGCATGCACGCCGCCGGCGACGAGGCCCGCAAAATGCGCCATGTCGACCAACAGATACGCGCCGACCGAGTCCGCGATCTCGCGGAAGCGCTTGAAGTCCCAGGCGCGCGAATAGGCCGAGCCGCCGGCGATGATCAGCTTCGGCTTGACCTGCTCGGCCAGCTTCTGCACTTCGTCCATGTCGATGATCTGGTCCTCGCGGCGCACGGTGTAGTGTGCGGCCTTGAACCACTTGCCGGACATGTTGACCGGCGAGCCGTGGGTGAGATGGCCGCCGGCCGCGAGGTCGAGGCCCATGAAGGTGTCGCCGGGTTGCAGCAGCGCCAGAAACGCCGCCTGGTTCATCTGGCTGCCGGAGTTCGGCTGGACGTTGGCGAAGCCGGCGCCGAACAGCTTCTTGGCGCGCTCGATCGCCAGCGTCTCGGCGACGTCGACCCACTCGCAACCGCCGTAGTAGCGCGCGCCCGGATAACCCTCCGCGTATTTGTTGGTCATCACCGAGCCCTGCGCCTCCAGCACGGCGCGGCTGACGATGTTTTCCGAGGCGATCAGCTCGATCTCATGACGCTGCCGGCCGAGCTCGCCCTTGATCGCGGCGGCGATCTCGGGATCGGCCTCGGCGAGACCAGCCGTGAAGAAGGAATCGGGCGCGGAAGCGGTCTTGGTGGATGAGGTCATCGGCGAAATATCTCCACCGCCGCAAGCCTTTAGGCGGGATGCGGACGGTCACGAGTGGCGGTCGAAGCTGGTTTCAGAGCGTTATCACATCGCCCCAAAATGGCCAAGCGGTTGCGGTCCCTGCCGGTCAATTATGCCAGATATGGTGGGGATGGCGGGGATTGCCAACCGGCCGGACGGCCGCCCCCGCCACCCGGTTCCAGCCGGCCCGGCGAACACGGCTGAGCCGGCCGCCGCATGGAACGTGACGCCCCTTCCCGACCGCGCGGGATTCAGGGACAAGACGACCAGCGCCTTAAGGTTTACAAGCGCTACTCGCGCAACCACGCGACATCGGACTCGCTTGATCATGTCGCGCGCGATTCGCGTTGCATTGTCTCGCGAGACGGCAAGACGATTTTTGAATCGTCCGATTTTTGAATCGTTCAACACTGGATCGATTCAAAGCTCTCACGCGATGCGTGCAATTGCCCGTCATGCGCCGTTGTCCCCCGGTCACACGGACAAGCTTTGCGCGCAACTTCGACAGCTTCTAACCGCGCGCAGGCCGCTCGCGAAAATCACCGTGATAACGACTCGCTCAAGATTTTTTTATGGAGCATGGAATAAATGTCGTGCACGTGGATTCGGCCGCAGCGGTTTGCCGCTTCGGCTGTCGCGGTGCTTTCGGTTGTCGGTGCGGACGATGTCTTCGCCCAGACGCAATTGCCGTCCGTGACCGTCGAAGCGCCGCAGCGGCAGGCGGCGCGATCACAGCAGCCGTCGCAACGAGCCGCACGCCCGCGCAGCGCCTCGCGCCGCGCAACGGCCGCGCCAGTGGGCGCGCAGCCACAGACCGCTCAGCAGCCCGCGGGCGCCGGCGGCGGACACGAACGCGCCAACGGCCCGGTCACCGGCTATCTGGCGCGGCTGAGCGCCAGCGGCACCAAGACCAGCACGCCGATCATCCAGACCCCGCAATCGGTGTCCGTCATCAGCGCCGAGCAGATCCGCGACCAGAAGATCGTCAGCAAGTTCGACGAGGTGCTGCGCTACACGCCAGGCGTCATCGGCGGCACCTATGGTGCCGATTTCCGCAACGACTGGTTCATGATCCGCGGCTTCCCCGCGCAGAACGAGTCGCTGTTCCTCGACGGCCTGCAGCTGTTCTACACCTCCTATGCGAGCTGGAAGCTGCAGCCCTTCAATCTCGAGCGCGTCGAGGTGCTGCGCGGTCCATCCGGCATCCTTTATGGCGGCTCGGCGCCGGGCGGCCTCGTCAACGCGGTGAGCAAGTTGCCGCAGGCCGAGCCCATTCGCTACATCGAGACCGGCGTCAACAATTTCGGCAACGCCTATACCCAGTTCGACATCGGCGGCGCGACGGCGCAGCCCGGCAATGGCCAGGTGCAGTACCGCCTCGTCGGCCAGGCCCAGGGCGGCGGCACCCAGACCGACTATGTCTACAACAACAACTTCTTCCTTGCCCCGTCGGTGACCTGGCGGCCCGATGCCGACACCAGCCTCACCGTGTTCGGCATGGCCTCGCACAGCAACACCCGCGCGCTGAACTTCCTGCCCTATGTCGGCACCGTCACCAGCGCGCCGTTCGGCCGGATTCCGACCAGCCTGTTCGTCGGCGATCCCAGCGCCGACCAGTTCCGCCGCGACCAGCAGATGGTCGGCTACCAGTTCCAGAAGAGCGTGACCGACAGCGTCGATTTCCGCCAGAACGCGCGCATGGCGCATGTCGACGTCTATTATGCCGGCCTCTACGGGCTCGGCTACGCGACGACGCCGGCCGCCGCCGACATCACCCGCGGCAATTTCTACACCCGCGGCATCGCCACCCAGCTCAACCTCGACAATCAGCTCGAATACCGCTTCGCCACCGGCGCGCTGCAGCACACCGCGCTGGTCGGCGTCGATCTGAAATATTACGGCATCGACGACCGCCAGGGTTTTGGCATGGGCACGAATCTCAACGTGCTCAATCCGGTCTACGGCACCAACCTGCCGTACAGCGGCCCGCTCTATCAGAACGGCTATCTCGCCCAGGGCATGGCCGGCCTCTATCTGCAGGATCAGGTTAAGCTCGACCGTCTGACGGTCGTGCTGTCCGGACGCCAGGACTGGGTCGATCTCACCAACAACAACCGGATCGGCGCGTCCCAGGGCCGCGACGACAGCAAGTTCTCCGGCCGTGTCGGCGCGATCTACAATTTCGACAGCGGCGTTGCGCCCTACGTCTCCTACATGACGGGCTACAATCCGGTCATCGGCACCACCGCGGCCGGCCAATTGCTGCTGCCGGAAACCTCCGAGCAGACCGAGGTCGGCGTCAAATACGAGCCGGTCGGGCTCAACGCACGGTTCGGCGTCGCGTATTTCGACCTCAAGCGCAAGAACGCGCTGACCACCGATCCGAACAACCCGCTGTTCCAGACCCAGAACGGCGAAGTCACCTCGCGCGGCGTCGAGCTCGAGGCGGTCGCGAACATCACGCGCGACTTCAAGCTGGTGGCGAGCTACACCAATTACGAGCTGTTCGTCAGCAAGGATCTCAATCCTGCGCTGATCGGCACCGTGCCGACCAACGCGCCGCGGCAGCTCGCCTCAGTGTGGACCGACTACACCTTCCGCGACGGCCCGCTCACGGGCTTCGGCTTCGGCGGCGGCGTGCGCTATGTCGGCTCGTCCTTTGCCGACACCGCGAACACCGCGCGCGTCCCTGGGGTCGTGCTGGGCGATCTCGCCTTGCATTACGAATGGGACAACAACTGGCGCGCGGCGCTCAATGTCGTGAACGTCACCGACAAGATCTACGTCGCGAGCTGCGCGACCATCAGCTCCTGCTACTACGGCGATCGCCGCCGCATCACGGCGAGCCTCGCCTACAAATGGTGAGCTGAACATTCCGTTCACGGAAAATCATGTGACCGAGAGGCCGCATTCGGCCGCCTCGCTTTTTTCGCCGTCGTCAGGGTGGTGTCAGCTTGTCGCGCTAGGTTTCGCGTCGCGGCGATATTTGCCGTGCCCAGACTGGCCCGCTCCGAAATGCGAGCCCCGGAGCGGGCCTTTTACGGTCTGGTCGCGCGCTAATCCTCGTTCGCCTTGAATCGCCCGACCCCCTTGAGCACGAACGGCGCCAGCAGAGCGATCAGCGCGATGCCGAGCAGCGTCGCCGACATCGGGCTTTGCAGCAGCACCATGGGATCGCCGAGGCTGATCGCCAGCGCGCGACGCAGCTGGCTTTCGGCGATCGGCCCGAGGATCAGCCCGATCACGACGGGCGCGATCGGGAAGTCGAACCGGCGCATCAGAAAGCCCATCACGCCGAACGCCGCCAGCATCGACAGCTCGACGACCGACGGCTTCGCCGCGATCGTGCCCATGGTCGCGAATACCAGGATGCCGGCATAGAGCCAGGGCTGCGGAATCGCCAGCAGCCGCACCCAGAGCCCGACCAGCGGCAGATTGAGCACCAGCAGCATGCCGTTGGCGATGAACAGGCTCGCGATCAGGCCCCACACCAGGTCGGGCCGCTCCGCGAACAGCAGCGGCCCCGGGTTGAGGCCGTATTGCTGGAAGCCCGCCAGCATCATTGCAGCCGTTGCCGAGGTCGGCAGCCCGAGCGTCAACAGCGGCACCAGCGTGCCGGCGGCGGACGCGTTGTTCGCCGCTTCCGGCCCTGCGACGCCTTCGATCGCGCCCTTGCCGAATTCCTCGGGATGCTTGGTCAGTCGCCGCTCGGTGGAATAGGACAGGAATGTCGGGATCTCCGCCCCGCCGGCCGGCAGCGCCCCGATCGGAAAACCGAACAGCGTGCCGCGCAGCCACGGCTTCCACGACCGCCGCCAGTCCTCCCGCGTCATCCACAGCGAGCCGCGCACCGGCTCGAGCTTCTCCTCGGCGTGATGACGGCGCGAGGCGACATAGAGCGCCTCGCCGACCGCGAACAGGCCGACCGCGAGTGTCGTCACCTCGACGCCGTCGAGCAGCTCGGGAATGCCGAAGGCAAGCCGCGCCTGACCGGTCAGCTTGTCGATGCCGACCAGCCCGAGCGTCAGGCCGATGAACAGGCTGGTGAGGCCGCGGACCGGCGAGTCGCCGAAGGTTGCCGACACCGTGACGAAGGCGACGCACATCAGCGCGAAGTAATCCTCCGGCCCGAAGCGCACCGCGAAATCGACCAGCCATGGCGCGAGGAATGCGAGGCCGATGGTGGCGATGGTGCCGGCCACGAACGAGCCGATCGCCGAGGTCGCCAGCGCCGGGCCGCCGCGGCCGGCCTTGGCCATCTTGTTGCCCTCGAGCGCGGTCGCCATCGACGCGCTCTCGCCCGGCGTATTGATCAGGATCGCGGTGGTCGATCCGCCATACATGCCGCCGTAATAGATGCCGGCGAACATGATCAGCGAGCCGCCGGGATCGAGCTTGTAGGTCACCGGTAGCAGCAGCGCGACCGTCAGCGCCGGACCGATCCCCGGCAACACGCCGACCGCCGTGCCCAGGAACACGCCGATCAGGGCGTAAAGCAGGTTAATCGGCTGCATGGCGACCGCCATGCCGTGCGCCAGCGCGGCGAAAGTGTCCATCACAGCAGTCGCTCCAGCGGGCCGGCGGGCAGGCTCAGCGTCAACAGTTTGTCGAACGCGAGATAAATCAGGGTCGTGATCACGAGCGCGATGGCGATGTCGGTAAGGACGGCGCGGCGGCCGAAGGCTGCCGACGTGGTCACGAACAGCGCCGAGGTGGCGAGGATGAAGCCGCCGCCAAAGCCGATGATCGCGATCAGGAGCACAAGGCCGCCGATGATCAGTCCCACCGGTTTCGGATCCATGCTCTCGCGCGGCGGCAGCTTGCCGCGCAGCGCGTCGATCAGATTGCCGATGGCGAGGATGACGAGGCCAATCGCGATCACGATCGGCATCGCCTCCGGCCCCATGCCGTACATCGTGGTGGACGGCAGCTTGCTGGCGTCCCACACCAGCACCGCGGCAAGCACCGCAAGCGCGGCCGCGATGACGACACCGGCGCGGTCGACGCGCCGCGGCGCAGGATTTTCGGAAGCCGCGTCCGGCATCACGACTTCACGAGGCCGACGGACTTGAGCACGTCGGTGACACGCACGATTTCCTTCTTCAGGAAATCCGCGAAGGCATCACCGCCGAGATAGGCGTCATCCCAGCCCTTCTGCTTCAGGATCTCCTTCCAGGCGTCGGACTTCACCATCTTCTCGACGGCATCGCTCAGCACCTTGCGCTGCTCCGGCGTGATGCCGGGTGGTGCGACCACCGAACGCCAATTGGCCAGCACGAGGTCGATGCCCTGCTCCCTGAAGGTCGGGATGTCGACGCCGGGTAAACGCTGCGCCGAGGTGACGCCGAGCGCGCGCAACTTGCCGGCCTTGATCTGGCCTTCATATTCGCTGAGGCCGGAAATGCCGGCCGTGACCTTGCCACCGAGAATGGCTGCAAGCGACTCGCCGCCGCCCGAGAACGGAATGTAGTTGATCTTCTTGGCGTCGGCGCCGACCGTTCCCGCGAACAGCGCCGCCATCACATGGTCGACGCCGCCGGCCGAGCCGCCGGCAAAGGTCACCTTGGCGATATCGGCCTTCACCGCGGCGGCGAGATCCTGCGCCGTCTTGATCGGCGAGTTCGCCGGCACCACAATGACCTGGGTCTCCTCGGTGAGGCGCGCGATCGGCGTCACCTGATCCAGCGTCACCGGCGACTTGTTCATGGCGAGCGCGCCCACCATGACGAAACCGTTCACCATCATCTGGTTGCCGTCGCCCTTGGCGCCGTTGACGAACTGCGCGATGCCGACGCTGCCGCCGGCGCCGGGAACGTTGGTGACCTGGACGCTGCGCGCGACACTGGAGGCGACCAGCGCCTGCTGCATCGAGCGCGCCGTCTGATCCCAGCCGCCGCCGGGCGCCGCCGGCGCCATCAGCTTGAGCTCGAGTTGCTGCGCGGGCGCCGGACCGCTCGCCCCAAGCAACAGCGCGACGACCGCGCCGACCAGGCGCATGTGGGACGGGATCATGGGGCTTCCTCCTGAATTTTCGGAAAGCAGCCTGCCGATCGCCGGCTGCATCCGGTCACGTGATCGCATCGCCACTCGGACAGCGCGGTCCCTTCGGGTCAGGAATCGCTCGCCGATCTCGCGTCTGCGTGTCTCTAGCGACCATTCGCCACAGCCTTCGGCAAGCCGGAGGGCGCGGCTAGCCAGTGCAGCAAATCGCCGCACCATCTTCGGTCATTTTTCGCTTGCTTTGATTCGGAACGGATCACCAACGCACGCCTGGTTCTAGGAACCTTTGCCATTTCTTCCCGTTCCACCTCGGCCGATTGATACGGCTATTGGAGGAGAGAACATGAACTTTAAGACCATTGTCGCGGCATCTTTGCTTGCTGCTTTCGTCACGCCGGCATTTGCAGCGGACGAATTCTACGTCGTGCAAGACGTGAAGACGAAGAAGTGCACGATCGTCGACAAGAAGCCGGTCGACACGACGACCACCGTCGTCAGTCCGTCGGGCACTGTCTACAAGACGCGCACCGAAGCCGAGACCGGCATGAAGAGCGTCAAGGTCTGTACCTCGAACTAGGAGGCGATCGCATGCCAGTCATCATTCTCTGGGCTGTGCCGGCGATCATCGTGATCGGCGGCGGCGTCTACCTGATCGGCCATATGCACTGAAGGCAAGGAGACCTCTTATGAAGAAATTGGCTATCGGCTGCATCATGGCAGCAGCGTTCGCTACCGCCGCGCATGCCGCAACCACCATGCCCGCCGCGCCGGCGGACAGTTCGACCATCGCCAACTACTACAAGCAGAACGTCTACGACCCGAAGGAATCCAAGATCGGGACGATCGACGACGTGCTTGTCGACAAGTCCGGCAAGGTGACCGGTCTCGTCGTCGGTGTCGGCGGTTTTCTCGGCGCCGGCGAGAAGGACGTGATCGTGCCATTCACGGCCGTCAAATCTCAAAAGAAAGACGACAAGTGGTGGCTCACGCTCGACGAGACCAAGGACAGCCTGAAGGCCGCGCCTGGTTTCAAATACGACCGCGCAAGCACGACCTGGAAGCCGGAGAACAAGTAGCGCCGACGTCCCGCCTGCTCACTGAGGGCAGGCGGGACGCTGCGGCAGATCACTCCACGGGATGGTGACGCTGCGCTCGAAACGCAATGCGCCAAACAACGAAATGGCCCCAGCACCTTTGGGGGCCTGGAGGCCGGTGCTGGGGCCGTTTGCCTGATCCGGGGCTGAGCTATTGGAGCCAGGCAGCCCCATCCATCAAGAACCGCGCGGTTCCAGCATTAGCTTATGTAAATCGCTGCGGGATATCCAAAGGCGAGTGTCTTGCGCGCAACAGCCGATTGGCTGGGCAAAGCCGGCAGCTCGGGGCGAAGCCGGCGCGACCGTCGAATGAGGGTCTCGATGGAGCCCTCGGTCGAATTTCAACCTGGCAATTTTCACCCGAGCAGAAGCCAGGCCATGGAGGCGATGAGAGCGACAAGCGACACGGTCGCAGCGCTTACGAAGGCAATCTCCACACTGTCGATATGGTGGTGGTTTGTATGCATTGAGCGTCCTCCTAGATGGGTGCCCGCGGACCTTGGGACAGTAGCCACGCCGTCAAATTGGCGGTGGTTTCGTCATGCCGCGCCTGCCTCAACAGGGTCTCTCGCTCTCGACAGGGAGGAAGGTTCTTGGCCCGTTGACGTAGCCTTTTGGCTTCTTGGGCAAGGCGTTTTTCAAGGGGAAAAAGCTGGCTAGCCCGACGTCGTCGCTTCATGGCTCCTCTCTCCAACGCTGACGTTCGGCTGCCCCCAAAGCAAAATCAAAAAGCCCGGGGAGCGTGAAAAGTTCCCGCCAGCTTCGCGTCAATGAGAAGAAACAGGTGCGATTTTTCGACGTCTCTCATTCGTTCGGCCGGGCGAGAATTCGCTTGATCGTGATCGTGAGATCCGAACGGATGGAACTGCCGGAACGGCGTGGAAGTTACAGGACATGGGCATCGCCAAGGACCTGAAGAAGCAGGCCAAGACCGCCGAGCAGGCGGCGGTACGGACGGCTGACGAATTCGCGGCCGAGCAAATGAAGAGCCTCGCCCAGGCCTTCCGGGCTCAGGCCGAGGTCGTCAAGCGAAACAAGAAAAAGAAGAAAGATGAGCTTCACCGTAAAAGCTAGGTGCAAGTTTGGAGAGATCGTGCACCGTCGTGGCACCGCCGAGGCAGCTTTGCGCAAGGCAAAAGAGCTCTCACGGTCACAGTGCTACGACATCCATATCGTGACGCCTGAAGGCCGAGACTACGACTCGTCCGAGTTTGGGATCTTCCCCGCACGCCGTTGGCTGTGCGCGTTGCTCAGAAAGGCCACACCTATCCATAGAGCGGTATAGGTTTCAAAAGGCCGGCTCAAAAAGCGGCCCCAGCGAGGGGGTACAGGCTGAGGCCGGGAGCAACTTGGTGCTCAATCCTAACCTGGACCCGACATTTGCCGCCGCTCCGTCCGGTATCGGCGCTTGCGAAGTTGAGGTACCTCTTCTTGGCTACGAACTCCTGGACCCGTCAGCAGACCAATTGTCGTCAGGATTTTGCATCATCCATCCTGGGGCTAGAGCCCATCGCCGCTCGCATGCATTTCAAGCGGGCGGCGTTGGGTTATGAGCGCCCCCTCCGCAACCCGCCTCGCGCGCCATTGGCGAGACAATCAACAGCGGTCGCGATATCCCCGTCGCTGCTGACCAAATGCCGCGCGAGGATTGATGCCGCAGGTCACGTGAGACCGCGCAACACACTCAGTGTCGTCCTGGCGAAAGCCAGGACGACGATCGCGTGTGGGCATCCGCACTGTCATCGCTAGGTTGGCGATCCAGTATGCCGCGGCCCTTCGGTTCAATCACCGCGGCCTCTGGAATACTGGATCACCCGCTTTCGCGGGTGATGACACAAGCTGTTTGACAGTTGAATCAGACTGCGAAACCAGGCTGCCTTACAGCCCGGTATACCCGGCCTTGACATGGTCGGTGCTGCCGTCGAGCTGGCGCAGATAGGTCAGCCCGCACACCGTCAACCGATGCGGATCGCGCTCGCCGGCGTCGAACAGCGTCTGCACGTATTCTGTCACCTTCGCGCGCGCTTCGTCGCTTGCAGCGGGCGTGCGGTTGAGCAGCAGATCATACGTCTGCATGATCCGATCGATTGCGGCTTCCATTGAAGTCTCCGGGTTGACGCTCAGGCGACCACCAGCGTCTCGGCCTCGAACTTCGCGATCGCCTTGTTGGCGAGGCGGAGGCGGTTCATCTCGCCGCGCTGGAACAGCTTCACGATGATGCCGAGCAGGCGCTCATTGGTGGCGAAATTGTCGGGAATGGCTCCGGATTTGCGCAGATAGTTCGAGGCGATCGCGTAGGCGTCACCGACGACCTCGACATTCAGCACCTCAATCCCGCGTTCGAGCAACATATCCCTGCCTCTCCGTTGGCTAACGGATAAGCCGCAGGGAATGCCTTGGTTCCTCGCCGGGGCTCATTTATTTTCGCAGGTGCAGCATGAAAAACGCATCGGCCGGGCATGACCGATGCGTTGACTCGAGCAAGGCTGGACTGAAGGAGGCTGCCGGTCTTCTCAAGCGGCCGGCTTGGCCATCAGGCGAAAACAGGAAGGCTCAGAGGCGATACAGGATCTGGTCGGTCCAGAAGCGCTCGAGGCGATGCAGCGACTTGTTGAGGCTCGCGAACTCCTCGTTCGAGATGCCGCCGACCTGCTCCACCGTCTTGACGTGCTTCTGATAGAGCGCATCGACGATCTTGCGGACTTCCTGGCCCTGCGGGGTCAGCCGGATGCGGACCGAGCGGCGATCGACGCGCGAGCGCTGATGATCGAGGAAGCCGAGCTCGACGAGCTTCTTCAGATTGTAGGAGACGTTGGAGCCGAGATAGTAGCCGCGGGTGCGCAGCTCGCCGGCGGTCAGTTCCTTGTCGCCGATGTTGTACAGGAGCAGCGCCTGCACCGAGTTGATGTCGGCGCGGCCACGACGATCGAATTCGTCCTTGATGACGTCGAGGAGCCGGCGATGCAGCCGCTCCACCAAAGTCAGGGCTTCGAGATAGAGCGGCTGCACCGGAGCTTGACCGGTAGCGCGATCGGCGGCATCCGCCGCCGTTGTCGCAACGGCTTTCATCATGACACTTCCCCTGTTTGTCGTTTTTATCGACTTTATTCGACGAAACTTGTGTCCCGCCTGATAGGTCCAACGTAAGGGGGCCGTTTGAATATCCGCTTAAATAAGAGAATAAAGAGATCATGAATTTAAGACAGTGAATCGTGGATTAAGCCCATGGATCAAAGGCTTTTCGCAACTTTTCATTGACGGTGGCAGAGCCTTGTTCACGCTTCGTCTGCCTGCCCTGTCACATTCGGAAACAGCATCGTCTGAATTCGAAACGGTGGCGTAACGGGTATGAGGGAACCCTTTACGGTGACCGATCGGTTACCGGAAAATTCTTTGAAAATTTTATCGGAGTGCATCGGCGGGACGTGCACGCGACGCGCGCAAGCGGTGCTGATCCGGTGCGGGGGCCAGACCGGTTCCGCCGTCGGCCCGCGCAAAGCCGGCCGGCACACGCGCCGAGATCCGGTGAAATGGGTCCCGACGGCAGGTCCCGTAGAGACGGTCCCGGAAGGGGGTGTCTCAAACGGATGCGATCTGTCGGCACCCACCTATCAGAACCAGCGATGCTGTCTTCTCGTTGCGCGCACGGCTGCCAAATATTGCCGGCCGCGGCCGGCTATTCGTTGCGCTGTCGCCACGGGGCAACACTGCATCACGCCGGCCTATGGCGGGCGTTCGCGCGCCGACATCCAGGCCAGCGCGAGATAGGCGGCGAGCATCAAGGCCTCGAGCCCGACCACGGTGAGACTGCCGCCATAGATGCCGGGAAACATCAGCTCGATGACCGCCATCGACACCACGGTGGTCAGCCACACCACGGCGCCCCAGGGCGTCGCGAGCCAGAGCCCGACGGCGGCGACGAGCTCGATGACGGCGAAATAGATCGTGGCGGTCTGCCAGGCCATCGACTGGTTCTCGAAGGCCTCCTCCTCGCCGCCGACGAAGCCGGTCACCTGGGCCCAGTGATAGAGGCCCTTGGCGACCGAGACGACGGCCATGATGCGCAGGAAGATGACGAGACGCCGCGTCCACGCATTGTCGTCCGGCTCGATCCGGTCGGACGAGATCGCGCTCACCGAGATGGCATTGTCCCGCGCCTGATCGCGTGCAGAGGTGTCAGACATCCGAATCGCCGCATAGCGGCTGCAAAATGGGGTTCATGGGCGCAGTCTTGGCCCGCCGGGGACGCAAAATCAATTGCCGTTGCGGCAAATCAAGGGCGCCACGGATGCAATAGCGGCGCAATGACGGCGGCCCTGACAGGTGCTAGAATCAAACTTATATCAGGTCCAGACTTTATCAGGTCCAGAACTGCCGTCCGTCGAGGAGAAGAAGACATGGCGATCAAATTCGGGCGCCCGATCGAATTGCGCGATGCGCCGCGGCGCCAGACCGATGCCCTCGCCTCCCCCTCGCTCGACCTCACGATCCGGATGCGGCGCAATCGCAAGTCGGAATGGGCCCGCCGCCTGGTGCGCGAAAACGTGCTGACTACCGATGATCTGATCTGGCCGATGTTCGTGGTCGATGGCCACAACACCCGCACGCCGGTGGCCTCGATGCCCGGCGTCGACCGGCTCACCGTCGACCAGATCGTCCGCGACGCCGAGCGCGCGGCAAAGCTCAACATCCCCTGCATCGCGCTGTTCCCGTTCACCGAGCCGTCGCTGCGCGACGAGCAGGGCTCGGAAGCGCTCAACCCCGACAATCTGGTCTGCCAGGCGGTGCGCGCGATCAAGAAGGAGTTTCCCGACATCGGCGTGCTGTGCGACGTCGCGCTCGATCCCTTCACCAGCCACGGCCATGACGGGCTGATCGAGGGCGGCAAGATCCTCAACGACGAGACCGTCGCGGTGCTGGTGAAGCAGGCGCTGACCCAGGCCGAAGCCGGCTGCGACGTGATCGCGCCGTCGGACATGATGGACGGCCGGATCGGTGCGATCCGCGAGGCGCTCGACGACAACGGCTTCGGCGACGTGCAGATCATGTCCTACGCGGCGAAATACGCCTCCGCCTTCTACGGCCCGTTCCGCGACGCGATCGGCTCGGCCAAGACGCTGACCGGCGACAAGCGTACCTACCAAATGGACAGCGCCAATTCCGACGAGGCGCTGCGCGAGGTCGAGCTCGACATCGCCGAGGGCGCCGACATGGTGATGGTGAAGCCGGGCATGCCCTATCTCGACATCGTCCGCCGCGTGAAGGACCATTTCGCGATGCCGACCTTCGTGTACCAGGTGTCCGGCGAGTACGCGATGATCGCGGGCGCCGCCGCCAACGGCTGGATCGACGGCGAGCGCGCGATGATGGAGAGCCTGGTCGGCTTCAAGCGCGCCGGCGCCGACGGCATCCTCACCTATTTCGCGCCGAAGGCCGCCGAAAAGATCAAGGCGGAGAGCTGACAGCCATCGCCCGCTATTGCGACAAGTGGATTGGTTCGCTCCGCCGCAATGACGGCGTGGAGGTAGAACCGCTCAATTCAGCCGCCGAATCGCCGGAATATTTCGGCTAGTTAATGTTCGCGCAGGCTTGGCGAACGCGCCTCCTGTTCCCATCTCCTGCGCGGGACTTTCATCGGAGGTTGGTCATGTCCTACGGCGATGACGGCGGCACCCGGCGCAATGAGGCCTGGCGCAACGACGGCGGCGTTCCCCCGCATGCGTTCGATCCGTTGATGCAGCCTGACCTGTTTCGCGGCGTGCTGACGCGACGCGTTTTTGCGTTCCTGATCGACCTGTTCGTGCTGTCGGTGCCGGTGATCCTCGCGGTGATTTTCATCGCGGTGTTCGGCCTCGTCACGCTCGGTCTCGGCTGGGCGCTGTTCTGGCTGGTCTCGCCGGCCTCGATCGTCTGGGCGATCGTCTATTACGGCGCCTCGATCGGCGGGCAGCACTCGGCCACCATTGGCATGCGCATGATGGATCTGGAACTGCGGACCTGGTACGGCGCGCGCGGCTATTTCGTGCTCGGCGCCACCCATGCGGTGCTGTTCTGGGCGACGATCTCGTTCCTGTCGCCGCTGGTGCTCCTGATCGGGCTGCTCAACGGCCGCCGCCGGCTGCTGCACGACATCATCCTCGGAACCGTCATAATCAACAGCTCGGTCCGGACCCAGATGTCCCCGGCCGCGCGGGCCTTCTATTAGGCCCACCTAAACCAATTGACCGTTAGCCTCAGGGGGGCGATGCTCACTCGGCTGCCTGTATTGTTTGTGGAGCCCGACGATCTGACGTGACCCAGCATTCGCGTGATACTCCCCAGTTCTATTTGACGGCGCCCTCGCCCTGCCCGTACTTGCCGGGCCGCCATGAGCGGAAGGTTTTCACGCACCTGGTCGGCGACAAAGCGGGCGATCTCAACGACTTGCTGACCCATGGCGGCTTCCGCCGCAGCCAGTCGATCGCCTACCGCCCGGCCTGCGACCAGTGCCGGGCCTGTGTCTCGGTCCGGGTGATCGCCAACGAATTCCGCCCCTCCCGCAACTTCCGCAAGGTGCTGGCCCGCAACGCCGACATCATCGGCGAGCAGCGCACCGCGGTGCCGACCTCGGAGCAATATTCGGTCTTCCGCGCCTATCTCGACCGCCGCCACCGCAACGGCGGGATGGCCGACATGACCGTGCTCGACTACGCCATGATGGTCGAGGACAGCCATGTCGAGACCCGGATCATCGAGTACCGCAAGCGCAATGCCGACAGCGCCATCACCGGCCGCGGCGACGAGCTGATGGCGGTGGCGCTGACCGACGTGCTCAGCGACGGGCTGTCGATGGTCTATTCGTTCTTCGAGCCCGGGCTGGAGGCCCGCTCGCTCGGCACCTTCATGATCCTCGACCACATCGCCCGCGCCCGCCGGCAGGGCCTGCCCTACGTCTATCTCGGCTACTGGATCGAGGGCTCCAAGAAGATGGACTACAAGGGCCGCTTCCTGCCGCAGCAGCGGCTCGCGCCGTCGGGCTGGCTGCGCGTCGACGCCTCAGGCGAGGTCTTGGCCGAGCCGCAGGACTAAATTAGCCGCCGAAGAACGTATCGATCAGCAGCTTCACGTTCAGGATGACGATCAGCCCGGCGACGATCCACGCCGCCACCGCGACGGGGCGTGAGATCGCGAACGCGCCCATCTTGCGCTTGTCGGACACGAAGCGCACCAGCGGGATCACCGCGAACGGCAGCTGCATCGACAGCACGACCTGGCTGAACACCAGCAGTTGCGCCGTGCCGCTCTCGCCATAGAGCGCAGCGACCACGATGACAGGGACGATCGCGATGCCGCGGGTCACCAGCCGCTGCAGCCAGTCGGGCAGCCGCAGATCGAGAAAGCCCTGCATCACGATCTGTCCGGCCAGCGTCGCCGTTACCGTCGAGTTGAGGCCGGAGGCGAGCAGCGCCACGGCAAACAGCGTCGAGGCGATGCCCAGCCCAAGCAGCGGCGACAGCAGCTCGAACGCCTGGTCGATCTCGGCGACGTCGGAATGGCCGCTCTTGTGGAAGGTCGCGGCCGCCAGCACCAGGATCGCGGCATTGACGAACAGCGCCAGCATCAGCGCGATGGTGGAATCGGTGGTCGCCCATTTGATCGCGTCGCGCCGTCCCTCCTCGGTCCGCGGATAGGCGCGGGTCTGCACGATCGAGGAGTGCAGATAGAGATTATGCGGCATCACGGTGGCGCCGATGATGCCGATCGCGATGTACAGCATCTCCGGATTGGTGACGATCTCGCGCGACGGCATGAAGCCGCCGATCACAGCGGCAACCGGCGGCGCGGCGGCGGCGATCTGGACGACGAAGCAGACCGCGATGACGATCAGGAGCGCGATGACGAAGGCCTCGAGGAAGCGAAAGCCGCGGTTCATCAGGAGCAGCAGCAGGAATGCATCGAGCGCCGCCAGCAGCGCGCCGCCGATCAGGGGAATGCCGAACAGCAGCTTGAGCGCGATCGCGGTGCCGATCACCTCGGCGAGGTCGCAGGCAATGATTGCGGCCTCGCAGGCGAGCCACAGCAGCAAATTCACCGGGCGCGAATAGGTTGCGCGGCAGGCCTGGGCGAGATCGCGGTCGGTGGCGATGCCAAGCCGCGCGGCGAGTGCCTGCAGCAAAATCGCCATCAGGTTCGAGAGCAGGATGACCGACAGCAGTGTGTAGCCAAACTTCGATCCGCCCGCGAGGTCGGTGGCCCAGTTGCCGGGGTCCATATAGCCGACCGAAACCAGATAGCCCGGCCCGGCGAAGGCCAGCAGCCGTCGCCACCACAGGCCACCCGACGGCACCGCGACGGTCGCGTTCACCTCCGGCAGGCTGCGCACATGTCCGGCATCGCCCCGCCAGCCGCCTGGCACGGCATTGGGAACGGAAACGGAAGACAGTTCAGGGGTCCGAGCATCCATTCGATAAGGATGGCCGATCTCTCCCGTTATTGCAACTCATTTGCAACTGCATCTAGGCTCACGAAAATGATACCGGGCGCTCTTCTTGTAAAGCACTGAGGAAGTGCTTTACGTTAGATGCATGATCAAGCTGCCCGTCGAGACGCCCACCGCGACGCTACGCTACGCCCTCGCCCCCGACCCTTCAGGCATCGAGGCGATCGAGGCGACCTTTGCGGCCTACGACCGGATGATGGCGATCCTTGCCGAGGTCGCCCCCGTCGGCGCCAACCTGGTCTCGCTGCACGCCCAGGCCTACGAGAAGATCCGCAAGGAGACCGGCCTGCCCGCACGGCTGGTGACGCTCGGCCTGCGCGACCGCGCCAATTACATCGCAGGCGCCGCCGTCCGCCGGATACCGCTCGACGACAAGTTGTTCGCGATCAAGGGTCCAACTTCACTGACCATTAGCACTGTCAGCGGACGTGTCTTGGTGCCGTTCGACGTGCCGGGATATGTCTCGGGCTGGGAAAGCCCCTTCCCGGCGCATTTGATCTCGGATGGACGCGGCTACGAAATCCACATCGCCGTCAAATCGAAATCAGCACAATCGGAGGAGAAGACCATGCTTCACGAAGGCATCCTTGCGCGCATGGGCCGGCTTCTTGCCGCCATCGCGAGCCAGACCATCGACAATGTCGAGAACAACAACAAGGTCGCGCTGGTCAAACAGGCGATCCGCGAGATCGACGCCGGCGCCGACGAGGCGCGCTATGCGCTCGGCAAGTCGCGCGCCGAAGAATTCCGCTTGAGGAAACGGCGCGAGGAACTGGATATCGAAACGACTGCTCTGAACGAAAAGATTCGTCTCGCACTTGCGGAAAATCGCGAGGATCTCGCGCGCGCCGGCGTCGCACGGCAAATTGATCTGGAGTCGCAGGTGATCGCGCTGGAACGCGCGATGGATTTCATCGAGCTCGAAATCGATGAGCAGACCAAGGCACTGCAGGCCATGCTCGGCGCGCGTCGTGAGGCAGAGACGCGCCTGGCCGATCTCGAACAAAGCCTGATCCGCGAGGCCCAGGACGAAACCAGCCGGGGCCCATCCGCGACCAATACATTGAGTGCTGAGCGCGCCATGGCGGCGATCGCCCGGGTCACCGGCGTTCCCGCCTCCAGCGTGCTCGGCGACAAGGAGCTTGACGAACTCGATCGCCTGCATCGCGAAAAGGAAATCGCGGCGCGGCTTGAAAGGATCAAGTCAGAAAAATGAGTGCAGTTGGCGACATTCTGCTCGCCCCCGACGTGCGGCCCTTCGCGGTCGCGGCTGCGATCATGGTGGCACTTGGCGGTATCGAATTGCTGAGCACCATGATCGGACTTTCGATCAGCGAATTGATCGGCAAGGATTTCGCGGTCGAGGCCGAGAGCCACAACGCTCTCAGTGGCCTGTTTCTCTGGATCAACGCCGGGCGGCTTCCCCTCCTGATCCTGATCATCCTGATCCTCGGCATCTTCTCGATCGGAGGCTTTCTGCTTCAGGGACTGGCGCATGCCGCAGGCACCGCCATCCCGGTCTCGCTTGCCGCGGTGGTTGCTGCCGCAGGCAGCATCCCCGTGATCAGAAATACCAGCCGCGGCCTCGCCCGCATCATTCCGCGCGACGAGAGCTATGCGGTCAACGACAGCGACTTTGTCGGCAAGGTCGCAACCGTGTCGGTCGGCCCGCTCGATCAGGGCCTGCCCGGCAGGGTCCGTCTCAAGGATGTCTTCGGCAACTGGCACACCGTGTCGGCGCGTGCCAGCGCGGAATCCGGGGCATTGCCGGTCGGCGCCAGCGTGCTGCTGGTCGACCGCGACGCCAAGGGCTTCATCGCGATTGCCGCTCCAGCCGACCTCGTCGAACAACAACGATCTTCCAACAGGGCATAACACATGTGGGAACTTGCTGTACCCGTCGTTATTGGCGTCATCGTCATCCTCGTTATCGGTCTCCTGTTCGCAAAACTCTACAAGCGCTCGACGCGCGACGAGGCCTATGTCCGCACCGGCCTCGGCGGCCAGAAGGTGGTGCTCGACGGCGGCTCGCTCGTGCTGCCGATCTTCCATTCCACCGCGGCGGTGAACCTGAAGACGCTGCGGCTCGAGGTCGCGCGCGGCGGCCCGGACTCGCTGATCACCAAGGACCGCATGCGCGTCGATATCGGCGCCGAGTTCTATCTGCGCGTCAAACCCGACTCGTCGTCGATCGCGCTCGCCGCGCAGACGCTCGGCAACCGCACCAACGACGCGGCCGAGCTGCGCGAGCTGGTCGAGGCCAAGTTCGTCGACGGCCTGCGCTCGGTCGCCGCGACCATGAACCTCGAGGAATTGCAGGAGCAACGCGCCACCTTCGTCAAGGCGGTGCAGGACGCGGTCGGTGCCGACATCCAGAACAACGGTCTCGAGCTTGAATCGGTGTCGCTGACGAAGCTCGACCAGAGCGACATCAAGCACTTCAACCCCAGCAATTTCTTCGACGCGCACGGCCTCACCACGCTGACCAAGATCACCAAGGAGCGTGAGCAGGAGCGCAACCAGATCGTCCGTACCACCGAGGTCAACATCGCCCAGCAGGACCTGGTGGCGCGGCAGACCACGCTGACGATCGAAAGCACCAAGCGCGAGGCCGAGCTCGCCCAGCAGCGCGACATCGCCAACAAGACCGCCGCGATGCGCGCGCAGACGGCGCAGGTCGAACAGACCGCGCTGCAGAACGAGGCCGAATACCGCATCCAGCAGGAGCTCGCGGTCGCCAACAAGCAGACCGAGGCCAACCAGGCCCGCGACACCCGCAAGATCGAGGCCGATCTCGCGGTCAAGCGCCGCAATACCGAGATGGAGCGCGACCTCCAGATCGTGGCGCAGGAAAGCGCCATCGCGGTCGCAGCCAAGAGCAAGGAGCAGTCGGAGGCCCAGACCATCGCCGAGACAGCGCGCGCGGTCGCGATCGCCGCCGAGGAAAAGGTCACCACCGCCCGCGCCACCGAGATCGCCGAGCGCGACAAGATCATCAACGTGATCGCGGCGCGCAAGGCGGCCGAGACCGACGCGATGCCGATCACGGTGATGGCCGAGGCCGAACGCCAGGCCGCCGCCAACAAGGCGGAAGCCACCAACGTGCTCGCCAAGGCCGATGCGGCGGCCGCCACCACCCGCGCTGCCGGCGTCAAGGCGCTCGGCCAGGCCGAAGCCGAGGTCGCGACGATGAAGGCGGAGGCGCGCAACACGCTGAGCGCCGACATGATCGCCTACGATCTCAACCTCGCGCGGATCAACGTGATCCCGAGCGCGCTCGCCGAGGCGGTGAAGCCGATCGAGAAGATTTCCGACATCCGGATCTTCGACACCGGCAGCATGCTCGGCCGCGGCGGCGCCAACGGCCACGCCAACGGCAATGGCGGCCTCGGGCTCGGCGACGGCCTCGCCGCGCAGCTGCTGTCGGTCTCGGCGTTCAAGCCGATGATCGACAAGATTCTCTCGGAGGCAGGCTTCCCCGCCTGCTCCGACGCGCTCACCAGCCTGACCAGCGCGCTGGCGCAGCGCAAGGCCGAGGTCGCCGAAGCACCGACGGTGGGCATCGAAAGCGCGCCAACCGCGCAGGTCGGCACCATTACGGGCCAACTGGCGCCTGCTCCCAAACAGCAGTGACGGCTTTCAGCCAGGTCTGACTCTAGAAGAGCCCGCCGATCCCCTTCGGCGGGCTCTGCTTTTGGCGTTATCGGGAAACGGGTGGGATCGGGCCTCTTCCAACCACACACTACCGGGCAGTCGAATGATCAAGGATTCTGCCATGTCCGCCGATACGCCTCGCCTGCCGGCCACCTTCAACCGCCTGGCCTGGTCCAACCTTGCCGCGCAATCGGCCGAACAGATTGCGCTTGCGGCTGCGCCCATCGTGGCCGTGCTGCTGCTCGGCGTCGGCGAAGGCCAGACCGGCGTGTTGCAGACCGCGCTGACGCTGCCCTTCATCCTGTTTGCGATCCCCGCCGGCCTGCTTGCCGACCGCGTGTCGCGGCGCTGGGTGATGGCGGGCTCCGAAGCGCTGCGCGCGGCCGCGCTTGCCGCAATGCTGCTGCTCTTGTGGCTCGGCCTGATGACGCTGCCGCTGCTGGCCCTGCTCGGCTTCATCGCGGTCTGCGGCACGGTCGCCTACAGCGTCGCTGCGCCGGCGCTGGTCCCCTCGCTGGTGACGTCACGGCAATTGCCGGCGGCGAACGCCCGCATCGAGCTCGCGCGCACCGTCGCATTCGCCAGCGGCCCCGCGCTCGGCGGCGTGCTGGTCGGCTGGGTCGGTGCCGCGCCCGCATTCGGCTTCGCCGCGGCGCTGTCGGCGATCGCGGTCGTGCTGCTCGCCGGCATCTACGAGCCGGCGCGGCAGCCCGCCCCGCGGCGCCATCCGTTGCAGGACATCAAGGAAGGCGCAGCCTTCGTGATGCACCACGCCTTGCTGCGGCCGGTGTTCATCACCCAGTTCATCTTCAACACCGCGTCGTTCCTGCTGCTCGCCGTGTTCGTGCCCTATGCGGTGCGTCATCTCGGGCTCAGTGCGACCGGTGTCGGCACCACGCTTGCGATGTACGGCGTCGGCATGGTGGTCGGCGCGCTGTTCGCCACCCGCGTGATGAAGCGGCTGGCGTTCGGCACCGTGATCGGGCTCGGCCCCGTCACCGGCTTCGTCGCCGCGGCCGTGATGGCGCTGACGACCTGGATTGCGACGCCGCTGCTCGCGGGCCTCAGCTTCTTCCTGCTCGGCGTCGGCCCGATCCTGTGGGTGATCTCGACCACCACGCTGCGGCAGTCGGTGACGCCGCCGTCGCTGCTCGGCCGCGTCTCGGCCATCAACATCATGAGCTACGGCGCCCGCCCGCTCGGCTCCGCGCTCGGCGCCATCGTCGGCGGCCTCTACGGTGCCGAGGCCTGCCTCTATCTCGCGGCCGCGATCTTCGCCGCCCAGGCGCTGGTGATCCTGATGTCGCCGGCGGTGTCGCTGACGCGGCAGCCCGACATGGTCGGCGAACCCGCGCGCTGCTGATCCCGGGTCTTCTCAGCCGTCATTGCGACTGGTTCGTCGCTTCAGCGCAAAATTACTCGGCAATTTTGTCGCGAGCTTCTCGCAATGACGGTGGAGAGACGCTAGCTCGCCAGGTAACGCTCGTATTTGCCGCCGACCACCTCGTCGGCGGCGACAGCCGGATCCAGCGTGTAGAGATCCTGCGCATGGCCGATGCCGCGCAGCACGAAGCGGCCGGTGGAGACCAGATAGTTGCGGCCGGCGGCGTCGAGCCCGGTGCGGAAATCGGTCGAGGTCAACAGCTCGCGATCGACCGAGGCGCACATCGAGGCGATCCGGCTGACCTCGTTGACGGCGGGCCCGACCACCGTGAAATCCAGCCGGTCCTCGCTGCCGATATTGCCGTAGAACACCTGGCCGACATGGAGCCCGACATAGGCCGTCGTGGTCGGCCGACCCTCGTTCTCGCGGCGATCGTTCAGCACGCGGATGTTATGCCGGAATCTGTGCTCGGCCCGCAGCGCCGCTCGCTTGGCGCCTGCCACGTTCTCGCCGGTGAACATCGCCAGCACGCCGTCGCCGATCAGCTTCAGCACCTCGCCGCCGGCGTCATGGATCGCGTCGATCGAGGCCTGCGCATAGTCGTTGAGGAACGGGATGATCTCGTCCGGGCCGATGCGTTCGCTGATCGCGGTCGAGCCACGCACGTCGGAGTACCACAGCACGGCCTTGATCTTCTCGGTGATGCCGCGCTGCATGCGTCCGCGCAGCACCTGCTCCGCGGTGTCGCGGCCGAGATAGACCCGCCCCAGCGTGCGGGCGATCTCGACCTGGGCAGCCGATTTGATCGCGAGCCCGAGCACCGGCACCAGGTCGCGCAGCGCCGCCAGATGGTTCTCGTCGAACCCGTCCGAACGACGCGTGGTGTAGTAGGAATAGAAGCAGTCCATCTCGCCGATCGTGCCGGCCTCGCCGAAGCGATGCACGAAGGCGGCGAAATGCTTGTGGCCCTTTTCGGCCAGTTCGCCGATCATCGAGAAATCGTGCGAGGTGTCGGCGAGATCGATCACTATCTCGTCATGGCCGTTTTCGAGCATGTGGTAGAAGGCCGACCGCCGCCAGGTCTGACTGGCCTCGCCGGCGCTGGTCGAGCCGTATTCGAAGATGTCGGCCTCGTTGCTCTCGCCGTCGTTCCAGCGGAAACCGCGTCCCTCGAAGATCGGATGCAGGGTGTCGATGAAGACGATCGCCCGCGACAGCGGCATGCCCGCGGCCCGGCAGCGCTCGCAGAAACCGCGCAGCAGGTCGTTTTCCGGCAGGCCCGTCAGACCTTGGCGGACCAGCCAACTCATCAGGCGCAAACGGGGTGTCAGTTCCATAGATTGGATTATGCCGGGCAATTGGTGCGGGAGGAAGGCCTGCTGGTCGCGTGACAGATGCGAACGCCAATGCGGCATTGCAAGGCCGCCCGCCTCACCATTTCCTGCGGAACACGACCGCCGAAGAGCGCCGATTCCGCTTCCTTTTGTCCGGCCGCTCGCGCACAACAGCGCATGGACAACGACACTGACCCGCAAAACCCGATGCGTCGCCTCATGCAATGGGCGATCACCCCGCCGCAATCCTATGGGGTCTATCTTGTCGGTCTTATCCTGGTGTTCGTCCTGTCGTTCTACGCCGGCACGCTGAAGCCGAAGCACTCGCCTGCCCCGCCGGCAACCGCGCCGGCCGCCCCGCGCGGCTGATCAGACCGGTTTGGTTTCCGACGTCGCAATCCAGATGCCCGCAAAGACCGCGATCAGGCCGACGACCAGATTGGCCGTGATCGGCTCGCCGACCAATTGCTTCGCAAGCAGCCCGGCGGCGATCGGATTGACCGTCATGGTGTTGGCGACGCGGGTCGGCGAGGCCCGCTCAAGTGCCAGCACCCACAGGATGAAGGCCAGCGCACCGCTGGCTATCCCGAGATAGAGCCCCGCGATCCACTGCGAGGGACCGAACTCGCGCAGCGTCGCCAGGCTGCCGGTGAACGATCCGACCACGACGAGCGCCGCCGCGCCGGCGCCCATGCCGACGGCAAGGAAACCGAGCGCGCTGGAGCGGCGGATGAACGGCCGCGACAGCACGTTGTAGAAGGCCATGCAGAGCACCGCGGCGGCCATGATCAGTTCGCCGCGCCATGCGCCCGGTGGCGCTGCCGCCAGCCCGGATGCCAGCGCCGCCGCCACGCCGAGCACCGCAATCGAAACCCCGATCGATTTGCGCATCGTCAGCGGCTCGATGCCGAGCAAGGCGCCGACGACCATGGTGGAGAGCGGCAAGGTCGCCAACGCCAGGCTGGCGCGCGCCGCCGTCGTGTAGGACATCGCGAGATTATAGAGCACGAAGAACACGCCGAAGAAGGCGACGCCGAGCGCCGCGACCGCCGGCAAGTCCCCGCGCCGCGGCCACTTCGTCCCGAGCAGGACCGCGGCGGGAAGCACGCAGAGAAAGCCGATCGCCCAGCGCAGGATCGCCAATGTGATCGGGTCGGCGTTGCCAGCCAGATAACGCGTGATCGCCGCCGCCGTGCCGCCGAGGCAGCTCGAGACCAGTGCAATCGCAACGCCGATCCACTCGCCCATCCCGATCCCCATGCGTTTTCGGTTCGCTTGTGGCATCTTGCCCGGCGAGATCATTCCGGCAACTACTTGGCAGGTATTTGGCAGGTACCCATGTCGCAGCAGCGCGATTTTGCAGCCAGCCTGCGCTGGTGGCGGCAACGCAAGGGGCACTCGCAACTCGAGCTCGCCGGGCGCGCGGATATCTCGCAGCGCCATCTCAGCTTCCTCGAGCTCGGGCGCGCCGCGCCGAGCCGCGACATGGTGATCCGGCTTGCCGCGGCGCTCGACGTGCCGTTGCGCCAGCAGAACGCGCTCTTGGTCGCGGCCGGCTTCGCGCCGGTCTGGCGGCAAACCGACCTCGCCGCACCGGAGCTCGCCCAGATCCGCTACGCACTGGATTTCATCCTGGCGCAGCAGGAGCCCTTCCCGGCGGTCGTGGTCGACCGGCACTGGAATCTGCTGCTCGCCAATTCAGGCGCCGGGCAATTGGTGGAATTCCTGGTCGGGCCGCTGGCTCCAGGCACGGCGGTCAATCTCGCCGATGCGCTGGTCGCGCCCGGTGTGTTGCGCCCCTATCTCACCAACTGGACCGTGGTGGCCGGCTACTTCGTCCGCAGTGTCGAGGCCGATGCCGCCGCCGACGGCACCACCGCGACGGCGGAATTGCTCAAGCGCCTGCTGGCCTATGACGGTGTCGAAGCCGCGTTGGCCGCGCCGCCGGGGCCGACATCCGGGCCGGTGCTGCCGATGCTATTCCGCAAGGGCGACGTCAGCCTGCAATTGTTCACCACGATCGCGACGCTGGGGACGCCGCAGGACGTCACGCTGCAGGAGCTGCGCATCGAAAGCTTCTTTCCGATGGACGAGGAGACCGCGCAGATCTTTCGAACCTGGTCGAAAGCGAACCCCGCCAAGGCGGCTCAGTCGTAGAAGTCCGGCGACAGCTTCAGCCCGTCGCGCTGCGCCTTGTCGTGGTTGATCCAGAGCTGCGCCTTCTCCTTTGTCAGCGTGTCGGCGATCTTCTGCATCGAGGCCAGCGTCTGCTCCTTGCTGACGTTCATGCTCGGCGCGCGCCGGTTGTCCCAATTGTCCCTGAAGTGAACGGCATCGCCGGTCAGCACGACCGCGCCTGTCTTCGGCAGTTTCACCAGCAGCGACTGGTGGCCGGGCGTGTGGCCTGGCGTCGACAGGATGGTGACGCTGCCGTCGCCGAACACGTCGCGGTCGCCTTCGAGCTTCGTCACGGGATGCTCGGGCTTGAAGCGCGGCGCGTTGTTGGCGCCGGGCCACTCATACTCCGCCTTCTGCACATACAGCATCGCGGCCGGGAACAGCTCGACATTGCCGATGTGATCGGGATGGGTGTGCGACACGGCGATCGCCTTGATGTCTAACGGCTTGACGCCGAGCTGGTCGAGCTGCACGGCGAGCGTCTTCGGCCGCCGCCAGGTGACCGCCTTCGGATCGGCCGGCGCAAGGCCGTCCGGCATCGCCGTCACCGCGTCGGGAATCCCGGTGTCCCACAGCAACCAGCCCTGGGCGTGCTTGATCAGGTAGCAATTGTCGACGAAGTCCATCGACTTGCCTTCATTGACGCCGGGCGACCAGCGTGAAATGTCGCCGGCAACGCCCTCGCCGCAGTTGAGGATGTAGAGCTTCTCGACGCCTGATTTCGCCGGCTCGGCGTCCGCATGCGGCAGCACGCCCACGGCCCAGAACAACATTGCAAGACCGATTGCCTTCTTCACGTTGCCCTCCATTGATCGAGCCGGTTGCTTCAGCGCGCGGCCGCAATGTGCCGTGTCGTCGCCGCCCGTGGAAGACGTCGACATGGGTCGAGCGATCAATTGAATGCGAGTGCGCGGCCGGCTGCGTCGGCTAGACCATCTCCGCCGGCGCCAGCCGGCAGGTCTCGCTGCTGATCTCGACCTGCAGCGTCGCGTGGTGGATGCTGAACCGCTCCGAGAGCTCGGCGCAGACGTGATGCAGGAAGACATCGTCGTGTCCGCCGGGCCGCACCAGATGCGCGGTCAACGCGGTCTCGCTGGTGCTCATCGCCCAGATGTGCAAATCGTGCACCTCGGTGACGCCCTCGAGCGCGCCGAGATAATCCCTCACCTCTTTGAGATCGATCCCCCTCGGCACCGCGTCGAGCGCGAGGTTGACGCTGTCGCGGGCGAGCTCCCAGCCACTCAGCAGCACGACCACCGCGATGACGAGGCTGATCGCCGGATCGATCCACTGCCAGCCGGTCGCCATGATCAGGAGCGCGGCGATCACGACGCCGAGCGAAACGCCGGCATCCGCCGCCATGTGCAGATAGGCGCCACGGACATTGAGATCGCTGTCGCGGCCGCGCATGAACAGCAGCGCCGTGCCGCCATTGATCAGGACGCCGAGTGCCGCGACCCAGACCACGGTCCAGCTTGCAACCTCGGCCGGCTCGCGCAAGCGGTTGATCGCCTCGACCGCGATGCCGCCGACCGCGATCAGCAGCAGCCCGGCATTGAACAGCGCCGCCAGGATCGAGGCGCGACGGTAGCCATAGGTGTGGGTATCGGTCGGCCGCCTGCCCGCGAGCCATGCCCCGCCCCAGGCCAGCAGCAGCGCGATGACATCGGAGAGATTGTGAACGGCGTCGGAGACCAGCGCCAGCGAGTTGGCTGAATAGCCGAAGATCAGCTCCGCGACGACGAAGGCGGTGTTCAGCGACGCGCCGACCGCAAAGGCCGTGCCAAAATTGTCAGGCGCGTGGCTGTGCCCGGCATGGGAATGCCCGGCGTGGGCATGTCCGTGAGAATGACCGCTGTGGTCGTGGTCGTGATTGTGCGCCATGGCAACCGTCGCCCGATGTCGTCGGCGACGGTTATAGCGCGGTGAAATGTGGATACTATCACACCGCGCCAGTTAGCCGCGTAGCCCGGATGGAGCGCAGCGCTACAGTTACTCCACGCCGCGGTTGAACTTGTTCGATTTCGGCAGGCCGTGGGCGAGCCGGCCGGCGTCGGCGCGGTTGCCGCGCCAGTCGGCCAGTTCCTTCATGGTCATGCTGTGCTCGCGGCCGGCGGAATCCTTCCAGGTCAGGCCGGTCTTGGCGTCGAACACCGCAACGTCAGACAGCGACGCGCTGGTGTATTTCTGCAGCCGCACGCCGCGGCCGCGCGCCATCTCCGGCACCTGGTCGAGGCCGAACAGCACCATCTTGTGGTTGGTGCCGATCACCGCGACGGTGTCGCCGTTCACGGTCGTGATCGCGCGGGCCTCGTTCGGCATTTCGACGTTGAGCACCTGCTTGCCCTTGCGGGTGTTGCCGACGCAGTCCTCTTCCTTGACGATGAAGCCCTGCCCCTCGCTGCTCGCGATCAGGAACTTGCGCTCGCCCTTGTTGACGAACAGCGAGATGATCGCGGCATCCTGCTCGAGATCGATGAACATCCGGATCGGCTCGCCATGGCCGCGGCCGCCCGGCAGTTTTGCCACGTCGAGCGAATAGAACTTGCCGTTGGTGGCAAACAGCAGCAGCTTCGAGGTGGTCTCGGCAAAAAACGAGTGCTCGAGCTTGTCGTCGGTCTTGAAGGCAAGCCCCGAGAGATCCTCGACATGGCCCTTCAGCGTCCGCACCCAGCCCTTCTCTGATATCACGACGGTGCACGGCTCGCGCTCGACCAGCGCTTCCTCGATCGCGGCGAGGTCATGCTCGGGCGCATCGGCGAAGGTGGTGCGACGCTTGCCGAGCGGCGTCTTCGGTCCGAAGATGTCGCGGACCTTGCGCACCTGATCGCCGACCTTGGCCCACTGCTCCGTCTCGGAAGCGAGCAGGCCCTCGATCCCCTTCAGCTCCTTGCGAAGATCCTTGTCCTCGGTCCGAATCTCCATCTCCTCCAGGCGGCGCAAATTGCGCAGGCGCATGTTGAGGATGGCGTCAGCCTGGATCTCTGACAGCTTGAAGGTCTTCATCAAGACCGGCTTCGGCTCGTCCTCGGTGCGGATGATCTTGATCACCTTGTCGAGGTTCAGATAGGCGACGAGGTGGCCGCCCAGCACTTCCAGGCGGTGCTCGATCTGGGTCCTGCGGAAGTTGGACCGGCGGACCAGCACGTCGCGCAGATGGTCGAGCCATTCGCGCAGGCACTCGGCAAGGCCGACCACCTTCGGGATGCGGCCCTTGATCAGCACGTTGAGGTTCAGCGAGATCTTGCTTTCCAGCTCGGTCAGGCGGAACAGCGACTCCATCATCAGCGCCGGATCGACGGTGCGCGATTTCGGCTCGATCACGAGCCGGACGTCCTCGGCCGACTCGTCGCGGACGTCGGCGACCAGCGGCAGCTTCTTCTCGTTGATGAGCTCGGCGATCTTCTCCACGATCCGCGACTTCTGCACCAGCCACGGAATCTCGGTGACGACGACCACCCAGGTGCCGCGCGCGCCCTCCTCCTGGGTCCAGCGCGAACGGGTGCGGAACGAGCCGCGCCCCGTGGTGTAAGCCTCGACGATCGCTTCCTTGGAATCGACCACGATGCCGCCGGTCGGGAAGTCCGGGCCCTTGACCCATTTCAGCAGCGCCTTCGACTTGGCGTCGGGCTTCTCGATCAGATGCAGCGCGGCGTCGCAGAGTTCGGCCGCGTTGTGCGGCGGGATCGAGGTCGCCATGCCGACCGCGATGCCCTGCGCGCCGTTGGCGAGCAGGTTCGGAAAGCCGCCCGGCAGCACCACCGGCTCTTTCGACTGACCGTCGTAGTTGAGGCGAAACTCGACGCCGTCCTCGTCGATGCCGTCGAGCAGCAGCCGCGCGACCTCGGTCATGCGCGCTTCGGTGTAGCGATAGGCGGCCGGGTTGTCGCCGTCGATATTGCCGAAATTGCCCTGGCCGTCGACCAGCGGGTAGCGCGAGGAGAAATCCTGCGCCAGGCGCACCATGGCGTCATAGATCGCCTGGTCGCCATGCGGATGGAACGAGCCCATCACGTCGCCGACGATCTTGGCCGACTTCTTGAATGCGGCGCGCGGGTCGAGCCCGAGCAGGTCCATGCCGTAGAGGATGCGCCGGTGCACCGGCTTCAGCCCGTCGCGGGCGTCCGGCAGGGCGCGATGCATGATGGTCGAGAGCGCATAGGCGAGATAGCGCTCCTCGAGCGCGTCACGCAGCGGCACCTCGTGAATTTCGGCCGGCTCTTCCGGCGGAATCTGTCGTTTTCCCATGGGGAGGCGTTAAACCTTGGCGGTGAATCGGGCAAGCCGCGAATCACGCGAACCGCGCATCGATGCACCTGATTCGCGCAATTATTGTGCCGACTGGCCGGCCGTCCGCACGGGCTTGACGGGAGTTTCCTTGAGCAATGGCGGGCGACATCGATCTCGGCGTCGGTTGCGCCATGGGCTCTGGCCCAGCTTTCGGCCGCCGCGGCCGAATATCTGGCGACGTAGTAGCGAACCACCGTGCAGGAGACGCGACGGAGCACGCCCCCCTGCTCGCCGGCCATTGCGTCCGGCGCCAGCGTCAGCAACGCCGCTGAAATAACAATTCCCCGCAGAAACATCGGTCGCCCATCGATGGAACCACGTCCCCGCAATGCTTCACCAGGCGATCTCGTTCCCGTCCCGCCCTGCATGACAGGGGCGCGGGAATGTCAGTGCTTCGCGCCATCGACCTGCAAGGCGAGCTCGATGACCTCGATCCCGTCAAAACAGCAGCTCGGGGCGCGGGATCACGTCCCCGCCAGCCGGCGCCGCCTCGTTACGGCGTTGATAAATCCGTCGCGGGCGTCGGAATGACCCTGCCCGCGGGGCTCCAGCACGTGGCGGAGCAGGAACAGGCCGGTGATCTGGAAACCATCGAGCAGGTCCTGGTCCGACCAGCTGTTGGCCCCGCCCTCGCCTTCGCGCAGGAACGCCGGCAGCGGCAACAGCCGGTCGCGCCACGGTTCGCCGGCGGCGCGGGACACGGCGCCGCCGGATTTCGGCGACACATAGATCAGGTCCGACGTCTCCCCGGTGGCCGCGCAGTTTCCCAAGTCGAGCCCGAAGCCGAGCTCGGTCAGCATGGCGAGCTCGAACCGGATCAAGTGCACGGCGGCAACGCCGGCGTCCTCGAAATCGTCGAGCGTCCCTTGCAGCATCCAGTAGATGTCCTCATGCGGATCGCGCTCCGGCAGCAGCCGGGCCAGCGCCGCCAGATGCGTGACGCCGTAGACCGCGTGCGATGAGCCGAGCAGCGTCGCCGCGCGCAGCCGCGTGCCTTCCAGCGCATACATGCCGAGATGCTCGTCGAGCCGCGCCCGCCACACCGCGGTAACGCTGTTGCCGGGCTGCAGCAGCGGCCGCATCCGCGAGCTGGCGCCGCCGCGCACCAGGCCGAGATGGCGGCCGTGCTCGCGCGTCAACAGCTCGACGATGGCGGAGGATTCGCCATGCCGCCGCACGCCCAGCACGATGCCTTCGTCGCTCCATTCCATGTGCGGAGTCTAGCAGGATTCCGCGGATGAACGCAGCTTTCCTCACGCGTCATGCCCTACGCGTTGAACCAGCCCCGCGCGTCGCCGGTGAAGGAATAATACAGCCCGGCGGTGGTCAGGATGCACGACACGACCTCGATGGCGCTGTCGATCTCCATGCCCCTTGCGCCGATGACCTGCACCAGGGACATCACCGACAGGACAAGCACCGCGAGCAGCGCCCAGCGCGGCCAGTTCTTGCGATGCTGCGCGGCAAGCCGGACGAAATACATCAGTAGCAGGATCATGCAGCCGGCCGTCAGGGTCTCGCCCATGATCATCTGCTCGGTCTTCAGGATGGTCGGCGTGCGGTCCTGGAACGCCACCGACAGCGCATCCAGCGTCAGCGACAGATAGAGCAGAACCTCAAACCACAGCACGTTTCTGGGCACGTTCATGCAGACGTCGACTCTTATTCCTTGGGGAAGTCCAGCCCCATTTCCTTGTAGCGATCGGGATCGTCACCCCAGTTCTCACGCACCTTGACGAACAGGAACAGATGCACGGGGACGCCCATGATCTCGGAGATCTCGGCACGCGCCTGCGCGCCAATCGACTTGATGGTGGCGCCGCCCTTGCCGAGCACGATCTTGCGCTGGCTCTCGCGCTCGACAAAAATCGTCTGCTCGATGCGGATCGATTTGTCCTTGCGGTCGGTCCAGCTGTCGGTCTCGACCGTCGACTGGTACGGCAGTTCCTGATGCAGATGGCTGTAGATCTTCTCGCGGGTGATCTCGGCCGCCAGATGCCGCATCGGCGCATCCGACATCTGGTCCTCGGGATAGAGGAACGGCCCTGCGGGCACCAGCTTGGCGAGCGTCTGGCGCAAATCGGCAACGCCGTCGCCGGACAGCGCCGAAATCATGAAGGTGTGCTCGAAGCGCATCCGCTCGTTGGCGGCCTGCGCCAGCGCCAGCAGCTTCTCGCGCTGCACGAGATCGACCTTGTTCAGCACCAGGATCTTCGGATGCGCGACGGTTTCGAGCTTGGCCAGGATCGCGTTGGCCTCTTCGTCGAGGCCCGACTTCGCATCGAGCAGCACGCAGACGAGATCGGCGTCGTGCGCGCCGCTCCAGGCGGTCGACACCATGGCGCGGTCAAGCCGGCGCCGCGGCGCGAAGATCCCTGGCGTGTCGACCAGGATGATCTGCGCGTTGCCCTCGATCACGATGCCGCGGATCAGCGCGCGCGTGGTCTGCACCTTGCGCGAGACGATCGTGACCTTGGAGCCCACCAGCGCGTTGACCAGCGTCGACTTGCCGACATTGGGCGCACCGATCAGCGCGACGAAGCCACAGCGCGTCGCGTCCCCTTGCCCTTTGGCCTCGTCAGTCATTGGTGCCGACGCCTTCGCGCTCGATCATCGCGGATGCTGCCGCCTTCTCCGCCGCGCGCTTGTTGCCACCGAGGCCCTCGGCGGAGGCCAGGCCCGGCAGGTCAACCGCAACGCGGAATTGTGGATCGTGATGCGGGCCGGTGCGTTCGACCTCGCGATAGACCGGCGTCGGCAGCCCCTTGCCCTGCGCCCATTCCTGCAGCACGGTCTTGGGATCGCGCAGCGGCCGGCGCAGCTTGTGCATCCGTTCGGTCCAGTTGCGCTCGACGAACTGGCGCGCGGCCTCATAGCCGCCGTCGAGAAAGATCGCCCCGATCACCGCTTCGCAGATATCGCCGAGCACGGACTTGCGCAGCCGGGCGCCCTCGACCGCCTTCACCATGCCGAGCTTGATGTCCTCGAGCAGCCCGAGTGCCTTGGCGACGTCGGCGCAGCTCTCCTTGCGCACGAGGTCGGCGAGCCGCTTCGACAATTCGCCCTCGTCGGCCTTGGGGAACGATCGGAACAGCATGTCCGATACGATCAGCCCGAGCACGTGGTCGCCGAGGAACTCCAGCCGCTGGTAGCTGTCGGCGCGGTTGCGGGTGGCGGGCTTCAGCGCGGAGACGTGGGTGAACGCGGTGGTCAGCAGCGCGGGATCCTGGAACGTGTACCCGATCCGCGCCTCGGTGCCCGCGATCGCGGCCTTCTCCTCAGCGGCCTTGGCCGCCTTGCTGCGCCGTTTCTTCGGCGCGGCTGTGCTGTCGGCGGCAGGCGTCTGGCTCGGCTCGCCGGTCGGCGCAGGATCGTTGATGGCTGCGGTATCGTCGTTCATCGCACGATAGAGAATAGGCGATTCCACCGCACGGCAAGCGGCCAGCGCCAGATCATCCAGGCCTGCTCGCCCTCGGCGATCGAGAAGAAGATCATCTGGGCCCGCCCGATGATGTTCTCGAACGGCACGTAGCCGACCTGCGACAGGAAGCGGCTGTCGGTGGAGTTGTCGCGGTTGTCGCCCATCATGAAGAAATGCCCGGGCGGAACGGTGTAGACGATGGTGTTGTCCATGTAGCTGTTGTCGGTGCAGTCCAGCGTCTCATAGCTGACGCCGTTCGGCAGCGTCTCCTTCCAGCGCTTGACGCGGGCGGTCGCATCCGCCGAGCCGCAGGGATCCTCGCCGACGAAATCGCTCAGCCGCTCCCGCTTGATCGGCTCGTCGTTGATGTAGAGCAGCCCGCTCTTGACCTCGATGCGGTCGCCGGGCAGCCCGATGACGCGCTTGATGTAGTCGGTGGAGTCATCCCGCGGCAGGCGAAACACCACGATGTCGCCGCGGTTCGGCTCCGAGCCGAAGATGCGGCCCGAGAAAATGTTCGGCGAGAACGGGATCGAATAGTGGCTGTAGCCATAGGAATATTTCGAGACGAACAGATAGTCGCCGACCAGGAGCGTCGCCTTCATCGACCCGGAGGGGATGTTGAACGGCTGGAACAGGAAGGTGCGGATAACGAGCGCGATCAGAAGAGCATGGATGACGACCCGGACGGTCTCGCCCAAGCCGCTTTCAGATTTGGTCCCGGTGGTCACGCTCATTGCTTTCCCAATTCCCGTGGACTGATGTCCACGCGGTGGCAGAACGTTCTCTTCGCGCGAAGCGTTCGGCCTTCGCGTGAGGAAAATGGCCTTGATTCTGATCTTGAGGGCAAATTCCGGCCTAAACCCGGAATCAGCATCTCGCTCGATATAACCCTGCGGCGTTTTAGACGGTTGTTCGCAGGGGTGCAATCAATCGTCGCCTCAAAACTTCGCAATTCATTGAAATATCAATGATTTTTTAGTTTTCTGAAGTTTTCCGGCAGAATCCGGCGCCGCGGCCTCATCTGGCGGGCGCAACCGCCGAAATTATGACGAAGGCCTGGGCCAACGGCCAATCGTCGGTGATCGAAAGGTCGATCTGCGCCTGCATGCCCTCGGGCGTCAGTTCCTGGAGCCGGGCCAGCGCCCCGCCGGTCAGCCGCATCGACGGCCGTCCGCCCGGCAGGTTCACGACGCCCATGTCCTTCCACCACACCCCGCGCCGGATACCGGTGCCGAGCGCCTTGGAGCAGGCCTCCTTGGCGGCGAAGCGCTTGGCGTAGGTCGCCACCACCATCTTCTCGTTGTTGGCGCGGCGCATCGCCTTGGCGCGCTCGGCGTCGGTGAAGATGCGCTCGAGGAATCGCTCGCCATGGCGCTCGATCACCTTGGCCACCCGGGTGATGTCGATCAGGTCGGAGCCGATGCCGATGATCATGCGCTGACGGCGCCCTGCGCCCTGGCGCGGCCGCGGTCCATTGCCGCACGCATCTCACGCACCGTCCCGGCGATGCCGACGAACAGCGCCTCGCCCATCATGAAATAGCCGATGTTCAACTCCCGGATTTCGGGCAGCGCGGAAATCGTCTCCGCGGTGTCATAGTCGAGCCCATGGCCGGCATGGACCTCGAGCCCGGCCGCCTGCGCGAGCCTGGCGCCGGCGACGATCCGCTTCCATTCGGCCTCCGCCTTGTCCTGGTGGCCGTCGACCACGGCGTCGCACCAGCCACCGGTGTGGATCTCGATCACCGGCGCCTTCAGCTTCGCGGCCATCTCGATCTGCCGGGGATCGGCGGCAATGAACAGCGAGACGCGGATGCCGGCGTCATTGAGCCGTGCGATGAACGGGGCCAGCGCGTTGTGCTGGCCGACGACGTCGAGGCCGCCTTCGGTGGTGAGTTCCTGGCGCCGTTCCGGCACCAGGCAAACCGCGTGCGGCTTGGTGGCGAGCGAGATCCGCAGCATGTCATCGGTCGCCGCCATCTCGAAATTCAGCGGCTTGGAGATCTCGGCCTTGAGCCGCGCCATGTCCTCATCGCGGATGTGGCGGCGATCCTCGCGCAGATGCGCGGTGATGCCGTCGGCGCCGGCCTCGATCGCGGCAAGCGCCAGCCGCACCGGATCGGGCCGCGCACCGCCGCGCGCGTTGCGCAGGGTGGCGACGTGATCAACATTGATACCGAGACGCAGCGGCGGAGACGACATCAAATCACTCTCTGACAAACCAGTTGAACCATCCCCTCATCCTGAGGAGCGGCGCCTGCGCCGCGTCTCGAAGGATGTGGCCCCGTCTCGGGCCGCATGGTTCCCGAGCGATGCGAAGCATCGTCCGGAGAGGGCGCTGACACGCCTCCTCACCATGAGGGCCGATGACAGGCGGAAGTCTAACCATTGACGCGCTCGACCCTGGCGACGACGGCCTTGGCGCGCAGCTGGGCGATGATAGCGCTGAGATGCTTGAGGTCATAGACCTCAAGATCGATGGTCAGCTCCGTGAAATCAGGCGATTGGCGCGACATGTGGATGTTGTCGATGTTGCCGTCGTGCTCGGCGATCACGGTCGCGATCTGGGCGAGGCTGCCGGGCTCGTTGACATTGTGGACCAGGATGCGGGCCGGGAAGCGCTGCGGCATGGTCTCGTCGATATCCCAGCGCACGTCGAGCCAGCGCTCCGGCTCCTCCTCGAAATCCTTCAGCGCCGGCGACTGGATCGGATAGATCGTGATCCCCTCGCCTGGCGTGACGATGCCGACGATCCGGTCGCCCGGCACCGCCCCGCCGTTCGGCGCGAACTTCACCGGCAGGTCGGAATTGATGCCGCGCACCGGGATCACCGAGGTGGCGCGCGCCGGATGCGGCGGGTTCTGCGTCTTCAGCTTGGCGGCGAGGCCTTTCTTGGCGCCATAGCGCACCAGCCGCTCTTCCTTGTAGTCCGGATACATCGCGCGTGCGACGTCGGAGGCCTTGATCTCGCCGCGCCCGACCGAGGCCATCACGTCCTCGATCGAGCTGCGCGCGAGCCGTGGCAACGCGCCCTTCAGCTTGTCGTCGGCGTATTCGATCTTGGCGCGGGCAAACAGGCGGTCGACGATGCGGCGGCCGAGGCCGGCATACTGGTCGCGCACCGCGTCACGGGTGGCACGGCGGATCGCAGCCCGCGCCTTGCCGGTGCGGGCGAGCGCCTCCCAGGCCGACGGCGGCGCCGACTGCGCTTTCGAGGTCAGAACCTCGACCTCGTCGCCGTTCTGCAGCTCGGAGGACAGCGGCGCGAACTTGCCGTTGATCTTGCAGCCGACCGCGCTGTTGCCGACACCGGTGTGCACGGCATAGGCGAAATCGATCACGTTGGCGTTGCGCGGCAGCGCGATCAGCTTCCCCTTCGGCGTGAAGCAGAACACCTGGTCGTGGAACAGCTCGAG
Organism: Bradyrhizobium sp. CCBAU 21365; assembly: GCF_015291305.1. Taxonomy (NCBI): domain Bacteria; kingdom Pseudomonadati; phylum Pseudomonadota; class Alphaproteobacteria; order Hyphomicrobiales; family Nitrobacteraceae; genus Bradyrhizobium; species Bradyrhizobium sp. CCBAU 21365. The sequence continues at coordinate 5,431,345 of NZ_CP030036.1, forward strand.
CTTGGTGTGCTCGAGGAATTCCTCCGGATTGGCGCTTTCCGAGAGGATGCCGATGGTGTGGCGCAGCCAGGCGAAGGCGTTGGACTCGTGCTTCAGCCGCTCGTGCGGCGAGCCCGCGCCCTCCTTGTAGAAGGCATGCGCGGCGATACCGAACTCGGCGATCTGGTTCATGTCCTCGGTTCGGATCTGCAGCTCGACGCGCTGCTTGCCCGGCCCGATCACCGTGGTGTGGATCGAGCGGTAGTCATTCTGCTTCGGGGTCGAGATGTAGTCCTTGAAGCGGCCCGGCACCACCGGCCAGGTGGTGTGGACGATGCCGAGCGCGCGGTAGCAGGCCCCGACATCGTCGAGGATGATGCGGAAGCCGTAAATATCGGACAGCTGCTCGAAGCCGACCGACTTGCGCTCCATCTTGGTCCAGATCGAAAACGGCTGCTTGCGGCGGCCGAACACCCGCGCGGTGATGCCGTTCTTCTGCAGGTTCTTGGAGAGCTGGGTTTCGATCTCGCCGATCAAATTGCGGTTGCGCTCGGCCAGTGAATCGAGCCGCTGCTTGACCACCGCATAGGCCTCGGGATCGAGCACGAAGAACGACAGGTCCTCGAGCTCCTCGCGCATCTCGTGCATACCCATGCGACCGGCCAGCGGCGCATAGATATCCAGCGTCTCCTCGGCGATGCGCCGGCGCGAGGCCGGCGGCACGAATTCCAGCGTGCGCATGTTGTGCAGCCGGTCGGCGAGCTTGATCAGCAGCACGCGGACGTCGTCGGCGATCGCAAGCAGCAGCTTGCGCAAATTCTCGGCCTGCTTGGCCTCGCGCGACACCAGTTCCAGCCGCTTCAGCTTGGTCAGGCCTTCGACCAGCGCGCCGATCTCGTGGCCGAACACGTTGTCGATCTCGGCCCGCGTCGCCTCGGTGTCCTCGATCGTGTCGTGCAGCAGCGCCGCCACGATCGTGGCGTCGTCGAGCTTGAGGTTGGTGAGGATCGCGGCGACCTCGAGCGGATGCGAGAAATAGGGGTCGCCGGAGGCACGGGTCTGCGTGCCGTGCGCCTTCATGGCGTAGACATAGGCGCGGTTGAGCAGGTCTTCGTTGGTATCGGGGTTATAGGAGCGGACGCGCTCGACGAGGTCATATTGTCGCATCATTCGCGTCCGCGGCTTGGCCGGCCTCTCCGCCGTGGACGACGTCGGCGCCACCGCTACCGTTTCGGTTGCAGCCTGCATCTGGATGGAACTTCGGCGTCGGTACGCCATGAACTCGTTGCCTCTCGCGCGGGACCGGAACGCCCCACCTTTGCTCAATCTAGTGCGCTTTCGAATGAAGCAGCACCCCGCGCGGGCCCTGGAACCATTCAATTTCCCGCGTCCGCATAGGACGCACCGTAACAGCAAAATTGTCAACAAAAGCAAAGGCCCGGAGCAATGTCCGGGCCTTCGGCAAATCGGTTCGAAACGACGGCGAGCTTACTCGTCTTCCTCGGGCTGCTCCTCCGGGGGCGCCAGACCCTCGAGGCCCTTCAGCAACTCTTCCTCGGTCATCCGCTCGACCGCCACCTCGGTGTCGTCGGCGTCGACGCTGGCACCGGCGGAACCGATCAGCGGCACGGTGTCGGGCTCGGGCTCGTCGACCTCGACGAACTTCTGCAGGGAGTGCACGAGCTCCTCTTTCAGGTCTTCCGGCGAGATCGTCGAATCGGCGATCTCCCGCAGCGAGACGACCGGATTCTTGTCGTTGTCGCGATCAACCGTGAGTTGCGACCCCGACGAGATCATCCGGGCGCGATGCGCGGCCAACAGGACGAGGTCGAAACGATTGTCGACCTTGTCAATGCAATCTTCGACGGTGACGCGAGCCATCTCGAGGCGCTCCGTGGTAAAAGGGACCGAACATGTAGGTTATGAGGGTTAGTTATAGGCCCAGCCCCCGTTTCGCAAGGTAAATTTGTGATTTGCCTTCCGAACAGGCTCTGATAACCCGGTCCGACGGGGGCCAGAAGGGCCGGAGCGTCTGACGACATGGCTAGGTTGCTGTCCCAGGCGAGTAAATCTCTTCATTGCAATGTCAAGGGTCTAGGCTTTTTGCCCTCGCCTCACCATAATTGCGGTGGTGACTGTCGTGGGGAAAGATTCACAGAACTTTAGGCAGCAACGCCGGAAATTGCGCGCGGTTGATCACCGCCGCGCTAAGAACACTAACAACCACGCGAGAACACTTTGATGTCGTCACCTGTTTCCAACAAGATCGCGCTCTTCATCGACGGAGCGAATCTTTACGCCACCGCTAAGACGCTGGGCTTCGACATCGACTACAAGCGCCTCCTCAAGGAGTTCCAGAGTCGCGGTACGCTGCTCCGTGCGTTCTACTACACGGCGATCATCGAGGATCAGGAGTATTCGTCGATCCGCCCGTTGATCGATTGGCTCGATTACAACGGCTACACCGTCGTCACCAAGGCGACCAAGGAATTCATCGACGCCAGCGGCCGCCGCAAGGTGAAGGGCAACATGGACATCGAGCTCGCCGTCGATGCCATGGAACTCGCCGAGCACATCGACCAGATGATTCTGTTTTCCGGCGATGGCGACTTCCGCTCGCTGGTGGAGGCCGTGCAGCGCCGCGGCGTTCGCGTCACGGTCATCTCCACCATCGCCAGCCAGCCGCCGATGATCGCCGACGAGCTGCGCCGCCAGGCCGACGTCTTCACCGACCTTGTCGAGCTGCAATCCAAGCTCGGCCGCGATCCGTCGGAACGCCCGGCCCCGCGCGAACCGCGCCACCACTCCCCGCAATTCCTGCAGCGCGCGACCACCATGGCCCCACGGGGAGCCGATGACGATTTCGACGAGTAACCTCGTCGCCGCTGCCACGCGCCCCGACAGCAACTGTCCGCTCTGTCCACGGCTGGCCGAGTTCCGCGCGCAGGCGCGCGCGCGAGAGCCGGGCTGGTTCAACTCACCGGTGGAATCGTTCGGCGATCAGAATGCGCGGCTATTGATCGTCGGGCTCGCGCCGGGCCTGCAGGGCGCCAACCGCACCGGCCGTCCCTTCACCGGCGACTACGCCGGTGATCTGCTTTATGCGACCCTGCTCGAATATGGCTTCGCCAGCGGCGTCTATCAGGCGCGGCCGGACGACGGGCTGAAGCTGGTCGACGCCCGGATCAGCAACGCGGTGCGCTGCGTGCCGCCGCAGAACAAGCCGCTGCCGGCCGAGATCAACACCTGCCGGCAATTCCTCCGTGCCACCATCGCAACGATGCCGAAGCTGCGCGCGATCGTGCTGCTCGGACGAATCGCCCACGAATCGACTCTCAAGGCGCTGGACGTTCGCTTGGCGGCCGCGCCCTTTGTGCACGGTGCCGTGCATAGCGCAGGCAAATTCAAGCTCTACGACAGCTACCACTGCTCGCGCTACAACACGAACACCGGCGTGCTGACGACCGATATGTTCCGCAAGGTCTTCGCGACCGTGCGCAAGGAGCTCGGCTAGCATATGCTCTGCCCTGGTGCGGAGGCATGCACAATTTCGGAATATTAGAAATATATCCCTGAATTGCCCGACGTGTCAAGGTTGCCTGGTCGAACGCCGGCCGCCGCCGGCTACTTTGCATGGGGTTGTTTTCGATATTTTGGCAGCGTCACCTGCGACCGCCCCATCGCATCATTTTGCTCTAGTCCCTCCGCGGATTAGCCTTCAGCCAAGCCAGCACGTCGCCGGCGTTCCGGTCGGGCGGGAACACCGGATAGAACACGTGCGTGATGCGCGCGTCGTCGATCACGAGGGCGAGCCGCTTGATCAGGGTCAGGCCGGCCACCGACATCGTCGGCAACCTCAGCGTGCGCGTCATTTCCAGCGCGTCGTCGGACAGCACCGGGAACGGCAGATGCAGCCGCGACGCCATCTCGGTCTGGTACTCGTTGCTTTGCGTCGACAGCCCGAACACCTGGGCAGCACCGGCCGACTTCAGCTCGGCGAACAGGTCGCGGAATGCGCAGGCCTGCGGGGTGCAGCCGCGGGCGCCCGGGATCATGTCCCAATCGTCGACCAGCCCGATCTTGCCGGGCTCGCCGGTTCGCGGATAGGCGAACACCACGGTGCGGCCCTTGAGCGCCGACAGCGCCACCGCGGTGTCGTCGGTGGCACGCAGCCTGACCGGCGGGATCGTCATGCCGGTCAGATGCGCCGCGCCGCCGTCATCCGTGGGCGCCGGGATCTTGCTCCAGTCGACATCGGTAAGGCTCGATTGGCTCATGGCCCAAATCTCCATCCACCGTCATCGCGAGCACTCGCGACAAAATTGCGGAGCAATTTTGCGCTGAAGCGACGACGCGATGACCACAAATCAACCGCCTTACCCGCGCGCCCGCATCAGGCGGCCCTTCTCGCGGCCCCAGTCGCGCTTCTTCACGGTCTCGCGCTTGTCGTGCAGCTTCTTGCCCTTGGCGACCGCGAGCAGCAGTTTGGCACGGCCGCGCTCGTTGAAGTACAGCTTCAGCGGAATGAGCGTCATGCCCTCGCGGTCGACCGCTCCGAGCAGCTTGTTGATCTGCTTGCGATGCAGCAGCAGCTTCCGCGGCCGCTTCGGCTCGTGGTTGAAGCGGTTGGCCTGCAGATACTCAGGAATATTGGCGTTGATCAGCCACAGCTCGCCGTTCTTGGAATCCGCATAGGATTCCGCGATCGTGCTCTTGCCGCTGCGGATTGATTTCACCTCGGTGCCGGTCAGCGAAATGCCGGCCTCGATCGTGTCCTCGATCGCGTAGTTGAAGCGGGCCTTTCGGTTCTCGGCAACGACCTTGATGGGACGTTCGTTCTTCTCGGCCACTTTAGCTCTTCTTGAGGAGGTCGCGGATTTCCGTCAGCAGCACGGCCTCGGCGGACGGCTTCGGCGGCTCGGCAGGCTTGACCTCTTCCTTGCGCTTGAACTGGTTCATGGCGCGAATGACCATGAACAGCACGAAGGCGACGATCAGGAAGTTGAGCGTCAGCGTCAGGAAGTTGCCCCAGGCCAGCACCGCACCCTGCTTCTTGGCGTCGGCGAGGTTGGTTGCGGTGACGGCCTTGGAAAGCCCGGTGAAATAGTTGGAGAAGTCGAGACCGCCCGTGATCGCGCCGATGATCGGCATGATGATGTCGCCGACCAGCGAGGTGACGATCGCACCGAAGGCCGCACCGATGATGACGCCGACGGCGAGGTCGACGACATTGCCCTTCATGGCGAACTCGCGGAATTCCTTCAGCATGCCCATCCCCTTCTGTTCGACATTACGCACGGCACTGTTCACGGCGGTCGCGGTCCGGCTCAGTTGATCAAGCCGGCATGCACCATGGCGCCGCGAACCGCCTGGCGGGTCGCTTCGGTGACCGGCACCATCGGCAGGCGCAGCTTCTCGTCCAGCTTGCCGAGCAGCGACATCGCGTACTTCACCGGCGCCGGATTGCTCTCGATGAACAGGTTGGTGTGCAGCGGCATCAGCTTGTCATGGATCTTCAGTGCCGTGGTGACGTCGCCCTTCTGCCAGGCGGTCTGGAACTCCGAGCACAGCCGCGGCGCGACGTTCGAGGTCACCGAGATGCAGCCATGGCCGCCATGGGCCATGTAGCCGATGATGGTGGCGTCCTCGCCGGAGAGCTGGTTGAAATCCTCGCCCATCGCGGCGCGCTGCTGCGAGACCCGCACCATGCTCGCGGTGGCGTCCTTGACGCCGGCGATGTTCTTCAGCTCGAACAGCCGCTTCATGGTGTCGACCGACATGTCGATCACCGAGCGCGGCGGGATGTTGTAGATGATGATCGGAATGCCGATCGCATCGTTGATCGCCTTGAAGTGCTGATACATGCCTTCCTGGGTCGGCTTGTTGTAGTACGGCGTCACGACCAGTACCGCGGTGGCGCCGGCCTTCTCGGCGTGCTCGGCGAGCTCGATCGCCTCCTTGGTCGAATTCGAGCCGGCGCCGGCGATCACGGGCACCCGGCCCTTGGCCTCCTCGATGCACCATTCGACCACCCGCTTGTGCTCGTCGTGGCTCAGCGTCGGGCTCTCGCCTGTGGTGCCGACCGGCACCAGGCCGTGGGTACCCTCGGCGATCTGCCAGTTCACGAGGCTGCGGAACGCTGCTTCGTCCACCGAGCCGTTTTTGAAGGGCGTCACCAAGGCAGTGAATGATCCCCGGAATTTTGTCTTGGCTGCCATGGACTTCCTCCAAACGCTTCAGGCTAAAGGCTAGGTCGACGGACCCTTGTTGTTGGCGCGCTTCACGTCCGTGCGACCGGCACCCGGTTGTTGCGAAACGCCATGAAAGGCAATTCATATCGGGTCTGGCCGACAGGCGAAAGGGCCGTACCGTACCTATTCCCAACGGTAATCTGCGGCGCGCGAAATCGTTTCCAGCCGCGATTTTGCCGTTGTGCTGGCGCAAACAGCCGCACCGGCAGGCTTCTTAGTATTTTGTGTACGTTTTCAATCAAATAAGAACCCATGGCCCAAACGACCAGATGATTCGGGGCCGCAGAGGACTTCTGTGATCCGTTCCGTTCGCGCAGGCACATTGCGGTCGACGGCGCTGGCGACGAGCCTGGCGTTCGTTGTCGGCCTTGCCGCCATCACGGCCGACGCCTGGGCCGCCGAAGATGCTCCAACCGCAAAGCCGGCTGCCCAAGACACGGCTTCGAAGCCTGCCCCTTCCAAGACCGCGCCGAAGTCCACGGCTCCGAAGGCGGCGGCTTCAAAATCAACGGCAACCAAACCCGGCGCTGCCAAGACTGACGCCGCCAGTACAGCCAAGACCGACGCTGCCAAGACCAGCGCTGCCAAGACTGACACTCACAAGACCGAGGCTCACAAGACCGAGGCTCACAAGACAACGTCGCCCAAGTCCGGCGCGGTGAAGACCGATGGGGCCAAGGCCGCTCCTGCCAAGACCGAAGCTCACAAGGCAACGACTCCGAAGACCCCGGAATCCAAGGGCACCGCGTCCAAGACCAACACATCCAAGACCACCGCGGCCAAGCCGGCCGCTCCGGTCGCAACGGGAACCGTATCGAACAGGTCGGTGCCCGCGCCCGCGCTGGTTCCGGCAACCCGCCAGCATGCCGCGCCGATCGCGCGCAAGCCGGTGCTGCCTGCGGCCGTGGCCGCGACATCCTCGACGTCGCAGTCGGACAAGGAAGCGCTTGCAAGCGTCGTCGAGCTGCTGCGCAAGCGCAAGCCGGCGGACGCCACCGAGGCCGAGGCTTCGATCTCCGATCCGGTCGCGCGCAAGCTTGCCGAATGGCTGATCCTGCGCAGCGAGGACAACGGCGCCTCGGTCGAGCGCTACCGCGCTTTCCTCGATGCCAATCCGAGCTGGCCGTCGCAGACCTTCCTGCGTCGCCGCATCGAGGCCTCGCTGTGGGACGACCGCCGCGACGACTCCGCGGTCTGGACCTGGTTCCAGAATGAATCGCCGGTCTCGGCCAAGGGCCGGCTGGCACTCGCCAAGGTGATGATCGGAGGCGGCGACCGCGGCAATGCCGAGCGCTTGGTCCGCGAGGCCTGGCGCAACGACGGAATGAGCGAGGACACCGAAAACACCGCGCTCGACCTGTTCGGCTCGCTGCTGACTGCCGGCGACCACAAGGCACGCATGGACACCATGCTGTACGGCACCGACAACGAGGCCGCCGGCATGCGCGAAGCCAAGCGCCTTGGCTCCGGCTACGTGGCGCTCGCGAAGGCACGCATCGCCGCCACCCGCAAGGGTTCGAACCTGCGCGCGCTGCTGGAAGCCGTGCCGAGCGAGCTCTCCGGCGACACCGGCTATTTGTTCGCCAAGATTCAGTTGCTCCGCCGCGAGGAGAAATTCGCCGAGGCCGCGCGGCTGATGCTGAGTGCGCCGAAGGAAGCCTCTCGCCTCTACAATGTCGACGAATGGTGGATCGAGCGGCGGCTGCTGGCGCGCAAGATGATCGACAGCAGCGAGTTTCGCACCGCCTATCTGATCGCACGTGACGCGGCGCTGCCGGCCCGCGACATCTACAAGACCGAGCAGGAATTCACCTCGGGCTGGATCGCGCTGCGCTTCCTCAACGATCCCGCCCTCGCCGCCCAGCATTTCGCGCGGATTGGCGTCGGCAGCGCCAACCCGACCGCGCTGGCGCGTGCCGGTTATTGGCAAGGCCGTGCGGCCGAGGCTGCCGGCCAAGGTCAGGAGGCACGTGCCGCCTATGCACGCGCGGCCGAACAATCCACCAGCTATTACGGGCAGCTCGCGCGCGCCAAGCTCGGCCTGCCGCAGATCGCGCTGAACAGCGCGCCGCGCGGCCGCGGCGCCGAGCGGCTGGAGATCGTGCGCGCGGTGGCGCTGCTCTACGAAATCGACGCGCGCGAGCTCGCTATCCCGATCTTCGGCGACATGGGCGACAATGGCGATCCAGAGGCCCTCGCCGGCCTCGGCGAGCTCACCGCGCGCCACGGCGATGCCCGCGGCATGCTGCTGATGGGCAAGGCCGCGCTCAACCGCGGACTGCCGTTCGACCACTACGCCTACCCGGTCAACGGCATCCCCTCGTTCCGCCAGGTCGGGCCGGAGGTCGAGCAGAGCGTCGTCTACGCGATCGCGCGCCAGGAGAGCGCGTTCAATCCGGCGGTGGTGTCGCCGGCCCAGGCCTACGGCCTGATGCAGGTGACGCCGGACGCCGGACGTTACGTCTGCAAGCGCGCCGGCATCGGCTTCGACCTCAACCGGATGAAGACCGATCCGGTCTACAACGCGATGCTCGGCGCCGCCGAACTCGGCGGCCTGCTCGAGGACTATCGCGGCTCCTATATCCTGACCTTCGCCGCCTACAATGCCGGCCGCGGCAGCGTGCGGAAGTGGATCGAGCGCTATGGCGATCCGCGCGATCCCAAGGTCGACGCGGTCGACTGGGTCGAGCTGATTCCGTTCTCGGAGACGCGGAACTACGTCCAGCGGATCATGGAAAACCTGCAGGTCTACCGCGCCCGGTTCGGCGGCGGCACCAAATTGCAGATCGAGGCCGATTTGCGCCGCGGCGCCAGCGTGGAATGAGCCGGCGCAACCGGTTTTCAACAGGCTTGGCGCCGGGCGCTTCCAATCCTCACCCAAGATCACGCTAATTATTTGTTATATCTTGCATTTTAGACATCAGCGCGTTCCGCTGCCTACCGATTGGCACGGTGTATAAAGGCTCGGGAAAGGCCGACGGCCGAGCTGCCCTCAAATCACCTTGTCGCAATCTGAATCTGCCGCTTGCGGCTCAGCGCCCACTCGGGCATATCGGCGCCATTGGAGAGGTGGCCGAGTGGCTGAAGGCAACGCTTTGCTAAAGCGTCATACGGTCTCAAGCTGTATCGAGGGTTCGAATCCCTCCCTCTCCGCCAGCCCCACAACTGGCTACCCAACGATGGTCCCCAAGGATCTCCGTGGAGCAATTCGGGCGTCGGCCCGCCCGGTATGACGGCGGTAACCTCCGCGTGAATGAAACATCATTCCCGGCGCCGCGAAGCGAGCGCGCAACAAACCGCGCCCACGATCCCCGCATTGTTTTCTTTCACCTGAAAATTTCCGGGGTAAGGCCATGCAGCAAGACAGTGGCATCCAATTCCAGGATCTCGACCAGGTTCTGCGTAACGCCCAGATTCGCCGATCCTCCGACTTAGGCTTCTGGTTGCGGCAGCGCTTCTCATCGAAAGCAGGCAGGCTCGTCGTCGCAGCTTCGCTGGCCTGCATGGTTGTTGCACTGGCGATCGTTGCTGCCCCACGGCCGGTCTCGAGCGCTGCGCTCGGCAGCGAGTGGCAATGTAGCAAGGCGGCATTTGTTTTGACGACCTGTCGTCAGGCCGACCCTGCGCGCTCATAGCAATCGGCCGCAGCGGCGGGCGTACGGTAGCGACGCCAATAGACAGCGGTGAAACCATTGTCCGGCGGCTCCGTAGCTGGAGCGCCGGCCTATTTCTTCCATTTTGGCACTACGGGCCGGCTGGGGCCGTTCGGTCTTTCCCAGTCACGAACGGCCTCACTTTTAGGTCCATCTACGAACTCAGCTTTCCCTCGGCTTGATTATTTGGCATCAAATGATCATGAAGCGCGCTCGATGATCCGCCGGCCGGTCGAGATCGGGCTGAAGGCGAAATAGATGGATAGCCCAAGTCGCGGTCTCAGGTTGGCGGTCTGTTTCGCGCTGGTTCTGGTTCTGCCTGCTGCGCAGACGCCGCCGACACTGCATTCGCGTGACGAGTGGCGTGTGGTTGACAAGGAATGTCGCGATGTCTCGCCTGCGCAGGCAAAGATACGGGCATGCCTCAACCTGCTGAGCGATCGCCGCCTCCCGACCGCCTATCTCGCGCCGATCACCGGCGAAATATCGAGCACGTTCCAAAGCTTGCGGGACTACGGCAACGCCATCAAATACAAACAGATCGAAATTGAACGCACCTCGGCGAGGCAATCTTCCTCATCGGGTGAAGCCCTTCCTGCCAGTTTCGGCGCGATGTCGCTGCGTTACACGGAGCTCGGGACACTCCAGGCGCTCAATCGCCAAACCACCTTCGACAGTCAGTCGGATGAAGCGCGCCGAGGCGCCACTGAGGAGCAAAATAGCTACAACCTGGCGCTTCAGTACAACCCGATGAACTACAGGGCATATCGATACCGGGCTGAAATTCGAAGCCAATTCTGCGAGAGCGCGTCCGCCGCTCAGGACATGGAGGCAGCGGTTAGGTTTGCCGAACAGGCTGGAGATCAGGACGCCGCTCGAGACTTCAAACGCGTCACGCTGGGCGCCTGCGTTCCGGCGTGGCGGCGAGACTAATCTGCGAGACCCATCGGACTATCGCCACCCGGTGGCATACCCCGCGCCGCACCGCCCCGACCGTATTCCTACGGCCCCGCGACTGGCAGGCAACTTGCGATGTATCCGTGAATAGTTCGGCGCCGCTGTTCTCGATGTGCCGAACTCAGACATTCGGAGCACGCAAATGAACATGCATCATCGTTTTGAGACAGCTCGCGGACGTGGCGGACGGGAGTCGACGGTCAGCAAGATGCTGTCCGACCTCATGCTGGCCTGCCAGCAGATCGAAGCGGATATCGCGACCGAAGAGGCGCGCGCGGGCATTTACGACCGATCGGACGCGAGGTATCCGATCTTGGCAAGGTCGCTCAATGACCGGCACGCCAATCTCAAGGGAACGATTGCGACGCTCGAAAAGCGTGTCGCCGAGAGTTCTCAGCACCAGCTTGTGACCGACGCAGCATAGCTCGGTCTTTGACCAACTTCCCGCACGCGGGCACGCGATCGATGCGATGAAGCATCAGTGCGGCGCTGACGACGTCAGCCGCTGCCGCGGGTGGATGGATCGAGGTTTCGGTTCTCGCCGGGCGGGATCGGGCCAAAGCCCGGATATACGTACCGGTCCGGAGGAGCGACCCGTTCACTTGGACGAATGATGAGGTGCTGTCGTGCGCGACGGTGATGCGCCGTTGCGGCGCCGGCAAACGAGCTCCACAGCATCACAAGCGGCAACGTCAAGGCCAGGGAAATACGCAAGCATACGCGCAAGGCAACACGCATCGTGATCACTCCGTCTCACCGAACCGGTGATCGCCGAGCGTAGCGCCCTATTCTGCCCTGGCCTCTCACATGCGATCAAAACGTCGAGATCGCCAATCCTCGACTTGCGCGTCATCGCGCATCGCGGGCCGTCTTGACCGGCCGCGGCAAGGCTTGCGCGCAGGCGACGCCGAGCAGCGCGAGGCCGCCGCCGATGACGTGGAATGGCCTCACCGGCTCGCCCAGCACCACGATCGCGGCCGCGGCCGTCAGCACCGGCAGAAGGTTCATGAAGATCGCGCAGCGGTTCGGGCCGAGCTGCGCGACGCCGCGGATCCAGAGAAACGGCAGCACGACCGAGGCCAGCGCGCCGGCATAGATGATCAGCGGCCACGTCTCGGCGTTGACCTGCCGCAGCGCCGCCGGCGTCGCGAGGAAGGCGGGAAACATCACGGCCAGCGCGCACAGCGCCTGCATGTAGGTGGATTGCCATCCGGTGATCGGCAGATTCCAGCGCTTCAGCAGCACGCCGTAGAGCGCATAGACGATCGCGGCCAGCAGCATCAGCGCGTCGCCCGCATGAACGCCGTTCTGCAACAGCGACGACAAGTCGCCGCCGCTGACGAGATAGACAAGGCCCGCAAACGACAGCGGCGCGCCGCAGATCATGCCAAGCGTCGGCGGTTCGCCGAGCAGCGCGGCACTGAGGGCGACCGTCAACAGCGGCGTCAGCGCGGTGAACACCGCCATGTTGGTTGCGGTGGTGGTCTCGGCCGCCAGATACGACAGGCTCTGGAACAGGCACATCGCAAGGAAGCCGAGGATCGCGAGCGGACCGAGATGCGGCCAGATCGCATGGCGATTGCGCCAGGCGCCGCGCGCCACGAACGGAGACATCAAGAGCACGGCGACCAGCAGGCGATAGAAGGTGATCGCCTGCGGACCGATCGTGTGCGCCGAGAGGCGAGAAACGATGACGTTGCCTGCCCACAGCACGATGGCAACGAAGGGATAGAGAAGTGCAACTTTCTGCTTGAACATGACCCCGGCAGCGCGTTGGTGAAGGACACACCAGCAACTAGCTGTCGCGCCAACGTCCGTCTCACGCTAGAATGACCTCGCCTAGCGAGATTGGGACATGCGAGATGAAGACGTGTTGGACGAGCTGATCACGCGACACCTCGACTATCACGCTACGGCGCGGCCGATGGCGGCGATGGAGATCGACTATCCGAGCGGCGCGTCGACCGGCCTGCACGCGCATCCGCGCGGCCAGCTGCTCTACGCGATCGAAGGCGTGATGGTCGTGCGATGTGCCGAGGGCACCTGGGTGGTGCCGCCCAATCGCGCGGTGTGGCTCGTGGCCGATCTCGAGCACGAGGTCCGGATGTGCGGCGCGGTCAAGATCCGCACCGTGTTCGTGGACGCCGACGCGGCTCCCAATCTGCCGCAGGCCAGCTGCGTGTTCGCGGTCTCGCCGCTGCTGCGCGAATTGTTCGTTGCCGCGATGCGCGTCCCGCTGGACTATGCGCCCGCGACCTCCGACGAGCGCCTGATGCGCGTGCTGCTCGACCAGCTGCGCGAGGTCGATGTGCTGCCGCTGCATCTGCCGATGCCGCGCGACGAAAGGCTCGCGCGTGTCTGCGCCGCGCTGGTGGCCCGCCCGGACGATGGCTCCACGGCCGAGCAATGGGCGCGCCGGCTGAAGCTGACGTCGAAGACCATCCATCGTCTGTTCGCCAGGGAGACCGGCATGACGTTCGGCGAATGGCGTCAGCAGGCACGGCTGCTGTTCGCGCTCGAACGCCTCGCGCGCGGCGCGCGCGTGGTCGATGTCGCACTCGATTCGGGCTATGCCAGCCAGAGCGCCTTCACCGCGATGTTCCGCAAGCATTTTGGCGTGCCGCCCAACGCGTTCTATCGGTAAGCCGCCACCGGATCGCTAGCTACCGCCCAGCGGCGGCTGACTGGGCGACCGGTCCCAGGATCCATTCCCTGAACGCCGCGATCTTCGGTAGCGACTGCCTGTTGTCGGGACAGACGAGATAGTACGCGAACTCCTCCAGATGCGCGGTCTCGAGCAGCTGGATCAGTTCACCGCTCGCGATCTCATTGGCCACCATCGCGGCCGGCAGCAGGCCCGCGCCCTGCCCCGTCAGCACGGCCTTCAGCAGAAGGCCGCTGTCATCGAACGAGGGTCCGCGCGGCGTGCGAACTTCCGCGATGCCGTTGGCCTGAAACCACAGGCTCCATCCCTTGCGATCGGCGTCGTGCACCTGCGGCCAGCTTGCGAGCGCGCCGGGAGATGCCGGTCGCCCGAGGCGCGCCACCAGCGACGGCGATGCGACCGCCACCATCTCCACCGTGACGACGCGGTCGCTGCGCAGCCCCGGATAGCGGCCGAGGCCGTGGCGCACCGCGACGTCGACGCCGCTGCGCGAGAAATCGACCACTGTGTTGCTGGTGACGACCTGCAGATCGATCTCGGGATGCGTGCCCTGAAACGAGGCCATGCGGGGCACCAGCCAGGCCGACGCAAAGAACGGCGTGACGCTCACCGTCAGCGTACCGACATCGACGGACGCCGCGACGCGGCGCGAGGCATCCGCGATCTGGCGAAAGGCGTTGCGGATCGACGGCAGATAGTCGCGGCCGGCGTCGGTGAGATAGATGCCGCGCGGCACCCGCTCGAACAGCTTCACGCCAAGATCGGCTTCGAGCGTCTTGAGCATCTGGCTGACCGCACCCGGCGTCACGCATAGCTCCTCGGCCGCGAGCTTCACCGAGAGATGGCGAGCGGCGGACTCGAACGCCTTGAGCGCGTTCAGGGGTGGTAGCCTGCTTTCCATGATTTAGATTTTCTAATCTGAATTGACCAGCAAATCTGGTTTGCCAACTCGGCCTTCCGGGCGCTCTATCAGCCTAATCCAATGCTGAAAGCCGCGTCAACGCAGAGAAAGTCGAACCATGGAACTTAGATTTTCTAATCTTCTCTGGCACCCCCGGCAATCCCACTTTCTTGCTGGGGCCATGCCATGACCGAGGTCGCAAACAACCTCGCACTCCGCGAAATCGCTGCAGGCGGCCAGACCGGCCCGCTCGTCGACCGCATCAACGCGTCGCAAGCCGGCAGCCTGCCCGGCCTCTTGGACTTTCAATGGCTCGAAGCCGGACGCGGCCACATTCGCGGCCGCTTCGAGATTGCAGCAAGACACTTCTCGCCGCACGGGCTGCTGCACGGCGCAAGCATCGTCGCATTGGCCGATACCGCATGCGGGTTCGGCTGCCTCGCGTCGTTGCCGGACGGCGCCAACGGCTTCGCCACCGGAGAGTTGAAGACCAACTTCATCGGCGCCGCGCATGAAGGCGGCGTCAGCTGCGAGGCGCGCCTCGTTCACGCCGGGCGCACCACCCAGGTGTGGGACGCCGAGATCCGCAGCGAGGCGACGGGCAAGACCATCGCGCTGTTTCGCTGCACGCAGATGCTGCTCTACCCGCCGAGCAAGACCGGTGGTCACGCGGCACAGGGAGAACGATCGTGAGGAATGCCGTCATGCACGCTGGTTATCAACGAGCCAAGCCGTTCTACGGCTGGTATGTCGTCACAGCAGCCTTCGTCGTCACATTGATCGGCTTCGGCAGCGCCTATACGTTCTCGTCCTTCGTCGAGTCCCTGCAACGGGAGTTCGGCGCCTCGCGCGGCTCGGTGTCGCTGGTGTTCTCCTTCGCGGGCTTCCTGTATTTCGGCCTGGGGATGATCTCCGGTCCGCTTGCCGATCGCTGGGGCGCACGCAGGCTCGCTGGCCTCGGAATGGTGCTGGTCGGTCTCGGCATGGTGCTGGCGGGACAGGCCCAGACCATCCTCCAAGTCTATGCCGCCTACAGCATCGGTATCGGCGCCGGCGTCGGTTGCGCCTACGTTCCGACCTTGGGCGCCGTGCAGCGCTGGTTCGTCAGGCGGCGCGGTTTTGCGTCGGGCCTCGCCGTCAGCGGGATCGGGGTCGGCACACTGGTGATGCCCCCGCTCGCGACCTGGCTGATCACGAGCCTCGGCTGGCGCGATGCCTATGTCGTGCTGGGCGTTGTCGCCGCCGTTGCCGGGATCGGTGCATCGCTGCTGATCGCGGACGATCCGCGCCGTTACGGCACGGGACCGGACGGCGATCCGCTCGAGACGGTTTCGGGCGCGCCGCTCCGGCAGGGCGTCTCGATCCGCGCTGCGGTGCGGACCGCCCGCTTCGCCGGGCTCTATGCCGCCTGCCTGATCAGCGCGTTCGGCGTGTTCGTGCCCTTCGTGCACCTCGTGCCCTTCGCGGTCGATCATCAGGTCGCGCCGACGCTTGCCGTGCTGCTGCTCGGGATGATCGGGGTCGGCAGCACCGCCGGCCGCTTCTTTCTCGGCGGCATCGCCGACCGCGTCGGCCGCGATGCATTCCTGGTCGCGATGTACCTCGGCATGGCCGTCTCGCTGGCGATCTGGGCGATCGCCGGCACTTTCTGGTCGCTCACGGTCTTCGCGCTGCTGTTCGGCCTGTTCTATGGCGGCTGGGTCGCGATCCTGCCCGCTGTCGTCACCGACCATTTCGGCGGCCGCAATGTCGGCGGCATCATCGGCATCCTCTACACCAGCGTCGCTGTTGGCACGCTGCTGGGCCCGAGCGCCGCCGGCTTCGCCTACGACATCAGCCACAGCTACCTCATTCCGGTCGCGATCAGTGCAGCCGCCAACCTCGTCGCCGCCCTCATCGCGATAGTGACGATGCGCTCGGCCTCGCCGATCGCCTCGGTTGCGTAGCGGTGACGTCCGATGACGGGCGGTGATCCCCCGTGCTACGCTTGGGGATCACCCACCCCATCGGTTCGAGACCTCAGTGATCGCTCGCCTCGCCATGACCAATGCCTGGACTTATCAGCAAGCCGACAGGGAAGACATCGTCGAGCTGGCATCGTGGCGCGGCGCCGGCTCGCTTGGCCTCAAGCCGCACTTCCATGACGAGAGCCAGATCGTGCTGGTGCTGTCGGGTTCGCGTGCCTTTCGCATCGGCGGCGCGACCGTCACCGTGCCTGCCGGTCATGCCGCGCTCATTCCGGCCGGAATGCTGCATGCGCCGATGACGATGTCGGACGAGGAAACGGTCTGCCTCAACGCCTACGTTCCAGCGGGCCGCGTCCGCTCGTCGGTGCGGATCATCCGCTTCCGGCAGCGTTGGCGCAACGTCGACGAGATCTCGCCTGGGCAGGTCAGCGAGATCGCCGACGACATCCTGTCGTGCGCGCCGTCCCACCCCGCCGGGCGCACCGACAAGCTCGGCATCGCACTGACCGAGAGCGTCGGGCCGATCGGAGCGATTGCCGCCGGCTTCGGGCGAAGCCGCGAAGGGTTCAGCCGCATGGTCAGCCGCGAGCTCGGCATCCCGCCGCATACCTTCCGCCTGCTGGCCCGCCTCAATCTTGCCCGGCAATTGCTGCGCGCCGGCGAGCCGATCGCGGCAGTCGCGGCAGATGCGGGCTTTTCCGACCAGAGCCACCTTACCCGGCTGTTCCGCCGCACCTTTGGCACGACGCCGGGCGTCTACTGGCGCGGCTGAGGTGACGTCACAGACGTTCCAGACCGATTGGCGCGCCGCCGCTAGCCTGCTCACCCTCAAGAGGGTGAAGGATGGATACCCAGACAAGTCTTCTGTTGCTGGCGGCCGGGCTCGCCGGAGGCACCATCAATGCACTGGCGGGCGGCGCGACGCTCATCACCTTTCCGGCGATGCTCGCGGCGGGCCTGCCGGCCGTCATCGCCAACGCGTCGAATGCGGTGGCGATCTCGCCGGGGCATTTGATCGCAGCGCTCGCCGATCGCGGCAAGCTGCCGCCGCCGACGCGGCGCACGATCAGCTACGTCGCGGTCGCCACGCTCGGCGGCACAATCGGCGCCGGCGTGCTGCTGCTGCTTCCAGAACGGCTGTTCGTGCTGCCGGTACCGGCTCTGATCGCATTTGCAACGCTGTTGTTTGCCCTCGCGCCGCGGATCCAGGGATGGACCGTCGGGTGCGAGAGGGCCGCGGCCCTGTCGTCGACCGGCGCGAGCGGTGCCGCCCTGGGATTGGCGTGCGTCTATGGAGGGTTCTTCGGTGCCGGATTAGGCGTCATCCTGACCGCGGTGCTGTCGATCACCGAGCCCAACGACATCAGGGCGATCAAGGCGTTGAAGAACCTGCTCGCGACCTGCGTGTCGCTCGCTGCCACATTGATCTTTGTCTTTCAGGGAGCAGTGCGGTGGCCGGAGACCTGGGCGATGCTGCTCGGCGCCGTGATCGGCGGCTATGCCGGAGGCTTCCTGATCCGGATCCTTCCCGCCCACATCGTCCGGCAGTTCGTCATCGTGGCCGGAGCGCTGATGACCGTGATCTACGCGGCGCGATACTGGTTCTAGGTGGAGCGAGGGAGCCGAGGCTCCCATCGATATCGGCTGCCTTGCTTAGTGCGTCGTCATCCAGGCGCGGGCTTCGCGCTGGGCAGCCGCGATCTCGACATCGGACATCTGCTCGGCGACTTCGCGCCGGTGCGCGATCGCGTCGGTACGTCCCTTGAGCGCCGCCAGGTTGAACCATTTGTGCGCCGCGATGAGGTTGACCACACCGGAGCGGCCGCTCGCCCAATACATGCCACGTTCGAACAGCACGTCCTGGATTGCCGTTGCGGCAACCGGGACAGCGCTTTCCTGATCGATGACCCCCTGAAACATTCTCATTCCCCTTTTTGTTGTTGGCCACCCTCCCCCGAGCGCGGCCCCCGTCCACTGTTAAAAACTACCCTGTCATTCCCGGGCTGATCTCTTGATCATGCCCGGCGCCGATCCTTGGGATCACCGCGTGCCGTCTTGCCGGCTTGTTGGGATGATCATGGCCCATCAAATTTGAAGAGCGGTTTAAGTATCGCGATGAACGGGATGTAAATCGGAACCGCCAGGGGCGCTTCCAGGAATCGCAGAAGTGCCTGTGCCGCAGGCACTTCCTTGCATTCGTGAACGCCGGTTTACCCTGGTGCTTGGGACAACGATAACCATGGCGGACATTGGCCGCGGGCGCCGGCAGGTCTGCCGGGCAATCAGTTTCGAAATTGACGGAGGGGCGGTGCGACCGATTGACGAGCCGCGGAACGGCGTGCGGCCGGCCGCACAGACAAAAGCAACGCGAGGCCGTCAGGCCCAACGTCGATCCGGAACGGGGATGGGGAAAGTGGCTGCCGGGCGCGGACTGCGCGGGCCGCCGGAACGAGGGGGTCGGCGAACACGTCAGGACCAGATTTCAGCTCGGCATTCTCGCCGGTGAAATTGCGGAACCAAGCGGGCTCCGCACCGAACGAAGAAATCTCTGTTTCTTCTGCCGGACCGGTTTTGGGAAGGTTGCCCTCTCCGAAATTCGATCCAGCCGTTTGACCTGATGTCTCGCCGACACCCTCTTTCGTCAGCCAGAGCCTTGGGTGGATGTGCCTCTCAGCAGTCCGTCCGCTGGCTCTCGCGACGTGCCGGCGTCAAGCCGCCGACATTCCTCTCGAGGCGAGAGGCTTACTTCTTCTTGGCGACCTTGCGGGTCTTCTTCGCAGTCTTCTTCACTGCGCTCTTCGCCTTCTTCGCCTTCTTCGCCTTCTTTGCCTTCTTAGCCATGTTGCCCTCCAGTATGTGAGATGGCTCTACTTCGCTGCGTGCACTCGGGAATCGATATGCACTGCTTCCCGAATACACCAACAGACCGAAAAAAACAGTGTCCCGCTTAAGGAAGTGTTGACGCAGCGGTGGCAACGCGCACAGCGCGCGTCGCCGTTCAAATCGGCGATGCATTGGCGCGACGATGCAAGAAAGCCAACAGCCGCCGACATCGGCATTTGTCAACGTTGCAGGAAACGCTTGTATTGCAGGCCTTTCTTGAATTCGCATTCAAGCGATCGACGCGCGACCGTCATTGCGTTGAGTCGCGAGCGCCGACGAAAAGCGGCGCGTCGCCGACGCCGAGTCGTAATTTTTGGCAACGAAAAAATTTTCGTGGGTAAGACGGGTTTTGCCTCGTTTGAGGTCATCCGAACCGGATTTGCGAACGAATCGCGGTTTCGGCGATTCGGCGCCGATCACGCTGGTGCGACCGTGAACGGAGGGTGTGAGGCAGGATCACGCCGCGTTCACGCGCGCGCGACGACGCCGCAGGTGACGAAGGAGCATGCAAGGGAGCATGATCCGGTTCGATCATGCGCCAAGGACAACATCATTGTCCTGTTGTTCAGATGCCGAGCTTCGACTTCAAGAGGTCGTTGACCGCCTGCGGGTTCGCCTTGCCGCCCGACGACTTCATCACCTGACCGACGAACCAGCCGACCAGTTGCGGCTTCGCCTTCGCCTGCTCGACCTTGTCGGGATTGGCCGCGATGATGTCGTCGACCACCTTCTCGATCGCGCCGAGGTCGGTGACCTGCTTCATGCCGCGCGCCTCGACAAGCGCGCGCGGATCGCCGCCTTCCTGCCAGACGATCTCGAACAAGTCCTTGGCGATCTTACCGGAAATCGTTCCCTCTCCGATCAGGTCGACGATCGCGGCGAGTTGCTCCGCCGACACCGGCGAGGCTGCGATCTCGACGCCTTCCTTGTTGAGACGACCGAACAGTTCGTTGATCACCCAGTTGGCGGCGAGCTTGCCGTCGCGCGCCTTGTCGGCAAGACCCGACAGCACCGTCTCGTAGAACTCCGCGCTCTCGCGCTCGGCCACCAGCACGTTCGCATCATAAGGCGACAGGCCGAAGCCCGTAATAAAACGGGACTTCTTCTCGTCCGGCAGTTCCGGCAGCTGCGCCTTGAGATCGTCGACGAAGGCCTGGCTGAACTCGAGCGGCAACAGATCGGGATCGGGGAAGTAACGGTAGTCGTGCGCCTCTTCCTTGGAGCGCATCGATCGGGTCTCGCCCTTGTTCGGGTCGAACAGCCGGGTTTCCTGGTCGATCGAGCCGCCGTCCTCGATGATCTCGATCTGACGCCGTGCCTCGTACTCGATCGCCTGGCCGATGAAGTTGACCGAGTTCATGTTCTTGATTTCGCAGCGGGTGCCGAACGCGGTCTCGCCGTAGCGGCGCACCGAGACGTTGACGTCGGCGCGCAAATTGCCCTTCTCCATGTCGCCGTCGCAGGTGCCGAGGTAGCGCAGGATCGAGCGCAGCTTGGTGACGTAGGCCTTGGCCTGCTCGGCGTCGCGGATGTCGGGCTTGGAGACGATCTCCATCAGCGCGACGCCGCAACGGTTGAGGTCGACATAGGACATCGTCGGCGACTGATCGTGCAGCAACTTGCCGGCGTCCTGTTCCAGGTGCAGCCGCTCGATCCCGATCGTGACGCTGCGGCCGCCGTCGAGCTCGAGCGACACCTCGCCCTCGCCCACGATCGGCGACTTGTACTGGCTGATCTGGTAGCCCTGCGGCGAGTCCGGATAGAAATAGTTCTTGCGGTCGAACACCGAGCGCAGGTTGATCTTCGCATTCAGCCCGAGACCGGTGCGCACCGCCTGGCGGACGCACTCCTCGTTGATCACGGGCAACATGCCCGGCATCGCGGCATCGACCAGCGAGACATGGGAATTGGGGTCGCCGCCGAACGCGGTCGATGCGCCGGAGAACAACTTTGCGTTCGAGGTGACCTGGGCATGGATCTCCATGCCGATCACGACCTCCCAATCGCCGGTGGCGCTCTTGATCAGTTTGTGCGGGGCGGCAGATGCAGTCATGGATCTCGGTTTCCGGATAAAGGATATCTGGGATGGATTGGGCTTCGCGCAACCAATCGCGCCAGTCAAGCCGCCTTGCACCTATGGACCCCCTCATGGTGAGGAGCGCGGAACGCGCGTCTCGAACCATGAGGCCCCGCCGGCGACCTACATCCTTCGAGACGCTTGCTTCGCAAGCTCCTCCAGCGACAAAGGCGAAGCCTTTGCGCGGGGATGAGGATAGACGGTGTCGATGGGCGGCCGAAATCTAGAGCCCGCGCCGGAACTGCTGATAGGCCTTGCTCGAGCGCAGCGCGTCGGCGCCGCCCGCGATCAGCTGGTCGACCTGCTCCGGCGGCAGCGACAGCCGCGTCGGGATCGCGTTCAGGATGCCGGCGCGGTCCGGTCCGAGCCGGTCGAAGCCGAGCCGCTCGACATAGATCGCGACGTCACCGCATTTCCAGCCGGCGCCGACGCCGAGCCGGCTGCGCTCCGCCGCCGACAGCCCGCAGCGCCAGCGCTTCAGCTTGCCGGACCAGTCCTCGGCGAGCGCCGTGAAGGCGGCGTAGCTGGAGCGCACGCTGGCATCGATCGCGGTGTCGGCGGCTGCGGACACCAGTTCGACGCCGCTCGGCCCTTCGAGCGTCTGCACGAAGTCGCCGGAGATGCCGCGGCCGGCGTCGACCACCAGGAACAGGATGCGCTTCAGCTTGGCCGCCTGCCGTTCGTTCAGCGGCTCGTACGGACGCTGCGCGGCGAGCAAGCCGATGCTCAGCCCCGACAGGCCGTAATTGTCGACGAGGCCGCCATCGAGCAGCTTGACGTAGCGCATCGAGCCGTCGCGGTAATGCGCCTGGGCCTCCGCATAGGCGCGCAGCAACGGCTGGGCATTCGGATCGTTGCGCACCCGCTCGAGCCAGGCCGGCAGCGGCGCGGCGCAACCGCCGGGATAGGTTTGCAGCACGATCGGGGCGAATGCCAGCGGCACCGCGGCGGATGCCGCCACCGCTTCGGCGACACGATACGACCTGATGTCGCTGCACAAGGCATCGAACGATGTCTTGCCGAACACGAATGGCGTGCGGTTGTAGATATCCGACGCGTTGATCCAGACCCGCGGCCGGCGATCGTCGGCCAATGCCTCGAACCGCGCGCCGTCGAACAAATTCTGATCGAGCCAGTCGGTGAACTGGCTGTCGTTGACGCCGCCGCCGAGCGCGCGCCCGATATTGCCGAGCGAGATCCGGGTCTTCAGTCCCTCCTCGGCGTTGCGCAGCAGGAAGCGCTGGCGGAAATCGTCGAGCGCCGCGCGGCGCTTCAATCCGAAATAGGCGGCGGTGACCGATCCACCGGAGACGCCGGAGACGAAGTCGACGCGGTCGAGCAGCGTCTTGGTGCCCGCCGCGCTCGAACGCGTATGGTCAAGCTCCTCCAGCACGCCGAACGAAAACGCCGCCGCGCGGGTGCCGCCGCCGGAGAACGACAGCGCGAGCAGCAGATCATCTTCGTAGGCCGGAATGTCGCGGGCGCTGCTGTTGTCGGCGAGCGCGGCGCCGAGCGGCACATTGCCGGGCAGATTGTAGACGGAGGCGCAGCCGGCAAGGCCCGCCGCCACCACGGCCACCAGCATTGCCGACAGCCATCCCCCTATGCCCGACCCACGCACGAATACTCTCTTTTGCCGCTGGCCCCCGCCCGGTTCCATAAGCCTATCACGGCCAATCTGGGCGGCGGCATGGCGGCCGAAACAGGGTTAATGCTCGCGGTGCCTCCGCACCGGCGTCCTTTAGCCGCGCTACGCCAGCAGCGTGGCAACGATCCGCTCCCACTCGGCCTCGAGCGTGTCCTTTGCGACCGGCTGGCCGGCCTGGCGATACCAGTAGCCGGCATTGCCGAGATCGCCCTCGACGCGATGCAGATGGGCATGCACCCAGGCCGAGTTGGCGTCGCTCTCGTCCTGCACGATGCGGTGCGCCTGATCCCAATCGCCCTTCTTCGTCCACCACAACGCGGCGAGCGGCGGTGACAGCGCCGCATCAGGCGCGGTGTCAGCGAGACTGGCGCGGAAATCCGCCATCGCTCACCACCATTTGGGCGCCGTGAAGCGGCCCGCGGCCTGCTCGATCACCTCGCCGAGCGAGAACAGCGTCTCCTCGTCGAACGGGCGGCCGATCAGTTGCAGGCCGAGCGGCAGGCCTTGCGAGTCCTTGCCGGCGGGCACGGCGATGCCCGGCAGGCCCGCCATGTTCACGGTCACCGTGAAGATGTCGTTGAGATACATTTCGACCGGATCGGCGCCGCCCTTCTCGCCGATGCCGAACGCCGCCGACGGTGTCGCCGGCGTCAGGATCGCATTCACGCCCTTGGCGAAGCAGTCCTCGAAGTCCTTCTTGATCAGCGTCCGCACCTTCTGCGCACGCAGATAATAGGCGTCGTAGTAGCCGGCCGACAGCACATAGGTGCCGATCAGCACGCGGCGGCGCACTTCGGCGCCAAAACCATCGGCGCGGGTGTTCTCGTACATCTCGATGATGTTCCTGCCCGGTTCGCGCAGCCCGTAGCGCACGCCGTCATAGCGCGCGAGGTTCGACGAGGCCTCGGCCGGCGCCACGATGTAATAGGCCGGCAGCGCATATTTGGTGTGCGGCAGCGACACCTCGACGAGCTCGGCGCCGGCGGCCTTCAGCCACTGCGCGCCCTCGCTCCAGAGCTTTTCGATCTCGGCCGGCATTCCGTCGAGCCGATATTCCCTGGGGATGCCGATCTTCATGCCCTTCACGGACTTGCCGACCGCGGCCTCGTAATCCGGCACGGCGATGTCGACCGACGTGGTGTCCTTGGGATCGTGCCCCGCCATCGAGCGCATCAGGATCGCGGCATCGCGCGTCGAGCGCGCGATCGGGCCGGCCTGGTCGAGCGAGGACGCAAACGCGACGATGCCCCAGCGCGAGCAGCGGCCATAGGTCGGCTTGATGCCGACGGTTGCGGTGAACGCGGCGGGCTGGCGGATCGAGCCGCCGGTGTCGGTCGCGGTCGCGCCCATGCAGAGAGCCGCCGCCACCGCCGAAGCCGAGCCGCCGGACGAGCCGCCCGGCACCAGCGTGGTGTTGGAGCCCTCGCGCCGCCACGGGTTTGTGACCGGGCCGAAGCACGAGGTCTCGTTCGACGAGCCCATCGCGAACTCGTCATTGTTGAGTTTGCCGAGCAGCACCGCACCGTCGCGCCACAGCTGCGAAGTCACCGTCGACTCGTAGGGCGGAATGAAATTGCCGAGGATTTTCGAGCACGCGGTCGTCCTGATGTCGCGGGTCGCGAACAGGTCCTTGATGCCGAGCGGGATGCCGGCGAGAGGACCGCCCTCGCCTTTCGCAATTTTCGCGTCGGCGGCCTTGGCCATCTCGCGGGCGCGGTCGGGCGTCTCGAGCACATAGGCATTGAGCACGCGCGCGGCTTCGATCGCGGCGAGATGCGCATCGGTCAGTTCGCGAGCGGTGAAAGACTTGCTCGCCAGGCCCTCGCGGGCCTCGGCGATCGTCAGCGATGTCAAATCAGTCATTTATTGATCGGGCTGCAGAAGAACGGAGACAGGGTCTTGTCGTTGGCGGGGTCGTCCTGCCGGGCTTTGGCATTTTCCTTGGCTCGCTCGGCGTCGAGCGCCTCGAGATGGTCGAGCACGGCGTCCATCGCCGCGTTGGGATCGGCGACCTTCCCCTTGCGCTCCATGGCATCGAGGAAGTCCATATAGGCCTTGTAGGCCTTCTCATCGTCGCACAGCAGACACATTGGACTTTGTCGCTTTTGTTTGACGCGTTTTCTTCACGCGAACCGGTATCCACTTCGCTTGAAAATGCGATGCTTACGTTACTCGACCACCTTCGGCACCAGGAAGAAGTCGTTCACGGTGTCGGGCGCGTTGCGGACGATGACGTCGGCGATCTCGCCGTCATTGACCACGTCGGCGCGCTTCCTCATCTCCATCGGCGTCACCGAGGTCATCGGCTCGACACCGTCGATATTCACTTCCGACAGCTGCTCCACAAAGGCCAGCATCGCGTTCAGCTCGCCCTGGAGATGGGGAACTTCGGCGTCACTGACCGCGATCCGCGCCAGATGCGCGATGCGGCGGACGGTCGTGGCGTCTACGGACATTATATAGGGCCTCGGGGCTGAAAGGTCAGGCTGAAAGGTCAGCCTGCCGTATAGCAGAGGCCGGTTTTGCGCCGCAACCGCGTGAATTTGCCCGCCAACGGGGCTTTGGAGCCATCCGGCGACCGGGGAAGACATCCTGCCACGCATTTCGGCTGCGAAACGCATGACGAAACCACTTCGCGGCCGCCGCGAAGTGGTCCCGAAACATTCACGGCGCCTACTTGATCCAAACAAAAAGTTCGGAGCGCGTCATGTCAATGCTCAACGGCAGCCCCCGCCCGGAGGGCTGGGACCCCGCCCTGTGGTCGATCGGCACGGCGCTGGGGTTCGCGATCCTCTACGTGGCCTGCCTCGTCTGAAAGAGCTCGCGCGTCAGGCCTGAGACAGAGTCCCCATCCGCGCCAACGCGGCGCCGGCCAGCGCCCGGGTCAAGTCGGCCGCCGGCATTTCCTTGCCCATCCGCACTGCCTGCCCGGCCCACAGATTGGTGAAATCGACCTTGCCGAGCTTTTCGGCCGCCACCTTGAGCGGTCCGAGGGCGGTCGCGGCATGCGGGAACGCCGGCGCGTCGGGCGAGATCGGCCCGACCTCGCGCATCAGACGGTTGGCGACGCCGCGCGCCGGGCGGCCGGTCATCACATTGGTGATGACGGTCGATTCGTCGCTCGCCTGCGCCAGCATCACCCGCGCCGCCGGAATGACCTTGGACTCCGGGCAGCGCAAATAGGCGGTGCCGATCTGCACACCTGATGCGCCGAGCGCGAACGCCGCCGCGATCCCGCGCCCGTCAGCGATGCCGCCGGCTGCGATGACGGGCACCCTCACCGCATCGACCACCTGCGGCACCAGCGCGAAAGTGCCCGGCTGCTGGGCGATGTTCTCGGTCAGGAACATGCCGCGATGGCCGCCGGCCTCCGCACCCTGCGCGATGATGACATCGGCGCCGTTCTCCTCGAGCCAGATCGCCTCCTTGACCGTCGTCGCCGACGACAGGATGACGGCGCCGGTCGCCTTCACGCGCTCAAGCAGCTTCGGCTCCGGCAGGCCGAAATGGAAGCTGACGATCTCGGGCTTCAGCTCCTCGACAACAGCGCAGAACGCGGCATCGAACGGCGCGCGGTTCGCGGCATTGATTTGCGCGTTCGGGTCGAGCCCGTGCTCCCGATAATAGGGTGCGAGCCGCTGCCGCCAGATCGCTTCGCGCGCCGGATCGGCGTCGACCGCCTTGTGACAAAAGAAGTTCAGGTTGATCGGTGCCGAAACGCGCTGGCGGAAGATGTGGACCTGTTCGCGCGCCTTGTCCGGCGTGATCATCGCACACGGCAGCGAGGCGACGCCGCCGCCCTGTGCGACCGCAGTCGCAAGCTCCGCATCCATCACGCCCGCCATCGGCCCCAGCACGATCGGGAATTCAGTCTTGAAGAGGTCGATAATCCGGCGGTCCGGCCACATGGTGTGTCTCGCGCTTGTTCAGGTCAAAGAGGAAAGAGAGTTGCGCCGGCCCTGCAACGATTGCTCGGCCTCGGCGACGATACGGCCGACGATCTCGGCCGCCGGGACGATATCATGGATCAGGCCGACGGACTCGCCGGCAAACACCGCGGCGACATCGAAATTGGCCGCGGCCTTTGCGGCGGCATACTCCACCGCGACCTTGTCCGCACGCTGCATCAGCTCGATCTCGCGCCCGCTCCAGCGCCGCAGATGATCGTTGGCAAGCGAACGCGCGGTGAATGGCGCCGGCCACATCAGCTTGCGCGACCAGTCGAACACCACGCCGCGCACCGTCTCGCCGCTCCTTGCCGCGCAGATCAGCTGTTTGGCCTGCTCGGCCGCGTCGGCCTCGACGCTGGCGTAGAAGCGCGTTCCCATCAGCACGCCGGATGCGCCGAGCATCATCATCGCCGCGAGGCCCCGGCCGTCCGCGATGCCGCCGGCCGCGACGACAGGCACGCGCCTCGCCGCGAAATCGATGATCGCCGGCACGATGTCGAGCGTGGTGCGCGATGCGCCGTGACCGCCCGCCTCGGTGCCCTGCGCGATCAGGATATCGGCGCCGCAATCGAGCGCCTGCTGTGCCATCTCCTCGCTCTGCACCTGGCAGATCAGCAGCGCGCCTGCGGCCTTGATCTTCGGCGCGAATGGCGCGGGATCGCCGAATGACAGCATCACCGCGCGCGGCCTCGCCTCCAGCGCGATGTCGATCAGCTCGGGCTGCCTGGCGAGGCTCCAGGTGATGAAGCCGATGCCGAACGGCTTTGCAAACCCCTTCAGCTTCGCGGTCTCGGTCTGCAGCCGCGTCTTGTCGCCGTAGCCGCCGCCCAGAATGCCGAAGCCGCCGGCATCGCTGACCGCCTTGACCAGCCCGCTGCCGGCAATCGTGTCCATCGGCGCGAGCAGGATCGGATGCTCGATGCCCAGACGTGCCGTCAATTCGGTGCTGATCGGCATGCGCTTGCTCCCTGTTCTGGACTTGCTGTTCTGGACTTGCAGCCTAAGCGGGCCTAACATTCTCGGATAATGAATACTAGAGAACGCTACCATCTCTAAATCAGAACGGTGGTCCCAGATGGAATTGACCGACCTGCTCACCTTTTCCACGGTCGCCCGGCTCGGCGGCATCACCCGGGCCGCCGACGAGCTGAACACCGTGCAATCCAACGTCACCCAGCGCATCAAGGCGCTGGAGGCCGAGATCGGCACCGCACTGTTCGAGCGCCACAGCCGCGGCATGTCGCTGACCGGCGCCGGCCGCCGCCTGTTGCCCTATGCGCAGCGCATGGCGGCGCTGTCGCGCGAAGCCGTGCTCGCCGCGCGCGACGATGGCGAGCCGAAGGGTCCGCTGTCGATCGGCTCGATGGAAACCACGGCCGCGGTGCGGCTGCCGACGCTGCTCGCCGAGTTTCATCGCCGTTATCCGGCGGTGCGCCTGACTTTGCGTACCGCGCCGACCGCCGACCTCGTGGCCGCCGTGCTCGACGGCTCGCTCGACGGCGCCTTTGTCGCCGGTCCGATCGAGCATGCCGAACTGTCGGCGACATCAGCCTTCACCGAGGAACTGGTGCTGGTCACCGCGCAGCGCTGGAAATCGCTCGCCGCGTTGCGCGCCGGCACACCGGAGTCGGGCCCGACCGCGCTGGTGTTCCGCACCGGCTGCACTTACCGGCAGCGTCTGGAACAGGTGTTCACCGAGTTCGGCTGGCCGTCGGCCGTCCGCTTCGAGTTCGGCACGCTCGACGGCATGGTCGGCTGCGTCGCCGCCGACATGGGCGTCACCCTGCTGCCGCGCGCCGTCGTCGAGCGCGATCACGTCCAGCGCGACATCAACATCCACAAGCTCAACCCGCAGCATGCGCGTGTCGAGACGCTGTTCATCCAGCGCCGCACTGCGCATCAGTACAGCGCCTTGCAGGGACTGGCCGCGTGCCTTCCCGGCGACGAGCGGGTGATCGCCGCCTGACCGGCGGGGCAATCACAATTGGGGGATCGGCACGATCAGTGTCTCCAAAAACTCTTCATGCCCGGGCTGACTCTAACCGAGGCAGACATCTGTTGACCGTGGCGATTTGCCGCTCGTTCCCCGACCGGTCTTCACACAAAACAGAACTACTGCATGTCTCATTGAGGAGAGGATCCGTTGTCTCTGTGGACGAGCGCCTGGAAGGCGACGGGCGCCAGCCGCTCCGCTCGCAGCCGGCTGCGGTGGCGCGCTCTTGTTCGTTGGACCGCTAACTGATGTTTGCCTGCAGATGCCTTTCGACGATGCTTGGGATGTTCGTCGAGGCGATGGGTGAATTCACGAAGACAGCGATTAAAGTATCATTTGGCGCGAAGGTGACCGAACATTGTTGCGTTCGACTCATGCCATCTGACCAGTAACCGCTCTTCATGAAGCAGTCCTGTACGCCGTCCGAGAGCTGCCACTCCTTCGTGTCGTCAAGACCGAAGTTATAGCGAAGAGCTTGATGCGATGCGGACTTGCGAACAATCCCGTCACCGTCCCAATAAGCCGACATGATGCTAAGAATCTCATCGACAGAGAACCACCAGGCGTCGGTACCGGCACCTAACCAGGGGTCGGCCTTCCAGCCTGGCGCTCGAAGTGATGCGGAATAGGCTAGGCTGTCCTCGTCGGCGGGATGGATTTTTGCAGTGACGGAGGCGGGCCTCAGAATATTGCGGCTCACGTATTTGACGTAATCATCAACCGAGAGGGCGTCCCAAAGCGTATCATGTGCATCGGGGTCTTCTGGAACGCCAAACTCAGCATTAGGATCGATCATGCCTGACATGACTGCCATTGCGATCCGAAGACCGATGAAGTTGCCGTTATGATAACTCCACTGACCGAAATTTGCCGGATCGACGCCGCGTTCGACGTACTGTTTAAAATCGTAATAAGTATAGCCGTCGTTTAGTCCTCCATATTGGATCTGGCGAAAGCCTGAAGTCATGGTGAGCAGATGGCGGAGGGTGATCTGCCGCGAGGTCGGAGCAACCCGAAAATGGCGTGGCAGAAAGTTTGTTATCGAGGTGTCGACATCGATACCCTTGTCGAGCAGGAGCTTCGTAACCGCCATCGACGTAACAAGCTTGCTGACGCTGGCCACGTGCATTTTGATAGTCGTGTCCCAGTTCTTTGCATCTGAGTCAGGCGAAATCCTTGCTGACCCGCCATTTAGGGTGAAGACAGTTTGTCCGCGGCGACGCACGCGCATAGAGTACCCGGCGACGCCTAAACCGCTCAGAGCCGCGCTCATGTCGGCCTCGAAATTGCTATCGTTGACGGTACGCCGAGTCTTCGGATCGGTGTTAGCTCCGACGATCGGGAAGTCTGGTTCTTTGACGTTTGGCGGAGTGCTGACAATCGTCGCTGTATCGAACGTATCGCGCGCGTCTAGATATCGATCGATGCCTTCTGGCGTTAGATGATGCTTAGAGAGAAACTTTGAGGCTTGC
The DNA here is from genome assembly GCF_015291305.1 of Bradyrhizobium sp. CCBAU 21365. Classification (NCBI taxonomy): domain Bacteria; kingdom Pseudomonadati; phylum Pseudomonadota; class Alphaproteobacteria; order Hyphomicrobiales; family Nitrobacteraceae; genus Bradyrhizobium; species Bradyrhizobium sp. CCBAU 21365. The sequence continues at coordinate 5,461,741 of NZ_CP030036.1, forward strand.
GCTGATCGGAAGGTTTTCCTCAATTCAGAGGATTTGCGGTTCTCAATCATTTTCACTCCTGGAAAAATTATGTGCAAGACTGCGATTGCTTCAGCACATGACTTGAACTCATCGCGATCGCAGATCTGGAGTCATTCGAAAGTCTACTGCCGGCGAGAAATCCGCCTGCTTGAGACGCTGCTCCGATGCGGTAACGAGTGTCGGCTTGATCAGCATGATGCTCTCCGTTCAAAATCAAAAATAAAATGGCGCGCCGTGAAAGCCTTGCGAATTCACGTCAATGAAACGACCGGCCGAAACGGGTCGATTGCTGCCCCGGATCACAACTTGACGTAATATCGTAACAGAAATTCACGCGTATCATGTGACCTCCCTCACAAACTGAACCACAATCACAACGACAGTTTGTCACAACACGAACGTTTTGGGTGTATGCGGCCAAGCCGGTTGATGTGACCGTGACCCGAGCCGGTCGCCGACTTACGCGGGCCGCCCGCTCCCCGCGCTGTGGCGTTTTCGCATGGACGCCCGCCCGCCGCCGGGCTTTGCCTCGGCGCGCGGCCGCGTGCTAATCGCAAGGGCATGCCCGCCCCCATCCTTCCCCTGATCGAAGCTGCGCCGCACTGGCCCGAGCGCGGCGCGCTTGTCGGCCTCGACCTCGGCACCAAGACCATCGGGGTCGCCGCCTCCGATCCGGACCGGCGGCTGGCGACCGGCGTCGAGACCATCCAGCGCAAACAGTTCAAGGCCGACGCGGCGCGGCTGCTCGCGATCGCCGCCGAACGCAACGCCGTCGGCTTCGTGCTCGGGCTGCCGATCAACATGGACGGCAGCGAAGGCCCGCGCGCGCAATCGACCCGGGCATTTGCCCGCAACCTCGCCGGCCTCACCGCGCTTGCGATCGGGCTGTGGGACGAGCGGCTCTCGACCGCGGCGGTCGAGCGCGAGCTGATCGGGATGGACGTCAGCCGCGCCCGGCGCGCCGAGGTGATCGACGAGCACGCCGCGATCTTCATCCTGCAGGGTGCGCTGGACCGGCTCGCGAAGCTGCGCGGAGAGCGCTGACCATGGCCGTGGTGATCGCGGCGCTGCTGCCGGTGTTCCTCTTGATCGTGCTCGGCTTCGTCCTGAAGCGCACGCTGATGCCGCTCGATACGCAATGGCATGGGCTGGAGCGGCTGACCTATTACGTGCTGTTCCCGGTGCTCCTGGTGCAGACACTGGTGAAGGCCGACCTGATCAAGGTGCCGGTCGCGGGTGCCGGCGGCGCGCTGCTGCTCGCGGCGCTGGTGATGTCGCTGTTCTGTCTCGCGCTGCGCGGCCCGCTGGCCCGCGCCGGGGTCGACGGTCCCGCCTTCACCTCGATCTTCCAGGGCGCGACCCGCTGGCAGACCTATGTCGCGCTGTCGGTGTCGCGCAATCTCTATGGCAGCACAGGCCTTGCGCTGGCTTCGGTCGCGATGGTCGCGATCATCCCGCTGGTCAATGTGTTCAGCGTCGCCGTGCTGGCGAAATATGCCTCGTCCGAAAAGCGTTCGACCGGCGTCATCGTGACGACGGTCGTGAAGAACCCGCTGATCTGGGCCTGCGTCATCGGGCTCGTCATCAATGTCGCGCACGTCCCGCTGCCGCAGATCTGGCATGACGTCGCCGACGCGCTCGGCGGCTCGTCGCTGGCGATCGGCCTGCTCGTCACCGGGGCCGGGCTGCATCTGGAAGGCATCTTCCGGCTCAGCCTCGCCGCTAGTATCGCGCTGGTGCTGAAACTCGTGCTGATGCCCGTCTTGACCGTCGCGCTCGCGGTGGGGTTCGGCGTTGCCGGGTCCAATCTCGCCATCGTCGCAGCCTGCGCCGCGGTGCCGACCTCGCCGTCAGCCTATGTGCTGGCGCGCCAAATGGGCGGCGACGCGCCGCTGCTCGCCCAGATCATCACGCTGCAGACGATTCTGGCGGCGATCACGATGCCGATCGTGATCGCCGCGGTGGGGTCATAGAGGGCGTATCCGAGCGGCCTGGAATAGCGCCGCGCCTATCGGCTGCTACCAGACTTCGCGATAGTTCGCGAACTTGCGCAGGGTCTTGTCATAGCGGGCCGGTACGATCCAGGGCAACAGAAGCCTGAAGATCGCGTTCGGAAGCGGAGAGCGAAGCCGCACATAGAGGTCGAGCGGATCGAGGTCATGCCGCATCCGGAATTTCGGTTCGTAGCTGAGACCCGTGCTTCGAAGCCACCTGTAACCGTTGGCGATCGCCCAATTCATCATGTCGCGAATGGTGTAGTAATAAAGATGAAGGTCGAGTGCGACGCCATAGTCGAGGCCGACATACTCCCAGAACAAACTGTCGCCTTCGACCATGCAAAGGCTGAAGGCGATCACCTTCCCGCCACGGCGCCAGATGAAGAAGCGGACCTTGTCCTTCATGTCGCTGCCGAGCCGGCGGAGATAGTCGGCTGTCAGTTTCTCGAACCGGAATTTCGAACGGTCGAAGACCTGCAGGTAGAGCGGATAGATCTCGTCGACGGCATCCCTTGCGTCGTCGGTGACGGTAAGAGCGATGGCTTCACCGTCGGTTGCCTTGAATTTCTTGCGGAGCTGCCAGCGCGCCGACCGCGGCAGCGCATTTTGCATGTAGGCATCGAAGTCGTCGTGCTCGATATTGAGCGCCGTCATCGGCATGCTCGGCGCGCGGGCGAAGCCGCGCCGGACGAAACAATCCAGCACTGGCCGGTAGCGCGCGGGGAATTCCTTCAGGACGATGAGCTGCGCCCGGCACGATCTTGCGAGCGTGACGATTTCGCTGCAAAGAATCTCCGCGATCTTGCCGGACGGCACCGTGCTTGATCCCGCCAGATGCCCTTCCCCGGCGAAGCATCCGACCATCAGGGTGCGCATCCTGAGAAACCCGGGAACGAAGCGTCGGATGCGCGCCAGCAACGGCTGCCATTCCGCTCCGAGTCCTTCGAGAACGTCCTGATCGAGAAGAAAAAACGGCTGGACGGCGTGGAGACAGCCCGCCCGGTCGATGATCGCGAAGTACCGGTATTCGACACGCTCGCGGAGCGTATCCTCCAGGATCTCGTAGTAACGGTGATCCTTGCGCAGGTCGGCAAAACTGGCAACCCACGCGGGACAACCGGCGATTTCGTCGCGCGTCACGATCTTCACGCAAAATGGCGCTGTAGCAGCCGCCGCGTGCGCTACACTTGGTGTATCAGCCAGACTGACTGCGTCTGACGCCAACGCAATGCTCCGGGTGATGAAAAGTCTTTCAATACAGTATCAATGTACCTGATTTGGCCGGAGGCTCCTGTACCATCCGCGCAACAAGTCATTTCTTTCGTAGCCGCGTCGCGCCGGGCGGCGCGCGCTCTCCCGCAACAGACCGGCCCGCCGGTCGCAGCAGCGCCACAACTCGCCCTTGCGCTTCAGCAAGCAGCGAAGGCCTGCAACAGTCGGGCGCGGCTCGTACGGCTTCTCCTGATCGTCGCTATTTCCCGGACGAACCGACGAACGCCGTATCGAGCACATCACCGATCGGCTGCCAGCTACGGCCGTCGAACTGAAGCAACCGCAATTGCTCGACCGGGCGGAACTGAGCGGTGTTGATCTTGATGCCGGGGAGCAAGGCGGACGCCTGATAATCCCTGAGCGCCGCAGCCTGCTTCATGACGTTCTCGCGCGACAGGTCGTTGCCGCATTGCCTGAGCACCTCGACCATCGTTTCGGCGGCGGCATAGCCGTAGACTGCCGCCGCGTCATCCTTGCCGCCGGCTTTGGCATACTTGTCCAGGAAGCTGTGCCAGCCGCCCTGCTCTTCTCTCCAGGCCGGATCGCTCGCATCCTTCAGGAACGCGGCGGTGATGACGCCGGTCGCATTCTCCGTGCCGGCCGGCTTGAGCACCGTCTCGATCGATGACGCCATCTGGTTCACGACAAACACCGGCCGCCAGCCGTGGTCGGCCGCGGCCCGGATCACCTTGGCGGCATTTTCCGGCACTCCGGCAAATACAAAGACCTCGGCGCCCGATTGCTTCAGGATCGAGACGTGGCCGTCCAGATGCTGATCGTCGACATCATAGGCGATGTCGACCCTGATGTTGTGGGCGACGTCACCCAGCCCTTGCACCAGTCCCTTGAACAATTCCCGCCCGAACTGGTCATTCTCCCAAAGCGCCACGATTTTCTTGCCGGGGTAGAAAGCCTGGATGTAGTTGGCATAGATGCGCCCTTCCTCGCGGTACGAAGGCTGCCAGCCCATGGTCCACGGATAGAGCGACGGCTCGCTGAGATCGTGATCGCCGGAGGCAACAAAAAGCTGGGGGACTTGCCGCTCGTTGAGATATTTCCGCACCGCCAGATTCCCCGGCGTGCCGAACGAACCGAACATCAAAAGCACATTGTCGGTCTCGACGAGAATGCGCGTGAGATCCATGGCGTTGGAGGGATCCGACAGATCGTCGTAGGACATGAACCGGATCTTGCGGCCATTGACGCCGCCGCGTTCGTTGATCATCTCGAAATAGGCGGCTTCCGCCTTGCCGATCTGGCCGAAAATCTCCAGCGCGCCACTATACGGCATGACATTGCCGATGCGGATTTCGGTGTCGGTGACGCCCTGGTCGCGCACTTTCTGCGTGATGGCGCCGAGAGACGCCAGCGCGACGACGCCGGCCAGGATTGCTCGGATCAGGATAGCCATGAGAAGAGCTCGCACGACGGCAGCCGCCGCTGCCTGATTTCAGTCCGGCCCGCGCTCGTTCATTGATTCAGATCATAGCACTCGAGGGGGCCGCTGGCATCCTCCATCCTTCCGATGGCTGGCGACGCACCGGCGCTGGTTCCGGATGATGATCACGCCGCAGACGATCCCGGACATCACGATGCCAATCGTGATCGCAGCCGTTGGGCCCTAGACGTACGGGCCTGTCACGAAGCAGATGTAAGTGTTGAGTGCAGAATGCATCATGACCGTCAGCCAGGTTGAGTTGCTGCGCCAACGGCAATAACCCAGGGCCAATCCCATCCCGAAAATCTCCAACTTCCCATAAACGTCGTACTGTGTGTGGGTCATCGCCCAGACGGAGGCGGTCAGTACGATCGCTCCAATCGGACCGAGAAACGACTCTGACCAGCCGCGATACAAGAAGCCGCGGATGAGGAATTCTTCCATGACGGGTCCGGCAATGCAGGTACCGATGAGAAAGATCAGCAGGCCGCCCGCCCCGTTGACCACGTACATGCGCTGGTCATCCAACGCGGAGCCGTCGTCGCCGACACACCATTTGATGACCGACTCAACGAGCAGAATGCCGGCGAAGATTGCAAATGCGCGCATGACTTCGGCCGTGCTCGGCCAGTTGAGCGCGAGATATTCTGCGAACCCACGGCGAACCTTCCGGATCGCGATCCAGAGCACGCCAATCGTTAGCGGGCTCGCGACGGTAAGGCCAGCGCCGTACCATCGCCCCTGGGCCGCGAAATCCCGCAATTGAGCTGGCGACATCCTGGCTACGCCGTCTTGCGCCGCGATGATGATCGTCATGGCCCAACCTCCTGCCAGCGTAAAAACCCCATAGGCGATCAGGATAACGAATGCCGTCTCCCAGAAATCCCAGGTCCGCAGCGGCGGAGCCGAAGCAGGTGTCCGCGCGCCGGCATTTTCGAAGTTCGACATATGGATTTTTTCTGCAACAATTTTGCAGCGAAGGTGGGCCTAGCTTCAACCTAGCATAGGGAACTCTCAGCCCGCCAGCCACCAGGTCTGGATCGTCGCCGCAAAATTGTTCAACCCGTGCAGCAGGATGGTCAGCCAGGTCGAGCCGGTGCGGAAGCGCAGATAGCCGAACAGGAGGCCGATCGTCAGCACCTGGCAGAGGAAGAACCAGTCGTACTGCAGGTGCATCACGGTCCAGACGATCGACGACAGCAGGATCGCGCCATAGGGTCCGAGCGCGGATTCCGACCAGCCGCGATAGAGCCAGCCGCGCGCGAACAGTTCCTCCCAGAGCGGCGCGGCGACGGCGAAGGCGATCACCAGGAGCCACAGCGCGCTGTGCTCCTGCGCCGATTTCAGCACGTCGCCCATGAAGCCCGGCGCCACCTCGCGGCCGGCGGCACGGGAGACCATGTCCCAGGCTCCGACCAGCACGACGAGCGCGACGACGCCGATGATCACGTTCTTCCACGACGTCCCGCGCAGCCCGAGGTAGTCGGCGAACGGGATCCGGGTCCGGCGGATCGCGAACCACAGCACCAGGAGCACCATCGGCAGGCCGGCGAGGACCGAGAGCGAGATCGTCAGGCCGTCGGCGACCACATGGGTGATACCGGCCGTCGATACCTCCCCGCCCTGCGCGACGATGCGCCAGACGATGACCGTGACCTGGCCGACGAACATCGCGGCGAAGATCAGAAGGCCCCACAGCGCGGTGCCCCAGAATTTCCAGACCCGCGGGGGGAGCGGCGGCGGTTCGATAGCGGCAGTCGCGTCTTGCGGTGTGAGAGAATCCATCAGCGAACCTCGGCTCTATCAATTCGTCATGGCCGGGCATGTCCCGGCCATCCACGTCTTTCCTTGCCCTGTCGAAGCAAAGACGTGGATGCCCGGCACAAGGCCAGGCATGACGGTGGTCAATGTGGTCATGGCAGCGCCCGCGCCAGCAGCGCGCGCTGATCGGCATCGGATAAGTCCACGGCGCCGTACATGCCGGCGTGGCGTTCGGCAAGCCGTGTCGCCGCGAACAGCTCGGCGTTTTTCGGCGAGACCTGGTTGAGCGCCGCGGTTGCCGCCAGGAGCGCCAACTGCTCGACCGCAAGCCGGGCGACGCGCTCGCTGTCCGGCCGCCGGAACGACTGCCCGATCGAGGCAACAGCCTCAGCGGCGCCGGGCAGCCCCCTGGTCTCGTCGGCGAGCGCGCGGAGCACCGCGAGTGCGGCATCGGCCTCGCGGCCGAGCGCGCGCAGCACGTCGAGGCACATCACGTTGCCGGAACCCTCCCAGATCGCGTTGACCGGCGACTCCCGGTAATGGCGCGCCAAAATGCCTTCCTCGACATAGCCATTGCCGCCGAGGCACTCCATCGCCTCATAGAGGAAGCCGGGCGCGCTCTTGCAGGTCCAGTATTTGATCGCCGGCGTCAGCAGCCGCATATAGGCGGCCTCGCCCGCATCGGCCGGCGCGCGATCGAAAGCACGGCAGAGCCGCAACACCAGCGCGATGGACGCCTCGACATGCAACGCCATGTCCGACAGCACCGCTTGCATCAGCGGCTGGTCGGCGAGATGTTTCTGGAACACGCTGCGGTGCCGCGCGTGATTGAGCGCGTGCGCCAGCCCCGAGCGCATCAGCCCGGCGGAGGCGATCGCGCAATCCTGCCGCGTCAGCTGCACCATCTGGATGATGGTGCGGATGCCCTTGCCCTCCTCGCCGATCAGCTCGGCATGAGCGCCGTGGAATTCGACCTCCGACGAGGCGTTGGAGCGGTTGCCGAGCTTGTCCTTCAGGCGCTGGAAGTGGATCGCATTGACCGTGCCGTCGGGCGCAAAGCGCGGCATGAAGAAACAGCCCAGCCCGTCCATCGTCTGCGCCAGCACCAGGAAGGCGTCGCACATCGGCGCCGACATGAACCATTTGTGCCCGGTGACACGCCAGGCGCCGCCGTCGCGCTCGGCGCGCGTCATGTTGGCGCGCACATCCGTGCCGCCCTGCTTTTCGGTCATGCCCATGCCGACGGTCATGCCGCGCTTGGTCCACCACGGCGCAAAGGTGGGGTCGTAGGCGCGCGTTCCGATGACCGGCATCGTCTTCGCCAGAATGTCCGGCTGCGAGGCCAGCGCCGCGACCGAGGCGCGCGTCATCGTGATCGGGCAGAGATGGCCGGTCTCGACCTGGGAAGCGATGTAGAACTTTGCCGCACGCACCACCTCGGCCGCTCCGCCGGCCGGCTTGCCGTCCGTGGCCCAGGTCGAATTGTGCACGCCGGCATGTGCGGAGTGCGTCATCAGCTCATGATAGGCCGGATGAAACTCGACCTCGTCGCGGCGATTGCCCCTGGCATCGAACAAACGCAGCTTCGGCGTGTTCTCGTTGGCAACGCGGCCGCGCTCCGCCATGGCAGCGGATCCCCAATGCTTGCCGAAATCGGACAGCTCAGCCGTTGCCGCCGCCCCGCCATTGGCGGCAACCGCCGCGGCGAGCGGCGCATCCACCGTGAACAGGTCGACATTTTCGAACGGCGGCGACTGGTTGAAGACGTCGTGGGTGGCAAACGGAGCCTGCGTCATGGTCTCCTCGGGAACTGGTCTATACGCATGCGGCCCGGACAACCGGCCTCCTCCGGCCGGGATCACGGGCCAGCCGCGGCGCAATGGAATCGGAGGATCATAAGCCTGCGAGCCGGCGCGGGGCAGCGAAAAGTACAGGTCTGCTGGATGCTTCCATGCCTTAGATGCTTGCGCGCTTGGGCGCATGGCGGCCGAGCCAGCGGTCGACCCAGTCATTGGCGCGGGTCCGGTTCGCCTCCTTCCTGGAAGCCTGGACAGGAAAAATGTCGCCGCTGCTGAGTTGCCGGTTATCGGGATAGGCCGCCAACTGAAGGTCGGACTCATGCGCGGCGCCGTCCACCGGCGAGATGTAGGCAAACCGGATCTCGATCTTGTGCTTGATGTCGGCGCCCAGCCATTTCGGATGATGGCGCGCCAGCAACTCGGTAAGCTCGCACGGCAACAGATCGGAGGTCGAGCTTCGCGCCCCCTCGGTCTTCTCCATGTAGCATTGCTCCTTGACGCTGCTGACGCGCGCGTCGATCGGCCGGAAGTTCAGCCGCTTGTCGAGCTCGCCGTAGACATAGAAGCTCGCGACGGCGATAGCGATCACACCGTAAAGGCCAAGGCGCATGGTTGTGCTCCCGTCCCGTCGAACCGTGGTGGTCAGATCGAACGCGTCTTGTTCGCCTTGGTCTTGGAGGCAAGGACAGGAAACACGTCCCCGGCGCGCAGCGGCTTGCCATTGGGGAAATAGGACATCTGCAGGCTCGACTGGTGCGTGGCCCCGTCGACCGGCGAGACATAGACGACCTTCACCTCGATCTTGTGCTTGAGGTCATAGCCCTGCCACTTCGGATGCTCCTTGCGCAGCAGCTCGGCGATCTCACACCGGGTCAGGTCGGAGGTCCACGTCGTCTTGGTGATGACGCCGCGCTCGACCTTTTCCAGATAGCATTGTTCGCTGACACCGCTGATGCGGGCATCGACGCGCTGATAATTCGCGCTCTTGTCGTGTCGATCGTAGATCAAGACGCCGGCGACGCCGACGACAACAATTGCGATGGCTGCGAACCGCATGCTGCATGCTCCCGTGTTGCCCGCACTTCATAGGGCCACAATTAAGGAGTGTTGAAAGCGCGCTCGGCTACTTTTGCGATGACAAGCATCGTCTTGCGAAAATGCTTCGGATTTGAGGAAAATGCCCTATCGCGCCCGGACGATCGGGAAGTCGTAGGCCGGCCCGCCTGCCCCCGGCAGCGAAAAGTGCCACCATTCCTTGGCATAGTTCGCGAACCCCTGCCGGGCCATCGCCGCGACCAGCATGGCGCGCCAGCGTCTTTGCGCCGGCGTGATCGAGCCCGTCGCGGTGTGCGCCTTCACGTCGGAACAGTCGTAGCCGGTACCCATGTCGACGCTGCCCTCCGGGGCGCGCGCGGCGGCCGGCGCGGTGCAGTCGGCATAATCCCTGGCCGGATCGAACTTGCGCGCGTTGTCGGCACCAAGATCGACCAGCGTGAGATCGACCGCGCCCCCGGTCGAATGCCCCGAATGGGTGGCGATATAGCCGAGGCGGAACAGGTCCGCCTTCGAGAAGGCCGGGTTGTAGCGCCGCTCGGCGGCGGTCTCGGTGCCGTTCCTCGACCATGCCACCATGTCGGCGACGGCGCGGGCCGGCCGGTAGCAATCGAACATCTTCAGCGACAGTCTTTGCCGGGCCAGTTCCTGCTGCACGGCCTTGAGGCGAAGCCCCACCTGCCGCTTCACCACGCATTCCGCCGCGCCATAGCCCGCGATCGGCCGGCCCATGAAATTGTTCGCGCTGGCGTAGCGGATGTCCTGGATGATGGTCGGGTCGATGTCGCGGAGGAACGCGAAGTCGCCGGGCAAGTTCTGAGCGAAGACAGGCGCGATCGCCCCCGGGATCAACGCGATGGCCATCCATGCGATCACGACAATTTTCACGAGGTCTCGCTCCGGCGTCACGGACCGGGTATAGCCCGTCAGGAGGACAGCGTCGCTGCCGCTCCGCCTGTGCCCGGCCATCCACGTCTTGTTCCGGAAATCCCCGCAAAAGCAAGGCGCGGATGTCCCGCGGCGAGCCCCGGCAGGACTGCCGAGAAGGCGGCGACATCTTACTCGGGGAAAACTCCCGCGAGCCCTCTTCGCGCTTGCCCCACCGGCCATCCGCGCCTATAGCTCTCGCTTTAATGACCCCATCATTGAAATCGACTTTTGTCCTCGGTCACCGGCATCTGCTGGGTATCGAGGGCCTTTCCGCTGACGACATCACGGGCCTGCTCGACCTCTCCGAGGAGTATGTCGAGCTCAACCGCCAGGTCGACAAGAAGCGCGCCAGCCTGCGCGGCCGCACCCAGGTCAATCTGTTCTTCGAGGCCTCGACCCGGACCCAGTCCTCGTTCGAGATCGCCGGAAAACGCCTGGGCGCCGACGTCATGAACATGTCGGTGTCGTCGATGTCGACCCGCAAGGGCGAGACCCTGATGGACACCGCGGTGACGCTGAATGCGATGCACCCGGACATCCTGGTGGTACGCCACCACGCCTCCGGCGCGGTCGAGCTCCTGGCGCGCAAGGTTGACGGTTCCGTGATCAACGCTGGCGACGGCAGCCACGAGCACCCGACCCAGGCGCTGCTCGATGCGCTGACGATCCGGCGCAACAAGGGCCGGCTCGAGGGGCTGACGATCGCGATCTGCGGCGACGTGCTGCATTCGCGCGTCGCGCGCTCCAACATCTTCCTGCTCAACACCATGGGCGCGCGCGTCCGCGTGGTTGCCCCCTCGACCTTGCTGCCGCCCGGCATCGAGCGGATGGGCGTCGAGGTCGCGCGCGACATGCGCGAGGGACTGAACGGCGCCGATATCGTGATGATGCTGCGGCTGCAGCGCGAGCGCATGAACGGCTCCTTCGTGCCGTCGTCGGGCGAGTATTTCCACTATTTCGGCCTCGACCAGAAGAAGCTCGGCTACGCCAAGCCGGATGCGCTGGTGATGCATCCCGGCCCGATGAACCGCGGTGTCGAGATCGACACCTTCGTCGCCGACGGCGCGCAGTCGCTGATCCGTGAACAAGTCGAAATGGGTGTGGCAGTGCGTATGGCGGTGCTGGAAGCGCTCGCCCGCAACCTGCCGAACGCGTGATGCCATGCTGACCGACCGCCGCCCCATCCTGCTCGCCAACGCCCGCGTCATCGATCCCTCGCGTGATTTCGACGGTCCGGGCGACGTCCTGATCGCCGACGGCGTCATCCGTGACGCCAAGCGCGGCATCGGCGCCGCCGGCGTCCCCGAAGGCACCGACATCGTCAATTGCGCCGGCAAGATCGTGGCCCCCGGCCTGATCGACATGCGCGCCTTTGTCGGCGAGCCCGGCGCCAGCCATCGCGAGACTTTCGCCTCCGCCAGCCAGGCCGCCGCGGCCGGCGGCATCACCACCATCATCTGCCAGCCCGACACCTCGCCGGTGATCGACAATTCCGCGACCGTGGATTTCGTGCTGCGCCGCGCCCGCGACACCGCGATCGTCAACATCCATCCGATGGCGGCGCTGACCAAGGGCATGCAGGGCCAGGAGATGACCGAGATCGGCCTGCTCAAGGCCGCCGGCGCCGTCGCCTTCACCGACGGCGACCGCAGCGTCACCAACGCGCAGGTGATGCGGCGCGCGCTGACCTATGCCCGCGATTTCGACGCGCTGATCGTGCATCACACCGAGGACCCGCATCTGGTGGGCGAAGGCGTGATGAACGAGGGCGAATTCGCCACAAGGCTCGGTCTCGCGGGGATTCCCACGGCGGCCGAGTCGATCATGCTCGAGCGCGACATGCGGCTCGCCGGGCTGACCGGTGGGCGCTATCACGCGGCCTCGCTGACCTCGATCGAGTCGCTGGAGATCCTCAAGCGCGCCCGCGACGCCGGCCACAATGTCTCGGCCTCGGTCTCGATCAACCACGTGACGCTGAACGAGAACGACATCGGCCCCTACCGCACCTTCCTGAAGCTGGCGCCGCCGCTGCGCACCGAGGAGGACCGCAAGGCGCTGGTCGCAGCGCTCGCCTCCGGGCTGATCGACGTCGTGATGAGCGACCACAATCCGCAGGACGTCGAGGTCAAGCGGCTGCCGTTCGCGGAGGCGGCGAGCGGTGCGGTCGGCCTGCAGACCATGCTGCCGGCGGCGCTGCGTCTGATCCACAATGGCGAGATGGCCTTCAAGACGCTGATCCGGGCGATGTCGACGCGGCCGGCGGAGCTGCTCGGCCTGCCCGGCGGCACGCTGCGCGCGGGCGCGCCGGCCGACGTCATCGTGATCGACGCCGACACGCCCTGGGTGCTCGACCGCGACGATCTCAAATCACTGTGCAAGAACACGCCGTTCGACGACGCCCGCTTCTCGGGCCGCGTGACGCGGACGATCGTCGGCGGACGGACCGTGTACGAGCACGTCTGAAACCGGGGTGGAACTCAGCGCGACGCGAGTTGCGACATCGCTTCCATCGTTGTGCCAACGACGATGGCCGCGACGTAAACGACAAAGAAAAACTGCTCCAGCCGCCTGCGAACAGAAGCCATGATAAGCTCCCTCATTACCAAGGCCATGGTGCGGATTTATGGTTAATATTTCATTGACGGCATTGCCCCATTCGGGCGGGACCGACCGAAGGAACCACCGCGATGTCTGCTGATGGCTTGCTGCCGGTCGCCTTCCTGATCGGCTACCTGCTGGGCTCGATCCCGTTCGGCATGGTGCTGACCAGGATGGCCGGCACGCAGGATCTGCGCACGGTCGGCTCGGGCAATATCGGCGCCACCAATGTGCTGCGCACCGGCCGCAAGGGCCTCGCCGCGGCGACGCTGCTCGGCGACATGCTGAAGGGCACCGTCGCCGTCATCATCGCCGGCACCATCGACGGCCCGAACGCGGCGATGCTGGCGGCGCTGGGGGCTTTCCTCGGCCACCTCTTCCCGGTCTGGCTCAAGTTTCGCGGCGGCAAGGGTGTCGCGACCTATCTCGGCGTGCTGCTCGGCCTGTTCTGGCCGGCGGCGCTGATCTTCGCCATGATCTGGCTCGGCACCGCCTACACCACGCGCTACTCGTCGCTGTCGGCGCTGATCGCGGCGTTCGTGACGCCGCTGTTCCTGTGGTGGTTCGGCCACAACGCGCTCGCCTCGCTGTTCGCCGTGCTGACGCTGCTGCTGTTCTACATGCACCGCGAAAACATCCAGCGCCTGCAGGCCGGCACCGAAGGCAAGATCGGCGAGAGGAAGTAGCGCAGCCGCTACCGCTTCAGCGCGTCCTCGACAAAGCTCGCCGCCGCCAGCGCCTTCGCGTCATCGCCAAAACCCGCGATCACGGTCACACCGACCGGCAATCGGCCCTCGGCGACAAGCGTCGGCACGTTGACGCACGGCACGCCCATCAAGGTCCAGAGCCGGTTGTAACGGGGATCGCCGGTCGACGCCAAACCCTTGGGCGCCGCGCCCGGCGCCGACAGCGTCACGAGCACGTCGACCTCGGTGAGGATCGCGGCCAGCACCTGCCGCGCGCGCAGCGTGACGTCCATCGCCGCGTCGTACTCCGCCGGCGTGCCGCCCTTGCTCTCGTCGAGCCGGCCGCGCAGCAGCGGCGGCATCGCGTCGTAGTTCTGGCCGTATTCCCAGGCGAACGACTGATGCGCCTCGAACTCCTGCACCACCGGATGGATCCGCCAGGCTTCCGCGATGATCTCGGGCATCGCGAGCTCGCGCACGCTCGCACCCGCCTGCTCCGCCGCACGCGCGGCCTTCTGCAACGCCTCCGCGCCGGAAGGTTCCGGCGAACCGGCGAAGGCCTGCGTGGCCACGCCGATGCGCGGCGCGGAAACCTTTGACGGAACCACCAGCTCAGGCCGCCTGGTCATCGCGGCGAGCCCCAGCGCGACGTCGCGCACGCCGGCGCCGAACAGCCCGACGGTGTCGAGCGTCCAGGAGAAGCATTTCACGCCGACGGTCGGCAGCAGGCGGTAGCTCGGCTTGATCGCGGCGACGCCGCAGAACGAGGCCGGCCGGATCACCGAGCCGCCGGTCTGCGTGCCGAGCGCCAGCGGGATCATCCCGGCGGCAACGGCTGCGGCCGAGCCCGACGACGAGCCGCCCGGCGTGTGCGCGTGATTGTGCGGATTGAGCGTTGCGGTCGGATCGTTCGCCGCGAACGCCGTCGTGGTGGTCTTGCCGATGATGGTGGCGCCGGCCTGCTTCAGTGCCATCACGACCGGCGCGTCGGCGCGCGGCTGATGCCCGCGATAGATCGCGGCGCCCATCTCGGTCGGGAAGTCAGCGGTATCGATGATGTCCTTGATACCGACCGCAATCCCGCGCAACGGCCCGGCTTGCTGCGCACGCGCCGTCTCGTCGAGGCGGACGAAGGCGCCGATGGCTTTGTCCTGCGCCGCGATGGCGTCCCGCGTCTGCGTGATGGCGGCATCGGTGGACAATTCGCCGGAGGCGATGCGGCGTTGGAGATCGGCAAGCGAAATCATCGGCGGACATCCTGTTTCTTGACGGTTTTTGGCGGCTTCTTGGCAAGCGCTTTTAGCGCGTCGCGCGCGGCTGCGCCAATGTCGCAGTTGATCACAATCTCAGGTTGGGCGAAGCTGCGCCCCGCATGCATGACCGCTCGCCCAGCCCCGCAAAACTCACCGACACCGAACGGCTCAACCGCCTGCGGCTGATCCGCTCCGACAATGTCGGCCCGCGCACCTTTGCATCGCTGCTCCGCCATTTTGGCGATGCGGCGCATGCGCTGGAGCGCCTGCCTGACCTCGCGCGCCGCGGCGGCGCATCCGGCCCCGGACGCATCTGCAGCGAGGCCGATGCTGCTGCCGAGCTCGCGGCCTGCCGCAGGTTCGGCATCGATCTCGTCGCACCGGAGGAAGCGCACTATCCGGCGCGGCTTGCCACCATCGACGACGCGCCGCCACTGCTTGCCGTGCGCGGCGCGCGCGAGGTCCTGATGCGGCCGATGATCGCGATCGTCGGCTCCCGCAACGCCTCCGGCGCCGGGCTGAAATTTGCAGGCACCCTTGCGCGCGATCTCGGCGATGCCGGCTTTGTCGTGATCTCCGGCCTCGCCCGCGGCATCGATCAGGCGGCGCATCGCGCCACCGTCGCGAGCGGCACGGTCGCCGTGCTGGCCGGCGGCCACGACAGGATCTACCCACCCGAGCACGAGGATCTGCTGGCCGCCCTGCTCGAACACGGCGCGGCGATCTCGGAGATGCCGCTCGGTCACGTGCCGCGGGCGCGCGACTTCCCCCGCCGCAACCGCCTGATTTCGGGCGCCTCGCTCGGCGTCGTGATCGTCGAGGCCGCGCATCGCTCGGGCTCGCTGATCACGGCGCGGATGGCGGCCGAACAGGGCCGCGAGGTGTTCGCGGTGCCGGGCTCGCCGATCGATCCGCGTGCCGCCGGCGCCAACGACCTGATCAAGCAAGGTGCCACCTTGGTCACCGAAGCCGCCGACGTCGTCAGCGCGGTGACGCCGATCATGGAGCGGCCGGTGATGCTTGGCGCGCGCGAGGACGACGAGCCGCTGGACTTTGCCACCGATAGCGGCAATCGCGAGCGCATCATCGACCTGCTCGGGCCGAGCCCGATCAGCATCGACGATCTGATCCGGATGGCCGATGTGTCACCCGCCGTGGTCCGCGCGGTGCTGCTCGAGCTCGAGCTCGCCGGCAGGCTCGAGCGCCACAGCGGCGGGCTGGTGTCGATGATTTGACGAGCTGAATATCTCGCTCGCGCAAACGCCTCTCCGTCATCCTGTGGAGCGCGCAGCGCGTCTCGAAGGATCGACGGCCCGACTGGTGGCCGTGCATCCTTCGAGACGCCTGCTACGCAGGCTCCTCCAGCGACAAAGGCGAAGCCTTTGCGCGGGGATGACGGGTCTACTTGTCCGAACGCGAAGGCTCCGAACTCAGCCTTCGGCATTCCGCGCATCGAAGTCGTTTCGCGCGCCCTCGATCTCCGGCAGATGCGCGAACGCCCATTCGCCGAGCGCCATGAC
Source organism: Bradyrhizobium sp. CCBAU 21365 (assembly GCF_015291305.1). Lineage (NCBI taxonomy): Bacteria > Pseudomonadati > Pseudomonadota > Alphaproteobacteria > Hyphomicrobiales > Nitrobacteraceae > Bradyrhizobium > Bradyrhizobium sp. CCBAU 21365. Next base: position 5,478,069 of record NZ_CP030036.1, read on the forward strand.
AGGCACGGCCAGTCCGCGCCCGAGATCGGTCAGTTCGTAGTCGACCCGCGGCGGAATGGTCGGAAACACCGTGCGCGTCACCAAGCCATCGCGCTCCAGCCCGCGCAGCGTCAAGGTCAGCATGCGCTGCGAGATGCCGTTGATCGTGCGCTTCAGCTCGTTGAAGCGGCGCGGTCCATCGCGCAGCAGCATGATCACCAGCACGCTCCATTTGTCGCCGACCCGCGACAGCACGGAGGCCACGCCGCGGCAGTCCTGATGCGTCCCGGGACCACGCGGCAGGCCGGTCTCGGCGGTTACATCGATGTGCTCGGGTTCCATAGGTGTGCTCGGGTTTCAAAAATGTGCGTTCTTGCGGAGATTTAGGGCGGTCACTCATATAGCGCCAGTTACAAACCTATACCAAAGGTGACCTCTGCCATGAAACTTCTGCACATCGACTCCTCGGTCCTCGGCCCCCACTCCGTCAGCCGCCAGGTCTCCGCCGCCGCCGTCGAGCGGCTGCGCCAGGCCAATCCCGGCCTCGTCGTCAGCTACCGCGATCTCAGCCAGACCCCGCTCGCCCACCTCTCCGGCCTGCACCTCGCCGCCAGCCAGGGCGCGGCGCCGGATCCGTCGGTACGCGATGACATCGCGACCGGCCAGGCGGTGCTGGACGAGTTCCTGGCCGCCGACATCGTCGTGATCGGTGCGCCCATGTACAATTTCACGATTCCGAGCCAGCTCAAGGCTTGGATCGACCGCATCCTGGTTGCGGGTAAGACCTTCAAATACGGCGCCGGCGGCGTCGAGGGATTGGCCGGCAACAAGCGCGTCATCATCGCGATCTCGCGCGGTGGTTATTACGGCGCCGACACGCCGATGGCCGCGCTCGAGCACCTCGAGACCTATCTGCGCGGGGTGTTCGGCTTCATCGGCGTCAGGAATGTCGAGTTCATCCCCGCTGACGGCATCCAGGTCGGCCCCGAGCATCGCGAAAAGGCCGTTGCGGGCGCGCTGCAGGCGGCCGGCAGCCTGAACGCCGCCTGATGTAATTCAAAGCGCCTGCCGTCGCCCGGCGGCGGCAGGCCGTTCAGGTGGAGAAACTCAGAACCAGACGCCCTGAATGCCGAGGATGACGGCCACCAGCGAAATCAACAGGCCGATGCCGGAGAACAGTGCGACGGTTACGAACTGCGTTGTATCCGAACTTTCCGATGCGGACGAAACCGGGATCGACGTCGAAATGCGGGCTGCTTTCGGCATGGCGGCACTCCAAATGATTCCGTGGTGAAAAATTCCCCGCCCAATCAGGAGTCCGGGGAGTACGTCAAAGGTTCAATACACGCGATGATAGTCGCGCACGAAATCGACCGGTGTGAAGCGCTTCACACCGGCCGTTCGTTACAATGAGAAACAAACCAGAGCGTTTTCGAGCGAAGTGGATACCGGTTCGCGTGAAGAAAACGCGTCAGAATAAAACCAGAGCCCCGTTCCGATTTAGTCGGAACGGAAAGGCTCTATCCGCGATAGATCGGCGCGCCTGCCGGCGACGCCGTCGCGCCGCCATCGATGAACAATTCCTGCCCCTGCACATGCGCGGCGTCGTCGGACGCCAGGAACAGCACGGTCTTCGAGATGTGATCGGGTTCGCCGATCCGCCCGAGCGGCGTGGTCTTGCCGATCCGCTGCTCGAAGATCTTCTCGGCCTCCGGCGTCGCGATCGCGGCGCCCCAGATCGGGGTGCGCACCGCGCCCGGCGCCACCACATTGACGCGGATGTTGCGCGGCGACAATTCTGACGCCATCACCCGCGCCATCGCGCGCACGCCGGCCTTGCTCGCGGCATAGGCCGAATAGCCGGGATTGCCGAGCACGGAGATCACCGAGCCGTTGAGAATGATCGACGCGCCGTCGTTGAGGTACGGCGCGACCGCCTGCACCGTGAAGAACACGCCGGTGAGATTGGTGCGGATCACATTCTCGAATGCGGCCAGCGTGGTGCCGCCGACCGGCGTCTGGCCGGGAATACCGGCATTGGCGAACAGCACGTCATACTTGCCGAACTTCTCGGCGCCCTGCTTCACCGCGGCTTCCAGCGCCGCGACGTCGGTGGCATCGGCCGCCACCGCGAGCGCGTTCGGCCCGAGCTCCCTGGCTGCCGCCGCAAGCGTCTCCTTGTTGCGCCCGGTGATGACGACCTTGGCGCCCTCCGCCACGAACAGCTTTGCTGTCGCGAGCCCGATGCCACTGTTGCCGCCGGTGATCAACGCCGTCTTGTTCGCCAGTCTCATGTCCGCCTCCAGTTGGTTGCATTATTAAACTTCATTGCCTAGCTAGGGCAAACGGTTTAATATTGCAACCACACAAGGTCGTGATGGCCCAAATTCCTGGAGACGGTAGGTGAAACGAACCAGCCTTGCAGGCGACAGCTGTCCCGTCGCGCGCGCGCTCGACGTGTTCGGCGACTGGTGGTCGCTCCTGATCATCCGCGACGCCAGCCTCGGCCGCCGCCGCTTCGGCGAATTCCAGGCGAGCCTCGGGCTTGCCAAGAACATCCTTGCCACAAGGCTGCGCACGCTGGTCGAGCGCGGCATCCTGAAGACCGTCCCCGCCTCCGACGGCAGCGCCTATCAGGAATATGTCCTGACGCCGAAGGGCCACGGCATCTTTCCGATCCTGGTCGCGCTGCGGCAATGGACCGAGGAATTCGACGAGCATCCGGACGAGATCGCGACCATCCTGGTCGACCGCGACAAGGGCAAGCCGGTGAAAAAGCTCGCGCTCTATTCGCAGGATGGACGCGTGCTTGGCGCGGCCGACACCGCTCTGAAGCCGCGGCCTGCGCGGAAAGCGGCAAAGCGCGTATCGGCGTAGCGCCACCCTCATCCTGACACACTTCCAAGACACAGGGACCCATTACCCCAAATGAGAGTTGTTGCGCGACGCTGGGGCCGCGATCCCGTTCATCACCGAATGCGGTGGTTATGGTCTTGGCTTTCGCCAGGACTACGCGGCGAGAGTTTGGGTGCGCCCCTCACGACAACTTCCGCCGGCTGCGCGAACGCTGTTGCTCGTCGGCCTCGAGGCGGGCCATCGCGAACAGGCGCTCGAGGACTTCGAATTTGTGGCGCCGGGCAAGTTTGGCGAGTTCGGTCGCGGCGGCTCCGATCAGGACCAGGGCGTCGTCCGGGCCGCCCTCCCCAGCTGTCTCGTCGCCCGCCGGTCGTCGCCGCCGGCCGGACGCCTTGCGCTTCCGGCCGCCCCCTGTGCTGTTCAAAAGGCCTAATCCGATTCCCACCCTATATATAAAGAGATACGCCCTTTCCCGCCGCAACTCTAGGGCGTATTTTGCAACCCTTGGGATAGAAACTCCACAGCTTGGCCCCGCCCTTCAATATCTGGCGATTTGACAGGGACCGCCCCAGCACCCATGTTCGCCCCGACACGGCGGGCCGCGAGTCTAGCGGAATCCGCCTTCAAGTTTTCCCGTAAGCTATTGGAATGACATGAATATCGTCATTGTGGAGTCGCCGGCCAAGGCCAAGACGATCAACAAATATCTGGGGTCCTCCTACGAGGTCCTGGCGTCGTTCGGCCATGTTCGCGACCTCCCGGCCAAGAATGGTTCCGTCGATCCCGATGCCAATTTCCAGATGATCTGGGAGGTCGATGCCAAGGCCGCGAGCCGGCTCAACGACATCGCCAAGGCGCTCAAGGGGGCCGACCGCCTGATCCTCGCCACCGACCCTGATCGCGAAGGCGAGGCGATCTCCTGGCACGTGCTGGAGGTGATGAAGGAGAAGCGCGCGCTGAAGGACCAGAAGGTCGAGCGCGTGGTGTTCAACGCCATCACCAAGCAGGCCGTCTCGGAGGCGATGAAGGCGCCGCGCCAGATCGATGGCGCGCTGGTCGACGCCTATATGGCGCGCCGTGCGCTGGACTATCTGGTCGGCTTCACCCTCTCCCCCGTGCTGTGGCGCAAGCTGCCCGGCGCCCGCTCCGCCGGCCGCGTGCAATCGGTCGCACTGCGGCTGGTCTGCGACCGCGAGCTCGAGATCGAGAAGTTCGTGCCGAGGGAGTACTGGTCGCTGGTCGCGACGCTCCTGACGCCGCGCGGCGACGCCTTCGAGGCGCGGCTGGTCGGCGCCGACGGCAAGAAGATCGCACGGCTCGACATCGGCTCCGGCGCGGAAGCCGAGGATTTCAAGAAGGCCATCGAGGCCGCCCTGTTCAAGGTCGCGACCGTCGAGGCCAAGCCGGCTCGGCGCAATCCGCAGGCGCCCTTCACCACCTCGACCCTGCAGCAGGAAGCAAGCCGCAAGCTCGGCTTCGCGCCGGCGCACACCATGCGCATCGCGCAGCGGCTCTACGAGGGCATCGACATCGGCGGCGAGACCACCGGCCTCATCACCTATATGCGAACCGACGGCGTGCAGATCGCGCCCGAAGCGATCACGCAGGCGCGCAAGGTGATCGGCGAGGACTACGGCAACGCCTATGTGCCGGACGCCCCGCGGCAGTACCAGGCCAAGGCCAAGAACGCGCAGGAAGCGCACGAAGCGATCCGCCCGACCGATCTGTCGCGTCGCCCCGCCACCATCGGCCGAAGGCTCGATGCCGATCAGGCGCGGCTCTATGAATTGATCTGGAAGCGCACCATTGCGAGCCAGATGGAGTCGGCCGAGCTCGAGCGCACCACCGTCGACATCGAGGCCAAGGCCGGCTCGCGTGTGCTGGAATTGCGCGCCTCCGGCCAGGTCATCAAGTTCGACGGCTTCCTCGCGCTCTATCAGGAAAGCCGCGACGACGAGGAGGACGAGGATTCGCGCCGCCTGCCCGCGATGAGCGAGGGCGAGGCCGTGAAGCGCCAGAGCCTCGCCGTCACCCAGCATTTCACCGAGCCGCCGCCGCGCTTCTCGGAAGCCTCGCTGGTGAAGCGGATGGAAGAGCTCGGCATCGGCCGCCCCTCGACCTACGCCTCGATCCTGCAGGTCCTGAAGGACCGCGGCTATGTCAAGCTCGAGAAGAAGCGGCTGCACGGCGAGGACAAGGGCCGCGTCGTGGTCGCGTTCCTGGAGAACTTCTTCTCGCGCTATGTCGAGTACGACTTCACCGCCGATCTGGAGGAGCAGCTCGATCGCATCTCCAACAACGAGATCGCCTGGCAGCAGGTGCTGCAGGACTTCTGGCGCGGCTTCATCGGCGCGGTCAACGACATCAAGGACCTCCGGGTCGCCGAGGTGCTCGATGCGCTCGACGAGATGCTCGGCCCGCACATCTATCCGCCGCGCGCGGATGGCGGCGACGTCAGGCAATGCCCGACCTGTGGCACCGGCCGGCTCAACCTCAAGGCCGGCAAGTTCGGCGCCTTCGTTGGCTGCTCGAACTATCCGGAATGCCGCTACACCCGCCCGCTCGCGGCCGACAGCGCCGAAAGCGCCGACCGCGTGCTCGGCACCGATCCCGACACCGGCTTCGATGTCACGGTGAAGGCCGGCCGCTTCGGCCCCTACATCCAGCTCGGCGAGCAGAAGGATTACGCCGAAGGCGAGAAGCCGAAGCGCGCGGGCATTCCAAAGGGCACCTCGCCCGCCGATGTCGATCTCGAACTGGCGCTGAAACTGCTGTCGCTGCCGCGCGAGATCGGCAAGCATCCGGAAACCGGGCAGCCGATCACCGCCGGCCTCGGCCGGTTCGGGCCGTTCGTCAAGCACGAGAAGACCTATGCCAGCCTCGAGGCCGGCGACGAGGTGTTCGACATCGGGTTGAACCGCGCCGTCACGCTGATCGCGGAGAAGATCGCCAAGGGCCCGAGCGGCCGCCGCTTCGGCGCCGATCCCGGCAAGCCGCTCGGCGATCACCCGACGCTCGGCGCGGTCGCGCTGAAGAACGGCCGCTACGGCGCCTATGTCGCGGCGGGCGGCGTCAACGCGACGATCCCGAGCGACCGCACGCCCGACCAGATCACGCTCGCGGAAGCGATCGCGCTGATCGACGAGCGCGCGGCCAAGGGCGGCGGCAAGAAGGCCAAGAAGGCGAAGGCGGAAAAGCCTGCCAAGGCGAAGAAAGCCAAGTCCCAGGCGACCGAGACTGACGGCGACGCCGAGGCCAAGCCCGCCAAGAAGGCTGCATCGAAGAAGGCCGCGGCGAAGCCGAAGACGGATGCGACCAGCAAGGCGCGCGCGCCGGTCGCCTCCGGTGCCAAGACGTCGCCTGCAAAATCATCGGCACCAGCGAAAGCGCCCGCGAAGAAAAGCGCCGGCAAGGCACGAGGATAAGTGAAACGAAAACCCGACCATGGCTTTCCGGGCCGGGATGCCATCGTCGCCTTCATCCGCGCCAATCCAGGCAAGGTAGGCACCCGCGAGATCGCGCGCGAGTTCGGCCTGAAGAACGCCGACCGCGTCGAGCTGAAGCGGATCCTCCGCGAGCTCGCCGACGACGGCACGATTGCCAAACGCGGCCGCAAGATCCACGAGCCGGCGGCGCTGCCGCCGACCGTGCTGGCCGACATCACCGGCCGCGACAGCGACGGCGAGCTGATCGCCGCGCCCGCCGAGTGGGACTCGGACGAGAACGGCACCGCCCCGAAAATCCGCATCGAGATGCCGCGGCGACCGAAGCCCGGCACCACCGCCGGCGTCGGCGACCGCGCGCTGCTGCGCGTCGAAGTCACGGACGAGCAAGACGGCACGCCCTATCGCGGCCGCGTCATCAAGGTGATCGATCACGGGCGCACGCGGATCCTCGGCATCTTCCGCCGCAATCCCGATGGCGGCGGACGCCTGATCCCGGTCGACAAGAAGCAGGCCGGCCGCGAGCTCAACATCGCCAAGGCCGACAGCGGCGGCGCCGAGGACGGCGACCTGATCAGCGTCGACCTGATCCGCACCCGCGGCTATGGGCTGGCCTCCGCCCGCGTCAAGGAGCGGCTCGGCTCGATTGCCAGCGAAAAGGCGATCAGCCTGATCGCGATCAACACCCACGACATCCCGCAGGTGTTCTCGTCCTCTGCGCTGCGTGAAGCGGAAGAGGCAAAACCCGCGACCTTGCAGGGCCGCGAGGATTGGCGCGACGTGCCGCTCGTCACCATCGATCCGCCGGATGCCAAGGATCACGACGACGCGGTGCATGCGGAAGTCGATCCCGATCCGAACAACAAGGGCGGCTTCATCGTCCATGTCGCGATCGCCGACGTCGCCTACTATGTGCGGCCCGGTTCGGCGCTCGACCGCGACGCATTGCAGCGCGGCAACTCGGTCTATTTCCCTGATCGCGTCGTGCCGATGCTGCCCGAGCGCATCTCCAACGATCTCTGCTCGCTGGTGCCGGGCGAGCCGCGCGGCGCGCTCGCGGTGCGGATGGTGATCGGCGCCGACGGCCGCAAGCGCTCGCATACCTTCCACCGCGTGCTGATGCGCTCGGCCGCAAAGCTCAATTACGCGCAGGCGCAGGCCGCGATCGACGGCGGGCCCGATGACACGACGGGCCCTATCCTCGATCCGGTCCTCAAGCCGCTGTGGTCGGCCTACGAGCTGGTCAAGCTTGCACGCAACGAGCGCGACCCGCTCGATCTTGATCTGCCCGAGCGCAAGATCCTGCTGAAGGCCGACGGCACCGTCGATCGCGTGATCGTGCCGCAGCGGCTCGATGCGCACCGGCTGATCGAGGAGTTCATGATCCTCGCCAACGTCGCCGCGGCCGAGATGCTGGAGAAGAAGGCGCTGCCGCTGATCTACCGCGTGCACGACGAGCCGAGCCAGGAGAAGGTGCACAACCTGCAGGAATTCCTGAAGACGCTCGACCTGCCCTTCACCAAGCAGGGCGCGCTGCGTCCCACGCAATTCAACCGTGTGCTGGCGCAGGTTGCCGGCGAGGACTACGAACCGCTGGTCAACGAGGTGGTGCTGCGTTCGCAGGCGCAGGCCGAATACTCCGCCGAGAACTACGGCCATTTCGGCTTGAACCTGCGCCGCTACGCGCACTTCACCTCGCCGATCCGTCGCTATGCCGATCTGATCGTGCACCGCGCGCTGATCCGCGCGCTCGGGCTTGGCGAAGGCGCGTTGCCGACGGATGAGACCGTGGAGACGCTCGCCGAGATCGCCGCGCAGATTTCCGTCACCGAGCGCCGCGCGATGAAGGCGGAGCGCGAGACCACCGACCGACTGATCGCACATTTCCTTGCCGATAAGGTCGGCGCCTCGTTCCAGGGCCGCATTTCCGGCGTGACGCGATCCGGCCTGTTCGTGAAGCTCGACGACACCGGCGCCGACGGCCTGATCCCGATCCGCACCATCGGCAGCGAATATTTCAACTACGACGAAACCCGCCACACGCTGATCGGCACGCGCAGCGGCACCATGTATCGGCTGGGCGATGTCGTCGATGTACGTCTGGTGGAAGCCGCGCCGATAGCGGGCGCGCTGCGGTTTGAGTTATTATCCGATGGTCAGGCAATTCCGCGCGGCAGAAAACGCGACAGCGTAAGGGCCGAGCGCCGTGCCGCCGGATTTGGCAAGGGACCAAAAGGATCGGGCAAGAAGGCACACAAGGAGCGGAAATCGCGCAGCAAGAAGGATCGCAAGCCGGCGCAGCAGAAGTCCGGCAAATCGAAGCGAGGCAAGTCATGGAAGTGACACCGCCGACAGTGGTCTGGACTCGCGAGGCGGCCGAGCCCGAGAAGCGCGACGTGTGGAGCGCGATGAAGCGCGGGTTCCGCTGCCGCTGTCCGCGCTGCGGAAAAGGCAGACTGTTCCGCAAGTTTCTCAAATGCGACGGCCATTGCCCGGTCTGCGACCTCGACTTCACGCCGCATCGCGCCGACGATCTGCCTGCCTATCTCGTCATCGTTATCGTCGGCCATATCGTGGTACCGATGGCGCTGTGGATCGAGACTAACTATTCGCCGCCGGTGTGGCTGCAGCTTGCGATCTATCTGCCGTTCACGCTGTTCGCATCGCTGGCGCTATTGCAGCCGGTGAAGGGAGCCGTGATCGGCTTGCAATGGGCCCTGCGCATGCATGGCTTTGACGAGAATCCCCCTAGCGACATCCCGCCGGTCTAGCTAAACCGGGCCGCAAGAAGAAATGAAAGGGATGAAATGACTGAAGCTGCCGCACCCGCCGCTGTCGTGCACCAAGGCGAAAAAGAAGCCGATCATCATGCGTATTTCCGGCCGAAGGATGCCGCGACGCTGATCCTGATCGATCGCTCCGGCGCCAAGCCGAAGGTGCTGGTCGGCAAGCGCCACGACAAGGTCGTGTTCATGCCCGGCAAATTCGTTTTCCCCGGCGGCCGCGTCGACAAGGCCGACAACCGCGTGCCGGTTGCAGCGCCGATCACGCCGGAGCTCGAAGCCAATCTGTTGAAAGGCAGCCCGAAGATCACGACCGGCCGCGCGCGCGCGCTTGCCAACGCCGCGATCCGCGAGGCCTGCGAAGAGACCGGGCTCTGCCTCGGCCGCAAGGTCGAGAAATCGCACAAGCTCGAGGGCCCGTGGGCGCCGTTCGCCGACGCAGGTCTGTTGCCCGATCCGTCCGGCCTGTTCCTGATCGCGCGCGCGATCACCCCGCCCGGCCGCGTCCGCCGCTTCGACACGCGCTTCTTCACCGCCGACGCTTCGACCATCGCGCATCGTGTCGAGGGCGTGGTGCATGCCGATGCCGAACTGGTGGAGCTCGTGTGGGTCGAGATCGGCTCCGAGCCGCTCGCCGACGCGCATGCCATGACCAAGAACGTGCTCGCCGAGCTCGACCGCCGTCTCGCCACCGGCCCGCTCCGCCACGACGCGCCGGTGCCGTTCTTCCATTTCTACGGCGGCAAGATGCAGAAGGACGTGCTGGGGGCGTAAGATGATCCGCGTCATTCCGGGGCGATGCGCAGCATCGAACCCGGAATCCCGAGATTGCGGCACGAGATTCCGGGTTCATCGCTGCGCGATGCCCGGAATGACAATGTCGAGAGAGCGGCCAAAAACAAAATAATCTTCCCGATGGCGCGCCGCAAAACGCCTCCCTATCTGTTCCGCTAACGACATCAAGGACGGAACGGGGCAATGGCGAAGCGTCAACTCAAGCTCGGCGCGTTCATGCGGCCGATCAGCATCCACACCGGCGCCTGGCGCTATCCCGGGGCGTGGCCCGACGCCAATTTCAACTTCGACCACATCAAGACGCTGATCCGCAAGCTCGAGGCGGGCAAGTTCGACGCCTTCTTCATGGCCGACCACCTGGCCGTGCTGAACATGCCGATCAATGCGCTGAAGCGCAGCCATACCGTGACCTCGTTCGAGCCGTTCACCCTGCTCTCTGCGCTGTCCGCCGTCACCGAGAATATCGGACTGATCGCGACCGGTTCGACCACCTTCGACGAGCCCTATCACGTCGCGCGGCGCTTCGCCTCGCTCGACCACATCTCGGGCGGCCGCGCCGGCTGGAATATCGTCACCACGTCCAATCCGGACGCGGCGCTGAATTTCGGCCTCGACGATCACATGGAGCACGCCGAGCGCTACAAGCGCGCCCGCGAGTTCTACGACGTCGTCACCGGCCTGTGGGATTCCTTCGCCGACGATGCGTTCGTGCGTGACGTCGAGTCCGGGCTGTTCGTCGATCCCGACAAGATGCATGTGCTCAATCACAAGGGCAAATATCTCTCGGTCCGCGGCCCGCTGAACATCGCCCGCCCCGTGCAGGGCTGGCCGGTGATCGTGCAGGCCGGCGCGTCCGATGACGGCAGGCAGCTTGCGGCCGAGACAGCGGAAGCCGTGTTCACCGGCGGCGGCAACCTTGCCGACGGACAGAAACTCTACGCCGACATCAAGGGCCGCATGGAGAAGATCGGCCGCGATCCCGAGCATCTGAAGATCCTGCCCGGTGCCTTCGTCGTGGTCGGCGACAGCGTCGAGGAAGCAAAAGAGAAGCGCGCGCTGCTCGACAGCCGCGTGCATTACGACAGCGCGATCGCCTCGCTGTCGGTGATCCTCGGCACCGATGCGTCCGGCTTCGATCCCGACGGACAGTTGCCGCCGATCCCGGAAACCAATGCAAGCAAGAGCGGCCGCCAGCGCCTCGTCGATGTCGCGGCGCGCGACAAGCTCACCGTGCGCCAGCTCGCCCAGCGCGTCGGCGGCTATGGCGGGCTCGCCTTCGTCGGCACGCCGCAGACCATCGCCGACCAGATGGAGGAATGGCTGACCGGCCGGGGCAGCGACGGCTTCAACATCATGTTTCCCTATCTGCCGCAGGGTTTGTTCGACTTCGTCGACAAGGTGGTCCCGGAACTGCAAAGGCGCGGGATTTTCCGCACAGAGTACGAGGGGCGGACCTTGCGCGAGAATTTGGGCCTGCCGCGGCCGAAAAATCAGTTCTTCGAGGGGTAATCGGCCCGGAATCGGGGGTGTTTTGGCTCGGAAATCCTTGACTTTGGGTGGTTTGTGGCTAGTTTCCCGGCCAAACGCGGGCCGATTTGGCCGGCTCCTGAATTCCCCCGATTTTCGAGGTTTTGCACATGGCCAAGGCGGTCACCATCAAGGTCAAGCTCGTGTCGACGGCCGATACCGGCTTCTATTACGTCGCCAAGAAGAATTCGCGCACCATGACCGACAAGCTGGTCAAGAAGAAGTATGACCCGGTCGCGCGCAAGCACGTCGAGTTCAAGGAAGCCAAGATCAAGTAAGATCGCCCGCTTCCGACGTTTCGAACGGGGCCCTCGCGGCCCCGTTTTTGCTTTCTAAGCTTGCGTCATCCCTCATGATTCCCGGACCGGTCCCGGGCGCAGGGCTCAGATGATCGCAAGCTTGGACGAGGGAAACGTCGGCGGCTATTCGGTCGCCTACGGCCGAGAGGACATCTACTTTCCGGTCTATGTCACGGCGGCGCTGGCCGCGGTCTTCCTGACCGCGAGCTGGATCACCGGTGCGATCTACTGGCTGGCGCCGGCGGCGGCCGCCGCCGGCTTCACCTATTACAACATCCCCCTGCTGGAGGCCGGTCGTCCGACCATCGGGGCCAACCAGTACGGCATCTTCATCCAGGCCTTCGGGCTGATCCGCTGGCGCGCCATCGCGCGCATCGACCTCGTCGAGATCGCCGAGCGCGCGATGACCGTTCACGAGTTGCAAATCGCGCTCGACGGACCGCTCGGCAGCGCGCTGGTAGCCGATTGGCGCAAGCGGCCGGCCTATCGGCTGCTGATGCGCCTGCCGTGGCGCATGGACCACCGTGGCGTGGTTCGCGTCAATCTCGAGCCATTCGACCGGGCGCCCGATGAGATCCACCGGACGTTCCTCAGGATGTGGCGCTATTACCGGAGCTAGCCCTTGAACGCCTCATCGCGCAGATGCGCATCTGCGATCTGCGCATCCGGATTGTGTGTGATGGTCATGAACCAAACGAGGCTGAAGAACAGCGACCACGCTGTGTTCCAATAGAACCAGTTCATCGGATCACCTCGAACAGCTTTGTCCCGCGCCGGCCGGCGAACATCGCCGGCCTTGCGGAATGCCGCCAAGCCTACTGCACGACCTCGCCGTGCAGTGCCAGATCCAACCCCTCGCGCTCGATGTCCTGCGTCACGCGAAGCCCGACGAAGAGATTGATCACGAACAGGATGATCAGACTCACGACGGCATCATACACGAAGACCGTCGCGACGCCGATGCATTGATTGACGAACTGCCCGGCATTTCCCTCCAGAACGCCGGCGGTCCCACCATACTGCTCGACCGCGAAAACCCCGGTCAGCAGCGCCCCGACGATGCCGCCGAGGGCATGGACGCCGAAGCAGTCCAGCGCGTCATCGTAGCTGAACAAACGCTTCAGGCCGGTGCATCCCCAGTAGCAGCAGACGCCGGCGGCGATGCCGATGGCGAAAGCGCCGACCGGGCCGACGAAGCCGGAGGCCGGCGTGATCGCGACGAGGCCGGCGACGGCACCCGAGCAGATGCCGACGACGGTCGGCTTGCCCTTCAGCGCCCACTCCACCAGCATCCACGTGAAGCCCGCCACCGCGGTCGCGATCTGGGTCACCAGCATGGCCATGCCCGCCTGCATTCCGGCCGTGACGGCGGAGCCGGCGTTGAAGCCGAACCAGCCGACCCACAGCAGCGAGGCGCCGATGAAGGTCAGCACCATATTGTGCGCCGGCCCCGTCTCGACGCGCTTGCCGAGCATGATCGCGCACATCAGTCCGGCGACGCCGGCATTGATGTGCACCACGGTGCCGCCGGCGAAATCGAGAACCTTGACATAGGCAGCGTCGTTGCCCGCCGAGAAGATGCCGTCGGGTCCCCAGACCCAGTGCGCGATCGGCGCATAGACGAAGATCGCCCACAGCCCGATGAACCAGAGCATCGCCGAGAATTTCATCCGCTCGGCAAACGCGCCGGCGATCAGCGCCGGCGTGATAATGGCGAACGTCATCTGGAAGCAGATGTAGACGGCCTCAGGGATGGTCGCGGCGAGCGGATTGGGATTGCCGATGCCACCCTTGCCGATGTCGCTCAGGATGTCCTTGAGGAACAGCCGATCCAGACCGCCGATAAACGGCGTGCCGGCACGAAACGCCAGGCTGTAGGTCAGGACGGCGAACAGGATCGTGACCAGGCAGGTGACGGCGAAGCTGGTCATCACGGTATCGCCGACGTTCTTCTTGCGCACCATGCCGCCATAGAACAGGCCGAGCCCCGGGACCGTCATCATCAGGACGAGCGCGACTGACGTGAGCATCCAGGCGGTGTCGCCGGAATTCGGCGTGCACTTCTCAAGGATCTTGCCGCCGCAGGCGGGCGGCGCCGCCGCATCCTCGGCCAGCGCAGGATCGCTGAACAGCAGGCAAAGGAACGCCACTCCCAGCAGGGCAACCACGATTCTCACGAGCTTCTGGCGCGTGTATGTCGCAGACTCCATCATCGACCTCCCATCACAAGAAATGCTGGTGTTCGGAATGGGCGCGGCGCGTTCGGAGCGCGAGCGCCGAAAGACAGCGCACGTTCGGTTATCGGGATGTCGCGATGTGCAGCGATGCGGGTGGCGGGATGCAGCGAAGTCGCAGCGGCATCGACCCGGACACGAGGCACAAGGGCGACTTGCTCGGCGGCGCGGCGAAGGCCGTGGTGCGCGGATGGCTGGAGAATGACGGCGACTAGCCTCATCGCGGCCAGCCCTTCCCAAAAGTCCCCAGGCCGGAACCTCAGCGAGGGCTTCCGGCAAGATTTCTAGCCAAATTGAAACAAGATTCGTGCCACCGAAGCGCGCCGCGTAACACTTTGAAAGCGCTACGACTTCGATCCGCGACCGGAACGGCATCGCGCTCCATTGCACATTCTCGCAGCACGCCACCGATCGAAAAATAGGCAATAACGATGACTGCCCTCACAAGGGGCAGTTACCGACCTCACCGGGATCTGAAGCTAAGCGGTCTTGAGCAATGGCGGTTGCGCCGGCCGGATCAGGGCGAAGGCGACCTGGATGATGCCGCCGGCGAGGCCCAGCGCGACGCCGATGCGCCAGGCCATGGTGTAGGAGCCGAGCGAGTCGTAGATCAGTCCTCCTCCGTAGGCGCCGAGGAAGCTGCCGACCTGGTGGCTCATGAAGGCAAGGCCCTGGATCATCGCCTGCCAGCGCAAGCCGAACATCTCGGCCACCGCGCCCGCGACCAGCGGACCGACGCCCATCCAGAGGAAGCCCATGATGGCGCCGAACAGCAGCGTCGAGCCGGGCGTTGCCGGCAGCATGAAGTACCAGGCGAGCGCCAGCGACCGCAGGATGTAGATCGCGCCGAGCAGCGCCAGCTTGTTCCAGCGCTGGCCGGCCCAGCCAAAGAACAGCGAGCCCAACACGTTGAAGCCGCCGATCATGCCGAGCGTCTGCGCGCTCAGCATCGGATCGAGTCCGCAGATCGCCAGATACGACGGCAGATGCGTGGTGAGGAAGACGAGTTGCATGCCGCAGACCATGTAGGCGCAGGTCATCACCACGAAGGCTGCGTTGCCGAACGCGGTCTTCGCCGCCGTCGCCGCGGTGGCGTTGCCGATATCGTCGGCCGCGGGCTTCGGCAGCGGAATCTTGTCGACGCGCCCGGCGTACAACGCGGCCGGGATCATGAAGATCGAGAGAATGACAAAACCGGCAAGTCCGACGCGCCAGCCGAAACCCTCATTGAGCATCTGTCCGATCGGCGCCGACAGCAGCGCGCCGAGCGAGCCGGCGGCGGAGACCATGCCGAGCACGGTCGAGCGTACCGTCTCCGGCACCGCGCGCGCCGAGACCGACATTGCGATCGCATTCGCCGTGCATGCGAGCGAAAGGCCGATCAGCACACCGGCGCCGATCATGATGGCAACAAGCCCATGCGCCGTCGTCATCAAGACGAGGCCCGCGATGTAGGCCAGCGCGCCGACCACCATGATCGGGCGGAAGCCGTAACGCACCGTCATCGCGCCGGCGACCGGCTGCAGAAAACCCCAGGCAAGGTTCTGCACCGCGAGCGCCAGCGTGAAGTGGGATATCGAGATGCCGATGTCGTGCGTCAACGGCTGCATGAAGATGCCGAGGCTCTGCCGCAGCCCCATGCTCAGCGTGAGCATGATGGAGGCGCCGATCAGGATGGGAAGCGTGGGACGCAGGACCTGCAACAGGGGCATTGTTCTTATTCTCCCATGACGGCACGGCACGCGTGCCATGGCCTGCGATTCATGCAAGTTTTGGTTACACAGACCTGTGTACTTAGGCTATACAGGGGGCCGACTGTCAAGCGAAGAGGATCACGGCTGGCGCATGGCTTCCCCGCCTCCCAAACAGACCATGAAGGAGCGGATCCTCGAGACCGCCGACAGACTGTTCTACCTGCAAGGCATTCGCGCCATCGGCGTCGACACCATCGCGGCCGAGATCGGCATCAGCAAGCGCACGCTCTACAACCACTTCCCGTCGAAGGACGCGCTGATCGAGGCCTATCTGCAGCGCCGCTTCGTGCAGCCCCGCCCCTCCGACAAGCCGCCGGCCGAGCAGATCCTTGCAACTTTCGATTCGCTGGAGCGACGGTTCTCGGCGAAGGATTTTCGCGGCTGCCCGTTCGTGAACGCGGTCGCCGAGCTCGGCCCGGAGGACGAGGACCGCACGGTCCGAAACATCGCAATCGCCTTCAAGGAAAGCCGCCGCCTCTGGTTTCGCAATCTGCTGCGGCAGCTCGGCGTCGCCGATGCCGAGGGACTCGCGACCCAGCTCACGCTTCTGGTCGACGGCTCGATCGCGCAGGATCTGGTGCGCGACGATCCGGCGATGGCGCGCGCGGCCAGGGAAGCCGCGCGGGTGTTGCTGGCAAATGCGGGCATCAAGGTCGGCAGCCCCGCCCCCGCGGGCAAGAAACGCGCCGGATAAATCCGGTTGCGTGCGGAAGTCAGGTTTGGTTGTTAACACCGACCGCAGGCGACGGCATTCCCGATTGGATATTCCGTCCGGCGAGATTGACAGCGACCGCGCAAAGACCTGCTACACAGAAGACCTGCGGCACAACAGGGGAACGACCATGGAAGATCTGAAAGTGACGGCCACCGGCTATGATTTCGCGCCGGCGCGTGCGGCCATGCAGCGCTATATCGACAATGATCTCCTGTCCGGCATCTCCTGGACGGTTCTGGTCGGGCGCGACATCGCTGACACGGGCTGCGTCGGATGGGCCGACAAGGAAGCGCAGATTCCGCTGCGGACCGATCACATCTTCCGCGTCTTCTCCAACACCAAGCTGATCACCTCCTGCGCGGCGCTGCTGCTGGTCGAGGAAGGCCGCTTCCGGCTCGATGATCCGATCGAGACCTTCATCCCGCAGCTCAGAAACCGGAAGGTGCTGCGGCCGGGTGCGACGTCGATCGACGACACCGAGCCGGCGCAGCGGTCGATCACCGTTCGCCATCTGCTGAGCCACTCGGCCGGCCTCAGCTACGGCCTGTTCGATCCGGGCACACCGATCTTCAAGGCCTACAACGAGCGCAAGATCCTCAATCCGATGACGACGCTCGCCGACATGGTCGACGGTCTGTCCGATCTGCCGCTGGTGTTCCATCCCGGCTCGTCATGGGAATATTCCGTTGCCATCGACGTGGTCGCACGGCTGGTCGAGGTGGTGAGCAGCCAGCCGTTCGACAAGTTCGTCAAGGCGCGCATCCTCGAACCGCTGGGCATGGTCGACACCGGCTTCCATGTTCCGGAGAAGGACCACAACCGGCTCGTCGCCTACTACGCCGGCGCCGACCTGATGGATCCGATGAAGCCCGGGCTGACGCGCACCGACAACGCGCCCTATCCTGGCGCCTATCTGCGCCCGGTGCCGCGCTTCAACGGCGGCGGCGGCCTCGTCTCGACGCTGCATGACATGGTCGCGCTGATCCGCAGCCTGCTGCCCGGCGGGCCGACGCTGCTGAAGCCGGAGACG
The DNA here is from genome assembly GCF_015291305.1 of Bradyrhizobium sp. CCBAU 21365. NCBI lineage: Bacteria > Pseudomonadati > Pseudomonadota > Alphaproteobacteria > Hyphomicrobiales > Nitrobacteraceae > Bradyrhizobium > Bradyrhizobium sp. CCBAU 21365. The sequence goes on from NZ_CP030036.1 coordinate 5,495,484, forward strand.
ATCGCGCAGGCGATGACCAACCAGCTCACACCGGGCCAATGGATCCGCTTCGCGATGATGGGCGAGCAGCCCGGCAAGACCTATGGTCTTACCGGCGGACTGATCCTCAACCCCTCCTCGATCGATCATCCTGACGCCGCCGGCGAGCTCTATTGGGGCGGCGTCGCAGGCACGCAGTGGTGGATTTCGCCCAAAACGGGCATCGCCGGCGTGATGATGGCGCAGCGCCAGATGGCGTTCGTCCATCCGTTCTCGTTCGAGTTCAAGCGGATGGCCTATGACGCGGTGAAGCGCGGCCGCTAAGGCCACTTCGTAGCCCGGAGGGAGCCAACGGGTCACGCGAACGCGCGCCCCGTTGGCTCCATCCGGGCTACAGGAGACTGACTACGCGGCGGCCGACACCACGCGGTTGCGGCCGTCGTGCTTGGCGCGATAGAGCGCGGTGTCGGCGCGCTTGAGCACATCGGTGACCTGCTCGCCCTTGCGCTCCAGCGTGGTGAGACCGATCGAGATCGTGACGGTGATCCGCTTGCCGCCCTTGTCGACGCTGAAGGGCTCGCCCGCGATCGAGCGGCGCAGCCGCTCGGCGACCATGCCGGCGACATGCAGGTCGGTCTCGGGCATCACGATCACGAACTCCTCGCCGCCATAGCGGCAGGCGAGATCGATGCCGCGGATCGACTTGCGGATCCGGACCGCGAATTCGCGCAGCACATCGTCGCCGGCATCGTGGCCGTAGGTGTCGTTGATCGCCTTGAAGTAGTCGATGTCGAGGATCATCAGCGCGAGCGGCTTGCCGCGGATCGAAGCCTGCTCTGCGAGCGTCGCGAGGTGGCTTTCCATATAGCGCCGGTTATTGAGACCGGTCAGCGCATCCGTGATCGCCATCTCGATCGAGTTCTGCACATTGTCACGCAGATGATCGGTGTAACGGCGGCGGCGGATCTGGGTGCGCGCGCGCGCCAGGAGTTCGTTCTTGTCGACCGGACGCAGCAGATAATCGTTGACGCCGATCTCGAGCCCGCGCATCAGCCGCGTGTTGTTGTCGGCATCCGAGATCGCGAGGATCGGGACCTGGCGCGTGCGCTCCAGCGAGCGGGCCTGGCTGCACAGCCGCAAGCCGTCGTAATTGTCGAGGCTGAGTGACACGATCAGCAAGTCGTAATTGCCCTCGGCGGCATGGAACAATGCTTCCGACGGATTGATCTCGACGTCGACGGTATGCTCAGCCGAGAGGATCGGCGCCAGCTTCTCGTAGGACGACGGCCGGTCGTCGACCAGAAGGATGCGGCCGCCGGTACCCTTGTCGGCGATCGCGCTGCGCTCGGGCGCCTGCATGCCGATCTCGAGCGAGGTGATGGCGCGCATGCGCAACTCGTCGGTCATCATCTTCAGCCGCGTCAGCGAGCGTACGCGCGCGATCAGCACGACGTCGGACACCGGCTTGGTCAGGAAGTCATCGGCGCCGGCCTCAAGGCCGCGCACGCGATCAGCCGGGCTGTCGAGCGCGGTGACGATGACGACCGGAATGAAATGGGTCGCCGGATTCGACTTCAGCCGGCGGCAGACCTCGAAGCCGTCCATGTCAGGCATCATGACGTCGAGCAGGATGATGTCGCATTCGGCGCGTGCACAGATTTCCAGTGCCTCGGTCCCGTTGGAAGCAGTCAGCACATCGAAATATTCGGCTGACAGACGGGCTTCCAACAGCTTGACGTTCGCCGGAACGTCATCGACCACGAGGATACGCGCGGACATTGCACCACAACTCCCCTATCCGATAAAGCGTCGGACAGTCTCAATAAATTTGCCGACCGAGATCGGCTTGGACAAATAGGCTTCGCAGCCGCCCTCGCGGATGCGTTCTTCGTCGCCCTTCATGGCGAAGGCGGTGACCGCGACCACCGGAATCGTGCGCAGATCGGGATCGTCCTTGATCCAGCGCGTGACCTCGAGACCGGAAACCTGGGGTAGCTGGATGTCCATCAGGATAAGGTCGGGGCGCAGCTTGCGGACGAGATCGAGCGCTTCGAAGCCATTGCTGGTGCCCGAAGTCTGATAGCCGTGCGCTTCCAACAGATCGCGAAAGAGCTTCATGTTGAGCTCGTTGTCCTCCACGATCAGGACGGTTTTGGCCATCCCGTCCCTCCCAAACCCAAGAGACGGGCCCGGCTGCGGCACCTCACGCACCGCGCTCGGAGCGCGTCGAAAATGTGAATTCAAACTAGCGCCAGAATCGCTCTAACCCGTTAACCCGAAGTCCAACTTCCGCAGCGTGGTTTCCGTTGCTTGAACACACGCGGAAGACTCGGGCATGATGGGCCTCTCAATAGAGACCATAAGTTAACGGAAAGGCAAACCGGCGCGTTGAAAAAGCCTGTTCACAACCCCCGGGAAGTTGCTGAAATCGTTGCGATTCAGGCGCTCGGCTTCATTGCCGGCGATCCTGAGCGGCTGGGCCTGTTCCTGGCCGAAACCGGAATCGGTCCAGAGACGCTGCGGAACGCTGCGTCCGATCCTCAATTTCTTGCGAGCGTGCTCGATTTCGTGATGCGCGACGACGCCACCGTGACGGCGTTTGCCAAGGCCTCGGAACTGCACCCGACCAATATCGCCGCCGCCCATCAGGCGCTGGGCGACCCGAAATGGGAGCGCGACGTGCCGTGACGACGGCAGCGGCAGCTTCCGACGGCCCCCTCAGTTTCTGCCGAGACTGCCTCGGCGATCTCGATATCAAGGTGAAGCGGTGCAGCCATTGCGGCTCGCCGCGGCTGGTGCGTCATCGCGCCCTGCCCGCGCTGGCGCTGGCGCATATCGACTGCGACGCGTTCTATGCCACCGTCGAGAAGCGCGACAATCCTGAGATCGCCGATCGCCCGGTCATCATCGGCGGCGGCAAGCGCGGTGTGGTGTCCGCCGCCTGCTACATCGCCCGCACCTACGGCGTCCGCTCGGCGATGCCGATGTTCAAGGCTCTGGAACTCTGCCCGGACGCGACCGTGATTCCGCCGGACATGGCGAAGTATGTCCGGGTCGGGCGCGAGGTGCGGCAGGCGATGCAGGCACTGACGCCGCTGGTCGAGCCGCTGTCGATCGACGAGGCCTTCCTCGATCTCGCCGGCACGCAGCGCGTCCACGGCATGATCCCGGCCAAGGTGCTCGCCAAATTCGCCCGGGACGTCGAGCGCGACATCGGTATCACGGTGTCGGTCGGGCTGTCCTGCAACAAGTTCCTCGCCAAGATCGCCTCCGACCTCGACAAGCCGAGGGGCTTTGCTGCGCTCGACCAGGACGAGGCGCGCGAGATGCTGGCGAGCAAGCCGGTCGGGTTCATCTACGGCGTCGGCCCTGCGACCCAGGAGAAGCTGGTGCAGCGCGGCTTCCGCATCATCGCCGACCTGCAGCGCGCCGACGAGAACGAATTGATGAAGCAGTTCGCGAGCGAAGGCCGCCGGCTGTGGCGACTGGCGCGCGGCATCGACGACCGCAGCGTGGTCGCCGACCGCGGCGCCAAGACGATATCGAGCGAGACCACGTTCGAGACCGACATCCGCGACTTCGCGACGCTGGAGAAACTGCTCTGGAAACTGTCCGAGAAGGTCTCGGCGCGGCTGAAGACCAGCGAGCTCTCGGGCTGCACCATCACGCTGAAGCTGAAGACCGCGGACTTCCGCCAGCGCACCCGCTCGCAATCGATCCAGACCCCGACCCAGCTTGCCGCCAAGATCTTTGCGGTCTCGCGCGAGATGCTTGCAAAGGAAATCGACGGCACCGCTTTCCGCCTGATGGGCACCGGCGTCAGCGCGCTGCGCCCGGGCGCGCAGGCCAATGATTCCGACATGCTCGACCGCCGCTCGGCGCACGCCGAACGCGCGATGGACAATCTGCGCAAGAAGTTCGGCAATGCCGCCGTGATCAGGGGCATTGCCTATGAGGGGCCGGGGAAGAGCGCGGAGGAGCAGTAGATCTCAGTTGACGTCACCCTGAGGAGCGCGCTCTTGCGCGCGTCTCGAAGGGTCGACGGCCACCAGCCCCGGCCGTTCATCCTTCGGGACGCCGCTTCGCGGTTCCTCAGGATGACGGTTCCCCGAGCTTCGCGGTGAGTTCTTCAATCCGTGACCGCCACCGCCTCGATCTCGATCAGCCATTCCGGCGCCGCGAGCGCGGTGACGCCGACCAGCGTAGAGGCCGGCGGCTCCATGCCCTCGAAGAATGCCGAGCGTGCCTTGCCGATGATCGGGCGGAGCTCCGGCTTGTAGCCGACGACGAAGGTCGTGATCTTGACGATATTGGAATAGCCGGCCCCGGCGGCCTTCAGCGCCATGCCGAGGTTCTGCATCACCTGCGTCGTCTGCGCGGCGAGATCGCCGGCGCCGACCACGCGGCCCTCCTCGTCGACGGAGACCTGTCCCGAAATGTAGATCGTGCGCGCGCCGGAGGCGACGACAACGTGGGAGTAAGCCGGATTGTGATGCAGGCCGCTGGGGCGAAGATGGTTGAGCTCGCTCATGATGTGCCTCCCTGACACGCGTGTTTGTGGGAAGCCTACTCGTGTCGGACGGTTCCGGCCAGCGCGGTCGTGCAAAGTGCTCCGCCGTCGTCCCGGCGAAGGCCGGGACCATTACCACTGAAGGTGACTATTGCGCGACGCCGGGGGCCACAGCCCCTTCAACAACTCGGCCCTGTGGTTATGGGTCCCGGGTCGCGCTTCGCTTGCCCGGGACGACGCCGAATGGTATCACTTGCAGGGCTTGGAATCCCTGACGTCGAATTTGTCGAGCGCGCCCGAGATCACGAAATCGTTGTAATCCAGTACCAGCGCGCGAGAGACGCCGTTCTCGTAGAGCTCGAACGACATCGCGTAGACCGGCGTCTGCTCGCCGTCCTTCGCGCGCGCGTCGCTGTCGTAATAGCTCACCGTCACGGGCCAGCGCGTCATCGCCTTCATCGCATTGCTCGCCGTCGACGGATCAGGCGATGACGGCGCGCGATCGCCCGCGATCGGCCGCCCGATCACGGTCAGCGTGTTGTAGATCTTCTCGCCGTTGTCGGAGCCGTCATAGACGGTTTGCTCGAGCACCGATTTGCCATCGCGGGCGGCAGCGATGATGTGCTGGATTTGCTCGGTCGGGAACACGATCTTGCCGTCGATATTGAACGTCTTCTTCACCGGCTGGGTCAGCTTCACGGTGATATGATCGCCGACCCGCTCGGCGATGCCGTCGACCGGCGACGATTCGCTGTCGTTCATCCGCGTGTCGATCTTGAAGCGGTAGCTTTTGCCCGACGCGTCCTCCCAGGACGTCGAGCGAAGATCTGATAGCGTCACCTTGCCTTCGCCGCTGTCGAGCTCGGACACCTGGCGGAATTCGGAGGTATAGCCTTCGCAGGAGTTGCCGGAGAAATTGTAGAGGATGCGCCCGCGCGCATCGCTCACCGAGTTGGAGCCGCGCGACTTCACCAGGCTGAGGTCGTAGAGCGCCTGATGCGCGAGAAACGGCCCGCTTGCCGCCGCGACCGCGGGCCCCTGAACCAGGCCGGATCCTGCGGCAACGGCGATCGCAAACACCAGGGCACGCGACGGAGTCCGGAACGGCAGGGTCATGTGGTTTCCTCAAGGAGGCAGGGATTCGCCACAATAGTGACGGTGGTATTGCGCCGCAACTGGGGCAAGTCTGACAAAATGGCAATGTACGCAGCGAAAATGCCGTCATTTTCGGCAGCTTTCCATGCGATTCGGCACATCATAGCCGCGTTGTCCTCGCCTTACCGTCGCTTGCAACCGGCGGCACGATGCGCGAAACAATCGAAACAAACTTGGCCCTGACCGCGTTTCAGGCTTCGTGCAATCCAATTTGGGGGACCAAAAAATGGCGGGTACCGTCGAACAAAAACTGGCGTCACAGGGCATCACACTTCCGGAGCCGACCTCCCCGGTCGCAAACTATGTCCCCTTCGTCCGGAGCGGAAACCTGCTGTTCGTCTCGGGCCAGGTCTGCTTCAACGCCGAGGGCAAGCTGATCGCCAAGGGCAAGCTCGGTGCCGGTGTCACGCTCGAACAGGGCGCCGCTGCCGCGCGCGGCTGCGCAATCAACCTGCTGGCCCAGATCAAGGCCGCGCTCGGCGATCTCGACAAGGTGGTGCGCGTGGTGCGGCTCGGCGGCTTCATCAATTCGGCGCCCGACTTCTTCGACGGGCCGAAGGTGCTGAACGGCGCCTCCGACCTGATGGTCGAAGCATTCGGCGACAAGGGCCGCCATGCCCGCACCACCGTCGGCGTCGCCTCGCTGCCCGCGGACGCCGCGGTCGAAGTCGAAGGCGTGTTCGAAGTCGCCTGATCGATGCGCGCGCCTGATTGGCTGACGAAACGGCCGGTCGCCCATCGCGGCCTGCATGATGCCGCGCGCGGCATCATCGAGAACATGCCGGCCGCGGCCACCGCCGCGGTCGCCGGCAATTTTGCCATCGAGTGCGATATCCAGCTCACCGCCGACGGCGAGGCCATGGTGCATCACGACGATGCGCTCGGCCGCCTCACCGAGGGCTCGGGCCTGCTGGCGACCAAGACGGCGGCCGAGCTGAAGGCCGTCAGGTTCAAGGACACCGCCGAGCAGATGATGACGCTCGGCGATCTCTGCGCGCTGGTCGCCGGCCGCGTGCCGCTGGTGGTCGAGGTGAAGAGCCATTTCGACGGCGACCGCAAGCTGGTGCGGCGGATGGCCGAGGTGCTGGCGTCCTATTCCGGCCCGGTGGTCGGCATGTCCTTCGATCCCGACCAGGTGCTGGCACTGCGCGAGATCATGCCGAACCTGCCGCGCGGCATCACCGCCCAGCGCACCTATGACGACGGCCATTGGGACAAGCTGACGCCGGCGCAGCGCGACAGCATGCTGTACCTGCGGCACGGCTTTACGACCGAGCCGCATTTCGTCGCCTATTGGGTCAACCAGCTGCCGGCGCCGGAGCCGTGGATCGCCCGCAACGTCTTCGGCTGTCCGCTGCTGGCCTGGACTGTCCGAACCGCGGAACAGCGCGAGCGTGCGGCGCGCTACGCCGACCAGATAATTTTCGAGGGGTTTGTGCCGGGAACCTGACATACCCTCTTGCAGTCTTGAACTCGTCGCTGCGACGCACGATGTTGGCGAAGGTTGGTCGTCATCGGCGATGGCGGAATGCGGGGCATGATCCGGAAGTGGAGCCAGCTGTTCCGGAAAGATCATGCTCAAACGAGGCACCGGTCTTCATTCTCGATGGCGTCTTCTGAAATCACCCTAGAGGCTGTAGCTGACATCGGCGGCATTCCGGCCGCCGAATGGGACGCCTGCGCCAATCCCAAGGCGGACGCGGACAGCATCCATAACCTCGACACGCTGGCCTCGCCCGGCTCCGCAAACGATTGCCAGACCGCCGCAAGTTCGAGCTATAACCCGTTCGTTTCCCACGCCTTTTTCGCTGCCGCCGAAGCCTCCAATTCGGCCTGCCCGCGGACCGGCTGGGGCCCGCGGCATCTGGTCGCCAAACTCGATGGCCGGATCGTCGGCGTCGTGCCCTGCTATCTGAAATCGCATTCGCAGGGCGAATACGTGTTCGATCGCGGCTGGGCCGAGGCCTATCACCGCGCCGGCGGCAGCTATTACCCGAAGCTCCAGGTGTCCGTCCCCTTCACGCCCGCGACCGGACCGCGGCTGTTGATCCGTGACGGCGTCGACCGCGAGGTGATCGGCTCGGCGCTGGCGCGAGGCCTGCGGGCACTCTGCAACGCCACCGAGGCCTCCTCCGTGCATGTGACGTTCGCCCGCGAGGACGAGGCCAGGTTCCTCGGCGCACATGGTTTCCTGCAGCGGACCGACCAGCAGTTCCACTGGCACAATGGGGGCTACAAGACCTTCGACGACTTTCTCGGCTCGCTGAACTCGCGCCACCGCAAGGGCATCAAGCGCGAGCGTCGCGAGGCGGTTGCCGCCGGGATCACCATCCACTGGCTGACCGGTTCCGACATCACCGAGGACGCCTGGGATGCGTTCTTCGAGTTCTACATGGAGACCGGGTCGCGCAAATGGGGCCGGCCGTATCTGACCCGAGAATTCTTCTCGCTGATCGGCGAGACGATGAGCCGGGACGTGCTGCTGGTGATGGCCAAGCGCAACGGCCGCTGGATCGCGGGTGCGATCAACTTCATCGGCTCCGACACGCTGTTCGGCCGCAACTGGGGCGCGATCGAGCACCACCCGTTCCTGCATTTCGAGGTCTGCTACTATCAGGCGATCGATTTCGCGGTTCAGCGCGGGCTCAAGGTGGTCGAGGCCGGCGCGCAGGGCGAGCACAAGCTGGCGCGCGGCTACCTGCCGCAGACCACCTATTCGGCGCATTTCATCGCCGATCCCGGACTGCGCCGGGCGATCGCCGATTACCTCAAGCGCGAGCGCGACTATGTCGCCGAGGTCGGCCGCGAGCTCGCCGAGGCCGGCCCGTTCCGCAAGACGGTCGACGACGACGCTTGACGCCTCCGTCGCCACCTAGGCAATAAAGCAACACAATCGAGGAGCCGCCGCCATGCCCGCCGCCTACGACAGCAACAACATCTTCGCAAAGATCCTGCGCGGCGAGCTGCCTTGCTACAAGGTCTATGAGGACGAGCACGTGTTCGCCTTCCTCGACATCATGCCGCGCTCGCCGGGGCATACGCTCGTCATTCCGAAGGCCCCTGCCCGTAACATCCTCGACATCAAGCCCGACGACTACGCGCACGTCGCGCGCGCATCGCACAAGATCGCCGCCGCCGCGATGAAGGCGTTCGAAGCCGACGGCATCACCGTGCAGCAATTCAACGAGCCAGCCGGCGGCCAAGTCGTGTTCCATCTGCACATGCACGTCATGCCGCGCAAGGACGGCGTCGCGCTGCTGCCGCCTGCGAGCCACAAGGAAGACGGCAAGGTGCTGGAGGCGAGCGCGGCGAAGCTGATCGCGGCGTTGAAGTAGGCCACGGCGCGTACGCGATCCCGTAGCCCGGATGAAGCGCGGCGCAATCCGGGAATCTCTGCCGCGTCGTAAGACCACCCCGGATTTCGCGTCGCTCCATCCGGGCTACGGATCCTACTCCGTCTCGAAGTCCCCCGCCTGCGGCGGGGCCAGCGGGGTGAACTCGCAGCGGTCGGGCTTGACGTCGATCAGCGGCGTCTCGTCGAGGCAGTCGAGGCCGCGCACCAAAATGACGTTGCCCTCGACGCCGACCAGCTTGACGATCGAGGTGCCGATCGGGTTGGGGCGTACCGGCGAGCGCAGCGAGAAGGTGCCGCGGGTATTGCCGTTGTTCTTCGGGCTTTGCAGCACAATGTCGCGGCGCGACTGGTGCAGCCAGTACAGCACCTCGAGATTTGAATAGAAATCGACGCCCTTGATCGCCGCGACCCAGGGCTCGAAAATCTCGAGCCGGCACACCGGGCCGTCATGCCGCCCCTGCCGCGGCGTCGCCAGCCGCGAGGTCCAGGGCGTGCGGATGCGGCCGATGAAGACGAGCGCGGCATCGCGCGCCGTCGGCATGTCGACGGCGACCTCGCCCTGGCGCAGTTCCATTTCACGTACCATGTGTCAATCCAGCGATATGTTCAGCGCCTTGACCACGCCCGCCCACCGCGCGCGATCGGTATTCACGAACTCGTCGATCTCGGCCTGGCTCTTCGCGTGCAGCGGCGGGAAGCCGATCTTGAGCAGCGAAGCGCGGAACGCCTCGTCGTTCAAGGCCCGGTCGAGGCTCGCCTTGACCTTGCCTGCCACGTCGTCAGGCACCTTCGACGGCGCTGCGATACCATACCAGACGCTGACCGCATAATCGGGATAGCCGCTCTCGGCGATCGTCGGCAGATCGGGCAAATCGGGGATGCGCTCGGTCGAGCTGACGCCGAGCGGCCGCAGCATGCCCGATTTGACCGGCGGCAGCGCGGTGCCGAGCGTGTCGAACATCAGCTGGATGTTGCCTGACAGCAAATCCTGCAGCGCGGGTCCGGCGCCCTTGTAGGGCACGTGGGTCATCTCGACGCCGGCCATCTGCTTGAACATCTCGCCGGCGAGATGAACCGTGCCGCCGGTGCCGGCCGATCCGAAATTGAGCTTCCCGGGATTCTTCTTGGCATAGACCACGAACTCCGCGATCGTCCTGGCCGGCACCGAGGGATGCACCTCCATGATCATCGGCGCATCCGTGATGACAGACAGCAGGCGAAAATCCCTGGCCGGATCGTAGGGCAGCTTTTTGTAGAGCAGCGGATTGAGCACGAAGATCGAGGCCGCCGTCACGAACAGCGTGTAGCCGTCGGGATCGGAGCGCGCCACGGCTTCGGCGCCGATCGCGCCCTGCGCGCCGGCCTTGTTCTCGACCACGACCACCTGCTTGAGATCGCGCCCGAGATATTCGCCGACGATGCGGCCGAGCACGTCAGTCGGCCCGCCCGCGGCATAGGGCACCACGAGCTTGATCGGTCGCGTCGGATAGTCCGCGGCACGCGCCGGCAGCGTCGCCGCCAGCAACGCCGTCAGAACAACAATGAATAGCGATGATGCGCGCCGCTGCATGCCGTTTCCCCGTTGTCTTGTTCTTGGGGAGCGAGAGTAGCGGATAATGCGGACGCCGCAATCAGCCGAGCCAGTATTTGCCTGCGATCATGACGATTTCGCCTGCGATCACGCCGGCGAAGATCGATTTCCTCCCCAGCATGAACACGACAAAGCCCGCGGCGACGGCGCCGTAGCGTAGCCAATCCGGCACGCTGGCGAGCGCGCCCGGCGGCTGCACCACGATCTGCGCGATGATCCCGGCGAGGATCGCGGTGGCGACCGCCCTCACCCAGACCAAGAGTTCGGAGTTCTCGTCGATGCCGCCGCCGAACCACAGGCCGAGCATGCGCCAGATCTGGTTGGGAATGACGCCCGCGACGAACAGGATTGCAAGCGCGTGCCAGTCGCCGATGAAACCGATCATGCACGCGCCCCGACGATGCCCGCCCTCGCCCGGTGCACGGCATAGGCAATGGTGCCTGCGACGACCCCGCTGACCAGGATGTCGACGCCGCTGTTCAGCATCGCGGCCAGCGGGAACAACAATAGGCCGAGCACCAGCGCGATGACATCGGCGAGTTCGCGGCAATTGCGTGCCGTGGAGAACAGGAAGGCGAGCGGCGTCAGCATCAGCATGCCGGCGGCGAACAGCGGCGTGAGATTGGCCGCGAGCATGTAACCGATCGTGTTGGCGATCAGGCAGACCGAGACCAGCCCCAAGCCGAGCCCGTGGATGAAGGCGATCCGCCGGTTGCGCGGCACCTGCGGCAGGAAGCGGAAGCACTCGACCCACAGCGTCACGGCGGTGAGATGCGCCACCAGGATCAGATGCCGCCGCTTGGTCTGTTCGGTGCGCATCATCGGCAACACCGAGACCACCATCGGGAACAGGCGGATCGCGCTGACGGTGACCGCGATTGCCGATTGCAGCACCGTGGCGCCGGAGCCGAGCGTCGTGATCACGATGATCTGCGCGGGCCCTGCCCAGACGAAGGCGGTGCTCGCCAGGGTCCAGCCCAGCGAGAAGCCGGAATCATGCGCCAGCGCGCCGATGCCAAGATAGGTCGCAAACAGCACCAGGGTCAGCACGGTCGCGCCGATCGACCGCGCACCCCACAGGAAGGCGCGGAACGAGGTGTGCCATTGCGGAGAATCGAGCGGAGGAAGCGCCACGGGGAACCGGATGGTTTTGCAATCGCGGCGGCTTAGGGCGCGGTGCTCAATGGGTCAAGCAAGTGACGGCGCACGGCGGGTATGCGCCTTGGTAGCCCGGATGAAGCGCCAGCGAAATCCGGGGCCACTTTTGCAACCGGTGAGAGCTGTCCCGGATTGCGCTTCGCTTCATCCGGGCTACGGGATCAAAGCAATCACGCCCGGTTCTTCAGCACGAAGCACGCCCCGCCCGCCTTGCGAATGCGGTTGCACAGGCCGTCGGCTTCGGGGCGCGTGTCGGCGCCGATGCGCACCTGGTAGAAGGTCGCGCTGCCGCGAGTGCGTAGCCGCGAAGAAAGCAAGCTCGGATCCTGATCGCCGATCACGTTCGACAGCCGCTTGATGGCACGGGCATACATCGCGAGCGCCTTGTCGCGGCTGAAGCCGGCGGCAAGCTGCACGCCCCAGACCTTGGCCGCCGACAGCGTGATGTGCTGCTCGAGCCCTGCGACGAAGGGGTTGGGCGCGCGCTTCAGCAGCGCCATCAGTTCGCGGCAACTCTTGGTCGGCGCGCGCTGTGGCATCTTGCCGTTGCGCCCGGCCGCGGCCCAGTCGTCGACGCTGGAGCCGGTGATCGCGGAGACGTAATTGCGCGTCTCCTGCGGCATGTAGCCAGAGCCGGCGAGCCAGTCCTGGATCCGGCGCGGACCGGCATTGTAGGCAGCGGCCGCGAGGCCGAGATTGCCGAACTGGTTGCGCAGCTCGCTGAGGAATTCGGCCGACTTCGGCAGCGCCTGCACCGGATTGAACGGATCGAGCAGCCCGCGCTCGTTTGCCGTGCCCGGCATGAATTGCGCGATGCCCTGCGCGCGCTGGCCGTTGCGGGTCATCGGACCAACCGCATCGGCCTGGAAGCGGCTCTCCTGCCAGATCACGCGTGCGAAGAATTCGAGCGGCAAATCGTTCGCCCGTGCCGCCGACTCGATCATCAGGCACATCGCCTCGCGGGTGTCGCTCTCGCGCGCGTCGTCCGCGGGCTTGTCGGTCGCTGCGGCGGGCTTCTCGGCAGGCGTCGCGGGCGCATCCGCCGGGGGCGCCGCAGGTTTCTCGGCCGATGGTGCGGCCTGCTCTCCTGGCGGTGGCGCAGGCTGATCCGCCGGCACGGCCGCGGGCTTCTCAGCGGGCTTGTCCGCGGGCGGCGCTGCCGGCCGCTCGGCGCCTGACTGCGGTGCCGGGGCGGCCGGTGCGTCCTCCGCGCCGACCCGGGCCGGCGGCACCAGCAGCACAAGCATGACCAATGCGGCGCAACGACCTGTTCGCATGGCAATTCTGTTCCCGCGCGGGCGCGGCTTGACACCGCAAGCTCGTGGTCTAGCTATGGACTGAAATGATGGCGCGCAAAAGGGAGCGCAAAATGGCCGCAGTATCCGACGATCAACCCGGCTTTGCCCCCGATGACGACGCCCCGATCGGCTATATGCAGCGGACCCGCGATTATTACGCGGCGATCGGCTACACCACCCCCTACCGCTGGGCGCATTACACCTCCGCCCCGTTCCAGCCCCTGAAGAAGCCGCTGAACCAGTCCCGCATCGCCATCATCACGACCGCGGCACCGTTCGACCCCGCAAGGGGCGACCAGGGTCCCGGCGCGAAATACAATGGCGGGGCCAAGTTCTATGCGGTCTATGACGGCGACACGTCGGAGCAGCACGATCTGCGGATTTCGCACATCGCCTATGACCGCACCCACACCACGGCGACCGACAGCGGCACCTGGTTCCCGCTGGCGCAATTGAAGCGCCTCGCCGCGGCCGGCACGATCGGCGAAGTCGCCCCGCGCTTCTTCGGCGCCCCGACCAACCGCAGCCACCGCGTCACCATCGAGACCGATGCGCCCGAGATCCTCAAGCGCTGCCGCGATGACAAGGTCGACGCCGCGGTGCTGGTGCCGAACTGCCCGGTCTGCCACCAGACCGTCAGCCTGGTCGCGCGGCATCTCGAGGCAAACGGCATCTCCACCGTCGTGATGGGCTGCGCCAAGGATATCGTCGAGCACGCCGCGGTGCCGCGCTTCCTGTTCTCCGATTTCCCGCTCGGCAATTCCGCCGGCAAGCCGCAGGACGTCGCCTCGCAGGCGTTCACGCTGGAGCTGGCGCTGCGCGTGCTGGAGTCCGCGCCCGGCCCGCAGACCACGGTGCAGTCGCCGCTGCGCTGGAGCGAGGACGCGGCCTGGAAGCGCGACTACAGCAACGCCGATGCGCTGAGCGCCGAGGAGCTGGCACGCCTGCGCCGCGAGTTCGACGCGCAGAAGGAAATCGCCAAGGGCCTGCGCGTCGCGTAAGGCTCGGTGTTAGACACGAGCACTTTGCCAACTCACGGTGTCGTCGCCCGGCTTGACCGGGCGATCGGGTATTCCAGAGACACCAGCCAGTCACGGAGAACCTCGGCGTACCGGGTCCCCCGGTCAAACCCTAGTTGATTCACACATCGCGAGCGATCCTCCAGCCTTTGAGCATGGCCCTGAGAGTCTGACTCAAAACAAGTCATTGAGATCTCACGCTCTGGCCAATCGGCGGGAGAGCAGGCGGATGCTTGCAATGAGAACCCAAGCCTCCGCGCTGGCGATGGTTGCCTCGAAGTCTTTGGCAAGTCGTCGATTGCGGCCGAACCAGGCAAAGGTACGCTCGACGACCCAACGTCGAGGCTCGGCCTTGAACGTTCCAACGCTCTGCGAGCGGGTGACGATTTCAATCGTCCATTGGCCCAAATCAGCGATGGCATCGAGCAGCTTAGGGCCACGGTAGACGCGATCGGCGAAGATGTGGCGCAGGTTGGGGAACAGGCGGCCGATGAGCCGCAACAGCGGGACTGCACCGTGATTGTCTTGAAGGTTGGCGGGATGCACCTGCACAGCCAGCAAGGAGCCCTCGGTGTCGGTGACGATATGACGCTTGCGCCCCTTGACCCGCTTGGCCATGTCAAACCCGCTTGGACCGCCATTTTCCGCGGTCTTCACGCTCTGGCTGTCGATGATCCCAGCCGTTGGAGTGGGGTTGCGTCCTTGCCGTTCGCGCATGCGTCGGACCAGGGCATCATTGACCCTGCGCCACAATCCAGAACCGCGCCATTTGTAAAAATAGTACTGAACCGTCGAGCATGGTGGGAAGTCCTTTGGCAGCGCGCGCCATTGGCAGCCGCTGGCTCCAATGTAGAGAATTGCATTCATGATCACGCGCAGGCTGATCTCGCGCGGACGGCCGCGCCGGCATTGCGCAGGCATCAACGGCTCGATCAGTTCCCACTCCGCATCCGTCATGTCGCTTGCATAACGAAGTCCGTCGCGTCGATATTGTTGTCGGGTGATTTCGGTCCAACACATGTTGTGCTCCCTCGAGTCTTCGCAAACACGAAGGAATCACAACGGGCTGAAATCACTCAACTTTCTTTTTAAAGCAGGCTCTGAGGGCCAACAGGCCCTGGAGGATCGTGATTGGGCCTGGTTTGCCGTAGTATCCGGTCCAACCGCCGAGACGCGCGCATACCCAGGCTGCGTAGGCAAGCGAGCGAGAGGGATGCGGGTTTTTTTGCCGATCAGTTTTTCCCTCGAGAGTTTGGCAGATTGCCTCGATAGCCGAATGATCCTCGGGATTGAACGCATCTTCGAGCGGTCGGCCTGCTGCCCCATCGCGCTCTCGCACCATTTGCAGGACTTGGATCGCGGCGACCAGCGTTGCCGCGGTTAAGTTCTCGAATGGACCGCCCTCAACCACGCGCACGGCTTCGATGTTGAAGCCCTTGGCCTTCATGAGGCGGAACAGTTGCTCGATAGTCCAGCGCTGGCGATACAGGCCGGTGATCTGCTGTGCAGATGCCAGTGTCGTCACTTGATGTGTCGTTAGTAACCGCCAGTGCACCGGAGAGATGTTCGCAGCGGGATCGACCTCGCGCGCCTCCACCAGAGTGAGCGTGACCTCCTTCGGTAGTTCGGCCTCTTCGCCTGGGTATTTGCGTCTTGGCCGCAGCAGGCTGATCTGCCGTGTCCGCAAGGCTAACACGGCTTTCCTTGCCGGCTGGCCTGGCTTGGCCGGTAGATCAATGACTTCCCGGCCAAGCTCTGGCACTTCATCCAAGCAATTGTAGAGCGTGCCACCACCCTTCAGAGCTCGATCGTAATTGGCTCTGATCAGCAGCTCGGTCTCGACCGGTCGACAGGCAAACTCCTCGTAAATGTCACCCTCTCGGTCGGCAACCACTGTCACGCACGCCGCCCCATGAGCTGCCAACTCAGCCGCCGTGAGAGTGCTATCGAGCCAGCGGCGGCTCTCCTTATCCGCAAATGCCCGCACGGCCCGCTGGCTCTTCTTGCCGCCAACATGTTTGAGGAACGTCGCATCAATGAGCCCGAGCAATGCGCCGTCACCGGCGTCTACCGCGATCATCGCGTGAAGGCTCAAACTGTCGAGCCTGCCATCGTCTCGCAAGCTCGTGGTGTCCTGTATCGCCAGAACATGACGTCCCTTGACCAGCCCTGCGGTCCGCAACCGGGCCGTGGCCACCATCTCCTCCGGGATCACCCGCCGATTGCGCAGGAAACGCGTGATGCGGATCTCGCCGGCCCGATCCCCACCAACACGTCGAACACTGATCCCAGATTGACCGACGCTGACAAGGCGGGCCAGCAAACGGGCCCCCCTTTTTCCAGGCGCCGGTCGCCAAACCGTCCCAATCCGCCTTCCATCGCGCTCTCCATCGGGCACAACCCTCCCAATGGATTCAGAATTCAGGGAAACTGACAAGCCACCGCAAGCTCAAGATGTGTGAACATGCTAGGGTCAAACCGAGGGACGACAAGCGGAGGCAAATGCTCACTTTCGCTTCTTTTCAGTCATGGGCGCAGACAAGCCCGGTCATGACGAAGTTATCTCTCACGGCCGTCTCTTAGGCTAACTCAGCTCGACTGATCCGCCGCGACCTGTACGGCGGTGAGCATGCCGGTCCGTTCGTGGCAGCCGAGATATTCGAAGAACTGCTCGTCGGCGGCAGCGACCGTGACCTCGTGATACAGCCTGAGCTTGGCGCTCGGGCCCAAGGTCGAGAGATATTTCATCGCCGCGCCAAAAATCCTGACATGGGTCGGGTGCGATTCCGCCCAGCGCTCGAGCGCCGCGAGGCTCTTCCACCAGCTCTGGCCGTAGGACTTCTCGGTCGGTCGTCCCTGCGCATCAACGACGCGCATATAGCGGTTGGCGTAGCAGCCGATCGGCACGCCGTCGTCGCGCAGGAAATCCATGCCCTCGCGCAGCACCGGCTCGACATCGTCGAGATACATCTTGCGCTCCGACGCTTCGGTGTCGCTCCAGTCCTGTCCGGAGCGGATCAGGCAGAGATTGTCATGCGCGACCACGCGGATGCGCGCGCCGTCGCGGACCGCACGCGGCTCGCCGCCCGGCGTCATCGCGTCGGTCTGCGACAGCGGGATACGGTCGCGCATGCCGCCCCAATAGGCGTGCTCCTGCACCTCTCCGTTCATGCCGTCGGCGAGCACCGCGACACCCTCCGGGCGGCCGAGCGACGAGAACAGCGTCTCGTAGCGCGCAACATGCGGCCGCAGCACCTCGATGAAGCGGCCGAGGCCCTCAGTGGCACCGCCGCCGGTCCAGGCCTCGCGCGCACCGTCGAACCAGGCGTCGAAACGCCCGGCGTCGTCCCAATAGGCAACCGAGACGACGTTGGTGTAGCCGGCCTGGTCGACATGTTGCGCACGATCCCAATGCGTCGGGCCGTTCTCGCCGGCAAAACGTTTTGCGATCGATGCGAGCGCCTCGTTCGCCGCGGCAGTCAGTTCGCCGCGAAACTGCACGCCGAAATAGGCCATGATCACGCGCGTGACCGCGGGCTTGTGGCGTGCGACGAAGGACGGATAAGGCGGCGCATAATCGTCGGGCACACGCCGATGACGCGATCGGGCCGTCTGCAGATGAGATGGAATGGCTGATTCCATGGCAGTCGCCTCCGGTTGGATGTCGTGCAAGGCATGATCCGGAAAAGTGCGAAGCGGTTTTCCGAAAAGATCATGCCCGTAGTTTGTTCAGCTCGCGGCCGCGTCGATCTCCTCAAGGCTGTCGAGCGGCAGCGCGAAGTGCTCGACGCGCTTCGAGGGCTTCTTGTTCAGCAGCAGGCGCGTGACATCGGGCCGCGAATAATGTCCGGCCGGGTCGGCGGCGTTCTTGGCGATCCCGATCGCGCCGAGATCGATATCGGCGAGCAGCAGGCCCTCCTGCTCGGGCGGCAGCTTCTCGGCGATCGAGCTGCCGTCCGGCCCGTAGATCGCGGCGTGTCCGCCGCCGACATGCAGCAGCGCGTGCTTGTCGTCGCGGTCGCACATCTCGTCGATCATCGCCTGCGAGACCGTGGCGCAGGGCGCGAGCACGAAGCACGAGCCTTCAACGGCGTAGACCCGCGAGGCCGCGTTGTTGACCTCCCAGCCGAACGCCGGCGCGAACGGATCGTACAGCGAGAAGCTCGGCCAGGCCGCGACATGGACCTGCTCGTTCTGGGCGTACATCGCGTATTTCGACAGCGGCTGCAGGTGCTCCCAGCAGCACAGCGCGCCGAGCCGACCGATGCCGGGACGGTCATGCACCGCAAGGTCGCTGCCGTCGCCCTCGCCATAGACGGTGCGCTCGGCATGGGTCGGCCGCAGCTTGCGCCGCTTGGCGATGGTCTCGCCGTCGGGGCCAACAAGCCATTGCGCGAGATAGAGGCTACCGCCGTTGCGCTCGGACAGGCCGAGCACCGCGGTCATGCCGGCCTTCTTGACCGCGAGCCGCAACTTCTCGGCCTGCGGGCTGTCGTAGCTCAGCGAATTGTCGAAATAGCGCTGCACGAAGCCGCGCCCGATCGCCCAGGCCGGCGAGTCCAGCCAGATGTACCAGGGGTAGCCGGGGATGAAGGCCTCGGGAAACGCGATCAGCTTCGTCCCCTTGGCGGCGGCCTCCTCGATCAGCGCGATGGACTTGGCGATGGAGGCGTCGAGGTCGAGCCAGGCCGGTGCGGCCTGCACCACCGCAACGCGGTATTTCGGATGTTCGATGCCCATGATGTCCTCCTCGCGGCCGACGCTTCCGGCCGGTTCGTGCTTGATCGGGCCTAGCGGCCTCTGACATCATGCTGCCCCGTGACCGGGCACGCCGTTCGACCAGGACGGAAGGAAAATTCGACTACGGAGGAGATTCCCCGGCCGTCCCCGGTATGAAGCTTGCTTTGTTCGCGTGGCCAGCGTTTGCACTCGTGAAGGGAGGAAATCATGCCGGCCCTGTTCACCACTGAAGACGCGCCCACCCATCGGCGCCTTGCGCTCTGGCAGGACATCGTCTGCGACGTGTTCGTGCAGCTCGACTGCAAGTCCGATCTCGGCACCGCCTTCCACGGCGCCATCACCAGCGCGCAGCTCGGCGCGGTGAAATGCTCCGTTGTCTCGTCGAGCCGGCAGCGCGTGCTGCGCACGCCGTCGCGGATCGCACGCGCCAGCGAGGATTTTGTGCTGTTCGCGCTCGGCCGGAGCGGCGCGGGCGGCGTGGTGCAGGACGGCCGCGAGACCGTGATCCAGCCCGGCGAGTTCGCATTCTACGACACCACCCGGCCCTATGAATTGCGGTTCAACGCCGAGTTCACGCAGACCATCTTCCAGGTGCCGCGCGCCATGCTGCACCGGCGCTTCGCCGGCACCCAGGGCCTCACCGCGACCACGTTCACATCGGATCGCCCGGTGCAGCGGCTCGCCTGGCAGTTCATCTCGGGACTCTCCGAGATCGCCGACAAGCTCGATCCTGACAACGCGATCCGCCTCGCCGACCAGGCTGCCGACCTGCTCGCGATGGCGATGAGCGAGCGGCTCGGCGGCGCCGCGCTGCCCGCCTCGACCCACCGCTCCGCGCTGCTCTACCGCCTGAAGGCGCATGTGCTCGCGCATCTGCCGAACCCCGAGCTCGGCCTCACCGAGACCGCCGCCGCGCTCGGCATCTCGCCGCGCTACGTCAACAGCCTGCTGGCCGACGAGGACACCTCGTTCCAGCGCTTCGTGCTGGCGCAGCGGCTGGAGCGCTGCAAGCGCGACCTCGCCTCGCCGGCGCACGCGCATCGCCACATCGGCGAGATCGCATTCGCCTGGGGCTTTAACGATCTCTCGCATTTCGGGCGCGTGTTCCGCGACCATTACGGCCTGTCGCCGCGCGACTGGCGGCAAAGCCGGCTGCCGAACTAAAGCGTTTTCGAGCGAAACCGAGGGCCTCTTGCGGCGCAAAATAGCCGGGAATCCACGCCCTCACGGATGCAAATATTTACACTAACTGCAACGGGTTCCCCTGGCGCCCTTCTTTTCGCTGAGGCGGACCGGTACAGTCGTGCCGTTCATTTGGAGGATTTCCCATGCAGGACCGGCGCCAGAGCGTACGCGACAAGGTGTTTTTTGGTGCGGTTGCGGAGATCAATGAACGCGGCTCGACGATGGATTGCGTCGTGCGCAATATCAGCGAAGGCGGTGCCTGCGTTGAATTTGGCGATGCTGTGCATCTGCCCGAAGAGTTGAATCTCAGCGTCGCACGCAAGGGCCGCTCGTTCCTGGCCCGCCTGATCTGGCGCCAGGCCAACAAGGTCGGCCTCGCCTTCCGGATCATGACCTCGGACACGCCGGTCAGCGATCTCGACGAGCGGGTCCGCCGCAGCGAGATCAAGAAGCGGCAGCTGCAGCGGCGCATCAATGAGTTGCTCGGCCAGGGCTGAGCCAGCTCGGCTGGGAGCCATCGTTTCCGTCGCGGCCGGCATCCGGCATTCGGGGTTGCAAAGGCCGGGCTAATCCAGCATGCGGTAATCCCCGCAACGCCGGAACCCAAGAGCCACTCCACGACATGTCGTCCGCGATGACAGAGCATCCCGACGGGCTGCCGCAACCGCAGCGCAATTGGGCCATTCTCACGATCGCGCTCGGCCTCGTGATGGCCGTCGTCGACGGCTCGATCGCCAACGTTGCGCTGCCGACCATTGCCCGGGATCTGAACGCCAGCCCCGCGTTCTCAATCTGGATCGTCAACGGCTATCAATTGGCGATCACGATCTCGCTGCTACCGCTGGCCTCGCTCGGCGAAATCATCGGCTATCGCCGCGTCTATCTGGCGGGGCTGTTGCTGTTCACGCTGGCCTCGCTGTTCTGCGCGCTGTCGCACACGCTGCCGCTGCTGACGGTCGCCCGCATCCTGCAGGGGTTTGGCGCTGCCGGAATCCTCAGCGTCAACACCGCGCTGGTTCGCTTCATCTATCCGCATTCGCAGCTCGGCCGCGGCATCGGCGTCAACGCGCTGGTGGTCGCGATCTCGGCCGCGGTCGGCCCGACCATCGCCTCGTTCATCCTGGCGGTCGGGACCTGGCCGTATCTGTTCGCCATCAATGTCCCGCTCGGCATCGTCACGCTGGCGCTGGGCTGGCGCTTCCTGCCGCACACCAGGCCGGCGGTTCACGCGTTCGACTGGCAGAGCGCAGCGATGAGCGCCATCGCGTTCGGGTTCGGCATCAGCGCGATCGACAGCGCCGGCCACGGCGGGGCGCTGTATCTCTGCGCATTGGAGTTCGCCGTCGCCGCAGTCGCCTCGCATTTGCTGTACCGGCGGCAGCAGCATCTGCCCTCGCCGCTGCTGCCCGTCGACCTGCTGCGGATTCCGATCTTCGCGCTCTCGATCGGCACCTCGATCGCCTCGTTCTGCGGCCAGATGCTGGCCTTTGTCGCGATGCCGTTCTATCTCGAGAACCATTTCGGATATTCCGCGGTTCAGATCGGCCTGTTGATCACGCCGTGGCCGATCGCGGTCGCGTTCGCCGCCCCGCTCGCGGGCTGGCTGGTGGAACGCTATCCGGCCGGCCTGCTCGGCGGCATCGGCCTGCTGCTGTTCGCGACGGGATTGGGCACGCTGGCCTTGATGCCGGCCAACGCGACGCCAATCGACGTGATCTGGCGCATGGCACTCGCCGGCGCCGGCTTCGGCCTGTTCCAGACCCCGAACAACCGCACCATGATCGCCGCCGCCCCGCGCGAGCGCTCGGGCGGCGCCAGCGGCATGCTAGGGAC
The DNA here is from genome assembly GCF_015291305.1 of Bradyrhizobium sp. CCBAU 21365. Lineage (NCBI taxonomy): Bacteria > Pseudomonadati > Pseudomonadota > Alphaproteobacteria > Hyphomicrobiales > Nitrobacteraceae > Bradyrhizobium > Bradyrhizobium sp. CCBAU 21365. The sequence goes on from NZ_CP030036.1 coordinate 5,517,307, forward strand.
CGCGCGCCTGCTCGGACAGACCATCGGCGCCGCTTTGGTGGCGCTGCTGCTGGCGCGCTATCCGGCTGACGGCACCCGGATCTCGCTGATGGTCGGCGTCGGTTTTGCCCTCGTGGGCGCCGTGCTCAGCACGCTGCGGCTGTCCTCCGCCGGCAGCCGCGGCGCCGATCAGGTCCGGGTCCATGAGGGCCAGCGTTTGAAGGGCGAGTGACGCCGCGTACAATGCGGATCGCATCGGAGCCCTCCACCGCCGCAAACAAAAAGGCCGGCTGTTCAGCCGGCCTTTCCATTTCGTTGCTCGGCTCGCGCCTCAGACCTTGACCATCGGCCCCTTTGAGGCCGGCCCCTTGGTGCCGCCTCCGCCACCGTTGGGACCACCCTTCGGCGGCTTGCGCTTGCGCGGCGGCAGGTTCTCGGGCTTCGGCGTGACCGGGCCCTCGACATATTCGAAGCCGATCTTGTCCTTGGCGGCCGCCTCGTCCTTGACCAGGATGACGCGGACGTGTCCGCCGCCCTTGAGCTGGCCGAACAGCACCTCATCCGCGAGCGGCTTCTTGATGTGCTCCTGGATGATGCGCGCCATCGGACGTGCGCCCATCTGCTCGTCATAGCCGTGCTCGATCAGCCAGGCCTTTGCAGGCTCGGACAGCTCGATCGTGACGTCGCGGTCGGCGAGTTGCGCCTCGAGTTGCAGCACGAACTTCTCGACCACCATGCCGATCACCTCGGCATTGAGGTGCGCGAAGGAGACGATCGCATCCAGCCGGTTACGGAACTCCGGCGCGAACTGGCGATTGATCGCCTCGTGATCGTCGCCTTCCCGCTTCGAGCGGGTGAAGCCGAAGGCCTGCCGCGCAAGATCGGCCGCGCCGGCATTCGTGGTCATGATCAGGATCACGTTGCGGAAGTTGACCTGCTTGCCGTTGTGGTCGGTGAGCCGGCCATGATCCATGATCTGCAGCAGCACGTTGTAGAGGTCCGGGTGCGCCTTCTCGATCTCGTCGAGCAGCACCACGCAATGCGGATGCTGATCCACGCCATCGGTGAGCAGGCCGCCCTGGTCGAAGCCGACATAGCCGGGAGGCGCGCCGATCAGGCGCGACACGGTGTGCCGCTCCATGTATTCGGACATGTCGAAGCGCAGCAGCTCGACGCCGAGCGACGCCGCGAGTTGCTTGGCCACCTCGGTCTTGCCGACGCCGGTCGGACCCGAGAACAAATAGCTGCCGATCGGCTTCTCCGGCTCGCGCAGGCCGGCGCGCGCCAGCTTGATCGACGCTGCCAGCGACTCGATTGCCTTGTCCTGGCCGAATACCGTGCGCTTCAGGGTCTGCTCGAGATGCTTCAGCACCTCGGCATCGTCCTTCGACACGCTCTTCGGCGGGATCCGCGCCATGGTCGCGATCGTGGTCTCGATCTCCTTGATGCCGATCGTCTTCTTGCGCTTGCTCTCGGCGACCAGCATCTGCGCCGCGCCGGACTCGTCGATCACGTCGATCGCCTTGTCGGGCAGCTTGCGGTCGTGGATGTAGCGCGACGACAGCTGCACCGCCGCCTCGATCGCCTCATTGGTGTATTTCAGCCGATGGTAATCCTCGAAATAGGGCTTCAGGCCCTTGAGGATCGCGATCGCGTCTTCCACCGTCGGCTCGTTGACGTCGATCTTCTGGAAGCGCCGCACCAGCGCGCGGTCCTTCTCGAAGTGCTGACGGTATTCCTTGTAGGTGGTCGAGCCCATGCAGCGGATCGTGCCCGAAGCCAGCGCGGGCTTCAGCAGATTGGACGCATCCATCGCGCCGCCGGAGGTGGCGCCGGCGCCGATCACGGTGTGGATCTCGTCGATGAACAGGATGGCGTTCGGATGCGCCTCCAGCTCCTTCAGGACCTGCTTGAGCCGCTCCTCGAAATCACCGCGATAGCGGGTGCCCGCAAGCAGCGTGCCCATGTCGAGCGAGAACACGGTCGCGGCCGCCAGCACTTCCGGCACGTCGCTGTCGACGATGCGCTTGGCGAGGCCTTCGGCAATCGCGGTCTTGCCGACGCCAGCTTCGCCGACGAACAGCGGGTTGTTCTTCTGGCGGCGGCACAGCACCTGGATCGCACGATTGATCTCGGCATTGCGGCCGATCACCGGATCGATCTTGCCGTCGCGCGCCTTCTTGTTGAGGTTGACGCAATAGGTCTCGAGCGCTTCGCCCTTCTTCTTGGCGTCCTCGTTGCCCTTGGTCTCGGTTTCCTCGTCGACGCCGCGCACCGGCCGCGCCTCGGACACGCCGGGCCGCTTGGCGATGCCGTGGCTGATGTAGTTGACGGCGTCGTAGCGCGTCATGTCCTGCTCCTGCAGGAAGTACGCGGCATGGCTCTCGCGCTCGGCGAAGATCGCGATCAGGACGTTGGCGCCGGTCACTTCCTCGCGACCGGACGACTGGACGTGAATCACCGCGCGCTGGATCACGCGCTGGAACCCGGCGGTCGGCTTCGCGTCATCGGCGCCGTCAGTCACCAGGTTTTCGAATTCGGTCTCGAGATAATTAACGAGGCTGGTCCTGAGCTTGTCGAGATCGACGCTGCAGGCCCGCATCACAGCCGCCGCATCCGAGTCATCGATCAGCGACAGCAGCAGATGTTCGAGCGTCGCGTATTGATGGTGACGCTCGTTTGCGATCGCCAATGCACGGTGCAGCGATTGTTCAAGGCTTTGGGAAAAAGTTGGCATTCGCGTCCTCTATGGCCCCCTGCCATCATGATCGCCATTACCGGGTCAGGCAATAACAACCTTCGTGATCGCCTTTGATATAGTTACGACGGATCGTGGCGAAAGACCGGTCCCGCGATGATGGTTTTCTTCTAAATTCGGGGCATCGGGGCGTCGCGCGGCGGCGCCCCGTGATCGTACGGGAACGCCGTTCACCACCATCAAAAACCGCGATGCAAGACCCGTTCCGCGCCTCGCGGCGGGTCAGTCGTTCCAGCGAGCTATTTCTTTTCCATCACGCATTGCAGTGGATGCTGATGCTTGCGCGCGAAGTCCATGACTTGCGTCACTTTGGTCTCGGCGATCTCGTAGGTAAAAACGCCGCACTCGCCGATCCCGTGGTGGTGAACGTGCAGCATAATCTTGGTCGCCGCCTCGGCGTCCTTGTTGAAGAATCGTTCCAGCACGTGAACGACGAACTCCATCGGCGTGTAGTCGTCGTTCAGGATCAGGACGCGGTACAGGTTCGGGCGCTTGGTCTTCGGCTTGACCTTGGTGATGACCGAGGTCGACGGGCCGCTGCCCGTCCCGTTGCGGTTGTCATCATTGCTCATTTTCGGCGCCGGCGCGGCGGCCACCGCCGGCATCGACGAAACCGGCTCGGAAATCGGGACTGTCAACGTGGATCGCAACATGGCTCAGGCGTTCGAATTCCCCAAGGGAAGCCGGATGGCGGAAAACCGGATGGCAGTTGGACGGCGGTCGCGATTGCCGCAAGACTGATCGCGGAACCCCCAGCAATGCTTTCCAGCTTGCCGCTCCCGGTCCGATCCGGCGGCCGGATCGACTTCCCGAATATGGGCCTCGCGAGGCCCTGCCGCAAGCGCGGACCCGGCGCGGCCCACCGGTCCGATTCCCGGCGCGGCAACCCTCGGAAGGTTAATCATTTCTGCCTGATTTGACAAAGGAGTCGGGCCGCCAATTTAGACGTCATTGAGGATAGCCAGCGCTTTTGCCCGGCTTTTGAGCCTCCCCCACGCCACCCTGCCGGGTTTCCCGCGCCCGATTCACCATCTGTTTAGCGGCGCCGGTCGAGATGCCACCGCAATTCATTTCGACGAGAGTGCCATGCTTGGTTCAGCCATTTCCGATCGCGTCTGCGCGGTTGCTCGCCGGTTTTCCAGGGCAAATAACGGCAATGTCGCGGTGATCTTCACCTTCGCAATGCTGCCGCTCCTCGCTTTCGTGGGAGCTGCGATCGACTATACCCGCGCCAACAACGCCCGCTCCGCGATGCAGGCGGCGCTCGATTCGACCGCGCTGATGCTGTCCAAGGATCTGACCATGGGCAACATCACGGCTGCGGAGATCCCGAGCAAGGCGCAGACCTACTTCACCGCGCTTTACACCAACAAGGACGGCCAGGGCATTTCCGTCACGGCCAACTACACCACCCCGACCTCGAGCGCGGCGGCCAACATCCTGCTGGGCGGATCCGGCTACATCAAATCCGATTTCATGCAGCTGGCCGGTTTTCCGACGCTGGGTTTCAAGAGCTCGACGACCACCACCTGGGGCAACGTCAAGATGCGCGTCGCCCTCGCCCTCGACAACACGGGATCGATGGCGCAGGACGGCAAGATCACCGCGCTGCGCAACGCCGTGGCCGGAACCGGCGGACTGATCGACCAGCTCAGCGCGCTGAGCAAGAACAATGGTGACGTCTATATCTCCGTCATTCCGTTCGCCAAGGTCGTCAATGTCGGCACCAGCAATGTCGGCCAGAGCTGGATCGACTGGACCGACTGGCTCAATCCTCCGACCACGCAGCCCGCCAACGGCACCATGCAGGCGAGCCTGCCGATGAACTGGCACGCGGTCGGACCCGGTGCGCGATGCCCCTGGACCAACAGCAATGGCGGCTTCACCTGCACGAAGAACCCGACCAGCACGTCCAACACGAACTACATCCCCTCGAGCGGGAGTTATTCCGGCTACATTTGCCCCAGCGTCGATGCGAACTCGCACACGCGCTACAATGGCTGCTGGGTGAGCACCGCGGCCGGCACCGGCGTGTTCTGCAGCGGCTCAAACTCGTGTGCATGTCCGACGGACTCCACGGGCAACGCGGTGTCCGGCTGCAGCTGTAAGACGACCAGCGGCGTCTATCAGTGCACCGGCAAGCTGTATACCCACGACTGGACGCAGCCGGGCCCCAACGACACGGTCGACAATACGAGCCAGCCCCGGGTCAGCGCCGTTGTCGGGTGGACCAACAACCAGTGGACCTCGACCAGTCAGACCCCGACGGTGAAGAACGACTGGCGGCAAGCCTCTACCAATCCGATCGGCAACTGGACGGGCTGCATCACGGACCGCACCCAGCCGAACGATGCGACCGGCGTCCTGCCGGCGTCGTCCGACGTCACCACGCTGTTCCCGGCCAACGAGTACTATGAGAACAGCACATTCTATTGCAGCAGCAGCGCCTCGACGTCGCTCGAGCCCATCATTCCGCTGAGCTACAACTGGAGCGCGCTCAAGACGGCGGTCAACGCGATGCAGCCGACCGGCGGTACCAACCAGGCCGTCGGGCTCGCTTGGGCGTGGCAATCCCTGCTGGTGGGCGGTCCGCTGAACACGCCGTCGGAGGACACCAACACGACCTACAATCGGGTCATCATCCTCTTGTCCGACGGTCTGAATACCGAGGACCGCTGGCCCGAATACGGCGACGGCAGCTCGCAGGCCTCAGGCAATCCGATCGACGCAAGGCAGGCATTGATGTGCCAAAATCTGCAGAACGCGAAGGATTCCAACGGAGCGCCGTTGTACACGATCTACACGATCCAGGTGAACACGAGTTCGCCCGCCGATCCGACCTCGACCGTCCTGAAGAACTGCGCCAGCACGCCCGACAAATTCTTCATGCTGACCAGCTCGACCCAGATCCTGACGACGTTCAACACGATCGGAACCGCCCTGAGCAAGCTGCGGCTGGCGAAATAGCCGCCCGCTTCAGGCACAACAAAAAAGCCCGGCCAAACGGCCGGGCTTTTCGCTTGTCTTGGCCGGCAACGCTTACTGAGCGGCGGGCGCGAACTTGGAGACCAGGCCCTCATAGGGCTTGAAGGTCTGCTTGGCGCAGTCGCTGTACAGGCCGGCGATCTTCTGCGATTCCGCGACGAAGGTCTCGTAGGACGAGCGCAGGTACTCGGTCTGCGCCTCGAGCGCCTTGTCCAGCGACTTCACGCCCGACAGCTTCTCGACGAACGACTTGGTGTCCTCAAAGGACTTCTTGGCATAGTCGCCATAGGCGGTGGCGATGGCCTGAACGCCGCTCTGCAGGTTGTTGGCCGACGCGGTGACCGACTCGAAATGCTCTTTGCCGTAGTTCTGAATGTCTTCGATCTTGACCATGGATGGAATTCCTTTTCCCAGACTTGAAGGCGCAAATTCCCATTGCCGGGAAGCTCCCGGCCCCTTGACGCCGCTAGCAATATCGCATCGCACAATATAGTCAACGAATATTGTGCATCGCACAATCACACAACCCCGAATCTCCGGCATTTGCGATAAACCCCGGGGGACTACGCAACGGTTGCTTAATCTTTTGGAAACTCGGTCCGCCTAACCTGATTCCCGGACTTTGTTCGCCTTCCGACAGACAGCCTCGAAAGCTGTTTGTGAACAACACCTTAGCTAGAAGAGCGACCTGAGCCGCCACCTCGGCCGATGGTTCTGCCCGAAGTGGATTGTTGCGCAGGCAAGGATCGATGGCCGCCGGGCACAATTTCGCCTCACGAGCCAGTGATCTAGATAGAAATTGGGACGGGGAAGTAGATGCTTCGAACAACCTTGGCCTCCTCGCGGGCGCTGCGAGTTGGCGTTCTTGGGCTCGTTACCGTCACGACGGCGATCCTGATCACGAGTGATAGCGCCGAGGCGCGCCGTCACCGGCGCCACTACGCCCGTCACCACCACAGCCAGGAAGCGCGCGAGAGCTACAGCCCGCAATTCGCGTCGATCATCGTCGACGGCAACACCGGGTCGGTGCTGACCGCCACCAGTCCCGACGGCCTGCGCCACCCCGCCTCGCTGACCAAGATCATGACGCTCTATCTGCTGTTCGAGCGCCTCGATTCCGGAAAGATGAAGCTCGACACCGAAATGCCGGTGTCCGAGCATGCCTCCGAGCAGGACCCGACCAAGCTCGGCCTGCGGCCCGGCTCGACCATCAAGGTCGAAGACGCCATCAAGGGCCTGGTCACCCGCTCGGCCAATGACGCCGCGGTCGTGATCGCCGAGGCGATCGGCGGCAGCGAAGACGATTTCGCCCGCATGATGACCCGCAAGGCCCGTGCGCTCGGCATGAGCCGGACCGTCTATCGCAACGCCTCCGGCCTGCCCAATGATGAGCAGGTGACGACGGCGCGCGATCAATCGACCCTCGGCCGCGCGATCCAGGACCGCTTCCCGCGCTATTACCGCTACTTCTCGACCTCGGTGTTTAACTTCCGCGGCCAATCGATCCGCAACCACAACCATCTGCTCGGCAACGTCGAGGGCGTTGACGGTATCAAGACCGGCTATACCCGCGCCTCCGGCTTCAACCTCGTGACCTCGATGCGTCGCGGCAATCGCTTCCTGGTCGGCGTGGTGCTCGGCGGCCGCAGCGGCGGCTCGCGTGACGCCATCATGCGCAACCTGCTCGCCGAGAACGTCGGGAAGGCCGCGACCACCCGCACCGCCGCCGCGATCACCGAACGCAATCCGGCCGACGCCAATGTCGAGGTCGCCGACGCGGATAATGCGCGCGCGCCGGACACTTCGCCGGTCGCGGCGTCGGAGCCCGCCGCTGCAGCTGCCGCGATCCAGGCGCCGCGCCCGGCCAGCAAGCCCTCCCTGATGGCGGCCGCGGCCGCCGCGCTGCCGCCGCTCCCGGCCAAGCCGGAGCCGCAGGCCAAGCCCGAGCCGGCGCCGCTGACCTCAGGCGTGATCCAGACCCAGCCGATCGCCGCGATCCCCGGCTCGGCTGAACCGATGAAACCGGTCAAGGTGAAGACGGTGCAGGTCAAGGCCGGCCAGATCAAGCTCGCCGCCGCCGGCCCGGCGCAGTCCGCGCCCCCGATCACCAACACGATCCCCGCGCGCGGCGAAGTCCCCGAGACCTCCAATGCGATGATGGCGCGGGCCGCCGAAACCTCGAGGCCCGAAATGCCGCCGCAGCCGGCCAATTTCGGCACCGGCAACGGCATCCTCGGCGTGCTGCCGGCCTCGGCCGTCCATGCACCCGCTGCCCCGGCATCGCAGGCCGTGGCGTCGATCGAACCCGCCACCCGCAGCGTGCAGGCCGCTCCGCCGACCAGTTCAGCAAGGCCGAGCGCCGCCCACACCGGCTGGATCATCCAGGTTGGCGCGCTGGAGTCCGAGGGCGAGGCCAACAAGCGCATCGACCTCGCGCGCAGTTCGGCCCGCGGCCTGCTCAGCAAGGCGGATCCGTTCACCGAGGTGGTCGCCAAGGACAATCGCAAGCTCTATCGCGCCCGCTTTGCCGGCCTCGAGCGCGATCAGGCCGAGGCGGCTTGCAAGACGCTGAAGCGCGCCGAGATCTCCTGCATCACCGTTCGCAACTGATCGTCGGCATCAGCTGATTTCGAACGGCCGGCGCCGCAAGCGCCGGCCGTTTTGTTTTTGCCCTCGCGAAACGGCCGGCCGGCCGCGCGCGGCACGAACATGAAACTTCTCGTCAAGATTTTACGGTTAAGTTTTCCCGAAAGAGCGATCGGCCACGCCGGACAGCGGCGGGCCAGACGGGGCATCAATCAGAAACGGAAGGCAGCTCTCGGCTGTGGCGTTGGTAGCGTAGCCGGAGTTAGAGATGCGTGCGAAGCAGAGTGTCCTTGGCCTCGTTCACACGGGCCGCGAGGTACGTCGAGCCCCCCTGGTCGGGATGGAGTTTCTTCATCAGGGTACGGTGAGCCCGGCTGATGTCGTCGCGCGACGCTCCCGGCTGCAGGCCAAGGATCTGATAGGCCTCCTCGTTCGTCATTTTGCCGCCCGACGCCGCACGGCCCTGCCCCCGTGCCCGGTCGCCCTGTGCGTCCTGACGCCAGGCGGGAAAGCGGCGGTCCAGATAGCTTTCAAGTAGCGCGACGCTCTCGGCGTCGAAGCTCGGAACCATCGCCAATAGCTGCGACAGGTCGAACTCATCGAGCATGCGGCCGGCCTGCGGTCCGACCACGATCTGGCCCCTGAGCACGCCGCTGCCGTGATCGAGGGTCATATCGAGATATTGCGAGCGCACCCGCGAGCTTTGTCCCTGGCTGCGCGAACCGCCGAACATGCCGCCGAGATTGGGAAATCCGGTGCTTCCGAACGGCGACCAGCCGAGCAGTCCGGCGCCGAAGATGCCGAGCGGAATTGCCACTGCCAGTTCGCCCCGCACGCCGGTAAAGGCCGCGACCGCCAGTGCGAGCACCCCGCCGCCGATCTTGATCGCGCGCGCAAGCACGGCAGGATTGGCCGCACGAAACATCTGCAGCGCGGAATAAAGGACGACAACGGCGACGACGCCAGCGATCAGGGTTGGCATGTCTGGAATATAGGCGGCCCGGCGGCAAAAAGCATGCGGAGCTTCGTCTCACCGGAGTGTGAAGCGCAGCCGCGTGGCGCCGACGTCGGCGACTGGCTGCGCCATGGACCCATAAAATGGTCGATTGTGCCGCGCACACCCGATGTCCGCTTGAACCAACGGTTTCCAACGGATGCTGGGGGCCGCCGAATTCGACGCCTGTTCAACGCAAGGTCCGCCGAGGTCTGGAAATTCGGGCTTGCGCCTGAGTCCGCCGCGCACAAGCTTCATGATGCCGTTCTGTCGTGTGTCCCGGTCAAGCCATTGCGGCCAGACGGGTGCGCACGAGATCGATGTGGCTCCGCAGGGTATAGAGGCTGCTCGCATAGACATTCGGCAATTGCATCTGGTTCGCGCGCTGATCCATGAGATCCAGCTTCGCGTTCAATGCGCTGACGTCGATCTTCCTGCCCCCGGCATTCATCTCGCTCTCGATCGACCTGATCTCGTCGTACAGCCGCCTGATCCTGAGCTGCATCATCCAGTCGTAGGTCTGCGGCAGGAACTTGAACACCGGGAACAGCAAGGCGGCCAGCGGGAGCAGCACGACGACCACCTTCTCCACCAGCGTCGCTCCCCAGAATGGGAGATAACCTTGCAGGAACGGCCGCCCGGTCTTGTAATAGCGTTGCGCTTCCTGGCTGAGCGGAATGCCGATCGACTCGGCTGCGGGAAATTCTCCTGCTTTCTGAAAAATGCCGGGCTGCGAATGAATTTCCGCGGCGGCATTGAGCAGAACGTATTGCAGCGCCGAATGCAGGTCAGCCCTCACGACGAGACTGGCCTTCGGCGCCAACAGCACGACATCCGCGGGCGGGCGGTTCGCCAGCAGATCGATCACCCCGGCAGGCAGGACCAGTTTGTGCAGAAAGGGATAGATCGCGACGAAGGCATCCGCACGCTGGGCGCTGGAAAGCTCGATGCCTTTGGCATTGAGGATGGATTGCACGACGGGAGACTCCCAGGCAGTCACGATAAACGCCGCATCGATATCGCCAGCCACCAGTTTCTCCGCCGCAGCTTGCGGTGCATATCCCGAAATTTCTCCGACGATAGAGTCGATCCTGGTCCTTTGCATTATTTGCAGCGCCAAGGCGCGCCCGCCGCTTCCTTCGGCACCGATCGAAAGTCGTCGGCCGCGCAACGCCTGTACGCCTTCTCCAATCTCGCTTCGGCGGAACAGCCATAACGGCTCGTAGAAGATCGTGCCGAGCGACTCCAGTTCCGGGGCTTCCTTGCCGGTCGTCGTGCCGCCTTGGATGAACCCAACGCTGACCCGCGACCGCGGGTCGCGCAGATACTTCAGATTTTCGAGGCTGCCGGAGGTCGGCTGGAGCTGCAGCCTGACGCCTTCTTTCGCCAGGATTTCGCGATAGCGGATACCCAGTTCGTAGTTGGCGCTGCCCTCGGCGCCGGTCGCCATCACGAGTTCGCGCGGCGGCAACGTCGCCATAATGAACGCGCCCGCGCCCAGAAATATCGCTAGCGCCCCGGCAATCGAGAGGTAGCGCCAAAATCCGTAGGCATAATCTCCGGCAATCATCGCGCGTCGACCTCGTTGCTCAATGCAAGCCGCGAACGCATGACAGTCAGCCCCCTCGGGGATCAGCCTGCCGAAGTCTGAAGTCGATATCCTCGTAAAATCCCAGTGTTTGCGGCCGGCACTGAGACATCCTGTGCTCCTCCATTTGTTGCATGGTTCAATGCCCATGCCGCGACGCCTTGATCCACGTCAAACACTAGGTTGGGCCCGACGCGTTGACGGAGCCCGCCAAGACGGCCTCGGTCACGAACGATAAGAAATCAAGCCGGGCAAAAGGGCGGAGACTGCGCGGCGCCGCGCTATTTCATCTGGCCGATCAGCTTCGCCGCACCGCTCGTGGTCTTGGCCAGCTGCAGCAACGCCTCGCGGCCTCCGGCGGCGTAGGCCGCGGCGGCCCGCAGCAGCTCGCGGAGCTGCGCGGCCGCGCCGGGATCGAACCTGCACCATGCGCCGCCGGTCAGTCGCGCGATCTCGCGGAACGTCTGCTCGGCGGCCATGTCCCGGCCCTCCTGAAACATGAAGACCGGCACCTTGAGCAGGCCGAGCTCGCCGGCCTTGGCGCAGAGATCGTCGGCGCTCTCCTCCATCGCGTCGCCGACGAACACCAGCGCGCGCACCCCTGCCTCGACCGCCTCGCGGCGCGTCTCGGACAGCACCTTGCCGATCTGGGTATTGCCGCCCTGGCAATCGATCTTGCTCATCAGCCGAGCGAGCTGCGCGCTGTCGGAGATCCAGCCCGACGCGCGGCACTCATTGAAGCCGCGATAATAGACGAGGCGGATATCGAGACTGCCGAGCGAGCCGGCCTCGCGGAACATGTCCGCCTGCAGCGTGCACGCCATATCCCATGTCGGCTGCCGGCTCATCGTGGCGTCGAGCGCGAACACCAGCCTGCCGCGGGCACCCGCGCGATGCGGCGACATCGCCCGCGCCTTGGCGACGAATGCCGCGATGTCGTTCGCGCTGGATGTCGGCACGCCAGGCGCATGAGCCGGGCGTACATCGTTTCCGGATGTCGGTTTGATCGTCTTGCCGGCCATCAGCGCTTGCCTCGTACAGCAAACACTATGTGGGCCGCGGCAGCGGATTGGTCAACGTGACGGGCCAGCCTGGATCCCGGGCCGCCCGGTCAATTCGTGACTGATGGATCCTTCTTCGTCTCGGTCTTGGTCAGCGAGAGCGACTTCTTGAGCTTGTCGGTCAAGGTCTGAGGTTTCTCGACCGGCACGTAGAGCGAGACGGGACCCGGCTCCAGAATCTTCGGCGGCGCATTCCTGGTGTCGACCGGCGCGACAGCGCTGTCGGTGTCGGCCAGGAATTTATCGAGCATGGCCTGGATCGAGTCCTTGGCCTTCTCGGGCCCGGTGTCCCGCATGTCGTTGTGCTGGAAGTTGGTGTTCACGACGGTGATGCCGGCCTTCTCGCATTCGTCGGCATCGGGAACGACACCCGGATCCGGCTTGAACTGCGAATCGTGAGACCGGAATGAAAGAATCTTGAACTTGCCGTCGGTCATGAACGGCACGCGCAGATTGTCCAGCGTCACCACCTTCTTGATCTCGTCCGGATACTGCTTGGCGAAATACATCGCGATGTCGCCGCCATTGGAATGGCCGACCATCGTCAGCTTGCTGTAGTCCGCGTTCGGCTGGCGCTTCTTCATCTCCTCGATCGCGAACTTGATGTTGGTGATGCCGCGCTGGTACTGCGGCAGGCGGCCGACATAGAGCTCGCCGACCTTGGTCACCATCGGTCCATCCGACGGCAGGTCGTTCTGAATGCTGATGGTCAGATAGCCGCGCGCCGCGAACACGTTCGCGAGGAAGGAATATTCGGTGAATTTGACGGTATTGCCATGATTGAGGATCGCAACCGGCAGCGTGATCATGCCAGCGTCGGCCTGCATCTCCTTGTCGAAGCGCACGGCAACGTCGACCGCGACCGGCCGCTCATCGCGCGTCGGGTCCTTGAACATGAGAGTTTCGTGACGGATCGCCCACTTGCTCGCGGTGAAATAGGCCGCCGTGATCACCACGGAGAGAGAAAGCAGAACGAGAATTCCACGCTTCATGACGTCCTCGAGGTGCCCGCCTTTTCAGGGCTATTCTTGGCCGGAGACTCTTCGGCCTCCTTTTGAGAATATATGTCACGGCGCTGTGACAGGAAGTCTAAAAGTTGGGATTTCGCAGCACGTTCATTGTGCGGTGCACACAACCTTTGTGCATTCGCTTCTAGCGCCATGGCTCTGCGGCACGATAATACCTCAAGACCAGCCGACGGGAGCGAGAACGCGGCTGACTTGGGAAAACCGGATCTGGCCAGCTTTGTTCCGGCATATTGGCGACGGAGTGGCCGAAAACCCCGCAAGACTACCGTGCTTCTGCAACCTCCAAAAGTGACGATCGTCACCTGCTGCGCGCCAGGCGCCCTGGAACCTGCCCGAGGGAGTACCTGACGGCCTAGCTGCCGATGATGTCGTCGACTTCCAGCGGCTTGTCGACCTGGCTGAACCATTCGGCCCGGTTGGCGGCCCGGCGGCGGCCGCGCTCGTCCAGCGGCAGCTTGAGCTCGCGCAGCAGGCTCATCACCTCCTCGCGGGCGGTGACGTGGCCGAGGCTCGGGCGGGTGCCGAGCGTCGCCTCGTCGATGTCGTCGAGCGCCGTCAGCCCGCGTGGGAAGAATTCGCGATAGACCACCCGCTCGGCAAAGCCGTCGACCGAACGGAACCCGAGCTGCAGCGACAGCTGCTTCAAGCCGTCAGCGACCAGCTGCTTGTTGCGCGAGCCGAGCATCGACAGGCGGTTGCGCACCACGATCCAGTCGGTCGAGGCGCCGTCGAGCTGGCGGCGCTTGCGCCTGGTGTCGCGCACCATCTCCGCATAATGGCTCTCGCCGGTCACCGCGTAGGTCGCGGGATCGACGGTACCGAGCACGTCGAAATCGAGGAAGCTGTCGTTGATCGGCGTCACCAAAGTGTCGGCCATCGAATGCGCGAGCCGCATCAGGTAGCTGTCCGCGCCCGGGGTGTCGATGACGATGAAATCATAGGCGCGTTCCACCGCGCTCACCGCGGCCATGAACTGCTGGAATTCCGCGTTCTCGTTCTCCTCGATCTGCATCGTCTCGCCGTACTTGATGCAGTGGTGTGCGGGGAGCTCGAGGTCGAGCCCGGTGCGTCGCGCCCAGGCCTGGCGATTGCTGATGTAGCGGGTGAAGCTCTGCTGGCGGCAGTCGAGATCGATGCTGGCGACGCGCTGCCCGGCCTTCAGCAGCGCGACGGCGATATGCAGGGCGGTGGTCGACTTTCCCGATCCACCCTTCTCGTTGCCCAGCACAATGACATGTGCGGAGCCGGATTGACCCTGACGAGCCTGCACCAACATGATTCAAATCCCGTCAATGATCTTCAAAGCGAGCGCCGCTGCGGTCAAGTGAAATGCATCGCCGCGACAGGAAATCAATTGCGGCCGTGCTTGATGACGAACCGATCAAGCAAGACTGCTGCGTCGATCGGCGGCACGGCAGCTGTGATCCATGCGCGTCCGAGATCGGGTAAGGCTTGTCGCGGCGGTTTGCCGATAGCGGTTCGGACTTGGTAAGCTGCGTGACTTGCCGAACGCCAACCCGTCCCACCCAGATTCGTCCCCACCCGGATTGCCCCACGAGCCGAGACCAGATGCCGAGAAATCCCACCGTCGTCCGTACCGTCCCCGCCCTTCGTCGCGCCGTCGACGCCCTGCGCGCCAAGAAGGCGACCGTCGCGCTGGTCCCAACCATGGGAGCGCTCCATGACGGCCATGTGTCGCTGGTGCGCCTCGCCAAGCGCCGCGCCAAGCGGGTCGTCGTCTCGATCTTCGTCAACCCGACCCAGTTCGCGCCGACCGAAGATTTCGGCTCCTATCCGCGCACCTGGAAGGAAGACGTCGCCAAGCTCGCCGCCGAGGGCGTCGACCTGATCTGGCATCCCGAGGTGAAGGCGATGTACCCGGACGGCTTCGCCACCAGGATCGTGCCGGAGGGGCCGGCCACTGCCGGGCTCGAGGATCGCTTCCGACCGCATTTCTTCGGCGGCGTCGCCACCGTGGTCGGCAAGCTGTTCACCCAGGTCCGGCCCGACCTCGCGATCTTCGGCGAGAAGGACTTTCAGCAGCTCCGGGTCGTCACCCAGATGGCCGCGGACCTCGACCTCGGCGTCAGGGTGATCGGATCCAAAACGGTGCGCGAGCGCGACGGTCTCGCGATGTCGTCGCGCAACGTCTACCTCTCCCCGGAGGAACGGCGCGCAGCCCCTGAGCTTCATCGGGTGATGAAGGAGACGGCCGGCCGCCTGCGCGCCGGCGAGGATACCGCGACCGCAATGGCCGACGGCGCCGCGGCGATCACCAGGGCCGGCTTCGTGCTCGATTATCTCGAAGTGCGCCACGCCGCCTCCCTGGCGCCGATCGGCTCGCTGAAGGACGGCCCGATGCGGATGCTGGTGGCGGCAAAGCTCGGCAGCACGCGCCTGATCGACAACATCCCGGTCTGAAGCAGGATCCGGAAAGTGTGATGCGGTTCATGCGCAAACGAGGTTCGAGCCTGTAATGAGGGCTCGGCCTCATCTGCGCGGCCCGACGCGTGGATGATCGCGCCTTTCAGAGGCGATCGGAATGAGCGGTTATTTCAGGCAAGGCATTGCTTTCGGCATCGCGCTCGCGGCCGCAGGCCTGGCGCAGGCGCAGACCCGGCCGCCGGTCGGCGGGGTCAATTCGGCGCCCGGCGCGATGATCTTCTATGTCGCGCACGGTGCACCCGATGCCTGCGGGCCCGGCTGCTCGGACTGGATCGCCGCCGAGGGCGCCGTGCAGTGGGATACCTACAAGCGCCTGCTGGCGATCCTCGACCGGCAGAACGGCCGCAAGCTGCCGGTGGTGATCAACGTCAAACCGGGGTCCGACCTCACCGTCGCTGCCAGCCTCGGCCGCATCCTGCGCGGTCGCGGCATCGACGCGGCGGTGGCGGCGACCGAGGTCGAGGCCTGCACCGGAAAATCCGAAGAGGAATGCTTTGCGCTGAAGCGGCCCGGCGGCCCGCTGGATGCGAAGGAAAAGCTCTCCGGTGTACCCTGCGAGCTTGCATGTGTATTGATGCTTGCGGGCGGGGTGCATCGCAGCCTGCCGCCCGGCAACCGCGTCATCCTGACCGCAAGGATGCAGATCTACGACCGGCTCGCATCCAACGTCTCTGCCGAGCACCGCGACAGCCTCACGACAATCTTCACCGATCAGTTCCGGAGATATCTCAGCGAGATGGGGATCGACCATGAACTGTTCGACGTCACGGCCGACAAGGCGGGTGGCCGTTATGTCGAGGTCCCGGCCTCAGAATGGGCCCGGCTGCATCTCGTGACCCAGTGATCCCGGATCCCGCTCGATTGCTCAGAGCAAGCCGAGGTCGCGCAACTCGCGACGCATCGGCTCGGGCATCGATGCCACGCTGGCCGCGCTCGACTTGGTGAGATCGGCCGGCGCGGAGTCCGCGGTCAGGTAGCGCCAGCCCTGGAACGGCCGCATCGGCCGCGGCGAGACCGCGATCACCTTGGGCTGCATCACCAGCCGGCAGCGGCCGATGCCGTCCTTGTCGCGGAACGGCTCGATGGCGATGATCTTCTCGCGCGCGGCGATCTCGCCGCGGATCACCCAATAGAGCGAACCGCCGGCAAGGACCTCCTCCTCGCGCTTCGGCGTCATCCGCGTGATGTGGACGTGACGGAGCGGCAGGCCCTTTTTCTTCGCGGTCGCCATCCGTTCGGCAACCCAGCCCTTGAGTTCCTTGACGGAGTCACAACCGACGGCGAGCTTGATGAGATGAAGCGGCATGTGCCGGATGTAGCGGCCGGCGCGCGCTTTGGAAAGGGAGCGCTCTCCGCGGCGGTGGATATCGGGACTAGAAGCACATTTCGAGCGAAGCGAAGCCGGAACAGTGCAATGACGGCGGCTCAAGCCGCCGCCATCACGCTCATTGCTCGTTCGCAGCCGCCGGTGCGCTGGCGGCGGCAGGAGGCGGCGCCGACGCGGCCGGGGCCGGCGCGATCTGGACCGGGCGCTTCGCCGCCGGCGGCCGCTTCGGGGCTGCGGCGGGCGGCGCGGCGGCAGCGCGCGCGGCCGGCGCTGGTGCGGCGGCGGCCGGCTTTGCCGGCTCGGGCGTCATGATGCTGACGGGCGGCGTGTTCGCCGAGCTCGGAAACTCCGCATTGGTCGGCTTGCCGGTGGGCAATGACTGCGGCAGCGCTGCGACCAGGCCAGAGGCGGCCGACGCCTGGGCGCCGGCCGGCGCGTTCCACGACCCCGCGTAGCGCGTGATCAGGTTCTCGTAGGTCCGCTCGTTCATGTTGGCGATGATCTGATGGTTGTCGCCGAACGAGCGGAACGCGGGGCACGCGGTCGGCGTGCAGTGGTCGCGCGCCATCAGCGCATAGGCGACCAGGCCGTAGCGGTCATGCTCGATGGCACGGCGCAGCGCCTGCAACTCGGTGGTCGAATTGCGCTCGGCGGTCGCGAGGTCGCCGAGCGCAGTCAGGCGCGAGACCTGCGCCGCCGCGTAGCTGACCGCCGCTGCCGCCGTATCCGATGAACCGAACAGCACCTTCTCGCAGGCGTTGAGAACGGCGTCTCCGGCGAGATCGTCGACGCAGGCCAGCGCCGGCACCGTCTGGCTGGCCAGTTGCGCCGTCCGTGCCTCGGCCGGCGCCCCCTGCCCGCCCGGGCCGAAGCCACGGATCGTCGCGGCGACCGCAACCGCGATCGACAGCAGCGTGATCACGGTCAGCGCGCCGTTGGCGACGGATTTTTCCGCACGCAGCAGCGTGACCAGAACGACGATCCCAAAGAACCCCGCGGCGGCCAGCGTCAGCCACATCGGGAAGGTCGGTGAGCGCCAGATCTGATCCAGCGAGGAAGCCCAGTTCATGCGCGATGTCCCTCAACGCAGCGTAAGCACAATCGGCGACGGCGAACGCCGCCACCCCGACGTCCAACCTTCAGCACAATGGGTCTGCGAACAGGGCCTTTTGACGGCGGCGGTGCGGAACCCGCCCCAGCCGCCGGCTTGCGCACAACTCCTTCAGGACAGCGCGAGCTGACTCTCCTTGGCCACCCGTTCGAAAGCTTCAGTCGAGCTCTTGATGCGATATTGGCAGTCGTCACCGTCGGTCGGCAGCAGCCGGATCACTTGATAGGTGCCGCTCGCGGCGGGGCGCGCCACGTTGCTGGCCGTGAAATAGACGGTCTCGCCAATCGAGTACTTATGCTTCAACGCCCTCTCCATTTTCTTAGAGATTGCTGGCTGAGCTGACAGTCCCGATAGCTCAGGCCGGCATTTTGAGAACCCTGCGGCAAGCTAGCACATCGCACCTCCCCAAATCCAGCAAGATTGGGGCATAGCGAAGGTGCGATTTTTGCAGGTTTTTCAGAGCGATAGGCAGCAATTTGCGTGCCAGCCGGAAATTGCCCGCCGAGCCCGGCTGGAACCCTGATTCCAGCCGCTCAGGCGGTGTGCGGCAGCTTGCCGTCCGGGCTCGCGCCATCGACCGCAGCCGGAAGTTGCTGGGCAAGCACCTTGGACAGCTGGTCCACCGGAATGTTGAATTTGGCGGCGAGCTGCTTGACCGTATCGCTGCCGAGCACCTGCTGGAGCTGCTCAGCCGTGATCGGCAGGTTCTGACCGGTACCGATCCAGGATTTGACCTGCTCGCCGAGCCCGGCCTGCTCGAGCTTGGCGACAATCGCGGACAAGCCGCCCTGCCCGCCATTGCCCAGAACTTCGCCGAGCACGACCGGGATCACCGCCGCGCCAAGCTGGCCAAGCATGCCTTTCAGCTCCGGCGAATTCTCCAGGGAATCGAGAATGCCCATGGTCTAAGTCCTTTCACGACTTGCGAAACCAGCCTTGCCGGATTCGACGCCCTTGGCCTCGCGGCGTCAAGCCGCGATCTTCGCGACCGCTGTCACAATTCGGAATCAGACGTGCTCGAATCGATCGATCCGCAGCGTCTCGGCAATGCCGTCGCGGGTCCATTCGGCAAACGCCGGGAGCGCCATCATGGCATCGACATAGTGCTGCGCCTCGGCCTTCACCGGGATCGCGTAGGTGCGGAAGCGATGCACCACGGGCGCATACATCGCGTCCGCCGCGGAGAATGCGCCGAACAGGAACGGACCCTGCTTGCCGTAGCGCAGATGGCACTCGGCCCAGATCTCCTGGATCCGCGCCACATTGGCGCGCGCATCGTCCGACAGCGCAACGGCACGGATCGGCCGGTGCAGGTTCATGCCGCATTCGTTGCGCAACGGCATGAAGCCGGAATGCATCTCCGCCGAGATCGCGCGGGCATGCGCGCGCGCGGCGCGATCCGCAGGCCACAGCTTCGCCTCGGGAAATCTCTCGGCGAGATATTCGATGATTGCCAGCGAGTCCCACACCGTGACGTCGCCATCGATCAGCGTCGGCACCTTGCCGGCCTTACTGAAAGCGAGAATGCGGTCCTTGTCGGCTTGGTCCGTGTAGAGCGGAATGAAAACCTCTTCGAACGGGATGTTGTTGGCGCGGAGCGCCAGCCAAGGCCGCATCGACCATGACGAATAGTTCTTGTTGCCGATGACGAGCTTGAGCATGTCCGGGGAATCCTGTTGCCACGGTAGTTTGCCATAGTGCATTGCACGCGTTCAACCTGTACATGACGCGGATGCGGCCCGGCGCGGACAGTCGGCCGCGCGCTCACGAAGGAAGGCAACATGACCGGCTATTGGACCGACATCCTGGCCGTCGGCTTCTTTGCGCTGGAATGGCTGGTCTACGCCATCACGCTGGAGCACACCGCGTATGGGCGCGACAGCCTGTCGGCGCGGATGCACGTCTATCGCGAGATCTGGGTGCGGAATCTGCTCAACCGCGATGCACGGATGGTCGACATGCAGATCATGGCCAGCTTGCAGAACGGCACCGCGTTCTTTGCCTCCACCAGCCTGATCGCGATCGGCGGCGCGCTGGCGCTGTTGCGCGCCACCAATGACGCGCTCGCCGTGCTCGGCGCGCTGCCGGTCAACCTCACGCCCTCGCCCGCTTTGTGGGAGGTCAAGTGCATCGGGCTGATCCTGATCTTCATCTACACCTTCTTCAAATTCGCCTGGGCCTATCGCCTGTTCAACTATGTGGCGATCCTGTTCGGCGCGATGCCGCCGGCCGACCAGCGCGATACGCCGGAGGCAGAGGCCCATGTGATCCGCACCACGCGGCTGTTCGAGACGGCGGGCCGGCACTTCAACCGCGGCCAGCGCGCGTTCTTCTTCGCACTCGGCTATCTCGGCTGGTTCGTCAGCCCCTGGGTGCTGTTCGTCACGACAGCCGCGGTCGTGATCGTGATCTGGCGCCGACAGTTCGCCTCGAATGCCTGGCAGGCGATGGGAAGCTGACGCGACCCTTGTCTACGACGCAAAATCGCGCGGGCTGAAATCGAGATCGAGCACCTTCCATTCGCCGTAGCGATCCCGCGGCAGCATCGCATAGGGCTGGCAGGCCTGCAGCGCATCGGTCGCGCTCTTCAGCAACAGCGGCCCCTTTTCCGAGGCGGTGGCCTCGATCAGCAAGGGCTGCGCCGCAAGCTTGCCGTCGGGCTTCATGAACACCCTGAGCTTGATCTTCACGTCGTCGCCTGTACTCAGCGTCGGCGGGAGTTTCAGGCAGGTCTTCAGGTGACGGCGGAATTCGGCGACCACGCGCGAGCCGACGTCGGCCTGCTCGGTGGCGGCTGCGTCGAAATTGTCCTTGCCGGGGCCGGGGCCGGACGGCGCGCTGGCGGGCGGCTTCACGGAGATGTCGGGCGGCAGGCCGAGCATGACATTGTATTTGACCGAAAGATCAGGCTCGGGCTGCGCATAGGCAGGCGACGACGCTGCCGCCTGTTGCTGCGCCGTTGGCTGGGGCATCGGTGGCGTTTGCGGTGCCGGCGGCGCGGGCGGCGGCTCGGCCGCGGCACGTTGCGGCGCCGGGTTGGGCTTGGGCGGCGTCGGCTGCTTCTGCGGCGGCTGCTGTGGCGCGTTCTGCTGTGGCGCGGCCGCCTGCGCCGATGGTTCGGGCTTGGCTGAATCCACCGGCTTGTCGAGCGACGGCAACTGCAACTCGGGCGTCGGCGACGGGCTCGGTGCCGGTTCGGGCTTGGTCTCGACCTCGGATCTGGCGACCTCCTGCGGCGTCACGATCTCGACCGGCACCGTGTCAGCGGAGACGGGATCGAACTGATGGACCTCCGAATAAAGGAAAATCAGCCCGAGCAGCATCAGGTGCACGAACACCGACGCCATCAGATCCGCGTTTGGCCGAAACTTCATCCCACTCGATCACGTCAGTGATGTCTCTCCCCGCCGATGACAATACCGGCCGGAACCCGCCTGCCTCAATCCCCATTCGGTCCAAAGCTGCAATCGGCCAGCGGGGCATTAGCATGATCGGGATCAGGACCCAGCCATTTTTCCGAGACTTGATGCTCAGGCAAAGACCCCATGCGTCGCGGGGCCGTCACCGCGCACCGGCGCTCCCGATCGCCGAGATTTCGCGCATGTCGTCCACCGATAACTCGAAATCGAAGATGTCGATGTTCTCCTGCAGACGTTCGAGCTTCGAGGTGCGCGGGATCGCGGAGACATTCTGCTGCACCAGCCAGCGCAGGCAGACCTGGGCGGCGGTCTTGCGGTAGCGGTCGCCGATCCGCGCCAGCGCGCGGTCGCCCTTGACCCGTCCCTTCGCGATCGGACTGTAGGCAACGAATGCCATGCCGTGGCGTCGACAGGCCTCGATCACATCGGCCTGGTCGAGATAAGGATGGTACTCGACCTGGTCGCAGGCGAGCGGCTCGGGACACGTCGCCACCGCCTCCTCGATCAGCGCCGCGTTGAAATTGGAGACGCCGATATGCCGCGCCAGGCCCGCCTGCCTGACCCGCGCCAGCGCGCCGAGCGTCTCGGCAAGCGGCACCTGCGCATTGGGCCAGTGCAGCAGCAACAGATCGACCTCGGTGAGGCGCAGCCGTGCCAGGCTCTCCTTCGCCGACCGCTCGAGATCCTTCGCCATGAAATGCGTGGTCCAGATCTTGGTGGTGACGAACACGTCGTCGCGCTTGATGCCGGAGGCACGCAGCCCCTCGCCGACTTCGCGCTCGTTGTCATAGATCTCCGCGGTGTCGATGTGGCGATAGCCGAGCCGCAACGCCTGCTCGACGATGCGGGCGCAGGTCCGCCCGCGCAACTCCCATGTGCCGAGCCCGATTGCCGGGATCCTGGCACCGTTGCCTTCGACGACATTCATGCGCTCATTATGCGCGCATGACGAAGCCCTGCCAACTCACGGTTCGGTTCCGCGATGGAACGCCGCGACGTCTTACCGCTCCGGCTGGTAGCCGTCGGTCAGCGTCTTCAGGAAGGCGATAATGTCGGCCTCGTCCTGTGCCGTCATCGCGGGCGTGTCGCCGAGATGGCGCTCGAACGGCGGATCGCTGACGTCGACATTGCCGTGATACTTTTCCGGCAGGTCATCGTACTTGCGCACCGTGCCGTCGGCGCCGCGCGGAAAGACCTTCTCCGGATTGGTATCGCGGAAGTTATAGAAGTCGAGCACCTGCTCGAGGCTGGTGAAGACGCCGTTGTGGAAGAACACGCGACGCGTTGCCGTGTTGCGCAAGGTCGGCGTCAGAAACATCCCGCAATATTGCGTCTGCTCGGCAATGTCGGTGCGGTACGGACCGCAAACCCCGAGATCGAAATGGTCGGGATCGCGGTTGCCGGCGAGCGCGGCGTTGCCCGGCGCGCCGAGCGCCTCATATTGATGATCGGTGAACAGCGGCGGTAGACCATCCCGGGTCGGCTGCGACGTATGGCAGCCGCCGCAATTGGCCTTCTCCGGATCATTGAACAATTGCAGGCCGCGTAACTCGCTCTCGTTCAATCGCGCCTTGCCCTCCAGCCAGTAGTCGAACTTGCTGGTGTAGGGATGGAAGCTCGGCTCCTCCACCTGATAACGCGCGACGGCAAACATCGCCTCCGCGACCAACAGCCGCGTATTGTCGAAGACACCAGCGCCGAACAGCTCGGCGAAGCGCGGCGCGTAGCTCGCCCGGCGCAGCTTCTGCGCCACGATCTCGATGCTGCCGCCGTCCATCTCGTTGGGATCGAGCAGCGGGAAGATCGCCTGGTCCTGCAGCGTATCGGCGCGGCCGTCCCAGAACAGTCCGCCCTGCGGCACGATGTTGACCGCCGAGGTGGCAGTCCCGGTCGCCACTTTCCTGGCGCGCGCGGCCTGCTGGCCGAGCGCGGCCAGTTGCGCGAAGTCGACGACATTGTCGTCCTCGTCCTTTTCCGGCCCGATGCTGAAATTCGGCTGCCGCTCGAGATAGGTCAGGCCCGGCACGGCGCGTGTCCCTTGCCGGGATTGCGCGGGCCCGCCAAGCATCACCGGTCCATCATTGGGTGGCCCGTAGGCGTGGTCCGGACTGTGACAGGACGCGCATGACAATGCGCCCGAAGAGGACAGCGACGCGTCGAAGAAGATCTTCTGGCCGAGCCGCGCCATGGCGGACAGCGGGGCGACCGGCGGACGCCTGAGCTGCACCGGGTTCGGATTGGTCCCCGGAAGTCCCTGCGTCTCGACGGCCGCAACAGTGCCGGCCATGCACAGCAGGCCGGCGCCGAGAAGCCACAAGGTGCGGCCGTTCATGTCATATCCAGTGTCGTTAAGCGTTTTCGAGCGAAGTGGATTCCGGTTCGCGTGAAGAAAACGCGTCAAGACGGGAAGTAGAGTGTCGGCGGCGGACTGGCTTCACCTCTCCCGCTTGCGGGGGAGGTCGCATCGCATCCACGATGCGATGCGGGTGGGGGCTCTCTCCGCGACGTGACTCGTGGAGGGAGCCCCCACCCCAGCCCTCCCCCGCAAGCGGGAGAGGGAGCGCACCGCTTTCGCGTTGCCAATCAACCTAACTCTTCATGCTTTAGTGGTGATGGTGATCATCCGGCGGGCTGACGATGACCGTGCCGGCGGTCGGATCGAGGAACAGCGTGTCCTGCCGGTACTCGTGGTCCTGGCCGTGGCCGCGCTCGAAGTCGAACATGTCAGCGATCGATTCGACGTTGTCGTCGAACGAGCCGCCGCCGAGACGCTGGCCGTGCAGCCAGTTGTCCTCGATGAAGCGCACGACGGACGCCTGCGAGATGCGGGTGTGGCTGACGTAATTCCGCTTGGCGAAGGGCGAGATCACCAGGAACGGGACGCGCGTACCGGGACCGCAGCGGCCGTTCACCGGCTGGCCGTTGAGGCCGTTCGGCTGCGTCTGCTTGCCGACACCGCGACCGCACTGGCCGGGACCGTTGAGCTGGTCGGCGGTCGGATCATACGAGGCACTGATCGGCGCAAGATACTGGTGGTCGTACCAGCCGTCGGAGTCGTCATAGGTGATGATGACGGCGGTCTCGCCCCACTCCTTCTGCTTCTGCAGGAAATTGATCAGCTCGACATTGCCGGCCTGCTCGTCGAGCGGATCGGAGTTGCCGGGATGACCGTCCTGATAGGCCGGCATCTTGATGTAGGAGACGGCCGGGAAGTTGCCGGCCTTCACCGCGGCGTAGAAGTCCTCGAGATCGTAGGCATGATTGGCCGGGTCGAGCGTCTTGCCGCCGGGCACATAGGTGTGTCCGACCGCATTCACCGAGCTCGGCCGCGCATGGGTCGGGTTGGCGGTCGACTTGTAGTATTGGAACCAGGCGTGGTGCGGAATGTAGTCCACGACGGTGCCGTTGACGTTGCTCGAGAATGTGCTGCGGCCGCAGTTGGTGGTGCCGTTGCTGTTCTTGAGCGTCAGGTCGAAGCCGCCCATGAAGCTGCCCCAGCTGATCTGCTCGGCATTGAGCAGGTCGCCGATGTTCTTGCTGGTCATCAGGACCTGGCTGGTCGTGCTCGAGCAGGCATCGTAGGCAGGGTCGGTATCACCGATCAGCGTCAGGCCGCCCTGGCCGTCGGCGATCGACGATGACGAGCCGACGATGTTCTGCGCGCCGTTGGTCTGGCCGGCAACCACCTCGAGGGCGCCGGGCGTCGACGGACCAAAGGTGTCGGTCCAGCTGTTGTCGCTCATCGCGAAGTTCTGGGCGTAATTCCAGAACGCGGTGACGGTGTTGCCGTCGAAATAGCCCATCACCTGCCCGTTGGTGCCGAAAGCGCCGACGCCGCCGGCGGTTCCGCGACCGGTGAATTTCGGAAACAGGTCTTCCTTGCCGTTGTCGACCGCCTGCTGTTCGGGCGTGTAGGCGTGATTTTGCGACTTGGTGTTGGCCTGGGTGCGGTCGAGGCGGAACGGATTGGTCGCGCCGGTGCCGTTGGCCGGGTTGGTGTTCGGGTTGTTGGTCAACAGATTGGCGCTCGCGAGGTTGTTGACCTTCGGCGTATGCGGCTTCGCCGTGAACGGAATCGAGCCGGTCGGGTTGGTCGCAACCGGGTAGGTTGCGAAGTAGTGATCGAACGAGCGGTTCTCGTTGAAGATGACGACGAGATGCTTGATCGGCGTTTGGGTGTGAATGTCGTGCGGATGATGATCGTGGCCGTTATTGCCCTTGTTGTCGTCCTGAGCGGCGGCACTGCACATCACCGCAGCGGCAGCAAGCAGACAGACTCCGACCGTCGAAAGAAATTTGGCTTTCACCGTAGCGCCCCTTTTATTTTTGAAAGATTTATGACGTCGACCTGCGACAAGTTATCCATCGCCGATGACAGCGCTGTGTCGGTCGAATGACTGCAACGAACGATGATGCGCGCTGATGTTCGCTTCGGTTGCAGCAGAGATCGGGAGATCAATTTCCGCGCGTACGACAGAGGCCCCACCTCTTCCGTCTCACACGAGCGGCTAATTGTGGCCGCGGTTTCAGTCAAAAGCCTTGGAATTGAAGGGATCGCGTTGGAGATGACTGCAGCAGTCAGCAATCATGCGAACAAGTCATGCGCCGCCGGCCGTCGCGGCTTGCTCACGCCCGAAAAATCCGCGCTTCCGAGGATGCTCGAAAAGCGCGGATCTTTTGGTCTAGTAGCAGATGAAGGCCGCGAAGTCAGTTCGGCGCGGCGGTGAACGAGGCTAATCCTTCATCCCCGTAATCGAGGCACTGACGGCTCTGGGATCGCGCTGCGGCCAGCGGCCGCTTTCGACCTGCGACAGGAAATCGCCGACGATCCGGTTGTATTCGTCGGGCTCCTCGATGTTGATGGCGTGGCCGCAGTTCGGCATCACCGCGAGCGCCGCCGACGGGATGCTCTGCTTCATCAGGATGCCCGGCAGCAGGCAAGGCCAATCCTCGTCGCCGGTGATGATCAGCGTCGGCACCGTGATGCGCTTCATCTCGTCGACCAGCGTGTAGAGCGAGGGACGCTCCTTCTGCACGCCCTGCTGGGTGTTGGCCGATCCCACCGCCGAATGCTCGGCCAGCATGGTCTTGAACTCGGCGTGGCCGCGCGGGTCCTTGTTCTCGTATTGCACGCGGGTCGGCCCATAGGCGTAGCGCTCGGCGAAGGCCGGCATGCCTTCCTTGCGGATCATGTTCGCGATCACGTCGGCCTCGGCGCGAAACGTCTCGCGCTTGTCGAGCTCCGCGCCGTAGCCGCAGCCGCCGATGCACAGCGACAGCGCCCGATCAGGGTGACGCAATCCGAAATGCAGCGTCGCAAAGCCGCCCATCGACAGACCGACGATATGCGCCTTCGGCGCGCCGATGTGGTCGAGCACGGCGAGGATATCGTCGGCGGCGCGCGCCTGCGAATAGGACGAGACCTGATCCGGCACATCCGACGGCGGAAAGCCGCGCGCATTGTAGGCGATGGTCCGGAAGCGCTTGCCGAAGTGCCGCATCTGCGGCTCGTAGCTGCGCAAATCGCCGGCGAACTCGTGGACCAGGATCACCGGATGCCCCGATCCGGTCTCCTCGAAATAGAGCCGCACTCCGTCGTCTGTCACAGCATAGGGCATGTTGATCTCCTGCCTTCTCTCTTTTGTTACGGGATGGTCGCGTTACGGAATGGTCGCGGCCTTCGGCGGCTTGGCGCGCGGCAGATAAGTGCCGTGATCCTTGCCGCCGACGAGCATCCCGTTATCGACCACGACCTTGCCGCGCACCATGGTCAGCACCGGCCAGCCCGTGACCTCGAGCCCTTCATAGGGCGTGTAGTCCGCGCCGTCGTGGATCAGCTCGTGACGGATCGTCACCTTGCGCTTCGGGTCCCACAGCGCGATGTCGGCATCCGAGCCGACCGCGATCGTGCCCTTGCGCGGATAGAGGCCGTAGATCCTGGCGTGGTTGGTGGCGCTGAAGGCGACAAAGCTGTTGAGGTCGATCCGCCCCTTCACCACGCCTTCGGAGAACAGGATCGGCAGGCGCGTCGCCACACCCGGGATTCCGTTCGGCACCCAGCGGAAGCTGGTGCGCCCCTTCGGCGCAAGCTTGCCTTGCGGGTCGTCGTAACGGAACGGACAATGGTCCGACGAGAACACCGAGAACACCTTCTGCTGCAGACCTTCCCAGCAGGCCTGCTGGCTGGCGACGTCGCGCGGCGGCGGCGAGCAGACGTATTTTGCGCCTTCCATGTTGAGCTGATCGAGATCCTTTTCGGTCAGCATCAGGTACTGCGGACAGGTCTCGCCCATGACCCGCAAGCCCCTCTGCTGCGCACGCCGGATTTCGTCCATCGCCTCGCGGTTCGAGACATGCACGATCATGATCGGCACGTCGACGAGCTCGGACAGCGAGATCGCGCGATGGGTGGCCTCGCGCTCGACCGGGATCGGCCGTGACGTCGCGTGGAAGCGCGGCGCGGTGTTGCCGGCGCGCTCCAGCCGGTCGGTCAGGAAGCGGATGGCGTCGAAATTCTCCGCATGCACCATCAGCATGGCGCCGGTCTCGCGCGCGACCGACATGGTCTCCAGCAGCTCGCGGTCCGACAGCGCGAGCCCCTCATAGGTCATGAAGACCTTCAGCGAGGTGTAGCCGTCCTCGACCAGCGCCGGCAGCTCCTGGCCCAGCACATGCTCGGTCGGATCGGTGAGGATGAGATGGAAGGCGACGTCGACATGGCACTCGCCTTCGGCCAGCGAATGGTAATGCTTCAGCGCCTCGCGCAGCGTCTGGCCCTTCTCCTGCAGGCAGAACGGCAGCACCGTGGTGTTGCCGCCGAACGCCGCCGAGCGGGTGCCGCTGGCAAAGCCATCGGCCATCACGATGCCGTCGCCGGACGGCTGGGCGAAGTGGACGTGGCTGTCGATGCCGCCCGGCAGCACCAGGCGGTCGGTGGCATCGATGATTGTGGCCGCATCGCCGAGATCATGGCCGAGCGCCGTGATCTTGCCGTCGCGGATACCGACGTCGCAGGCGAAGGTGTCGGCAGCGGTCACCACGGTGCCGCCGCGGATGATGGTGTCGAAGGACATCAGTTTGTCCCCTCCTTCGGTGAGCGGTGTTCGATGATTGCGGCGAGCGGCTCGGCGAGCCCGCGCGTCGGCTTCGGATCGGGACGGCGGAAGGTGCCGGCCACCGCCTTGCGCGGCTTGAGCATGGCGAGCGTTTCAGCCTGCCGCACCGCCGCCGCGACCGGATCGACCACCGGCACCGGAATGCGGTCGCGGACCTTTGCCGCGAGTCCGGCGAGCGGCGCGCCCGACAGGATGACGACGTCGGCGTTGTCCTGCTCGACCGCGCGGTTGGCGAGCGCGACCAGCAGTTCCTCCTTCTCGGCCTGCACCTGCGAGATCGACTGGAAACGACCGTCAAGCGCGCGGATGCCGGCGCAGCGCGCGTTCAGCCCGTGCATGGCGACGCATTCCTCGTACCAGGGCGCCAGCGCGCCGGCAAAGGTGACGATCGCAAACCGGCGGCCGAGCATGCAGGCCGTCAGCATCGCAGCTTCGGCCAATCCCACGACGGGAAAGGCGAACAGCTCACGCGCGCCAAACAGGCCGGGATCGCCGAACGCCGCGATCACGGCGGCATCGACGCCGGGGGCGGCTTCGGCCAGCATCTCCAGCGCGATCGCGCCGCCGATCTGGGCCTCCGCGCGAGTCGCGATATAAGGCACGCCGCGCGCGGCGGTGACCGGCACGAGCTCGGTGCCGGCCGACGCCGCCTTGCTGCCGGCGGCATGAAGCAGATCCGTCACATCAGCCGTCGTGTTGGGATTGAGCAGCAGGATCTTCATGGCGCAACGTTCCTCGTCTTCCGGCCACGCGGTCTTGCCGGTGCCTCCGGTGCCGCAGCGTCGTCCGCCTCGGCATCCAGCGTCTTGGCGTCCAGCGTCTCGGCGACGATCTCGCCGGTGCGGCGCACGTGATGGGCCAGTATCTGCCCGGCCCGTGCCGCATCGCGGCGCTTCAGCGCGGCCAAAATCTCCTGATGCTCCCGCACCGATTCATCCCAGCGGCCGAGCACCGACAGCGCGAAGAAGCGCGCGCGCTCGGCCCGCGCCAGCAGCGCCTCGTGTGTCGCCTTCAGCACGGCATTGCGGGCGAAGCCGACGATCGCCGAATGGATCTGCTGATTAACTTGAAAATAGTCGCGCAGCTCGCCGCGGCCGTGATGCCACTCGATCTTGTCCTGCAGCGCCGCGAGCCGTTCGAAGTCTTCCGGCTCCATGCGCAGCGCGGCGAGCTCGGCGGCGCAGCGCTCGATGCCGCTGACGGCCTCGAAGAGTTCGGCGAGCTCGGCGCGGCGGAACGGCGCCACCACGGCGCTGTGGTTGAGCCGCAGCTCGACCAGGCCCTCGCTCGCCAATTGCTTGAGCGCCTCGCGCAGCGGCGTGCGCGAGATGCCGAGCGCGTCGGACAAGTCGGCCTCCCCCAGCGATTGCCCCGGCGCCAGCTCGCCGCGCACGATCATGGTGCGCAGCCGCGCCGCAGCCTGCTCGTGCAGCCCGACCCGCGGCACGCGCAGGCGGCGCCGTTGCAGCGCCGTCATCGCCCGCTTGGGTTCCTTGGTACGTCTGGTCGCCTTTGTTTTGGTCTTGGCTTCAGTCACCGCTTGCCTGCATTGTCATGATTGGAGATCGCGCCCT
The DNA here is from genome assembly GCF_015291305.1 of Bradyrhizobium sp. CCBAU 21365. Lineage (NCBI taxonomy): Bacteria > Pseudomonadati > Pseudomonadota > Alphaproteobacteria > Hyphomicrobiales > Nitrobacteraceae > Bradyrhizobium > Bradyrhizobium sp. CCBAU 21365. The sequence goes on from NZ_CP030036.1 coordinate 5,547,277, forward strand.
CCCACGTGGATCGCGGTGGCCGCGCGCAGATCGGGGTTCGTGAACAGGCTGCCCCAGCCCTGCACGCGCGACGGAACGCAGCCGGCAGCTGTGAGGCACGCCCACAGCGTCACAGCAATCGAATCCAGCACCGGGACGCCAAACCTCCGCTCCAGCCGCTCGGCCGCGCCGGCGCCGCGCATGTTGGTGCAGAGCACGACGGCGGCATCGCAGCCCTCGCGCACCACCTCCTCGATCAGCCTTGCGATCTCGGCCTCGCGGACCTCGGCAAAGGAGAAATTGTCCTGCAGCGACAGATGCCGCTCGGCAAAACAATGCAGCCCTTGCGAATTCCAGTTGACGATGATCCGCTCCTGCACGTCCTTGCGATATGGCGTCACCAGCCCGATGCGGCTGGCGCCGATCCGCCGCAACAGGTCGCGATAGGCCAGCACCGTGGTGCAGGCCTTGATACCCGTTGCCGCCGTGATCTCTTCGCACAGGCTCTCGTCGCGGTCGAAGCCGAGCCAGCTTGCCGAGGTGCCGTTCCAGGCGATGACGTCGACCTTGGCATGGGCGAGCAACTCGGCCGCGCGAAGAATCTCGCTGGCGTCGAACTGGCGCAGCGCCTGCTCCGACAGCGCGATCTCGGTCACCTTGAAGCGCGAGAAATGCGCCGAGACGTCGTCGATTCCCGATAGCATCGCGCAGGTGATCGGCTCGAGCGCGGTATTCGACGACGGCGTCAGCATGCCGAGCCGGACGGGACGTGTCATTGGTGAGCCTCATCAAGCGGCCGAACCCTTGGCAGATTCGGCCGCATCCGTTTTAGACCGGGAGCTTGCGGCTGTAATCGATCATGGTCGAGCAGATCAACAGTGCAATGCCCGCGGCGGCGAAGTACATCAAGGCCAGGAAGTAGGAGCCGGTGGCCTGCACGATGAAGCCGACGATCAGGGGCGTCGTGATGCCCGCGATGTTGCCGCCGAGATTCATGCAGCCGCCGAGGAAGCCGGACTTGCCGCGCCCCGCCAGCGCCGACGGAATCGCCCAGTACATGCCACACCAGCGCAGGAAGAACAGCGTCGTCGACAGCAGCACCACGACCGCGACCGCGTTGGTGACGTAGGCGACGAGGAAGATCGAGACCGTCGCCATGATCGCCGCGATGCCGAACAGCGTGCGGAACACGGTGTTGGGCGCCCCGCCCCGCTCCCGCCAGTTATCGCCGATCCAGCCGCCGACCAGCTCGCCGACGAAGCCTGCGAAGAAGATGATGAAGGACGCGCCGCCCAGCGCCTTGATGTCGAAGCCGTGCACCTTGAACAGGTAGGTCGGCATCCAGGTCAGCAGCCCGTAGAAGGTGGTGTTGAAGAACATCCAGCCGAGGCACATGCACCACACCGAGCGAAACCGGAAATACGCCATCCAACTTGCGCCCGAAGACGGCGGCGTCGCCGCATCCTCGATCGCATGCGCCTCCTCGAGATAGCGCGCCTCGGCTTCATTGACCGACGGATGCTCGCGCGGCACGTTGCGGATGTAGTACCAGGCCCACAGCCCGCACAGCATGGTGCCGACGCCGGCGATGACGAAGGCGACGCGCCAGGAGCTGAACGCCGCCATCAGCCAGGCGATCACGATCGAGCCGAGCGCCGCACCAAGCGGCGCGCCGCCGTCCAGCAAGGTGGCGCCGCGGCCGCGCTCGGTCTGCGTCATCCAGATCGCGTTGAGCTTGCCGCCGGCCGGATAGATCGGCGCTTCCGACGCGCCGAGCCCGAGCCGGGTCAACAGCAGCAGCATCCAGCTGGTGGACAGCGCAGCCAGCGCCTGGAAGAAGCCCCAGAACAACGTCGCGAGCGCGATCACGATGCGCGGCTTGAAGCGATCGGCGAGCATGCCGCCCGGCACCTGCATCAGCGCGTAGGTCCAGAAGAACGAGCTCAGGATCAGGCCCTGCATCGCCGGATCGATATCGAACTCCTTGGCGATGACCGGCATCGCGACCGAGAGCGAGGCACGATCGATATAGTTGATCGAGATCAGGAACAGCATCAGCAGGAAGATCTTCCAGCGCACGCCGCTCGGCTTTGCCGTATCTGCCATTGCGATGGTGGACACCTGATCGCTCATTGCTCGCTCCTCCCGACAGATTGTTTTGCCCTGGCGCGACCCCCGTCCTTGAAGGTTGCTGGCCGCTCCTGCCATGCGCGAAGTCTGCTTCAAGGCGGCCGAACCGACAAGCACATTTTGTATTCTGCATGCAATTTATGATATCGTACTGATATCACTGTATATATTATTATCTTGGCACTATAATTGAGCACCAATGATCAGGGATTGGGCGCCGGATCGCTCGCTCGAGCCAGGCAAGTTCAGGGAATTGGTCCCCGCGTGCGGCTGCAGCGATCGCACGCACAACGGCGTTCCGCTCAGTGGTCCGCGCTTCCCGTCGGAAGCGCGGACCTGCGGTGAGCCGCTGATAGGGATCGTTCGTCAGCGGCGGATGAAGGCCGCAACCACCGCGCTGGAGGTGGCGCAGACCGCGACCACCAGGAACACCAGCGAGGTCTGGTTATGCTTGTCCATGAAGTGGCCGATCATCGGCTCGCCGAGACCTGCGAACAGATAGGCGAAGAAGTTCATCACCCCGGTTGCGGTCCCTGCCCGCTTGTGGCCGACCAGATCCGGGCACAGCGCCCAGAACGAGGATTGCGGGCCGTAGGTGAAGAAGCCGCACAGGAACAGCACGGCCATCCCGAGAACGACGTCCGAGGTCGGGATCGCGTACATGCACAGCGAGGTGACCGCGGCGAGCGCCATGTAGAGCACGATGGCGAGGTAACGGCGCGAGCCGAACACCTTGTCCGAGACCCAGCCATTGCTGAACGCGCCCACCGCCATGCCGACCGGCAGCGCGATGCTGATCCAGCGCGGATCGATCACCGAGGCGGCGCCGGCCTTGGCCCAGTTGCTGCCGAGGAAGTGCACGGGCACCCACACCAAGAGGCCGTAACGCGCCGCGTTCTGGAAGCCGATCGCGACGCCGGCGACCAAAAGGCGCCAGTTCGACAGCACCGCCTTGTAGCGCGCCAGCGAGCCCTCATCGGCGCTGACCGCGGCTTCGCTTGCAGCGACATCGTCGGCCTCGTCATGCGGCGAGGCAAAGCCCATGTCCTCGGGCTTCTCGCGCGCGATCAGGTAGAACGCGATGCCACCGAGCAGCAGCAGCACCACCGGGATGCGGAAGATCCAGCGCCAGTCGAGCTGGAAATAGCCGACCACGACCAGCGAGGTGACGAACGACAGCACCGAGGCGAGACCGGCCGCGAATGTGTAGAGCCCGTAGACCGTGCCGCGCTCGTGCCGGCCCCACCAGTTCGACAGCAACCGGCTGCCCGGCGCCCATCCCATCGACTGGAAATAGCCGTTGATGCCCCAGAACGCGGTGAGGCTGACGATCCCGGTCGACAGGCTGGTGGCCCAGTTCATGATGAAGGAGAGGATCGCGCCGGCGCTCATCACGCGGCGGCCGCCGAACTTGTCGCCGAGATTGCCGTTGATGGCCTGCCCGACCGCGTAGCACCAGAGCAGCGCCGCGCTGGCCCAGCCCAGCGCCTCCTTGGTGACGCCGAACTCGGCCTGGATGCCGGGAATGGCGAAGCCGAAGGTTTGCCGCCCGGTGTAGAAGAACAGATAGCAGAACATCGCCGCGAACAGCATCCGCCACTGCGCACGGCGGAACGATGTCGCAAGCTCCGGATTCTGGACTCCGACCGAGCCGACGCCCGACGGACTGAACGTGATCGACATTGAGGCCTCCCCTGATTGATTGGTGATTGCAGTCGGCCGCCGCGTTGTTCTTGTCGTACGCGTGCGGCCCTCGTTCGGACGTCCCTATGCCGGCCAGGGCAGCGAATAGGTCTTGACGTTGGTGAAGCTCTTGATCGCCTCCTGCACGCCTTCCTTGTAGCCAAGGCCGGAGTCCTTGATCCCGCCGAACGGCGACATCTCGATCCGATAGCCCGGGACTTCCCAGACGTTGACGGTGCCGACGTCGAGCTCATTGACGAACCGCGTGATGTAGTCGAGCCGGTTGGTGCAGACGCCGGACGACAGGCCGAACGCGGTCGCGTTCGAGATCCGGATCACGCTGTCGATGTCGTTGGGCACGCGGATGATCGGGATCACCGGGCCGAAGGTCTCCTGCATCACCAGCTCGCTGGTGTAGGGAATCCGGTCGACCACCGTCGGCGGATAAAGCGCGCCGTCGCGGTCGTTGCCGTGTAAGAGCTCGGCGCCGTCGGCGACGGCGGCATTGACGCGGCGCTCGAATTCCTTCGCCGCGCCCTCGTGGATCACGGTGCCGACGTCGACCGTCGGGTCCATCGGGTCGCCGCATTTCAGCTTGCGCGCCTTCTTCAGCACCAGCGCAGAGAAATCGTCGGCGACCGCTTCGACGCAGAGGATGCGCTTCACCGCCGTGCAGCGCTGGCCGGAATTCTTGGTGGCGCCGGTGACCGCGAGCTCGGCCGCCTTCTCGAGGTCGGCGTCCTCCATCACGATCAGCGGATCGTTGCCGCCGAGCTCGAGCACCAGGCGCTTGTAGCCCGCCTTGCTGGCGATGTGCTTGCCGACCCTGACCGAGCCGGTGAAGGTCACGAGATCGGCGTCCGGGTCGGTGAGCATCGCATCGCCCATCGAATGCGGATTGCCGGTCACCACCGACAGCATCTCCGGCGGCAGCCCGGCCTCGTAAAGCACGTCGGCGAGCGCAAGCGCGGTCAGCGGCGTCAGCTCGGTCGGCTTCAGCACCACGCGGTTGTTGGTTGCGATCGCGGGGGCGATCTTGTGGCTCACCATGTTGAGCGGATGGTTGAACGGCGTGATCGCCGAGATCGCACCGAGCAGCGGCGTGCGCGTCGTGAAGATCTTGCGCGCCTTGCCCTGCGGGCTGATGTCGCAGGAGAACGTCTCGCCGTCGTCCTTGATCGCGAGCTGGCCGGCAAACGAATAGACGTCATAGGCGCGGCCCGCCTCGTAGAGCGAATCCTTCCAGCACAGGCCGGACTCGGCGGTGATCAACCGCGCGAATTCCTCCTTGCGCCCGGCCAGGATCTCGGCGGTGCGCAGCAGGATGCGCTGGCGCTCGTAGCGCGTCAGCTTCGGCTTGAACGCGGCCGCCCTGGCAAAAGCGCTGCGCACATGCTCCGGCCGCGCCGCCGGGACCGTGCCCACCACCTTGTTGGTATAGGGATTGAAAACCTCGACATGCTCGTCGGTGTCGACGAGGCTGCCTGCGATCCGCATCTGCTCGTGGCGAACGGCCGGGCTCTGCATGTTCATGGCACTGTCCTTGGGGTCCGAAGGCGTCACTGGATGCGGTTGAGCGCGACGTCGAAGGCGTCGAAATTGCGCAGGGCGTGGCCGGCCGGCAGCGCGATCTTGCGGTTGGCGATCAGCGGCACCCGCTCCTCGGTCAGCCCGCCATGCGAGCGCAGCGGCTCGGTCAAGCCCGAAAGATCGTGCCGGGCCTCGCTGGTGCCGAGCACCTTGTGCCTGGTCGAGATCACGACGATGTCGCCGATCCGGTCCGGCGGCAGCTCGAACCTGGCGCAGGCTTCCATGCGCGTCAGCGCAACCTCAATGCCTCCGGTCGCACGCAGCCGCGACAGCAGCGTATCGACGTTGGCGCCCTCCGGCGTGTAGATGGTCGCGAACGAGCCGAGCGAGCCGTGATGGGCGACATAGGGATCGGTGATCGGCAGGATCACGCGCGCCGCGCCCGCACCCGTCCAGTCGTCCATGACGTCCTGGAGGTAGATCACGTCGGGCCTGCCGTCAGGCAGGAACTTGTCGTTCATGCCGTGGTCGGCGGTCGCCACGATGTTGCAGCCGAGGGCATCGAGCTTCGCAAGATAGGCGTCGATCATGGCGTAGAAGTCGTTGGCGATCTTGGTGCCGAGCCCGACCTTGTGCTGGATGTAGTCGGTGGTCGACAGGTACATCAGATCCGGACGGTAGCGCTCGACCAGCTTGACGCCGGCCGCGAACACGAAGCGCGACAGATCGGCCGAATAGACCTCGGGCAGCGGCAGGCCGACGAAGTCGAGCACATCATCAATGCCGTTATTGGCCTTGGTGGCCTGGTCGGCCTTCTCCGACGAGAACGCGATGGCGCGGCCGCTGGAATAGTCCAGACCGTACGCAAGCAAGGTGCGCAGCTTGTCCTTGGCGGTGACGGCGGCGACCTTGTAGCCGGCGTCATGGACACCGGCCAGGATGGTCGGCGCGCGCAGGAACTTCGGATCGTTCATCATGACTTCGGCGTTGTTCGCCGTGTCATAGAAGTAGTTGCCAGCGATGCCGTGCACCGCGGGCGGCCGTCCGGTGATGATCGAGAGGTTGTTCGGATTGGTGAAGCTTGGGATCACGCTGGCGGCATGGACATGCGTGCCCTCCTTCATGAAGCGCGCGAAGGTCGGCGCGACGCCGGCCTCGATCGCCTGCTCGATGTAGCCGGGCTCCGAGCCGTCGAGGCAGATCACGACGGTTGGCCGCGTCGGCGCGTCGTAACGGCGCCCGTTGACGGTGATTGTCTTGCGCTTGTCTGGCATGATGCCTCTCCTTGTCACTGCGCCGTCGTCACGCGCTCACCGAGCTCGGCATCCGCAGCGTCTGCGCTGCCTCGATCAGCCGTTCCTTCGATCCTAAGAAGTTGCGGCCGCGCTCGCCTTCGAGCGAGTCCGCGATCAGCGCGTGCCATTCCGCGCGCTCGATCCTGTAGGCGGCCGGATTGCAGGAGATGCCGAGCCGCGCCATGAAGTCCTCGAGATCGTCGGCCGCCCGCGCCAGATCGGCGCCGAAGATCTGCTTCAAGCTGTCCTCGCAGAGCCCGCCCGCCCCTTTGACGCTCCGCAGCACCATCGGCAGCGAGAACGAGCAGGCGATGCCGTGCTGCACGCCGTGCCGCAGCGTGATCGGATAGGACAGCGAATGCGCGATCGCGGTCTTGGTGTTGGAGAATGCCAGGCCGGCGAACAGCGCCGCCTGCGCCATCCGGCTGCGCAGCTCGAGATTGCCGAGGTCATTGGCGAGCTTCGGCAGCACGTCGAGGATGCTGCGCGCCGCGGCCACCGCGTGGTTGGCCGACACCGGATTGTTGTTGACGTTCCAGATGCTCTCCAGCGCATGCGACAGCGCGTCGAGCCCGGTGCTGATGGTGAGGAGTTGCGGCTTGCCGAGCATCAGGCGCGGATCGATCACCGCATGGGTCGGATAAAGCGACGGACGCGCCAGGGAGTATTTCTTGCCGCTGGCCTCGTCCCACACCGTGCCCCAGCAGGTCACCTCGCTGCCGGTGCCGGCGGTGGTCGGCACCGCGATGATCGGGATCGCCGCGAGGCGCTCGGCGCCCTGCTGCGTTTCCAGATAGGTCTTGACCGTCGCGAAGTCGCCGCCGGCGGCCGCGAACACCTTTGCGGAATCGATCACCGAGCCGCCGCCGATCGCGACGATCACCTCTGGCTGGCTCGCGAGCCCGGCAAAGCGCGCGGCCTGCTCGGTAAGCAGGCGGTAGTCCGGATTGGGCGCGACGTCGCGGATGGTCAGGACGGACGGTCCCGCCGCGGCACGCAGCCGCCGCTCGAGCTCGTCGAAGACCGGCTCGCCATAGGTCACGAGCGCATAGGCGCGCTTGCCGATCAGTCCCGGCAGCTTGTCGAAGCTGTCGGCTCCGAATTCGATCCTCACCGGGTTGGAATAAGTCCAGTCCATCAGCGCGTCCTCCGTTTCGCGCGAAGGTACGGCGCCGGCTGCTATTGACAAATTCATTCTACGGATGCGTTCTATTGATTATGTCAATAGTGTTCAGCCAGCTGCGCGCCTTCCATGCGGTCGCCGCCCATGGCGGCTTCACCGCGGCCTCCCGCGTGCTCAACGTCGGTCAGCCGACGCTGACCATTCAGGTCAAGGAGTTGGAGGAGACCTATGGCGTCGAGCTTTTGATCCGGAAGCCGCGGCATACCGAGCTCACCGAGGCCGGCGCCGCGCTGTTCGAGATCACCCGCGGCATCATGACGTTCTGCGACGAGGCTCACGACCTCCTGGCCGCGCACGGCAAGGCCACCAAAGGACACCTGCGGGTCGCGACCGTCGGGCCGTTCCATGCCACCGAAATCATCGCGGCATTCAAACGCGATCATCCGGAGGTTCAGATCTCGACCCTGCTCGGCAATTCCGAACGCACCTTCCGCCACATCGTCGACTTCGAGGCCGACGTCGCGATCCTGGCGGAGGTGCCGGAGGATCCGCGCGTGACCATGATCCCCTACCGCACCCACCGCGTGATCGTGTTCGTCAACCGCGACCATCCCTGGTTCAAGCGCAAGTCGGTCAGGCTGCGCGAGCTGGCCGACCAGCCGATCGTGCTGCGCGAGCGCGGCTCGACCACGCGGCGCGCGTTCGAGGCGACGATGCAGGCCGAGGGCATCAGGATCGAACCGGTGTTCGAGATCGAGAGCCGCGAGGGCGTGTGGAAAGCGGTCGAGCGCGGCCTCGGCATCAGCGTCGTCGCCGACTTCGAATTCGTGCCGCATCCCAATCTGCGCGCGCTGGAGATCAGCGACCGCACCATCAAGACGCAGTACAGCATCGCGCATCACAGCGGACGCGGTCATTCGCCGATCATCAAGGCGTTCATCGACACGGTCCGGCGGATGAAAGGTCGTGATGCTAGCGCGAGGGGGACACAGCGGTTGTCGTAGCCACGCCAGAATCGATGTGGATTATTCCGCAGGCGCCGACGAAGGCGCGGATTTGGTTCGCGGCAGCATGGCCAGGGCGATCAGCGCCGACAGGCTGAGCCCCGCCGACACCACGACCACGGCCCGTCCCATTGGTTCGATCAGCAGTCCGAACGCCAGCGGAGCAAGTGCCTGGCATATGCGCGACGGCGCCCCGATCAATCCTAGCCGATAGGCATAGTTCTCCGATCCGAAGATCGCGAGCGGCAGCGTTCCCCGCGCGATCGTCAGAATGCCGTTGCCGGCACCGTGCAGAAGAGCGAAGGCGGCCGCGGCTCCGCCGCCGAAGATGCCGATGACGCACGCCCCGATCGGATGGGTAAGGCAGGCAAGCCGTGTCGAGAGCAGCGGATGGAAACGACTGAGAAAGCCCGCCTCGAGAATACGCGCGGCGACCTGCGCCGGGCCGATCATCATGCCCGCGAACACGGCCTGTGCCGGCGTCGCCCCGAAGGCTTCCACGATCCGCGGCAGATGTGCCGCCATCGCCGACGTCACCGTCCAGGCGGCGGCAAAGGCGAATGAAAGCACCACCATGGTCCGATCGATCCGGATATGGGGCTTCACATGCAAAGCTTGGGATGAAGCCGCCCGTTCGGTGCGTGGCAGCAATAGATTGAGTGGCAGTCCGATAACGAGATGGGCAATCGCCCAGGCGTAGCAGGTCTCCCGCCAGCCAATCGTGGCGAGGCCCAGCGAACTCAGCGGCCAGCCGACCGTGCTGGCGAATCCCGCGATCAGCGTGATGCCCGTGATCGCGGCCCGCGCATCGTTGCCATAGATGCGTCCGAGCGTGCCGAACGCAGCGTCGTAGAGTCCGAGCCCCATGCCGATGCCGAGCAGCAGCCATGCCGCCGACATCGTCCACACCGACCCGGAGGCGCCGAGCAAGGCGAGCCCCGCTGCGAGGACGACGTTCGAGGCGCAGAGCACCTGCCGCCCGCCGACGCGATCGATCTGCCGGCCCACGCGCGGACCAAGCAGCCCGGAGATCACCAACGATGCGGAAAACGCCGCGAAGAACCAGTTGCTGGAAATCCCGAGATCGTGCGCGATCGGATCTGCGAGTATCGCGGGCAGATAGTAACTCGAACCCCAGGCAAGGGTCTGGGCCGTACCGAGCGCCGCAATGATCGTGAGTCGGCCGCGGTCCATCAGGAGCAGCCACAACCGGCGCGACCTGCCGCCTTGGCAGATGCGTCGTCCGCGCAGCAGGCGTCGGCTCCAGCTGGGGCCGGGCCGCCGCAGCAGCCGCTCGCAGCGCCTTCGCCCTCGACGCCTCCACGCGTACAAACGCCGGTCTCGGGCAATTCGAGCTCCACGCGTTCCGCCGCTTCGCGATCTCCCGCGATATCGGCGGCGATCGAGCGCACCTGTTCGTAGCCGGTGATCATCAGGAAGGTCGGCGCACGGCCGTAACTCTTGATGCCCGCGAGGTAGAAGCCGGGATCGTCCTGAACCAACTCCCGCGCTCCATGCGGACGTACCGTTCCGCAGGAATGCTCGTTCGGATCGATCAGGGGAGCCAATGCCAACGGCGCTTCGATTGCCGGATCGAGCCGCAGACGGACCTCGCCGAGGAACGACAGGTCGGGACGGAAGCCGGTCGCGACGACCAGTTCGTCGACAACGACACTGCGTCCGCAACAGGACGTGGCGGTCGCGATCCGGAGCCGCCCATCCAGACTGCCGATCGCGGCGACCGGAAAGCCCGCTTCGACCTGAACACGGCCCGAAGAGACCAGCGAAGCAAAGTGCACGCCCAGTTCGCCGCGGGCGACCAATTTGTCGTTCGCACCGCCGCCAAAGGCCTTTGCAGGGTTGCTGCCACGCAGCAGCCAGATCGGCCGCGTGCTCGGCACCTCCTCGGCCAGCTTCGTCAAATCGATCAGCGTGCCGATCGCTGAATGCCCGGCCCCCAGCACGGCAACTGCCCTGCCCGCATATCGGTCCCGATCCTTGCCGAGCACGTCAGGCATCCCATAGGCGATGTTCCGTTGGGCTTCGCGCTCGCCGATGGCGGCAAGCCCGTTGGCGCCCGCCGGGTTCGGCGACGTCCAGGTGCCGGAGCTGTCGATCACGGCATCTGCGTGCATCGTCTCGTGGCCCTTGCCGTTCTGATAGCGAATTTCGAACCGCGCCTTTTCCCGGTCCTTCGTCTTGGCCTTGTCAAAGCCGGCGCGCGAGATTGCGGTGACACGGCTGGATGTGCGGATCACGTCCTTGAGCGGTGTCCGGGTGGCGAGCGGAACGAGATACTGATCGAGCAGTTCGCCGCCGGTCGGGTACACGGTGGGATCGGGCCGATTCCAGCCGATGTCAGCAAGCAGCCGCGCGGCGGCTTGATTCACATTATACTCCCAGGGCGAGAACAGCTGGACGTGCTGCCATTGGCTCACCGCATGGCCGGCCTCGGCGCCAGCCTCCAGCACCACCGGCGTCATGTCGCGCTCCATCAAATGGGCCGCGGCGGCGAGGCCTACCGGCCCTGCTCCGATGATAGCGACCGTCTTTGCCGAGTTCATCGCTTTCTCCCATCTTTCTAGGATAATCGAATGATAATCCAAAAAATCAGGCGGCTGATTGCGCCGCGCCGCAGCCGGACTCCTCGATGCAGCATTCGGCGACGAGGAAATTCACCAGCGTCTGCATCGCATCGTACTCCGCGTGACAAACCAGCGTCGTGCCTTCGCGCTTCTGAGAGACAAGGCCTACCGAAACGAGCCCCTTCACGTGGTGCGACAGCGTGGACGCAGGAATCTTGAGCCGCTCCTGCAGGCGACCGACGGGCATGCCTGCATGGCCCGCACGGACGAGCGCTCGATAGATCTTGAGCCTCGTTGGATTGCCCAAGGCCTCAAGGCGCGCTGCTGCATCATCGATCTTCATGATCACATCATGCATCCACATTCCCACCGCGTCAATCGATATTTCTAGAATATTCGAAATATCCGGATGCATCGGTCGCACCGAACGCAAAATCCGGTTGACTCTCGGCAACATTTCCATAAATCTGGATATATGGAAACTGAAGTAGCCGTTCTGGCCCTCGCAGCCCTTTCGCAGTCGACCCGTCTGGAAGCATTCCGGGCGCTCGTCAAACACGAACCCGAGGGATTGGCCGCGGGCGATCTCGCCCGTCTCCTGGAAGTGCCCCAGAACACCTTGTCGGCTCATTTGTCGATCCTCACCCGGGCCCGCCTCGTCAGATCGCAGAGGCGGAGCCGATCAATCGTCTATCGCGCCAACCTGGACGAGTTTCGCAACGTCGCTGTGTTCCTGCTTCGTGATTGCTGCGACGGCCGGCCCGAGGTCTGCGCGCCAGTCGTCGAAAGCTTGCAACCGTGTTGCCCTCCGGCGCGAAAGGAGCGAAGCCGTGCCTGACCATCCGTACAACGTGCTGTTCCTCTGCACCGGCAATTCCGCGCGTTCGATCCTCGCAGAATCGATCCTGCGAAAAGATGGAGCCGGCCGCTTCAGAACCTTTTCTGCCGGGAGTTCTCCGAAGGGCGCGGTGCACCCGTTGGCGCTGCACACGCTCGAGAGCCTGAACTACCCGGTTGATGACATGCGCCCAAAGAGCTGGCTGGAATTCGCCGCTCCTGATGCGCCGGTGATGGATTTCGTCTTTACCGTCTGTGACAACGCCGCCGGCGAGGCCTGCCCGGTCTGGCCGGGTCAGCCGATGACTGCCCATTGGGGTATCGAAGACCCTGCCGAGGCCACGGGCACCGAGCTGGAAAAACAGGCGGCCTTCATGACTGCGTTCCGATACCTGAAGAACCGGATCGGCTTCTTCATCAACCTTCCACTGCGAAGCATCGACAAGCTCTCGCTGGGCACCAAGCTGCGCGAGATCGGGCGTTCCGAGGGCGCGACGTCCTCACGAAACGACGTGGCATGAAACAATGAACATCTTTGAAAAATACCTCACCCTTTGGGTCGCGCTCTGCATCGTGGCCGGCGTCGCACTTGGGCACATCATGCCCGGCTTCTTCGGCGCGGTCGCTTCCGCCGAGATCGCCAAGGTCAACCTGCCGGTCGCGATGCTCATCTGGCTAATGATCGTGCCGATGTTGCTCAAGATCGACTTCGGTTCGCTGGGCCGGGTTCGCGAGCACTGGCGGGGCGTCGGCGTCACGCTGTTCATCAACTGGGCCGTCAAGCCGTTCTCGATGGCGCTGCTGGGATCGTTCTTCATCGGCCACGTCTTTGCTCCCCTGCTCCCGCCCGGACAGATTTCGTCCTACATCGCGGGCCTGATCCTGCTCGCGGCTGCGCCCTGCACCGCGATGGTGTTCGTATGGTCCAACCTCTGCGAGGGCGAGCCTCACTACACGCTGAGTCAGGTCGCGCTGAATGATACGATCATGGTGTTCCTGTTCGCGCCGCTGGTGGGCCTCCTGTTAGGCGTCGCATCAATCACCGTTCCCTGGGGGACGCTACTGCTGTCAGTGGTCCTGTACATTGTGGTGCCCGTCGCCATCGCACAGGTCTGGCGGAGCGCGCTGCTGCGCAGCGGCAGCGGAGCATTCAACCGGACCATGCGTGTGCTGCAGCCGATCTCGCTCGTCGCGTTGCTTGCGACCCTCGTTTTGCTGTTCGGATTTCAAGGCGAGCAGATCATCAGGCAGCCGACCGTCATCGCAATTTTGGCGGTGCCGATCCTGATCCAGGTCTACCTCAATGCGGGGCTGGCCTATTGGCTGAGCCGGCGTTTCGGCGTCGCCTGGTGCGTGGCCGCTCCTGCGGCCCTGATCGGCGCCAGCAACTTCTTTGAACTCGCGGTGGCCGCCGCCATCAGTCTGTTCGGCCTTGATTCCGGAGCCGCGCTGGCGACGGTCGTGGGCGTTCTCGTTGAGGTCCCCGTGATGCTCTCGGTGGTTCGCATCGTCAAGGCAACGAGAGGCTGGTATGAAGCCGGAACTGGCGTCTCGGCACCGGTGTCAGCAATGGAGGCGCGTCAATGACCGTCACGATCTATCACAACCCGGATTGCGGCACCTCGCGCAACACGCTGGCGATGATCCGCCAGAGCGGCGCTGATCCCGTCGTCATCGAATATCTCAAGGCGCCGCCGTCACGCGAGACGCTCAAGGAGCTAATTACCACGATGAGAATGCCCGTGCGCTCCCTGCTGCGCGAGAAAGGAACGCCTTACAAGGAGCTCGGCCTGGACCAACCGAAATGGACGGACGAGGAGTTGATCGATTTCATGCTGGCGCATCCCATTCTCATCAACCGGCCGATCGTGGTGACGCCAAAAGGCGTGCGATTGTGCCGGCCATCGGAGGCCGTCATCGATCTTCTGGACTCACCGGTTGGACGGTTCGTGAAGGAAGACGGCGAAGTGGTAGCGGCGCGATGACGGGCTGATACGGCCGACGCAGCACCACTGGGTGCGACAATCGGCCCCGACGGGCAACTCAGCAAAACCTGTCAATCCTCGCGCGCGAAAATATTTCGCTTTATCCGAAGAACAACTCAGTGTATAGATGCACCCGTCTCACCCGATCGAGGGGCGCTGCGCATCGTCACGGGTGTTGCGGTGAGATGCGGTGGACGCGGCAAGCGCAACTGACGAGTGCGCATGACGCGGACGGTGAAATCGTGCAGGCCTGACGCCCTAGCGGCAGGTGTCTCTTCGCAGGACGTGAATGCGTCGTTGCGAAGACGGTGACAAAAAAGCCCAGTCTCACCGGGGAGAGCACGTATAAGCCGGAAGACCATCGCGCAGGGAAAGCCGGGTTGTATCCGGTTACACCTGTGGTCCTACCCCCGTGCTTTCTACCTTTTGCACGGGGCCCATGGGTGCGATCGGCACCCGGCTTTCCCTGCGCCCTCTGTTCAAGAGAGGGCGGAACGAAGAGCAAAGCTCGGACAAATCATGTCGCGAGAATGCGGAAGTTCGACTCACAGCCTTCGACTCACAGCCAGCGCAGTGCGCGATCAGTTGGTTGATACTGATGGCGAAGTACGCCCTACCCGCTCAAGCCGCCGTCGGCTCGCTCGACAACGCGGCGAACACCGTCTCCGGCGAATGGGCGATCACCGCAAGCAGCGCGCGGGCAGGTCCGCGCGGCGCGCGCTTGCCCTGCTCCCAGTTGCGGATGGTTTCCACCGGCACGCCGAGCTTGGCGGCGAATTCGAGCTGGGTGAGCCGGGCCCGGCGGCGCAGATCGCGTACGGCCGGCTGCGCGGCCGCAGGCTGCATCGCCGCCTGATCGGGATGTGCGGGCGCGAGCGGAATTTCCTGCCCGTCGCGCAATTCGACGATCCGTCCGTCCGCCTTGAGCCGCAACCGCTGCATGATGGCCCCCGTGATGGCCCCCTTGGAGATAGCGGCATCATCGATGAAGCGTGTTAAGTTCGGATTAACGGTAAGCGGCCCGGCGCGGCTCGCGCCCGAACCATGCGCCGCCCTGCCCGCGAGCGCGTTACTTGAGCCCGAACCACAGCGTGGCGATGCCGAGGAACGAGAAGAAGCCGACCACGTCGGTGACGGTCGTGACGAAGGTGCCGGAGGCGACCGCGGGGTCGGCCCGCACCCGTTCCAGCACCATCGGGATCAGGATGCCGCCGAGCGCGCCGGCCACCAGATTGCAGATGATCGCAAGTCCGATCACGATGCCGAGGCCGGGGATCTTGAACCAGGCCACCGCGGCGACGCCGGTGATGACGGCAAAGGCGATGCCGTTGACGAGCCCGACCATGGTCTCGCGCAGCACCACCCGCATCGCGTTGTACGGGCCGAGCTCGCGGGTGGCGAGCGCGCGCACCGCGACCGTCATGGTCTGGGTCGCGGCATTGCCGCCCTGGCTCGCCACGATCGGCGCCAGCACCGCAAGTGCCACCATCTTCTCGAGCTGGCCCTCGAACAGGCCGAGCACCGACGAGGCCAGGAACGCGGTGGCGAGATTGACCAAGAGCCAGTTGAAGCGGCCGCGGGCGATGGTCCACACCGTGTCGGACAGCTCTTCGTCGCTGGTGACGCCGCCGAGCGCCTTCAAGTCTTCGTCGGCCTCCTCCTCGATCACGTCGACGACGTCGTCGATGGTGATCACGCCGACCAGCCGGTCGGTGGTGTCGACCACGGGAGCTGCGACCAGGTTGTACTTGCCGAACACCCGCGCGACCTCTTCCTGGTCCTCCAGCGCGGAGACCCGGCGGCGGTCCTCGTCGATCAGGTCCTTGACCGGAACCGGGCGGCGCGTGCGCAGCAGCACGTCGAGCGGCACCGCGCCGAGCAAATGCTTGTCGGCGTCGACCACATAGATCTCGTAGAAGCGGTCAGGCAGATCCGGCGTGTCGCGCATGTAGTCGATCGCCTGCCCGACATTCCAATCCGGCGGCACCGCGATGAACTCGGTCTGCATCCGCCGGCCGGCGGAATTCTCCGGGTACAGCAGGCTGCGCTCGATGTCCTCGCGCTCGGCCGCCGGCAGCTTCTCCAGGATCTCTTCCTGGTCCTCCTCGTCGAGGCTCTCCAGGAGCTCGACGGCGTCGTCGGATTCGAGCTCGCGGACGCCTTCGGCAACCGTCTCCGGCTCAAGTTCCTCGAGGATCTCCTCGCGGACGGTCTCGTCGACCTCGTTGAGCGCCGAGAAGTCGAAATCGGTGCCGGTGATCTCGACCAGGGTGACGCGGTCGTCCGGCTCCAGCGCCGCGATCAGGTCGCCGAGATCGGCCTCGTGCAGTTCCGCCACCACCTCGCACAGCAGTGGCCGGTCGGCGGCGTGGATGGCCCGGGTGATCGCCGCGACGAATTCGCCGCGGAGCTCGCCCTCCTCGTTCCGCATCGGCATCCGGGCCAGCGGATCGGCCTCGGCGGGTTCGGCAACGTCGAAATTCTCGGCCATGCCGTGTTTCGCCGGTTTGACAGGAGGGGAAAAACTGGTTGGATGAGTGCGGAACGGATTACCTAATCGGTGGGGCCCAGTGCAATGAGAAAGATGTCGAGCGCACCGCGACCGCTCCGGAAGGCTTTCGCGGCGCTGGTCGCGCTCGCGCCTGTTGCGCTGTTCGGCTCGGCGCACGCCGCCGAATGCCAGCGCAAGGACGCGCTCGGTACCTCACGTGTGCTCGAGGTCGACCCCGCGACCTATCCGCGCGTCGGGCTGAAGAGCTTTCCGCAGACCCTGCCGCTCAGGGATGGCGAAGTCGTGCTGACCTTCGACGACGGACCGACGCCGGGGGTCACCGACAAGGTGCTGACAGCGCTGGCGGCCGAATGCGTCCAGGCCACCTTTTTCATGGTCGGCCGCAACGCGGCCGATCATCCCGATATGGTCCGCAAGATCGCGCGCCTCGGCCACACCATCGGCTATCACAGCTGGGACCATCCGCATCTCAACAGGATGCCGACGGATCAGGCCGAGGCGAACATCAACTTGGGGATCGAAGCGGTCCAGAAGGCCCTGCGCGGGACCGCGAGCACGATTCCGAGCACGCCGTTCTTCCGGTTCCCCTATTTCGAGTCGACGCCCGCCCTGCTCGGCCACCTGGAAAAGCGCGGTATTGCGGTGTTCGGAGCTGATTTCTGGGCCAGCGATTGGAACAAGATGGCCCCCGAGGAGGAACTCAAGCTGCTTACCGGGCGGCTCGAAGGCCACCGCAAGGGAATTATCCTGCTGCATGACCCGCAAATGCGGACGGCCGAGATGCTGCCCGCCTTCTTGAGGTACCTGCAGGAGCATAATTACCACGTCGTCCACATCGTCCCGGCGGCGATGAAAACCGTGTCCGACCGGACACATTGAACCCGGGACCCTAGGTGGATTACAGACCGTTAAGGCGGCATTCATGGCGCCGCACCTAAGGATTCGTCAGTGCGTTTGGAATGCGGCCGAGATTCGATGATTGCAAACGTCCTGGTGATGATCCGGAAGCGGTCGCGGACCGTGGTCCGTGCGGCGCTGCTGGGCTGCGGCTTGATGACGCCGTACGCTGCCCTCGCCGCAGACTGCCCTAACCCCAACGCACTCGGCACTTCGCGGACCCTCGTCGTCGATCCCAAGGAGCATCCCCGGATCGGCACCATGCAGTATCCGGAGACCTTGCCGCTCGCCGATCACGAAGTGGTACTGACCTTCGACGACGGGCCGCTGCCGAAATACAGCAACCAGGTGCTGGCCATTCTCGCCAGCCAGTGCGTCAAGGCGACCTTCTTCACCATCGGCTCCCAGGCCCGGTTTAATCCAGAGGGCGTGCGCAAGCTGATCGCGGCCGGCCATACCGTCGGCACGCACAGCCAGAACCATCCGCTGACGATGAACAAGATGCCGCTCGAGAAGGTGCGGCAGGAGGTCGACGACGGCATCGCCTCGACGCTCGCCGCCCTCAATGGCGACAAGAGCAAGCTCGCGCCGTTCTTCCGGATTCCCGGCCTGATGCGCGCCGAGATCCCGGAGGCCTATCTGGCGTCCCAGGGCATCCAGGTCTGGAGCGCCGACTTCCCCGCGGACGACTGGCGCCACATCTCGCCGCAGCGGGTCTATGACCTCGCGATCCAGCGGATCGAAGCCAAGCGCAAGGGCATCCTGCTGCTGCACGACATCCAGCCGCGCACCGTTGCGGCGCTGCCGCGCATCCTCAACACGCTGAAGGAGCGCGGCTACCGGATCGTTCATGTCGTGCCCGCAACGCCCGATCGCCCGGCGACGCCGACCCAGCCGCAGCAATGGTACCTGCATCCACCGACCGAGACGGTGGCGACCACGCGCTGGCCCAAAATTCCGAACTTCGTGTTCACCGCGACGCGGGCGCTGCCTGCCCCGGTGCTTGCCGACATGGATTGGCGCGATGCCGACATCCTCGACCACGCACAGCGCACCCGGGTCGCGATGCCCGTCCGCACGCTGTGGCCGCAGCCGCAGCTTGCGCGGTTCGCATCGGTCTCGACATTGCCGGTCCCGGCGTCCGACGTGTTCCGCGTTCCCGAAGCGCTCGACCTGACCTTGCTCGCGGCCCGATCGACGGCCAATCGCCGCCTGGCGCAGCGCGCGGCCGTAGGCGCTGGCGTACCGCGCGCGCAGGCGTTCTCCGCGCGCCAGGCCGGGCATCCGAAGCACGCCGCGCATCAGGCGCCCGCCGCGGCGCACGGCAGAGCGCACGGCGCCCCCTTGCATGTCGCGCCGCCGGCCGCGGACAATGCTTCAGTCCACGTCGCCAATAATTTGAAGAAGCGCACGCCGCGCGCCGAGGCGGCGGCGGCCGGCAAGCGCGTGCCCGATTGACGTGATCTAGCTGGCCATGATCTTGGCGACGCAGAGCAGGATCACCAGCGCCAGGAAGAAGATGTCGATATAGGATTTGATCTCGCCGGCATGCCTGAGCACAGTGACATTGGCCGCCGCGTCTCACCCACCAGGCGCTCGATGCGCTGGAAGAAATAGAACGAGCGCAGGCCGGAAAAGGCGTGCATCGCCGCATAGACCAGGATCAGGATCGCGACCGTCGCGCGCTGCTCGTCCTTCTCCAGAAGGTTCAGCGTGAAATAGACCAGCCCCAGAAACACGAAGTTGGAGATGACACGGTAGGCGTAGCTGGCAAAGATCATCAGGCGCTCCGGGTGGGGCAGGCTTGCGGCCGCGTAATCGGGGGAAAGCGGCCGGCTTCGGTCGGCAACACCAAACCGGTAAGGCCATGCATCCGCGAATCTACCTGACCGGTGTTACATGACCGCATCGACCGGCACCTCCACGTCACGCGCCTCCTCTCGTCGGACCTGCCCCCCCCCCCGAGGCACGGGCCGGCATAGCCGGCGAGCGGCCATGCTCCGAAAAGTCCAGCGATTTCAAGGATCAGCTGAGGTGTGGTGCGCTCGGAGGGACTCGAACCCCCACGGTGTTACCCACTGCCACCTCAAGGCAGCGCGTCTACCAATTCCGCCACGAGCGCTTGGGATACCGGATGGAACCCCGAAGGCACCGCCGGATCGACGGGGCCATGTAACAAATCACGGATGCAGGGACAAGGCGATTAATGCGGGAATTAACTGCGAACGCCGGGAGATTTCGGCAGCATTTGCTTGACCTCGACCGCAATCCGGTTTCGGTCGACCAAGACCACGCCGCTGGCCACCGGCAGGTTGTTGGCGAGGATCTTGACCTCGTCGGCCTCGGTGGCATCGAGTTCGATGATGGCGCCGCGGGATAGCCGCATGACCTGGTGAATCGGCATCGTGGTGGTGCCGAGGACCACCATGAGATCAACGCTGACTTTATCGAGGGTGGGCACTTCTGGACCGCCAACGGGGAACTAGATTGTGGGTTCACCTGACCACGTTAGGGTTAGCTAATGGTTAACGACCGCCAGAGCCTCGATTTGACGACCTTTGCGCGCCCTTCGGGCGGCGAAGCGGTCGAATGGCGGGTTTCGGACCGCGCGGTGCCCTACCCCGATTCGCTCGCCGCAATGGATGACCGGGTGGCGAAGATCGCGGCGGGCTCGGCTCCCGAACTGGTATGGCTGCTCGAGCACCCGCCGCTCTATACCTCCGGCACCAGCGGCAAGGCCGACGATTTGCTCGCGCCGCGCTTTCCGACCTTCCAGAGCGGCCGCGGCGGCCAGGTCACCTATCACGGCCCGGGCCAGCGCGTCGCCTATGTGATGCTCGACCTCAAGCGGCGCCGGCCCGATGTGCGCGCCTATGTCGCTTCGCTGGAGGAATGGATCATCCGCACCCTCGCCGCCTTCAACGTCCGCGGCGAGCGCCGCGAGGACCGCGTCGGGGTCTGGGTACGGCGCCCAGACAAGGGACCGGGCCATGAGGACAAGATCGCCGCGATCGGGGTGCGGCTGCGCCGCTGGGTCTCGTTCCACGGCATCGCGATCAATGTCGAGCCTGATCTATCGCACTTCCAGGCCATCGTGCCCTGCGGCGTGGTCGATCCGCGCTACGGCGTCACCTCGCTGGTCGATCTCGGATTGCCGGTCACGATGGCCGATGTCGACATCGCGCTCCGGCAGGCCTTTTCCGCGGTGTTCGGCGATAGCGCAGCGCGCCTGCCGGAAGCGACGTCATAGGCTTCACGCCGCGTTCTGCGGCACGATCTCGAGCTTGCCGGCGATATAGCGGCGCTCCTGGGTGAGGCCGCCGAAGCCGTAGGCATCGCCCTTCACCTCGTCGACATGGGCGTAGCTCTCGGTGTGGAGCGGCCCGAGCAGTTCGCCCATCCGCTTGAACAGTGCCGCGAGATAGGTCGCCTTCTCGTCCTTGGTGTTGGTGCCCTCGGTGACGTGGATGTCGAGCCAGTAGCTCGCAAGCCCCTGCTCGGCCAGCGACTTGCCGCCGGCGAACCAGTCGGCGGCGTCGGCGGACTTCACGATAACAGCAGTGACCTTGGGATCCTTGTGCAGAATCCCGG
Source organism: Bradyrhizobium sp. CCBAU 21365 (assembly GCF_015291305.1). Classification (NCBI taxonomy): domain Bacteria; kingdom Pseudomonadati; phylum Pseudomonadota; class Alphaproteobacteria; order Hyphomicrobiales; family Nitrobacteraceae; genus Bradyrhizobium; species Bradyrhizobium sp. CCBAU 21365. The sequence continues at coordinate 5,568,428 of NZ_CP030036.1, forward strand.
CGGTCAACTCCGACACCGCGGCGGCGATGTCGGACTTCAGCGACGGCCTCTCACGGGACGTCGCATAGGTGACGGTGATGAGGGGCATGTTCGGTCTCCTTGAACTTGGTTGGCGCGGTCAATCGCGCGCCCTCTAGCTAGACCTTTGCGCATCATCTTGGTATCTTATCAAGCTGGATAGCAATGATAACGATCATTGATCATGACGACGACGCTCGACATCGACACCGTGCAGGCCTTCCTCCTCGTCGCCGAGCTGCAGGGCTTCACCCGGGCAGCCGAAGCACTCGGCACCACGCAGGCGGCGATCAGCATGAAATTGCAGCGGCTCGAAACGGTGCTCGGCAAGCGGCTGGTCGAGCGCTCGCCGCGCGCGGTGCGGCTGACCGCCGACGGCGCGGCCTTCCTGCACCACGCCCGCGCGCTGATCGAGGTGCATGATCGCGCGCTGGCCGGCGAGAAACCGGCGCGCCAGCAGCTCACGCTCGGGATCAGCGATCACGCCGCGGGCCCGGAGCTGGTGCCGCTGCTGGAGCGGCTGCACGCGATGGCCTCCCAGCTTGCCCTCTCCGTGACCATCGGCTTCTCGCGCGAAATGCTCGATGCCTACGATGGCGGCGAGCTCGACGCCGTGATCGTGCGCCAGGAAGGCAGCCGGCGCGGCGGCGAGAAACTGACCGAGGACGAATTCGGCTGGTTCGCCGCCAAACGCTTCGTCTGGCCGCGCGGCGATGCGTTGCCGCTGGCAACGCTGGCGCCGCCCTGCGGCGTGCGCGCCCTCGCCGTGCGCGCGCTGGACAAGGCCGGCATCGCGTGGACCGAAAGCTTCGTCGGCGGCGGCGTCACCGCGGTGGTGGCGGCCGCGCTTGCAGGGCTGGCCGTCGCGCCCCTCGTCCGCCGCATCGCGCCGCCGGGCCTGGTCGATATCGGCCCTGCCCACAAGCTACCTCGGCTCGGCACGTCGAAGGTGATGCTGCATTCGAAGGTCGGCGATCCCGCCAAGCTCGCGGCACTCAGGACGCTGGCTGCGACGTTTCGGAGCGTGGCCTCGGCAGCATAGGTTGAACATCGTAGCGGTTCACATCGAGTCTTCGCCTGCCGCCAGTTCGCACATCACGAACCAGTAGGTCAGGCCGGCAACAAACCCGGCCACGACGAACAGGCAAACCAGTCCGGATGTCCAGACAGCCAGGGATCGTAGAAGGACAGTGATGCACAACGCGCCGATCGCCGCGCCTGCGCAGGCGAAAAATCCCGCGGCTCGGATATGGAACTCCTCAGTGAACCAGACGACGATCACAGTGGGAATTGCTGTGAGCAGACAAGTGATGATGAAGACCGCGGCCGACGGAGGGCAACATCACGACGATGCCGTAGAGCAGCCGCGCGACATCGCCGTGCGACGTCATCATCAGAATGGTTTGACCGACGGCGGAAATCACCGCCGTCGCGGCGCCACAGCCCGCAAGCCAACCTCCGAATGCACGGGAACAGGTGCTGCACATCCGGGGCCTCCTCACAAGATCGCATCGAACGCGCTGCGCAGGGTTTCGTGCCGGAACACAAAGCCGTTGCTCAGCGCCTTGTTCGGCAGCACGCGCTGGCCGCCGAGCAGGAGCTCGTCGGCGAAGTCGCCGCCAACGGCACGGAGCAGCGCCGCCGGCACGCGGAAGATCGCCGGCCGGTGCAGACGGCGTCCGAGCTCCTCGGTGAATTTCGTGTTGGTCACCGGGATCGGCGCGGTCGCGTTGACAGGACCGGACAGTTCGGGTCTCGCAATCACATGCGCGATCAGGCGCACGAGGTCGTCGCGCTCGATCCACGACATCCACTGCTTGCCCGAGCCGAGCGGGCCGCCGAGCCCGAACTCGAACGGCGTCAGCATCCGCGTGATGAAGCCGCCATCGGTGCCGACCACGAGACCGATCCGCAAATATGCCACGCGCACGCCGTGATCCGCGGCCGGCTTGGCCGCATTCTCCCAGGCCTCGCACAATTCGTGACTGAAGCAGGCGTGGGATTTCGCCGACTCGGTCAGCACCTGGTCCTGCCAGAGTCCGTACCAGCCGATCGCGGAGCCGCTCACGAGTACCGACGGCTTGCGTTCGAGGCGCGCGATCAGCTTGATCACGTCAGACGTCATGTCGATACGTGAGGCGATGATCTTGCGGCGCTTGGCCTCGGTCCACAGGCCGTTGCCGATCGGCTCGCCCGCGAGATTGACGATGGCGTCGATCCCGGAGTCGGCGGGCAATTGGTCAAGGCTCGTGATCAGCGTCACCGGCGGCGGCAGCATGTCGGCCTTTGCCGGATTGCGGATCAACGCAATCACCTGATGGCCGGATATGGTGAGGCTCGCCACCAGGCGGCTGCCGATGAAGCCGGTCGCGCCGGTGACGAGCACGGTCTGCCGCGCCGGCAATTTCTCGACCAGCGTCGCGGCCGGCACGCTGGCCATTCGTCCGAGGCGTCTGGCCGCGGCAAAGTCGCGCGCGCCGAACAGCGCGGCGCCGAAGGCCGCAGCGGTCGCGAACAGGGTTAGCGGACCCGCATAGGCCGGCGCGACGGCGGTCGGCAGCATCGCCCAGCCGATCAGGACCGGCACCAGCAGCACGAGGATGGCGCCGTAGTTGATCGCCAGCAGCGTGTGATTGATCCGCTCGCTCGACGGCAGCTTTCGGCTCAGATCCTCCTCGACGAAATCCATCAAGGTGATGACGACCTCGACGACGAGGACGGCCATGATGGCGATCGCTAGAATGCCGTGCACCTCCAGCCAGCCGAGCACGAGGAACACCAGCGCATAGAGCATGTTGCGCACGCCGTGCAGCTGGAGCTCGTGGCGCTGCGAAGGACGCCAGGCCAGCCGCTCGGTGAATTCGTGGTGATAGAACGTATCGAATGCGCCCATCGCAATCTGGATGGCGACAAGCGTCCAAAGCAGCGGCGTCATGGCGTGGCCTCCCTGAACACAGCGGACTGACGGATCAGCCGGCCGAAACGCGGGTGGATGATCTCCAGCGTGAAGCGGAAGTCGCCGCAGCCGAGATCGGAATGGGTCACGGTGAGATCGCCGGGTGTGAGCCATTCGGGCAGCGGCATCCGAAACGGGCCGAGCTGCAGCGAATAGCCGACGCTGCGAAACACCAGCGCCTCGTGCTCGACCGCGATCCGCAGCGCCATGCTGACACCGAAGCCGACATATTCCTCGAGCCCGGTGGACCCGGCAAAACGCTTGGCGGAATGAATCACCTGCGGAAAGCCGTCGCGGCGCGCGCAGATGCGGGTCCAGACCTGGCCGCCGCTGGCCGCGTCCTCGGTGACGGTGACGATCATCGGCACGCGCGTTTCGGTGCCGGTCGGGAACGGCCCGCCGATCAGCCGCGCGGCCTGCGCCAGCCACCAGCCGATGCGGCTGCACGAGGCCTCCTCGACCTCGCCGACATAGACGACGGTGTTGCCGTCTTCAAACCGTTTCGAGAAGCGCCGCCAGATGGCAACCGGCAGGCGGCCCCAATCCTCGTCCGACAGCAATGCGCGGAAGCGATGGTCGTCGAGCAGCTTGGTATCGGAAGCCGGCGCTGTCTTTAAGGTGGATATCCTTGCTGACGCCATCGCACACTCTCGTTACGCCGCCGCCTTTATTTGACTCTGCCTGTCGGCAGGAAACTCACGATCTTCTCGCCGAGCTTGATCAGCGCGACCAGGCGCGGCCGCGGCACGTTCAGCATCTGCGTGTACCAGCGGTCGACAAGCTCGGTGAATGTCAGCATCTCCTTCAGCCGCTTGCTCGCGAGCGGGCTGATGGCCGGATCGCCGGCCGCGTCGGAGACGCAGGCGCGCAACGCTGCGAGCGCGGGATCGATTTCGCGCTCCTTGCGTCCCGCCGCGATCTTGGCCGCGACCTCCCAGATGTCGGTCTCGGCCTCGAAGTGGTCGCGGCGGTCGCCAAGGATCGGCACTCGCCGGATCAATCCCCAGGACAAGAGCTCCTTGATCGAGTTGGAGACGTTGGAGCGCGCCATGCCGAGGGTGTCGGCAATGTCCTCTGCCGTCATCGGCGCTTCGGCGAGGTAGAGCAACCCGTGGATCTGGCTCACCGAGCGGTTGACGCCCCATTCGTCGCCCATGTCGCCCCAATGCAGGATGAAGCGCTCGACGACGGCAGGAAGTTTTTTCTTGGCGGTTATTTCTGTCATGACAGAAATATCAGATCATTCGGAGCAGAAGTCAAGGCTGACCTGCGTTCAACGAAAGCGCAGGAGGCATGGCAGGTCTCCTGACCTATCCGACGCCCCCCCCCCCGCGAATACCATTCGTTACAGGTGAGGAGTTTTCCTTTGTGACCCCCGAGCTCCTCGTCCAAGCTGATCCGGGTGGATGATTGAGCCGTGCACCGGGTTGCCCGCGTCGCGGCCGCAAGGGAGATTGCGCATGCCGGCGTCCGACAAGGAGTTCGTTGGGTCCATTCCGGAGCTCTACGACCGGCTCCTCGTGCCGATGATTTTCGAACCCTACGCACGCGATCTGGCGCAACGCGCCAAGGTTCTTGGCCCGCGCGACCTGCTTGAGACGGCAACCGGCACCGGCGCCGTCACTCGCGCGCTGGCGTCCGCGCTCGGCAGCGACACCAGGATCGTGGCGACCGACCTGAATGAACCGATGCTCGAACGAGCGAAGTCACAGATGCCGGGCGGGACCGCCATCACGTGGCGGCAGGCCGACGCTCTGAACCTGCCGTTCGACAATGCGAGCTTCGACGTCGTCGCCTGCCAATTCGGCGCGATGTTCTTCCCCGACAAACCCAAGGGTTATTCGGAGGCGCGCCGTGTGCTGAAGCCGGGCGGCCGTTTCCTGTTCAGCATGTGGGGTCGCATCGAAGACAACGAGTTTGCCGACGTGGTGACCCAGGCATTGGCGGAGGTCTTTCCGGCCGATCCGCCGCGCTTCCTGGCGCGCACGCCTTATGGCCACTACGCGGCCGACCCGATCCGCGCCGACCTTGCAGCCGCGGGCTTCAGCAAGATCGAGATCGACGATGTTCAGCTGCAAAGCCGGGCCAATGCGCCTCATGATCCTGCGATCGGCTTTTGCCAGGGATCACCATTGCGCGGCGAGATCGAGGCGCGCGGCGGTGTCGGCCTTGATGCTGCGACCGAGCACGCCGCGTCGGCGCTTGCCCGCCGCTTCGGCAGCGGCGCGATCGAAGGCCGGATTCAAGCGCTGGTGATCTCGGCGGTCGCGTGATGCCGCGCGTTAGACCGTCGGCAGGACCGAGAACCGCTCCCCTGCCTGGCGCTGGTTCAAAAGATCGGAATTGCCTGATGCGGCGTGCACGGCAGCAACGCGCGCCGAGAACGGACCGCGGTTGCATGCCGCGATCATGTCAGTGACGACGTCGTCGGGGCCGGCAAATACCGCCTCGACGCTGCCGTCGCGGCGGTTGCGGACCCAGCCTTCGAGGGCGCGTGCGTTTGCCTGCTCGTCGACCCAGGCGCGATAGCCGACGCCCTGGACGCGACCGCTGATGGTGACGTGGCGGATCACGCCGCTCATTTCTTCAGACCAAGGAACTCGCCGCTGCGCGCCTTGGTCTCCGCCTCGCGCATGACGCGACCGGTCAGTTCGGACGAGGCAATGCCCCTGAGGTTCTTCGGCGAGGTGCCTTCGCGCAGCGCCTTCAGCGTCTCGAAGACGGCCTGGGTTGCGGCCGCGAATGGTGCGTGGCCTTGCAGCGCGATCCTGACGCGCTGGCTTGCCAGATAGTCGAGCGCGGTCATCTCCTCCGGCGCGCCGCCGAGCACGATCGGCAGCGTCGTCGCGGCCGAGAGCGCCTCCAGTTCGCCTCGCGATCTGATGCCGGTGAAGAACAAGCCGTCGACGCCGACCGCCTCATAGGCCCTGGCGCGTGCGATCGCATCGTCGAGATCAGTGATCGAGACGGCACCGGTCCGGCCCAGGATGACGAGCGACGGATCGCTGCGGCCATCAAGCGCGGCCTTCATCTTGCCGACACCTTCTTCCAGCGAGATCAGCTGGGTCTTGGCCTGGCCGAACGCCTGCGGCAGCAGCGTGTCCTCGATGGTAAGGCCGGCCGCGCCAGCCGCCTCCACCTCCTGCACGGTGCGGCGGACATTGAGCGCGTTGCCGTAACCGTGGTCGGCATCGACGAGCACCGGCAGCGTCGACGCACGCGACATGCGGCGTATCTGCTCGGCGAATTCGGTCAGCGTGATCAGCGCAATATCGGGGTCGCCGAGCACAGCGAGCGAGGCCACCGAGCCGCCGAACATGCCGAGCTCGAAGCCGAGATCCTCCGCAATCCGGATCGAGGTCGCGTCATAGACCGAGCCCGGGCGGATGCAGGTTGATCCGTTGAGAATCGATCGCAGTGCTTCGCGGCGTTTGCGGAAGGCCATGATGTGTCTCCATCCACGTCATTGCGAGGAGCCCGCGGCAAAATTGCTAAGCAATTTTGCACTGAAGCGACGAAGCAATCCATCTCTCATCATGCGCGGTTAGATGGATTGCTTCGCTGGCGCTCGCAATGACGGTGCTAAGCGAACTCCAGGATCAGCGCGTCGACCGCGAGCGTGGCGCCGGCGGCGGCGTGGATCTTCTTGACCGTGCCGTCACGCTCGGCGCGCAGCACGTTCTGCATCTTCATGGCTTCGACCACCGCCAGGGTCTCGCCGGCCTTGATCTCCTGCCCCTCGGTCACCGCGATCGACACCACGAGACCAGGCATCGGGCACAGCAACTTCTTGCCGGTATCGGCGGCCGAGACCACCGGCATCAGCCGCGCCGAGGTCGCCTCGGTCTCGGTGAAGACATAGACCGGGACCTCAAAGCCCTGATGCGCGAGGCGGAAGCCGTTGTTGATCGCCCGCACCTGCACGGCGACAAAATTGCCGTCGACGGTGCCCTGCCAGACCGGCTCGCCGGGCACCCAGCTCGACACCAGATTGTGCGGATTGCCCGGCAGCCCGTCGGTGCCGATGAAGCGCACAGCTATCGCGTCGGCCTCGCGCGCGACGTCGAGTGCGATCTCGGCGTGGTCGAGCCACACCGCGCGGCGGCGCTCGCGTTGCACCACGCGGCCGCCCATCTGGCCGGAAATCTGCCGCTTGCGCTCGCCCAGCACGTGGTCGATGGCGGCGCCGACCGCGGCCAGCCGCCGCGCGATCTCGCCCTCGGGCGCGCGTGCCGAAAATCCCTTGGGAAATTCCTCCGCGATGAAGCCGGTCGAGAGCCGGCCCTCGCGCCAGCGCGGATGATTCATCAAGGCCGACAGGAACGGAATGTTGTGCCGGATGCCGTCGACATAGAACGCGTCGAGCGCGGTCGCCTGCGCCTCGATCGCCGCGGCGCGCGAGGGGGCGTGGGTGACGAGCTTGGCGATCATCGGATCGTAATGGATCGAGATCTCGCCGCCCTCCTGCACGCCGGTGTCGTTGCGGATCGTGATGCCGTCATGGCTGGCCTCGGCCGGCGGACGATATTTCACCAGGCGCCCGATCGAGGGCAGGAAGTTGCGGAACGGATCCTCGGCATAGACGCGGGATTCCACCGCCCAGCCGGTCAGCGTCACGTCCTTCTGCACGATCGCGAGCTTCTCGCCGGCGGCGACGCGGATCATCTGCTCGACGAGGTCGATGCCGGTGATCAATTCGGTGACGGGATGCTCGACCTGCAGGCGGGTGTTCATCTCCAGGAAGTAGAAGCTCTTGTCCTGGCCGGCGACGAATTCCACAGTGCCGGCCGAATCGTAGTTCACCGCCTTCGCCAACGCGACCGCCTGCTCGCCCATCTTGCGGCGGGTGGTCTCGTCGAGCAGCGGCGACGGCGCCTCCTCGATGACCTTCTGGTTGCGGCGCTGGATCGAGCACTCGCGCTCGCCGAGATAGATCACGTTGCCATGTTTGTCGCCGAGCACCTGGATCTCGATGTGCCGGGGATCGACGATGAATTTCTCGATGAAGACGCGGTCGTCGCCGAACGAGGCCTTGGCCTCGGCCTTGGCGAGCCCGAATCCCTCCTCGACCTCCCTCGTCGAATAGGCGATCCGCATGCCCTTGCCGCCGCCACCGGCGGAGGCCTTGATCATCACGGGATAGCCGATCGCATCGGCAATCCTCACCGCATGCTTACCGTCCTCGATGACGCCGAGAAAGCCCGGCACGGTCGAGACGTCGGCGTTGGCCGCCGCCTTTTTGGATTCGATCTTGTCGCCCATCGCGGCGATGGCGCCGGGGTTCGGACCGATGAAGACGATGCCGGCGGCTTCCAGCGCGCGCGGAAACGCCTCGCGCTCCGACAGGAAGCCGTAGCCGGGATGCACCGCCTGCGCACCGGTCTTGCGGCAGGCGTCGACGATCTTGTCGATCAAGAGATAACTCTCGGCCGCGGCGGGCGGGCCGATCAACACGGCTTCATCGGCCATCTCGACATGCAGCGCGTCGCGGTCGGCCTCGGAGTAGACGGCAACCGTCTCAATCCCCATACGGCGCGCAGTCTTGATGACCCGGCAGGCGATCTCGCCGCGGTTGGCGATCAGGATTTTCTTGAACATGCTCTTCTTGCTTGGGCTTCTTAGGACTTGTGCTTCTTAGCACTTGGGCTTTGGCAGGATTCCTCCCCGCGCAATCTGGCACGGGCGATTGGGCGTAACCACTCCGTGGTACAGCAAATTGCCCCGGAGGCAACGGTCTAATGCACGCCCTGCCCGATACCTGGCCAAATCCTCGGCCAAATCCTCGGCGGTAGCCTGAGGGGTATTTCAGCCCGAATAGGTCTTGAAGCGGCCACGCGAATGCGCCTTGGCGACGGCTTTCATCAGTTCGCTGACCTCGTTCTCCAGGAATTCGTTGGCCACGATCAGCGCCCGGATGGTGGCGCGCAGATTCCCGCCGCAGGCGGAAATGGCCTGATCGACAGCGGCTTCCAGCCCGTCATCGTCGTCAGATTCGGGCCGTGCAGACATCATTGGTTATCCGGGTTCAGGTGGCGCATCATGTTCCTAGTTTGTTCTCATCAAGTCAATCGGATCTTCGATCGGACGCGGTCTCCTGGGCCGCCCCTCTCTTCCGCCGCCAGCGCGCGAGGCATTGCAGGTCCAGATGTCGGTGACGATTTCGGCGAGGACGTTGATGATTGAACTCGGCCATGCGCATCCCTTCAATGGCAATGTCCGGCCGTTCTACGTCGCGGAATGCCGATCGGGACGTGACGGTGCGCACGCCCCTATTCGCGAACAGTCCTTGGTTGGATCGTACCGGCTTGTGCTAGAAGTTCAGATGCCCGCCAAAGATCTGAAGTTGAGAAAATGCGGTTTCGAAATCCGGTCGCCACCACGCTTCTCCTGGCCTGCCTCTCTGCAACCACCAGCCTGACTGCAACCGCAGGCCCCACGGCGTCAGCGGTCATCAAGGACGCCGGCACCGTTCAGCTCGGCAACACGACCTATCGGCTCGACGGCATCGACGCGCCGGCGGTCGATCAGCTTTGCATCGACGAGCACGCCGACGTCTGGACCTGCGGGATCGAGGCGCGCGACCAGCTGACCAGGCTGATCGGCGGCAAGCAGGTTCACTGCGACGATATCGGCGTCGATCCGACCTTCAAGAAGCGCCGCCTCGGCGTCTGCAAGATCGAGGGCGACCCGACCAGCCTCAGCCAGGTGTTGGTCCAGAAGGGCTATGCTCTCAATGTCGAGGAATCGGCCACTGGCCGATTCAAGCCGGACGAAGCCACCGCCAAGGACAATCGCGCCGGGCTCTGGAAGGGCTGCTTCGTGGCGCCGCGCGACTTTCGTACGGCCAGGAAGGACGGCGCCCTGCTCGGCAACGCCTGCCCCGGCGACCGCGACCAGCAGATCCGCGACGCGCTCTTCCCCGACGACCTGCCGATGCCGGCCAGCTGCAACATCAAGGGCAAGTACGCCGTGCGCGCCCGCGTCACCGGCAATGTCGGCATCTACCATCTGCAAGCGTGCCGCAGTTACCCGGGCCTCGGCAATCCGGATCGCTGGTTCTGCTCCGAGGAGGATGCACAGGCGGCCGGGTTCCGCCGGGCCTATAATTGCCGTCCGCCCAAGGCCAAGTGAGTGGCAAGTGAAGAACCAGTGAAGGGCAAGTGACCGCCGTAAATCAAGCTGGCAAAGCCGCCGCGTCCTGTGTGAAACTGCACCGAGAGGTTGCCGGCGCGCATGACCCCATCCGATCCCGCTGATGTGCTTCCCGAAGCTGCGGCAGCCGAACGGCTGCGGCAGCATCTTGAGGAGATCGCGCGCGAACGCGATCGCGCCCATCGCGAGCTCCAGGAGCGCGAGGCGGAACTGGCGCGGATCCAGCGCATCGCGCGGGTCGGCGGACTCGAGATCGATTTCCGCGACGGCGTGCGCAACCGCCGCTCTCCCGAATATCTCCTGGTGCACGGGCTGCCGCCCGAAGAGGTCAACGAGACCTATGAGAACTGGGTCGCGCGCATCCACCCCGAGGATCGCGAACGCACGATCCGGCACCTGTTCGGCGTGCTCAAGGCCGGCGGCGAAGACTACACGGCCGAATACCGCATCATCCGCCCGAACGACGGCGAGAGCCGCTGGATCCGCGTCGTCGCCAAGATCGAGCGCGACCGCAGCGGCCGTGCGCTGCGGCTGGTCGGCGCCGATCTCGACGTCACCGATCAGATGTTGGCGCAGGAGACCCTCCGCGAGAGCGAAGAGCGATTCCGCCTGATCGCGGACAGCGCGCCGGTGCCGATCTGGGTGACCAAGCTCGACCGCACCCGCTCCTTTGCCAACCAAGCCTATCTCGACTTCCTTGGACTGCCATTCGAGGAAGCGATCGTGTTCGACTGGCGCAAGGCGCTGCATCCGGATGACCTGCCGCAAATCCTGCAGGAGCAGATCACCGGCGAGCTGTCGCTGAAGCCATTCGTGCTCGAGGCCCGCTATCGGAACGCCGCGGGCGATTGGCGCTGGCTGCGCTCGGAATCGCAGCCGCGCTGGGACCCGAACGGCAAGCACATCGGCTTCATCGGCGTCGCCCACGACATCACGGCGGCGAAGGAAGCCGAGATCGAGCTTCGCAAGCTCAACGAGTCGCTGGAGCGGCGCATCCTGGAGCGCACCGCGCAGCTCGAATCCCGCGAAGCGCAGACGCGCGCGATCCTGGAAACCAGCCATCAATACCAGATGCTGCTCAATCGCGATGGCGACCTGCTCTACAGCAACCAGACGGCGCTGGCCGGCATCTGTACCGATGCCGCCGACGTCGTCGGCAAGCCGTTCTGGGACACGCCGTGGTTCGCCGCGACCGAGGGCATGCCGCGCGTGATCCGGAATGCCTTTGCGACCGTGATGCGCGGCGAGGAAGTCAAGATCGAGATGCAGCTGCGCCTGCCGATCGGCGAACGCTATTTCGATTTCGCGATGCGGCCGCTGCAGGACCAGCACGGCACCATCGTCGGCGCCGTGCCGGAGGCCGTCGACATCACCGAACGGCGCCGCGGCGAGGAAGCCCTGCGGCAATCGCAGAAGATGGAAGCGGTCGGCCAACTCACCGGCGGCGTCGCGCATGATTTCAACAATCTGCTCACCATCATCCGCTCCGCGACCGACTTCCTGCGCCGCCGCGAGCTGCCGGACGACCGGCGCCGCCGCTATATCGACGCGATCTCCGAGACCGTGGAGCGAGCCTCCAAGCTCACCGCGCAGCTATTGGCATTTGCGCGCAGGCAACCGCTCAATCCGGAAGTGTTCAATGTCGGGACGCAGGTCGACAGCGTGACGCAGCTGATCCGCCCGCTGGTCGGCGCGCGGATTCACATCGAGGTCAGGATCGAGGATCCCGACTGCTTTGCGATCGCCGACATCGGCCAGTTCGAGACCGCGCTGCTCAATCTCGCGGTCAACGCCCGCGACGCCATGAGCGGCGAAGGCCAGCTGACGATCGGCGTCCGGAAGGTCAAGAATATCCCTGCCCTGCGCGCCCAGGCCTCGCGCAGCGGCGATTTCGTCACGGTCTCGATCCAGGACACCGGCACCGGCATCTCGCCGGAAAATCTCGACGCGATCTTCGAACCGTTCTTCACGACCAAGGAGGTCGGCAAGGGAACGGGTCTTGGATTGAGCCAGGCCTTCGGCTTCGTCAAGCAATCCGACGGCGACATCGAGGTCACCTCCACGCCCGGGCACGGTGCGACCTTCACCATCTATCTGCCGCACGCGATGCGCCCGGCGGACGCCAAGGTCGCAGCCAGCGCGGGCACCGAGCAGGCTTCGATCGGCCGCGGCTATCGCGTCCTCGTGGTGGAGGACAACGACGATGTCGGCCAGTTCTCCACCGAGCTGCTCGAGGATCTCGGCTATTCGGTCAAGCGCGCGGCCAATGCCAATGCCGCGCTCTCGATCCTCTCGGAGAACGAGTTCGCCGCCGACCTGGTGTTCTCCGACGTGATCATGCCGGGCATGAACGGCGTCGAGCTCGCCGGAATCATCCGCGACCGTTTTCCCGGCCTGCCGGTGGTGCTGACCAGCGGCTACAGCAACGTGCTCGCCGAGAATGCGCACAGCGGCTTCGAGCTGATTCAGAAACCCTATTCGGTCGAGGCCCTGTCACGGACGCTCCGAAAGGCAATCGCCGAACAGCGGGCGACCGCTTCCAAGCCCTGATCCTGTCGCCCGCCGCGCTCTACTGGATCACGACATGCGCGACGCCCAGCTGAAGGATGCCGAGCGCGCGGGCCGCGGTGGTCGACACATCGATGATCCGTCCACGAACGAACGGGCCCCGGTCGTTGACGCGGCACCGGATCGATTTTCCCAGATAGGAGACGGTGATCATGCTGCGAATGGCCGCTTGCGATGCGCGCAGGTCATCTCGCCACTCCTGCCGATGCCTCGATAATAGGACGCAAGGCCACTCTCTGCGTTTGCCATGCACGAGGCAAACAGCAGCATGGCCGCGGACGTTGCTGCGGTCTTCATTGATCGCCTGCTGGTAGAGCCCCGCAAGGGAACGCGGTTCCGCAGGTTCGGTTCCGCGCCTCAGCGTCGGCAGGTCGATTTTCAGGAACTTTTCGACGGAAGGCGTCAGGCGGTCGCGGCGGGATCGATCAGGGCAAGGCCGAGCTCGGGCCGCTTCCGCCGGCGAAGCCTGGCGGGGGCTTCCGTGACCACAACCTCCAGCGTCGGGCGGACGATGCCGGCAAGCAGATGGCCGCCGCGGGTCGACCCGTCCGACAGTCCGAGCACGATGTGCATGTGCAGGCTGGCCTTGCCGTCGTCGCCGGTCGCGATATCGCCGATCGCGCACAGCACCTCGCACTGCTCGTCGATCTCGATCTTCCGATAGCTCTTCGATGCGAAGTCGAACCATCCGACGGTTGCCCGCTCGAACGCGCCGATCGCGGTGAGCGATGCCGCCGTCACCTTCGCATCATTGGCGAACTTCGTCAGCGCGCCGAACGCTTCCTCGCCGCTATCGAGCACGACGACGTGAACCTGCGCGCTGGGCGCATCGGACACGAGCTTGCTTTTCATGGACCGCCTCGCCTCTCAAGAGCTTCCACTCTCAATCGGAGACAGCGACGATTGTTCCTGACAGAGGGGATCGGCAGCCGCTCAGGCGGCGACGCAATCGGCCGCGAGCAGCGTCCGCAGGTCCCGCGCAGGAACCGGCCTGCTGAACAAATAGCCCTGCATCTGCGTGCAGCCGAGCATCTGCACGGTGTCGCGCTGCTGGTCGGTCTCGACGCCCTCGGCGGTGGTGATCATGTTGCGGTCGGCTGCGATCGAAACCACGGCGCGGATGATCGAGGCCGAGCCGCTGTTGCGGGTCACTTCCTTGACGAAGCTGCGGTCGATCTTGATCTTGTCGAACGGGAAGCGCTGCAGATATTGCAGCGACGAGTATCCGGTGCCGAAATCGTCGAGCGCGATGTGGACACCGAGCGCGCGGAGCTGGCCGAGCGTGACCAGCGCCGCATCGTCGTCGGCGATCAGCACCGCCTCGGTGATCTCGAGCTCGAGCCGGCGCGGATCGAGCCCGCTCTCGGCAAGCGCATTGGCAACCTTCAGCGCCAACGTCTCCGACTTGAACTGGATCGGCGAGACGTTGACCGCGACGCGCACATGCGCCGGCCAGGCTGCCGCCTCGGTGCAGGCGGTGTGCAGCACCCACTGCCCGATCTCCTCGATCAGCCCGGTCTCCTCGGCAACCGGTATGAACTCCGCCGGTGAGATCATGCCGCGCATGGGGTGCCGCCAGCGCAGCAACGCTTCGCAGCCGGTTACCTCGTCGCTGCGCAGATCGACCAGCGGCTGGTAGTGCAGCTCGAAGCCGCCCTCGGCCAGCGCGGTGCGTAAGTCGGCCTCCAGCGCGCGGCGCAGATTGGCCTGCGCTTCCATCGCCGGATCGAAGAAGCGATGGGTCCTGCGGCCCGCTGCCTTGGCCGCGTACATCGCAAGGTCGGCACATTTGAGCAGGCGGAACAGGTCGGAGCCGTGACGCGGGGCGATCGCAATGCCGATGCTGGCGTCGCTCGACAAATGATGGCCGAGGCAGTCGAACGGCGTGCGCAGCGACTGATAGATGCGTGCGACCAGGTCGCCGACGTCGTCGTCCGAGGTGATGTCGTGCTGGACGATCGCGAACTCGTCGCCGCCGAGCCGCGCGATGAAATCGTTCGACCCGACCGACTGGCGCAACTTCTCGGCGACGCGCCGGAGAAATTCATCGCCGATCAGATGGCCCAGCGTGTCGTTGATCCGCTTGAACTCGTCGATATCGATGTAATGGATGGCGAACTCGCGCGTGGCGGCCTCGAGCAGCAGCCCTTCCGCGTGGCGCTGGAACAGCGTCCGGTTCGGCAGATTGGTCAGCGCATCGTAATGCGCGAGATATTCGATCCGCGCCTGCGCACGCCGCCCATCGGTGACGTCCTCAAGCGTGGTGGCCCAGCCGCCGTCGGGCGCACGCTTGTAGATCAGGCGGATGCTGCGACCGTCCGGCGTCATGATCACGGAGTCCCGGACCTCGTCACCCCTGGGATTGGTGAAGCGGGCGCAGTACTCATCGACGTCGCCGACGAACGAGCCGATCGCCTGGCGATGCAGGATCAGGTCGCGCAGATGGCAGCCTGGCCTCGCGACATCAGGCGAGAGGCCGAACATGTCGATATATTGCTGGTTGCAGATCACGAGCCGCGCCGAGGCGTCGAACAGCAGCAGCCCCTGCGTCATGGTGTTGATCGCGGTGTCGAGGTGCTGGCGTTTCTCGGACAGCCGGCGGCTTGCCGCGTCGTGCTGCCGCTGCAGCTGGCGGACGATCAGGAAGACCGCGAAGCTGATGATCAGGACCGCCAGCACGGCTGCGCAGAACTGCAGTTTGGTCTGGGTGCGCCAGTCCTCCAGCGCGCTCGATGTTTTCGTGGTAGCGAGGATCAGGATTGGAAAATGCGACAGCGATCTGACCGCACCGACGTTCTCCTCGCCTGAAGCGCCAACGAACCGTCCCGACGTGTTGCCGCCAAAGCTGATGACCTTTTGGAACACCGGCAGGTTGATGATGTTGCGGCCGATCACGCCGGCATCCTGCGGATAGCGCGCGATGATGGTGCCATCGCGGTGGATCATCGAAATCACGGTGTCGCCGCTCAGCGCCAGCGAGGCGACGAAATCCTCGAAATGGCTCGGCTCGACGCCGCGGCTGGCGAATCCGATGATCTCGCCGTTGCGCCCGGTGATCTTGCGCGCAAAGATAGTGGTCCAGTTGCCGGTCACCTTGCTCATCGCGGGCTCGACGATCACAGGTGAGGTCGGCCGCCCCGAAGTGAACTCCCGGAAATAGCGCCGGTCAGCGACGCTGATGTCGGGCACCGGCCACATCTCGGATGAGTTGATCAGCCATCCCTTGGCGTTGAACAGATTGAGCCCGCCGACATGCGGCAGCGCCGCCAGCCGCGTGCGCAGCATCTCGTGCGCGCTCAACAGCGACATGTTCTTTTCGAACTGATCGGCGGTCTCGACCTGCTCGGCCCGCAGATAATTCACGATGTCGTCGTGGACATGCTGGAGGTCGGTAAGCTGCTGGTCGAAATGCCGCGACAGCAGCAGCGCGGTGTTGTTGAGCTCGCGCTCGGACATCTCCAGCGCGCGCTCGCGAAACTGCAGCGCGAGATAGCCAGTGCCAAGCGTGATGGCGAGCACCAGCAGCGCGGCGCTCAGGACGAGCCACTGGATGGCGCCCATTCTGCTGGCGCGCAACACACCCTTGATCGACAGCCGCCGGTATTCCGGCACGCTGCTCGTTGAGACAACCGACATTTTCCTGCCCCTGTGGATGCCCTTGTACGGGAACACAGCCCAAGGGGTGGTTAGGAAAATCAGTTATCGGACGGTTAAGGAGAGCGTGGACTCGCGCGCAACCGGCCCCTCGGCCGCTCCATGCTCACGAGTTGCAGCAAGCCGAGGCCCCGGGCGGCGCGGCCTGGGACTGTGGGGCGAGGGCGGCGGCGCTGGATGGATATTCCATCCCAAGCATGCTCAGATATCAACAGCGTTACAACAGGGGTTCTGCTGAGGAATGGATGCGCTGACGCTGTTCGGGTTATTCGCCGTGACCATGATGCTCGTCTGCTATGCGGCCGAAGATCGCAGCCCCTGGTTCATCCTGGCCTTCGCTGTCTCCTGCGCACTCGGCTCGGCCTACGGTTTCCTGCAGGGCGCCTGGCCGTTCGGCCTCGTCGAAGCGATCTGGGCGGTCGTCGCGGCGCGCCGATGGCTGCTGCGCCGAACCGCAGACAGCGCGTAACGTTATAGTATCCACGGCCAATCTGTCGCGGCCCCGAACTTGAATGCGCGCGGGCACGGCGCTAAGTAGGCCCCATGGACGCTTCGCGCACCATGATTCAGTCTTCTCCTCACGCAACGGGATCGCGCCGCTGGCGCAGCCTGCTTGCGGGACTGATTTCGCTCGCGCTGGTGCTGTCGTTCTTCCATGGCTGGACCTCCGACGGCGATGCCGACGCGGCTCACGGCTTCTCGATCGCACAGTCGATCGACGACGCCAGCGCCGGCGGCAAGGCTCCGGCGCATCCGGCCTCACCTCACGGCGACCATTGCCTGACGCACGTCGCGTCCGTGTCTCCGCAGGAGACCGCGTTCCCGATCGCCTATGCGCCGCATAGCTATGGCCACAGCAGCACTGGGCTGCCCGCTTCGGCCGATCGCCTCTCTCCCTTCAAGCCACCCCGCGCCTGATCCGGTCGACATGACCGGCCGTGCGTTGCTGCCATTCGCCAGCGCACGCTTCCGCACAGATCGATGTCGCGACAGCGCAGGGCCATAGGCCTGCGCTGCGGAGAGGCGCATATGAAACGGGTTGTTCTATTTTTCGCCGGCGTGGCCGCCGGCATTGCACTGGTCGTTGCGGCGGCGGGATGGATCGGCTGGCCGGTCAGGTTCCCGGCCGCGACGCAGGAGACTGCGACGACAGACACAAAGACCGAGGCCCGGCACGAGGCCCCCGGACATATCGAGCTGAGCGAAGACCAGGTTCGCGAAGCCGGCATTACCTTCGCGCAAGCCAGCGGCGGCATGCTGAAGCGGCATTTCCTCGCGCCGGGATCGCTGATCCCCGATGCGGATCACATCGGCCGGGTCTCGGTGCGCGTGCTTGCGACGGTCACGGAACTGCGCAAGCGCCTCGGCGATGTCGTCGAGAAGGGCGAGATCGTCGCCGCAATCGAAAGCCGCGAGGTGGCCGACGCCAAGAGCGAATACCTCGCCGCGCGGCTCACCAACGATCTGCAGCAGACCCTTTACGCGCGGCAGAAGACGCTGGTCGAGACCCGCATTGTGTCGGAAAACGAGTTCCTGCGGACGCGGCTGACCGCGAACGACGCCCAGATCAAGCTCGATGGCGCCCGGCAGAAGCTGTTTGCGCTTGGCCTCTCGGAGAGCGAGATCGCCGATCTGCCGAACCAGCCCCCGGAGAGCCTGCGGACGCAGTTCTTGCGCGCGCCGATCAGCGGCCGGGTGTCCGAACGGCGCGTCGATCTCGGCGGATTGATCGGGCGCGAGGGCCAGGAGAGCGAGCTCTATGTCATCGTCAATCTCGATGACATCTGGGTCGACCTCGCGGTCTCACCCGAAGACATCGGCGCTGTCCGCGAAGGCGTTTCGGTGAAAATCCGCGCCATCGGCACCGAGGATGAAGCCAGTGCCGGCGTGATCTTCGTCAGCCCCCTGCTCGACCGCGAGACCCGCAATGCGCGCGTGATCGCGACCATGCCCAACAAGGACCACCGCTGGAAGCCGGGCACCTTCGTCACCGCGGAGGTCCCGCTGTCAGATGCGCCGTCGACCGTGATCGTCTCGAAGAAGGCGCTCCAGACCATCAAGGGAACGCCGACCGTGTTCGTGCGCGATGCCGACGGCTTCGAGGCACGGTCGGTGCGGACCGGCCGTGAGGACGACGACGACATCGAGATCGTCGCCGGCCTCGCAGCCGGCGAGACCATCGCGGTGCAGAACACCTTCACGCTGAAGGCGGAGTTCGAGAAGGACGAGGCGGAGCACGACCATGATTGAGCGCATCATTGGTCTTGCGATCCAGCGGCGCTGGGTGGTCGTCACATTGGCGGCGACCCTGATGTTCATCGGCGGCCTTGCGCTAACCAGGCTGCCGATCGACGCAGTGCCCGACATCACCAACAAGCAGGTCCAGATCAACACGGTGGCCCCGGCGCTGTCGCCGGCGGAAATCGAGAAGCAGATCACCTTCCCGATCGAGACGGCCCTGGCCGGCGCGCCGGGGCTCGAGAGCACGCGCTCGCTCTCCCGCAACGGCTTCTCGCAGATCACGGCGGTGTTCAGCGAGGCCACCGACATCTATTTCGCCCGCCAGCAGGTCGGCGAGCGCTTGACCGAGGTCCGCGCGCGGCTGCCGCAAGGCATCGAGCCGCGGATCGGCCCGACCTCGACCGGCCTCGGCGAAATCTACATGTGGACCGTCCATTACTCCGGGCAGAAGGTGCAGGCCGACGGCGCGCCGGGCCTGCAAAGCGACGGCCGCTTCCTGACGGCGGACGGCCAGATGCTGCAGAGCGAGGTCGAGAAAGACGCCTATCTGCGCACCGTGCAGGACTGGATCATCAAGCCGCAGATCAAGATGGTGCCTGGCGTCGCCGGCGTCGATACGATCGGCGGATACCTCAAGCAGTATCAGGTCCACCCCGATGCGGCGAAGCTGATCGCGCTCGGCCTCACCTTTGCCGACGTCGCCAAAGCGATCGAGACCAACAATGTCAGCCGCGGCGCGCGCTACATCGAGCGCAACGGCGAAGGCTTCGTGGTGCGGTCCGGCGGCCGGCTCGAGAATATCGACGAGCTCGGCGCCGTCGTCGTCACCACCCGCGGCGGGGTCCCGGTCCGGATCCGCGACCTCGCGACGCTTTCGATCGGCGGCGAGACGCGCACCGGCAGCGCCAGCGAGAACGGCCGCGAGGTCGTGGTCGGCACGGCGCTGATGCTGATCGGCGCCAACAGCCGCACCGTGTCGGCCGCGGTCGACGCCAAACTGCGGACAATCATGCCGTCCTTGCCGGCCGGCATCGAGGTCAAGACGGTCCTGGATCGCACCCAGCTGGTCGATGCGACGATCGGCACCGTGGCGCGCAACCTCAGTGAAGGCGCACTGCTCGTGATCGCCGTGCTGTTCGTGCTGCTCGGCAATTTCCGCGCGGCATTGATCACGGCGCTGGTGATCCCGGTCGCGATGCTGATGACGGCGATCGGCATGTGGCAGGGCCGCATCAGCGCCAATCTGATGAGCCTTGGCGCGCTGGATTTCGGCCTGATCGTCGACGGCGCCGTGATCATCACCGAGAACAGTCTGCGTCACCTCGCCGAGAAGCAGCATGCGCTTGGCCGCGTGCTGACGCGCGACGAACGGCTGGCGACGGTGCGGGCGTCCGCCGTGGAAATGGTCCAGCCGAGCCTCTATGGCCAGGCCATCATCCTCCTGGTCTATGTGCCGCTGCTGACCTTCACCGGTGTCGAAGGCAAGATGTTCGAGCCGATGGCGCTGACCGTGATCCTTGCCCTCGCGGCGGCCTTCGTGCTGTCGCTGACGCTGGTTCCGGCGCTGATCGCGATCGGCATCACCGGTCGCGTGCAGGAGCAGGAAAACCGGCTCGTTGCGGCGCTGAAGCGCTGCTACAGCCCGCTGCTCCGGCGCGCGGTTGCAACGCCTATGCCGGTCATCGCGGTGGCGGTTGTGCTGTTCGCCACCGCCCTGTTCGGGTTCTTCCGCCTCGGCCAGGAGTTCATCCCCTCGCTCGACGAGAAAAACATCGCCATGCACGCGCTCAGGATTCCGAGCACGGCGCTGTCGCAGTCGCAGGCGATGCAGCTGTCGGTCGAGAAGGCCGTCAGCCGCTTTCCGCAGGTGTCGTTCGTCTTCTCCAAGACCGGCACCGCGGAGGTGGCGAGCGATCCGATGCCGCCGAACGCGTCCGACACCTTCATCATCCTGAAGCCGCGCGAGCAGTGGCCGGATCCATCGCTGACCAAGGAGCAACTGATCGAGGACATCTCGAAGGCGGTCGGCCGGCTGCCCGGCAACGTCTATGAATTCACCCAGCCGATCCAGATGCGCTTCAACGAGCTGCTCGCCGGCGTTCGCGGCGACATCGCGGTCAAGGTGTTTGGTGACGAGTTCGGGCCGATGCAGAAAGCCGCCAACCAGATTGCTGCGGCGCTGCGCAGCGTGCGCGGCGCGACCGACGTCAAGGTCGAACAGGCCGGCGGCCTGCCCGTGCTCGAGATCAAGGTCGACAAGGCTGCGATCGCCCGGCGCGGCCTCAGCGTTTCGGCCGTGCAGGACGTGATCGGTGCCGCGGTCGGCGGGCAGGATGCCGGCGTCGTCTACGAAGGCGATCGCAGCTTCGACATCGTGGTGCGATTGCCGGAGAGCGTGCGCTCCGATCTCGAGGCACTGAGCAATTTGCCGGTCGCGTTGCCGAAGGCGACGCCGAGTTCGCCGGTACAGAGCCTGCCGCTCAACCGCGTCGCCCAGTTCTCCTTCACCGAGGGGCCGAACCAGATCAGCCGCGAGAACGGCAAGCGCCGCATCGTGGTGACAGCCAACGTTCGCGGCCGCGATCTCGGCTCGGTGGTCGAGGAAGCCCAGGCAAAAGTCGCGCAATCGGTGCAGCTGCCGCCGGGCTATTGGATGACCTGGGGCGGCCAATCCGAGAATCTTGCCGCGGCGCGCCAGCGCCTGGCCGTCGTGGTGCCGGCGTGTTTTGCGATGATCTTCCTGTTGCTGCTGGCGGCGATGGGCTCGGCCCGCGAAGCGCTGCTGGTGTTCAGCGCAGTGCCGCTGGCGCTCACCGGCGGTATCGCCGCACTTTGGCTGCGCGGCATGCCGTTCTCGATCTCGGCGGCAGTCGGCTTCATCGCACTGTCGGGCGTTGCGGTGCTGAACGGGCTCGTGATGCTGAGCTTCGTCCGGCAGTTGAGCGAACGCGGCGTACCGATGCGGCAAGCCATCGAGCAAGGCGCCCTCACCCGCTTCCGCCCCGTGGTGATGACCGCATTGGTGGCCTCGCTCGGCTTCGTGCCGATGGCGTTCGCCACCGGCACCGGTGCCGAGGTGCAGAAGCCGCTCGCCACCGTCGTGATCGGCGGCCTGATCAGCGCGACCCTGCTGACGCTTGCCGTGCTGCCGGCGCTCTATGCCCGGTACGGGCATGCCGGCAGCGCTGCGCGCAATGAGAGAACCGCGATTCAACCTGCGGAATGACGGTGTGTTGACCGGCATTCCGCGGGAAAAATCCGGCCGTTACAGCGCCGAACAAGCGCTGTAACATTTCTGTCATATGGCAAAACTAAACGAAGACTGCGGCGGGCTGCCGCGGGGCTTCATCAGGGGGAATAACACCATGCGTCGTGCCATTACCTTACTGTCCGCGAGCATGATCGCGCTTTCGGCGGGCGCCGCCTCGGCGCAGAACGCCAAGCCCCGCAACCTCATCCTGTTCGTCCCCGACGGCCTGCGCGGCGGCATCGTGACGCCGGAGACGGCACCGACCATGGCCGAGATCCGCGACAAGGGCGTCAACTTCAAGAATTCGCACTCGCTGTTTCCGACCTTCACGATGGCGAACGGCTCGGCGCTGTCGACCGGCCACTACCTCGGCGACACCGGCACCTTCTCCAACACGATCTATACCGGCTACGCGTCGGCGCCGGCAGGCGACACCGTGGTCCCCTTCATCGAGAACGACGCGGTGCTTGCCGATGTCGACGATCACTTCAATGGCGACTACCTCAACGAGGAGACGCTGCTGAAGATGGCCCGCGGCCAGGGTTTCAGCACCGCCGCCATCGGCAAGGTCGGCCCGACCCTGCTGTTCGACCACACCGATCGCGGCAAGAACACGATCGTGATAGACGATTCCACCGGCGGCAAAACCGGCGTGCCGCTCTCCGACGAGATGAAGGAGGCCCTGACCAAGGCGGGTCTTCCGCTCGCCACCCCGAGCCGCGGCGACAATGCCAAGGCGGGCGACGCCAAGACGCCCGGCACGACGGTCGCCAACGTGGCGCAGCAGGCCCACATGGCCGACGTCGCGACCAAGGTCGTGCTGCCGATGTTCAAGGCGCGCAACAAGCCGTTCGTGCTGGTGTTCTGGTCGCGCGATCCGGACGGCAGCCAGCACAACACCGGCGACAGCCTCAACACCATCACCCCCGGCATCAACGGCCCGACCTCGATGGCCGGCATCAGGAACGCCGACAACAACCTCGCCCAGCTCCGCAAGGCGCTCGACGAGCTCGGGCTTTCCGCCGACACCAACATCATGATCTCCTCCGACCACGGCTTCTCGACGATCTCGAAGGAGAGCAAGAGCAGCCCCTCGGCCAAGATCGCCTATAGCGACACGCCGAAGGATTTCCTGCCGATGGGCTTTGTGGCGATCGACCTCGCCAAGGCGCTGGGCCTGCCGCTGTTCGACCCCAACGACAAGAACGCGAAGGTCGCCGACAATGCCCACCCGAAGGCCGGCAACGGCGTGCTCGGCCAGGACCCGGCCAAGCCCGACGTCGTGATCGCAACCAATGGCGGCTCGGACCTGATCTATCTGCCGAACCGCGACAAGAAGCTCGCCGACCGCGTCATCAAGGCGCTGCTCGAGCAGGACTATGTCAGCGGCCTGTTTGTCGACGACAAGCTCGGCACCTTCCCCGGCACGCTGGCGATGTCGAACCTCAATCTGAAGGGCAAGGCGGTGACGCCGAACCCGTCGATCGTGGTCAATTTCCGCTCCTGGTCGAGCGGTTGCGAAATCCCGACCAACTGCTCGGTGCAGGTCGCCGACACCGTGCTGCGTCAGGGCCAGGGCATGCATGGCAGCTTCAGCCGCGGCGACACCTTCAACTTCACCGCGGCGATCGGCCCCGACTTCAAGGCGGGCTATGTCGATCCGCTGCCGGTCAGTAACGCCGATGTCGGCATGACCGCGGCCCAGCTGCTCGGTCTGCGCGCGCCGAACAATGGCGGCCTGATCGGCCGGGTGATGTCGGAGGCGCTGCCGAACGGCATGGTGCCGAAGATGGCCGAGGGCACCATCATGTCGAAGAAGCCGTCGGCCAACGGCCTGCGCACCGTGCTGAAATTCCAGCGCGTACTCTCGACCCGCTATTTCGACGTCGCCGGATTTCCGGGGCGGACGCTCGGGCTCGAGGAAACCGGCGGCAAACAGAAAACGGCGGGGAAGTGATCCCCGCCGCTCTCGTCGAATTCCAGTCGCGCGGGATGATGGCTTACATCATCCCGATGTCGAACACGTTGGGGAGCTGCGCCGCGAGCGGCAGCGCAGTGGCGCCGACCAGCGTCGCCACCATCGCCGCCAGCGCGCGGCCGGTGCGGCGCTGACCGCGCATCTGGCCCGCGATCCACTCCAGGACCTTGGTGTCCATCTTGGCGCCCTGCCTCGGCGCCCAGCGATCGATCTCGGTGTCGGGCGACAGCGCCACCGTGCGCGGCGGCACCGGCAGGCCGGACTCCGAGGCGGCATGATGGGCGATCGCCTTGGCGAGCAGATCGTCGAACCGGCCGCCATCGCTGCGCTCGGCAGCGGCCTCGTTGATCGCGAACAGCGCCTCGATCTCGGCCCGGCTGACCGGCTGATGCTCGACCGCGGCCGCCGTCAGGATGCGCGCGCACCAGGCAGCGTCATCGGCATCGAGCGACCGGGAGAAATGGATGCGGCCCTTGGTGGTCGGGCCTTCGCCGGTGATCACGCCGTCGCGCACGATGGTGAGCGCATGGGCGGCAGTCTTGCGGCAGGACGGATGCAACGCACCGCTGAGAGGCTCAGCGGTCTTGGTACTTGGGGTAGACATTGTGGGAGCTTTCAATTCCTATCTCAGGCCAGCTTTTCCATGCGGGCGTAAACGAGTGGTTAACGATTCGGAACTTGCGTTCCGAGATTTTTAGATGGTTGCTATTTGGTCGCTTTAAACGTCGTCACGGTTCAGTCCTATAGCAGCCAGGGCCGGCGTGATGACGGCGATAAGCGGCATTATCTGGGCATTTCCAAGCCTTTGTGCCGCAGCTGATATTTCGCCGCAGGGATCCGGATCAAAACAAGTTGCTTGGAATTCCACCCTCAAGGAGAAATGTTTCACCTTTTTTCAGAACCCGTTCACTTAAGCCTTATCCCGTCCTATACTGGAACAGACAGCCTCAAGTACAAATTCCACTGTGACTTCAAAGAGATGAGGTAAGATCATGACACTTCCGATTGGCGCGACCGCACCGGACTTCGAAGCCCAGACCACCGAGGGCAAGATCAAGTTCCACGACTGGATCGGCAACAGCTGGACCCTGCTGTTCTCCCATCCGAAGGACTTCACCCCGGTCTGCACCACCGAGCTCGGCGCGCTCGCCAAGCTGAAACCGGAATTCGACAAGCGCGGCATCAAGCTGATCGGCCTTTCGGTCGATCCCGCGGATCGCCACGCCAAATGGGCCGAGGACATCCTGGAGACGCAGGGCGCCGCCCCGAACTACCCGCTGATCGCCGACACCGACTTCAACGTCTCCAAGCTCTATGAGATGCTGCCTGCCTCGACGTCCGGCGACCCGCTCACCCGCACGCCGGCGGACAACCAGACGGTCCGCAACGTCTTCATCATCGGCCCCGACAAGAAGATCAAGCTGGTGCTGGTCTACCCGATGACCACGGGTCGGAACTTCCAGGAGATCCTGCGCGTCATCGACTCGCTGCAACTCACCGCCAAGCACCGCGTCGCCACCCCCGCCGACTGGAAGCAGGGCGAGGACGTGATCATCGCAGGCTCGGTCAGCAACGACGAGGCCAAGACGATCTACCCGCAGGGCTGGAAAGAACCGAAGCCCTACATCCGCATCGTGCCGCAGCCGAAGTAACGGCAGGCTCACTGCGTCCGGGTGACCCGCGCACAGCCAATCATCGTCTGGTTTCGCGACGATCTGCGGCTGTCGGATCACCCGGCGTTGCATGAGGCGGCGGCAAGCGGCGCGTCGGTCGTCGGCCTCTATGTGCATGACGAAGAGAGCCGTGCATTGATGCCGCCGGCCGTACGTCGGCTCGGGGGTGCGACGCGCTGGTGGCTGGCGCAGTCGTTGCGCGCACTTGGCAAGAGCCTCACCATGGCAGGCGGATCGCTGGTGCTGCGCACCGGACCGGCCGCGTCGGTGATCGCCACGGTGGCGCGCGAAATCGGCGCACGCGCCGTATTCTGGAACGACATCGCGCATGCGCCGCATCAGGCCGTTGCCAGAGAAGTCGAAGCAGCGCTCGCAAGTGACAGCATCGACTCGCAAATTTTCCGCGGCGATCTGCTCGTCGAACCGAAGGCGATCCGCAACAAGAACAACCGGGCCTTGCGCGTGTTCACGCCGTTCTGGCGGCGCATCCAAGGCCTCGGCGATCCGCCAAAGCCGTTGCCGGCGCCGAGGAGACTCACATCCATCGGCGGCATCGCGAGCGACGCCCTCGATGATTGGAAGCTCGAGCCTGACGGGCCGGATTGGGCCGGCGGCCTGCGCGAGACCTGGACACCGGGTGAAACCGCGGCACAGGCGCGGCTGAAGCGATTCCTCGATGAGGGGATCAGCGGCTACACCGGCGACCGCGACCGGCCGGACCGCGACGGCACCTCGCGCCTGTCGCCGCATCTGCGCTTCGGCGAGATCAGCCCGCGGCAGGTCTGGCATGCCGCACGCTTCGCCGCCGCGGAAGACTCGCGCCTTGCCGGCGACATCGACAAGTTCCTCAGCGAGCTCGGCTGGCGTGAGTTCTGCCGCCACCTACTGTTCGACGTCCCCGACATGGCGGATCGGAACTTGCAGGAGCAGTTCGATGCCTTTCCGTGGAAGCGCAACGCTCTAGCCTTGGAGGCGTGGCAGCGCGGACTCACCGGCTATCCGATCGTCGATGCCGGCATGCGCGAGCTCTGGCACAGCGGCGTGATGCACAACCGGGTGCGGATGGTGGCGGCCTCGTTCCTGGTCAAGCATCTCCTGATCGACTGGCGCACAGGCGAACAATGGTTCTGGGATACGCTGGTCGATGCCGATGCCGGCTCCAATCCGGCGAACTGGCAATGGGTCGCGGGCTGCGGCGCCGATGCCGCGCCCTATTTCCGCGTCTTCAATCCGGTCCTGCAGGGCGAGAAATTCGACCCCGACGGCGGCTATGTCAGGCGCTGGGTGCCGGAGCTCGCGCAATTGCCCGACGATCTGATCCACCAGCCATGGACCGCGACGCCGATCGAGCTGGCGAGCGCCGCCGTCGAGCTCGGCAAGACCTACCCGCTGCCGATCGTCGATCACAAGCAGGGGCGCGAACGCGCGCTTGCAGCTTACGCGAAGATCCGTCGCAAAGACTAAGCGCGGCGATTGACCAGCAGCACCGCCGCGGCGCAGGCGGCCATGCCGGCGATGGCGACATGATCCAACCGCTCGTCGAACAGGATGTAGGCCATCAGAGCGGTCACCGCCGGCACCAGATAGAACAGGCTCGCGACCGAGGTCGCGGCGTGGTGACGGATCAGCCAGTACAACAGCCCGATCGAGCCGATCGACAGCGCGAACACCAGCCAGGCCAGCGCCAGCACGAACTCGCCGGTCCAATGCACGACATTGGTCTCGAACACAAAGGCGCCGATGCCGAAGAAGATCGTGACCGCGATGTACTGCACCAGATTGCCGGCGCGCCAGTCGATCCGGTTGCAATAGCGCCGTTGATAGAGCGTGCCCAAGGTGATGCTGATCAGCGAGACGCCGGAGGCGAGCCAGCCCCACCCCGCCTCGCCCGTCATCGGCCGGTTGTGCAGGATCAAGACGACGCCGGCGAGGCCGAGCACCAGCCCGCCCCATTGCAGCGGCGTGACGCGCTCGCCCAGCCAGCGGTTGGCGATAGTCGAGGTCAGGATCGGCTGCAGGCCCGGGATCAAGGCCGACAGCCCCGCCGGAACCGAATGCGCGATTGCAATCGCAGTGCCGCCGAGATAGAAGCCGTGCACTAGGATGCCGGCGACCGCGCTGTGAAAGATGCCTGTCCGATCCGGCCAGTTCGGCCGCGCGATCGCGGCGATGACCGCCATCACCACCACCACGAACGCCATCCGGATCGCCAGATAGGTCAGCGGCTCCGCATTGTTGATGACGTATTTGGTGCCGATGAATCCGGTGCTCCACAGCACGACAAAGATCGCCGGCGCCAGACGAGCGGCAGTTTCCTCGAAGCTCTTGTTCATTGCAGGCCGTCATTGCCTGAAGATGAGGCAGCCAGCAATCGCGAATTTAACGAGGGTGGCGGGCGAGCCCGCGGCTGTAAGCAGATGGCGCCTCACCCACAGTGTCGTCCCTGCGAAAGCAGGGACCCATACTCCGCGGCGGATGTTGTGAAAGGGACTCGTCGTTCCAGCGGCCTTCAACGATAACCATCGGTGGTTATGGGTCCCTGCTTTCGCACTAGAGCATGCACGTATTTGGTGCGGCGGATTGACTCGGGATGGAGACAGGGGATTCCAGAATCGGCGATCCGTGTGATTTCTATTGCGACGCTCCAGGTTGGACGGGGGTGTCGGGTGTTGTTACGAATTGACTGGACGTTAGGACGGTTCGGGGATCGTCGTCTCGATAAAGGGGGGCGGCGCTCGTCGAACGCATGGTTGCGGGCAAGACGGTCTGCCTGCGGCGGCTTTCCAGGGGTGATCGTGCGCTGGAGGTGCGGTTCAACCGCTTTCTCGGCCACGACAAGGTGACGGCGGAGCGGATCATCGAAAGCTGGGGCGACAGCACGGTTGCCGCGGTAGAGGGCCGCCATGTGCTGGCGATCCAGGACAGCAGCGAGATCCACTTCAACACCACGCCGCAACGCCGGCGCGGGCTCGGCGAAATCGGCAAGGGCAATAACCACGGCGTGCTGCTGCATCCGCTGCTGGCCGTGGATGCCGACGATGGCAGCTGTCTTGGACTTTTGAGTGGGCAGGTATGGACGCGCCAGGGGCGTCGCACCACGACGCATGACGCACGTGACTTGTCTGACAAGGAATCGCAACGCTGGATATCCACCGCCATTGCGGCCAAGCCGCTGCTCACCGCTGCCGGAACGGTGACGGTCCTCGGTGATCGCGAGAGCGATATCTTTGCCCTTTATGCCAGCTCGGCCGAGCAGCACTTCCATGTCATCGCGCGCAGCATGCATGATCGCAAGCTTGCCGACCGCACCGGCCTGTATGAGGCCACCGACGCCATGCCTGTGGTGGATCGGAGGGCGATCCAACTGCCTGCGCGCGCGGCGCGACCGGCACGTCAGGCCCATCTCGAACTCCGCTTTGGCGCAATCGAGCTTGCCCGCCCGCAGAGCAAGTTCCTGCGCCATTTGCCGAAAAGCTTGCCGCTGGCGGTGGTCGACGTGTGCGAGATCAATGCCGGGCCCGGCGCAGAGCCGCTGCACTGGCGTCTGATCACCTCTCACGAGATCGCCACCGTCGACGACGCCTGGCGTATCGTCGAATGGTACAAGCAGCGCTGGATCATCGAGCAGTTCTTCCGCATCCTGAAGACGCAAGGCCTCAAGCTCGAAGACAGCCAGATCGGAACCGCCGATCGTCTCCTCAAACTGGTCGCTATCGCCGCCAGGGCAGCCGTCATCACCATCCAGCTTCTGCAAGCGCGCGATGGCGGTCAGCAGCCCATTCGCGTTGCCTTCAACGACAACGAGATCAACGCGCTTGCCGCCCTCAACCGGCAACTCGAGGCCAGGAGCAAGCGACTGAAAAACCCACATCCGCCCGACAGCCTCACCTGGGCAGCCTGGATCATCGGCCGCCTTGGCGGTTGGGACGGCTACCCGTCGTCTAAACCTCCAGGCCCCATCACCTTCAAAAATGGCCTCGAATACTTCCTGGCCGTCGCAGCAGGATGGAGCCTCAGAGATATGTGCATGCCCTAGGTGGTGTGGACACTTACCGCAGCCAGAGAATGATGGCTGCGAGGGTGACGACCGCCCGATAATTTCGAGCGGTCTTTTCGAAGCGGGTTGCGACACGGCGGAATTGCTTGAGCTTTGAGAAGCAGCATTCCACGAGATGGCGCTGGGCATAGAGATGCTTGTCGAGCGGATATTTGAGCGCGCGTGACGGGTTGTTGGGGATGACGGCAAGCGCGCCTTTGGCAGCGATGGCTTGGCGCAAGTGATCGGCGTCATAGGCCGTATCGCCCATGACGACCTCGGCAGGCAATCCCTCGATCAACGCGGCGGCTTGCGGTGCATCGCCCTTCTGGCCTGCGGTGAGGGTGAACCGCACGGGGCATCCCAACCCCCGAACGGCCAGATGGATCTTCGTGCTCAGACCACCGCGCGAGCGGCCGAGCGCCTGATCTTCAGACCCCCTTTTTTGGCCCCGGCAGCGTGCTGGTGGGCGCGGACGATGGTGGAATCGACGATCAGATATTCGAAGTCCGGATCATCAGACATCGCCTCAAAAATCCGCCACCAGACGCCTTTGGCACTCCATCGACTGAAGCGCCGGAACACGCTGTTCCAATCTCCGAACGCTTCCGGAAGATCACGCCAGGGAGAGCCCGTACGCACGATCCACAGCACCCCTTCCACGAACATCCGATTGTCGCGGCCGGTCGAACCCTTCTGGTCCGGCCGGCCTATGATCAACGGCGCCATCCGCTCCCACGCCGCGTCGTTCAAAACCAAACGATCCATCACGCCCAAGACTGCCTCCCCAAAAGCAGTCTTGAATCTGATTTGGTCCTAAAAGGGAATCCTTAGAGTCCACACCACCTAGTGCTTTCGCAGGGACGACACTGAACGTGCTGCACGGTCTGCTAGCCACACATTCGCATTCTCGCGACATTGCCGATGACACGAGACCACTCCGACCTTGCAGACGCTCGCGGACCCAACGCCTATCGCTGCAATCACGACGATTTGTCCTCAGGGATGCCATGCACGTTTATCGGATGCGACATGCCGCCCTCGCCGATACGCTTCGGTGGAATCTCGCAGCCGTCGGTCGCGGCACGTTCCGGGTTGCACTGGAATCTACCGTCGCCGAATACCGGCGGCCAAAAACACTGCAAGAAGAGCCGGCCACGAGCCGGACAAGAAGAAAAACAATGGATCAAGTGGCGTTGGTCATCGTTCGGGCGGTCGAGAGCGGCGCGACGACGACGAAAGATATTATCGGCGTGACCAGATTGTCGCGCCTCAAGGTCGAGCGTGCACTGAGCACCTTGGAGAAGCAGAAGCTGCTCCTCCGCGAACGACAGGGCTCGTGGGCCCTCGGCTTTCCCGTGGCTCCGACGGTCAGGCAATGTGGATCATGCACCCTCTGCTGCAAGGTGCTTGAGGTGACCGATCTCGGCAAGCCGGTGAATACGGTCTGCAGCCACATCCTGGCGGGCGGTGGATGCGAGATCTACCACGAGCGTCCCCGGCAGTGCCGCTCATTCAGCTGTGCCTGGCTGCAAGGCCACCTCGATGATGATTGGTTTCCCGAGACCACGGGCATGGTGCCGCATTTCGGGCTCGACGCGCTGAATGTGCAGGTCGACCTCGATGATCCCGACCGCTGGCGCGAGGAACCCTATTTCAGCAAGCTGAGCGAACTTTCGTTGAAGGGCCTCAGGGTAAGTGAAGGGCGGCCGTATGCCACCCTCGTCATCGTCGGTCAGGACCGCTACCTGCTGCTCGGGCGGACCGTCGTGCCCGATCCAACGCTGTTCGGCACCGCCTTCGTGCCGATTACGCTCGACACCTTCCGCTACTGGAAGGCAACATCGCTTGAACATCTGCAGCGGTTGAACGATCGGGTTGTGGAGATCCGGCGCATCCAGCAGGAGTTCGGCCATTGCGCCA
Source organism: Bradyrhizobium sp. CCBAU 21365 (assembly GCF_015291305.1). Lineage (NCBI taxonomy): Bacteria > Pseudomonadati > Pseudomonadota > Alphaproteobacteria > Hyphomicrobiales > Nitrobacteraceae > Bradyrhizobium > Bradyrhizobium sp. CCBAU 21365. The sequence continues at coordinate 5,599,877 of NZ_CP030036.1, forward strand.
TCCCTGACGACGACGATCCCTCCCCGCCTTACCGGCCGGCTCTTCTCCAACGGTCGAAGGAACTGGGCGTGATACGCACGACGTGACGACAGCCGGACACAGCGCGGGTCAGTTCGTCATCTGAGATGATACTTCCTGCCGTTGGTATTCGGGTCGGTGTTGTCGCTTGTCGAGAACATCAAGGCCGGGCCGAAGTAATTCCAGGTGTCCCGGTAAAATGCGAATCGGCCGGCACCCTTGTCGATGATCTCTTGCTGGGCCGTGTTCGCGGGCCCGAGCAGCTGGTCGTCTTCGTACAATCGGGCAGTCTCGAGCGTGCCGTCCACGTATTTGACGGGGATGAGATACGCATATCCCTTGTAAAGACGGAAGGCGCCACGCAACAGGTTTCTGTCGATCGGACTCGGAGGAACCAGAAAAAGGAATGCGCTCGACGCCAAGGCAAAGAGCGTCGATCCGATCACGATGCGCGTGCTGGCAGATATTCTCAACGACACTTTTCCCTTGGCTCTTGCTTGTGAGGCTTCCCGCCTTCTGTAGCGCGCGCCTGCAGCGCAGACAACCGACCGGCCCTCGCCACGCCTTGTTGCGAGCCGGATCCGGCTCGCGATATTTCGCATCGAACGACAATCAGATTGTCGCCGCGCGGCCGGCTGATCGGCCCAGGACGGCCATCAGCACCGTCGCGACGGCGCAGCACGCGAGCGCAACCTCCCAGCCTCCGGTCGCATCATGGGCAAATCCGGCGAGCGGCGAGCCCGCAGCGGCGAGCGAGTAGCCGAGGCACTGCGCCATGCCCGACAGCGCGGCCGCCTGGTGGCTGTGCGAGGTTCGCAGGCTGACGAATGTCAAGCCGAGGATGAAGGCAGCACCCGCCCCGAAGCCGAACAGCGCGACCCACAGCATTGCGAGCGCCGGAAGCTGCCACAATCCCAGCAGCGAGACGCAGGTCGCAAGCGACACTGCAATCGCGATGCCGCGCTGGTCCTTCATGCGCCGGACCATTGGCCCGAGGATCAGGCCGGGGACCGCGGTCGCCAATTGCAGCACGCCGTGCAGCATACCCGCCGTCGCCGCCGGGTAGGCTGCCTGCACGAGGATGGCGGGCAGCCATCCGACGATGATGTAGAACACGAGCGAGGTCAGGCCGAGGAAGCCGGTCACCTGCCAGGCGAGCAGCGAGTGCCAGATGCGCCCGCGCGGCGACGAGGCCGGCTCGACCGTCGGGGCCGCGTGCGTCCCCAGCTGGGGTGCCCAGGCTATCAGCGCCACCAACGGAAAGATCAGCGTGCTCGCAAGCGAGAGATGCCAGTTCGATCCCGGTAATTGGGCGAGCGGGATTGCGACGACAGATGCGAGCGCCTGGGCCAATGCGGACGTGATCGCGTAAGCGCCGGTCAGGCTGGCGATGCGGGTCGGAAAGTCCCGCTTGAGCAGGCTCGGCAGCAGCACATTTCCAACGGCGATTCCGGCGCCAATGGTGGCGGTGCCGGCGAACAGCGCCCAGACCGGACCGGACGAGCGCAGCGCGATCCCGGCCGCGATGACAAGCAGCGCACCGAACAGCGACCGTTCGATGCCCCATTTGCGCCCGAGCACAGCTGCAACCGGAGAGATCGCCGCGAATGCCAGCAAGGGCAGCGTCGTCAGGATCCCGGCCTCCGCCGCGCCGATCCCGCTGGTCTCACCGATCATGCCGAGCATCGGCGCGACGCCGGTAATGGGCGCGCGGAGCGTCGAGGCGATCAGCAGGATCCCCGTCAACAACAGCCCCTGCCCGCCCAGCGTGCGCATCGGCGCAATCATCGTCATCGCATGCTCTCCTGCCCATCTGCATGCGCGAAGCTATCGACTTGGCTACCGGAAGAATTTACATATCTGTTCTATCGATCGCTAAATTCAGTCACGCGACAGGTTTCCAGCTCCGTTATGGGCTTTCAACTTCGCTATCCCTGGCCGGACCTTGATCCGGATGACGTCGCAGCGGCGGCCATCGCCGTGCGCCTCGACGTCACCGAAAACAAGGTCGAGGCGGCCGAGCACGCGCACCGGAAGGGACAGCTCGTCTTTGCGCTCGGCGGCGGCGTGATGTGCCGCGTTCCGAACGGATTGTGGATGGTGCCGCCGCATTGCGGCGTCTGGCTTCCCGGCGGCACGCGCCACACCAATATCGCAACCGCCAATGCGCGGATCTTCTTCGTCTTCATCGAGCCCGGTGCCGCCGACCTGCCCGATCGCTGCTGCACATTGTCGATCTCGCCGTTGCTGCGCGAACTGATCATCGAGTTTTCCGATCGCATGCAGCAGGACGGCGGCAGCGAGACGCTCGTTGCGCAATTGCTGCTGAGCGAATTGCCGCGCATGCCACTGCAGCAGCTGCATCTGCCGATCTCGCCCGAGCCACGCTTGCGACGGATCGCGGCAGCGCTCGCCGACGATCCGGCCGATCGGCGCACGATGGCCGAATGGGCCGAACGCGTGGCGCTGAGCGAGAGCACTCTGGCGCGTCTCATCCTGAGAGAAACCGGCCTGACATTCGGGCGCTGGCGCCAGCAACTGCATTTGATCGTCGCGTTGCGCGAACTCTCCGCCGGCGCGAGCGTTCAGCAGGTCTCGTCCGCACTCGGCTATGAGTCCGTCACAGCCTTCATCACCATGTTCAAGAAGGCGCTCGGCAAGCCACCGGCGAGATATCTCAGCGATATCATGCAAGGTAGCGGATCGGCCTTCGCGGCTGGCGGGCGAATTTAGGAACACCGGTCAGCCACGGACGTTTTCGACATATCGGGCGAACGACAGGCGAGCCGCCTGCGCCAAGCCAATGCTCGAGGATGCCAGATGCCCTATGCGCTGTTCGATCGCGACAGACAAATCGACAAGGCCTTTCCGACGGAGAAGCAGGCGTGGGAACATGCACTGGTCTCCGGGCTGGTCTTCGATGTTCCGGTCGCGGATGAGGCTCCGGGACAGGTGCTGCCGGCCGGCTATCACATGAAGCAGATTCCTGACGACGGTGAAGTCTGCGAGCCGGCGCCCGAATGGAAATTGCCGAACGAGATTTCGTGATCGGCCCACGGCAGGGCTGCCGGTTGCGATCGTGACGTTGCGCGATAAGTAACGCCGAACCAGACCAACAATTCAGGATGAGCGCATGGCCGAAACCGGCAAGATTTTTCACGTTCGCTGCGTCGACAACACGTTGCAGCGGGACACGCTCTCGCTCGGGCGCGTCTACGAGGTGACAAGGGATATCGAACGTGACGGCTATTACGAGCTCAGCGGATTGGGCCGCTTCAGCCGGTCCAGATTCGAGGTCGTCGAGCCGGACGACGACCCGGGCGAAGCCCGGCGGACGTCTCGATCAAAATAGACAGGAGAGCGCAATGCCCAGAGGCGACAAGTCGAGCTACACCGACAAGCAGAAGCGGCAGGCCGAGCACATCGAGGAAGGCTACGAGCAGCGCGGCATTTCCAGCCGCGAGGCCGAGCGGCGGGCATGGGCGACCGTCAACAAGGAGACCCACGGCGGCAAGAAGAGCGGCTCCGGCCGCGGCACGCGCGAGGATCATTCCCCATCGCGCAAGGGCGGCAAGCTCGGCGGCAAGGCGGCCGCGGGCCGTCCCGCCGCGGAGCGGTCGCGCTCGGCGAAAAAGGCGGCCCGCACCCGCAAACGCCGGGCGGCCTGATCCGGACGGGCATCATTTCGCCGCCAGGAAGGAAATACCGGGCGCCTTGAGGCGGTGCCTCGCAAATGCGTGATCGGGCGCCACTATTGGTTGCCTTCATTTGGGCACCTATCGGGAACAGGCTGTCAGGCTAGGAAGCAAGGCGGCCACCGCAGGGGGTGCCTGCAATTGACGTATCGGTCCCATAGCAGCTGGCAGGACGTGGATCTGCGCAATCTCGTCCGGGTCATATCGGCCTGCACCCTCGGGCTTTGGGCATTTGCGGCCGGTCTCCTGATCGGGACCTTCCTGCTGTGAAGGATCGGCGCGGCACGCGCCGCCTGCCTATCCGCCGCTCAGGTGATGCGCGGCGACGAACAGGACGAGCGCGCTAAGCACCAATGCCGATGTGGCGCCGGCAACGCTACGCGCGAGTTCAGCCTTCGAAAGATTGGATCTGGTTGCCATTGCAGCCTCCCGTTCGCGCGAGCCGAGTCGCAGCCGCTCCGGCGGTTAGGCTCGCTCATGGAGACATTCGCATCACCGGGATGAACGCGTCATGAGCGAAACGAACCGCCGGTGCCTCCGTTCCAAAATCTGACCCGGTGGATCACTTTCGGAACCCGGGCGTTGACCGCATGCGGCAAGCCGGCCGGGCCGCGCTGGAATTGGAAATCGGAGATGCCATGGTGATCCGCTGGGGGCGGCTTCAACCGGCGATTTGGGCGACCGTCATCCTGCTCGTGAGCATCACGGCAGCCGACGCTGCGGGCGACAAGGCGAGCAAGCCATCCGAGTACATCCTGCTCGTCCAGATCGCGCTCCTGATCGCGGTCGGGCGCAGCCTCGGCGAATTGATGCAGCGGATCGGCCAGCCCTCCGTGATCGGCGAGCTGCTCGGCGGCCTGCTGCTCGGACCATCGCTGTTCGGCTGGCTGTGGCCGTCGGCGCATAGCGTGATCTTTCCGCCGTCCGGCGAGCAGAGGGCGCTGATCGACGGCATTGCACAGTTCGGCATCCTGCTCCTGTTGCTGCTGACGGGCATGGACACCGACCTCAAGCTGGTGCGCAAGGTCGGCCGCGCCGCGACCACGATCTCGGTCGCTGGCATCGCGGTGCCTTTTGTCTGCGGCTTCGCGCTCGGCGAATTGCTCCCCGGCGGCCTGCTGCCGCATCCCGAAGCGCGGCCGATCGCCTCGCTGTTTCTCGGCACGGCGCTGTCGATCTCCTCGGTGAAGATCGTCGCCGTTGTGGTGCGCGAAATGAACTTCATGCGCCGCAATGTCGGCCAGATCATCGTCGCCAGCGCGATCATCGACGACACCCTCGGCTGGATCATCATCGCCGTCATCTTCAGCCTCGCCTCGCGCGGCAGTCTCGACATCCTCTCGGTCGCGCAGGCGCTGTTCGGCACGCTGGCCTTCCTCGCGATCAGCTTCACGATCGGCCGGCGGCTGGTGTTCCGGCTGATCCGTTGGGCCAACGACCATCTGGTCTCTTCGGCCGCGGTGATCACCGTAATCCTGCTGTTGATGTGCGCGATGGCGATGATCACGCACCTGATCGGCGTGCACACCGTGCTCGGCGCCTTCATCGCCGGCGTGCTGGTCGGAGAATCCCCGATCCTGACCCGGCAGATCGACGAGCGGCTGCGCGGGCTGATCTCAAGTCTGTTCATGCCGGTATTCTTCGGGCTCGCCGGTCTCAGCGCCGATCTCACCGTGCTGAAGGATCCGTCGGTGCTGGGGCTGACCGCGGCGCTGGTCCTGATCGCGAGCATCGGCAAGTTCGGCGGCGCCTTTTTCGGCGGCGCGCTGGGCGGGCTGACCCGGCGGGAATCGTATGCGCTGGCGAGCGGCATGAATGCGCGCGGCTCGACCGAGGTGATCATCGCCACCATCGGCCTGTCGATGGGGGTGCTGAGCCAGACCATGTTCTCGATGATCGTGACCATGGCGATCCTGACCACGATGGCGATGCCGCCGATGCTGCGCAGCGCGCTGGCGCGGCTGCCGCTCGGCCAGGACGAGAAGGAGCGGCTGGAGCGCGAGGAATATGAGCAGCGCGGCTTTGTCGCCAATCTCGAGCGACTGCTGCTCGCGGTCGACGAGAGCAGCAATGCGACATTCGCCGCGCATCTCGCCGGCCAGCTCGCCGGCGGGCGCGGCCTGCCGATCACGGTGCTGCATGTCGGCGCCAACGCCAAGCTGCAAGAGAAAAACCGCGCCGATGAGGAGAGCCCCGAAGCGGCGGTCATCAGCGCGGCCAAGGCGAGCGCCGAAGCCGATGCCGACGGCGGCGGCAGTGTCGACGTCATCAGCCGCGCCCGCGAGGAGACGGCAGCGGAGGCGATTGCCGAGGAAGCCAGAAAGGGCTTCGACCTGCTGGTGGTCGGCATGGACGCGGTCGCCGGCCCCGATGGCGGCTTCGACAGGCGGCTCGACGACCTCGCCTCCGGCTTCGACGGCCCGCTGGCGATCGCGGCCGCCAAGGGCGTGCACGAGAAGGAGCCGACGGCGAATGCGCGGAAGATCCTGGTGCCGGTCTCGGGCAGCAACGTCTCGCGGCGCGGCGCCGAGGTCGCGATCGCGCTGGCGCGCCTCTCGAGCGAGCCGCTGCAGGTGGTCTACGTCTCGACCACGCGCGACAAGGGGGCCCGCCGCACCGGTCCCAGCATGTCGCTGGCGCATGAGGAAGCGATCCTGAAGGACATCGCGGCGACCGCGGCGCGCTACGACATCAACGTGACGACGCGGCTACGCGCCAACACCGCGCCTGAGGTCGCGATCCTGCAGGAGATCGCGTCAAGCCGGGCCGACCTCGTCGTGATCGGCGTCGACCGCATCCAGGGCGACAGCCTGAATTTCGGCAGCATCGCCGCGGCCGTGCTCGGCAAGTCGAAGGCGTCCGTACTGCTGGTGTCGGATGGCGACGTCAGGCCCAAGACTTGAAGCCGAAGACTTCAAACAAAGACCTGAGGACGGAGGTTCGGAGCGCGCGCGCCTACCACTCTTCCGGACAGGGGTCGACGATCTTCCAGAGATCGACCCCGTTCTTGATCTTCTTCATCTCGGTGGTGAGGCCGCCATTGCGGCGGATCCAGTCCTTCACCGTGTCGGGGTAGTAGGACATCAGGTCGGAGGTGCCCTCGAGGCTGGTGACCTTGATGCCGAAGGTGAAGGCCTTGTCGTAGTAGGCCTGGTGGAAGCCGATGCTGGCCCGCGGCGTGACGCAGATCTTGTTCAGCGGCACGATGCCGAACACCAGCGTGCAGGCCGAGTTGCAGATGCCGTCGATCACGACGCGCTCGCGGCGCTCGCGGATCTGCTTGTACTTGGCCTTGTACTCCTCGACATAGCCGCCATGGTCGCGCGTGATGTGCAGCACCGCCCGCGCGGGCGTCGCGGCCAGAACCGAGAGCAGCAAGGCGACAAGGGGCGTGATGCGCATGGATCGTTCGAAACCGCGGGAAAGGCCGGGCCCGGGCGGACCTGACCGCAAGACTCTGGCCGGACTGTGTTGGCAATCCGTTAAGCATCCGCAAAAAGGCAAAATTTGGCGCGCTGTGACTGATTTCCCGCAGCTTTTGGCCCCGATTCCGGGTTAAATGGGCCTTGGGGCGGCCCTCAATGCCGATTCCCGTAAATGCCCGGAGGCCGCCCATGACCAAGACCAAGCTTTTCGCCGCCCTCGCTCTGGCCGTGATGGCCCTGACCCCGGCGGCTGCGGCCGACCTCACGGCCCATCCGCGCCACCACCGGCATCACCACCACGCCCATTGGGGCCTGCCCTACCACATCAGCTATCTGCACAATTACGGCCCCGGCCCAACTGCCGGCAGCTTCGCCTATTACGACGGCCCCGCGCGCAACAAGTGCTATCAGAGCGCGGCCGCCTATATCGGCCAGGACCACCGCCGGCATCCCTGCTTCTGACGACTGTAAGGGAGAGGGCCGCCGGGACGCGCGGGCACCGCCGGGTGCCGCGCTCCGTGGCTGCTGGCCCTCCCCGCCCAAGTCTGATAATCGACCCGCAACGCGCTCGTAGCTCAGCTGGATAGAGCATCGGATTTCGATTCCGAGGGTCGGGAGTTCGAATCTCTCCGAGCGCGCCATCATTTGGACGCCCCCGCGCCAGCGTGCGACGGCAGCCACGAAACCATTTTCATCAGCGGACGAAACCGGGCGGAAACATTTCACCGGTAGCATCTACCCAAACAATAATGGGGAAGTGTCATGATGGAAGCGACCATTGTCGCGCTGTTGCTCCTCAGCGCCGCTGTGTTTTTTGCCCACGCCTACGACGCCCTGCATACGCATTGACGGGGGATAGGCATCGTTGAGTCTGCGTACCCTCCACTGGGATCTGTGGGCTCGCGCAGGCCATCGACTGTGCCCTAACCCCGCCCGCCCCTCTCTCCGAACCACCGCCGGCACGCCCGGCTGAAGCTCGTCGCATCGGTGTAGCCGAGCGCGGCCGCCATCTCGTCGCGCGATTGGGCGCCTGCCGCGAGCATGATCCTCGCGCGCTCGCGCAGTACGCCATCGAGCAGCGGGCGGAAGGCGCTGCCGGTCTCGGCGAGCCGCCGCACCAGCGTTCGCCGCGAGGTGCCGACGAGGCGCGCGGCCTCCTCCTCAGCCAGGCGCTGCGGCAGGCGCGCCGCGATCAGGCGCTCGACGATCCCCGCCAGCGCCGCGGTGTCGGGCTGCGGATTCTCGATCGCCTCGAGCGCTTCGATCGCCTTGGCGTGCAATTGCGGATCGGCAAACGGCGACGGCCGCGCGCCAAGCGCTTTCGGCACCTCGAAGATGAAGGCGGCAGCGTTGAACTTCACCACGCAGGAATAATGCTCGAGCAGCCGCTCCGCGCCCGCAGGTGGCGGCCAGGGAAATTGCAGCGTCGCCTGCCCGATCGAATCCTCGAGCAGCTGGACGTACACGGCGTGCACGTTGAGGCTGACCGCCAGCGCCACGGCGTGCCACAGCGCTCCGTCCATCTTGACCGCGGGAGAGATTTCAATCTGGATCGCGCGCGCGGTCTTGCGCAGCCGATTGCGGACGAAGGGCGCGCGGGTCGACCCGAAGCGCGCGCCGGTCGCCAACGCATCCGCGATGGTCGGCGCCGTCCTGGTCGCGACGTCGAGCGCGCCTTGCAGCGATGTCGACCAGACCGCCGCGGCCGACAATGGCCACAGCTCGCCATGCCGGCGGGTGATGTTGGCCGCCAGCACCACCAGCGAGGATACCGGCATGTGAGCGCCGGGCTGGTCGAGCGCCTCGAGCCGAATTCCGGTACCCTTCAGCAGTTCGTCGCGGTCGCTTCGCGTCTGGCCAAAGGCCCGCACCAGCGCCCGCGCATAAGCCGCGGACACCGGCGTGCGAAGGGCATCGGATTCCGATCCGTGCATGGCGTCGGCGACCTTCCCCTTGCGAACGACCGGCCGAACAGGCTTGGCGCAAAATGCCACAAAATTGGCCTGTTGTGAACTGGCGGCGCAGGCCCGCCTCGCGGCATGCTTGGCCCAACAACGGCGAACGCCGCCTCGCAAGAGACTGGAGGGAATGCGATGATCTTCACGGGCACCAATGCTGCTGGGGAAACCATCACCTACCGGGACGGCAAACGCTATCTCTGGATGCTCTCGTTCATTCCGCCGCTGATCCCGCTGTTGTCCTACTGGCTGTTCCTGCGGACGCACAATCCGCTGGTGACGCTGATCCCCTTCGTTTTCATCTTCATCCTGATCCCGCTGCTCGACGTCGTGTTCGGCGAAGACACCCACAATCCGCCGGCGGAAGTGGTCGCCGCGATGGAGGCCGATCCCTATTACCTGCGGCTCGCGCGCATCACCGTGGTGTTTCCCTGGATCAACTACGTCGCGCTGATCGCCTTCTTCGGCACCCAGGATCTGCCGTGGTGGTCCTATGTCGCCTTGCTGCTCGGCGTCGGCACCATCAATGGCGGTGCGCTCCTGATCGGGCACGAGCTCGGCCACAAGCCGGACAGGCTCAACATCCTGTTCGGCATGCTCGCCAACTGCGCGGTGGGCTACGCGCATTTCCGCGTCGAGCACAATCGCGGCCATCACACCTGGGTCGCAACCCCCGAGGACCCCGCCAGCGCGCGCTTCGGTGAATCGATCTATGCGTTCGCAACGCGCGAGCTGCCGGGTGCGTTCAAGCGCGGCTGGCGCAACGAGGCTGAACGGCTGACCCGGCGCGGCGAGCCGGTCTGGTCGGTCAACAACGAGATCCTGCAGGGCTTTGCGCTGACGCTCGTCGTCGCGGCCATCCTGATCGCGCTGTTCGGCTGGAAGGTCGCGCCGTTCATCGTCGCGCACCATTTCCTTGGCTGGTACGCGCTGACCCAGGCCAACTATGTCGAGCATTACGGGTTGCTGCGCGAGAAGCTGCCGAACGGCCGCTACCAGGCGGTCGAGCCGCGCCACTCATGGAATACCAACCACATCGTCTCGAACCTGATGACGTTCCACCTGCAACGTCACTCCGACCACCACGCCAACCCGATGCGTCCCTATCAGTCGCTCCGCGATTTCGACGACATCCCGCGGCTGCCGAACGGTTACACCGGCATGTTCGGGCTGGCGGCGATCCCGCCGCTCTGGTTCCGCGTGATGGATCCGAAGACATTGGCCTGGGCCGGCGGCGACAAGAGCAAGCTGAACCTCCGAGATCGGCCCGCGAGTTCGTGATCGCGGCGATTGCACGGCTCCCGGTCCTACATCTGCGCCGATCGCCGCTTCATGGCGCCGATGCCGAGGAAAGAGCCATTGACCGACGGATACTGGCTGGTGAATTCGAACATATCGAAGCTCGGCGCCTCGAACTGCTTCAGCGCCTTCCAGAGCAGCGTGGTATCGGGACAGGCTTGGGAATGGATGTCGTGATGCACGATGATGCGGGCGCGGGAACGCACCAGCAGATGATCCCGTAGTGCGCCGCGCAGGCTGTGATCGCCGTCGATAAAGACGAAGTCCGGCTTCAGCCGGTCGACATGCGCACCGACCAGCGGCGAGGTTGAAACATCCTGCATGTAGATCGGTTCGATAGCGGCCTGCTGCTGCGGCAGATCGAAATAGGCCGAGAGAAACGGCGTCGGCGCGATCGGATCGAGTGCAATCACGGTCTTGAGGTCGGCGCCGCTGTTCCTGAGCCATTCCGTAACCAGGATGAACATGCCGCCCCAGCGGCAGCCGATTTCCATGTACGAGGAGACGCCGGACGCGTTGCGCGCGAGCCAGGCGAGGTAGGGCGCAAGCTGGTTCGGATATTGCCAGAGGTGGAGGCCCTTGCCGAAGTTCGGCGGCAGCTCCGGCGGCTGCTCATGAAGCAGTTCGTCATTGAGCCCCAGCGCCGGGATGAATTCGCGTTCGAGGAAGTCCACGTTGGTCCGCTGAGCCGAGGTCAATGCGCCGATGGTACCGATCGCCTCGCGGATGAAAGGCGCAAGATCGGCGAAACGCTGGTATCGGTCGGCTTGGGCTTGCTGGGCGTTGAGCATCGGGGCGATCAGATCGGAGGGCGGACGGGAGACCGCTGGTCGTCGCGCCTCCAATCATTGAACGGACCAGGCAGCCGTCTCGAGCGCAAAATCTTGCGTTCGGTGTCGAATAGCCGCCCGCTCGCACCGCGCCGGCCGAGCCGCTTCGGCGCAGTGCTTCGAACGCGCAGCCTGCTCCGCTCTCAGCCGCTCGGAATCTTCCGCCGCACGGCCTCCACGCCGGCGTCGGTCACGTTGTATCTGCGCCCCATCTCCGGGACGATCCAGCCCTTCTCGATCATTCCGGCAATGGTGCTCGGGCCGACGCCCGCGGGAAACGGGCGGCGGTTGCGGATCGCGTCGATCGCGACCCGCTCGAGATGGGTGGCGACATGCGAGGGGCGCGCGCGAAACGCCTTTGCCATGATCAGGACCGACAGGACCTCGGCGCGCCGGCGCACGGCCGAAGCGCTGCGGGTCAGTTCGTTGCTGATCTCGAGAGCGTTCTTGCCGGCCCTGGCGAGTTCTCTGAGCTTCTCGTCCTCGTCAGGGCTCCAGCGCCGCACGATCCCCATCTGCCCCTCACCGCCTGGATACCCATCTCAAACCGATGCATACGCAGGCGGCGCTGATTTGCCATGTGACTTTCGGCACCTCTTGATGCGACGTCGGGGCTGTCGCCATCAGGAAGGCGCGGGTGCCGCGCGATGCAGCCCAAAGAGCATGATCCGATTGAATCGGATCATGCTCTCAATCCCCTTGCTTGGTGGCGTTTTGCTTGCGCGAACCGGTATCCACTTCGCGCTGGAACGCTTCAGTGCTTGCTGGGTTCAAGTGCGATGAGCACGCCGGTCGGCTCGGGCTCGTGCGGCCGAAGCGAGGTCAGCTCCGGATCGCTCCACTCGGCGAGACTGACGACTTCGCCGGTCTGCCCCGGCATGTCGGAGGTCTGGGCCGGTTCAAGCACCTTGAGCCCGCTGGTGTCGACGAAGAATGTGTGCTCACCGAACACGCTGTTCAGTTGCGCCACGGCCGGGTGATCGTCCGGAAGCACCTGGGCATTCAGTTGCGTCATGGTCTGCTTGACTTGCGTGGAATTGAGTTTCATCCGCTGCTCCTTCTCGTTGGTTCCGGCCGCAATGGTTTCCTTGACAGGTTTCCTTGACAAGTTTCCTTGGCTGGTTCCTCCCCGCCCGCACCCCGCACCGGGGGCTTCAAGGTCTCGAACCAATCAGGCAACGAAACGTTCCGCACGCGCGACGCATTGACCGCCTGCGCACCGGTTCCCCGCGTATCAGATGTGAAGTGCGACTCTGAAGTCACGCCCATCGCTACGAGACGCGAGGCTTCTTCCTTGCGAGTCCTTCCAGATGCACGCGGCGTACGGCGGATTTGCGCGCGCGCTCCCTGGTGCGGCAGGCCCGGCAGCGCACCGCCGCGGTAAATACATCGCCCTTGGCGGTCTCGTACCACCATTTCTGCTGCAACGGCGTCCAGACCTCGGCAACGCCGCAGTCCTTGCAGACGAAGGGCTCCGGTCGATAGGTTCCGCGCAGCACGAAATCGGGAGTCGAATAGCTGTTCGATGGTGCGAGCCGCGTCGTATCTACGGCAACCTCGTCGCGCGCCAGCGCAATCTTGTAGTCGCGGAGACGTTGCCGTTCAGCGGCGCGTTGCGTCTGGATGCGGCGCCATTCTTCCGCCTTGCGCCGCCTGGCTTCGATCCCTCCGTGCGTCTGCCTGCTGCGTTTCACGTCGGCACATCCGTTTGGGTCGAATGCCTTCGGCGCATCGACAAAGTGAATACCGGGCAGCACGACCTCGTCGATGATGACGTCATTGATGCGCTGCTGTTCTGCCGCCAGCTTGTCATAATTGCCGCAACATTGCGCGACGACAAGTCGCGTGCGGGGAACACATGGCGGCGTTGGCCGCGGTCCGAGGCGGATGACTTCGGGATGCCCCTCAGCCGAGCTGCGCCCGCCCCTGCTCCGCCGGCCGCATGTGGATCAGCGCGTCGAGCACGAGGACAAGAACGGGGCGCTGCTCGTCGTTGACCAGCTCCGTCTTGAAGATCACGACGGCGTCGCGCCGCTCAGGCCTGATGGTGATCTTCTGGATCCGGGATTGGCCGGTGAGCGTGGCGCCGGGCCGAACCGGGCTCGGCAGGCGAATCTCGAAGCTCCGCCCGACGATCCCCGCCACCTTGGTCCAGATCGCCTCCACGACGAGCCGCTGATAGATCGCAATGGTGTTGAAGCCGCTTGCGATCAGGCCGCCGAACGGGCCGGCCGCAGCCGCGACGGGATCGGTATGGATCGGCACCGGATCATATTTCCCGGCGAACTCCAGGATCTCGGCCTCGCCGATCGTGTAGCTGCCAAGCTCGAACGTCTGGCCCTCGGTGAGATCTTCCGCATACAGCATCGCGCGCCTCCATCTGTCGCGCGATGCTAGACGAACGGTGCGGGCTTTCCATTACCCCGGACGTCATGAAACTTCGCGCGATACGCGAGCAACACCGCCGCGCGCATATCGCCGCAGGCATCCCGCGCTATTGCAGCCGGGCCGCCCTCGCCTTTGCGGCCTTCACCGTGTTCTCCATCAGGCAGGCGATCGTCATCGGGCCGACGCCGCGCGGCACCGGCGTGATCGCGCCGGCGACCTGCACCGCCTCGTCGAACGAGACGTCGCCGCACACCGCATAGCCGCCGTCCGGCTTCTCGACGCGCGTGGTGCCGACGTCGATGACGATGGCCTGCGGCTTGATCCAGTCGCCGCGCACGAGGCCGGCCTTGCCCACCGCGCTCACCAGGATGTCGGCCTCGCGGCAGATCCTGCTGATGCCGCGGGTGTGGATATGAGTCTGGGTCACGGTCGCGTGCTCCTGCAGCAGCAGCGCGGCCATCGGCTTGCCGACGATGTTGGAGCTGCCGATCACCACGGCATGCGCGCCGGTGAGGTCCGACAGGGTCGATTTGATCAGCCGGAGACAGCCCAGCGGCGTGCACGGCACCAGCGCATCGTCGCCGTGAAACAGCCGGCCGGCGTTCAGGGCATGCAGGCCGTCGACATCCTTGGCGGGATCGACCGCCGCCATCACGCGCAAGGCGTCGATATGCGCCGGCAACGGCAGTTGCACGAGGATGCCGTCGATGTCGTCGCGCGCATTGAGCGTCTCCACTCTGGCAAGCAGATCGGCCTCGCTGGCATCATCCGGCAGGCGTGCGACCTCGCCGCGCAGGCCGAGCCGTTCGGCCATCCTGACCTTGCTCTGCACATAGATCTGGCTCGCCGGGTCGCAGCCGACCAGCACGACCGCAAGCCCCGGCGCGCGGGGCAGCCGGTCGAGTTCGCCAGAAATCTTGTCGATGACAATTTGGGCATGTGCATGCCCATCGAGAATGTTCGCCGTCATGGCACCTCCGTTTCGAAGCGGTGCCCAGGCGCGCGGCGTTCAGTCTCTGCGCTCCCCGATGGTGGTCCATCCAAGCGCCAGTCGCGCAGATGGCGTCGTCATAGCCACCCCGCCGGGCAAAGGCAATTCACGCTCTCCCCGCGGGTCGAACGGCGACGAATTGCCCCCACTTTTTTGCCGGTGGATCGGTGCCGGGCGGGTCACCTCTGGGGGTAGGATTCGGGCAAGACTTGCGTTAAGTCTCGGCGCTTGCCGGGCTTTTCCGATCCCCGGCGCCATCCTTCCGGTCATCACGCCATTTCGGACATTTTCGACATGAAACATATCATCCTCGCGCTGGCGCTCTTCTGCCCGGCTGCCGCGCTTGCCCAAGGCACCACGCCGGCCCCCGCCGACGCCGACAAGCCGGCGGCGACCTCGCAGCCGATGGTCGGCGACAAGCCGCTGGTCCAGGTCGGCAAGAAGTCGGCCGCCAAGAAGGGCGAGAAGCCTGCCGCGCCCGACAAGCC
Organism: Bradyrhizobium sp. CCBAU 21365; assembly: GCF_015291305.1. Lineage (NCBI taxonomy): Bacteria > Pseudomonadati > Pseudomonadota > Alphaproteobacteria > Hyphomicrobiales > Nitrobacteraceae > Bradyrhizobium > Bradyrhizobium sp. CCBAU 21365. Next base: position 5,614,969 of record NZ_CP030036.1, read on the forward strand.
GCAATCGGTCGCCCAGAAGCTTCAGGCCTGTCAGGACATCGACGACGCCACCAAGGAACGGCTGATCTGCTACGACGAGATCTTCAAGCCGCAGCCGAAGCCGAAGGCCGCCCCGGCCAAGGGCGTCAACGATTGCCGCTTCGTGAAGGAGGAGGACGAGCGGCTGACCTGCTATAACGGCTTCGCGGACAAGATTCCGCGCCTGCCGCGCTAAAGGTAGCGGGCGGCGCTCGGACGCCGTCGCGGATCCGGCCACCCGCCTGATCCCGGACATGAAAATGCCGCCGCAAGTGCTTGCGGCGGCGGATCGATTGCCGGCTGCGGGCGGCCTTTCTTACCAAGTACCGAAGCCACCGAAGAAGCCCATGCGCTGCTGCTGCGCGACGCGGTAGGGCTGATACATGCCGGGCTGTGCCAGCCGCATCGGCTGCTGGGGATGGGCATGGTAGCGCGCGACCTTACGCTTCTTCGGCGCCTGAGGCTGGGCCTGCGCGGGCTGCTCGGCCGGCTTTGTCTCGGCCGCGACCTTCTGCGCGTCAGCCTTCTCCGGCGGAATGAACTGGGCGAACGTATTGCGGACGCGGGCTTGCGCCGACGCGTCGCCCGTAGCCGACGGCATGGCCGCGGCAACCGCGTTGACCTGCGCCGGAACGATGGTCGGCAAATTGGTGTCGTAGACCACCCGCTCGGGCAATTTCTGGATCGACTTGATGCGCACCATGGTCTTGTCGACGCCCGGCGACGACAGGCCCTGGTTCTGGCCGCCGACCACGGCCTCCTGCGGCACGATGACATTGACGACGAAGAGCAGCGCGAGCAGCACGCCACCAACGAACAGGAAATAACGCGCCACAGGCATTTTGGTAGCTCCCCCCGCGCTGCGGGCGCGGTTCATCTCGGCGCGACGACATAAGTCATCGCGCGGGCGATTTCATCGTCTGCGCATGATCACCCGGACGCTGTCCGCGCTGCCGGTCGCTCACTAACGGCTGGTTTATTAGTTAGTTCCTGTCCGGCCGTTACGGTTCACCCGACAAGTCAATTCGCGGTCACTTTTTCGAGATGCCGGGAATTAGAGGCGGCTCGCGGTCACGACCGAACATTTCGCCTTGTTTGCGTTAACATTGACGAATCCGACCAACATCCGCGAATAAGTTTTGCGGCTTTTCATGGCGATGGTGTCGGAGATCAGCCGCTTGCGCTCGGTCAGCGGCCGACCGTCCCGGCGGATGAAGGCGCAGGCGATCTCGATGTCCTTGACCGCGAAATCGTTGGCATTGCGCAGCGTCAGGGTGACGAGCGCCTTCGAACCCAGCCCGCCGCGCCGCCACGATTGCGAGGCGATCCGCAGCTTGTCCAGCGGCGACCTTTCAGCGCCAGGCCCGGACGGCCTGGCCTCCTCTGTCCCCTGTGGGGCGGTGGCCACGCCGACAGTGGTCGGCTCGTCCGCCGGTGCGGCCAGCGCATCCCTCGCGGCCTGATTTGTGATTTGGGCCGGTTGCGCGCCGGTCGAGGCATTCTGCGCGGTGCGGACCATGGAGGAAGACACCGGCCAGACATCCTGGTCTCCGGCGTCGCTCGGCTCGGGGAGCATGAACCAGGCGGCGATCCCGGCGAGCGCGATCAGCGGCAGTAGCAGGCCGGCGTAGAAGCCCCCCTCACCGAGACGTCCGGCGGCCAACCTCCGAAACGACGCCAAGCCGATCCGCATCGTCGTGCCCTCACCCTGGCGGCCTGATCGGGCCGCCCCCACACAGAGAGGAAGCCGCACCGTGCGACTTCCGGGTCGGCCGCAGGTCGAGCGGCCACGCAAAGACAATCGCTGATGGCCGCAATGGTTTCATTCCGGGACGGTAATCTTGCGGCCGGCAGCACGGAGGGATGGTCTCACGGCCGGCCGCTCGCTAAGTTCGCGCCGCCCGAGAGCGAGTGCCGCGCGCCGAAGCGGCGCGAGAACAACAAGGAGATCGCAATGCCTGTCGTCACCTGGGACCACGTCCACCTGCGCAGTCCCGATCCCGAGGCCACCGCGACCTGGCTGCGCGACATTCTCGGCGGCGAGATCATCCGCGGCCCCGGCCGCATCGACGTCCAGCTCGGCGGCGCCAAGGTGTTCATTGCCGAGGTGACCCAGGGCGACGGCGTCAACGCCGCGCCGGTGACGCCCTATCAGGGGCTCGATCATTTCGGGCTCACGGTGAAGGACATCGACGCGGTTGCGGCCGAGATCAAGGCCAAGGGCGTCGAATTCACCAAGGAGCCGACCACGATCCGCCCCGGCGTGCGGATCTGCTTCATCCGCGGCCCGCAGGGCATCTCAATCGAACTGCTCGAGCGCGACCAGAAATACGTCTGAGCCACGCGTGCGGCGCTAAGTCATGCTGCCGGGCATGAAGCAGCGGATCGTCACGCCCATGTAGCTCGGAATCGGCCAGACCATGGCGCGACCGACCCGGTTGGGCTCGGTGACCACGGCCTCGTCGGGGACATCGATCCACGCCCCGTCGAGGCGCACACGATAGTGCCCGTCCTTGGATTCCCAGTCGACATCGCTGACCGCTGTGCCGTCGGCATCCGAACAGCACGGCCCTTTGCCGCTGCGCAGGCCGTCGAACCATTCCTTCAGCGGCGAATTGGCGTAGCGGCCGTCGGGATCGCGCGCTTGCGCGATTCGCACGGCCGCAACCAGCACCAGCGTTATCAACCCGAGGAATACGATGACGTGGCCCGCATGACGGGCCGAAGTTCCATTGAGTCTGCGAGGGCGTGCCCAATGGCCGCCGGATTCAATCCAGTCAGACATGTGTTTGCTCCAGCACTCACCGGCCAGTGCAACCAGAGCTATGCATTTCGCGGGCCACTTTGATTCGCGCGTACGGTCCGCTGTCATCGCGCCGTCACACTGCCTGGCAGGAACCGAGGGTGTCACCCGAACGCGGAACACCCGGGAATCAACCTGCCGCATTGCACGAGGTTGCTCGCTTTGGCATAAAAAACCAACTGGCTTGCCGTGGGCGCGGCGGCCAGCAATCGGGACGTCATGAAGAACGGACTTTACTCAATTCACGTCACCCTGCTGGACGGTCGCGTCGGTAAGGGCAGCGGCGTCATTCTCTTCCGCGACGGCCAGATTCTGGGCGGCGACGCCTATCTCTACTACACCGGCAGCTACACGGTGAAGGGCGATGCGTTCAAGGGCGAAGTCCTTGTGCAACGCCACACGACACCGCGCGACACCGACAACCCGCTGTTCGGCGGGCCCGCGCCCGTCGGCATCGGCGTCTCCGGCACCTTCACCGATACCCGCGGTACCATGAGTGGCACCGCACTGGTCGGCAAGGCGAGCCTGATCTTCGGCGCCACGCTGCACAAGCTCGCGGATATCAATTAGCGATTGGAAACTCGCTGCTGGATCCGTCACCCCCGCGCAAAGGCTTTGCCTTTGTCGCTGGAGGAGCGCGCCCTTGTCTCGAAGGGTCGACGGCCACCAGCGCGCGCCGAGCATCTTTCGAGACGCGCTTCGCGCTCCTCAGGATGACGGAACAACGCACGAGTCGGTCTGAGCCATAGTGCGGCCTACTCCGCGGCCTGCTCCAGCGGCGCGACGCGCGGCAGGATCATCTGGATGCGGGTGCCGTTGCCCGGTGCGGAATCCAGCGAGAGCCGGCCGCCGAGCCGCGTGGTGACGATGCTGTAGACGATGTGCAGGCCGAGCCCGGTGCCGCCCTGATCGCGCCGCGTCGTGAAGAACGGATCGAAGGCGCGGCGGCGCACGTCGAGGCTCATGCCGCAGCCATTGTCGGCGAAGATCACCTCGACATTGTCGCCGCCGGCGGCGTGGACCTGGATCTCGACCTCGCCGGCCTTACCGTCCGGGAACGCATGCGCGACCGCGTTGAGGAACAGATTGGTCAGCACCTGGCCATACGGTCCCGGATAGGAGTTCATGATCAGGTTCGGCTCGCAATCGACGTTGAGCGTCAGGTTGTGCTTGCGCAGGCCGGGCCTCAGACTCATCACCACCTGCTCGGTGAGGTCGCCGAGATCGAAGGTGCGCTGGTCGGAATAGTTGCGGTCGGCGGCGACCTGCTTGAACGACTGGATCAGCTCCGCGGCGCGGTTGAGATTGGCGACGAGTTGCGAGGAGGCATCGCGCGCCGTGTTCAGGAAATCGTTGAGGCTGGAGCGGCGCAGGTCGCCGCGCTCGACCTGGGTGGCGAAATTCGCGGTCTTGCGCTCCAGCGCGGACGCCACCGTCAGGCTGATCCCGACGGGATTGTTGACCTCATGGGCGACGCCGGCCACCAGGCGGCCGAGCGCGGCGAGCTTTTCAGCCTCGATCAGCGAATTCTGGGTTTCGCGCAGATTGCGCAGCGCGGCTTCCGCGGAATCCCTCGCCTTGCGCATCTCCTGCTCGGAGCGCTTGCGCTCGCCGATATCGAGCGCGACCGTGACGATGTTCTCGATGTCGCCCTGCGCGTCGAGGATCGGCAGCTTGTTGACCAGCCATTGCCGCATGTTGCCGGCGACGTCCTTGTACTCCTCTTCATAGAAGCCGAGCTCGCGCCGCGCCGACAGGACGCGCTTGTCGTTCTCATCGGTCTTCGCCGCGCCGTAGCGCGACATCAGGTCGCCAGTGGTCTGGCCGATCGCGTCCTGCGGCTCGATGCCGAAGATCCCGGCCATGTAGCGGTTCATCAGCACGTAGCGCAGGTCGCGGTCCTTGACGTTGATGACGGCGGGCACCGTGTCGATGACCATCTGCAGCAGCCGCCGGCCTTCGGCGATCGCGTCTTCGGCGCGCTTCTGGTCGGTGATGTCGCGCACCGTGCCCTCGTAGCGGATCACCTCGCCTTCGTCGTTGCGGACGACGGTCGCCGAATCGGACAGCCACAGCACCGTGCCGTCGCTCGCGCGCACCTGATACTCGTAGTCGCGCACCATGCCATCGCGCTGCATCAGCTGCTGGTACTGCTCGCGCGCCGCGGGATCGACATAGACGGTGGTGGCGATGTCGTCGATGCCCTTGATCAGGTCTTGCGGCGTGCCATAGCCCATCATCCGCGCCAGCGCCGGATTGGCGTTGAGCAGCGCGCCGCCCGGCGTCGTGACGTAGATGCCCTCGACCGACGCCTCGAACAGCTTGTGGTAGCTCTCCTCGGCGAGCCGCTGCTCGGCAAGCGCGCGCAGCGCCGCCTCGCGCGCGCTGTCGGCGTCGACCAGGGTCTGGCGGAACACTTCGGCGGCGCGTGCGATGTCACCGATCTCGTTGTCGAGGTCGGCGCCGGGAATGAACGCGCTCTTCTCGCCGCCGGCAACCTTGCGGATCGAGCCCGCGATCCTGGCGAGCGGGCGGACGGTGCGGCGAACCACCAGCACCGACGCGAACAGGCCGATCAGCACGCCCGCCGTGCCGAGCACGATGCTCTGCCATTTTGCTTCAGCCAGCGTCCGGGCAAAATCGCGCGACAGCACGTGGCCGCGGCGAGAGCTGAGCTCGCGGAGCAGCTCGGTGACCTTCTGGATCAGCCGGCCTTCGGCGCCGAGCACCTCCTTGTCGATGTCGGCGATCTGGCCCTCGCGCACCGAGACCGCGACGATCGCCTCGGCATAATCGTCGACGGCGCCGCGCAGCGCGGGATCGGAGATGGTCATCGCCCGCATGCTCTGCGCGGCCTGCTCGGCGGCGGACGTATTGTGCGCCAGCAGCGCGGTGGCGATCCGGCTCTGGGATTGCGACAGCGCATTGGCCAGCGCCGCATCGTTGCTTGCGGCGACCGCCTTGTCGAAGGCCTCGCGCAGCGGCGGCAGCCCGGCGACCAGCTCGGCGCGGCGGCTGAGCAGCGCCGAGATGCGCTCGATGCCGTTGCGATAGGTCGCCAGCCGCTGGGTGACGCCGTCGATCATGTCCTGCTGCTCGGGCGCCAGCTTGATGCGGGTCTTTTTCAGGATCTCGCTCAGCGACTGGGCCGCCTCCGCGACCTGGACCGACTGGCTGCCCGGCTCGGTGACGAAGTCGCGCGCCGCCAGCCGCAGCTCGTTCATGCGGCGGTCGATATCCTCGGCGATGTCGCCGACGCTCTGCAGCCGCTGCAGCTCGGCGAAGGTCGTATCGATGTGGCGGATCGCGATCACGCTGGCGGTGGATGTGATGATGATCACAGCCAGGACCAGCAGGAAGCTGCCGAACGTGAGCTGGCCAATGGAGAGGGAGAACGCACGCGGCGCTTGCGAATTCGGCGGCAATTCAGCGGTCATGTCATCAAGGGCCGGGGTCCAATGGGCCCCAATATACGGGAAATTACGGATTTTGGGGAAACATGCTGCAGGACCGGGCCGGCCGGTGTGATCTGTATCACCCCTGCCCCCGGCCCACCGCTTCCGGTAGGGGCCAGCGGCCGGCTCAGTCCGGTTGGATGCCGGCCTCCTTGACCACCCGGGCCCAGAGGGCGACGTCCGCCGCGATGACGTCGGCAAAGCGTTTCAGCGGCGCGCTCCGGGCGTCGCAGCCGGCGACATCCAGCTTCCTCCGCACCTCGGCGGAGGCTAGCGCGGTTTCGAGCGCCGCGCTGATGCGTTCGACGACCGGCTGCGGCGTGCCCGCCGGCACCACGAAGCCGAACCACGGCGTCACCTGCGCCTCGGCAAAGCCCTGCTCGGCCATGGTCGGCACGTCGGGAAAGTATTTCGAGCGGCCGTCGCTGATCGCACCGATGATCCTGATGCTGCCGGACTGCACCTGGGCCAGCGCCTGGTTGGCCGACAGGAAGCTCGAGGTGATCAGCCCGCTCGCGATATCGGGCACCATCTGCGGATAGCCGCGATAGCCGATCGCGGTGACGTCGATCCCGGCGAGCCGCTTGAACAGTTCGAAGCCGAGATGGCCGGTCGAGCCCTTGCCGGGATGGCTGTAGTTCGGTGTGCCCAGCTTGGCCTTGGCCAGCGCGACATAGTCGGCGACGGTCTTCACCGGCAGCGAGGTCGGCACGATGAAGAAGTTCGGGGCGAGACAGATCTGCCCGACCGGCACGAAGTCCCTGACCGGATCCCAGCGCAGCTGCGTGTTCAGTGCCGGGCTCGCGGTGAAGAAGGTCGTCACCAATAGCCATGTGTAGCCATCGGGCGCGGCGCGTGCGACCTCCTCGGCCGCAATCGAGCCGTTGGCGCCGGATTTGGCCTCGACGACGATCGTCCCCTTCCACTGCTCCTGCATGTCCTGCGCCATGATGCGCGCGAACACGTCGGCGACGCTGCCCGGCGCGTAGGGAATGACGATGCGGATCGGCCGGCTCGGGAAGTCCTGCGCGCGCACCGCGCCGGCCATCGCCAGCAACGCCATGCACGCACCGGCAATGAGGCTGATCCGCCGCAACATCGTCCCGTTTCCCGCCCTGCGATCTCGTTGCGGGCAGCATGCAGGGATTGCCGGACAGCAGCAAGGCGCCGGTTTCAGCGGGCGAAACTTCAGGCGGTGGCGATCTTACGCGAGGGAATCGTCATCGCGGCGATGACGTCAGGCTGTGGCGATCCTTCGTGCAGGAATCGTCATCGCGGCGACGCCGATCACGACGCAGGCGAGGCCGATCCACGCCGTCGGGCTCAACCGCTCGCCCAGCACCATGACGCTGAGCGCCACCCCGATCGGCACCCGCAAGTAAGCCTGCGCGGTGGTGCCGACCGAGCCGAGGGTCTGGATCAGGTGAAAGTAGATCGCGAACGCGATCGCGGTCGAGAACATCGCAAGCGCCAGTAATGCGGCGAGCGACGTCGTCGACGGCGACAGCGTCCAGGGCCGCTCGACGACAAGGCTGAGCGGAACGAGGATCGCAGCGCCCGCGATCAGCGAACCCGCCGCCGGCGCCATCGGATCGAGCCCCTTGAAGCCGCGGCTGAAGATCGCGGCACAGGCGTAGCAGATGGTGGCGGCGACGATCGCGACCTCGGCCAAGATCCCCTGCCCGAGATCGCGGAACGCATCGACGCCGACGATCAGGCAGATGCCGGCCATGCCTGATATCACCCCAAACAGCTTGCGCAGGCTCGCGGCCTCGTGGCGGGTGATTGCGGCGGTGAACAGGAAGGTGAAGATCGGCGAGGCCGAATTGAGGATGGTGGCGAGCCCGGCATCAACGAAGCGCTCGCCCCAGGCGATCAGCGTCCACGGGATCACGCTGTTGAGGCACGCCTGGAAGATGAAGCGGACCCAAGTCGCGCCATCCGCCGGCATCGTCACGCCGCGCATCCGCATGATGGCGAGCAGCAACAGCCCCGCGATCGCGGTGCGCGCCGCGATCAGCGTGATCGGCGGGATGGTCGCGACACCAAGCTTGATGAAGGTATAGGAGCCGCCCCACATGGTGGCGAGCGCGAGCAGCAAAGCGAGCTCGAAGCCCATGCTCGGCTGGCGGTGGGTGGCGGTCATTGGCGGGATTCCGTCTCGATGGTTGAGACGGAAGCTACACTGCTGCGACGTGATGATATTTCGATCTAAGCCGAAATGTGGAGAAGCGACTCTCCTTCCCCCGTCGTCCCGGCGAAGGCCGGGACCCATTACCACAGGGTTGTGTTGTCAGAAGAAGCTGTGGCTCCAGAGTCGCGCAACATTGCAGTTCAGTGGTTGGATCCCGGCCCCCGTGCGCAATTGCGCACTAGGCCGGGACGACGCCTAGTATTGTATTGCGCCGCCTCCGAGTCAGAGGCGCTCTCGATCTCTCAGGATAACGCGCTACCCCAGCGCCCCGACGTCGAACACCTCGCCGTCGTAGCCCGCTTCCTTGGGGATGCGGAGCTGGCGGCCGGTGGCGGTCTTGGTCATCACGGGCATCACGGCGACGATCGGCTTGCCCTTGCTGTCGGCGAGCGCGGCGCCGACGTTCGGCTGCTTGCCGAGCCGGATCAGGTTGCGCGTGGTCGGGAACGGCAGCTTGAAGCGGCCGGTCTCGCCGCCCTCCAGCGCCTCGCGCGTCGACACCCAGATCGAGTCGGTCGATTCCTTGCCGTCATGGGCGCCGAGTTGCTCGGGCGGCGCGGCGGCGAGGAAGAACCAGGTGTCGAAGCGCTTCGGCATGCCCTCCGGCGTGATCCAGTGCGCATAGGGCACGAGCTCGTCGAGCGCGAGCACCATGCCGTTGTCAGTCAGCACCTTGAGGAAGCCGATCTTGCCTTCGTTCAGCGCCGCGCGATGCGCGGTCGCGATCTCGTTCGCACGCTTCGCATCGACCAGATGCTTCGACCCCTGCGGCCGCGCCAGCAGGATGCCGCTCTCCTCGAAGGTCTCGCGGATCGCCGCGATCCGGAAGCCGAGTGCGTCGCCGTCGAGCCCTTCTCCGCCCGAATAGAGCGCGGGATCGGCGGCGATCTCCTTGTCATTCTTGTCGACGCTGCCGCCCGGAAACACCAGCGCACCCGAGTTGAACTCGATCTGGTGATGGCGGACCATCATGAAGACTTCGATTTCGCGTGACGACGTCCCGTCACGCAGCAGCAGCACGGTCGAGGCAAGGCGCGGGGCAACGATCTCATTCATGACTAGCCTGCTGCACTGGATTGCGGTTGCAGATTGGCGCGGCGATCGACGCGCGCCACGCGGGAAAGCAGATAGTCGACCTCCGCCCTCGCTTGCGGCGTGATGACAGCACCCGGCTTGCGCTGCGCGCTCGAGGAGATGATGCCGCGCTTCTGCAGCACGTATTTGCGCACGGTCAGGCCGACGCCGGGCTGCTGCTCGTAGCGGATCAGCGGCAGATGCGCGTCGAACAGATCGTGCGCCGCATCGCGTTTTCCCGCCTTGGACAGATTGACGACGTCGATCAGGAGTTCGGGGAAGGCATAGCCGGTCATCGCGCCGTCGGCGCCGCGCTCCATCTCGAAATCGAGGAACAGGCCGCCATTGCCGACCAGGATCGACAGCGGCCGCAGCGAGCCGTCCTTCTGGAAATTGCGCAGCGTCGAAATCTTCTCGAGGCCCGGCCAGTCCTCGTGCTTGAGCATCACGCAGGACGGCGAATCCATCACGATCTTGCGGATCACGGCGGGCGTGAACACGACGGTCAGCGTCAGCGGATAGTCCTGCAGCACCCAGGGAATATCGTCGCCGATCGCTTCCTGCGCCTGCTTGAAGTAGCCAATGATCTGGTCGTCGGTGCGCAAGTGCGGCGGCGGCGCGATCATGACACCGGCAGCGCCCGCATCCATCGACTTCTTCGCCAGCGAGCGCATCGTGGCAAAGCCCGGCGCTGAGACGCCGACAATGACCTGCAGCTTCTTGGCACGCTTGACGAAGCGCAGCGCGACCTGCTCCGCCTCCGCGGCATCGAGCTTCGGCGCCTCGCCCAGGATGCCCAGTACCGTGACGCCGTCGCAGCCGACATCGGTGTAGAAATCGGTCAGCCGGTCGATCGACGCCTCATCGATGCGGCCGTCATCGTGGAACGGGGTCGGCGCGATCGCAAAGGTTCCTGCGGCCTGGGCGGTGAGTTTTGTCATTTGGGCATCTATCCTCTGGTCTGTCGTTCCGGGACGGTGCGCCAGCACCAGACCCGGAACCTCGAGATTCCACAATGCGCAATTGCGCATTGGGGTTCACGCTTCGCGTGCCCCAGAATGACGGTATACATCAGAACCGGCGCGCGCCCATCTTGATCTGCTCCTCGGAGAAGAAGATCTCCTTGGCGTGGGTGACGATGTCTTCGGCCTTCCAGCCAGTAAAGGGCGGCTTCCAGCCCTCCATTTCCATCATCCGCATCTCGCGGACGCCACGCGGACCCGAGACGCCGAGGACCTTGCCGGTCTGGTCGCCGGACAGGTCGCTGACCATGTAGAGCACCGCCGGCGCGATGCCGTCCGGGCCGAGCGCCGCACCCGGGTTCTCCTTGTAGCGGGGCAGGTCTGCGGTCATGCGGGTCAGCGCGCCCGGCGCCAGGGTCCAGATCCGGATGTTGTACTTGCGGCCCTCGATCGCCAGCACGTTGGACAGGCCCCAAATGCCGCCCTTGGCGGCGCCGTAATTGGTCTGGCCGAAATTGCCGATCAGACCCGAGGTCGAGGACGTGTTGACGATGACGCCGCCGCCGTTGTCGCGCATCCATTTGAACACCGGCTGGGTGCAGCAGAAGGTGCCCTTGAGGTGCACCTTCATCACCTTGTCCCAGTTCGCTTCCTTGGCCTTGTGGAAGGTCTCGTCGAGCAGAATGCCGGCGTTGTTGACCAGGATGTCGGCGCGGCCGAAATGCTTGATGGCGTCGTCGAACACCGACTGGCCGCCGGCCAAGGTCGAGATGTCGGCGCCGTTGGCGACCGCACGGCCGCCTTCGGCCTTGATCGCGTCGACCACCTTGTCAGCCATCGACTTGTCCGAACCCGAGCCGTCGCGCGGGCCGCCGAGATCGTTGACCACCACGGCCGCGCCCTCGCGCGCGAACAGCTTCGCGTAGGCTTCACCAAGCCCGCCGCCGGCGCCCGTGATCAGCGCCACCTTGCCGTCGAGTAATCCCATGGTTGTTCTCTCCGTTTTGTTCTTTCTTCTTCCTCTCCCCCGCGCGAGCGGGGCGAGGGAGCATCCCGGCCTTGACGCGCGGCTACGCCAGCACCGTCTTGCCGCTCTTGATCACGGTGACGCCGCGCGATTTCACCTTGGCCTCGAACGACACCACGTTGCCGTCCTTCCACAGTTCCATGGTCACGGTCTCACCGGGGAACACCGGCGAGGAGAACCGCGCCACGTGCTGCTTGAAGGCCGACGGATCGAAGTCGGCGTAGGTCTGCAGCACGCCGCGGCAGGTGATGCCGTAGGTGCACATGCCGTGCAGGATCGGCCGCGGGAAGCCGGCCTTCCTGGCGAACTCCGGATCGGAGTGCAGCGGGTTGCGGTCGCCGCAGAGCCGATAGACCAGCGCCTGGTCGGGCCGCGTCGTGATGTCGACGATCTTGTCCGGCGCGCGCTCCGGCACCTTGTGCGGCTCGGGCTGGCCGTCGGACGGGCCGCCGAAGCCGCCATCGCCGCGGGCGAAGCGCGAGGCGACCAGCGTGGCGAGCTTCTCGCCCTTCTCGTCTTTCAGCACGGTCTGGTGGCGGATCACCGCGCCCTTGTCCTTGCCCTTGTCGAACACGTCGAGCACGGTCGAGTCGGCCGTGATCTGCGCCGCGGTCGCGAACGGCTTGTGGAAGGTGATGTCGCGCTCGCCGTCGACCACCATGACGCGGTTGAGGTTCATCTCGCCGGGACCGGCGCCCCAGGCCGCGACCGAGGCAAACGTCGGAACCACCTTGAGCGGACGCGGCGTCAGCACGCCCTCATTGACGAAGGCGAGCTCCTTCTCGTCCATCGGATCGGCTCCCAAGCCGATGCCATAGGCGTAGAGCATCACGTCGCGGTCGCTGTAGCTGTATTTCTGGCCGAGATTCTTCAGGGCCATCAGCTGTTCGTACACGATCGGCATTGTTGTTTTCTCCCGAACTGTTCTTTCTTCGCCGTTGCGCGTTATTGCGCCCTCTCCCCTTGCGGGAGAGGGCCGCACCGGCATCAAACGCAAACTCGTTTGGGAGAGGGGTTGGCTCCTCAAACGCATCTCTCGCGGAGAGAACCCCTCTTCCGGCAGCCTTCGGCTGCCACCTTCCCCCGCAAGGGGGAAAGGTACTTTCTAGGCTAGGCCGGCGTGAAGAACGGCAGCGGGGCGCCGTCGGTCGGCTTCCATACCACCTTGACCTTCTGGCCGATCTTCACCGTCTCCAGATCGCAATCGACGATGTTGGTCTGCAGCGACGGACCTTCCTTCAACGTCACATAGGCGATCGCATAGGGACCGGTCGGTGATTTGCGCATCAGGCTGTAGGTGTAGACCGTGGCCTCGCCGCTCGACTCTTCCCACACTGTCTTGTCGGAGAAGCAGAACGGGCAGATCGCGCGCGGGAAGTAATGCGCCTCGCCGCAGGTGTTGCAGCGCTTGATCATGAACTTGCCCGCCTTCGCCGCTTCCCAGAACGGCGCGGTCTCCGGGTTGGTCACCGGGGCATTGTACTTCTTCGCTTCAGACATCACGCACGCTCCAGAATGCAGGTTGAGGCGGCGTGGCGAACGCCGAGCAGACCGCCGGTGCCGTGGGCGATCGCGAGGTCGCAGTTCTTCACCTGCACCTTCGGATGCGCCTCGCCGCGCAACTGCCGTACAGCCTCGAGGATTTTCGTCATGCCGCCGCGATTGACGGGATGGTTGCTGCACAGGCCGCCGCCATCGGTGTTGAACGGCAGCTTGCCGACGCCCGAGATCAGATTGCCGTCGGCGACGAACTTGCCGCCCTCGCCCTTCTTGCAGAAGCCGAGGTCCTCGAGCTGCATCAGCACCGTGATGGTGAAGCTGTCATAGATCGAGGCGTATTTAATGTCCTTCGGCGTCACGCCCGCCTCCTCGAAGGCGCGCGGGCCGGACCACACACCGGCGGAGTAAGTCAGATCGAGATCCTTGCCGCCGCGCGGGCCCTTCATCGCCTCGCCATGGCCGATCAAGCGCACCAGCGGCTTCTTCAGGCTCTTGGCGATCTCCGGCGTCGTGACGATCATCGCGCCACCGCCGTCGGTGACGACGCAGCAATCCATCCGGTGCAGCGGATCGGAGATCATCGGCGAGTTCAGCACGTCCTCAACGGTGACGACCTCCTTCAGCATCGCATGCGGGTTGTATTGCGCGTGATGCGAGGCCGCGACCTTGATCCAGGCGAGTTGTTCGGAGGTGGTGCCGTAGTCGTGCATGTGGCGCATGGCACACATGCCGTAGGCATTGTGCGTGGTAGCCCCGTAGGCGGATTCGAAATCGGCCTCGGCGCCCGACGCGCGCGGCGGCATCGGGCCGGTGCGCGGCTTGCCCGCCAGCGTGACCAGCGCGACCGAGCACTTGCCCGCTGCGATCGCCTCGGCGGCGTGGCCGAGATGGATCAGATAGGAACAGCCACCGGTCTCGGTGGAGTCGACGTGACGCAGCTTCCTGGTGTTAAGGCCGAGATAATCGACCATCGGCCACAGCCCGCCCGGTGCGTCGCCGGCGCAGAAATAGCCGTCGATATCGTCCTTGGTGAGCCCGGCATCCTCGATCGCGCCCTTGGCGACCTCGGCATGTAGCTGTGCTGTTGATTTATCGGGTGCGTGCCGGGTGGGATGTTCGTAGATCCCGGCAATGTAGGCCTTGCCCTTGATGGTCAAATCGCTCTCCGCTGGCGTTTCTTCGCTCGAGCGTTTTTCTGAACCGACGACGCGACCTTGGCAAGCGCGATAATATTCCGTCAGGCGAGACCGTATCCGCAACTCAATCGTCGTCCCGGTGAAAGCCGGGATCCATAACCACAGGGTTGTGTGGTGAGAGTGAGCTGTGGCCCCAGCGTCGCGCTACAACGAAGTGCGGTGGTTATGGGTCCCGGCTTTCGCCGGGACGACACCGAATGTGTGACTACACTACTCCGCCGCCATCTGCCGCGGCGCCGGCGGCGGGTTGGCGAGGGCGGCGGCGAGTTGCGCGTAGCGAACTTTCGCGTCCTCTCGCAAAGGCGGTGCTGCTAGCGACCTCTTCTCAGGCTTGGTCCGCGCGGAAATCGCGAGGCACGCTATCGACCGCGTAGCCCGGACCAATTGCCAGCGGTCAAGTCTGGCTGCGCCGACCTAAACTCATCTGACGATCCCGGTGCCCACGGAAACGCTCCGCCTCGATCCGGGAATATGATCTGGTGGCATTCAAAGTTGTCGTTACCGTAAAACCATCTGCTCCACCCGAGATGGGATCGATAATGCTCGACAGCGACCGGGAGCAGCACCGCGAGAGCATTCTCGAATATCTCCTCCGTTGGCTCGCCAACGGGAAACCGTCGTCCAGCCTCGAATTGGCGCCAGATGTGCCAGAACGTATCCTGGGCGTTCTCCATCGACATTGAGAACAGGATCAATTCCGGAAGCTTGAATTTCAGCCAAAATCCAGTGGTGTACGAGAACCCCGGACCTGCGTCGTCCGATGCGACATGCGTACCGAACCAGCCATGTTTTCGGATCTGCCCGACGAAATTCTGCTCATGTTCGTCGAGCCGCTCCGGAGCTGCATCGAGCGCCGTGAACACCCGCTACTCCGCCGCCATCTGCCGCGGCGCGGGCGGCGGGTTGGCGAGGTCGGCGGCGAGTTGCGCGTAGCGAACCTTCGCCTCCTTGATCGCCTTCTCCTTCACCGGACCGTAGCCGCGGATCCGATCGGGCAGCGCCAGCAATTCGACCGCGATGTCGTGGTTGAGCGGCGACAGCAGATTCAGCACCGTCGCGACATCCTTCTCATAGCCCGCGATCAGATCGCGCTCCAGCCTGCGGTCGGCGTTGTAGCCGAAGATGTCGAGCGGCGTGCCGCGCAGGAAGCGGAATCGCGCCATCACCTTGAACACCGACATCATCCACGACCCGAAGGCGCGCTTCTTCGGACGGCCCTGCGCGTCGAGCCCGCCGCCGAGGATCGGCGGCGCGAGATTGAAGTTGAACTTGAACTCACCTTCGAACTGGTCATGCAACTGCTTCTCGAAGCGGCCGTCGGTGAACAGCCGCGCCACCTCGTACTCGTCTTTGTAGGCGAGCAGCTTTGCGTAGTTGATCGCGACCGCGCGCGGCAACGCCTCGCCATAGCCGCCCTTGGTGGCGGCGTCGCGAACCTGGTCGACGAGCTTGCGGTAGCGCTTTGCCAAACGCGCGCTCTGATAGTCAGTCAGAAGCGCCATGCGGTGGGTGATGATCTCCTCGAGCGACATCGCATCCAGCGCCTTGACCGGGGCTGCGTCGTCATCCTGCCCCTTCATCATCGCGGCGAGCCGCGCCGGATCGGCCGCGGCCAGCCGCCCGAGCTGGAACGCCTGGGTGTTCATCTTGATCGAGACCCCGTTGACCTCGATCGCCTGCTGGATCGCTTCCGCCGACAGCGGCAGCAGCCCGCGCTGATAGGCAAAGCCCATCATCATGATGTTGGTGGCGATGGAGTCGCCGAGCAGCGCTTCGGCCGGCTTGGTGAAGTCGAAGAAGGCGGAGTCCTTGCGCAGCTCGGTCTCCAGCACGCTGTTGACCTTGCGGCTCTGGAAGTTGAAGTCGCGGTTCAGGATGAAGTCCGCGGTCGGGATCACGTGGCTGTTGATGATACCGACGGTGCGGCTCGCATCGCACAGCGTGATGGTGTCCTTCGACGCCGCCACGACCTCGTCGGCCGCGAGCACCAGATCGGCCGTTCCGGTCACGATGCGCGAGCAAGTCACGTCGGCGGTGTGCTCGGAGAGCCGGACGTGGCTCAGCACCGCGCCGCCCTTTTGCGCGAGACCGGACATGTCGAGGATCATCGAGGCCTTGCCCTCGATATGGGCGGCCATGCCGAGCAGCGCGCCGATCGTCAGCACGCCGGTGCCGCCGACGCCGCCGACCGCGATGTTGTAGGGCCGGTCGAGCGCGGGCTTGGAGGCCGGCTCCGGCAGATTATCGATGCTGCCGAGCTCAGGCGGCGCGCGCCGCCTGAGCTTGCCGCCGTCGACCGTGACGAAGGACGGGCAAAAACCCTTCACGCAGGAATAGTCCTTGTTGCAGGTCGACTGGTTGATGGCGCGCTTGCGCCCGAGCTCCGTCTCCAGCGGCTCGACAGAGATGCAGTTCGACTGCACCGAGCAGTCGCCGCAACCTTCGCAGACCGCGGGATTGATCAGCACGCGGCGCTGCGGATCCTCCATCAGGCCGCGCTTGCGGCGGCGGCGCTTTTCGGCGGCGCAGGTCTGCACGAACACGATCGCCGAGGTGCCCTTAGTGTCGCGGCACATCTTCTGGACGTTCTCGAGCTCGTCGCGATGGAACAGCTTGACGCCGGGCGCGATGGTATCGGCCGGATAGGCACCGGGATTCTCCGAGACCAGGTAGATTTCTCGAATGCCTTCGGCGTGGAGCTGGAAGGTGATCTGCTGCGGCGAGAGATCGCCGTCGTGGCGCTGGCCGCCGGTCATCGCGACCGCGTCGTTGTAGAGGATCTTGTAGGTGATGTTGGCTTTGGAGGCGATCGACTGGCGGATTGCGAGAATGCCGGAGTGGAAATAGGTGCCGTCGCCGAGATTGGCGAAGATGTGGTTCTCGTTGGTGAACGGCGCGATACCGACCCACGGCACGCCCTCGCCGCCCATGTGGGTGAAGGTCTCGGTCGAGCGGTTCATCCACAGCGCCATGAAGTGGCAGCCGATGCCTGCCAGCGCGCGGCTGCCTTCCGGCACCTTGGTCGAGGTATTGTGCGGGCAGCCCGAGCAGAAATACGGCGTACGGCTGACGGGCGCGGTCGCCTGCATCTGCGTCGACTGACGGCCGTTGAACCAGTCCGCCTTGGCGCGCAGCATCTCGGCGATTTCAGGATTGAGATTAAGTCGAAGCAGCCGTTCGGTGAGCGAGCTCGCAAGCGAGGCCACGCTGAGCTCGGCGGCGAAGGTCAGGAAGCGCTTGTCGTGATCGTCCATCTTGCCGACGATGCGCGGGCGCACGTCGTCGCGCCAGTTGAACAGCTCCTGCTTGACCTGGTTCTCGACGATCTCGCGGCGTTCCTCGACGATGAATATCTCCTCGAGGCCGACGGCGAAGTTGCGCACGCCTTCCGGCTCCAGCGGCCAGGGCATGCCGATCTTGTAGAGGCGGATGCCGATCTTGGCGGCGATCTCGGGCGTGATGCCGAGCTCGCGCAGCGCCTGGCGGATGTCCTCGTAGCTCTTGCCCGAGGCCATGATGCCGTAGCGCGCGTTCGGCGAATCCATGGTGATGCGGTTGACCTTGTTGGCGCGGGCGAAGGCGATCGCTGCAAAGCCCTTGTAGTCCTGCAGCCTTCGGTCCTGCTCGAAGCGGTCGTCGGGCCAGCGGATGTTGAGGCCGCCCGGCGGCAGTTCGAAATCGGTCGGGATGATGAACGGCGTCATCTCGTCGGTGAGGTCGATCTCGGCCGTGGTCTCGACGGTCTCGGTAATCACCTTCATGCCGACCCAGCAGCCCGAGTAGCGCGACATCGCGATGCCGAGCAGGCCCATCTCGATCATTTCGTGGATGCTGGAGGGGTAGAGGTAGGGCATCAGCGCGGAAATGAAGGCGTGGTCGGACTGATGCGGGACGGTGGAAGATTTCGCGCCATGGTCGTCGCCGGCAAGGCAGAGCACGCCGCCATGCTTGGCGGAGCCGGCCGCATTGCCGTGGCGGAACACGTCGCCGCAGCGGTCGACGCCGGGGCCCTTGCCGTACCAGATGCCGACCGCGCCATCATATTTGGCGCCCGGCGACAGGGCGAGCTGCTGCGAGCCCCAGATCGCGGTGGCCGCGAGGTCCTCGTTCACGCCGGGCTGGAATTTGATGTTGTACTGCTCGAGATGCTTGCGGGCGGCGAACAGCTGCTGGTCGTAGCCGCCGAGGGGGGAACCGCGATAGCCGGAGATGAAGCCTGCTGTGTTGAGACCCGCGGCGCGGTCGCGCCTGATCTGCGCCATGGGCAGGCGGACCAGCGCCTGGATGCCGGTCATGAAGACGTGGCCGGTGCCCTGGGTGTACTTCTGGTCGAGGCTGATAGGCCCTTGGTTGATTCCCATTTAGCCCTCTTTTCGCTGGTCGCGACGACTGCTTTTTAGCTAGTCATCCGAGCTTGTTAGAACCAGTCTATGTCGGATTTTCCGGCTCGCGCAGCACAATTCTGGGCGACCAGGCCCGTCGCTCAAAAATCGCAATTTCGTGCCGGGAATATTGCAGGGCCGTTTCGGTTTCTGTCGCAGGACCGGCCCGCGGCGAAATGGCGTGACGCGTCTTGTGGACCGAAAGGTGATTGGATGCGGCGACGATTTCGAACCACGGGTGCGATTCTGGTCGCAGCGCTGCTGTGCGGTGCGCTCGCGACCCGCGAATGTGCCGCCGTGCCGACCGACGACGTCGTCGCCCGCGGCAAGGCGCTCACGATCGCCGGCGACTGCGCCAGCTGCCACACGGCCGACCCGGCAAAGCCCTTCGCCGGAGGCAAGCGGATCGACACGCCGTTCGGTGCGGTGTTCTCGCCGAACCTCACCCCCGACCGCGATACCGGCATCGGCGGCTGGAGCGACGACGATTTCCGGCGCGCACTGCGGATCGGCGCTTCGCCGAGCGGCGCGCATTATTATCCCGCCTTCCCCTACCCGTATTTCACGAAGCTGATCCGCGACGACATCCTGGCGATCCGCGCCTATCTCGCAACGCTGGCGCCGGTCAGCAACAAGGCGCCGCCGCCGGAGTTGCGCTGGCCGTTGAACTACCGCGTGCTGATGCGGGCCTGGAACGCACTGTTCCTTACGCCGGGCATCATCCAGCCGGACCAGAACAAGGGGGCGGAATGGAATCGCGGACGCTATCTCGTCGAGGCCCTCGCCCATTGCGGCGCCTGCCACACGCCCAAGAACGCCTTCGGCGCCGACAGGCGCGACCAGGCGCTCGGCGGCAGCATGGTGCAAGGCATGTTCGCGCCCAGGCTCGATGGCGCCGCGCGCAGCGGGCTGAAATCATGGAGCGTGGCTGACATCGCCGAATATCTGCAGAGCGGCCGCAACGGGCACAGCCATGCCGGCCCCCTGATGTCCGAGGTGGTGCTCAATTCGACCTCGAAGATGAGCGACGCCGATGTGCGCGCGATCGCGGCCTATCTGAAGAGCCTGCCCGCCGGCGCGCCGGAGCCGGAGGTCACCCCGCCCTCGCCGGCGCAGATGAGCAATGGCGAGCGTATCTATCGCGGCGCCTGCATCGCCTGCCATGAGCTCGACGGCACAGGCAGCCCGCGGATCTATCCGCCGCTGCCCGGCAACGCCAATCTGCAATCGGCCAATCCGGCGAGCACGCTGCGCGTCATCCTCGACGGCGCGCAGACCGTGACCACGCCGCGCGCGCCGAACGCAGGCTCGATGCCGGCGTATCCGAAGCTGACCGACCAGGAGGTCGCGGACGTTGCGACCTACATCCGCAATGCCTGGGGCAACGCGGCGCCGGCCGTCACCGCGGACGAGGTCGCGAAGGCGCGGACCGCGAAATAGCCGTTCAACGCTCCTCGCCGCTGAACACGAATTTCGGCATTTCCCATCGGTAGCGGATCGCAAGCATGCGGAACGTCAGCCCGAGCGCGAAGGTCAGCGCGGTCCAGAGCTGGGCGTTCACCTGCAGCCCGGAGCCGGCCACATAGAACAGTCCGGTCACCACGGAGACGCTGGCGTAGAGCTCGCTGCGAAACAACAGCGGCACCTCGTTGCAGAGAATGTCGCGCAGCACGCCGCCGGCACAGCCGGAGATCATGCCGGCGACGATCACGATCGGCAGCGGGACGTCGACTTGCGAGGCCACGTCACAGCCGGCCATGGTGAACACCACAAGTCCGATCGCATCGAGCACCAGGAATGCGAGGTTGAGCCGGTGCACCAGCCGCGCCAGCAGGATGGTGGCGAAGGCGCCGGCGGCTGCGACCGCAAGGTAGATCGGGTGCGCGACCCAGAGCAGCGGATAATGCCCGAGCAGCACGTCGCGGATGGTGCCGCCGCCGAGCGCGGTGATCGCGCCGAGCATGCAGACGCCGGCCCAATCCATGCTGCGCCTGCCGGCCGCCAGCGCCGCCGTCATCGACTGCGCCGCAACCGCAATGAACGAGAGCACTTGCAGCACCGAATCGGTGGGCGGCATGGTCCACATTGAAAAGGCCTCATGAAACAGGTTGGAACCCAAGGAATCGACGGTTCCGGCATGAACAGGTTGCAACATTGGCGCGGAACATCCT
Organism: Bradyrhizobium sp. CCBAU 21365; assembly: GCF_015291305.1. Taxonomy (NCBI): domain Bacteria; kingdom Pseudomonadati; phylum Pseudomonadota; class Alphaproteobacteria; order Hyphomicrobiales; family Nitrobacteraceae; genus Bradyrhizobium; species Bradyrhizobium sp. CCBAU 21365. The sequence continues at coordinate 5,635,751 of NZ_CP030036.1, forward strand.
CGCGCGCCAGCCATTGTCCCATGCGTTTAGCTTTGAGGTGCTAACGGAGGAACTTTGCAATGGCCTATCAACCTGACGATCCGTATCGCGCCAACCTGACCGAGGACGAAATGCGCCGTCAGGCGCGCTTCAACAGCCTGGACAACGAGCTGCAGCCGGATCCGGAACTCCAGGAGGGACCGGCCAGCACCACCAAGATCGCGATGTTTGCAGTTGCGGTGGCCGTGGTGCTCGGCGCGCTGTTCTACGGCTTGAACAATACATCGGTGCATGAGGCGGGCACGACGCCATCGACGCAGACCGCGCAGCAGCAGCCGGCCAATCCGGCCGCGCCGCCTCCGGGCATGCGCGATGTGACGCCGAAGCCGAACAGCCAGCCCGGCACGACCACGGGCGCGGCACCGGCGCAGCCCGCGTCTCCGTCGGCCAACAAGCCGACCGGACAGGAAATCGACCGCTCGGCGGCGCCGTCCGACTCGACCGGCGACAAGAACAAGTAATCCGCTTCCGTCCCCGGAGTGGTGAAGCAGCGGGCCCAAGCGGCCCGCTGCTTTTTTGTGAAGTCTACTTGAACATCTTGTTGAGCTCGCCGCCGGGATAGCCGTTGGCGAATTCGGTGAAGGTGCCCTTCTCGGCCATCTCCTTGGCCGCCTTCATCACGCCGGTCCAGGCCATCCGCGCCAGCGCTCCGCCGACGCTGATCCGCCGCACGCCGAGATCGGCAACCGATTGCAGCGTCAGCTCCGACGCGCCGCCGATCAGCAGATTGACCGGCTTTGGCGCGACCGCCTTCACGACCGCGGAAATCTCCTCCTTGGTCGCGATGCCCGGCGAATAAAGGACGTCCGCTCCTGCTTCCGAATAGGCCTGCAGCCGTTCGATCACCAGATTGAGGTCCTTCCTCCCCCACAGGAATGCCTCGCAGCGGCCGGTGAGCAACACGCCGCTGTTGTCGGCATCGATGGCCTTGCGCGCCGCCTTGATGCGCTCGACCGCGAGCTTGTGCTCGAACAGCGGGTTGGCGGCGTCTCCGGTGGAATCCTCGATCGAGAGCCCGGCGACGCCGGTCTTGACGCCGCGCGCGACATTGGCGGCGACCTTGTCGGGCTCGACCGCGAAGCCGCCCTCGAAATCCGCATTGACGGGAATATCGACCGCCGCGCACAGCGCGGTCAGGTGGCCGCAGACGTCATCGACGGTGACGCGGTTGTCGGCTTTGGCGATGGTCCAGGCAAAGCCCGCGCTGGTCGACGCCAGCGCCTTGAAGCCGAGATGTTGCAAGGCGCGGGCGCTGCCGACATCGAACGGGTTCGGAATGATGAAGCAGCCGCTCTCATGCAGCTTCTTGAAGGCGGCGCGTTTGTCAGCAGTTGGCAGTGGCATTGGTCGCTCCCTGGAGTCATTGGCCGCGCAGAGATAGGCACCCACGCATCCGCCCGCTAGTGCGGCTCATGCACCGCGCGGCTGTCCTTCGGCGCCTGATCGCGTTCGTTCAGGCCGTAATCACGGATCACGCTCGCCACCCGCAGCCGGTAGTTCTCGAAGATCCGCGCGCGGCCCTTGGCCTGGGTGCGGCGATGCTCGATCGTGTTGCGCCAGGCTTCCACCGCAGCCTCGTCGCGAAAGAATGACAGCGACACGAACTTGCCCTTCTCGGTGATGCTCTCGAACCGCTCGACCGAGATGAAGCCGTCGATCTCCTGCAGGATCGGCTTTAGCTCGGCCGCGAGGTCGAAATAGAGATCCCGATGCTCAGGCTTCGGCCAGACTTCGAAGATCACGGCGATCATGGGCACCTCCCGTACATTGCTTTCGTGGTCCCACTATAACTCGACCTTGCGGAGAAATGTCCGTTCCTCGGCGAGGATGAAGCGGTTTTCTTCCGCGAAGTTGAAGTTGGCCACGCCCTCCTTGTCCTGGCGCAGCCGCGCGCGATAGGCTTCATAGGCGGCAAGGCTTTCGAATGAGATCAGCGCGAAGGCGACATTGTTGGTTCCCTCATGCGGCATCCAGTAGCCGATGAGATCGCCGCCGCAGCGCGGGATGATCGAGAGCCAGTTCCGCGAATACTCCTCGAACATCGCGCGCTTGAACGGATCGAGCTGGTAGCGGATGAATACGGTGACGGTCATTGATGGCCTCCGGTCATGTTTCCGTCGTTGCGAGCGTCAGCAGAGCAATCCTCGCAATGACGGCACGGTGAACAATAGCGGGTTGTCCGACCTCGATGCTTCGGCTATCATCGAACTATGAAAGCAGGACCCGACATTTCCCGGATCGCCGCTTTGGTCGGCGATCCCGCACGCTGCAACATGCTGACCGCACTGATGACCGGCCGCGCGCTGACCGCGAGCGAGCTGGCGCAGGAGGCCGGCATCACGCCGCAGACGGCGAGCTCGCATCTTTCCAAGCTCGAGGCCGGCGGGCTGATCGAGCCCGAGAAGCAGGGCCGCCACCGCTACTACCGCCTCTCCGACCCCGACGTCGCCGACGTGCTGGAAGGCCTGCAGGGCATTGCCGCCCGCGCCGGCCATATGCGGGTGCGCACCGGGCCGAAGGATCCGGCGCTGCGCCGCGCCCGCATCTGCTACGACCACCTCGCCGGCGATCTCGGCGTGCAGATGCTCGACAGCATGAAACGGCAGAAGCTGGTCCGCCAGAGCAAGCAGGCGATCGAGCTCACCGGCGAAGGCAAGCGCTTCATGGCCGAGGAGCTGCAGATCGACGCCGATGCGCTGACGCATCCGCGCCGTCCGGTGTGCAAGGCCTGCCTCGACTGGAGCGAGCGGCGGCATCATCTCGCCGGCACGCTGGGCGCTGCCATGATGGACCGCTTCACGGAACTGAAATGGGCCGCGCGCGATGCTGCGCCGGGCAGCCGCGTGGTCAATTTTTCGCGCAACGGCGAGAAGCGATTCGCCGCGCTGTTCGGCCCCGACCAATAGCGGCGCGCCTTCGGGCAAGCGTCGATGAACCGCCGGTCTCGCTTGCCTCGCCTTCCGATGTATTTTCGTACGCTCGCCATTAGCGCGCGGCTGCCCGCGTCCGCGAAATATTTCGAAGTGATGCTGAGCCGGCTTGCGGCGTGCTGACGCAGCTGTGAGCTGCAACATTCATGTCGCATTCAGGCCGCAACATTATGGTCGGCGACATCGGGCACGCCTTCTGCAATGATCCGGCCGGGCGAATCGGTAGACGAAAGCTTGTTGCGGTGCCGCAGCGCGGCCCAAAAAATAAAAAAGGAGAAGACATGAAGTATCTTTTTGCTGCAGCAGTTCTGCTGACGACCGCATTCGCCGGCATCAGCGCCGCTGATGCCGCCGGTGGCTGCGGCCCCGGCTGGCACCGTGGCCCCTATGGCGGCTGCGTCAGGAATCGCGGCGTCGTCGTCGCACCGGGCGCCGTTGTCGTGCGCCCGCCGGTCGTGGTCGAGCGCCCCGTCGTGGTGGCGCCGCGTGTCCGCGCCTGCCCCTACGGCTTTGCCTGGCGCTACGGCCGTTGCCGCCCGATCTGATCGCGGCAGATTCCGAACTAACAAAACCCCGCCTGGCGCGGGGTTTTTCTTTTCGAGATCACCAGCGGCGCCAGTGATGACGGCGCCAATGGTGGCGGCGCCAGCCCCAATGCCTGCGGTGCCAGTGCCGGTGACGCCAACCCCAGCGGCGATGATGCCAGCGTACTTGCTCGGGCTTCATGCGGCCGACCTCCTCGCCCGTGGTGACGGCGGGATGCGCATCGCCAGCCGCCGGTGCGCGTGCATCCTGGTTGAGGGGAAGCGGCGCGAGCGGCGCCGCCTCCGCCGTCGCTGCGAAGGTGACGGCTCCGGCGGCGACACCGAAGGCCATCTTCAGAAAATCCCGGCGTTCCATGAGCGTTCCCTTTGTTGCTGAGTTGGACCAACTGCAGCGGCGAGTTTTTGCCTCGCGAGCTGAACGCTCGCTGAACCGCGCGTTCACGTTTCATGGAACTCGAGGGTTGTCGACGTCGCGACGTCACGCAACCATCATGCCGCCGTCGCCTCCTCCGCCAGCACCAGGAGATCGCGCGTGCGCGTCACCTCCGGCCAGTCACGGTTGAAGTCGGCGACCAGCCGCTTCATGTCCTCGCTATTCACCGCGCGCTCCCTCCATGGTTTCATTTCGCGCAGGCGGCCGGCATATGCTCCGTGATATGTCGGCCTGCTGACAATGCCTGATCAGGGGGATCACCCATGCTTGCCCGCCACCGCACCGCCCTGCTCTCGTTCCTGCTCGCCCTCGGCGCCGCGCTGCCCGTCGCCGCTGGGGAGATCGCGCTGCCGCGCGAGGCGCAGCTCGGGCCGCGCCCGTTCTATCTGGTCGACAAGATGAAGGACGGGCCCCTGAAGCAGCAGCTCAGCCAATGCACCGGGCCGTTCCACAAGACCGATTTTTCGATCGGCCATCGCGGCGCCGCGCTGGAATTCCCCGAGCATAGCCGCGAATCCTATCTCGCCGCCGCGCGGATGGGCGCCGGCGTGATCGAATGCGATGTCACCTTCACGCGGGATCGCCAGCTGGTGTGCCGGCATTCGCAATGCGACCTGCACACCACGACCAACATCCTGACGGTGCCGGATCTCGCCGCAAAATGCACGCAACCCTTCAGCCCTGCCGATCCCGCCACCGGCAGGAAGGCCTCGGCGAAATGCTGCACCAGCGACATCACGCTCGCCGAATTCAAGCGGCTCACCGCGAAAATGGACGGCTTCAATCCGGATGCGAAGACGCCGGCGGAGTTCCAGAACGGCACGCCGCGCTGGCGCACCGAGCTCTACGCCAATTCCGGCACGCTGATGAGCCATGACGAGAGCATCGCCTTGATCAGGAGTCTCGGCGCAAAATTCACGCCCGAACTGAAGGCGCCGGAAGTGGCGATGCCGTTCGACGGCGACTACACCCAGGAGACATATGCGACCCAGATGCTCGCAGCCTACAAGGCCGCCGGCATTCCGCCGAGCGACGTGTTCCCGCAGAGCTTCAGCCTCAAGGACATTCTGTATTGGGTGAAGACCGAACCCGACTTCGCGAGCCGGCGCTCTATCTCGAGGACCGCTACGAGAAAGCAGGCCTCGATCCGAACCGGCCGGAGACCTGGAAGCCGTCGATGCAGGAATTGAAGGCCTCCGGCGTCGCGATCCTGGGGCCGCCGATCTTCGCGATGCTGGCGCTGAACGAAAAGGGCGAGATCGTCCCGTCGGCTTACGCCAGGGCGGCGAAGGCGGCCGGCCTCGATCTGATCGGCTGGTCGCTGGAGCGCGACGGCCCGCTGAACAAGGGTGGTGCGTTCTACCACAAGTCGGTGAAGGCGGCGATCGACCGCGACGGCGACACGCTGACCGTGCTCGACGTGCTGGCAAAACAGGTCGGCGTCCGCGCGATGTTCTCCGACTGGCCGGCGACGACCACATTCTATGCGAACTGCATGGGGATGAAGTGAGGTCTTGCTGGGCGGGTTACGGCCGCGCCTGAGGCGCCCTACGCACCGTGCGCGCCCGCCATGACCATTCCGGCCGTTCCGCGCGCGGCAGAACAGGACTAGCATCATCGCCTTCCCGCCCGACGGGACAACACCACAGGGAGGCCGCCATGAAACCAGGACAACCGGTCAAGGACGCCAGCCATCTCTACGAAGTCGAGCGCCGCGCCCAGCACGCCGCCCGTCCCGGCTTTCGCATCATGGAGCTGCAACTCTCGCCGACCCAGAAGGTGCCGTGGCACACCCACAGCAACATCTCGGACACCTTCTACGTGCTGGAGGGCCAGATGCGGCTGTTCCTGCAGGAGCCCAAGGAGGAGGTGAACCTGAAGGTCGGCGAAGTCTACGCCGTCCGTCCGACCCGCCCTCACCTCGTCACCAACGCCGGCACGACGTCGCTGACGTTCCTGATCCTGCAAGGCGTCGGCGAATACGACTACGTGCCGCTGGCGTCGAAGTAACTCCCTCCGCTGTCGTCCCGTCGAAAGCCGGGACCCATACACCGCAGCAGATGGTGTTGAAGGGACTCGTCGTTGCAATAGTGCATAACAGTTTGCTTCGGTGGTTATGGGTCCTGGCTTTCGCACGGACAACAGTGAGTCTGTTGCACCGCGGCTGCAAATATTGTCGTCGTCCTGGCGAAAGCCAGAACCCATAACCACAGGATTGGGTTGGTGAGAAAAGCTGTGGCCCCAGCGTCGCGCAACAATTGAGATTTGGGGTAATGGGTCCTGGCTTTCGCCAGGACGACACTGAATTTGTGGCACCGCTTGTGGGTCACACATCCACATTCTCGCGACATGATTTGTCCGAGTCTTGCTCTTCGTTCCGCCCTCACCTGAACAGAGGGCGCAGAGAAAGCCGGTGCCGATCGCACCCATGGCCCCGTGCAATGGGTAGCGTGTAGCTCGCATGAGCGAAGCGATATGCGGGACGATGCGCGCCGCACGATGGATTAGTCCCGGATATCGCTGCGCTCATCCGGGCTACGCCGAGATTCGAGCCCTTATCTCACATCAGCTTCAGAGGCGCATCGTGAACCAGCCGCAGGTCGATGTTGCCGATCAGGCGCGCGCGGCGCGCCTCGGCGGTGCTGATCGCAGCCTCGGTCTGCCGCAGCGTGCTGACATTCGAGCCAAGCGACACGATGCCGCCGAGCACCAGTGCGATCGATCCGAGTGCCGCAGTCTGACCGGCGCCTAACAGCCCAAGCAGCGCGACGGCCAGCAACGCAAACCCGCCTGCGATCGCGACCTTCGACCCGAGAATGATCCGCCGGGAGCGCTCGGCGCTCTCGGCAAGCTCCTCGATCTGCGCCTCGATCTCGGAAATCTCGTCGGTCGGATCGTCTTCGGTCATCGGGTTCGGACCTGTCGGGCGGGTCGGGCAGAAGCCGTAACCTGCCGCGCTCCCCGCCACAAGATGGTTTACGTTTTGTCCGTCCGCCTTGCGTGTTGTTCCGCAAGCTCAAGCGCCAGTTTGAGTCGACGGCGTCCTATTTTTGTAAGGTGCGTTCGAGTGTTCAGGTACTCGTCAACACCGAATATCTTGAACACAACCTCTTCGCTACGCGCATCGCGTGGCAACTCGATATGGACGACCAGCTTGCCATCGACGAGGACGTCAAACAGGTCCTCAGCCTGTTCAGAGATATGCCGAACTATGTAGATGTTTTGAGTGATGGATTGCAGTCTACGCCGCAAACTCATCAAGAGCCTTTGTGACGCGGGCTCCAGCAGTAAATGTTCGCGCCCCGTCTCTAACTCAGCAATCGTCAGCTTGTCGGATAACGAAAGCCGGGCCACGATCACACTCCAGTGTCGTCCTACACGCTACCGTTCACTTTATTCATCACGGCGAGCCAGTCTGAGAATTCAAATGACCACGGCATCCGTGAAGGGCTCGCATGCAGATCGATGAATCGCTTGCCGTCAGCACCCCGGCGCACTTCCGCAACCAACTGCTCATTCCACCAGACTTCAGTCACCAACTCATCACGATCGGAAGCGCTGGCAACTTGCAGGACGAAGCTCATGGTCTTGGTCCAAAGGTCAGGTGGGTTGTAGGGCGGGTTAGGCGACTGCGTCCGCCGTAGCTCAACGAACGAAGGCGGAAGCCGTAACCGCCGCGGATCATGAGAGAAGATGGTGGGTTGCGCTTGCGCCACGCCAACCCACCCCACGCTCTCCTCACAACGGCAGATTGTCGTGCTTCTTCGCGGGGATCTCGACCTTCTTGTCCTTCAGCATCGCCAGCGCTCGCGCGATCCGCCGCCTTGTCGAATGCGGCATGATGACGTCGTCGATGTAGCCGCGTTCGGCGGCGATGAAGGGGGAGAGGAAGCGGTCTTCGTATTCCTTGGTGCGCGCGGCGATCTTGTCGGGGTCGCCGATGTCGGAGCGGAAGATGATTTCCACCGCGCCCTTGGCGCCCATGACAGCGATCTGCGCGGTCGGCCAGGCGTAGTTCATGTCGGCGCCGATTTCCTTTGAGGCCATGACGTCGAAGGCGCCGCCATAGGCCTTGCGGGTGATGATGGTGACGAGCGGCACCGTGCACTGCGAATAGGCGAACAAGAGCTTGGCGCCGTGCTTGATCAGGCCGCCATATTCCTGCGCGGTGCCCGGCAGGAAGCCCGGCACGTCGACGAAGGTGACGATCGGGATGTTGAAGGCATCGCAGAAGCGGACAAAGCGCGCGGCCTTGCGCGAGGCATCCGAGTCGAGCACACCGGCCAGCACCATCGGCTGGTTGGCGACGAAGCCCACGGTGCGGCCGGCGATGCGGCCGAAGCCGGTGACGATGTTCCTGGCGAAAGTCTCCGAGATCTCGAAGAAGTCGCCCTCGTCGACGACCTTCAGGATCAGCTCCTTCATGTCGTAGGGCTTGTTCGGATTGTCGGGGATCAGCGTGTCGAGGGACATATCGACCCGGCCGATATCGTCGAAGCTCGGCCATTCCGGCACGCCGTCGGTGTTGTTCGACGGCAGGAAGTCGATCAGCCGGCGCATCTGCAACAGCGCATCAACGTCGTTCTCGAAGGCGCCGTCGGCGATCGAGGAGCGCGTCGCATGCACGGAGGCGCCGCCGAGCTCCTCGGCGGTGACCACCTCGTTGGTGACGGTCTTCACCACGTCGGGGCCGGTGACGAACATGTAAGAGGTGTTCTTCACCATGAAGATGAAGTCGGTCATCGCCGGCGAATAGACGTCGCCGCCGGCGCAGGGGCCCATGATCACCGAGATCTGCGGGATCACTCCCGAAGCCTGCACGTTGCGGCGGAACACGTAGGAATAGCCCGCGAGCGCCGCGACGCCCTCCTGAATGCGCGCGCCGCCGGCGTCATAGAGGCCGATGATCGGCGCCCTCGCCTTCATCGCCATGTCCTGAAGTTTCGTGATCTTCAGCGCGTGGGTTTCGGAGAGCGAGCCGCCGAACACCGTGAAGTCCTTGGCGAAGACAAACGTCTTGCGGCCGTTGACCGTGCCCCAGCCGGTGACGACGCCGTCGCCGGGGATCCTGGTCTTCTCCATGCCGAACTCGATCGAGCGGTGCTCGACGAACATGTCGAATTCCTCGAACGAGCCCTTGTCCAGCAGGAGCTCGATCCGCTCGCGCGCGGTCAGCTTGCCGCGGGCGTGCTGCGCCTCGATGCGCTTTTCGCCGCCGCCCAGCTTGGCGCCGGCGCGCCGCTCTTCGAGGGTATCGAGGATATCTTTCATTTGTTTCCGCCCGTGTTAGCTACAGTCCGCGTCCCGGCACGAGCCGGTCCGCTTCGTTCGGAAATGGCTTTAGCACGGCCGTTTCGGAACCGGAAAGCCGCTTGTGAGCGGGTTCGGGCGCAAAAACGGTAGGATTTTCCGACATCTGGGGAGACAGTGATGACCGATACGACCACGGCCGAGACCGGTGCCGCGACCGGTGGGGTGCGCACCCTGCTCCGGCTGGAGGGCCTGGTGCTGTTCCTCGGCATGACCGTGCTCTACTACAAGTGGGAGGGTTCCTGGCTGGTCTACGTCCTGCTGTTCCTGGTGCCGGACATCAGCTTCGCCGCTTACTTGATCAGCCCGCGGGTCGGCGCCATCGCCTACAACGCCGCGCACACCTATCTGGCACCGGTGGCGCTGATGACGCTGGGCTTTGCCGGCGAAGGACCGCTGGTGCTCTCGATCGCGATGATCTGGCTCGCCCATATCGGGATCGACCGCGCGCTCGGCTACGGGCTGAAATATTCTGTTGGTTTTGGCTTCACCCATCTCGGGCGGATCGGGAAGCTCAGCTGAACTGGACGCCGATCCGGCCCTTCCTGCGCCAGACGACGCGGCAGCGCCGCTCGGTCGCTTCCATCTCCAGCACGAGGCGGAAACTGTCGGGGATCGCGGCAGGATCGGTCGCCTCGACCGCGGCGCCGGTCGCGGAGAGGTTGCGGACGATGCAGGTCATGCTGCGCCGGGCGAAGCTGAGCCGCGCCGCCCGCGCGACGTTGCGCCTGACGGCCCTGCGCTGGTCGCCGGCGGCCTCGCTGGTCGCGCCGGTCGAGAAGCCGGAACGGATCCTGCCCTCCAGCCGGACCTCGCTGTGCATGTCGAAATGCTTGAGAATGCGGGGCCTGCTTCCGACCACAGTCAATTGCAGCGACGCCAGCAGATGCTCGACCTTGAGGCCATTGCCGAACGGCAGCAGCAGCCGCTCGCAATCAACCTGCCGGTCACTGGCATCGACAGTCGAGAACACCATGTAGACCGCGCAGCCGCTCGCGGCGCATTCCTTCGCCGGCCTGAGCGTGATGCGCCGGAGCGACATCGGGACGACCTGCTCCATGGTCTTCCCGGCCCAGGCGGAATTGAACGCCTCGGCGACGTTCTCGCCCTGATACATCGCGCGGAACTTGCGCAGGCGGCCCTCGCCTTCGACAGCCCATGCCACGAGTTGCCGGGGATCGTGCATCGCCGGATCCGGCCTCAGCTCGGCAAAAGCGGGAAATGGCCGGCCGGCGGCCAATTGATCCCACTCTTCCAGCAGTGCGCGCTGGCTTGCCGACCTGATCGCATCAGGCGCAATGAACCTGAAGGTCATCTGCCCCTCTCCTGTCGCGTCAGCGCGCAAGGTGGGCAACTCCACTTAAGGATCGCTGAAACCCGATCCGTAACAGTGCGGGACCCCGCGGCGGGCGGGATGAATTACCACTTGGCATGGTTAGCATCCGCTTTACAGTTCGACCGAGTCACGCGAAGCGGCGCGCGAACACCACGCAGGCGACGACCAGCATGGTCGCCGCGATCATCGACCAGGCCACCTGCTCATGCAGCAGCAGGCCGGCCAGCGCGAGGCCGAAGAACGGCTGCAGCAGCTGCAATTGGCCGACGCTGGCGATGCCGCCGATCGCAAGCCCGCGATACCAGAACACGAAGCCGACCAGCATGCTGAAGATCGAGACATAGGCGAGCCCGAGCCAGGCCGGCGCGCCGATGCCCTGCCAGCTCGGCGGCAGCGTCATGATCGTCATCACGAACACCACCGGCGCCGACAGCACCAGCGCCCAGGAGATCACCTGCCAGCCGCCGAGCCGCCGCGACAGCGCAGCCCCCTCGGCATAGCCGAGGCCGCAGACGATGATGGCGGCGACCATCAGGAGGTCGCCGGTCAGCGACGCCGATCCGTCGCTCGACAAGGCGAACGCGCCGACCGTCGCGCTGCCGACGCAGGAGAACAGCCAGAATAGCGGCTGCGGTCGCTCGCCACCGCGCAGCACGCCGAACACGGCGGTCGACAGCGGCAGCAGCCCGATGAACACGATCGAATGCGCCGAGGTGATGTGCTGGAGCGCGAGCGCGGTGAGCAGCGGAAAGCCGATCACGACGCCGAGTGCTACGATGGTCAGCGACACCAGGTCCTTGCGCTTCGGCCAAGGCTGCCGCAGCACCGCCAGCAGCGCGGCGCCGAGCAGCGCCGCGATCGCCGCCCGCGCCGAAGTCAAAAACAGCGGCGAGAACCCGGCGACGGCCACGCGGGTGGCCGGCAGCGAGCCGCTGAAGATAATCACGCCGAGCAAGCCGCTGCCCCAGCCGTCGATCGAAGCCTTGTCCATTGTACCTCACCTTCGGGGCGCGTCGCGAGATGAGGTCGAGCCGCGAACTGCTCCCTCTCCCGCTTGCGGGGGAGGGTTGGGGTGGGGGTTTCTCCACGAAGAGGCTATCTCTATGTGACAAGAGCCCCCACCCGCATCGCATCTTCGATGCGATGCGACCTCCCCCGCAAGCGGGAGAGGTGCAGCGAGATTGCGGCCGGACCGATTCAACCGAATCTCACGCGGCCTTCGCCGCGAACATAGCCGGCGAAGGCTCGCCAAGGCAGCTACAGATCAGTACAATACCGCAAAACTGTATGGGCAAAGGTAGGCATACACTTGCAACAGCAATCCGATGCACCAAAGGCGACGCGGACGACCGACGTGATGAACGCGATCCGCGCCAAGGTGGCGAGCCGCGCGCTGGTCGCCGACGACCGCCTGCCCTCGATCCGCGGCCTGGCCGCGACCATGGGCGTGTCGCCCTCCACCGTCGTCGAGGCCTATGACCGCCTCGTCGCCGAGGGCCTGATCCGGGCCCGGCCCGGCTCCGGCTTCTATGTCTCGTCCGCGGCGCTGCCGCCGCTCGCGCTCGCCAAGGACCAGCCGCAGCGCGACCGCGCGGTGGATCCGTTCTGGGTGTCGCGGCAATCGCTCGATGCCGAGACCGGCGCGCTCAAGCCCGGTTGCGGCTGGCTGCCGGCCGAGTGGATGCCGACCGAAGCGCTGCGGCGCGCATTGCGCGGCCTGGCGCGGGCCGACGACGCCGTGCTCTCCGACTATGGCGCGACGCGCGGCTCGCTCGCGCTGCGGCGGATCCTGATGGCGCGGTTTGCCGATGAGGGCCTCGAGGTGCCGCCCGAGCAGCTTTTGCTGACCGCGTCCGGCACGCAGGCGATCGACCTCGTCTGCCGCTTCCTGCTGCGGCCGGGCGACACCGTGCTGGTCGACGATCCCTGCTACTTCAATTTCCGCGCGCTGCTGCGCGCGCATCAGGTTCGCATCGTCGGCGTGCCCTACACCGCGTCGGGCCCCGATGTCGCGAGCTTCGAGGCGACGCTCGCCGCCGAGCGGCCGCGGCTCTATGTCACCAACTCGGCGCTGCATAATCCGACCGGTGCGACGCTGTCGCCGCAGACCGCGCACCGCGTGCTGAATGCCGCGACAGCCTATGACCTCACCATCGTCGAGGACGACATCTTTGCGGACTTCGAGCCTGAGCCTTCGGCGCGGCTCGCCGCGCTCGATGGCCTGAGCCGCGTGATCCGGATCGGCAGCTTCTCCAAGACGCTGTCGGCATCGGTGCGCTGCGGCTTCATCGCCGCGCGCGCGGACTGGATCGAGGATCTCGTCGATCTCCAGGTCGCGACCGGTTTCGGCGGCCCGAGCGCGGTCGCGACCGAGATCATCGCCAGCGTGCTGTCGAGCGGCTTCTATCGCAAGCATGTCGAGGAGTTGCGCCGGCGCCTTGCCCGCGCCCGCCGCGACGTCGGCGACAAATTGCAGCGCATCGGCGTCACCCCCTGGCTGATGCCGCGCGGCGGCTTCTATCTGTGGTGCCACCTGCCCGACGGGTGCGACTCCGCCGACGTGGCGCGCGCCGCGCTTGCCGACAACATCGTGCTGGCACCGGGCAATGTGTTCAGCGCCTCGCAGACGGCGGCCGCCTTCATGCGCTTCAACGTCGCGCAATGCCGCGACCCGAAGCTGATGCCGACCTTGCAACGGGCGATCGGGCGGTAATTCACACCCGATCGCCACCGCGCCCTATTTCTCGCCGACCTTGAACGGCTCCTCCTTGCCCGGCGGCACCGTTTCCTCCGCCATCGCCAGGATCATCGCCACCATCACGTAATTGCCGGCGACCGCGGTGAGGTCGACGATCTGCTGATCGTTGAAGATCTTCTTGGCGCGCGCAAAGGTCTCGTCGGAGACTTTCTTGGTCGTGGTCAGCTCGGTGACGAAGTCGTACACGACGGCCTCGTCGTCGGCCATCTTCGACGGCCGGTTGCCGGCCTTCAGCTCGGCGATCACATCGGGCGGCAGGCCGGCCTTGGCGGCGAGCGGCGCGTGCGCGAACCACTCGACCTGCGAGCGCCACTGCCGGCCGATGATCAGGATCGCGAACTCATTCAGCCGTGTCGGCACCGAGGTCTGCCAGCGCAGATAATAGAACAGATCATAGAGCCGCTGGCCGAGCACCGGGCTCCGGATCATCGGATTGTAGGGCCCGCCGATGCCGACGCTCGACACCTTCATGATCTGCTCGCCGAGCGGTTTTTGCAGGTCGCTGAGCTGCTCCATCGTGAGCTGCGGGAAGCGCGGCTCCTTGCTGGTGGCCGGCGCCGAAAACACCGTCGCCGCGAGCCAGCCGCCGGCCGCGGCCAGCGTGAGTGACGAGAGCCAGACTGTTGCCGAATGCATGATTCCTCCGCTTGATTTTATCGGAGGATGCTAGTCGAGCTACGAAGCGCCAGCCAGCGATGAACACGCAGGTCAGGTCATCACAGCGCGACGATATCGATGAGGCATTGCTGCGTGACGCTCATCCGCGCGTCGATCTGCGCCTGGGTCTTGCAGTCCATGTTCATCGCGAACACCGTGACGTCGGTGCCCTTCTCGGCCCAGCCGACCAGCCAGCCGAGCGAGCCGTGCTCCTTGTCGGTGAGGCCGGTCTTGGCGCGAATGACGGCGTCGCCGACTTTCGTGACGGGGAGAATGTCGCACACCAGCTGCTGGCTGCGCTTGCCGACCGGCAGCACGCCACGGCGCAGCCGGTCGAGGAAATCGATCTGCTGCACCGGATCGATGCGCAAATTACCCGACACCCAGAACTGGTCGATGCCGCCGCCGATGTCGCGGTTGCCGTAGTCGATGATGTCGACATACTTCTTCATCCGCTCCTCGCCGATGCGGCGGGCGATCTCCTGGAACACCGGAAAGGCCGATACTGCCAGCGCGGAACGCAGCGTGTGATCCCTGTTCCAGGCCTCGATGCTCCGGGTTGTGCCGTCCCACTTGAACACATCCTTGTCGGGATCCTGCACCACGCCGCTCTCGAGCGCGATCAGCGCGTTCGGGATCTTGAAGGTCGAGGCCGGCAATTTGCCCTCGCCCGAGCGGACCTTGTCGCTGGCGATGATCAGGTAGTCCTCGATCTTGTAGCCGACGAATGTGCCTTCAGTTCCGAGATCGAAGAACCGTTTTTGCAGCTGCTCGCGAAACTCGCTGCGCTGGTAGGACACGTTGGCGAAGCTGCGTGACGGCAGGATCGTAGCAGCAAGCAGACCGAGCGCATGGCGGCGATGGATCACGACAAGTCCTGGGCAGGTTCGGGTTGACGACGATGGTGGATGCCATCGTGGTGAAAGGATGGCAACAAGACTCGCTTGTTTGTCGCGTTTTCTTCACGCGAGCCGGTGCGCACTTCGCTTGAAACGCGCCCGTTACCGCGCCCGGCCCGACATCCGCAGCACGAACACCAGCACCTCGGCGACGGCCTTGTAGAGCTCGGCCGGAATCTCGTCGCCGAGCTCGACATTGGAGAGCGCGCCGGCCAGCACCTCGTTCTCCTCGATCGGGATGTCGTTGGCCTTGGCGACCTCGATGATCCTGGCGCCGATCGCGCCCTTGCCTTTTGCCACCACGCGCGGCGCGCCGGCGTGGTCGTAATGCAGTGCGACCGCGAGCTGGTTGTTGGCCTCGCTCATGATGCGCGGTCCAGGAAATGGCCGGCGCGCGCCGGCGCGGGTTGCGGCGGGCTGCCGTCGCGGATCTCGATGTCGCCTGGCGTGAGCTCGGCTCTGGTCAGCGCCTGGCTCAGTTCGGACGCGCCGGCGCGCAGCTGCGCGGCGGTCGACGGACGCTCGGCCCACATCCGCACCGAGGTGCGCTCGCCGTTCAGCGAGACCAGCGCGTGCACCGGGCCGGCCGGCTCGACATCGAGCGTGAAGCGCGCGCGCCACACCCGCTTGGCCGCCTCGACCTCATTGCCGCCGCCGTCGCGGGAAATCTCGAACTGCGCCATCGCCGTGCCCTGCTGGGTCAGGAACGGGATCTCGAAATTCCAGCGCGGCACCATGGCGTCGAGCTGCGGACGCGCGATGTCGGCGCGATCCGGCAGCGAGGCGACCTGCAGCAGCGTCTGCCGCGCCAGTGCGGCGTCGGTGTTTTCCAACAGGCGATGCGCGACGGTTGTGAGCGGCGTGCCAGGGGCAATCGACGGCTCCGCAACGGCCTGGGCCGACGGCAGCGCGCCATGAAACGGCGGTGGCGGCCCGTTGCCGCGTGCGGGCACATCACCGGGCAGCATCTCCCTCGGCGCGACGCCCTGCCGTGCCGGGTTGCCGAGCTCGTGCAGCGCTTCCTGAATGAGATTAAGCGCGCCGCCCGATGACGGGCCGGTGTCGAGCGCATCCGCGAGCGCGCCGGCGAGCCCCGTGGCGCCGCCGCGGGCGATATCCTCGGCGACCGGCACGCGCGCCTGCGGCAGCAGGATCTCCTGAACGTCGAGGTCGGGCGTGGCCGGCGGCAAGATGCTCGGCGCCGTGCCTATATTGGGCAGCGCGGGCTGCTGCAGCGGTGTGGCCGCGGGCTTGGCCGCATCACCGGCGCCGAGCGAGCTCAGCGCCTGGCGCAGCACGATCAGCGCAGCCTTCAGATCCGGCGCGCTGCCGGCCGCCGGCGGGACGCCCGCAGCCAGCGTCGCCTCGAACAGCAGGCCGGATTTCTGCAAGCCGGCCTTGACCGCATCGCCGCTCAAATTCTCGTCGAGCCCGGTCTGCTGCGCCAGCACTTGTGCGATCGCAGCCTGCAGCTTCGGCGGCAGATTGGCCGAAGCAACCGCGGCGAGATTGGCAAACAGCGGCGCCTGGCTGCCCTGCACCGCCGCCGCATTCTGTGCCGCAGCCGTGATGGTGACGCGCTCGAGCGGCGTCAGCACAGCCTTCGGTGCCGTGGCGACGGGCTGGGCGGCATCGGTGGCGTCGGACGCTGCCGGCGACAGCCGTGCGGCGTCGCCGGTGTCCGGGCCCTGCCCGACCAGCTGCAGGCGGATTCCGTCATTGGTCTGCGACACCGCAAGCTGCAGGTTCTGACCCTGCTGCAGCGGCACCTCGGTCTGGACGTCGATCGACAGGCTCGCGATCGCGATCCGCACCAGATCGGCGGACAGCACTTTCAGCACCAGCGCGTTGACGACGCTGCCGGCCTCGAGCGTGAGATCAGGCGCAACGCTGTCCGCCTGCTTCGAGGCGAGCACCGGCAGCACGGGATTGATGGCGAGTGCCATGTCGGAGGTCTCGGCCAGGCGCGAGGAACGTGCCGCAGGCTAGCCCGGCGCCGTAAACCCCTCGTTAACCGGCAGAGGGCTTGAGCTCCCTCAGCACGCCGGCAGCCGCCTTGAAATCGAGCTGGCGGGCGGCGCGGCGAGCGGCGACCTCCTCGTCGACACCCCATTTCTCGATGTTCCAGTCCTCGTCGACATGGGCGGCGGCCCAGACCTGGTCCTCGTCGCGGACACCGTGCGCCAGCGCCAGCGCGAGCAGTGCCGAGCCGGTCAGCGTCGTCACCACATGGAGCGCGGCGACCGACCATGGGTCGGTCGGGAACGCCGCCCGCGCCGCCTTGATCGCAGGCTCGGGCTGCCCGATATGCATGACGCCCTCGGCCATCACGAAATGGGCGCCGAGCGCGTCAGCGGCCCAGAACAGGATCGGATCCCAATGCCGGGCCTCGCGCGCCACCAGCGTTTCGGGATGCCCGGCGCGATAGAACAAGAGGTCGCTGCCGAGGAACTTGGCCGCATCGTCGGCCACCTCGTCGACGCGATCGATCACCCCCTCGATCACGCTGTTGGCAAGCCGCGTCAGCGGCATGGTCATGGGATCGATGGTCTCGCCCTGCGCATTCCATTCCGCCGCCACCGTGTCCGCAATGGCCCGCGTCGGCACCGCGATCGGCTTGCCGGACGGCGAGCGGATCGCCTTGCCGTCGAGCGTGATCGAAAATCCGCCGTCGGCCTCCGCGACGCCGGCGCTGGTGTAGAACCGCTTGCGCTGGGGCGTGCGGATGTGGCGCCGCACCGCCTCCTGCGGATCGAACGGAGATTGTTCTGGGACATCGTCGAAAAGTTCGCGCATCGCGCCGGCCGGCTTTCGTTCGGAAGGATTTCCCTGCAAGATATGTCAGGGGCAACGGCAAATAAAGCTGATGGGACGCGTCAATATCCTCGCGGGTTTCTCGCTCGTTGCGGCCGCCCTGGGCGCCGCCACCGCCGACGCCGGGTTCCGCACACCGGAATCGCTGATCCGCAACGTCTACGCCCATTATGGGCGAGGCAGCGCCGAATATTCCAACGGCCTGCCGCGTGACGAGGAAACCGCTCGCCGATTCTTCGATCCCACCCTGCGCGGTGCCTGGACCGCGCTGGACGATGCGCCCTACGATTTTCTGGTGCAAAGCCCGACCTGGCGGCTCGGCCCAATCTCGATCGCAATCCCGCGCCGGCAGTTCGACAAGACCGACGTAACGGTGACGTTCGACAATGAAGGCCGCGCCGTCACGCTCAACTTCATCGTCGTCAACGGTCCCGACGGCTGGGTGATTTCGGATGTCGAGAGCCAGCACGATTCCTTGCGGACGTTTCTGACGCAGTTTCGGCGGTAGCAGACTGCCTTTGCCCTTCCGGCGATCGCTGCTCCACCGGCCAACGTCGGCAGCCATATCGGCTACAAGCCGATGCTTTGACGCTGCCGCTTGCCCACCTTGTGATCATGTCCGCCTACTTGTTCCGGTCACCACCAAGAAGATTCTTGTAGACCTTTCCATCCTTCATGATGACCAGGAAGTTCTTTGCCGGATCTTCGATCAGCTTGATGTTGTCGATCGGATTGCCTTCGACCAGCAGAAGGTCGGCGAGCGCACCTTCCTCCACCACGCCCAGCTTGCCCGAATATGGATTTCGAAGCCCGGACAGAGCAAGCAATTCGGCATTCGTCGATGTCGCCATGATGAGCGCTTCAGCCGGCGTGTACCATCGCGTGAGGGCAGTCAGCATGGCGCCTTGCCGGTCAGCGAGCGCTTGCGAGAACAAGACGTCGGTACCGAAGGCCGTCTTCAACTTGTACTTCTTGGCAAAGCCGTAGACCCTGTCGGTGCCGGCAACGACCTGCCGCATCTTGTCCTGCTCCGCAGGCCCAAGGGCACTTGCGCCCGACAGATCGAGGAAGGGCTGTGTGCTCAGCCAAATTCCCTTCTCGGCCATCAGGCGGGCCGACGCGTCGTCCATCAAATGACCGTGCTCGATGCACTTGACCCCCGCTGCGATCGATCGCTGGATCGCGACCGAGGTATAGGCGTGTACGGCGACATAGGTACCCCAGTTCTCGGCAGCATCCACCGCGGCACGCAACTCCGGTTCAGTAAACGTGGACACGTCGAGCGGACTGAACGGCGACGCCACCCCACCGCCCGCCGTGAGCTTGACCTGCGTCGCCCCCTGCATGAGTTGCTCGCGCGCGCGGACGCGGACTTCATCCGGGCTGTCCGCGACCATGGCGCCACCAATCCTCTCCATGCGGCTGAGCATGCCGCCGATCGTTCTGGGCAGATCGGACAGCTGCCGGAAGTCGCCATGGCCGCCGGTGATGGTGATCATGGCACCGGATGGGTAGATGCGAGGACCGACGACGAGACCCTCGTCGATCGCCCGCTTGAGGGAAAAGGCCGGCCCGCCCATGTCGCGAATGGTGGTGAAGCCTCGCATGAGCGTCGCCGTTGCCTCGGCGGCCGCAAGAAGATTGGTGTAGCCGACGTCGCTGGCCATCACGGCCGCCGGCGTCGGGCGTACCAGCAACGCATGCCAATGCGCGTCGATCAGCCCGGGCATCAGCACCCGTCCATCGCCGGCGATCACCTGCGCGTCGGCCGTGATCGCCGCAGTCGAAATCTTCTCGATCTTGTTGTTCCGGATCAGCACATTGGACGGCCCGGACAGCGCGCCATTCTTGCCATCGAAAATGCGTACATTCTGGAACAGCACGCCACCATCCTGCTGAGCCTGCGCCGGCCGCGAGGCGACGAGGCTCATCGCAATCGACGCAACCAGCGCCGAAACCCTGACGCTCTTCCTCAAACCCGACATGTCCACTCTCCGCCGATGGCGCATCGCGCGAGACCTTCATTGATCTCGCTGTGCGCGAGGGACCGACCTGATTTCAGCTATTGGTGAGAGTTCTGCTGCTCCCTGGAGGATCGACGGCCTATTGAGCCGCTCTGGCGGCAGGCTGCAAAGCGTAGCTCAGCCATCCGATGCCATGGGACAACAGATCGATCCCCAGCAGCAGCCCGAGCACCCACAGCCCGGTGGCCGGAAATCCCGTCAGAATGACGAGGCCGGCCAGGACGCCAAACAGACCGGACGCCAGCATGATCCAGCCGGACTGCTGCCAATGGCCGATGCCGACCAGCATGCGCACAATCCCGGAGACCAAAAGCATGAGACCGAGGGCATAGGTCAGGAGCAGCGCACTCGCCACCGGCTGGCTGAGCAGGACGATTCCGCAGGCGAGGTAGAGCACTCCGAGCAGAAGCTGCCACACGAATCCACCCCAGCCCTTGGTCCAGAAGGCGTGCAGGATTTCGAACCCGCCGGCAACGATGGCGGTCCAGCCGATAAAGATGGCGCTGATCACGGTGAAAAGCACGACGTCTCCCAGAACCAGAAGGCCCGCGGCGATCATGACGAGGCCGAGCAGAACGCAGACCCATAAAGGCGGGCCAGGCAGCCCGCGGAGCATCGTGGAACTGTTCTCATAGGTAGCCATGTCGTCCTCCCTGATCCCAGGCAGCCATGGCACGGTCGCGCGTTCCAGGCCGCGCCACTCGAGCTGCCGAAGCTTGTGCCTGACGTCACCACCGCCATCCGCAGCGGCGGCGACCTCTGTGCCACCAACAGGTCCAGCGGCGCCGGCGATGCCAGCGGCGGCGTGGTGGCGGAGGACGCGGGCGCGGTGGTGGCCGGGCGACGACCATATGAAGCGGCCGCTCCGGATCATCCGTCTTCGCCACGAGGGCATCTTCAGGGGCCAGCGGCAGCGCTTTGGCCGCTTGCGTCAGCAAGCCTGTTCCGAGACCAACAGCAGCGACGCCGCCGAGCATTTTCCGGAGCACGATCCGACGGTCGAGTTCATCCATATCCGGCACCTCGTTTGTTGTGCAGAGACCTTGCTGCTCAGCGGCGGCCAGCATCCCGATCAGGCCGATCGCTCGCGTTCGCCGGTCGCTCCGTCGTCCGGTATTTCGCCCGGCCGGTAATTCGGCAACCGTCCCGCCGGAATGACAGCAAGCAGTGCGAGGCCGGCCATGATCAACAATCCGATCTTCAAAGCGCGCAGGCGCGCTTCGGTGTTGACCCGGACGGCTTCCTCGACCTGCTGCGGCGTACCGCTCGTGCCTTCGAGCACACTGCGCAGCCGGTCATTGCTGACGAAGGTGATGTTGCTGAGGTCAACCTGGCTCTGAAGCTCGTTGGTCAGCACCGGACTGGCCGCGATCCTGCCGAGCGCGATCGTGCTCAAAAGACCGACCAGCAGAGCTCCGGCCACCGCGGTGCCGACGGCAGCCGCCAGATTCTGCGTGGTTCCGCGCAAAGACCCGACATCCCCGGCCAACGCCTTGGGCGAAGCCGTGACCAGAACGTTGAACAGCAGTGTCACCAGCGAGCCCTGGCCAATGCCGAACAGCACGAGGCCAAGGAGAACGGGAATCTCGCTCCAGTCGTTGCGCACGACGAAGGCGAGCCACAGCAACGCAACGGTGCAGAGGCCGAAGCCAAAGCGTCCGATCTGGCGGGGCGTCAGTTTGTCGTAGAGATTGACGATCAGCATCGCCGAGAGAAAGACGGTCAGATTGAACGGCATCATCGCGATCGCCGTCGCGATTGGCGAGCGTCCCTGCACGATCTGAATGTAGAGCGGCACCGTGAAGTTCAGCGCGGCCTCGAGCGCCACGACCGCGAATAATGCGTAGACCGCACACCTCTCCTCCGGCGAGTCGATCACCTCCAACGCCAGCAGGGGCGTCTTCTCCGCGGACTGTTGCCGATGCGTCCACATCAGGAATGCCTGCCCGAGCACGGTGCCGAGCACGATCAGGATCGGCGCCGGCGAGACGCCCAGCAAGTCAAACGGCGCGTTGGGGGTCGCCAGGATCACCCCCCAACCGTTCAGATTATTGAATCCGAAGCTGATGAAAATGATTGCGCTCGCAGCTAGAGCGACGCCGATCAGATCGATCTGGACATCCGCGCGACCGTGGTCGGGCCGCAAGCGAAAACTCAGAGCGAAAGCGATCGCCGAGGCGACGATGAGAATTGCAAACGCCGGGCGCCAGCCGATATAGGTGCCGAGCAACCCACCGACGACAAATGCCAGCACGCCGGCGGCGGCCCTTGCCGAACCCAGCGCACCAAGGGCGCTCGCCTGCTGGCGTCCAGCATAGTTCTCGGCAATCAGCGCGACGAGCGAGGGCACGATCACCGCGCCCGCAGCGCCGCAAAGCGCCTGAGCGGAAATCATGACGGAGGCCGTGGGGCTGAACGTCATCGCGATCTGCGCTATCAGAAAAAGCACGACGGCACCGCGAAATACCTGCACCGCCCCGAACCTTTGGGCGAGCTTGGCGCCAAGCATCACGAACCCGGCCACGAGCATCGAGTAAGCCACGATTCCGGTCGCGACCGTGGTCGGCGGCACGCCGAAGCTGGCCACCATTCCCCCCATCGCAACCGGCAACGACGCGACGTTGAACGACATGATCATCTGGCCGACCGCAATCGCAATCATGGGCACCCATGATGCGCGCTCTTCCTGTTGAATGTCGCCGATCGAGATCGCTTGCGTTGCCATCGCGTCCTCCAACCTGCCTGGTGTTGCGATCGATCGAGCGACAGCTCCACCGATCCTCACAGCATCTGGTTTCACTCGTCCGGTTGGGACACGAACAGATCCATGCCCAGTCTCTGCGACAGGAACTTCGCGGCGAGCTGCCCTCGCACGCTGTTGCCGGCCGCATCCAGTGGCGGCCCGAAAGTGCCGAATCCACCCTTTCCCGGAGACACCGCGACGATACCGCCACCGATGCCGCTTTTGCCGGGCAGACCGATGTCGTACAGCCAGTCGCCCGACGTCTCATACAGTCCGGCCGTGACCATGACGGCCAATGCATAGTGGCACACGGCCGCATCGACCACCCGCTGCCGGGTCACCGGATTCACGCCACCATCGGCCAGCGTCGCCCCCATCACGGCCAGGTCCCTGGCGCTCACGTTCAGCGAACACTGCCGGGTGTAGAGATCGGTCGCCTGCCTGGCGTCGCAGTAGATCCGGTCGTAGCTCTCCAGCAGCCGCGCAATGCTTCGGTTGCGAAAATTGGTCTTGGATGCCGATGCGTAGACTTCCTCGTTGAGCGAAAGCTTGCGGCCCGCGAAGCGCGAGAGGCCGTCATGGATGAACCGCCATTGCTCTTCCGCGCTCGAACCCGGCACGAGGCTTGTGGTCGCGATCGCGCCTGCGTTCACCATCGGGTTGGTGCGCCCGGCGCCATGCTCGATCGCCGCCAGCGAATTGAACGGCAGCCCGGTCGCGTTCGCGCCCAGTCTTGCGCGAGCCTCTTCAGGGCCGATGGCCTCGCACACCAATGCGAATACGAATGGCTTCGATACACTCATGATCGAGAATTCGTATTCGATATCGCCGGCGCCGTAGACGCGCCCGCTGGTACCGGCCACGCAGACGCCGAACAGTTCACTCGGCACCCTGGCCAGGGCCGGATAAACCTGCGAATTGGTCCCTTCGCTGTTCGGCTTGAAGCGCAGATGCGCTTGAGACACGAGCTCCTGCACCATCTCGGGCTTGGGCAAGTGCCCAGTCGAGATGTAGGGCCGCTCCGCTTGTTCCGCGATCGAAGGCGGCCACATTGGCACTCCTTCCGGATTTCGACCTTATTGCATCAGGTCTTCTAGTCGGCAACCAGAAGTAGGCTCCCAAAAAACCGCGGAGTCAACGATCCGCTCCCACAGCCTTTGCAATGCTTGCGTTGGTCCAGAACACTTTACGACAAATGCGCTAAACGCATTGCATGTCGCGGAATTGCAGCGCCGTTGCGCGATGCGACACTCGATATAGCCATGCGACGTTTCGGCGCGGCTAGGTAAGCAAGATTGTCCAATCGCCCGCGCGACGCAATTGAATCAAAAATGAAGTCATCAGCAACGAGCGATTTCCATCGTAGGCCTGCGAGAGTACGATTGTCGTATGCGGGTGTGAGCCCGCTGCTTGGTCCAAGCAGCACCGGCCAGCGGCGATGGTGGAATGACCGCATCACTTGCAGAGTGAGGTTAATCATGGTGGCGCGCACAAGCGACGGACAGCTTCTGCTGGTAAAGAAGCTGGGTGGGCTCATCGCTATCGTTGTTGGCTGCTTGCTGACAGCAGTCGGTGTGACATTCGAATCGACAAGCACAATTGTCGTCGGTGTCCTGCTTCTTGTGCTCGGGGCGGCCCTGCTCACGCTCAAGATCATGAGACGCAATCAAAGTGGTCCGTTTGGATAGCCAAACAGATTCGCACGCTCGACTCGTCATACCCGGGCTTGTCCCGGGCATCCACGTCTGCGTTTCATGCAAAGAAAGACGTGGATGGCCGGGACAAGCCCGGCCATGACGGTGCAGAAAAATCAGTTCTTTCCAAGTGCGATTACCCTGCCCTAATCCCGGTGGTTGGCGCAGGATCGCGAATAGGCGGCGCGCTCGGCCTGGTTCAGGCCGGCGGCGGCAGCCTCGTCGAGGCAGCGGCTGACGCGGTCACCGAACGAACTGCGCGGCCGCGAACGCAGGCTCGGCTGCGTCGGTGCATCCATCCTCGGGATGGCCGGCACCTCGATCCGCGGCGGCGGCGGAGGCTGGGGCACCGGCGGGTCCCACATCGAGCGGCCGGGCGGAGGGAATTGCGCGCTCGCCGCACTCATGGCGCAGAGCAAAACGCCGCCGATAATCAAGGATCGTTTCATCAGCTATATGTCGTGACGCGGCAGCAACGCTTCAAGTGAACGCACCATGCGTCGACGCTGCCCCCGAGATGCGAGTTCCCCGCCCTCGTCACGGCTTCTGGTAGATCACGTGACCGGCACGGATGGTGGCGCTCACTTTCGCGAAATTGCCGACGTCGCCGAGCGGATCGCCGTCGAGCACCACGAGATCGGCGTCGAAGCCCTGCTCCACCCGTCCCTTCCTCGCGGCCTTGAAGAACCCTGCCGGATTGGTCGTCATCGAGGCCAGCACCTGCCGCTCCGACAACACGCGGTGCATCAGCTGAAATTCCTGCGTGGTGTCGTACAGCGTGGTGAAGCCGACATCGGTGCCGAACAGCACCGTGCCGCCATTCTCCGAAAACTGCTTGAGCTGGTTGACGGTCGAAGCCACCAGACGGTTGGTGACGTTCGGATCGAGCACCACGGTGGTGAACAGCGACAGTGTGGGAACGAGCGCAGTCCCCTGCGCCTTGAACCGCGCCAGCTGATCCCCGGTGTAGCTGGGTTCGCCGGGTGTGGTGTGCGCGAGCACGTCGACGCCGGCCTGGATCACCGTTTCGACGCCGACCTTGTTCTGCGGATGCGCGAACACCGGCCGGCCCTGCGCATGCGCCACATCGACGGCTGCCTTCGCAATCGCCGGGTCCATGTTGACGACGGGCTTGTCGCCCATGAAGGCGCCGGTGAACAGCTTGATGCCGTCCTCACCCATAGCCAGCCAGTCGCGCGCCCATTTCGTGGCCTCCTCGGGCGTTGCGACTTCCGGAAGCTGCACTTCGCGCGGGATGTAGACGGGGTGCCCGCCCTTCGGGAAGATGTTGCCGGCAAACAGGATGTTGGGGCCGGCGACTTCGCCCGCGGCGATGCGCTTGCGCAGCGGCAAGGTGTCGCTCGGATCGGAGCCGAGATCCCAGACCGTCGTAAAGCCCCAGCGCGTCAGCATCTCCTGCATGTGCTGCGTCAGCGCCGCGGCCGGCGCTGCGCCGGAGTTGCGCCAGACATTCTGCGTGAAATGGACATGGCTGTTCCAGAAGCCGGCGACGATGGTCTTGCCGCTGCAATCGATCACGCGGGCATCCGGCGGCGCCTGGATGTCGCCGGACTTGCCGACCGCGCTGATGATGCCGTCGGTCATCACGATCACCGCATCCGGCAGCGCTTCCGCATCGGCCGATGCGTAGAGCGTGCCGCCGCGGAGCACGATGGTCTCGGCCTGCGCCGTCACCGCGGCGACAGCCGACCCAATCAGGAAAAGCGTGACGCGCAGCCAGGTGCCGATCATGGAGAGTCTCCGTTGCAGGCCGGCATAGGCCGGCGCGCGAGGATAGCCGCAAAGCGCAGAGCCGTTTGATCGTTCTTGCTGTCCGCGCCGGATAGCGGCGCCCGACCGTCACTCCTCGGGCGCGTTCTCGATCGGGTCGAAGCGGTCGGCCTCGAGCCCGAGCAGATTCCAGGATTGCAGCATGTGCGGCGGCAGCGGCGCGGTGGCATCGATCACGCCGCCCCTCGGGTGCGGAATCACGATACGGCGGGCGAGCAGATGCAGCCGGTTTTGCAGGCCGCCGGGCAGCTGCCAGTTCTCCTTGTTGAAGTATTTCGGGTCACCCACGATCGCGTGATCGATATGCGCCATATGGGCGCGCAATTGATGGGTGCGGCCGGTCACCGGTTTGAGCGACACCCAGGCGAGCTTGGTCGCCGAGGTCTCGACCACGGCATAATAGGTCACCGCGTGGCTCGCGCCCTCGTCTCCATGCTCGGCGATCCGCATGATGCTGTCCTCCTCGCTCTCCTCCTTGGCGAGATAGGTCGAGATGCGGCCCTGTTTCGGCTTCGGCACGCCGGCGACCAGCGCCCAGTAGATCTTGCGCGCGGAGCGATGGCGGAATGCGCCGGTGAGATGCGTGGCGGCGAAACGCGTCTTGGCGACCAGGAGGCAGCCCGAGGTCTCGCGGTCGAGCCGATGCACCAGCCGCGGCTTCTGCCCCTTGGCATCGCGCATCACCTCGAGCATCTGGTCGACATGGCGCGTCATGCCGGAGCCGCCCTGCACGGCGAGACCGGCCGGCTTGTTCAGCACCAGCACGTCGTCGTCTTCGTAGAGCGTCATGTCCTTCAGCGCCTGCAGCGTCTTCGCCTCGGCCTCGGAGAGCGCGCCGGCCGTCTTCGGCGTGTCGAGCCGCAGCGGCGGAATCCGCACGCTCTGGCCCTCCTCGAGCCGGTCCTTGGAATCGGCACGCTTGCCGTTGACCCTGAGCTCGCCCTTCCGGACGATGCGCTGGATATGGGAGAACGAGAGGCCCGGAAACCGCGCTTCGAGGAAACGGTCGACGCGCATGCCGTTCTCGTCGGCGGTGACGACAACGGTCTGCACCTTGGTTGGCAATGGCTGCTCGGCCGCGGCAGTTTTCGACATGGCGGGCTCGGCCCGCTCCTGCCGGTCGCGGCGCGGCTCGGCAAAGCGCGGCGGCTTTCCGGCCGCGCGGTGCGCGAACGGACGGTCGCCGGACTTGCGCTCACCGGACTTGCGGTCACCGGATTTGCGCTCGTCCGGCTTGCGGCTGCGCTGCGCCGATCCGCTCTTGCCACGATCGCCGGCGCGGTCCCGGTCGCGGCCCTTGTCGCGCCCTTTGGCGCGGTCGCCCGGCGATGTGGTTCTCTTGATGCGGCGGCTCATGGTGATTTTTCGGCTCCAGACCTGCATTGTGCCTAGCGCAAATGCCGCGAATCGTCACGGCGAAATCGGTGTGAATCCGGTGCGGCATCGGCCATGTCGAATACGGCAATCGACGGGGGGGGCCTGGAATGAGACTGGCGATATCGGCTTTGGCGGCGGCCCTGATGCTCGCGGCCCCGGCGCTCGCCCAGCAAAGCCCGATGCCCGAAGCCGCGATGCCGGAAGATCTGGCCTGGAAGCTCCTGGAACTCGGCCGCGTCATCGACCCGCCCAAGACCGCTGCGCTCTACGCGCCGCTGCAACAGAAGGAGCCCTATCAGGGCGTCAAGGTCGGGCGCGACGTCAAATACGGCCCCGCCGACCGGCATCTGCTCGACGTGTTCACGCCGGAGACGACGGCGCCGGGGCGAGCCGTGCTGATCTACATCCATGGCGGCGGCCTCATTGCCGGCCACAAGCGCGCCCCCGGCAGCCCGTTCTACGACAACATCATGCTGTGGGCGGTGAAGAACGGCTTCGTCGGCGTCAATGCCACCTACCGCCTGGCGCCGGCCTTTCCGTGGCCGGCAGGCGCGGAGGACATGGGCGCGATCGTGCAGTGGGTTTCGGAAAACATCGCCTCCCGCGGCGGCGAGCCGAAGCGCATCTTCCTGATGGGCCAATCGGCCGGCGCGATCCATGTCGCGAGCTATGTCTCCCATGGCGAATTCCACAAGGTGAAGGGCGGCGGCCTCGCCGGCGCGATCATGGTGTCGGGCATCTATGATCTGACGGCCTCGCCGGCCGGCGACGCCGAGCTCGCCTATTACGGCTCGGACCCCTCGCGCTATGCCGAGCGCTCCTCGCTGCAAGGCCTGGTCACGAGCCCGATCCCGTTCCTGATCACCGCGGCCGAGCTCGATCCGCCGCGCTTCGTCGAGCAGTTCGAGCTCATGAAGCAGGCCAGCTGCAAGCGGCCGAGCGGCTGCGCCCGCAGCTTCATGCTGCCGCAGCACAGCCACATGTCGGAGGTCTATGCGATCAACACGCCGGACACGCGGCTGACGGACGAGATTTTGGAGTTCGTGAAAAGCGTCAAGTGATCGCTAGAGCAATATGAAGTTATTGGCGGGCGGGCGTTGCCAAAATGTCGAAAACAACCCCATGCAAAGGAGCCGGCGGCGATCAGCGTGGCACCAAGCAACTTGACACGTCGGGCAACTCAGGGATATATTTCTAGTATTCCGAACTTGTGCAAGTGTACCTCGCCCCCGCAGACAGGACCGGAACGCGCGTCATTCGCGGCCGCAGCCTAATCTAGCTCCCGCCCCGCTCCTTGCGCAGCCGCGCCCAGTAATCCAGCCGTTTGCGGATCTCGCGCTCGAAGCCGCGGTCGGGCGGATCGTAGAAGGTCTGGCGGCCCAGCGCTTCCGGGAAATAGTCCTGGCCGGAGAATGCGTCCGGCATGTCGTGATCATATTGATAGCCGGAGCCGTAGCCCTCCGACTTCATCAGCTTGGTCGGCGAATTCAAAATGTGCTTCGGCGGTAGCAGCGAGCCGCCCTGCTTCGCGGTCTGCATCGCTGCGCCGAACGCGGTGTAGACCGCGTTGGATTTCGGCGCGGTGGCGAGATAGACCACGGCCTGCGCGATCGCGAGCTCGCCTTCGGGCGAGCCCAGGAAATCGTAGGCCTCCTTGGCGGCGTTGCAGACCGCCAGCGCCTGCGGATCCGCAAGGCCGATATCCTCGACCGCCATCCGCACCACACGCCGCGCCAGGAACAGCGGATCCTCGCCGGCATCGAACATGCGCGCGAGATAGTACAACGCCGCGTCCGGATCGGAGCCGCGCACCGACTTGTGCAGCGCCGAGATCAGATTGTAATGGCCGTCGGCCGACTTGTCGTAGATCGGCGCGCGGCGCTGCAGGATGGCCTGCAACTGCTCGGCGTTGAACACCTCGCCCTTGCGGGCGGCGCGCCAGACCTCTTCGGCCAATGTCAGCGAGGCGCGGCCGTCGCCATCGGCCATCCGCACCAGCACGGCGCGGGCTTCCGCATCGAGCGGCAGCTGCTTGCCCTCGATCTTCTCGGCATTGGCAAACAGCTTCTCGATCGCCGCCGTATCGAGCGAGTGAAACACCAGCACGCGGGCGCGCGACAAAAGCGCCGCGTTGAGCTCGAACGATGGATTCTCCGTGGTGGCGCCGACCAGCACCACCGTGCCGTCCTCCATCACGGGCAGGAAGGAATCCTGCTGCGCGCGGTTGAAACGATGCACCTCGTCGACGAACAGCAGCGTGCCCTTGCCGGTCTCGCGGCGGGCACGCGCGGCATCGAACGCCTTCTTGAGATCGGCGACGCCGGAGAACACCGCGGAGATCTGCTCGAAATGCAGCTCGGTGGCGTCGGCCAGAAGCCGCGCCACGGTGGTCTTGCCGGTGCCCGGCGGTCCCCAGAACACCAGCGAGCCCAGCGTGCGCGTCTCCAGCATCCGCGTCAGCGCGCCGTCGGGGCCGAGGATGTGATCCTGGCCGACGACATCGGCCAGCGTGCGCGGACGCAGCCGGTCCGGCAGCGGGTGCGGCGCGTCCTGCTCCATCCCCGCCGCTGCGAACAGGTTGCCGGCCTCGCGCGGTTGCTTCGGGCTCACTTGCGGTTCACCTTGGGGCTCATCCGCCGAGCGTCACGTTGATCTGCTGGCCGCCGCGCACCAGCGTGATGCGCCAGATCCGCGACCCCGTCTTCGAAGCCTTCTCGAGGTCGCCGGTCCGCGCGATCTTCTCGTTGTTGACCGCGATGATGATGTCGCCCTTCTGGAAGCCGACATTGGCGGCGGTGCCGTCATCGGCGAGCTCGGTCACCACGACGCCCTCGGCGCCGGCGTCGAGATGCAGCTCATCGGCCAGCGCCGGCGAGATATTGGCGACCCTGGCGCCTTGGAACGGCGAGCGCGCGGTCAGCACGATCTCGTCGCGATTGGTATCGGGCGCGGTCTCCAGCGGCACGGTGAGCTTCACCGGCTTGCCGGCGCGCTGCACCTCGATCTCCGCGTTGCCGCCGAGCGGACGGGTCGCGAAGCGGTAGTCGAACGCGTTGGGATCGTCGATCGGCGTGCCGTCGATCCCGACGATCAGGTCGGAGAGCTTGAGCCCGGCCTTCGCCGCAGGACTGTTCGGCGCGACATTGGCGACCAGCGCGCCGCTCGGCAGCTTCAGCCCCAGCGTCTCCGCGATCTCCGGCGTCACCGCCTGCAGCCGCGCGCCGAGCCACGGCCGCTTCACATTCTTGCCGCCGCTCTTGGCGGAGGCCACCACCACGCGCACCATGTTGGCGGGGATCGCGAAGCCGATGCCCTGCGAGCCGCCGGAGCGCGAGAAGATCGCGGTGTTGATGCCGGCGAGCCGGCCGCTCATGTCGACCAGCGCGCCGCCCGAATTGCCGGGATTGATCGCCGCGTCGGTCTGAATGAAGAATTGATAATCCGTGATCCCGACTTGAGTGCGCGCCAGGGCCGAGATGATGCCGTGCGTCACGGTCTGGCCGACGCCGAACGGATTGCCGATCGCCAGCACGACGTCGCCGACCAGCAATTGGTCGGAATTGGCGAAGTCGAGCGTCGCGAATTTTTCCTTGTTGGTGTTCTTCAGCCGCAGCACCGCAAGGTCGGTACGGCTGTCCTTCAGCACGATCTCCGCCTCGTATTCGCGCTTGTCGGCGAGCGAGACCTTCACCTGGTCGGCGCCCTCGATCACGTGATTGTTTGTGACCACAAGCCCGGAGCCGTCGACCATCACGCCGGAGCCGAGCGAGCGCTGCATCTGCTCGGGCTGCTGTCCCGGCACGCCGAAGAACCGGCGAAAAATCGGATCGTCCAGGAAGGGATTGCGGTTCTGCACGGTCTTGGCGGCGTAGACATTGACCACCGCCGGCTGCACCCGCTGCACGATCGGCGCATAGGACAATTGCAGCTCGGCCTGCGAGGACGGCACGCGGCGGTCCTGGGCCGCGGCTGCGGAAAGATTCCCCATGAAGGCCAAGGTGCACAGAGCGGATACGGCAGCAAAACGGACAGGTCGGAGCATTCTCACCTCTCGTGGAAACGCCGGAATATAGGCGTGTTCGCCGGGCAATTGAAGGGCGCCCGGCTGGATAACTGGCCCCCCGCCGGACCGGTGCACAACCCGCGGCAGCCACGTTGAAGCGCGCCGCCAAGCTTCTATGATGGCTGTCATCTCACTGCGCCGCTCCGCTTGTTGCCTGCGGACCACAAGCGGAACTGCGATGCCCGGAAGCACTGTCGTGCATCAGTCACGATACGCTCCTAGGACCGTTCAGTGAGTGGGGACTTCAAACACAACAGGGGTGCACAATGGGTGCGACAAAAGTTGGTGCCATCGCCATCGGCCTGGCCGGGGCGCTCGCCGCCTCGCCGGCCTATTCACAATCGGCCGGAGGCGGCAGCGATGCGGAGATCGCGCTGCTGAAGCAGCAGCTGAAGATGCTCGAGCAGAAGCTCGACAGACTGCAGAAGCAGACCAACGCCAATACCGCAACCGCGGCCA
Source organism: Bradyrhizobium sp. CCBAU 21365 (assembly GCF_015291305.1). Classification (NCBI taxonomy): domain Bacteria; kingdom Pseudomonadati; phylum Pseudomonadota; class Alphaproteobacteria; order Hyphomicrobiales; family Nitrobacteraceae; genus Bradyrhizobium; species Bradyrhizobium sp. CCBAU 21365. The sequence continues at coordinate 5,667,623 of NZ_CP030036.1, forward strand.
GCGCAAACGCCAATGCGAAGGCGGCGGACGCCAAGGCAGCGCGGGTGGCGAGCGCCAACGCCGCGATCCCGGTGAAGGGCCCGGTCGCGCCATCCGGCGTCGTGGTGACGATGCCGAACAACCGGCCGACCATCTGCACCGCGGACGAACAGAACTGCGTTGCGATCACGAGCCGCGTGCACTGGGATGTCGGCGGCTACGACTATCGTCCGAACACCGCAGGCACCTCGCCGCAGAAGCTCGACAGCGGCGAGAACGTCCGCCGCGCGCGCATCGGCATCGTCGGCAAATTCTTCGGCGACTGGAATTACTCGCTGATCTACGACTTCGGCGGCTCGTCCGACGGTTTCGGCGGCGCGGCGCCGGGATCGCTGCCCGGCGGCGGCACCTCCGGCATCGAGAACGCGTATCTGAGCTACACCGGCTTCAAGCCGTTCGGCGGCAAGATGGCGATCGAAGGCGGCATCATGGACGTGCCGTGGACGCTCGACGAAGCGACCAGCTCCAACGACATCCTGTTCATGGAGCGCGCCTCGGTCGGCATCATCGCACAGAATATCGCCGCCGGCGACTTCCGTTCGGCGGCCGGCACCCGCTGGTGGAACGACCAGTTCTGGATCGGCGGCTATGTCACCGGACCGACGTCGGGCGCCATCCACTCCGCGTCCTCGACCTCGCCGGCCGGCACGTCCGAGCAGTATGGCGGCGTCATCCGTGTCGCCGGCAATCCGATCAGCGGCAAGAACTATTCGGTGCATATCGGCGCCGATGCGGAATGGCTGGTGCAGCCGCCGCGCAACCAGCTGACGCAGGCGCAGACGCTCACGCTCAGCGACCGGCCCGAGCTGCGCATCGATCCGACGACGCTGATCTCGACCGGTGCGATCGCCAATGTCTCCGGCGCGCAGGTGTACGGCGTCGAGGCGGCCGCGACCTATGGTCCGTTCATCGCGCAGGGCGAATATTACTGGTTCAATGTCGATCGCTCCGCGAACACCGGATTGCCGCCGTTCGGCGCGCCGAGCCTGAAGTTCGACGGCGGCTACGCGCAGGTCGGCTACGTGCTGACCGGCGAGAACCATGCCTACAATCCGGCGACGGCCTCCTATAGCGGGATCAAGCCGCATGATCCGTTCTCGCTCGCCGGCGGCGGCTGGGGCGCCTGGGAAATCGCCGGCCGCGTCAGCACGATGGACCTCAACGATCAGATCGCGCAGGCGGTCGGCATCGCGGGTGGACGGCAGACCGTCTACACCGCCGCGCTGAACTGGTACGTCAACAACAACGTCCGCTTCATGCTGAACTATCTGCACGGCGATATCGCCAAGCAGGCCTCGGCGACCTCGACCGCGGACGTCGGCTCGAAGTTCGACGCGGTCGCGCTGCGCACGCAGGTTGCGTTCTGAGGCGACGTACCTCTCCCCAACGGGGAGAGGTCGAATTGCGAAGCAATTCGGGTGAGGGGCGCCGCTTCCTCGGTGGAGCGTAATCCCTCACCCGGATCGCATCTTGCGATGCGATCCGACCTCTCCCTCCGGGAGAGGTGAAGCGCGAACGCCCATCAGGCCGCGCGCTTCGACTTCTTCACAATGACCTCCGGCGCCGGCGCGCAGGACAGCCGCTCCTGATGGCCCTCGCCCCAGGCTTTCAGAATATCGATCACCGGGCGCAGGCTCTCGCCGAGTTCGGAAAGCGTGTATTCGACCCGCGGCGGCACCTCGGCATAGACCTTGCGGATCACGAGGCCATCGTCCTCGAGCGCGCGCAGCTGCTTGGTCAGCATGCGCTGGGTGATGCCGGGCATCCGCTTCCGCAGCTCGCCGAAGCGCTGGGTGCCGGCCTGCAAATGATACAGGATCACGCCTTTCCATTTGCCGTCGATCAGGTCGAGCGCCGCCTCGACCGCGCAGCCCGGCCGGCGCGCGAAATTCTTCCGTTTCATGCAATATTTTCCCAATAGTATACAAACAGGGACTAGTTCCCTGTTTTTACAGTACTTGCCAAATGGACGCCAGCGCGACAGGTAAGACGGCAAGCAATCGCCCACCACGGAGACCAGGCATGAAGGCCGTCGGATACCAAAAATCGCTGCCGATCGAGGCGGTGGATTCGCTCGTCGATTTCGAGATCGCCAAGCCCGAGCCGAAGGGGCGCGACATCCGCGTCGCGGTGAAGGCCATCTCGGCCAATCCGGTCGACTACAAGGTGCGCAAGCGCGCGGCGCCGACCGACGGCGGCTACAAGATCCTCGGCTTCGACGCGGCCGGCGTGGTCGACGCGGTCGGGCCCGAGGTCTCGCTCTTCAAGCCCGGCGACGAGGTGTTCTACGCGGGCTCGATCCTGCGCCAGGGTACCAATTCGGAATTTCATCTGGTCGACGAACGCATCGTCGGCAACAAGCCGGCGTCGCTGTCCTTCGCGCAGGCCGCCGCCCTGCCCCTGACCTCGATCACCGCGTGGGAGCTGCTGTTCGACCGGCTCGGCGCGGTGCCGGGCAAGAGCCTCGACCCGCGCACGCTGCTGATCACCGGCGGCGCCGGCGGTGTCGGCTCGATCCTGATCCAGCTTGCGCGCCGCCTCACCGGGCTCACCGTGGTCGCGACCGCAACGCGGCCGGAGTCGCAAAAGTGGTGCCGCGATCTCGGCGCCCATGCGGTGATCGACCACTCGCAGCCGATGAAGGAGCAGATCGAAAAACTGAAGCTGCCGCCGGTCGGCCTCGTCGCCAGCCTCACCTTCACCGACCAGCACTACAAGTCGATCGCCGACTTCATCGCGCCGCAGGGCAAGTTCGGCCTGATCGACGATCCGCCGGAGTTCAACGTCGCCGCGTTCAAGGGCAAGGCGGTGTCGGTGCACTGGGAATCGATGTTCACGCGCTCCTCGTTCCAGACGCCTGACATGATCGCGCAGCATCATCTGCTCAACGATGTCGCCGACCTGATCGACAAGGGCGTGCTGCGCACCACGCTCGACCAGACCTTCGGCACCATCAACGCCGCCAACCTCAAGCGCGCACACGCTCTGCTGGAAAGCGGCAAGTCGCGCGGCAAGATCGTGCTGGAAGGCTGGTAAGGCTCCTCACGTCTGCTTCCTCATGCCCGGGCAACATCCCGGGCATGATATCCCCACAGGCCGGCGGGTGGCTTTTGCCAAAGCCACGGCATCGCCTGTATGATTTGCGCAACGATCACCCCGTCCTCAATCCGGCTGACGCGAGACGCAGCCGGAGCGGTGGTGACGCCCACGGGGATGGGAGGAAACCGATGAATTTGCTCACGGCCGATCCGTCGCGGATCGATCCGGAGTGGATGACGCGGGCGCTGCGTGAAGCCGGTGTGATCGACCAGGTCAGGGTCGTCGATCTCGCGTGTAAGCCGGTCGGCAATGGCCTCGTTGGCGACAGCTATCGATTTCGCCTGACCTATGACGGCGATGAGCCGAACATGCCCGCGAGCGTGGTCGGCAAATTCCCGGCCGCGGATCCCGACAGCCGCCGCTCCGGTTCCGCGCACACGCTTTACGTCCGCGAGGTCGCATTCTATCGCGAGCTGGCCGCCACCGTCGCCATTCACACGCCGCGGCCGATTCTCGCCGAAATCGATCCGGCGACCGACGACTTCACGCTGATTCTGGAAGACCTGGCGCCGGCGCGCGCTGGTGATCAGCTCGCCGGATGCCTGATCGCGGACTGCCTGACAGCGATGCGTGAGGCCGCCGCGTTGCATGCGCCGCGATGGAGCGACCCGACGCTCGACGCGGTGCCGTGCTTCGTGGTGGCCGCAGGCCGGCGCAGAGACCTTCGCGCGGTGCTGCCCGGCATCATCGGTCACTACAAGGAGCGATATCGCGGCGTGATCGAGCCGGAATTCCTTGGTCTGATCGACCGGCTTCCGGACGCGCTATTGCGCTACCAGTCCGATCGATCGGCGCCGCGAACCCTCCAGCATGCCGATTTCCGGCTCGACAACATGCTGTTCGACGTCCGCGGCAATAGCCATCCGATGGCGACGCTGGACTGGCAGACGCTGACGGTGGGTCCAGGTATCGTCGACGTCGCCTATTTCCTGTCGGCGGGCATCGACCCGATCGAACGGCGGCTTCATGAAGCCGACCTGGTGCGGTTCTATCATTCGGAACTGATCCGGCGCGGCGTGCGGGACTATGACTGGGATCGTTGCTGGCGGGATTACCGGCGGTACACGCTGCATGGCATCATGATGGGCGTGGTCTCCGCCCTCAGCGTGCAGCGCTCGGAGCGCGGCGACGCGCTGTTCCTGAAAATGACCCGCGGCGCCTGCGCGCAAGCACTGGATCACAACAGCTTCTCATACTGGCAGGACTGAAGCGGCTTCGAGCGAAATCGGTTCGCATGCGGAAAGCGCGTCAGGACAGCGAAAGGGATCGGCGTGCTCAACAAACTGGACGACTTCCCCATCCACCAGACGCCGGAGCCGATCGCGGTTCCCTCGACCAGCGACCGCAATGTCTATGACCGGACCTGGTTCAACGGCTACACCGCCGACGGCGCGTATTATTTCGGGATCGGCATTGCGATCTACCCGCACCGCAAGATCCTCGATTGCGCCTTCAGCGTCGTGGAACGCGGTGGGCGGCAGCACTGCTTTTACGGTTCGCGGCGGGCCCCGATCGAGCGCACCGAGATGCAGGTCGGTCCGTTCCGGCTCGAGGTCATCGAACCGATGCTGCGGACCCGGGTGGTGCTCGACGACAATGCGACGGGCCTCGCCTGCGACCTGACCTTCTCCGCGCGCACCGCGGCGATCCAGGAAGCGCGCCAGACGCTTTGGTCGGGCGATCGCCGCGCGATGGATTCGACCCGGTTCGACCAGTTCGGTCGCTGGAGCGGCGTCATCAGCCACCCCGATGGCGGGATCAAGGTCGACGATCGCACCTGCTACGGCACCAAGGATCGCTCCTGGGGCGTGCGCAATGTCGGCGAACGCGACGTCGGAGGCGCGCCGATGCCGCCGCCGAGCGTGTTCTTCCTCTGGGCGCCGCTGGTCTGGGACGACCACATCTCGCACGCGATCTTCTTCGACGGGACGCAGGGCGAGGCGCTGGTCCGCGAGGGCATCACCGCGCCGCTCTACCGAAGCGAGGCCGAGATCCCCGGCGTGATCGACGGCCTCGACCGCCGCATGGCGACTGCGCGGCATCGCGTCAAATACGTGCCGAACACCCGGCTCGCGCAGTCAGCTGAAATCGACCTCGTCGATATCGACGGCCACACCACGACCATCGCGCTCGACCCGATCCTCAAATTCCAGATGAAGGGCCTCGGCTACGGCCATCCGCAATGGGGCCAGGGCATGTGGAAGGGCGAGCTCGAGACCGGCGGCGAGTCGTTCGATCCATCGACGCTCGACCCGCTGGCCCGCGAGAATGTGCACGTCCAGCAGGTGGTCCGCGCCCGTCAGGGCGGCCAGACCGGAATTGGCGTGCTGGAGCAGATTTGCTTCGGTCCCTACCGTCCCGCAGGCTTCAGCGAATTCCTGGACGGCGCGAAGGGATAGCTAAAGCATGATCCGGAAGAGTGCGAAGCGGTTTTCCCTCGCGACAAACGCGGACGCGTTTGCGCGGAGATCATGCTCAAATAAAGAGCTAAGGCGCGATGACGATTCAGCCCAATCACATCGCGCTTTAGATCGGCGGCACGCCCTCGACGAACAGCAGGCGTCGCTCCAGCGCGGTTGCGCGAAGCTTCAACGCTTCGGCGTATTCCGCTGACGCGTACCATTCGCGCAGGCGCGCCATGGTCGGAAATTCGACGATAACGATCGCGTTCGGTGGTGGGCCACCCTCCACCACCTCGACTGTGCCGCCGCGCACGACGTAGCGCCCGCCATCCCGCCATATTGTACGATGGTGTTCGCCGCCAGCGTGCGATAGGCCTCGAACGCCGCGGCGTCGCGCATCTCGACCTCGGAGATCACATAGGCGGGCACGCGGCTTCACGCGATGGTGTTGACGATGCCGCCTTCGGCACGCAGCGCGGCGCCGTTGGTCGCCGAGGCCTGTTTGGAGCAGGCATAGACCACGAGATTGGCGATCTCCTCGGTGCTGGCGAAGCGCTGCAGCAGCGAGGTCGGCCGGTGCTGCTTGACGAAGTTGGATGCCGCCTCCTCGACCGACTGACCGTTCTGCTTGGCGAGATCCTTGACGAAGGTCTCGACACCCTCGGACATGGTCGGCCCGGGCAGCACCGAGTTGACGGTGACGGCGGTGCCCTTGGTCAGCTCGGCGAGCCCGCGCGCAATCGCAAGCTGCGCGGTCTTGGTCATGCCGTAGTGAATCATCTCGGTCGGGATGTTGAGGCCCGACTCGGAGGAAATGAAGACGATGCGGCCCCAGTTGCGCTTCAGCATGCCCTGCATGTAGCCGCGCGACAGCCGGACGCCCGACATCACGTTGACCTCGTAGAAGCGGCTCCAGTCCTCGTCGGGAATGTCAAAGAACGGCTTCGGCTCGAAGATGCCGGCATTGTTGACGAGGATGTCGACGTCCGGCAGCGCCGCGAGCAGCGCCTTGCAGCCCGCCGCGGTCGAGACGTCGGCGGCAATGCCGCGGACCTTTGCGCCGGGTACGGCCTTCCCGATCGCGGCAACCGCGGCATCGACCTTGGCCTGGCCGCGGCCGTTGACCACGACCTCGGCGCCGGTCTCGGCAAGCCCCTTTGCGATGGCGTTGCCGATGCCCGCGGTCGAGCCGGTCACCAGTGCAGTCTTTCCGGAAAGGTCGATTTTCATCTGTCATCTCCATTGATGTCGATGAGATATCGGGCGTGGCACGCAGCGCCGCAATTGCATCTCACCGATGCGTGAGGAAGCAGAACACACCTCGTCGTCCTGGCGAAAGCCAGGACCCATTACCACCGCTGGTGATTATGAGAAGGACTTGAGCCCCAGCGTCGCGCAACAATTTAGATTTGGGGTAGTGGGTCCTGGCTTTCGCCAGGACGACGTCCGGGATGGAGCGTGGCCACCAAATAAAAACGGCGCCCGAAGGCGCCGTTTTCGAAACCTGGCTCTAAGCGAGGCTTACGCCGCCTCAGCTTCCTTGTCCTGCGCCGGACCGGAGTCCTGGCCCTTGGCGTCGACGTCGCGGTCGACGAACTCGATCACGGCCATCGCCGCGTTATCGCCGTAGCGGAAGCCGGCCTTGATGATGCGGGTGTAGCCGCCCTGGCGGTCCTTGTAGCGGGTCGCCAGCGTATCGAACAGCTTCTTGACCTGGTCGACGTCGCGCAGCTCCGAGATCGCCTGGCGGCGCAGGGCGAGGCCGCCCTTCTTGCCGAGGGTGACGAGCTTCTCGACGATCGGCCGCAGCTCCTTGGCCTTCGGCAGCGTGGTGACGATCTGCTCGTGCTTGATCAGCGCGGCCGCCATGTTCGCGAACATCGCACGCCGGTGCTCGGCGGTGCGGTTGAGCTTCCGATGAACCTTGCCGTGACGCATTGACTTCTTCCTTCTTCAATCTGCCGCGGTGGTTCAGCGACAAGTTTTGCAGGTGGGCATCCTGCGTTCGCCCATTAAAAAATCGTGGCCGGAGATTCTCCGGCCACGACGGTGAAATCGGATCAGTAGTGATCCTCGAAGCGCTTGGCGAGCTCGTCGATGTTCTCCGGCGGCCAGCCCGGCACTTCCATGCCGAGGTGCAGACCCATCTGGGCCAGCACTTCCTTGATCTCGTTCAGCGACTTGCGGCCGAAGTTCGGGGTGCGGAGCATTTCCGCTTCCGACTTCTGCACGAGGTCGCCGATGTAGACGATGTTGTCGTTCTTCAGGCAGTTTGCCGAACGCACCGACAGCTCGAGCTCGTCGACCTTCTTGAGGAACGCCGGGTTGAACGCGAGATCGGGGATGATCTCCTGCGTAACTTCCTTGCGCGGCTCTTCGAAGTTAACGAACACGTTGAGCTGATCCTGCAGGATGCGCGCGGCATAGGCCACCGCGTCCTCCGGCGTGATCGCGCCGTTGGTCTCGATCGTCATGGTCAGCTTGTCGTAGTCGAGGATCTGGCCCTCACGGGTGTTCTCGACCTTGTAGGACACCTTGCGGACCGGCGAGAACAGGCTGTCGACCGGGATCAGGCCGATCGGCGCATCCTCGGGACGGTTGCGCTCGGCGGCGACATAGCCCTTGCCGGTCGTGACCGTGAACTCCATGCGGATCTCGGCGCCGTCGTCCAGCGTGCAGAGCTGCAGGTCGGGGTTGAGCACGGTGACGTCGCCGACGGTCTGGATGTCGCCGGCGGTGACGGCGCCCGGACCCTGCTTCTTCACGACCATGCGCTTTGGGCCTTCGCCCTGCATCTTGATCGAGATGTCCTTGATGTTGAGGACGATGTCGGTGACGTCTTCACGGACACCCGCGATCGAGGAGAACTCGTGGAGCACGCCGTCGATATGCACCGACTGCACCGCCGCGCCCTGCAGCGAGGACAGCAGGATGCGGCGCAGCGCGTTGCCGAGCGTCTGGCCGAAGCCACGCTCGAGCGGCTCGGCGACCACGGTGGCGAACCGGCTCGCGTCCGAGCCCGGCGTCACCTGCAGCTTGTTCGGTCGAATGAGTTCTTGCCAATTTTTCTGGATCGTCACTGTTTCACCCATTTGCCGGTCACAGGGCCAAATCGACTGGCCGAACCCGGCGTTGGAGATCGCGGATCAGTCCGCGCGGTCAATTCCAAAAACCATCGCAGGGCGGCCAGAGGCCGCCCGCGACTTACAGATCAAACGCGCCGACGCTTGCGCGGACGGCAGCCATTGTGCGGGATCGTGGTCACGTCGCGGATCGAGGTGACGGTGAAGCCCGCAGCCTGCAGCGCGCGGAGCGCCGACTCACGGCCCGAACCCGGGCCGGCCACTTCAACCTCCAGCGTGCGCATGCCGTGTTCCTGCGCCTTCTTGGAGACGTCTTCGGCCGCGACCTGCGCGGCATAGGGGGTCGACTTGCGCGAGCCCTTGAAGCCCATGGTGCCGGCCGACGACCAGGCGATGGTGTTGCCCTGCGCGTCGGTGATGGTGATGGTCGTGTTGTTGAACGACGAATTCACGTGCGCGATGCCGGAGGCGATGTTCTTGCGTTCGCGGCGGCGTACGCGGGTGGCTTCCTTGCCCATTTCAAACCTTTCCTGTGATCTCGACGCCGCCGTAGTGCCAGCGGCTACACCTCAAAACGCAAATGGCGAGTAGCGAATTTCCATTCGCTACTCCCCACCTGCAATTCGCAAAACTTACTTCTTCTTGCCGGCGATCGCCTTGGCCGGCCCCTTGCGCGTGCGCGCATTGGTGTGGGTGCGCTGGCCGCGCACCGGCAGACCGCGGCGATGACGCAGGCCGCGGTAGCAGCCGAGGTCCATCAACCGCTTGATGTTGATGCCGACCTCACGACGGAGGTCGCCCTCGACCAGATAGTCGCGGTCGATCACTTCGCGGATCTGCAGGACCTCCTGGTCGGTCAGCTGGTTGACGCGACGGTCCACCGGGATCTTGACCTTCTCCATGATGTCGGCAGCGTTCTTCTGGCCGATGCCATGGATGTACTGAAGCGCGATCAGGACGCGCTTGTTGGTAGGAATGTTGACGCCGGCAATACGGGCCACGGACTTCTCTCCTGTCGCCGATCCATCACGGATACGGGCTTCTCAAGTTCTTGCTCTCTCGGGCTTGTGTCCACAAACGCGAACACGACGCCCTCCCCTCATGTCCTTCGGGGCCCGGCATCGTCATAAAACTATCCAACTTGGATGCGGGGCTTATTAAAGGATTCATGTCGGTTTCGTCAACCGCTCCTAGCGTTTAGCTCGCTTTTTCGTGAGCTTTTTTGCCGCCTTTTTGGCGGTCTTTGCTCCCTTGCGGGCTTTCGCGGCGCCGGCGGCCTTCTTTACCGCCTTCTTCGCGGCTTTCTTCACGACTTTCTTGGCCGCTTTGGCCTTGGAGGGCGCCTTGGCAGCCTTCCGGGCCGATTTGGCGGCCTTTTTGGCTGGTTTAGCTGCCTTCTTGGCCGGCTTCTTGCTGGCCTTCACGGCCGCCTTGGCGGCCTTTTTAGCCGCCTTGGGAGCGTGATCCTCGTGATCCTTCGGTTCCAGCGCGCCGAGCGCGGTCAGGATCCGGTTGATCTCGCGGGTGACGTGCTCGATGGTCATCATGCCATCGACCGTCAGGAGCTTCCGCCGCTCCGAATAATAGTGAATCAGCGGCTCCGTCAGCGAACGGTACTGCGCCAGGCGCTTGGTCAGCACTTCCGGCGTGTCGTCGAGGCGAACTTCCTCGCCGCGCGCGCGGGTTTCCTCGGCACGCTTCTCAACGCGGGCGAGCAGCGCGCTCTCGTTGACGCGGAGCTCAACCACCGCGTCGAGCTTGAGGTGTTTTTTCCGGAGCAGATCGTCGAGCGCCTCGGCCTGCGGCACGGTGCGCGGGAAGCCGTCGAGAATGAAGCCCTTCTTGGCATCGGGCTCCTCGATCCGGTCGGCGATGATTCCCACCACGACCTCGTCGGGAACCAGGCCGCCATTGGCCATGATCTCCTTGGCCTGCAAGCCGACCGGCGTGCCCGCGGCAACCGCAGCGCGCAGCATCTCACCGGTCGAGAGCTGGACGATGCCGTGCCTGTGCACCAGCCGCTGCGCCTGGGTTCCCTTGCCCGAGCCCGGCGGCCCCAAAAGGATCAATCTCATATCTGTTTCGCCCCCCGGCTAGGTGGGCGACGTCCGCACACCTGTGTTTTGAATTCGAAGCCGAGCCGCGATCAGCGGCGGCGGCCTCCCCTGAGCTTCGACTTCCTGATCAGCCCTTCGTACTGATGAGCGAGCAGATAGCCCTGCACCTGCGACACCGTATCCATCGTCACGCTGACGACGATCAACAGCGAGGTGCCGCCAAAGTAGAACGGGACCGATGCGTAGGAAATCAGAATTTCAGGAATCAGGCAGACGATCGCGAGATAGACCGCGCCGAGCACCGTGATGCGCGACAGCACATAGTCGATGTACTCGGCGGTGCGCTCGCCGGGCCGGATGCCCGGGATGAAGCCGCCATGCTTCTTCAGATTGTCCGCGGTCTCGGTCGGGTTGAACACGATCGCGGTGTAGAAGAACGCAAAGAACACGATCAGCGCGAGATACATGAACAGGAACAGCGGCCGGCCGTGGCTGAGCTGGGTCGTGATCCACTGGAACCATTCCGGCCCCTTGCCGGCGTTGAAGTTCGCGACCGTGGTCGGCAGCAACAGCAGCGACGAGGCGAAGATCGGCGGAATCACGCCCGAGGTATTGAGCTTGAGCGGCAGATGCGAGGACTGGCCCTCGAACATCTTGTTGCCGACCTGGCGCTTCGGATACTGGATCAAAAGCCGGCGCTGCGCGCGCTCCATGAACACGATGAAGGCGATCACGGCGACCGCCATCACGATGACGATCAGGATCAGGCCGGTCGACATCGCGCCCTGGCGACCAAGTTCCAGCATGTTGGCGAGCGCCGACGGCAATTCGGCGACGATGCCGGCCAGGATGATCAGCGAAATACCGTTGCCGATGCCGCGCGAGGTGATCTGCTCGCCGAGCCACATCAGGAACATGGTGCCGCCGGTCAGCGTGATTGCGGTCGAGATCCGGAAGAACATGCCGGGGTCGCTGACGACATTGCCGGCGCCTTCGAGGCCGATCGCGATGCCGTAGGACTGGAACAGCGCCAGGATCACCGTCAGATAGCGGGTGTACTGGTTCAGCGTCTTGCGGCCCGCCTCGCCTTCCTTCTTGAGCGCTTCGAGCTGCGGCGACACGGTGGTCAGGAGCTGCACGATGATCGACGCCGAGATGTACGGCATGATGTTCAGCGCGAAGATCGCCATGCGGTGGATGCCGCCGCCGGCGAACATGTTGAACATGCCGAGGATGCCGCCGGATTGGCTACGGAACACCTGCTCCCAGATGTTGGGATCGATGCCGGGCAGCGGGATGTAGGTGCCGAGCCGATAAACAAGCAGCGCACCCAGGGTGAACCAGATGCGCTTCTTCAGCTCGTCGGCTTTCGCCAGCTGTCCGAAATTGAGGTTGGCGGCAAGTTGTTCGGCTGCTGAGACCATGTTTCGGCTTTCTCCCGGAGCCCGCTTCGCCGGCGCCCCCAAAGAGATCAATTCCCTGGGCGCCGGCAGACACCGGACATTATCTGGTGCTCGGCCTCGATAAGTCCATCATTCGATCTGCGGATTGCCGGCGCGTCGCGGGCAATGACGCAGATGTTACGCCGCCTCGCCTTCTTCCTTGGCGGGGGCCAGGATCTTGACCGAGCCGCCGGCCTTCTCGACCGCGGCAATGGCCGACTTGGAAGCGCCGTGCACCTCGATGGTCAGCCTGGTCTTGATCTCGCCGCGGCCGAGCAGCCGCAGGCCGTCCTTGGCGCGGCGCAGCACGCCGGCCTTCACCAGCGATTCGACGTTCACCGTCGCGCTCGCATCGACCAGCTTGTTGTCGATCGCTTCCTGCAGACGGTCGAGATTGATCTCGGCGAAGTCGAGCCGGAAGATGTTGTTGAAGCCGCGCTTCGGCAGACGGCGATGCATCGGCATCTGGCCGCCTTCGAAACCCTTGATGCGGACGCCCGAACGCGCGGTCTGGCCCTTGCCGCCGCGGCCCGAGGTCTTGCCCTTGCCGGAACCGATGCCACGGCCGACACGCATGCGCTTCTTGCGCGAGCCGGCGTTGTCGGCGATATCGCTGAGCTTCATCGCCCTTCTCCTTATCTCTGCTTACTCGCCGACGACGCGGACGAGATGCTGAACCTTGCTGATCATGCCGCGAACTTCAGGGGTATCCTGCAGCTCGGCAACCCGGCCGATCTTGTTGAGCTTGAGGCCGATCAGCGTCGAACGCTGCGAGTGATGGCGGCGGATTGCGCTGCCGGTCTGCTCGACCTTGATCGTCTTGCTGGCCTTGGCCATCGTCTTGAACTCCAGAAAGCGCTGGTCGCGCGGGTTATTCCGCCACCACTTCGGCATCGCCGCCGACGCGGCGCGACTGCAGGGTGGAGACCTTGATGTTGCGGCGCGCCGCCACCGAGCGCGGCGAATCCTGATGCTTCAGCGCGTCGAACGTCGCGCGAACCATGTTGTAGGGATTCGACGAGCCGATCGACTTCGCCACCACGTCCTGGATGCCGAGCGTCTCGAACACCGCGCGCATCGGGCCGCCGGCGATGATGCCGGTACCGGCCGGAGCGGCACGCAGGTAGACGCGGCCGGCGCCGTGACGGCCGGCGATGTCGTGATGCAGCGTGCGGCCTTCACGCAGCGCGACGCGCGTCAAATTGCGCTTCGCCGATTCGGTCGCCTTGCGGATCGCTTCCGGAACTTCGCGCGCCTTGCCGTGGCCGAACCCGACCCGGCCCTTCTGGTCGCCGATCACGACCAGCGCCGCAAAGCCGAAGCGCTTGCCGCCCTTGACGACCTTCGCCACGCGATTGATGTGGACGAGCTTGTCGACGAACTCGCTGTCGCGCTCCTCGCGCTCCCTGCTCCGTTCGCGTCCGCCGCGTTCGCGTTCACCTGCCATGGTGTTTTCCAATCTCTAGGAGGCCTTGCGCCTCTTTCCTCGTCATCGTTCGTAAAGTTTAGAAGCTCAATCCGCCTTCGCGCGCCGCATCCGCGAGCGCCTTGACGCGCCCGTGATAGATGTAGGCGCCGCGATCGAACACGACTTCCTTGACACCCTTCTGCGCCGCGCGCTCGGCGAGCAGCTTGCCGACCGCCTTCGCCGCATCGATGTCGGCGCCGGTCTTGCCGGCGTCGCGCATGGTCTTCTCCAGCGACGAGGCGGAAGCGAGCGTCTCGCCCTTCTGGTCGTCGATGACCTGGGCGTAGATGTGCTTGGACGAGCGGAACACCGACAGCCGCGGACGGCCGCCTGCCGAGCGGCGAAGCGCAAGGCGCACGCGCTGCTTGCGCCGGGCATTCGTAACCTTGAGTGACATGACCGGCTCCGTTACTTCTTCTTGCCTTCCTTGCGGAAGATGAATTCGTTGGCGTACTTCACGCCCTTGCCCTTGTAGGGCTCCGGCGGACGGTAGGCGCGGATCTCGGCGGCGACCTGGCCGACGCGCTGCGGATCGTTGCCGGTGATCGTGATCTCGGTCGGCTTCGGCACCGCGATGGTGATGCCTTCCGGGATCGCGTACACCACGTCGTGGCTGTAGCCGAGCGCGAGCTGCAGGTTCTTGCCCTGCATCGCGGCGCGGTAGCCGACGCCGGTGATCTCGAGCTTCCTCTCGAAGCCCTTGGTGACGCCCTCGACGAGGTTGGCGACCTGCGCGCGCGCGGTGCCGTACATCGCCTGCGCGCGGTTGGTCTTGACCCGCGGAGCGACCTTGACCTGGCCGTTCTCGAACTTCACCTCGACGTCGTCATGCACGACGAACTGAAGCTGGCCCTTCGGCCCCTTCACCTTGACCGTCTGGCCCTCGACGGTCGCCGTCACACCCGACGGGATCGCCACCGGCCTTTTGCCGATACGTGACATCGCAATATCCTTCCTCAGAACACCGTGAAGAGAACTTCGCCGCCCACGTTGGCGTCGCGCGCCTGGTGGTCAGCCATGATTCCCTTCGGCGTCGACAACACCGAAATGCCGAGACCGTTGTTCACGCGCGGCAGGTTCTTCACCGAGGCGTAAACGCGGCGGCCCGGCTTCGACACCCGCTCGATCTCGCGGATGACGGGCTCGCCGTCGAAATACTTCAGCTCGATCTCGAGCTCGCTGCGGCCCGAGGCATGCTCGACGCTGGCGTAGCCGCGGATGTAACCCTCGGACTTCAGCACCTCGAGCACGTTGGCGCGCATCTTCGAGCCGGGGCTCGAGACCTTGGACTTGGAGCGCATCTGCGCGTTGCGGATGCGGGTGATGAGATCGCTGATCGGATCGTGCGTAGACATTGTTCCGACCCTCCCCTTACCAGCTCGACTTCACGAGGCCGGGAACCAGGCCCTTGGAGCCGAGTTCACGCAGCGCGATGCGCGAGAGCTTGTTCTTGCGATAGTTCGAGCGCGGACGCCCGGTCAGCTCGCAACGGTTGCGGATGCGCGTCGGCGACGAGTTGCGCGGCATCTCGGCGAGCTTCAGCGTCGCCGCGAAGCGCTCTTCCATCGGCTTGGTCTTGTCGGCGATGATCGCCTTCAGCTTCTCGCGGCGCGGGCCGGCGTTCTTCGCCATCCGCTTGCGCCGGTTGTTCTTCTCGACTGAACTCTTCTTTGCCATGCTTGGCTCCTGGGTATCCGCGTTTGAGTGGCTTTGGCTCAGCTACTCACTGCCGGAACGGGAAATTGAAAGCGGTCAACAAGGCACGCGCCTCGTCGTCGGTCTTGGCGGTGGTGCAGACCGTGATGTCCATGCCACGCGCTTCCGAGACCTTGTCGAAGTCGATCTCGGGGAAAATGATGTGCTCCTTGATGCCGAGCGAATAGTTGCCGCGGCCATCGAAGCTCTTCGGGTTCAGGCCGCGGAAGTCGCGGACGCGGGGCAGCGCCACGTTCACCAGGCGGTCGATGAACTCGTACATATGGGTCTTGCGCAGCGTGACCTTGCAGCCGATCGGCTGGTTCTCGCGCAGCTTGAAGGTCGCGATCGCGATCCGCGAATAGGTCACGATCGCCTTCTGGCCGGCGATCTGGGTCAGCTCGGCGGCGGCGGTCTCGGCCTTCTTGCGGTCGTTGACGGAGTCGCCGACGCCCATGTTGAGCACGACCTTGTCGAGGCGCGGCACCTGCATCACATTGGCATAACCGAACTTCTCGGTCATCATGCCGCGGATCTTCTTGTCATACTCCGCGCGCAGACGCGGCGTGTAAGCTGTATCAGCCATCGATCTCTGCTCCCGAGCTCTTGGCAACACGAACCTTCTTGCCATCGGCCTGAATCTTGAACCCGATGCGGGTCGGCTTTCCGTCCTTGCCGACATACGCAATGTTCGAAAGGTCGATCGGCATCTCCTTGGAGATGATGCCGCCTTCCTGGGTCTGGGTCTGCTTCTGGTGGCGCTTCACCATGTTGATGCCGCGAACGAGAGCCTTGTTCTCGTCCGGACGCACCTCGAACACCTCGCCGGTGCGACCCTTGTCGCGGCCGGTGAGCACCATCACCTTGTCGCCCTTGCGGATCTTGGCAGCCATCACAGCACCTCCGGCGCGAGCGAAATGATCTTCATGTGGTTCTTGGCGCGCAGCTCGCGCGGCACCGGCCCGAAGATACGGGTGCCGACCGGCTCGGACTGATTGTTGATCAGCACGGCGGCGTTGCGGTCGAAGCGGATGACCGAACCGTCGGCGCGGCGGATGTCCTTGCGGACCCGGACCACGACGGCCTTCATCACGTCGCCCTTCTTCACCTTGCCACGCGGAATGGCTTCCTTGATCGACACAACGATAACGTCGCCCACGGTGGCATAGCGGCGCTTGGAACCTCCAAGAACCTTGATGCACATGACACGGCGTGCGCCTGAATTATCGGCCACGTCGAGGTTGGTCTGCATCTGAATCATTGATGCACCTCGTCCTCTTTCTGCGCTTAAGCGCGCTCAAAATTTCCCTGAATTCCCTCGGCCAGGCCGAATTAATCAGGCCGTTTTCTTGTGTTCGCCCCGGACCACGGTCCAGCGCTTCAGCTTCGAGATCGGCTTCGATTCCTCGATCCAGACCATGTCGCCCGGCTTGAACTGGTTGTTCTCGTCGTGCGCGTGGTAGTTCTTGGAACGGCGGATCGTCTTCTTGTAGATCGGGTGGGTGAAGCGGCGATCGACGCGCACCACGATGGTCTTGGCTTGCTTGTCGCTGACGACCACGCCCTGCAGAGTACGTTTCGGCATAGCTGGCCCCTTACTTCTTCTTCGCGCGCTGCTGGGCAGCGATGGTCTTGATACGAGCGATATCGCGGCGGGCTTCCCGCATCCGCGAGGTGTTCTCCAGCTGCCCGGTGGCGCGCTGGAAACGCAGGTTGAAGCGCTCCTTCTTCAGGTTCAGGATCGCGTCTTCCCGCTGGTCGTCGCTCATCGCGCGAATGTCTTCAACTTTCATCTCGGCCATGGCGATTACTCCGCAATGCGCGCAACGAAGCGCGTCTTGATCGGCAGCTTGGCGGCGGCGAGCGACAGCGCTTCCTTCGCGGTCTGCACCGGCACGCCGTCGATCTCGAACATCACGCGGCCCGGCTTGATCCGGACCACCCACAATTCCGGGGCACCCTTGCCGGAGCCCATGCGGACTTCGGCGGGCTTCTTCGACACCGGCACGTCCGGGAACACGCGGATCCAAACGCGGCCGGCGCGCTTCATGTGACGGGTCAGCGCGCGGCGGGCGGCTTCGATCTGACGGGCGGTGACGCGGTCAGGCTCCATCGCCTTGAGGCCGAACTGGCCGAACGCCAACGTCGCGCCAGAGGTCGCAACGCCGTGGATACGGCCCTTATGCGCCTTCCGGAACTTCGTTTTCTTAGGTTGCATCATGGCTTTAAGCCCTCAAATTCCTGCTTTGCCTCAAGCGGCGTCGCGGCGCGAACGCGGCGTGTTGTCGCCCTCGGCCATCTTCTTGTCCTGGGCCATCGGATCGTGCTCGAGGATCTCGCCCTTGAAGATCCAGACCTTGACGCCGCAGGTGCCGAAGGTCGTGAACGCGGTGGCAACGCCGTAGTCGACGTCGGCGCGCAACGTGTGCAGCGGCACGCGACCTTCGCGGTACCACTCCATGCGCGCGATTTCGGCGCCGCCGAGACGGCCCGAGCAGTTGATACGGATGCCCTCGGCACCGAGACGCATCGCCGACTGCACGGCGCGCTTCATGGCGCGGCGGAACGCGACGCGGCGCTCGAGCTGCTGGGCGATCGATTCAGCGACCAGGGTCGCGTCGAGCTCCGGCTTGCGGATTTCGACGATGTTGATCACGACGTCCGACGAGGTGATGTCGGCGACCTTCTTGCGCAGCTTGTCGATGTCGGCGCCCTTCTTGCCGATCACGACGCCCGGACGGGCCGAGTGGATCGTCACGCGGCACTTCTTGTGCGGACGCTCGATAACGATGCGGGCGACGGCCGCCTGCTTGAGCTCCTTGTGCAGGATCTCGCGGATCTTGACGTCCTCGTGCAGGAGCTTGCCGTATTCCTGCTTGCCGGCGAACCAACGGGAGTCCCAGGTCCGGTTGATGCCGAGACGCAGCCCGATTGGATTGATCTTTTGACCCATCGTCTTCTCCTGCGCCCTTCTTAAGCGCTTGCCTCGGCCTCGACCTGACGAACCACGATGGTCAGGTGCGAGAACGGTTTGAACACACGGCCCGAACGGCCACGGCCGCGCGGAGCAAAACGCTTCATCACGATGCCGTTGCCGACATGCGCCTCGGCAACGACGAGATCGTCGACATCGAGGTCATGGTTGTTCTCGGCGTTGGCGATCGCCGATTCCAGGCACTTCTTGACGTCGACCGCGATCCGCTTGCGCGAGAACTGCAGGTCGGCGAGCGCAGCGGACGCCTTGCGGCCGCGGATCAGCTGCGCCACCAGGTTGAGCTTCTGCGGGCTGACGCGCAGCATGCGGGCGACGGCCTTGGCCTCATTGTCCGCGAGGCTACGTTCGCGCTTTGGTTTGCTCATCGTCTATTCCTCAAGCCTTCTTGGCTTTCTTGTCGCCCGAGTGGCCGTGGAAGGTCCGGGTCGGCGAGAACTCGCCGAACTTGTGACCCACCATTTCCTCGTTGATCGCCACCGGCACATGCTTCTGGCCGTTGTAGACACCGAAGGTCAGGCCGACGAACTGCGGCAGGATGGTGGAGCGGCGGCTCCAGATCTTGATGACGTCGTGACGGCCGGACGCGCGGGCGGCATCTGCCTTCTTGAGCAGAGAACCTTCGACGAACGGGCCTTTCCAGACTGAACGAACCATGTCCGGCGTTCCTTACTTCTTCCGCTTGTGGCGGCTGAGGAGAATGAATTTGTTGGTCGACTTGTTGGTGCGGGTCTTCTTGCCCTTGGTCGGCTTGCCCCACGGAGTAACCGGGTGGCGACCGCCCGAGGTACGACCTTCACCACCGCCGTGCGGGTGATCGATCGGGTTCATGACGACGCCGCGGTTGTGCGGACGCCAGCCGAGCCAGCGGGTACGACCGGCCTTGCCGATCGAGATGTTCATGTGATCCGGGTTCGAGACCGCGCCGATCGTGCCGCGGCAACGGCCGTGCACCAGACGCTGCTCACCCGAGTTCAGACGGATGATCACGTAGTCCTGGTCGCGGCCGACGATCTGGGCGTAGGTGCCGGCGGAGCGCGCCAGCTGGCCGCCCTTGCCGATCTTGAGCTCGATGTTGTGCACGATCGTGCCGACCGGCATGTTGCCGAGCGGCATGACGTTGCCCGGCTTGACGTCGACATAGTTGCCGGCGACGACGGTGTCGCCCGCTGCCAGGCGCTGCGGCGCCAGGATGTAGGCCAGCTCGCCGTCCTGATACTTGATCAGCGCGATGAACGCGGTGCGGTTCGGATCGTACTCGAGCCGCTCGACGACCGCCGGCACGTCCACCTTGTCGCGGCGGAAGTCGACGGTGCGGTAGGCCTTCTTGTGGCCGCCGCCGCGGAAACGCACGGTGATGCGACCGGTGTTGTTGCGACCGCCATTACCGAGCTTGCCCTCGGTCAGGGTCTTCACCGGCTTGCCCTTGTAGAGCGCCGAACGATCGACCATGACCAGCTGGCGCTGGCCCGGCGTCGTGGGATTAAAGGTTTTCAATGCCATCGTCGTTGCGCCTTATAGTCCGGTAGTCACGTCGATGCGGTGGCCCTCTTCCAGGGTCACGATCGCGCGCTTGGTATCCGACTGCGAGCCGAGATTGCCGCGGAACACCTTGGTCTTGCCCTTGCGAACGAGCGTGTTGACGCTCTTCACCTTGACATCGAACAGCTTCTCGACCGCTTCCTTGATCTGCGGCTTGGTGGCCTTGCCGGCGACCTTGAACAGCACCTTGTTGTGCTCGGAGGCGAGCGTCGCCTTTTCCGTCACGACCGGCGAGATGATGACGTCGTAGTGGCGCGGATCGATGTTCTTCATTTGAAGCGCGCCTCCAGCGCATCAACCGCAGCCTTGGTCAGCACCAGCTTCTGGCGGCGGAGAATGTCGTAGACGTTGATGCCCTGGATCGGCAGCACGTCGATGTTCGGAATGTTGCGGGCCGCGGTCGCGAAACCGGCGTTCAGCTCGGCGCCGTCGATGATCAGCGCGTTGGTGAGCCCGAGGCCGGAGAAGTGACCGAGCAGCGCCTTGGTCTTCGCGGCCTCGAGCTGCGCATTGTCGATCACGATCAGCCCGCCGTCCTTGGCCTTGGCCGACAGCGCATGCTTCAGCGCGAGCGCGCGCACCTTCTTCGGCAGGTCGGTCGCGTGCGAGCGAACAACCGGACCGAACGCACGGCCACCGCCGCGGAACTGCGGCACGCGGGCCGAGCCGTGACGGGCGCCGCCGGTGCCCTTCTGCTTGTACATCTTCTTGCCGGTGCGCCAGATCTCGGCGCGGCCCTTGGCCTTGTGGGTGCCGGCCTGACGCTTGTTCAGCTGCCACTGCACACAGCGCTGAATGATGTCGGCACGCGGCTCGAGACCGAAGATCGCGTCCGAGAGCTCGACGGATCCGGCGTCCTTGCCTTCAAGGGTCGTGACTTTCAATTCCATCTCACACGCCCTCCTTCTCGGCCACAGCCTCGGCAGCTTCGCCACCTGCAACCTTGAACTTGCCGGGCTTCGGGGCTTCCTTCGGCAGCGGCTTCTTGACGGCGTCGCGCACCGAGATCCAGCCGCCCTTGGAGCCGGGAACGGCGCCTTCGACGAGGATCAGGCCGCGCTCGACATCGGTCGAAACCACGCGCAGATTGAGTGTGGTGATGCGGTCGACGCCCATGTGACCGGGCATCTTCTTGTTCTTGAAGGTCTTGCCGGGGTCCTGACGACCACCGGTCGAACCGATCGAACGGTGCGAGATCGACACGCCGTGGGTGGCGCGCAGACCGCCGAAATTCCAGCGCTTCATGCCGCCGGCAAAGCCCTTGCCGATCGAGGTGCCGGTCACGTCGACAAACTGGCCGACCACGAAATGGTCCGCCTGGATTTCCGCGCCGACCGGGATCAGCGCGTCCTCGGACACGCGGAACTCGGCGACCTTGCGCTTCGGTTCGACCTTGGCGACCGCGAACTGGCCGCGTTCGGCCTTGGGCATGTACACGGTCTTGCGGGCGCCCGAGCCGAGCTGAAGAGCGACATAGCCGTTCTTCTCGGTCGTGCGGTGGCCCAGCACCTGGCAGTTGCCCAACTTCAGCACGGTCACAGGGATATGCTCGCCGGTCTCCGTAAAGACCCGCGTCATCCCGACCTTTTGTGCGATCACTCCGGAGCGCATCGGCGTGCTTCCTGTCTTTCTGTCCGCAAGCGGCGGACGTAAAAATCCAAAACCTTAGAGCTTGATCTCGACGTCGACACCGGCGGCCAGGTCGAGCTTCATCAGCGCATCGACGGTCTGCGGGGTCGGGTCGACAATGTCGAGGAGGCGCTTGTGGGTGCGCATCTCGAATTGCTCGCGGCTCTTCTTGTCAACGTGCGGCGAACGGTTGACGGTGAACTTCTCGATGCGGGTCGGCAGCGGAATCGGTCCGCGAACCTGCGCACCGGTGCGCTTCGCCGTGTTCACGATCTCGCGGGTCGACGTATCGAGGATTCGATGGTCGAACGCCTTGAGACGGATGCGAATATTTTGGCCGTTCATTGCCGTATTCTTTCTTTAGTGAGTGGCGAGTAGCGAATAGCGAATGGAGTGACCCACTCGCTACTCGCCATTCCCTATTCGCGTAGTTACTCGATGATCGCGGCGACGACGCCGGCGCCGACGGTGCGGCCGCCTTCGCGGATCGCGAAGCGCAGCTTCTCTTCCATCGCGATCGGCACGATCAGGTGCACTTCCATCGCGATGTTGTCGCCCGGCATCACCATCTCGGTGCCTTCCGGCAGGTGCACGACACCGGTCACGTCGGTGGTGCGGAAGTAGAACTGCGGACGGTAGTTGGTGAAGAACGGGGTGTGGCGACCGCCCTCTTCCTTGGTGAGGATGTAAGCCTCAGCCTTGAACTTGGTGTGCGGCTTGACCGAACCGGGCTTGCACAGCACCTGGCCACGCTCAACTTCCTCGCGCTTGGTGCCGCGGAGCAGCGCACCGATGTTGTCGCCAGCCTGGCCCTGATCGAGCAGCTTGCGGAA
The DNA here is from genome assembly GCF_015291305.1 of Bradyrhizobium sp. CCBAU 21365. Taxonomy (NCBI): domain Bacteria; kingdom Pseudomonadati; phylum Pseudomonadota; class Alphaproteobacteria; order Hyphomicrobiales; family Nitrobacteraceae; genus Bradyrhizobium; species Bradyrhizobium sp. CCBAU 21365. The sequence continues at coordinate 5,689,904 of NZ_CP030036.1, forward strand.
CATTTCGACGCCGGTGACGATGGTCTTCTGGGTGTCGCGGATACCGACGATTTCGATTTCCTCGCCGACCTTGATCACGCCGCGCTCGACACGGCCGGTGACGACGGTGCCGCGGCCCGAGATCGAGAACACGTCTTCAACCGGCATCAGGAACGGCTGGTCGATCGGACGCTCCGGCTGCGGGATGTACTCGTCGACGTTGCGCATCAGCTCGAGGATGGCGTCGTGGCCGAGCTTCTTGTCCTTGTCCTCGAGGGCGGCGAGCGCCGAGCCCTTGATGATCGGGATCTTGTCGCCCGGGAATTCGTACTTCGAGAGCAGCTCGCGGACTTCGAGCTCGACGAGCTCGAGCAGCTCCGGATCGTCGACCATGTCGCACTTGTTGAGGAACACGACGAGCGCGGGCACGCCGACCTGGCGGGCGAGCAGGATGTGCTCGCGGGTCTGCGGCATCGGGCCGTCAGCAGCCGACACGACCAGGATCGCGCCGTCCATCTGCGCGGCACCGGTGATCATGTTCTTCACGTAGTCGGCGTGGCCGGGGCAGTCGACGTGGGCGTAGTGGCGGTTGGTCGTCTCGTACTCGACGTGAGCGGTCGAGATCGTGATGCCGCGGGCCTTCTCTTCCGGCGCCTTGTCGATCTGGTCGTAGGCGGTGAACGTCGCGCCGCCGGTTTCTGCGAGCACCTTGGTGATCGCTGCGGTCAGCGAGGTCTTGCCATGGTCGACGTGACCGATGGTGCCGATGTTGCAGTGGGGCTTGTTACGTTCGAATTTAGCTTTGGCCATTTGACTCTCCGTTCAATCGTTGACTGCCATCAACGACAATCAGGCAAACTTCTTCTGGACTTCAGCCGACACGTTCGCCGGAGCTTCGGCGTAGTGATCGAACTGCATGGTGAAGGTCGCGCGACCCTGGCTCATCGAGCGCAGGTTGTTCACGTAACCGAACATGTTCATGAGCGGCACCATCGCGTTGATGACGTTGGCGTTGCCGCGCATGTCTTGGCCCTGGATCTGGCCGCGCCGGGAATTCAGGTCGCCGATGACCGAACCGGTGTAGTCTTCCGGGGTCACCACCTCGACCTTCATGATCGGCTCGAGCAGAACGGACTTGCCCATCTGCAGCGCCTCGCGGAAGCAGGCGCGCGTGGCGATTTCGAAGGCCAGCGCCGACGAGTCGACGTCGTGGAACTTGCCGTCGATCAGCTGCACCTTGACGTCGACGATCGGGAAGCCCGCGACCACGCCGGAGGACAGCACGCTCTCGAGACCCTTCTCGACGCCGGGGATGTATTCCTTCGGAACCGCGCCGCCGACGATCTTCGATTCGAACTCGTAGCCCTTGCCGGCTTCGTTCGGCTCGACGATCAGGGTGACGGCCGCGAACTGGCCGGTACCGCCGGTCTGCTTCTTGTGGGTGTAGCTGTGCTCGACCCGCTTGGTGACACGCTCGCGGAACGCCACCTGCGGCGCGCCGATATTGGCGTCGACCTTGTAGGTGCGCTTGAGGATGTCGACCTTGATGTCGAGATGCAGTTCGCCCATGCCCTTGAGGATGGTCTGGCCGGACTCGTGGTCGGTCGACACGCGGAAGGACGGATCCTCCGCGGCGAGCTTCGCCAGCGCCACGCCCAGCTTCTCCTGGTCGGCCTTCGACTTCGGCTCGATCGCGATCTCGATCACCGGCTCCGGGAATTCCATCTTCTCGAGGATCACCGGCTTGTTGGGATCGCACAGCGTGTCGCCGGTGCGCGCTTCCTTCAGGCCGGCCAGCGCGACGATGTCGCCGGCATAGGCTTCCTTGATGTCCTCGCGGTTGTTCGCATGCATCAGCAGCATCCGCCCGATCCGCTCCTTCTTCTCGCGGGTCGAGTTGATGACGCCGGTGCCCGACTGCAGGATGCCGGAGTAGATGCGGCAGAAGGTGATGGTGCCGACGAAGGGGTCGTCCATGATCTTGAACGCGAGCAGCGCCAGCGGCTCCTTGTCGTCCGCCTTGCGCACGACCTCGTTGCCGTCCTCGTCGGTGCCCTTGATCGCGGGCACGTCGATCGGCGACGGCAGGTAGTCGACGACGGCGTCGAGCAGCGGCTGCACGCCCTTGTTCTTGAACGCGGAGCCGCACAGCACCGGATAGAACGCGCCGGTCAGCACGGCCTTGCGGATCAGGCGCTTCAGGGTCGCCTCGTCCGGCTCCTTGCCGTCGAGGAACGCAGCCAAAGCGTCGTCGTCGAGTTCGACGGCGGCTTCCACCATCTTCTCGCGATACTCCTTGGCCTGCTCGACCAGATCTTCCGGAATGTCGACATAGTCGAACTTGGCGCCGAGCGATTCATCGTTCCAGATGACGCCCTTCATCTTCACGAGGTCGACGAGACCCTTGAAGTTGTTCTCGGCACCGATCGGCAGCTGGATGGCGATCGGCTTGGCGCCGAGGCGGTCGACGATGTCGGACAGGCACTTGAAGAAGTCGGCGCCGGTCTTGTCCATCTTGTTGGCGAAGACGATGCGCGGAACCTTGTACTTGTCGCCCTGGCGCCAGACGGTCTCGGTCTGCGGCTCGACACCCTGGTTGGAGTCGAGGACGCAAACGGCACCGTCGAGCACGCGCAGCGAACGCTCGACCTCAATGGTGAAGTCGACGTGGCCGGGGGTGTCGATGATGTTCAGGCGCTTGCCGTTCCAGAACGCGGTGGTCGCAGCCGAGGTGATCGTGATGCCACGCTCCTGCTCCTGCTCCATCCAGTCCATCGTCGCGGCACCTTCGTGCACTTCGCCGATCTTGTGGCTCTTGCCGGTGTAATACAGGATGCGCTCGGTGGTCGTGGTCTTGCCGGCGTCGATATGCGCCATGATACCGAAGTTGCGGTAGTCCTCGATGGCATGTTGGCGGGGCATGAGACTGTTCCTTAAATTCCGTTGTTCGCCTTACCAGCGATAGTGCGAGAACGCGCGGTTGGCTTCCGCCATCCGGTGCACGTCTTCACGCTTCTTGACGGCGTTGCCGCGATTGTTCGAGGCGTCGAGCAGCTCCGCCGAGAGACGCTCGGTCATGGTCTTCTCGTTGCGCTCGCGGGCGGCCGAGATCAGCCAGCGGATGCCGAGCGCCTGACGGCGCACCGAACGGACTTCGACCGGAACCTGGTAGGTCGCGCCGCCGACGCGGCGGGAACGAACCTCGATGGTCGGCATCACGTTCTCGAGCGCCTGCTCGAACACGCCGAGCGGGTTCTGCTTGGTCTTGGCCTCGATCATGCCGAGCGCACCGTAGACGATGTTTTCGGCAACCGACTTCTTCCCGGCGTACATCACCGAGTTCATGAACTTCGTAATGATGATGTTCCCGAACTTCGGATCCGGAAGAACTTCACGCTTCTCGGCAGAATGGCGACGCGACATCTGATCGGTTCCCGCTTACTTCGGACGCTTCGCGCCGTACTTCGAACGACGCTGCTTACGGTTCTTGACGCCCTGGGTATCCAGCACGCCGCGGAGGATGTGGTAGCGCACACCGGGCAAGTCCTTGACGCGGCCGCCGCGGATCATGACCACCGAGTGCTCCTGCAGGTTATGGCCTTCACCCGGGATGTAGCCGATCACCTCGAAGCCGTTGGTCAGGCGCACCTTGGCGACCTTACGAAGCGCCGAGTTCGGCTTCTTCGGGGTCGTGGTGTAGACGCGCGTGCACACGCCGCGCTTCTGCGGCGACTGCTGCAGCGCCGGCACCTTCTTACGCGACTTCTGCACTTCACGCGGATTTGCGATCAGCTGGTTGATCGTCGGCATGCAGCCTTCACCCTTTAGTTCGCGCGAAAACCTTGAATGGCTCCGCAAATTTCTTCTCAGGACTAGCCGTCCCGCACGGCCCACTCGACACGGAACAAACAACCGCGCAAAGCGAAATCGCGCCAACCACTCATCGCTGAGCGGAAAGCGCATCGACGCCACAGAGGACCGCGATCCCGAACCGATCAGCGTTCGCTGTTCGGTCCGCCACCGAGGTCATGCATCCGAAATCACTCTCAAGAGGACGTGCTCAAGAGAACTAATATCGTCCTGGCATTGCCTAGCTATCATCGACAGCGTTTGAGCGGCATTCGTCGAGGTTGGTGCCCGTCCGGCTCCTCAAAAAGGGCCTTCGGGTGTTCCGTTCCGACGCTGGCGTAGCTCACCGCCTGTCGTTAAGTGGGCGCCTTGTATAATCGAGAGATAGTGAAGTCAAGCAAAACGACAAGCAAAGAAACGCCTCTGGCACTTGCGGATTTCGCATTTCGCCGAGGTTCGGCGCAAGCGAAATGTGACCGCCAACCAACCTCCCCGCGCCCATCATCCGAATCTTCGGGCGCGTGCGGAATCACATTATATCCGGGTAAAATATGAATAGAAACAACTCTCCCCAAGTTAGTCCCGAAGGCAAACTTCGAAACTAAGCCTTTATTTGCCATTCGCAGCGCAAAAATCGGGGTCACAGCCACGGAATTCTCATGCGGTACACCGACATCGCGATCATCGGCGGCGGTCTTGCGGGCTCGACCGCAGCCGCCATGCTCGGCCGTGCCGGGATACCGACGGTCCTGATCGACCCCCACCAGGTCTATCCGTTCGATTTCCGTGTCGAAAAGATCGGCGGCGACCTCCAGCTCGAGCGATTCGCCAGGACCGGCCTTGCCGAGTCGGTGCTCCGCTCGGCGACACTGGACGGCGAGAACTGGATCGCGCGATTCGGCCGGTTGCTCGACCGGCAGCCGAGCCGGCAATACGGCATCATGTACGACGCGCTGATCGCTGCGATTCGGAACGAGATCGCCGGGCCGGCGGAATTCGTCTGCGACAAGGTGATCAACGTCGCGACCAGCTCCGAGCGGCAGCGGCTCGTGCTTGCCGATGGCGAGGAGATCTCGGCGCGCCTTGTGGTGCTTGCCAACGGCCTGAACGTCGGACTGCGCCGGATGCTGGGCATCGAGCGCCTGGTCACGAGCTTCTGCCACTCGATCTCGCTCGGGTTCGACTTCGTCCCCGTCGGCCGCCCCGCCTTCCCGTTCGCGGCCATGACCTATTTCTCGGAGCGGCCGAGCGACCGCATCCCCTACATTACGCTGTTTCCGGTCGGAGACCGGATGCGCGCCAACCTCTTCACCTATCGCAAGGCCGACGATCCCTGGCTGCGGGCGATGCGGCGCAATCCGGTCGAGACGCTGAACGCCGCGCTGCCGCGGCTGCGCCGGCTCACCGGCGAGTTCGACATCGCGGGCGATATCAAGATCAGGCCCGCCGACATCTATGTCAGCACCGGCTATCGGCAGGCCGGCATCGCGCTGGTCGGTGATGCCTTCGCCAGCACCTGCCCCGTCACCGGAACCGGCACCGACAAGGTCTTCACCGACGTCGTCCAGCTCTGCAACGTCCACATCCCGGCCTGGCTGTCGACCGACGGCATGGGCGAGGAGAAGATCACCGCGTTCTACGATGATCCGGTCAAGACCGCCTGCGACGCCTGGTCGAACGCCAAGGCATTCAGCTTCCGCGAGGTGTCGGTCGGCAGCGGGCCCACCTGGCAGGCCCAGCGCTGGGCACGCTTTTTCGGCTATCTCGGCCGCGGCTGGCTGCGCCGGCTGCACAACCCCGCGGCGGCGGCGTCAACGACGCGGCCGGCCAATCACTTCCGGCAACGTCCGCAAGCCGCTGACCGGGCGTAAAAGTAAAATCTACCGCTCGGCCATCGCCCGCGACGCGGCGCGGGCCTCACGCCTCCTCATCCTCGTCTTCGTCCTCATCTTCATCATCGTCATCATCCGCGTCGTCGGCGTCCTCGTCGTGATTCAGATGTCCCTGATCGTCCCACAGCTTGCGATAGACGCCGTTGCGGGCGAGCAGTTGCTCGTGCGAGCCGCGTTCGATCGCCCTGCCGCCGGAGATCACGATGATCTCGTCCATCTCGACCACCGAAGTCAGGCGGTGCGTCGACCAGATCATGGTGCGGCCCTTGGCGACCTTGAGCAGCGTCCGGTTGATCGCAGCCTCCGTGGTCTGGTCGAGCGCCGAAGTCGCCTCGTCGAGCAGCAGAACGGACGGGTTGCGGATGATCGCGCGCGCGATCGCGATGCGCTGGCGCTGGCCGCCCGACAGGGTATCGCCGCGCTCGCCGACCGGCGTGTCGTAGCGCTGCGGCAGGCTCATGATGTAGCGATGAATCTCGGCCTTCCGGGCGGCGTCCTCGACCTCCGCGTCGGTCGCGCCTTCCTTGCCGAGCCGGATGTTCTCGCGGATCGACATGTTGAACAGCATGTTCTCCTGGAACACGACCGCCATGTTCGCCCGCAGCGACTCGCGCGTCACCCGGCGGATATCGACGCCGTCGATGGCGACGCGGCCCTCGTCCGGCACGTAGAGCCGCAGGATCAGGTTGATCAGCGTGCTCTTGCCCGAGCCGCTGGGACCGACGATCGCAATGCTCTTGCCGGCATTGAGCTTGAGGCTGAGATTGTCGAGCACCGGCGTCTGCGCCCCCTCATACTGGAAGGTGACGCGATCGAAGGAGATGTCGTTGGTGATGCGCGGCAGATCCGGCGCGCCGGGACGGTCGGCGCCGCGGGTCGGCTCGTCGAGCAGTTCCTGGATGTGCCGCACCGCTGCCGCCGACTGGATCGACACCGGGATGAAGTGCATCAGATGGGCGATGTTGTACGACACCTCCCAGAACGCACTCTCGAAGGTCACGAAGGTGCCGACGGTGATCTGCCCCTTGGTGGCGAGATAGGCGCCGATCGCCAGCACCACGAGGTGGAGCAGCAACACCGCTATGGTGACGGTGCGCTCCACCATGGTCGACAGGAACATGGCTGACGCGGCCTTGGCCCGGACGTCGCGGTTGCGCATCGTGAACCAGCCGAGCGCCCGGCGCTGCAGATTGAACGCCTTCACCACCGCCTGGGCGGCAACGTTCTCCTGCACGATTCCGAGCAGCGCGGCTTCGTTCTGCTTCTGCTCGTAGTTGGCCTGCACCGCCTTCGGCGTCAGGATGCGCGGCCCGATCAGGGTGATCGGAAACACCAGCAAGGCGACCACGGCAAGCTGCCAGTTCAGGAACAGCATCAGGATGATGCCTGCGACCAGCTCGAGGCCCGGCAGCGCCGCGCTGTTGGCAAAGGTCTTGACCGAGCCCTCGAACGCCGAGAGATCGATCGAGAAGCGCGACAGGATCTCGCCGCGCTTGGTGCGCGCGAAATAGGCCGACGGCAGGTTCTGGACATGGTCGAACAGCCGCGTCCGCACGTCGGCGATGATGCCGGCGGCGAGCCGCGCATCCCAGCGTTCGTACCAGACCGCGATGATCGAGGTGACGATACCGGCCACCGCGAGCACGCCGAGGATCTTGTAGAGGGCTCCGAAGTCCTCCTCGCCGAGCGCGTCGTCGATCAGGAATTTCAGGCTGAGCGGCATGATGACGTTGAACAACGTCTCGACCAGCACGCCGAAGGCGACGCAGGCGAACGGCTTCTTGTAGTTCGCCAGGATCGGTCTGACGAAGCCAAAGATCGTGGAGAGCGCGCCGGCGGCTTCCTTGGCGGTGAAGACGACGAGGTCCTCGTCATCATCGTCGTCATCGAGCTCGAACTCGTCGTCCGCGTCCTCATCCTCTTCGTCGTCAGCCGGCGCCGCGGCTGGCTTTGTGGAGGCGGCCGCCGCGGGCGGACCGGACGCGGGCTTCTTCTTCAGCTCGGGATCGTCGGCCGCCGCTCTCGTCGGATCGTCTGATGCAGGAGGTTTTGGCGCCATGAAACCAACCGATGCTCCACGGCCGGCATGACCGCAAATCGAAACCGCAGCTGATAACACTGCGGCCGCAATTCTATGCGATCATGACGAATTCGGCAAAGCGTTTGGAACGGCCGACGCGCCGCCGCACGCTCGCGCGGAATCGCGGAGCACAGCATTGCCGCCGTTTGACAGCTGGTCGACACAAGGCCGGTCGCCTGGCGGCAAAGGCTTCCGCTCGGTGCCGCTAGTCGTCGAGGTCGGCTTCGACCTTGTCGAAGAAGGAATAGCGCAGGCTGTCGGAGTCGGCGTACCACTGCCCCGGCCCCTTGTTGGCGGCCAGCGTCAATGTCCACAGCGCATCGGTGCAGTCGCGGCGGTGCATCGACAGGTCGAAGCCGTTGCCGAAGAACAATTCCGACCACTCCCACCAGGTGCCGAGCTTCTTCACCCCGCGCAGCAGGTCGTAGCGATCGATCACCGCCGGCGCCATGTCGGAGGTCACCGACGCGAACACGACGCCGGTCTTGACCACGCGGTTGAGCTCGCGCACCCCGCGCACGACCTGCTTCTCGCCGAGATGGCACAGCGAGGTCTCGAACACGAAGTCGAACTCGTTGGCCTTGAACGGCATGTCGGCGATCGAGCCGAGCTTGTTGTACTTCTTGAGCGCCTTAGGCGTCTTGCCGTGGATGTAGCGGTTGTTCTCGATGCCCCAGGCATCGATGCCACGTTCGCGCAGCGCGCCGACCAGTTCGCCGCTGGCGGAGCCGGCGATCAGCAGCTTGTAGCCCTTCGCCCTGCCCCACACCGTCTTGATCAGGTCCGTCAGATAGGCGGGGTCGGTGAAGTTGCGCCAGGCCTCGCTGTAGGGCCCGGCGCCGCGATAATTGTCGAAATAGCTGCGATCGATCTTGTCGGACAGCGCGCCCTCGTCCTGCGCGCGGGCGCGGCGCAGCCGCATCATCTCGGTGAGGATGATGTCGGTCGCGGCATCGGAGGAATCGAGCAGCCCGTTCAGCGTCGAATCGAACAGATAGTCGCCGACCACCACGATGCCGGGGTGCTCCTTCGGCTCCGGGCGGTGGTTGGTCATGACGTCGCGCACCGGCAGGCCGCCCGGCAGCGCGTTGACCGACGACAGCCAGCGATGGATCTTGCCTTCCAGGAAATGCTCGCGCGCATCGCCGAGCGAGGCCGGCAGCGACTTCAACGCGGCGTCGATCAGCTCCTGGTCGCTGAGATTGGCGAAGGCAAGCGCATCCGAGCCTGCGATCAGCCAGTTCAGCACGCCGTGCTTGCCGACATCGTGGCGCGCGCCCTCATTGTAGACGCAGCAGCCGCCGAACGCTTCCGACATGAACCAGGCGCCCGGGATCTTCTCGCCCCAGAACGGCTCGTCGAACAGGATCGAGACCCGCAGATAATGCGCGGGCCGGTCGAAATAGGCGACGTGCTTGACCATCGACTTGCGCAGCTGTTCGCCGTCCCAGCGCATGGTCGCGAGCCAGGAGTGCGGCAGGCAGACCAGCACGAGATCGAAGTCGCGCGTCTCCGGCCCCTTGCCGTTCATCATGTTGAGCTGGTAGCGGCCATCGGCGGTCTTGCCGACCTTGAGCACACGATGGTTGAGCTGGATGTCGGCGCTGACTTCCGAACGCAGACAATCGATCAGCTGCTCGTTGCCGTTCTGGATCGAATACAGGCCGATATAGCCGTCGACGTCCATCACGTAGTTCTTCAGCGCGTTGAGGCCGTTGGTGTTGTGGCTCTCGGTCGCGATGTCGGAACGCGCCATCACCTTGAAGAAACGCTTGGCGGTCGCGTCCTCGACCTCCTCGTCGAGGACCTGCTCGGCGGTCTTGTAGGCCCACGGGTGTTCGTTGTCGTGGGCGCCGACGCCCTCGTAATATTCGATCGGCGACACCAGGTCGCTGCAGCGCCTGCGGAACGCCTCGATCGCGGCCGCGGTCTTCGCCCCGTATTTGCGGCGCATGCCGGGAACGTCGGCGAGCAGCTCGCCGTCGAGCTGCACCTGCTCGGCATCCATCGGGATCGTCTGCAGGCCGAAATGCTGGATCAGCTCGCGCAGCGGGTCCGGCCCCGTCATCGAGTAATCATAGATCTCGGCGACGCCGGCCTCATACATCGCGGGCGCAGTGTCGAATTTGCGCGTGACGATCTTGCCGCCGAGGCGGTTCGACGCCTCGAAGATGGTAACGCGGCAGAGGTCGCCGAGTTTGCGCTTCAAATACCAGGCGCTCATCAGCCCCCCGGGGCCGCCGCCTACGATAGCCAAGTCGAGCATATGGATTCCGTCGTCTCCGGCGCGAGCCAAACAGCCGGTCTAAGTCACCCTAGCAAAGGCACTTTTTTGCCTGAAGGAAAGATGAACAAACTGCGTCCCTGCACCGCAGCAAGCAAAGAAAGCAGCAAAAAGGCCGGCTAAACGCCGGCCTTCTCGCCATACCCGTAGTCTTGCGGATGCCTATTCCGCGGGCGGCAGCGCCAGCGGCTCCGCTTCCGGAGCCGTCGGCACGATCGCCGCCTGCTGCTTCTCGCGCTCGTCGAGGATCAGCTTGTCGCGCTTGACCGCGACTTCGCGGATCCGCGCCATCGAGGCGCCGGTGCCGGCCGGGATCAGGCGGCCGACGATGACGTTCTCCTTGAGGCCCTCGAGCGGGTCCACCTTGCCGTTGACGGCAGCTTCGGTGAGCACACGCGTGGTCTCCTGGAACGAGGCCGCCGAGAAGAAGGAGCGGGTCTGCAAGCTCGCCTTGGTGATGCCGAGCAGAACCGGCGTACCCGTGGCGGGCTTCTTGCCCTCCTCCTTGGCCTTGGTGTTGAGCGCGTCGAACTCGATCTTGTCGACCTGCTCGCCCGAGATCATGTCGGTGTCGCCCTGATCGGTGACCTCGACCTTCTGCAGCATCTGACGGACAATCACCTCGATGTGCTTGTCGTTGATGAGCACGCCCTGCAACCGGTAGACCTCCTGGATTTCGTTGACCAGATAGGCAGCGAGTTCCTCGATGCCCTTGATCGCCAGGATGTCGTGCGGCGCCGGATTGCCTTCGACGATGAAATCGCCCTTTTCGACGATATCGCCGTCCTGAAGGTGGATGTGCTTGCCCTTCGGGATCAGGTACTCGCGCGGCTCCTCGGTCTTGTCCATCGGCTCGATCGAGATGCGGCGCTTGTTCTTGTAGTCGCGGCCGAAGCGGATCGTTCCCGCCGTCTCCGCGATGATCGCCGCATCCTTCGGCTTGCGAGCCTCGAACAGTTCCGCCACCCGCGGCAGACCGCCGGTGATGTCACGCGTCTTGGCGCTCTCGGTCGAGATGCGCGCCAGGATGTCGCCGGGCATCACCTTGCCGCCGATGTCGACCGACAGAATGGCGTCGACCGACAGCATGTAGCGGGCATCGCCGCCACGCGCGAGCTTCATCACCTTGCCGTCCTTGCCCTTGACCACGATGGCCGGACGCAGGTCCGAGCCGCCGCGCGTCGTGCGCCAGTCGATGACCACGCGCTTGGCGATACCGGTCGATTCGTCGAGCGTTTCCGAGATCGACTGGCCTTCGACCAGATCCTCGAAACCGATCGTGCCCTCGACTTCGCTCAGCACCGGGCGGGTGTAGGGATCCCACTCGGCGATGCGCTGGCCGCGCTTGACCATGTCGCCTTCGTCAACGTGCATCTTCGAACCGTACTGGATACGGTGGGTCGCACGCTCGGTGCCGTCGGCATCGACGATCGCAACGACCATGTTGCGCACCATCGCGACCAGGCTGCCTTCGCTGTTGCGGGCGATCGCCTTGTTCCTGATCACGATCTTGCCGTCGAAGTTCGATTCGACGAACGACTGCTCGTTGAGCTGCGCGGCGCCGCCGATGTGGAACGTGCGCATCGTCAGCTGCGTGCCGGGCTCACCGATCGACTGCGCCGCGATGACGCCGACGGCCTCACCGTGGTTGACCGGCGTGCCGCGAGCCAGATCGCGGCCGTAGCACTTGGCGCAGATGCCGTTGATCAGCTCGCAGGTCAGCGCCGAGCGGATCTTCACTTCCTGGATGCCGGCCTGTTGGATCGCATCGACGTGGCTCTCCTCCATCAAGGTGTCACGCTTGATGATGACCTCGTTGGTGGCGGGATCGCGCACGTCATCGCAGGCCACGCGGCCCAGGATGCGCGAACCGAGCGAGGCGACCACGGTGCCGGCGTCGACGATGGCGCGCATCTTGATGCCGAGCGTGGTGCCGCAATCGGTCTGCGTGATGATGCAGTCCTGCGCGACGTCGACCAGACGGCGGGTCAGGTAGCCCGAGTTCGCGGTCTTCAACGCGGTGTCCGCGAGGCCCTTGCGGGCGCCGTGGGTCGAGTTGAAGTACTCGAGCACCGACAGACCTTCCTTGAAGTTGGAAATGATCGGCGTCTCAATGATCTCGCCCGACGGCTTGGCCATCAGGCCGCGCATGCCGGCGAGCTGGCGCATCTGGGCCGGCGAACCACGCGCACCGGAGTGCGCCATCATGTAGATCGAGTTGATGTCGGCATCCGCGCCCGCTGCCGTCTTCTTGGTGGACGAGATCTCCTTCATCATCGCCTTGGCGACTTCTTCACCGGCCTTCGACCAGGCGTCGACGACCTTGTTGTACTTCTCGCCATGGGTGATCAGGCCGTCATTGTACTGCTGCTCGAAATCCTTCGCCAGCGTACGGGTCTGATCGACGATCTTCCACTTCGACGCCGGCACGACCATGTCGTCCTTGCCGAACGAGATGCCCGCCTTGAAGGCGTTGTAGAAGCCGAGCGCCATGATGCGGTCGCAGAAGATCACCGTCTCCTTCTGACCGCAGTGCCGGTAGACCTGATCGATCACGCCGGAAATCTCGCGCTTGGTCATCAACTTGTTGATGATGTCGTACGAGATCTTCGGGTTCTTCGGCAGCAGGTTGCCGAGCATGACGCGGCCCGCGGTGGTTTCGATCCAGCGCTTGGACTGCTTGCCTTCCTCGTCGAGGCCTTCCCACCGGTACTTGATCTTGGTGTGGAGGTGGATGACCTTCGAATGCAGGGCGTGCTCGAGCTCGGCCATGTCGCCGAAGATCTTGCCCTCGCCGGGCAGGCCTTCGCGCATGATCGAGACGTAGTAGAGGCCGAGCACGATGTCCTGCGACGGCACGATGATCGGCTGGCCGTTCGCCGGATGCAGGATGTTGTTGGTCGACATCATCAGGACGCGCGCTTCCAGCTGCGCTTCGAGCGACAGCGGAACGTGCACGGCCATCTGGTCGCCGTCGAAGTCGGCGTTGAAGGCGGCGCAGACCAGCGGATGCAGCTGGATCGCCTTGCCTTCGATCAGCACCGGCTCGAACGCCTGGATGCCGAGGCGATGCAGCGTCGGCGCGCGGTTGAGCAGCACCGGATGCTCGCGGATCACCTCGTCGAGGATATCCCAGACCTCCGGACGCTCCTTCTCGACCAGCTTCTTGGCCTGCTTCACCGTAGTGGACAGGCCCTTGGCGTCGAGCCGCGAGTAGATGAACGGCTTGAACAGCTCGAGCGCCATCTTCTTCGGCAGGCCGCACTGATGCAGGCGCAGCTCGGGACCGACCACGATCACCGAACGGCCGGAATAGTCGACGCGCTTGCCGAGCAGGTTCTGGCGGAACCGGCCCTGCTTGCCCTTCAGCATGTCGGCCAGCGACTTCAGCGGGCGCTTGTTGGCGCCGGTGATGACGCGGCCGCGGCGGCCGTTGTCGAACAGTGCGTCGACGGCCTCCTGCAGCATGCGCTTTTCGTTGCGGATGATGATGTCGGGCGCACGCAGCTCCATCAGCCGCTTCAGGCGGTTGTTGCGATTGATGACGCGGCGGTACAGGTCGTTGAGGTCGGAGGTCGCGAACCGGCCGCCGTCCAGCGGCACCAGCGGACGCAGGTCCGGCGGAATCACCGGCACGACCGTCATGATCATCCATTCCGGCTTGTTGCCGGAAACGCGGAAAGCCTCGACGATCTTCAGACGCTTGGCGAGCTTCTTGTGCTTGATGTCGGAGTCGGTCTCCGCCATGTCGGCACGCAGCGTTGCCTCGAGCTTCTCGAGCTCGAGCCCCTTGAGCAGCTCGCGGATCGCCTCCGCGCCGATCATGGCGGTGAAGGAATCCTGGCCGTACTCGTCCTGCGCCTTCAGATACTCGTCTTCCGACAGCAGCTGACGGTCCTTCAGCGCGGTGAGACCCGGCTCGAGCACGACGTAGTATTCAAAGTACAGGATCCGCTCGAGATCCTTCAGCGTCATGTCGAGCAGGAGGCCGATGCGCGAGGGCAGCGACTTCAGGAACCAGATGTGGGCGACCGGCGCCGCCAGCTCGATATGGCCCATGCGCTCGCGCCGGACGCGCGACAGCGTCACCTCGACCGAGCACTTCTCGCAGATGATGCCCTTGTACTTCATCCGCTTGTACTTGCCGCACAAGCACTCGTAGTCCTTGATCGGCCCGAAGATGCGCGCGCAGAACAGGCCGTCACGCTCCGGCTTGAAGGTGCGGTAGTTGATGGTCTCCGGCTTCTTGATCTCGCCGTAGGACCAGGACAGAATCTTCTCCGGAGACGCGATCGAAATCCGGATCTGGTCGAAGACCTGGGCCGGGGTCGTCGGATTGAAAAGATTCATAATCTCTTGATTCATGGTCTTCTCCTCGCGTGCCGATCGTCACCGGCAGCAAATTCGAAAGTTTTATTCAGCGCGCGCCCCACTCAACGTCCGAGCGGAGCGCGAAGGCCCGGCGCTTTCGCGCCGGGCGTCAATCACAGCGTTACTCGGCCGCTTCCGACGTCGGCGCCGGTCCCACCTTGGAATTGTGCAGGTCGACGTTGAGGCCGAGCGAGCGCATTTCCTTGACCAGCACGTTGAACGATTCCGGAATACCGGCCTCGAAGGTGTCGTCGCCGCGCACGATCGCCTCGTACACCTTGGTACGGCCGGCGACGTCGTCCGACTTCACGGTCAGCATCTCCTGCAGCGTGTAGGCGGCGCCGTAGGCTTCCAGCGCCCAGACCTCCATTTCGCCGAAGCGCTGGCCGCCGAACTGCGCCTTGCCGCCCAGCGGCTGCTGGGTGACGAGCGAGTACGGACCGATCGAACGCGCGTGGATCTTGTCGTCCACGAGATGGTGCAGCTTGAGCATGTAGATGTAGCCCATCGTCACCTTGCGATCGAACGCATCGCCGGTGCGGCCGTCATAGACGGTCGACTGGCCGGAGGCGTCGAAGCCCGCGAGCTTCAGCATCTCCTCGATGTCGGCCTCCTTGGCGCCGTCGAACACCGGCGTTGCGATCGGCACGCCGTGGCTCAGATTGCGGCCGAGCTCGACCAGCTCGTTGTCGTTCAGCGACTTGATGGTTTCATCCTCGCCGTAGATCTTCTTCAGGGTCTCGCGCAGCGGCTTGAGATCCTGCTTCTGATAGTAGGCGTCGATGGTCTGGCCGATGCGCTTGCCGAGGCCGGCGCAGGCCCAACCGAGATGGGTCTCAAGGATCTGACCGACGTTCATGCGCGAAGGCACGCCGAGCGGATTGAGCACGATGTCGGCATGCGTTCCGTCCTCGAGGAACGGCATGTCCTCGATCGGCACGATCTTCGACACCACACCCTTGTTGCCGTGACGGCCGGCCATCTTGTCGCCCGGCTGGATCTTGCGCTTCACCGCGACGAAGACCTTGACCATCTTCATCACGCCGGGCGGCAGCTCGTCGCCACGCTGTAGCTTCTCGACCTTGTCGAGGAAGCGCTGCTCAAGGCCCTTCTTCGACTCGTCGTACTGCTTCCGCATGGCCTCGATCTCGGCCATCAGCTTATCGTTCGGCGAGGCGAACAGCCACCACTGCGACTTCGGATACTCGTCGAGCACCGCGCGGGTGATCTTGGTATCCTTCTTGAAGCCCTTCGGGCCGGCGATGCCCTGGCGGTTCTCCAGCAGCTCGGCGAGGCGGTTGTAGACGTTGCGGTCCAGGATCGCCTGCTCGTCGTCGCGGTCCTTGGCGAGACGCTCGATCTCCTCGCGCTCGATCGCCAGCGCACGCTCGTCCTTGTCGACGCCGTGGCGGTTGAACACGCGGACTTCCACGATCGTGCCCTGCACGCCCGGAGGCACGCGCAGCGAGGTGTCGCGGACGTCGGAGGCCTTCTCGCCGAAGATGGCGCGCAGCAGCTTTTCTTCCGGCGTCATCGGGCTCTCGCCCTTCGGCGTGATCTTGCCGACCAGGATGTCGCCGGCGCGGACTTCCGCACCGATGTAGACGATACCGGCTTCGTCGAGGTTCTTCAGCGCTTCTTCCGAGACGTTCGGAATGTCGCGGGTGATTTCCTCAGGACCGAGCTTGGTGTCGCGGGCCATCACCTCGAACTCCTCGATGTGAATCGAGGTGAAGACGTCGTCCTTCACGATCCGCTCGGAGAGCAGGATCGAGTCTTCGAAGTTATAGCCGTTCCACGGCATGAACGCGACCAGCACGTTGCGGCCGAGCGCAAGCTCGCCGAGATCGGTCGACGGACCGTCGGCGATGATGTCGCCCTTCTTGACGATGTCGCCGACCTTCACCAGCGGACGCTGGTTGATGCAGGTCGACTGGTTGGAGCGCTGGTACTTCATCAGCCGGTAGATATCGACGCCCGACTTGGTCGGATCGAGATCCTCGGTGGCGCGGATCACGACGCGGGTGGCGTCGATCTGGTCGATCACGCCCGAGCGGCGCGCGGCAATCGCCGCGCCCGAGTCACGGGCGACCACGCCTTCCATGCCGGTGCCGACGAACGGCGCCTCGGCGCGAACCAGCGGCACCGCCTGGCGCTGCATGTTCGAGCCCATCAGCGCGCGGTTGGCGTCGTCGTTCTCGAGGAACGGGATCAGCGCCGCGGCGACCGAAACCAGCTGCTTCGGCGACACGTCCATGTAGTCGACCTTGTCCGGCGTCACCGGCAGCACTTCGCCGGCATGACGGCAGACCACGAGGTCGTCGGTGAAGCGGCCCTTGGCATCGAGCGGCACGTTGGCCTGCGCGACGCGGTAGCGGCCCTCTTCCATCGCCGACAGATAGACCACCTCGTCGGTGACCCGGCCGTCCTTGATCTTGCGATAGGGCGTCTCGACGAAGCCGTACTTGTTGACGCGCGCGAACGTCGCCAGCGAGTTGATCAGGCCGATGTTCGGACCTTCCGGCGTCTCGATCGGGCAGATGCGGCCGTAATGCGTCGGATGCACGTCGCGGACTTCGAAGCCGGCGCGCTCGCGGGTCAGACCGCCCGGGCCAAGCGCCGACAGGCGCCGCTTGTGGGTGATTTCCGACAGCGGGTTGGTCTGGTCCATGAACTGCGACAGCTGCGAGGAACCGAAGAACTCGCGCACCGCGGCGGCCGCGGGCTTGGCGTTGATCAGGTCCTGCGGCATCACGGTGTCGATATCGACGCTCGACATGCGCTCCTTGATCGCGCGCTCCATGCGGAGCAGGCCGATCCGGTACTGGTTCTCCATGAGCTCGCCGACCGAGCGCACCCGGCGGTTGCCGAGGTGGTCGATGTCGTCGATCTCGCCCTTGCCGTCGCGCAGGTCGACCAGCGTCTTGATGACCGCCAGGATGTCTTCCTTGCGCAGCGTGCGATGGGTATCGGGCGCATCGAGCTCGAGGCGCATGTTCATCTTGACGCGGCCGACCGCGGAGAGGTCGTAGCGCTCGGCGTCGAAGAACAGCGACTGGAACATCGCCTGCGCCGAATCCAGCGTCGGCGGCTCGCCCGGACGCATCACGCGGTAGATGTCGAACAGCGCGTCCTCGCGCGTCATGTTCTTGTCGGCCGACAGCGTGTTGCGGATGTAGGCGCCGACATTGACGTGGTCGATGTCGAGCAGCGGCAGGTCCTTGTAGCCCTGCTCGTTCAGCACCTTGAGCGACTTCTCGGTGATCTCCTCGCTGGCTTCGGCGTAGATCTCACCGGTCTTCGGGTTGACGAGATCCTCGGCGAGATAGTTGCCGACGAGCTCCTCGTCCGACATGCGCAGCGCCTTCAGGCCCTTCTCCTGAAGCTGGCGCGCCTGGCGCACGGTCAGCTTCTTGCCGGCCTCGAGCACCACCTTGCCGGTGTCGGCGTCGATCAGGTCGTTGACGGTCGAATAGCCGCGGAAGCGGTTGGCGTCGAACGGCACGCGCCATCCGTCCTTGGTCCGCTTGTAGGTGATCTTCTTGTAGAAGGTCGACAGGATCTGCTCGCCGTCGAGACCGAGCGCGTACATCAGCGAGGTCACGGGCAGCTTGCGGCGACGGTCGATGCGCGCGAACACGATGTCCTTGGCGTCGAACTCGATGTCGAGCCAGGAACCGCGATACGGAATCACGCGCGCGGCAAACAGCAGCTTGCCGGACGAATGGGTCTTGCCCTTGTCGTGGTCGAAGAACACGCCGGGCGAACGGTGCATCTGCGAGACGATGACGCGCTCGGTGCCGTTGACGACAAAGGTGCCGTTCATCGTCATGAGCGGGATGTCGCCCATGTAGACGTCCTGCTCCTTGATGTCCTTCACCGACTTGGCGCCGGTTTCCTCGTCGATATCGAACACGATCAGGCGCAGCGTCACCTTGAGCGGCGCAGCGAAGGTCATGCCGCGCTGGCGGCACTCGTCGACGTCATATTTCGGCGGCTCGAACTCGTAGCGGACGAATTCGAGCATCGAGGTGCCGGAAAAGTCCGAGATCGGGAACACCGAGCGGAACACGGCCTGCAGGCCCTCGTCGGGGCGCCCGCCGTCGGGCTCCTCCACCATCAGGAACTGGTCGTAGGACGCCTTCTGAACCTCGATGAGGTTCGGCATCTCGGCGACTTCCTTGATGTGACCGAAAAACTTGCGTACGCGTTTGCGACCGGTGAATGTCTGCTGCGCCATCGTGGCCTCTCATTTTCGTCGCCTTTGTGGGGCGAACCTTCCGGGACGCGACTGCCATCGGCCCCGGGTTGAATTTCGAATCGTCTCGAAGGAACGAAGCGCAAAGTCAGGAATTAAATCCCCGTCCCGGCCCCAACCACCTCCAAAACGCAAAACAACGCGCGGGGCGCATCACTGCACCCGCTCGTCCAAACGCTCCGCTTTACGGACTGAAAAAGCCCGAAATCTGACTGTCTCCCAACGGCTTCCGCCGAGGACCCTGCCGTCCCCGCCGCCTACCGTGTTTTTCCGCTGCCAACCCCATATGGGATGGCAATAAAGGAGATTCGAGGGTTAAGTCCACGGATCCCCACACTTTTTTGTGTCCGACGCGCAACGCGACAACCTGTCGCACGCCGCTTGCATGGCCCGGGAGCGCCCTGCGGCGCTCCCGGATCGCGCATTACTTGAGCTCGACCTTGGCGCCAGCCTTCTCGAGCTGGGCCTTGATCTTGTCGGCTTCTTCCTTGTTGACGCCTTCCTTGAGCGGCTTCGGAGCGCCTTCGACGAGGTCCTTGGCTTCCTTCAGACCGAGGCCGGTGATGGCGCGGACTTCCTTGATGACCTCGATCTTCTTGTCGCCGGCGGCAGCCAGCACGACGGTGAAGTCGGTCTTCTCTTCAGCCGGAGCAGCGGCGGCACCACCAGCAGCCGGGCCGGCAACCGCGACGGCGGCAGCGGCGGACACGCCCCACTTTTCTTCGAGGAGCTTGGCGAGTTCGGCCGCTTCGAGCACGGTGAGGCTCGAGAGGTCGTCGACGATTTTCTGCAAGTCAGCCATTGTTCAGTTCCTTAAACGTTTGGTTCGAACCAGGTTTGAGATTAGCGAAGGGGTCAGGCCGCTTCGCTCTTTGAGGCATGAGCCTGAATGACGCGCGCGAGCTTGGCCGCGGGCGCGTTGGAGAGCTGAGCGAGCTTGGTCGCGGGCGCCACGAGGAGGCCCACGATCTTGCCGCGCAGTTCGTCGAGCGACGGCAGTGAGGCAAGTGCCTTCACGCTGTCGACATTCAGGACGGTTTTACCCATCGAACCGCCGAGGATGACGAACTTCTCGTTCGCCTTGGCGAATTCGATGGCAACCTTTGGCGCCGCAACCGGATCGTTCGAAGTAGCGATCACGGTCGGCCCCTTCAGCAGGGAACCGATGGCTGCGACGTCAGTGCCTTCAAGAGCAATTTTGGCGAGACGGTTCTTCGAGACCTTCACCGACGCGCCCGCCTGCTTCATCTGCATGCGCAGCTTCTGCATCTGGGCCACGGTGAGGCCGGAATAGTGAGCAACGACCGCGACGCCCGTGGTCTTGAAGACCTCATTGAGCTGTTCGACCGCCTCTTTTTTTGCCGCTCGTTCCACAGCAAGCTCTCTCCGGTTGGCGGCCTTTCCGCGAGGACAGGACCGCCGGGTTGCACCCATCGTCCCGCCCTAAACCTGATCCTTGGGGCGCAACACCCTTCGGACATGCCGGGCAAGACGACATCTAGAAGCCTGCCCTCCCAGAGCCTTGCGGCCATGGGCTGTCGAGGTTCGAACCAAACCAGCCTCCCGGCCGCGAACTGATCGCGACGTGGGGTGCAAAATCCGGTCTTCACCCGTCTATGCAGGCCATGCGATTAAGCCGTTGAAAACACGAAGTTCTCGCGGGCGCCTGCAGTCTTGGACAGGATCGAGGCACTTCAGCACGCTGAAGGCCCCTGCTCTCACGCCGTCAGAGGCGACGGGTTTCCTTCCTTTCGAGCATCCTTGCGGGCATGCGGAAAGGAATGATCTCCTATCATCTCAGGTTTTCGGATTGCGAGCACGGACATGCCAGCAAGTGCCAGCACGCCCGGAAGGCGCTATGTAGCCGGTCCTGCCCTGCTTGCCAAGAGCAAATTTCAGACCAGTTCGGCGACCGGCCCGGCCCAGCGAAAAATTTCTTCCCGGACGGCGTCACGCGCCGTCTCCGTCGCTCGTCTTGGCGCTGGAGGCTCGCATGAAACGATGGATTGCAGGAATTCTCGCCCTATTCAACCTCGGCAATGGGCTGGTGATGCTCTCAGCCGGTTCCCTCTGGTGGTCGCTGGTGCCCGGCGCCGCCGATACCGGTCCGTTCAACCCTCATTTGGTCCAGGATGTCGGCATCGCCTTCATCGCAGCCGGGCTCGGCCTGGCGGCGCGAGCCTTGTGGCCGGCCTGGTGGCCGGCAGCGGTCGCGGGCGCCGCGTTCCTGGCCGGCCACGGCGTGCTGCATCTCGTGATGATTGCCGGCGGCCACGACCGCCACGCCGCATCCGATCTGGTGGCGGTCGTCCTGCCCGCGGCGCTCGCCCTCTATTCCGCTCTGCCAAATCAAGGAGAAGACATACGTAGTTTCATCGCGCGCCGCATGCTGCGCGCCTATTCCAGGCGCTACGGCTACGACACCACCTATCTCGAGACCATGCTCAAGGAATCGCCCGCCGCGTTCTTCAAATTCGCCGGCGCGATGAAGGCCGCCGCCTACCGCGCGGTCGCGCCGGTTGAGGCCTTCTATGCCGCCAAGCTGACCGGCGCCCTGGCGGAAGATTGCGGTCCCTGTGCGCAACTCGTCGTCGACATGGCGATCGGAGCCGGAATGGCGGAACAGCAGGTCACCGCCGTGCTCCGGCGCGATGTTGCCGCCATGACCGCGGACACCGCGCTCGGCTTCCACTTCGCCAACGCCATCGTGCAGCGCTCGACCGACGACGATGCCTGCCGCGACGCGGTTCGCGCGCGCTGGGGCGAAAAAGGCGTGATCGACCTCGCTTTGGCCCTACAAATCGGCCGCATCTTCCCCATGATGAAGCTGGCGCTGGGATATGCCAGGGAGTGTCGCCGCGTGACCGTGGCCGGCCATCAGATCGATGTCATCAAGCAGGCTGCCTGAGCGCGACCCGCTGGCGCCGTATCGGGCGCGGCTGACCGGGCTTGCCTATCGCATGCTCGGCAGCCGCGGCGATGCCGACGATGTGGTCCAGGACGCCTGGCTGCGGTTCGCCGCGGCCGACGACGTTCGCAATCCCGAGGCGTTCCTCGTCACCGTGGTGACCCGGCTTTGTCTTGACCGGCTGAAGAGCGCCCGCGCCCAGCGCGAGGTCTATGTCGGTGCCTGGTTGCCCGAGCCGGTGTTCGACGAGACGCTGTCGGCCGAGGCGGCGACCGAACTCGCAGACGATCTCTCCTTCGCGCTGATGCTGGCGCTCGACGCCCTGACGCCGCTCGAGCGCGCCGCGTTCCTGCTGCACGACGTGTTCGACCGGCCATTCGCGGAAGTCGCCCGCACCCTCGAGCGCAGCGAGGCGGCCTGCCGGCAGCTCGCCGCGCGCGCCCGCCGATCGGTCCGCGGCAACCGCCCTGTTCCCGTCGAGCCGCCCGAAGGCCACGCACGGCTGCTGACGGCATTCTGCAAGGCCGCGGCCAGCGGCGACGTCTCCGCCCTCGCCAACCTGCTGCGCGAGGATGCCATCGCGATCACCGATGGCGGCGGCCGCAAGCTGGCGGCGCTGAAGCCGATCAAGGGGGCAGAGAAGATCGTCCGCTTCATCATCGGTATCGCCGGCAAGAACGCCGGCAGCGAGGTTCGCGTCGAGCCGATGATGGTCAATGGCTGCGCGGGCGCGCTGATCTTCCTCGATGGCGAAGTCGACCACACGCTGAGCATGGCGATCGACGGCGAGACCGGCCGGATTGCGGCGATCTACATCGTCCGCAACCCGGACAAGCTGCGTCACGCGCCGCGCCGGAGCTGAAGCTCCGGTCAGGCCGCCGTCGCCACCGGATAGGCGAGCGGCTTGCCGGCGAAGAACGCGTCGAGATTGGCCAGCACGCAATCCTGCATGGCGACGTGCGATTCCAGCGTGTGGCCGCCGAGATGCGGCGACAGCACAACGTTCGGCAACGCGGTCAGCGCATCGGGCGCATGCGGCTCCCTGGCGAACACGTCGAGGCCGGCGCCGGCGATCACGCCGTCGGTCAGCGCCGCGACCAGCGCCGTCTCGTCGATGACCGAGCCGCGCGCGATGTTGACGACAAAGCCGTCGCTGCCGAGCCGGCGCAGGATGTCGGCATTGATCGCATGCTCGGTCTCGGCGCCGGCGCGGACGGCCACCAGCAGCACGCTGCACCAATCGGCGAGCGCCTCCAGCGTCGGAAAGTATTGATAGGGCACGTCGTGCTTCGAGCGGCTGAAGTAGCCGACCTCGGTCTCGAAGGCGGCGACGCGGGCGGCGATCTTGCGGCCGATCTCGCCCATGCCGTAGACGCCGACCTTGCGGCCGCGCATGCCGGCCTGCGGCCGCATCATCGGCGACGGCTTTGCACGTGCCCAGTCGCCGCTCCGGACGTAATTGTCAGCCACCAGCAGCCGCCGCACCGACGCCAGCATCAAGGTGACTGCGGTGTCCGCGACCGACGCCGCATTGGCACCGGGGCTGTGACCGACCGCGATGCCGCGTTTCGCGGCGGCGGCGAGATCGACGCCGTCGTAGCCGGTGCCGTAGCAGACGATCGCGCCGAGCTTCGGCAGCATGTCCATGGCCTCCGTGCCGAGCGCCGTGCCGCCCGCAGTGATGATGGCGCGGATCTCGGCGAGCTCGGCCGGCGGGAACGCCTCGTCCCATCGCTTGCCTGCCGCGTTCAGCAGCTCATAGCGCTCGCCGAAGCGGATCAGCTGGGCCTTGGGAAAACGCGAATAGACCAGGACCTTATCGGGCATTGTTCTTCTTTCTTGCGAGAGGCTTCAGCTGGTTGTTCTGACGCGTTTTCTTCACGCGAACCGGCACCCACTTCGCTGGAAAACGCTCTTGCAAAACAAAGGGCGGAACCGGTTACCCGGTCCCGCCCCTCTTTATCTCGTCACGGCCAAGGATCTCAGCCGAGGATCGTACCCGGCTCGACCTTCACGCCCGGGCCCATGGTGGAGGAAACCGCCACGCGCTGGATGTAGGTGCCCTTGGAGCCCGCCGGCTTCGCCTTGGAGACCGCGTCGGCCAGCGCCTTGACGTTCTCGACCAGCTTGTCCTCGGAGAACGAGGCCTTGCCGATGCCGGCCTGCACGATGCCGGCCTTCTCGACGCGGAACTCGACCGAGCCGCCCTTGGCACCCTTCACGGCGTTGGTGACGTCCATGGTCACGGTGCCGATCTTCGGGTTCGGCATCATGCCGCGCGGACCGAGCACCTTACCGAGGCGGCCGACCAGAGGCATCATGTCGGGCGTGGCGATACAACGATCGAAATCGATCGCGCCGCCCTGCACCTTCTCGACCAGGTCTTCGGCACCGACGACGTCGGCACCGGCGGCCTTGGCTTCCTCAGCCTTGGCGCCCCGCGCGAACACGCCGACGCGAAGCGTACGGCCGGTTCCGTTCGGCAGGTTGACGACGCCGCGGACCATCTGGTCGGCGTGGCGCGGGTCGACGCCGAGATTGATCGCGATCTCGATCGTCTCGTCGAACTTCGACTTGGCGCGCTCCTTGACCATCTTGATGGCATCCGCGAGCGGATAGAGCTTCTCGCGATCGACGCCCTCGCGGGCCTTCTTCAAACGCTTTCCGATTGACATGGCCCGTTACCCCGCAACTTCCAGACCCATCGAACGGGCAGAGCCCTCGACCATCTTCATGGCCGATTCGATGGTGTCGCAATTCAAGTCCTTCATCTTCTTCTCGGCGATCTCGCGCACCTGCGCCTTGGTCACCTGGCCGGCCTTGTCACGGCCCGGCGCCTTCGATCCGGACTGGATCTTGGCGGCCTGCTTGAGGAAGTAGGACATCGGAGGGGTCTTCATCTCGAAGGTGAAGGACCGGTCCGCATAGATGGTGATGATCACCGGGATCGGGGTGTTCTTCTCTTCCTTCTGGGTCTGCGCGTTGAACGCCTTGCAGAACTCCATGATGTTGAGACCGCGCTGACCAAGCGCGGGGCCGATCGGGGGCGAAGGATTCGCCGCACCGGCCGGGACCTGAAGCTTCAGGTATCCGGTCACTTTCTTTGCCATTTATCACTCCTGTTGTGCCGGACAGGGCCGGCGGTTTCAGGTTCCGTGGTTCGGTTGAAGGGGCTGGCGACCGCCTCCTCCCTCCCACGGCCTCTCGACTTGACGCGAGGCATATACCCCGCGCCGTCCGGTCAGACCACCTTTTCGACCTGACCGAATTCCAGTTCCACGGGGGTCGCGCGGCCGAAGATCGACACCGCAACCTTCACGCGCGAGCGCGCCTCGTCGATTTCTTCCACCACGCCGGAGAACGAGGCGAACGGGCCGTCGGCCACGCGCACGTTCTCGCCGATTTCGAACGACACCGACGCCTTCGGACGCTCCACGCCCTCCTGCACCTGGTGCAGGATCCGCATCGCTTCCGCTTCGGAGATCGGCATCGGCTTGTTTTCCGCGCCGAGGAAGCCGGTCACCTTCGGGGTGTTCTTGATCAGATGGAACGCCTCGTCGGTCAGCTTCATCTTCACCAGCACATAGCCCGGGAAGAACTTGCGCTCGGCGTCGATCTTGCGGCCGCGGCGCACCTCGGTGACCTTCTCGGTCGGCACCAGCACCTGCTCGAACAGCTCTTCCAGCCCGCGCTGCTTGGCCTGCTCACGGATCGATTCCGCGACCTTCTTCTCGAAGTTCGAATAGGCGTGAACGATGTACCAGCGCTTGTCCATCAATTGAGTTCCCATGCTCATCAGTGGATGCCCAGTATCAGGGTGATGAGGTAGCGGATGATCTGATCCGCGGCGAAGAAGAAGATCGAGGCCAGCGCCACCATCACGAACACCATGATGGTGGTGATGGTCGTCTCGCGGCGCGTCGGCCAGGTGACCTTGGCGGTCTCCGAGCGCACTTCCTGCAGGAATTTGAACGGGCTGAAAGCCATCGTGAGATCCGCGTCCGTGACCGGACGATTGCAACGTTTCAAGGAATCCGAACAGCCGACCTTGCGGACCCAGCCCTCGTTTGGAAGGTTGAGCCGATAAACGAGCTCGAATGTTCGGGGAATTAGGCCGCGCCGGATATCCGCCATCAAAGCGGGCCGGCTGCGAGTGCCGGGTATCTACTGCGAGACCGGCCAAACGTCAAGGTCGACGGGGTCGCATCCGGCGCATGCCCGGCTCGGGCCGATCGGGCATTGGCCTCTCCAAATCAAGGGCTTAGCCGGCACCCGGCGGCAGGAGGACGCTTCCGTCGCGCATCGCAGCCGCTGTCTGGCCTCCTCTAGGCCAGGACGGGCGTCGGCGGCAGCAGCATCGAGACAAGCAATCCGCTCGGCTCGCCCGGCTTCAACGCGATGCTGCCGCCATGCCGTTTGACAATATCCTGGGCGATCGACAGCCCCAGCCCAAAGCCGCCGCTGTCCTGACGCGCGCTGTCGGCCTTGAAGAAAGGCTTGAAGACCTTGTCACGCAGCGCCGGCGGGATGCCGGGACCATCGTCGGCCACCGCGATCTCGATGTGATCGGCCTCCGCGCGGCGCAGCGTCACCGCAACCAGGCTGCCGTGCTTGACCGCATTCTCCACGACATTGGTGACGGCGCGCGACAGCGCGCGGGGCCGGCAGACATAGGGCAGCCGCGCGGGCCCGGCATAGGACACCGCATGGCCCGTATCGGTGAAGTCCGAGCAGATCGTCTGCAGAAAGCTCGGCAGGTCGATGCACGATGCCGCCTCGGTGCGGGCATCCTCGCGCAGATACTCCAGCGTCTCGTTGATCATGCGCGTCATCTTGGCGATATCGCCCAGCATCGCCGTGCGCAGCGCGTCTTCGCGCACTCGCTCGGAGCGCAACCTGAGCCGCGTCAGCGGCGTCCGCAGGTCGTGGCTGATCGCCGCCAGCATGCGGGTGCGGTCGTCGAGCAGTGCTGCGATACGGGTGCGCATGTCGTTCAGCGCGTCCGCGACCTGGGCGATCTCGCGCGGACCGCGCCGACGCAGCACTTTGGAAGTCCGCGGCGAGCGGCCGAACGAGGTCGCAGCGCGTGCGACCTCCGCCAGCGGCGCAATCACCCAGCGCACCGCATAGACCGACAGCAGCAGCATCGAAATCAGCAAGATGATCGCGCCCCCGGCCACCGGACGGAGCAAAGTGGACCAGAGGCCGCCCTTGACCGCAACGTCGGCCATCAGCGCGTGGCCCTCGTCGAGCCTCACGATCACCTGTGACGACGAGCCTGCCGGATGGCGCAGGTCCTCCATCAACTCAATTCCGGGCTCGGCCGCCAGTTGCCGGAATGCTCGCATGGAAAACGACCGCGTCTCCGCGGTTGTTCGAGGCACCAGTTCGCCCAAGGCGACGCGCCTGACGTCGAGACCGCCGCGCCTGGCTGCGGCCAGCAGTTCATCCGCGTCTGCCGGCGTCTTAATCGAACGCACCAGCTGTGTGAGCTCCGCGACCCGCCCTGCCAGAAACTTCTGCGTGTCGGTGATCGAGGGAGAATCGAACAGATAGATGATGGTCACCGCCGCGAGCATGATGCCGATCAGTTCCGAGAGCGCGACGAGGCTCATGAGTTGCGCAGCGACGCTGCGCGGTATCAGCCGCTGCGCCCATCCCATCAGATCTGCTCGACTGCAGGCGTGAAGAGGTAGCCGCCGAGCCGCACGGTCTTGATCATCGAGCGGTCCTTCGGATCCGGCTCGATCTTCTGCCTGATGCGGCTGATATGGACGTCGACGCTGCGCTCGACCGATGCGATCAGGCCGCCGAAGGCCTGCTCGATCAATTGCTCGCGTGACAGCACCCGTCCCGGATTGCGGCAGAACGTCAGCAACAGGTCGAATTCTGCGCCGGTCAACGTGATCCGGACGCCGGCCGGGTCATGGAGCTCGCGCGTCGTGGGATTGATGCGCCATCCGGCGAAGGTCAAAGGGCGCGGCCGGCTGGGTGACACAGAGCCGCTCTCGACCCGGCGCAACAACGCGCGGATGCGGGCCACCACCTCGCGCGAGTTGAAGGGCTTGGTGACATAGTCGTCGGCACCGAGCTCGAGGCCGAGGATGCGGTCGATGTCCTCGCCGCGCGCCGTCAGCATGATGATGGGAATCGTGGACGACATGCGCAGGCGTCGGCAGATGCTCAGCCCATCCTCGCCGGGCAGCATCACGTCGAGCACGATGAGATCGAAGCTCTCGCGCTTGAGCAGCGCATCCATCTCGACGGCCGAACCAACCAGCACCGGTCTGAAGCCGTTGTCCTGCAGCACCTCGGCCAGCATGCGAGCGATATCGGCATCGTCCTCGACGCAGAGGATGCGTGCGTTGGTGACGGGGAAAGCCACGAGGTCATATTCCAGGATTTGCATCACGGCATTTTAGAGGCCTCGGCCCCAAATGCGCAGCGCGCAAATATAGCGTTTTGTTAAGCCTGCACGGCCAAATGTGGCTCAAATAGGTCGCGCGGTTTCGCGAGCTACATCTGACTTAATATCTCTTAATCCCGACCTCGGCGGCCCTGCCCTATCGTGACGTGCGATCGTTCGTGGGGTGAGCGATCGTTCGAGGGGTACATGAGAGTCGAATTTCTGCCGGGCGCTGCGACTGATGCGCAGAGCACGGGCCCGGCGTCGCGCAATGGTCAGCCCAATCGGCCGTCCCTGCTTGCCGGCGCTGCGGTTGCGATGGCGTTGCTGTCGGGCTGTGCCAGCGCACCGATGACGCGGGGCGGGTCATTGGCATCCTACGACAATCTCACGCCGTCCGACGGAGTGCTGGCGAAATCGCTGGTTCGCGTCAACAAGGACGAGGTCCTCGCCGCGAAGACGGTGCGGATCGTCCCGACGACCTTCTCGCAGGCAGCGTCGCCGACGCTGTCCCAGGAGCAGCGGCACTTGGTGGCCAACGCGATCGATCGTTCGCTATGCGTCGGCCTGAGCGAGCGGCTTCAGGTCGTTGGTCCCGATCAGCCCGCGGATCTGTCCGTGCACGCGCTTGTCACCCAGGCGGCCCCCACCGACGAGGTCGCGGCGGGCACTTCCAAGGTGGTCAGCTTCCTGCCGAGCGCGCTCGGCGCGGGAGTGCCGGTGCCGGTGCCGCGGTTGCCGGTCGGGCTTGGCAGCCTGACCGTCGAAGCCGAGGTGCGCGATCAGGCCAGCCGCCAGCAGGCGGCGATGATCTGGGCCCGCGGGGCGAATTCGTTCACCAACTCGCCCATGGTCTCGAGCGCCGGTGACGCCTACGATCTCGCCCCTTCCTTCAGCGACGATTTCAGCAAGCTCGTCGTCACCGGCGCGACGCCATTCGGAAAGGCGCCGGAGCTGCCATCGTTCGACAAGATTGGCGCAACGCTCGGCGGCAAGCCGAAATACGCGGCCTGCGAGGCGTTCGGCCGCAATCCCGGCCTGGTCGGAATGGCCGCCGGCAAGCTTGGCCTGCCGCCGGAATGGTCGGACAAGGCGCCGGCGACAGCTGGCCAATAGGCAGCCTAGCCGGCGAAGCTCTTCTGCACCGCCTGATCTAGCGTCGTCCCGCCGACATAGCGCTGCCGCAGCTCACGCTTCAGCAGTTTGCCGCTCGGGTTCTTCGGCAGGCTGTCGACGAAGATGACCTGCTTCGGCACCTTGAAATGGGCCATCGACGCCGCGCAATGCTTGATGACGGCGTCGGCATCGAGGCTTTGGCCGGCCTTGACCACGACGATCGCGGTCACCGCCTCGATCCAGCGCGGATCGGGCAGCCCGACCACCGCAACCTCCGACACCGAAGGCAGGCGGTAGATCATCTCCTCGACCTCGCGGCTCGCGACATTCTCGCCGCCGCTCTTGATCATGTCCTTCACCCGATCGACGACGGTGATGTAGCCGTCGGCATCGACGGTCGCGAGATCGCCGGAATGAAACCAGCCGCCGGCGAACGCGGCCGCGGTCTTGACCGGATCATTGTAGTAGCCGGACAAGAGATGCGGCGAGCGGTGCACGATCTCGCCGACCTCCCCTATCCCGACGTCGGTCATGTCCGGCCTGACCACCCGCGTCTCGACATTGATCGCGGGCTTGCCGGCCGAGCCGGCCTTCGGCAGCTGGTCTTCCGGCGAAAGCACGGTCGCGAGCGGCGCGATCTCGGTCTGGCCGTAGAAATTCCAGAACTTCACGTCGGGCAGCCGGCGCTGCAATTCGAGCAGCACCTCGACCGGCATGATCGAGGCACCGTAATAGCCCTTGCGCAGGGTCGACAGGTCGGTGCGGTCGAACGCGCCCGAGCGCAGCATCGCGATCCAGATCGTCGGCGGCGCGAAGAACGAGTTGATCTTGTGAGCCGCGATCAGCGCCAGGACATTGTCGGGCACCGGCTTGCCGGTAATGAGGCTGGTGGCGCCGAGATAGATCGCGGGCCCCAGGAAGACGTCGAGCTGCGCGCAGTGATAGAGCGGCAGCGCGTGCAGCACCGTGTCGTCGGTCGCCATGCCGCCGTCGATGATGCAGCTGACATACTGCCACATGACGGCTTCATGGGTGAGGATCGCGCCCTTCGGCAGCGACTCGGTGCCGCTGGTGTAGATGATCTGCGCGGGATCGCGGCTGTCCACCGACACATCCGGCGCCGAGGCGTCGCTGTGCAGCAGGCTGTCGAATGTCGTGATGCCGTCGGGCGCAGTGGACGGATCCTCGCCCGGCAGCCAGATCAGGGTCTCGACCGCCGAGCCCTTGGCAGCCGCAGCGTGAGCCGTCTCCACGAAATCGGGGCCGACCGCGAGCAGCTTGGCACCGGAATTGGCGAGGATGAAATTGATCTCGTCCGGATTGAGCATGAAGTTGATCGGCACCAGGATGGCGCCGATCCGGGCCACCGCAAACCGCAGCGCGGCGAAGCCGTGCGAGTTGCGCGACAGCACCGCGACGCGATCGCCCTTCGCAACGCCAAGCGTGAGCAGGCCGCGGCCGAGCCGATTGCAGATCGCGTCCATCTCCGCAAAGCTCCAGCTCACCTCGCCGCAGATCAGCGCGGTCTTGCCGGGGTAGCGCTTCGCCGACCGGCGCAACAGATCGCCGATGCTGTGCTCGCGGGCGCGCTGGATGGTTGCTGCGATGTCTCCGCTCATTTGTCCCTCCCGAATGTGCTTGTTGTCGCTGTCTTGTTTTCGTCTTGTCTTGTTTGCGTCTTGTCTTGGCCGCGCCGTCGCTATTGCCGGGCGGCGTAAGCGTGTTCCATGTAGGTGTGCTCGACCGAGCGATCGAGCGAGGCGATCTTCTCGAAGCCGCGCCGCCAGTCCTGCAAATGCCGCCGCGTCCACAGCACGCCGGCCTCCTTGTCGCGCCGCTTGATCGCGTCGAGCAGATGATGGTGCGCCTCGACGAGGCGCGCGCCGCCCTCCGGCACGCCGCCCACGATCATCTCGGTGGTCGGAAAGAACAGTTGCGCGGCGGGCTCGCGCGCCAGCTGCAGCACGCGGTTCTGCGAAGCCTTGGCCATCAGCACATGGAATTCCGCATCGAGCTCGGCAAGCGCAGCGGGATTGCCGACGACAGCTGCGCTGCGCTCGAGATTGCCGGCGAGCTCGGCGATGTTCTCCTCGGTGGCGCGCTCCACCGCGCCCTCGACGCTCGCGACCTCCAGCGTCATCGAGGTCTCGAACAATTCGCGGAACGTCACCTCGTGCAGGATCAGCGCGCGGGACAGTCGCGTGGCGAGCTTGTTGTAGCGCGGCAGGCAGGCCTGCAGCCGCCGGCTGGAATCGCGGCGGATCAGCCCGCCCTCCTCGAGCACGCGAATGCCTTCGCGCACGGTCGAGCGGTTGACGCCGAACTGCGCAACCAGCTGCTGCTCGGTGCCGATCGGCTCGCCCGGCTTGATCCGGCCGTTGATGATCTCGCGTTCGATCGCGTCGGCGACCTTCTGATAGGCCGGCGCGACATCGATGCGTCGGAACAGCGGCGTGGTGGGCATCTTCAGCTCCCCCGGACTCCCGATTGTCGTTTGTCGGACAAAAGATAGGCGAAGGCTTTTGGGGCGTCAAACGAGCAATATTCGGCCTGATTGTCGCACCCAGGCGGCCGGAATTGACACCGGAACCGGGCAAATCTAGCTTTGTCGGACAAACTGATAAGAACACCTCGGGGAGGCACACCATCATGAAATCCATCGTCACGAGTCTGTCCGCCGCCGGCCTGATCGCGGCTGTGCTGGCAGGGCCGGCGCTCGCGCAGCAGGCACCGCTCAAGATCGGCGTGCTCACGGATTTCCAGTCGGTCTATTCGGACATCGGCGGCGCCGGCAATGTCGAGGCCACCAAGATGGCGATCGAGGAATTCGGCGGGTCGATGTTCGGCAAGCCGATCGAGCTCGTCACCGCGGACGCCCTCAACAAGGCCGACGTCGCCGCCACCATCACCCGCAAATGGTATGAGGCCGAGAATGTCGACATGATCATCGACATGCCGACCTCGGCGACCGCGCTCGCCGGCATGGAGATGTCGAAGCAGTTCGAGAAGATCATGATCGTGACGGATGCGGCGAGCTCCGACATCACCGGCAAGTCCTGCTCGCCCTACACGCTGCACTGGACCTACGACACCTACGCCAACGCCCACACCGTCGGCAGCGCGATCGTGAAGAACGGCGGCGATACCTGGTTCTTCATCACCGCCGACTATCTGTTCGGCCATTCGATCGAGCGCGACACCGGCGACGTGGTCCGCGCTGCCGGCGGCAAGGTGCTCGGCAGCGCGCGGCATCCGCTCAACACGCCGGACTTCTCGTCCTTCCTGCTGCAGGCCCAGGCCTCGAAGGCCAAGATCATCGGCATGGCCAATGGCGGCGCCGACACCATCAACACCATCAAGCAGGCCTCCGAATTCGGCATCGTTGCGGGCGGGCAGAACCTCGCCGGCATCGTGATGTTCATCTCTGACATCCACAGCCTCGGGCTCAAGCTCGCGCAGGGCCTGATCATCACCGAGGCCTACTATTGGGATCTCAACGACCGCACCCGCGCCTTCGGCAAGCGCTTCTTCGAGCGCATGAAGCGGATGCCGACGATGAACCAGGCCGCGACCTACAGCGCCACCCTGCACTACCTCAACGCGGTGAAGGCCGCCGGCACCAAGGAGACCAAGCCGGTGCTGGCCAAGATGCGCGCGACCCCGGTTCGCGACGCCTTCACCGATAACGGCGTGGTCCGCGAGGACGGCCGCATGGTGCACTCGATGTTCCTGTTCGAGGTCAAGAAGCCCGAGGAATCGAAGGCGCCGTGGGATTATTACAAGGTGCTCGCCGAAGTCCCCGGCGACCAGGCGTTCCGGCCGCTCAAGGATGGCGGCTGCCCGCTCATCAAGTAGGCAAACATGATCATGGCCGGGGTCCGGGACCTCGGCCAGATGCGGCTCTCTTACTGGCTTGTTTGCTCGCGGGGGACAGCGTTTCGCTCCGAGTTCAACATACAGACCACATCAAGAACCGGATTGGGCCAAAGCCAATCAGTTGCTCCGCCATTCGCTGGGCGCCACACCGGACCAGCGCTGAAAGGCATGGCTGAAGCCGCTCAGCTCCGCGTAGCCGAGCGCGAGCGCGATGTCGGTGATATCCATCCGCGTGCCTGCGAGCAATTGGCGCGCAACTTCGAACCGTGATTGGTTCACCAGTTCGCGAAAGCTCTTGCCCTCCGCCTGCAGCCGGCGGTTCAGCGTCCGGGGTCGTACCGACAGTTCGCTAGCGACCTCTTCCAATGAGACGTCCGGAAATATCACCCTTGCGCGCAGCATGCGGGTAACCGTGTCCGTGACGCAGGGTAGTTCGACGGCCCAATAAGCGGCGATGGACTTTTCCAGTATTCGGCGCAGCTCCCCGTTTGCACCGCGAACAGGACGGTCGAGGAGACTGGCCGGAAACACCAGCGCATGCTGCTCTGCATCAAATCGAGGAACGAATCCAAAGAAACGGCGATAGGGTTCAACGTTGCTTGGGGTTCGACGAGAGGTGCGCACCTCTTCGGGCGCCGCACCGACCAACTCCCTCATCATATTGAACCCGATCGCGATCGCTCCGTCAATGATCTGGTCAACGGCCTGCACACCCGGATAGTGCACGGCATACCCCCAAAAAGCGACGTCGTCCTGGATCACAAGATAAGTAACTGCGCCGCGCACATAGCGTCGCTGGTTGGTGCAGAGGTCCAGGATCGCATCCTTGAGCGTCGGAGCAGTATGCATCAGTCGCCCGACGAGCCCAAGGCTGGCGGTCCCTGACCGCTGCCCGACGAGGAATCCGAAATGCTGGCATCCCGTCGCAGCTACGCCAGCCTCGATGAGCCGGCCCAACTCGATGAATGAAATCGAGTTTTCGGGGTTGCGCAGCAGGTCGGGATTGATGCCCGCGCCCGCGATGACGCCTGCGGGATCCTTGCCCAGTTCTCGCAAGACCTGGGGAAGCTCGACCAGAGCTCCGACACGCTGCTGCCCTTCCATTCGCTGCACCTCGGCTTGACGCCTACGGGTTAACTACACTTCGGGGAC
The DNA here is from genome assembly GCF_015291305.1 of Bradyrhizobium sp. CCBAU 21365. Classification (NCBI taxonomy): domain Bacteria; kingdom Pseudomonadati; phylum Pseudomonadota; class Alphaproteobacteria; order Hyphomicrobiales; family Nitrobacteraceae; genus Bradyrhizobium; species Bradyrhizobium sp. CCBAU 21365. Next base: position 5,724,075 of record NZ_CP030036.1, read on the forward strand.
GCGAGACCATGGGACGTGTCGCAAAATAACAAGCGGCATGAATTGATCTCGATCAACATGTCAAACTGAGACGTCACGTCAGATGACGCGGTACCCTGACAATCCAATCGTGGTCTTTGTAACGACTAGAGGTCTGGCATGGGTATTTCGGGTGCAAGGCCGGGCGCCTTCGACACGGCCCCTGTGTGCGATGTCGCGGGCATTTCCGAGAGACCCGCTCGGGAAGTCTGCTCACGACGCGTTCGAGAAGCGTGACAGCGTAATGGCGCGTCATCCAGCAAATGGAGCGTGACATGCTTAACCGGGACTCGCTAGCTCTCTTCACCCCCGTCGAACGCGACCTTCGGCTCGATTTCTTTCGCGGAATCGGACTGTGGATGATCTTTCTCGATCACATCCCCCACGACCTCGTGTCGTGGCTGACGTTGCGAAATTATGGATTCAGCGACGCCGCTGAATTCTTCGTCTTTATTTCCGGCTATCTGGTCGGATGGATTTATACCCCGATTGTTCGCGGTGGCCAGTTCGCAGCGGCGATGAAACGTCTGTGGAAGCGAGCAGCTCAGATGTACGTCGCGCATATCATGCTGTTTCTGATCTTTACGGCGCAGATCGCGCGCACCGCGCGGCGGTTCGACAATCCAATGTACGAAAACGAATTCAACGTGTTCAACTTCCTTCAGCACCCGGACGTGCTGATTCAGCAGGCGATTACGTTGCGGTACAAGCCGGTCAATCTCGACGTGCTGCCGCTCTACATTACGCTGGTGCTCGCAGCGCCCTTCATGGTCTGGTGCCTGGTGCGCCGTCCCAATCTCACCCTGGCCGGTTCCGTGGTGCTCTATGTCCTGTCGCGGCTGTTCGACTGGAACATCGCATCCTATCCGCCGGGCACGACCTGGTACTTCAATCCGTTCTGCTGGCAGCTCCTGTTCGTGTTCGCCGCCTGGTGCGGGCATGGAGAAATCGCAAAGTACTCGAAATGGGTGTGGTCGAAGACCGCGCTCACGATAGCCGCGGCCTGGCTCTTGTTCGCCTTTGTCATCGTCATGACCTGGCACAGCGCATTCCTCGAATCGCTGATCCCGAAATGGATGGTCAAGGCGATCTATCCCATCGACAAGACCGACCTCGACATGCTGCGCTTCACGCACTTCCTGGCGCTCGCCACCGTCGTCACACTCTTTATCTCACCCGAGTGGAAGCCGTTGAAATCAAAATGGCTGCACCCGACGATACTTTGCGGTCAGCATTCCCTGCCGATCTTCTGTATCGGCGTGCTGCTGTCATTTTCGGCGCATTGGATTCTGACGCAGTACACCAAGGGTGCCTGGGAGCAGCTTGCGGTTAGTTTCGCCGGCGTTCTGATCATGGTGGTCATAGCTTGGTTTCTGGACCGCGCGGCAAAGGTGCCCGACCTGTTTATCCGTGTGACAGAGGGCAGCCAACCCGCGATCGAGGTCGGAGAAACCATCGTCGAGGGGGCGCAAGTTGCAGCTCAATAGGCGACGATTGCTTGGAATACACAACCTTGCGGGGTTTTCCATGCCCAGACATTCATTGGTCATCGGCGGCATTCTTCTTGGTTTGACTTTGACCACGTCCGCACAAACACCGCCGCCCGACGCAATGACGGTGGCGAGAAGCCTGGTGGTTACCCTGAAGCTCGGGGATCAGTACAAGGCGCTGCTTCCTGCTATCCTGTTCCGCATCAAACCTCTGGTCACGCAAGAGAGAGCTGAGCTCGAAAGCGATTACGATCTCATTGTCACCAAAGCCGGCGATCTCTATACGCCCTACTACAATGAAATGCGTGAGCAGGCGGCAGCCGTCTACGCCGCCAATTTCACGCTCGACGAATTGTTCCAGATGGACGCTTTCTTTCGTCAGCCGGCAGGACAAAAGCTAATCGAAAAGTGGTCTGCGATGTCGCTGCAAACCGCTCAGATCGGTCAAGACGTCGGCCGCAAGGCAAGCGAGGATTTACGTCAGCGGCTGACGGAAGCGCTACGGCAGAAGGGTCACAGGCTTTAGCGCCGAGCTCGTTTGATCAAAATCGGATGGCTGGCACGAAAAGGCTATTCGGTATTCTGACGAGAAGCCCGCAATTGCCTGCATCGATAACGATCTTTGCGATGTTGTTGGCTGCAATGTTGGTCAAGTTCAACAAGGCGGGATGGACGATTTCTGCGCTCCTTTGTGTGTTGCAGATAGCAAGAGGCGGAACAGGAGAGCGCGGCTAGCCTCCCGACGTATTCCGGTCGGGAGCCGCAACATGCAGCGACGACGGCTTGCGGCCAAACAATGGAGGGAGAGGATCGATGACCAGCCTGGTGACTCACTTTGAAGTCTACGGCGAAGCTCCTGCGCAGCTCGCGCGGTTCTACGCCAGCCTTTTCGGCTGGCAGATCGAGAAGGCGCCGGGCGTCGACTATTGGCGAATTCAAACCGAACCGGCGAATGGCAAGAGCTTCGGGGGCGGTCTGACCTACCGCGCAGCGGACGGACCGAGTTCATGGCTGCCTTACGTGACCGTCAGCGCGCTGGACGACACTCTTTCGGAAGCGCAGCGCATCGGCGCACATATCGTGCGTCCCAAGACAGCCGTGCCCAGAACCGGCTGGTATGCGGTGCTCACGGATCCCGAGGGAAACTGCTTTGCCATCTGGCAGGCGGACCGCACTGCATTTCCACCGCCAGAACCCGACTGAACAGCCTTCCTGTCGCGGCAACGAACTGCGAGGCGCGGTTTTGAAGTGAAATGCAACGACCACACGATAGAGGGAGACGGACATGTACTACACTGACGACTCGATTCTTCCTGAGAACATGGCGCCACTAATCATCACCGCGGCCCCATATGGGCCGGAGTGGATTCCCGGCGACGCCGACATCCCGGTGACGTGGGATGAACAGGTTCAGGCCGCGGTGGACTGCTACAATGCCGGAGCCACGATGCTCCACGTGCATGTGCGTGACCCCGCCACCGGGCACGGATCGATCGATTTCGACCAGTTCAACTACTTCATCGGCCGACTGAAGCAGGCCGTGCCCAAGATGATCCTGCAGGTCGGCGGCTCGATCTCGTTTGCTCCCAAGTCGGCCGACGCCAAGGCGAAATGGCTCGATTATGATACGAGACACATGTTGACGGAGCTCGATCCAAAACCGGAATGCGTCACGATCGCGACCGGCACAACCCAGTGGGACATCATGTCCTGGATGTCAGCCGACGACATCAAGGGCACCCACCTCGAGAATAACCCAAAGGTCCAGGCGGCATGGGCAGGCATGTGGGTTGATGCTGGGCCGGCCTTCTACCTCGAACACTTGAAGCGGTTGCGGAAGAATCGGATTCAACCGTATTTCGTCCCGGCCCATGTCCATCAGCTGGAGCTTATAGAACGGCTGATCCGTGCCGGCGTCTATATGGGGCCCATGAACCTTGCGATTGCCGGCTATGGCGGCGGCACGCTCGGCCGCAATCCCTATCACTGGATGGAATTCCTTCGTCAGGTCCCGCAGGGAGCGTCTGCGACTTTCTGGACCAGCATGCGCGGCCTGATTCCGATCTCCGCCATGGCGATCGTGCTCGGGCAGCACGTGCGCGTCGGCAATGAGGACAATCTGTGGGGCCCGGACAAGAAGCGCCGGACCACCGTGCAGCAGATCGAAGGTGCCGTGCGGATATGCAAGGAGTTCGGTCGCAAGGTCGCAACCGCGGAGGAAGCTCGCCAGATCATGAAGATCGGCGTCTGGTATGACAGCGTCGAGGAGACGTTGCACAACCTCGGCCTGCCGCCTACCCGCAAGGACGGACAGACCGGGTTCCTGGTGTGGGAGACCGACGGCAAGAAGGCGGTCGCAAAGACCGGCGGCGATTCCCATCCGATGGCCTACTGCATGGTGCCGCCGACACAGGTGGCCGCCGAATAGACCGTGCTACGGGTCCCGCATTCCACTGATGCGGGACCCAGCAACATTTGCTCGACACTTGTTGAGGTGCGGACATGACCAGCAATCGGCAAGCTGAAGCGAACACCGCAACCCGCTCGCCGCATCGGACAGGTCCATGGGATGCGGCGGTCGGTACGCTCCACGAATGGGACCCGACCTGGGCACGCGCGTGTGTCAAGATGACAACCGGCCCGTGGGCCCACGAGGTCATGCCTCGGAAGCTTGTCGAGCTCGTCAGCGTCGCACTGAACGCCGCCTGCACAAATCTCAATCCAGACGGAACACGGCGCCACATCCGCGCTGCGCTCGAAGCGGGCGCGACGCGGGACGAAATCCTCACAGTTCTCAAGATGGCGTCCGTGATGTCGATTCATTCATGCAGTCTGGGCGCCCCCATTCTGCTCGAAGAGGCCAAGGTAGCGGGCGTATCCTCGTCAAAGATGCAAGCAACCGCGACGCCGGCTTGCGACAAGATGAAGACGGTCGGGCAATGGAACAGCGCATGGGATCCGTTCCTTGAACTCGCCCCCGCCTGGACCGATGAATTCATGGCGACCGGCGCGGGCATTTACGGCAGCGGCACTTTCTCGCCAAAGGACATCGAACTTCTCAGCATCGCCTTCGATGCCTCCTACACCCACATGTACGCGCCCGGTACGCGACGGCACATCAAGGGTGCCCTCAAGGCAGGCGCGACCATGGAGGAAATCATGGAGGTGCTGAAGCTCTGCGTTGTGCAGGGCGTGCAGGCCTGCAATCTCGGCGTGCCGATCCTGGCGGATGAATTGGAACGGCGGCGGATTGGTGCCGAGCCTTGATTGGTGCGTCAGAGTCGGAGACCGGACAATGCGCGATCAACAACTTGCTCATATCAAGGAGAAAGGCGTCGCGGAGGCCCGGAGGTTGTTCTGGATTGTTCTCTACCTTTGGGTCCTGCTCGGCCTGTTTGCCGTTCACAGATCGATCGTCCTGAACCAGCAAAACGTATTCTATCATCAGGGCTTCGCCTTCATCAATGCATTGGTGCTGGCGAAGATCATGTTCGTCGCGGAGGCGTTCAACATCGCCGAAGGTATGAAGCACAGGCCACTGATCTATCCGATCGCATACAAGTCGGCCGTGTATGCCGTGATCTTGCTGTCCTTTCACGTGGTTGAGGACGCTCTTATGGGCTTGTGGCGCGGCAAGACGCTCGGCGAAAGCATCTCTTCATTGGGCGGAGGAAGTCCGGAGGAAATACTTGTCGTCGCGCTGATCATGTTCGTCGTTCTGATGCCGTTCTTCGCGTTGAGGGAGGTCGGCAGGGAAATTGGCGACGACAAATTGTACGAGCAATTCTTCGTACGAAGGACGAAATACATTCCAATGCAGTCCTAGCGAAGCTGCTCCGCAGGACGTCATCGCTCCACGTCGGACGTATCCGAAATGCGCCCCCTTGCATCAGCCTGTCGACTGCCGTTCGCGAGGCGGCTGAGCCCGTTTGGGTCCGAACTGGGGCCCGCGCGTCTAGTGTTCCCGGTGCGTTCGCCGCGCAATAATGGCTAAGTATTTGATTTAGCTGGCAGGAGTGGCAGGGCTCGAACCTGCGACCCCCGGTTTTGGAGACCGGTGCTCTACCAATTGAGCTACACTCCTGCAGGGAACCAGCGTCGCCGCCGGTACGCGCCGTTTCAAGCACAGGGCATGGCCGGTTTGCAAGGGCGAAGCGGCGAAGCTTCTGTTCATTGCAAAACTTCTGCGTCAGACTTCGGCCATCACCCCACGTCGGCGCTCCGCCGCAAGAATCAAGAACCAGGGAGAGACCATGAACGCCCAGACCGCCGCCAAGCACGCCACCAACCCAACCACCCCGTCCCTCCCCCTCGCCAAGCCCGAATCGATCGGACTGTCGGGCGCGCGGCTGCAGGCGCTATCCGATACCTTCAAGCGCGAGGTCGACAAGGGAACCGTGCCCGGCGTGACGGTGCTGGTGGCTCGGCGCGGCCAGATCGGCTGGTTCGACGCGATCGGCCGGCAAAGCCCGACCGCCTCGGCGCCGATGACCCATGACACCATCTTCCGCATCTTCTCGATGACCAAGCCGATCGTCTCGGTCGGCATCATGCAGCTGCTGGAGGACGGCCACTTCCTGCTCAACGATCCCGTTGCGAAGTTCATCCCCGAATTCGCCGAGACCAAGGTCGGCGTCGAGAACAACGGCAAGCTCGAGCTGGTCGCGGCGAAACGGCAGATGACGATCCAGGACCTGCTCCGCCACACGTCTGGGCTTACTTATGACCACACCGGCAACGGCCCGGTGCAGCAGCTTTACCAGCAGTCGCGGCTGCGCAGCCGCAAGATCACCAATGCCGAGCACGCCACCATGCTCGCCGGCATGCCGCTGGTCTGCCAGCCCGGCGCCGAGTGGAACTACAGCCGCTCCACCGACGTCCTCGGCCGCATCATCGAGGTCGTCAGCGGCAAGACGCTCGGCGCGTACCTCACTGAGCGCATCCTCGCGCCGTTGCAGATGACCGAGACCGCCTTCCACACCGGGGAAGCCAATGCCGGCCGCCTCGCCGAGGCGTTTGCCAACGATCCCTGGACCAACGAGAAGGTGCAGCTGTTCAACATGCTGGAGAAGCCGGCGATGGAATCCGGCGGCGGCGGACTGGTTTCAACCACGATGGATTATGCCCGCTTCGCGCAGATGCTGCTGAACGGCGGCTCGCTCGACGGCGCCAGGATCATCGGCCGCAAGACGCTCGAATTCATGGCCTCCGATCACCTCGGCGCCGGCGTCACGATCCAGGGCACGCTGGTGTCACCCGGCCACAGTTTCGGCCTCGGCTTCGCCGTGCGCATGCAGCAGGGCATCTCGCCGTTCTCCGGCTCGGTCGGCCAGTATTTCTGGAGCGGCATGGCCGGCACGTTCTTCTGGATCGATCCGAGCGAAGACCTGATCGCCGTCTTCATGATGCAGGGCCCGGGCCAGCGCGAATATACCCGCTCGCTGGTGCGCAACGGGGTGTATGCGGCGGTGGAGTAAGGCGAGCACGCCTCCCCTTGCTCCTCGTCATGCCCGGGCTTGTCCCGGGCATCCACGTCTTTGGGGTCGCGAAGGACGACGTGGATGGCCGGGACAAGCCCGGCCATGACGACAAATCGCGACCTCGGCGACGTCGGCGTCAGCTGATCGTCGCGCCGCCGTCGATCACGATGGTCTGGCCGGTCATGAAGTCGCCGGCGCGCGAGCCCATCATCACGGCGGCGCCCGCGATCTCGTCCGGCACGCCGATCCGCAGCAGCGGCGAGCGTGCGGTCGAGGCCTTCAGATTGTCCGGATTGTCCCACAGCGCCTTGGCAAAGTCGGTCTTGATCAGGCCCGGCGCGATGCAATTCACGCGGATATTGTGCTTGCCGTATTCGCAGGCGAGGTTGCGCGCGAGCTGCATGTCGGCGGCCTTGGAGATCGCGTAGGCGCCGAGGATGGTCGAGCCCTTCAGGCCGCCGATCGAGGACACGATGATGATCGAGCCGTCCTTGCGCTCGATCATCTGCGGCACCACCATCGAGATCAGCCAGTTGTTGGCGACGATGTTGTTGTCGAGGATCTTGCGGAACTGATCGTCGGAGATGCCGGCGAGCGGACCGTAGTAAGGATTGGACGCCGCGTTGCAGACCAGCACGTCGATCTTGCCGAAGGCGCGGTTGCTCTCATCGACCAGGTTCTGCAGGTTTTCCTTCGACGAGATGTTGGCCGCGATCGCAACCGCGGTGCCCTTGCCGTAGCTGTCGTTGATCTCCTTCGCCACCTGCTCGCAGACGTCAGCCTTGCGCGAGGAGATCACGACCTTGGCGCCGTGCTCGGCCATGCGCTCGGCGATCGCGCGTCCGATGCCGCGCGTCGAGCCGGTGATGACGGCGACTTTTCCCTTCATGTCGAACAAGGTCATGTTTCTCTCCCTGATGTTGCGGTGTTTGAATTCTGCGTTGAGCTTAAGCAGCGTCGCGGGGTTGCGATAGCAGCGATCACGCAAGCTTGCTCGCCGGCCTGACTTCCGGCCCGGACGGCTGATGCATCGCGGCGTGGCGCGGATCGGCAATCCACGGCTGCTGGTTCACCATCGGCAGCCGCCAGGTCGACAGGCCGGCGCTCGCGATGTGATCGAGCCGCGTCACCGAGACGTTGTCGATGTCGAAGGACAATCCGCGGTCCGGCTGGCCGCCAAGCGCCAGACCGACCGCGGCCTTGATGACGCCGCCATGGCCGACTGCGATGATATTCCTGCCCGCTTCCGCGGCGGTGATCCGCACGATGGTGCGGCAGACGCGGGTATAGAGATCCATGTAGCTCTCGCCGCCGGGCGCGGGCTCGTTGACATCGGCGAACCAGGCCGTGCCCGGCGGACGGCTGGCGAGAAACGCCGCGCGGTTCATACCCTGCCACTGGCCGAGATGCTGCTCGGCGAAGTCGCGTTCCTGCGTCATGATTTCAGGTCTTGGAAACCCGGCAGCCCAGATCGCGTCCGCGGTCTTGTGCGTGCGTTTCAAATTGCTCGAATACCAGACCGCATCGCGCGGCAGCATCTTGGCGACCGCCTCGAACACTTGGGTGTCGCCGGTGTCGCAGTCGATATCCTCTTGCCCGTAGATGTTGCCGCCGTCGCTGCGCACCGGCGCGTGGCGAACCCACCACCACCGCGTCACCGTCACGTCAGGCTTGTCTGGATTGGACATCGGATGAGCCCTTCAATAGTGTCCCGTCTCGCTGTACGTCACGCCGCACATCGTCTCAAGTGCTTCGGACGTTTGAAATTTTGTTTGAATTCCGTCGCGCGGCAGACGCGTCGGGGATCACGTGAACAGGGAGAAAATCATGGGCCGCCTCGAAGGCAAATCCGTCATCATCACCGGCGCTGGCAGCGGCATCGGCCGCGCCGCCTCGCTGCTGTTCACCAGGGAAGGCGCCAAGCTGATCGCGGTCGATCGCACCGAAGGCGTGAACGAGACCGCCAAGCTGGTGCGCGACGCCGGCGGCACCGTCGAGGCCGTCACCGCCGATGCCGGCTCGGAGAGCGACGTGAAGGCCTTCATCGAGAAGGCGGTTTCGAAATACGGCAAGCTCGATGCGATCTGGGCCAATGCCGGCGTCAGCGGCGGCCTCGTCCCGCTCGCCGACCAGACCGTCGAACATTGGCAGGAAGTGCTGCGCGTCAATCTGATCGGCCCGTTCCTCGCGATCAAGCATTCGATCCCTCATATGACGAAGCAAGGTTCCGGTTCGATCGTCTGCACCGCGTCCGTCGCGGGCCTGAAGTCGGGTGCCAGCGGACATCCCTACGGCGCGAGCAAGGCCGGCGTCATCAGCCTGGTGCAGACCACCGCCTACTCGCTCTCCGGCACCGGGGTGCGCATCAATGCGGTGTGTCCGGGCCTGATCGAGACCGGCATGACCAAGCCGGTGTTCGATCGCGCCAAGGAGCGCGGCACCCAGGACAAGATCGGCCAGCTCAATCCGCTCAAGCGTGCCGGCCAACCGCACGAGCTCGCCGCGATGGGATTGTTTTTGGCGAGCGATGAAGCGTCCTACGTCAACGGCCAGGCCATCCCGGTCGACGGCGGCCTGACGGCGTCGATGCCGTATACGGGCAAGCCGATCTAGCAACGCCAGTCTCCAGTGGTCATCCCGGCGGCGGCCCAGATGACTCCACATTCACGACCGTCGTCCCGGCGAAGGCCGGGACCCATAACCACAGGGTTGTGTTGTTGGAACGGGCCGTGGCCCCAGCGTCACGCAACAATCGGCATTTGTGGTTGATGGGGTGGACGGCCCCCTACGGCATCAGTTGTGCCAGAATGAGGTTGTTGCAATCTCAGACAAGGGAGCCGTCCGTGAGAGAGATTATCCGCATCGGTATGGATACGTCGAAGCATATTTTTGTGCTGCATGGGGTTGATGCAGCCGAGCAGGTTGTGTTGCGCAAGAAGCTGTCGCGGAAGCAGGTGCTGGACTTCTTCGCCAAGTTACCACCGACGGTGATCGGGATGGAGGCCTGCGGAGGCTCGCAGCATTGGGCGCGAGAGCTTGGCAAGCTCGGCCATGAGGTGAAGCTGATGGCCCCGCAACTGGTGAAGCCCTACGTGATGCGGAACAAGAACGACGGGCGGGATGCGGAAGGGCTGTGTGAAGCGATGGGCCGGCCGAGCATGCGCTTTGTGCCAGTCAAGACGGCCGAGCAACAGGCCGCGCTGATGCTGACGGGTATCCGCGATGGATTGATCGCCCGGCGCACCCAGCTTGGCAATACGATCCGTGGCCATGCGGCGGAGTTCGGCCTGATCGCAGCCAAAGGGGTCGACAAGGTCGAGCCGCTGCTGGCGCGGATTGCGCAGGACGAGACGCTTCCCGCCCTGGCGCGCGAGTTGTTTGTCGTGCTGGGCCGCGAGTACGCCAGGCTCGAGGGCGAGCTTGGGGAGATCGAAGCCAAGCTGATGGCCTGGCACCGATCCGATGCCACGGGTCGGCGTCTGGCGCAGATTCCCTCGATCGGTCCAATCATTGCGACGATGCTGGTGATGAAGACGCCGGATCCGCTTGCCTTCCGTTCCGGCCGGCACTTTGCGGCTTGGCTCGGCCTCACACCTCAAGACCATTCCACCGGCGGCAAGACCAGGCTCGGCAAGATTACGCGGGCGGGCGACGAGGACTTGCGACGGCTGCTGGTGATCGGGGCCACGGCGGTGATCCAGCAGGCCAGGCGCGGGCGCGGTCATCACTCGCGCTGGCTGCTGGCACTGATCCGGCGCAAGCCGCCGAAGCTTGCGGCCGTGGCGCTCGCCAACAAGGTGGCCCGCATCGCCTGGAAGCTGATGGCAACAGGTGAGAGCTACGATGTGGCACGGATGAATCCCATTCCGGCCACCTAACAGATTGGCCGGCCGGCGGGCTCGCTCGCCGGTCGACCCGGAGCTGCAGGAGCAGATGGAGCGATCGATCGAGCAACGATGCGAGACAATCCGTGGGACCCATCGGCCGTCAACAGGTCGCCTGGTTGTTTGGAACTCGCATCGCGCAACCCATCTTGGCCAGCGATCGACCCGATCGCACTCAACAGGCCGGACATATGGATGCAAGCGATCCGATCTCACCAAAAAGCTCTTGTGCCACGGGGGCCGTCCACATATGGGTCCCTGTGTCTTGGAAGTGTGTCAGGATGAGGGTGGGCGGGAAGCCGTTGGGTCCTTGGCGCTTGACGCCGTGAGCCGGCTCGGTCTCCCGCCCGTTCCATCTATCAACCTGAACAGTTGCACGAGGCTGCACCAACAGACCTCGCATCACAGGGACAGGCACCGTGATCATAGCTCTTCGTTACGTCGGAATCGACATCTCCAAGAAACACCTCGATATCTTTGATGAGGCTGACGGCGTGCCGAGGCGCATTGCCAACGCGACACAGGCCATCACACAGCAGGTGGCGCGTTGGCAATGCGATGCGCTGGTGGTCTTCGAGGCGACGGGTATCTATGACCTCGCGCTTCGCGAGGCGCTGCGTCAGGCCGGGATCCAGTTCGCACGGATCAACCCGGCCCGTGCCCGCGACTTTGCACGGGCCAGCGGCCTACTCGCCAAGACCGATCCGATCGATGCGCGGATGCTGGCGGCCTTTGCGCGGGCCATGCAGCCCGCCCCCGAGCAGGTCGCCGATCCTGCACGGGGCGCCTTGGCGAGGCTTGCAAAACGGCGGGATCAGCTGGTCCTCATGCGCGCCCAGGAGAAGAACCGGCGCAGCGAGGCCGACGATCGCGCCATGGCCGAACGCATCGGCCGCCTCATCGAGGTCCTCGACAGCGAGATCGCCGAGATCGAGGCCGACATCAGCGCATTGATTAAAGCCGAAGCGCAGATCGCGGACGATGCGAAGTTAATGCGTTCGCTGCCCGGCGTGGGTCCCGTGGCCTGCATGCAGCTCATCGCGCAGATGCCGGAACTCGGGCGGGTCGGACCGAAACAACTCGCAGCGCTCGCTGGCCTTGCTCCCTTCAACGTCGACAGCGGCACCTTCCGCGGCAAGCGCAAGATTGCGGGCGGCCGAAAGCGCATTCGTGACGCCCTTTATATGGCGGCCCTCAACGCAGTTCGCAGAGCTGATCCGTTCAAGGCCTTCTATGCACGACTGCGACAGGCCGGAAAACCAGCCAAGCTCGCCCTCATCGCCGTCGCCAGGAAGCTGCTCACGGTCCTCAATGCCATGATGCGAGACCGAAAGCCGTACCTGCAGACCAAACCAACATAACAGTTGCCGGCCTTCGCCGGGACGACATCGAAGGTGTGGTTCGCTGCGGGTCATACATCCGCGTTCTCGCGACATGATTTACCACGCGCAGCGTCCACCGCATCTCGACCCACGTTCGTGACGACCGCGAAGCGCGCCCTCGATCGGGTGAGACGACCGGATCCGAGCAACCGTGCGCCGTAGGATGGGTCTGCAATAACCGCCGGCAACGGTCCGAATATTGCTTGGCCCCGGCAGGCCAACCAGCTGTTATACTTCGCTGGCAGGATCGCCCGCACACTCGTCATTCCTCGCACAGTCCCTCGCAAACGAACAGGCAATGCAAAATCAACGTCCCGACCGCATCCGCAAGCTCTTGGCCGACCTCGTCGCGTTCGACACCGTCAGCGACCGCAGCAACCTGCCCCTGATCGACTACATCGAGCGCTACCTCGCCTCGCTTGGCGTCGGCAGTCAGCGCATCGTCGACGAAACCGGACAGAAGTCCTCGTTGTGGGTCACGATCGGCCCCGAGGACAAGGCCGGGCTGGTGCTGTCGGGGCATACCGACGTCGTGCCGGTTGTGGGACAGGACTGGAGCCACAACCCGTTCGAGCTCGTCGAGCGCGACGGGCGGCTGTACGGCCGCGGCACCACCGACATGAAAGGCTTTGTCGCCGTCTGCCTCGCGATGGTTCCCGAGATGCTCGCGGCCGATCTGAAGACGCCGATCAATCTTGCTATCTCCTATGACGAGGAGATCGGCTGCGTCGGCGTGCGGCCGATGCTGCGCGAGGTCGCACGCAAGCCGATCAAGCCGCTTGGCTGCTTCGTCGGCGAGCCGACCCAGATGCAGGTGATCATCGGGCACAAGGGCAAGCACGGCGTGCGCGCCACGTTCCGCGGGCTCGCCCGCCACTCCTCGATCGCGCCCGACGGCGTCAACGCCATCGAATATGCCGCCGACCTGATCACCGAAATCCGCCGTCGCGCCGCGTTGCTGGCCGCGGATGCCGAACAAGTCAGCCTCTACGATGTCCCGCACTCGACCCTGCTCACCAGCATCGTGCATGGCGGCGCCGCGCTGAACATCGTGCCCGACCATTGCGCCGTGGAATTCGAGTGCCGCGGCATCGGCATCACCGAGTCGAGAGAAGTGACCGATGCGATCATCGCCTGGGCGAAGGCCGAGATCGAGCCAGCGATGCGCAAGCGGCATCCCGAATGCGGCATCGACTTCGAGGAGATCCTCGATTATCCCGCGCTCGACACCGCGGCGGACGCTGCGATCGTCACGCTCGCCAAGCAATTTGCCGGCCGCAACGACCACGCCAAGGTCGCCTTCGGCACCGAGGCCAGCCTGTTCGTCAGCATGGCGGACGTGCCCTCCGTCGTGGTCGGCCCCGGCTCGATCGCACAGGCGCATACGCCGGATGAGTTCGTCGAGATGTCGCAACTCGAGGCGTGCGGCGCATTCGTCGCACGGCTGATCGCGCATTGCGCGAAGTGATTTGCAAATGATTGCGTGGGATGGGTAGAGCGAAGCGAAACCCATCCCCTCGTATCCGCGGCGCCATGATGGGTATCGCTGCGCTCCACCCATCCTACGGATCACGGATGCATCACAGCCCGTCCGGCGGCAGGCCCGGTCCGGTCGCGGCCGGACGCAGCTTGTCGCGCTTGCGCTCGCGGTAGAAGGCATAGAGGCCGGAGGCGACGATGATCGCGGCGCCGGCGAGCATTGGACCGTCGGGCTTGTGGCCGAAAGCGAGATAGCCCGTCAGCATCGCCCACGGCAGCGCGGTGTAGCGGAACGGCGCCACCGCCGAGATGTCGCCTGTGCGCAGCGACACGATGATGCACTGGTAACCGATCAGGATCAGCACTGCGGCGAATGTGAGCAGGCCGAGCGCATTGCCGGACAGCGGGCGCCAGCCGCCGAGCGGGACAAGAACGACAGCACCCGCCGTCGTTACGGTCACGGTGGTGAGCAGCGTGATGAACACGGTCGGCAAGTGCTTCGGGATGCGGCGGGTGGCGAGATCGCGCACCGCGCAGAAGCCGACCGACGCCAGCGCCAAGAGCGCAGCCTGGCTAAAGCCTTCCGCACCCGGCCGAACGATGACGAGGACGCCGATGAAGCCGGCTGATATCGCGAGCCATCGCCGCCAGCCGACCGGCTCGCCGAACACCAGCGCCGCGCCGAGCGTGATGACCAGCGGCAACGCCTGGAAGATCGCCGAGGCGTTGGCGAGCGGGATCTGCGAGATCGCGGAGAGATAGGTCAGCGTGCCGCCGATCTCGCCAAGGACGCGCAGTCCGACCGGCCAGATCAGCAGCGCACGGAAGCTGCGCAGCGCGTCGCGGTACCAGGCGAGCGCCGCGACCAGCACCATGGCGACCAGGCCGCGGACGAGCAGGATCTCCCCGATGTTGAGCTCCGCCGACACCGCCTTGGTGATGGTGTCGTTGACCGTGAAGCTGGCCATGGCCGCAGCCATGAACAGGCTGCCGCGAAGATTCGAGGAAAGGGTCAAAATGAAAATGTCCGATCAGGACCAGGGCGGGCGTTGACCGGACTGACTTGCCAAAGCGGCAGCGCGAACTCAAGTCACAGATCGCTACAATGCGGAAACATGCCGCACTTTGCAGCGGCGGCGCGAGCCCTGAGGATCGCGTCATCGCATCAGCTTCGCCGGCGTCCTGCTCGCTCTTAGAGGCTTGGGGTGAGGGGCTGCCTCTGCAAACTCCGTGAAGGACGGACTCGCGGAGAGTCCCCCTCACCCGGATCGCATTTCGCTTCGCTGCATGCGATCCGACCTCTCCCCGCAAGCGACGCACGCGGGGCGAGGTGAAAAGAAATGCGGCGCGAGCCCTGAGGATCGCGCCGCGTTCCTGGATCAGGTTGCGCCGGCCTTCTGCGCGTATTCCCAAGACGCCTGCGACAGCGGCACGGTGCGCTTGGCCGACTCGAGGGCCTTGGCATTCGACGCGGTGCCGTCGCGCACCCGCCCCGCGATGCCTTGCGTGATGCCCGCCAAGCGGAACAGATTGTAGGAGAAATACCAGTTCAGGTCGGGCACCGGGATGCCGGTCACGTCGCAGTAGATCTGCGCCGCCTCATCCTGGCTCGGAATGTTCAATGCCTTGAGGTCGGCATTGACGAGGCCCGGCATGGTCCACTGCATCAGCAGATAGGTGAAGTCAGCCATGGGATCGCCGAGCGTCGACAATTCCCAGTCGAGCACCGCCTGCACCCGCGGCTCGGTGGCGTGGAAGATCATGTTGTCGAGGCGATAGTCGCCATGGACGATCGAGACGCGCTTCTGCTCCGGAACGGTTTTCGGCAGCCACTCGGCGAGCTTCTCGAATTCGGGAATGTGCTGGGTTTCGGAGGCGCGGTACTGCTTGGTCCAGCGGTCGACCTGCCGCGCAAAATAATTGCCGGGCTTGCCGAAGTCGCCGAGGCCGATCGCCTCGGGATTGAACAGATGAAGCTTGGCCAGCGTCTCGATCTTGCTGGCGAAGATCTTGCGGCGCGCGTCGGGCTCCTGGGTCGGCAGCGTCGGATCCCAGAACACCCGCCCCTCTTCCATCGACATGATGTAGAAGGCCGAGCCGATCACCGCGTCGTCGGTGCACAGCGCGTAGGCTTTCGCGACCGGGAAATTCTGCTTGCCAAGCGCCGCGATCACGCGGAACTCGCGATCGACCGCATGCGCCGACGGCAACAATTTACCGAACGGCTTGCGCCGCATCACATAGTTGCGGCCGGGGGTCTCGAGCTTGTAGGTCGGGTTGGACTGGCCACCCTTGAACTGCAGGACCGTGAGCGGGCCCTGATAACCCTCGACGTGTTCCCTCATCCAGGCGTCGAGACTGGCCTCGTTGATACGATGGCGCTCCTCGACTTCCCTTGTGCCGGAAAATTCCTCGTCTTTCCTGACGCCGTCCGCCACGATGACGCTCCCTCAATCATTCTTGGGGAACGCTATCATGCGTTCCCTTCGGTTCACTCCGTCACACCCTCATGGTGAGGAGCGCGGAACGCGCGTCTCGAACCATGAGGCCCCGCCTGTAGCCTGCATCCTTCGAGACGCCCTGCGGGCTCCTCAGGATGAGGTTCAGAATGGTGATCGCGCAGCAAGATCAGTGCGACGTGTTTGCATACTTCCGAAGTTCAAGTCTGGCAATGGCGCGATTGTGCACCTCGTCCGGACCGTCGGCGAGACGGAGCGTGCGGATGTGGGCATAGGCGCGGGCGAGGCCTGCCTCGTCGGAGACGCCGCCGCCGCCATAGGCCTGGATCGCCTGGTCGATGATCTTCAGCGCCATGTTGGGAGCCGCGACCTTGATCATCGCGATCTCGGCCTGCGCGGTCTTGTTGCCGACCTTGTCCATCATGTCGGCGGCCTTGAGGCAGAGCAGACGGTTCATCTCGATGTCGGTGCGGGCGTCGCCGATGCGCTGCTCCCAGACCGAATGCTCGATGATCTTCTTGCCGAACGCGGTGCGCGAGGCGAGCCGCTTCACCATCTTCTCCAGCGCCTCCTCGGCCTGGCCGATGGTGCGCATGCAGTGATGGATGCGGCCCGGACCGAGCCGGCCCTGCGCGATCTCGAAGCCGCGGCCTTCGCCGAGCAGGATGTTTTCCTTCGGCACGCGGACGTTCTCGAGCAGCACCTGGGCGTGGCCGTGCGGCGCATCGTCGAAGCCGAACACCGGCAGCATCTTCTCGACCTTGATGCCGGGGGTGTCGAGCGGCACCAGGATCTGCGACTGCTGCTGATGCTTGGCGGCGTTGAAGTCGGTCTTGCCCATCAGGATCGCGATCTTGCAGCGGGGATCGCCGACGCCCGACGACCACCATTTGCGGCCGTTGATGACGTAGTGATCGCCGTCCTTCTCGATGCGGGTCTCGATGTTGGTGGCGTCGGACGAAGCGACCGCCGGCTCGGTCATCAGGAAGGCGGAGCGGATCTCGCCGTCCATCAGCGGGCGCAGCCATTTGCGCTTCTGCTCCTTGGTGCCGTAGCGGATGAACACTTCCATGTTGCCGGTATCGGGGGCGGAGCAGTTGAACACTTCGGACGCCCAGGAGATGCGGCCCATCTCCTCCGACAGCAGCGCGTATTCGAGATTGGTCAATCCCGCGCCATGGAATTCATCGTCTTCATGCGAGGACGGCGGCATGAACATGTTCCAGAGGCCTTCGGCCTTCGCCTTCTTCTTCAGATCCTCGAGGATCGGGATCACCTTCCAGCGCGGGCCTTCGGCGTCCTGCTTGTCGTAGATCGGCACGGCGGGCCGAACATGCGCTTTCATGAAAGCCTGAACGCGCTCCAGCCATTCCTTCTGCTTGGGCGACATCGTGAAATCCATGGGACGCTCCTCGTTTCCTAGACTTGGGCCGCTCACTCGGGCCGCAGCCATTTGTCGACATTGTTGACCCCGCCTCCGCGGCTCGCAAGGGCGTTCGCAGAAGAGCGGCGGTGGTGTGCCAGAATGCTGCCCCGCGATCAGCGGATTGACATTTCCAGCTCTTCAAACGATAGTTTCATACAAATGTTTGAAATGCAACTCCCTGTCGTCTTCGTCATTCCCCGGCGTACCGCGGAATAACGGAAAGGCTCCCAGCCATGGCCAGCGACCAGACCCGATCCGCCATTCTCGCCGCCGCCGAGCGGCTCTATGCCGACCGCGGCTTCGGCGACGTCACGCTGCGCGACATCGTCGCGGAAGCGAACGTCAACCTCGCGGCGGTGAACTATCATTTCGGCTCCAAGGACGAATTGATCGCGGAGCTGTTCGTCACCCGCAGCATCCAGACCAACCGCGAGCGTCTCAACGAATTGCGGGCGGCGGAGGAAAAAGGCGGCGGCCGCGCCGCGATCGAGGACATCATGCGCGCCCTCGTCGGCCCCACCCTGCGCGGCTGCCTCGGGCCGGATCGCGAGGGCTCGACCGCGGCGCGCTTCATGATCCGCGCCTCGATCGAATCCGTGCCGCCGATCCGCCGCATCAAGAATCGCGAGGTCGATCACTTGCGCAAGTTTGCCGCCGCGATGCGCCGCGCGATGCCGGCCAGCAGCGACACCGAGCTCTATTGGGGCCTGCACTTCGCGCTCGCGATGGCGCACCACACCATCCGCGAGAAGGAACGCCTGCTGCGGCTGTCGGAAGGCAAATGCGACCTGGACGACGTCCGCGGCATCATCGACCGCGTGGTCACGGTCTCGGTGACGGCACTCACGATGGGCGACGTGCCGAGCAGGCCGGCCGCGCGGCCGGTCGCGATGCACGGTCGGCTGACGCGCCAGGATCTGTGAAACGCGCGCGAAGAAGCCAGGCCGGATAACGCCGGCAATAGGATTGCGCTCCTCGCCCCGCTCTTGCGGGGAGAGGATTGGGGTGAGGGGCCGATCCGCGCAGACGGTTGCAGCCGAACTCGCGGAGACTCCCCCTCACCCGTATCGCATCTCACGATGCGATCCGACCTCTCCCCGCACGCGGGGCGAGGTGACGCGAAGCCTGTTGCGCGATGCGAGACTCCGTCGGCGCGCCCTACACCATCGCGATGCAGTCGATCTCGACGTCGAACGGCCCGGTCCATTCCGGGATGCAGACGAAGATCCGCGCCGGCGGCTGGTGCGGGAAGTACCTTGCATAGACTGCGTTGAAGGTTGTGAAGTGCTTTGCCGAGGTGCAGAACACGTTGCACTTCATCACATTGTCGAGCGTGGCGCCGGCCGCCTCAAGGCATTGCTTGAGCTGCTCCATGACCAGCTCGCTTTGCCGCTCCATCGACGCACCGGCGGCGAACTCGCCGGTCGCGGGATCGAACGGCGGCAGGCCGGAGACGAACACCATGTTGCCGGCGCGGGTGACCGGCGATGCCGGCGCCTTCCAGCGCTCGAGCCAGCTCGAGATCGGCTCGACGCGGACCACTTCCCGTTTCATGATTGGCACCTTCGATGAGGGATCGATGGCGCCAATCTAGCGGGCGGATGTCAATGATGCTTCGATATCGGTCGAAGTGTTATCGCGCGGGCTCCACTGTCTGACCGTCATCCTGAGGAGGCCGCGCAGCGGCCGTCTCGAAGGATCGACGGCCACCGGCCGGGCCGTCGACCCTTCGAGACGCGGCCAAGTGGCCGCTCCTCAGGATGACGGAATGGCGGCTCGAGGGCGCGCGAGCCTACAGAATCCCCTGCGCCTTCAGCCCCTCGACCTTGGCGTCGTCATAGCCGATGGTCGCCAGGACTTCCCTGGTGTCGGCCCCTAACAGCGGCGGGGCGCGGTATTCGGTGATCGGCGTGCCGGAGAAGGTCAGCGCGTTGCGGATCAGCGACAGGTTCGGTTCGAACGGATGATCGACCTTCACCCGCATGCCGCGCGACTGCACGTGCGGATCGCTGAACACCTGCTCGAAATTGTTGATCGGGCCCGACGGCACGCCGGCCTCCTCGAGCTTCTCCAGCCAGTAGGCCACCGGGTGCTTCAGGAACAGCCCGGCGAAGATCGCCATGATCTCCTTGCCGTGCACGACGCGGTCGTTGTTCTTGACGAAGCGCTTGTCGCTCGCGAGTTCGGGCTCGCCGAGCACGGCGCAGGTGCGCTGGAACTGGCCGTCATTGCCGACCACCAGCATCAGCTCACCGTCGGTGCAGCGGAACACGCCGGCCGGCATGCCGCCATTGCCCCAGGTGCCGCGGCGCGGCGGGGTCTTGCCATTGACGAGGTAGATCTGCAGCCAGTGCGACAGCGACGCGATCACGGTGTCGAACAGGCAGACGTCGATATGCTGCCCTTCCCCGTTGTTGGCGTCGCGATGGTAGAGCGCCGAGAGGATACCGATCGAGGTGTTCATGCCGGTCATGTAGTCGACGATCGAGGGGCCGACCTTCATCGGGCCTTCGCCGGGCTCGCCGTCGATATGGCCGGTGACGCTCATCAGGCCGCCCATAGCCTGCAGGATCGCGTCATAGCCGGCGCGCGGTGCGTAAGGTCCGGTCTGGCCGAAGCCGGTGACCGAGCAATAGATGATGCCGGGGTTGAGCTGCTTGATGGTCTCGTAGTCGAGGCCGTAGCGCTTGAGGTCGCCGACCTTGTAGTTCTCCATCATCACGTCGGCCGTCTTGGCAAGCTCGCGGATGATCGCCTGCCCTTCCGGCTTGGCGATGTTGACGGTGACCGACTTCTTGTTGCGGTTGGCGCAGAGATAGAACGAATTGTTGTTGTTCTGCTTGCCTTCGGGATCGGTGAGATAAGGCGGGCCGAAGGCGCGGGCGTCGTCGCCCCCGCCGGGCCGCTCGATCTTGATGACCTCGGCGCCGAGATCCGCCAGCATCTGGGCCGACAGCGGGCCTGCGAGCACCCGCGTCAGGTCGAGAATCTTGATGCCCGAGAGTGGCAGAGCCGACATGAACGTTCCTCCAAAGTCTTGCGATATCTTGATTGTGTGGCGCCGGGCCGCTGCCCGCGCGCGCTCAAGCCTGCCGATACACCATTTTGGTGTGACGAGCACTGCATTGTCGGCATGAAGCCATCCACGGGCGGCCTATGTGCGACGCACCGGCGGTATTTGGCCGGAACCGGCCGGCCCCTGCCCCGATTGCCGCCACGCGAAATTGTGAAGATGGCCGACACCGATTTGCCTCAGCGTCAGCGGTATTTGGCGCGACGAGGAGGAAAACATGCGGACGATCACGACGGTCGGGCTGCTGCTGGCGCTGCTTGCAGTCGCTATGCCGGCGGCTGACGCGCGCCATGGCCATGGCCATGGCGGCGGGCACGCGATG
Organism: Bradyrhizobium sp. CCBAU 21365; assembly: GCF_015291305.1. Classification (NCBI taxonomy): domain Bacteria; kingdom Pseudomonadati; phylum Pseudomonadota; class Alphaproteobacteria; order Hyphomicrobiales; family Nitrobacteraceae; genus Bradyrhizobium; species Bradyrhizobium sp. CCBAU 21365. The sequence continues at coordinate 5,745,088 of NZ_CP030036.1, forward strand.
CACGTGGGCGGCGCCACCGGCGCCGGCGGTTTTGCCGACGACAAGCGCCACGGCAACGCCCCCTACACCAAGGCGGCCTCGGACGAAGAGGACCGCCTGCTCAACAGCAAGCTGAAGAGCATCTGCCGCGGCTGCTAAAGCGCGATGGGATCAGGCGGCGCTGGAGCGGCAACGGAGGTTCGCCTCTTTCCGGCGGGGAGAGGTGAACCGAAACCTTGGCGTGCCTGCATCGCAGCAAGCTTGGTTCACGTCCAGCGAAGCCGCGCCAGGATCGCGCGACCCATGATCCAGTCCTTGTCACTTTCGGTAAGGAACGGAAGCTCCTCAGTGAATTGCGTCACACGCTGCCGGTAGGTGGCCCGGGCGAATGAATTGGTGACATCGGTTCCCCAGTGGCAGCGCTCCGGGCCGTAGGCGTCGAACAGGCGGTGGATATGCGGGGTCACGTCACGGAATGGATATGGCTCGGTCGAAATCAGCGGTACCGACGTCAACTTCACCGACACATTCGCATATTTTGCGAGCGCCGCCGCCTGGACGATAGCTTCCGGCACCGCGTTGTTTTCCGATGAGCCAGGACGCGGGCGCAGGCCCGCGCCGACCCCCATGTGGTCGATGATGAGCGTAAGTTGCGGGTGTCGTTCGGCGATCTGGGCGAACAGCGATGTCTGGCCCGACGTGAGAAACATCACAGGCAGGCCGGCCTTCTCCGCCGCCGGCCAGAACCAGTCCGCGGTTCCGTCGGTCAGCCACACCGCTTCGCCGGGGCCGAAGTTCAACCTCACGCCCAGCACGCCGGGCTGGTCGCGCCAGGTCGCAAGCCGTGCCGCGCGGTCGGGCTTGTCGAGAGCGACACGCGCCATGATGGCGAAGCGGCCCGGGTATCGTTTGACCGCCTCTTGGGCATAGTCGATGCGCTCGCCTTCGAGCGACACTGGCGGAACGATGACGACGCGATCGACGCCAGCCTCGTCCATCAGGGGAATTATTCGCTCGATGGTGAAGGGCTCCGGAAGCTGCGGTTTGGCACCGGGGAGCCAGGGTCTTTCCGGGGTGCTCGCCGGCCACAGGTGAACCTGCGAATCGACGATCACTCGTTTTTGCTGCGCGACTGCTGTCGCGGCATGCTGCATTGACAGCGCGACACCGGTCGCGACAGTGCCGGTCAGGAAATGACGGCGTGAAGGCATGCGATGTCCTTCCTGTCTAATAGTTCTAGTCACAACATCATGGGTGCCGCTGAGCAAGCGTCGCAGCAAAATGGCTCGCAATATTGAAGATCACATCAGGAAATTGCGACCATGAAAATAGGGTTCAAAGGTCAATTTGCGCCGCACCAATCTTGAACCGCGCATGTCTCGGTTGGGCCAGGAGCCGCCCATGGCGGCCAAACCGGGCGGCGTCCGCCCTGCTCAAATGAGCTGGCGTGCTCACGGACGAGTGGACCTTCGACGTTAGGCCACAAGCAGGCTTGACGGCCAGATCACTTCGCTCGTTTCCAAATCACTTCAACTATATCTCCTGCCGGGGGATGAACGGTCAGCGTCAGTTGGTCACCCGCAATCGCGACAAAGCGCTTCTGTTCGGTGCCATTCCAGTTTGGAAAAGAACTGCCTTCCACGTGGATTGCGATGCTGCTATCTGCCTCGTTTGCCGAATACGTTCCAAAGTAAGTTATCGTGCCGTCGGCGGTTTCCTTGTATTCCTCGGGTGTGCCTTGCCGCAGGGTATTGCTTGCATATTTAGCTCGATCTGAGCGCATCACTGTGATGATGTATCGCCCACCCGCATCAAAGAACGCGACGCCCTTCGGAGCGGCCCCATAATGCTGGACCTTGGCGCCGTCACCTTTCTTTTGCTCCCATGAGAGCAGCGTCCACGTACCAACCAGTTGATCCTTTAGCGATTGCTTCTGACCAAGCGCGTCGATTGTCATCATGAGCGACCCAGACGCCGCAATAGCGCATGCGGCGAAAATTGCTCGCAAAGTCATTTGTCGATCCCAAGGAAGAATTGATCGTATCAGTTGAGCACCGCGGACGTTATCACGCTCGGGCGAGATGGGTAAGATGAGCCCCACATGTCCGCGCCGGGTCGAGACCGGAAGCACTCGAGGCATGATGAGTCCGCTTCCGGGCGGATCGCGACCCAATTGCACTGCTTGCGTTTCGCCCTGGCGCGGTCGCGACGCGCGAAGATTCAGGACGCGATCGCCTGCCGCGGCTGCGTGGTGGTGCCGATCAGCTTGCCGATTTCGGGCTTGCAGCCGCCGCAATTGGTGCCAGCCTTCAGGCAACGGCCGATCGCATCGACGCTGTCGGCGCCCTTCCTGATCTCGGCGGTGATCTGGTGCCGTCCGACGCTGAAGCAGGAGCAGACGATCGGACCGACATCCTCGCCCGCGCCGAACGGCCGTCCGGCCAGCAGCGACATCCGCGCATTGGCCGACAATTGCTGTTCGGCGAACAGCCCGGTCAGCCACGCACGCGACGGCAGCGTGTGATCGGGCGCGATGAACACGCAGCCCTCGAGCCGGCCGTCGCGCACCGCCGCGTAGCGGAAGCGGCCCGCGGCCGGATCGCGATAGGCGATCCATTCGATCTCGACACCGTCGAGGCCGAGCTGCGCCCTCGCCCAGTCGCGCCAGCTCTCCGGGCGAGTGTCGAGCGCAAGTTCCAGCCGCGTGCAATCGCCGGCCTTGCCGTAAACCCAGTAGCCGCTTGCCGGACGCCTGATCGCGTCGCGGCTCAGGATGAAGGCGTGCCATTTCGGCGCGTAAGGGACGGCCTTGACCGGCGTGTGCTTGGACTCCGGCTGGCCGGACAGCGGATCGGTCGCCGGATTGACCAGCGCGTTGACGCGTCCCTCGCCGGCGAACTCCGCGTTCCAGTGCATCGGCACGAACACGCAGCCGCGGCGCTGGTCGGCGCTGACCACGACGCGCGCGATCATCTCGCCCCAGCTGCTGGTCAGCCGCACCAATCCTTCGTTTTGCAGCCCGGCCTGCCGTGCGTCCTCGGGGTGAAACTCGGCATAGGGCTCGAACACATGCGACAATAGCCGTCCGGTTTTGCCGGTCCGGGTCATGGTGTGCCACTGATCGCGCACGCGGCCGGTGTTGAGCACCAGCGGAAAGTCGCGGCTGGTCGCGTTGCGCGCCGCGCGTGGTGCCACCGGCACGAAGCGCGCCTTGCGGTCCGGCGTGAAGAATTGCTGGCTCTCGAACATCCGCGGCGTGCCGGCCGGATGCTCCGATGTCACCGGCCACTGCACCGGCGCCAGCACCTCATAGGCGCCGTCGTCGAGCGCAGCCAGCGCCGAGATGTCGAAATCGCGCCGGCCGTCATTCTCGAAGCCCGACAGTTCGGCGTGCTCGCGGAACACCTCGGCAGCCGAGGCATAGTCGAAGCCGGAATATCCCATCCGGGCGGCGACGTCGCAGATGATGCGCCAGTCGGCGCGCGCCTCGCCCGGAGCTGCCAGGAACGGCCGCTGCCGCGAGATCCGGCGCTCGGAATTGGTGACGGTGCCGTCCTTCTCGCCCCACGCCAGTGCCGGCAGCAGCACGTCGGCATGGCGCGTGGTGTCGGTGTCGCGCATGCAATCCGTCACCACGACGAGCTCGCAGGCGTCGAGCGCGGCGCGCGCGCGATCGGCATCCGGCAGGCTCACCACCGGATTGGTCGAGATGATCCACACCGCCTTGATGCGGCCGTCGGCGATCGCGTCGAACATGTCGACCGCTTTCAGCCCGGCCTTCTCCGCAATCACGGGCGCGCGCCAAAACCGCTGCACCAACGCGCGGTGCGCGGGATTGTCGATCTCCATATGCGCGGCGAGCTGGTTGGCGAGCCCGCCGACCTCGCGGCCGCCCATCGCGTTGGGCTGGCCGGTCAGCGAGAACGGCCCCATGCCGGCACGGCCGATGCGCCCGGTCAATAGATGGCAATTGATGATGGCGTTGACCTTGTCGACGCCGCTCGACGACTGGTTGATGCCTTGCGAATACAGCGTGACGACGCGCTCGGTGCGCGTGAACCAGTCGAAGAACAGCCCGACCGCGCCTTCGGTCAGGCCGCAGGTCGCCGCGGTCTGCGCCACGGTCTGGCCGCCGACTTGTTTCAGCGCGTCGACGACACCCGTCGTGCAATTGCCGACAAAGCCGCGGTCGACCGCGTTGCTGCCGGCAAGGAAGGCGAACAGGCCGTTGAACAGTACGGAGTCGCTGCCCGAGCGCAGCGGCAGATGCAGATCGGCGCCCTCGCAGGTCGCGGTGCGGCGCGGATCGATCACCACGATCTTGCACGCCGGATTCTTCTCCTTCGCCGCCAGCATGCGCTGGTGCAGAATCGGATGGCACCAGGCGGCGTTGGAGCCGACCAGCACGAGAAGCTCCGCTTGCTCGAGATCCTCGTAGCAGCCCGGCACGGTGTCGCTGCCGAACGCGCGCTTGTGCCCGGCGACGCTGGAGGCCATACACAGCCGCGAATTGGTGTCGATATTGGCGGTGCCGACGAAACCCTTGGCGAGCTTGTTGATGACGTAATAGTCCTCGGTCAGGAGTTGGCCGGAGACATAGAACGCGACCGCATCGGGCCCGTACTCCCTGATGATCCTGTTAAAGCCATCGGCGACGCGATCAAGCGCGTCGTCCCACGCCGCCGGCGCGCCGTCCATCATCGGCTCGAGCAGACGCCCGTCGAGATCGATGGTCTCGGCAAGCGCCGAGCCCTTGCTGCAAAGCCGACCGAAATTGGCCGGGTGCTGCTTGTCGCCCTCGACGGTGACGGCACCCGCCGCGTCCTTCGACGCGATGACGCCACAGCCGACACCGCAATAAGGACACGTGGTCTTGACGGACATTGCCTGACCTGACCGCTCAGCTCACCGCAGCCGCCTGCCGCACCGACAGCCAGACAACGCCGTTCTCGACCTTGGCCGGATGGGTATGGGTGCAACCTTCGTCGGGCGCGACCGCCTGCCCGCTCGCCAGCTCGATGACGAAGTTATGCAGCGGACAGGTCACACGCTTGTTGTGCACGATGCCCTGCGACAGCGGCCCGCCCTTGTGCGGGCAGCGGTCGTCGAGCGCGAACACCTCGTCGCTCTCAGTCCGGAACACCGCGATGTTGCCGCCCGGCGTGCGCACCACGCGCGAGCCGAGCCGTGGAATGTCGGCCAATGCGCCGATTTCGATCCACTGGGTCATGCGAGCTCCAATTCGGCGAGAGGCGCGAACTCGTTGCGGTCGACGCCGCGGCTGGCGCGCTCGGCCCACGGATCGGTCTGCGCGAACTGCTGCGAATGGGCAAAGCGGGCGAACAGCGCCTTGCGGTTCGCAACGTCGTCGACCACCCGCTTCCTGATCTGCTCGAGACCGACGCGGTCGCACCATTTGTACATACGCTCGAGATACCAGCCCTCCTCACGATAGAGCTGGGTCAGCGCCACGATCACCTCGAGGCATTCGTCTTCGGTCTCGACCTTGGTCAGGAACTCGGTGCCCTTGATGTGCAGGCCGGCGGCGCCAGCGAAATGGATCTCGTAACCGGAATCGACGCAGACCACGCCGACGTCCTTGCAGGTCGCTTCCGCGCAGTTGCGCGGGCAGCCGGAGACGCCGAGCTTGACCTTGGCCGGCGTCCACGAGCCCCACATGAACTTCTCGAGCTTGACGCCGAGGCCGGTGGAATCCTGGGTGCCGAAGCGGCACCATTCGGAGCCGACGCAGGTCTTCACCGTGCGCAGGCCCTTGGCGTAGGCGTGGCCCGACACCATGCCGGCATCGTTGAGGTCGGCCCACACCGCCGGAAGATCCTCCTTCTTGACGCCGAGCAGGTCGATGCGCTGGCCGCCGGTGACCTTCACCGTCGGGATGTTGAACTTCTCGGCGACATCGGCGATCGCGCGCAGCTCGCTCGGCGTCGTGACGCCGCCCCACATCCGCGGCACCACCGAATAGGTGCCGTCCTTCTGGATGTTGGCGTGGACGCGCTCGTTGATGAAGCGCGACTGCTGGTCGTCGCGATATTCGCCGGGCCAGGTCGCGAGCAGATAGTAATTCAGCGCCGGACGGCAGGAGTGGCAGCCGTTCAGGGTCTTCCACTCCATGAAGCGCATGACCGCGGGAATGGTCTTGAGCTGCTGCTCGACGATGACGCGGCGAACGTCGTCGTGGCTGTGATCGGTGCATTTGCACAGCGGCTTGACCTTCGGCGCCGCCGAATAGTCGCCGCCGAGCGTGAACGCCAGCACCTGCTCGACCAGGCCGGTGCAGGAACCGCAGGACGACGATGCCTTGGTATGGGCGCGGACGTCGTCGAGCGTGAACAGCTTCTTCTCGCTGATCGCCTTGACGATGGCCCCCTTGCAGACGCCGTTGCAGCCGCAGATCTCGGTCTCGTCGCTCATCGCGGCAACGGAGCTCTGGCCGCTGACGCCGCCATCGCCGAGATTGGCGGCGCCGAACACCAGGCGCTCGCGCATATGCGAGACGTCGGTGCCGTCACGCAGATGCTGGAAGTACCAGGGGCCGTCGATGGTGTCGCCATAGAGCACGGCGCCGACGATCTTCTTGTCCTTCAGGATGATGCGCTTGTAGACGCCGCGGTTGGCGTCCTGCAGCACGATCTCCTCCTTGTCCGGGCCCGGCGCGAAGTCGCCGGCCGAGAACAGGTCGATGCCGGTGACCTTCAGCTTGGTCGAGGTGACCGAGCCGTCATAGGTGGCAAAACCCTTCATCGCGAGGTGGTTGGCGCAGACCTTGGCCTGGTCGAACAGCGGCGCGACGAGACCGTAGGTCTGGCGCCGGTGCTGCACGCACTCGCCGACCGCGTAGATCCGGCCGTCATAGGTCTGCATGGTGTCGGAGACGACGATGCCGCGCTCGCAGTACAGCCCGGCCTTCTTGGCGAGCTCGAAATTCGGGCGGATGCCGACCGCCATCACCACGAGATCGGCCGGCAGCTCGGTGCCGTCGCCGAACCGTACGCCGGTGACGCGGTCCTCGCCCAGGATCGCCTGGGTCTGCGCCGGCATCTTGAACACCATGCCGCGCTCTTCCAGCGACTTGCGCAACAGGCCGCCTGCCACCGGATCGAGCTGACGCTCCATCAGCGTGTCGAGCAGATGCACGACCGTGACGTTCATGCCGCGCTTCATCAGCCCGTTGGCGGCCTCGAGGCCCAACAGGCCGCCGCCGATCACCACCGCGTTGCGATAGTCGGTCGAGGCCTTGATCATGCGATCGACGTCATAGATGTCGCGGAAGCCGATCACGCCCGGCAGGTCCTTGCCCGGCAGCGGCAGCATGATCGGGTTTGAGCCGGTCGCGATCAGCAGGCGGTCATAGGGCACGCGCTCGCCGGCTTCGGTGACGACCTCGCAGGTGCGACGGTCGATCATGGTGACCGTCTCCCCCTTGCGCAGCGTGATGTTGTTGTCCTCGTACCAGTCGACGGTGTTGAGCATGATGTCGTCGACGGTCTTCTCGCCGGCGAGCACCGGCGACAGCAGGATGCGGTTGTAATTGCCGTAGGGCTCGGATCCGAACACGGTGATGTCGTAGAGATCGGGCGCGCGCTCCAGCAGCGCCTCGACCGTCCGGATGCCGGCCATCCCGTTGCCGATCACCACGAGCTTCTGCTTGGTCACTTTGTCGAGCATGGTCTGCCTTTCAATTCCGACGGCGCTGCGCAGCGACGCGGCGTGCGTCGTTGATAGGCACCGATAAAGGTTTGGAGTTGTAGGAAGCCCAGCCGCGGGCGCAGACCGTCTTCGATGACGACCGATGTTCCGTTATTGAGTGTTATTCAAAACGCGTGCCAACTCGCGGCGGACGAATCCGCCTACAAAATCAACAGGTTTCCGGCCGACCAAAACCCACCGGTCCGCACGCCGCGCCGACATCCGGCCGAAATTTTAGCCACGCCGATGATCTCTTGTGCATCACAGCATCGATGGCCGCGATGGCGCTCGCGAAGTCGCATTTGATGCGCGACCGCACGGGCTTGGCGCATCGCACAAAAAAACACCAGCGTGCGCGTTTGCGCGGCGGCACTTGCCGCAAGCCACGCCACGCGCGGCGGCGGAACGCTGTTCGCGATTGCGCGGCAACGTCTTGCGACTGCTCGGCAAAGCGACGCGACCTGATCGATGGCACGGTAATTGCTCACCACAGCTATTGACGGAGTGCGTCTCAACGACGAGCGCGCTCCGCATTCACCCACATTCCATTTGTCTGCGCTTGAGACGGCCGCGCTTTGTGCGGCTGCCTCCGCCGCATCAACGCGAGATGCTTGCGATGAAGCTAGCCGAGTTCAAGAAGGCAGGTCACTGGCCGACACTGCTTGCCGCGTTCCTGTACTTCGACATCAGTTTCATGGCGTGGGTCGCGCTCGGACCGCTGATCGTCTACATCGCGCGCGACATGAATCTGGCCGTGAACGAGAAGTTCACCCTGGTTGCCATTCCCGTGCTCGCCGGCGCGCTGCTTCGCGTGCCGTTGGGCATTCTCGCCGACATCATCGGCGCCAAGCGCACCGGCATCATCGCCCAGCTCGTGGTGATCGCCGCGACCGCGGCGGTGTGGCACTTCGGGCTGACCAGCAAGCTCGCGATCGAGCTGTTCGGGCTTGCGCTCGGCGTCGGCGGCGCCTCGTTTGCCGTCGCCCTGCCCCAGGCGAGCCGCTGGTATCCGCCGCAATATCAGGGCGTGGTGATGGGCATCGCCGGTGCCGGCAATATGGGCGTCGTGCTCGACACGCTGCTTGCGCCGAGCATTGCCGAGCATTGGGGCTGGCAGGCCGTGTTCGGCTGCCTCTTGATTCCGATGCTGATGGTGCTCGCCTATTACGCGTTCGCAGCCAAGGACGCTCCGGGCGAGCGCAAGAAGGTCTCGCTGCAGGCTTACGGCGCACTGCTGAAGGATTCCGACAGCCGCTGGTTCATGTTCTTCTACTTCATCACCTTCGGCGGCTTCGTCGGCCTCGCCAACGCGCTGCCGCTCTATTTCACCGTGCAGTATCATGTCTCCGGCGTCGCCGCCGGCATGCTGGTCGCGTTGATCGTCGCGTTCGGCTCGGGATTCCGTCCCGTCGGCGGCATGATCGCCGACCGCATCGGCGGCATTCGCTCGCTGTCGATCCTGTTCGGTGTCGTGGTCGCCGCCTATCTCGTCATTGCCTTCATGCCGGAGGGCCCGACCGCGCCGACGCCGGCCGGCTGGGCGTTGACCGAACTGCCGCGCATTGCCTGGATCTCGGTGCTGCTGTTCTCGATCGGCGTGCTGGCGCTCGGCATGGGCAACGGCGCGGTGTTCCAGCTGATCCCGCTGCGCTTCCGTCACGAGATCGGCCTGATGACCGGTCTTGTCGGCTGCGCCGGCGGCATCGGCGGCTTCTTCCTCGCCCAGACGCTCGGCTTCGCCAAGGGCATGACCGGCGGCTTCGGCGCCGGCTTCCTGTTCTTCGGCGGGCTGGCGTTGCTTGGCTTCATCGGACTTGCCATGGTCAAGGTACGCTGGCGCACCACCTGGGGCGCGGTATCGGGAGCGCGCGTCTGAGGACTCCGCTCCGCAACGTGACGGGGCTCGGGCGTGGCGAACGGTTCGCAACGGGATTTGGGGGTGCGCCTCGGCTTCGCCAGCGAGACCGGCAAGCGCGCCGCCAATGAGGACTATGTCGCGGCCTGCCTCGGCCAGCCGGGTGCGGTTCACCGCGACGTCGTCGCCGCGGTCGCCGACGGCGTCGGCGGCCACAAGGGCGGACGCGAGGCCGCGGAGGTCGCGGTCCGCAGCTTCATCGACGCCTATTATTCGCTGCCCGAGACGCTCGGCGTCCGCCGCCGCGCCGCGCGGGCGCTGGAAGCCGCCAACAGCTGGATCTACGGCCAGGGCCGCGTCGATGCCGCGCGCAGCGGCATGGCCTGCGCGTTCTCCTCGATCGTCCTGTCGCGGCGGCAATGCCATGTGATCCACATCGGCGACACCCGTGCCTATCGCCTGAGCGACGGCCGGCTGGAACGCCTGACGCAGGACCATATCGCCGGCCGCGGCGAGCTCGCCCACATGCTGAGCCGCGCCATCGGTTTCGAGGAATTCGCCCGCTTCGACTACACGTCCCTTGGGCTCCGGCAACATGACCGCCTGCTGATCTGCAGCGACGGGGTTCACGGCACGCTCGGCGATTTGCGCCTCCAGCAATTGCTGGAGGAACGCACGCCGCCCGACGAGTCCGCGCGCAGCATCGTCGATGCCGCCCTCGTGGCCGGCAGCTGCGACAACACGACCGCGCTGGTGCTCGATGTCGTCGACCTGCCGCCGGCGGATCGCGACGATCTTACCCACGCGATCGCGACGCTGCCGATCCTCGATTTGCCGGAGACCGGCGATACGATCGACGATTTCAGCCTCGGCGACGTCTTGTCCGACGGACGCTACAGCCGCCTGTTCAAGGCGACCGACAAGCGCGCCGGCCGCGAGGTGGTGCTGAAATTTCCGCATCCGCGGGTCGCGAGCGAGGGCTCCTACCGCCTCGCCTTCGTGCGCGAGGCCTGGGTCGCCGCGCGCGTGCGCAGCCTCTGGATCGGCGAAATTATCGAGGTGCCGGCGGAGCGGCAGACCAGGCTCTATTCGGCGATGCCGCTGTACGAGGGCGAAACGCTGGAGCAGCGGCTTGGCCGCGCGCCGCGGCTGTCGCTCACCGACGGCATCGCGATTGCAACCAAGTTGGTACGCGCGGTCACCGCGCTGCACCGCGCCGGCATCATCCATCGCGACATCAAGCCCGACAACGTGATCCTGCTGAAGGATGGCGGGTTGCGCCTCGTCGACCTCGGCGTCGCGCGGGTGCCGCTCTTGGAGGACTTTCCCGCCGAGGACATTCCGGGCACCGCGAGCTACATGGCGCCCGAGCTGTTCGGCGGCAAGGCCGGCGACGAAGCCTCCGACCTGTTCGCGCTCGGCGTCACGGTCTACCGCATGTTCACCGCGAACTATCCGTTCGGCGAGATCGAGCCGTTCTCGCGGCCGCGCTTCGGCAAGCCGGCGCCGCTGTCGCGCTACCGGCCGGACCTGCCGGCCTGGCTCGACGCGGTGATCGGCAAGGCGCTCAGCGTCGACCCGGCGCAACGTTTTGGCGACGCCATCGAGTTCGCGCACGAACTGGAAAACGGCGCAACCTGGGCCGGCCCCGCCGTCACGACCCGCAAGTCACTGCACGACCGCGATCCCGTGACCTTCTGGAAGGTGCTGTGCGCCATCCTGGCCCTGATTGTCGTTGTGCTGCTGGCGCGGCACTAGACTAGCTCCGTCATGGCCGGGCTTGTCCCGGCCATCCACGTCTTCGCTGCAATCGCGTAAGAAAAGACGTGGATGGCCGGGACAAGCCCGGCCATGACGAAGAGAAAGAGAGTCATTTTAGATCAGTTAGGCAACTGAAATTTGGCTGTTTCAGTTTGCAGCTCAAGACCCGGCACGGCGAATCGTGATCCGGGTCTCGTCAGTCATGTCCTTGAGCTCCTTGTTCGGCTCGCGATAGAGATGACGTTCGATCTCGACCGTCCGGCCGTCGATGGTCTTGGTGCATTTCTCGTCGACAAATATGCCGCCGACCTCCTGCTTGTCGGCGCCCGGCTGTGCCTTCGAACAGGTCCAGCCGTCCTCGCCATAGCGCGACCTCGCCTGCAGGCCGAGCAGGAAGGCCTTCTTGCGCAGATAGAGCCGCGCCTTCGGATCGGTCTCGATCATCAGCGCCGCGATCTTGGCGTCCTTGTCGATCATGACGGTCAGGATCGCGGGATGGCCGCCGACCATGGTGCCTTCCCGCCCGCTCTCGCGATCGTACTCGAAGCGGATGCCGCGCAGCTGGTCCGGTCCGGCCTGGCAAGCCTGCCACTGCGCCCAATCAGCCAATCTGTGGGTCTTCTCGCCGACGCAGGTCAGGTTGATGTAGCCCGCGTCCGGCACGCTGCTGATCGCCATTCCGACGCTGATGTCGCGCAGGTCTCCCGCGGTCGCCATCGCCGGCACCGATGCCGTGACGGTGACAGCGAAGACCAGGCCACGGATTGCCGATCTTTGCTTGCTCATGGCTTTGCCTTCTCGCTCTCGGCGGACGGCGCGGCGGCGTGGCCGGCCTCCTTATAGATGTTGCAGACCCGCGAGCCATCGCCGAAGAACGCGATGCATTCATCGTAGGTCGGCTCGCTCTTGCCCTTGACGCGGGCGAGCACGTAGTCGGCGACGGCCTCGATCTCGTTCGGCCGCAGGAACACATTCGCCTCGGGCGGCATGCGGTCCGCGACGTCCTGCCGGGTCATCTCGTAGCATTTCGCGGTGTCGTAGGAGCCGCGCACGAAGAACGGCATGCCGGTGCCCGGCCGGCCGCACGTCACGGTCTCGATGATCTGCTCCCGGGTCAGCTCGGTCTTGCGCAGCGACAGCGCGTCGCCGCCATAGCCGCCGCCGCCATTGCCATGCCATTTGTGGCAGCCGACGCAATTGCCGCGCTTGAACACCGCCTTGCCCGCATCGGTCGGATCGTTCGCCGACTGCGCTTGCGCGGTACCGATAAATCCCATCACCAGCGCGCAGCCGAGCCACGCGCCAATCAGCGATATTTTTTTCATTTGTCTTGTTTCTTGTCTTTCGCGGCCAATCGACGCGGGAGGCCCCGATGAGAGGCCTCCCGCGCTGCGACGTCAAAGGGCGAACACGTAGAGCATCGAGCCCGGCTGCATCCGCTTCAGTTCGGGCGTGGCATCGATGAACCACTTGTCCCAGGCACCGCCGAGGCCGACCAGGATCGCGACATACTGCTTGCCGTCCACCGAGAACGTCATAGGAGGCGCGTTGACGCCGCCGCCGGTGTTGAACTGCCAGAGCTGCTGCAGCGATTTCGCGTCATAGGCGATCACCTCGCCGGACGGCTGTCCGGAGAACACGAGGTCCGGTGTTGCCAGGATGCCGCCGAGGTTCGGGAATTCGGTCTCCGCCTTCCCTGCCACCTTGCCGGTGGTGACGTCGATCGCGGTGACGCTGCCGGTGATCTTGACCGGCTGGCTCGGTCCGCCGCCCGTGAAGAACTCGCGCTTCTTCAACTTGTCCGGCGTCGTCTCCTCGACCGTGATCCGGTTGCAGCTCTCGATCACCGGGATGTACCAGAGCTTCAGGTTCGGATTATACGCGGTCGGCGGCCAGTTCTTGCCGCCCATGTTGCCGGGGCAGATGTCCGTCACCTTGTTGGTCCGGCTTGGCGTGACCGCCGCGTTGTAGCGCTGCACGCCCTGCTTCGGATCGTACTCCACCGGCTTGCCGGATTCGGGGTCGAGACCCTTGGTCCAGGTCACCTTCTTGACGAACGGCAGACCCCAGATGAACTTGCCGCTGTTGCGGTCGATCGCATAGGCAAAGCCGTTGCGGTCGGCCTCGAGCGCGAGCTTCTGCGTCGTGTTGTTCGGACCGGGGACGTCGACCAGCACGTTCTCCGCCACGCTGTCATAGTCGTAGGGATCGTTCGGCGTGTGCTGGTAGTGCCATTTGATCTTGCCGGTGTCGGCATCGAGACCAAGCGAGGAGTCGGTGTAGAGGTTGTCGCCGGGCCGATATTCGTTGTCCCAGTCCGGTCCGGGATTGCCGACGCCCCAGACGATGGTGTTGGTCGAGGGGTCGAAGCTGCCGGTGACCCAGGTCGATCCGCCGCCGCTCGCCTTGGCGTCCTTGTCGTCCTTCCAGGTCTCGTGACCGGCCTCGTCCTTGCCCGGGATGGTGTGGGTGCGCCACACTTCCTTCTGGCTCTTCAGGTCGGTCGCGGCGATCCAGCCGCGAATGCCGTATTCGGCGCCGGCCACGCCGGTGATCGCCATGTCCTTGACGATCAGCGGTGCGCCGGTGATCACCTCGCCCTTGTCGGGATCGGCGACCTGGCGCTGCCAGGCGACCTGCCCGGTCTCCTTGTTGGTCGCGATCAGGCGGCCGTCGAGCGTGTGCGAGACGACGAGGTTGCCCCACAATGCGACGCCGCGGTTGTCGACGCCGCAGCAGGCGACCGCGCCGGCCCAGTCATGGTCGGTCTTCGGATCCATCTTCCAGAGCAGCACGCCTTTGCCGCCATGCGCATCGATCTTGTAGACCGACCCCCAGCCGTCGGTGACGTACATGAATCCGTTCTCGACGATCGGCGTTCCCTCCAGACCGCCATGCGACCAGATTCCGCCGCCCTCGACGCCGCCGAGATGCATGGTCCAGGCTACCTTGAGGTTCTTGACATTGTCCTTGTTGATATCCGCCAGCGACGAGAAGCGCGTAGCCGAATAGTTCTTGTGGTGGTGCAGCCAGTTGCCTGCTTCCTTGTCAGCATTGAGCAGACGGTCCTGGCTGACATCGTCGGCGAGCGCGAAAGAGCCCGCGAAGGTCGCTGCGGATGCTACTGCCGCGGCGAGCATATGCGACTTTACCCAATTCAACCTTGTCATGAGTTCATTTCCTCCGGATCTAGCATTCTTCATTGATCGAACCGCCCGTCACACACGGGCGATCACGCGAGAAGCCTTGAGTCCCGGCGCATGGCTGTGCACCACCCGCCGCCTTCTTGAGTCACTTATGTGAGGTCACTTCTGGACCTGTACCTCCGTCTCGATGGTGCCTGCTTTCTGAAAAACGATCGCGCATTTGAAGGTCTCGCCCGGCGTGAGCGCCTGACGCATCTGCAGCAGCATGACGTGATAACCGTCGCGCTTCAGCTCGAGCATTGCCTTCGCCGGCACTGGTATATTGGATATCGAGCGCATCGCCGGTGCCCCTTCGCCGCGATCCACAGTATGACGCTCGGAAAAATTCGCAACCGGGCAGCGGACACGAAGCAGCGCATCGGCGCTGTCGGCCTCGTTCTTGATCGTCATGGTCAAGGGAAGGTCCCCGCCCGCTTTGTCGACCGCCGGCACGCGCGCGTCCACAATCTGCAAGGACTCGTTCGCGGCGGCGTTATGCACCACTCCGAACGTGCTGATCAGGCAGAATAATGGCAACGCGATCCATGATCGGCACGCAACGGCGCAATGCAACCCCCGCTCGAACGACATCAAGTTCTCTCCCAACATGATTTTTGCAGCATTGTTTCATGCTTCGTCGTGCGCTTCCAGCAATAGATCGCGAACGCTGCATCAACACGATTTCGGCGCGCATGGCGGCCATGCTAACTTCTTGCGCATGAGTGCTCTCGATAAACTTCCGCCGGCAGAGCGCGACGCAGCACATGCCGCACTGCGTCAGGTGATCGGCACCGCAGCGATCGACGCCGTCACATCCGTCTCGGGCGGCGCAACGTCGGCGCAATTGTTCCGGATCGATGCGCACGGCGAGAATTATTTGCTCCGAATCGAAGGAATGCCGAGCCCGCTGCGCAATCCGTTTCAGTATGTGTCGCTCAGGATCGCGGCCGAGGCCGGCATCGCGCCGCGACTCCATTATGTCGACGAGGCCTCGCGCGTCGCGGTGATGGATTTTGTGCAACGGCAGCCGCTCGGCCGCTATCCCGGCGGCTTGCCGGCGCTGGCGAAGGCACTCGGCGAATTATTGGCGCGCTTGCAGGCGACGCCGACCTTTCCCGCTTTCGTGCGCTACCCCGACATCGTGGCCCGGCTCTGGGCCCATGTCGGCCACACCGGCCTGTTCGCGCCCGGCGTGCTTGAGCGCTGCAACGAGCAGCTCGCGCGCATCCGCGCGGCGTATGCCTGGGATGAGGCCAACTCGGTGTCGAGCCACAACGACTCGCTCCCCGCCAACATCCTGTTCGACGGCAACAGGCTCTGGATGATCGACTGGGAGTCCGCCTATCGCACCGATCCGCTGGTCGACCTTGCGATTGTCGGCGACAGCCTGGCGCGCACGCTGGAGCTGGAAAGCATTTTGCATTGTGCCTGGCTCGGCCACCCGCTCGACGAGGCGCTGCGCGCACGGCTCGCACATGTCCGCGCACTCACCCGGCTCTACTACGCCGGCGTGCTGCTCAGCGCATCGGCGACGGCGCCGCGCGCCGCACCCGACACGAGCCTTGCGGCACCGACGCTTGCCGAGCTCGCAGAGGCCACACGCGGCGGCCGGCTCAAGGCCGGCACGCCGGCGGCCAAGCACGTGCTGGGCAAGATGTTCGTCGCCTCGTTCCTGACCGAGGTCGCGACGCCCGGCTTCGATCTTTCGGTCTGATGTTCAACCCGGCGGATCGAACGTCGACGGAAACTGCGGCGCAGCTCACTGCGGCACCGGGTGCAGCCTTGCGAGCTGGTCGAGCGACAATTCGGCCTCGCGATCGCTCAGGGGAAAACGCACAATCACGTCCTGACGCGCCAGCTGGCCCCACAGCGCGTCCGACGACCATTTCTGCGGCTCGGGCCCGCGCGGACCGTCGACCCAGATGAAATACCATTCCGCCATGGACGCGACCAAAGCTCCTCGCCGGAACATTGGTCCTTCGCCGGCCAATCCGCAACGCCCGATTTCGGGCGCACCGCGGCAGGTGGGGCTATTCGTACGGCGTGCCGTCCTTGTGCAGGAAGCGGCCGTCGGAGCTCGGGCTCATCATGTCGATGTCGGAGCAGGTGATGACGTCGGCGCGCGAGCGCGAGCCGACCTCGAGATAGGTCGCCGTCATCTGCGACCTGTTGATCAGATGATGCCCGTTGCCGGAGTTTTTCGGAAACGCCGCGCAATCGCCGGCCCGCAGCACCGTCTCGCCGTCGTCTTCCACCAGCACCACTTCGCCCGCCAGCACATAGACGAACTCGTCCTCATCCGAGTGCCAGTGGCGCTGGCTCGACCAGTTGCCGGGCGGCAGCCGCATCAGGTTGACGCCGAAGTCGGCGAGCCCGCCGGCATCACCGAGACGCTGCCGCACCCGCTCGGCGCACGGCGCGGCAAACTCCGCCGGATAGCCGGTCCCCTTGCGTTCCGGCACGTTTGCAAGGTCGATCCTGGGCATGGCGTCTCTCCGGCGGTTGGCGGGCGAACGAGCGATCGGGCTGGCGGTAATCCGTTTCATGGAAGGCGCCAGCAACAGGTTCCGACGTCAGCCGCCAAATCGCTTCACCAGTTTTGAACTTTTGGCCGTGCTGATCTGCTGACCGGTCAAATCGCTTCCCACGCTCAATCCCTTCGTCATCAAGTTGCTGCGCAGGGCGGCCTGCTTCTCATCGGCGTAATCTACGTCGACGTGGTCGAGACTCATCAAATGCCCAAGTTCATGGGCCCACGCGCGTCCGTTGGCAAAGTCATTGCCATACCATTGGACAAAGCTTGCCGGCTCGGGATCGCTATGAAGGTATGAGCCGCCACCGGCCGAGAGATTGACAATCGGATTGACGAGATAGATGTGGACCGCATTGTCGGGAGCATGCCGGAGACTGAGAACATCCAGCACGCGCTGATCATTGTTGCGCGCGCTCTTCGCCATATCGAGCGGTTTGTCTTCCACGTAATCATTGATCACGAACGCGATCTTGGCCTTCGCCCAGATCTTATTGACCACATCCAGTGCCTTCTTGGCGGCCTCGCCACTCCATTTTTGAGGCTCGGCGACACCTTTCTCGGCAAATGAGGTGACATAGATTTTCAGCGGAATAGACATGTGCGTCTCCAACGCTAGAGATTTCAACGACACCTGCGGTGGGCGTCCACACGTCGACGGCCAGTTCCCGAGGACGCAGATTTCGATTCTTTCGGGACTCGCACGTCTCAGCTCGAACGGATCGGCGTTGCTTCCAGATAGACGCAGTTCGCGCTCCTATGGAAGAGGCCCGGGGCTGCGACAAACGGCCGAGACGTACGGGCTGAACCTTGTCGATGCCACCGAGACTAACGACGCGGCCGTCACACCCTGACGATCCGGCACGCGCATCGCTCGAGCATGCGAGTTCAATTCCGAGATCACTATCGAGAGATGGAGCTTCGCTTGGCGAAGCCGCCCGAATGGCGGCACTGCCAGCCATTCCGGCGCTAAAGATAAAAAGCAGCTATTTCAATATCTTACAGGTCATCTGACATTTATTCGGCCGTCCGCCACCGGCCCTACACGCTTCGGTGTATCCTTGAACATTCTCGCTTCCCCAAGCGACAACATCAGGAATGGATTGGACTCAGGATTGTTACTGTACGGAGGAATGCCGGCGCTCGTAACGCTTGACGCAGTGGAGTTTGCGCGCGGCCACCTTCGATAAAGCTCCCGTTGTTTCGAGCCGATTTTTGGACGTTCGCCATGCGCTACACGCTCCTCCGAGTTCTTGTTGTTCTTGCTGCTTCAGTTCTCCTGGCGTCTCAGCCCGCCTGGGCAACGAAGCGGGTGGCTTTGGTGGTCGGAAATTCGAACTATCAAAATGCGCCATTGCTTCCAAATCCTGCCAATGATGCCACCGCTATCGCCGCGACCTTGAAGGGCGCCGGGTTCGATTTGGTGGAGTCTCGGCTGAACCTGACCTCGAGCGACATGCGGCGGGCACTGAGGGATTTCGCCGATCAAGCTCGCGATGCAGACATCGCCATCGTCTACTATGCAGGTCACGGAATCGAGATCGACGGGACGAATTATCTGATTCCGACGGATGCCAGGCTGGAACGCGACACCGATATCTATGACGAGGCCTTCTCGCTCGATCGCGTCCTGCTCGCGATCGAGCCCGCGAAGCAGCTGCGCGTCGTGATCGTTGACGCCTGCCGCAACAATCCATTCGCCGACACGATGAAGCGAACCGTCGCCTCACGCGCGATCAGCCGCGGGCTCGCCCGGGTAGAACCCGCCGTGTCCAACACGCTGATCGCGTTTGCGGCCAAGGCGGGACTGACCGCGCTCGACGGCAACAGCACGAACAGTCCCTACGCGACGGCGCTGGTGAAATATATTGCAAAGCCTGGCCTCGACCTGCGCAGGGCTTTCGGCTTCGTCCGCGATGATGTCCTGCAAGCCACGGGCAACCGGCAGGAGCCCTACGTTTACGGATCGCTGGGCGGTGAGGACGTTGCGCTCGTACCAAAGGCAGAGGAGCCGGCGGCGCCGCCGGCTAACGCTTCGTCGGAGATTCGTCGCGACTACGAATTGGCCCTGCAACTGGGTAACAAGGCCGCCATGAGCGCGTTCCTCGCCCAGCATCCCGACGGCTATTACGCAAATCTGGCCAAGCTTCAGCTCAGTCAGATCGACGCGGAGGACGCGCGCGTTACCGCGACCCGGAAAGCGCAGGAAGCGGAGCAGCAGAAGGCTCGGCTTGCGTCCGAAGGTGCCCAGCGAGCAGAGCAGGAAAAGGCGGCCGCAGATTTCAAGGCTGCGGAGGATGCCCGCATCGCGGCAGAAAGAACGAAGCAGGCGGCGCAGGACCAGGCTGCTGAGGCTGAACGGAAGCGGACCGCATCGCAAACCTCAACGGTCGCCATGCTTTCCGCGAACGGATCCACGCCCGACAGCGCCAAGACGGACAATATCGCAACCGCGACCCCGTCCCAGAATAGCGAGGGCGCGAAGGTGGCCGCCTTGAACACGGCGCCGCCGCAGGAGGATCTTGCCAAATCGGTGCAGAGCGAGTTGAGCCGGGTTGGCTGTTTCACAGGCTCCATCGACGGTGAGTGGAACGCGGCCTCGCGTCGCTCCCTGACCCTGTTCAACCGGCACGCCGGAACCAAACTTGACGTCAAGCTTGCAAGCCTCGATGCGCTCGATGCGATCAAGCTGAAACCGGCCCGGGTTTGCCCGTTGATCTGCGAACACGGCTACAAGACCGATGGCGACCAGTGCCGCAAAATCACCTGCGCCGAAGGCTCGTTCCTGAACGAGGACAACGAATGCGAGAAGCGGCGCGGGAAAAAGCCGGTGGCAAAGCGCAACACGGATGAGCGCCCGTCGCGCGCGGATCGGCCGGTCCGCGATACCTCCGAGCCGCAAGCCGATGTTCCCCGACGACGACAGGCGACTGCAAGGCCCTCGGGCGGCAGCGGCCAGATCGTGTGTGATGCTTATCTATGCCGCCCGGTCCGCCGCGGGTGTCATCTCGATTACCGTGGCGGCGGAGGTCCCGGCGGCGGTACCGGCAATGTCGAGGTCTGCAATTAGGACGGCATGCACGGCGGCTCGAGATCATGTACGGGCCGCCGTCTCCTCCCGCAATCGGCAATGCCGGGGGCAAGGGCGCAGGGCCCTGCACGCAAGACGCCGGACAGCAGCCCGGCCGCAGGAATATTCTCGCTTACCTACTTGATGGAGTATGATTTGATGTCGAACGACCAATTGTTCGGCAACAGTCTTCCGCCGCCGCCCTCCGGTATCCGCAGCTGACTGGTCCAATCCGACAGGTAGCTCAACGTGTCGGCCGGCCCCTGAAGCTTGCGCTGAATGTCTGGCAAATCGAGCAATTGCACACGTCGCTCGCTCAGGATCGCAACGATCACAGCGGACCCGGCCGGCGGCGCGACGACATATTCAAATCCACGCTGCTGAGCCGCCGGGGTCGGAACAATGAATTGGACGCCAGGCTTCACAAGATTCATGTCGGGTCCGACCGACTGCGCCAATAGCTCGGCAGTCGGAAAGATCTGGCTCATCCGCCCTTCCGCATCCACATCCACCAGCATCAGATAGCCGGGCTTCCGGGCGGTTACGCCGAATGACACCTTGCCGCCAATGTTGACAGTTGGACCCGGCAGGATCTCAAGCGTCACGCCGGCAGCATTTGCCGGGCCGCGCGGGGCCTGTACGTGCCAGAGCAAGGAAACGTTCGTCGCTGCAGATGGAAATGCCGATGGCGGCGGCGCCGCGCACGCGACCCCACTTCCCGCCAGCAACGGTACGAGCGCGAGCCAGGATTGCTTCCGGGAAAACAGTTTCGCTGGCGACATGACTGGCTGTCACAGCTTTGTCAGGGAACGCTGAAAAAGCCGATTGACGCGATCCGCGCGTCAGCCGGCAGATAGCGCTCCAGACTCTTGATCACCTGCCCCGAGGCACGACGCCGGTTGAGCTGCATCAGGACCGTCTCCAGATCGACCATCCGCTGCTGCGAGGTCACCGCAACGATCTGCTCGGCACCGAACGGCTCGCCCACCCGGAGAGGCAGCCGCAGATTTGCCGATCGAGCCAGCGCGGCATCGGACCCCACCGGATACAGCATTTGGATAGTTCCATCGCCGGACACGTTGAACAGCAGCACCGCCCGTGAACCGACGTCGGACAATTCGACCTCGACGGTCTGTCCGCTGCGCTGCTGTCGATCATCCGGCCAGATACGCATCAGCTGCGGCGACTTCGTCGCCATGCGCTTCAGCTCCCGGATTGCCGCGGTTCGGTTGACAACTGTCGTCAAGCCGCCAACGTCAACGCCATAGGCCACGACGTCGCCCCAGGCAATCACGTCATGGGATACGGGATCCCAGATCAGGTCGGGATTATCAGTCGGTTGAACGGCCTGCACGCTGGCGTCCTGTGGCTTGACGCTGGTGAAATAGTTCATCTTGCCGTCAAGCGCCGCCAGGCGGATCGGCGTGGTGAGGCGGAACGGCGGCAGTGCGGCACTGGGCGCGGCCGGGGCGGTCGCAGCGGCACTGGTTGGAGCAGTTTGCGACTTGGCCGTAACGGCCGGTGGCGCAGGGATCTGTTTCTCGGCGGACGCGACGTTGGCAACCTGGCCGGAGGCAGCTCTCGCGGCCGTCCCCTGGATCAGCACCACGCCGCGCGTCAATTCGAAGGCGACCTCGGTTTCCGGCGTCTGTGCCGGCGACGATACCGTCACGATGTTCTGGCGCTGGTCGGACAGCTGATAGACCACCTGCCGGACATTGCTGAAAAGCTCCTTCAAAGTCACCTTGCCATCATGATTGATGTCCGCGTTGCCCTCCACGGCGCGCGCGACGGCATAACTCAGGGCGCCGCGCAGGCCATCGATCCCGGGAATCCGCACTTCCGGAGCCTTGGTGTGCCGATCGACCGCGGCGATGAACGCGGTGTGGTCGAGATCGAGTTCGGACTTCGGGTCGTCGCTGCTCGACACCGGCTTCAATTCATCGACCAGCAGCGTGTAGCGCGGCACCTGTCGAAAGCTCATCTCAGCCGCACGCGGATCGATATCGCGCACCATTCCGCCGCCATGGCAGGTATCCGCGACGAAGATCACCCTTGCGCCGCGCAATTCGAACTGCCGGATGAAATGGTTGAATTCGCTTCCCAGAATACGCTCGACCGACCCGGCTGGCGTGGTCGCGAATTCGGGCAGCAGGAACACGTTCTCCATTCCGTCCGGTTCGGAGCCTTTGATCCGCTCCGGCTCCTGCGTGCCGTGGCCCGCGATCGACAGGAAGACGAGATCGTTGTTCTTTGTCCGCTCCACCAGTGAGCTGATCTCGCGCAGCACGCTCGCCCTGTCGGCCTGTGCATTGGTCAGCTCGACCACATCGCTGACGCCCATGGTCCTCAAGCTCGACACGATGTCATTGGCGTCGGCGACCGCGCCCTTCAACTTGCGCACATGCTGGTAGTCGTCGATCCCGATGACGAGCGCCCGGAGAGCCGCACCGTCAGGATTGCTTATCGACAGCTCACCCGCCGCATGCGCGCGCTGGAGTGGCAGGCCGATCAACGCAGCGAGCAGGATGGCGGCACACAGCCAACCGGTCCTTCGATCAAAGCCCTTGAACGTTCGCATCGCGATCCACCTCGATATCAAGCAGGTCCGCCCTGGAACCGCACGGCAAGGCAGAGCGGCAGGAATGCCGTCCGGACCTCCGGAAACCAGCGCGCAGGCGGTGATCCATGTTCATCTGTAGCCTTGTTCATCTGTAGTCTTGGCAAGACCTCAGGTTCAGCGCCGTTTATTCGCCGTCTTGCGGCCTGTCGGCGCCTCGGTCTCCTGATAGGCGTTCGCGGAAACGGTCGTCTGATCGTCTGCGAACGCGCGAAAGCGGACCGGAACGTAGCCGCGCGCGAGCAGGCTTGCGAGCGGATAGACGTTGCGGCAGACCCGACCGTTGCAGCCACCGGTCGAGGATTCCATGACCTCGGCCTTGCGATCCGGGGTGAACCGCAGGAACAACATCACGTGGGAACCCGGTTTGTTCAGGGCATCACCAGGCTTGAGGTCCCAGGGGTTGGTCACGGGCGCGGCGATCGCGGGGATGGCGGCGGTCGTGTAGTGGACGGAAAGCCCCCACGCGGCGCTGACGAATGCCGAACAGTCGACACCGGCCACATCCGGCCGTGGCTCGTTGCGGGTGCAGACATTGCCCGCCAGCGTCCCGCTGTCGATCCGCTGCCGGAAATTCGCGAGCGAACCGTGGCAGCCCCAGCAATAGGGCACGCCTCGCACTTCCTGGTTTACCTTGCCCTGCAGATACCACGGCCGGCGAATACGGCTGAAACCGGAGCATTGGCTGTCGGGATCGCTGCCGTAGTTGGCCGGTGTCAGCTTCCACTGAATGCCCTCAAACGCGAAGGCGGTCTCGATCGCCTGCTGACGATTGGACGGCCGCACGGCGGCGGTCGCATTGAACTTGATATCCGGCCGCGCCGCCGCCGGCGCGGCCGCCGTGCGCGACGGCCTGACGTCAATGACGGACACCTTCCCCAGGGGGCGGAAGCCGACACCGACCACCTCGACACCATCCGGCTTGGTGCGCAGAAAATAGACATCGCCGTCGCCCGAGACGGTGACGAACCGCCGGGTCACGGGCGTGTTCTCCAGCGGCAGCTCGTAGATCCCCTCAAGCCGTCCGTTCGCGGCATAGCGTGCGACGAAGGTGGAGGCATTCTTGCCCGACGGAGGAATGTCCTCGGCCAGCACGTAGAAGCGGTCGCTGTTGTCGATCTCGAGAAACTCCACGGTGCCGAGCTGGTTGCGGACCCGCAGGCCGAGCTGACCGATGGTCTCGTTGGAGACCATGGTCTGGATTTCGACCCGAACCCCGGCATTGCCCTTGTCGGGAATGATATCGGCGATCACCGATCCCTTGCTGCGCGAGGCGATATATTGCCGGTCGGGCTGTCGCGTGGTCCTCACGATGGCCGCGCGCGTATCCTGATCCAGCAAGTCGGTCGGGCTGCTCAGCGCCTGGGAGCCCATCTGCGCGAAGGCCGAAATGGCGACCTGGTCGTCGGTTCCGCGGGATGAGACTTCCTCCAGCTGGATCACGTCTCCGCCCAGCCCGCGGGTGGACTGGCCTGGTGCCGCCTTCAGCATCCGTACGCCGCCGTCCCAAACCATGATGTCGTCGTTATGGACGACGAGGTCGGTGGGCTGCACATCGCCGGGCATCTTCAGGATGTCAGGAGCCGTGTTCGGTTGTTTGGGGTCGAACTGCAGAATGCGGCCATTGATTTGATCGAGCACAAACAGGTTTCCCTGCCCGTCAGCGCTGAGCGCTTGCGGGCCCGCGAGTTCGACGTCCTGGCTGGCCGCGACGATCCCCACCATGGATGCAGCCGAACCGCCGGCAAAGCTTCGCACGACCGCATCGTCGGCCCTAGCCCCGGTGGCAGCTATGGCCGCGCCGACGATAGAGAGCCAGATCCAGCTAGATCGACGAAGCATATCCGCCTCAATGTAACCGAACCGAATGCGGCGTCAGTCCGACTAATCCAAGACTGCCTAATCCAAGACTGCACGAGTGCAGCGTCAATTAGTGGCGAGCAACCCCGATCCCGTTCAACTCTTTCACTGGACGGTGATAGTCCGAACTCCTTCAGCTTGCAGTGCAAAATCATGGCCCGAAACAGATTTGAGCAAGTCAGCGAAATCCAGCCCGACGCGATTACGCTGGTTTTGAGACGCGACAATGCCGGCGCCTCCGGGTCAATCGTGTTGCCGGCCGCCGCAAGCGGGGGACGCCTGAGCAGCGACCAGGTCAGCGCCGATCTGCCGGCCCAGGATGCCTTTCGCGGCGCAATCCGTCTCGCCAATGACATGAAGCTCGCGATCGTGGTTTGCGACCCCGATGGCGTCTGGAAGCCGGAATGGGGCGACCTTTACCAGGCGATCGATTGACCCACACCGACACACGCTGCGGCGCCGCATGGAGGCCGGCATGGCAAATGGAGCGTTAAGCGGGCTGTCGTTGAGGTCGCGAGCCTTGATGATCGTTCTGTTGGCCGCAACCGGCTGGCCTGCGCGGGCGAACGATTCGGCGGCAGAATTGTCCATCGGCGGGCTGCAATTCGTCCGCACCAAGGACGTGGCCATGGCGAGCGAGGAGCTTCGAATCGGGCTGGACCGGGTCAGCGTTCGCTACCAATTCGTCAACCAGACGAGCAAGCCGGTTGCGCTCACCGTTGCCTTTCCGCTGCCCGACATCGATTTGTCCGAAGCCGAGAACATTGCGTTTCCATCGAGCGATCCAGTCAACTTCGTCGCGTTCGAAACCAGGATCGACGGCAACGCGGTGCCGCTGACCATCGACCAGCGCGCCATGGTCGGCAACAAGGACGTCACCGCCCTCCTCCGTCAGTTCAAACTGCCTTTGCTGCCGCTCGGTGATCGGGAGATCCGGGTCGCCGACCTGCCGGCGACAACCCGCACGAAGCTGATCGATGATGGCCTTCTGATGCCTGCCGGCATGAGCGACAACGGTCGCCAGCAATATACGCCCGGCTGGATAACCAAGACGTCCGCCGTTCGCGAGCAGGTGTTTCCAGCGGCGCGTACCGTCACCGTCGAACATCAATATCGCCCGAGCGTCGGCTCCAGCCCTGACACGGTCCTGCGCTCGGGCCTGCGTCGCAGCGCAGCGCTAGGTCCGGAAGTCGAGCGGTACCGGAGAGACTATTGCGTTACGGACGCGTTCCTTGCCGAATTGGACAAGCGCACAGGTGACAGCCAGGCCAATACCGCAAAGCTGCAGGAGCGGCGCATTTCCTACGTGCTCAAGACGGGCGCGAACTGGGCGGGACCAATCCGGTCCTTCACGTTGACGATCGATCCGGGCGGCGACGACCGTCTGGTCAGTTTTTGTCCGGGGCATCTCAAGCCGTCATCTGCCGACAACGCGCGGCAGTTCACGGCGAGCGACTTCAAGCCGGATGCCGACCTGAAGATCCTGATGATCGGCAGATTCTGAACGGCGGCTCAATTGGTGAGCATCACATACCGTCCAGCCGCGGTGATGGTGACGTTGCCGCGTTGAGCTTCGCTCGTCGCCTGCAGGAAGAATGTGTCGGCAGCCATCGGTCGCGGCTGGCGCAATGAATCCAGGACCCGCGGGGCTGCGACGGCCAACAGGAGTTGCGGACCGGTCGTACGCTCCATCGGCAGAGCAAAGGAAAGCGAGTCGACGCCCGGCTTCAGGAGATAGGACAGGCTGCGCACCTCGCCGCGATCCGAGACCATGAGCAGTTCCACCACCCGGTTGGCAAAATTCTCGACGGTCCCATTGAGGGTCTCGCCGGCCTTCAGCTCCGTCGCCGACAGGTTGATGCGGGGCGCACGCGCTTGATCGCTTCCGACCTGACTGAGGAATTTGACGGCCGGACATTGTGCCTGATTCACCTGCCTGACGCCGACCGACGCCTCAAATCCCTGCTCCTTTCGAAACGCCTTGTCGAAGGTATCGAACGGGGCGGTCGAAGCGCCGAAGCCTTCAATGACGGCTGCACTTGAGCTCACGGCAACAGGCAGGATGAAGAAGCAGTCGCCGCCCGCATATTGGGCAACATATTTGCGGATGCGCTCGGCTCGACCCGGCCCGTCGGGGGACGGAGACGGCGTCAACGTCGGCTGAGACGGCAGCTTCACCGGCTCCTGACGTGCTGGCGGTGGCGGAGCAGGCTCGCTCGGCGGCGTGGATGTCCCGGCGAGTTTCGGAGGTGGCGGCAAAGCCGCCAAGCCCGATGTCCTCCAGACAAATTTATAGAAGGTGTACCCACCGCCGCCCAGCAGAAGCAGCAACCCCGCGACGCAGGCGCCGAGCCAGATGCGGCGGGAGTCCCGCGTGGTCGATGGCGCCCGCTCCTGCGGCGCAGATGCACCAGCCTGAGAATTCGCCAATGGATCGAAGCCGTAGAGCGGTGCTGCGGACGGCTGTGCCGAACCCGTCGGCGTCCAGTTGGCGACCTCCGCCATGGTCGGGCGCAAGGCCGGGTCCGGCTGCAGCATCCTCTCGAGAAGCGGCCTGATGCGCATGTCGACTGCGCCGAGATCGGGCACGCGCCGACGCTTCTCGACCAGTTGAAACTGGCTCCCGCCCATATCGAGCTTCTGTCCGGTCAGGGCATGGAACAGCACGAGACCAAAGCTGTAGACGTCGGATTTCGCGGTGACATCGTTGCCGTACAGGCCGACCTGTTCCGGCGACGCGTAATTGTCCTTGCCGGCGAAGCCGGAACCGATGATGGTCTTGTCGCCCATCTGCGTTGACCGGGCGATCCCAAAGTCGATGATCTTCGCCCGCCTTACATCGTCGAGCGGCACGATAATGTTGTCGGGGGAGACATCGCGATGGATAATGCCGTGCTCGTGAGCGGCCTGAAGGCCCGATGCGACCCGCCGCATCAATTTGATCAGCGCCTCGAAGGTCAGCGGCCCATCGTCGAGCATGTTCGACAGCGAGCGCCCGTTGACAAACTCCATCGCCAGATACGGGCGCTGCAGTGCGGGTTCGACCGTGAACAGGAAGTAGCGAACGATTGCTTCGTGCGGAAGATTGTGAAGTGCGGCTGCCTCCCGCCGGAACAGCACAAGCGCCGCCTCGTTGTCGACCATGTCGGGAAGCAGCATCTTGACCGCAACGGGCGATCCGGTCTGGATCTCGCGGCATCGATAGACCTCCCCCATGCCGCCTGCCCCGATCATCGCCTCGATCTCGTAGATGCCGTTGAGCCGGGTGCCGGCCGGCACACCGCGGTAGGATGACCGAAACGGATCGTTCGCGCTCATGGTCGCGGCTCCGGATCGAGCGGCGTCCTCGTGGGCTCCGAGGATCGTGGCGCGAGCAACCGCACGATCACGATCGTGACGTTGTCGAGCCCGCCGCGATCAAGCGCGAGCGCGAGCATGTCGTCGCAGGCTGTCTGGGCAAGGCGAGTGGCCGCGTGCTGCTCGATCTCGTCGTCCCGCACGTGTCGGGTCAAGCCGTCGCTGCAAATCACGAAGATGTCTTCCGGCTCGGCCGGACCGGTCACCACCTCGAGCTCGGGATCGGCGACGACACCAACAGCCCGGGTGATGGCATTGCTCGGCCAGTCCTGGACCTCTTCGCGCGATAGCGCGCCATCGGCGATCAGTTCCTCCAACTCGCTATGATCGTGCGACACCTGTGTGATGCCGTGGCGGTTGATCAGGTACACCCGGCTGTCACCCGCCCAGATGCAGGCATAATGGCCGTCGCGTACCAGCAGGACTGCCGTTGTGGTCCCGACAATGGCACCCTGCCTTTCATGGCTGAGTGCCAGGATCTGCTGGTTGGCGCTGAACAGACGCGCCTCGCATTGCGCCAACAGGTCCGCCGCGGAGTCCGGCGCGCCGATCGCATCAAGCGACTCCACCACGATGCGGCTGGCAAGATCGCCCGCCTCGTGGCCGCCCATACCGTCGGCGACGGCCCACAGGCCGACGTCGGTTCTTACCAGGTATGAATCCTCATTCCGGGCCCGCACCCGTCCGGCGTGAGTGACGCTACCGACATCGAACAAGGAGGGGACGTGTGCCATCGCGCGTCATCCCGTCCCGGATACTTCGCGGCCAACGTCGCCGGTCAGCAACGTGGAATAGCGAAACGGATCCGGCAATCCGCGGCAACAAAGTGCGATCGGCGAGAACCCTTCGCCTCCGGCGGTCCACCAGAAGCTAGCCGCGGCATAGACTTGAGGGTTGGCGCCGCAGAGCGTGCCGAACGACTCGGCAAACCCATCGACCGTCGAAACCATTCCCAGCGTCGCGTCGCCCAGCGGCACGACCGGCGGTCCATCAGTCCCCGGCGTCCGCAGACGCGGAAGCGCGAGACGATCCAGTGCATCGGAGATCTGCTCGAACGTCGCAGCCCGGTCCAGGGTCGAGAGCAGAAACGTCTCCACTTGCCCATACCACTCGTCCTGCGGGTCGATGTGCGGCGGCGGCAGCGCGGCGTCACCATCCGGCACCGCATGCAGCGTCAACGGATAGTATCGCCCCACACCGTCAAGCGAGGGCATGATCGCTCCTGCGACGGTGGTGCCGCAGATCGCGGCGCCAAGCCAGAATCGCCAAATCGGCGCAGTCAGGAATGCTTCCTGCCAGCCGGCGCCGAGTTGATGGCGGCTCGCGGAAATGGCAGCTTGCACCCACGGCTCCCAGACTTCCAGGAAGTTACGCGGCGTCGCGATCGCGATGAAATCACGCTTCGCGCCGATCTTGCCGAATAAGCCGCATCGCATGGTCATATTCCGGTCGGGCAACGAAACTCGCGGAGCACTGACAGGTTGAGTGGATTGCGCAACGATCCGGTCGAAATCTGATAGTTGAGCTCACGTCCGGCAACAATGAAAGTTGCGCTGGCGGATTCCGCCTTGGCGACCAGCGAGCCGGCCTCCAGCATTCGGAACAATGACCAGGGGCCGATGCGCTCGAGCACGGATGGCGAGCCGGTCTCGTTACTGACCGAAATTGCCGTCCGCGGCGACGGACCGGGCCAGAGCACCGTTGTCGGTGAATTACTCTGCGGCGGCGGCGGAGGAGCGGCTTGCGGCGCACCAAACATGGAGGGAGTTGGGGCTGGTCCTGGTGTGGTTGGGCTCGTGATCGTCGTGCCGCCGATCTCGGTCTTGACTGTGATGCCCGGTCCGGCCGCAGCCGGCGGCCGAATTGCAAAGGACACCGCCGGCACACCACCGCCAGTTTGGAAGAAGGCATCGCGGATATAGGCGGCGTTCTGGAACTGCTTCAATGTGTCGGGCGAGAACGATCGGCCGACGGGGCTCTCCTTCCGCCAGACCCATTCGGACCGCGACGTATCCGCATAAGGCGCCAGGAATTGAGTGAAGAACTTGTCCATGATGCCGTTCGGGCTGAACAGCTTGGCGAAATCCGCAAGGGGGACTTCCTGACCACTGCCCCGCACGAACGGATAGCGGTTGGTCACCGTCTGCTGACAGACCGGCGTGACCTGATCGCGCAACGACTGCAGGATCTGACCGGCCGTGGAGGCGGCGATGCTGCCTTCGAACTCCGCGGCCGCCGCCCGCAGCATATCGGAAAATGGTGGCGGCATACGCGAGGCATTGTTGCGCAGCGCTGCAACCTGGGTCTGAAGCCCCGCCGTTGCTTGCGCCGTCAGTTGCGGATTCTCGACCATCAGCGTCAGATTCTGCGCGATGTCGTTCAGGTTTGCGATCGTCGAGTCGATCGGCCGGCGGGTGCTCTCCCCTTCAAGGACTGCATGGTAGGGTTTGAACTGCGACTCGATCGCCGCGCCAGGCGTACCATCCTGGGCATTGTTGAACAGCGCTGGCGTGGTCACCGCGGGCGGCGCGGCTGGCGTGCCGGCGCTCGCCGGCTTCGGGCGTTCCTTGGTCAGCATCGTCTCATCGCGCACCGACTCCAGGATTTGCCGCATCGGCGAGGTCGGTGCCGAGAGCGCTCTCAGCACTTCGTATTTCGGCTTGTCCGCGAGCAATTTCTTCAGACGCAGACTGCCGAGCGCAGTCCGCCACGTCGTCACGAACTCATTGGAGTAGATGCTGAGCAGATCGCCAGCCAGGTTGTCATACTGCTGGTCGATTGCCGACTGCTGGCCGGCGTCACCCAAGACCCAGCGCTCGCGCTTCATGCGCTCCGACAATCCGGGCAGTCGAGCGATGAACTTCTGATTGAAGCCGTTGTAGGTGAAGAACTCGGGCACCCGCACATTGTCCAAGGGCTGCCCATTTGTGGCTTCGAAGACAACTGCCACGTCCGGACCGCCTCGGCGGCTGGCGATCCAGTCGCCGGCGGTCGATCCACGAGCCTCCGACTTCAGGAACTCGTAGGCGCGTTGCGACACGCTGAGGCGCGCCAATGAATTCTGGGCCTGCTTGATCAGCCGGCCGTCAAGCTCGACCAGCGGCGGCTGTTCGGTTTCGAGGTCGAACATGGCGACGAGATTTTCATCGAGCAGACGCCGCCCTTCCGCGTTGGTCGCGCCGGGATAGAGGTTGTCCGCCCAGTCGCGCTGCATCCAGGAACGGATGAGCTCGCGGTCCGGGGATTGCAGGCCGCCGAGCATCAGGTAGACCTTCAGCGCCTCATAGACGAAGGCAGGCTCGTTGATACGCGCATTGAGCTGCTCTTCCAGGCGGTACAGCAAGCGAGGCCTGAACATGCGCTCAAGCGCGGTGTGATAGGCCGCCTTCGCGGGCGACAACAGGCGCGCGTGCTGACTGAGCCCGTAGCGCGCCGAAAGTGCTACCGGCTCATTCCGCGAGGCATAGCCGGCCGGGGCATTCCGCAGCCGATAGAGCAGCGGCAGCACCTTGTCGAGATCGTGATCGGCAATCAGCGTTTGCTTGATGAGCGGCGCGCCGGCGGCCGCATACTCGTTGTCCGCCTGCAGGCTCTGCTCAATCAGCTCGGAGTTGCGCTTGTAGCTGGTCAGCCACGCACCGATCAGCCCGATCGCCACCAAACCGATCACCGACAGCGCCGCGGTCTTGAGGATCAGAGCGCGGCGAACCGCAGCACGATCGGTCGAGACCCAGTCGGCCTCGCCGATGATGACCTTCGAAATCAAATCGGCGAGGAAATAGCTCTTGCCGGTTCCGGAGTACGATCCGGCGCCGACCTCCTCCGCGCCGAACGTGCGCGCCAACGATCCGATCAATTGATCGATCGGCGTACCCTGCTGGGTGCCCGACGTGAAATAGAACCCACGCAGATTGGCGTTCACGTGATACCGCGTCGGCTCGAAAATCTGGTTGAGGAAATCGTGGATTTGCGGCTTGAGCCGCGCCATCTGCGCCGGAAAGCCGAACAACTGCACCCGGTGCTGCGGCGTCGGCTCGTCCTGCAGACGATCGAGCGTTTCCTCGCTCAGACGTTCCAGCAGGCGATCGAACTCGACCGGGACCTGTCCCACCAGATTCTGGGTCTTGTCGGCGGTCTGGAACGTGGCGCCCCAGACCTGGCGCCGGCCGGCCTCGCTAAGATAGGCAAAATATTCGGTGAAACCGGCAACCAGATCGGCCTTGGTGAACAGCGCGTAGACCGGGAAGCTCACTTTCAGCCTTTGATGCAGCTCGAGGAGCCGCATCCTGATGGCATCGGCATGAAGCGCGAGTTCCTGCTTCGGCAGCGTCAGCACGTCCTCCAGACTGATCGCGACGAGAACGCCGTTGATCGGCTGGCGCGACCGATTCTTTTTCAGGATGTCCAGAAAGGACAGCCAGCTTTCCTTGTCGGCCTTGCTGTTTGAATCCTGGGTTGTGTAGCGACCGGCGGTATCGATCAGCACCGCCTCCTCGGTAAACCACCAATCACAGTAGCGAGTCCCGCCGACCCCGGCGATCGCCGCCGGCGTCGCCCCGCGCGCGAGCGGAAACTTGAGCCCCGAATTGACCAGCGCGGTGGTCTTTCCCGCACCGGGCGGGCCGATGATGACGTACCAGGGCAGATCGTAGAGATAACCGGACTTGTTGCCGCTCGCGGTCTTGAGTGTCGCGAGCGCATCCTTCATGCGCTCCTTGAGCACCGGCTCGTCGCTGACAGCCTGGTCCGCACCGCTGACGCCGTCGGCGATCTCTTTGGCATTCTTGCGTCGCTTGAAGAAATGAAGGCCGGTGATGCCTGCGGCCGCGGCGCCGAGCAGCAGGATCGCGATCTGGCGAACGATGTGATTTTCCAACGGATGCCAGTCGCCGAAAGCAACGAAGGGACCGGCAAGGTAGATCACCGCCCCAAGCGAGCTGAACCCGACTCCATAGAGAACGATGCGTAGAATGTCCTTGGCGAGCATATTGACCGGTACCTGTCGCTTATCGCGTGAGCTTCTGGCGTCCGCCTATTCGCTGCGTTCGATGAAGATTTCGACCCGACGGTTCTTGGCACGCCCCTCGGGCGTCGAATTGCTGGCAATCGGTGAATCAGATCCCTTGCCGTCGACATCGATGCGCGAACCATCGGCCAGGCTGGGCTTCAGCGCGGCGGCAACCGCCTTGGCGCGCTCGACCGACAGTTCGAAGTTCGAGGGGAAACGCACGGTGCGGATCGGCGAGCTGTCGGTATGGCCAACCACCCGGATTCGGCCCGGCTCCTTGTCGAGCGTCGCCGCAACGCGGGCCGCGATCGGCTTGAAACCATCCAGGATGGTTGCCTGGCCCGAGGCAAACAATGCGAGATCGCAGACCCTGATCACGATGAAGCTCGCCGTCTGATCCGCGGTCATGGCGCAGGCCGTCTTCTCCTGTGCAAGTGCGTTGCGAATGCGCTGCAGCTGCGTGATGCGGTCCGGGGGTGGCGGCGGAGGCGGTGGTGGCGGCGGCGCAACGACGCGGCGCTTGAGCTCGATCGGATCGCCGGGATGCAGTGCCAGCGCAACTTGCGCAGCATTCTCTGCACGGCCAGCCAGCAACGTCCGCAGAACGAAATAGGATCCGGTCAGCAGCGCGGCGACCACGGCCGCCACCAGCCAAACGGGGATACGCAAGTGCTTCCGCCGACCGGCCAAGGCCTGGCCGCGCCAGTGCGGCGACAAATCGTTGGTCGGCTTGGGCCGAACCCGGCGCAGCGTTTCATAGAGGTTGCGCTGGATCACCTGGAGGTTCGCAAGCCCGCCCGGCGACGTCCGGTGAATGCCCTGGAATCCGAGCGCAAGGCAGGCGTGCTGAAGCTCGAGCACTGGATAGTTGACGAGCGGATCGGTCTTCAAATGGTCGAGAATCTCGAAGAAGCGTACGCCGCCCACGCGCTCGCCGAAGAACCGGCTGAGCATCGAATATTGGGCCCAAACGTGTCGATCGTCGGTCGGTATGTGCTGCACAATATCGTCGGCGGTAGCGCACAGGATATACTTCGCGGTATTGGCCTGGTGCTCGGAAATGCCGGCCGAGCGGATATCCTTCTCGAAGAACTTGATGGCGTCGGCGACCTGCTCCATCAGGCTCGCGAATGACGCCCGCATCAGCGCGACGCGCAGCCGGCCAAGCAATTGCAGCAAAGGGCCACCGGCGCGCATCACCGGATTGGCGTTTGGTGCAACCAGATCGTCGACACGCAACGGTGGTCCGGGCGGCAGGATCGGTTGCGGCGCCTGAGCCGGCGCCGGTGTCGAAATCCATTCCTCTGACGGCTGGCTGGTCGGCAGGTTGGCGTAGCTTGCGCTCTGCGGTACGGGAGAAAATGAAGGCGGTGGCGAAGGGCCACCCGGCGTAGCCATGGGCGATGGCGAGTACGCCGGACGGCTGGCAGGCCCCTCGCCTGCCGGAGGTTGAGGGGCCGGAGCCGGCGGCATCTTCCCGCCGGGGTTCGGACGGATGATGGTCCGCTCACCCCGACCGAAAGGATTAACCGGCTTGTCCCTGTCGGTCATGGCCGCTCTTCCAGGATGGCCCAAAGGTACAACTCAAGCTCCGGCCAGTCGCCGGAAAAATGCATCCCGATCGACGCCGCTGTGCTGAACTCGGGCCACAGCGGCGACTTGCGATCGAGATAGAAATAGACGTGGTCTGTGATGGCCCGGATGTGCGGTGGCGGCGTCGGCAGATGCACCAGGGTCAAACCCGGCAGGTTTGCGTGCACAATCTCGGTCATTTTCGTGTTGGGCCCGACCTTGAACAGGTGCGGGAATTCATTCTGAATCTCCACGAGCGGCCGCCGCGCGGCGACCTCAAGCACCAGCGTCGCATTCCGGAACAGCGCGCGATCGCGGATCGGCGATACAAATGCGTTCTGGGCACGTTCGATGATCTCCAGACGGATCGCCCGCCTGCCCAACCGCGCGCTCAGGAAATCCTGGATGTCGCGCACCAGGGGCGTGAAGACGTATTCGAGGTTGTCGTGATCATATACCGGGTAGTCCCGTGCGCGCCGTTCGGTGGTCGCGAAGGTCGCAAGCTCACCGGCAAACCTCAACAGTTCCTCGTACAACCGCTCGGGATGTACGCTGCCGGACCGCTTGAAATGAGTCAGCACCGGAATGGTCCGGTTCAGCACCTGCAGCACCAGATAATCGACGCTTTGCAAGCCGCCGCCGGACGAAGGATCGACTGCGTAGCG
Organism: Bradyrhizobium sp. CCBAU 21365; assembly: GCF_015291305.1. Lineage (NCBI taxonomy): Bacteria > Pseudomonadati > Pseudomonadota > Alphaproteobacteria > Hyphomicrobiales > Nitrobacteraceae > Bradyrhizobium > Bradyrhizobium sp. CCBAU 21365. The sequence continues at coordinate 5,780,257 of NZ_CP030036.1, forward strand.
CGCCAGCTCGTCGAGCTTGGTCTCAACCCAGCCGATGATTCGATTGAGCCAGCCATCGACAACCGGATGCGCGGCGCAGACCAGCATCGGCGGCACAAATTTGTCGTCGAACAGGATATTCTTGTCGCGCACTTCGAGGATGCGAGCGATGCCGAGCCCCATGTATCCCGGCTTGCTCGTCTTGCGCAGCTCGAACGAGAGCCGCGGATAGACAATGTCGATCTCTTCCTCGATGCGCAGCGCCGAGGTTGAATCGATAAACGTCTCGGCAGTCCGAACGTAGCGACTTGCGCTGTCGGTGCGATCCTCATCCACCTCCCGCGTATTGGGCGCCGCGACCGGCATCATCAGCCAGACGATCTGGCCAGCGGCCGAATCCGGCACTTCGATGGCTTCCGGGATCGGACTGTCGGCAGGAATATCGAACGGCGTTCCGTCCGGCATGACGCCGGTCGCACTGCGCACGGCGAACTTGCTCTGCTGAGTAAGATCGTTGTCGATCTCGAGCTGGGCGAAGCCCCAGGGGTACGGTGTCGTGTAACGAACGCGCTTTTCCAGCAGATGCTCGAGATAGCGATCGTTCTGCTGCAGATGATGCGGCCGCAGGAACAGACCTTCCGACCAGAAAACTTTGCTGTACCAGGACATTCCTACATCCACTTGGCAATGATCGGCGACTGCATCGTCACCGACAGTTCACTTTGACCCCGATTTGTCTGTGCGGTCGTAATATTCGGAGAAATGCAGCATGAAGGTATCGATCGGCGCGCTTTCGTCGCGACCGAGATGCGCGTTCCAGCGCGTCAAAAATTCATCCCAGAGCTTGCTCTTGTTCGAGCCAAACAAGGACCTTGCGCCGCGCTGAAGCTCGAGCTCGCGCGCCATCAGCGTCGGATCGATACTGGCGATCAGTCCCCGGACGGCATGCTGCATTGCCGCATAGGTCTTCAATTGGTGGGATTTGAGGTCCTTGAAGCCCTGGGCGAAGGCATGCGGCGCATCGAGGTAACTGCGCGTCGGCGGCCCGAACAGGATACGCATCGCGTCTTCCGCGGTCGGCGAGAATTTCAGCGGATTGTTCTCGATGGCCTGGATGGTGGTTTGGCTGGTGCTGCGCGTCAGCTGCTTGGCCTGGGTCCGCGCCTGCAGCAGGGCCATCAGGTTTTCCACCGTCATGCGCAGGATGACGCCAAGCTGTTCCGCGAGTTCGGCTTCGGTCTTGTCGGCAAAGAAACCGTCGGGCAGCCCGGCAGCACGTGCAACCAGGCGCGCAAATTCGGGGTTGCCGATCGGCGCGGCCGTGGCCGGTGTCGGCTCGGCCAGTTGCGGCCGCGGCGCTCCCATATGCCCTGCCGGTGAGGGAGCCGGCGGTGGCGGGACAGCCGCTTCGTCGTCGGCCCATACCGATGGTCGGCGCGGCGTCGGCATCGCGTGCAGCACGTCGACCGGCGGTTTTGGCGTGGCGACCGGACCGGCTGCCCAGCTCATGTCGTCGTGCAGCGGCGGCTCGCGCTGAGGCATCTGCGGCGAATGCCGGACAGGATCCATACCCGCCGGCGGAACGCTCGCCGCCCAGTCCAGGAATTCCGGATTGACGGGCCGCGCGGCCTCGCGCGGTTTTCGCAACTGCTGCGGGTCGATCGGCGGCGGCACGTCGCGACCGGGAGCCCACAGTTCCTGGTAATCGGCGTGCTGCCGAGCGAGCGGAGCTTGCTGCTGCGCGCCATGGCTCGGCGTGCCCTCGGCAGGCTCATCCAGGTCCAGCGAAACGCCAATGACATAGTGGCCGATGACGAGCCGATCGCCATTGCGCAGCCGGTGCGCTCCCCGCATGCGCTGGTCGGCACCGTTGAGAAAGGTGCCGTTGGTCGAGACGTCGTGCAACCAGTAGCCGCCGTCGCGATAATGGATCTCGCAATGCTTCCCCGAAATCATCCGCGCCGGATCGGGCAATGTCCAGTCGAGATGGCGGTCCCGGCCAATGTCGACCGAACGCCTTCCGGTGACGGTAAATGACACGGGGCCGCCGTCTGGAAGGGTCGGCTCGTTCTCGATGTTAAAGCGAAGCACCATCACATCGTCTCGTCAGCGTGGAGGGCGCGGTTCGCCGCGTGCCAATTGAATACCATCCTCCAGGCAGGCCGTCATTATCCGGTCCCTGGACTCGCGGGTGAGCCGGCAGAGGCCGATCAAAAGGGCTGCGCGAACCGCCCGCGCCGTCTGATCCGGCTTGGCTTCGACCGGTGCGAATTCCGCGGGAACCACGCTTCCGCCGGACCAACCCGCCGCCAGCGCCAGCCAGGTCGCCGGCTGCTCGGGATCGTTGGCATTGCCGACCGCCAAAGCCTTGTTGCGCGATTGCTCGTCCGGCTGCCGGACCCAGGTCTCGGCAAAATTGAGCGACCTGCCTTCATTGCCGTCGAAATGGTCGAACATCTGCCGCAACGAGCGACAGCCCCAGGCGACGGCCACACGCCTGGGGAGCAGATACGCGCAGAAGGACACAGCCTGGTGCCAGTTGCCCGCATCGGCCGCCTCCTGCAGGAAGTCCAACGACAACTTGTCCGGAGCGGCTTTGCCGACGTCGTAGCGCGCCAGCGGATAGGCTTCGAAGAGATCGTGGACTGTGCTGAACCGAACCTGATTCATGGCTGTCAGCCGACAATGGTTGGCGTGCCGTGGGCAACCAACGGGCCGCCGGCCGCGAGCGCCATGGCGGCCTGCGCGGTCATGGTGATGGTCGGCGCGTTGATGACGATGCCGGCTGGAGACAGGATGATCTGGCTTGGACCAACCTGCAGGGTGATATTGACGTTGGCCGTGAGGGTAATGCTCAGGCCCGCATCGACCGACTGATCCATCGCCAGCTTGATGTGCTGACCGCCCAATTCGATATCAAGCTTGTCGTTGCCGTTCTTGAGCGTGGTCTTGCGGGTATCGCCGCCGAACGCGGCCTCGCCAATGGTCCTGGTCTCGGTGTCGCGGACCGTGACGTCGTAGTCCTTCTCGGCGTGCACGGTGATCTTCTCGGACCCCTTCTTGTCCTCGAAGTTCCATTCGTTGTAGCCGCCGCCTCCCTTGGTCGAGTCGGACTTCAATCCCGCAATCGTCTTCTTGGACGGCAGATCGTAGGGCAGCTTGTATTCATCGTTGTAGACGGTCCCTATCACCAAGGGCCGGTCGGGATCCCCTTCCAGGAATTCCACGACCACCTCCTGCCCGACGCGCGGGATGATCTGACCGCCCCAGCGCTTGCCGGACCAGACTTGCGCCACGCGCAACCGGCATGAGCGCTTCTTCTTCCGATCCCAGAAAAAGCGAACATAGATTTCGCCCAGCGACTCGACGTCGATTTCCTCGCTCGAATTGTCGTCCTTGGTCACCACCTTGGCGGTCTGAATGCCGTTGATCCTCGGCTTCGGCGTCGTCATGGGAGATCGAAACGGCCGATCGCTTGGCAGAAATTCGTAGCTGCCGAAGTAGACGTGCTGTCCGGCGTCACCGGGGCCGCCAGTGCGATAGGATTCGATGGAAAACGAGTGAGCTGCCCGTACCACGAGATATTCGACGTTCTGCGAGTCTTTCGCGTGCTTCTCGAGCTTGGTTAGTCCGCCGGGGAAAAGGTTGACGGCGTCGCCGTTGCCCCGGCGGCGCCGATCCATCGCCTGCTCGGCCTGGAGCTGGATCTTCGCGTATCGCTCGCCGTCGGACTTCTCCTTGAACTTGCCGGGATAGTCGTAGAACTCCATCTCGGATCGTGTGTAGTGCTCGGAGCCCTTGGCGTCACTGATCATCTGCGCGTTGGGCTTCTGATAGTTGTAATCGTTGAGCTCGATCTTCCCGGTGCGGAACCGGCGTTCGGAAGCCCATTCATAAATATGCTGCTCGCCGCGACGGTCGGAGCCGGAGAGCGGGATGTAGGGGATCTTGGCGAGACCGTTGATGGGGCTGTGCGAGGACTTGGAGTCAGCCAGCACCAACGTGTGCTTGCCGCCTTCATGCTTGAAGAAGTAGTAGATCCCGTGCTGCTCCATCAACCGGCAGACGAAATCCAGGTCGGTCTCGCGATATTGAACGCAGTATTCGAGCTTTGGACATGAGCCCTCTTCGGTAAGCTTGGACTCATAGTCCGTGAAGCCGCGCTCGTTGAAGACCTCCTTGATGATGTCGGGCGCCTTCTTGTCCTGAAAAATCCGGCAATCGGTGGTCCGCGACAGCAGCCACAACCAGGGCCTCAGCACGATCCGATAACTGAAGTAGTCGTTCTTCACCCCCAGCCATTGGGCTTCTGTGAGAATGCCGCTGAACTCGCGTTCCTTCTCGTGCAATTTGATGGTGAGGGTGCACTGCTTGCCGATGGTCCGATCGAAGTCGAGATCGGCTTCCTCGCTGAGACATTCGATGCGGTATTCGAACAGTTCACTCAGACCTTCGGCGGCCTCGAACCGGGCAAAAACCAGAACGTCCTTGCCAAGGGGGGTCTTGAGCTCGCAGAGGCGGGTATCCTGGGTAAGCTGGCCCATGTGGGCGTTAAACTCCCTCGTTGACCGCACGAGCTGCGCAACCGGCGCATCAGGCGGTCAAGCACGAACGACCGAAATCCGAGCCGTCCATCGCTGGGATGGCCGACAAGTCCGCCCGGTGTCTCCTCTCCCGGCGCGGCGAAGCATTGCCTGAGGAAGCCACTGCGGCACTCATGTAGTCGGTTCCAAGCGCTTGCCGGTTCACGGGAAACCGCCATCATCGCGGGAATGAACCGAGGCCGGCGTTGATCTGACCTACCAGTCAATCGGATCATGATCCCCCGCGTGATCCGCCAGATGTCCCGGACCTGGTAGAGGGGCCAGACCCCCGCAGACGGATCCTCTTTGCATGCTCGACGTCGCATCCCTGACCCAGCCCATCGACCCGGACGATCCCTGCGGGCCTGACCTCGATGCGGCCGGCGACGTTCAGTACCTGAATTTCTTCGCAGCTGCGGAATCGCTGCTGCCGATGTCGTATTTCGAGGTCGTCAACGCGAACGGAGAGCGCGGACGCTTCGACCCGAAAGCCATCGATATTGCCGGCCAGTTCGCCGCTGCGCAGCCCCTGCTGGCTCGCACCCGCGATCTGCGCCTGACCATGCTGCTCGCCAAGTTTTCCATCCTGAACCGCGATCTCGACGGCTTCCTCAGCTGCCTGAGGGCAACCACCCTGCTGCTGCGCGAACAATGGGAAGCGGTTCACCCAAGGGGCGAGGACGGCGACTATGCTTTTCGGGCCGTCACCATCGAGGCGATCGACGTGTTTCCGACGGTGATCAACCCGCTCCAATTCCTCCCCCTGATCGAAAATCGAAGGCACGGCAGCCTCAACTACCGTGCCTATCAGATTGCCAAGGGCGAAATTCCCGCCGCCGATGCCGATGTCGACATGCCCGATCTCGGAACCATCGAGCGCATCATCGGCGAGACCGACCTCGACACCCTCAAGGCGGTGAGCGCCCGCTGTTCGGCGGTCGCTGCCGAGATCGCCGGCATCAAATCGGTCTGGCACGAAAAGTTGAACTCGGGGCAACCCATCAGTCTCGACAGGCTGGCGGGTGTCGCGAATGGCATGGCCGGCTGGCTCGCGACTCTTGTCACCGCACGCGATCCGGCCGCAATCACCCCGTCCCCGGACGAGTCTGCTCAAGGCGGCCCGCAGCTTCCGATCGAAATCGCCGGCGCAGTGACATCACCCGGACAGGCATCCGCGGCGCTGGCAGCGGCTGCCGACTATTTCGCTCGAAAGGAACCGTCGAGCCCGGCGCTGCTGCTGGTGCGGCAGGCACAGGACATGGTTGGCAAATCGTTTATCGAAGTGATGCGGATGCTGATGCCGGCCCACGTGGAGAGCGCCGCCATCAATATCGGTCGCGACAAGGTTTTCGACCTGCCGATCGAGCGCATGGCGGAGTTCGCCACCTCGCTCCCATCCGCGGCCGAAAATGAGGCTCAAGATGCTGTTTTTGCAGCCGAAAACAGAGCCCAAGCGTTGGACCTGCTGAGCAAGGTTGCCTCCTTCTTCCGGGCCGCGGAGCCGTCCAGCCCGATCCCGTTCCTGGTCGATCGCGCACGCGAACTCGCACAGCGAGACTTCCTCAGCCTGCTGAACGAAGTGCTGCCGGAGGGCGCTCTGAAGGCGATCGATAAATCGAATTGAACCCGCCTTCCGTTCGACGGGACTAACTGAACGGAAGGAAGCTCCGCCGACGAAAGACCGAGGCACTTCCCCTGCCTGCGTCGCGCAAGTCGGCTTCCGCAGAGAATTTTTTGTGAAGAGGGCAACCCAATGGCAACCGACAGCGGTCAAAAATTCATTCGCCGAAACCGCGCACCGCGCGTGCACATCACTTACGAAGATCCATACGATGCCGAGCGGCTGATCGAACTGCCGTTCGTCATGGGCGTCCTGTCCGATCTTTCCGGCAACGACCCCGGCGTCGAGAAGGCGAAGGTCGAGGAGCGCAAGTTCCTCGAGTTCGACATGGACAATTTCGACAACCGCATGGCGGCGATCCAGCCCGGCGTGACGGCGCGCGTCGCCAATCGTCTCAGCGACGGGTCCGACGAAAAGATCTCCGTCAACCTGCGCTTCAACAAGATGTCCGACTTCACGCCGGTGGCGGTCGCCCGCCAGGTGCCGGCGACGGCCAAATTGCTCGAAGCGCGCGAACAGCTCGCCAACCTGCTGCGCTACATGGATGGCAAGGTGGGCGCCGAGGACCAGCTGAAGAAACTCCTCGCCGATCCTCAACTGATGGCCGCACTGCGCGAGCGCGCGACCAGCCAGTCCACCGAAGCCGACAGCAACAGCTAAGGGAAGGAATGGGGACCATGGCAAAAGAAGCAATCCATAAAGAGACCACCACCAAGGTCGGGACCGTCGAGGCTGACGAGTTCGCCGCCCTGCTGAAGCAAAGCTTCAAGCCGCGCACCGAACGTGCGGCGACCGAAGTCGAGAACGCGGTGTCCACGCTGGTTCAGGAGGCGCTCAAGGACACGAGCGTCATCAAGTCGGACGTGCTCGACACCATCGAGGAGATGATCGCGCGGATCGATCAGAAGCTGACCGCGCAGATGAACGAGATCCTGCACGCGCCCGAATTCCAGGCGATCGAGAGTGCCTGGCGCGGCCTTCACTACCTCGTCTTCAATTCCGAGACCGACGCCAATCTCAAGATCCGGGTGATGAACGTCTCCAAGAACGAGTTGTATCGGAACCTGCGACTTTATCCCGATGCACGTTGGGACCAGAGCCCGCTGTTCAAGCAGATCTACGAGTACGAATTTGGCCAGCTCGGCGGCGAGCCGTTCGGCTGCCTGATCGGCGACTACTATTTCAGCCACCTTCCCACCGACGTGCAGTTGCTCCGCGATCTCAGCAAGATCGCCGGCGCCGCGCACGCCCCCTTCTTCAGCGGCGCCGAGCCTACGCTGATGGGAATGGACTCGTGGACCGAACTGTCCAACCCTCGCGACATCGGCAAGGTGTTCGACACGCCGGAATACGCCGCATGGAAGGGACTGCGCGATCAGGACGACTCGCGCTATCTCGGCCTGTGCATGCCGCGCGCGCTGGGCCGCCTCCCCTACGGCGCCAAATCGGAGCCGGTGGAAGAGTTCGCCTTCGAAGAGGAGACGGACGGGCACACCGGTGACAAATACGGCTGGATCAACGCCGCCTACGCGATGGCAGTCAACATCAACCGCGCCTTCAAGGAGTTCGGTTGGTGCACGCGCATCCGCGGCGTCCAATCCGGCGGCGAGGTCATCAACCTGCCGACGCATACGTTCCCGACCGACGATGGTGGCGTCGACCTGAAATGCCCGACCGAGATCGCCATCAGCGATCGTCGCGAGCACGAGCTTGCAAAGGCGGGACTCATCCCGCTGATCCATCGCAAGAACACCGACAAGGCCGCCTTCATCGGCGCCCAGTCGCTCTACAAGCCGAAGAAGTATTTCGGCGACAAGGGCGTGGATGCAACCGCGTCCGACAACCTGTCGTCACGTCTGCCCTACATGTTCGCAGTATCCCGCTTTGCGCATTATCTGAAGTGCATGGTTCGCGACAAGATCGGATCCATGAAGGAAAAGGATGAGCTGACGGTCTGGCTGCAGACCTGGATCAACGAATACGTTGATGCCAATCCGGCCCTGTCGTCAGAAGCTCAGAAAGCGCGCAAGCCGCTGGCCGCTGCGAAGGTTGAGGTCATAGCAAACGAGGAGAACCCGGGATATTACAACGCGCGCTTCTTTCTCCGTCCCCACTTTCAATTGGAAGCGATGGACGTCGGTCTCAGTCTTGTTTCGCGCCTGCCAGGCCCGAGCTCCTGACGCCACGCCATCGCAAACCGTCTATCATCAGAGCATTTTGAAAGGGCTATGCTATGGCTGTCGACATCTTTCTGAAACTCGATCCGATCAAGGGCGAGTCGCTCGACGACAAACACAAGGACGAAATCGACATTTTGAGCTGGTCGTTTGGCGAGAGCCAGAGCGGCACGTTCCACAGCGGGTCGGGCGGCGGCGCCGGCAAGGTCGCCGTTCAAGACCTCCACTTCACGCACTTCGTGGACAAGGCGACACCCGAGCTTTTCAAGGTCTGCGCCAATGGAAAGCACATCGACAGCGCCATTCTCACGGTACGCAAGGCCGGTGAACACCCGCTCGAATATCTCAAGATCGAGATGAAGCACGTTCTGGTCTCCAGCGTCTCGACGGGTGGATCGCACGGCGAGGATCGCCTCACCGAAAACGTCAGCCTGAACTTCCAGAAGGTCAAAATGACCTACAAGACCCAGACGGAAAAAGGCGGCGCCGGCGCGTCTCCGGTATTCGGATGGGACGTTGCGGCCAACAAGGAATGGGCCTGATCGCAAGCTTCCTGCCCGGCGCCGGTTGCCCATAGCGGCAATCGGCGCTGGCGGTACGGGGACCGTCAATGACTGTTACGCCAAGGAAGGACCGGCTCTCTCCGCCATTGATGCTGGCCTTTCGTGCGGCTCATGACGCTCGCGATGCGCGCAAACCACTCGAACTGCGCGATCAGTTCGGTGAGCGAGTGATAGCGGGACGGCGCAGCGCTGGTCGTTTCCCGATCTCGGAGACGCTGCTGAGGCGCGAGGTTTCGCAGGACGTCGAAACACTCCTCAACACCATTGCCCTCGAATCGACGCTTGACCTGACGGGTCGCGGCTGCGTCCGCGCCTCGATCCTGAACTATGGATTCCCCGATATCGCAAACCGTTCGATCGACGAAGTCACCGACGAGGAGCTCAGCGATGCCCTGCGCATGTCGCTCACGACCTACGAGCCGAGACTCGATCGCAAGTCCATCCGGGTGCGGCGCGACACCTCCGTGGGCGCCGAGCAGCTCAAGCTGCGTTTCGTCGTGCATTCCGACCTGAAGTGCGAACCGCTCAACGTGCCCGTGGAATTCGTCGCAGACGTCGACCTCGACAGCGGCGATATACAGATCAACCGACTGTAACATGAATCGCGAGTTCCTCGACTTTTACAATCGTGAACTGTCGCTGCTGTACGAGCATGCGGAGGGTTTTGCCGAGGAATATCCTGGTATCGCCGAGCGGCTCGGCGGCCTGGTCCGCGACCGCTCAGATCCGATGATCTCAGGCCTGTTGGAAGGCGCTGCATTTCTCGCCGCTCGTGTTCAGCTCAAGCTCAAGCACGAGTTTCCGGAATTCACGGCGAACCTGCTTGAGCAGTTGGTTCCGAATTATCTCGCGCCGACTCCGTCCGCCATGCTGGTCAAGATTCAGCCGACCTACGCCGATCCGGCGTTGCGCGACGGCAAGAAGATTGCGCGGGGCGCCTATTTCGACGCGAACTATCGCGAAAGGGAACGGAGCCTAGCCTGTCGGTTCCGGCTTTGCCGCGATATCGTGCTTTGGCCCTTTGACGTCACCGGCGCCGAATATTTTGCGACCGCCGGCGCCTTGCAGGCCCTCGGGATTCCAGTCGGCGGAGAAGTTATCGCCGGGCTCAGGCTCTCCTTGACGCACCGTACCGCCGCGCGGCTCGACGACGAGCCGACGGACGTGGAGGCTCGCAACAAGCCGGACACCTGGTTCGCCGGCTGCCGCACCAGCGAACTGCCCATCTACCTGACCGGCGCCGAGTCGGACGCCATCGCACTTTACGAACAACTGACCTCGAACTGCGTCGGGCTCTATTTTCGCTATCTCGACGATTTCGGCGATCCGGTCGTCATCCGGGCTCCGAACGACTGTGTGCAGCAGGTCGGCTTCAACGAGGACGAATCCCTGTTTCCGAACGACAACCGGGTCTTTCGCGGCTCGGAGTTGTTGCGGGAATATTTCGTGTTTCCGCGCAAGTTCCTTGGCGTCAATCTGACGCAACTTCGCGCAGTGATGCCGCGGTTACGCAGCAAGTCCATCGATATCGTCTTCGCATTCGATGAGCACAACTCGCGGCTCGCCGCCTCGGTCCGGGCGGATACTTTCAGTCTCTACACCGCCCCGGCGATCAACCTGTTCGAGAAGACCAGCGATCGCATCCCGATCAAGTCGAATACCTACGAATACCACGTGGTGCCCGACCGAAGCCGCTATCTCGAATACGAGCCGCACCAGGTGCTGGAGGTTTACGCACACTTTCCGGCGGAAAAGGACAAGCGCCGCGTGCGTCCGTTGTACTCCGCCGCCGTCGACCGGACGGCCGGATCGGTCGAGGGACTTTATTATACGGTTCGTCGGCTGCCGCGGCGTCGCACCGTCGAAGAGAAGACCTATGGCGCAGCCTCGGACTACACCGGGACGGACATGTTCCTTTCGCTGCTCGAGCCCGGCGACCCGAGCGGCGGCGGATCCGCCGCCGAGCTGAGCGTCCGGGCGCTGTGCTCCAACCGGCATCTCACGGAACATCTGCCGGTCGGCCAGGGCGGCGCCGACTTTCGCCTGCTGGACGACACTTCGCTCGAGCTGATGTGCATAGCCGGCCCCACCCGGCCACGCGAGCCGGTGGTGGCGCAGCTACGCAGCCGCAGCGAAATCGCCAATAGCGGCGTCGTCAGCTGGCGCCTGATCAACATGCTGAGCTTGAACTATCTCGGCCTCGTGGAACGCAGCGGCGGCAAGAACGCCGGGGCGTTGCGCGAGATGCTGTCCTTATTCGCCGACCAGTTCGACGACGCGACGGAACGCAAGATTCGTGGCGTGCGCAGCGTCGAGAGCAGGCCCGTGGTGCGGCGGGTGCGTGAGCGTACCGGCAGTGGCGCAGCGCGCGGCCTGGAGATCACGGTCACGCTGGACGAGAAGGCATTCGAAGGCAGCGGCGTGTTCCTGCTCGGGGCGGTGCTGGAACGCTTCTTCGCCGACTATTCTGGCTTCAATACCTTCACCCAGACCGTCATCTCGACCCCGGAGCGCGGCGAGATCATGCGTTGGCCTGCCCGCATGGGCACCCGGAGGCCGCTGTGACGCTGATCGACCAGATGAAGGCCGAGCCCTGGCGGTTCGATTTTTTTCAGACGCTCCGCCAGCTCGAGCGATGCAATCCGGATCGGCCCCGGATCGGCGACAGTGCTGCGCGTCGCGAGGAGTTTGTCGACCTCGGTCAAACCCCCTATCTGGAATTTCCAGCCTCCAATCTGAGCTCGGTCGACGATCGCGATGGCAGGCTCAGAATTCTGGTCAAATTCCTCGGCCTGCTTGGGCCGCAGGGCGCGCTGCCGCTGGCCACCACCGATGAGAGCGTCGGCTGGCAGTTGATGCGGGATGACGCTTTCCCCCGTTTTCTCGACCTGCTGAACGGACGCTTCCTGCAATTGTTCTTTCGAGCCTGGGCAGACGCACGGCCGATCGCCCAGCACGATCGCCCATCCGACGATCGCTTCATCGCCTATGTCGGCTCCTTCGCCGGCCTCGGCTCCGATGTTTTTGCCAATCGGGATACCGTGCCTGACATGGCGAAGCTGAGCTTCGCGGGACTGGTTTCACCGAGAGCGAAATCCGCTTCACGGCTGGCGCGGCTCCTGCAAGGGCTGTTCGATGTCAGGGTCGAGATCGACGAGTTCGTTGGCACCTGGCTCCCGTTCGACCCGAGCCACTGCAGCCGGCTCGGCGGGACGCACGCCAGGCTCGGTCACGACGCGCTCCTGGGCTCGCGCGTGTTCAGCGTCGAAGACAAGATCAGGGTTCGCGTATTCGTGAAGGATTTTGCTCAATACGAGCAGTTCCTGCCCACCGAAGCGCCGAACCTGTCCGAGCCCCTGGCTGACGCCGTCTATTTCTATATCGGCGACGAACTCGAGTGGGAGGTGGAACTCGCCATTCCGGCGGGAGCGGTTGTCCCGATGAAGCTGGGGCACAGCGGACGCCTTGGATGGACCAGCTGGGTTTCGCCGAACTGGGCCTCGACCGAGGAGTACCGGCGCGATGCACGCTTTCACCTAGCCGAGCGTCTGAGAGCCCGGCGCAATGCTGCGACAGGTACGCCGCCGGTTTGAACCTAAGCATCGCTCCGATTGTCCTAACATCATGGGAATTCGAGCCGATTTCCGCGACGACCCGGCATCGCCCAGGGATTGAGCAGGAGGCGCCATCGTGACCGATATCAGCCTTGAGGCCGTGACTGGCAAACTGAACCGGGCCGGCTACGACGCCTTCATACAGGCCCTGCGCCACGCCAAGAGCGCCAGCAACCGTAACGTGGAGCTTGCGCACTGGCTGTTTCACATCCTGCAACAGGAGCGGACCGACCTCAGCCTGTCGGCGGATCGCTACAAGCTCGACCGCGCGCGGCTGTTGTCGGACCTCGCGGGCGTCATCAACGGTTTCCGCAAGAACGAAACCGACATGCCGGGCGTCGCCAATTCGGTCATCGATATTCTCGACCGTGGCTGGCACTATGCCACGCTGTTCTTCGGCGAGACCCAGATCCGCACCGGCCATCTCCTGGTCGCCGGATTGAAATCGAACGAGATCCGTCGTGCGCTCAACAACATCTCGCAGGAATTCGCCAAGATAAATGTCGACGCATTGGCTGCGGAGCACCGCGCGATCTGGGCGGGCTCCGAGGAGGAGACCATGCGTCCGATGGATGGCTCCGGATTGGCCGGTGCCGGCACCGATGGTGCGGACCGGGCGAATGCCAAGGGGACGACACCGCTCGACCGGTTCTCCCAGGATCTCACCGCAAAGGCCAGATCGGGCGAGATGGACCCGATCCTTGGTCGGGACGACGAAATCCGTCAATTGATCGACGTGCTGATGCGCCGGCGGCAAAACAATCCGATCCTCACCGGCGAGGCCGGCGTCGGCAAGACCGCCGTGGTCGAGGGATTTGCCCAGCGCATTGCCGCCGGCGAGGTGCCGCCGCCGCTGCGCAACGTCAGGCTCTGCGCGCTGGATATCGGCCTGATGCAGGCCGGCGCCTCGATGAAGGGCGAATTCGAGCAGCGCCTGCGCTCGGTGATCGACGAGGTACAGAACTCGCCTACCCCGATTATCCTGTTCATCGACGAGGCTCACACGCTGATCGGGGCCGGTGGCACGGCCGGCACCGGCGACGCGGCCAATCTCCTGAAGCCTCCCCTCGCCCGCGGCACGCTGCGGACCATCGCCGCCACCACCTGGGCGGAATATCGCCAGTACATCGAAAAGGATCCCGCACTCACACGACGCTTCCAGCCGATCCAGGTCGATGAGCCGGACGTCGAGACCTGCTGCATCATGCTGCGCGGCCTCCTCGGCCCGATGGAGAAGCACCACGGCGTTCGCATCTCAGACGCCGCGATCGTGACCGCGGTCAACCTGTCGCATCGCTACATTCCGTCTCGACAGTTGCCGGACAAGGCGGTCAGCCTGCTGGACACAGCTTCGGCGCGGGTAGCGATCAGTCAAAGCGCGACGCCGGCCCTGATCGAGGACGCTCGCGTCGCGATCGCGGCCCGCGAGGCCGAACGATCGGCGCTGGTCAGCGACGGCGATCTCGGGGACGAGAACAGCGAGCGCATCACCGCGATCGAAGGCGACATAGCGGCGCTGAAGGACAAGCTGACCGGCCTGGAGGCCGACTGGGCCAAGGAACAGGAGCTCGTCAAGGACATCCGCAGCATTCGCGAAATCCTCTCCGGGAACGAAGACGAAGATCGCGCCACCAAACGCGTCGAGTTGCGCGGCAAGTTCGAGACACTGGAGGGCATCAATCCGGAAAAGCGGATGATCTATGCCCATGTCGATCAGCAGTCGGTGGCCTCTGTCGTGTCCGACTGGACCGGCATCCCGACCGGCAGAATGATGCGCGACGAAATCGAGACCGTCCTGAAGCTGCCCGAAATTCTCAATCGCCGCGTGGTCGGCCAGTCCCACGGACTGACGATGATTGCCAAACGAATCGAGACCAGCCGCGCCAAGTTGGACAACCCGTCCAAGCCGATTGGCGTTTTCATGCTGGCCGGACCGTCCGGCGTGGGCAAGACGGAAACCGCCCTCGCGCTTGCCGAAACCCTTTATGGCGGCGAGCAGAACATGATCACGATCAACATGTCGGAGTTCCAGGAGGCGCACACGGTCTCGACCTTGAAGGGCGCACCTCCGGGTTACGTCGGCTATGGTGAGGGCGGCCGGCTCACCGAAGCGGTCCGGCGCAAACCCTACAGCGTTATCCTGCTCGACGAGGTGGAGAAGGCCCATCCCGACGTCCATGAGATCTTCTTTCAGGTGTTCGACAAGGGAGTCATGGAAGACGGCAACGGTCGGCGAATTGATTTCAAGAACACATTGATCATTCTGACCACAAACGTCGGCACCGATCTCATCATGAGCCTGGCGCGCGATCCCAAGTATCGCAACGATCCGGAAGAACTCGCCAGGCTGCTGCGGCCGGAACTGCTGAAGGTGTTCCCCGCCGCGTTGCTCGGGCGCATTGTCTCGATCCCCTACTTTCCGCTTTCCGACGAGATGCTTGCCGGCATCGTCAGATTGCAGCTCGACCGGATCGGACAGCGCCTCCGCGACAATCACAAGGCTGCCTTCGGCTACGACGATGCAGTCGTCGAGCACATCGTATCCCGTTGCAACGATCCGGACTCCGGGGGGCGGATGATCGATAACATCATCACCAACACGCTGCTGCCCGAACTCTCGCGCGAATTCCTGAGCAAGTCTCTCGCCAAGGAGGAGGTCAAGCAGACGCGCGTCTCGATCGTGAACGACAAGTTTGCATATTCGTGGAACTGACCGCGATGAACATCCAGACCGAGCACCGCCAGCCGACCACCGGCACCACAGCATACGACGAGGTGTATTATCCCGGGCATGTCTACGGGCTCACGCATCCGAACCATCTGGCAACGATCGCTTCGGTCTATGGCATGCAGCCGGCTCCGGTCGAGCGCTGCCGGGTCCTGGAGCTCGGCTGCGGCGTTGGCGGCAATCTGTTGCCGATGGCTTTTCAATATCCAGACAGCGAGTTCATCGGTATCGACCTGAGCGGCGCTACAATCGAACGCGGACAGCGAAACATCGCCGCATTGGGCTTGAGCAACATCAGGCTTCTGCATTGCGACATCATGGATGTCGACGCGGCCTTCGGACAGTTCGACTACATCATCGCCCATGGCGTGTATTCATGGGTACCACCGATCGTGCGCGAGAAGATGATGTCCATCTTCAAACGGAATTTGGCGCCAAAGGGGCTGTGCTACGTCAGTTATAACGCGCACCCGTTCTCGCACCTTCGCGACATGGTCCGCGACATGATGCGCTACCACACCCGGCGCATCACCGGGATGAAGGAGAAGGTGGGACAAGCTCGCGCCATCGTGAAATTTCTCAGCGAAGGATCGAAGTCCAACTCGGTACACGGTGCAGTCATGCGCGATCAATGCACCCGCGTGCTCAACGCTCCGGACGAATTGCTTTTTCACGACGATCTCGATTCCGGCGCGACGGCCTTCCTCTTGCACGAAGTCGTCGAAGACGCCGGCCGACATGGCCTGCAATATCTGAGCGACGCCGATTTCTCGCGACGCTATCTTGCCGGCTACACCGAAGAGGTCCGCGCCACGCTGCAGCGCTTTCCCGAAAGCGAGTTCATGGCGCGCGATCAATACCAGGACTTTATCGACGGCAACGGGTTTCGGCGTACGTTGCTCTGCCACGAAGGCATATTCCTTGACCGCAAGGTCGATCTCGACTTCATCACCGCCTTCTATCTGCTGAGCACCGCCAGCCCACGTCGCCCTGACGCCTGCCTGACTGACGATTCCGAGATGGAATTTGAAAATCAGGACGGCAGCCGGATCACGGTGACCAATCCGCTCCTGAAGGCTGCACATCTTTGTCTCGGCCGGGCCTGGCCGCGCGCACTCTCATTCACTGAACTGCTCGATGGCGCCCGGACGCTGCTGGAGGGCCGGCAAACCGGCGACGACCGGCGGATACTGACGGAAGCGCTCTATATCCTGGCCTGCAGCGGCGAGGTCTCCTTTCTCAAATCACGGCCGTTTCTCGTGAAGGAAGTCACGGATTGCCCGCAGGCGAGTCTGCTCGCCCGCAGACAAGCGCTGACCGGTCCGCTGGTCACCAATCTGCTCCACCAAACCGTGCAGTTGGAGGACGACAGGACGCGCCACTTCCTGCAGCTGCTCGACGGCTCCCGGACGATCGAGCAGATCACAGCCGAAATGACCGAAACCTTCGGGCCGACCGTCCAGGTCAAGCAAATGGACGATGCCGGGCAGCCCACAGCGCCGCTGCTGCTGTCAACCCGACAAAGCGTTGACCGTTCGCTGGCGACGGTCGGCAAGCTGGGTTTGCTGGTTGCCTGAGGCTTTCGACGGCGTGGGCCTCGGTAAGGACGTGGCGGCAGGGAGCCGGGCCGCCAGCCAGTTTGTGGAGCGGAAGCCCCTCCGTCCCATCAGCCGTCGTGGGTGTATTGTTGGCCAAGGAGCCATCCGGTGACAATGCCGCCAGGTCCGCTGGCATAGACCGCACTAAGGCCGACACCGGCGCGCAGCATCCGCCATTCATGCTCGCCGACCCAGGGAATCCCAGGATCACCCTTCTGATATTGCGACAGCAGCGTTCGGGCGACCTCCGCGGCATTGGCGTAGATCGGGCCGTTCGCCCAGCGGGGGCGCGGCAGGCCCGTCATCCGGCAGTAGAGCGCCGTGCAGACATAGGCGGACGCCTCCTCCGCATTGCCGTCAAGGCCGGTCCGCAGCAGATCGTAAGCCGCATGCAAGGCCTCGTGGACGATATAGGCTTCGTCCATTCGCCCCGTCGCCGACACGACCTCCAGCGTATTCGCCGCGACGACCGTACCGTCCGCCCGGGTTCGCGCGACGTCGTTATACTGTGCCGCAACATTTGCCGCGAGGTCGGTCGGAACTCTGACGCTGACCTGTCCCAACCGGATCGCGCGAGCGACGTGATGGAACGTTTGCGGTGCAATCGTCACGTGGCTGCCACGGATCGGAAACCGGAAGCGAATGCGCGCGACCGCCGGGCCATTGAGTACGTCTAGCACCCTGCTCCGAAGTGACATCGGATCGTCCTTGCTGTTGACACTGCTCCACGAATGGTGGTCGGCGTTTCCGGTTGGGAGGTTCAGTTGAACCCGGCCCCGCCCGGACCAGACAAATTGGAGACTGGCTTTCACTCGCAGGGCAGCCCCGTGACGACCACCGACCCGACCACGACCGACACCTACCGCAAGATCGCGGCGCGGCTGATCATGCTCCGGCCGCAGATCGATCTGTCGAAATATTTCGCGGGGCCGAATCCCAATGTCCGCCTCTATGACGAGAAGCCCTATATCCGACGCCAATTGGAGAAGTATGGCGTGGCGGCCGCAACGAGCACGCTCGACGGCGTCACGTTCCTGCCCAAGGACTGGGAAGACCTGATCAAGACGCTGCGCATTGCCAAGACCTCGGACGGATTCGACGCCTTCGCCGAAGGCAAAAGCCCGGAGAAGCCGTCGCATTGGGCCCTTGATCTGTCGATGGCAGCCACAATCGGCAAGGGATTCCGGGAGATCTGGCGCCCAAAGCTATCCGACCGGCCCCTCTCCACGCGAGACCTTCCGGGCCGGCACGGCTTCGGGCTGGGACGCGGCCGAGGGCAATGGAGCGACGACTATAGTGCGCAGTTCGGCAAGGACCCGCAGCCGCAAGACATCACGTCGCTACATTTCGCGGTAGCGCCAGATCGGGTCAATGTTCACATCGACGAGACGGGCTTCGTGTTCGAGGGCGCAGACGGCGCCCTCACGGTCGGACCGAATTTCGGGCACCACGCCGTCAACGAACTGTTCTGGAAGAGCAATCCTCACCTGCCGCGCTGGGCGATCGATCACATCGACCTGATCCTGCCGAACAGCGCCAATGATTTTTCGCGATTTGGCGTTTCGGTCGACCTGTATCAACGCAAGGACTTGCGCGTCACCGTCACCGGATCCTGCGGCATTTTCGGGGGATTCGAGTGCTCGGGAACGTTAAGCGTCAGTGGGACGCACGATCTGCTTGGCTCCAAGCCGAAGGGCGCGCGCTGACGATCGCATTTCTGGGATCCAGATAGCGGCAGGCTCATGACCTCGATGGATCTCACTGGCGATATCCGGAGCCGCTTGAACCGCCGCTTCGGCAAACGCGACTGAGGGATAGGCTCGCTGACGCAAAAATGCGTCCTGTGCCAGTTAAGCCAATGGTGTTGCAATGGCGCCTTTAAAGCCCCCGGTCTGGCTCGATACCAACATCCTCATAGACATACAGAACGGGCAAAGAGCTGCGGCGAGCGCCGCCGAGAAAGCGCTCAGCCGACGTTTTGAGAATGAAATTCTCAACCTGGCCAAGGACGGTCACGAGGTTCTGATCTCACCACGGGTCAAGTTTGAATTTCTAAAGGGAGCGCGCGCTCAGTCAGGGGAAAAATTGCTCACCGACCTGCGGATCGTCGAAGACAAGATGATGACCCAGGTGCCCCGCGCGCAAGTTTGGAAGTGGGGCAATGAGGGTTTGAACCACGGGCTTTCCGCATTCGATTCCGATGTGGTCGCCCAGGTCAGGGCAGGCGGAGTGGCTCGCGGCATCAAAAATCCGGTGTTTCTGACCAGGGACAGTGGAGGAACGCTCATTGCGATGCGCAGGAGAGGCGTTCAGGCGCTCGACTTTCGGGCACCGGAGATACGGCTGAAGGTCCCGCGGAACACACCGACCCCGCCAGAGGTCCCGCCGCCGCCGGCCGGCTCCGTTGCTGGCGAAGGATTGTGGAGCGCGGCCAAGGCCGGCTTCAAGGCCGGGTTAAAGGAGGCTCTTAAGGCCGAGAACATCGCTGCGATGATCCCCGATCTGGTCCTCATGGTGGCTGACAAGGTCGCGGCTCGGGAGGCACTCAAGAACATTCAAGTCAAGTTCATCAAGGAAGGGTTTGCAAAGGGCGTTGCAGCGGGCGTCATGGGTTGGTCCGAGGAGGAGGTTGCATCAAATCTGATGAACCGCATCACCGCGTTCAGAGTTCAAGGCCTGGAGGATCCTGCCGGCATCCTGACGCGCGCGACCATTCTGCAAGTTGCCGAAGCATACGAAAACTATGCGGTGGCGATTGGATTTCAGTTCAGCTCTGCCAAAGACCTGAAATGGAAGCGCGAGATGGTCGCCAAGGGCTCCAAGATCCTGCATCAGTATGGATATTATTTCGGAACCGACCCGCAGGCGCTGTTTGAGTACGAATTCATCGACAAGCTTGCCTGGACGCTTCAGCCGACCACCAACGCGATAGTTGAACCCGCAATCCGCCACTGAACACGACCATATTGCTGGTGATCAGTCATGCCGCAATTGAAAGACAAAGTCGGTCGGTTTGCCGCGACGGGTCGCAGCTGCCAGAATTGGAAGCAAGACCAGGAGCTGGTCATCTCCCTGCTCAACAAGATTGCAATCTCCGACGGAGGAGCCGAGACCACGCTCAAACCGCAAATGGTCGTGACGGGTCACGCCAGCGACAGCCTCTACCACTCGATCCTGTATTTCCAGCAAAAGAACTTCCCGGGCACGCCGGACGGCTATATCCGCCCCGGCGGACCAACATTCACTCGGCTCGTCGACCTCGCGACAAAGGCGACCGCCAAGCCTCCTCCTCCCAAGGGTCAATGGGATGCGATCGCGACGCCATCCGTCGATGCCGCACTCCGCAAGGGTCTGCTCGACGATTCCAAGCTGGATTACGCGGAAGTCGTCGATATCATCAGGGCGACCGTCACGGACGGCATGGTCACCGCATTCGAGCTGGACGACCTGACCACCATTGCCAACACCTCCAGAACGCTCTCTCCGACCTCGAAGAAGCTCATCACGCTCTTCGTCGGCGACGAAAAGAAGAAGTGGCTCGGGATTGGTCCGTACGATCTCAATTCGGACCAAAAGAAGCTCGCCGCCGAGATGGTCTGCGATTTCCTCAAGAACACGAGGACCACATTCTTTCCGAAGCTCGACCCGCACCGAGTCGGGATAGGCATTCTCAGGCGAATTGCGAAGCCGAGCCTCATAGATCAGGATCAGGCGAGCATGTGCGGCCCCTCCGCGCTGATGTTCAGCTACGCATCCGACAAGCCGGGGCAATATGCGCGGTTCGCCATCGACTTGTATCAGAAGGGGCAGGCGAACCTCGGCCGCCTGCTGATCAAGCCAGGAAAGGACGTGAAGAACTACACGCCGCCCTACTCGCTGGACCATGTCGATTGGCTGACATGCGCCTCCATTCGCGACTCCGAAAACTGGTTCCTCGATTTTGACGACACCGGCAGAATAAGCGATGTAGCGGGGATCACCTTGCCGAGCGAAATGGAGCAATGGTTCCGCAAGGCCGGATACCAGGACGTGCGCGAGGAGACCAATCTGAAATTCAGCAAAGGCCTCGACAGCGTCAACGAGGCCAATAGTCTGCTCGCCGGCGGATATCGCGTATGCCTGTTCATAAGCGCCAACATGATCGAATACGACGACCAGTCGGACGAAGGCTCGGTGTTGACGCGGCACTGGGTCGTTTTGCGTGACAGGATACAAGTGTCGAACGGAAACGTGACGACAACGATCTTCACATGGGGCAAAGGAGATTACGCGATCCCTCATCCGGGCAAGGGTGGCGCCCAGAAGCCCCTCTCAATTGGGGACTTCCTCATGAATTATTACGGGTACGTTGCTGCCAAAGCGTGAGTGGAGAACGAGCGCTCTCGCCACGCGTTGCGGAATCGCTTGGCACTCACGATCATCGATCGTCGGAGAGCTC
Source organism: Bradyrhizobium sp. CCBAU 21365 (assembly GCF_015291305.1). Classification (NCBI taxonomy): domain Bacteria; kingdom Pseudomonadati; phylum Pseudomonadota; class Alphaproteobacteria; order Hyphomicrobiales; family Nitrobacteraceae; genus Bradyrhizobium; species Bradyrhizobium sp. CCBAU 21365. The sequence goes on from NZ_CP030036.1 coordinate 5,801,558, forward strand.
GTCTACTCCGCACAAGAAGATGCCGTGCCCGACGGGCACGGCAAGTTTCAGGGAGGATGAACCGGCAGACTTCCGGTGCATGCCTGAGACCCCGGCCCCATCATCGATCAGGGCGCAACCTGAAAATCAGCGGCCGCTCACCGCAGCGGTCACCATTTCAATGCGGCCGTGCGCACGGGATGATCCCAGAGCGCTGCGGACTCGCTGTCGAGCAGGCTCACGGTGAGCGAGCAGCCCGCCATGTCCAGCGATGTGACGTAGCTGCCGACCAGCGAACGGGCGACGCGCAGGCCCCGCTCCTCGAGCATCCGGCGCGCCGCGTTGTACATCAGATAGAGCTCGATCGTCGGCGTGCCGCCGAAGCCGTTGACGAGCAGCAGCGCCTCGGTACCGACGCGCGCGCCAAGATCATCGGCGATCGCGGTGATCATCTCGGCGGCGATCGCGTCGGCCTGCGCGAGCTTGACGCGGCGGCGGCCCGGCTCGCCGTGAATGCCGACCCCCATCTCCATCTCGTCTTCACCAAGAGCAAAGGTCGGCGTGCCCGCAGCCGGGACGGTGCAACTGGTCAGCGCAACGCCCATCGAGCGCGTCTGTGCGTTGATGCGCTCGCCGAGCGCCACGCAGGAGCTGAGATCGGCGCCTCTCTCAGCGGCGGCGCCGACGATCTTCTCGACGATCAACGTGCCGGCGACGCCGCGGCGCCCGATACTGTAGGTCGACTTCTCGACCGCGACATCGTCGTCGGTCACGATGGTGGCGGTGCGGCCTTCGGCGATCTCGGCCGCCATCTCGAAATTCATGCGGTCGCCGGCGTAATTCTTGACGATGAACAGGACGCCGGCATCGCCCGCGACCGCCTGTGCGGCCTCGACGATCTGGTCCGGCGTCGGCGAAGTGAACACCTGGCCGGGACAGGCGGCATCCAGCATGCCGTAACCGACGCAGCCCGCATGCAGCGGCTCATGCCCGCTGCCGCCCCCCGACACCAGCGCGACTTTCTTCGAGTTCAGCTCGCGGCGGCGAACGAATTTGCGCTCGGCGCCCAGCACGACCAGATCGGCGTGCGCGGCCGCGAAACCGTCGAGGCTTTCTGCGAGCATGTCGTCGACCGAATTGATGAACTTCTTCATGGTGTCCTCCCCGCTTCGTCCGTTCGGCGTTTCTCGCCTATTTTTCCCGCATGATTGCAATCAGGCGCCGTGTGAACTCCTGAAGCAGCGTGTCGAGCTCGGCGTTGCGCTTGGCGCTGCCGAGGTCCGGCAGATGCAGCGTCAGCGTCCGCTCGTGCGAGCCTTCGCTCAGCCGGCCGACGCGGCGCGGATGCGCGCGGGCATAGGCGCGAAGGAAGGCGCTCTTTGCTTGTGGCGGGAAGTGGCAGACGTCGAAGATCGTGTTGAGATGCTGCACCGGGATCGGCACCGGATAGGCCGGGTTGCTGATCTGGCTGACGAAGCTGCGGTTCTTCCCCATGGCATGGGCGAGCCGCAGCCGCATGCCGGACGGGCGGCTCTCGAGCACCTCCTTGAAGATGCGCTTGTAGACCGCAACCGCGCCGGCTTCGGGCGCATCATCGGCCGCCGTGTCAGCCAACGCTGCCTCCGCTGCTCAGCCGGTCGATGGTGTGCTTGATCTGCGCCAGCGCCGAGGCGTTCACGGACAATTCGCGCAGTCCGCAATTCAGCAATGCGGGCAGGCAGCGCGGATCGCCGGCCATGTCGCCGCACAGGCTGACACTGATGCCGGCGCGGCGGCCGTGCTCCGCGGTCCGCGCGATCAGTTCGAGCACTGCAGGATGCAGCGGGTCCATCAAGGGGGCGAGAGCTCCGTTGGAACGATCGCAGGCCAGGACATATTGCGCGAGATCGTTCGAGCCGATCGAGAAGAAGGCGGCTTTGAAGCTAGATACCGCGAGGGCCGCCGCCGGGACTTCGACCATGATTCCCAGCTCGGGAAGCATTGCGGCAATGCCGTCCGCCAGCAAGCGCTGCACGATATCGGCGAACAGCTTCCGTCCCGCCTCGAGCTCATCCGCCGAGGTGACCATCGGGAACATGACCTTGAGATTGCCGCGTATCGCCGCGCGTGCCAGCGCGCGGAGCTGAACGGCAAAGATCTCGGGCCGGGCCAGGCACAGCCGCAAGCCGCGCACGCCGAGAAACGGATTGGCCTCGCCATCCAGCGTAAACCCGGGCACCGGCTTGTCGCCGCCTGCATCGAACGTGCGGATGGTGACGGGCCGCTGGCCGGCCCAGCGCAACACCGCGTCATAGGCCTGGAATTGGGTCTCCTCGTCCGGCACGCTCCGGCCGGCGAGCAGGAATTCAGTCCGCATCAGGCCGATGCCGTCGGCATACTGCGCGTCGGCATGTTCGAGATCCTCGACGCGCTGGATGTTGATGAAGAGCTTGATCCGCTCGCCGCGCCAGGAGGCCGTCGGCCGCCGCAGGATCGCGCGCGCGGATGCCCTGCTCTTGAGATGGCTGTCGCGCCGCTTCTCGAACGTACGGACCTGTTCGGCATTGGGATCGAGCTCCAGCGTCGCGCCTTCGCCGTCGAGCAGCGCCGTGGTGCCGATGTCCGGAATGGTACCGAGTTGCACCACCATCGGGATGCCGCGCGCCCGCGCCAGCATCGCGACATGGCTGGTCGGGCTGCCGCGCAACAGCGCCAGGCCACCGCCGCCGGACCAGTCGATCTCGAGGAATCGCGATGGCGGCAGATCGTCGGCGCAGACCACGCCCCCGCTCGGGACCTTCAGCGGCTGCCCCTGGTCGCCACGCAGAATGTGGACCACGCGGTCGCGCAAATCCGCAAGATCGGAGGAACGCGCTTTCAGATAGTCGTCCGGTGCGGAATTGTAGTCGGCGATCTGCGCGTCGAGCGTCGAACGCCATGCGATATCGGCTGGACGTCCCTCGCCGATCGACGCGAAGACCGCCTCGATCAAATCCTCATCCTCCAGCAGCGCAACCTGGAATTCGAGAATCTGCGCGGCTTCGCCGCCGGCGCTGGCGGCAAGATCCGCGATCTGGCCACTCGCGACGTCGATCGCATTGCGCAAGGCCAGCGCCTCCTCGACCAGTGTGCCGGCCACACGCTCGCCGGCCGCGCCCGCGTCGACACGGACGAACGGGCCATGGGCAAAGCCGATCGAGGCGGTCCTGCCGCGGTAGGCCAGCCCTGCAGCGCCGCCCTGCATGCTATGGTGCTCCATCCGGGAAATCGCTTGCGATCAGATCGACCAACGCCGCGACCGCGGCCTCGGCATCGCTGCCGGAGGCCTTGATCTCGATCGTGCTGCCGTGTGCCGCGCGCATTGCCATGATCTTGGCCACGCTCTTGGCATTGATCCATTCAGGCGCGCCCGCGACCCGCACCGAGATCTGAGCCTGGAATTTCTTGGCGAGCTTGGTCAGCTTGACCGCGGGGCGCGCGTGCATGCCAACCGCGTGCACCAACCGTACATTGCCGGTGAAGATCTGTTCGTCCGCTTTATCAAGCATGCTCATCATCCATCATCGCTTCGCCGCCGCCTCAGTCGGCAGAGAGTTCCTCGGCCACGGCCCTGACCTGGGCCAGCGAGCTGCCGCCCGCAGCTTCGGTCGCCGCCATGACGGCGCCCTCGACGATCGGCGCGTTGCAGACGACAACGAGCTCGCGTCGCGCCGGCTCCAACATCTCGACCGCCATTTCGCTGTTCGTCTCGGCGCCGCCGAGGTCGACAAGCACAGCAACGCCTTTCGACGACCAGGCGTCGTTGATGGCGTCGATGATCAGCGGCACGCTGGTGCCGAGACCACCGTCGGGATTGCCGCCGCAGAAAGCGACCTTGACCTCGCTGCCGACCATTTGCCGTACCATGTCTGCGGTTCCCTTGGCGATGTCCCGGGAATGCGAGACGATCACGATCCCTACGGTATCGGTCATTGCCGCGCCTCCAGGCCAGCGCACACAGCGTGCAGCAGAACGCAGCTCGATCGCGCCCCGGGATCGACATGACCGACGCTGCGCGCGCCGAGGAACGACGCCCGGCCCTTGGTGGCTTGCATCGGCACCGTGCGCTCGACCGCTTCAGCCGCGGTGGTGCGCACCCGCGCGATCAGATCGGGTTGGCCGGCGCCGGCCTTCAGCGTCTCCAGCACCGGAACGAGCACATCGAGCATCGTCTTCTCGCCGGCCTGCGAGCGGCCGCGCGCGCTCACCGCGTCCACTCCGCTGCCGAACACGTCGGCGAGATCATCAGGCAGATGTTTGTCCTGCGACAGCGCCTCGCCCGCGGCGAGAAAGAAGCTGCCATAAAGCGGACCGGAGGCGCCGCCAACCGTCATGACCAGGGTTTTGCCGATCGTCTTGAATGCCTCGTTGAGCGGCTGCGCCGAGATGGCATCGAGCTTGCCGAGCACGGCTTCGAAGCCGCGTTTCATGTTGGTCCCGTGGTCGCCGTCGCCGATCGCCTGGTCCAGACTCGTGAGCTCCGGCGCGCTGGCGATGACCTGCTCGGCGGCCGCCTTGAGCAGCGACTTGAATGTCTCGGGTTGCACAGACATCTATCTGAACCTCTCGCTCCTCTATTGAACCATCGCGCCGATACGTTGCCCGGCACGGTCGAAACACAGCGGCCGCACCAGTTGCAATTCAACCTCCTGGCCGGCCCGCAGCGGTTGATGCGGATCCGCGAGCGTCACCAGTGTTTCGCCCTTATAGTCGAGGTGAACGTGATTCTGCTCGCCGAGGTGCTCGACGCGATGCACCCGGCCGATCATCTGCCCGCCGTTGCGCGCGGCGATCTGAAGGTGCTCGGTGCGGATGCCGACCGTCTCGGTTTCCGGCGGCATCGCCACATCGGACAGCAGCCGTGCGGGCAGGAAATTGATCTGGGGCGTCCCGAGCCGCGACGCGACATAGCTGCTGGATGGATTTTCGTAGATCTCCCTCGGGGTGCCGAGCTGAAGCAGCCGGCCGTCCTTGATCACGCCGATCCTCGATGCCATCGTCATGGCCTCGACCTGATCGTGGGTCACATACAAGATGGTCGCGCCGAGCTCGAGCTGGATCCGCTTCAACTCGAGGCGAAGCTCGGCGCGAAGCTTTGCATCCAGCGACGACAGCGGCTCGTCCATCAGATAGATCGAGGGATCGCGCACCAGCGCGCGGCCGATCGCGACCCGCTGCATCTCACCTCCCGACAGGCGGGTGGCGCGATTATTCAGCTTGCTGGCGATGTGCAGGAGATCCGCGGTCTGCTCGACACGCCTGCGGATCAGCGGCTCCGGCACGCGCCGCGCCGGAGAGCGCAGCGGGAACGCGAGGTTGTCATAGACCGACAAATGCGGATACAGCGAATATTGCTGGAACACGAATGCGATGTCTCGCGCACCCGGCGGCTCCTGCGTCACGTCGCGCCCCCCGATCATGACCGAACCGGCATCGGGGCTCTCGAGCCCGGTAATCAGTCGCAGCGTCGTGGTCTTGCCGGCGCCGCTCGGCCCGAGCAGGACGAGGAATTCGCCGTCGCTCACCGTCAGCGAAAGGTCGCGCACCGCCTCCACCGCACCGAAGCGCTTGCTGATATTGCGCAAGCTGACGTCAACCATGGCGCACGCCCTCCTCGCCGGCGGTCCTGATTGCAAGGCCGCTGCCGGCATCGAACAGTGAGAGCCGAACGGAGTTGAATTCGAGGCCGACCGTCTCTCCGATCCGCACCGAGGCGCTCGACGGCAGCCGCGCCGCGAGCCGCCCATACGCCGTGTCGATGGTGACGATCTGCGTCGTGCCGAGATATTCCGCGCCGAACACCTCGCCACGAACGGATCCGGCGTCGGTGAATCGAATATGCTCCGGACGAACCCCGAGCGCCAGCGCAGCGCTGGCGCGGTCCTCGCGGATCTCGGGCACCGCGAGCCTGGCGTCGTGGAAATCGATCGCCCGGTCACCAGATCGCAGGCTGCTCTCGAAGCGCAGGAAGTTCATCGGCGGCGAACCGATGAAGTCCGCGACGAACATGCTGGCGGGCCGGTCGTAAACCTCCTGCGGCGTACCGATCTGTTCCACGCGCCCCTTGTTCATGATCGCGATCTGGTCGGCCATCGACATCGCCTCGAGCTGGTCGTGGGTGACATAGACCGTGGTCGCCTTGATGCGATCGTGCAGGTCGCGCAGCTCGCCGCACATCAGATGGCGAAACTCGGCGTCGAGCGCGCCCAGCGGCTCGTCCATCAGGAAGGCCTTCGGACGGCGCACCATGGCTCGCCCGAGCGCGACGCGCTGGCGGTCGCCGCCGGAGAGCTTCGATGTCTTGCTCGACAGCAGATGCTCGATCCGCAGCATCCGCGCGGTCTCCTGCACCCGCTCGCGAATCTGGTGCCGCGCCATACCCTGGCACTTCAGCGGGAAGCCGATGTTCTGCCCGACATTCATATGCGGATAGAGCGCGAACAGCTGGAACACGAACGCGATGTCGCGGGCGGCGGCACGGTGGAACGTGACGTCCTCCCCGTCGAGCAGGATCTTGCCCTCGGTCGGAAGCTCGAGGCCGGCGATCATGCGCAAGGTGGTGGTCTTGCCGCAGCCGGACGGGCCGAGCAGCGCGAAGAACGTGCCGTCGTCGATGGTGAAGCTCGACCCTTCCACCGCGGTGAACTGATCGAACGACTTGCGAAGATCTTCGACGCGGATCTGAGCCATGGCGCTATTCCGGAAAGTGGCTGACGACGACGAAGCCGGCCGTGCCGGCGAGAATCGTCACGAATGAATAACTGTACAGATCGATCGAGAACGGCTGCACCAGCATGAAGATGCCGCCCCCGATCAGGGTCATCGCAACGGCTTCCCAGCGCCCGCGGCTGAACAAGCGATGCAATGTCGTCTTGGTCCCCTTGGTCTCCTTGGCAACAGCAGAACCGCTCATTTGCGCACCGCTCCGAAGGTGATGCCGCGCAGCAGATGCTTGCGGAGCAGCACGGTGAACATGACGATGGGGACGACGAACAGCGTGGTCGCGGCGGCAACCGCTGGCCAGTCCTGCCCGCCCTCACCGATGATGAAAGGGATGAAGGGCGGCATGGTCTGCGCCTCGCCGCTGGTCAGCAGGACCGCGAAGGCGTATTCGTTCCAGGAGAAGATCAGGCAGAAGATCGCGGTCGCCGCAATTCCGGTGACGGCCTGCGGCAGCACCACCTTGCGCAGTGCCTGCAGCCGCGTGTAGCCGTCGACGAGGGCCGCCTCCTCGTATTCGCGCGGGATCTCGTCGATGAACCCCTTGAGCAGCCAGACCGCGAGCGAGACGTTCACGGCGGTATAGAGCAGGATCATTCCGAGCCTGGTGTCGGTCAGGTTGAGCTGCCGGTACATCAGATAGATCGGGATCGCGACCGCGACCGGCGGCATCATCCGTGTCGAGAGAATGAAGAACAGGAGATCGTCGGCCAGCGGAATGCGGAAGCGCGAGAAGGCGTAGGCCGCCAGCGTACCGAGGAATACGGCGAGGAACGTCGAACCGAACCCGATGATCAGCGAGTTGACGAAGCGCGGGACGACTTTGGACGGTCCGGCGATGACCATGTCATGCTTGCGGACGAGCTTGTCATACCACGTCTCCGGCGGCGGCAGCTTGGCGATGAAATCGGGTGTCTGGCGGGTGCGCACCGTGAACAGGTTGACATAACCTTCGAGCGTCGGCTCGAAGATCACCTTGGGCGGATAGGCAATGGCATCGCTTTGCGACTTGAAGGCGGTGGCGACGATCCAGACTAGCGGCAGGATCGTGATCAACGCATAGAGGATGACGAGAGCACCGGCGAATGCCTTGGTGCGCGGCGAGGCCTCGACGATCGAGTGTGCGCTGGATCTGGCCAGGACGGATTTGGCTACGGCAGCGGTCATCGTTGCTTCACCTTGTTGAGCGCTTTGACGTAGATGTTGGCGGCACCGAACACGGTCACGAACAGGATGATGGCGAGCGCGGAGGAATAGCCGGTGCGCCATTTCTCGAATGCCGCGCGCTTGAGCGTGATCGATACGAGTTCGGTGGTCGACCCCGGTCCTCCCGACGTCAGCAGGTTGACCATGTCGAACATCTTGAAGTTCTCGATCGCGCGAAACAGCACGGCCAGCATCAGGAACGGCACCGTCATCGGCAGCGTGATCGACCAGAACTGCCGCCAGGCCGAGGCACGATCGACTTCAGCCGCCTCGTAGATATAATCCGGGATCGAGCGCAGTCCGGCGAGACAGATCAGCATCACGTACGGCGCCCACATCCAGGTGTCGACGAGCACGATGGTCCATGGCGCGAGCGCGACCTGCCCTGTCATGCTGAACGAGCTCGGCGGCACACCAGTGAACAAGCTGATCAGATAGTTGAACGGGCCGATCTGCGGCTGCAGCAGCAGCGTCCAGAAATTGCCGACAACCGCCGGCGACAGCATCATCGGCAGCAGGATGATCGTGGTCCAGAAACTGTGGCCGCGGAATTGACGGTTGATCAGAAGCGCGAGCCCAAAGCCGACCACGACCTGCAAGGCGACCGAGCAGATCACGAATTGCGCGGTGGTCTGAAGCCGGAACCAGACGTCCTCGTCGTTGAGTATGTCGCTGAAATTGTCGAGCCCGACAAACCGCAGCGGCAGATAGGACATGCTGAGGTTGAGGCTGGTGAAGGACAGCCGGATCATCCAGACCAGCGGGAAGATATTGATCGCGAGCAGCAGCGCAATCGTCGGCGCGACGAACAGCCACGCGATGGTCCGGTCGGACAGACCATGGACGCGGCGCGCGGCACGGGATTCGGCGGGCTCGCTCACGCCCGGGATCGTAGCATGATCGGGTTGCAGGATCGTCGTCATCTTGTCCATCGGCTGGGCTGGTTCGGCTTCCCCGAGGCTGACCTCGGGGAAGCCAGTTCAGTTGGGACGCGGCGTTCGGGCTATTGCGAGGCGACTTGCTTGCCCTGTTCCTTGAACACCTTGGTCCAGTCCTTGACCAGGAGATCGAGCGCCTGCTGCGCCGTGCCCTTGTCGGCGACGACGTAGTCATGCACCCGCTTCTGCATATCAAGCAGCAGCTGGGCGTAGGACGGCTCGGCCCAGAAGTCCTTGACGATGCCCATCGACTCCAGGAATTGCGGCGCGAACGCCGCGCTCTTCGGGAAGTCCGGCGCGTCGACCACCGCCTTGAGCGCCGAGTAGCCGCCGATCTGCCACCATTTCTGCTGCACGGCGGGCTGCGCGAACCACTTGATATAGGCGAGCGCGTCGTCCTTGCGGTCGGAGGTCGCAACCACCGAGATGCCCTGTCCGCCGAGCTGGGTGAAATGCCCCTTCGGGCCGGCGGGATTGACGAAGAAGCCGATCTTGTCGCCGCCGACATTCGGATCCTTGTAGAGGCCGGGGAAGAAGGCGAACCAGTTCATCTGCATCGCGACCTGGCCGGACTTGAAGGCATCTAAGCCTTCCTGCATGTAGGCGTTGGTCATGCCCGGCGCGGTGCAGCACTTGTAGAGCTCCTTGTAGAATTCGAGCCCCTTGGCCGCCTCGGCGGAATTGACGATGCCCTGCATCTGGTACGGCTTCTTCGGATTGTCGTAGCTGAAGCCGTAATTGTAGAGCACGTTGGTCACGCCCATCGTGATGCCTTCGGAGCCGCGCTCGGTGAAGATATAGGCGCCATAGACCTTCTTGCCGTCGATCTCGCGGCCTTGGAAGAACTCCGCGATCTGCTTCAACTCGTCATAGGTTTTCGGCGGCGCCAGATCACGACCGTACTTGGCCTTGAAAGCCGACTGAATGTCGGGTCGCGAGAACCAGTCCTTGCGATAGGTCCAACCCACGGCGTCGGCCATCGCCGGCAGCGCCCAGTAGTTCGCCGAGTTCTTTGGCCACTGCGAATAGCCGACAACCGTCGCCGGGACGAAGTCGTCCATCGAGATGTGCTCTTTGTCGAAGAAATCGTTGAGCTTGACGTACCACTTGTTCTCGGCGGCGCCGCCGATCCACTGGCTGTCGCCGATGATCAGGTCGCAGAGCTTGCCGTGGGAGTTGAGCTCGTTGAGGAAGCGATCCGCGTAGCTCGTCCAGGGGACAAACTCGTACTTCATCTCGATGCCGGATTGCTTGGTGAAATCCTTGCCAAGTTCGACCAGCGCGTTGGCCGGATCCCATGCGGCCCAGCACAGCGTGAGCTGCTTACCCTGGGCCGCAGCTTCGCCTCCGCCAAATATCCCCAGCAGCGCCGCCCCGAGAACCGTGGTGGCCGCCGAGTTTCTCAGCCAATTGAATGTTCGCATATCCGTTTCCTCTCTCGTTGAAGCATCCAACCCGCTCGGCGCGCTCTGCCGGAGCGACGCCAAGACCCTGAAACCGAGTTTGAGGAGCGACGAGTGAAGGACGAGACGGACCGTTGCCGGAGACGGCTCCGGCATTGGCTTGGGCTCCTCCTGCACATCGGCGCTCGATGCGCGATGTTTAGTTTTTTGTATTACTAAACGTAGTACTAAAATTTTTGAGCCGTCAAGCCGGTTCTCGCGACCCTGGCGAAAATATTCGCGACGCTCGCACGGGCAAGCGCCGACGTTTGCAATGCAACAAAATGTCTGGGATTTGCAGCGGATGCGGCGGACCACGCTTGCCGATCTGGTTCGACCGACGCAATTCGGCCCGTCCCGATAACAGGAAAGCCGGAAGGTCAGCCACAGCCGATATGTTTAGTACATCACTTTACTGAACGTTCAACAAAACAATTGAGAGCGCAAGCAGCCTCGCCTGCAATGTCTGCAGAGGCAGCGCTGACCGGGGGAGATCAAGACATCGCTGAAAGTTTACGCGCGGGGCTGCGGTTCAGATCCGCAGCAGACATCAAACGCTTCGCGGCAGGGTTCGACCCGCAGCCGATGCATCCGGATGAAGCTACGGCCGCCCAGACGCTTTCAAGGGGCCTTGCAGCATCAGGGAGAATCATTGGAGCGGGTGAAGGGAATCGAACCCTCGTATTCAGCTTGGAAGGGTTTCGGCAGCTGAATACCGTCAACGCTCATTCGGACAATCCACCCCCAAAACCAACCATTGAACCGCAACGGCAATTTTACTCTGTCCGAAGGGGCGCGAGCACTGAACCTCGACGCCCGGGCGGCCCTTGGAGACCAGCCAGTTTGCGCCGGACGTCGCTTGGCAGACGCATCTGCCCTAAGAGCGGTTTTTCGTATCTAATTGCCTCATGCCAACGAATCGAAACACCAGATGGGTTAGCGATATCGAGTTTGTGTTCGCCGAATGCATGCGGATTCGAACCGCGATCTCCGCTGCGGTCGAACATAGTCCTGCCAGTTTGCAAGACCTTCCGAAACAGGACTTGTGGGGCGAGCTACCTCACCCGGATGGTAAGGGAACGATAACGTGCGGGCGCGCGGCTGACCATCGGATTTGGCGGCTTGCAGAACAGGCCGTGAAATACAGCGATGCCGTAGGCACCATCGAAATCGCGCCGGTGTACAAGGCGCTCGGCAAGATCCTCGTCCAGCGCTTTCTGACTGAGCGCCGCCCGATCGATGAACAGCAGGCAGAACGGGCTCTCTCGTCGGCAGTCAAAGAAGCCAAAAAAGCTCGCACGGACCGAACGCACTATTTCCCCTGCCGGCTAATGCACAGCAAGGAACCTCCAAGTTTCACGATCGGGCCAGTTACGTTCTACACGCTCGAACGCTTCAACAAACTGATGGCTCCGCACTACGAAAACTACCTACAGCGTGGTGGTGAGGATTGGAAAAAGGAGTCGGACGAACGACTGCTTGCCAGCGCAAAGCACTACTATGACGGTTTCACCTGGGTCGGCGAGGTCAACGTACTGAATTGCGACGACCGCACCTCGTTCGATCGTGCCCGGATGGCGGTGACCGGAGCGGTCAACATCGTGCATATTCTGTTCGGGGCGTATCACACGCGCCGAATGGATATCGGCGGTCCGCGCCTCGCAACGGACCGCCGGGCGCATATGTCGCTCGATCCCAAACAAAGCCTGTATATCTCGTGCTCCAGCGCCGCTACCTCGGCCGTGGGGTTCGAGGACGATTGGGGCAAATTTCTCGAAGGCGAGAATATCGCGGTACTGCTTCGCGCCGCCGACAAAGCGCTCGAAACGATTGTCAACCCAGCGATCAAGCGGACGCTGGGATCACGCTTGTTGGACTCAGCTGCATGGTTCGGCGATGCCGTTCGCGAGGACTCCCCCGCCGCACAAATCATCAAGGCGGTAACGGCACTCGAACGACTGGTGCTAACCTCCGAACACGAAGACATCAAAAGAACTGTTAGCCAGCGCAGCGCGGCGATTCGGTACGACCCAGCGGACACCAAGTCATTTGACGAACTGGAAAGTGAGCTGGCCGAAGCCTACGTGATGCGGTCTCGCCTCGCCCACGGTTCTCTATCGCCTTTCGATCCGGAAGTCAGAGCCTTCGCTCCGGTCTGCCTGGAGCGGGTCGAACAAGTGATCTGTTGCGGATTGGGCTTGTTTGAGTCGCACGGGCTCTTCGACCGTGAACTGACGAACAGACAAATGGCCGAAGGATTCGACGGTCTGATCTCATTTGCGGAGAAGCGTGACGCCGCTTCCAACGGTGCTCCCGCCTGAAACGCACCGGGCATATGACGTGCGCCTGAAACGAAAACCGGCCCGCGACAGGTGGCGCGGGCCGATCTTTTGGAGCCGGAGCGAAGAAGGCGCGAGTAGCAACACACCACGCCATCACCGAACCAGCAGATCGAAGGAGACACGATCGGCTGGCTCACATGGTGTATCGCGTCATCGTTGCGGTGGCAACGCGGTAACAACCCGCTTTGCACATCCGCACATTCACGCGCCGAAAATAAAATGCGTGATCTTTTCTCACGCGTAACCAGCAAACCCACCCGCGACGCGCCGAACACAGGAATTGCAGAAACCCGCACAAAATGGGCACTTCTGCGATACCTGCTCTATTGGCGCGTAGCAGGATGATTTCTTCGCGATGGGTAACCAACATTTTCTCACGCGGAACAAGCAACGCGATGCAGCGTGCGTTCGTTGGGGGCTTGAGCGGAACAAGACATCGCGACAAAAAGAAAACGGCCGAGCTGTGAACTCGGCCGTTTGAAACACAAGGGGGACGATCCCTTGCGTAGTCTCTTCAAGCGAGACTCGTGATGCCACATACGGCGCGCCTTATCAAGCGTTGTGGTTGTCGTCCCCTTCAACGCGGAGAAGGAGCGACAAAGTGACGATCGTGCAGCACACTTTCACGAGCAACTATACCGTCATCGGTAACGCCTGCTTCAATGACGCGCGCTTGAGCTTCGAAGCGCTGGCGATCTTCACCTATCGTTTCGCGTCAACGGAGGCACGCGCACTCCGTTGCCAAACGATCCGACGTCGCCGGAATTCCGTGCGGCTTATTCGCGGGCACTTGTCGATGCTGCGGCCGCAGAGAGCGATGCGGACGACTGGTCAGAGTTAGAGCGTTTTCACGCTGTGCAACGAGTCGCGCGAGCAAAGGGAGTTGCAACTTGAGTGAGCCGGTAACGATCGAACGTCTCGAACGCGCGCTCGCGATTGTAGCGTATTGCATTACAAAGCACGGCGACTATCTGGTGCCAATTTTCGAGCGGCTGGAGCGCGAGTTGGCGGCAATGCGCGAGGCCCAGGACACCGTGAGGCGCGCCAAGCGCCTGCTCGAAACTTACCATAGTCCATGCCTCGCGCTCGCCGCAGGATGAGTTGGTCATCAGGTGTTCACAGCACCGCGGCCCAACCATGCCGGTTCCACAGCAGGTGAGCAGAGGAGGCCCCGGAGATGATCCGGGGCCTCCTTCATTTTTGCGACTCCCGGCGAAACCGCGATCCACGGCATTGCTGGAAGTTTTCAACAGAAAGTGATGGCGCGCCAAAAATCGAAATGTGAAGACAAGTTTTTGATTTTGCTGCACCCGGATTCATCCAAACTCGTGCGAGTTTGTACGTGTAAAATTCCGATTGACCGCCGGGGGCTCTTATCGACTGATCGCGATCGAGATTTCCCTGTGACCAACGGGGTACGCGCGACGTCCGATCCCGAATTTCCATTGGGGCCTCGGTTTCGCGAGAAGTAGCGAACCACGGCGCGTGTGGCTTGGTCGGCCGAGCGCCCCAATGGAGACCATCTAGCCATGTCGCGCGGCGCGCATTCCTTCAAGCAGGGCGACCTCACCAAGGCGATGAAAGCCGCGGCGAAGTCTGGCGTGAAGGATTGGCGCATAGAGATCGTTCCGGGCAAGATCATCGTGCTCCCCGCTGCGCCGGCCAGCGCACCTGACACCCAGGATGAAACCTCTGCGGACCTCCGGAAGCTGCTATGAGGCCGCCCCGCTCCGCACTGCCGCTTCCCCGTTACGTCGAACGCAAACGAACTGGCGCCGGATGGGCGCATTTCTTCCATGTGCCGACGTGGGCGAAACGTGCCGGCTGTCCGTTGCATAGCGAGGCTCTTGGTCTCGACTATGCCGCTGCGGTGAAGCGCGCCGAAGAGATTTTGCTACCTGCGTTTGACGCGTGGCGGACCGGCGACACCAGCACTGCGACCACGACAACACCAGCGATCGCGGCTGCCGGAACGCTCGATTGGGTGTTCGCCGAGTACCGCGCCGATCGCCGCTTCACAAAGCTCGATCCAAAGTCGAGGCGGAATCACGAGGTCGGATTCAAGCTTGTCGGCGGTTATGTCCTGAAGGATGGGAAGCGCCTCGGCGAAAAGCGCATTGTCTCGATCGATACGGCGCTAACCGATGACCTGTACGAAAAGCTACTGGTGCTCAAGGTCAAGGATAGCGCTGGCAACATCGTCGAGCGCGAGCGGCGCACCACCGTGAACCACGCTATGAAATCCTGCCGCCGCGCCTGGAACGTGTGCGCGCGCCGCAATCCCGGACGACTGCCGATCGTCAATCCGTTCGCCAGGATGGGGCTACGTTCGTCAGATCGCGAGACACCGACTGCGACCTACGAAGAATTGGTCGCCTTCAGGATCAAGGCTGGCGAAATGAACCTTCATTCGCTGGCCACTGCCTCCCTAATCGCCTGGGAGTGGCTGCAGCGCGAGACCGACATCTTCGCAACGTTCGATGCATCTCACTATCGCCCGAAGGACCGCCCTGATCTGGTTTGCGTGATCGATGAGAAGACCGGGTCCGAAAGCTGGATTCCGCTCTTTGACGAGATCGGTGTGCCGCTCTATCCGGAGCTGATGGCGGAGCTCGACGCGATCAAGCGCGAGCGAATCGGCGGCCTCATGCTGGTACGGGATTGGGGAAACCGCGGACCCTGGCCAACATGGCCGAAGCCTGACATGCCGGACTTCACTCACATGAGTCGGAAGGTGAAAGAGGTGGTGCGCGCTGCCGGCCTACGCGACGAGCTGTCGTTCACGTCGTTCCGCCACGGTGGCTTGACGGAGACCGGCGACGCAGAACTCACCGATCGCGAGATCCTCGCACAAAGCCGGCACACCACGGTGAAGGTGCTTCCGCGCTACGTCAAACGCACCCAGAAGCAGATTGCAACCGGCACGAAAAAGCGACGCGCCGCGCGAACGAAGGGCGGACATTTGTCCGAATGAGCAACAGCGTGCCTGTCCGAATGGACAGAAGGAGAGCCGGTAAGTGACTGAAATTATTGGAGCGGGTGAAGGGAATCGAACCCTCGTATTCAGCTTGGAAGGCTGCTGCTCTACCATTGAGCTACACCCGCATCTCGCGTTCACCTAACACGGCCGGGCGGCGGCCTCAACTGCCCCGGCGTGCGTTCTGATTCTCCGTAAAGGAAACCATTTCGGCACAATCCGGCCGGTTTCCTGGCGCGGCCGGGCCGGCTTGCGGCCTTAACAGCGGCGGATTCGGCGCCTATATTCGAAGTCCCATCAACAAAGAAAGGAGGTGATCTAGTGTCTTGTCTCAAGCGCTGTCACCTCGCTGGGATCGCCCGCTAGGACCTGAGCAATCAGCCTGGCATCGGGGCGCTCTCAGCCCTGGACCAGCGAGACATCAAAATCGGGGGCGCGGCGGAAGCTCATCCGCCGCGCCTTTTTGCTGTTTTGGCCTGCGCGATTCGCCGCCGCCATGCCGGCCGCCGGGATACCTTGTCGCAGCACAGAAACCGTGCGATCCGCTCCGGATGAAATGTCGGCTCGGATCGCCGCGAGACGTCCTTGGACCTGGCGCATCAGAAATAAGGAGCACATCAGATGCTTTATGCCATCCTGGCCTATCACGTCGAAGCCGAGGTCAAGTCGTGGAGCGCCGAGGAGGACGCTGCCGTGATGACGGGTCTGCGCGAGGTCCATCAACGGCTGAAGGGCAAGCTCGGCCCGGCTGCGCGGCTCGGCGATACCCGCAACGCCAGCACGCTGCGTGGGCCCGGCCACGGCATGGTGATCGACGGGCCGTTCTCCGAGACCAAGGAGCAATTGCTCGGCTTCTACGTGATCGATTGCGCCGATGAGGCGGAGGCGATCGCCGCGGCGCGCGACCTGCGCAGCGTCAACCCGTCGGCGGTCTACGAGATCCGCGCGCTGAAGCTCTACATCCCGGGCGCGCCGTTTCCGGAGACCGCGGGCCCGCGCGACGCGTGAGCATGATCCCCGCGCAAACGCCTCTGGCGTTTGTCGCGAGGGAAAACCGCTTCGCACTTTTCCGGATCGTGCCTTAGCGGCTGGAGCGTTTCGGCAACTTCGGAAGCTTGCTGGGGTCGAACTTCGGCAGCGGCAGATCCGGCGGCGGCTCGGGTGCCACCTCCTGGCTCGGAATCAGCGTCACCTCGAAGGCGAGATCGGGCACGGCGTCCGCCCTGCCCGTGCAGGTCGCGATCGCGCCGGTCCAGATGCCCTCGAGCCGCACCACGAGGTCGTCGGTGCCGAACACGGTCGTGCCGTCCCTGGAGTGCCGCTGCGTGGTGAGCACGGCGGAGAAGCGCTCGCCGTCGACCTCATAGGTGCCGCTGTAGAGCATGACCGCGTCGCTGCCCCACAGCCTGCCATCGGCGACGTGCACGATGCCGGTGCCGTCCGCAAGCGACGTTCGAAACCACGCCGCGTAGGTGCCGTTCTTGAGCATGGAGCCGGTCTCCATCTGCTCCCGTTTCACAGCGCACGATCTGGCACCGTTGCGTTAACAGGCGATGAAGGAACTCGCGCCTGCGCTCATTGGCCGTCGATCTGCCGCCCCATGATGGCGATCGCCTTCTGGTAGACGCCTGCCGCGTTCCACGCCTCGATCGCGGCAAAGTTGGGTTCCCCGGGCTGATAGCCGGCGCCGGCGCGCCAGCCATGGGCGCGCAGGAAGTTCGCCGTCGAGCTCAGCGCGTTGGCCGCGACGTCGAGATTGCCGGTGCCGTAGGCGAGGACGTTCTTCGGCATGAACTGGGTCTGGCCGATCTCGCCATGCATCGAGCCGCGCGTGCTTCCGGACAAAGTGCCGCGGTCGATGAGCTTCAGCGCCGCATAGAGCTGGTCGGTGAAGAACTCCGGACGGCGGCAGTCATAGGCAAGCGTTGCGATCGAGGACAGCATGTTCTGGTTGCCGCGCTGGCTGCCAAAGCCGCTCTCCATGCCCCAGATCGCGATCAACGGTCCCGGCGGCACGCCATAGCGCTGCTGGATCGAGGCGAACAGCGCCGCCTGCGACTGCTTCAGCGATCGGCCGCGCGCCACGATGGTCGCAGATCCGCGCTTGGCCATGAACTGCTCGAGCGACAGGCCGAAGCTGCGCTGGCCGCGATCCGCGGCAATCGTCGCACTGGCATAATGGGTTTGCATCAGCGCGGCGATCGCGGTGGCGCCGATGCCCTTGGCGCTCGCCTCGCCCGAGAACTGCTGCTTCCAGGCTTCGAACCCGCCGGGCCCGTTGCCGCACTGCGCCGCGTTCGCCTCAGCCCCCAGCGTTGCAACCATCACGACGATGGCGAGTGCCGACGTCGCAACCTGCCAGCCCCTGATCATCCGAAACTCCTCCGCAAATGTGCCGCCGCCCTCGCGGGCGCGGCGCTGACGATGGCCGGATGGACATGACCCGGCGATGAACGATCCACCTCAGATTCGGCCGCGAACCGTCACGATATGTCGCCGGCAGCGGATTGGCCATCCCGGCCGCCTCAGGCAGGCCGGGACATTTGGCCCCTGCGCCCGGAAGGCGTCATGCGCCGGGCATGACGCCGAACACGGCGTGCGCGACGATGCGTGGCGATGCAGATCGCGCGTCAGATCAGCGAAATCCGGTGGTGAAAGGTCTGCGATGTAGTAGGTTCTCCGTGGGGACGGCGGCCCCGCTGTCCTCCAACTTGGGAGGCGATGGCTATGATGAAGGCCCCGTCACTTCTAGCGGTCCTGCCCGTTATCGGCGCCCTGTCGATGTCGACGGGCCACGCCGCATCCACATGCTCCACGAGCAATTTCGGCATCTCTGCGGTACCGTGCGGCAAGCGCTATGCGGTCAGCTACGAAGCCTGCCGGAAATACGTGATCGAGCATGGCGCATCGGCCGCTGAATCCTGGTGGTACTGCACCAGTCAAGGCTACACGAAATAGCCGGCATTTCCCGGGAAAGGTCTTTCGCCGCCGAGGACAGCGCGTTGAGCTGCCGCGGCGCCGAACGCGTATGCCTGCCGATCAGCGTGTTAGAGCCTTTTCCGTTCCGATTGAATCGGAACGGGCTCTGGATTTTTGTCTTGACGCGTTTTCTTGACGCGAACCGGTATCCACTTCGCTGGAAAACGCTCTAGGGCACGTCGCCTCGCCTCACCGGGCCGACGGTCTGCGGCCGGTTGAGGAAGAACTCGCGGTTGCCGAGCGCGGCCTCGGCATACTGGTCAATCGCCACGATGATCGCCTGCACGTGGTGAAAGCACCAGCCTTCCCGCGTCGCCATGTGCCGGACCTCGGCCAGCGCCTTGATCCAGGGCGCGTGATCATCGCTGTCGTGGAAATACCGAAGCGGCTCTCTCATCTTTCCTCCGACACATCACGTCTTGCAGCTCGGCGTACAGCCGCCGCATTCCAAGCGCCGTCATGCACGCGCTTCGCCGACGGCCAGCTCTCGCTTCGCCGGGCGAATGAAGGCCGGCGTCGCGGCGCGACGGCGCGGTGCAACGCCCGCATGCACGATGATCGGATCGCGGTCGCCCAGGACCTCCCGCTCCTCGACCAGGCGGCTCATGACCAGCCGCATCTTCAAGAGGTCCCCGGCGACGAAGGCGCAGTCCTCATCGCGGTTGATCTGCTGGCGCATGATGGCTTCGGCCTCGAGCATGCTGACGCGCAGCGCCCTGATCTGCCTGCGAATTTCGCTGATGCGGTTGTCCATGACGTCCTCCAATTCCCGGTGGAGGCAATTAGAACAAAACAAGAACATTGAGTCAAGCAGTGAAAGCCGGCCGTCATGGGTATCGTCATCACGACGCAACCGGCTGAGTTCAGGTCACCGGCCGTAACAGCTTTCACGAATTCAATGTGAGGTGCCGGATACAAGCGAGATCAGGAAGCCACGGCCGACCGCGCGCAGCAAAGATCGCAGCCGTCAAAGACAAACAGCCGACACACGACTGTGGAACAATGCGGCTTCGAACTTGTCTACACAAATAGACAAGTTAAAATGGGTCGATTCTCTTTCGATCATTGCGCAGCAGATGCCCAAGTCTTCACTGCCCAAGTCCTCCAAGCTGGTAGCCGCGAAGCGCGGCAAGGTTCTTCTGGTTAGACGCCGATCCGACGGGCTGTGGATGTTCCCCGGCGGGCGCAGGCGCGCGCGCGAGACAGGGAAGGACTGCCTCAAGCGCGAAATCAAGGAGGAGTTGCCGAAGCTCAAGCTCGGCAGGCTCAGCCTGTGGAAGGAAGTGACGGCCAGGAACAAGCGTTCGGGCCGCAGGATGAGCGACGCGATCTTCATCGCCAAGAACGCCAAGGGCCGACTGGCGATCGGCGACAAGAAGGAGATCGACCGCGCCGCCTGGCAGAAGCCGCGCGGCCTTCGCCTGACGCCGACCTCCCGCTACATCCGCGACCGGCTGTTTCCGAGAAAGCAGCGGCGCCGGAGATAGGCGCACGATCGACCGCGCCCGCATCGCAGCGCGCGCAGGGTTTTCTTTCGGCTCTCGCGCAGACCACCAGTTCCACCGCAGGAACACCGTACTGATCCGGATTTCTGGAAAGATAGGACGGTCGTAATACCAATCCTGCCGGCGTTACCGTTCTTTGCAGAGCATTTTTCACGACTGAGTTTTTACAGACCTATTGTGACCGGCAGAAAGGGGCCGCCGATGCGACGGCCCTTTTCGATTCAGTGCCCGTGTCATTTGGGCGGCATCAATCCCGGTGAATTTGCCTTACCCATCTCAGTATCAGGCAGAATGAGGCCGCCAACCGGCGGCCTCCTTGTTGAGCGGCCCCAGCAACCTATGGGGGCCTGGGAGGGCAGGCGCTGGGGCCATCTACCGGCCCGGGTAGCGCGGGTCGGGCCAGGTGAGCGTCCATCAAATGAACAGAGCAACGGCAACCATTGCGATTGGGCACAGTCCCAACACGACGATGCCCGCTCGAACAATCACTTCGGACATGACACGCGCCCTTCAATGGGACGCTCAAAATACGCCGCGGCGGAAGCCGCGCAAAGTGCAGTTTGTGCCAGTTTTTCCGCGTCCCTCAATCATGCGTCACCGCAGGGAAAGAACGCGCCAAAGCGGAGTCGTTCGGACACCAAAACTCACGCGTGAGCCTCCCGGAGATCGCCGAAGATTGAGGCCTCAGGCGGTACGGATTTCGGCCCTGGAGTTTGGCGGCTTCGCCGGCACACCGTGCTGATTTCTTGAGCTTCGCATACCGCCGACGCGTGCTAGGAATGACGTGATCCGCTTCGTATCGGACCACGACATGAGCTAAGAATTCGTCAGAATGACTTTCCCCTCCAACCGCCAGAGGCGGCTGTTCAGACTGGTCTCCGCGCGCTGGCAGCGCCGGGCCCTGTTCTTGCTGGGCGGCATTGCGGTCGGTGCGGCGGCCGTCGCCCTCGCACAACTCGCGGATCTGGCGCAGATCGCATTTGGCGCAGTGGTATCCCATTTCCAATATGCCTCGCTGATGCTGACGCCGGCCGGGTTCGCGCTGTCGGTGTTTCTGACCAACCGCTTCTTTCAGAACGCGCAAGGCAGTGGGATCCCGCAGGCGATCGCTGCACGTCATCTGACCGACCAGACCGCGCGCGAAAGCCTGGTTTCGCTGCGCGTTGCGGCCGGCAAGATCCTGCTGACCCTGTTCGGCCTGTTGTGTGGCGCGTCGGTCGGGCGCGAGGGACCGACGGTGCAGATCGGCGCCTCGATCATGTTTGCGCTCGGCCGCTTCTCGCCGCGGCGCCAACCCGGCCTGATCCTTGCCGGCGCGGCCGCAGGTGTTGCGGCCGCCTTCAACACCCCGCTGGCCGGGATCGTGTTCGGCATCGAGGAAATGAGCCGAGCCTTCGAGACGAGAACCAGCAGCCTGATCATCGGCGCGGTGATCGCTGCCGGCCTGACCTCGCTCGCGCTGATGGGCAACTACACGTATTTCGGCACCAGCGCGACGGCCCTGCGCAACGGCACCGACTGGCTCGCGGTCCCGCTCTGCGGCGTTGCCGGAGGTCTTGCGGGCGGCCTGTTCAGTCGCATCCTGATCGCAATGGCACGCGGATTTGCCAATCCGGCCGGACGCGCGATCAAGAATTATCCAACCGGCTTTGCCGCAATCTGCGGATTTGCGGCCGCGATTTGCGGGATTGCGTCCGACGGCGCGATCTATGGCACGGGATATCAGCAGGTCAAATCCGCGCTCGAAGCCGGAGCACAATTGCCGGCGAGCTTCAGCGTCTGGAAATTCCTGGCGACCACGTTCGCCTCGATCAGCGGCATGCCGGGCGGTATCTTCGCGCCCTCGCTCGCGGTCGGTGCCGGGCTCGGCTCCAACATCGCGCCGCTGTTTCACGGCGCGCCGCTGCCGGCCATCATGCTGCTCGGCATGGTCTCCTATTTCGCCGGCGTGGTTCAGGCACCGATCACCGCCTTCGTGATCGTCACCGAGATGACCGACAATCACGCGATGGTCGTGCCCTTGATGGCCGCGGCCCTGATTGCGCACGCGAGCTCGCGCCTGATCTGCAAGGAAGGCGTCTATCACGCCCTCGCCAAGGGCTTCGTCGAGCGCGCTGCGCCGGCGCAGCAGATCACCTCGATCTGAATTCCCAGTGCCCGAATGATTCGCGCGATCCGGCGTTCCGGAAGATAACGCGCGTGAATCCAGGTTAAATAAACTTCGCCTGGAACAAACGGAATGTTTCAGTGACTCTTGATGCGTGAACGAAGTTCCGGGGTTCCTCGGGGAGCGGACTTGTCGCGGCGACGTTGGTCTATGGGCAGTCCCCGAGAAAAGGGGGGAGGCGCCATGATCGAGAACGTCATGACCAACCCCGCCTATTGGCGAGACCGAGCCGCCAGGACACGTGCCAAGGCGGAGTTGTTCAGATACCAAAACTCACGCGCGAACCTTCTGAAGATCGCCGAAGAGTACGATCGTCTGGCCAACTATGCCGAGCAGCAATTGCTGCGCGCACCGACGCTGAGGCTCTCCGGCCAATCTCCTTAGCGGCAGGAGCCTTCTGGAGATCGGGCCATCTCGGCCGGTGCGTGCGCCGCACGTCACGCCGCTTTCGGCCAAACGAGCCTCAGCCGCGATATGCAAACAGCTCGATCGGCTCGCTGAAACCGCGCACCGAATGCTCGCCGACATGCTCGAGCGCGAAATCGTGCGAGACCAGATCGGCGAAGGCGCGCGACAGCAGCACGTTTCGTCCCAATTGCTTGGTCAGAGCCTCGAGCCGCGAGGCCATGTTCACCGCGGGGCCGATCACCGTGAAGTCGAGCCGGCTGCGCGATCCGATATTGCCGTACATGACGTCGCCGACATGGACGCCGATGCCGTAATTCATCGGCGCGCGGCCCATCATGCTGTTCTTTTCGCTCAGCGCCGCCATCGCCTGCCGCGCCTCGGACACCGCATGCAGCAGGTTGGCGCAGGCCCTGGGATCGCTGAGCGGGAAAATCGCAAGCAGACCGTCGCCGATGAATTTCAGGATTTCCCCGCCGTGCCGCGCGATCGGCTCCGACATCGCGTCGAAATAGTCGTTGAGGAGATCGATGACGTCGTCGCGCGGCCAGGAATCCGAGATCCGCGTGAAGTCCCTGAGGTCGCAGATCATGATCGCGGCGCGGACCGTGGTGCCGCTGCCCCGCCTCGTCGCACCCGCCAGGATCATCTCGCCGGCATGGGTGCCGACATAGGTCTCGAGCAGCGTCCGCGCCAGGCGGTTCTTCATCCGGATTTCGCTGACCAGCGCCAGCACCGGCAGCACCTTGCGCAGCTCGGCGATGTCAGCGTCATCGAAACCGCCGGACCGGTCGGTCGCGAATGTCACGACATGCCGCTTGCCGAGCGTATGCAGCAGCGGCCACGCCACATAGTCGGTCAGGCCTTGCGCGCGCATCTCGTCAAAGAGCGCATGCGTGCGGCCAGGCGCCCGTTCGAGCCGCTCGCGTACCTCGCCGGCGCCCTGGTGGATTTCGTAGACCGGGCTACCGATATATTCCGAGCGCTCCCTGACCTCGTAGTCGACCCGCGTGATCTCGGCCTCGCGCTTGCCGTCGCCCCAGATGATCCGGGCGCCGAGCCATTGCGGATGCTGGATCAGGAGATTCATCGTCGCCCGCTTGAGGGGGATACCCGTTTGCTGGAGCCGGACGCACAGCTCGGCGAAGATATTGTCGATGAAGCGCTCGTCGCGGGTCTCGTTGGTCAGCCAGGCCACCACGTCGTCGCCCGATTGCGGCGTGACGGACTCGATGTTGGGGGCGTTCATGGCTTGCTCCGGAGCGGCGGGTGGGATCGGCACGCGATATGTCGTGCTTCCGCCCGGCAACGTCAACGCTGCCAGCGGTATTGTGATCGGGCGTGCCGGCTGGTCAGGGCGTGCCATGCCGGCCTGCCCGCGCCAGCGACCGGCTCTGGGGCTCGATCGGCGGCGGCGGCAGCTACAGCTGGGCGGGCGGCCGCTACACCGTGTTCGGCGAAGCCACCTACCGCGCCAGCCTGCAGGATGCCGGCGACAACCACAGCTACAAGGGCACCGCCGGCCTCCGCGTGGTGTGGTGAAGGACGCTTCACCACGCCCCGCGTGCGGGGGCGAGACGAACGAAGCTGCATGATTTCTGAATAATGGAATAATGCCGCTGAGTTGCCCGACGAGTCAAGCTGCCGTGTTCGCCGGCAGCCGCCGGCTCCTTTGCATGGGGTTGTTTTCGATATTTTGGCCGTGCCCCCCTTCGGCGGCAGGTTAGCGCACCCTACCCGCCCAGCCGGTCGACCTCGGCCTTGCCGGCCTTCATCACCAGCGGGATGTGCTCGCCCTGGCCGAGCAGGCACGTCACGTCGCGCAGCGGGTTGCCCTCGACCACCAAGAGATCGGCGAAGGCCTCCGGCGCGATGCGGCCGAGCTTGCCTTCCATGCCGAGCACCTCGGCACCGATGATGGTCGCGCTGGCGATCACCGCCTGAGGGCCGAGCAGCTCGGCGCGGATCCGGAATTCGTCGCTTTGCAGCCGCTGCGACGGCCCGAGCAGGTCGGTGCCGAACCCCATTTTCACGCCGGCCTCGCGATAGATCGCAAGCGAGCGCAGGCCGGCATCGCGCACGTCGGCGATCTTGGCGACGCTCGCCGCCGGCAGGCCGTATTTCGCGCCCTCATTGGCCAGCGCCTCATAGGTGACCAGCGTCGGCACCACATAAGCGCCCTGCTCGGCCATCAGGCGCGCGGTCGGCAGATCGATCAGATTGCCGTGCTCGATGGTGCGCACGCCGCAGCGTATTGCCCGCTCGATCGCCTCCGCGGTGTAGGCGTGCGCCAGCACATAGGTGTGCCGCGCCCTCGCCTCGGCGACGATGGCGCGGATCTCGTCCTCGGAATAGCCGTAGGCGCCGATCGGATCGGTCGGCGACGCGACGCCGCCGGACGCCATGATCTTGATCTGGTCGGCGCCCATCTGCAGCTCCTCGCGCACCGCCTTGCGCACCGCTTCGACGCCGTCGACGACGCGCGCGATCGCGCCGACCCGCACGCAGCAGGAGCAGGTCGGGTCGGCCAGATAGTCCGAGCGGGCCCGCCCGTCGCCGTGACCGCCGGTCTGGCTGAGCGCGCGGCCGGAGACGAACAGCCTGGGACCGTCGGTGAGACCGGTGTCGATCGCCTGCTTCAGCGCATAGCCGGCGCCGCCGGCATCGCGGACGGTGGTGAAGCCGCGCTTCAGCATGCCACGCAGCAGCATGGTCGACCGCAGCGTCACCAGCACGTTGGCCATCCGCGCCTGCTGCGACAAATCGAGCTCGACGGCAACCGCATGCACATGCAGGTCGATCAGGCCGGGCATCAGGGTCTTGCCCTTGAGGTCGATGACCCGATCGGCGGAAGCCTCGATCGGCCTGTCCGACACCTCCTTGATCAGGCGATCCTCGACCAGCACGTGGTGGCCTTCGAGCAGATCGGACCGCAGCGGATCGAGCAGCGCGGCATTCTTGAAGAGGATAGTGGACATGATCGTCTCCCGGCCTGCGTGATCACGCAGCCTTGCTTGCGATGTCTTCCAGCGACCGGCCGCGCGTCGGCACGCCCATCAGCACGACGGTCAGCGCGCCGATCAGGAGCACCGACGTGGTGACGCCGAACACGCCGGCAAAGCCGAAATTCGGATAGAGGTAGCCGACCAGGATCGGCGCCACGATCGCGCCGATGCGGCCGATCGCGGATGCGAGCCCGGCCCCCGTGGTCCGGATCGATGTCGGAAACACTTCGGCCGTGTAGGCATAGACGCCCGCATAGGTGCCGTTCATGAAGAACGACAGCAGCAGGCCGGCCGTCATGATCTCCGCATCGCTCTTGGCAAAGGCGAGCCCGAGCGCGCTGGCGCCGCCGAGCAGCATATAGGTCGCAATCGTCGCCTGCCGTCCGATCCGTTCATTGAAGAAGGCGGCGGTGAAATAGCCCGGCACCTGCGCGCAATACATCGCGAGCGAATAGCCGAAACTCTTGGTAATGCTCATGCCGTTCTGCACCAAAAGGCCGGGAATCCAGACGAAGAAGGAATAGTAGCTGAACGTGATCGACAGCCACATGATCCACGTCATGGTGGTGATGCGCGCCTGCCGGCCGGCGAGCAGCGCGGCGAAATTGCTCAGCAGCGTTCCCGACGATGCGGCGGGCGCGGCCGGCTCGGCGACCGGCGACGGCAGCGCGCGGCCCTCGCGCGCGAAGCCGGCCTCGATCCTGTCGAGCACCGCTTCGGCCTCTTTCGCCCTTCCGCGGCTTTCCAGCCAGCGCGGCGATTCCGGCAGCGACCTCCGCCACCACAGCAGCATCACGACAGGTACGGCCGTGATGACGAGCACGATGCGCCAGCCGTTCTCGTAGGCGGGCACGATGAAATAGCCGAGCAAGGCTGCGGCGACGAAGCCGAACGAGAAGAAGCCCGCCAGCGCGCCAGTGAAGGCGCCGCGATAGCGCCGCGCCACGAACTCCGCGAGGTACGGCGCGATGATCGCGCTCTCCGCACCGGTGCCCATGCCGGCGACGACGCGCGCGGCAAAGAACGCCGGCCAGCTGTCCACCGCGGCGCTGACCAGCGAGGCCGCGCTGTAGAGCGCGAGCGCCGACATCATCACCGCGCGGCGGCCGATCAGGTCACCCAGCGTCCCCGCGAGCAGCGCGCCGAACAAATAGCCGACGAAGGTGCTAGAGCCGAGCACGCCGGTCTCGACATTGGTCAGCCCCCAGGCGGTGCGCAGCACCGGCAGGATGAACGCCAGCACCGCGGCATCCATCGCGTCGAACAGATAGCCGAGGCCGCCCATCAGCAGCAGGTGCACATGGAACCGCGCGAACGGCAGGCGCTCGATGCGCGCCGAGATCATCGACATGAAAGTCCCCCCTCGCCCCGCGGCCGGCACGCGCCACAGGGTCAGCCGGGGAATGATAGACAAACCGATATTATCCGAATAATTTATAATCGTTATCTAGCACATCACCATTGTGAATATTGCTCGTGTCCTTCCGCACGCTCGACCTCAACCTGCTGAAAGTCTTCGAGGCGCTGATGACCGAGGGCAGCGTCACGCGCGCTGCCAGCGCGCTGACCATGACGCAGCCCGCGGTCAGCAACGCGCTCGCGCGGCTGCGCGACGCACTCGGCGATCCGCTGTTCGTGCGCACCGCGAGCGGGATCCGCCCGACGCAGCGCGCCGTGGCGCTGTGGCAGCCGATCGGCGATGCCCTGGAACATGTCCGCCACGCGCTCGACGAGGACGCCTTCGATCCACGACAGACCCAGGCCGAATTCATCCTGTCGATGTCGGATTACGTGTCTTCGCTGGTGATGCCGCGGCTGCTCAACCGCTTCAGCGAAGTGGCGCCGTCCGCGCGCATCCACACCGTGCCCAACACCATCCTGGAGATCGGCGACCGGCTCGAGGACAATCGGGTCGATTGCGTGCTGAGCGTCTATGTCAACGAGGCGCAGCAGCCGCCGGCGGTGATCCGCTCCCGCTCGCTGTGGACCGTCGAGTACGCCTGCATGATGCGGCGCGACCATCCGCTGGCCAGGCAGAAGCGGCTCAACACCCGGAGCTTCCTTGCCGCCAAGCATGTCGATGTCAGCCTCGCCGGCAAGACGCTGCCGACCTATGACCAGTTTCTCGCCTCGCGCGGGCTGTCGCGCAATCTGGTCGCGACCGTCAACCACTACAACGCCGCCTACGAGATCGTGCGCCAGTCCGACCTGATCGCCGTGCTGCCGCGCGATCTCAGCGCTCAGTCCCGCCACGCGCCCCATCTGCACGCCATGCCGGTGCCGCTGCCGGCGCCGCCGCGCATCGTCAGCCTGTTCTGGCACCAGCGCAACGACACCGTTCCCGCGCAACGCTGGCTGCGCGAGACGCTGGTGGAGATGTTCGCAAGGATGGAGTGAACTGGCGCAAGGCGTACCCCCGTCAGGTCGACGTCGGCGCGGGCTCGATCGACGCGGCGTCCGTGGCCGGCGATCGGACGCTCCGCGGCAGCGGGCGCCCAAACAGCCGATGCAGCGCAAGGTAGCTCGCCATTGCCACGCCGATGCCGGTCAGCCACGACAGGTCGACCCCGCCGGTTGCGAGCGCCAGCGGGCCTTGCATGGCCTTGATCGTGCCCATCTGGAACGCCCACGCCGCTGCGAACCCGGCCGCAAAGGCGATCAGCCCGGCCCAGTTGAAATCGCGATCCCGACCCGGCTCCTCGTACAGCGAGGCGACGTCGATGCGGCCGCGTCGCACCAGATAGAAGTCTGCGAGCGTGACGCCGGCCCATGGGCTGATCCAGACGATCAGGGCGACCATGAAGTTGTCGAAGGCGTGTGCAAAATCGCCCGACTGCAGGAAGGCGTACAGGATCGCGGAGGCGATCAGGCCTGACATCACCGAGATCACCCAGCGCGGCCGCCGCAGATCGAGCGCGAGCGACGACAGCGCCGCCGAATAGATCACGACGATGTTGGTCGCGATCGGGCCATGCAGCAGCACCAGCAGCACCGGCAGCGCCATCGCACCGAATGCTGCGATGATCAGTTTCGACGGATCGGAGCCGGCACCGGCGGATGCAATGGCAGCACCGAGGAAAGCAAGCCAGACCGTGGGCAGGAACATGCCGAGGAATGTCGCCCGAAACACCTTGGCGCCACTGAGCGAGGGCCTGGTGAAGCGCGTATAATCGGAGGCATACGTCAGCCACGAGATGCCCCAGCCGATGCCGATCGCGGTCATCAGTTGCGTCGCCGCCGCGAATGCCGGCATGCCGGTGACGGTTGCCGACTGCCACTTGATATCGACGCGGAAGAAGGCGAGCGCGGTCATGACGGCCATGATCAGCAGAATGACCGGCATGGTGTAGCGCTCGAACACCTTGATGGCATTGAAGCCCCAGGCGGCGATGGCGATCTGGAACAGCATCACCAGCACTGCGATCGCGTATTTGAGCTCGACGCCGCCGCCAATCCCCATCCGCTCGAGCGCCGCCATGCAGAGGTCGAGCACGATCCAGGTGTTGATCGCGACCCACCCCATCGGCATCAGCACCTGCGCCAGTGCCGGCAGATAGGCGCCGCGGCGGCCGAACGCCAGCCGGCCCAGCACCATCTGCGGCACGCCGGTGCGATGCCCCATCAGGCAGAAGGCGGCGAACAGCGCCGCGCCGAACAGATTGCCGACAACGATGACGGCAAGCGTTTGCAGCAGGCTGAGGCCGAGTTGGATGCCGAGCGCGCCCAGCACCCAGTTGATCGGCGCGATGTTCGCACCGGTCCAGATCCAGAACTGATCGAACGATGACGAGGTGCGGTGCGCCGCCGGCACCGGTTCAATTCCGTGGGCATCGAAGCCGGCCTCATCCTGCGCCGGAAGCTGTGTCTGCTTGAGCAACATGTTTCCCCCCTTTGTCCGGCGCATTAGTTTGGGCCGGGATGGGGTATCTGAGCAGCAGGCAGCGTTGAGGCGATAATGAGAAATCCTCAAGCCGGGTTGAGGCGGCATCGAGAGTGAAGTTTGCGCGCTGAATAGCCACAGATCGCAGTGCGATCACGCTCGCACTCCGCGTTGCCATGGCGCGCTGCTTCACTGTTGAGATTCTCTCAACTCGGCTGCCGGATTCGTCAATCACGCCGGAGGTGGCATTTGGTCATTGTGGAGCGACGCATTGCCCCAATCAGCCGAGGCCAGGGATGACGACACTTCTGCATATCGATGCCAGCCCGCGCGGCGACCGTTCGGTCAGCCGGAAGCTTTCCAGATCGTTCGTCGAGCAGTGGCTGACGCACGAGCCCGGCGCCACGGTCATCTCGCGCGACGTCGGCCGCGACCCGCCGCCGCTGATCACGGAGGCGTGGGTGGCCGCGGCCTTCACCGCGCCCGGCGACCGCACCGCAGAGCAGCACGACGAACTTCGTCTCTCCGACGAACTGATCGACGAGCTCGAACGCGCCAATGTGATCGTGATCGGGGCGCCGATGCACAATTACGGCATGCCGGCGGCCTTGAAGTCGTGGTTCGACAAGGTGATCCGCATCGACAAGACCTTCAGCTTCGATCTCGCACGCGGCGACTTTCCGCTCGAACCGGTCCTGCGCGGCAAGACGCTTGTGGTGCTCAGCTCGCGCGGCGAATTCGGCTTCGGCCCCGGCGGGGTGCGCGAGACCATGAACCATCTGGAGACCCACATCTTCACCTGCGCCCACTATCTCGGAGTGCAGGAGAGCCATCTGATCGCGGTCGACTACCAGGAGTTCAACGACGAGCGCTACCGGCGATCGGTTGCCGACGCCTTCGCCGCGATCCCGGTGCTGGTCCGGCAGTGTCTTGGAATCGACGGGCCTGTTAATGTCGCCGCGGAATGATGCGCCGCTGCCTGCCGGCTGCATGAGGATGATCCGATGATAACGAATCCCATCCCCTGGCCGAACGGCGCGCGCTGCGCCTGCGCGATCACCTTCGACGTCGACGCCGACAGCCTCATTCATATCGCGCGGCCGAAGGACTCCTTCGACCGGCTCTACCCGATCACGATGGGACGATACGGGCCGACCGTCGGCGTGCCGCGCATCCTCGAGACTTATCGCCGCCTCGGCCTGAAGCAATCGTTCTTCATGCCGGCCTGGACCATGCAGCGCTATCCGGATGCGGTGGAAGCGATCCTTGAAGCGGGTCACGAGATCGGCCATCACGGCTACATCCACGAGGACCCGACGGAGATTTCCTCGGCGCAGCAGCGCGAGGCCTTCGAGCGCGCGCTTGCCATCCATGTCGCGATGACCGGGCGGAAGCCGCGCGGCTACCGCGCGCCGGTCTACAATGCCAACCAGAGCACGATCGATCTCCTGATCGAGCACGGCTTCGTCTACGATTCGTCGCTGATGGCCGACGACATCCCGTACCAGATGCGCACCACGCGCGGATCGCTCTACGAGATGCCACCGCACTGGGGATCGGACGATTGGCCGCCCTTCGCCCATTACGCGGAGATCGGCTACATGATGCCGGTCAAATCGCCGAGCGACGGCCTTGCCGCCTCGTTCGAGGAGTTCGAAGCCGCCTATGAGGCCGGCGGATTCTGGATGGGGATCTGGCACCCGTTCCTGACCGGCCGGCTCGCCCGCTGGCGCGTGGTCGAGCGCTGGCTCGAGCGGGTCGTCGCCGACCGCAAGGTGTGGTTCGCATCGCTCGAGGAGATCGCCGCGCATCTCGACGGCCTGGTCAAGGCAGGCACCTACCAGGTCCGTGTCGAGACCCTGCCCTACTTCACGCAGCCCGTGTCATGACCTGTCGGGGAGCCGCCCGAAATGCGGCGGCTTCCCCGCGCAGCCAGTCGATGAATGCCGTCACCGATTTGCGCCGGGCAGCGCCCGGCGCATCGACGAGACGATAGGCAAAGCCCGCAAGCGCGGGACCGTCGAGCCGGCGCAGCGTGCCCTGCCGCAATTGCTCGTCGACCAGCGCATCGCTGCACAATAGCGGTCCGAGCCCGCGCTCGGCGGCATGCAGCGCCAGCGGCTCCTCGCTGTACCAGGAGATGCGGAAGTCCCGGCCGGGATCGTGATCGGCCTTCGCGAGCCAGGCCGACCACGCCGGCGAATCCAGCGCGGCGTTCTTCCAGCGGAACGCCAGCAGCGAGCGCGAACGGACGTCGTCAATGGCGAGACGGGCACCGGGCGGACAGATCGTGCTTGCCGCAACCGCAATGTAGCGATCGCTGAACAGCACCGATGTCTCGCCGGCGCGATCCGCGCGTCCGTAGCGGATCGCCAGATCGACGCCGTCGGTGCCCGGTGTGCGCACCTCCTCGGTCGCATCGATGTGGACCACGACCGATGGGAACGCCGCGTTGAAGCGCGCGAGCCGCGGCATCAGCCAGCGCTCGGCGAAGGCGCGCGTGGTCGATACGGTGATCGCATCGCCATCGGCCGGCGGCCTGATCGCCGCGAAGGCGCTCGCCATGCGGTCGAAACCGTCGCGCAGCATCGGAAACAGCGCATGGCCCTCCGCCGTCAGCACGACCGCGCGGCCGGAGCGTTCGAACAGTCTGTGGCCGAGGATCGCTTCGAGTTGCCGGACCTGGTGGCTGATCGCCGTCACGGTGACACAGAGCTCATTGGCGGCGGCAGTGAAGCTCTCGTGGCGCGCCGCGGCTTCGAACGCGCGGACGGCATTGAGCGGCGGCAGCTTGCGCATGATCGGTTCTCCGCGCTGACAGCTTCAGGCGATGAGAAAGTGAGCGTCGGTCGGCCGCATGTCGTTCACCGGCACCATGTCCTGCGGACAGGCCGAGAACACGATGACCAGATCCATCTCGGCGCGCAGCGCCACATACTGCCCGGCCTCGCTGACCGGCGACCTGAAGTCCAGTTGTCCGCTGTCGTCGACCGGCACATTCATGAACAGATTGAGCGGCGCCGGCGTCACCGCGGCCGACAGTCCGACGGTCTCGAGCGCGTGCGCCAGATTCTGCGTGCAATTGTCATGATGGCCGACGGCGCCGAGCTGGCGATAGCGGTGGATGTCGCAGGCCGCGATCAAGGTGTCGTGGATTCCCGGCGTTGTGTCGGCGACCAAGGTGAGGATGGCGCGGCGCCGGTTGGTGGTCAGCGTGTCGCCGACGCGCGGAACGAGCCGCAGCATCGATGCGCGGCTGTGCTCCATCGACATGAACTCGCCGGTGTCGCGGGCATTGAAGGCCCAGGTATCGACCACCTGCTTGCCGTGGGTGTTGACGATCGTGACGGTCTCTCCCGCATCGAGGCGAGCCGCCACGCCGTTGCGGGCCGGGATCAGACGGGCGCGGGTCAGATCGATGGTTGCTGCGGTCACGTGATGTCTCCTCAATGGCTCGTTGCGCCATTGGAGCACCGCCCGTCATGCAATTCTAATAATATTAGTTGTGTCCATTATAGCAGATTCGTATAGTCGCTCATGCGCCTCAGACAGCTCGAATGCTTCCGCGCCCTGATGCTCCACGGCACCATGACAAGGGCGGCCGAGCTGCTCGGCATGTCGCAGCCCGGCATCAGCACCATGATCGCGGGCCTCGAGCACGAGACCGGCCTCAACCTCTTCCTGCGCCGCGGCGGCCGCCTGCAACCCACCCCGGAAGCCAGGCTGTTCTATGTCGAGGCGGCGCGCGCTCTCGAAGCTGCCGAGAACGCATCGCGCGTGGCGGCCGAGATCAGGTCCGGGCGGCGCGGTCACCTCGCGATCGCGGCCTATCCGAGCATCTCGATCAATTTGCTGCCGCGTCTGCTGTCGCAATTCGCCAAGAACAGACCCGAGCTGCAGATCAAGATCATCACGCGGAATTCCGCGACGGTCCGCGAGCTGATCTCGACCCAGCAATTCGATCTCGCGGTCGCCGAGCTGCCGCTGGATTATCCGACCTCGCATATGGAGGTGTTCTCGTATGAGTGCGCGTGCATGCTGCCGCATGCGCATCCGCTAGCGAAGCTGAAGCAGATCACTCCTGATGACCTCGACGGCGTTCCGTTCGTCACGCTGTTTCGCGGCGACCCGATCTATCAGCAGCTGGCATCCGCCTTCTCCGAATATGGCGCACGCTGGAACGTGGTGGCGGAAACCGAATTCTTCTCGACCGCCTGCCAGCTCGTCGCCGAGGGCCGCGGCGTCGGCATCGTCGATCCGGTGGTGAGCAAGCCGTTCACCGAGGGCCTTGCCATCCGCCCGTTCAAGCCGAAGATCCAGTACCAGATCGCGATCCTCTCCCCGACGCATGAGGCGCCGTCGCAGATGGCGCAGGATTTCGCGAAGCTGCTGCGGCGTGGATTGCGGGGGGGTGAGTCGAGGTGGTGGCGGCGCAACGCTGGTGGAGATGTTCGCAAGGATGGAGTGACGGGCTGGATTTGGCCCGCTCCGGCTCGCGGACACCCGTGATCCCCGTAGCGGCACGGGGATGCTGATTAACGCTGCCACAACCCGGGTTTCGTTTCCGATTGACGCCATCGGGGACCGAGGTGGTAGGCTGTCGCCATTTCATGTGGCCATTTGAATGCGCGCGTTATTGGAACAATATCAGCTGTTGCTGGCGCCCCTGATCTTCGTGCCGTTCGAGCAACTCTTTGCAGCGAGGCCGCAGAAGATCTTCAGGCGTGGTCTGTCGACCGACATGGCCTTCCTGTTTCTCAACGGCTGGCTGGTGTTCATCGGCGTGACCGCGATCATCGCACTGGCGACGCTGGTCAATCAATCGATCCTGCCCTCGGCCGTCAAGCAGGCGGTCAGCGATCTCCCGTATTGGGCTCAGGCGCTCATCGCGATCGTGATCGGGGACCTCGGCATCTACTGGACCCACCGCATCCTGCATGTCGTGCCCGCCATGTGGCGCATCCATGCCGTCCATCACGCCGTCGAAGAGCTGGACTGGCTCGCCGCGATCCACCAGCACCCGCTTGACGTGACCTTCATGAAGGTTGGTTCGCTGTTTCCGCTGTTCGCGCTCGGTTTCTCCGCTGAGGCGATCGGGACCTATCTTGCGATCTACTACTGGCAATCCTGGCTCGCGCACGCCAACGTGCGCCTGGGCTACGGCCCGCTACGCCATGTCCTGGTGTCGCCGGAGTTTCATCACTGGCACCACAGCAGCGAGCGGGAAGCCAGGGACAAGAACTACGCCGGGCTGTTCTCGTTCTACGATGTGCTATTCGGCAGCCTCTATCTTCCGGAAGGGCAGAAGCCGACGGCATTCGGCGTCGATCATCCAATGCCCACGAGGTACCTGGCGCTTTTGGCCTATCCATTTTTCGCCTGGGCCTCGA
This sequence comes from Bradyrhizobium sp. CCBAU 21365, assembly GCF_015291305.1. NCBI lineage: Bacteria > Pseudomonadati > Pseudomonadota > Alphaproteobacteria > Hyphomicrobiales > Nitrobacteraceae > Bradyrhizobium > Bradyrhizobium sp. CCBAU 21365. The sequence goes on from NZ_CP030036.1 coordinate 5,836,511, forward strand.
TGCTCAAGCGCGACGATCCGTCGGGCACCAGGCGCCCGGTTGGCGCGGAGGCTGTGCCCGGCACGGCAACGCCGCCGGCGCACCAGGACGGCTGATCCTATGATCTTCGCAGACTGTTCGCGATCAGGACACTAAAGCGCGATGAGATCGGGTTGAATCCTCATCGCGCCGGATCATGCTTTAGCCTCCAACGGTCGCAGATTTTCGCAACTCCTCGCCTGGAGCCGTCTCGCCGGCCTCTTGCCGGTATCTCGTCCAGATCAGCGCGATCACGGTTGCGCACATCATGGGGCCGAGAGGCGTGCGCACGAACGGGAAAGCGTATCCCAATACGAAGACGACGCTGACCGCGATCCGGAAGGCGCTTCGACCCGAACGCGACGCGAGGCGGCCCGCGCTGGCGTTCATGAGAAACACCAGCGCGACCACCAGGATCGGCATATCGTAGATCGCGAAGTAAGGAGAAATCAGCGGCGTTGCCGCCAGCAGGCTTGCGGCCTTTACCGCGAAGCTGACATGGCCGCGCCACAGGATCAGCACCCCGACCGCAACCACCGATGCGATGGCGACGTGAAATGCCATCGCCAGACCATAGCCAAGGCCGGCGTCTCTCAAGAGACCATAGATGCTCTGCAGTTTGTACCATGGCAGCGCGCCACTGAGGTGGAATTGCGTCGTGGCGAAGGTGGCGGCCGCGCGGAATCCATCGAAGGTATCCCAACCGAAGATCAGCCCGGCGAGCAGCAGCAGGACCGGAATCATAAGGGCGGCGGTGATGACGACGCGCCAACGTCCGGTGGCGATCAACACGAAGGGAAGCAGAACGCCATATTGCGGTTTGAAGATGAGCAGCGCGATCAGGATTCCGCTGAGAAGCGAACGCCTGTCCAATGTCAGCAGGATGCCGCCGAGCAACGATGCGGCAAGCAGCGCGCTTTGGCCGGAGATGAAATCGTAGAATACGGGCGGAGCAGCGAGTGCCAGCAGCAGCGCGGCGGAGCGTGGCCGGATGGCATGAACGACAAGCAGCCAGCAAGACAGCTTCGCCGCGCTCCAGACCCAGAACGCGATCGGAAAGGGCAGCAGCGCCAGCGGCGCCACAACCAGGAAAAACACCGGCGGATAAAAGAACGGAACCGGTACCTGATCGTAAGGATACGGAGCGTGATTGAGGGATTGCAGCCGGAGAACAAGTTGCTGATGCAGCTGCTCCCAATCGTAGGCCGCCGCCGCATGGCCTTCGAGCGCCATCGCGCCCGCGCCCCAGAAACATGAAAAATCGATTCCGGCCTGGCCAGCACCACCAAAAAATGCCGGTATCGAAAGCAGGATCGAGACGCCGAACAGGACAGCGCAGGCAACCATCAGCGCCGGGTCGTCTCCTGCAGAAGCGTCCCAGTGCAAAATTTTCTTCATGTCGTCTGAAACGGCTCAATCATGAAATGGCGCAATCTACCATTGCACTCTCGGGCCGAGCAACGGAACGCCGGCGGCAGCTGGAGATGTTTGCGCGGATAGGGTGAAGAAGCGGGTGTCGAATGGACGAGCAGGTTGTGGCCCGCCTTCGCTCACTTCGCTACGATGGAGTTTCCTGGGCTTGCCGGGCCGTGGGTCGCGAAGCGACTCATGCCTCGCCGATGCAGCCCGCCGTCGCCCTTCGGGCTATGGCGTGGCAGCCTTCTCGCTTCGCTACGATGGAGTTTTCCCGGCCTGCCGAGCCGTAGCTCGCGAAGCGAGCGAAGGCTGGTGGGGGAGGCAGGACTCGAACCTGCGAAGCCATGAGGCGGCTGATTTACAGTCAGCTCCCTTTGCCACTCGGGACACTCCCCCGTCCAACAGCATCAGACCGGCCGCGCGAGTGGCGGCGGACCGGGTCATCGAAATGACGCTGATAACCGGCCGACCCGAAGCGGGTGCGCGGTCGGGCGCGTTTATGGGGGAAGGCGGTCCCCAAAGTCAACCAAGCCAGCCATCTAATTGGGATACTTTTGCAGGCTCGGGCGATCTCTGTTCCAAAGTCGTGAGTCTTGCGGCTAGATTCTTGTTTTGTCGCGTTTTCTTCACGCGAACCGGCCCCCACTTCGCTCGAAAACGCTGTGTAAAATTGCCAATATTCGGGAGCCGTGACACAAGCCTCACATGAGCGACCGCGACCGCAAACCCAATTTCCGAGGCAAGGGCGGTAAACCCTTCCAAAAAGGGCCGAAATTCGGCCGTCCGCCGGCCCGGCGGGAACGCGAATCCGGTTCCGACGGGCCGGTGATTCTGTACGGCTGGCACACGGTGTCGGCCGCGCTTGCCAACCCCGACCGCCATATCCGCAAGCTTTACCTCACCGAGAACGCGGCCAAGCGCCTCGCCGACGAAAACATCGCGACCCGCGTCGCCCCCGAGATCGTCCGGCCGAGCGAGATCGACCGGCGCCTCACCCCCGATGGGGTGCATCAGGGCCTCCTGGCGGAGGCCGATCCCCTGCCCTCGCCCGGCATCGACACGCTGGCGCTGGAGGGCATCGTGCTGGTGCTCGACCAGATCACCGATCCGCACAATGTCGGCGCCATCCTGCGCTCGGCCGCGGCGTTCGCGGTGAAGGCGATCGTCACCACCGCCCGCCACAGCCCGGAGGCGACCGGCGTGCTGGCGAAGTCCGCCTCCGGCGCGCTCGAACTGGTGCCTGTCGTCACCGTGCAGAACCTTGCGCGCGCGCTGAACGAGTTGAACGAGCGCGGCTTCCAGACCGTCGGCCTCGACAGCGAGGGCACCGAGGATCTCGGCAAGGCCGCGCTGCAAGCGCCGCTCGCGCTGGTGCTCGGCGCCGAAGGCAAGGGCTTGCGGCAATTGACGCGCGAGACCTGCCGCCTCGTCGCCCGCCTCGACATGCCCGGCGAGATCAAGAGCCTCAACGTGTCGAACGCCTGTGTGCTCGCGCTCTATATCGGCGCCAGCCGGCTCGGGCTGATGTGAACGACAAACGCCCGCTCGCGTGACGCGAACGGGCGCTGATCTCTCGAACTGACGATCGGATCAGTAGTAGCGGCGCAGCACCGGATGGCCGTAGCGGCCGTAGCGATAGCCGTAGTGCGAACGATAGCCGTAGTGATGGCGGTAGCCGTAGTGACGGTAGCCGTAGCGGCGATAGCCGTAATACGGGCGGCCGTAGCCTTCGCGGTAGTACGGGCGCGGTGCCCAGTTGCCCGGACCGGTGTAGGTAGGTCCCTGGTTGACGTAATAGTACTGCTGCGCCGCGCTGGGATAAGCGGCATCCGGGTCGGGCAGACGTTCGACGGCGCCGTAACCGTAGCCGTAGCCGTAACCCCCGCAACCACCGCAGCCGTAATTCACGACGGGCGCGGAATAGCCGCAAGGGTTGAATCCGCACGCCATTGCGGGCGCGCTCAGCATGACGGCCACCGCCGCAATCAGTCCTTTGATCATTTGACGCATTACTCTCTCCTGTAGGTCTCTCTGTTCGTCGCGTAGCTCTTGATGGCTATTCAGGACCCCCGTTTCGCGGGGCTCTTGATTTCGGGCAGTCGATTTCAGAATCCTCTGGGTCGCGGTGGCCGCGGGAACGGGCGCGGCAGCGGCCGCGGCCCGTTGAACTCCGGCGCGTAGATCACCGGCGGCGGATCGACCGGCACGTTGGACTGTGCCGGCAGCGGCGCCGATTCCGCGCCCCACGATTGATGATAGCTCTCGGCCGGCTTGGGCAGGCGGCGGTTGGCCGGCGGCTCGATCTCGAGGCGGCCGTAACCCGGCATGCGGCCAAGGCTCGGATAATAGTGGCCGACATTCGGCTGGGGATCGATCGGGCGGCCGCCATAGACGGTCGGCACCATCGACTCGTTGCGGGCGAGCCCCATCGCGCTTTCGACCACGGCATAGGAGGCGTCGACGCCGTTAATGATGATCGGCACGCCGGGCCGCACCGGCACGACAATGTCGAAGCCGCCGCCGGCCAGCGCCGTCGAGGTCATCGCAGCCAATATCGCCAGCGCAAGACTTGCGCGCATGTTCACCCAGCGTCCCGAATTGTTCCACCACAACCTAATCCAACGGCTCGGCGGAAGGGTTAAGGACGCCGGCCAAACTGCCGGTAAGCCTAACGCGTAAGCATCGGCATCCGGTCAATGCGGCCGTGCGGAATCAGAAATCGTTAACGGGCGCCCGGAAGCCGCCTACCCGTCAGGTGAAGGCGTTCTCGACGATCGAGTGGACGCCGATCGCGATCGTGACCGCGCCGACCGCCGTTTGCAGGCCGTGATTGGCCCAGGTCAGCCAGCGCGCCGAGGCTGCGAGCGGCACCGCGATCACGCTGGACAGCACGCCCATGCCGATCATCGAGCCGATGCCGAACAGCGCGACATAGCCGAGCCCGATCACTGGACTTGGGGCCTGCGACACCGTCAGCACCAACAGCGCCGCCGAGCCGGCCATGCCGTGCATCAGGCCGACCAGGAGCGTGCGCCAGCGGAAGCCGTGCGCATGGCTGTGCGCGGCGCGGACGTGCGGCACGGTGGACGCAAGCGCCACGGTGGACGCACGCGCTACGGTGGACGTAACCGCCACGGTGGACGTAGCCGCCACGGCTTCACCGGCATGGCTGTGGGCGTGGAAATGCGTGGTGCCGTCGCCATGCGAATGGGTGTGGAAGTGCACGCGGTCGCGCCACAGCCGCCACCACACATGCGCGCCGAGGCCGACCAGCATGATGCCGACCGCGGTCTCGATCGGCTGCGATACCGTCTCGGGAATCGCGCGCCCGAGCAGGATCGCGGCGCCGGCAAAGATGAACAAAGTGAGCGTGTGGCCAAGCCCCCAGGTCAGCCCGTGCTTGACGATGTCACCGACATGGGTGCGGCGGGCCGCGATGCTCGATACCGCCGCGATATGATCCGGCTCCAGCGCATGCTGCATGCCGAGCAGAAAGCCAAGACTCAAGATTCCGAACATCAATCCCCCGCGTCGGCACCGACACCAGTTCGTTCACCGCTGTACACGCAATTCTCGTCGAAGGCAGCGTGCTCCGGAACGCATCATGCGCACGAGCCTGCGGAACTTCACACTGGTTTGAACGCAGGGCAAGGCCGCGGCGGAACGAGCGCTGCACGGCGAAATTAGCCGTCCACCACGACGAGAGGAGGCCTTGCATGACACACTTCAGAATCCTCGGCGCAGCAGCCCTGCTCGCCTCGGCACTGGCGAGCCCGGCGATGGCGCAACAGACGATCGGCACCGCCGCGCGCTGCTCGAATGCCTGGCCGGACGCCCGATGCCAGGCGATGGCACCAGGCACCCGCACCGCCTATCACCAGCGCATCGATCGGCGGGACCGCGACTGGCAGAGCAGCTACAACCGCTATGACCCCGGCCCGTTCGCGCCTGTCGACGCCGCGGCCCGCGTGGCCGGTGGCGTCGTCGGCGGCGCGGTCGGCACGGCGGCTGCGGTCGCCACCGCCCCGTTTGGCGGCCCCGACTATGCCCGCACCCCGATCGGCGGCGCCGAATATGCCCGGCAGAACGGCTTTGTCTGCACCCCCGGCACCTGGTTCCGCGGCAGCGACGGCCGACGGCATCCGTGCCAGTAGCTCAGCTGACAGGCCGACGGCGCAAAAAGGCGGCCTGCGGGCCGCCTTTTGCTGTCGGGCCGATCCGGGGGCGCGATCGCTTCTCGCCTGCTCGGTTCAAGCCTTGGTTCTGGCTCTGGCGCGCCAAGTCTGCTATGCGAGCGCGCAAATCATTGCCAATTCGCCGGCTTAGCTCAGCGGTAGAGCAGCAGTTTTGTAAACTGAAGGTCGGGGGTTCAATCCCCTCAGCCGGCACCATTTGGCTTGGATTTCCGCCATCCTGGCCGCCGCGACCCAGCTTCAGTCTGCCGAGATCGACCGCCGGCCACGGCAGCCCCGCCAGCTCGCAGGCGAATAGGGCAGTTCCGAGCATGGGGAAGCGTGCTTCGACGCTGCAGAGCTGTCCGGAGCACGCTTCTTCGATGCCGACGCCGAAGCAGTCCGCTGCTGCAAATCCTTCGATGACCCCGTGAACGCCGACCGTCCTGCGGCCGATGCTGCCTTCAAACCGAAGTGCCTGGGCATCGCGTCCTCCATCCAGATATGCGCGGCTTTGCGCCGCGCGTCTTTCCCGGCTGCGATTCGAACACGTCGTCGCGATTCAATCAAAGCGCTTCGCTTGATTGCCCGCAATGTGCAGAGCGAGCCGTATTATTCCGGTGGTCGGGAGTGCAACATCGTCGATCGCGTTCACCGATAGCCAATGCAACGACCTCGGCGCGCCGCAATGTTTTGCATGAAGCCCTGCAAGAACGTTGAGTCCCCTCGCAACGACCACTTGTGATTTCCACCGGCACGACGAAGAACGGCACTCGGTTCGTCTGCACCCAACGCTAAGCACATCGATGGGACGACAGGAACCGCCACATCGACTGGTCGTGAAGCGCTGAGGTAGTTCGCCCCTTCCGAACCGACGCTGCGCCGCAGGGCCGGTTCGGAAAGCCGCTGCGACACCTCCCTGGCAGGAATCGTGGGATCCTTCCCGTAGGATCACCCATCCCTCGCCTTGCTTCTGTTCTTGCGGCCCCAAACGGGGTATGCAGAATGCGGGGTGGGACTCAGCCAATGACCTATTTGATCCTTGCCCGAGATGGCACCAGCCAAATCGTGCTGAAGCGCGACAGCGAAGACGCGGCCGAGAAGAAGGCACGCGAGCTGAAGGAGATGGGCTGGTTCGAAGTCGAGGTCCGCGAGGACAAGACGCGGCCCGCCGCGGCGGCTCCGCCGGCGGATCGCCCACCGACGCTGCAATGACACCTTAATGAACCTTTGCCGGGTGGCCCTTACAGATATGTGAGGAGCCGCCACCATGTCCGACACAGCACATTACCGCTTCCAATCCGATCAGGCGCGACGGCTGGCCCGGCAGGTGACCGACGCCGCGGTGCGCGAGAAGCTGCTCGAAATGGCCGAGGAATATGGCCGCTACGCCGACCTGATCGAGGCGCGCAGCACCGAGCAGGTACCCGCCGCGGTAACGGCCCATTAGGCCGAACCCTGCCCCGTTCCTGCCGGCACACCGGTTCGTCCTCTCCTGATGCTCGTTCTTAAGATGCGACGAAATCCGCGCGAAAACGTCTGAGGATTTGTTCGGAACGTTATGCCCGCTCACGCGATTTTCCTCGTATGAGGGTCCGCGAATCCAACCGCAATCTGCTGCTCCTGGGCACGTTCACGCTGCTCAGCGTGGCCGCGGCCGGCCTCGTCGCCCTGCTCGATCAGGCGCCCGCGCCGGCGAACCCCGCGCCTCGGCCGGCCGCGAATCAAGCGTCGGCGCCGAATCAGGGACTGGCCCAGACCCCGGTCCGGATCGTCGGTATCCCGTTCGTCCCGAACACCAATCCCCGTCAGCGCTGACCCGTCCGCGCCCGGCACGTGTCACAATTATGTCACCGCGCCTACCAAACAGTCGTATTCGTCAACCATCATGATGGCGAGCGCTTGATTCCGCGCGGTTGCTTTGCTGGAATCCGCGCGCTCAGGGTGCGCCATGAAGTGGATGAAGGAACGCGATCTCCTGATCGCGCAGACAATGGCCTTCGTACAGTCGGTGAAGGGCAAGCTGCCCGACGCCGAGCTGCCGGCGCCTGCCCGGCAGACGGCGCCGCCTGCGGCCCAGCCGACCGCCACGCCGCCTGCCGCTACACCTGCCCCCGCCGCGTTGCCAACCGCCGCTGAACAGGCCTTGGCCGAGGCGATCGCCACGTTCAGCGTCAAGCCTGCGGCCGAGGTGCGGGCTGCGGTGGTGCCGCCTCCGCTTCCGGTGCCGACCGTGATCGAGGGCCTGCCCCCCGCTCCGTCGCCCTTGGCGGTGACGGTCGTCGAAGTCCCGCCTCAGCCGGCGCAGCTGCCGCATTTTGCCAGGCTCGACATCAGCGGCGACTTCGGATCCGAGGTGCGGGAACGGGTTGCCAATTTCCGCGCCCAGCAGCAGCGCTTCCTGAAGGAGCGCGAGGAATACTGCACCACGACCATGGCCAAGGTCCGCGCCGCGATCAACGAGCTGCCGCGCTCGGGCAAGTAGCGCAGCCCCATTAGACTCCGGAGCGTGCGTTGGGCATCAGCCGCGCGCGCCCGATTTTACCGGTTCGGTCAGAAAGCGTCCGCCCGATCGCGTCAGCGCCGGATCTTCCACTGCGTCGAGGACAGGCTGCTTCCCCTCCAGCATGGATCGCAAACCGGCGATCGCCTTGGTCATGCGTTCGGTGTATTTGGCTGCGGCGCCGTCGACGAACTCTCGATCCTTTGGCTTAGGCTTGGCGACCCGCAGCTCCAGATGCGTCATTCCGTCTGGACCGTCCAGAACGGCGCGAGTCATCACGATCCGCGGCGCGCCGGGAATTGGAAGCGTAATGCCCACCGTAAAATAATCGGTCGGGCGCCAATCGAGCATCTCCTCAACGACGGTATGGTTGCCGTGCATACAGTGGTTCTTGGTGCCGAGACCGCGTCGTCCCTTGCCGGAATCCTCGACGATGGCGTCGGCGTCCCACCATTTCTGCCATTGCCCGGGCACGGTGAAAAACTCCCACACCGTCTGCCGCGGCGCGGCGATGTCGAATTCCAGTATGGCGTAGGCATCGTCGCGCGTCACCTGCATCCGGGTTTGCGCGTCTTCCTGCCGCCACGCCGCCTCGAGATCGCGCGCCCACAGCGTCACGTCGCCGATGACGTCGATGGTTTCGTGATGCGCGATGAGACCCTGCGCGACCGGATCGACGCCCATCGCGCGGATGGCCGCGTCGCTGTAGAGCGCATACGCGCGCCCGCCGATCTTCTCACCAACCGTGTTCTTGAGCAGCCGGTGAACCAGAATGACGTCGCGCCCGGCGAGTTCCTCTCTCCCGCCCATCTTCTGCTTCACCATCTCGCCATGATGAATAACGAACTTGAAATCGAGATCGCCCATCGCGACGCAGGCTTGACACTCGCAAGTCGAGGCCTGGCGCACACTGCGCAGGCGCCGCCGGAATTTGAAATAGGCGCCCTCGATCGCGTCCTGCAGCAGCGAGCCGTCGATCTTTTCGGCGGTGGTGTAGACGAACGCGGCGTCGCCTTCGAACTTGGCGAGGCGGAATGGCGGGCGCAGCGCTTTCACCACCGTATCCATGAAATCGGCGATGATGTCCTGCGCATGGTCGAGCTCGACCGCCGCGAGGAAGTTGGTATAGCCGGAGATATCGGCAATCGCGAAATAGGCCGCTTCAGCCTTCGGAAGCATGGGGACCTCCTGCGCAACCGGTTCACGCCCAATCGTGCGGACGCGCAGTCTGTCATACCGCACCGCCCGCAGTCGAGGATCAAAGCAACCGCCCTGCGCTCGCAAGCATCTGCCTCTAGCGGCCGCCGATCTGCTCCAGCACCGGCAGCAGATGCTTGAGAAACTCGCCCGGATTCTCGCTCATCGGGAAATGGCCGAGGCCCTTCATGATGGTGACCTCGGCTCCGGCGATGCTGTTCGCCACCGCCAGCGTCTCTTCCGGGGTGCAGGAATAATCGTACTCGCCCGACAGCAGGAACAGCGGGCAACGTCTCGTGTCGATCTCGGCGACGCGGGCGCGGATGTCGCCGTCGATCTTGTAGAAATAGAGGTCGCCCTTGAACACGCCGGGCCCGCCCTGCATGTAGTGCCACAGCGTCTCCCACCGCTCCTTGTCGGGCGCGTCGGGGCCGACGAGGCCCGAGACGATGGCGGCGGCGACCTCGCCGCCATGCACGTCCGGCCGGTGCAGGAAATTCAGGTCGTAATAGGGATCGACATGCGCGCCGGCCTGCAGGCCGATGATGGCGCGGAAACGTTCGGGATGCTCCAGCGCGAGATGCAGCGCGATCCGGCCGCCGATCGAGCAGCCGATCACGATCGGCCTGTCGAGGTCGAGCGCGTCCATCACCGCGAGGATCATGGTCGTGTATTGCGCGGAGGTGAGCTGGTACTCCTCGTCGTGCCAGCCCTGCGGCGGCGACGACTTGCCGTGCCAGGGCATGTCGAAGGCGATGACGCGGTGGTTGCGCGTGACCCGCGCATCGTTCATCAGGCCGCGATATTGCCGCCCGTCCGCCCCTGCGGTGTGCAGGCAGAGCAGCGGCGTGCCCTCGCCCGCCTCCTCGACATAGACGCGGTGGGCCCGGCCGAACAGCTCCAGATGCATGTAACGGCCGACGATCGGTTCGAATCTCGCGCTCATGCGGCCACTCCCTCGCGGCGCAGCTTGCCCAGCGCCTCCTTGAAGTAGCGCAGGTTCGCCATGAAGATCTGCAGCTCGCCCTCGGCCTTCAGCACGCGGCGCTTGATCAGCGCCATCAGGTCGTTCGAGCCCGGCGGCGGCCGCTCTTCGCAGAACCGGTCCCACTCCGCCTGCGAGGTGCGCAGCGCGAACGACGACGACGGCATCACGAACGGGCCCTTCGTGACCGCGACGATGCGGCCCTCATGGATCGCGATCAGCCAGGCGGCGGCGCCGATCTCGAGCAGGAATGTCGTGGTGAGGTAGCGGCCGCGCCGCACCAGGCCAGCGTCGCCGTTGACCCGTTCCTTCAGCGTGTCGATCATATCGGCTCCCCCGATCGCGGCCCGTCCGCGCAGGGCGCAGCGGGCGCTTGTTCTGCCGGCAATGATGGGAGGAATGCAGGTGCCGTCAATCGCCAGCGGCGCCGCGCGGCTCCGGCGATTTCGCGTGGCCGCCACATACGAATTTTGGCGAGAGCCGGGAGATCTAGAGCCAGGATATCTAGAGCCAGGACCAGACCAGCGCCACGTTGGCGGCGCAGGCCGCGAGCAGCGCAACCGCAAGCGCGAGCTGCACGCGTTCGTAGGGGGGCTGGTGGATCGCTCTCATGGACCGAAGCATCCGGCGATTCTAGCCGGCGAGTCCCGGGGATTCTTTTTTCCGGGGTTTACCACCCGTTAAGGACTCAAGGCCCTTCCGCGAAAGGGCCGAAATGACTCATATTTTCAGATGCTTGCCGCAGATGCTCGCTCACGGTTCCGTGACCGGAACGGCGATATTGCCTGAAACCCAAAACGGGGGCTGGCGTTGTCGGTTGTTTGGGGAACGACGAATGCCGTACGCGCTGTTTTATCAGGACGCCAAACTGAGCAAGGCCTACCCGACCGAGGCGGATGTCTGGACGCTGGCCAGGAAATCCGGCCTGGTGGTGGATGCCATTTCCGAGGAGAAGTCCGCGCCCCGCCCGGTGCTGGATAACGACTACGAGATCCGGCCCTGTCAGCTCGAGCCGAACGAGGATCCGGCCAAGAACAAGGCCGATGCCGATCGCGAAGCGCGCCTGGAGCCGCGGTTGAACTGATCAGACGGTAGGCTGGCCGGCGCGCAGCGGCGGACCGGGGATGCAATGGGTGCGGTCGCCCCGCGCCTACGGCGTTGCCGTCGCCAGCGAGGCCTGTTCGGCGGCGAGCGAAACGCAAATCTTCCGCCGATGCAGACCGCGGATCGCGCCGGTCACCTTGAGCACCTTGCCAGCCGAGCAGGACGCGTCCTGCACGAATACGACCTCATAAGGCGCGAGCGCCAGGGGTTCGGATTTGAGGATAGTCTGGGCAAGGCACGGCACGGAGACCGCAGAGAGGATCAGCCCTAACGCAAAACTACGCATGTTCGTTTGTCCACCAGCCCGGCGACCGCATAATAGCGCAGCACGATGAAAGTTCCGTGCCATGCAGGAATTATTTTTTGCATTGCACGATCAGGCGTGAACATCAGCTGAATGAGACAGCGTCCGGCAAACAAAAAGGCCGACCCTAAGGCCGGCCTTTTCATTGATGCGATGAAGCCGCGATCAGTAGCGGGAGCCGACCGGGCCACCCCAGCCGAAGCGGTAGTTGACCCCGAGCTTGACGGTGTGCTCGTCGTTCCGGAAGCTCGTGCCGACGAGGTCGGCCGGGCCGCTGGTGAAGTTGGTCTTGCCGAAATTGTAGTACTGGTATTCGGCCTTCGCCGACCAGTTCGGGGCGAACATGTATTCGAGGCCCGCGCCGACCGTATAGCCGTCCTTGTGGCCGCCATCGGTGGTGAAGGACGCCGGCACGCCGCCGACCGACGCGGTGATGTTGTTGTTGTCGCGCCAGGCATAACCGCCCTTGGCGTAGAGCAGCGCGGGACCCCAGGTGTAGCCAAGGCGGCCGGTCACCGAACCGATCTGGTCGGTGTTGCCGGTCACCAGCGTTCCGCCCGGGAGCAACACGCCATTGTTCGAGGAGCTGGGCAGCCAGGAATACTGCGCCTCGGCGCCCATCACCCAGTTCGGGGCGAACTGATAGTCGAAGCCGCCCTGCACGCCACCCATGAAGCGCGCGTCGCTGCCCATCAGGTTGTTGCCGTCGGTGAACGCGCCGCCGACATGGCCGCCGATATAGAAACCGGTCCAGTTGTAGACGACGGCGGGTGCGGTATAGGGCGGCGGTGCCTTGGTATAGGTGCGGGCCGGCATGTCAGCCGCAAACGCAGGGCCCGCAAGGGCGGCCAGCGCGACTGTGCCGAACAAAAACTTCTTCATTTCTGGTCCCCGTTACTAACGCTGCGCTGTTAAGCCAAACAACGTGACCTCAATTAGGTTGCTTTGGGGCAATGCCGCACCCGTGATGTTTCCGAGCTGTGACAGGGTCGCAACAACGCCCGTCTGTTCCCTGGCACAGAAGGTTTTTTTCACCGGTTAAGCAGCCGCATCTCGCCTGAATGTAAGTCGCAAACGGCTAAAGTGAAGTTCAACGCTCCCCGAAAAGTGATCGGAGTTCGCTAACGTTTCGATCAGGCTTGCGACAAGCGGCCGCGCAGAAGCGCGGTCAGCACCTCACACTTTTCCGGATCATGCCCTAGCGCGACATCTTTTCCAGTTCCGGAAAAGCCGCATAGGACGCGCCGGCGCAGGGCTCGGCGGGGTTGTCGAGGATGCGGTCGAGCCGGCCGTCGACAAACAGGACACCGCGCTCCCGGGCCGGGCGGTAATTGCCGTCGGTATCCTTCGCGCTGTAGCGCAGGCACACGACGTAGCGCAGCCGGCCGCCGACCGTGCGCTGCGCCGGCTCGGCGATAGCAGCCTCGCGGACCCCGACCGGATTGTTCAGGTAGGTCCGCATGAACGCGAGGATCTGGTCGCGGTAGCGGTCCGGGAACGGCTGGTTGGCGACGCCCCGATCGTCGGTGAAGGTGGTCGGCCCGCTGCCGTCATCGCTGGTAAGGCAGCCGGCGAGCGGAAGCGAGAGCAGCAGGATGGCTGCCAGTTGTGATGAAATCCGCAAACGACGCTGTTCCCTGAGTCCCCGGAGGCGTCTCATAAACTGCCGGGCGGCCGAAGGGAATTCGCAACTCGGTTATTCTTCGCCCGGGTTCACAACCGGAGCCGGACGCACTCCGGCCCGTCGCCATTGGGGAAGCAATGGACGACGGGCCGGTTCTGCATCCAAAAGGCGCAGCGGGGCAAATGTGGATCGAAACTACGCCCCTCGGATCAGATTCAACCGCGCTTGATCAGCCGCGTTTGGCCGGCGCGACGTGCTTGATCGCTACCTTCGCACGGACGTGCTTGGTCGCATGCTTCGGCGACTTCACATTCAGCATGCCCATGTGATTGTGGTGACGGTGATGACGATAGTGCTTGTGGTGCATCTTGGCGTTGGCGCTGCGCACCTTGGACGGCAGCTGCTCGCTCTTGATGACGGGGGCAGCCTTGGTCGCGGGGGCGGTCGTGGTCGCCGGCGCGGGCGTTGCGGCCTTGCCGGTCTCGGCGGCGAGCGCGGGCGCTGCGATCACGGACATGGCGAGCAGCGCGGCGGAAATCGTCTTCAGCATGATGGTCCTCCTCGTCGGGATCGAGAGGTTTCCGGCCGGATGGTCGGCCTCACCGATCAATGCACGTGACCTTAGGGGCCGCGCACTGAACCCGTTCTGAAGGACCCTGACGGACTTCATTCATGTGCATGACATCTCTGTCATGTTCTCCTCTACCGCCGGAAAAGCAGGATCACGCAATCGTGGGATCGGCCGGGAATGTTCTGCACCCCTGGGTGTTCAAGTCATCAGGCTTCGGTGTAGGATTACCGAGCACGATCAGGAACGATCAGGAGCAACCAGGAATGAGCAGGAAGACGAAGTTTTTGGGCCTCGCAGTGCTCTCGATGACGCTCGCCTCCGGGCCGGTCATCTCGGCCTATGCGGCGGGCAGCGACAATCCCTCGCCGCCGGCTTCCGACAGCGGCAGCAGCAAGGGCAAGAAGGCGAAGAAGGACAAGAGCTCCGCGATCGACGATCAGAAGTTCCTGGCCGGCTATCGCGCCGCCTACACCACGATCTACGACAAGCACGACTACACCGCCGCGATCGGGCAGCTGAAGGCGCTCGGCCAGGATGATCGTGCCGACGTCGCCAACCTGATCGGCTACTCCTATCGCAAGCTCGGCGACTACAAGGTCTCGCAGATCTGGTACGAGCGCGCGCTCAAGGCCGACCCGGCCCATGTGCGCACCTGGCAGTATTACGGCCTCTGGCAGGTCGAACAGGGCAACCGCGATCAGGCGCAATACCACCTGAATCGCATCGCCCAGCTCGCCGGCACCAACAGCGACGAATATCGCTCGCTCGCCGCGGCGCTGGAGAAGCCCCCGGGCACCGGCCTGGTTTACTGAGTTAAGGCAACCGCTTTCGAGCCGGCGTAGTCGCGACGACTGCGCCGGCTTTTTGCTGCGCTGTAGGATGGGTAGAGCGCAGCGAAACCCATAATGCTTCCGCGCGGATCAGAGGTGATGGGTATCGCTTCGCTCCACCCATCCCAAGGATCAGCATAATCGTTACGGATGGTGATTACGGATAATGCTCGAGGCGACGATCGGGCTTTTGCGGGCGGCTCGCCCCCACCGTGTTGCCCGCTGCGCCGGCATCCGGCTTTGCCGGACGCGCGGCCTTCTCCACCGGCGGCCCGCTGTCGCCGGTCTTCTTGGCGCTGTTCAGCGCCTGACCGGTGGTGGTCACATTGGCGGCCTGCCCGGCCCCCGCCGAGCCGGCCGAAGGGCCGGAGCTTTGTGCCAACACGGTTCCCGACAGCACCAATGCCGCCATCAGTATTGCCGCGTTGATTGTCATGAGGGGGCCTTCTGTGCGCGAATGATGCACAGCAACGCACCGCTGCCAAGGACGTTCCCCCGGAGCCATCATTTAAGGTAAATGCGCGGCAAATTTCTGCCCTGCCGCGGCCCGTCGCAGGAAGCACCGGGCGCTTGCGGCTTCATCAGCCATGCGCCGCTAACGGACTGCGGAGCGCCGCCTTGCGATATTCGGCCCATGCCTGCCGCAGGATTTGCACCGACGAGGTAAGGAATATCATCGCCATCACGGCGGCGACGGCAAGGTCAGGCCAGGCCGAGACCGATCCCCACACGCCGAGAGCCGCCGCCATCACGATGAGGTTTCCGATCGCGTCGTTGCGCGAGCAGAGCCAGACCGAGCGGACATTGGCATCGCCGTCCTTGTACGGCAGCAGAAGCAGAACCGAACCTAGATTGGCCGCGAGTGCCAACGTGCCGATGGCGCCCATCACCTCGGCCTTCGGCACGCCGAGCACGAACGTCTGGTAGACGGTCGAGCCGAACACCCACAGCGCCATCAGGCTCAGCGACGCGCCCTTCAGCAGCGCAGCGGAGGCACGCACACGCAGGCTGGCGCCGATCACCGCAAGGCTCAATCCATAGGTGAGCGTATCAGCAAGGAAGTCGAGCGCATCGGCCTTGAGCGCCTGCGATCCGGCAAGCTGACCCGCGATCATCTCGGTCAGGAACATCGCGCCATTGATGCCGATGACCGTCCAGAGCACGCGCCTGTAGCGTGGATCGAGACCGTCGAAGACGGGAACGCCGCCTGAGCAGCCGCACGAATCGACCGCGCGATCGCGGTCCCCTGCCCGCACACGAGCCTTGACCGGCAGCGTCAGCGGCGGTGGTGCGCAGCATTCGGTCGTCTTCTGCTCACAGCAATCGTTCATTGCTCGTCCTTCCAGACGACAGGATAAGGCCGACCACGTAACGCATTCAAGCCGATCCGTCTGGAACCGCTCTGCGGATCATGTGTCGCGGTCAAGGGCTGCCGGCTGGGTTCAGCCGACAGCCCAACCTGTTGATGCGGGCCGTCGCCTCACTTTGCCTTCTGGATCGCGGTGACGGTGTAGCCGCCGTCGCCCTCCTTGGCCTCGAACCGGACCTTGTCGCCGACCCTGACCTGCTTCAGCAGCGCCGGATCCTTGACCCGGTAGACCATCGTCATCGGCTCGTCCATGCCAAGGCTCCTGGCCGGGCCGTGCTTGAGCGTGATCTTCCCCGCGCCCTCGTCGATCTTCTTGACCTCGCCATCGATATCAGCGCCCTGCGCGAACGCCGCGCCCCAAGGCGCACTCAATGCCAACGCCAGCGCAAGCGAGGCCGCGCGCGCAATCCGGATGATCCTGTTCATGGTTGTTGTCCTTTCTTTCGTTGATGATTTCATTTCACGATGACGCGGCCGGTCATCCCGTAGTCGCGGTGATCCGGAATCAGGCAGGAATATTCGAACGTTCCGGCCTTGGTGAATTTCCAGACGATCTCCGCACTCTTCTTCGGTGCGAGGCGAACGCCGTTCGGATCGGCATGCTCCATATGCGGATGCTTCTTCATCACTTCGGCATGCTTCAAATTCTCTTCGGTGGTCGCGAGCAGGAATTCGTGATCCTCGGTGCCGGCATTGCGGATCACGAAGCGGATCTGTTCGCCACGCTTGACCTCGATGCGGAACGGCGTGAACTCCATCTCCTTCATCTCGACCTCGACCGTGCGCGAGGGCTTGCTCGGATCGCCGGGCTCGCCGGCCGAATAGGATTCGTGACCATGTTTTTCGTGACCGCGCGACGGCACTGCCGCGACCGACAGCGCGATCAGCGCGACGCCGATGCCGGTGAGTTGCTTCACTGGATTCTCCATTCTGTGTTTGATGCTTGTGGTTGGTGAGTGAGCCGGATCCGCTACATCTTCATTCCCTTCATCGATGGCTTGGCCTTTCGCCCGGGCGCCGCCGGCGGTTGGCGCGCGGGCTCGGCGGCGGGCGCCTCGACCTCATAGGCAACCGTGCCCGGCGGATATTTATAGGGACCGGGGTCGGCGTAATCGTCGCGGCCGAGCCCCTCGCGGATCTTCATCACCGTGAACATGCCGCCCATCTCGATCGGTCCGAATTGTCCGGTGCCGGTCATCATCGGCAGCGTGTTGTCGGGCGCGGGCATCTCCATGTTGCCCATCGCCATGCCGGTCGATCCCATCACCATCGCGTCGGGCGCGAGCTTGCCGACCGCCTTCGCCAGATCCTTTCGCGACACGCCGATGAAGTTGCGCATGTCGTGGCCCATCGCGTTCATGGTGTGGTGCGACTTGTGGCAGTGGAACGCCCAGTCGCCCGGATTGTCGGCGAGCATGTCGAACGCCCTGACCGCGCCGACCGGCACGTCGGTCGTGGTCTCCGGATATTGCGCCGACACCGGCACCCAGCCGCCGTCGGTGCAGGTCACCGCGAAATTGTGCCCGTGCACATGGATCGGATGGTTGGTCATGGTCAGGTTGCCGATCCGCACCCGGATCCTGTCGCCGAGCCGGATCGGCATCGGATCGATGCCGGGATAGACGCGGCTGTTCCAGGTCCACATGTTGAAGTCGGTCATCTCGTTGACCTTCGGCAGATAGGTGCCGGGGTCGATGAGGTAGCTGCTCATGATGAAGACGAAGTCGCGGTCCACGGGACGGAACGCCGGATCACGCGGGTGCACGATGAACATGCCCATCATGCCCATCGCCATCTGCACCATCTCGTCGGAATGCGGGTGGTACATGAAGGTCCCGCTGTGCTTCATCTCGAATTCGTAGACGAAGGTCTTGCCGGGCTTGATGTGCGGCTGGTTGAGCCCGCCGACGCCGTCCATGCCGCTGGGCACGATCATGCCGTGCCAGTGCACCGTGGTGTGCTCCGGCAGTCTGTTGGTGACGAAGATGCGGACCTTGTCGCCCTCGACCGCCTCGATGGTCGGCCCCGGCGCCTGGCCGTTATAGCCCCAGAGATTGCCCTTCATGCCGTCGGCGAATTCGCGCACCACGGGCTCGGCGACGAGATGGAATTCCTTCCAGTCGCCGTTCATCCGCCACGGCAGCGACCATCCGTTGAGCGTGACGACCGGCCGGTAGTCCGGCCCGCTGGTGGGATGCAGCGGCGGCTGCATCACCACCTTGTCCATGGTCGGTGCTTCGGGAATGGCGGCGGCCTGGACGCGGCCGCTCACCGCGCTGGCCGTGACCAGCGCCGCGCTGCCGAGAAATCCTCGTCGTGAAAACATGTGCTGCTCCATTCAATGACCGCCGCCGGCCGCGGGCTGCGCGACCGAGGCGATGGCGGATGGTGTCGATGCTGCGCCGGCCGAGCCGCCGCCGTTGATCGCGGTCTGCAGTTCGGATTGCGCCAGCAGGAAGTTGCGCTTGGCGTCGATCGCCGTGCGCAGCGAGGCGAGCCGCTGCCGCGCTTCGGTCAGCAGCGCGAACACGTCGACCTGCATGCTGGAGAAGCGCAGCTGCATCTCCTCGGTGATGATCTGCCGCAACGGCAGCACCTCGCGCTGGTAGTGGCGCGCGATGTCGTAGGTCGAGCGGTAGACGCGGTAGGCGTCGCGCGCCTCGGAACGGACGTTGATCGCCTTCTCGGTCAGGCGGTTCATCGCCTGGCGGTAGGTCTCCGCCGCCTGCCGTACTCGCACCTCGCCGCCGTCGAAGACCGGAATCTGGAACTGGACGTCGAAGCCGCGCTCGCTGAACGGCGGGGCTTCGGGATCGTGCGTCCGCTTGTCGATGCCGGCGACGTCGAGCAGCGTGACGAAGCGCGTCGCCTCGGTGAGATCGAGCGCCTTGGCGAGCGCGACGATTTCCATCCGTGCAATCTGCAGATCGACGCGGTGACCGACCGCGGCGATCTCGATCGACGGCTGCTGCAGCGGCTGCTTCGGCAGCGGCGGCAGCCGGTCCGGAATCCGGAAGCCGAGATCGCCGTCCCACAAGCCGAGCAGGCGCGCCAGCCGCTCGCGCGAACTCGCCGCATTCTGCCGCGCGCTGGCGAGGTCGGCGGTGATCTCGGCGTAGAACACCTGCTCGCGGGCCTGGTCGAGCTTGTTCATGCCGCCGGTCTCGCCGAGCTTCCTGGCGAGTTGCGCGGTCGACTCCGCGGTTGCCTTCGCATCCGTCAGCAGCGCGACCATCTCATTTGCCGCGACGGCCGCGACATGGCTGCGCCGCACCTCGGCGGCAAGCCGCAGGGTGGCGAGCGCGGCCTTGAGCTGCGCCTGGCGGAAGCGCTCGCGCGCGATCTCGGAGCGGACCGGCAGGGTCGCGAGCGCAAGGATGTCGCCGACCACTTGCCGCTCGACCTCGCTGGCACCGTTTCCGGCGATGCGGGAGATCGAGAAGGTCGGGTTCGGCGGCAGGCTGTCGGCGACGTAATCGGTCTCCGCCAGCGCCAGCTCGTTGTAGGCGGCTTGCAAGCCCTTGTTGTTCAGCAGCGCGACCTGCACGGCGGCATCCGCCGTCAAATTGCGTGCGAGCAGCCGTTTCACCGCGGCGTCGACGCTCGCGGCCCCCTCTCCGCTGCGAACGAAGGCGACGTCCTTGCCGATCGCCTGCGCGGTCACCTCGGAGACGACGCCCATACCGCTATCGGGCGAGAACGAGGCGCATCCCGCGAGCGCGGATGTCAGCAGCAGGATCGGCGCGATGGCCGGATATCGCATGGCGCCCTCCTAATGTTCGGACTTGGCCGGCGGGGTCACGCCGTCGTTGCGCTCGCGCCAGGGCTGCGGCGTCGACGGACGCAGGCTGCTGTAAGGCGCGATCGTCGAGCGGTAGCCAACGCTGGCCCTGCCCGCCGACGGATCCGCAGGATCGCCAGCAACGGCGACCGGCCGGCCGTCGGCCATGCAGCCGACGAGCGGCGCTGCCGCGACGACGGCGGCGGTCAGCCGCGATAACAGTATGGATTGCGCGCGCCGGCCAAGCCGGTTGCCAAGCCGGTTGGCCACGGCGGCGAGCCTCGCCCCGAGATGCGAAAACATGGATCTGTCCCGATCATCAAATGAATCACAGGCATGCGCACGCGAGCGCGCGGCGCAGCCACGATGTCAGCGAGAGATCAGGCGATGGGGGGACGATAGAGCCGCGCAGGCGCCTCGCTGCGCAGGCTCTGGAAGGCTTCAGCGAGACGGGTCGCGATCGGGTGCAAGGGACCGGCGACGAGCGGAAGATCGGCCGGCAGCGCCGATGCGCACATCAACGCGCAGCACGGTCCCGGCGCGGTCTTGCCGTCGTGGCTGTGCTTGACCGGTGGTTCAGCGCCATCGGCTGCGTGATGCATGTGCATGCCGCCGTGATCGTGGGCGGCATGATCGTGCGCGACGCCTTCGGCATGCGCCATCGGCGTCGACGCCGCGTGAACATGCGCGGCGGCAGCCGGCTGGACCTCATCGGTCAGGCACGGAAACGGCGCCCCGAATGCGAGCGCAAAGGACGGCGCGAGCACGCAAAACAGATAGGCCAGGATGATGGAACATCCCGCCCGTACCCGCCTTGTCCTCGTCAATCGCACCAACACCCGCGTCGCATCTCCAACCATCCGCAAGCTACCCGCAAATCAGCCTGCTGCAAATCGCCACCAGCTATATACCCCCGCCGGGTATCATTCAATCCGGTTCAAATCCACGAGCCGGCGTCATGTTTCTATCACATCCTTGCCGCTTGGTGTGACGCGCAGTTTCGAGTGACACTCCCGGGCTGATCCGGGATCAACCGGGATTGGCCGGGAAGTGGCGAGTTCTCAAAGGCTTGGCTGGCCACTGCGCGCATTTGGACGGGACGCGAGCGCGCAACTTCGAATGTCACCCGGCGGCGCGCCGCGCACGAAAATGCCAATCAATTCAGTCCGGCGAGGCCTAAGTGGGACTCAAACCGGCGTCCTCGCGAACGGGAGTCCCACCTAGGTCGGATGTTCAAGAAAGCCTTGCCGCGCAAAGGGTTTTTGACTTCGGGCGCACAGCAGACGCGTCGAAAGTGGGACTCCAAGTGGGACTCAATTTCGGTCGCTTTTGATAGGTAAGCGAGCTCGCTTGTCCCACTGCGTTGACGTCGAATTAGTCTCGCTGCTGACGTTTGCCATCATCGCGCCTTGCGCCGTTCTCGTCCCGCCTTGAGAAGGCGGTCGATGCGGACATGGATGCCCTTCGTGCTTTCGGCGGCGGCCAGCGAGCGGTGCTTAGATAGCGGATCAGGACGCGTGTTGTCCCACAGCACAAAGCGACCCTCGGCTATTCTTATCGCGTAGCGTGAGTCCGCAACCGGATCGCCAATTGATTTTTTCAATGCTGTTCTCCAATGAAAGAACACAGGAACGTCGATCCGCTTGCACGGTACCGGCGAAAAAAATTGTCTCGATTTCCTTGCCGAGGCGCGCTCCCTGACGGATGTTACAGAGCGCCACCGTTGCGGCTAGATTTGTTGAGGCCCTTTCACGTTTGCCAAGGCCGTAACCCGCAGTTCGCTTTCGTCGCGCTCACCCGTTGCGGCACAAGAAAGGATGTTCTGTGCAATCTGCAGACGGTTAGAGATCGTGAGCGTCATGGGTAATAATGAAGTTATCGCTTCCTCAAAAACTTTTCGGAAACTGGCAAGCTCTTCTGGTGAATAATTATTCATCCTGATCTCCCTCTCGCTACGCGCGTCTGCGTCAACCTCTCCGATTGCTCGCGTCCACCAATTGCGGCGAGCCGATTCCATTGCAGAGATTACGAGGCCATCATCTCGAGGTCGTAGTTGCGGCTAACCGTGCCCGCGGCAATTTGAAGCGAACATCCAATTGCCCAGCAGCATGCGATCAGAACGATCGAACCGTCGGACACTACGTGATCAAGGACAATCATATTGACGCACAGAAACGCGGTAATAGCGGCGACGAAAGTACCTGCCGCACTGAGGATCTCGGCGGCGTCTGTGCCAGTGGTTCGCTCTCCCGGCAGCCTCGAAGTTGATCGCTGAGCAGGACGGCCAGGCAGGTCGATCCCGATATAGAAGCTGAAGGCGCCAAAGAGCATCACCAACCAGATAAACCAGTCGCTTCCAAACAATTCGCCTTTCAGGTGCATCAATGCTGCGCCCACATACATGCCGCAGGAGGCTCCAACGGTAGCCAGTCCAATCCTTTCAAGGAGATGCACCGATTTGATTAGAGCAAGAGGAGCTACCCAGTTGGTAGCCGAGGCATAAACGTACTTTGCCATCGCCCGTGGCGCATTGCACATTCGCATGTTGTTTCGCCTCTGCAAGGAACAAATGGCCTGCCGCAGTCAGCGGGCTGCGCGTTTGGGTGCACTTCACGTCATTAAGCGTGGAAAAAGTGTGCCGACCGACGGCATGAGCTGCCCCACCTGGTGGCTGCGAGACCTCGGCGCCTCGCCACTTTGGCAGCTATCCGGCAAGCAATTCGGTTGAGCACTGTAGAGACGTTACTCCGTCTCCCGTCTAACACCTAATGATTAATGACCGAACATGTGTTGAATAAGGAAGGGCACCGCGGACCTCGATACCTGCACAAGGGCTTGTGAGTACGAGCACGTATAGACTTTATTCCTCGGCGCGCACCGGTTGCTCGCCTGGTCGATAGGCGAAACCGGGGTCGATTCCTTCGGGCACCATGACGGTTCGGTCGCCGACGATGTGCGGCACCAGGCGCGAGGCCGGCGCCTGGTAGGACACCTCATAGCCGTAGCGTTCAAGGTCGTCGTCGGAGAGGCTTTCGACCCAGCAATGGCAGAACCAGCCATTGGGCGGGAAATGCGTCTGCCACCACGGATCATCCACTGGGAGAATTGTGCCGTCCCAGGCCTTGTGCTCCGGCCGCGGATGCGCCTGGCCCGGCAGATGCTTGTACATTAGGTAAGGCCCGGGTCGCCTTGACCTGCTGTATCTGCTCCCAGCGCCCGGATGGACGCCCTTTGGACCGCCGCGGCGGCGCTCGGTTGACCCAAAGTTCCGGGTTGGTGATGGGGTGACAAACGAAGTTGCGCACGGTGCCATTCGTTTTTGCGCGCTACACTTGGCGCGCGGCACAGGAAGCAACTTCGCGTGCCGACACTCTCGCCTTGATCTCGATGCCCTTCACGACGGCGAAGATCGCGGGAATCACGATCAGCGTCAGCAGCGTCGACGAGATCATGCCGCCGATCATCGGCACCGCGATGCGTTGCATGATCTCGGAGCCGGTGCCGGTGCTCCACATGATCGGCAACAGCCCGGCCATGATGGCGACCACCGTCATCATCTTCGGACGGACGCGCTCGACCGCGCCCGTGATGATCGCGCGATTGAGGTCGTCACGAACGATCGTGCGTCCCTCCGCAGCGCGACGCGCGGTGATCTCGCCCAGCGCCTGGTTGAGATACATCAGCATCACGACGCCGGTCTCGGCGGCGACGCCGGCGAGCGCGATGAAGCCGACCGCGACCGCAACCGACAGGTTGAAGCCGAGCGCCCACATCAGCCAGAAGCCGCCGACCAGCGCGAACGGCAGCGACAGCATCACGATCATCGTCTCCGCCACCGAGCGGAAATTGAGGTAGAGCAGCAGGAAGATGATCGACAGCGTCACCGGCACCACGATCCTGAGCCGCGCGGCGGCGCGTTCGAGATATTCGTACTGCCCGCTCCAGACCACGTAGGTTCCGGGCGGAAACTGCACGCCGGCCTGCACCGCGCGCTGCGCGTCCGCGACATAGCCGCCGAGATCGCGATCGCGAATATCGACATAGATGTAGGTCGCGAGTTGCCCGTTCTCGGTCCGGATCGTGGTCGGCCCGCGCGCCGGCGCGATGTCGGCGACCTCGCCGAGCGGCACCGCGCCGCCCGCCGGCATCGGCACCAGGATGTCGCCCGCAATCGCGCCCGGATTGTCGCGCAAATCGCGCGGATAGCGCATGTTGACGGTGAAGCGCTGGCGCCCCTCGACCGTCGTGGTCACGCTCTGGCCGCCGAGCGCGGTCGCGATCGTATCCTGCACGTCCTGCACCGCGATGCCGTAGCGCGACAACGCCTCACGGTTCGGCGTGATCTCGAGGTAGTAGCCGCCGAGGCTGCGCTCGGCATAGGCCGACGAGGTGCCGGGCACGCCCCGCACGACCTGCTCGACCTGGCGCGCGAGCTTGTCGATCACGGCAAGATCGGGACCGATCACCTTGACGCCGACCGGCGTCCTAATCCCGGTCGACAGCATGTCGATCCGCGCCTTGATCGGCATGGTCCAGGCGTTGGAGACGCCGGGAAATTGCAGCGCCTTATCCATCTCGGCGATCAGGCGGTCGAGCGTGAGGCCGGCGCGCCATTGCTGCTTCGGCTTCAGATTGATGACGGTCTCGAACATCTCAGACGGCGCCGGATCGGTTGCGGTGGCGGCGCGGCCGGCCTTGCCGTAGACCGAGGCGACTTCCGGAAAGCCGCGGATGATCCGGTCCTGCATCTGCAACAGCTCGGCCGCCTTGGTCACCGAAATCCCCGGCAGCGTGGTCGGCATATAAAGCAGCGTGCCCTCATTGAGGTCAGGCATGAATTCGGTGCCGAGCTGCCGGGCCGGCCAGATCGAGACGGCGACGGCACCGAGCGCCAGCAGGATCACCAGCGTCTTCGCCCGCAACACGCCGTTGATGACCGGACGGTAGATCCAGATCAGAAAGCGATTGATCGGATTTCTGTGCTCGGGGACGATCCTGCCGCGGACGAAGATCACCATCAGCGCCGGCACCAGCGTCACCGACAACAGCGCCGCCGCCGCCATCGCGAACGTCTTGGTGAAGGCGAGCGGCGAGAACAGCCGCCCCTCCTGCGACTCCAGCGTGAAGATCGGCATGAAGGACACGGTGATGATGAGCAGGCTGAAGAACAGCGCCGGCCCCACCTCCGCCGCGGCCTCGATCAGGATCGCGACCCGCGACCGCCCGGGCTCCGCCCGCTCCAGGTGCTTGTGCGCGTTCTCGATCATCACGATCGCCGCGTCGATCATGGCGCCGATCGCGATCGCGATGCCGCCGAGGCTCATGATGTTGGAGCCGATGCCGAGCAGCTTCATCGCGCCGAACGCCATCAAGACACCGACCGGCAGCATCAGGATCGCGACCAGTGCGCTGCGGACATGCAGCAGGAACACGATGCAGACCAGCGCGACCACCACGCTCTCCTCCAGCAACGTCCGCTTCAGCGTGTCGATCGCCGCATAGATCAGGTTGGAGCGGTCATAGACCGGCACGATCTCGACCGATTTCGGCAGGCTGGTCGCGATCTCCCTGAAACGCTTCTTGACGTTCTCGATCACGTCGAGCGCGTTGACGCCGAAGCGCTGCAGCACGATGCCGCTCGCCACCTCGCCCTCGCCGTTCAGTTCAGCGATGCCGCGCCGCTCGTCGGGGCCGAGCTCGACGCGGGCGACGTCGCGCAGCAGCACCGGCGTGCCGCCATCGGTCTTCAGCACGATGTTGCCGAGATCGTTGATGTCCTTCAGATAGCCTTTGCCGCGGATGACATATTCGAACTCGGAGAGCTCGACGGTGCGGCCGCCGACATCGGCATTGCTGGCGCGGATCGCATCGCGCATCCGCTGCATGGTGATGCCGCGATCGCGCATCCGTTGCGGATCGAGGATCACGTTGTACTGCTTGACGAAGCCGCCGACGCTGGCGACCTCGGCCACGCCTTCCGCCCTGGCGAGCGCGAATTTCAGGTTCCAGTCCTGGATCGTGCGGGTGTCCGCAAGGTTCAGCTCCTTCGACATCACGGCATACTGGTAGACCCAGCCGACCCCGGTCGCGTCGGGTCCGATGGTCGGCGAGACGCCGGCCGGCAGCCGCGACGCCGCGCCGTTGAGGAATTCGAGCACCCGCGAGCGCGCCCAGTAGATGTCCGTGCCGTCCTCGAAGATGACATAAACAAAAGACACGCCGAAGAACGAGAAGCCGCGCACGACCTTCGACTTCGGCACCGTCAGCATCGCCGTGGTCAGGGGATAGGTGACCTGGTCCTCGATCACCTGCGGCGCCTGGCCGGGATACTCCGTATAGACGATGACCTGGGTGTCGGAGAGATCGGGGATCGCATCGAGCGGCAAATGCAGCAGCGCGTAAAGGCCCGCGGCTGCCGCGAAGCCGGTGCCGAACAGCACCAGCAGCAGATTGCGCGCCGACCAGGCGATGACACGGGCAATCATCGCCGGTCCCCCGTCTTCTCGCCCTCGCCCGCCTGCGCAGCACCGGCCTCGGCAAAGCCCTTGATCGCCGCCTTCAGGTTGCTTTCGGCATCGATCAGAAACGTCGCGGAGGTCACCACCGCATCGCCCTCGGCGAGGCCGTCGCGGATTTCGACATAGCCCTCGCCGCGCCGGCCGAGCTTGACCTCGCGCGGCTCGAACCGCCCGTTGCCGCGGTCGATCAGCACGCTCTGGCGGCTGCCAGTGTCGAGGATAGAATTATCAGCTACCGTAAGTACCGGCGCCGCGCCGCCGGTGTCGATCTCTGCGTCGACATACATGTCCGGCAGCAGCGCGAGGTCGGCATTCTGCAATTCGATCCGCACCCGCGCGGTGCGCGTCTCCTTGTTCACCTGCGGATAGATCACGCTGATCTGGCCCGCGAAGCTGCGCCCGGGATAACTGCGCGCCCGCACCGTGACCTTTTGCCCGACGACGATATTGCCGAGATCGCGCTCGGCAACGTCGACCAATGCCCACACGACAGAGACGTCGGCAATCCGGAACAGCACGTCGCCGGGCTGCGCGCGCATGCCCTCGATGGCGGCGCGCTGCAGCACGATGCCGTCGCGCGGCGACAGCCACTGGATCGCGATCGGAACCGTCCGGCTCTTCTCCATCTCGGCGATGACCGGTTCGGGAACGTCGAGATTGGTCAGTCGCTGCTTGGAGCCGCGCCCGTAGGGCTCGATACCCACGGTCGCCTTCGACGTGATGGTCGCGACATATTCGGCCGCAGCGGACGATATTGCCGGGCTGTAGATCTCCATCAACGGCTGGCCCTTCGTCACCCGGCTGCCGGTCGTGACGTCGGCGACTTTCTGCACATAGCTCTCGGCGCGCATTGCAATCACCGACACCCGCCGTTCGTCGAGCTGGATCGTGCCGGGTGCGCGGACCAGCGTGCGGATGCGGCGCATCTGTGCGGGCTCGGACTTGACGCCGCTACGCTGGATCCTACCGGGCGACAGCGTGATCGACCCGTCGTCGCTGTCATCGCCGTCATAGACGGCGATGTAATCCATCCCCATGGAGTCCTTCTTCGGCACCGGCGAGGTGTCGGGAAGTCCCATCGGATTGCGATAATATTTGACCTTGCGCTCGCCTTTCGCGGCAGGCGCGCTCACCTCTGCCGATTGCCCGGGCCCGCCGGCACCTCCCTCGTCATCCGCAAACACCGGCAGATAGTCCCGCCCGTCAGGCGTCTTCTTGGGTGTCGCCGAATAGAGCGACTTGCCGTCGGGATCGCGGTAGTAGATCGGCGCAGCGGTCTCCGCCGCCCGCGCGGCGGAGACGATGGCAGCGGTCGCTGGCCGCGGCGGCAGGTCGCGGCCGATCCATGCGGCGCCTGCCACTGCGGCGATCGCAGCCCCAGCGCCGGCCCATGTTAAGGGGCCCATTGCTCGACGGCTCATTGCTCGGCCGTGACGACGAGCTTGTTCTCGACCGCGCCGGTCTCGCCCTGCACCTTGGCGCCGAGCGACAATTGCCAGCGGCCGGCCATGCCGAAGGTCGCCTTGAACCGATAGGTGCCGGGCTCGGTGCCCGGCATCGGCGTCACCTTGGTGGCCATCTCCTGCATGCCGTCGGGCGCCATGTCGAGCCTAGTCGAGAAGATGACCGCGTCGGGCACGGCTTTTCCGCTGGTCTTGTCGACCAGCCGCACCGTGACGATGCGATCGGCACCCGCCTTGACCGTCGGCTGCACGAGCTGGAATTCGTAGTTCTTGATCTCGGCGTGGGCAGCCATGCCCGTTACGGCAACGCCCATCAGCGCGGCGGCAGCGGCGCGCGCCAGGTGGAAAGACTTCATGGTAATGATCCTCGATACGTCTGATGAACCGCGTGAGCGGCATGCAAAGGCACGCGCGCCGTCTGGCGCACGCGTCAACGATCAGGCGCTTGCGCGCCCGTCAGACGTGGGTTCGAGGCGGATGGTCGGGAGGTTTGGCACCAAGGCCGTCAAGCAGGCGGTCGTCACGGGCGGCGATCCGGCTCCGCAGCGGCTCGCGCTCGACCAGCGACGCTGTGCCGGCGGGCACCGGTAGCGAAACGCTCAGCATGCAGAGCGCGAGGAACGGACAGTCGCCGCAGCCCTTGCTTTTGCTCTGGTCCGGACAGCACGGCATGTCGTCGGCCATCTCCTGCCCGGACATGGTCTCGACGGACACGGCCTGATGCGACATGGCCTGTCCAGACATGGCGTGATCGGACATCGCCTGCATCGCAGCAGCCGATGCATCCGGCATCATCCGGGCAAATGCCGGCGCCACGGGCGCGAGCAACAGCCCGGCCGCGACTAGCAGCAGAATCCAGAGATTGGCGAGCCGCCTCAAATGCATGCCCGCTTCTCGCACGGATCTGTGCACGGCGCAAATCCGTCCGGCTTCACGATCGCGCCAGCACCCCGGCTGACATTCTCACCCGCGGCTTACGTCTGCTTCAACACCGCCGGATCGACCGGCATCTTGCGCAGCCGCTTGCCGGTCGCCGCGAAGATCGCGTTGCTGATCGCCGGCACGATGCCCGAGGTTCCGGTCTCGCCCATGCCGCCGGGCGGCTCGGTGCTCGGGACGATATGGACCTCGATCGCCGGCGCCTGATCGATGCGCAGCATCTGGTAGCTGTCGAAATTGCTCTGCTCGACGCGGCCGTCCTTGAGCGTGATCTCGCCGTAGAGCGCCGCCGTGACGCCGAAATTGATGCCGCTCTGCAGCTGCGCCTGCACCGTGTCGGGATTGACCACGGTGCCGCAATCCATCGCGCAGACGACGCGGTGGACGCGGACCGAGCCGTCCCTGGCGACCTCGACCTCGGCGACCTGCGCGAGGTAGCTGCCGAACACGAATTGCAGCGACACGCCGCGTCCGCGCCCGGCCGGCAGCTTGCCGCCCCAACCGGCCTTGGCCGCCGCGAGCTCGAGCGCCGCCTTGGCGCGCGGCGACTTGCCGAGCAGCGCGCGGCGATAATCGACCGGATCCTGCTTCGCCGCCGCCGCCAGCTCGTCGATCACGCTTTCGGTGACGAACACGTTGTGCGAGGGCCCGACGCTTCGCCAGAACGCGGTCGGAATGCCCGGCGGCTCGACCCGGACATATTCGACGTGGAAGTTCGGGATGTCGTAGACGAGATCGATCGCGCCTTCCGTCGTGTCGGGGTCGAGCCCGTTGCGGAACGCCGGCGGCGCCCATCGCGCCAGCACCGACGAGCCGGCGAAGCGGTTGTTCCAGGCGACCGGCTTGCCGGATGCATCGAGCCCGACCGCAATCCGGTCGCACCAGTAGGGCCGGTACATGTCGTGCTGGATGTCCTCCTCGCGGGTCCACACCAGCTTGACCGGCGCATCGACCTGCTTGGCGATCTGCACCGCGCGAATGACGCCATCGACCTCGAGCCGGCGGCCGAAGCCGCCGCCGAGCAGGTGATTATGCACCACCACCTTCTCCGGCGGCATGTTCAGCACCTTCGCGGCCACCGCCTGCGCGCGCGAGAGCGCCTGGCTGCCGACCCAGATCTCACAGCCATCGGGGCGCACATGCACGGTGCAGTTCATCGGCTCCATCGTCGCATGGGCGAGGAACGGCAGCTGATAGGTCGCCTCGACTTTCGTCGCCGCGCCTGCCATCGCCTTGTCGGCGTCGCCGATATTCTGCGCGACCGCGCCCGGCTTCGTGGTGGCGGTTTCGAGCTCGCGCGCGATATCCGATGTGGCGAGCTTGGCGTGGGCCCCCTCGTCCCACTCGATCGTGAGCGCCGCGAGACCCTTCTTCGCCGCCCCCATGTGGTCGGCCACCACCGCGACGGCGTCGTCGAGCGTCACGATCTGGCGCACGCCGTTGACGGCTTTTGCCGCCGCATCATCGACGCGCTTCACCCGCCCGCCGAACACCGGCGACTGCGCCAGGGTCGCGATCTTCACCCCGGGCGGCCGGGCGTCGATGCCGTAGACCGCCGTGCCGTTGATCTTGGAGGGCGTATCGAGCCGCTTGGCCGGCGTGCCGATCAGCTTGAACTCGGACGGGCTCTTCAGCGTGACATTCTCCGGCACCGGCATCTGCGCCGCGTCGGTCGCCAGTTCGCCGTAACCCAGCTTGCGTCCCGAGGCTGCATGATGCACCTCGCCGTTCTCGGCGCGGCATGTCCCAGGCTCGACGTTCCAGCGTTTCGCCGCGGCTGCAACCAGCATCGCCTTCGCAGTCGCGCCGGCTTTCCGCATCGGCTGCCAGGCGCCGCGCATCGCATTCGAATTGCCGGTGGCCTGCACGCCGAGCAGCGGGTTGGCGTAGAGCTTGTCGCTCGGCGGCGCGTGTTCGAGCCGGACCTGCGTCAGGCCGATCTCGAGTTCCTCGGCGATCAGCATCGGGATCGAGGTGTAGGTGCCCTGCCCCATCTCGACATAGGGCATGGTCAGCACGACCTTGCCGTCGCCGCCGATCCGGACGAAGGCGTTCGGCGCGAAGCCGTCGGAGGCCGCCGCCTCGCTCTCGCGGCCCGCGAACGGCAGGCTCACGCTGAGCAGCAGGCCGCCGCCCGCGATCGCGCCGGCGCGGAGGAAGTTGCGCCGCGACAGGTCAGCAGCGCGCTCGGACAGATTGTCGATCAGCGTCATGGCTCAACCTCCCGACTGCGCGGCTTGCTTGATGGCTTCGCGAATGCGGACATAGGTGCCGCAGCGGCAGATATTGCCGGACATCGCGTCGTCGATATCGGCATCGGTCGGCTTCGGCTTGCTCGCGAGCAGCGCGGAAGCCGACATGATCTGCCCGGACTGGCAGTAGCCGCATTGCGGCACCTCATGCGCGAGCCATGCGTCCTGGATCTTCTTGCCCGCCGGCGTGTTGCCGACCGCCTCGATGGTCGTGATCTTGGAGTCGCCGATGCTGTCGATCGTCGTGATGCAGGAGCGCACCGCGCTGTCATCGAGATGCACCGTGCAGGCGCCGCACAGCGCCATGCCGCAGCCGAACTTGGTGCCGGTCATGCCGAGCACGTCGCGCAGCACCCAGAGCAGCGGCGTATCGCCATCGGCATCGACCTGATGACTGGTCCCATTGATCGTGATCTGGAAAGGCATCCTGACACTCCTGTCTGGTTCAAGTCCTGGGCGGGATCGCGTCCCTCCGGGCGAAATCGGCAGCATTTCGAAGCAATCGCACGGATCATCGCGCCGATTGCTCACTTATGGTAATAAATACAATTCCAGCGCCGTATAAGCGACGCTTTGATCTGCAGTGAAATAACTATTGGTTTATAATCATGGATCGACTGACCAGCATGTCCGTGTTCGCCCGCGTCGCCGATCTGGGCTCCTTCACCGCGGCGGCCAAGGAGCTGCGGATGTCGCCGACCATGATCGGCAAGCATATCCGTTTTCTCGAGGACCGGCTCGGCTCGCAATTGATCAACCGGTCGACCCGGCGGCAGGGCCTCACCGAGCTCGGCCGCAGCTATCTCGATCACTGCAGGCAATTGCTGGAACAGGCCGAGGCCGGCGATGCGCTGGTCGAGGAGGCCCTCAGCGCACCGCGCGGCAAGCTCCGGATCGCGACCTCGGTCGCCTTCGGATCGTACAGCCTGGCGCCCGCGCTGGTCCGCTTCATGAAGAAGTATCCGGAAGTCTCGGTCGACCTCATCCTCAGCGACAGGATGGTCGACCTGCTCGAGGAAGGGCTGGATGCGGCGATCCGGGTCGGCACGCTGACTGACTCCACCATGATGTCGCGCTCGCTGTCGCCCTATACCGGCGTGGTGTGCGCCGCGCCGAGTTATCTCGCCGAACGCGGCACGCCGACCCATCCGGCGGATCTCGCCCGCCATGAATGCCTGCGCTACCCCGGCTGGTCGGACGGACAGCGATGGACCTTCTTGGGGCCGGAGGGCGAAGTGCATGTCGATGTCGCGAGCCGCCTCTTCATCAACAGCGCGTTCGGCATCCGTTATGCGGCGCTGGCCGGCGCCGGCATCGTGCTGATGCGCGACGAGCTGCTTGCCGACGATATCGCCGCAGGACGGCTGCAGGTCCTGCTGCCGAACTACACGACGCGGGCCCGCGCGCGCCAGATCCTGTGGCCGAAGCACCGCAAGATGACGCCGAAGCTCCGCGCGCTGATCGACTTCATCGTGGAGACGTATGGGTGAGACAGATCGATCCTTCGGTTCACGCTCGAAACGTGAATTGAGGTTAGTTCGTGCCTGCTATGATGAGAAGATTGTTGAGTACGGGCGTGGAGCAAAACGCCGCCACGATCGCAATATTGTAAGGGTTATTGCTGCGCCAAAGCAGCCACATCATGAAATAGGTCAAACCGAGCTTCGGGATAAGCCACCAGGGGCCGAGCCATGTCTGAGCGACATGCATGAACGGGTTCAGCTCGCCGAGGCCGAGATTCAGGATTGTGTTCGTGGTGTATAGGTCGGCGATGCCAAGAAGCAGGACGGACAGCACGAGGAGCGTCTTGGCGAGGTAACGCGGCCCCAGAATAATCTCGTAAGCAAAAGCGACGCCCTCCGGGACGTTCCGCTTGAACCACGACTGCGCGGCGTCATTGGTCGCGAAAACCTTCAGACGCTCCGGCTCGCCAACGGGCTTGCTTGTGTCGGTATAGACCCAGACTTTCATTCGATGCTCAAATAGCTCTTTTCAAATCATAAGACGTATCATCTGCCGCAATGGTCCGCTCCGGAGACGGCTCTGCCGTCGCCGCAAGGATTGATTCCGGAGAGTGGAGGTGCCGCTTCTGGGCGATTCAATCGTTGCGTCGCTTCAGGTCCATGCGTCCGATGCGTTCATCAATCAGTCGATTTAGTCTCTCGTCCCGCAATGAATTCTTCCTAAACAGCCCGCCATGCAGCCGATAGGCAAGAAGAAGCAGGACAATAGCAGTGCTCCCGAGATAGTAGGACCAGTCCATCGTTGAACCGCGCCTGGCTGCTGCAATGGGCGAAGCTTAGGGCGAGCTTGTCCTACTTGTCCAACGCTATCCTGTGCGCCGCACCTGTCCGTACCCGCTGGATTGGCCTGATTTATGCTTGGAGATGGCCACATGCGGAGGACGCGCGATGAGGCGGGACCTTTTGGTGATCTGCGGCGGAATGCTGGCCACGGGCGCTATCGCCTGGATCTTGTTCGGTAACCCGGCGAGCGTGCCACGTATGCACGGGCTCCAGACGATGTCTGCCGATCAAGACGACCAAGACCTGAGACGCGTCTCCCAGCGAAGTCCATATATGCGAGACGAGCGCTAGGGCCGTCCCCGGCGGGTGCCCCGCGAAATTCAATCACTGAGCTGTCCGATGGCGCAAGGCGGCTGTCGATTCGAATGCGTCCAGTCAGTGGGACTGAGCGTAGGGCGCAGCATTCATCAGCAGCGCCCCGAAAAGCAGGACCAGATAGAGCATCGAAAACACGAACAGGCGACGAGCGGGCCGCCTTTCCTTGTCGTGGCTCCGGCGTACCTGCCATGCGAGAAAAATCATGATCGCTCCCAGCGTCACCGCAGCCGCGCCGTAGACGGCTCCAGCAAACCCCAGTGCACAAGGCAGCAGTGAGGTCGAAACAAGAAGGGCGCTGTAGAGAAGAATCTGGCGCTTTGTTTCGGCCTTGCCGGCCACGACCGGCAACATCGGCACTCCGGCGCGGGCATACTCTCCAGCAAGATTGAGCGACAGTGCCCAGAAGTGGGGTGGCGTCCAAAGGAAGATGATCAGAAACAGGATGAGCGGCTCGAGCCCGATATGTCCTGTGACCGCGACCCAGCCGATCACCGGAGGGAGCGCGCCGGCGGCACCGCCAATGACGATATTCTGCGGGGTTCGGCGTTTGAGCCACATCGTGTAGACGACAACGTAGAAGAAGATTGTAAAAGCAAGCAGCGCAGCAGCGGCCATGTTCAGCAAGGTGCCGAGGGCGAGGACGGCGCACGTGCCGAGCATCAATCCGAAGACCAATGCTTCCGGGCGCGATACGCGGCCGCTCGGAATTGGACGGATGGCGGTACGTGCCATCATCGCATCGATGTCGGCATCGTACCACATATTGAGCGCGCCTGCAGCGCCGGCGCCCGCAGCGATGCAAACAAGAGCAGCGAACCCGATGAAGGGATCGATGCCCCCCGGTGCGACCATGAGACCGACCAGTGCGGTAAAGACGACCAGCGACATCACGCGCGGTTTCGTCAGTGCGACGTAGTCTCCGATGTTGGCATAGCTCCGGCGACGAATTGAACGATTGATTTGCACGAGATTAATTCCTCGTCAGTTCGAAAAGCCATCGGTTGAAGGCCCTCTTCGCAGGGTGCCGGACGATGCGGCGAGGCCTCCGCCTTCAGGATGTCTTGCCTCGTCCAGCACGACCGATGTGGTCATGGCCGCCCCATTTCTAGCTTGCTGGTGCGAAGAACATGACCCGAAGCAGGTGCGTATAGTCGGATTCGAACACCATGATCCCCACAAAAACCAGCACCAGCACCGGCGGCAACAGAATGGCATAGGCCAATGCCAACCGCTCCCAGGCCATGTGCATGAACACGGCGACGATCAGGCCGGCCTTCAGCACCATGAACAGCAGGATCAGCGACCATCGCAGGTGGCCATGGATACCAAAATAGTCGACGAGATAGGAGCAGGTGCTGAGCACGAACAACCATCCCCAGACCACGAGATAGAGCTTGATCGGGTGCTGCTGGCCCTCCGCATGCGCGGCGCCCGATGCCACCGCGCCATGCACATAGCTGTGTAGCACATGCTGTGCTGCCTGCCCTTCCACATGTACCGCTGCTTCTGTCATGCGCGACCTCACCAGAGATAAAAGAAGGCAAAGATGAACACCCAGACCAGATCGACGAAATGCCAGTACAGGCCCATGATTTCGACGATCTCGTAGTAGCCCTTGCGGCTCGTGAAAAAGCCGCGCCGCTCGACGTCGAAGTCTCCCCGCCAAACCTTTCGCGCGATCACGATCAGGAAGATCACACCGATGGTCACGTGGGTGCCGTGGAAGCCGGTGATCATGAAGAAGGAAGCGCCAAATTGCGGTGCGCCCCACGGGTTGCCCCAGGGCCGCACGCCCTCCATGATCAGCTTGGTCCATTCGAAAGCCTGCATTCCGACGAACGTCGCGCCAAATGCCGCGGTGACCAGCATCAAGGCTGCGGTTTTGACGCGATCCCGGCGGTAACCGAAGTTGACGGCCATCGCCATCGTCCCGCTGCTGCTGATCAGGACGAAGGTCATGATCGCGATCAGGATCAGCGGGATGTGCTGGCCGCCGATATTGAGCGCGAAGACTTCGCTGGGATTGGGCCACGGCACGGTCGTCGACATTCGCGCCGTCATGTACGACAGCAGGAAGCAGCTGAAGATGAAGGTGTCGCTCAGGAGGAAGATCCACATCATGGCCTTCCCCCACGACACGTTCTTGAACGCGCGCTGGTCCGAGGCCCAGTCGGCGGCGATGCCTCGCAGTCCGGGCGTCGTTCCGGGCAGCGCCTTGGGGGTTGCGAGTGTGGTTTCGGTCATCGCGTCCTGCCTCGCTAGGTGAGCAACTGGCGACAGATGTCGACGAAATTGTCGGTCCAGCCCGTCAGCAGACCGAGCAGGACCAGCCATACCAGCAACAGGAAATGCCAGTAGATGGTACAAAGCTCGACGCTCAGGCGCATCTGCGTCATCGGCGCGCCGCGCCACAGTTTTACGGTCGCCCTGCCGAGCGCCACCAGGCCGCCGGTCACGTGCAGCCCGTGGAGCGCGGTGATCAGATAGAAGAAGGAATTGGCCGGATTCGACGCCATGACATAGCCGGCGACGTTGAGCTGCTGCCACACCACGAGCTGCCCGATCAGGAACATCACGGCCGATGCACCGCCGACCAACAGGCCCGCGATCAAGCCCTCATGGTCGTCGTGGCGCGCGGCCATCAGCGCCCATTGCAGCGCCACGCTGCTGATGACGAGGACGCCGGTGTTGAACCACACCAGCCTCGGCAGCGGCAGCTCGCGCCAGTCCACCATGGTGGTGCGCATCGAGTAGGCGCTGATCAGGAGCGCGAACAGCGAGCCGACCACCGCGAGAAAGACACCAAGGCCGATTTTCGCCGCCGGCACCGAAGAGCCGAGATCGCCGCGAAGATCGACGGCAATGCCCTGCTCCAGCCACGGCTTGGCGGCCAGCCGTTGCTGCGAGAGCCACCATCCCGCGATCGCTGCAATCGTAGCAATGAACAGGACGATGGCACTCACGGATGGGCTCCCTGGGCCAGCACCTTGGCCGGCGGTTCATTCTGCGGGATGAAGTCTCTCGCGGAACCGGGCACGCTGTAATCATAGGCCCAGCGATAGACGACGGGGAGCTCCTTGCCCCAGTTGCCGTGCCCCGGCGGGGTCTCCGGCGTCTGCCATTCCAGCGAGGTGGCACCCCAGGGATTGCCGCCCGCCTCTCTTCCCTTGAACAGGCTCCAGACCAGATTGAACAGGAAGACAAGCTGGGCGAAGCCGACAATCAGCGCCGCCACGCTCATGAACGCATTGAGGTCATGGGCGGATGCCGGGACGAACGAGGTCTCGCCGATGTCGTGATAGCGGCGCGGCATCCCGAGCAGGCCGAGATAGTGCATCGGGAAGAACACCGCATAGGCCCCGATGAACGTCACCCAGAAGTGGAAGCGTCCGAGCGCATCATTGAGCATCCGCCCGGTGACCTTCGGATACCAGTGATAGATCCCGCCGAACACGGCCATGATCGGCGCAATTCCCATCACCATGTGGAAGTGCGCGACGACGAACATCGTATCGGACAGCGGAACATCGACGACAACGTTGCCGAGGAACAGCCCGGTCAGGCCGCCATTGACGAAGGTGACGATGAAGCCGAGCGCAAACAGCATCGGCACCGTGAGATGGATGTCGCCGCGCCAGAGGGTCAGCACCCAGTTGTAGACCTTGATCGCGGTCGGGATCGCGATGATGAGCGTCGTGGTGGCGAAGAAGAACCCGAAATAAGGGTGCATGCCGCTGACATACATGTGGTGCGCCCACACGACGAAGCTCAGCGCTCCGATCGCCACGATCGCCCAGACCATCATGCGATAGCCGAAGATATTCTTGCGCGCGTGCGTGCTGATCAGATCCGAGATGATGCCGAACGCCGGCAGCGCGACGATGTAGACTTCGGGGTGGCCGAAGAACCAGAACAAATGCTGGAACAGGATCGGGCTGCCGCCGCCATACTTGGTCAGCTGGCCCATCTCGACCAGTGTCGGCATGAAGAAGCTCGTTCCAAGGAGGCGGTCCAGCAGCAGCATCACCGAGGCCACGAACAGCGCCGGGAACGCCAGCAGCGCCATCACGGTCGCGGTGAAGATGCCCCACACCGTCAGCGGCATGCGCATCAAGGTCATGCCGCGCGTGCGCGCCTGCAGCACCGTCACTACGTAATTGAGCCCGCCCATCGTGAAGCCGATGATGAACAGGATCAGCGAGGCCAGCATGAGAACGATGCCCCAGTCCTGCCCGGGGGTACCGGACAGAATCGCCTGGGGTGGATAAAGCGTCCAGCCGGCACCGGTCGGCCCGCCCGGCACGAAGAATGTCGCGGCCAGCACCAGCACCGCGAGCAGGTAGACCCAATAGCTCAGCATGTTCACATAGGGGAAGACCATGTCCCGCGCGCCGACCATCAGCGGGATGAGGTAGTTACCGAAGCCGCCGAGGAACAGCGCCGTGAGCAAATAGATCACCATGATCATGCCGTGCATGGTGATGAACTGAAGGTACTGATTGGCATCGATAAAGGAGAATGTGCCGGGAAATCCCAGTTGCAGCCGCATCATCCACGACAGCACCAGCGCAACCATTCCGATCGACATCGCCGTGATCGAGTACTGGACGGCGATCACCTTGGCGTCTTGCGAAAAGACGTACCTCGTCCACCAGCTGTGCGGATGGTAGAGCTCGACCTCACCTACTTCGGCGGGCGGGATGCCTGCGACCTGATCAAACGGGATATCGACCATCGGAATACCCTCCTCGGTCTTCCGCTCAGCGACGAGTTCACGTCATATCCGGCCGAACATCCGGCCGATCCTCGTCGGCATGTTCATTCGCTGCCAGTCTTGTACGCCGCCTTCGCGACGTTGCGCTGGCCGGACAAGGCGGCGAACGTGTGCTGCTTGTCCAGCCACGCGTGATATTCCTTCTCTTCTTCCACGACGACCTTGCTGCGCATCTGTGCGTGCGCGGCACCGCAAAGCTCCGCGCAGAGGACGTCGAAGGTTCCGGTCCGGGTCGGCGTGAGCCAGTAGTAGGTCACCGAGCCGGGGATCATATCCATCTTCGCCCGGAACTCGGGGACGTAGAAATCATGCAGGACGTCGATCGAGCGGAGCAGCACCTTCACCGGCTTCCCGACCGGCAGATGCAGATCCTCGTTTTGCACGACGATGTCGTCCTGCCCGTTCGGATCATTGGGATTCAACCCGAGTGGATTGTCGGAGCTGATCAGGCGTGCATCTGAGGTGCCGAGCCGGCCGTCCTTTCCCGGAAGCCGATAACTCCACATCCATTGTTGTCCAACGACCTCGACGTCGGTCGCGTCGTCGGGAACGGTGACGAACTGGTGCCAGACGACGAGGCCGGGCGCCAGCATGGCGACGACGCCGATCGCGGTGCCGATGCTGAGCCACCATTCGAGCTTCTTGTTCTCGGGATTGTAGTGGGCGCGCCGTCCCTCGGTGTGGTGAAAGCGCAGGACGCAATAGGCCATGAACACGATCACCGTGCAGAACACCGCTCCGGTGATCCAGAATGTCAGGTTGATGGTGTGGTCGATATAGCTCCAGTTCGAGGCAATCGGGGTCCACCACCAGGGGCTGTAGAGGTGAAACAGCACCGAGGCGACGGCAACCAGGAGCAGTAAGATCGCTACAGCCATCCCTCATTCCTCCTTGCCATCGAAGGCTGCGGAGACGAACGAAAGGGCGGAGCTCACGTCAGAGGGATGGTCTCACGTTCACCATCACCGTGGCTTTTGCCTCGCCCATTCTGCCGGTCACGATGCTGGGACATGACAAAAACTCAACGTCACGGCCGCAACCTCATCGGAGCTGGGGGCGTCAACCATCAACATGGTACCCATCGAGGCGGACGTCAATAGAGGAGTAATGCCCGCCCCTGTCCGGCGCGTGCTGCCGGGAATGCATGGGATGCCGCGAACACTGATCGGCCCTCCCGTCTCGCATGGTGCATCGCAAGACATCGCTTGTGCAGCTGCACAATTCTCCCGACCGCATTCGCCACCTTGCTTCTGCCGCGCATCGGACTAGTTTTACCGGACCGGTTGCGACAGATGTCGTCCGGCAAGCTCCTTCTGGTTGAATCTGATTTGCCGGACTCAGTCGCGATTTTCGCGCATGAGGCGGATGTGCGTGTGTTGATGGCGCTCCGTTCCCCTGCGGCCACAAGCAAGGAGACCGGAACCATGACCACGGTGTTCGCACGACCCAAGCTGCAATTGTTTGGCGTCTCTACCGCCTTCGTCGTTCGCAAGATCAGCCTTTCCGACCTGGGCGACGCGCTGCGCCTCGGCTGGGAAGACTTCAAGGCCATCCCGACCCACGCAATCGTCCTGTGCGTGATGTATCCGGTGCTCGGACTTGTCCTGTTCAGACTTGTGCTTGGCTATTCGGTGCTGCCGCTGCTGTTTCCGCTCGCCGCCGGCTTCGCCCTGATCGGTCCTTTCGCCGGACTCGGCCTCTACGAACTGAGCCGACGACGCGAACGCGGAGAGGAGCCAGGAGCCTGGGATGCAATGCAGGTGCTGCGCGCGCCGTCGTTCGGCGCCATGTTCGAACTCGGCGTTCTCCTGTTCGTTCTGTTCGGGGTCTGGATCGCCACCGCGGACGCGATCTACATCATGACGTTCGGCTATGCGCCGGCTGCGAGCATCCCTGATTTCGCAAAGCGCGTGTTGACGACGCCCGAAGGCTGGTCGCTCATCATCGTCGGATGCGGCGTCGGCTTCCTTTTCGCCTTGGTTGCCCTGTGCGTCAGCGTCGTCTCATTTCCACTGATGCTCGACCGTCATGCGACAGCGATCGATGCGATCCGCACCTCGATACGAGCCGTGATGATGAATCCAATTGAGATGGCCGCGTGGGGATTGATCGTTGCGGTATTGCTGGCCGTGGGCTCACTGCCGTTCTTCGTCGGCCTCTGCGTCGTTCTGCCGGTGCTTGGTCATGCGACCTGGCATCTTTACCGGAAGGTGGTCGAGCCCGACCGGAATCCTCCGCAAGAAGAGCCCCGCCCGCCGATCGGTCACCGCTACGCGGCCGACTTCCCGGCCTCCCTCTTCCCATGGAGCCGTGAGCGCTAAGCGTTTTTTGAGCGAAGCATGTCGCGAGAATGCGGGTGCATGGCACCGATGCTGCAACAATTGGGTGTCGTCCCGGCCTGATGCGTAATTGCGCACGGGGGGCCGGGACGACGAATGTGGATGTCGGCCGTGCCACACAATCGATGTCGTCCTGGCGAAAGCCAGGACCCATTCCCCCAAATGGCACTTGTTGCGCGACGCTGGGGCCACGATCCCGCTCACAATCGAATCCAGTGGTAATGGGTCCTGGCTTTCGCCAGGACGACGACCGTATTTGCAGCGACGGCGCAATCCACGCCGCCACATCCCCTCACCTCATCAGCGCCTCGACCTCCTTGCGGAAGGCCTGGCGCGAGCCGTCGCGGGAGTAGAACATGTGGCCGCCGGGATAGACCGCGAGCCTGGTGCGGCTCGGGCCCGCGAAGGCTGGCAACTGGTCGAGGATGATCTTCGAGGCGAAGTACGGCGTGGCGAGATCGAACAGGCCGTGGCCGACCAGGAGTTTCAGGTTGGGGTCGAGCGCCAGCGCCTGGCGGAGCTGCGTCACCGACTCCGCCGGACTGATGCCGTGACCGAACTCCCAGGCCTTGTTCACGCTCTCGCTGAGCAGATGATAGGAGCCGTCCGGCCGCCAGTTCAGCTTGCGCGTGGTGAGGTCGACGGCGGCGCTGGTCAAGGGCGCCATCAGGGGATCGCCGGACGGATCGTTGAAGCGGAAGTAGCTGGAATCCGGATAGGGATCGAAGCCCTCGACCGAGGCGTCGTAGCGGCCGGTGACCTTGCCGTTCTTGCGATCGAACTCGCGGCGGAATTCGCCGATGTCGAAACGGCCGGCGAGCCTGCGGCTCACCGCCTGATCGATCCCGGTCAGGCTTGCGACCTTGTCGGCGAGCCGCGTGGTGGCCTCGGTGTCGGCCTGCCCCCTGACGAGGTCGAGCAGGAAATCGCCGCGCGCGTAACTCTCGACGTCGGCGAGATCCTCGCGCGTCACCGGGCCCTTCGCCTGTCGCGCGACCGCCGCCATGGTCGGCAGGCTTGCGACATATTGCAGGAGGCTGGAGCCGGTATATTCGCGGAAATCGAGCACCGGCGAGATCAGCACCAGGCCGCGGACGCCGACGCCCTGCTGCATCTGCAGATTGCGTACCACCTTGGGTCCGCGAATGCCGCCATAGCTTTCGCCGACGAGATATTTCGGCGAGGTCAGCCGGTCGTATTTCTCCAGCCAGCGGCGGATCACCAGCGCGACCGAATTGGCGTCGCCGTCGACGGTGAAGAAGCGCTTGCGCGCCTCCTCCGACGTCGTGACGAAGCGGCTGTAGCCGGTGCCGACCGGATCGATGAAGACGAGATCGGTGAAATCGAGCCAGGTGTCGGCATTGGCCTGCAGCTCGGGCGCGGCCGAGGACACCGCGCCGTCGAACGGCAGCCGCCACGGCCCGATATTGCCCAATTGCAGCCAGGCCGACGCGGAGCCCGGACCGCCGTTGAACAGGAAGGTCACCGGACGGTTCGCCTTCTCGGCGCCGTCGAGCTGGTAGGACGTATAGGCGATGTCGGCGAGCGGTTCGCCCTTGTCGTCGAACACGCGGATCGAGCCCGCGGTCGCGCTGAAGTTAAGGGTGCGGTTCGGCAGCGCGACCGATTGCTTGGTCGTGGAGTCCGGCGGCAGGCGGTGCTGCTCGGCGGTCGAGCCGCTGGCCGCGGCGTTGGCGCCGGAGCCGGCCTCGCCGCCGCGTCCTGCCCGCCCCTTCTGACCGCTCGGGTTCTGGCCAGCTGGGTTCTGGCCGCCTGGGGCCTGCACGCTCGGCGACGGCGATGGCTGCGGGGTCTCGTCGTCGGCCCGCGCCGCGGTCGCAAGACAGGCCACCAGCAACGCCGCGGCGAGCCGTGTCGCAAGACTGTTAGCCATATCGTTCACTCCCTGCGCCCCGATTTACGCAACCCAGCGGCAAACTGCGCTAGTTTGGCGGCGCCGGCGTGGCATGCGGTCCGTTCCCGGACCATCTCGACAAGGCCGCCCGGGATGTATA
This sequence comes from Bradyrhizobium sp. CCBAU 21365, assembly GCF_015291305.1. Classification (NCBI taxonomy): domain Bacteria; kingdom Pseudomonadati; phylum Pseudomonadota; class Alphaproteobacteria; order Hyphomicrobiales; family Nitrobacteraceae; genus Bradyrhizobium; species Bradyrhizobium sp. CCBAU 21365. The sequence continues at coordinate 5,879,309 of NZ_CP030036.1, forward strand.
GACGAGCGCGGCGTGTTCCGTGCCAAACGAGTTCGTGAGCGAATGGCCAGCTCCAAGCGGTATGACAAGATCGCCTTCGTCGCCAGCGCCAGTGCGGAAGCGCAATCGGCGCTCGAGCAGCTGACGGAAATGTACGGCAACCATCCACCCGCCGATGCCGACGTCGTGGTCGCGCTCGGCGGCGACGGTTTGATGCTGCAGACGCTGCACGCCAACATGCGCAGCGGCAAGCCGATCTACGGCATGCACCGCGGCACCGTCGGCTTCCTGATGAACGAATATTCGACGCATGATCTGCGCACCCGGCTTGCCGCCGCGCGCGAGTCGCTGATCAATCCGCTGCTGATGCGCGCCACCGACATCCACGGCGCCGTGCATCTGCATCACGCCATCAACGAGGTCGCGCTGTTCCGGCAGACCTACCAGGTCGCCAAGCTGCGCATCCTGATCGACGAGCACGAGCGGATGCCCGAGCTGATGGCCGACGGCATCCTGGTGGCGACGCCGGCCGGATCGACCGCCTACAACCTCTCCGCCCAGGGGCCGATCCTGCCGATCAACGCGGCGCTGTTGGCGCTGACCCCGATCAGCGCGTTCCGGCCGCGGCGCTGGCGCGGCGCGCTGCTGCCGAATTCCGCCTTCGTGGTGATCGAGGTGATCGAGGGCGAGAAGCGCCCGGTCGCCGCGGTCGCCGACCATGACGAGGTGCGCGACGTCCGCCGGGTTGAGGTGTTGTCCGACAAGACGATCGCGATGCGGATGCTGTTCGATCCCGGCCACTCGCTGGAAGAACGCATCCTGCGCGAGCAGTTCGGCTACTGACGGCGACGGCTGCCCCTTGCCCGGCAACCAATCATTAACCCCGGGCAGGATATGGTTAACGTCGGGTAATACCGCATTGGCGAGGTAATGCCCTATCAGGGCCGGACCATGTATCGCATCGATTTCAACAAGCTGCGATTTTTGATTTGCGACGACAATCCGCACATGCGCCGCATCCTGCGGACGCTCTTGCATTCGTTCGGCGCGCGCGAGGTGTATGAGGCCGAGGACGGCGCCACCGCGCTCGAGATGTATACGCACTACGTGCCCGACATCGTCATCACCGACTGGTCGATGCCGATCTTCGACGGGCTCGAGCTTGCGCAGATGATCCGGCAGCCGGAATCCAAGGGCAACCCCTACGCGCCGATCATCATGCTGACCGGGCATTCCGAGAAGCGCCGTGTCACCGTGGCGCGCGATGCCGGCGTCACCGAATTTTTGGCCAAGCCGATCTCGGCCAAGGGCCTCTACCAGCGCATCATGAACGTGGTCGCCAATCCGCGCCCGTTCATCAAGACCAAGACCTATTTCGGCCCCGACCGCCGCCGCAACACCACCACCACCTATATCGGCCCCGAACGCCGCGGCAGCGGCGAGGTCGAGGTGCTGCAACAGCCGTCGCTGCTCGAAAAGGCGCGCTCGGCCATCTAGGACACCGCCATGGCGAAAGACAAACCCGGGACGATCGAGGTCAAGAGTTTCGGCACGCACCACGTGATCACGCAGCCCAATCCGCTGCGCAAGATGCTGCTGCGCGTCCCCGAGAGCGATCTCGACGATCCGGTCGGCCGCGCCGAAAAGGCGCTCGCCGGGCTGTCGGGCGAGTTCAAGGAGTGGATGACGATCGAGGCCGACCGCCTCTCCGCCGCGCACGCCACCGTGCTGCGCGAGGGCTTCAGCGACAAGACGCGCGAGGAGCTGTTCCGCGCCGCGCATGACATCAAGGGCGACGCCGCGACATTCGGCTATCCGTCGGCCGCCGCAGCCGCGGAGAGCCTGTGCCGCATCATCGAGCACGCGCCGGATCTCGGCGCCGTGCCGCCGCAGCTGATCGCCCATCACATCAACGCCGTGCAGGCGATCGTGCGCAACCGCACCAAGCTCGACACCGCGGTCGTCGCCGGCGTGCTGAGCAAGCAGCTCCGCGGCATCGCCGATGAATTCCTGACCCACGCCAACCGCGACCGGCCCGAGCACCTCGAGGCGATCCTCGCGCCGAGCATCGTGCCCGGCGAATAGCCGCGCGGCCGGCCGCTCGCGTTGCGGCCGCCTCTCAGGCATCCATCGATCGGAAAGAATCGCGGCCCTCAGGCCGCGATGAGATCGTCGTCGTAAGGCAGCACCGCGATGGCGTCTTCCGCGGCGAGCTCCTCGCAGAACATCCGCGCGTCCTCGCGGGCCGATTCGGTCGCGAAGCGGCGCAGCAGGATCAGGAGCGGCTCGGCCGCCGAATGGTCCGTCTCGCAATGCGTCAGCACCCGCTCCACCATGCGGCGATGCAGCCGCGCCGCACCGTCGCCGCTGTCGACATAGCCGACCTCGTGGCTGGCCTCGAGCGCGACGCGGAACGCGGCGTAGGTGGATTCCGGCAGACCGGCGCGGCGCAGCAGCGCCTGCAGGCCGTTGCCGCCGCGGTCGTTCAACAGCGCGGAGACGCGGCCATAGGGCAGTCCGGACAGTTCGGCGAGCGCCGCCCCAAACAAATCGAGATTGCCCGACAGCAGCGCGCGCAGGATCAGCCCGGCGGTCAATTGCCCGGTGGCGCGCAGATGCATGATCAGGTTCTGCATGTCATCGCCGAAGGCACGCGCGGCGATGTTCACGGTGGAGCGTTCCCTGGCCTCGCCGGCGATGCGGTCGGCCCGATCGCTGCCGAGCCAGTTTCGCGCGACGACGAACTGCGCCAGCGTGTCGGAGAGCTTTGCGACCAGCGCCAGCCGCGTCGCCGACGGCAGGTCTTCCAGCTGCAGCATCGATTCCCTGATGGCGGCGAGATGGCCGTGGCGTTCGACGATGCGATCCCAGGAGAATGGCGCGAGGCCGGCGTAAGGATTTTCGATCAGCTCGAGCGCGGCCGCCGCCGAGCCGACCTCGGCAATCGCGGCGGCGACGGAGGCCGGCAGGTTGATGCGGCGCGCGATCGCGCATTGCATCTCGTCGGAACCGGTGGCGACGATGTCGACGAGGTCGGCATCGATCAGAAGCGGTGAATGTTCCAGCACCGGCAGCGCGATCGCCGGCTGGTCGGCCGACAGCGCCTGCACGATTGCGGCAGGCGCGTCCGCACTGCGCGCGAACACCTCGGCCATCGCCTGCCGTACCAGCGGCGACGGGTCGTCGAGCAGCATCAGCAGCGCGCCTTCGGCTGCGATGCGGTCGTCCTCGGTGAGATCCGAGATGAGCCAGGCCCGGGCCAACGCCCGTGTCGCCTCTGCTCGCTCACCTGCTGGAGCGGTCCTAATCCAACTAATAAATTGCCGAACGATCATGGTCCTGCCGGCTTACGCAACGAAACGGCATCGGCATACGACGCCACTACAAGGAAAAATAAACCATGACGCTTAATAAAGGGTTCACCATAAACGTTTGGGATTATTGACGTTTCGTTAAGACGGCAACGGCGTGCGGCTTCGCGCGCGCGGCAGGGCGGCGCTAGCCGTTGCTGTAGGTGCCGCTCGGATCGCTGAACAGGTCAAGCCGTCCGGGCGCGCGAACCTTTGGCGTCGCCGACGCGGTCAGCGAGGAGGAATTGCCCCACAGCTCCTGCACCGCCGGCGAGATCGGCTCCGAGCGGTCGCCGGCCTGGTAGAGCGAGCGGAAGGCCGGTGCCGGCTGCGCCGATGCGACGGCCGAGGTCGCAGCGACGGGCGTCGCCGACCGGGAGTCCGGGAAGGTCGAGAGATAGGACGCGGTGTCCATGGTCAGCGCTTGTGTGGGCGCGGCGCTTGCGATCGCGTAAGGCGACATGGTGTCGCCGCCCGCCGCGGCGAAGGCGGTGCGCGTGTCCTTGGAGTTCGCGGCCGCGGCGTAGCGCGTGGTCAACACCGAATAGACCTGGCTGACGCTGCGCGCGTTGCCCGACTTGTCGTAGAAGATCGACTGGTTGGCGGCCGCCGCCTTCGGAAACATCGCGGCCGCATTGGCGCTCGGGCTATCCTCGGCGCTCGAGATCAGCTTGCCGGCGCCGCCGACTCCCATGAAGTGGGCCATGTAAAGTTCGGCATCGGTCGGACGGCGGCCGAGCTTGCCGGTGAGCTTGAAGCTGTTGGACTGCGTCAGCACCGCCGCCATCGAGGACGCCGCGTCCGGATCGTCGCGCAGCTTCATGACCGCGGCGCGCGCGGAGGGATCGCCGACCGAATAGCTGCCGTCGGAATTCCTGCTGATGGCGTCGGCATACTGGCCGTAGCCGAGCTGGCTTCCAGCCTCCTTGACGGTGCCGAGCCAGGTCTGGTCGATGAATTGATAAAGTCCATGCGCCGACGAGGTCGTGGCGCCGGCCCGCGGATTGAAATTGGATTCCATCTTCGCGGTCGTGAGCAGATATTCGAAGCTCGTGCCGGTGGTCGCGGCCGCCTGCTTGATCGAGCTCGCGACCTTCAGGCGCGAGGGATCGACACCTGCCGAAGCCGTCGCATTGAAGAGGTCGACCGCCATCTGTCCGGGTGCCTTGCCGGGTGCCGGCAATCGGCACCCATGTCCCGTCAACCTGCCGTAATTATGGTTAATGGCGCGTTAATGGCTCAGGGCTGGGCCTCGTAGTAGTGCGCGACCTGGTCGATCTCCTCGGCCGTCATCTGGCGCGCGATGTTGCGCATCTGCTGACTGATGTCGTTGCGGCGGGCCCCGGATGCAAAGGCCTCGAGCTGCGCCTTGATGTAGACCGCCGACTGGCCGCCGAGCCAGGGGCTTCCCGCCTTGTTGTCGACATCGCCGTGGCAGGAGCCGCAAGGCGCGATGTTGCGCATCGGGGCGCCCGTCACCACGATCGCCGGCGCGGGACGCCCGGTATCCAGATTGTTCGAAGGCACCCGCGGCAGATAGGCGTAATAGGCCGCGACGTCCTTCATGTCCTGATCGCTCATCGCCGCCGCGAACGGGCTCATCACCACGCTGACCCGCGCGCCGGTCTTGAAGTCGTTCAGTTCCTTGTACGTCACCGCGGCAAATTGCCCGGCGAGGTTCGGTGAATGGGCGTCGCTGACGCCCTGCGGTCCGTGGCAGATCGCGCAGCGCTGCGCCAGCGTCGCGCCCCGCCCGATCGAGACCTGATTCACCTTGGTCAGCATCTCCGACGTCATGATGACGTTCGACGTCTTGAAATCCGGCTTGATGCCGGGCTCCTGCACGGCGGCACGCGGAACGCCGGCCGCGCTGCAGATCGCATCCCAGACGCCGGCAAGCTTCAAATTGGGTTGCGCCAGCGGCAACCAGATCAGGCCTGCGACGGCCGACAACACGGCGATGGCGGCCGTGATGCCGACGCTGGCGCCGAACCACGGATTGCGAAGCGAGAACAGCGGCTGGTCGCTCATCGGCCTGCTCCGACATAGACCGCAGGCACGCTGGTCTCGTTCAGCGCCATCAGCTGCGCAATCGGGAAACCATAGTTCACCACGGTGAGGCCGACCATCAATGCGAGCCACAGGCCGAACGAGTTGAGCGCGACCGGAATCCGCGCCGGCATGTGCAACGGCACCGCGAAGCGGTACGCACCAGCCTCGCCCCGCGCGCCGAACTGCCCGCGGATCAACACCAGCAGGAACAGCAGGCCCGACAGCAACAGGATGAATCCGCCGATTGCCGACATCGTGACCGACAAGGCCTGCGGCGAGATCGCCGGGTTGGCATAGTCATAATAGGCCATGCGGCGCGGCATGCCGAGAATACCGACATAGTGCCACGGGAAGGTGGTCACGATCATGCCGATGAACCACAGCCAGAGCTGCGTGCGCATCAGCGCAAAACTGTCCAGCGCCCGGTCGGTCAGATGCGGCCACAGATCATAGGCGATGGCAAAATACATGATGACGATGGCGCCACCGAAGATCAGGTGAAAATGGCCGGTGATCCACTGCGTGTTGTGCACGGTGGCGTCGAGCTGATAGCTCATGTTGATCAGACCGCCGGCGCCTCCGAAGCCGAGCATGACCAGCGACAGCGCCGTCGCCAGCATGATCGGATTGGACCACGGCAGCGCCCCGATCCAGCCAAATGCACCGCGGCCGCCGCGCAGGCGGCTGGCGATCTCCGCCGACGCGCAGATCGTGAACACCGTGAGCAGCGTCGGCAGCGCGACGAGGCCGGTGAACACAGAGTGCATGAACTTGAATCCGGCGCCGACCTGCGGGTCGGCAAACAGATGGTGCACGCCGATCGGCATCGCCACCACGACGAACAGGATGAACGAAATCCGCGCCATCGCGTCGCTGAAGAGCCGGCCGCCGATCGCACGCGGAAAGATCGTATAATAGGCGATGTAGGTCGGGATCAGCCAGAAATAGACGATGGCATGCAGCGTCCAGGAGAAGAAGACACGGGCCAGCCCCGCATCGATCGTCGACTTCAGCCCAAGCGCCACGGGCAGGATCTGGAACAGGATCTCCAGCGCCGCGCCGACCGCGGTCCAGCCCCAGAGCAATGAGCCCGCAACATTGGCATACATCGCAAGCGGCACCGGCTTGCCCGGGTTCTCGCGCTTCCAGATCACGAAATTGGTCACCATCAGCGCGACCCAGATCCATGAGCCGACCACGACCATGACGACGCCGATGTAATAGAAGGGGTTGCCGACCATCGGCGGATAGAAGGTGTAGAGCACCGAGGCGAGCCCGAGCGACACCGGGATCATCGCGACAACGGCACCGACGGCGACCAGGAAGAAGCCCACCCAGGCCCAGCGCCGTCCAACCAGCTCTTTCTCGAGCGAGGCTTCGGTGATCGCGTAGCCGAATCCCATCGCGATCAACGTCGGGAAGACGTATCCCATCGCCGAGCCATGGGCGGTGACCGAGCGATAATAGAACTCGGGATTGAAATGCCAGGCGTTCAACGGGCTGCGCACGAACATCTGCCAGGCGCCGAGCACCAGCGCGACGCCGAACACGATGAAGGCAAGCCAGAAATGCGCCGCGATCAGCCGCTTGTTAATCAACACAGGTCAGCCTCCGCTTCGCTGCCGCCATGTCACGGAACGCAGCCTTGTCGACCACCTTGACCTTGCCCCACATGCCCTGGTGGCCGATGCCGCAGAATTCCTGGCACGGCATCACGTGATCGCCCGGCGCCTTGAAGCGCACCGGCAGGTCGGTGACGTAGCCCGGCACCAGCATCGTGTTGATGTTGGTGCCCTCGATCAGGAAACCGTGGACGACATCGGCGCTGGTGGCGCGGAAGGTGATCGGAGTCTCCGCGGGCACCACGATGCATTGCGGTGTGAAGGAATATTGCTGGCCAATCGCGCGCACGGTGACCGATCCGTCGGCCAGCATTTCGCTGCCGAGATTGCTCTCGACGAATTCGCCCGACAGATGCAGCGTCTTGGGATCGGCGGTTTCGACCCGGCCCTGCGGCATCGTCGCCTGATGGATGCCGATATAGGCCGCCATGCCGACCAGGACGCCGACAATGACGATCGACAACGTCGCCCAGCGCCGCTCGATCCGTGCGGCAACGGCCTCGCCGAGGCTGTGATCGGTCTCGCTCGCCATCAGGGAACGCTCCGCGGCAGGAAGACCAGCAGGTAGAATGCAAACCACAATCCGACCACGACGGCCGTCGCAATGCCCGCGACCGCGACCGCGCCACCCGGACCGGCGCGGACGATGGTCTCGACATCATCGTCTTCCGAGCCCGATGCCGGCGGTTGCGGCGAAGACGAGTTGATCATGATCGCGCTCCCCCTAACGCGCGACGAGACGAGATTGACTAGTCATCGCGCTTTAGCTCCTTTGTTTGAGCATGATCGTTTCGGAAAACCGCTTCGCACTTTTCCGGATCATGCTTTAGTTCAGCGTTGCTGCCCGCAGTTCGTTGGCCTGCCGCGCCGACACCGGCTCGCCGCGATTGCCCCAGGCCGTTCGAATGTAGGTCACGACAGCCGCGACCTCGTCATCCGACAGCTTCTGCGCGAAGGGCGGCATGCCGTGGGGCATCGGATTGCCTGACGTGCCCGGCGGATAACCGCCATTGAGCACCATCCGGATCGGGTTTACCGCGGAGACCATCTGGATCGACTGATTGCCGGCAAGCGGCGGATAATCCGGCGGCATGCCCTGCCCGACCGCGCCATGACAGCTTGCGCAGTCGCGGTCATAGATCGACTTGCCAAAGGACAGCAGCAGACTGCTCTCGGCCGACGGCAGCGAAGTCGACGCCTTTTCCGGAGGACCGCCCTGCGCAAGGCCCTTCAGGTAGACCGCCATCGCGCGCGCATCATCATCATTGAGATATTGCAGGCTGTTGTACACGACCTCGGCCATCGGCCCGTACACCGCGCCCTTGGCGGACACGCCCTTGCGCAGATAGTCGACGATCTCCTCGATGGTCCAGTCGCCGAGCCCCGTCTCCTTGTTGGAGGTCAGCGACGGCGCGTACCAGTTCTGCATCGAGATCAGGCCGCCCTCGAAGGCCTGCGACTGCTTGCTGCCGCCGAGCGCATTGATCGGGGTGTGACACATCCCGCAATGACCCAGTCCCTCGACCAGATAGTTACCTCTATTCCACTCCGCCGACTTCGTCGGATCCGGCTTGAACTCGCCTTCCCTGAAGAACAGCGTGCGCCATCCGAGGATCAGCGAGCGATTGTTGAACGGGAATGTCAGGTCATGCGGCTTGTTGAGCTGCCTCACAGGCGGCACCGTGCGCAAATAGGCGTAGATCGCGTCGCTGTCCTCGCGCGTCACCTTGGTATAGGAGGCGAACGGCATCGCCGGATAGACCAGGCCGCCATCGGGAAAGCGGCCATTGTGCATCATCTGGTAGAACTGATCGGAGGTCCACGTGCCGATCCCGGTCTGCGGATCGGGCGTGATGTTCGACGTGTACAGCGTGCCGAATGGCGTCTTCATCGGCAGGCCGCCGGCGAAGGTCATGCCTTCGCGCGCGGTGTGGCAGGCGATGCAATCGCCGGCGCGTGCGAGATACTCGCCCTTGGCGAGGACGGCCGGATCGGCCGCCTTCTGCTGCGCCGATGCCCCAATCGGCGACAGTGCCAGCATCAGTCCGACAAGCAGTCCTGTTAAGGTTCGCGACATCGGCACGATCCCCTCAATGCGGTTCGCTGCCGCATTTGAGCGGCATCGGAAGGCTGCCCCGCGGCGCGAAGGATGGATCGGCTGGCGCCGGACGCGATGACAGGTAGGCTGCCACCGCCTTCACGTCGTCCTCCGTCAGCAGGCTCGCGACGATCTGCATGCAATCGGGAGCGAACGCAGTCCGCGTGCCGTAGCGCCAGCCGCCGAGCTGGCCGCTGATATAGGCCGCGCGCAGGCCAAGCAGGCCGGGAATGCCGGGCTCCATGCCGCCCAATGTGGAACCATGGCAGGCCGAACAGGGCGGAATGCCGTGCTGCGGATCGCCGTTCTTCACGATCTCCTCGCCGCGCGCCAGAATCTCCTTGCTGTCGACCGGCGGGACCGGCGGCGGAAATGCCGGCCTGAGCGAGGCGAAATATTCGGCAATCTTCTTCAGGTAATCGTCGGTCTGAAACTCCAGCAGATAGTTCATCGGCGGATATTTCCGCCGTCCATCCCGGAATGCGATGAGCTGGTTGTAGAGATAGCCCTCCGGCTTGCCGGCCAGCCGCGGGAAATAGGCGTCGCTGGTGCCCTCGCCTTCGGCGCCGTGACAAGGTGCACAGGCAAGGACGCGCGCGGCCATCGTGTCGGGTGCGCGCTCGGTTGTTTGCGATTGCGCTGCACCAATCGGCAATACAACCCAGGCAAGAAACCCAACAAGCGGTATCAGACGATGCGCCACAACTCACCCCCAGCGCGACGATGATGGGGAATTATAGGCACATCGCGAAAGGAGGAGCAACGAAGCGCGACGCTTCGACGCGTCGCATTTGATTCAGATGAAAACGCTATTTGCGATAGACCTGCGCCGGATCGAACAGCTGCTCGGCGTCGACAAAGGACAGGCTGACATGGCCATCCTCGTCCTTCACCGCCCGATAGAAGCAGGAGCGCCGTCCGGTGTGGCAGGCGGCGCCGATCTGCTCGACCTTGATCCACACCGCGTCCTGATCGCAATCCATCCGGATCTCGACCACGCGCTGGGTCTGGCCCGAGCTCTCGCCCTTGCGCCACAGCGCGTTGCGCGAGCGGCTGTAGTACCAGCCTTCGCCGGTCGCGATCGTCTTGCGCAGGGCTTCGTCGTTCATGTGCGCGACCATCAGCACGTCGCCGGTCGCGGCATCGGTCGCGACGCAGGTCACAAGGCCTGCCGCGTCGAATTTGGGCTGGAAGGCCAGCCCCTCCTCGCGGTCGTGATCGTGGGTCGCTGCGGACACGGAAAACCTCGCTCAGGAAAATGCGAGGTTACCGGTTCGGTCCTCGCACCAGGGACAGGAAACGCTGCTGCTCCGCCGGATTGTCGCGGAACATGCCGGTGAAGCGGCTGGTGAAGGTCGATGCACCATGCTTGGCGACGCCGCGCACCGACATGCAGGTATGCTCCGCCTCGATCAGCACGGCAACGCCGCGGGGCTTCAGCACCTCGTCGATCGCAGCCGCGACCTGCGCGGTGAGATGCTCCTGGGTCTGCAGACGGCGGGCGAAGATGTCGGTCAGCCGCGCGAGCTTGGAGAGGCCGACGACGCGCTCCACCGGCGTATAGGCAATATGCGCCTTGCCGTAGAACGGCATCATGTGATGCTCGCACTGCGAGGTGAACTCGATGTCGCGGACGAGGACGAAATCGTCGTAGCCGGCGGTCTCGCCGAAGGTGCGGTTCAGCACCTCGGCCGGGCACTGGTGGTAGCCCTGATAAAGTTCGTCATAGGCCTCGACGACCCGGCGCGGCGTGTCGAGCAGGCCCTCGCGGCCCGTGTTCTCGCCGATATAGGCGAGCAGCGTCTTGACGGCGTCCTCCGCCTCCGCCCGCGACGGGCGCGGCTGATCGGCACGAACGGCCGCCGTCATGAATTCTGAGGGGTCGAGCTCGCCGGGCTTCGCGTCGGCCGGCTTGTTGGGGCGAATCGATTTGATCAAGGCGTCCATGTCTTCTCCGTTCGACCGGCCCTCGGATTTGACCTTGGTCCGGATGTGTCACCGGGCAGACGGGGCGGATGGTTCGACCGCCGGGCGCCTGAGTCCCATTATTGTAGCACCGCCGCGGCGGAGGTGGGCCGCGCTGGCTGCATGGCCGGGCTATGTTTCCGGCGTTGCCGCCCATATATAGGGCGGTGCAACCCAGCCGCCAAGAGCGCCCGGCACGGCCGGAACCAGGCATCTGTCCTCATGCTGAACGACATTTACAACAAGCGGATCATCGAGTTGGCCGGCAATATTCCGCGCCTCGGACGGCTTGCCGACCCGGACGCCAGCGCCACCGCCCACTCCAAATTGTGCGGTTCGACCGTCAAGGTCGACCTCAAGATGGACGGTCCCGTGGTGACGGACTTCGCCCATGATGTGAAGGCCTGTGCGCTCGGCCAGGCCTCCTCCTCGATCATGGCAAGCCAGGTGGTGGGCTCGACCGCGGACGAGTTGCGCGAATTGCGCGAGACGGTCCGCAAGATGCTGAAGGAAAACGGCCGGCCCCCGCAGGGCGGCAAATGGGCCGATATCGCGCTGCTTGAGCCGGTGCGCGACTACAAGGCCCGCCATGCCTCGACCTTGCTGACCTTCGATGCCGTGGTCGATGCGATCGGCCAGATCGAGGCCAAGGCGAAGCAGCCGGCGTAAGCCTTACTTCCGCCGGCCCACGTCCTACTGCGCGGGCTGGACCGGCGCCGGCGCCGGCGCTGCGTTGCCGCCGGTCGGCACCACGGCCTCGGCGGTCTTGGTCGCTCTCGCCGCCGGTGGCGCCTCGCCCTCCATCGTGCTGCTCACGAAGCGATCGTTGTTCTTCGGCTTCGCCTCGGCGACGGGAATTGCGTTGTCCTTGCTGTTGTCCTGCCGCGGCAGCACGTCGGCAACCGCATCGGTGGTGATGAGGTTGGTCAGCCGCAACTCCGCCGCCGACAATTCGTGCAGGTCTTCCCACGGCGGCACGCTGAGCGAGAGCGCCAGCAGATCACCCGCGCCGCCCATATCGAAGGTGTACTTGGCAAGACGGCCGATATCGCGCTCGACGATCATCAGGTCCTGCGCGGTGTAGCTCGCGGCCTTGGCGTCGTCGGCGCGATCGCCCATCCAGATCTGATGCACGCGGACATGGGCGGCCGGCGGAACGTAGCGCGTCTTGCCCGACAGCAGCAGGAACACGCACATCGACTCGCAATAGGCATCCGGCAGAACGCTCGCGCGGCCTTGCGCGGCCTGATTGGCAACGCTGGTGCCGACCGTGGTCAGCACGCCGAGACCGCGGAAGCGGCGGCCGAGCGCGATCGCGTCGTTGACCGAGCCGCCGCTGGAGTCGAGCACGATGGTGGCGCCGTTGAGCTGGCGGCCGCGCGCGAACTCGTCGAATTCCCTCGGACTATCGGCCGTGATGATGCCGACCGCGGACACCCAGCCGCGGCAATTCGGCTGGCAGGCGATCCAGCTGAACTTCATCGGCAGCTTGCGCTCTTCGAGGGTCGAATTGGCCTGCGCGGAACCGCCCGCCATGGCGGCGGTGCCGGAAGCTGCGAAGCAAAGAGCAACGGCGCCGGTAAGCGCCCAACTGCGCAACGAGAGCGACTTGACGAGCCTCAATTTGGTTCCTTCCCCCAAGCCCTTGGTGATGCGAGCGGTGGCAATGGCCCCATGGCAATGCGCCACGATTCTGTCAGCGGCGCGTTATGGGAACGGTAGCGTTGCTGACCCGGACCGTCCATAGAGCCCTTGCTGCAGCGCCATCGGTGCTGTGCAATAATAACGAACTGTGGCGTAAATATCTGCAACAAAACAGTTCCTTGGCTTGGAACCCCCGCAAGACTACGTACATACTTGCGTATGCCGCCGACAGACCATTCAACGACACACCATCCACGATGCATGGACTGTGCCAGCACCATGCGCCGCTTGCCGCGCAACTTCGGCCGCGCCCTGATCTGGATCTACCGGCACACGCTGTCGCCGCTGGTCGGCTACAACTGCCGGCATCTGCCGACCTGTTCGGTCTATGGCGACGAGGCGATCGAACGCTTCGGCCTGTGGGGCGGCGGCTGGATGACGCTGGCGCGGCTGCTGCGCTGCCAGCCCTGGGGAACATCCGGGATCGATAATGTCCCGCTGACGAAGCCGCCCGGGGCACGCTGGTACTTGCCCTGGAGCTATGGCCGCTGGCGCGGCGTCAACGAGGGTTGACGCGGCGTCAACGACAATTGATCGGTTGCTGCGGCACGTCCAAGCGCGGCGCGCAGTGCTGCCCGTCGGAACTGTGGCGATAGTTGGCGCATTGTTTCGTTGCCCCTTTGGGGAGGAAACAACAATGCGCTGGAAAATCAGCCACAACGGTCATGATCCCCGGCAGATCGACTTGCTGGCCGTGCTTGCCTTGCTCGTCGTGATCGTCGCCGCCTACGGCTACTTCACCCACAATCCGAACAAGCCGAGTACGACGGCGTTCATCGTGCCCAGCCAGAGCGTGAGGTGGTGACGCGCAGTCGAGCTCCAGGATGGTCCTCACGCGGATCGTTGATGCTCTCGCGAACGCATGCGTGAAAGCCAGCCGTTCACTCGGCTGCGGCGGTGGCAGCCGTCCGTCGCGGCCGCGTGATGATTACGACCGCGAGCGCCGCCGCGACGAAGACCGTGGCCACGTAGCCTGCGCTGTGCAGCCATTCGTGGGCGAACAGCAAGCCACCGATCGCGGAGCCGATGGCCTGGCCGATATACAGCACCGAGGTATTGAGCGAGACCGACGCCGAAGCGAGCGCCGGCGCCGCACCGACCAGGCGTACCTGCTGCATCGAATTGGTCGATGCAAAGCCGAGGCCCCACACCGCGACGGAGGCGGCCATCAGGGCGTAGGCCCCGGCGCTCAGTGCCCAGCCGGCTACGCCTGCGAGCAGCAGCACGGTGAACAGGACCGAGGTTTTCCAGGCGCCCCACGAGTCCACCACGCGCGTTGCGATCACGATGCCGACGAACCCGAAGATGCCGTAGAGCGCGAACACGATCCCGACGGCGTCCGCATTGGCGCCGGTCAGTTTGGCGAGCAGCGGCCCCATGAAGGTGAACACCACGAACTGGCCGGACATCTGCAGCGTCGTGATCGACAGCAGCAGAATGACCATCGGATTGCGACCGAGATCGACCCAGGTTCTGAGGTCAACCGGCGCGCCGTGCAGTCCGCCTGGCAGCCGCCACCACAGCAGCAGGGAACTCACAAGCCCTGTCAGCGCGATCGCGCCATAGGTCACGCGAAAGCCGTAGCGGCTTGCGATGAAGGTGATCAGCGGCAGCCCGATCGCGGCGGCAAGCGACCAGCCGAGGAAGATGTAGGCTATCGTGCTGCCGCGCTTCTCCACCGGCACGATCAGTGCCGCGGTGCCCGCCGCCTGCGGCGTGTAGAGCACGCCGACCGCGAGCATCACCAGCCGAATGATCAGGAGGCTGTCGTAGTTCGGCGCGAAGGCGGAGGCCGCATTGGTCAGCGTCAGCACCAGCAGCGTCGCCGTCAGCAGCGCCCGCCGCTCGATCCGGCTGGTCAGCCACGCCGTCACCGGCGAGCCCACGCACAGCACGATCGCGCCGAAGGTGATCAGGAGACCCGCGGTATGGATCGTGACGCCGAGTCCGTCGGACAACTCCGCCAGCATGCCGGCCGGCGCCAGCACCGAGCAGCCGGTGACGATATTGCCGAGCATCAATGCGGTGGGAGCGAAGCGTTTCACGCCGCGGTGTTAGCAGACGGCGAGATCGATGCAACTGCATCTAAATGCATGGCACCTGATCGAACGGCGCCTCTTGCGCTCATGGCGACGGCGACGACGCCGGCACCGCACTGACGCTCGGCGACGCGGCAGCCGGCAACGGGCTCGCAGGCTTCGGACCGGTGGTCGCCGCCGGGCACGATGCCAGAAGCTGCGTCCACCCCTGCTCCAGCCCGGTGGTGTCGATATCGAATGTCGCAAGGTCGGACTTGCTGTCAGACTTGGTATCAAGCTTGCCGTCGGTTGCCGGCGCGCTTTCGCCGATCTGCAGATGCGGGGCCGCGAGCATCGCCTTGACGGTGTCGGAGGTCACCGCCTCGCTCCAGACCTCGTATTTGCCGAACCGCGCCGATCGGCCGAATGCGACGGTCCTGGACGCGCCGGCCATCATCGCCACCGTGCTCTTGCCGGCTGCCCCCTCCTCGAACTCGCGCACGAACATCAGCCGCCCGCGATCCTTGCTCTCGCAGAACAGCCGCCACTCCATCATGCGGAACGAGCTGCCGTCGGCTCTTTTCTGCTGCACGATCTTGCGAACATAGGGCCGTGTCTCCTTCTCCACCGCCCACAGGGTTTCCGGCAGCGGCCGCGTATCGATGCCGAATCGATAGAGCTCCGGCCGCGTCAACACGTGCAGGTCCTCGAACTTCACGGACTTGATGAGGTCGCTGAGCTCATGGCTGATGCCCATCGCCGCGAGGAAGACATTGCGGTCGCGGTCGGCGCTCACCATCTCGCGCCGTCTGAAGTCGGCGACGACCTGCGCCGGCGGATGCCCGTGGACGACGAACATCAGCTTGGAGTTATGCACCGCGAGCACTGAGTCAGGCGCCACTTCGCGGCTGGTCGCGCCCAGGAACAGATAGGCGCAGGCCGACACGCACATCGCGTTGCGCGTGGTGAGCTCGGCCTCGACCTCCCCCTTCGCAGCCTTGATCTTCAGGCAGGCGGCGTCGACCTGCGTGCCTGTGGAACAGGCCGGCACGATGGTACGGCCGACCCGGGCGATGGCCTTGTGCGCGCGCAGGAACCGCGCGATCCCATAGGACTGCTCGACGTTTCCGCCCGGCGAATGAAGGTAGATCGGAAGCTGCCGGTCCTTGATCGGAAAGAGGAAGGTGCGAATCCGCTGCGCGGCTTCCCGATCGATCTCGCCTTCGATCGCGATCCAGCGATCGCAGCCGGCGCCGCAGGCATTCGCCGGTCCCTTGGCGAGATAGATGGTCAGCTTTTTCGCGAATCCGGCCTTCTGGACCGGTGTTTCTTCCGCCCGCAACACGCCCGGGATCAGAAGCAACGCCACGAAAAACAGGAGACGGGAAAACATGAACCTTGCGGATTGCGCGATGGCGGAAAAATGGACGCCGGACGTTAGACGATGATCGGCAGCGTCGCAACGCGTCAGCTGCAGGCAAGCGTCCCTCGATTCGGTGCGGCCGGCGGCCCATTTTCTTGATATTGCCGGATTGCAGGCGTCAAATCCCCTGCTATACCGCTGCTTTCCGCTTACCTGCGCTCGTTCGCAGGAGTGAGCTACAGGAGACACCATGGCCGATACGCCACCCAAATCCGAATCCGGATTCCAGTACAGCCTCTCTAACCTCAAACCCGCAGAACCCGTGAACAAGATCGCCCTCACCTTCCCTGATGGAGCGAGGCGCGATTTCCCGAGAGGGACCACCGGTCTCGACATCGCCAAAGGCATTTCGCCCTCGCTCGCCAAGCGCACCGTCGCGATGGCGCTCGACGGCACGCTTGCCGACCTCAACGATCCGATCGAGGCCGACGCCAAAATCGAGCTGATCGGCCGCGAAGACCCGCGCGCGCTGGAACTGATCCGGCACGATGCCGCGCATGTGCTGGCGGAAGCCGTGCAGTCGCTGTGGCCGGGCACCCAGGTCACGATCGGCCCGGTGATCGAGAACGGCTTCTACTACGACTTCTTCCGCAACGAGCCGTTCACTCCGGAAGATTTTGCCGCGATCGAGAAACGAATGCGCGAGATCGTCGCGCGCGACAAGCCGTTCACCAAGGAAGTCTGGGATCGCGAGAAGACCAAGCAGGTGTTCCGCGACAAAGGCGAGGCCTTCAAGGTCGAGCTGGTCGACGCGATTCCCGGCAACGAGCCGATCAAGATCTACTTCCAGGGCGACTGGTTCGATCTGTGCCGCGGCCCGCACATGACCTCGACCGGCAAGATCGGCAACGCCTTCAAGCTGATGAAGGTGGCGGGCGCGTATTGGCGCGGCGACTCCAACAATCCGATGCTGACCCGCATCTACGGCACGGCATTCGCCAAGCAGGAAGACCTCGACGCCTATCTCAAGCAGATCGAGGAAGCCGAGAAGCGCGACCACCGCAAGCTCGGCCGCGAGCTCGACCTGTTCCACTTCCAGGAGGAAGGCCCGGGCGTGGTGTTCTGGCACCCCAAGGGCTGGACCGTCTTCCAGCAGCTGATCGCCTATATGCGGCGCCGGCTGCTCGGCGACTACAACGAGGTCAACGCCCCGCAGATCCTCGACAAGGCGCTGTGGGAGACCTCGGGCCATTGGGACTGGTATCGCGAGAACATGTTCGCGGCGCAGTCCGCCGGCGACGAGGCCGAGGACAAGCGCTGGTTCGCGCTGAAGCCGATGAACTGCCCGGGCCATGTGCAGATCTTCAAGCACGGGCTGAAGAGCTACCGCGACCTGCCGTTGCGGCTCGCCGAATTCGGCGTCGTGCATCGCTACGAGCCGTCGGGCGCGATGCACGGCCTGATGCGGGTGCGCGGCTTCACCCAGGACGACGCCCATGTGTTCTGCACCGAGCAGCAGCTCGCCGATGAGTGCCTCAAGATCAACGATCTGATCCTGTCGACCTATGCCGATTTCGGCTTCGACGGCGAGCTCACGGTCAAGCTCTCGACGCGGCCGGAGAAGCGGGTCGGCACCGACGAGATGTGGGATCACGCCGAGCGCGTGATGGCGACGGTGCTGTCGGAGATCAAGGCCAAGGGCAGCAACCGCATCCGGACCGAGATCAATCCGGGCGAAGGCGCGTTCTACGGACCGAAGTTCGAGTATGTGCTGCGCGACGCCATCGGCCGCGACTGGCAGTGCGGCACGACCCAGGTCGACTTCAACCTGCCGGAGCGGTTCGGCGCGTTCTACATCGATCACGACGGCTCGAAGAAGGCACCCGTCATGGTGCACCGCGCGATCTGCGGTTCGATGGAGCGCTTCATCGGCATCCTGATCGAGCACTATGCCGGCAACTTCCCGCTCTGGCTGGCGCCGACCCAGCTCGTGGTCACGACCATCACCTCCGAAGGCGACGAATACGCCAAGGTGGTGGCGGCCGCGGCGCGCCGCGCCGGGCTGCGGGTCGAGATCGACCTGCGCAACGAGAAGATCAACTACAAGGTCCGCGAGCACTCGCTGGCCAAGATCCCGGCCCTGCTCGTCGTCGGCAAGAAGGAAGCCGAGACCCACTCGGTCTCGGTCCGCCGCCTCGGCAGCGAGCGGCAGACCGTGATGCCGACCGATGAGGCGATCGCCGCGCTGGTGGATGAGGCGACGCCGCCCGACGTGAAGCGGGCGCGATCCGTCGCCTGATCTTCACAATCGGTCTAAACTGGCTTTCATTGGTTTGGTCGTGCCCCCATCTTGGGGGCACGACTCCCCTTGAAGGACATTTCCGTGCCCGATGCCATTGAACTCCTGAAGACGCGCCGCTCGATGAAACCGCGCGAGATGACCGGCCCGGGCCCGTCCGCGGCCGAGCTCGAGACCATTTTGACGATCGGCGCGCGCGTGCCCGACCACGGCAAGCTCGCGCCCTGGCGCTTTATCGTGTTCGAGGGCGATGCCCGCGCGCGGGCCGGCGACGTGATCGCAAAGGTCTTCGCCCGGAAGAATCCCGGGGCGCCGGCCTCCGACATCGAGGTCGAGAAGAAACGTCTGACCGACGCGCCGCTGGTGATCGGCGTGGTCTCCTTCACCAAGCCGCACCCGAAGGTACCGCCGTGGGAGCAGGAATTGTCGGCGGGCGCCAGCGCGATGAACATCGTCACCGCGGCGACCGCGCTCGGCTACGGCGCCTGCTGGCTGACCGGCTGGTTCGCCTTCGACCGCGACGTGCTCGACGGCCTCGGCCTCAAGCCGGACGAGAAGCTCGCCGGGCTCATTCACATCGGCACCCCGACCAAGCCCAGCGAGGATCGCCCGCGTCCGGCCCTGTCGGATATCGTGACGCGGTTCTAGACGAGGCGCGCCCCTGTGGCGACCTTGTAGCCCGCATGAGCGCAGCGATATGCGGGACTTTGGCCCCGGGTGTCCCTTCGCTCACCCGGGCTACGAAGGCAGCCATTGCCGGACTTGGCGCGTGGACGCGAGACTCACGCCGCCTTCGACGCACGCTCCGCAAAACCGCTCAGCAGCGCCGCGATCTCGCCTGCCGGCCTCGCCGCGCTGAACAGAAATCCCTGCACCTCGTTGCAGCCTTCGGCGCGCAGCCAGTCGAGCTGGTCTGTCGTCTCGACCCCTTCCGCCGTCGTGGTGATCTTGAGGCTGCGGCCGAGCCCCGAGATCGCGCGCACGATCGCGAGGCAATCGGAGCGCCGCGCCAGATCCTTCACGAAGGAGCGGTCGATCTTGATCTTGTCGAACGGGAAGCTGCGCAGATAGCTCAGCGAGGAATAGCCGGTGCCGAAATCGTCCATCGAGATGCTGACGCCGAGCTCACGCAACTGATGCAGGATCGCGAGGTTGGCCTCGGTCTCCGCCAGAAACACCGACTCGGTGATCTCGAGCTCGAGCCGCCGCGCTGGCAGGCCGGAATGCGCCAGCGCCGAGATCACCGCCTGGACCAGGTTGCGGCTGCGGAACTGCACCGGCGACAGATTGACGGCGACCTTGACGTCGGCGGGCCACTTGATCGCCTCGGAGCAGGCTTCGCGCAGCACCCATTCGCCGAGCGCGACGATCAGGCCGATGTCTTCGGCGACCGGGATGAACTCCGCAGGCGAGACCATGCCCTTTTGCGGGTGCCGCCAGCGCAGCAGCGACTCGAAGCCAGAGATGCGGCCGGCCGCGATATCGACCAGCGGCTGGTAGTACAGCTCGAACTCGCCGTTGCTGAAGGCCGCGCGCAGATCGCGCTCCATGTCGCGGCGCTTCTGCGCCTGCTGATCCATCTCCGGTTCGAAGAAGTGATGCACGCCGCCGCCCTCCGACTTGGCGCGGTACAGCGCCATGTCGGCATTGCGCATCAGCTCTTCCGACGTCGTACCGTCGCCCGGTGACAGCGCGATGCCGACGCTGGCGCCGACCACGACCTCGAGCCCGTCGATGTTGTAGGGCGCGCTCAGCGCATCGATCAGCCGTTCGGCGAAAGCGCTGGCCTCGTTCGGCGAAACGTCGGCCGCAAGCACGATCGCGAACTCGTCGCCGCCGAGGCGGGCCGCCACGTTGTCGTCGCGGACCACCTCGCGCAGCCGCTCCGCCACCAGCTTGAGCAGCCGGTCGCCCATCGGATGCCCGAAGGAGTCGTTGACGTTCTTGAACAGGTCGAGGTCGATGCACATCACCGCGACACGCTTGTTGCCGCTCCGGCCGCGCTCCAGCGCCTCGCGCAGGCGCTCCTGGTAGTAGTCGCGGTTCGGCAAATTGGTGAGACCGTCATGGTGCGCCATATGCGCGATCCGCGCTTCGGCGGCGCGGCGCTCGGTGATGTCGACCACCGCGACCAGATAGCCGTCGCGGCCCTCGAACGCCACCTTGCGTCCGAAGGTCAGCACATGGATCTCGCTGCCGTCGGCCCTGATGTGCCGCCAGTCGCGGCTCGATTGATAGACGTCGCCGATCTCGCGCAAGGCGGCGCTGTGCACGCTCCATTCGTCCACCGGCCAGATCTGGCGCAGCGTCATGCCGAGAAACTTTTCCCGGCTGTATCCATAATGCTGAACGGCGGCGTCGTTGACGCTGAGGAATTCCATCGTGCCGGCGTCGAACACCCACATCGGCATCGGATTGTTCTCGAACAGCAGGCGGAACGACAGCTCGCGCTGCTTCAGCGCGGTGACGTCGGAGACGGTCAGCGACAGCATGTCGCCGAACGCCGTGACGCCGAGCCGCAGGCAGCGATCGCCGCTGTCGATCTCGAACTGCCCGCCCGGGCCGCCGCCGACAAATCCACGCAGACGGCTCATCACCGCCGGCGCCGCAAGCGGATTGCCGCCGGCGCTGAGCCGGCACCACAGCAAGTCGGTCGCAGGCTGCATCAGCAGCCTTGCGGCGCCCTGGTTGAGATGCACGATCTGGAAGTCGGCCGGCTCGCCGCGCGCATCGCGGATCGCTGCGAGCGACAGCACGCCCTCGTCGGCGGCTGAGAAAATCGTATCGAGCAGATTGTACTGCGCATTGCGCTCGTTGACGTAAACGCCGACCAGGATACCGCCCCAGCGCGACCGCGTCGGCAGCGCCAGCACGTCGAAGGTCCGCACCAACCCGTCGCGGACGCAATGCGCTGACGCCAGATAGGGCCGGCAGTTCTCACGCGCGTTTGCGGCAGCTTCGGTCAACGCGGTGGCGCAGTCCGGCGGCAGCGCGCTGAGCGGAATGTCCCAGCGCTCGTCGTTCAGCCATGTCTGGACATAGCGGCCGGCGTGCGAGACGCTGAGCATGCCATCGACGCTCCGCAGCAGCACGATGTGATCCGCGAGCCGGCCGAGACTGCCGAGCATCACATCTTCATAGTGCGGCAGCCTTTCGCCGGGACGGACCGCGGCCTGCCACTTGCGTTGCAGAACCGGTACGTCGGCGAACATCTCGGAATTGAATTTGGCCGATGCCTGTGCTGATTTCTTGTTGGCCATGACCATGGCGCGCCCCACGCAAACACTAGTCCCCACGGCATCCAAGTCATGCCGCGGCTTAACGTCGTGTAAAAATAGGCAGGCCCGGTATCGCCGCGAGCGATTATGACGGCTCAAATTCGCGCGATGGTTAGTTCACATTAGAGACTATGACAGCTGCATGAAATGCAGGCCGGTCGGACGTCAGCGCGCCACGACCTCGACTTCGCCATCGACGCCGTTGACGACGTTGAAGGGACGCTCGAACACCTTGCCTTCGTTCTTGGCGATCGCGCGATACTCGCCTTCGGAGAGCACGACGCGCGGGAACGCGCCGATCGATTCCTTGATCACGTCGCCGCCCGGCGTGATCACCGACCAGGCGGTGTTGGCCAGCGCCTCGCCGCCCCGCTCGCTGACCAGCTTGAGGGTGATGACGGCGGCGCGATGGGTAACGGTGACGTCGGTCAGCTTGCCCGCCGCGACGCGAATGTCGGAGCGCACCACCGAGTTGGCGTCGCCATAGTTGGAGACGATGTAGTAGGTGCCCTCGGGCAGCAGCGCGACGTCGCCGGCGGCAACGTTCGGCACCATTGGTCCACGGTCCGAGCCGTCGAACTGGCTGCCCTTGTAGATCGCAAACGAGATCTGGTTGGCGGGGATCTTGCTGCTGCCGACCCGGCCCTCGATCCGCAGGCCCCCGGCAGGCAGCACGAAGGACTCGCGGTCGGTCTCCGACTTCAGGCTGACGGCGCGCACCGCGCTGACGAGGCCGAGCGCGACATGGACGACATAGTTGCCGGGCGGCAGCACCACGTTGGGCGTCGCCCCGCGCTCTTCGCGGATCAGCTTGTAGGTACCGTTGTCGTCAGGCTTGTCGGCGAACACCCGCCACACCAGCCCGGCATTGATGACCGGCAGGTCCTTGCCGTACCGCGCCGTCAGCGACAGCACCGCCTGCCCGGCGGCCGGCGAACCGGCCGGCGGCGCTGCTACGACCGGCGGCACCGTCGCAATCGAGGGCTGGACGATGGTCGGCTGGTTGAGCGGGCCGGGCAGAACGGGCCCTGAACCGCCGCCCGATGGCGGCGCCAGGTTGAGCGCCGGACCGGACGGCACCTCCGGGACCGAGGCGGGCGGAATTGGCGGCGGCCGGTCGCTGAAGAACTGCGCGGATACGGAACCGGGGATCAGGGCCAGCAAAAATGCCGCAAGCGTCAACAGCGGAAGGAGCCGCACGCCCCGCCCGCATCCGCCGATGCCGTTGCCCCTCGAAGTCATCACCATGCTTTTCAACGAAAACGCGGCAAATTCAAGCCTTCGTCCAAGGGGATCCAGGCGGCGTCCAAGGCTTTGTCACAGTCCGGGCGGGCGGCGTCCGCCATTTGGAACCGCGCGATCAAGCCGATGTTAGCCCTGTCGTCGCGGTCCAGTCACATTCCCTGCCTACCGCGGACCACCCGGGCATGAATCATGCCTGTGGGAATAACCATGAAGACGGACGACGCTGGCGCAGCCATGCTGCGCGGCCTAGTCTCGCGCTGGCAGGAGATTTGTCGTGTTGGATAGCTGGATGGGCCGAGGCCACAAGAGCTCCGACGGTCCCGACAAGGTAGGACTGGGTACGGTTCGCCGGCCGGTCATCGGGCTTGCGCTCGGCGGCGGCGCCGCGCGCGGCTTCGCCCATATCGGCATCATCAAGACCCTGCTGGCCCACGGCATCGTCCCCAATGTCGTGGTCGGCACCTCGATCGGCTCCGTGGTCGGCGGCGCCTACGCGGCCGGCCATATCGAGACGCTGGAGCAGTGGGCGCGCGGCCTGCAGCCGCGCAGCGTGCTCGGCTACCTCGACATCCGCCTCAACGGCTCAGGTCTGATCCGCGGCGCCAAGCTGGCCGCCGAGATCGAGGCGGCGCTGGGTCAGGTCATGATCGAGGACCTCACGGTCAAGTTCGCCAGTGTCGCCACCGAAGTGCGCACCGGGCACGAGATCTGGCTGACCCAGGGCCGCGTGGTCGACGCCATGCGCGCCTCCTACGCCCTGCCCGGCATCTTCGCGCCGGTCCTGATCGGCGACCGCTGGCTGGTCGACGGCGCGCTGGTCAATCCGGTGCCGGTCTCGGCCGCGCGCGCGCTCGGCGCCGAGATCGTCATTGCGGCGAACCTCTCCAGCGACGTGTTCGCGCACTCGACCACGATCTACAATCACGGCCCGTCGGCCGCGCCCGAGGTGACGGTTGCGGTGACGGCCGACGCCGAGCTCGAGCCGGAGCCGCCGAAGCGCCGGTTCGGCCGCTTCTTCTCCGCCGAACGCACCGTGAAGCGGGAGTTTTTCGGCAGCGCGAGCCGGCCCGGCATCTCGAGCGTCATGGTCGACGCCTTCAACATCATGCAGGACCGCATCACCCGCGCACGCCTTGCCGGCGATCCGCCGGACATGCTGATCTCGCCGCGGGTCGGTCAGATCGGCTGGTTCGACTTCCACCGCGCCGACGACCTGATCGCGCACGGCATCCGCGCCGCCGAACGCTCCATCAGCGCGATCGAGGAAGCGATCGACATCCTGGTGCCGCCGTCGAGCGGCGCGGGCGGCACCGGGAAGTAGCAGTCAGGCGGTCTTGATGTAGTCGCGCAGCGCCTCCTGCTCGCGCTCATATTCCTCCACGCGCCGCTTGACGATGTCGCCGATCGAGATCAGCCCGACCACCTTGCCGTCCTCGACGACAGGAAGATGGCGGAATTTTCCCGTGGTCATCATCTCCATGATGCCGCTGACGGTATCGGACTCGCGGCAGCTCACGACTTTCCTGGTCATGACAGCGCTAACCGGTTCGTCCAGCGCGCCCGCGCCGCGCTCGCTGAGCACGCGCACGATGTCGCGCTCCGACAGCACGCCCTCCATGCGGCCCTGCTCCATCACCAGCACCGCGCCGATCTTGCGCTCGCCGAGCAGCTTGACCGCGGCCGAGAGCTTCGCGCCGGGCGCGACGCTCATGACCTGATGGCCTTTTGCATCGAGAATGGAACGTACCGTCATTGTCGGCCTCCCTGAATCCGCTCGTGCCCCGCCTTGGGCGGGGTCGAGCCTGTTCGCCAGAGTCTTCAATCAACAGTTCCGCGCCGATTTCGGTTCCGGGGCGCGGTGAGTAGCAGGGCTCGATTTGTCGGCCCGCTTTGTTTCTGCTTCGCAAAGATGATGGAGGAATTCGATCCACGCCGCAAGCGGCGATCAGACGCGCCCCGACTGATCCACCGACGACGCATCTGCAGCATCGTCCCGCGTGCGCGGCACCGGATCGAACAACGAGAACAGCAGCAGTCCGGCGAGGAAGCCGCCGATATGCGCCTGCCAGGCGACGCTCGCGCCCTCGCCGCCGAGCGACAGCGAGGTGGCGCCGAACAGGATGTTGACGCCGAACCAGATCGCCAGGAAGGCGAGCACCCGTCCGTTGCGCAGTGCCCGCCACAGCGACAGCGCAGGCACCCTGGCCGCCGCCTCGGCATCGCCACGGCTGAACGACAGGAAGCTGCCCTTCACGAAGGCAAAGCGGATCGCCGCCGCCATCGTCCCCGACACCGAAGCCGACGCTCCGATCATCGGTGCAATCGCGTGCTCATGGGTCAACAGATGCGCGAGCGCGCCGGCGGCCGCCGTCACCGCCATGAAGACGAAGAAACGCAGCGCACCGAAGCGCCGCGCCAGCGCGCTGCCGAACGGCAGCAGCCACAGCACGTTGAAGCCGATATGGGTGAGGTTGGCGTGCAGCAGCGAATAGGTGACGAAGGTCCAGACCTTGGCGCCCTCGCCGCCCGGAAAGGTGATGTCGAGCAGCGTCGAATCGTAGCGCTTCGGGATGAAGCCGAAGACGTCGATGGTCCAGTTCTCCAGCTCCGGCGGCAGCAGCACCCGCAGATGGATCGCCGCGATCAGGAGGATGTAGGCGGTGAGCGCCGGCGGCAAGGTCAGGATCGGCTCGCGCGGCGCCTCCGGCGGCGGCGCAAGCGGGGATTCGGGATGGGAGTCCAAGGGGTCGGCGACCTCGATGCGGCGGTGGATCAGAGATAGGCGGCTTTCGCACCCCTGTGCAAGTGCACAATCCCGAAATCGGACACCGGGTGTCGCGCAGCGCGGAATCGGGACAAAAGAAAAGGGAGGGCGCTGAGAACGCCCTCCCTGATCGGCTGGTCTTCTCGTGCCCCGGAGGGATCGGGAGAACATCCCCACCCCTCCCCGCACGGTGACCAAACTGTTTGACGCCACCTGTGTACCAACGGCGCCGGCGCTTGGGGCAGTCGGCGCGAACGGGAACGCACGGACCCTACCCACAGGTTCCGCGGGCGCCAAGGACATAGTTAAATTTACGTTAACGACACAAACCTGCCGATAAGCCGCCCAAAGCGCGGCCACGGCATGGACGCTGCACAGCCTTCCCTGCACAACAGAGAAGGGAAGGCGCCTGAGCAAAACCGGGACAGATGTGTCCCGCTGAGACAGGCGCCGGGCAAGGTTTAGATGAAACACAGCTCGAGCCGCGCGTTCTTCGCCTATTGGAATGCGAAGCGCGGCAACGCACGTGCACCTGAGAGGAGTGAGTTCGAGCCGTCCGCGGTCCGCGACCTCCTGTCCGACATCTTCGTGCTGTCCTATGACGGCGAGACCCGCTTTCCGTTCCGCGTCGCCGGCACCCGTACCTCCGCCCTGCTCGGCTGCGATCTCAAGAACCGGAGCTTTTCCGCCCTGTTCGCCGGCGAGAGCCGCGGCGAGATCGAAGACATCATCACCTGCGTCGTCGAAGAGACCCTGCCGGCCATCGCCGGCATCACCGCCACCACCGAGGCCGGCGCCAAGGCGCATCTCGAATTGCTGCTGCTGCCCTTCACCGCCCGCGTCCATATGCCGGCGAGCCTCACCGGCCTGCTCGCCCCGTTCGAGGACGACGTCAGCCGGCTGCACGACCTGGTGCTGACCTCATGGCGTTACCTGCATCCCCAGGAGCGGTTCGTGCCGCGGACCCTGCGCAAGCTCGCCATCGCGCGCGGCCTGATGGTCTACGAAGGCCTGCGCTAGCCGCCGGCGCCGCCTTGGGACGGGATGGCAGGCGCCGGTCGCTTGCACCGCGCCCCGCGGAACTCTATTAGCTGTCTGGCCGCCACGGCGGGGTGGACCCGCTCATTGCAGCTGCGGCCGGGCTGGGCATGTTTCGAAATTCGATCAGGCAGAAGATCGTCGGCATTGCCGCGGGACTCATCATCCTCGCGGTGATCACCTCGCTGCTGTCGATGGTGATGGCGGGCCAGGTCGGCCATCTCCTCGACGAGCTCACCAACCGCTACATCCCTGCCTATGGCCATCTCGCCCGCGTCAACATCCGCGCGCTGGAGCGGTCGCTCGCCATGCGCCGGATGATGATGGCGAAGATGCAGGCACCGGGCGAGGATTCCGGGTACGAAAGCGCGCGCAAGGCCTTCGAGGAGATCGAGCCCCTGATCAAGCGCGAGGCCGACGCCGCGCGCACGTTGATCGATGCGATCATCGCCGATCCCTCGACGCCATCCGACAACGCCGCGCTCGGACGCCTCGACGACCGCATCGACAATGCCGTCAACGACCTCCTGATGCGGCTGAACGCGGAGAACAAGACGCTGCTCGAGCAGATCGACGCCAAGGACTTTGCGGCGGCGAGAGCGACCACGCTCCGCGCCGACGGCCTGCGCGACGACTTCAACACCAGGATCGAGGGCATCCGTTCCGACATGCTGGCGCAGGTCGCTTCGGCCGCAGCGAAGGTGATGAGTGCCCAGCAGCGGGCGATCATCATCTCCGGCGTCGTGACCGCGATTGCCGCGATCCTCGGCTTCGTGTTCGCGATGCTGGTCGGCAGCGGCATCACGCGTCCGGTGATGCGCCTGCTCGAAAGCACCCGCGAGGTCGAGGCCGGCCGCCTCGACGGCGCCATCACCATCACGACCCAGGACGAGATCGGCCAGCTGTCGGCCGCCTTCAACCGCATGATCGAGACGCTGCGCCACAACCAGCGCATTCGCGAGACGTTCGGCCGCTACATCAATCCGCGGATCGCCGAGGGCCTGCTCGAACAGCCGGCGATCGCCGCGACCGAAGGACAGCGCCGCGTCATGACGGTGATGTTCTGCGACATGAAGGGCTTCACCAGCCTGAGCGAGGGCGTGACGCCGAGCGGCCTCGTCAAGATCATGAACCTCTATCTGTCGACGATGTCGGCGCCGGTCCATGCGCATCGCGGCATCATCGACAAATATATCGGCGACGCCATCATGGCCTATTGGGGCGCGCCCTTCGTCGAGGAAGCCGAGCAGACCCATCTGGCCGCGCTTGCCGCCATCGACATGATCGGCCAGGTCAACCAGCTGCGCAAGGATCTGCCGGAACTGCTCGGCGTGCGCGTGATCCCGGCCGATTGCGACATCCGGATCGGGATCGCCACCGGCGAGGCCCTGGTCGGCAGCATCGGCTCCGAGTTCATGATGAGCTACACGGTGCTCGGCGACACCGTGAACCTCGCCTCGCGGCTGGAAGGCGCCAACAAGTTTTACGGCAGCCGCAGCCTGATCTCGGAAGCCACTGCGGCCGCTTGCGCGGCGACGATCGAGCTGCGCGAGATCGATCGTCTCGTCGTGATGGGGCAGACCCAGCCGGTCGCGGTGTTCGAGATCCTCGGCAAGAAGGACGAACTGACGCCGGCGCAGACCGAATTGCGGCAGCGTTACGCGGACGGTCTCGCCGCCTATCGCGACCGCCGCTGGGATGACGCCGAGCAAGCCTTCGCCGCGGCGCTGGCGGCGGCGCCCGGCGACGGCCCGTCGATCGCCATGAAGGCGCGCGTCGCAGCCTTCAGGCAAGATCCGCCGGCGGCCGATTGGGACGGCGCCTGGCATCTGGAGCGGAAGTAGCGGCGTCACGCTGATCCAGGCGCCGCCGCTACAGCTGGGCCTCGATCGCAGCCTTGTCGATCACCGACCAGACCTGCACGATCTTCCCGTCGCGGAATTCGTAGAACACGTTCTCGGCGAACGAGACGCGTCTGCCGTCGATAGCGAGGCCCAGAAATCGTCCCTTCGGCGAACAATCGAACGCCAGCCGGCTCGCGACATGGGACGCATCCGACACCAGCAGTTCGATGTTGAAGCGAAGGTCCGGGATGTCGCGAAAGTCCCCTTCCAGCATCTCGCGATAGCCGGATAATCCGAGCCGTCGGCCGTTGTGGCACAC
Source organism: Bradyrhizobium sp. CCBAU 21365 (assembly GCF_015291305.1). Lineage (NCBI taxonomy): Bacteria > Pseudomonadati > Pseudomonadota > Alphaproteobacteria > Hyphomicrobiales > Nitrobacteraceae > Bradyrhizobium > Bradyrhizobium sp. CCBAU 21365. Next base: position 5,908,247 of record NZ_CP030036.1, read on the forward strand.
ATCCTCGTCAACGAACCGACCGAGTTGCGGCCAGTCCTGGCGATTCAAACAGGCGATGTAGCTTCGGTAGATCTCGGAGAGCTCCGTCTTCATCATCGATCGTCCTTCTTGCCGGGGGTGCAAATGGACATTGAGCATTTGAGTGCGATTCTAACACCGATGTTAGTTTCGACTCCGATGTCCGGTGGCGCGAACAAAACACTCAGCCAGCGTGCGCGAGAGAGCGCAACGTCCCGAAGAGACAGTGCGATTGCCGCTTCGGCAAACAATTTCTCGGAACGCGCGGAATGTCTCTCGCGATCGGGAGTTAGTGCTTCAGGCCAATGACTGTCCTTGTCAAATCGGGAGGTGTCCATGATCAAGTCACCGATGATGCTTGCGGCATTTCTGACAGCGCCGATCATTCTGTTCCCACTGCAGACCGCCATCGCGGCTGGCGGAGGTGGCGGCGGAGGCGGCGGTGGCGACCCATACGGATCGAGCTACAGCACTCCCGCGCCGTCCTATCCCCAGCAGAAGGACAGAAAGACCACGCACAAGATCAAGAAACCCGTCAAGCAGTCCGGCTTCGAAGACCCGGCACTCCGCGACGGCTATCGCGCGGCCTATGCGACAATCTACGAACGCAACGACTACGACGCCGCGATCGATCAGTTGCACGCGCTCGGCCGCGACGATCATCCTGATGTCGCGAACCTGATCGGCTATTCCTATCGCAAGCTCGGCGACTACAAGCAATCGCAAGTCTGGTACGAACGTGCGCTCAAGGCCGATCCGAACCACGTCCTGACGTGGAACTACTACGGCCTGTGGCAGATCGAACAGGGAAACCGCGACCAGGCGCAGTATCATCTGCAGCGGATCGCCGAGATCTGTGGCACCGACTGCGATGAGTATCGGACGCTGGCGGCGGCACTGGAAAAGCCGACGGGTACGAACCTCGTCTACTGAGCGCGTCGCATAGCAGCCCGCGTGAGCGGAGCGGCATGCGGGGAAGGACCGGCCCCGGATGTCGCTGTCGCCCGTCCGGGCTACGCGTTTGAGCCGCGTTGTTGGCGTGTCCGTTTTTGCGGGAATTTCGCCGTTTTGGTCGACGTGACCGGCGAGTAGCTTGCGTGCCGGGCGACGCACGCGGATACGTTGAGATCGATCATCATGACCTGGCGGCTTCTCGCGTGGTGCGGCATCGCCGTCGCCGCGCTGGTTCCAATCATCGGCGGCATCTGGCTCTTCACCCTGCCCGCCGCATCGGCGTTCCGCGTTCCGCCGCCGATCGCGACGCAAGAGCACGACGCGATGCTCGCGGCGCTGAAGCCGCCGAAGCGGGCGCGACCGCTGATCGCGATCCTCGGCATCAACGACATGACCGAGACCACCGACTATCTGATGCCCTACGGCATCCTCAAGCGCGCCGATGTTGCCGATGTCGTCACGCTGGCGACGGGACCCGGTCCGGTCGCGCTGTTCCCGGTGCTGAAGGTCGAGCCTGATGCGACCATCGCCGCATTCGATGCCGCACATCCCGACGGCGCCGACTACGTCATCGTGCCGGCGATGAGCCGCGACGACGATCCCACAGTCATGCAATGGATCCGGCAGCAGGCGGAGAAAGGCGCTGTGATCGTCGCCGTCTGCGCCGGCGCCAAGGTGCTCGCCTCGACCGGCCTGCTCGACGGCAGGCGCGCCACCACGCACTGGTTCTACCTGAAGAACTGGCGCAGCAAACATCCCGCCATCCAATACGTTGCCGACCGCCGCATCGTGGTCGATCGCGGCCTCGCGACGACGACTGGGATTTCGGCGTCGATGCCGATGTCGCTGACGCTGATCGAGGCGATCGCCGGCCGCGCCAAGGCCGAGGCCGTCGCGCGCGAGATCGGCCTGCCCGGCTGGGACGCGCGGCATGACAGCAACGCCTTCAAGTTCACACGTCCTTTCGCGCTGACCGCGATCCAGAACACGCTGGCGTTCTGGAACCGGGAACAGCTAGGGCTCGCGCTTGCTCCCGGCGTCGACGAGGTCTCGCTTGCGCTGGTCGCCGACAGCTGGTCGCGCACCTATCGCTCGCATGCCGTGACCTTCGCTGCGACCGGCGACGTCGTGACGACCCGCAACGGCCTGCGCATCTATCCGCAGGTCGTGGCGTCGGCCTGGTCCGCAGATGGTCTGCTGCCCGCGGTCGGCACCGCGCCGCCCGCGCAGGCACTCGACCGGGCGCTTGCCAGGATCGAGACACGCTATGGCCGCGGCACGGCGGACTTCGTCGCCATGCAGCTCGAATATCCACGGGCTGACGCCGTGCAGTGAGGGATTGCGTCCCCACAATCTATTCGATCCTCGATCCACCCCCTTGTCATCTGCCTGTCATGAATTGTGCCGACACGTCAGCGCCGGACCAGTTCGGGGACACGCATGGACTATTTCAAACGCTTCAACTTCCTGTTCGCAGCACCGGTGTTCGAGGCCGACGACCTCGAGGGCATCCGCTTCAACCAGATCATCGCCGAGATCGAGCGCTCCGGCTTCGAGGTGGTTCGCGCCCGCAAGCTGGAGGATGCCGAGATCGCGGTGCAGACCGATGCCGCGATCGGCTGCATGGTGGTCGATTGGGGCAAGAAGGGGCTTGAGGGCAAGACCGCGGCACTGATCAACCTGATGCGCCGGCGCGGCCTCGACTTCCCAATCATCCTCCTGATCCGCCGCAAGCGGTTCGAGGACCTGCCGGTCGAGGTGCTCGACTTCATCGACGGCTACGTGTTCCTGTCCGAGGAAACTCCGCCCTTCATCGCCAAGAACCTGATCTCCAGGCTGAAGCAATATGCCGAGAATTTGAAGACGCCGTTCTTCGGCGCGCTGGTCGACTATGCCGAGGAAGGCAACCAGCTCTGGACATGCCCGGGCCATAACGGCGGCGTGTTCTACAGCCGCAGCCCGATCGGACGGGTGTTCGTCGAACATCTCGGCGAAGCGGTGTTTCGCGACGACCTCGACAATTCCGTGCTCGACCTCGGCGACCTCCTCACCCATGAGGGCCCGGCGCTGCGGGCGCAGAAGGAGGCGGCGAGGATCTTCGGCGCCGAGAAGACCTATTTCGTGCTCAACGGCACCTCGACCTCCAACAAGGTCGCGCTCGGCTCGCTGGTTACCGACGGCGACCTCGTGCTGTTCGACCGCAACAACCACAAGGCCGCGCATCACGGCGCGCTGCTGATCGGCGGCGGCATCCCGGTCTATGTGCCGACGGTGCGCAACGCCTGGGGCCTGATCGGCCCGATGCGCTGGGACCTGCTCGACGAGGGCACGCTGCGCGATCACATCCGCAAGCATCCGCTGGTGAGGGACGAGAACGCCTGGAAGAAGGAGCGTCCGTTCCGCGTCGCGGTGGTCGAGCAGTGCACCTATGACGGCACCATCCACTCGGCCGAGATGATCCTCAAGCGGATCGGCCATCTCTGCGACTATATCCTGTTCGACGAGGCCTGGGCCGGCTTCATGAAATTCCACCCGATCTATGCCGGCCGCTTCGCCATGGGACTGTCCGATCTCGGCCCCGAGGCGCCCGGCATCATCGCGACCCAATCGACCCACAAGCAGCTCGCGAGCTTCTCGCAGGCCTCGCAGATCCACATCCGCGACCGCCACATCAAGGGCCAGAAGCGCCGGGTCGAGCACCGCCGCTTCAACGAAAGCTTCATGCAGCACGCCTCGACCTCGCCGTTCTATCCGATCTTCGCCTCGCTCGATGTCGGCGCTCAGATGATGAAGGGCCGTTCCGGCGAAGTCTTGTGGGACGACACGATCCGGCTCGGCATCGAATTGCGCAAGAAGATCCGCGCCGTGAAGCGCGAGTTCGAGGAGAAGGAGACGCGGGCCGAGCGGCGCTGGTTCTTCGAGCCGTTCGTGCCGGATCGCGTCATGATCCCCGACGTCGCGCGCGAGAACGGCGTGCACAATGTCGCCTGGGAGACGATCTCGACCGACCAGCTCGCGACCAATCCGTCCTACTGGCAGCTCAGTCCCGGCGAAACCTGGCACGGCTTCCCCGAGCTGACCGCGGGCTTCGCCATGACCGACCCGAACAAGCTCACATTGCTGACGCCGGGCTTCGATCACGCCACCGGCGCCTATGCCGATCACGGCATCCCCGCGCCGGTGGTGGCGCAATATCTCCGCGAGAACCAGATCGTCGCCGAGAAGAACGACCTCAACTCCCTGCTGTTCCTGCTGACGCCCGGCGTCGAGGCCAGCAAGGCCGGCACGCTGGTGTCGGGGCTGGTCGCCTTCAAGAAGCTGCACGACGACAACGCGCTGATCGAGGACGTCATCCCCGAATTCTTCCGCCGCCGCCCGCAACGCTATAGCGGGGTGCGGCTGCGCGACCTCTGCGGCGACATGCACCGCTTCTTCCGCGACGGCGGCGTCAGCACGCTGCAGGCCAGGCAATTCCTGCCCGAGCACCTGCCCGAGATCGCGATGTCGCCGCGCCAGGCCGCACAATATCTCATCCGCAACGATGTCGACTATCTGCCGATCGACCAGATCTTCGGCCGCGTCGCCGCGACGCCGTTTGTGGTCTACCCACCCGGCATTGCCACCATCGTGCCCGGCGAGCGGCTGTCGGAACGCAGCAAGCCGATGATCGATTATCTGAAGATGTTCGAGGCGAGCTTCAATGCGTTCCCGGGCTTCGAGGTCGAAGTCCAGGGCATCTACAAGGAGATCGACGACTCCGGCCGCGTCCGCTTCTACACCTATGTCGTGTCCGAATAGGCGAACGGACGCAACACAATGGAGAATGATCACAAGATCACCGTCCGCCCGTCCCGCGACGGCGACGTCGACGCCATGCTGTCGATCTACCGCCACCACATCCGCCGCGGCGTCGAGGAGAGCGTCGACGACAGCGGCACGCCGGAGCCCGACGATCTGCGCGACCGCCGCAAGAATCTGCGCAACACCCGCCTGCCCCATCTCGTCGCGATCTGTGACGGCGAGGTGGTCGGCTACGCCTATGTCGTGCTGTTCCGCAAGCGTCCGGCCTACCGCTACACGGTGAAGCATTCGATCTATGTGCATCACCGCTTCACCGGCCAGCGCGTCGGCGGCCGGCTGCTGCAGGAGTTGATCGACACCTGCGCCGCCGCCGGCTTCCGCCAGATGATCGGCTACATCGACAGCGACAACGCCGCCTCGCTCGCGCTGCACGACCGCTTCGGCTTCGCCCGCGTCGGGCATTTGCCCGGTGTCGCCTATCGCTACGGCCGCTGGTCCGACACCGTGATGGTGCAGCGCTCCCTCGCCGCCGGCGCCACCGCCCCGCCGCCGCCCGCGCCGCTGTCGCGACGGTGACGGGGACGACACTTTCCATTCGTCGTCCTGGCGAAAGCCAGGACCCATAACCACAGGATTTGGTTGGTGAGAAAGGCTGTGGTCCCAGCGCGCGTACCAACGACCTTCGGTGGTTATGGGTCCCGGCCTACGCCGGGACGACGATGAGGATGCGTCGCAATTCAGGACGTCAAACAGCGCGGTGTCATCACCCGCGAAAGCGGGTGATCCAGTATTCCAGGGACGGCCGTGCTTGAACCGAGAGGCCCCGGCGTACTGGATCGCCCGGTCAAGCCGGGCGATGACAGCATAGTGGGGCGCAGGTTCGCGTTCGAATTGCGCACCGGTGAATGACGAACTAAGGCCGCCCTACTCCAGCGTAAAGCCGACCCGCAGCGCCACCTGGTAGTGCCGGATCTTGCCGTCCTCGATATGGCCCCGCGTCTGCACCACCTCGAACCACTTCATTTCCCGGATCGTCTTTGACGCGCGGCTGACGGCGTTCTCGATCGCCGCCTCGATGCTCTTGTCCGATGATCCGACCAGTTCCAGGATTTTGTAGACGTGATCCTTGTCGTGCGTGGCGGGCATGTCGACCTCCTCTGTGGCTGCGCGATCCGAACCGCTTGCGCTGCGGTCCGGACAGTCCATCGTCCGATGCGGGCCGGCCGTCGTCAAACCGGCGAATGCTGCGCGGCAACATGCCGGACGAATTGAATCAAACGTGTCGCGGCGCCTTTGGTGCCAGCATGCATTTCGTGCCAGCTGCGCACCCGCCCTTGTCCGTGCCTTGACCTATGGTAGCATGGTTTCATCAAGTATTCGGGAGCGATACGATGTCCACTGCGTCCAGCTCACCCGCCACACCTCCTCACAGCCTCGGATCCGGGCTTTCCAACCTCCGCGCCAAGTGGGGCTGGATCGTCGCCCTCGGCGTGATCTACCTGATCGCCGGCGTGCTCGCCTTCGGCAGCGTCTTCTTCGCCACCGTCGTCAGCGTGCTGTTCGTCGGCGCCATGATGATCGTCGCCGGCGTCGCCGAGATCATCAACGCGTTCCAGTTCAAGACCTGGGGCAAGTTCCTGTTCTGGCTGCTGCTCGGCGCGCTCTATGTCGTCGCCGGCTTCGTCACCTTCGAGAACCCGCTGCTCGCGGCGGCGACGCTAACGCTGTTCCTCGGCGTAGCGCTCGTGGTCTCCGGCATCGTCCGCATCTTCCTCGCCTTCGGCATGAACTCGGAAGCGCCGTGGGGAATGGTTGCGATCTCCGGCCTGATCACGCTCGTGCTCGGCGCCATGATCCTGGCGCGCTGGCCGGTGTCGAGCCTCTACGTGCTCGGCATTTTCCTCAGCGTCGATCTGATCTGCGCCGGCGTGAGCTGGATCAGCATGGGCATGGCGCTGAAGCGCAGGGCGTGAGGCGCGATCGTCGCCTCAGGCAGGATCGCATGGCGGGTTAGCCAACGGGTCCGCCTGCAGGGCGGCCCGATGGCAGGCTCCGCGTAACCCGCCGCATGTTTTGCGTGCGGAGAGACGGCGGGTTGCGCTTGCGCTAACCCGCCCTGCGCTCAATCCGCCTGCAAGCCTCAGGGCTGCGCGAGGTGCCAGGCGCCGTTGAGGAAGCCGTCGCCGGTGATGTCGCCGGCCTTCTGGTCCTTGGCGAAGGTATAGAGCGGCTTGCCCTTGTAGGCCCACTGCTTGGAGCCGTCGTCGCGCGAGATGATGGTGTAGGCGCCTTCGGCCTTGTCGTTGGCGTCCGCCTTCAAGACCGGCCAGTTCGTCGCGCACGGACCGTTGCAGGCCGACTTGCCTTCTGAATCCTTGTCGAAGGTGTAGAGCGTCATGCCCTTGGCGTCGGTGAGGACGGAGCCCTTCGCGCTGGTTGCGGTCTTGGTCGGCGGCGCGGCAAAGGCCGCTGAGGCGAACGCAAGCGACGCGGCGGTGGCGAGCGCGAGCGAGATCGATGTCTTCATGATGTCTCCTTTTCGAATGCAAATGGCTTGCATGCGTAAGGACGCCGGAGGGCGCATGCTATTCCGCTGATCGCGCGTGAAGAATTTTCGGGACGGCGATCAATGCGAGGGGAATAAAGCCGCAGGCGCGTGCCGATACCGTCGCGTAGCCCGCATGAGCGGAGCGACATGCGGGAGCCGCCCCGGATATCGCGGAGCCTGTCATCGGGCGCGCGTTCGCGCGACCCGTTGGCTCATCCGGGCTACAACACCGAATGTGCTACCGCCTGATTTCCTCGACCGCGCGCACCAGCGGGCGGTCGGAGAGCTGGATCGGGCCGGAGAACGGCGTGCTCATTTCGAGGATCAGGTAGATCGCGGCCGAGATCAGCGCCGCGGCGGCGACGGTGGTCGAGAGCACCACTGCGTTGCGCGGTGCGCGAAAGCCCAGCGTTGCGAACATCAGCGTCAGCCACCCGACCAGGATGCAGATCAGCGGCGACGGAAACGAGCCGTCGGACTGCTCGACGAAGGTCCAGCGCTGCTGCACCGCCTGCCGGTAGACCGACCGGGCGTCGTTCCACAGCGCGACCTTCTGCTCGTCGTCGAACCGCAGCTCGCGCAGGCTGGTGCCGACCTCGTCGAGCAGACGCTCGGACACCGCGCTTGCCCTGGAGATCGGAACATCCTTGAGCACCTGCTCGACATAGGCGAGCAGCCGCTTGCGCGGCTCGTCGGCGCTTGGGCCGAGCGGCCGCAGGCTGCGGTCGAGCAGGATGAGATCGGTGGCGAAGACATGCAGATTGCGATCGACCGCCACATAGGTGTTGGCGGCACTATTCATCATCAGGCCAAGCAGCAGCGACGGCATGGTGACGAACAGCGTCGCGACCAGGCGTACCGAGGTGTTTGTCTCGTCGCTGCGGTGATGATCGGCGAGCCGGGCATGGATCGCCATGGTCGCAAGCGCGGCGCCGCCGAGCAGGATGAAGATCAGGACGGCGACGATGAATGCAACCACGGCTTGCGAAAACCTGCGAGAGAATCAGGTCCGCAGGATAGCAAGGGACGCCCAATGGTGCATGTCCGGTTGACTAGCCGTCCCCACGCGCTATCCAGTCCGGACAGGTTTCGGGAACGTCCGGCGAGAGCGCGAGGGGCGCTCCAGGGGAGATAGCACGTGCATATCGTCGACGACAGCGAGGTCAACCGCGTCCTGAGCTTTCCGGTCCTGATCGAGGCGATCGAGGTCGCGCACCGGCGGCCGAAGATCGCGGTGCACGACAGCTATCTCGGCGACGACAAGGGCCAGCAGCTGGTGACGCGCAGCGCGGTCGATGCCGGCCGCTTCATGATGACCAAGCTCTACACCAGTTTTCCGGGCAACCTCGCCCACGGCAAGCTGCCGGCGGTGCAGGCGGTCTGCGTGCTGTTCGACGGCAATGACGGGCGTCCGCTCGCGGTGATGGACGCCGCCGAGATCACCCATTGGAAGACCGCCGCGGACTCCGCGCTCGGCGCAAAACACCTGGCGCGGCCGGATGCCGAGACGCTGCTGGTGGTCGGCGCCGGCGAGATGGCGCGCTGGCTGGTGCGCGGCCACCGCACCGTGCGGCCGCAGCTGAAGCGGGTGCGGGTCTGGAACCGGACGGTGGAGCGCGCGCAGGAGCTTGCGACGCTGCTGGAAGGCGACGGCATCGCCACAGAAGCCGTCACCGATCTCGACGCCGCGACCCGCGAGGCCGATATTATCACCACATGCACCCGCTCGCGCGAGCCGCTGGTCAAGGGCGCCAATTTAAGGCCCGGCACCCATCTCGATCTGGTCGGCGGCTTCACCCCGGAGACCCGCGAGTCCGACGACGAGGCGGCGCGGCGTTCGCGCATCTTTGTCGACCGCCGCGAATCCGCCTTCGACGGCGTCGGCGACATTTTGCAACCGATTGCGGGCGGCGCGATCAAGGAGACCGATGTGCTCGGCGATCACTACGACCTCGCGAGCGGCACCGTCGCCGGCCGGCTGTCGGATAGCGACATCACCTTCTTCAAGAACGCCGGCGGCGGGCATCTGGATCTGATGACCTGCGAGACGGTGTTTGCGCAGCTGGGGAAGGAGCTAAGGTGAGCGGAACTATTCAGTAGCCCGCATGAGCCAACGGGTCGCACGAACGTGCGCCCGATGACGGGCCGCGACATACGGGAACACCCTCCCCGGATATCGCTTCGCTCATCCGGGCTACGCGGCAACCGCTGTAGAACCGCAGGGCGGCTTGCGAACCGCAACCCGCCCACCACTCCCTACTCCGCGGCCTGCTGCGTCGGTGCGTCCAGCACCTCCGACACTTTCGGCGGCGACATCGGCAGGCTGTAGAAGCGTTTGCCGAGCGCGTTGTGGACGGCGTTGGCGACGGCGGCCATGACCGGCACCAGCGGCACTTCGCCGACGCCCTTGACGCCCTGCGGATGCTTCGGGTTCGGCACCTCGACCAGCGCGCAGTCGAGCATCGGCAGGTCGGAACAGACCGGCATCCGATAATCGAGGAAGCCCGGATTATCGACCTTGCCGTCCTTGTTGTAGATGTACTCCTCGTTCAGCGCCCAGCCGATGCCCTGTGCGACGCCGCCTTGCAGCTGGCCCTCGACATAGCTCGGATGGATGGCGCGGCCGACATCCTGCACCGCGGTGTAGCGGATCACCCTGACGATGCCGAGATCGACATCGACCTCGACGTCGCAGATATGGGTGCCGAAGCCGCCCTCCGCTCCTTGCGTGTTGAGCTGCACGCTGGCGCCGATCGGGCCGCCCTGCGACGGCGCCTTCTCGGCGAGGTCGGCGAGCGTCAACGGCTCGAACTGGCCGGCATTCGGACTGACCGGATGCGCGGCGCCGTTTTCCCACTTCACGGCTTCAGGGTCGATCTCCCAGATCTTCGCCGCGCGCTCGCGCAAGGTCGCGATCACCTTGTCGGCCGCCTGCGTCACCACCATCGAGGAGGCGAACAGCACGCGGCTGCCGCCGGTGAGGTTGGAGAAGCCGACCGTCTGGGTGTCGCCGATGATGACGGAGACGCGCTTGTAGTCGATGCCGAGCAGCTCGGCGCAGATGTTGGCGATGCCGGCGCGCGAACCGCCGATGTCGGGGTGCCCTGTCGTGACGACGACGTTGCCGTCCTCGGTGATGTTGACCTGCGCGGAGGATTCACCGCCGGCGTTGAACCAGAAGCCGGAGGCGACGCCCCTGCCCTGCAGTTTGCCGAGCGGCGCGGCATAGTGTGGATGGTTCTTCGCGGCTTCCAGCGTCTCGATATAGCCGATGCGCGGGAACACCGGGCCGTGGGCGGCCTTGGTGCCTTCCTTCGCCGCGTTCTTCAGCCGCAGCGCCAGCGGATCCATCTTGAGGCTTTCTGCGAGCTCGTCGAGCACGCATTCGACGGCATAGGCGCCGATCGGCGCGCCGGGCGCGCGATAGGCCGCGACCTTGGAGCGATTGGAGCAGACGTCGAAGCCTTCCGACAGCACGTGCGGAATGTCGTAGGGCGCGAAGCTGCACCCGACCGCACCGCGGATCGGCGAACCCGGGAAGGCGCCGGCCTGCAGATAGAAGCTGCCGTGGGCGGCGACGATGGTGCCGTCCTTCTTGGCGCCGATCTTCACCGTGCTCTTCGAGCCCGAGGTCGGTCCCGTGGCGCGCATCACCTCCTCGCGGGTCATCACCATCTTGACCGGGCGGCCGGATTTTTTGGCGAGCAGGGTTGCGAGCGGCTCGAGATAGACGATGGTCTTGCCGCCAAAACCGCCGCCGATCTCGGCGGGGATGGCGCGGATGTCGCTCTGCGGGATGCCTGTGAGCATCGAGGTCATCGCGCGCACCATGAACTGGCCCTGGCTCGACGACCAGATCGTGGTCTTGCCGTCGGCGGCGACCGAGATCAGGCAGGCATGCGGCTCGATATAGCCCTGGTGCACCGGGCGCGTGGTGAAGGAACGCTCGATGACGACTTCGGCGTCCTTGAAGCCCTGCGCGATGTCGCCCTTCCTGGATTCGAGCCGGCCCATGATGTTCGAGGGCTTGCCGTCGAATTTGTTGAACTCGTGCAGGATCGGCGCATCAGGCATTAGCGCGTCATCGATCTCGATCGCCCACGGCAGCACCTCGTAGTCGACCTCGATCAGCTTGCAGGCTTCCGCCGCGATCGCCTCCGTGGTCGCGGCCACGGCGGCGACGGGATGGCCGGGGAACAGCGCCTTGTCGCGCGCCATCACGTTGCGGCACATCCAGCGCATGTCCTGGATGCCGAGCATGACGGCACCCTTCTCGATCGTGAAATCGACGATGTCGCGCGCGGTGACCACCGCCTTGACGCCGGGCAACGCCTCGGCCTTGGCGGTGTTGATCGACTTGATGCGGGCGTGCGGATGCGGGCTGCGCAGCACCTTGCCCCAGATCATGCCGGGCATGGTGGTGTCGGCGGCAAACGCCGCGCGGCCCGTCACCTTGTCGACGCCATCCGGCCGGATGGTGCGTTGGCCGATCCATTTGTTGTTGACGACGTTCATGGGCGCATCTCCCGCATTTCGGCAGCGGTCTCCATCACCGCGCGGACGATCTTGTCGTAACCGGTGCACCGGCAGAGATTGCCGGCCAGCCAGAAGCGGACTTCCTCTTCGGTCGGATTGGAATTTTTGGCGAGCAGCGCCTCGGAGGCGACCAGCATGCCCGAGGTGCAGATGCCGCACTGAAGCGCGGCATGCTCGAGGAACTTCTGCTGCAGCGGATGCAGCTTCTCGCCCCTGGCCATGCCCTCGATGGTCCTGATCTCGTGGCCCTCGGCTTCGGCCGCGAGCATCAGGCAGGAGCAGACCAGGCGGCCGTCGAGCGTGATCGAGCAGGCGCCGCAATCGCCCGACGCGCAGCCCTCCTTGGAGCCGGTGAGCCCCAATTGCCCGCGCAGCGCGTCGAGCATGGTCTCGTACGGCTCGCACAGGAATTCGACCGGCTCGCCATTGACTGAGGTGGTGACGTGCAGTTTCGCCATGGTGCTAGTGTCCTCCGGCGCGCTGGGCGGCGATCGCGGCGGTGCGCTTGAGCAGCACGCCGGCGGTTTTGGTCCGGTAAGCGATGGTGCCGCGCTTGTCGTCGATCGGACGACAGGCGGCGCGGCACGCGGCGGCCGCGGCTTCGAGCGCGGCATCGTCGAGCTTCGAGCCGATCAGCGCCTTCGCCGCCGGCGCAACCAGCAGCGCGGTCGGCGCCACCGCGCCGAGGCCGACGCGGGCCGCGGTACAGACACCATCCTTCAGGGTCAGGCTGACGCCGATGCCGACCACCGCAATGTCCATCTCGGTGCGCGGGATCATCCGCAGGTAAGCGTCACCCGAGCCTTTCGGCCGCGGCGGTAAGGTGAAGCTGACCAGGATCTCGCCCGGCTTGAGGTTGGTGCGGCCAGGTCCGGCCGGCACATCCTCAACCTTCATGTCCCGCCGGCCGTTCGGACCCTGCACGGTGACGACGGCGCCCGCCGCAATCATCGCCGGCACGCTGTCGCCGGCCGGTGAGCCGTTGCAGAGATTGCCGCCGGCGGAGGCGCGGCCCTGCACCTGCTTTGAGCCGATCAGGTTCACGGCCTCGAGCACGCCGGGCCACACCTTGCCGAAGCGCGCGTGCTCGGCGAGCTCCATGCCGGAGACGGCGGCGCCCACGCGGAAACCGCCATCGGCGGTTTCGCTGATTTCGGTCATCTCGCCGATTTTCTTGATGTCGACGATCAGTCCCGGCCGCACCAGGCCGGAGCGCATTTGCACCAATAAGTCGGTGCCCCCTGCCATAATGCGGGCGGCACTCCCGGCGGCAGCAAATGCGCCAATCGCTTCGTCAAGCGTGCGCGGTGCTACGTATCGGATATCGGTCATGACGGTTCTTTCGGTCTCCCTCGACTGCTTGTTCCCTTAAGATTTGCGGGATGTAGCCTTATTGCTGGCCGGCAGAGCGCGAGCCTACACGGCGGATCGGGGTCCGAACAGCCTGCGAGGTGCGGCAGGAAACGCAGGCTCCTATGCAGGATGCGGACTTGTGCGGTGCCGGCGGCGGCGCCGCCGAAGGTCATCGGACGTTCCACGTCACCTGTCCGCGCGAACCTGCGCCGAGATTCAGAGATCAGCGGCATGGCCCTTGCTTGCTTTGCGTCACGGATTGGTGAAGCATGCGGCTCGCTGCGGCATGCATGCCGGCGCAACGACAAATCGGGGGACGGCGAATGGTCGATGTTTCGCGCAGAACGCTCCTCAAGCTTGCGGCCGGCGTGCCGCCGGCGATCGCGGCGCCGGCCATCCTGTCATCGCGCGCCCTTGCCGCCGGCAAGGGCAAGACCATCACCGCAGTGATGCATTCGGACCTGCGCATCATCGATCCCGGTTTCACCACCGCCTACATCACCCGCGACCATGGCTACATGGTCTACGACACGCTGCTCGGCATCGATTCAAGCTTCAAGGTCCGCCCGCAAATGGCGGACTGGGCGATCTCCGACGACAGGCTCACCTACACCTTCACGCTGCGCGACGGCTTGAAATGGCACGACGGCGCGCCCGTCACCGCGGAGGACTGCATCGCCTCGCTGAAGCGCTGGACCGCCGTCGACGGCATGGCGCAGAAGCTGGCCGAATTCACCGCTTCCCTCGAGGCGAGCGGGCCGAAGACGATCATGCTCAAGCTCAGGGAGCCGTACGGCCTCGTGCTGGAGTCGCTGGCAAAGCCCTCCTCCTACGTTGCCTTCATGATGCCGAAGCGGCTCGCGGAGACGCCGCCGGGCAAGCAGATCGCCGAGCAGATCGGTTGCGGGCCGTTCAAATTCGTCAGCGCGGAATTCCAGCCGGGCGTCAAAGCCGTCTATGAGCGCAACGCCGACTACGTGCCGCGCAAGGACAAGCCGGATTGGCTGTCGGGCGGCAAGGTCGCGAAGGTCGATCGCGTCGAATGGGTCACGATGCCCGACGCGCAGACCGCGATCAACGCGCTGCAATCCGGCGAGATCGACTTCCTGGAGCAGCCGTCGGTCGACCTGCTGCCGGTGCTCGAGGCCAACTCCGATCTCACCGTGGCCGTGCTGAACAGGTTCGGCTTCCAGATCGAGGGCCGGATGAATTTCCTGCACCCGCCGTTCGACAACCCCAAAATCCGCCGCGCGGCCTTCCTGGCGATGAACCAGAAGGACGTGCTCGACGCCACCGTCGGCAACGCCAAATACTACGAGATCTGCGGCTCCTATTTCGCCTGTGACACGCCGCTCGCCAGCGACGCCGGCGCGGAGACGCTGATCAAGGGCAACGGCATGGCCGAGGCGAAGAAGGCGCTCGCCGCCTCGGGCTATGACGGCACGCCCGTCGTGATCATGATCCCCGGCGACGTGCAGACGCTGAAGGGGCCGCCGACCGTCGCGGCGCAGCTGTTGCGCGCGGCCGGCTTCAACGTCGACGCGCAGGTGACGGACTGGCAGACCGTGGTGAGCCGCCGCGCCAGCCAGAAGCCGCCCAAGGAAGGCGGCTGGAACCTGTTCTTCACCTTCACCGGCGCGACCGAGGTGATGAACCCGATCGTCAACAACCAGATCGCCGCCAACGGCAAGCGAGCCTGGTTCGGCTGGCCCGAAGACGCCAAGCTCGAGCAGATGCGCGACACCTATGCGCGCGCCACCTCGCCCGAGGAGCAGAAGAAGGTCGCGGTCGAGATTCAAAAGCAAGCCTACGAGCAGGTGATCTATATCCCGCTCGGCCAGTTCCGCTTGCCGAGCGCCTGGCGCAAATCGCTCACCGGCGTGCTGGAAGGCCCGGCGCCGCCTGTGTTCTGGAACGTCGACAAGACCGAATAGCTGCAGCTGCGCGCGGCCAAAATATCGAAAACAACCCCATGCAAAGGAGCTGGCGGCGGCCGGCGTTCGACAAAGCAGCTTGACACGTCGGGCAACTCAGTGACATATTTCCAATATTCCGAAATCGTGTTAACGGCCGGTGGGGCCGCGAGCGTTGAAGGAATGACCGCCCCCCTGAGAAAAAGGGAGGCCGCCAGCAAGGCGACCTCCCGGATCTGCTTAGTATGAAGCGATCCTCGTTGCGGTCGGTGGACAAATAGGCTGGCCAGCTCGGCAACGTAGACTAAGCATAGCTCACTTGCTGTCAGATCTCGTTGATCGACGTCAAAGCCTTGCCGGTTCACCCGTCGCATGATGAGCACAGGGCGACTTGGCTTTTCGGCGGAGTGATGAAAATGCCTCGATATATCGTGCGCTTTATGAAAACGGTTTCGGGTGACAATGGACGGGAAGCCGAGATTTGCCAACGTTTTATTGAAGTAGACGCACCAAACCAATGCAGCGCAGCCGAACTGGCGAAGACAAAGTTCTGCGAAGCGGAGCGCCTGAAAGATTGGTCGATCCACGCAGATCGGTTCTGCGTTTTGGATGCAGAGTTTCCCTCCTAGATATTGACGCATGTCAACGTCGTGTTGGGATGCCTCATCCATACTTTAAATTATGCATATGGAGACTTGATCATGGACAATCGCCAATTGCAGCAGATGGTTCTCGATGAACTCGATTTCGAGCCCAGCATCGATTCAGCGAACATTGGTGTTGTAGCGGACGATGGTGTTGTGACCTTGACGGGCCATGTTCCGAGCTATGCGCAGAAGGTTGCGGCCGAGCAGGCAGCGCGCCGCGTTAAGGGCGTCCACGGCGTCGCGCAGGAAATTGAAGTGCGCTACGCGAGCGACAAAAGGACCTCCGACGACGAAATCGCGAAACGGGCGTTGAGTATCATTCGTTGGGACACGACCATCCCGGACGATGCGGTTCAGGTCACTGTCCAAAAAGGGCTGGTGACTCTTACAGGAAAGGTCGCCTGGCAATTCCAGAAGAATGCTGCCGAGAAGGCGGTCCGGAGATTGTCCGGCGTCGTGGGCGTGCTCAACGATATCGAGCTCATTCCCCGGCCGATTGCTTCGGATATTAAAAAGAAAATCGAGCAAGCACTGACTCGCCGCGCTCACATTGAAGCGGACGCTATTCGTGCGAACGTGACGGATGGGAACAACGTCAAGCTCGAAGGCAAGGTGGACTGCTGGGATGAAAGACAGGCGGTCGAGCGAGCGGCCTGGTCGGTGGATGGCGTTCAATTCGTTCAAGACCGGCTGACAATCGGCCGATGATGTAGCGTGCATGAGGCGGCGCGGTCGTGTCGAGCCGCCTCATGAGCCGCCTTCCATCGATCTGCTGGAGGTTGATTCCGTGCGACGAGGCTTCACCCTTCCCGATCTGGAGCAAAAACTCGCCTCGCTTTCAGAGGGCTCGTTGCTCCAGATTGCACATCGCGATTACGAACGATTGTTCGGCACAAACGACGCAGCTCTAACTCGTGTTCGGAATTTCGCGCGAAGTCATCTGTGCGTCGCAGTTTTCGCGGACCACGCCGTCCTGTTTCGAAAAGGCTTCGAAGCGTCAGTCAACCAAATGAAATCTGGCTCGCAAACCTAGGTCTGTTCACTTCCCAGGGGCAGCGCTTTGCATTGAAGATGCCGGCACATTTTGCATGTTCCGTCCGATTAGCTTATTGGCCCAATCGGCGGAGCGGCGCCGTGGACCACATGGACCAGTTTGTAGCGCGTGCCAACATTGAGCACTATCTCGAGGTTTGACGCGATCAAAGCCGGCCGCAAGGCGATGGTTCGGTCATTCTGCTTGGCCATATTGGCAGATGAGCATCTGCTCGAGGCTGTGCAGCAGCGCCTTGATGCAAACCCACAAGCTATTCGCCCTTAACGATTGGTCGAACCGGACATCTCGGAAATCAACATGAAATCCCTCGAATTGAAATTCCGTATACGCGACAGGGCTGCTGATCGAGCCTTAGACATTCACAAAATTAGAAATTTCGCTGAAGACCTCAGCCTGCATTTGAAGGACCTTGGCAGACTGCCGATGGATGAGGCTGATCGGGCCACCGATACGGTCGTAGTGCATGACGTTCACTCCCGACAACTCCGTCGCTGCCGAGTTCACGTAGATAGATTTCTGGAAAAACACTTCCTCTCGGACGATTGTGACATCATTGAGCATCATTGAACCGGCGGTCTGCTTTTCCGGTACTGGCCCAGGCCGTGTGAAAACTCCGCCTCTGCTATTAGTATTCTCCGATGAATCGGCGGGGACGAGCGATGGCGGGATTCGTGGAAGGGGTTGATCGCGCACAGAGCACGTTGTTCCCTGCACTGCTCGACGACTACGTGTCCGAGGACAATCCGGTGCGTGCGGTTGATGTGTTCGTCGACGGGCTCGATCTGGATAAGCTCGGCTTCGTTGGCGTCCAGTCACTCGACACGGGGCGACCCGGCTACCATCCCGGCATGATGCTCAAGCTCTACATCTACGGCTACCTCAATCGCGTGCCGTCGAGCCGACGCCTGGAGCGAGAATGCCAGCGCAATATCGAGATGATCTGGCTGACCGGGCAGTTGGCGCCGGACTTCAAGACCATCGCGGATTTCCGCAAGGACAATGGCAAGGCCATTTGTGAGGTCTGCCGCGAGTTTGTCGCGCTGTGCCGCAAGCTTGATCTGCTTGTTGCAGCGAGCGTCGCCATCGATGGATCGAAGTTCAAGGCCGTCAATGCGCGGGACAAGAACTTCACTGAGGCGAAGATGAAGCGGCGCCTTGAGCGGATCGACGAGAGCATCGCCCGCTATCTCTCGCAGCTCGAGACCGCCGATCGGCACGGCGATGCGGTGCCAGAGGCGAAGGTTGAGCGGTTGAAAGGTAAAATCGAGAAGCTCAAAGAGGAGACCGTCCGGCTCAATGCGATCAATGCGGAGATGATGAAGAGCGAGGACAAGCAGATCTCGCTGACCGATCCTGACGCGCGCTCGATGGCGACAAGTGGCAAGGACACCGGGATCGTTGGCTACAACGTTCAGATTGCAGTTGATACGCAGCATCATCTCATCGTGGCTCACGAGGTGACCAACGTGGGCACCGACCGCCACCAACTCGCCAACATGGCCGGGCGGGCGCGCGACGAGATGGCTGTCGAGACGCTCGAAGCCGTGGCAGACCGCGGCTATTACGATGGAGAGGAGATCAAGGCCTGCGAGGAAGCCGACATCACGGTGACGTTGCCGAAGCCGATGACTTCGGGCGCCAAAGCTGCTGGCCGCTTCGGCAAACAGGACTTCGTCTATGTCGCTGCCGACGATGTCTATCGCTGTCCCGCCGGCGAGCGGCTAACTTATCACTATACGAACATAGAGGACGGAAAGACACTGCGCCGCTATTGGACAAGCGCCTGCAAAACCTGCGCGCTAAAAGCTCAGTGCACGACAGGCCCCGAGCGCCGCATCTCACGCTGGGAGCACGAAGCTGTTCTGGAGAGAGTTCAGAATCGGCTCGACCACAACCCCAATGCAATGGGTGTCCGCCGTCAGACAGCGGAGCATCCGTTCGGCACAATGAAGTGTTGGATGGGAGCAACACACTTTCTCACGAAAAATCTGCCAAAGGTGGCCACCGAGATGGCGCTCAACGTCCTCGCCTACAATATGAAGCGCGTGATGATGATCGTGGGCGTGGGCGGATTGCTGGAGGCGATGCGGGCGTGAGGCCGGCCCTCTGAGCGACCTAATCAGCGCCCCGAGTTGCGCGATTTTCACACGGCCTGGGCCCATAGCTGACGATCTGCATGGACGATCGGGAACGTCCGCTCTTCTCGGTGAAGCGGAAGTCCCCGGCTCGGTCGCTATGGGCGGCTTTTGACCCGTGGCAGACATTCGTCGCCAGCCATCTGCTGCGCTACACGGTCAGCAGCTTTTCCAGAAACGCCAGCGCGGAGTGCTTGAGATGGTCGAGGTCATCAAAATCGTAGACTTCGAAGCGCTTATCTAGCGAAGGGCCTAGGACATTTGCCCCGTCCTCATAAATCCAAAGTTCGTAGCGTCCGAACGTAACTCTCACGTCGTTGGAAGGAGTTGTACTTTCCGTCAGTACTCCCTTGCCGTTAAGCAGATGGACCGCTTCCTCGTGAAGTTCGGCCTGAAAGCTCATGCGATGTCTCCCCTGGAATGGGGTTTCTATTGGTGGCCACCCTCGTACCTGGTCAAGCCTACGATGTCTCATATCGGCCCATAACTGACGGTCTGCATGACGATCGCGAACGTCGGCTCTTCGAGGTGAACCGGAAGTCACCCGGCTCGGTCGGCTTTGACCCAAAATGGGAATCAAAGCTCGATCGCTGGCAAAAATCACCGAACACAGCAGCACGCGCCGTACCGGGTTGCTCGCGGCCGTGCGTTGCGGTCGGGCAACACTTTCTGGAAAAGCGTAGCGCCGACGGCTTCCGCCCATTGCGCGTTTCCATTTTGATCCGAATGATCGATGCCGTCGCGTGCTGGGCGGTGCAACAGGGCTCGGATCGAGCCTTTGGAGGCTACGGGGTGATGAACCCGCGGCGAATTGCGACTCCGGAAATGTGCGGGACCGTCGTTCTCGCAGGTTGGCTCGTTGCCTGGCTTGCCGGCTCTGCCGGCATCGGGAACACCGGCGCAGTGTCCATCGAGGACCTCGCACCATCTCTCGCCGCCAACGCCGAACCGGCTGATACGCGACAGGCCATTGCAGTCGACAACGTCACCAAAGTGAATGCTGAAGCAGCGATGGCTGCAGAACCCGTAACGGGGCCGGCGTCCGACAGGATGGCCTCGCCGCAGGCAGCCGTCATGGGTAACGCTGTCGCTAACGCCGATGCGGCGATGGCGGTTGAATCGGTGCCGGCGACGCCCCCTGATGCGACGGCGACCTCGAGCGAGCCGAAGTCAATCGTCGTGGCTGCGTTGCCGGATTCATCGCAGACGCTGCCGGCCGAAACATCGCCGGTGCAGGCGGCGACGGCGAGCCTGCCTCCAGTGTCTGGTGACACCGAGGAGGTCGCGAGACCCCTGGATATTTTCGAGGAGTGCCTCGTCGTCGATGTCTGCATCGACCGATACCTGTGGGCGCTCTACGAACGGACGCCGAAGCAAGACACGATCAGCGTACAAGAGCAGCGGAAAGTGACCGTCAAGAAGAAGCGCAAGACGGTGACTGTCACCAGGACGTTCACCAGGCGCGTCGACAACGATTTCACGTGGAAGGATCCGAAGGCGGCGGAGCGAATGGGCATGCCGATGATCGACTACGTGATTGGAGGGGTGGATCGGAGCTTCAAGCTCAAGCTGTTTCACGCGCTTTACGCGGCCGAGCAGGCCGGGTTGGCGCCCGGCATCACCAGCGCGTTCCGTGATGACTACCGTCAATCGATCGCGAGCGGCCTGAAGGCGGCGTCCGACAAGTCATACCATGGAGGGAGCTTCCGTGGCGGCTATGGCCACGGGCTTGCCGTCGATGTCGTGAGCGTCAAAGGCGCGACGCGGGCGGAGCGTTGGGTCACCACCGAGGCCCTTTGGAAATGGATCGACGCGCGTGGACCGGATTTTGGAATCGGGCGACCGTATCTCGATCGAGATCCACCGCATGTCGCGCCGATAGACGGCAAGGAATACGCCGCTCACCGCGGCGGGACGAAAGCTCAGCACGCGGAAGCGGATCGCAAGAAGCGCGACCGGGGCGCTGTACGGGTCGTAGCGAAACGATCAAAGACCGCAAAAGCGTCGAAGGGGAGAACGATCTGATCGGGTTCAGCTGCGCGTTCCAACACGACGCGGGCAATAATGCCTAGCAATCCCATCATCGTGCAAAAATACGGCGGCGTCTGTCTCGAAACACCGGCAAGAATCCGCGCGGCCGCGAGCAGTGTCGCCGATTTGCATGGCCGTGGTCATCGTGTCGTGGCGATCGTTTCAGCGATGGGCAAGACCACCGATGAACTCGTCAGGATGGCCTATCAGGTCAGCCCGCATCCCAATCGCCGCGAACTCGATATGCTATTGACCACCGGCGAGCGCATCAGCATGTCCTTGATGAGCATGGCGCTGTCCGATCTCGGCGTGCCGGCGATCAGCTTTACCGGCAGTCAGGCCGGTGTCATGACCGACGGGTCCCATTCCTCCGCACGCATTCTGGATGTGCGGCCCATTCGCGTGCGCGAAGAGCTCGATCGTGGACGCATCGTGGTTTTGGCGGGCTTTCAGGGCGTGAACCCGCTGACCAAGGAAATCACGACGCTTGGCCGGGGTGGCAGCGATACCACCGCGGTCGCCATGGCTGCTGCGCTCAAGGCGGAGTGCTGCGAGATTATCAAGGAGGTCGACGGAGTTTGCTCGGCTGACCCGCGCATCGTCGCGGACGCAAAACCCTTGCGTCAGCTGGATTTCGCATCCCTGTCCGAAATGTGCTTCTGGGGCGCCAAAGTCCTGCACTTTCGCAGCGTGGAGCTGGCCCACAGCCAAAACGTGCCTTTGGTCCTGAGAAAGTGGGGCGGCGCGCGACACAGCACGCAAGTGATGAAGGAGGTCGCAGACATGGAGAACGGAAAAGTCCTGGCCGTCAACTCGATGGCTCGCATTGAGCATGTGGAGATCGATTCGGCGGACCTCAATCAAGGCTTCGAGAAGTTCGCGCGGCATCTCCAGCAAAATGGCTTGCCTTGGCCGCAACTCCTCGCCTCGGCTTTCACCGCCGAAAAAACCCGCATCATGATGACTTGCGATTCTGAGACACTCGACGCGTTGCTGCGTACACTGGAACGGAGCAAAGACCTGCGCAAACAGCGCGAGACGCTGAGTTCGGTGAGCCTCACTTGCTTCGGCGGCATTTCCTCGGACCTGCCATACAAGGCGGTTCAGATTCTGCAACGTCACGGAATCATCGCCGACAAGTATGTCTTGTCATCGCATTCGGTAAGCTTCTTTGTTCCGGTGGAGAGCCGTGAGGCCGCGGTCATGGCTTTGCATTCGCTGATCTAGTTGAAATTTGGCAAGGGACGACGTCGCCCGTTGGCATCGGCAAGGTGCAGGCCGCCTACTTCCGGATGATCAACGAGCGGGGCGGCATCAACGGCCGCCGGATCAATCTGATCTCCCACGACGATGCCGCGACGCCGGAGAAGACGGTCGAGCAGGTCCGCAAGCCCCTTCCCTGAGGAAATCCGAACCTTTTATCAATGCCCGAGCCGTGCCTCCGTGCCGGCCAGCAACCGCTGAATGTTGGCACGATGGCGCACGATCACGTAGATGCCGCCTGCGATCACCAGCAAGCGATAGGGCAACGGCTGCTCGAGGCTGCAGACGAGGACGATCGCCGTCAATGCCGCCAGCATCGAGCCGAGGGAAACAATCCGAAAGACAGCCACCACAGCGCCAAAGACCGCCGCAGCACCGAGGCCGACCGGCCAGGACATCGCCAGCAACACGCCGAGCCCGGTCGCGGCGGATTTGCCGCCGGTGAAATTCAGCCAGATCGAACGGCCGTGCCCTAGCAACGCGGCAAGTCCGGTCAGGCAAACAGCCCACGACACGCACGTTTGCGGATCAAGCGCTGCCGGCGGCGTGACGGATGGCAAGGTGTACAACCAGGGATAAAACCAGCGGGCGAACAGGATTGCCGCCATGCCTTTCAGCACGTCAACCACGAGCACCGCCAATGCGGGCCACTTCCCGAGGGTTCGCAATACGTTCGTTGCCCCGGTGGATTTGGAGCCATGCTGGCGGATATCGATGCCCCTGAGCAGCTTCCCCGCCAGATACCCCGTCGGCGTCGAACCCAGCAGATAGGCGATCGCCAGTCCAGCCACACCCGCGATCCAGAAGATCATGTCAGTCACCTCGACGCCCTCGGCGGCGCGTCCATCAATCCTAACGCGGATGCCACCAGCGTCCGCCGATCACGACGCCTTCGGATGCGACCTTGCGATCGCCGGTCAGGTGCTCGCCGACCACATCGACATAGTCGAACGTCCCCTGCCGGACCGAGAGCAGCGTGGCGTCGCCGACGCTGCCCGGCTTGAGGCTGCCGAGCTCCGGCCGCCGCAACGCCATCGCGGCATTGACGGTGGACGCCGCGATCACGTCCGGCAGCGGCATCCCCATGCAGAGGAATTTCGACATCGTCGTCACCTGGTCGAAGGCCGGTCCGTCGATGCAGAGCTGATGGATGTCGGAGGAGATGGTGTCGGGATAGAAGCCGTTGGCGAGCATCGCGCGCGCGGTCTTGAAGGCGAACGAGCCCTTGCCGTGGCCGATGTCGAACAGCACGCCGCGCTCGCGCGCCTCCAGCACGACCTTCTTCACCGTGCCCTGCGCGGTCGCGGGCGTGTTGGGGAACGGACGGAACGCATGGGTCAGCACGTCGCCCGGACGCAGGCGCGCGAGCACCTCCTCATAGCTCGGCGGCGGATGGTCGATATGCGCCATCAGGGGCATGCCGACCTGCTCGGCAACCTCGAGCGCGATCTCGAGCGGCACCAGCCCCGAGGTGCCCGAGGCGAACAGGCCGACCCGCACCTTGATGCCGACGATCAGGTCGCGGTTCTCGTCGGCGACCCGCGCCGCGTCGATGGGATTCATCAGCCGCAGCTCCTCGCTCTCGCCGACCATCACGCGATCCGAGAAGCCGAAGATGCCGGCATGCGAGACGTGCAGATAGGCGAGGATGCGGACCTGGCTCGGCTCGATCACATGCTTGCGGAAGCCGGCAAAATTGCCGGGGCCGGCGCTGCCGGTATCGACCGAGGTGGTGACGCCGGAGTTGCGGCAAAACTCCTCCGCATCGATGCCGAGCGAGGTGCCGCCCCAATAGACATGGGTGTGCAGGTCGATGATCCCCGGTGAGACGATCAGCCCCGAGACGTCGCGGACCTCGGTGGCGGGATCGGCTTGCAACTCGCGGCCGAGCGCAGCGACCTTGCCCGCGGCAAAGCCGACATCGGTCACGGCATCGAGTTTTTGCGACGGGTCGACCACCCGTCCGCCGCGCAGGATCAAATCGAAAGGCATCGTGTTCTCCGGATTCGGTCCGGCACGATGGTCGAGTTCGCCGGCGCCTGCAAGCCAGTCAACCGACACGGGCCTGTTGGGAAACCGGCGCGGTCGCTGTCGCGCGATCCGCGCCCCTGTCAGCAACCATCTCCGTTGCCCTGTCCGCTCCGTTGGCCGACGCGACGATGGCCGCAATGGCCGGATGATGCGCCGCCTCCGAGGCAGCAATGGTCTCGCGGGCCCAGCGGTACGAGGACTCGAAGATTTCCTGATGGCGGTCGAAATCGGTGACGTCGATGCCGTCGGGCGTCGGCGGACGCATCACCATGTCGAGCGGCGTGGTCGGCAACGTATCATAGCGCTGATGCGCAACGAGGCTTCGCCACAGCACGTTGACGGCGCTCGGCGCGGCCGGGAGCAATTTCTTGCGGAACGGCGTCAGCAGCGACGCAAGCAGCTCAAGCCGGCCCGGCAGCGCGGCATAGTCGACGTCGAACATCTCGGTTGCCGGGTCGCCGAAATGGACCACCAGATTCGGTCCGCTCTTCATCTGGTGCATCTGCGCCAGCGGAACGTTGTCGACGAGGCATCCGTCAACCAGCATCGAGCCGTCCCTTGTATAGAACGGCGGCAGCAGACCGGGGATGGCGCTCGACGCCCGCACCGCCTGCCACAGCAGACCGGTGCGGATCAATTCGAGATTGTGCGTCGACAGATTGGTCGCGACCGCCGCGAACGGCCGCCAGCAGTCCTCGATCCGGCAATTGTGGCCGTACTGATCGGCGAGCGCGGCATCGAACGCCTTGTGGTCCAGCAGCGCGTAGCGCGGCCAGGTCGGGCGGCGAAAGCTGCGGCTGGAGACGAAGATCTCATGCGTGCCGCGCTCGAGATGCTCGGCGTCGTAGTTCTTGGCAAAGCCCGCCGCCATCGCCGAGCCGACGCTGGTGCCGACAAAGATATCGAACATCGCGCCGCGCTCGCGAAACGCCTTGTAGACGCCGACATGCGCCGTGCCGAGGCTGCCGCCGCCGCCGGCGACAAATCCGACGGCGCGACCGCACAGAAAGCGAACAAGGCTGTCGATGTCGAGCTGGTCCTCGAGCGCGACATGATGGTGCATGAAGCAGGGCAGCCGCGCCAGCCACGCCGCGGTGCCGCTGACCTCGTGGCGCCTGACATCATGAACCCGGACGAGGCGCCGCGTCGACGCCGGATGCACTCCGCAGGCGAAGCGCTCGATCTCCGTCAGATCGGGCGTGGGCGCATGGCCACGGCAGGCGAACACGACAAGGTCGGCCTGGCGGATGGTTTTCCGCGCCCAATCCGACGCGTCAGGACCACCGAAATAGGCCACCAGCGGCGCGTCGTACTCGATCCTGTTGAGCCAGTCGGCGACTTCGGATGCGTCCAGCGCGCGGCCGGGAAACATCGCCTGGACCCGCGCGAGGTCGACGATCTCGGCACCCGCAGCGGCAAGGCCTTCGCGCAACCTGTGCTCAAAGGCGGCAGGCACCGGTTCGCGTCCACCCGAGATCAGCGCGACGGTGCGCGCCTTCGGTGACGCCCGGAGCGGCAACAGACGCGCGGTCTCGGTGGCAAACCGCCGCGCGAGCGCAGCCAGCAGCGCCTCGACGATCTCGGGCGTTTCCCGCGCCAGCGTCGTATAGGCGGCGCGCGTCAACACCAGCACGCTGGTATCGCGGATCGCAATCACATTGGCCGTGCGCGGGATATTGGCAAAGAAGCCGATCTCGCCGACCAGCTCGCCGGCGCGAAGCTCCGCGATCGGTTCGGGATGACTGGTCCGGTACACCGCGAGCGCGCCGTGCAGCACCAGAAACAGCGCGTCGGAGGCGCCGCCCTGCTCGACCAGCAGCTCGCCGCGCACGAGGTCGCGCCGGGTCATTGCGCCAAAGGCAATCCGCCGCTGCTCCGCGCTGAGGGTTCTGAACAGCGCGAAGTCCTCGGACACGTTTCCCCACGCAAACGTCGCGCTCGGCGGCACACGGTTCGAATGCATGCTCCGATGTTAGCGCCGGGCCGTCGTCCCGGCGAGCGATATCAGGGCCCAATCGCCGCACCCTGGTCACAAATCCTTGGGAGCACTGCAGCAGGACTTGCAGCATCCGCCATCTGCTTCACCCGACCAGTTCCGGCCACGGCACGATGGTCGACTTCACCGTCTTCATCGCCATTGCGTCGGCAACCGCGCGGACGATGCCGTCTTCGGTGAACGGATAGATCGTCTGCATGTCGAGCCAGGGATATTTGTTGCGCGTGCGGTAGAGCATGTCGACGCCGAGCGGCAGGTCGTTGCCGGTAAAGCCCCAGGAGCCGAGCACGTTGAGATCCTTGGTGCAGATGCGGTGCCATGACGTGTTGATCGAGCCGGCATCGGTGAACTGCCCCATCTCGACATAGGTGCCGCCGTCGCGCAGCATCTCGATGCCCTCGGGGCCGGCGGTCGGATGGCCCGAGCAGTCCATGACGAGGTCGGCGCCGAAACCGCCGACGATGTCGCGCACCGCCTTGATGCGCTGCTCCGGCGTCTCGAGCTGCTCGATATCGACGGTCGCCTCGGCGCCGAACTTGCGCGCCAGCGCAAGGCGCGGCGTCTCCGGCGCGCCGACGCAGATCACGCGCCCTGCGCCCATTTCCTGCGCGGCGGCGACCGCGAGGATGCCGATCGGCCCCGAGCCCTGGATCACCACCGTGTCGCCCCATCTGACGCCGCCGGCGCGCGTGGCGCGGTTGAAGGCGCGGATGCAAGAGGTCAGAGGCTCGGAGAGCGCGCCGAGCCGCAGCGACATGTCGTCAGGCAATTTGTAGATCTTGGTGCCGGGCAGCATGTCGAGATCGACATAGACATATTCGGCCCAGCCGCCCCACATGTGCGGCGCCTTGTCGAAGCCGAGATAGCGGCCGTAATAGACCGGCGTCAGGCATTTGTTGGCGCTCTCGGGATAATGGATGCAGTAGTAGCAGCGGCCGCACGGCATCAAGGGCGGGATCATCACCTTCGATCCCACCTGCAGCGGCTTACTCATGAAATCCTCGGTGAACTCCGCGCCGCATTCCACGATCACGCCGCCGAGCTCATGGCCGAGCGTGAACGGCCACGGCAACGGCTTCGGCCAATGTCCCTTCAGGATGTGCAGATCGGTTCCGCAAACGCCACAGGCGCCCACCTTGATCAAGGCCGCCTTTTTGCCGATTTCCGGCCATGGCACTGTCCGGATTACCGGCTTGGCTCCAGGTCCATCATGCGTGCAGACGCGGATCTGCTCCATCGGTTCGCTCTCCCTGTCCTTGTCGTTGGGCCAGGTTCGGCCGAGCCGACTTTAGGTCAGGACGATTGGGATGTCATGAAGGCCTGTCATGGAGGTCTTCATGACAGACCTTGGCGGAACGAGGCGCTTCTAGTCCTGGCGGAGTATTTTCCGCAAGGAGGCATCGATTGTGAAAGCAGCCGAGGGCGAATTGGCTTGTAGCATTGCGGGGAACGACACCATGAATCCTGGTATCGAAGGTATCGTCGGCATGTACGTCAAGTTGGGCGAACTGGACACGCTGCAACGCATGAAGGAGCATCGACAGGGCTTGCTCGACCAATGCGTCGATACCGCGAATTTCAGCTTCGATGTGACGAGATCGATCTACAAGAGCGACCTCGAGGTGATCGAGGCGGGCATCGAGAGTCTGTATGGCGAGATCGCCGGTCATGTCGACGTGGTCAACGAGAAAAGGATCGCCGGCTGGGCCCTTTACAATCAACACCCCGACAAAAGGGTCGCGATCGATATCTACTTCAACGGCAACCTCGTCGGCGAAGTCGTCGCCGACGAGTTCCGCAACGATCTTCTCAAGCTCAACAAGGGCGATGGACACCATGCCTTCGTCTTCGTGCCGCCAAGCGAGTCCTATCAGCCGCCGCTGCAGATTGAGGTCCGCGCGGCGAAACGAAAGGTGCTGAAAGCCGTGACTGTTGAACCACCAGCGGCGGCTGTCGAACCGGAAACCGCTGTCGAACCGGAAATGGACGCCGAGACCAAATAACCTCTCCGCGTCGCTTCCGCACGCCCCGGATCCGCCGGGCGCCGCCAACCCGGCTGAAGCCGCCGGCCGCAACCGCGCATCTTCACTCACACTTCTCTTGCACCGTGTGCGGGTTCCCCGCCTCAACCGTAACGCCCCGTTAACCCTATCGGCCTTAGGGTCGTCGGGGCTCCGAATGGACGGTGGCCGGGTTTGTCGTGATGTCGTTTGCACAGAAGAAAACTACCGTCGTCCCCGTAGCCGAGGAGCGGCGGCGCTTCCAGCGCGTCAAGGTGCACCTGCTCGGCCGCTACATGCTGCCCGACCGGCGCGAGTTTCCCTGCCAGATTATCAACATGTCGCCGGGCGGCCTCGCTTTGCTGGCGCCGGGCATCGGCAATGTCGGCGACCGTGTGATCGCCTATCTCGACCATATCGGCCGGGTCGAAGGACGCATCACCCGCATCATCGACAACGGCTTTGCGATGACGATCGGCGCCACCGCGCGCAAGCGCGACAAGCTCGCCGCCCAGCTGACCTGGCTCGCCAACCGCGACATCCTCAATCTGCCCGAGGATCGCCGCCACGACCGTATCGTGCCGCGCAACCCGATCGCGCTGCTGACCCAGGAAGACGGCACGCGGATGACCTGCCGCATCATCGATCTTTCCTTGTCCGGTGCTGCGATTGCCGCCGAGAACCGCCCGCCGCTGAAATCGCTCGTGATGCTCGGGCGGGTGCAGGCCCGTGTGGTGCGAAATCTCGAGGAAGGCTTCGCGCTCGAGTTCGTTCACGAGCAATCGGCGGAAACGCTCGAAGAGAGCGTTACCGCGAGGTAAAGCGAAAAACCGCTCAAGACCCCTGTTTTGGCCCGCGAAGGCGGCCACCGGTGCACCGGTGGCCGCCTTCGGCGCGTTCGGCCCGGTGAAAATCGGCGGTTAACGGCCGCAGCGCTTGACGCAACAAACCGCTCTGGCGCAGCGCTTGTCGGGTTAATGCATAAAGTTTGAATCAATTGCAGTTGTTTCAAATTTTACGCGAATTCGATTCAAGTACAGTTCGAATTCGCCGCAGCTTTTACCAGTATTCGCGTCAAATCTACTTTGCGTACTTAGCGGCGGCGCAAAAGCTTTGTGCGAAACGTGGTCCCAACAAGAAGAACGGGGGCCGCGATGTTTGGGTTCAGGGGACAGGGGAAAGGTTTGGCGGTTGCCGCCATTCTGTTTGCGACGTGCGTGTCGGCCAAGGCCGGCGACGTGGTCTACGCCAGCCTGGGTGACGTTGCGCGTTCGCCGATCGGCTGGGTCGAATTCTGTGCCGACAATCCGGGCGAATGCCGCGGCGGTGCGACGCAACCACGCGACATCGTGTTGTCGCAGACCGCTTGGCGGGACCTCGTACGGGTCAACAAGTGGGTCAACGAGTCCATCAAGCCGATGACCGACATGGATCATTGGGGCGTGATCGAGAAATGGTCGTTGCCATCAGACGGTTATGGCGACTGCGAGGACTACGTGCTCCTGAAGCGCAAGATGCTGATGGACGCCGGCTGGCCCCGCGAGGCGCTGCTGATCACGGTGGTCCGCGACAAGAAGGGCGAAGGCCACGCGGTGCTGACGGTGAAGACCGACAAGGGCGAGTTCGTGCTCGATAACCAGAGCGAGAGCATCGTCGCCTGGACCGACACTGGCTACCGCTTCGTCAAGCGGCAGTCGCAGGGCGATCCCAATGTGTGGGTCTCGCTCGGCGACAACCGCCCCGCAGTTGCAACGGCAAGCTCGCGCTGAGCAGACCTGAGGATTTTCGAGTTCGCGACCCGGTCACATCCCCACCCCTCCCCGTCCCAGACCGGTTCGCGCGCGGCCAGCCTTCCCCCAAAGGCTGGCCGCAACCTTTTTGAGCGGCCTCGATCGACGTCTGGAAGAACCGCTCGAGAAACGCCGCGGTCTCGTCTGAGATGCCGACGATCTTGTTGGTGGCCTGGCGATAAGGCCCCAGCTTGACATCCTGGCATTGTCACTATTGAATTGAATTCAATTCAGCGAATGAGCCCACGATGGACGCGAACCTGGGGACACGGGAACGGCTGCTCTCGGCAGCGCAGGCCGAACTCATCGAGGGCCACGGACATCTCGAGATGCAGGCCGTCGCGAGACGGGCGCAGGTCTCGGTCGGGCTCGCCTACCATCACTTCGGATCGAAGGCCGGCCTGATCGCCGCCGTGGTCGAAGGCTTTTATGAACAGCTTGATGCGGCGGCATTCGGCGGTGCCAAGCTGTCCGCCACCGACTGGGCGGACCGGGAGAAGGCGCGGATCGGCGCCTATGTCGCCTTTCACTACGATCACCCGTTTGCGCCCCTCGTGATCGGACCGCTCAGCCGCGCGCCCGAGGTGCTCGATGTCGAGACCGCCTTCACCGGCCGGCAGCTTGCAGCCGGCGCCCGCATGCTCGAGGCGGCCCAGCGCGACGGGATCGTGCCCGGTGGCATCGACCCTCACCTCGCCATCGCGCTGATGATCGGCGGCATCCGCCAGGCGTTGATCGGGGCGCTCATGAGCGAAAGACGTCCTGATCCGGCAAGGCTGACCGGCGACATCTGGGCCTTCATGGCCGCCGCGTTGGGCTTGCCTGCCAAACCCCTGTCCGCGCGGCCAAGAGCCACGCGGCGCAGCCGCAGCTAAGCTTCAGCCAGAACCCGAACATCGGTGACCATCTTGTTCAACCCGCACGATTTTCACGCTCCGCAATCGTCCTACAGCAAGCCGGATCTGCTGCGCTCGAGCGAAGGCGGCTATTTCGGCCCGGGCAACGCGCAACTGCCGGCACCGCCGATGCTGATGATGGACCGCATCACCGAGATCAGCCTGGACGGCGGCGCCTTCGGCAAGGGCCATGTCGCCGGCGAGCTCGAGATTGCTCCGGACCACTGGTTCTTCGCCTGTCACTTCGCCGACGACCCCGTGATGCCCGGCTGCCTCGGCCTCGACGCCATGTGGCAGATCGTCGGCTTCTGGCTCGGCTGGTCGGGCTCGCCGGGCAAGGGCCGCGCGCTCGGGGTCGGCGAGGTCAAGTTCAGGGGGCACATCACGCCGGACGTCAGGGTGGTGCGCTATGAGGTCGACATACGCCAGGCCCGGCGCGGTCGGCTGGTGCTGGGCATCGCCGACGGCCGGGTGCTCGCCGACGGCGCCTGCGTCTATCTGGCAAAGGACATGAGGGTCGGCCTGATCGCGCCCAGAGGCTGAATTCGGGAGCTTGGATTCGCGTCGGCCAGTGGCCGATCGGCGCCTCGAGCAGGCCGAGCAGCGCGGCCGAAGATTAACATGTGATACAAATTTCCCTGCTGCCGCAGTGGTCTACACACCCCCCGGTTTTGCCCGCGCCGAGGTTTGTGCTATTTCGAACCTTTCAATTGATGTCCGGTTGTTGGTCGCATGGTCGAACTTGCCCCCCGGAATTCACAAGCCAGCAGCCTGATTGGCGTGCAGCCGATCGCGATCGGCGCCGTGGCACTGGTGCTCGTGCTGTTCGGGATCGGCTCGATTGCGCTGTGGCGCGCCTTTACCGGCAACGTGCCGGAGACCGACCGGATGGTCGCCGCGCGTCAGTTGCAGGCGCGGACCGCCCAGGTCTCCGAGGCCCTGGTGGAAAAGACCAAGGGGATGGAGGTGACCCAGCAGGAATCCATCGACCAGTTGCAGGAGGTGCAGGACCAGCTGCAGACCATGCGCAAGCAGTCCGCCTTGCAGGCGGCCGATGCGAAGAGGCTCTCCGACCAGGTCGCCGCGCTGACCGAACAGGTCGAGGGTCTGCGCCAGTCGCTGGCGAGCGCGCAGGCCAACGAGCCGGCCGCCGAGCCCGCGCCGCGCAAGCGCTCAAAGGCGACCCGCAGCGCCAACCGGAAGCGCCACAGGTCGCGCGGTTGAGCCCCCGAAAGGCCGGCGCCCGGCGAGGTGGCCAGCCATAAAAACGCGCCAAATCCCGAGCAAGATCATCATCTAACGGGGAACGTTCGGGCTCACGGGCCGCTGCAGCGGCCGATCAGGAGTGCCCGCTACCGTGAATTAATCCGGACTTTGTGAACTGGTTCACATATCGGCCCTCGAATCCGAGTCATCTTCGAACGACCGGATGGCGTGAGCCGATTTCAATATCCGGGGCTGGCAAGGTCGTTGACGGTATACTACGTCGACGGCCTTGTTTTTTTGGCCCTTGAATCCCGCTCGGGACCGCCACCAAGAACGCGGCCCTCACCGCGCGAAAGATGCAGACCGGCTGAAGGAATACGGCGTGCTCAGCCGACGGCTCTGCCCGCGCAGCACCACCGCGGCAAAAGCCGCGGCGAACGGCACTGCCGCCTATTTGGTGCGACCACCTCGCAGTCGCAGCCGTGCAAGCTTCGGCTCGAGCTCGCGGAGCGTGAAGATCAGCGCAACGGCAAGACTCGCAACAACCACCATGAGCAGCAATGTCAGGTCAGGAATGGTCAGCATCTCTGATGTCCTCTGGGCCCGGCTTCAATCGCAGCCGGACCATTGGTTTTCGCGGCGCGCTCACGCACGGACTGCTGCAAGGCGCTGCAAGCTGCATACCAGTGCGCGACCCAGCGCGGCGGCCGGGCATCGAAACGCCGGCCGCGCCGATCATTGCAAGACCATCAGCATGGCGACCGAATGGACCGGCCATGCGTGAGCGAATGGCTCAATTGCAAACCTGCACCGGCCGAACGCGCCAGCCATACGGTGTCATCACGCCGCGGCGCACGATGTAACAGCCGCCGTAACCATAGCCGTAGCCATCGTCATAGCCGTAGCCCGCGTAGTATGGATTGCCGTAGTAGCCGTCATAGTAATCGTAGGCGCCATAGCCCAGCCCGAAGCCGACCGCTGCCGCCGCGAGCGGATAGCCCCAGCCGCCCCAGCCGCGCCGATAGTAACCGCCATTCCAGCCGCCACCACGCCAGCCTCCGCCGTGCCAGCCGCGGCCGGCCCAACCGCCGCCGATCGCAGCCGACCGGAAGCCACCGCCACCGCCCATGGCCCGGAATGCGGCGCCGCCGCCGTGGAAGCCGCCAAATCCGCCACCGCCGCGGAAGCCGCCACCACCATGAAAGCCGCCGCCACCGAAGCCACCGCGTGCCGACGCAGCATCGACGGTGAACAGACCGACCGAGGCCGTCGCCAGCAAGGCAATCATCGTTTTACGCAACATCACCCGTTACTCCTTTTTTTCAAAGGCTTTGCTTTCAAGCCTCCTCCGCCGCGTCCTGCGCATGCTAACCCAATCTAGGACCGCGGCTTCTACCGCGCGCCTATGTCGCGCTCACATCTGCGCGACCCGCGTTCATCGAAGCGCGGCCGTCAGAAGTTAGCAGCCGCGGCAGATGCCTTTCGTACGGCGCTCGACCGCCTTGTTCTCGTCGGCGATGGCCTTGTCGACGCTCTCGGTCGTCGTTGCCGAGCCGGTGGTAACGCCTCTACCGGTATTGGAGCCGCCGGAGGATTGCGCGGTCCCGGCGCTGTTGGTCCCGGGCGGTGACATCCCTTGCGGCGATGTCGGGCTGGCTGACGAAGGGCCGCCGCTCCCAGTACCTTGGGCGACGGTAACCGCGGGCGCCAGCACAATCGCGATTGTCGCGAGCGCGGTGGTGACAGATAGTTTGCGCATGGCAATTCTCCCTTGCGGACGTCAACGAGTCCGCAAGACGCCGGTTCCCGCAGGCGTTGGAGCAATACAGTTTGGGAGCAATGCAATTTGCGCAAACTGATCGAGTTTGACGACGACACTTTCGACAAGCTGAAGCAGCTCGGGCGCGACCGGATGGCGACCTTGCAGGAGCTCGCCGACGAGGCTTTCGCCGACCTGCTCAAGAAGCACGGCATTCCGATCGACCTGAAGGATGCGCTGCGCAGGAGCGCAAGACTTCAGGAGGCAACGAGACCGCAAGACAGAGCGAAGCCTCGCACCACGGCAGCAAACGCCGCGCGCAAGCGCGGCCGCAAGCGCTGAGGCTTCTCAGCCGATCTTCTTCAGTCCCGCTTTGTATTGCGGACCCCTGATCGCGTACGACTTCGCCGGCCGCGACAGCGCTTCGGCCTGCGCCGCGTCAAGCGTACGCACCACACGCGCGGGCGCACCGATGATCAGGGAATTTTCCGGAAACTCCTTGCCTTCGGTGATGACGGAGCCGGCACCGACCACGCTGCCGCGCCGGATCCGCGCGCCATTCATCACGATCGATCCCATCCCGATCAGCACGCCGTCTTCCAGCGTGCAGCCGTGGACGATCGCATTGTGGCCGATGGTGACGTTGTTGCCGATGCTGAGGGGAAAGCCGGGATCGACGTGCAGCGTGGAATTGTCCTGGACGTTGGAGCCCTCGCCGATCTCGATCCACTCATTGTCGCCGCGCAGCACCGCGCCGAACCAGACGCTCGCGGCGGACTTGAGGCGGACCTTGCCGATCACAACGGCATTGTCGGCGATGAAGTAGCTGCCGTCGGCGGGAAGATCGGGCGCCTGCCCGTCGAGTTCGTAGATCGCCATTGAGGTCTCCCTGGAGCGTTTCGAGCGAAGTGGACACCGGTTCGCGTGAAGAAAACGCGTCGAAACGAAAATCCAGAGCTTCGGTTTCTGATTCAATCAGAACCGAAGCTCTGATCGCAGGAGACCTTGGCACGACGGCCGACATGGTTTCAAGCAAGCGCGACCGTGATCGGCCGCGGATCATGATCGGATCAGGCCAGCACGCCCGCAGCGCGCAGCGTCATCACGAAGAAGGTGCCCGACATCAGGCTCCAGAAGCCGGAGATGACGGTTGCCATCATCACGAATTCGAAGCGACGGCGCTCGATGCGTGCCCCGCGCAGCGTGTTGCGCATGATGATGAACGGTGCGGCGAAGACGAGGAACGGGACTGCGGCGAAGGTCTTCGGCGCCACGCCCTCCTGCAGCAGGCCGAAACCGGCCGGGCGCTCTGCCATCGCCTGGTAGCCGTTGGCCAGTGCGCCCGCGAGCGCGAAACCGATCAGGAGCGAGAACAGGGAATTCAAGGTATCGGGCGACATCGGAACTTCCGCTACGCAACAGGCCACCTGCCCTGCTTCGCAGAATTGGCCGCCGGCCGCCACATCATCCTTAAGGAAAGGTTAACCGGACAGGTCAGGCGCGGCGTTTGCGCATGGCCATTCGGTCCCGGATTCCATTGGAATCGTACGGAAATTCCCCGCCACGTGGCATATTCGGCAGATGATTCGGCCACTCCCGACCTGATCTATGCCCTGCTCATGACGCTTCTCTCGACCGCCCAGCATCTCGCCCGCGACACCCGCCGCAACCCGCGCGCGCATCTCGTTCCGATCATCGCCTCGGCCGTCATCGCGGCCGGCGCGATTGCGCTCGTCGCCTATCTGCTGTGGCCGACCTACACGACCATCCCGCCGAGCGATCCGTCGCGGCTGCCGGTGAGCGTCGGCGGCACGCTGTTCAACGTGCCGACCATGGCCGTGCGCATGAAGATCCAGCGCCACTCCGGGCCGCAGGAGCGCGTCGATTTGAGCTTCCTCTATCCGTCGCTGGACGCGCCTGCCGCGCCGAAGCACTACAGCGCCGATACGGTCGAGGACAAGGTGCAGCCGATCGACAGGATCTTCGTGTCGATCGCGGCGCACCACGATTCACTGGCGCCGGACATGCGCCTGCGCACGATCTATCCGCGCTATCTCGACGAGCGCGCAAACACCGATGACGGCCTGACGGCGCGCGCGTTCCGCGACGGCACGCCCTATGGCGGCGAGGAGCTGTTCACGGCGAGCGAGCCGCAGCTGACCGCGCGCTGCACGCGCGATACCTCGACGCCCGGCATGTGCCTCAGCGAGCGGCGCATCGACGGCGCCGACCTGACCTTCCGCTTTCCGCGCAGCTGGCTCGCGCAGTGGCGCGACATCGCCACCGCGATGAACCGTCTCTCCGCGCAGATGCACAGCGCGAAGGGATAGCCGCCTCTTCGCCACCTGTTCGAAGCAAGGCGCCGCCGGATGACAGGCTCCGCGAGGCATTCCGTGGCAGCACCGGTCGACGCATGTTGCGTTTGTCGCCTCGCTGGACTAAAATTTGTTTAGGGGAAGTACGGTCTCCCCTTGAGGCTTCGGTCCAAGACTGTGCAACGCTCGACTCGTCGAGGGCATATGCACATGGACGAAAGCAAGCCAGCAATTCCTTCCAGCCAATTTCCCTTGTGGTCTGCGTCTTCGCGGACCTCGGCGGATATCGATCCTGCCGCCCCAAGGTCAGACGAATGCGTCGCCGGCCGGCGGCAAGATTGCTCCGGGCCAACGCCGCCGGGCGGGAACGATTGCTCGGATGAATCTCTCGTCGCCGTCTATCACCGGAACGGAGAAGAGGTCCGGCAAGGATTTCTCATTGCGCTACGTGCAATGGGAATCGCGGGATTCGATCAACTTCCCGAGCCGGCGGAGCCTCTCGAGTCCGACAGCGTGACGGTGTTCGATCAAATCACTCACGGAGAAGCGAAATAGCAAGCCGGTAACCGCCAAATCAGCAAGCGCGGGGATCCGCATCCTCCCCATCAGATGGACCCTCCATCCAAGTGTGCGTCACCTCGCTTTTGGAGGAGCGACCGATGGATGAGATGGGACTCGTTCTTTTTGCAGTCGCCGCCTTTGCCGGCGGGTTCGTCAGCGGCTTTTCCGGGTTTGCGATGGGGCTCGTCGTGTCCGGTGTGTGGCTGCATATCATCACGCCGGTCCAGACCGCGGCGTTGATCGCGGGCTACGGCCTGCTGACACAGGGTTATGGCATCCTGAAATTGCGTCAGGCGCTGAACTGGCGCGCCATCTGGCCGTTATCCCTCGGCACGACGATTGGCATCCCGACCGGGGTGGTCTTGCTCACCTACCTCAGCCCCGTCCATTTGCGATTTGGTGTCGGCACCTTGCTGGCGCTTTACGCGATCTACAGTCTGGCGCGACCGGCATTCAAGCCGATGAAGATCGGTATCATGGCGGACATCGCCATCGGCCTCGTCAACGGGCTGGTCGGCGGCCTCACCGGGCTTGGTGGCATCGTCTCGACCATTTCCTGCCAATGGCGCGGCTGGACGAAAGACGTGCAGCGCGGGGTGTTCCAGCCGGTCCTGTTCGCCGCCTTTGTGGTGATCTCGATTTCGATGGGCATCACCGGCGCCTTCACGTCGGAAACCGTGAAATTGTACGGCCTGGGTCTGCCGTTTCTGCTCGCCGGATTGTGGAGCGGCTTCAGGCTGTACGGAAAGATCGATGACGAGATGTTCCGCAAGGCGGTGCTGGCGCTGTTGCTGCTCGCCGGCCTGTCGCTGATCGTGCCGCCGCTGGTCTCAGGCGGAGCTTGAGTCGTTTGCCCTGGACCCGGCAGCCGGCTTGTTTGCCATCGCGGAGCCTGGGCTTGTGGGATCGGTTGATCCGCGCTGCACGCGCCGATGCTCACCGGCGCGGGCGATCATACGCCGGCGCCGGTGGCAGCGAGAGGTCGTTCAGCCCTACTCGGCCAGATCCTCTTCCAGGATCGCCATCTGGAACTGGAACGAGCGATCATCGTCCTCGTCGTCGACGAACAGCACGCCGATGAACTCCTCGCCGATATAGACCTCGGCCGAGTCGTCCTTCTTGGGCCGCGGCACCACGCGGATCTTGGGATTGCTGAACACGCGTTTGAGATACGCGTCGAGCTTCCTGACTTCCTGAACGTCCACGGCCGTCTCCAATCGGGTCGATGATTTTCGGGGGAGTTTTAGGACGAGACGGCAAAGATCGCCAGAGCCTTTTCAGGCTTTGGCGACGTGATGTTGCGCACACGACTCTTGTTTGGGCGCGTTTTCGCCGCGATCAGAAAGCGAGTGAAATCAAAGCCCGATCGCGCTGAGCATCTGGTCCATGGTGCGCGACGGCTCGGCACAGCCGGCTTCGCCGACGATTTTCGCCGGCACGCCCGCAACCGTGACGTTGTGCGGCACGGGCTTGACCACGACCGAGCCGGCCGCGATGCGCGCGCAATGACCGATCTCGATATTGCCGAGGATCTTGGCGCCGGCGCCGATCAGCACGCCGTGGCGGATCTTCGGATGGCGATCCTCGTTCTCCTTGCCGGTGCCGCCGAGCGTGACGCCATGCAGGATCGAGACATCGTCCTCGATGACCGCCGTCTCGCCGCAGACGAAACCGGTGGCATGATCGAGGAAGATGCCGCGGCCGATCCTGGCGGCCGGGTTGATGTCGGTCTGGAACACCGCCGAGGAGCGGCTCTGCAGGTAGAAGGCAAAATCCTTGCGGCCCTTCTGATACAGCCAGTGCGCGAGACGATGGGTCTGCAGCGCGTGAAAGCCCTTGAAGTAGAGCAAGGGATCGATGAAGCGCGAGGTCGCGGGATCGCGGTCATAGACGGCGACGAGGTCGGCGCGGAACGCGTTGCCGATATCGGGCTCATCGCGCAGTGCCTCGCCATAGGTCTGGCGGATCAAATCGCCCGACAGCGCGGCGTGATCGAGCCGCTCGGCAATGCGATGGACTACCGAATCTTCCAGCCGCTCATGATGCAGCACGGTCGCATAGATGAAGGATGCGAGTTCCGGCTCGCGCCGCAGGATGTCCTCCGCCTCGCCGCGGATTCGATCCCAGATTGGATCGAGCGCCGCCAGCTTGCTCCCCTGCGGATTGACCTGATGAACTGCCATAGCTGCTCTCGCAATTCGGTTGTTCTGATGTGCGTTATAGCACGATGGACCCAGCGCGTCCCGGGATGGCTCGGTACGGTAAACCCCAGCCGAACACCCCCGGACCGGCGTCTAGGGGAATTGGTCGGGATTTTGCCGAAATCAAGCCGTGCTTCTGCAACTATTGGCGGATTTCGTCCCCAGTGTGGTTTTGGGCATGGTCGGCCCCAATAAAAGGGGGAAACATCATCAATACCCGGAGTTTAGGTGCCCGCCTGACCGACGCGCGGTCGGTCTGGATCGCTACCATTGCCATCCCCCTCCTGCTGCTCGCCCCTGCCTTCTGTAACGGCTATCCGCTGCTCCAGTGGGATACCGGCGGCTATCTGGCGCGCTGGTATGAGGGCTATCTGGTGCCGAGCCGGTCCACGGTATTCGGCATCTACCTCCATGTCGGCGAGACGTCGGATTTCTGGCTCAACCTCGGCATCCAGACCCTGGCGACGCTGTGGATCCTGCAGCTGACGCTGCGCGTGCTCGGCCTCGCCCGCCCGGTCCGGCTGATCGCGATCAGCCTCGCGCTGATCGCGACCACCGCTTTGCCCTGGCTGGACAGCATGCTGCTGACCGACATCTTCGCCGGCCTTTCGGTGCTCGCGCTCTTCATCCTCATCCTGCACGGCGAACGGATCTCGACGCTGGAGAAGGCGGTGCTGTTCGCCTTCATCGCGTTTTCGGCCGCCACGCATAGCGCGACGCTGGCGGTGCTGCTCGGCCTGTGCTGCGTCGGCTGGATGCTGCGTCCGTGGCTCGGGCGGCGCATCCCGGTCGCGGGCCTCGTACAAGGCAGCCTGACCACCGTCGCCGGCGCGGCGATGCTGCTGGCGGCGAACTTTGCGCTGTCCGGACAGTTGGCCTGGACGCCCGGCGGCTATGGCGTCGCTTTCGGCCGCATGCTGCAGGATGGCATCGTCGCGCAATACCTGCACGATCATTGCGCGACGGAGAAGCTCAAGCTCTGCCCCTATCGCGACGAGTTGCCGCCGACCGCCGACGACTTCCTGTGGGGCCACAGCATGTTCAACACGCTCGGCCGCTTCAAGGGACTGAATGACGAGATGGGCTACATCGTGCTGCGCTCGCTGGCCGAATATCCGGAATGGCAGGCCAAGGCAGCGCTGACCGCAACCGCCGACCAGCTCATGCATGTCGCGACCGGTGAAGGCAGCAACGGCTGGATCCCGCATACCTACGGCATCATCGAGCGCTACATCCCGAGACAGGTCGCGCCGATGCGCGCGGCGCGGCAGCAACGCTGGCACCTCGACTTCACCGCGATCAACCGCATCCACGTGCCGGTCGCGCTGGGCTCGATGCTCCTGGTCGTGATCCTGTTCGGCCGCGGCCTGTGGCAGCGGCGGCTCGACGATCTGACGCTGCTGGCGGGCACGGTCACGCTCGCCTTGCTCGGCAATGCCTTCGTCTGCGGCGTGATCTCGGGGCCGCACGACCGCTACGGCGCGCGCATGGTGTGGGTCGCGACCTTCGTGGTGCTGATCGCGGCCGCGCGCGCCTTCGCCAGGGATGAAGCCGGCGATCTATTTTCGCCGCGACAGGAAGTCGATGACCCCGGTCTTGTAGACCTTGTCGCCGACCGCCCGCATGTGATCGCGGTTCGGAATATCGAGCACCTCCGACCCCGGAATGATCCGGCCGAGCGCTGACGCCGAGCCCGCGATCTCGTCCTTGCTGCCGACCGCGATCAAGACCGGCACGCGGATGCCGGCCGCCTCCTCCCGCGTCATCAGGCGGCGCGAGCCGCGCAGGCAGGCGGCGAGCGCGCGGCGGTCGGAGCGGGTCTGATCGGCAAAGGCGCGGAAGGTACGGCCGACCGGGTCGGTGACATCGTCGAGCGCCGGCGCCTCCAGCGCCAGCGCGACCGTCTCGCCGGGGCCGCCGCCCTCGATCAGTCCGATGCCGATCCCGCCGAGGATCGCCGAGCGCACCCGATCGGGATTCTCTCGCGCCAGGATCGCCGTCATCCGCGAGCCCAGCGAATAGCCCATGATGTCGGCGGGCGCGATTCCGAGATGGTCCATCAGCGCGATCACGTCGCCGGCCATGGTCGCGATCTCGTACTGCGCGGCATCGTAGAGCTTGGCGGATTCGCCATGGCCGCGATTGTCGAGCGCGATCACCCGACGGCCGGCCTTGACGAGATCCGAGACCCAGGTCGGGTAGATCCAGTTGACGTTCTTGCTCGAGGCAAAGCCGTGCACCAGCACGATCGGTTCGCCTGCGCCTTCGTCGATATAGGCAATTTCAACATCGCCGTGATGGAAACTCGGCATCATCCATTCCGTTTCTTCTTGGGATTTGCGATTGGCGATCGACAGGCGACCGCAAGCCTAACCCTGGGCGGGCATACTCGCCAAGGTAGCCTGAGCGGCCATCTGCCGCTTCAGGCGCAGCGCCTTGCTTCGTCTGAGCCACCAGGCGGTGGCCCGTTCGGTGGTGGCCTTGATCGACGACAGGAAGCCGAACAGCGCCAGCAGCGCGCCGAACAGCCACATGGTGAGATTGAATGCGCCGGCGGCCAGCAGCAGCGCGCCGCGGCCGAACAGCTTCAGGATCGCACGGGTCTGGCCGCCCTTGACCTCGGCGATGCGCGCCGCCCGCGCGATCTCCTTCGGGTTCTCGGCGACCTTCAGCGTATCCCGCGCAGCGCGAACCCCGACCGCCTCGCCGATGCGCCCGACGTCCTTGGCGACGCGCACCAGCGCGCCAGCCTTCTCGGCGCGGAACGCCGCGCGGATCGCGGTTGCGGTTTCCACCGGCCGCAGCACCGAGCCGGATGCGACCGCCTCGCGCAGCGCCGGCTGGTCGACGACCTCGCGGGTCGAGCGCCCGGCCCATTCGATCATCCCCTCGCTCAGCCGCCCGGCCTTGCGCGTGTCCTTGACCAGCGTCAGCCCGGCGCGCAGCGGCCCGGCGCCGCCGACCGACACATAGGTGGCCGCGGTCACCGCAAGCCCGGCGGCGGCGAGGCCGAGCACCAGCTGGTCGGTGTCCTCGCCCATCACGAGGTGCTTGCCCTCGCGCACGACGTCCCTGACATCACCGAACACGAACAGGTCGCCGGCGACCGTGCCGGACAGGCTTGCGACATCGTCGGCATTGCCGGTCACCAGACCGGTGGCGAACCCTTTGGCGAAATGCATGCTGGATGATTGCTCGGCACGCGCGTCGTCGACACGCTTGGTGAGATCATCACTGAGCGCGATGTTCTTCTCGCCGGCGAGTTCGACAAAGCTCATCGCAAGGTCTGCATCGCCGGAGGCCAGCGCCGCCTCGATATTGTCCGAGATCAACGCCGGGTTGTTGCGCAACACGGAATTGAGCCTGATGTCGGCGAGCGCAGCGGGATCGTCCCGCGCCGCCAGCACGGTGCCGGCATCACGGGCGTGCGGCCAAATAGCCGCGCCCACGGCAGCACTTGCTGCCACGCCGACCACCGCCAAGCTGACGCGCACCCGATTCATTCCGCTAAAACCTCTAGTTTTATTCGCCTTGGAGATAGTGTGCCGTTTTTGCGACACAACGGCTCCGACCAAAGGAGGGCTTCTCTGGGACGACAAGATTGTGTCGAATTTGCATGAGCAAATGAGCCATCGGGGCTCTAGGAATCAACTGTTCCCGCCAGTATGGTGCGCGGCATTTCGCGATGCCGCATGCTGTTGATTGCGTCTGCCCATCGTTGCCATCAAGGTGAGAATATGTCCGACCACGTCGTCCCGCACTTCCATAACGATGCCGGTGTCTCGGTGATCGAAATCGGATCGCAGGAGTTCATGTGCGTCGGCGCCAACCCGCCGTTCGACCACCCGCACGTGTTCCTCGACCTCGGCAACGACAACGAGATCATCTGCCCGTACTGCTCGACGCTCTATCGCTTCGCGTCCGACCTCGCGGCCGGCGAAGCGCGGCCGCCGGAATGCGTGCTGAAAGACAAGGTCGCCTGACCGCTCCGTGGCGCTGACGCGAACCGTCATCGTTGCAGGCGCCGGGATCGGAGGACTGACGGCGTCGCTGACACTGGCGGCACAGGGCTTTCGCGTCGTCGTGCTGGAGAAGGCCGAACGGCTCGAGGAGGCCGGCGCCGGCATCCAGCTCTCTCCCAATGCCAGCCGCATCCTGATCGAGCTCGGGCTCAAGGAACCGCTTGCGCGGCGCGCGGTCACGCCTGAATCCGTCAACATCCTGAGCGCGCGGGCCGGTGGCGAGATCGCACGGATGCCGCTTGGCCAGGCCGCCGAGTTCCGCGCCGGCGCACCCTATTGGGTGATCCACCGCGCCGATTTGCAGGCCGCGCTGCACGCCGCCGCGAGCGACCATCCGGATATCGATCTGAGGCTCGGGTGCCAGTTCGAGGACGTGACCAAGCATGCGCGAGGCCTTACCGTCGTCCAACGCCGCGGCAATTCACGGCAGGAGGAATTGGCCGTTGCGCTGATCGGCGCCGACGGCATCTGGTCGTCGGTGCGCGGGCATTTGTTTCCGGATGTACAGCCGCAATTCTCCGGCCTGATCGCCTGGCGCGGTACGCTGGACGCCACCGCCCTGCCGCATGAATACACCGCACCGCGCGTGCAGCTCTGGATGGGACCGGACGCGCATCTCGTCGCCTA
Organism: Bradyrhizobium sp. CCBAU 21365; assembly: GCF_015291305.1. Classification (NCBI taxonomy): domain Bacteria; kingdom Pseudomonadati; phylum Pseudomonadota; class Alphaproteobacteria; order Hyphomicrobiales; family Nitrobacteraceae; genus Bradyrhizobium; species Bradyrhizobium sp. CCBAU 21365. Next base: position 5,951,904 of record NZ_CP030036.1, read on the forward strand.
TCCCATCTCGGCCGGACGGCAGATCAACGTGGTCGCGATCGTATCGGGCACCTGGAACCGGCCGGGCTGGAGCGAGCCCGGCGACATCAACGAGATCAAGCGTGCATTCGCCACCGCGCGCTGGCCCGCGACGGCGCGGATGCTGATCGGCGCGGTCGACGGCTGGCGCAAATGGGCGCTGTTCACCCTACCCGACATCGGCCGCTGGAGCGAAGGCGCGGTGACGCTGCTCGGCGATGCCGCGCATGCGATGCTGCCGTTTGCCGCGCAAGGCGCCGGCATGGCGATCGAGGATGCGGCCGTGCTCGCCAAGGCCTTGAGCGACAGCACGGGGGAACACACCGCGGGCATTCCCGCCGCGTTGAAGCGCTACGCACGGGCGCGGCGCGGGCGCGTGCTGAAAGTGCAGCGTCTGGCGCGGCAGCAGGGCCGCATCTATCATTTGCGCGGGCTGGCGGCGATCGCGCGCGATCTGGCGATCCGCGCCATCGGTCCGGAGCGGATGCTGGCGCGGCAGGACTGGATTTACGACTGGCGCGCCTGAACTGGGCCAACCGTCTCGTTCTGGAAACGCCGGCCTAGTGGACGACGCCCCGGGGCGCGCGCGGGCCCTTCGCCGCCGGCGTCGGGGCAGCGGGTGCCGCGGCCGCAGGCGTGTCCGGCGTGCTTTCATGGCACTTGCCCTTGCGCCAGGCCTCATCCGCCAGCTTCTGCTGGGAGTGGATCGAGATCAGCTCGTTGCGATAGACCATCTCGGAGACGACAGTACCGCCGACGCCGGTCTCCGCCTTGGCCATCAACTTTTCCTGATCCGCCGCGCGGGTCTTGAGATTGCTGCGCTCGTTCTCGAGCTGCTTGCAATCATAGAGCTCGTACTTGGCGGGATCGGCGAATGCCGACGGCACGGTGTCGCCGATCTGCGCGCAGCCGGAAACGCCCGCGGCCGAGGCGAGCAGCGCAATGACGGCCGCCGCGCGCGACAGCTTCAGGCGGCGTGGGAAACGAACAGACATTCAGCTTTCTTAACCGGACAGTGTTGAGATTGCCTAAAGCAGCCACCGGTGTCCGGATTGAGGCTCAATCGCGGCGGCGCGCTGCTTATCCCAATGCTCGGCCGCCGAGGCAAATGGAATTGCGGCCGCCGCTTAAGCCTTTGAAAGCTCACCTGTTAGCACCGGATAATGACAATTCCACTCGGCGCCCAAACGCGCTAGAAATCGGCGCGCCTGGCGCAACGCGGACGTGGCGGAACTGGTAGACGCAAGGGACTTAAAATCCCTCGATGGCAACGTCGTGTGGGTTCGAGTCCCACCGCCCGCACCAACCTTCGCATTCCACGCGCACCCGAGCGGCCCAGCGTCGTGTTTTCCGGCTGTGGCGCAGTTCACACGCCGCGGTCGCTGACTGTCGTAGTCTTACCCGCATTGGAAATTCCGGCCGCGCATTTTCGCGGCTGTTGCATTTCGAAATCAATTTTTGTCGGAGATCGACGATGGAGATTGCAAAGCGCAATCGGATTGCAAAGAGCAATCGGATTGCCAGCGAAACGGCGCGCGATCATGGTGCCTTTACTCTCGAGCATGGCGACGATGCGGCTCATTGCAGCAACGGGCTCAATGCACGGAATTTCCGCGACGCTGCGCCCGACGACCGCGCGATCTACCGGCGATGGATCCGCGGCGCGATCATGGTGTACGGACTACTCGCGCTTGCCGCTGGAGCGGCGGTCTGGATGAACGGAACCGGCATCGGACCGACACAGCTCACGAGCCTGTCGAGCCCGAGCAGCATGAGATCAGACCACGGCGATTAGCGGTCGCCGGTTCGGAACCCGTGCACTGCGTATTCGTTGTCATGCCGCAATTGGAGCATGACGATGCCGAACGACGATCCATCCGCGCAGCGCGCAACCGACCAACCCGATCAGCGCAAGGAGCGCCCCTCCCCGCCGCAGCACGCACCACAAGGCGGACCACCGCTCAGCGACGGACTGGAACAGCTCCGCGACAGCCACACCTGACGAGCTATAGCGAAAAGAAAAATGGCCGGGACAAGTCCCGGCCATTCGTTTTGCGTCAAGCCGCAAGCTTACTCGGACTTGTCGATGTTCCAGAAGATCGGCGTTGCCGGGCCGTCGAGCACGCCGGTGAGCGACTTCCGCCACGCGCTCGGAATGGTGTACTGGCCGAGCGGAACGTAGATCACCTGATCGTAGGCCTCGGTCTGGATTTCCGCGGCGATCTTCTTCTTTTCCTCAGCCGAGCCGGCGCGTGCGAACTTGTCACGCAGCTCCTCGATCTTCGGGTCTTCGGCCCAGCCGAACCAGCCGCCATTCTTGCCGCGACCGGTGATCGACGCGTTGACGATCGGATCGGAGACGTCGGCCGCGACCCAGTTGGTGAAGAACATGTTCCAGCCGCCTTCCTTCGGCGGCTTCTGGCTGGCGCGGCGGGTCACCACGGTCTGCCAGTCGGTGGCCTGCAGGTCGACCTTGAAGCCGGCCTCGCGCAACTGCTGCGCAGCCACGACCGGCTGGGCCTTCAACGTCGTGACGTCGCCCGGCGCCATGATCACCACGGGAGTGCCGTCATAGCCGGATGCGGCAAGCGCCTTCTTGGCTTCCGCCAGTCCGTTGCCCTTCACCAGCGTTTCGGCCCCGACGTCCGTCTCGAGCGGCGTGCCGCAGACGAAGAAGGCGCCGCAGATCCTCTGGTACTTGGCGTTGCCGACCAGCGCGTCGAGCACGTCCTTCTGGTTCATCGCCAGGAACGCAGCCCGGCGCACCTTCGGATTGTCGAACGGCGGATAGAGGAAGTTCATGCGTCCGAGGGTCTGGAAGCCGAACTTGTTCAGGACGTCGATCTTGAGATCCGGATTGGCTTCGAGCACCGGCAGCATGTCGAACGGAAGGTTCTCCATGAAATCGATGTCGCCGGATTGCAACGCGTTCACCGCGGTCTGCGCATCGGCCATCGTGACCCACTCGACGCGGTCGACCTTGACGACCTTGCCGCCCGCGGTCCAGCTCGCCGGCTCCTTGCGCGGCACGTAGTCCTTGTTCTTCTCATAGACCGCCTTCACGCCCGGCTGGAATTCCGCCTGCACGAATTTGAACGGTCCGGAGCCGATCTGTTCCGGGATCGGCTTGTCCGGCGGCGTCTCGGCCAGACGCTTCGGCATCATGAACGGCACGCGCGACGACGGCTTGCCGATCGATTCCAGCACGAGGCCGTAGGGTTCCTTCAGCTTCAGCGTGATGGTCTTGGCGTCGGTCGCCTCCAGGCTCGCGACGAAGTCCATCAGCTTCTGGCCCATGCCGTCGACCTTGCCCCAACGCTGCAGCGAGGCGACGCAGTCTTCCGCGGTGACCGGCGCGCCGTCGTGCCACTTCAGACCGTCGCGCAGCGTGAACGTGTAGGTCAGCTTGTCGTCGGAAACCTTCCAGTCCGCCATCTGCGGCTGGATCTTGAAATTGGAATCCGTCGCCAGCAGCGTGTCATAGATCATGTAGCCATGATCGCGGGTGATGTAGGCCGTGGTCATGATCGGATCGATGACGCGCAGATCCGAGTGCATCACCGCGGTGATGGTCTTGCCCGCGGCCATCGCCGGCGGCGCGAATGACAATTCCTGCGGCGCGAACGACAGCGCGAGCGCCGTCAACGCGGCCGCTAGCGTGCGGTGTTTCCAACGCGAGATAGGGAACATGCAATCTCTCCTGACGTGTAACTGGTCAAAGCCGGCTTATTCGTTATGCATGTGGTTCGTTATTTAGGCGAACTAACATGCTGTATGGCTTGTGAAATCGAGACTTGCACCAAGCGCCAAGCGCGTCAATCGGTTTCAGGTCGCATCGGACGTACACAAACGAATGAGGCCGCGCGCCAGATTTTGGCTTTACAAAATCGTCGGCTGAGATTTTCGTAACGCGCGCGCGATGCCGGCGCCGTCAGAACAACAAGAGAGAACAACGATGAACCCCGCCAATCTCCCCTTTGATTCCGAAACGATGCTGCAGGGCCTGCGCAGCTGGGTGGAATGCGAAAGCCCGACCTGGGACGCCGCCGCGGTCGAACGCATGCTCGATCTCGCCGCCCGCGAGATGGCGATCATGGGTGCGACGATCGAGCGCATCGCCGGACGCCAGGGCTTCGCGGGCTGCGTCCGCGCCCGTTTCCCCCATCCGAAACAAGGCCAGCCCGGCATCCTGATCGCCGGCCATCTGGACACCGTTCACCCCGTCGGCACCATCGAGAAGCTGAAGTGGCGGCGCGAAGGCAACAAGTGCTTCGGGCCGGGCATCTTCGACATGAAGGGCGGCAACTACCTGTCGATCGAGGCGATCAGGCAATTGGCGCGCGCCTCCTTTACGACTCCGCTGCCGATCACCGTGCTGTTCACCCCCGACGAAGAGGTCGGCACGCCGTCGACGCGTGACATCATCGAGGCGGAAGCCGCGCGCAACAAGTACGTGCTGGTGCCGGAGCCCGGCCGTCCGAACAACGGCGTCGTCACCGGCCGCTATGCGATCGCGCGCTTCAATCTGGAAGCCACCGGCAAGCCCAGCCATGCCGGCGCAACGCTGTCTTCCGGCCGCTCCGCGATCCGCGAGATGGCGCGGCAGATCATCGCCATCGACGGCATGACCACCGAGGACTGCACCTTCTCGGTCGGCATCGTGCATGGCGGCCAGTGGGTCAATTGCGTCGCGACGACCTGCACCGGCGAAGCGCTCAGCATGGCCAAGCGCCAGGCCGATCTCGACCGTGGCGTCGAGCGCATGCTGGCATTGTCGGGCACCGCCAACGACGTGACCTTCAAGGTGACGCGCGGCGTCACGCGCCCGGTGTGGGAGCCCGATGCGGGCACCATGGCGCTCTATGAAAAGGCAAAAGGCCTTGCGGCAGCGATGGGTCTCGATCTGCCGCACGGCAGCGCCGGCGGCGGCTCGGACGGCAACTTCACCGGCGCGATGGGCATCCCCACGCTCGACGGCCTCGGCGTTCGCGGCGCCGATGCACATACGCTCAACGAGCACATCGAGGTCGACAGCCTCGCCGAACGCGGCCGCCTGATGGCGGCACTGCTGGCGACGCTGGACTGACATCGACTGCACTGCACAACACGTTGGCACTGCCGGATCGAAATTTAGCCTTGTCCATTTTTAAGGCTTCGCCTACGGTCCGGCCGTCCAACGCGACGATGCGGGAGAGATCGAAGCGACAACATTCGTGTTGTTGCCTTCGGCGCCGACGGAGCAACCGCCCCGGAAACTCTCAGGCAAAAGGACTGTATCGTCAGGACGATCTGGAGAGAGACGAACATGGCCGCACATCAAGGGCCGTGACGTCCACCGAAGGGGATAGTTCGCTTCCGGCCCCGGCCCGATGCGGATCAAGCTCTCAGGTACCGTGACAGATGGGGCGCCGAATGCCGGTTTCACCGGTGGTTCGGCGACTCTAACCCACGGGAGCCTGAAGACCATCATGCCACATATCGCGATTATCGGCGCCGGCATCACCGGCGTAACGACGGCCTATGCCCTGCTTGAACGCGGCTACAAGGTGACTGTCCTCGACAGGCATCGCTACGCCGCGATGGAAACCTCGTTCGCCAATGGCGGACAGCTTTCCGCCAGCAATGCCGAGGTCTGGAACAGTGCTGCGACCATCCTCAAGGGTCTGCGCTGGATGCTCAGAAGCGACGCGCCGCTGCTGATGAACCCGAAGCCGAGCTGGCACAAATACTCCTGGATCGGCGAGTTCGTAGGCCACATCACCCGCTATCGCAGCAACACCATCGAGACCACGCGGCTCGCAATCGAAGCGCGCAAGCACCTGTTCTCGATCGCACAGCGCGAGAACATCGCCTTCGATCTCGAACGCCGCGGCATCCTGCACGTCTATCACGACAAGGCCGGGTTCGAGGCGGGCCTCAAGGTCAACACGCTGCTGCAGCAGGGCGGGCTCGACCGCCGGCCGGTGACATCGGACGAAATCCGCGTCATCGAACCCGCGCTGCAGACGGCCTGCTATGGCGGCTTCTTCACGCCGTCGGACGCAACCGGCGATATCCACAAGTTCACCCGCGGCCTCGCCGACGCCTGCGTCCGCCGTGGCGCGAGCTTCGTCCATGAAGCCGACGTCGACACGATCGCACGCGGCGATGACGGCTTCCGCATCGGCTGGAACGAAGCTGCTTCACATGAAGCTGCGGTCGCGACGCGGCATCAATTGCAAGCGGACGGGATCGTGATTTGCGCAGGCGTGGCGAGCCGCCACTTCGCCAGCCTGCTCAACGACCGCGTCAATGTCTATCCGGTGAAGGGCTATTCGATCACGGTGCAGCTCGATGCGCCGCAAAGCCGGAACGCGGCCCCAACAGTCAGCCTGCTCGATGAAGCTGCGAAGATCGTCACCAGCCGGCTCGGCGCCGACCGCTTCCGCGTCGCCGGCACCGCCGAGTTCAACGGCTTCAACCGCGACATTCGCGCCGACCGCATTCAACCGCTGGTGGACTGGGTGCGGCATCATTTCCCAAAGATCGATACGTCGAAAGTCGTGCCCTGGGCGGGCCTGCGCCCGATGATGCCGAACATGATGCCGGTGGTTCGCGCCGGACGGATTCCGGGCGTGTTCTACAACACGGGCCACGGTCATCTCGGCTGGACGCTGTCGGCGGCGACGGCGCAGATGGTGGCCCAGGCTATCGACGATTGGCGCGACCTCGACACGCCGCCGATGGCGCCGTCGTTCGGTGCCGGGCTCGACGTGCCTGCCAACGCGCGCAAAACTGAAATCAATCCACCTTCCAGTGGACTGCTTCGAACTTCACCGGAGGAATAATCGCGGCCCACAGGACTGATTAGCTGCACCGCAAAATCCGCAGCACCGATGGCATGGGACTTGCTCAAGTTCTACCGTGAGTCTGCTACCATCTGTGCTACGGTCTGGTGTGCAACGGTCCCGCCGGGGACTTCATCGACCACAACCCAACGGATCAAATTTGCTCGGATATCTGCTTCGCCGCATCCTCGCCGCCATTCCCGTGATGGGCGTGGTGGCTCTGTTCGTGTTCCTGTTGCTGCGGCTGACGCCGGGCGACCCGGCCGCCATCCTCGCCGGCGACAACGCGACGCCCGAACAGCTCGAACGTATCAGGACCTCGCTTGGTCTGAACGAGCCGATCTACATCCAGTTCTATACCTGGGTCGCCAAGTTGCTGCACGGCGACCTCGGCGTCTCCCTGATCTCGAACAAGCCGATCCTCGAGATGATCGGCCCGCGTCTCGAGCCGTCGATCTCGGTCGCGCTGGCCACCATCATCCTCTCGATCCTGGTGGCGGTGCCGCTCGGCGTGATCGCGGCGTGGAAACACGGCACCTGGATCGACCGCTTCGTGATGGGACTGTCGGTGCTCGGCTTCTCGGTGCCGGTATTCGTGATCGGCTATGTGCTGATCCAGATCTTTGCGATCGATCTGCGCTGGGTTCCAGTACAGGGCTTCAAGAGCATCTCGGCCGGCTTCGGCCCGTTCTTCGAGCGCATCATCCTGCCGACCTGCACCCTCTCCTTCATCTACGTCGCGCTGATCGCGCGCATGACGCGGGCCTCGATGCTCGACGTGCTCGGAGAGGATTACGTGCGCACCGCGCGGGCCAAGGGCATCGGCGAGACCGGCGTGCTGCTGCGCCACGCGCTGCGCAACGCGGCCGTGCCGGTCATCACGGTGATCGGTTCCGGCTTCGCGCTGTTGATCTCCGGGGTCGTCGTCACCGAAAGCGTGTTCAACCTGCCCGGCATCGGCCGCCTCACCGTCGATGCGGTGCTGGCGCGCGACTATCCGGTGATCCAGGCGATGATCCTCTTGACGTCGGGTATCTATGTCGCGGTCAATCTGTTGATCGACCTCGCCTACACCCTGCTCGATCCTCGTATCCGGTACTGAGCAATGGCGATCGAAACCCTTCCCGAATCCTCTATTCCCGTTACCCGGCCGTTCCGCGTCAAGTTCGGCTTCCTCACGTCGACGCCGATCATCGCAGTTGCGACGATCTGCCTCGCCCTCATCATCCTGATGGCGATCTTCGCGCCGCTGCTTGCGCCGCACGATCCCCTGCTACTGACGCCGTCGCAGCGGCTGAAGCCGTCGAGCGCGCAATATCTGCTCGGCACCGACGCCTATGGCCGCGACCTGTTGTCGCGCATCATCTACGGCGCACGGATCTCGCTGGTGATCGGGCTCGGCGCCGCCGTCTGCTCGATCGCCATCGGGCTTCTGATCGGCCTCGTCGCCGGCTTCTTCCGCTGGGTCGACGCGGTGCTGATGCGCGTGATGGACGGCTTGATGGCGATCCCTGCCATCCTGCTCGCGATCGCCGTGGTGTCGCTGTCGGGCGCCAGCATCTGGACCGTGATGGTCGCGATCACCATCCCCGAGATCCCGCGCGTGGCACGGCTGGTGCGCTCGGTGGTGCTGACCGCACGCGAGGAGCCTTATGTCGAGGCCGCGATCTCGCTCGGCACCAGCCTGCCGAAGATCATGTGGCGGCATTTGATGCCGAACACCATCGCGCCCCTGATCGTGCAAGGCACCTATGTCTGCGCGTCCGCGATCCTGACCGAGGCGATCCTGTCGTTCCTCGGCGCCGGCATCTCGCCGGAAACGCCGACCTGGGGCAACATCATGGCCGAGGGCCGCGCCTACTTCCAGGTCAAGCCGTCGCTGATCTTCTGGCCGGGGCTGCTGCTCTCGATCGCCATTCTCAGCGTCAACCTGATCGGCGACGCCGCGCGCGACGCGCTCGATCCCCGCATGAAGCAGCGTGAGGGCAAGTGACCAATACCAACTCTTCCAACGTCGTCCTCGACATCAACAACCTCGTCGTCGGCCTCGGCCGCAAGACGGACGCACATCGCATCATCGACGACCTCTCGCTGCAGGTACGTGAAGGCGAGACGCTCTGCCTGGTCGGCGAAAGCGGCTCCGGGAAGTCGGTCACCTCGCTCACCGTGATGGGCCTGTTGCAGAAGGGCACGCTGGTGCCGTCCGGCGGCAGCGTCAAGCTGGTCGGCGAGGAACTGCTCACCGCCAGCGACCGGCGGCTGCGCCAGCTCCGCGCCACGCGGATGGCGATGATCTTCCAGGAGCCGATGACCGCGCTCAATCCCGTGGTGCCGGTCGGCCGCCAGATCGACGAGGTGCTGCGCGCCCACACCGATCTCGACGCCCGCGCGCGGCGCCAGAAGATTTTGGCGATGATGGAGCATGTGCGGCTGCCGGACGTGGGGCGCATCTTCTCCTCCTACCCGCACCGCCTGTCGGGCGGTCAGCGCCAGCGCATCATGATCGCGATGGCATTGGTTCTGGAGCCGAAGCTCCTGATCGCCGATGAGCCGACCACCGCGCTCGACGTCACCACGCAGAAGCAGATCCTCACCTTGATCCGCGACCTGCAACGCGATCACGGCACCGCTGTTCTGTTCATCACCCATGACATGGGCGTGGTGGCCGAGATCGCAGACCGCGTCGCGGTGATGCGACACGGCCGCCTGGTCGAAACCGGCCCGCTGCAGGACGTGCTGCGCAATCCGAAGATGGAGTACACCCGCAACCTGTTGTCCTCGGTGCCGAGCCTGGTGCCGCGCGCGCCGCGCCCGGAGACGACCGAGCCGGTGGTGCTGGAAGCCAACGAGCTCAGCAAGGTCTACCGGGAGCGGTCGCTGTACGGCAAAGCCCGCGAGGTCGCCGCCGCCAGCAACGTTACCCTCACCTTGCGCAAGGGCCGCACGCTCGGCATCGTCGGCGAAAGCGGTTCCGGCAAGTCGACGGTCGCGCGCTGCATCGTCCGCCTGATCGATCCGACCTCGGGCGGGGTGCGCCTCGCCGGCCGCGAGATCTCCGACCTGTCGCGCCGGCTGCTGCAGCCGCATCGCCAGAAGATCCAGATCATCTTCCAGGACCCCTACCGCTCGCTCAATCCGCGCGTCACCGTCGGCGAGAGCATCGCGGAAGGCCCGGTCAATTACGGCATGCCGCGCAAGGATGCGCTGGCGCGCGCGCGCGAGCTGCTCGAGCTCGTCCATTTGCCGCCCGACGCGATCTCGCGCTATCCGCACCAGTTCTCCGGCGGCCAGCGCCAGCGCATCGCGATCGCGCGCGCGCTGGCGCTCGATCCCGACGTGCTCGTCGCGGATGAGGCGGTGTCCGCACTCGACGTCTCGGTGCAGGCGCAGGTCCTGGACCTGCTCGACGAAATCCAGCGCCGGCTGGGCATCGCGCTGCTCTTCATCACGCATGATTTGCGCGTCGCCGCACAGATCTGCGACGACGTCGCCGTGATGCAACATGGCCGCGTCGTGGAACAGGGACCGGCCGCCGAGGTGCTGACCAATCCGCAACAGGCCTATACCCGCGCGCTGCTCGATGCGGCACCCGGACGCGGCTGGGATTTTGCAAATTTCCGCCCGGTTTCGGAAGGCCTCGTGGCAACGGCCTAAGTCTTTAGCCTTAGCCTCACGACGTACCCTTGGGCCTTTCAATACGCCCATAGGGCATGCAAATCCGGAAGTGCTCCACGGCTTGCGCTTGGCGCGACGACACGCTTAACGTCGCGCGCTAGGGCATGGCCCGGACGGTGGACACCGATCCTCCCGAAAGATCAGGCTCCAACCAACGAGACGAGATCGCGGTGCGAACCGTTCCAATCGCATCATGATCGAAGAAACGTATCGAGACCAACTTGATGACCCGCATTGCCGTTGGCGGCTTCCTGCACGAGACCAATACCTTCGCACCGACGAAGGCAACCTATGACGATTTCGTGCATGGCGGCGGCTGGCCGTCGATGACGCATGGCACAGACGTGCTCAAGGTCATGCGCAAGATCAATGTCGGCCTCGCCGGCTTTGTCGAGGCGGCGGAAGCCAACGGCTGGGAGCTGGTGCCGACGATCTTCGCCGCGGCGAGCCCGTCGGCACATGTCAGCAAGGACGCGTATGAGCGGATCGTGACCGAAATGGTCGACGGCATCGCCGCGGCCGGACCGATCGACGCCGTCTATCTCGACCTGCACGGCGCCATGGTCACCGAGCATTATGACGATGGTGAAGGCGAAACGCTGGCCCGCGTGCGCAAGGCGATCGGCAACGACCTGCCGCTGGTGGCGAGCCTCGATCTGCATGCGAACGTTTCACCGAAGATGATCGAACATGCCGATGCGCTGATCGCCTACCGCACCTATCCGCATGTCGACATGGCCGAAACCGGCCGCGCCTGCGCCCGGCATCTGGCGCTGATGCTCAAGTCCAGGCAGCGCTTCGCCAAGGCATTCCGGCAACTGCCGTTCCTGATCCCGATCAGCTGGCAATGCACCAACGACCAGCCCACAAAAGGCATCTATCAAAAGCTCGCCGCGCTCGAGAGCGACGCGGTGCCGACGCTGTCGTTTGCGCCGGGCTTCCCCGCCGCCGATTTCAGGGATTGCGGGCCGAGCGTGTTCGCCTATGGCCGGACCCAGGCCGAAGCGGATGCCGCCGCCGACAAGGTCGTCGCCCTGGTCGAGAGCCATGAGGATGATTTCGACGGCCGGATCTATTCGCCCGACGAAGGCGTACGGCTGGCGATGGAACTGGCGAAATCGGCCAGCAAGCCGATCATCATCGCCGATACCCAGGACAATCCCGGCGCCGGCGGCGATTCCGACACGACAGGCATGCTGCGCGCGCTGGTGCGCAACAGAGCGAGCGCCGCAACCGGCGTGATCTACGACCCGCAATCCGCGAAGGCCGCGCACACCGCCGGTGTCGGGGCATCAGTCACGCTCGAGCTCGGCGGCAAGTCCGGTATCCCCGGCGACGCGCCGTACAAGGAGACTTTCGTCGTCGAACAGCTCTCGGATGGAAAATTCGTGGCTCCCGGTCCCTATTTCGGCGGCCGCGACATGGATATGGGCCCCTCGGCCTGCCTGCGGGTCGGCGACGTCCGCGTCGTGGTCGGCTCCTACAAGGCCCAGCTTGCCGACCAGGCGATGTACCGCTACGTCGGCATCGAGCCGACGGCACAGAAGATTTTGGTCAACAAGAGCTCGGTGCACTTCCGCGCCGATTTCGAGCCGATCGCCGAGAAGCTGCTGATTTGCGCCGCTCCCGGCGCGATGCCCGCCGATACCGCCACGCTGCCGTGGAGACATTTGCGTCCCGGCATTCGTATCAAGCCGAACGGCCCCGCTTTCACACCCACCTCCCCATCACGCACAAACGGATAGAGAGACCATGCCGACCATTGAGCGCATCGACAGTTTTGCCGACGAACTCACCGCCATCAGACGGGATCTGCATGCGCATCCCGAGATCGGCTTCGAGGAGGTCCGCACCTCAGGCATCGTCGCCGACAAGCTCGCGAGCTGGGGCATCGAGGTGCATCGCGGCCTCGGCGGCACCGGTGTGGTCGGCGTGCTCAAGGGCAAGGGCAACGGCACCAAGAAGATCGGCCTGCGCGCCGACATGGACGCGCTGCCGATGGAGGAGAACACCAATCTGAAGTGGCGCTCCACAATTCCCGGCCGCTTCCACGGCTGCGGCCATGACGGCCACACCACGATGCTGCTCGGCTCGGCACGCTATCTCGCCGAGACCCGCAATTTCGACGGCACCGTGCACTTCATCTTCCAGCCGGCCGAGGAAGGCCTCGGCGGCGCGCGCGCCATGATCAAGGACGGCCTGTTCAAGCAGTTCCCCTGCGACGAGGTCTATGGCCTGCACAACGCGCCCGATCTGAACCATGGCGAGATCGCGATCCTGCCGGGCCCGGCGATGGCCGCAGCCGACTTCTTCGACATCAGGATCCAGGGCTACGGCGCCCATGGCGCGATGCCGGAGCGCTCCAAGGACGCGGTCGTGATCGCCATGACGCTCGGACAGGCGTTGCAGTCGATCGTCAGCCGCAACGTCGATCCGCTGCAGGCTGCGGTGCTGTCGATCACGCAGATCCATTCCGGGTCGGCGTACAACGTCATTCCCGGCGAAGCCTGGATGTGCGGCACGGTGCGCTGCTTCTCCGACGAGATCCGTGAGCTGATCCGCAAGCGCATGCGCGAAATCTCCGCCGGCTTTGCGGCGGCATACGGCGCCGAAATCTCGGTCGAGATCCGCGACGGCTTCAGCGTGCTGGTGAATCAGGAAGAACAGTCCCGCGTGGTCGAGGAAGTCGCGCGCACCGTCGTCGACCCCGCCAAGGTGATCACGCGCTCGACGCCGAAGATGGGCAGCGAGGATTTCGCCGACATGATGCAGGCCATTCCCGGCGCCTATTTCTGGGTCGGCCATGACGGCTCCGTGCCCGTTCACAATCCCGGTTACGTTCTCGACGACAAGATCCTGCCGATCGGCGCCAGCATGTTCGCCCGCATCATCGAGAAACGCATGCCGGCAGGTGCGCATGCATAAGCCCAAAGGGGACGCCATCACGTCGCTGCACGATCTCTCCGCCGTCGACCTGCTCGCCGGCTATCGTGCCAAGCAGTTCTCGCCGTCCGAGGTGCTGGAGGAAATCATCTCCCAGGTCGCGACCTGGGAGCCGCACATCAAGGCGCTGTATCTGTACGACCCGGAAGGGGCGCGGAAGGTCGCCAAGACCTCGACCGAGCGCTGGCAGCAGGCCGAGCCGGCCGGCACGCTCGATGGCGTTCCCGCCACCATCAAGGACAATGTCGCGACCAAGGGGCAGCCGGTGCCGCTGGGCGCGGCGAGCGTCAAGCTGGCGCCCGCGGAGAAGGATGCACCGCCTGCGGCGCGGCTGCGCGAGGCCGGCTGCGTGATCTTCTCCAAGACCACGATGCCGGACTACGGCATGCTGTCGTCGGGCCTGTCGTCGTTCCATCCCCTGACCCGCAATCCCTGGGATGTCAGCAAGAACCCCGGCGGCTCGAGCGCCGGCGCGGGCGCGGCAGGTGCCGCCGGCTACGGTCCCTTGCATCTCGGCACCGATATCGGCGGCTCGGTGCGGCTGCCGGCCAACTGGTGCGGCCTCGTCGCATTGAAGCCGAGCCTCGGCCGCGTGCCGATCGACCCGCCTTATGTCGGCCGTGTCGCCGGTCCGATGACCCGCACCGTCGACGACGCCGCGCTGATGATGAGCGTGCTGTCGCGTCCCGACCGCCGCGACGGCATGAGCCTGCCGGCGCTCGAGGTGAACTGGAAGGCGCTGGAGAAGTCGCCGCGCAAGCTGCGCATCGGGCTGATGCTCGACGCCGGCTCCGGTCAGAAGGTCGAGAAGGAGGTTCGCGAGATCGTCGTGAAAGCGGCGAAGGCGTTCGAATCCGCCGGCGCCGTCATCACCGAGATCGACGGCATCCTGACGCCCGAGATGCTTGAGGGGCTCGACAATTTCTGGCGCGCCCGGACCTGGGACGAGCTGTCGAAACTGTCGCAGGCCGAGCGCGGCAAGACCCTGCCCTACATCCTCAACTGGGCAGAGGCCGGCGCAAAGCTCTCCGGCGTCGATGTGGTGCGCGGCTTCAACCAGACGATGGCGATCCGCGCGGCCGCCGCGAAATTGTTCTGCGAGGTCGACTACGTGATCTCGCCGGTGTCGCCGGTGGTGAACTTCCCGGCCGAGTTCGCCGCACCGCTCAACGACCCCGCAAAGCCGTTCGAGCACATCTGCTTTACCGTGCCGTGGAATATGTCGGAGAACCCGGCGCTGTCGATCAACGGCGGCTACGACAAGAAGGGCTTTCCGATCGGCGTCCAGATCATCGGCCGCCGCTTCGACGACATCGGCGTGCTCGGCATGGGCAAGGCGTTCGAAGGCCTGCGCGGCCCGCAGAAGCCGTGGCCCGCGCCGCCGAAGAAGTAAAGCAGCGCCTCAACGCAAGTCAGGATGCGCGGGGGCCAAGCCTGCGCATCCCTCTTCTTCACAAGGGATGATTGCCGGGTTAACTGGATGGAGACGCGCGCCAGCGCCGTTCATTCAAGAAAACCGAGAGGAAATCATCCCCATGGCGTATGAGACGATCAAGTACGAGGTCGCCGAGCAGATCCTGACCATCACGCTGAACCGGCCCGACAAGCTCAACGCCTTCAACGCCACGATGCAGCAGGAGCTGATCGACGCGTTCGACAAAGCCGACAAGGACGACGACGTCAGGGCGATCATCGTGACGGGTGCAGGCCGCGGCTTCTGCGCCGGCGCCGATCTCTCCTCCGGCGCCAACACGTTCGACCGCGATGCACGGCGCGGTCCGGTCAAGCGCAATGCCGACGGCAGCGTCGACTACAGCGATCCGCAGGTGCGCGACGGCGGCGGGCAAGTGACGCTGCGGATCTTCAAGTGCCTGAAGCCGGTGATCGCCGCGGTGAACGGCCCGGCGGTCGGCATCGGCGTCACCATGCAGCTTGCGATGGATATCCGCATCGCCTCCGACGCCGCGCGCTTCGGCTTCGTGTTCTCCCAGCGCGGCATCGTGCCGGAAGCCGCATCGAGCTGGTTCCTGCCGCGCATCGTCGGCATTTCGCAGGCGCTGGAATGGTGCTACTCCGGCCGCGTCTTCCCGGCGCAGGAAGCGCTCGCCGGGCGGCTCGTCAGCAAGGTGGTGCCGCCCGATGACCTGTTGCCGACCGCGCGCGCGCTCGCCAAGGAGTTCGCGGCCAAGACCGCGCCGGTGTCGGTGGCGCTGATCCGCCAGATGATGTGGCGCATGATGAGCGCCGACGATCCGATGGAGGCGCACAAGGTCGACAGCCGCGGCATCTATGCCCGCGGCCGCTCCGACGACGTCAAGGAAGGCGTGGTGTCGTTCCTGGAAAAGCGCCCCGCGCAGTTCAAGAACAAGGTCTCGTCGGACATGCCCGACTATTTCCCGTGGTGGCAAGAGCGCGACTATAAGTGAGCGAACGGCGTCAAGCGGCATCCACGCTTGACGGCGTCGTCCTGCTGCACGGCATCAGCAGGACGGCGCGCTCGTTTCGCAGGATGGAGCTGGCCCTGAGGACTGCCGGCTTTGCCACCCTCAATCTCGACTATGACAGCCGGCGCAAGGGTCTCGACGCGCTGGCCGAGGACATCCATCCTTCGCTCGATCAATTCGCGCGCAGCCTCGACGGCTCCGTGCATTTCGTCTGCCATTCGATGGGCGGGCTTCTGGCGCGCGTCTATCTGGCAAGGCATCGCCCGGCGCGGCTCGGCCGCATCGTGATGCTGGGCACACCGAACGGCGGCAGCGAGATCGCCGACCGCCTGAAGAACCTCGCGGCTTATCGCGCCTATTTCGGTCCGGCCGGCCAGCAGCTCGTCACCCGCCGCGATGCGGCGACCAGCGCGCTGCTGCCGTCGATCGATTATTGCGCCGGCATCATCGCCGGCAACCGCTCGGTCTATCCGATCACCTCCATCGGCCTGCCGCGGCCGCATGACGGCCGGGTGTCGGTCGCCAACACCAGGCTCGACGGCATGGCCGATCACATCGTGATCCGCACGTCGCATCCCTGGCTGGTGCGCAACGCCGAGGCGATCGCGCAGACCATCGCGTTCTTGCAAGAGGGGAAATTCAGCACAAATCGTCAGGTGGACTAAAGCGCGATGTGATTAGGTTGAATCGTCATCGCGCTTTAGCTCTTTGTTTGAGCGTGATCTTTTCGGAAAACCGCTTCGCACTTTTCCGGATCATGCTTTAGGCGCGGGCGTTACCCATCCTGTGCAGCTTGAGCATGGCATAGACCGCATTGTTGGCTGGCGTCGGAATGCCAAGCGGGCGGGCGAACTCCACCACCTTTCCGGCGAGCCAGTCGAGTTCGAGCCGGTTGCCGCGTTCGAGATCGTGCAGCATGGAAGCCTTGAAGGTGGGTGGCGAGGTTTCTGCGAATTTCATTCTGTCCTCGGCAAAATTCTCCGGAATCGGAACGCCCCTGGCACGGCCGACCGCGACCACCTCGCTCATCAGGCTGTAAAAGAACGCTCGCGTATCCGGGTCGGCCAGGATCGGCCCCCAGCGGCTGGCGAGTCGTTGCGGTCGCGCCTGATAGTCCGACGAGGAATACGAATTTCTGCCAGCGCTCGCGGTCAATCCCGTCGGACACCGAGATGTCGATCCCGGCCGCTTGGGCGGCGTCGGCAAAGGCCTTGAGACCCTCATCGGGCTTGCCGTCGGTCCTGCCGCAGACCATGCGCGCGAACTGGCTCGTGTGGGTGACGACGCCAGGCGCGGACAGCACCGTAGCAATATAGGCACTTCCGGCGACCACATTGTCGGCGCCGAGAATCGGGGCGATCCGCTCCGCGCTATCGACGCCGTTTTGCAACGGGATCACCCGGGTGCCGGGTCCGACCAGGGGGAGAGACAACCTGGCTGCCGTCTCGCTGTCCCAAAGCTTGACCGCGAACAGAACGATATCGACCGGGCCGACCGCGGCAGGATCATCGGTCACGTTGGGTTCGGGCAAATGAAGATTGCCAAGCACGCTCTCGACCTTGAGACCGTTTTTTCTGATCGCCTCGAGGTTGGAACCGCGTGCGATGAAGAACACGTCGTGCCCTGCCGCAGCCATACGTGCTCCGAAATAACCGCCGAGGGCACCGGCCGCCATCACAGCGATACGCATGTCATCCTCCACGCTGCCACGACACTCAGCCGGCAGAGGATATCACGCGACGGACCCGGGTTCGATTCCCTGGACGTCAGGCCCATCGCGTCATTTGGCTGCACTGCAGAATTTGAGCGCTGTGGTTTCACGGCCTCGTCAGCAGCGCCACACGCCCGATCGCCTTGCGCTCGATCAACAGCCGCATCGCCTTCGCGTAGTCTTCCAGCGGCAGCCGGTGCGAGATATTCGGCCGCACCCGGCCGGCCTCGGCCCATTCGCTCAGCGCCTTGAACCTGACCTCGCCGAGCGCGGGATCCTTGCGCACGGCCTCGCCGGCGCGAACGCCGAGCACGCTCGCACCCTTGATCATCAACAGATTGGTGCGGGCAAGACCGATGCCGCCGGTGAAGCCGACGACGAGAATGCGCGCGCCCCAGTTGATGCAGCGCATCGAATTCTCGAACACCTCGCCGCCGACGGGATCGAACACGACATCGGCGCCGCGACCGTCGGTGAGGCGCTTGACCGCATCGCGGAACGGCTCGCGCGCATAGAGAACGAGATGGTCCGCGCCGCGCGCCCTGGCGATTGCAAGCTTCTCCTCGCTCGAAGCCGCGGCGATCACCGTGGCGCCGAGCAACTTGCCGATCTCGACCGCGGCAAGCCCGACACCGCCGCCGGCGCCATGCACCAGCAGCACCTCGCCCGGCTTGATCTGCCCGCGGTCGATCAGCGCATGATAGGCGGTGCCGTGCGCGGCCAGGAAGGTCGCGCCTTCCGCGTAGTCGAAGGTTGGCGGCACCGGTACGAGTTGCGACGGCGTTGCAACCGTCTCGTCGCAATAGGCGCCGAAGCGCATCTTGACGATCACCTTGTCGCCGACGGCGACGCCGGCGGCGTTATTGACCTCGACGACATCGCCGGCCGCTTCCGAGCCCGGCGTGAACGGCAGCGGCGGCTTGAGCTGGTACTCTCCGGCGGCCATCAGGATGTCGGGAAAGTTGATCCCGGCGGCGCGGATCGCAACCCGCACCTGGCCCGGCTGCAACGGCACCGAGGCAAAGCTCTCAAGTTGAAGACGTTCGGGCGGCCCGAGCTCGCGGCAAACGACGGCTTTCGGCATCAGGCGGCCCGCGCCTTGAGGCGCGCCAGCGCCTCGCGGATCAGCGGCAGGCGATCGTTGCCGAAATACATGTCGGTCTTGTCGAGATAGATCGTCGGCGAGCCGAAGCCGCCGCGCGCCATCACCTCCTCGGTGTTGGCCTTGAGCTGATCCTTGATCGCCTGGTCGCCGATGCCGGCCAGGAATTTTTCAGGATCGATCCCGAGCTTGCTGCAGATCTCGGTCAGCACCGCATCCTGCGAGATGTCCTTGTCGTCACCCCAATAGGCCTCGAACACGGCGCGCGCGAACGGCACCATTTTCTCGTTACCGAGAAGGATGCAGCCGCGCATCGCCTTGACGCTGTTCACCGGGAATACGGTCGGCGGCATCTTGATCGCAAGGCCGGCCGAACGCGCCCAGTCGCCGAGGTCCTTCTTCATGTAGCGCGCCTTCAGCGGCACCGGCTTCTCGCGCTGCGCGTAGACCGACGGATTGACGGTGTTGAAGATGCCGCCGACCAGGATCGGCCGCCAGGTGATCGGCGCGTCGAACTCCTTCGCGATCGGCTGGATGTTGTGCCAGGCGAGATAGGTCCACGGGCTGGAGCAGTCGAAGAAGAATTCGATCATGGCGTTTCCCTTTGTCTATTCCACATTCATTCTCGTCATTCCGGGATGCGCCGCAAGCGGCAGAGCTCGCGACTGTGTCGCGCCACGGAATAACAAGCATCATTTCTTCTCGACCAATTCCTTCGCACGCTGGCCGAACATGTTCTTGCGTGACTCCTCGTCAAACGGCTCCTTGACGAATTTTCCGATCGCAAGCCCCGCCTGCACCTGCGGGCGGGCGCGCACCGTCGCGTACCAGCGCTTGATGTTCGGGAAATCGTCGAGGGTAAAACCCTGCGCCTTATGGGTCATGGTCCAGGGGAAGCAGGCGATGTCGGCGATCGAATAGTCGTCGCCGGCGATGTAGGCGCCGGTCTTGCCGAGCTGGCGGTCGAGCACGCCGTAGAGCCGCGCGGTCTCGTCGCGGTAGCGTTCGATCGCGTAGGGAATCTTCTCGGCCGCATAGAGCGCGAAATGGCCGTGCTGGCCGAGCATCGGCCCGAGGCCGCCCATCTGCCACATCACCCATTGGATGACGTTCGACCGCGCACGCAACTCCCGCGACAGGAAACGGCCGGCCTTGTCGGCGAGATAGATCAGGATCGCGCCGGTCTCGAACACCGAGAACGGCCCGCCGCCGTCGGCGGGCGCATGGTCGACGATGGCGGGGATGCGGTTGTTCGGGCTGATCGCCAGGAACTCGGGCCGAAACTGCTCGCCGGCGCGGATGTTCACCGGGATCACCGTGTAGGGCAGCCCCAGTTCCTCCAGCATGATCGAGATCTTCCAGCCGTTCGGCGTCGGCGCGTAGTGCAGATCGATCATCGGCGTTCTATCCCCCATCACAAAGACTTTTGTTGTTCTGTACCTCCACCTTAGGACATGGCACACAGGCGCTCAATCAGAACCCAACAGGAGGCACCCATGCTGTTTCCAACCACGATCGCAGGCTCGCTGCCGAAGCCGGAATGGCTCGCCGAGCCGAACATGCTGTGGGCACCCTGGAAGTCGGAGGGCGCCGAGCTCGCCCGCGCCAAGCGCGACGCCACCATTCTGGCGATCAAGCTGCAGGAGGATGCCGGCGTCGACATCGTCACCGAGGGCGAGCAGGCGCGCCAGCATTTCGTGCACGGCTTCCTGGAGCGGATCGAGGGCATCGATTTCGCCCACAAGGTCGAGATGGGCATCCGCAAGGACCGATATAAGGCGATGGTGCCGCAGGTGGTCGCGCCGCTGCAGCTCAAGGGCCGCGTCCACGAGGGCGAGGCCCGTGCGGCCCGCGCGCACACCAAGAACCGGCTGAAATTCACCATGCCCGGCCCGATGACGATCATCGATACCATCGCCGACAAATATTACGGCGACCGCGTGAAGATGGCCTTCGCTTTCGCGGAGCTTTTGAATCAGGAGGCGAAGGCGCTCGAGGCCGACGGCGTCGACATGATCCAGTTCGACGAGCCCGCCTTCAACGTCTACATGGACCAAGTGCGCGACTGGGGCATCAAGGCGCTGGAGCGCGCCGCCGAAGGCCTGAGCTGCGCCACCGCCGTGCACATCTGCTACGGCTACGGCATCAAGGCCAACACCGACTGGAAGCAGACGCTCGGCGGCGAGTGGCGGCAATACGAGGAGACCTTCCCCGTCATCGACAAGAGCACGATCCAGCAGGTCGCGATCGAATGCCGCAACTCGAAGGTGCCGATCGAACTGCTGGCGGCGCTCCCCGGCAAGATCGTGCAGGCCGGCGTGATCGACGTCGCCAGCGACGAGATCGAGACCGCCGAGGACGTCGTCAAGGTGATCGAGGCGGTCGCCAAGCACGTGCCGAAGGGCAACATCATCGCGACCACCAATTGCGGCATGGCGCCGATGCGGCGGGACATCGCCGAAGCCAAGCTGATCGCGCTGGGCGCCGGTGCCAAGCTGGCGCGGCAGCGGCTGGCGTAACGACCACGCCGGGAGATCAACTTAGAACGGCCATCGCGCTCGGATGCAACACGGGCCGGTAGCCGGCCTGGAAGGCGCGCACCGTCGATGGCGGCGTCAGCAGCATGGCCGGCTCGGGTACGTCGGCCCGGCTGTAACCGGCGAACGACCAGCGCAACGTGGCGCCGTCGGCGACGAGGTAGCTCTCGCCGCTCGCCTGCACCATCGTCCCGTCGGGCAAGTCGCGCAATCGCGTCAGCAGCGGATGCAGCCGCTTCTTGCCGCGGTCGATCCGCTCGGCATGCAGCACCGCATCCATCGCCTTGGCGCTGAGATCGCTGACGCCGTTGCCCTGCTCCCAGCAGCCGCGAAACCGCTTGGCATCGTCACGGCGGCAGTAGAAGCAGGGCCGGTGTCCGGCCGCAAACGCGGTGGCCTCATCGAGGAAGAACAGCTCGGTCCAGCTCTGCCGGCTCATCACCTCGCGCCGACGTCCCCTGAACTCGCAGACGCAGGTGAGCCACGCCGGGCTCGACCAGCGCTTGTTCAGCAGCGTGCGCGTCGTGGGATCGTGGATGATACCGCGATTTCCGGTGAAAGTGCCGCGGTGTTCTGACGCGACGATGTCGCCGGTGGGCGTGACGCGATTTTGCAGGGGCATGGTCTTCCTTCCCCCTCGCCCCGCTCTTGCGGGGTCGAGACAAGCGCAGCTCGCTCTTAGAGGGTTGGGGTGAGGGGCTGCTTCCGCAAAGATAGTGAGAGACGAACTCGCCGTGAGTCCCCCTCACCCGATCGCTCCGCGATCGACCTCTCCCCGCAAGCGGGGCGAGGTGACGATCTACGCCGCCCCGTCACGGATCGGCGGCTGGAACGACAGCGCGGTGTCCCAGGGGAAGAAGATCCAGGTGTCCTGCGACACCTCGGTGATGTAGGTGTCGACCAGCGGGCGTCCCTTCGGCTTGGCGTAGACGGTTGCGAAATGCGCGTCGGGAAGCAGCTCGCGCACCAGCCTGCCGGTCTTGCCGGTATCGACGAGGTCGTCGACGATCAACAGTCCCTTGCCGGTGCCGCCGCCGAGCTTGGCGGTCTGCTCCGAAATGCCCTTGAGCACTTTCAGATCGCCCTGCTTGTCGTGGTCGTAGCTGGCGACGCAGACGGTATCGATCACCCGCAAGCCGAGCTCGCGCGCCACGATTGCCGCCGGCACCAGCCCACCGCGGGTGATCGCGATCACCGCTTGGAACGGGCCGACCTCATTGAGCCGCCAGGTCAGCGCCCGGCAATCCCGGTGGAATTGATCCCACGAGACCGGAAACGGCCTGCCGGCCCGCTCCTGCGCACTCGGTTCAGAATTTCGTTCAACCATATCGTCTCAACCCGCCGGTTTCTTCTGCGCGGCCTGCACTTGCTTCAACATCTCCTTCACGGCGGCCATTGCCGCTGCGAGCTTTTCCGGATCGCGCGAGCGCACCACCAGATTGGTGTTCGGCTTCTGGTTCTCGTCCTGGAACGGATAGCTGCCGATGATGGTGTCGGGATTGGCTTCCGCGATCGCCCGCAGCGGGCCGCCGATGTCGCCTTCCCGTGCATCGGCGCGGACCGAGTCCGACAGCATCCGCACGCCGGACTTCAGGCTCGGCGCCACGATGTCCATCATCGCCTGCATGATGCTGGGGATGCCGGCCATCACGATGACATTGCCGAGCTTGAAGCCCGGCGCCAGGATGGTCGCGCTCTGGATCAGCTCGGCGCCGTCAGGCACCCGGGCCATTCTGAGCCGCGCCTCGTTGAGGTCCTGCTCGCTCCAGCGCTCCCTGAACCGCGCCACCACCTCGGGGTGATGGTGGATATCGACCCCGAACGCCTTCGCCACGCTGTCGGCGGTGATGTCGTCATGGGTCGGCCCGATGCCGCCGGTGGTGAACACGTAGGTGTACCTATGCCGCAGCGCATCAAGGGCGGAGACGATGTCGGCCTCGTCATCGGCGACGACGCGGACCTCCTTCAGGTCGATGCCGATGTTGGTCAGGTATTCGGCGATGAAGCCGATGTTCTTGTCCTTGGTCCGGCCGGACAGGATCTCGTCGCCGATCACCAATATCCCCGCCGTGACGATCTCGCTCATGGTCTCATTCCCTAACTTGATCCCCTGACATTGCCGATCCAATGCCTTGATGTCACGGGGTTTTGCCGCCGAATTAAGCAGACCTCAGCCGGTTTTTCGGGCAGGCCTTCCACCTCACCCATAGCAAATGCCGCAAGCCAATGCATATCGCGCTGGCCCGCCCCTTGCTACCATCCCATCAAGTCATGCACTGTGTCACATGGCTTGGGAGGGCAGTCGGGCTATATGGCAGTCGCGTTCGATGAGATGAATGGCCTCGGCGAGGATCTCCGCCCGGCCTACCAGGAGCTCTCCCGCTGGCTCAAAGAGACGCCGCCGGATGCGCTCGAATATCGACGCCAGGAAGCGGAGCTCTTGTTCCGCCGGATCGGCATCACCTTCGCGGTCTATGGCGATGCCGAGGCCCAGGAGCGGCTGATCCCGTTCGACGTCATCCCCCGCATCATGTCGGCGACCGAGTGGACGCTGCTGGAGAAGGGTCTCAAGCAGCGCGTGCTCGCGCTCAACATGTTCTTGAAGGACATCTATCACGGCCGCGACATCCTGCGCGCCAACGTCATCCCCGAAGACCTGATCTTCCAGAACCCGGTGTTCCGTCCGGAGATGAACGGCCAGGACGTGCCGCACGACATCTACGTCCACATCGCCGGCATCGACATCATCCGCACCGATCCCGATAATTTCATCGTGCTGGAGGACAATGCGCGCACGCCATCCGGCGTGTCCTACATGCTGGAAAACCGCGAGATCATGATGCGGCTGTTTCCGGACCTGTTCGCGCGGCACCGCGTCGCGCCGGTGGACCGTTATCCGGACGAGCTGCTGTCGGCGCTGCGCTCGGTCGCGCCGCACAGCGCCTCCGCCGAGCCGACGGTCGCGCTGATGACGCCGGGCGTCTACAACTCGGCCTATTACGAGCACTCCTTCCTCGCCGACAAGCTCGGCATCGAGCTGGTCGAGGGGCGCGACCTCATCGTCAAGAACGACGAGGTGTTCATGCGCACCACCGAGGGGCTGAAGCGGGTCGACGTGATCTACCGCCGCGTCGACGACGATTTTCTCGATCCCCTGACCTTCCGGCCGGATTCCGCGCTCGGCGTCCCCGGGCTGATGTCGGCTTACGCCGCCGGCAACATCACGCTCGCCAATGCGGTCGGCACCGGCATCGCCGACGACAAGGCGATCTATTCCTACATGCCCGACATCGTGAAGTTCTACCTCAGCGAGGAGCCGATTCTGAAGAACGTGCAGACCTGGCGCTGCCGCGAACCGCAGGATCTGTCCTATGTGCTCGACAACCTCGACGACCTCGTCGTCAAGGAGGTGCACGGCTCCGGCGGCTACGGCATGCTGATCGGCCCCGCCGCCACCAAGGCGACCATCGAGGCGTTCCGCGACAAGCTCAAGCGCGAGCCGGAGAGCTTCATCGCCCAGCCGACGCTGGCGCTGTCGACCTGTCCGACCTGCACCGACAAGGGGCTGGCGCCGCGCCATGTCGACCTCCGCCCGTTCGTGCTGACCGGCTCTAACCACACCACCATCGTGCCCGGCGGGCTGACCCGCGTCGCCCTGAAGGAAGGCTCGCTCGTCGTCAATTCGAGCCAGGGCGGCGGCACCAAGGACACCTGGATACTGAGTGAGTGATTTGAATCGAAGCATGACGCGGAAGTACCCCCTCCCCCTGCAAGGGGGAGGGTCGGGGTGGGGGTCGGCCGCATACGCCGAATGGAGAGAGGACCCCCACCCGGCGCTACGCGCCGACCTCCCCCTTGCAGGGGGAGGTGAATTCAGAACACGTTTCGTTTTGTAGGACCTCCACATGCTGTCGCGCACCGCCGAAAACCTGTTCTGGCTGGCCCGTTATGTCGAACGCGCCGAATATCTGGCGCGCACCATCGATGCGACGCTGCGCGTCACCGCGCTGCCCGCGGCCTATGTCGGCAAGACCAATGAGTGGGATTCCGCACTGCTCACCGCCGGCGTCGGCGCGAGCTTCTACGATCACTATGAGGAAGCCAACGAGCGGAACGTCATCGAATATCTCTCCTTCTCGTCGGAAAATCCGTCCTCGATCAAGAACTGCATCGAGGCGGCGCGGCTCAATTCACGCTCGGTGCGGACAGCACTGACGTCGGAGATGTGGGACACCATCAACTCGGCCTGGATCGAACTGCAGGCGGTCTGGAACAAGGGTCCCGCCAACCGCGAGGAGCTGGCCAAATTCCTGCGCTTCGTGCAGGAAACCTCGCTGCGCTTCGACGGCTCGGCCTACCGCACCATGCTGCGCAACGACGCCTACTGGTTCTCGCGGCTCGGGGTCCATCTCGAGCGCGCCGACAACACCGCGCGGATTCTCGACGTGAAGTATCACATGCTCCTGCCCGAGGAGGAGCATGTCGGCGGCCCGCTGGACTACTATCAGTGGACCTCGATCCTGCGCTCGGTGTCGGCAACGACTGCCTATCACTGGGTCTACCGGGAAACCCTGAAGCCCTGGCTGATCGCCGACCTGTTGATCCTCAACGACACGCTGCCGCGCTCGCTTGCCAGCTGCTACAGCAACCTCGTGCGCAACCTCGACCAGATCGGCGTCGCCTATGGCCGCCAGGGCGCCTCGCAACGCCATGCCCGCGGCATCAGGAACCGGCTCGAGCACAGCAACATGGACGATATCTTCCAGCACGGCGTGCACGAATTCATCCAGGAATTCATCGCGGACAACTCACGGCTGGGTGAGATCATCACCAAACAGTACCTGATCTGACCGATACGGCCGAAAAACGCTCAAATTGTCGTCATGGCGGGCCAAAAGCGCGAAGCGCGTCTTCGCATGGGTGTCCCGGCCATCGACGTCTTGCTTTCGCGGCCGATTAGGACGAAAGACGTCATGCCCCGAAAAACCGACTGAACTCCGGTTGAGCCATGCGCCTGCGGATAGCCCATACCACCACCTATCGCTACGAGCCGGCGGCCTCGGGCGTAATCCAGATTCTGCGCATGACGCCCGGCAGCCATGACGGCCAGTATGTCGCGGATTGGCAGATCGACGTCTCGACCGATTCCCGGCTCGACACCCACGAGGATGCTTTCGGCAACGTCACCCATGTGCTGACGCATGGTTCGATCAGTGACCTCACGATTCATTGCGAAGGCCTGATCGAGACCCAAGACACCGGCGGCGTCCTGAAGGGCACCGACGAGCGGTTTCCGCCGAACCTGTTCCTGCGCGCGACGCCACTGACCGACCTCAACCCGGCGATGACGGCCGTCGTGCGCGAATTGCGCACGGAGGCCGGCGGCGACGTGCTCGGCTTCCTGCACGCGCTGATGGCGCAGATCTACGAGCACATGACCTTCGACGAGGACCCGACCAACAGCGCCACCTCGGCCGCCGAGGCGTTCGCGCTGAAGCGCGGCGTCTGCCAGGACTACGCTCACATCCTGATCGCCTGCGCCCGCGCCGGCGGTGTTCCGGCGCGGTTCGTCTCCGGCCACTTCCTGCGCTCCGACGGCATGGTCAACCAGCAGGCCGGCCACGCCTGGGCCGAGGCCTTCGTGCCCGATCTCGGCTGGGTCGGCTTCGACGCCGCCAACGGCATCTGCACCACCGACGCCCATGCCCGCGTCGCGATCGGCCTCGACTATCTCGGCGCCGCCCCGGTCCGCGGCACCCGCTATGGCGGCGGCAACGAGACGCTGACGGTCGCGGTCAAGGTCGACCAGGCCGGCCGCCCCGGACAGTGGCAGAGCCACCAGACGCAGTCGTAGGGCTGATCCCGCTCCGCGTCTGTCATTGCGAGCCCACGGGCCGCGCGAACGCGCGCCCGATGACAGGCTCCGCGAAGCAATCCATCTGACCGTTTGCGGAGGCAAGGATTGCTTCGTCGCTTCGCTCCTCGCAATGACGGCAGGGGTGCTATGATCGCTGCTTCAAACCACACCAGCGAGACAAGCCATGGCCACCGTAAAGTTGCTTTCCGACGACGAACTCCCGGCGGAGGCACGTGCCGTCTTCGACGACATCCGCAAGACGCGGAACTCGGACTTCATCAACAATTTCTGGCGCGCGCTGGCGCATGATCCGAAGACCCTGCGGCGGACCTGGGAGAGCATCAAGGAGGTGATGGCACCGGGCGCGCTCGATCCGAAGGTCAAGGAGATGCTCTATGTTGCGGTCTCGGTAGCCCACGGCTGCAGCTATTGCATTCACTCGCACACCGCGAGCGCCCGCGCCAAGGGCATGACCGACGCCGAATATCAGGAAATGCTCGCCATCGTCGGCATGGCCGCCGAAACCAACCGGCTGGTCACGGCGCTCGGCGTGCCCGTCGACGAGGCCTTCCTCGTCGACGCATCTGCGGGACGAAGCCAGGAGCCCTGACGGCCCAGCCTGTCTCGCTAATGAGTGATGTCACGAAATGCGCTCAACGTCGGATTTGAGGACAACCAGGAAACGGGCAGCTTCGCCGCCCGTCACCACCCGATGATCGAAGGTCAGCGATAGCGGCAGCGTCCGTCGGACCGCAACCTGCCCCCGAAGCGCGACCACGCGCTCCGAAATCCGCCCGGCGCCGACGATCGCCGTCTGCGGCGGCACGATGATGAGATTAGCAAACCGGCCTCCAATCATGCCGAAGTTCGACAACGTGATCGTCGCACCGCGCAGTTCCTCCGGGGGTATCGCGCGCGCGATTGCGTCGGCTCGCAGACGGTCGAGTCCGGCCCGCAAGTCCGATACGCTCCGCTCCGCGACATTGCGCAGCACGGGAACGATCAGGCCGCCGCCGGTGTCGACGGCGATGCCAAGATCGATGCGCTCGATCAGGCGCCGTTCTCCCGTACCGGAATGATACCAGGCATTGAGCGCGGGCTCTGCCTTGCAGGCAGCGGCGATCGCCCGCGCCAGCCGGATCGTCACGTCCTCGCCCTGCCGCCAATCGTCGATGTCGGCTTCATCGGTGACCGTCGCGGGGACGATTTCCGCATGCGCTGCCGTCATGCGTTGGGCCATCGCGCGGCGCAAGCCGCGCAGCGGCTCGGCGGGTCCGCTGTGAGACATCCGCTTCGCCGCCCTCTCGACATCGGCCCGCGTGATGGTGCCGCCGGGCCCGGTCGCCTCGACGAGATCGAGCGCGACGTCAAGCTTGCGCGCAAGGGCGCGTACTGCCGGAAACACTTGGGCTCCCTGCCCGCCGGGCGGCGAGGCAGTTGCTGGCGCCGGCGGTTGCTCGCCGGTGTCGAGTTCACCCACAATCGTGCCGGTGTCCTGCCCGGCGTCCTCGGCAAACTCGACGAGCGGCGCGCCGACCTTCACGATATCGCCCTTGGCACCGAACAGGCGCGCGATGCGTCCGCTCGACGGCGCCGGTATCTCGACCACCGCCTTGTCGGTCTCGACCGAAACGAGCGGCTGATCGGTCACGACGTGATCGCCCTCGTTGACGTACCAGGTGACGATCTCAGCTTCTTCAAGACCTTCACCAAGGTCCGGCAACGTGAACTGGCGCATGGCACAAGGTCCGTTGGTGTTCAGTTGTACTGGTACGCCTTTCGGGCTGCGGTCACGATGCGTCCGACCGACGGCATGTAGCGTTGCTCAAGGCGGGCCATCGGGATGATCGTGTCGTAGCCGGTGACGCGGGTCACGGGTGCGAGCAGCGAGGATAGTCCGCGCTCGGCGATCATGGCTGCGATCTCCGCGCCAAATCCGCCCGTGTGCGCGGCCTCGTGCACGATGACGCAGCGCCCGGTCTTTGCGACCGACCTGAGCACGGTGTTTTCATCGTAGGGCTTGAGCGTGGCGAGGTCGATAACCTCGGCAGCGATGCTCTCGTCGGCGAGCGCGTCCGCTGCGGCCATCGTTTCCTTCAGCATCGCACCCCAGCTGATCAGGGTGACGTCGCGACCTTCCCTCTCGACAAAGGCGCGATCCGTCGGCAGGGCTTCGCCGTTGTCCTCGACCTCGCCTTTCACGGCGCGGTACAACCGCGTCGGCTCCAGGAACACCACCGGATCGGGATCGCGGATCGCGGCGAGGAGAAGTCCATAGGCGCGCTCCGGCGACGAAGGCATCACGACACGCAAGCCCGGAATGTGGGCCAGCATCGCCTCAGTGCTCTCGGAATGATGCTCGGGTGCTCGAATGCCGGCGCCATGCGGCGTGCGCAGAACCATCGGACAAGTGAGCCGTCCCTGGGTACGGTTGCGCATCCGTGATGCGTGGTTCACCAGCTGATCGAGACAGGGATAGATAAATCCCATGAACTGGATTTCGCCGACCGGCTTCAGTCCCTGCGCGGCCATGCCGACGCAAAGCCCGCTGATCAGGAGTTCGGCAAGCGGCGTATCGAGGACGCGCTCCGGACCGAAGCGCTCCTGCAAGCCGACGGTCGCGCGGAAGACGCCGCCATTGACGCCGACATCCTCGCCGAGCACGACCACATCGGGATCATCCGCCATCGCGCGGCCGAGCGCCAGATTGATGGCTTCGACCAACGTGACCTCAGGCATCGTCCTCTCCCGCGAGTTCGCGACGCTGCGCGGCATACGCCTCGGGCAGATCGGCATAGAGGTTGTCGAACATGGTTTCTGCCCGGCGCGGCGGCGTCTTCAGATAGCGCTCCACCGCCGCCTCGATGCGCTCATGGCACTCGGCGGCAAGCCGCTCCTCGTCCGCCTTGGTCCACATCTTCCGACCGACAAGATAGGACCTGAGGCGCGCGATCGGCTCTTCCTTCCAATGCGCCTGGACTTCTTCGGCCGAACGATAGCGCAATGCATCATCTGACGTCGTGTGATCGCCGAGCCGGTAGGTGACCGCTTCGATGAAGTGAGGGCCCTTGCCGTCGCGGGCAGCGGCAATGGCCTCCTCGGCCGCGGCGCGCATCGCCACCACGTCACTCCCGTCCACCTGCTCGCCGCTGAACCCTGCGCCGATGGCCTTCTGCGCTAGCGTCTCGGAACCCGTCTGCAGACGCAACGGCACCGATATGGCCCATTGATTGTTGGTGGCGACGAACACGAGCGGCAGTTTGTGAACGCCGGCGAAATTCATGGCCTCGTAGACATCGCCTTTCGAGGTGGCGCCGTCGCCGAACATGCAGACGGCCACGCGCGGCTCCTTGCGCAACTTCAGGGCATAGGCAACGCCGGCGGCATGCGGCGCCTGTGATCCGACGGGAACGCAGAACGGGAAATCGTGGCGCGGACCGGAGAAGTCATTGCCTCGCTCGTCGCCGCCCCAGAACAGCAGAATCTCCTCCAGCTTGACGCCACGCCAAAGCAACGCGCCGTTGTCGCGATAGGAGGGCAACAGAACGTCATCCTCCCGCATCGCACTCGCGATGCCGACCGACACCGCCTCCTGGCCGAGCGAAATGGCATAGGTTCCCAGCCGACCCGTGCGCTGCAATGCAACAGCCTTTCGGTCGAACAGCCGCAAGAGCACCATCGACCGGTAAAGTTCGACCAGCAGCTTGGCATCGGTGGCGAAGGCAGGAAGCGGCCGCTCTATCGAGCCGTCGGGCGCGAGGTAATTGCGGCGACGCACCTCAAAGCGCGCAATGACGGGGAGCTCTTCGTTCGCTCTTTTGCTGGCCACGCGCTCACTCCAGGAGCGGTTCTGCCTCCCACTTCAGATATTTGGTGTTCGGGCCGCGACGATGCAATAGCGTGGCAGCATCGCTCCTGGCGCGCGCGTCAGCGGCCGGGTCGTGAGGATCGATCGACAGGATCCGTGAAACAGCGCCGCGACTGCGGTATAAGAGCGCATGGCAAATGGTCAGGTTGTCCTCGTAAAAACTGCGCCGTTGGACGGCGGCCCGCCTGTTCGCTCGGTTTTCTTCGTGGCTGAAGGAGACGCGGCAAAGGCCACGGCAATTATTGCGGACATGATGGCCCCGAATGAAACGGTTGAAGCGTGGGGGCCGCTTCCCGAAGCAGCTGTCAAGGCGCTCGGGCTGAAACCCGGTGACTACACCCGCACCTGACTCGCATCGGATAACTGTCCGGCGCGCCAAGGTCTGCGGCCACATCCTTGCGCAGAGGGTGCGATCTTGACGCGGCGCCCTCGCTACGCGAGGCCACCGCGATCCCGATCACAACGCGGGGAGCCCTCTTTATCGAGCAAGGGACATGGCGTAATCTGCAGCAAGCTGCCCTTACGGGACGGGCCGACGTCGCCGTTTGAAGGAACGGGCAGCGGTTAGGCCGTCGGCGGGCATCGCAGTCTGAAAGCAGCGCCTGCCTTATGTGGCGCTCCCTCAACTTCAACATGAAGCAGGTTGGCCTGCCGCGCGCGCGGCAGACAAGGGCAGTGCTTAACCCTTGGAGGACGACATGGCGACATTCATATTGAGGATCGACTGGACCGACCAGGGAATTCGTAATGTCAAGGAAGCGCCCAAGCGCAGCCGAGCGGCGAAAGAACTCGCCAAGACGCTAGGTGTCGAAATCAAGGAGGTCTATCTCACCTCCGGCGAGCATGACATCCTTCTCCTCGCCGAAGCACCGCTCGGCGACAACATCACAAAACTCGCGCTTGCCCTCAGCTCTCTGGGAAACATACGGACTTGCACCTCACGGGCCTGGCCCGAGGCGGAGTGGACCAAGCTGATATCCGAGCTCCCGTAGCGACGTCGGATATCCCGATGGATCTCTACGCGGCCTGACTGACGGGCGCCGTCGCAAAGACGAAGCGTCCGAGGGCGACGGCGCACGTCGTCGCCCGCGGGCCACCACGCGTTACTTGTCCAGCCAGACATCCTCGAAACGCAGATTGTTGTACTGGCTGTTGTCGTGCGGGTGGAAATTCTTCACGTAAGGCTGCCAGCAATTGCCGGCCGATGAGTGCAGGATGACCGGCCGCGCGGCGTCGTCGACCAGCAGGCGCTCGATGTCGAACACGATCTTGCGGCGCTTGTCCTTGTCGACCTCGCGCGACTGTGCGGCGAGTAGTTTGTCGACTTCGGCGTTGCAGTACTGGGTGTAGTTGCGCTCGGAGTTGCAGGAATAGTTCTCGACCAGATTGCCGTCGGGATCGTCGACGCTGACGCCGGTGACATTGAGGCCAATGGTATAATCCTTGCGCTGCAGCCGCGAGTACCAGCGCGGCGTATCCAGGATGTCGAGCTCGGCTGTGATGTAGATCTTCTTGAGCTGGTCGGCGAGGATCACCGCCGGGTCGCGATAGGTCGGCAGATTGCGGGTCTGGATCTTGATCGACAGCGGCTTGGCGTCGCTGTAGCCGAGCTTCTGCATGATCGCCTGCGCCTCGGCGAGGTTCTTCCCGGTATCGGGACCGTAACCCATCAGCGTCGACAGGATCTCCGGCGGCATGCCCCACTCGCCTTCGGGCTTGGCCTGCATCGCGCCGCCGAGCCGGCCGCTGCCCTCGAACAGGATGCTGTTGAAGGCCTTGCGATCCAGCGCCAGCGACATCGCCTTGCGGATATCCGGATTGTCGAACGGCGGATTGACCCGGTTGACCAGCAGATTGATCTGCAGATTGGTCGACGTCATCTCGCAGATCGCGTTCGGCGCCCGCGCCTTGACGTCCTTCATCAGGGGAATGCTGACGTCGGACGGAAAGGTGATGTCGTAGTCGCCGGTCGCGAACGCCAGCATGCGCGTGGCGCGGCTGTCGATCGAGCGCACCGTGATCTCGTCGAGATACGGCCGGTCCTTCTTGAAGTAATCGGGATTGCGGACGAGACGAATAGAGTCACCGCGCCGGAACTCGACAAACTTGAACGGCCCGGTGCCGACCGGTTTGGTGCGCATCACCTGCTGCGGCACGTGGCAGGGATAGACCACCGAGAAGGCGCTGGCGAGCAGCGCCAAAAGACCGGGCTGCGGTTCGGTCAGCTCGAAGGTCGCCTCATCGTCGCCGTTGATACTGACGTCCCTGAGCTTCGAGTACCAGACCTTGCGCGGGTTGCGCTTGAAGTCCTGGGTCTCGCTCTTGCCGATCAGCATCCGCCAGGTGCACTGCACGTCCCTGGCGGTGAACGGCTGGCCGTCATGCCACTTCACGCCGTGCCGCAGCTTGAAAGTGAGCTTTGTGTCGGTCTGGTCCCACGACCAGCTCTCGGCGAGATCGGGGATCACGGTGTCGATCGATTCGTGCACCTTGGCCGGATCGAACACCACGAGGTTGTTGAAGACGGCCGCGAACGGCATCACCGAGGCGATGGTGGATTCCTCGAGCAGCGAGGTCGAGGGCGGATTGTCGTTGTGATAGAGTCGGAGCGTGCCGCCCTTCTTCTGCGCCGATGCAGGGCTCGCGGCCATCGCCGCGATGCCCAGTGCCGCGACGAATGCAGACAGTTTGAGCGACATTCTCGCCTCCCGGAATTTCTTTGTTTGTTGTCGGTTGCGGGCAGTCGACCACAACGCAATGTGCCTCGCAATCACAGTAGGCGCAGATCATTGCCGGCTGCGCGCAGCGCAGAGCGAGACCGGGTCGCGCACCGGCGCCTCGAGACGGGCCACGCCGGAACACCGCCCTGGCCGGCCGCTTCCGCGATCGGGACCCGGCCCTTTTGACGGGCTGCGGCAATGTCCCGTCACGGGGAATTGGGGTTGGATGCATCCGCGAAATTGGCTACTAGTTTCCCGCCGAGAAACTCGGACCGTCTGAGGACTTGAAATGACCTATTGCTGCGGAATTCTGGTGCGCGACGGGCTCGTCATGATCGCCGATACCCGCACCAATGCCGGCCTCGACAACGTCTCGACCTTCCGCAAGCTGCACATCTTCGAAAAGCCCGGCGAGCGCATCATGGCGATCGCCAGCGCCGGCAATCTGGCGATCAGCCAGTCGGTGCTGTCGACCCTGACCGAGGGTATGGAAAATCCGGACACCGGCGAACTCGAGACGCTGATGAACGCGCCGACCATGTTCCAGGCGGCGCAGCGGATCGGCCGCGCCATCCGCTCGGTGCACGCGACCGAGGGCGATGCGCTGCGCGCCGAGGACATCTCGTTCGACGTCTCGTTCCTGTTCGGCGGCCAGATCAAGGGCTCGCGGATGCGCCTGTTCATGGTCTACACCGCCGGCAACTTCATCGAGTGCACCACCGACACGCCGTACCTGCAGATCGGCGAGCACAAATACGGCAAGCCGGTGCTCGACCGCGCCATGCATTACGATGTCGAGCTCTATGAGGCGCTCAAAACGGGGCTGATCTCGATGGATTCGACGATGCGCTCCAATCTCGGCGTCGGCCTGCCGATCGACGTCTTGGTGGTGCGCACCGATGCCTGCGAGGCCGATCTCAACCACCGCATCGAGGCCGGCGAGCCCTATTTCCACGACCTGCGCTCGCGCTGGTCGGCGGCGCTCCGCGCGGCGCACCAGAACATTCCACGCCCACCCTACAAGAACGAAACCGAAGCAAGAACCAAGTAAGAGGAAACTCGGATGACTGAGGCAACCAGCAAGATCGCACTCGTGACCGGCGCCGGCACCGGCGTCGGACGCGCCGCGTCGCTCGCTTTGATGGACAAGGGCTACACCGTGGTGCTCGCCGGGCGCCGCATGGAGATGCTGGAAGAGACCGCCAAGCTCGGTCCCGCCGGCAAGAGCCTGTGCGTGTCGGCCGACATGGCCAACCCGGCCGCGATCGCCGCGCTGTTCGACAAGGTGAAGGCGACCTATGGCCGGCTCGATGTGCTGTTCAACAACGCCGGCATGGGCGCGCCGCCGGTGAACTTCGAGGACCTGCCGCTCGAGCAGTGGCAGGCCGTGGTCAACACCAACCTGACCGCGCCGTTCCTGTGCACCCAGCATGCCTTCCGCATCATGAAGGACCAGAAGCCGCGCGGCGGCCGCATCATCAACAACGGCTCGATCTCGGCGCACGCGCCGCGGCCGTTCTCTGCCGCCTACACCTCGACCAAGCACGCCATCACCGGCCTCACCAAGTCCTCCAACCTCGACGGGCGCATGTATGACATCGCGGTCGGCCAGGTCGATATCGGCAACGCCGCGACCCCGATGACCGACCGCATGGTCAACGGCCCCGGCGTGCTGCAGCCGGACGGCACCACCAAGCACGAGCCGCGCATGGACGCCAAGGCGGTCGGCGATGCCGTCGCCTACATGGCCGGCCTGCCGCTCGACGCCAACGTGCTGTTCATGACGGTCATGGCGACCAAGATGCCGTTCGTGGGCCGGGGCTGATCTTCTCATCCCTGCTTGCGGCAGGGCTATCACGACGGCCGGCCGGGCTTGTCCCGGCCGACCGTCGCCGGGGCGCGCCGCCAAAATATCGAAAACAACCCATGCAAAGGAGCCAGTAGGCTGCCGGCGCTCGACGCGGCGACTTGACATGTCGGGCAACTCAGGGGTATTTTTCCATTATTCCGAAATCGCGTAGGCGCTCGTTCACCTTGCTCAGTGTCATCACCCGCGCATGCGGGTGATCCAGTATTCCAGAGACCGCAGTGCTTGAGCCGAGAGGCTGCGGCGTACTGGATCGCCCGGTCCATGTGCGCAATTGCGCACAGGCCGGGCGATGACAGCGTGGACGAGGATATGGCCTCACGTCCTCTCAGGATGAGGCTGTGTCTGCGGATGCAGAACTCCCCTACTCCAGCTTCTCGACGTCCCGCAGCGTCGGGAACAGCTTCATCCAGAGCAGCGCGACCGCGACCGTGGCGACGCCGCCGAGCACGGCCGACGGCACGGCGCCGAGCAGCGCCGCGGTGACGCCGCTCTCGAACTGGCCGAGCTGGTTCGAGGCGTTGATGAACAGGAAGTTCACCGCGCCGACGCGGCCGCGCATCTCGTCGGGGGTGGCAAGCTGCACCAGCGAGAAGCGGATCACGACGCTGATCGTATCGGCGGCGCCGAGCACCGCGAGCGCCAGCGCCGACAGCCACATCCAGTGCGACAGCGCGAACACCACCGTCGCAACGCCGAACACGATCACCGCCTGGAACATGCGCATGCCGACGCGGCGGTTGATGGTGTGCCGCGCCAGCACCATCGTCATCAACAGCGCGCCGACCGCGGGCGCAGCGCGCAGGATTCCGAGGCCGAGCGGACCGGCTTGCAGGATGTCGCGCGCATAGATCGGCAGCAGCGCGGTGACGCCGCCGAACAGCACCGCGAACAGGTCGAGCGAGATGGTGCCGAGGATCGCCGGATTGCTGCGCACGAAGGTGACGCCGGCAAACAGATCGTCCGACGACCCGCCGTTCTTCACCGGCGCCTGCTGCAGCCGGCCGATGCCGCCGGTGAGCAGCGCGCCGAACAGCCAGAACACCATCATGATGCCGTAGGGCGCGCTCGGCATCAGGGCATAGGCGAAGCCGCCGAGCGCGGGTCCGGTGATGGTCGCGACCTGCGCCGCGCCGCTCGAGATCGCGGTCGCCCGCTGCAGCGAGCCTTGCGGCGCGATCAGCGGCAACAGCGCGGCGGTCGCCGGACTCTCGAATGCGCCGGCGATCCCGAGCACGAAGGTCGCGACGAAGATCTGGATCTCCGAGATGGTGCCGGCAAAGGTGCTCGCGGCGAGAAACAATGCGGTCAGCGCCTCCGCGATCTGGCAGGCCTGCACCACGCGCTTGCGCTCGAAGCGGTCGGCGGCGTGGCCGGCGACGAACACCAACAGCGCCGTCGGCAGAAACTGCACCAGTCCGACCATGCCGAGGTCGAATGCGCTGCCGGTCAGATCATAGATCTGCCAGCCGATCGCCACCGCGCCGATCTGGCTGGAGAAGCGCGACAGGCTGCGCGACGACAAGAAGAACAGGAACGGTCTGTGGCCGAACAGATCGCGGGCGCCGGCCGGCGTGGCGGAGGACATGGGTGATTGCGTGGCCGAGCGCCTGCAACTTGTCAATGGCGACCAGATGAACGCGCAACAGCATTGCGCTGCGCGAGACCCCTGCCCATAATCGCGTGAGTGTTCTTGGGGGCGTAATGCTGCAGTTGCAATCGGCGTTCGGCGTGGTGGCGTTGCTCTTGATCGCCTGGGCGCTGAGCGAGAATCGCCTGAAGGTGTCGCTGCGCCAGGCGGCGATCGGGCTCGTCGTCACGCTCGTCACGGCGCTGGTGCTGATCAAGGTGCCGCTGGTGACGCAGGCCTTCGGCGCGATCAATGACGCGGTCGGCACGATCGCGGCCGCGACGCGCGCCGGCACCGCCTTCGTGTTCGGCTATGTCGGCGGCGGCCCGGCGCCGTTCGATCCCAAGGCGCCGGGCTCGGATTTCATCCTCGCCTTCCAGGCGCTGCCGATCGTGCTGGTCATGAGCGTGCTGACGACGCTGTTGTTCTATTGGCGCGTGCTGCCGCCTGTTGTGCGCGGCATGGCCTGGCTGCTCGAGCGCACGCTCGGCGTCGGCGGCGCGGTCGGGCTCTCGACTGCGGCCAATATCTTCCTCGGCATGGTCGAAGCGCCGCTCTTCATCCGCCCCTATCTGGCGCAGCTCACCCGCAGCGAATTGTTTCTGGTGATGACCGGCGGCATGGCCGGGATCGCCGGCACAGTGCTGGTGCTGTACGCCACGCTGCTGGCGCCGCTGATCCCGGATGCGGCCGCGCATTTCGTCATCGCCTCGGTGCTCGGCGCGCCGGCCGCAATTTTGGTGAGCCTGATCATGGTGCCGGAAACCTCGGACAAGCGCACCGGCGGATCGCTCGACAATCCCGATATCCAGGTGTCGTCGACGATGGACGCCATCGTGAAGGGCACGGCCGCCGGGCTCGAGCTCTTGATGAACATCATCGCGATGCTGCTGGTGCTGGTCGCGCTGGTGTATCTGGCGAACGCGATCATCGGCCTGCTGCCGGAGATCGGCGGCGCGAAGGTTTCGCTGCAGCGGCTGCTTGGTTACGTCATGGCGCCGGTGTGCTGGCTGATGGGCCTGCCCTGGCCGCAGGCGATTACGGCGGGAAGCCTGATGGGCACCAAGACCGTGCTGAACGAGCTGATCGCCTATGTCGACCTGTCGAAGCTCGGCCCCGACACGCTCGATCCGCGCTCGCGGCTGATCATGCTCTACGCGATGTGCGGCTTTGCCAACTTCGCGAGCCTCGGCATCATGATCGGCGGCCTCGGCATCATGGCGCCCGAGCGGCGCCACGAGATCAACGCGCTCGGGCTGAAGTCGATCGTCTCAGGCACGCTGACGACCTGCCTGATGGGCGCGGTCGTGGGGATGCTGACGCAGCCGTAGCCGCAGTAGCCCGGATGGAGCGCTGCGTAATCCGGGGCGGTGCTGACCATGTGCACGAGTCCCGGATTTCGCTTCGCTCCATGCGGACTACGAAACCGGCGTGCCCGCAAGGGTACCGTGGGTACGAATCCCACCCCTTCCGCCAGTCAAGTCAAAAAGCCAAATAATTTCAGGGTTTGCCGATTTTCACTCACCAAACGACTAGCCATTGCCATTAAGCCAAATGCCTGACTGATCAGCGCGAACCTTAGCGGGTACCGCTGCGTCAACTTTCCCGCCGGTCCCCCCCCCGCCGAAAGTCGAGTAGAGATTCCTTTTGAAAAGCCAGTCTCAACCTTGAGTGAAACGTGTGAGCCGGTGCAGCTTCTTGCCCCGCCCATCGCAGGTTGGTGAGAAATGATGACGTATTGGATAGAAAAACTCGTGGTGCCTCTCATATTGATGATGGTAGGCGGAATTGGCACGGTCATCTGGCAATACGTAACCTCGCCCGAAGCCAGCTTTCTAGCGGCCAACGTGAGGTGGGTATCCGTGCCAAACCCGTTGTACGGAATGGACGGAAAGGCGGTAGGCGAACTAGAGAAATCGATCGCAACAGCATTTGGCATAGTTGGCCCTCTCTCCGGACCGTTTAGATTTGAGAGGGAAATGCGCGTCGCCGTCATTACCATTAGCAACGTAAGCAGCGTTCGTTCGAAACCAGTTGAAGTAATTGCGAAGGACGATTCATTTCTCTACTCGCGCCAAGCGACACCGGGCGCAAAGGGCCTGACTAAAAAGATCATAGTCCAGCCCATCGATCCTTTGGAGTCTGTTCAAGTGTATGGCGTGATCAGCGGTTGGCCCTATTCAGTAAGCAAAAATATCTCCGCTGTATATGACAACAAACGCCTTCCTATTTTAGGAGAGGAGGTAGACCAAGAATACGGAAGCGTGTTGGCGACAATCGTTGCTGGAATGCCCTACTCATCCAGTGCGATTATGTTTGTCGGCTTTCTGGTGTTATTCATTCTGGTCATATCGATCCCGGTTGAGATATTGGCCTCTTTTTTTCCGACGCTTCGCGCGAAATGGACGAATGAGCAGCAACTAGCAAAAATGTTGAACACCATCGATATTGTCCAAAGGGAAGACCCGGCAAAACTTGAGAAAGCCAGAGCAAAGCAGAGATCGGCTAAACCGATAGGCGCAGACGCGTAGGCTCTATTGTTCAATTGCGGGGGTGATGATGCGCGCATAATGGCACGCCACCGAAAGCCAATAGAGGGTTAAAACTAAGCGAATTGGCGAGTCATATGGTGTGTCTGTTTTTCTTCGCGACATAATCGCAAGCAATTTGCGCCGGTTGCACAGCGAAGGCGGCAGATGATGTTTCCGCGGTATGGTCTATTGTTGAGGCTTCCATAACCCCTTCGAAATCGCTGTGTGACGATCATGTTGAAAGCTACCGAGGAGGAGATCGAGGAAGTCCGAGAATATTTTGAATGGCAAGCGCCGGACCTCGAGGTAACTTTCATGCAGAAGGTCTACTCGGAGGCCGTCGGGAACACCCGTCACGACGTGTGGGATATCCATACCAACAAGGATCGCTGGTGGGTGATCACTGGCGGCACGAATCTTTACTCTCAAGAGCAATTCCCAAGTATGGACCTTGCTCTGACCTTCCATATTGGCCTGATCATCCGCGTCCCGCGCACGGAAGATCAACAGGAGGACGACCTACGTATCCTACCGTTCGGTCGGGTCTTCGAGAAGATGGAAGAAGCCGGCGCCGCCTTGACACAAGCTCAGAGCCTCACCGATTATCAGGCTGTTGGCGTCCGCTGCCGAGAAGCGCTACTCGAACTGATCGGCGTCGCGCAAGATTCGGCAATGTGGACCGACAACCCACCGCAGCGTGCGAACTTCCGCGCGTGGACAGAAATCATCTGCAACGATCTTCTGCCGAGCGACACGAACAAAGAGCGTCGTGGGGCGGTCAAAAGTGCGCTGGAGTCCGCATGGACGTTCTCTAACTGGCTGACGCATTCAAAGTCCGCTACCTGGCTTGATGCCGACATGGCGCACGTATTAATCCAGCTTGCCTGCGGAATGGCGGCTCGGTTGATCATTCGTGCATTGCGCGGTGTACCTGAAGAATGCCCGAACTGCGGCCTGCCGCATCTCGAACCACAACACGCAGAAAACGCAGCCGCGCCCAACATACTCTGGGAACGGCCGCACTGCGCAGATTGCGGATGGAGCGGCAGGCCCATCCCACTCCTCAATCTTGAGGACGGACAACCGATTATCACTCGCGAGGGTGAAGAGTCCGAAGAGCCCAGCATAATGACAGTTCCGCTGCGCAAGATTGTTAGGCCCGGCGATCCGCCGATCGAGCCGCTAAAGAAGAGAGAAGCCGGGCCACCGGAGCCGGTCGTCTATTTTGCCTACGGATCCAACATGTGCACCGCCCGGCTGCGTGAGCGCACGCCGAGCTGCAAGCCACTCGGCATTGCTACCCTGCCCGGTCATACGCTTCGCTTCCATAAGCGCAGCAGGGACAAGTCTGGAAAGTGCAACGCATTTGCTAGTGGCAACAACGACAACGTAATCGGGGTCCTCTTCAGCTTCGATCCATCCGAGCGCGCCACGCTAGATGCGGCGGAAGGCGTCGGCAGCGGCTACGAGCACGCAATTGTCACGGTCATCAACGAGAAAGGTCGCAGGCGAAAGGTCCTTACCTATCGCGCAACCCCTGAGCACATCGACGACAACCTCAAGCCCTACAGCTGGTACAAAGATTTTGTCCTCTCCGGAGCTAGGGAACACGGCTTGCCGCCCGACTATATTGAAAAGCATATCCAGTCTGTAGAAGCGATCGATGACCCCAATGCGACACGCGACAAGAATGAGCGGGCCAAGCTGGGAAGTCCCGAGCTGTGATGCTACGAATTCGGCGCGCGTTATCGATCCGGACCGGCAGCGCAACTCCGAGACGATTTCCACAGACATAATGGACTACGGTGGTTAGTCGCTTGGTGAGTGGGCACGCCTATTGTGTTGAAAGTTATGTTCAACCGGCGGAAGGCGCGTCCGCCCTTCGGGACGTTCTCCGGACGCGCTGTGTACGGCGCGACGAGATCAACGCGCTCGGGCTGAAGTCGATCAGGCACGCTGACGACCTGCCTGATGGGCGCGATCGTGGGGATGCTGACGCAGCCGTAGACACAGTAGCCCGGATGGAGCCAACGGGTCGCGCGAACGCGCGCCCGATGACAGGCTCCGCACAATCCGGGGCGGTGCTGACGCGGTGAAGCTCCCTGTCAGGATCGTTGTTGGGCCGGTCGACGGCGCGGACGAACGTCGCCGCGCATTGAGCCGTCGCTTGCAATAACGCGATGACAGGGGATCGATGGGTCGTAATTCGTGCGCATTATGGCACCAACCGCGCGTGCAGCTTTCGAATTGCCGGCCTTAGCAGCGACAGCTTTGTACGACATGGTCTTCCCCTTTGGGATCTTGCGCACGATGTCGCGAGCCTTATCCGAAAAGGTTTTCATAGGCGAAGTGTAGCAGATTTCTTTTTGCTTGCGGTTGGAACGAGCGCGTCGCGCTGGCACGGAAGATTCGACCGGACGTGCCGGTGTTAGTTTCGAAATGCGCGTCGCCGTCCTAACATTGTGGGCAGCTATTGGCCCCTGGCGTCGTTTACCGCGCAGTGCCGGCGTGGACGCAAACGGAGCATTGCGGACATCGACCGGCGGCTCCGCCCGATGCGATTCGACGTGAATGACCCATTTCGGACCTCCCAACTTCTTAGGTGAAGTCGGGTCAGACCGAGGATCACTCCTGGGTTTGATGTTGACTTGCATCAAAAACAGGTGGGCGCGGCATGTTACTCAGCAAAATGGGGCATACGAGGAGATAAGCAAATGGTGACGCAAAGCAATCCCCACTTCTTTACAATTTGGGCCAAGGAGCGTCTCGATGAAATGGACGCCGCAGTGACATCGCTTGAAGGCAAGGTAGCCGAGGTGCAGGCCGATGTCCGCGACAAGGCTGAGAAGATTCTGGCTGAACTGCGCAAGCAGCGTGATGACTTCCGGGACACCATGAAGAAGCAATCGGAAGCTAACGAGGCCGCCTGGATCCAGGCGAAGGCAAAACTAGAGGATGACTGGCGCTCGTTCGAGGCCGAGGTCAGGAAATATGTCGAGAGCTTCGGCAAGCAAATCGAGCACCAGCAGGCGATGTTTAAGCTTCAAGCCGATGCCCAATTGAAAGCGTGGCGCGAAGCGGCCGACAAACTTGGCAGCGATGCCAAAAAATTCGCTTCTGAGCGTCGGGGCGATATTGACGCCGCCGTGAAGCGTATGAACGCCGATGCAGTCGAGGCGGAGAAAAAACTTGAGAAGTTGAACCAGGCGGGGACCCAGTCATGGTCCGCACTTATGGCAGCTTTGACGGAAACGCGTGCTGCCTTCGATCGCGCCAATGAGGCGGCACGGGACGCGTTCAAGCGAGCTGCCTGATCAAAGCACACTGGTTGGACTCAGAGAGACCGCCGCAAGGCGGTCTTTCTTTGGTACTCTACGAGGATCAAGAAATGACATTTGGCGGACTTCCGAAATTGGCCCATCGCGACATCTTGCGTTGCCGCACGAACTTGGTCGCTATCGGGGCAAAGCGGACGTAGAGTCACGCCGACGGTTTTATGGGTACACGGCCAAGAAAATCGTCATGCCCGGGCTTGACCCGGGCATCCATCGACCAGGAGAATCTCGCGAAGCAGGATGGATGGCCGGGTCAAGCCCGGCCATGACGGCCGCGAAAAGCCTACGCCTTCAACTCCACCGTCTTGAACTCGGCCGGCAGGATCACCTCCAGCAGTTCGACGTCGTCGGAGTAGTCCAGGATCATGTGCCGGATGCGCGGCGGCTGGGTCCAGGCGCTGCCTTGCTGCATCAGGGTCTCGCCCTCGCCTTCCATGTAGGTCTTCACCCAGCCCTTGAGCACGTAGACCATCTGGAAGTCGACATCGTGGAAGTGCAGCTTCGACAC
Organism: Bradyrhizobium sp. CCBAU 21365; assembly: GCF_015291305.1. Classification (NCBI taxonomy): domain Bacteria; kingdom Pseudomonadati; phylum Pseudomonadota; class Alphaproteobacteria; order Hyphomicrobiales; family Nitrobacteraceae; genus Bradyrhizobium; species Bradyrhizobium sp. CCBAU 21365. The sequence goes on from NZ_CP030036.1 coordinate 5,995,477, forward strand.
TTCATCGGGATTGCACGGTCCCTGCAGCCGGATGACGTGTGCCTGCGCGAGGCCATGCGAGGCGGCGGCGATGCCGAGGTCGCGGTACTTGGCATAGGCGCGCAGCCCGTCGGCCTTGAAGTCCTCTTCGCGGTGATGGCTGATCGCGACGCGCTGCTTCGGCCGCGCCTTGGTTGCAGCTTTCGCTGCGCTCTTCTTCGCCGCCGAGACGCGTCCCTTCGACTTGATGGTCTTGCGCGCGGACGATTTCGCGGACGTCTTCTTGGTGCCGGCGCCGAGCCCCGACCATTTCTTCTTCACCGCGGTCTTGGCTGCCGATCTTGATGCCGTCTTCTTGGCCATTGTTCGCCTCCCGTCTTTTTGTGACGGAGAGAGGCTAACACAAGTCGCGCGCCGCGAGGCGAGCAAAGGCGCACAGCGCGCTTTTGCTCCCTTGCCCGCTCAGTGCAGCCGGAACACGCCGTCGACGGCGCGCAGCTCGGCCGGCTTGACCAGCTTCGAATGCGCCACCGTCACCGAAAACAGCGGGCCTTCGAGCTTCGCCTGCCAGAACGCGAGGAAATCCTGCAGCGCCGGAAATTTCGGAAACAGGTCGTAGTTCTGCCAGACATAGGTCTGCAGCAACGAGGGGTGATCGGGCATCCGATAGAGGATTTGCGCCGTCGTCAGCCCGTACCCCAGCAACTGCTTCCGGAAATCGTCGGAAACAACCCCACCAACTCGCGAGACCATGCCAACCTCCTGTGACGGAGCGCATTCACGTGGTGGCCGACCTCCCCCGCCGGACCACCGGCAATGGATGCGCTCACATGAGAGAAATGTGACGCACGCGACTAACCCATCTCAAGCCTAAATGTTTAATAGGTTGTTGAAATTTCTTGCGTTGGCAGCAGCTTACCGCATCTGCTAATAGCCCCCGCGCCCTCTCCCTGGCGGCATTAAGGATGTCGAAATGATCTCGGCATCCCTTTGGCAGGCGGCACTTACGAGTGCCAATTTTTCTGCTAGAGGCACTTGCCCGCCGCCAAGGCTTGGCCTATCTCCTGCCTAGTCAGTCTGGCACTCGCTGGGCTGGACTGCTAACTCTCCAAAAATCTACAGCATCTACAAATGTTTAGGAGGACTGCATGAAATTCCGTCCGCTTCACGACCGCGTCGTGGTCAAGCGTATCGACGCCGAAGAGAAGACTGCTGGCGGCATCATCATTCCGGACAGTGCCAAGGAAAAGCCCTCGCAGGGCGAAGTCATCGCCGTTGGCCCGGGCGGCCGCGACGAAGCTGGCAAGCTGATCCCGATCGACCTCAAGGTCGGCGACCGCGTCCTGTTCGGCAAGTGGTCCGGCACCGAGGTCAAGATCGACGGTGAAGACCTGCTGATCATGAAGGAAAGCGACATCATGGGCGTGCTCGACGTCCCCGCTTCCAAGAAGAAGGCGGCCTAAGCGCCTCCTCCCTCCCCAGGCAAACCATTCCAAGGAAAAATTCAGATGGCAGCTAAAGAAGTCAAATTCTCCGTCGAGGCACGCGACAAGATGCTGCGCGGCGTCGACATCCTGGCCAACGCGGTGAAGGTCACCCTCGGTCCGAAGGGCCGCAACGTGGTGCTCGAAAAGTCGTTCGGCGCTCCCCGCATCACCAAGGACGGCGTCACCGTCGCCAAGGAGATCGAGCTCGAGGACAAGTTCGAGAACATGGGCGCCCAGATGGTGCGCGAAGTCGCCTCCAAGTCCGCTGACGCGGCCGGCGACGGCACCACCACCGCGACCGTGCTCGCGGCTGCGATCGTGAAGGAAGGCGCCAAGTCGGTCGCCGCCGGCATGAACCCGATGGACCTGAAGCGCGGTATCGACCTCGCGGTCGAAGCCGTCGTTGCGGACCTCCAGAAGAACTCGAAGAAGGTCACCTCGAACGAGGAGATCGCCCAGGTCGGCACCATTTCGGCCAATGGCGATGCCGAGATCGGCAAGTTCCTCTCCGACGCCATGAAGAAGGTCGGCAACGAGGGCGTGATCACGGTCGAGGAAGCCAAGTCGCTCGAGACCGAACTCGACGTCGTCGAGGGCATGCAGTTCGACCGCGGCTACATCTCGCCCTACTTCGTCACCAACGCCGACAAGATGCGCGTTGAGATGGACGACGCCTACATCCTCATCAACGAGAAGAAGCTCTCCTCGCTGAACGAGCTGCTGCCGCTGCTCGAGGCCGTGGTGCAGACCGGCAAGCCGCTGGTCATCGTCGCCGAGGACGTCGAAGGCGAAGCCCTCGCCACCCTCGTCGTCAACCGCCTGCGTGGCGGCCTGAAGGTCGCGGCCGTCAAGGCTCCGGGCTTCGGCGATCGCCGCAAGGCCATGCTGCAGGACATCGCGATCCTGACCGGCGGCCAGGCCATCTCGGAAGACCTCGGCATCAAGCTCGAGAACGTCACGCTGCAGATGCTCGGTCGCGCCAAGAAGGTGATGATCGACAAGGAGAACACCACGATCGTCAACGGCGCCGGCAAGAAGGCCGACATCGACGCCCGCGTTGCCCAGATCAAGGCGCAGATCGAGGAGACCACCTCGGACTACGACCGTGAGAAGCTGCAGGAGCGTCTCGCCAAGCTCGCAGGCGGCGTCGCGGTGATCCGCGTCGGCGGCGCGACCGAGGTCGAGGTGAAGGAGCGCAAGGATCGCGTTGATGACGCGATGCACGCGACCCGCGCGGCTGTCGAGGAAGGCATCGTCCCGGGCGGCGGCGTCGCCCTGCTCCGTGCCTCCGAGCAGCTCAAGGGCCTGCGCACCAAGAACGACGACCAGAAGACCGGCGTCGAGATCGTGCGCAAGGCGCTGTCGGCTCCCGCTCGCCAGATCGCGATCAACGCCGGTGAAGACGGTTCGGTGATTGTCGGCAAGATCCTGGAGAACAAGGCCTACAACTACGGCTTCGACTCCCAGACCGGCGACTATGCCGACCTCGTCAAGAAGGGCATCATCGACCCGACCAAGGTCGTGCGCACCGCGATCCAGAACGCTGCCTCGGTGGCCGCGCTCCTGATCACCACGGAAGCGATGGTTGCCGAGCTGCCGAAGAAGAACGCCGGCGGCCCCGCGATGCCTCCGGGCGGCGGCATGGGCGGCATGGACTTCTAAGCGACGAAGTCGTCCCGGACGCGGTGCAGCGCGAAGCGGTGCACCGCAGAGCCGGGATTTCGCTCAACGACAACGAAATGCAGAACCCCGGCAGCGATGCCGGGGTTTTTGTTTGGGCAAGCTCGCTTGCTGCAGCGCGGCCAATGCGGATACTTTGCACAACCTCACGCTGAGACAGGAGCCTCACGCGGCTCCCAGCATGCACGTTATGCACAACACTCTCCGTAAACATACGTTGGTCTGAGTTGACAATTTCAAAAAAATTTTGCGCGAGAGTCGCAAACCGAACCGACAGCGTCATCTTCGTCCCGCACAGTAAGCTCGGGACGAGATCGAACTTCACTCTCAAAAATCCGAATCGAGCACGGAGCGTCAGCTCCCGTGACGCGGGCGAGCGTTGCGGAGAATGCTTTCACTTGCGAGGGAGGCTGTACGGTGGGCGAAAGCGAAGAGGTTTTCTGCCGAGCCGCCTGAAGAAGCGGCGTTGAAGTCACATTGAAGATTCGTTCAAGGAGGGACCTGGCCGGTTGGAAGAAGCCCAGTGACGAGCATGCAGCCCCCACTGCCCGATGCTCCGTCAACCGCCGCAGGTGCGCGATGCCCCCCAACTACCCCGCGCACCGATCTGGGGCCAATCCAACCGGCCGGACTATTTCGGCAAGGCAAAAAGCAAAAGGCAACAATATGGGAGGGAGGCGCTCATGGGCATGGTGATGGTCAGATGTCCGCAAACCGGACACGCGATTTCCACCGGAATCAAAACCGATCGCGAGAGCTTTCGACGCAGCACCGTGTTCTTCGCGCGCACCCCCTGTCCGTTTTGCCGCGCGGATCACGCCTGGTTTGCGCGGGATGCCTGGGTCGATGAGCCGAGCATCCGCGTGCGGCGACGCCGCGGCGGCGGTTCGCCGGCCTGAAAATGGCCGCCACTTTTGACGACCGCGATGGAGGGACACCATGGCGCAGGTGCAGATCTCGACGGAAACGTCTGCCTGGCTGCTGCAGGCCAAGGACTTTCTCGACGAAGCGCGACGGCTGAAACCCGGTCTGAAGCGCAATGAGTTGCGCGAGACCGCAAAGGTGCTGCGCGAGATTGCGAAGCTCGAAGGGGCATCCTCCCCCGCACGGGAGCTTGATCGGCGGCCGGGAAGCTGATCCGACCGGGGACACGCTCACACGGCGTCGTCCGCCTCGATTTCCGGGATGCGCGGATCGTTGGCCGGCGCCATTCCTCGCGTTCGAACCTTGTCGCCCGAGAAGATCTCCTCGGCTTCGAGACGCATGACGCGATGGCATTCGCACGCCGCCGCCAAGAGCCGCGCCCGATCGATCTCGATCTGGCCTCGTTGATCCGACCTGATCGCGCCGCGCTTGCGCAGGTTGCCCATCAGCAAGGTCACCGTTGTTCGTCGCACGCCGAGGATTTGTGACAGCGCGTGCTGGGTCAGCGGGAGGACGTCGCTGTCGACGCGGTCGCGAAGCTGAAGCAGCCAGCGCGCCATCCGCGCCTCGACCGGATGGAGCGCATTGCAGGCGGAGCCGAGCTGAAACTGGATCAGCATCGATCTGACATGCTTCTGGATTGCCTGCCGAATCCCGGGACTGCGGCCGAAAGCAGCATGAAAGCGCGCCGCCGGAACCCGCGAGGCGGTACCAGCCGCACGAACGACGGCGGTAATGCCTGACGGCGAGGCTCCAAGCACCGAAAGACTGCCCACCGCCCCTTCGCATCCAACCACACCGGTCGCGACCGTGTGCCCATCCGCCATGTCGATCATCAACAGGATCGCGCCGCTGTGAGGAAAGAAGACGTAGTCGATCTCGTCACCGGCGCGCGCCAGGACTGCATCCTGTTCGAGCGCAACGGTCTCAAGTTCGGGTCTCAGGAGGTCCAGATCCGCCGGCGACAATGTCGCGAGAAGGCGATTACGAGTTCCACCGGAAATGCTCACCTGCGGGAACGTCAAGGGTCGCACAGCATACTCACTCAAACACAGGATCAAAAACAAATTCCAAACGCTTGACCGCAAGGCGGAATTCTCTGCAGCAGCGCTTTTTAAAGTAGATGCAAATGCGCCAGCGGACGCAATAGCAAAATGCGCATCGCCGCCACCGTAGAACTTCGGGAACCCAACAGTTCCAGTTTCGCTTCGCAAGCGCCGCGCGCGAAATCCGAACCTGCTCTTTCACCACCCGCGCGAGGAGGAAGGTGGCGGACGCGGTGTGACCGTTCCGCTGCGGCACCCGTCAAGACGCGCGCGAGTGGCGGTCCGGCCACTGATGCGCCTGCGCGAGCAGTTCCTGCGCGTCCTTGATTTCGGCAAGATCGAGCGCCGCATCGAAGCCGGCGAGCACCGGCGCCAGCAATCGAGATATCTCCTCTGCCCGGCCGCTGCGGCTGTAAAGACGTGCAAGTCCCAGCGCGCCGCGCAGCTCGAACGTCCTGGTCTGCTGCCTTCGCGCAATCTCGAGGGCGCGGCGGAAGGCGCCCTCGGCGCCGGACATGTCAGGGCTGACGCGGCGCGACCGCAGTTCGCCCTGCACGCGGTAGAGCTCGGCATCCAGCCAGTGCTGCCCGGACTGCTCGGTCGCCTCGATCAACCCATCGATGATGTCGAGCCCGGCATCGACATGCCCGGCCTCCGCATGCGCCACGGCAATGTGCAATCCCCAGAACGGTTCACAGAGGTAGCAATCGTTCTCGTGAAGCAATGTCCAGCCACGCTGCATCTCCGCGAGACCTGCGGCCCGGTCGCCGGCACGCCACTTCTCCAGACCATTGAGATAGGTGCCGGCGGCGACATACAGCGGCATCGTGTGGTCCTGCGCCAGGCCCAGGGCAAGGATCGTCTCGGTCTGGCGCAACCTGCTGCCGCACAGCCCGTCGAAGACGGCCTTGTGAACCAGCGCATTGGCGCGCGCGAGCGCGCGCTGTTTCCCGGCGACGTTCACCGCTGCGCCCGCGAGCTGCCGGGCCCGATCGATCTCGCCACGCGGCCAAAGCACCAGGGCGAGAAATCTCATGATGACGAACGGCAAGTCGAGCGTGGAGGCCTTGAAGGTTGCCGGATCCGGCTCGGTCGCATAGGCCGCGAAGGCCTGTTCGAGATGGATGCCCGCGTTCAGGTACTCGCCCGCGAACCAGGCGGTCACCCCGCTGGTCCAGCGCGCGACGATTGCCGCCACCGGCGAATCCGGATGCCGCTCTGCTGCGCCCATGATCGCCTCCGCCAGCTCTCGCATCGGCGCGAGCTCGCCGTGGGTCAAGCAGGCGTTGAAGAAGCCCGACTGGATCGGCGCCAGCTCGATTGGATCATCGACATCCGAGGCGAACTGCCGGGCGCGCGTCCAGGCGGCCACCGTCTCGGGGGCGCTGTGCCCAAGACTGCCCCGCAGCGCGCGGCCGTAGGCGATTTGCAGATGGAGCCGGCCGATCATCCGAGCCGGCTCGTCGGGCAGTTGATCGGCGATCGCGACCGCCTTGCCGAGATGCGCGATCGCCTCGCAATAGGCCGAGCGCTTCAGTGCCTGCTGACCGGCCTTGCGCCACCACGCCAGCGCGGTCTCGCCGAGCCCTGCCTCGGTGAAATGGTAGGCAACGACTTCCGGCTCGATCTCGGCCATCTCGGCAAACTTGTCGCGCAGCACATCGCCGATATGCTTGTGAAGCAATTGCCGGCGGCTCTTGAGCAAGCTCTCGTAAGCCGCCTCCTGGACCAACGCATGCTTGAAGCTGTAGCTTGCATCCGGCGGCACGCCCCGGCGCAGCAGCAACTCGGCCTCTTCGAGCTGGGCAAGCGCCGCGGCAAGCGTCAGATCATCGCGCCCCGCCACGCTGCGCAGCAGCGCATATGAGAACTCACGGCCGATCGCAGCGCCGATCTGCGCCACCTCCTTGACCGGGGCCAGCCGGTCGAGCCGGGCCATCAGCGAATCCTGCAGCGTCGCCGGGATCGCCAGCGGCGGCAGCGGATTGTCGAGGCGATAGCGCCCGGCAGTCTCGACCAGCAGCCCCGACTCCATGACCATCTTGGTCAGCTCCTCGACGAACAGCGGGACACCGTCCGTCCGCTCGACGATCTGCGTCATCATCTCGCCGGGCAGCAACCGGCCGACGGTCACCTGCTCGATCAGCGCGCGGGTGTCCTGCCGGTCGAGCCGATCGAGCCGCAGCAGGCTGACATTGGCGAGCCCCGCCCATGGCGGCTCGAACTCCGGCCTGAACGTCATGAGCATGAGGATCGGCAGCCCCCTGATCCGGTCGACCGCGAGGTCGAGCAGTTCGAGCGACGTGGCATCGGCCCAGTGCACGTCTTCACAGACGACAAGCACCGGCTGCTGCCGGGCAAGGCCCTCGAGCTGGTCGAGCAGCGCTGCGAATGTCTGCCGCCGCTGCTGCGCCGGGCTGAGGCCGAGCGGCGGATAGCGCTCGCCGGTCGGGATCGACAGCAGCGCTGCGATCAGCGGTGTCACGGTGGGCACGTGCTGCGTGCCGAGCGCCAGCATGGCTTCAAGCTTGTCCAACTTCTGCTCCGGCGCATCCTCCGACCTGATGCCGGCGGCACGCTCGAGCTGGGCGACAAACGGGTGCAGCGCGCTGTTGGTGTGATAGGGCGAGCATTGATACCGCACACGGCGGTGTGTCCCGGGCGCCAGGCTGTCGGAGAGCATCGCCACGATGCGCGATTTGCCGATACCCGCTTCGCCCGATATCAGCACCGCCTGGCCCTGGCCCTGCCACGCCAGTTGCTGGCGCGACAACGCAAATTCGATCTCCGCCTTGCGGCCGACGAAGCCGATCGAGCGCGCGGTGCGCACCGCCTCGAAACGGCTTTCCGATGCCGGCTCGCCTTCGACGGCCCACACCGCGATCGGCTCGGAGATGCCCTTGACCTCGCGGCGGCCGAGGCTGCGCAGCGTGAACAGATTGCCGAGCAGCCGCCGGGTCGAGGCCGCCACGACCACCACGCCCGGCTCCGCCAGGCTTTGCAGCCGCGCCGCGATGTTCGGCGCATCGCCGACCAGCGCCTGCTCCTCCGACGCGCCGCCGGAGACGAGGTCGCCGACCACGACAAGCCCGCTCGCGATCGCGATCCGAACCGCAACGCCCTCTTTCGCGCGGGTCTCGAGCTTGCCGATTGCGGCAATGACGTCGAGGCCGGCGCGCACCGCGCGCTCCGCATCGTCCTCGTGGGCGCGGGGATAGCCGAAATAAGCCAGGATCCCGTCGCCGATAAATCTGGCAACGGCGCCGTCATATGTCGTGATCACCTGCGCACAGGCTGCGCGATAGGCGCGGATCACCTCCCACATGTCCTCGGGATCGAGACGTGCCGACAAGGCCGTCGAGCCGACCAGGTCGCAGAACATCACGGTGAGATGGCGGCGCTCGGCATCGTGCGGTGAAACCGGCGCGGCGATCAGTTCGGCTTGATTGAGATCGGCGATCGCACGCAGCATCTTGCGGCGATGGCCGAGCAGGACGCCGAGCCTGTCGAAGTCTTCATCCGTCAATTCGGGAAGAACGCCGAGGTCGATCCCGTTCTCGGCAAAACGCAGCGCGTATTGCCCAAGTCCCAGCTTCTCGAGCCATTCCGCAATCTGCTGCACTGGCTTCACCGACGGGTTGACGGCTGGCCGAATGGACCACGGTGCGCAAACGTTATCGCAATCTGCCCGGGGTGGCACCTCTGTTTTGCGGCCCGGAGCAGCACATGCGAATTGCGCCCATAGCGGTGCCCCGGTACAGCCGTCCTGCACGCTAACATTCATAAGAATGCCAGCGGCCCGTGCCGGCGCAAAAAGCGAAGGGCCGCCCGTGGGCGGCCCTTCTTGTCTTACGCGCTCTCGGGCGCCTTGAGGCGGACCAGCTTGGTCAGCAGCGCATCGAGGGTCGATGCGGCCGACCTTCTCGACCAGGCGCTCGAGCGACTCCAGCTCCTTGAGCCGCAGCAGCAGAGGGTTCTCCTCCATCAGCCTGGCGGTGTTCAGGAGCGAACGCGTCGCCGCGGTCTCCTCCTGGCGGCGGATCAGGTTGGCCTTCGCCACCCGCTCCGCCTCCACCACCTTGTTGACCAGCTCGCGGATCTCGCCGGGCAGGATCACGTCCTTCACGCCCAGCTCGGTGACCTCGACGCCGCTGTCCGCGACACGATCGCGGACGAAGTCGCGAAGCTCCGTATCGAGCGCCGTCTTCGCAGACAGCACCTCGTCCAGCGTGCTGGCCGGCCACCGCCACGTCCGGGTTGCAAGAGGGCTGCGCGTGATTTTTTCATGACGGGGCGGAGCTGTGCCCCAGGCGTCGCAGCACGTCCCGTCATCGCGAGGGCGCGTCACCCCCTCTGCGCGGCATCCTGGAAGCAGGCGCGCAGCCAGTCGATGGTGACGCGCGTTGCCGCGTCGCGCTTGAGATGGTTCTGCACCAGGAGCCAGACGTCGCGTCGCTTCGGCAGCAGCGTGGCGCGCAGACGGCGGTCGGTCAGCAGGGCGGCACAGCTGTGCTCCGGCAACACGCCGACCGCGTGATGCGACTGGATCAGCGTTTGGATGATCCGCACATTGTCGGTCACGCAGCGCGCGCGAAGCCGCTTCGCGCGCAGGAACTGCATTTCCGGAATCCCTCCGAGCTCGTCAGGATAGGCGCACAGCATCGCTTCTCCCGCCGTTGTCGCGGCCGGCTCGAAGAAATACGACCTGACCTCGGCGAGCTTCGAGATCGCGAAGTCGCCCTTGTCGGGCTTGCGCAGGCGGATCGCGAGATCGGCCTCCCAGCGCGAGAATTTTACGTGGTCGCTCGACGTCAGAAACTGCAGCGTCAGGCCCGGATGGGCGCGCAGGAATTCACTTGCGCGCGGCGCCAGCACCTCCTCGGCGATCGCACTGGTGGAGGCGATGCGCAGCCGCCCGACCGGACCAGGCAGGCTTTCGCCGATCCGGCCGATCTCCTCGGCATGCGCGGCCATCGCCTCAATATGCGCGAGCACCATGTCGCACTGCCGGGTCGGCTTGCGGACGCCATCGACGGCCTCGAACAGGCGCAAGCCGAGCGCGCGCTCGATCCGCGCCAGCCTGCGCCCGACCGTGGTCTCGTCGATGCGCAGCCGCGCGCTGGCGCCCGCATAAGTGCCCTCGTCCCTGACCGCTGCGATGATGCGAAGATCGTCCCAGTTCATGGCGGCAGGCTACATCGTGCGGCCGCCACCTGCAATAACGCAGCCACCGGCTGCAATATCCCTGCATAACAGCAGGCCGAACCCGGGCTATGTTTTCGGCGACACATCCGCTGGAGAACGACCATGACATCAGCCAAGACATTGATGCAGCTTGCCGGTATCGACCTCACCCCGCCGCGCCTCGGCGACAGCTGCCTGGTGCTGATCGACATCCAGAACGAATACCTTGCCGGTCCGTTGGCGCTGCCCGACGCCAAGCCGGCGATTGCGCGCGCCGCCGCATTGCTCGCGCGCGCCCGGGAAAGCGGCGCCGCGATCATCCACATCGCGCACAAGGGCCAGCCGGGCAGCCTGTTCGACCGCACCGCGGAGCGTGGCGCGATCGTCGCGCCGCTGGCGCCGCGGCCGGGTGAGATCGTGATCGAGAAGCAATTGCCGAACGCGTTCGCCGGCACCGACCTCAACGCGCAGCTCGCCGCGACCGGCCGCAAGGAGCTGGTGCTCGCCGGCTTCATGACGCATATGTGCGTGAGCTCGACCGCCCGCGCCGCGCTCGATCTCGGCTTCCGCACCACGATCGACGCCGACAGCTGCGCCACCCGCGACCTGCCCGACGGCGTCGGCGGCACGATTGCCGCAAGGCTCATTCACGACGTCGCGCTCGCCGAACTGTCCGACCGCTTCGCGATCATCGCCCGCGGCAACGCGCTTGCCTGAGCGCTGATCCTCGCGGCGCTGCGCTACTGAAACGCGACCTCGGCAAAGCTGCGCAGCTTGCGCGAATGCAGGCGTTCGGATTCCTGCTGCTTGAGCCGCTCCAGCGCCTTGAGACCGATCTCAAGGTGCTGGCCGACGCGCTGGCGGTAGAATTCGCTGGCCATGCCGGCGAGCTTGATCTCGCCATGCAGCGGCTTGTCGGAAACGCAGAGCAGCGTGCCGTAGGGGACGCGGAAGCGATAGCCGTTGGCGGCGATCGCTGCCGATTCCATGTCGAGCGCGACCGCGCGCGACTGCGACATGCGCCGGATCACCTGCGGCCCGCTGATCTCCCAGTTGCGGTTGTCGACGCTGGCGACCGTGCCGGTGCGCATCAGCCGCTTGAGCTCGAAGCCGGAGAGCCCGGTCACCTCGCCGACCGCTTCCTCGAGCGCGACCTGCATTTCCGCCAGCGCCGGGATCGGCACCCAGAGCGGCAGCTCGTGATCGAGCACGTGGTCGTCGCGCACATAGCCGTGGGCAAGCACATAATCGCCGAGCCGCTGCGTGTTGCGCAGTCCGGCGCAGTGCCCGATCATCAACCAGGCATGCGGCCGCAGCACCGCGACGTGATCGGTGATGTTGCGCGCATTGGACGGACCGATTCCGATATTGATCAGGGTGATGCCGCGATAGCCGGGCCGGACCAGATGAAAGGCCGGCATCTGCGGGACGCGTTCGGACGGGGTCCCGGTGCTGCCGCCGCCGAGCCGCGCATTATGCGTCATCACATTGCCGGGCGCGACGAAGGCCTCGAGACCGGCCTCGCCCGACGCAAGCCGCTGCTGGGAGAGCTGCACGAAGGCATCGACATAGAACTGGTAGTTCGTGAAGATCACGAAATTCTGGAAGTGCTCAGGATCGGTGCCGGTGTAGTGGTAGAGCCGGCGCAAAGAGTAATCGACCCGCGCGGCGCGGAACAGCGCCAGCGGCTCCGGCGCGCCCGGCGTCAGCTCAAACGTGCCGTCGGCGATCGCATCGTCCATCGCGGCGAGATCGGGCGTATCGAAGATGTCGCGCAGCGACCGGGTGAACGCCGAACTGTCGGCGATGGTCAGCGCCGCCTCGATATTGATGTCGCGGCGGTAAGCGAAATGGATCGGGATCGGCTCGTGCGACTCGCCGATCTCGACCGCCACGCCATGGTTCTTGATCAGGAGCCCGATCTGCTCGGTCAGATAGGTCCGGAAGATATCGGGCCGCGTGATGCTGGTCTCGTGGATGCCGGGCCCCGCGACGAAGCCGTAGGCAAGCCGCGAGTCGAGCCGCGCGTGCGACGAGGTCGTGATGCGGACGAACGGATAATGCGCCCGCACCCGCGTCGTGAACGGCACGCCGTTGACATAGGCCTCGAAACGATTGCGCAGGAAGCCGGTGTTGCGCTCGTAGATCTCTTCGAGACGGACAACCGCGGCTGCGGCATCGACGAACGCTTCGGTCGTGATCGGCGGCGGGGTTTCGATGGAGGGTGTGGGAGACATGTTCGCTTTGCACCAGATCCGTTGCCGAGCTTGGACTCGCCCTGGATCAGCACAATATAGCGACAATAGCCCTCAGTTCCAGTTCGACGCCGATCGCGCCAAGTTGCCCTACTCCGCCTCGCGGGGCGGCAACGCGCAGATTTCGGACCGGGTCAGGAACCGGCGCTCGCGCCCGTTGTCGAGCGAGAACATGCCGCCGCGGCCGGGAACGACGTCGATGATCAGATCGGTGTGCTTCCAGGCGCCATATTGCGCGCCGCTGATGTAGAACGGCGCGCCGCCGATCTCGCCGAGCTTGACGTCGTGGTCGCCGATCAGGAATTCGCCTTGCGGATAGCACATCGGCGACGAACCGTCGCAGCAGCCGCCGGACTGGTGAAACAGCACCGGGCCGTGATCGGCGACGATCTCGGCAATGAGCTCCAGCGCGGCCGGCGTCGCAGTCACCTTGTCAGCCATCTCGACCTCCGCGATGCAAACTCCGGCGGGCATATTCCGCCGGAGCTCGTCACGTTCGTCTACAGCGTGTGGTCCGGATATCAGAAGAAGCCGAGCTTCTTCGGGCTGTAGCTCACCAGAATGTTCTTGGTCTGCTGATAGTGGTCGAGCATCATCTTGTGCGTTTCGCGGCCGATGCCCGATTGCTTGTAGCCGCCGAACGCCGCATGCGCCGGATAGGCGTGATAGCAGTTGGTCCAGACCCGGCCGGCCTGGATGGCGCGGCCGAACCGGTAGCAGCGATTGGCATCGCGGCTCCACACGCCGGCGCCGAGGCCGTAGAGCGTGTCGTTGGCGATCGAGAGCGCCTCTTCGTCGTCCTTGAAGGTGGTCACGGACACGACCGGCCCGAAGATCTCCTCCTGGAAGATGCGCATCTTGTTGGTGCCCTTGAAGACGGTCGGCTTGACGTAATAGCCGCCCGACAGCCCGCCGCCGAGATTGTTGCGCTCGCCGCCGGTCAGGACCTGCGCGCCCTCCTTCTTGCCGATGTCGATGTAGGAGAGGATCTTCTCCAGCTGCTCGGAGGAGGCCTGGGCGCCGATCATCGTGGTCGGATCGAGCGGGCTGCCTTGCGTGATCGCCTCGACGCGCTTCAGCGCGCGCTCCATGAATTTGTCGTAGATCGATTCCTGGATCAGCGCACGGCTCGGACAGGTGCAGACCTCGCCCTGGTTGAGCGCGAACATCACGAAGCCCTCGACCGCCTTGTCGAAGAAGTCGTCGTCCTCGGCGCAGACGTCCTTGAAGAAGATGTTGGGCGACTTGCCGCCGAGCTCGAGCGTCACCGGGATCAGGTTCTGCGAGGCGTATTGCATGATCAGCCTGCCGGTCGTGGTCTCGCCGGTGAAGGCGATCTTGGCGATCCGGTTCGATGAGGCCAGGGGCTTGCCGGCCTCGAGGCCGAAACCGTTGACGACATTGAGGACGCCCTTGGGCAGGAGATCGCCGACCAGTTCGAGCCAGGTCATGATCGACGCCGGGGTCTGCTCGGCGGGCTTGATCACGACGCAATTGCCGGCGGCGAGCGCCGGCGCCAGCTTCCAGGTCGCCATCAGGATCGGGAAATTCCAGGGAATGATCTGCCCGACGACGCCGAGCGGCTCATGGAAGTGATAGGCGACGGTGTCGTGATCGATCTCGGAGATCGAACCCTCCTGGCCGCGGATCGCGCTGGCGAAATAGCGGAAGTGGTCGATCGCGAGCGGTATGTCGGCCGCCATGGTCTCCCGGATCGGCTTGCCGTTGTCCCAGGTCTCGGCGGTCGCGAGCTTCTCGAGATTGGCCTCCATCCGGTCGGCGATCTTGTTGAGGATCAGCGAGCGCTCGGCGACGCTGGTCTTGCCCCAGGCGCCCTTGGCTGCATGCGCCGCGTCGAGCGCGGCCTCGATATCCGCAGCATCCGAGCGCGGGATTTCGCAGATCGGAAGTCCCGTCACCGGCGAGACGTTGTCGAAATACTTCCCGGAATGGGGCTCGCGCCATTCGCCGCCAATGAAATTGCCGTAGCGCTTGGCGAACGGCGCCTTGAGCACGGACTGCATGTCCACCTTGTTCATGTGTTCCTCCGTTGGCACGCCGATGCACACGGCGTTGGCCGGAACGCTCGGTCAAATCAGGCAGACAGAACAGGGGCTCGCCCCAAGGGCCACGAGGGAAGTGTCGCAAATCTGAGACAGAGTGCGCCGCAAATCGGCGCGGGCGCATCGATGAGATCAGGTTGAGCTGGAATAGCGTCGAAGGATCACCTCTCCCTTGGGAGAGGTCGATTTGCACAGCAAATCGGGTGAGGGGTTCCGGTCTATCGAGAGAGCAAGAGCCCTCACCCGGATTGCACTGGACGATGCTTCGCATCGCCAGGAGCAATCCGACCTCTCCCCGGTGGGGAGAGGTGAATCGAAGCCGCGGCGAGCCGATTCAACCAAAGGTCATTGCGCGCTAACGGTGCAAGCCAAGCTGCTTGAGCTTGCGGTGCAAGGTCGCCCGGGACATGTCGAGGTCCCTGGCGGCCTTCGACACATTGCCGCCGGCGCGCGCCAGCGCACGCTGCAACGCTGCACGTTCCGCGGCAGCCAGGTCACCCGCGTCGCGAGTCTCGCCGATCAGGTCGGCCGCCGGCAATGGCCGCGCCAGCGACGCCGCGTTGAGGCCGAGCGCGCGCCGCGCAGCCCGCGTCGCACCGATCACGAGATCGTCGCGATCGACCGCCAGCAACGAGTTGACGGCGCGCTCGCTTTTGGGCGTCAGCAGAATCCGCGCGTCGGGAAACGCGCGGCGAAAATTCTCGGCCTCGATCGTGCGGGCGGCGTCGGTGACCGTGGTCGCGATCAATCGGGAAAATCCGCCGGTCAAATCCGCCCGGCAGGAGGAAACGTCGAGCGCGGCGGCAAGCTCGCCATGCTCATCAAAGATCGGCGCGGTGGTGCAGAACAGCCCGGAATTGCGGGTGAAGAAGTGCTGCTCGCGGTCGATCGACAGCGGGCGCTTCTCGACGATGCAGGTGCCGATGCCGTTGGTCCCCTCGTATTTCTCGCTCCAGACCGCGCCGGTCCAGAGCCCCCAGGCGTCGAAGGTCGCATCATCGGCACCCGCGCCGCGCCGGTCGACGACGACGCCGTCGCGGTCCGCGAGCAGCACCGAGCAGCCGACCCCGCCCACGGCAAGAAACAGCCGATCGAGCGTGCTCTGGGCGACTTTCAGGAATCCGCCGAGCCGCTGCTGCGCAGCGGCGATGTCGGCCTGGCTGAGACGATGCGACGGCAGGCGGCTCGCCGGATCGAGCGCGTGCAGATGGCCGGAACGACGCCACGACGCCGACAGGTCGGATGGCGCTCCGCGCCCTGCCAGCACGTCGAGAACCTTGTCCGTATGCATGACGCCCAGCGATCGGCTCATGCTTCCCTCCCTGCCACCGGGGTTCTATGACCCTCGGGAGCGCGGCGCTGTTGACCCTGGCACCCTTGTATGCAGCAGGATATAGCGCGCCCCACGGCCTTTCAAGGGACGGCAACCGGGACCTTCGGACAGGAACTGACGATGGAGCGGTGGCCGTTCCAGGAGTTGACCGCGGGACAGGCCAAGGGAACAAGCGTCCCCTCCAGCAGAATGCGCTTACTGAACCCGCGCGAGCACCGCGAGACGGCGGATGCCCTTGTTACGGTAGGCGTCGAGGAACGCGTAGTAGTCCTTGAACGAGACGCAGCCGTTGGAGTCGCCGTTCGGACCGAGCATGAAGGTGTGCGCGAGCAGGCCGACGCGGTTGAAGATCTTGCCCTCGCCGCCGATCGGGTTGAGCCGCAGCGCCGGCACGCCGTGGAACAGCGCCTCGCGCGGCTTGAGCTCGTAAATGTGCGGCGGCGTCACGCCGACCATTTTCAGATGCGAGGATCTGGGATCGTCGAGCCGGGAGCCGAGGCCCGAATGCGCCTCGAGGCGCGTTCCGTCGGGCAGGTACACGGTCCTGGCCGAGATGTCGTACACCGCGGTCTGGCGGTCATAGGGCGGCGAGCCGCCGAGCATCGGGTTCTGGTCCAGCGTCGAGGGAATGCTGCCGGTCACGTTCGCGTCGGCCGAGGCGAAGGACAGCAATCCGCCGCTCGCCTCCCGCTTGCCCCACAGTTTTTCGACCATGGTCTGCCGCTCGTTCGATGCAATCGACATCACCGCGGCCTTGGCGCGCGCGGCCATGTCACGGACGCCGCCGGACTTGGTCGCCTGCTTGGCTTCGGCAGGCTTCGCCTCGGACGCCTTATCGGCACCCTTGGGCTGAACGTCCGCAGCGGGATCGTTGAGCGCCACCTTCAGATTGGCGGCGGCCTGCTTCTTGGCGGCTTCGACCGACTTCGGCGCCGGCAATGGCTTCGATGTCTCGGCGAGCTCTGCAGAGGCGACCGCCCTCGCCGCTTCAGCGAGCTTGGGCGCAGCGGCCTGCTTGATCGGGTCGATCTGTGATGCGGCGTCAGCCACGACGCTGGACGCCACGCCATCGGGCGAGGCGGCCGCAAACCGATCGTTAAACATAAGCGACGATGCCGCGGCTTCCGACTTCGCGACCTCGGTTTTCGCGGGCGCCGCCGGTGCCGGCGTCAGGGATGCGAACACCTCGTTGAAGGCAGGCGTCGGCCGCGCAGCGACCGCGACAGGCCGCTTCACCACCGGCGCATCGAACGACGCATTGCCCACCGACGGATAGACGCTCGCCGCAAAGATGTTGGCGTAGACGGTCCAGGCGCAGCCAAGCACCAGCCCCGCCACCGCGGCGCTGCCGAGGAAATGCTGTGGGAGGATTTTTCGGGAAGATTTCTTGCGGCTTGGCGCCCCAAGAACATACGCACTCGCACTCGTACCCATACGCCCGGCGCTCAAAACAGGTCCACCTTTGTCCCTCACTCGACGCGGGGTCGAACGGTGTTCGGCTCAACGTCGCGCGGGGGCACAGACGGCCATTAAGGCGACTTTTAGTTAAATGCGACTTAACCGGATGCGATCCCCTGCAGCGCGGGAAGTGCCTGTGGCGTAGGGCTTTTTTAAGATGACATTGGACCGCCGAAGCGGCTTTTCTGTCCCATCATGGGACATTCCGGCATGCTGCTCCAACGCAGCATGCCGGAATATATTCAGGGGAGAATTTCCTTGCCGATCGCCCCGTAATCGCGCGGGGATCGCGCAAAAACCATCTCCTCAATAGGAGAGCTTCGGATACCAGTCCGTGCCGCGTCCCTCTGGCGTGGTGTCGAGCACCGTCCAGAGCGGATCCATGTCCGGCGCGCCGCGCGGGTCCTGGCCGGGGTCCATCGTGCCCGCCCCCATTTCGCCGGCCCAGAAATGACGGATCGTGCCGTTGTGGCGCGTGAAGACATTGTAGCCCGGCAGGTCGCTGTCATCCTTGCTGACATAGTCGCGCGTGTAATCGCCCGACGCGTCCGAGTAGATCCTGTGACGCGTCCAGCCGCGCGCCTTCTTCGCCTCGATCAGCCGTGCGATCGGCGAGCGCGCCACGAACACGAACGACACGCGCTGCTCGATATCGGGCAGCTTCTCCTCCCACGTGCCCATGAACGATGTGCACATCGGACACGGCTTCTCGCGCTGCGGGCCGTACATGTAGCTGTAGACGATCAGCGTCGGCTTGCTGCCGAACAGATCGGCGAGCGAGGCCGCACCGGACTCGCCGGTGAACTCATACGGCTTGGTCACCTCGCCGCCCGGCGGCAATGCACGGCGCAGCTCGGCGACGCGCTCGATATGCCGGCGCAGCTCGATCTCTTCGACAAGCAGCGCCTGGCGGGCGCGGCGATACTCGGCGCTCTCATTGGGAAAGCGCCTGACATTGGTCTTGGCGAGTTCGGCGGCAGGCTTGAGAACGGAACTGGTCATATTGGAACCTCGCGTGGTTGACGGGCTGTCTGGAAGACGACCCGGACCCGGACGATCCGACACTTAACGGCGAGAGTTTTACTGCAGTTCCGGCGGCGGGGAACGGTCGAGGACCTCGCCCTTTGCGCCCTCCAGCAGATCGAGCGCGTAGGTCTCGATGGTCAACGGCCCCCGCATGCGCTTGGCCTCGGCCACCGTTTCGACGCGGGCGAAATTGTCGCGCAAGGCCGGCATTGCCTGCTCGACCTCATGCACATAGAGCAGCTTGCCGGACAGCTGCGCAGGGCTCGGCTCCGGCATGTTGACCCAGCGAATGCGCTGGCCCTGCTGGGCGACGCAGGTGCCCTTGGGGAGATAGAAGGCGAGCCAGCCCGTGGTGCCGTAGTCCGCAGCCAGTACGCAGCTCGCGCCGGTCCGCACGCGCGCCGCCTCGATCTCGTCCGCGAGCTCCTGCCAGCCGACACCGACGCTGCGCACGGTGGCGTCGCGGCGGTAGCCCGAGAGCAAACCGGTGTTGGCCTGCACGATCAGCAGCGCGAACAGCACGACGCCTGTGGGCGCGGCCCAGCGCCGGCAGAAGTCGATCGTGCGCTGCTCGCGCGGCGCCCACTGCACCTGGACTGCCGCGACCGCGGCCGCCACCGCAAAGGCGGGATAGACCGGCGCGAACCAGTTGGCCTCGACCCGCGCATGCAATGCGTGCCAGGTGAAGTAGACCACGATGGTCCAGAACATCGTGTTGACCAGCACGCGGGCTTCCATCGCGCCGGCGCGGCGCCGATAGAGCGCGTAGAGGCCCATCACGCCGAGGATGAACACCAATGGCGTTGCGAACGCAAACTGGGTCGGGATCAGCTCGGCGATGTAGGTCGGCCGGAAATCCTCGATCCGCGCGCGACCCATCTGCTTGATGAAGGACACCCAGTGATGATCGGCATTCCACAGGATGACCGGGCTGAACAGGCCGGCCGCAACCAGGCCGCCGAGATAGAGCCAGGGCGAGAGAAACCAGCGCCGCAGCTTCGGCACCATCGCAAGCCAGATCAGGATCGCCGGACCAAAGAACAGCGCGGTGTATTTCGACAGCAGCGCCGCGCCGGCGCCGGCGCCGACCGCAAGCCACCAGGCGCCGCGACCGCTCTCCAGTACCTTTGCGAGCGCGTACAGCAGGAGGCTGGCAGCGACCAGCAGCGGCGCATCCGGCGTCACGATCAGCGTGCCGACGGCGGCCATCAGCGTGACATTGAGCAGGATCGTTGCGCTCGCCGCGATACGCCGGCCGCCGAACAGGATCTCGGCCGACCGGTAGATCGCCCAGCTCATCGGCAGTGCGAGCAGGATCGACACCAGCCGCACGCCGAGCGGCGTATCGCCCGCGATCATGGTGCCGAGCCGGATCACGATCGCCACCATCGGCGGATGGTCGTAATAGCCGCCGGCGAGCGACTTCGACCACATCCAGTAATAGGCTTCGTCGAAGGTCAGCGGCGTCCATGCCGCGGCGGCCAGTCGCAACACGACCAGCGCGCACACCGCAAGCGCGGTGTTTCGGGCAAGCCGCGCCTCGTTCGCGTTCATGCCGTCGTCATCGCTTGCGCCAGACGAACAGCCCGGACATCGCGTAGTTCCACACCACGCCCATCAGCGCGCCGGCTGCGCCCGCCAGCCACCAGATCGGCTCCTGGTCGTAGACCGAGAACGCGACGCCGACATTGGCGAGCAGGCCGACGCTGCAGACCAGATAGAACAGCAGCAGGCCGCGCAGGATGCCAAAGCCCTTCAGCCGCTGGTCGCGGTAGGTCAGGAAATTGTTGAGGATGAAATTGCTGGTCATGGCGACGATCGCACCAGTGGCCTGGGCCTCCGGGAATGGCGCCTTGAACAGTTCGAGCGCGATGAACAGCACGGTGAGGTGCACCACCAGGCCGAGCCCGCCGACGGCTGCGAACAGAATGAAGCGCAGCGAGATCAGATCATTGGTCAGCTTCGCCAGCACCAGGCCGAGGAAGTCGAGCGCGACCATTGAGTCGAGCTTGCTCTCGCCATGCTGGCGCGCACCGAAGGTATAGGGAATTTCGACCGCGCGCAGCTTGCCCTCCGCCGTCGCCACCACGTCGAGCAGGATCTTGAAGCCTTGAGTGGACAGCTGCGGCGCGAGCTGCTCGAACCGGTCGCGGCGGATCATGAAGAAGCCGCTCATGGGATCAGCGATCTCGACCTTCAGCGCGCGTCGGGCGATCTCGGTGGCAAACGCGCTGGCGCCGGCGCGCTGCTTGTTGAAGCCGTCGGCCTTGTAGCCCTCGATATAGCGGCTGCCGACCACGAGCTCGGCCTCGCCGCTCTGCAGCAGCGCCACCATCCTCGGCAGCTGGCTCTCGTCATGCTGCAGGTCGGCGTCCATCACCGCGGCATAGGGCGCGCTCGATGCCAGGATGCCCTCGATGCAGGCGCCGGACAGGCCGCGCCGGCCGATTCGGCGGATGCAGCGCACGCGGGAATCCTTCCGCGCCAGCGCGCGCACCACGTCCCAGGTTCCGTCGGGCGAATTGTCGTCGACGAAGATGACTTCCCAGGACACGTTCTTCAGCGTCGCGTCGAGCCGGCGATACAGCACCGTGACATTGTCACGTTCGTTGAAGGTCGGGACGACCACCGAAAGCTGCGGCAAACTTGCCGCCTGCGATGAGGTTTCGGGGCCCGGCTTGATGGCTTCGTTCATGAGCGCCAGCGTATAGCCGCAGCCTCACCCGCTGCCAAGGCAGGCCGGCCCAAACGCACGCTCGGAAAGCGGGAAAACGGGGCAAAACACCCCACAAAATGCCAACGACCACGAACAAGGGGCGCGCGTACATCCGGCGCAGCCATCAATGTCGTGGTCGTCCCAGCGCCGGAGCCCTGAAGCTGCAACGTCGCCGTTATGACGTAGTTAGGTAGCCCCATGCGATCCGCAAGGGGCGCGGAGGCGCTAGTTGTTGGGGACTTCCCGGATCACCGGGCCGCGCGGCGCCGGGGCCGCCGGCGCCGCCTCGGCGGCAGGAGCCGCCTGCGGCTGCGCGGCGGACCGGGTCGGGTTGCGGAGCTGGCTCGGCGACGGCCCGTAGATGAACGCCGCGGCCAGCGCGACGGCTGCAACCAGTGCGCCCAAAAAACCTGCCGTCGATTGTGAGCTCATGCCGATCATCCCCTCGCCTGCGCGGATTGATATCAAAAATCGGCCGGCCGCAACAGGATTTGGGAACCTATTTGGCCGCGGCCCTGCGCCGGGTGAAGGCGGTCACGATGTCCTTCTGCGCGAGCTCGATCGCGCGGTTGGCGGTGGTCAGGTTCGCGTCGGCATCCTGTTTCGGAAATTGCAGCGACAGGAAGTCGATCAGCGACACCCGGAAGTTCTGCCGCTCCGAGGGACATACATTGGCGATCAGCGAGGTGAATTCCTGGTCGGACATCGCCTTGTTGCTGTCACGGGGATATTCGCGGGCGAGACAATTCCAGTAGGCGTCGCGGCCGGTGATCGCGAGCTTGTGCGCATCGTCGACCTCGTCGGCCATTGCAGCGGACGATATGGCGGCGGAGGACATGACCAGGAGGGCGGCCGCAACCAGCATGCGCATTTGTTGTTCTCCATTTTGGCGCATCGTAGCGAAGAGCGACGGCGACGATAAGCACTGCCGCGCCGATCTGGCAAACTGGCCAATCACGATTATTTTGACTAGTCTTCTTTCCTGTTCCCTCCCTCACGATGAGTGCAGTCGTGGCCAAAGCTCCCACCAAGGCGACCAAGACCAAGACAGACGCAGGCAACATCTATATCGGCATCGGCGGCTGGACCTTCGAGCCGTGGCGCGGTGTGTTCTATCCGGAGAAGCTCGCACAATCGAAGGAGCTGTCCTATGCCGCCTCCAAGCTGACCTCGATCGAGATCAACGGCACCTATTACGGCTCGCAGAAGCCGGAGAGCTTTCGCAAATGGGCCAGCGAAGTGCCCGACGGCTTCATCTTCTCGCTGAAGGGACCGCGCTTCGCCACCAACCGCCGCGTGCTCGCCGAGGCCGGCGATTCGGTGAAGCGGTTCTATGATTCGGGCGTGTTGGAGCTGAAGGACCGGCTCGGGCCGGTGCTCTGGCAGTTTGCGCCGACCAAGAAGTTCGACGGCGCCGATTTCGGCAAGTTCCTCGAGCTGCTGCCGCGCAAGCTCGACGGCCGCGCGCTGCGCCACGTCGTCGAGGTCCGCCACGACAGTTTTTGCGTGCCCGAATTCGTCGCCCTCATTCGCGAGCACGAGGTGCCGGTGGTGTTCGCCGAGCACGGCAAATATCCGGCGATTGCCGACGTCGCGAGCGACTTCGTCTATGCCCGGCTGCAGAAGGGCAATGACGAATTGAAGACCTGCTATCCGCCGAAGCAGCTCGACGCCTGGGCCAAGCGGTTTCAGGACTGGGCCGCCGGCAGCGAGCCCGACGACCTGCCGAAGGTCGACAAGGCCGCGCCCAAGAAGGCGCCGCGCGACGTGTTCGCCTATGTGATCCACGAAGGCAAGGTCCGCGCGCCGGCGGGCGCGATGGAATTGATCGAACGGGTGAAGTGAGCGAGAACCGATGGCGAAGGCGAAAAGGCTGTTCACCATCGGCTACGAGCAGACGCCGTCCAAGGCGGTGCTCGACGAGCTCCAGCAGGCCGGCGTCAAGCTGCTGGTCGACGTCCGCGCGGTCGCGTCCTCGCGCCGGCCCGGCTTCTCCAAGAGCCAGCTCGCCGCAGGCCTCGACGAGCGCGGCATCGGCTACGTCCACCTGCGCGGCCTCGGCACGCCGAAGAGCGGACGGGAGGCGGCGCGCAGCGGGCAATATGCGCTGCTGCACAAGATCTATTCGGCGCATCTGAAGACGGCGCAGGCCAAGGAAGAACTCGACGAGCTGTCGGCGCTGGTCAAGCAGTCCGGCCCGGTCTGCATCCTCTGCTACGAGCGCGACCATGAGCATTGCCACCGTCGCTGGATCGCCGAGATCATCGAGGAGCGCGACGGCGTCAGGATCGAGAACCTGGCGGCGCCGCAGGTCTAGCCTGCCTCGCCCGGCACATTCAGCGTCCCCTCCATCATCTTCACGCAGCCGCCGCCGACATGCACTGATGTGATCGCGCCGGCCTGCTTGCGCACGCGCGTCAGCAACAGGCTCGGCCGCCCCATGTCGACACCCTGCCCGATCCGCAGCCGCAATTCGCCGTCGCTGATAGGATCGATATCGGCGAGCAGCGCCGCGCAGGCCGCGGTCGCGCTGCCGGTCGCGGGATCCTCGGACAGGCCGCTGGCGCCCGGATGGAACATGCGCGCTTGCAGGTCGAGCGGCTGCTCGCTCGCCGGCACGTCACGGGTGTAGAAATAGACGACGTCGCGGCCGATCTCGGCCAGCGTCCTGGCGAACGCCGTCGCATCCGGCCGGGCGCGCTTCAGCGCCTCGCGCGAGGCGATCTCCACCACCAGGAACGGCAGCCCGACCGAGACGACCTGCGGGGCGTGCCGATCGGTCTTCACGTCAGCCGCCGTCAGCGACAGGCACGCGGCGGCCGCGGCCGCGCTCACCTCATTGGTCCGCTGCAACGCCTGCGGCGCCGTCAGCTCGGCCCCGATCACATTGCCGCCATCGGACAGGATCTCGACCGGCACGAGGCCCGCCTTCTCCTCGAACCTCAAGCGCGCCGGCGCCTTCGCGGCCCGGCTCGCCAGCACGAAGGCGGTGCCGACATTGGGATGGCCGGCGAACGGAATTTCCGAGCGCACCGTGAAGATGCGAACCTGGGCGTCGTTCGCCTTGTCCTGCGGCGGCAGCACGAAGGTCGTTTCGGAATAGTTGAACTCGGTCGCGATCGCCTGCATCTCTTCGGTCGACAGCCCTTCGGCGTCGAGCACCACGCCGAGCGGGTTGCCGCCGAAGGCGCGGTCGGTGAAAACGTCGACGGTGATATAGCGCCGCTGCATCTTGCTTGTCCTTGTGCTCCGGTCATTCCAACGGCGTTATCGTAACACGGTCGCAACGACGCCCTTCAGAGCACTCGGTACAATCGCGGGCAAGTCAGAAGCAGACAGCTCGCGCGGTTTGCGAGTGAACGCCTACCCCAGCTGCCAGACGTGCACCGGGTGCTCGTAGCCGCGCACCGGGATCTCGCCGCGCGACACCGCGTCCTTGCAATCGTCGCCGAGTGCCTCGCGCACCGCGGAGGAAATCAGGAATTGCGAGCCGAGCTCCTTGTTCAGCGCCTCGAGCCGCGCGGCAAAATTCACGGTGTCGCCGATCACGGTGTACTCCTTGCGCCGGGGCGAGCCGATATTGCCGGCGACGACCTCGCCGATGTGGATGCCGATGCCGATGCGCAGCGGCCAGCTTGACGCCGCGTTGGTGCGCTCGTTCGCCGCGAGCATTTCGCGCGCGGCGGCGACCGCCTGATGCGCGGCGTCGCCGGTCTCGAACGGCGCACCGAACAGCGCGAGAAAGCCGTCGCCCAGAAACTTGTTCACGATGCCGCCATGGCGATCGAGGATATCGACCAGCACTGCAAAAGCGCCGTCGAGCCTGTCCACCACCTCCTGCGGCGAGCGGGTGCGCGCGCCGGCCGTGAAGCTGCGGAAATCCACGAACATCACGGCGACGCGCCGAATGTCGCTCCCGGTGCCGGCGCCCTCCGTCATCAGACGTTCGACCACCTGCGGCGAGACGTGCTGGCCGAACAGATTGGTGATGCGATCGCGCGCGGTGGCGGCCGCGATGCTGGCCGCGAACTGCCGGCGCAGCTGCATGCCGACCGCACCGGCCAGCACGCCGCAGATCAGGATGATCGCGCTGCGCGCGGCGTGATAATAGATGCTGGTCTCGGCCTCGCCGCCGCCCGAGGGATGGAAGAACACCGCCATGTAGAACAGCTCGGTCGCCGCGACGAAGCCGGTGAAGGTCGAGAGCCAGAAGTCGAGCCGCAGCGTCGACAGGATGATGAAGACGAAATAGATCAGCGGCGCCACGAAGCCGAGCGCCTCCTGCGGCCCCATGCTGTTGATGTGCAGCGCCAGCACGACGGTCGGCAGCGACGTCTCGACCAGCACGCCGATGTAGCGCCGGACCACCGGCAGGTCGCGCCCCTTGCGCATGTGCCAGCTGATCGCCCCGTGCACCCAGAACTCGAACAGGATCAGCGGAATGGTGACGTAGAAGACGTAGACGGGGCTGAGGTTGCCGTGCCAGACGCGGCTGACCACGTCGGGCGCAAGGAAATACACCAGCAGGCTGATCGCAGCGAGGGTAGCGGCGGTGCCGATCAGCACCTTGATGCGGAGCAGCTCGGTGGTCATCACCTCGTGCATCAGGGCGTGATGGAAGTCCGTCGCGACCGCCGCGCTTGCCTTGTCTGGAAATTCCGTCAATCCCTTACTCCCGTCATTCCAGGGCACGAAGCGAACCCCAATTCACACTTGCGAATTGTGGAAGCTCGAGATTCTATGGTACGCAATTGCGTACCATAGTTCGCCTTCTCGAGGCGTCCCGGAATGACGCTCAGTGACAGCCATACTAGCCTCAATCGAGCGTGCGGCGGAAGCGCGTCACCGCGATCGTCATGGCGAACAGCATCAGGGCGACCAATGCGACGGTGTCGTATTGCAGGTTCGGCATCGCCGCCCCCTTCAGCATGATGGCGCGCACGATGCGGATGAAGTGGGTCAGCGGCAGGCCTTCGCCGATATATTGCGCCCAGACCGGCATGCCAGCGAACGGAAACATGAAGCCGGAGAGCAGGATGCTCGGCAGGAAGAACATCATCGAGAGCTGCATCGCCTGCAGCTGGTTCTGCACGATGGTCGAGAAAGTATAGCCGATCGACAGGTTGGTGGTGATGAACAGCGTGGTCAGCAGCCCCAGCAGCGTGAGGCTCCCGAGCACCGGCACGCCGAACAGCAACACGCCGATGCCGATGATCAGCCCGGCCTGGATGAAGCCGACCATCACGTAGGGGATGATCTTGCCGAACATCACTTCGACCGGCCTGATCGGCATCGACAGCAGGCTTTCCATGGTGCCGCGCTCGATCTCGCGCGTCACCGACAGCGCGGTGAAGATCAGCATGGTCATGGTCAGGATGGTCCCAACCAGCCCGGGCACGATGTTGAGCCGGGATTCCGCCGCCGGGTTGTACCGGGCATGGGCACGGATCTCGAAGGGCATGTCCGGGGGATCGCCGATGTGCAGATCATGCGCCAGCGCCGATTGCACCAGCGGCCCGAGCGCGCCGAGCGCCGAGCCCGCCGCGACCGGATCGGTGGCATCGGCCGCGACCAGCAGCGCCGGCTTGTCGCCACGGCGCACCGCGCGCTCGAAGCCGCGCGGGATCTCGACGCCGAACAGCACCTTGCCGGATTGCAGCAGCTCATCGAACTGCTCGACGTTATGCACCTCGCGCGTGAAGCGGAAATAGGCGGTATTCTCCATCGCCTTCAGGATCGAACGTCCGAGGTCCGAATCCTCCTGCAGCAGCACTACGGTCGGAAGATGACGCGGCGTGGTGTTGATGGCGAAGCCGAACAACAAGAGCTGCATCACCGGGATGATGATGATCATGGCGAAGGACACGCGGTCACGGCGCAGCTGGATGAATTCCTTGACCAGCATCGCGTAGCTGCGCCGCCAGAAGCCGAATGCCGGCTCCCTTGTCTTTCCGGCCTGGATCGTATCCGTTGCGCTCATCGGAACCTATCCTTGAAAGTTATCCTTGGAAATTATCCTTGGAGCGCCCCATCAGGTCGATGAAGACGTCTTCGAGCGACGGCTCGCTGGCCTGCCAATGCCATTTCGAATTGTCCCGATAGGGCGCGATCGCGGCCTCGAGCGCCGCCTTGTCGCGACCCGAGACGTGCAGGCTGGTGCCGAACGGCGCCGCCATGTCGACGCCCGGCTTGCCCGCCAGCTCGGCCATCAGCCCGTTGAAATCCTCGCCGGTCACCGTCCAGGTCGACAGCTTGGACTTCGCGATCACCTCGTCCACGGTGCCATGCGCCAGCAGATGGCCGTAGGCGATGTAGGCGATCTCGTGACAGCGCTCGGCTTCGTCCATGTAGTGGGTCGAGACCAGCACGGTGAGGCCTTCGGCGGCAAGCGCGTGGATCTCGTTCCAGAAATCGCGCCGCGCTTTGGGATCGACGCCGGCTGTCGGCTCGTCCAGCAGCAGCAGTTGCGGATTGGGCAGCGTGCAGGCGCCGAGCGCCAGCCGCTGCTTCCAGCCGCCGGACAGTTCGCCGGCGAGTTGCTCCTCGCGCCCCTTCAGGCCGATGCGCGCGATCATGTCGGCCGCGGCGCCGCGCGCGTCCGGCATGCCATAGAGCCGCGCCACGAATTCGAGATTCTCGCGCACCGACAGATCCTGGTACAGGCTGAAGCGCTGCGTCATGTAGCCGACCTTGCGCTTGATCTTGTCGGCATCGCGCCGGATGTCGTAGCCGAGGCAGGTGCCCTCGCCGCTGTCGGGCGTCAGCAGGCCGCACAGGATGCGGATGGTGGTGGTCTTGCCGCTGCCGTTGGGACCGAGGAAGCCGTAGATCGAGCCGCGCTTGACCTGCATCGACAGATCATGGACGACCTCGCGTCCGCCGAACGACTTGGTCAGGCCCTTCACATCGATGGCGATGGAGGGTGCGTCGGACCGCGCGCTGGTGGAGCCGCCGTTCATCTGCGGTCCGCCATCGGCGTCTTGGGATTGAGGTAGATGCTGATCGGCTGACCGACGCGCAGCACATCGGGCCGGCTCGGCCGCGCCTGGATCAGATAGACCAGCTTGTTGCGCTCATCGAGGCTGTAGATGACCGGCGGCGTGTATTCCGCGGTGGTGGCGATGAAGTAGATCTTTGCCGTGAGGTCGGCGGCGCAATTGTCGCAGGTCACCCTCACCTCGTCGCCGAGCGCGAGCTTCGGCAGCTCGGTCTCCGGCACGAAGAAGCGCAGCTTCATGTTGCCGGGCGGCATGATCGACAGCACCGGGCGCTGCGCCTGCACCATCTCGCCCTCGCGGAAATAGATCTGCTGGATCGAGCCCGCGATCGGCGCAAAGCCCTTGCGGCGGTCGAGCCGGGTCTGCGAGGTGTTGACCCGCGCCTCCGCAACGCGCAGCGCCGAGACCGCGGAATCCAGGTTGGCCTGGGTGCCGGCGCCGGTGCCGCGCAGCGAGGCGGCGCGGTCATAGCTCTGCCGCGCGTTGGCGAGGGTCGCGTTGTTCTGGTTGAGATCGGCGCGCTGCAAATCATCGTCGACCGAATAGAGCAGATCGCCGGGCTTGACCTCGTCGCCCTCGCGCACATTGAGCTTGATGACGCGGCCGGATTCATCGGGGCTGACGAAGATCATGTCGGCCTCGACCCAGCCCTGGAAGCCGGGATCGCGCTTCTCCTGGCAGCCGGCCAGCGCCGCCGCCAGGGCCACTGCGGTCACGAGCTTCATGATGCGCGAGCCGGTCATGTCTTGCTCCGTTCGCCGAAGATCAGATCGAGATGAACCTTGAACATCGCGAGGGCATCGAGCGGCGCGTGCCGGGCAAACAGGCTCTGCCAGATCACCGCGACGATCGCGGGCGCCACGACGAGCTGGGGAAACTGCGCGAGCTGGCGCTGCCTGATCTCGCCGCGCGTAATCGCGAGCTGGATCAGCGCCTGCATCGCGGCCATCCCCTTCGACACCACCTCGCGGAAATAGAAGTCGGCGATCGCCGGGAAGCGCGGCCCTTCGGAGACGATCAGGCGGACGATGTCGCCGCGCCGGGTCGACACGATCTCGCGGATGAAGGTCTCGGCAAACCTCTCCACCGCATCGCGCACCGGGCCGGTGATGGTGGGCGGCGCGGCCATGCGATTGACCAAAGGCACGACGGCGGTGCGGATCAGCTCCTCGAACATCGATTCCTTGTCCTTGAAGTACAGATAGAGCGTGCCCTTGGCGACGCCCGCCCGCTTGGCGACATCGTCGAGCCGCGTCGCGGCAAAGCCGCGCGCGA
The DNA here is from genome assembly GCF_015291305.1 of Bradyrhizobium sp. CCBAU 21365. Lineage (NCBI taxonomy): Bacteria > Pseudomonadati > Pseudomonadota > Alphaproteobacteria > Hyphomicrobiales > Nitrobacteraceae > Bradyrhizobium > Bradyrhizobium sp. CCBAU 21365. Next base: position 6,024,901 of record NZ_CP030036.1, read on the forward strand.
TGAACTCGTCCATCGCCGCCGCGACGATCGCAGCGCGCCGCTCCGCCGATTTCTCGGCGCGGTTCGCGGCGGGCTTCGGCTCAGGCAGCTTTGCCGAGGCCACCTTCGGGACCCTCGCCGCGGCAGCCCGGATCGTGGTGGTCCGGCGCCTAGCAGGCTGGGAGCGGTTCGTTTCTTCGATGCGCTTTGTCATGGCCATAATATGACTGACCAGTCAGTCATTGTCAATGCGTTCAAGGAAAACGTCTGCCGGCCGGAAGCGTTCCTGTCGGCTTTCGCGGCTCCTTAGGGTGTGCAGGGGTTCGCGATCTCGCGGCGCAAATGCCCGAGTTTGCTGCTTTATTTCCGTCCCTTGGGGAACAGAGGGCGCAGGGAGAGCCGGGGTGCCGATCGTACCCACGGGCCCTGTGCAACAAGAAGGCGCGGGGGTGGCACCACAGGTGTAACCGGAGCAATCCGGCTTTCCCTGCGCGATGCGCTGCGGCTCACTTCGTGCTCTCCCCGGCAAGATCGGGGGGATTTTGATACAAGCGATCGGCTGGGGGAAACACCTATGAGCGATTGGTTACACAACCTTTCTGTGCCGTGGATGGCCTTCATTGTCTTCGGCTTCACCTATCTTGTTGCCATTCTCATTTTCGCAGGCGTTGCGATCCTGTCGACCAAGGAGCGCGCAACGTCCTTCAAATCGATCTCGCCCGGCATGTTGCCGGTGCTCGGCATCCTTTTCGGCCTGTTTGTCGCGTTCACCGCGGCACAGGTCTGGAGTGACAGTGATCGCGCCACCGCGGCGGTGAGCCGCGAAGCCAGTTCGTTGCGGGCGGTCATCTTGCTCGCCGGCGGCCTGCCGCCGGATCAGGAGGCGCGCCTGCGCGGCCTCGTTCGCGACTACGTCGAGGAAACGGTCGCCGTGGAATGGCCGATGATGGCGCGTCAGGCTGCATCGCTCAAGGCAGCGCCTGCCGCGCTGACCGCGGCGTTGCGGCTTGTCGTATCAACGCCCGCGCAAAACCCGGGCCAGCAGACGACGCAGCACGAGATCATCACCAATCTGAATTCGGCACTCGATGCGCGACGACAACGGATCATCGTCAGTCAGACCGAAGTCGACTCGATCAAATGGTGGTGCCTCTACCTTCAGGCCATCTGCGAGCTATTGGTCATTGCCCTTGTTCACTGTGACAACCGGTTGGGGTCCGCCATCGCGATGGGACTGTTCGCGACCGGCGTGGCCACATCGGTTCTGCTGATTGCCGCGCATGATCGACCATTCACCGGCCAGATATCGATTGCGCCGACGCCGTTGCTGCAGATCATGCCGGACAAGGAGGCGAGCCGATAAGCGCCGGACCGCACTACGCGCGCCGTCCGCTACGTGTGAAACTTCAGCCCATCGAGGATCTTGTCGACCACCTTGCGCTCGGCGCGAATGGCGAGGCCGACCAGGTTGAGCTCGCTGCGCACGACCGCCTTCACCACCTTGCGGTTGGCGGCGTCATGCGTGGTCCTGAACATGTCCTCGGTGTAAAGCGCCGGCTGCACGTTGCGCGCCAGCGCGCGCTCCAGCGCCCGCGACAGCGCAGGCCCGTCGGCGCCGTAGATCAGGATCGGCTGGCCGATCAGGGAGAGATATCTGGTCCCCGAGCCGTCCTCGTAATTCTCGCCGATACATTCGGGAAAGGAAGCCGCGATGCCGCCGGCAAGAAACGACGCCACGTTGAGCTTCTGCCAGACTTCCAGGTCGGTGCGGATCACGACCGCGATCTTGGTGTCGAACTGCATGGCGATAAATCTATCCGCAGGTTGACGACAAACGCCAGTTCTGACCGCGCATCCCTCATCTGCCCGCCAGGCGCTGACGTTAGTTTCTTGAGCAACCCACGGGCGGACCCTGCCCGCCTGAACGGCGACGTCGCGGCTGGCGAAGCTGATATCGCTACGGCGAAGAAGCTCAACCCACACGTCGACCGCTAGCCGTGCGACGTCGCAAAGGCCCGATCCGTGCCGGGACGGAAAGCGATAGTCAGCTCCTGCGCCGCGTAGTAGGCTTCGGGCGTTCGATGACCATCAGCATATTTCAGGGCATTGCATCATGATCAGCAAGGCCGATGTTGTTGTTATTGGTTCGGGCGGATTGGGCGCGGCCACAGCCTATTACCTGAGCAAGCGTGGAGGTCTCAACGTCGCCCTTGTCGACAAGCATGAGATTGGATCGCAAACCTCGCCCCGCGCTGCAGGCATGGTGAGTTGCGCGCGCAAGAGCGACCTGATGATTGGCCTCATCAAGGACGCATGCCGCAAGATCGAGGCGTTCACGGAAGAAACCGGCCAGCCGCTCGACTGGGTGCATTCGGGCAGCCTCAAGATTGCGCGCCGGCCGCAGGACGCCGAAGTGATCGAGGATGACTTCGCGCGCGGACGCCGCACCGGCCTCGATGTCGAGCTGATCTCTCCGGAACAGGCGAGCCGTCTCAATCCGTTCTTGCAGCCGACGGGCGTTGTTGCGGCGATGCGGATCGGCGACGACCGGTATTTCGACCCGGCGCAGGTTGCCGTCGGTTTCGCCACAGCCGCCGCGGCCAACGGTGCAACCTTGCTGCCGAAGACCGACGTGCGCGCCGTCAACATCGTCGGCGGCACCGTGATCGGCTTGACCACCGCGAACGGCGTCATTGAAAGTCCGGTTGTCGTCGATGCGGCCGGTGCGTGGACGCGGCAGGTCGCGGAGGCGAGCGGGATTCGCGTGCCGCTGGTGCCGACCCGGCAGCAATTGATCGTCACCGAGCCTTTGGATGGCGTCCGTGCCGACCTGCCGATGATCCGCATCATGGATGCTGCGGTGTATGCCCGCCCGTGTCAGGGCGGCTTCCTGTGGGGTGTCTACGAGGAAACGCCGCGCTTCTTCGATATGCAGTCGCTTGGCGCCGGCTTCGACGTCAAGGACATGCCGCTCGACATCGGAGTGCTTCATGCCGCCGCCGATGAGGTCAAGGACCAGCTCCCGTTCCTGCAAACCGCCAAGGTGCGGGAGTTTCGCGGCGGCATTCCGACAATGACCGCCGACGGCCATCATATTCTCGGCCCAGCCATTGGCGTGGCCGGCTTCTATTTTGCAAGCGGGTGCAACGTCGCCGGTCTGTCGATCTCGCCGACCGTCGGCGAGGCGCTTGCGGCCTGGATCGTGGACGGCAAGCCGCCCGTTGATCTATCGCCGATGTCGGTCATGCGGTTCAAAGACCAATCGTGGTCTGAAGATCAATTGGAGCGCGACGCCGCCTGGCAATACCGGCACTTCTATGGCGCCGTCTGAGCGCGGCAGCGCGCTTTGCCCACCAGGCGGATTGCGGCGGCCGCCCTACCCCTTGGCGTCGCAGGCCCAGGCGCGGATCACGCATTCCTTGCCGCCGTAGTCGTAGCACTTCTTGGTCGCGGCATTGAGCGAGCTCGAGATCTTCGGCGCCACCGCATAGCCGTGGGCGCCGCACGGATTCTTCATGTCGATCGAGAGCGCGGCGCAGGCCCGCTTCATGGTCACGGTGGTGCAATCGCCCTTGCACTGCTTCAGCGCGGCGGCACGCGCCGCGCCTTCCGCCGGATAGTCATAGGCCTGGCCGTAGGCTCCGCACTTGCCGACCGCGAACGCGCCGGCCGCGCGCGCCTTGGGCACGAAGGTTTCCACGGAGAAACGCGTGGCGCCGAGCAGCAATGTCAGGACGAGAATCGTCAACGCGCGACGCTGCGCGGCGGCGGTCGAAATGATCAAGCGGAAATCCCCCAAAGCCCGGCGCGGACTGTACGCAGGGGTCGTTTCCAGATGGTGAATGACGGGTTGAGGGCGAGTTCTATCCACTCGTCGTCCCGGCGAAGGCCGGGACCCATAGCCACCGATGGTGATGATTGCGCGAGGCTCTGGCCGCTGTCCCACCAACAACAACGATTGGTGGTAATGGGTCCCGGCCTTCGCCGGGACGACGCGGATAGTGTTTAGCCCCGCCGCGCAGCTTCCAGCGCCTGCGGCGTGTCGATGTCGAGGAAGGCGCTGTCGCCTTCGACCGGGACCTCGGCGACCACTTCGGCATGCTTGGTGATCAAGTGACGGGCGCCGATGTCGCCGTCGAGCGTCATCAGCTCCTTGAAGAAGCGCCGCGACCACAGCACCGGATTGCCGCGGCGGCCTTCGCTGACCGGGACCGCGATCAGATGGCCGCGGTCCGGCGCGAAGGTCTCGATCAGGCGGTCGATCAGCTTCGCATCGATCAACGGCATGTCGCCGAGGCAGACGATCGCGCCATCGGCGCTGTCAGACACCGCCGCAATGCCCGCCTTCACCGAGCTGGCGAGGCCGCCGGCGAAATCCGGGTTGCGGACGAACTTGACCTTGAGGCCATCGAGCGCCTGCTCGACCAGCTCGGCCTGATGCCCGGTGACGACGATCACCTCGGAGGCCTTCGACGCCAGCGCCTGCTCGGCGACGATGCGCGCGAGCTTCTTGCCGTCGAGCTCGGCGAGCAGCTTGTTCGGGCCGCCCATCCGGGTCGAACGGCCGGCGGCAAGCACGATCGCGGCGACGTTGCGGTTGCCTTCGGTGCCCGGCACGGTGCGCGGCTGCGGCCGCGTCACGATCTCCATCAGCAGGCCGCCGACGCCCATGCCGGTGAGATCCGACCGCGTCACCTTGATGCCGGCGAGCAGCCGCATCAAGACCCAGTCGAAGCCGTTCTCGACCGGCGAGCGCGCGCAGCCCGGCGCGCCCAGCACCGGCACGCCGCCGGCGCTGCCGATCAGCAGCAGATTGCCCGGATCGACCGGCATGCCGAAATGCTCGACCGCGCCGCCGATCTCGGTGATCGCAGCCGGAATGACATCACGACGGTCGGCGATCGCGGATGCCCCGAACACGATGACGAGCTCGGCGCCCAGCCCGAGCAATTCCTTGATCGAGGCGGCGAGCACGGTTTCGTCATGCGGCACGCGGCGCTCGGCGATGATGGTGGCGCCGGCCGGCGCGAGCCGCTCGGCGGTGACGCGCAGCGTCTTGTCGATCACCTTCGGCGCGAGGCCCGGCAGCAGCGTCGAGACCACGCCGACCTTCCGGATCACATAGGGCGCGATCCGCAGCGTATCCTTGCCGGCGACCGCAACGGCGGCATCGCGTAAGCGCCCCTCGACGCCGAACGGGATCAGCTTGACGGTCGCGATCATCTCGCCTTCGACCACCGGCTTGAACGCGGCAAGGGTTGCGAAGGTGATGGCCTCGTCGACGTCGTTGATGCGGTCGACCGCGGCGCGATCGATCACCAGCACGCCGGGGCGCGCCGCGAACAGGTTGGCGCGGCCGGTGAAGGCGCGCTCGACATTGACGCCCTCGCCCGCCACCGCCTGCGCGATGCTGGCGGCCGCGGCGTCCTCGGAGACGTCGCCCTCGTCGAGCCGCACCACGACGATCTCGTCGACGCCGGCCTTGGTCAGCGCCTCGACCTCGGCGGGGCCGATCGTGGTGCCCTTTTTGAGCACCAGCGCGCCCTGGCGGAGGGTGTGAACGGTGACGCCGCCAATCGCGTCGGCCGGACTGGCGGGACCGAATTTCATGCCGCTTCTTCTTTTTGCTTGGAGTTTTCTTTCGGAGGCAGGCGCAGCTGCGCGGTGATCTCGGCCATGATCGCGACCGCGATCTCCGACGGCGACACCGCGCCGATATCGAGGCCGATCGGCGCGTGGATGCGCGCGATGTCGCTGTCCCTGGCGCCCTGCGCGCGCAGCCGCTCGGCGCGCTTGGCGTGGGTCTTCCGCGAACCGAGCGCGCCGATATAGAAGCAGTCGCGGTCGAAGGCGTGCAGCAGCGCCGGATCGTCGATCTTCGGATCATGCGTCACCGCAACGAAGGCGGTGTAGTGATCGACATTGAGCGGCGGCAGCGCGACGTCGGGCCATTCGGCGACCAGCGGCACGTCGGGGAAGCGCTCCGGGCTCGCAAACGCGGTGCGCGGATCGACCACCGTGACGTCATAGTCGAGCGAGCGCGCCAGCGGCGCCAGCGCCTGGCTGATATGGACCGCGCCGATGATCACGAGCTTTGCGGTCGGCGCGTAGACGTTGAGGAACAGCTTTTTGCCTGATACCTCGACATTGCCGCTCTTGCCCATCCGCAGCTGCTTTGCGAGCTCGGCGCGCAGCGGATCGGCGGCGATGTCCGCGGCCTTGACCAGGCGCTGATCGCCATTGGCGGTGTCGGTGACGATGATGACCGGGCGGCGGGCGGCGCGCTCGGCGTTCAACGCTTTGAGGATCTCGAGCTTCACGGCTAACCGACCTTCTCGACGAACACGCGGATGGTACCGCCGCACGACAGGCCGACATTCCAGGCCGTCTCGTCGGCGACGCCGAATTCGAGCATTTTTGGCTGGCCGCTCGCGATCACGTCGAGCGCTTCCGTCACGACAGCGCCCTCGACGCAGCCGCCGGAGACCGAGCCGAGAAACGTGCCGTCGTCATTGATGACGAGGCTAGAGCCGGCCGGGCGCGGCGCCGAGCCCCAGGTCTCGACCACGGTGGCAAGCGCCACGCCATGGCCCTCTTTCTGCCAGGTCTCGGCGGCCTGCAGGATGTCTTCGTCGCGGTTCAGCATGGCGGCCTCCTGTGAAATCGGATGCTTCTTAGGCTACAGAGCGGATCAGGCTGCGGTGGTGCGCCGGCGGCGGGGACGACAGAGCCCCGATCAAGCCCTTGATGGACGTCAAGTTATGCACCGGGCGAAATTCGTCAACGTGGGGCAACATCATTTTGATGCCCTGCGCCTTGGCCTCGAAGCCGGAGTAGCGCAGCAGCGGATTGAGCCAGATCAGGCGGCGGCAGGAACGGTGCAATCGGTCCATCTCGAAGGCCAGTTTGGCATCAGCCTCCCGTTCTAGTCCATCGGATATAAGGAGGACGATGGCGCCCTGCCCGAGCACCCGGCGGGCCCAGAGCTGGTTGAAGCTGTGCAGCGAAGTCGCGATCCGGGTCCCGCCGGCCCAGTCCTCGACCGAGGACGAGCAGCTCGCCAGCGCCTCGTCGGGGTCACGGGCCCGCAACGCCCGCGTCACATTGGTCAGGCGGGTGCCGAACAGGAACACCGAGACCCGCTTGCGGGCGTCGGTGATGGCATGCAGGAAGTGCAGGAACAGGCGGGTGTACTCGCTCATCGAGCCCGAGATATCGAGCAGCGCCACGATCGGCGCCGGCTTCTCGATCCGGCCGAGCTTTCGGATATCGATGATCTCGCCGCCGGTGCGCAGCGAGTTGCGCACGGTGCGGCGCATGTCGAGCCGGAGGCCCCGCGCATCCGGCTGGTAGCGACGGGTCACGAGCTCGGCCTGCGGCAGCCGCATCTTGGCGATCTCGCGCGTCACCTCGGCGATCTCCGCCGCGGTCATCTGCGCAAAATCCTTCTTCTGCAGCACCTCCTTGTCGGAGACCGAGAGCTTGAGCTCCTGCTCCTGGGCCTGCGGCCGCTCCTCGCTCCGCGCCGGCTGGGCCATCGCCTCCTGGACGCGGCGCGAGGCCGGCGGCGGCTTCTTCCTGGCGTGGTCGGGCAGCGGCACCGAATCCAGCATGCTCTTCCACTCCTCGGCGGCGCGGAAGAACAGTTCGAAGGCCTGGCGGAAGATCAGCGCGTGCTCATGGCGCTTGACGAAGATCGCTTCCAGCGTGGCGTAGAAGTCGCCGCGATGCCCGACCTCGATCAGCTGCAGCGCGTCGAGCGCATCGATCACCGAGCCCGGTCCGACCGGGAGCCCGGCCGCCCGCAGCGCGCGGGCAAAGCCGATCACGTTGTCGGCCATGTGGCCGGTCGGAGGCGCGAGGTGGTTGATCGCCATCGTGATCCATTTCCCGTCGTTCCGGGGCGCGCGAAGCGAGCGAACCCGGAACCTCGAGATCCCGGGTTCGATGCTGACGCATCGCCCCGGAATGACGGACGTTGTTATGACGCGCGACTTACGTCTCGCTCGTCGCTTCCTTCAATGTCTTCTGCAGCGCATCGCCCTGCATGCGCGCGATGTCGTCCTGATACTTCAAGAGTGCGCCCAGCGTGTCGCCGACCACCTGCGGCGTCAGCGAGCGGGCGTCGAGCTCGGACAGCGCGGTGGCCCAGTCGATGGTCTCGGCGACGCCCGGCGACTTGTAGAAATCCTGGTTGCGCAGCGCCTGCACGAAGCGGACGACCTGCTGCGACAGCTTTGCGGAAATGTTCGGCACCCGCGACTTGACGATCGCGAGCTCGCGCTCGGCGGAAGGATAATCCACCCAGTGATAGAGGCAGCGCCGCTTCAGCGCGTCGTGAATCTCGCGCGTGCGGTTCGAGGTGATGATCACGATCGGCGGCGCCGGCGCCTTCACGGTGCCGAGCTCGGGGATCGTGACCTGGAAGTCGCTGAGGATTTCCAGCAGATACGCCTCGAACGCCTCGTCGGCGCGGTCGAGCTCGTCGATCAACAGTACCGGAGGACCTGCGACGTCGGGCTCGAGCGCCTGCAGCAGCGGCCGCTTGATCAGGAAGCGTTCGGCGAAAATGTCGCTCGCGAGCTGGTCGCGATCGGTGTCGCCGGAAGCCTCCGCAAGGCGGATCGCGATCATCTGCGCCGCACTGCTCCACTCGTAGACGGCGGAGGCGACGTCGAGGCCTTCATAGCATTGCAGGCGGATCAGCTTGCGCCCGAGCGCGGCCGACAACACCTTTGCGATCTCGGTCTTGCCGACGCCGGCCTCGCCTTCGAGGAACAGCGGCCGGCCCATCCGCAGCGCGAGATAGGTCACGGTCGCAAGCGACCGTTCGGCGAGATAGCCGCGCGAGGTCAGGAGATCCTCGAGCGCATCGACGGAAGTGGGTAACGCCGATGCACTCATGGAACAGCCAGTCTTCGAACGAGAGTGAGCAAGGTCACGCCTTGGTACTTAGTCCTTGGCGTTCGCGGTTTCCACCGCCCGGCGCGTCAAAACGCCGATCAGATGCGCGCGGTATTCCGCACTGCCGTGCAGGTCGCTGTTCAGCCCGTCGGCCGAAACCGCGATGCCGTCGAGCACCTTGTGCGAGAAGCGCTTCTTAAGAGCGTCCTCGAACGCGGTGACGCGGAATACGCCGTCGGAGCCCGCACCGGTGACCGCGACGCGCACGTCGGACGGACGCTTGGCCACGAACACGCCGACCAACGCATAACGCGAGGCCTGGTTACGGAACTTGACGTAGGCCGCCTTCTTCGGCAGCGGGAACATCACCTTGGTGATGATTTCGTCGGCTTCCAGCGCGGTCGAGAACAGGCCCTGGAAATACTCCTCGGCCTTGAGGCGGCGCTTGTTGGTGACGATGGTCGCGCCCAGCGCCAGCACCGCGGCCGGATAGTCGGCGGTCGGGTCGTTGTTGGCGAGCGAGCCGCCGATGGTGCCGCGGTGGCGCACGGCGGGATCGCCGATCAGGCCGGCCAGTTCGGCCAGCGCCGGGATCGCCTCGCCCACGACCGCGGAGTTCGCGACCTCGGCGTGCTTGGCGGTGGCGCCGATGACCAGCGAGCGGCCCTTCATCTCGATGGTGTCGAGACCTTCGATATGGGAGAGGTCGACCAGATGCGGCGGGCTGGCGAGCCGCTGCTTCATGACCGGCACCAGCGTGTGACCGCCGGCGATCAGCTTGGCGTCCTCGTTCTTCACCAGGAGGTTGGCGGCCTGCCGCACGGTGCCGGGACGGTGATATTTGAATTCGTACATTGGAATGTCCTGATCGCGGTCGCGATGAATTGCTGATTACGCGAGGCCCGACTTGTTAGGCCAAGTCCGACTTCGCCATCGCCTTGGCGCCGGCGGCGATCGAAGCGACGATATTCTGGTAGCCGGTGCAGCGGCACAGATTGCCTTCCAGCTCCTCGCGGATCACCTCGTCGGAGAGCTCGTGGCCCTTGCGATGGACCAGGTCGACCGCGGTCATGATCATTCCCGGCGTGCAGAAGCCGCACTGCAGGCCGTGATGCTCGCGGAAGGCCTCCTGCATCGGATGCAGCGGCGCGCCATCGGCCGCCAGCCCCTCGATGGTCTTGACCTCATGACCGTCGGCCATCACCGCAAGCGTCGTGCAGGACTTCACCGCCTTGCCGTCCAGATGCACGACGCAGGCGCCGCACTGCGAGGTGTCGCAGCCGACATGGGTGCCGGTCAGCCGCAGGTTTTCGCGCAGAAACTGGACCAGAAGGGTACGGGGGTCGACATTCGCGTTCACGGGGTTGCCGTTCACGATCATTGAAATCTTGGCCATCAGCACTCTCTTATCTGCGCCACCGCATATCGGCGAAGCAGGCGGTTTTAAATCATTCCAGACGGCATAATATGGGCGCGCCCCGCGATGGGCAACCTTTCGAGCCACCCATCCAGGACATAACGGCAAGACATGGCCGGACCTGAATAATCCAGCCGAAAGGCGGGGCTAACCCTGCACCGCCTTGGCGAAATTTGCAAAGAATTCATCGGCCAGCTTCTTGGCGGCGCCGTTGATCAGGCGCTGGCCGAGCTGGGCGAGCTTGCCGCCGATCTGCGCCTCCACATTGTAGCTCAGAAGCGTGCCGCCATCCTTGTCGGCAAGGCCAACGGTGGCGCCGCCCTTGGCAAAGCCGGCGACCCCGCCCTCGCCTTCGCCTGAGATCTTGTAGCCGTTCGGCGGGTCGAGATCGCTCAATGTGACCTTGCCCTTGAAGCGGGCGGAGACCGGGCCGACCTTCATCTTGGCGGTGGCGCGGAAGCCGCCCTCGTCGGTCTTCTCCAGCTCTTCGCAGCCGGGAATGCAGGCCTTCAAAACTTCGGGATCGTTGAGCTTGTCCCACACAGCCTGGCGCGGCGCTGCAAGCTGGACTTCGCCGGTCATTGTCATGGCCATGGGGGACCTCCTCGATCGCTAGAACCTTTTCCCCCAAGTAAAGCAGCCGGGACACAAAGGAAAGGGCACCTTCGGAGGATGAGCGATGCATATTCGCAACCGCAGCAAACCAAGCCCACCGTTCACGAAATCGCGCAATCCCCGCTGTTGAAAATGCAGGCAGCCCCGGGGCATTGGCAGCGACGTGCGACAGTGGTTAGGTCGCCGGCCATGAGCACAGCCCTTTCTCCCCTGCTTGCGCCGATGCTGTCGAGCGCCGCGATGCGCGCGGTGTGCGACGACGCCGCCACGCTGCAGAACATGCTGGATTTCGAGGCCGCACTGGCCCGCGCCGAGGCGGCCTGCGGGGTGATTCCCGCAGCTGGCGCTGGACCGATCGGCAGCGCCTGCAAGGCCGAATCGTTCGACCTCGCCGCGCTGGCCGACGCCGCGACGCGGTCCGGCAATCTGGCGATCCCGCTGGTGAAGACCCTGACCGCCAACGTCGCCAAGGCGGATGCCGAGGCGGCGCGCTACGTGCATTGGGGTGCGACCAGCCAGGACGTCATCGACACCGCGACGATGCTGTCGCTGCGCGCGGCGATCGACGCGCTGCTGGTCGATCTCGACCGCGCCGTTGCCGGCTTCGCCGGGCTTGCGCGCGCCCATCGCGACACCGCCGTGGTGGCGCGGACCTGGCTGCAGCACGCATTGCCGATGCCATTTGGGCTGAAGCTCGCCGAATATGCCGCGGCGCTGCATCGCTCCCGCAAGCGGCTGCTGCGCCTGCGCCGCGAGACGCTGGCGCTGCAATTCGGCGGCGCCGCCGGGACGCTCGCCGCGCTTGGCGACAAGGGCTTAGCGGTCGCCGCGGAGCTTGCGCAAGAGCTCGATCTGCCGATGCCGGATGCGCCCTGGCATACCCATCGCGACCGCATCGCCGAGGCCGCGTCGATGTTCGCGATCCTCGCGGGCAGTTGCGGCAAGATCGCGCGCGACGTGTCGCTGATGATGCAGACCGATGTCGGCGAAGCCTTCGAGCCCGCGGGCGCCGGCCGCGGCGGCTCCTCCACCATGCCGCACAAGCGCAATCCGGTCGCTGCCGCGAGCGCGCTGGGGGCTGCGACCATGGCGCCGAACCTTGCCGCCACGATCTTCGCCGCGCAGGTGCAGGACCATGAGCGCAGCGCCGGCCCGTGGCACGCGGAATGGCCGACCTTGCCGGGCCTGATGCTGGTGACCTCGGGCGCGCTTGCCGCCATCGTCGATCTCGCCGAAGGGCTCGAGGTCGATGCGGCGCGGATGCGCAGCAATCTCGATGCGACTCATGGGCTGATCATGGCGGAAGCCGTCACCTTTGCGCTCGCCGACAAGATCGGCAAGAGCGACGCCCATCACCTGATCGAGGCGGCCAGCAAGCGCGCGGTCGCGGAGAAGAAGCATCTGCGCGAGGTGCTGTCGGCGGACGCCAAGGTCACCGCACATCTCAACGCGAAACGAATCGCGGAATTGTTCGAGCCGATGGCCTATCAGGGCGCCTCGCAAGCGCTGATCGACCGCCTGCTGGCTTCACTGGATGACAAATAGCGACGATGTCGTTGCCGGACAAAAGCGCAAAGCGCGTCTTCGCGCAGATGACCCGGCAAGCGCATGACGAGAGGGACAAGACGATGCCGATGATCAACGCCGACGGGTGCCTGCTCAACGTCCAGGTGGACGGCCGCGACGGCGGACCGACCTTGATGCTGTCGAACTCGCTCGGCTGCACCTTGCAGATGTGGGAGCCGCAGATGCGGGCGCTGACGCAGCTGTTCCGCGTCATCCGCTACGACCGCCGGGGTCACGGCAAATCGGGCGTGCCGGCGGGCCCCTACTCCATGGAGCGCTTCGGCCGCGACGTGCTGGCGATCCTTGACGACCTCAACATCGAGAACGTGCACTGGTGCGGCCTGTCGATGGGCGGCATGGTCGGACAGTGGCTGGGAGCGAATGCCCCGGAACGATTCGGCAAGATCATCCTGGCCAACACCGCCTGCTACTATCCCGATCCGACCAACTGGCTGAACCGCATCAAGGCGGTGAAGGAAGGCGGCATCGCCGCCGTCGCCGACACCGTGATTGCCGGCTGGCTGACCGCCGATTTCCGCGAGCGCGAGCCGGAGACCGCGGCGCGCATGAAAGCAATGCTGGTTGCCTCGCCGGTCGAAGGCTATCTCGCCTGCTGCGAGGCGCTGTCGACACTCGACCAGCGGGCGTTGCTGCCCAGGATCAAGAGCCCGACCCTGGTGATCGCAGGAAAGCAGGACATGGCAACGCCGGTGTCGGCAGGCGAAATGATCCGCAGCGGCATTCCCGGCGCCAGCATGACGCTGCTCGATGCCGCGCACATTTCCAACGTCGAGCAGTCGCACGCCTTCACCGAGGCCGTGGTCGGCTTCCTGACGCAACGGTAACAACGAAGAGCGTTGTGGCAACGCAGGGACTGCGTAGCCCGGATGCAGCGAAGCGAAATCCGGGACAAGTCTTCGGCCGACGCTGAAGCCCCGGATTGCGCTGCGCTCCATCCGGGCTACGATTTCATGAGGAGACATCCATGGACGACAATCAGCGCCGCGACGACGGCATGACGCAGCGCCGCAAAGTGCTCGGCAATGAATGGGTCGACAAGTCGATCAAGAACCGCAACGCGTTCAACACCGACTTCCAGGACCTGATCACGCGCTATGCGTGGGGCGACATCTGGGCCCGGCCGCATTTCGATCACCGCACCCGGCGCGTGCTGGTGATCGGCACCATGGTGGCGCTCGGCCAGTGGGACGAATTCCGCCTGCATGTGCGCGCGGCGCTCGCCGAGGGCGGCTTCACGCCCGACGACATCAAGGAGATCCTGCTGCAGCAGGCGATCTATTGCGGCGTGCCCGCGGCCAATCACGCGGTCAAGGAAGCCGGCGCGATCATTGCCGAGCTAGGGCTGCTGAAGGGATAGCTCGCTCGCAGGCGCGCCCGCCTCGTTTACGGGCGCCTCGACGGCTCGCTTCGGCGCGGTCTCGAACAGCATCACGATCGCGGTGCCGAGCAGCATCAGGAGCTCGGCCGCATGCATGCGCAACGCTTCGACCTCGCCGACCTTGGAAGCCATCATCATGCTGGCGAAGCTCAGCACGCTGCCGAGGCAGAGCGCCACCGCGAGCGCCTCGTCGGCGCCGCTGCTGCTCTTGCGCAGCGGCGAGAACGCTGTCATCGCGAGGAAGACCGCGAAGAACGCCACCACGGTGATCCGCGCCAGCGCGAGCAGCCATGCGAGCCGCACCGTCGCCATCTTGCCGAGGTGCAGATAGTCGCTGGCATAGAACGCGATCGACACGCTCGGCCGCTCATAGAGGCCGTGGATCGGCGACACCATGATGCTGAAGGCAATGATGCTCCAGACCGGAATGAAATAGGCCGCAAGCAGCGCGCCGTTGAAGGAGCTGATCCGCCAGTTGTTCGACATTGCCGCTTCCCGTGCTTCCCGCGCCTTATCCGATTGGCGACGATTCAGGGCGTGAGCTAACGCCGATCAATTGCCGCCAGCAATTTAAACCCTTTGTTAAGGTTAAGCGCGATGCGATGGTTCCGGATCGATGCGATCGGCTCCCGTGCCGACCGAAAATTGGGGGTAAAATGACCGAAAGAACGCGCGTTTTCGTCGCAACGCCCTGCTACGGCGGCGATCTGAAGATGGCCTATGTGCTGTCCGCCCTGAAGCTTCAGGCTGCGGCCACCGCCCGGGGCATCGACATCCAGTTCCATCTGATCGGAAACGAATCGCTGATCGTGCGCGCCCGGAACGAACTGGCCCACCAATTCCTTGCATCCGGCGCCAGCCATCTCCTGTTCATCGACGCCGATATCGGATTCGAACCCGAGTCCGTCTTCCGGCTGCTGGATTGCGGCACCGATGTTTCGGCCGCGGCCTATCCGCTCAAGCACATCGATTGGGCCAAGGTGCAGCGGGCTGCGGAGGCCAAGCGAAGGAACCTCGCGTCATCCTCGCTGGACTATGTCGTCACATGGGAGGGCGACCAGATCACGGCGCGCGGCGATGGCTTCGCCAAGGTCCGATATGCCGGAACCGGCTTTCTCATGATGAAGCGATCCGCCCTCGTCAGGCTGTGCGACGCCCACCCCGAACTCAAATATCGAGCGAACCACAAGAGCAACGACTTGAACACCGGCGACCTGGTTCGCGCCGACCTCGACCGCGTCTCGCTGTTCGAATGCATGATCGACAAGACGACCGGCGAGTATTTGTCCGAAGATTACGCGTTCTGCCGGCGCTGGATCGACCTCGGCGGCGAAATCTGGCTCGACCTTCGAAGCGAGCTCACGCATTTCGGTTCATACGCCTTCCGCGGCCGCTTCGCCGACCAGTTGGCCTGAACCAGACAGGCCAAGCGAAAAGGATTCAAGCCTAAACAAGGGAGGCCTCGCCTTTCGGCGAGGCCTCCCTGCTAGTTCGGCTCAATTGTCCGAATTAGCGCTCCGGATTGGGCTTCTGGCCCTGCCGGCCCGGATCCTGCTGTTGCTGGCCGGGCTTCTGGCCGCCGCCCTGCTGCTGCTGGCCGGGCTTCTGACTGGGGTTCTGGTTGGGCTGGCCCGGATTCTGATTTGGGTTGCTCATTCAGCTACTCCCTTTGCTTTCATCAAGCTGGGGACAACGCGCGCGTCGCAAGCGCGGTTGCTCGGGGAACACGGGTTCCGGCGTGATCATTGCAAGGCAAGGCCATGTCGGCCCTGTGACATCGGAACCGCATCCGCCAAACTAGTTATGTACAAGCCCTTTCTGCTGCTGCCACGCTGTTGCCGCGGCCGGGGTTCCACTGTTAGAAAACGACACGACGCGACGGATCAGGCTGCCGGGGCCCTCGCCGCGTCACCCTCGACGTGGCGTTTTCGAGCGAAGTGGGAACCGGTTCGCGTGAAGCAAGCGCGTCCAGATCAACACGAGAGCCTGGTCGGTTCTCAACCGAACAGGCTCTGACGGCAGCGTATGGATTATTTCGCCCAGCAATTGATCAACGGCCTCGTGCTCGGTTCGATCTACGGCCTGATCGCCATCGGCTACACGATGGTCTACGGCATCGTCGGCATGATCAATTTCGCGCATGGCGACATCTTCATGATCGGCGGCTTCATCGCGCTGATCTCGTTCCTGGTGCTGGTGTCGCTCGGCCTCACCGCGATCCCCCTGATCCTCCTGATCGTGCTGCTGGTCTCGATGGCGATCACCGCGCTCTATGGCTGGACCATCGAGCGCATCGCCTACCGGCCCTTGAGGCATTCGTTCCGCCTCGCGCCGATGCTGTCGGCGATCGGCATGTCGTTCGTGCTGACCAACTTCTCGCAGGTGTCGCAGGGCGCGCGGGTGAAGCCGGTGCCGCCGATCATCACCGGCGGCTACACGCTGCATGAAGGCTCCCAGGGCTTTGCCGTGCAGCTCTCCAACATCCAGATCATGGTCGTGCTGGCCACCATCGTCGTGCTGGCGCTGTTCACCTGGCTGGTCTCGCGCACCCGGCTCGGACGCGACATGCGCGCCTGCGAGCAGGACCAGACCATGGCCGCGCTGCTCGGCGTCGACGTCGACCGCACCATCTCGATGACCTTCGTGATCGGCGCCGCGCTCGCCGCGGTCGCAGGCATGATGTATCTCTTGTATTACGGCCTGGTCGATTTCTTCATGGGCTTCGTCGCCGGCATCAAGGCGTTCACCGCCGCGGTGCTCGGCGGCATCGGCTCGCTGCCGGGCGCGATGCTCGGCGGGCTCGCGATCGGCCTGATCGAGACGTTCTGGTCGGCCTATTTCTCGGTGGAGTACAAGGACGTCGCCGCGTTCTCGATCCTGATCGTGGTGCTGATCTTCATGCCGACCGGCCTGCTTGGCCGTCCCGAAGTCGAAAAAGTCTGACAGGCACTTCGTGAGCGCGACCTCAGCCCGCCCCTCGCACGCCGCGCAGCCCTCGGGCAGCGCCTTCATTCTCAAGAAAGCCCTGATCAGCGCCCTTGTTGCGCTGGTGCTGTTCTCGCTGATGATCGGCGTTCGGACCGAGGCCGGGCCGCAGGGCGGCTTGATCTACTGGACGCGGTTCGGCGACCTCGCAGCCCTCGTCGGCGCGGTGTTCGGCGGCAGCATCGTCGTCGAGCTGCTGCGGCAATGGTGGGGACCGGTCGACAAGGACCGCATCGTGCCGAAGCCGGTGCAATCAGCGATGTCGTTCGCCGGCCGCTGGCTGGCGCCGGCGCTCCTGGTGTTCACCTTCCTCGTGCCTGTCATCTTCTACAACCAGCGCTACATTCTCGACCTGTCGATCCTGGTCCTGACCTATGTGATGCTGGGATGGGGATTGAACGTCGTGGTCGGCCTCGCCGGCCTGCTCGACCTCGGCTATGTCGCGTTCTACGCGGTCGGTGCCTATTCCTACGCGTTGCTTGCCACCAATTTCGGATTGTCGTTCTGGGTCTGCCTGCCGCTTGCCGGCATCCTGGCGGCGTTCTGGGGCGTGCTGCTCGGCTTCCCGGTGCTGCGGCTGCGCGGCGACTATCTCGCGATCGTGACGCTCGCCTTCGGCGAGATCATCCGCCTCGTCATCATCAACTGGCAGAGCCTGACCGGCGGCCCCAACGGCGTGTCGGGAATTCCCCGCCCGACCATGTTCGGCATTCCGCTGACGGCGGGTGATGACGGGCTCGCCGCCAAGCTCGGCATCGAATTCTCACCGACCCACCGCCTCGTCTTCCTGTTCTACCTGATCCTGGCGATGGCGCTGATCACCAACTGGGTGACGATCCGGCTGCGGCGGCTGCCGATCGGCCGCGCCTGGGAGGCGCTGCGCGAGGACGAGGTCGCCTGCCGCGCGCTCGGCATCAACACCACGACCACCAAGCTGACGGCGTTCGCGACCGGCGCGATGTTCGGCGGCCTCGCCGGCGCGTTCTTCGCCACGCGGCAGGGCTTCATCAGCCCGGAATCCTTCACCTTCCAGGAATCGGCGCTGGTGCTGGCGATCGTCGTGCTCGGCGGCATGGGCTCGCAGCTCGGCGTGGCGCTCGCCGCGCTGACCATGATCGGCGGCTTCGAGCTGTTCCGCGGCCTCGATCAATACCGCATGCTGGTGTTCGGCATGGCGATGGTGCTGCTGATGATCTGGCGGCCGCGCGGGCTGATCGGCCATCGCGCACCGACCGTGTTCCTGGAACGCAACCAGGCGATCTCGTCCGACCTCGTCAAGGAGGGCCACGGATGAGCGGCGACCACATCCTCACCGTCGACCGCCTGATGATGCGCTTCGGCGGCATCGTCGCGGTCAACGAGCTGTCCTTTGCGGCCGAGCGACGCAAGATCACCGCGCTGATCGGGCCGAACGGCGCCGGCAAGACCACCGTATTCAACTGCATCACCGGGTTCTACCGGCCGAGCGGGGGCGCGATCCGCCTCGCCCATGACGACGGCCGCACCATCGAGCTCGAGCGGCTGAACGATTTCCGCATCTCCAAGCAGGCCAAGGTGGCGCGCACCTTCCAGAACATCCGGCTGTTTCCCGGCATGACCGCGCTGGAAAATCTGATGGTCGCCCAGCACAACGCGCTGATGCGCGCCTCGGGCCTGACCCTGCTCGGGCTGCTCGGCCTGCCGTCCTGGCGCGAGGCCGAGCAGCGCGCCATCGATCTGGCGCGGACCTGGCTCGCGCGCGTCGGCCTGCTCGACCGCGCCGACGATGCAGCGGGCAACCTGCCCTATGGCGACCAGCGCAGGCTCGAGATCGCGCGCGCGATGTGCACTGAACCTGTGCTGCTCTGTCTCGACGAGCCGGCAGCGGGACTGAACGCGCGCGAGAGCGGCGGGCTGAACGAGCTGCTGCTGTCGATCCGCAACGAACAGGGCACCTCGATCCTCCTGATCGAGCACGACATGTCGGTCGTGATGGAGATCTCCGATCACGTCGTGGTCATGGATTACGGCGTCAAGATCGCCGAGGGCACGCCGCAGACGGTGCGCGACGATCCCAAGGTGATCGCCGCCTATCTCGGCGCCGACGAGGAAGAGGCGATCGCCGTGATGGAGAGCGGCACGTGACGAGCGCAGCCAGCAAGCCCCCCACCTCCCCCTGCAAGGGGGAGGTCGACCGCGAAGCGGGCGGGTGGGGGTCACGCTTTTCCCGCACAAAAGATATGACGGCACGGGCGCGGTCTCTCCGCGCAAGCATGACCGATGCGGAAGCCTGCCTCTGGCGTGCGTTGCGTCGCGATCAACTCAACGGCTTCTCCTTCCGCAAGCAGCACCCGATCGGCCCGTACACCGTCGACTTCTACTGCTCGCGCCTTGGTCTGGCTGTTGAGATGGACGGTGGTCAGCATGCCGAGCAGCGGAAGCAGGCCGACGATCGCCGAACCGCATGGCTCGCGGAAAAAGGCGTCACCGTGGTTCGCTACTGGAACAACGACGTGCTGTCGAATATGGACGGCGTGCTGAGCGACCTGGTGACGCACATGGAGAGATTGGCGCAAGCGGCGACAACCCCCACCCCAACCCTCCCCCTTTCAGGGGGAGGGAGAACCGACACCGCCGTGTCGGCCAAGAAGGGGAACGAGTCATGACTCAGCCCCTGCTCGCGGTGCGCGGCGTGCGCGCGGCGTATGGCAAGATCGAGGCGCTGAAGGGCGTCGATATCGAGATCAATCGCGGCGAGATCGTCGCCCTGATCGGCGCCAACGGCGCCGGCAAGTCGACGCTGATGATGACGATCTTCGGCCGGCCGCGCGCCCGCGCCGGCGCGATCGAGTTCGACGGCCGCGACATCACCGGCGTGCCGACCCACGAGATCGCGCGGCTGCGCATCGCGCAATCGCCGGAGGGCCGGCGGATCTTTCCGCGCATGAGCGTCGCGGAAAACCTGCAGATGGGCGCCGATGCCACCGAATGCAGCGAGGCCGAGCGCGCAGCCGGGCTGGAGCGGGTGTTCGCGCTGTTCCCGCGCCTGAAGGAACGCGTCGCACAACGCGGCGGCACGCTGTCGGGCGGCGAGCAGCAGATGCTGGCGATCGGCCGCGCCCTGATGAGCCGGCCGCGGCTGTTGATGCTGGACGAGCCCTCGCTTGGGCTCGCGCCGCTGATCGCGCGCCAGATCTTCGACGCCATCCGCACGCTGAACCGGCAGGACGGCCTCACCGTCCTGATCGTGGAGCAGAACGCCAACCATGCGCTGAAGCTCGCCCATCGCGGCTATGTCATGGTCAACGGGCTGATCACGCTGGCCGGAACCGGCGCCGAATTGCTGCAGCGCCCGGAAATCCGCGCCGCCTATCTGGAAGGCGGCCGCCGCGGCTAGCTGCGCGTTCCGTGCCGCCACCGCAAGCAAGACGTGGCGGATGCAGCGTCGATTTGCCTGAAAATTGCCGGTGACTTCGCCGCGAAATCAGCTGAGAATGCCCGCGGTTTTGGGGCCCGGCGCGCCGGGCCCTTCCGCAAGAGGCAACGACCACGAGGGACGTCTCATGAAATCACTGAAGCTGATCGGCCTGGCATTGGGCGCTTCGTTCGCATTCTCGGCGAGCGCGTTCGCGCAAGACATCACCATCGCAGTCGCGGGCCCGATGACGGGCTCCGAATCCGCCTTCGGCCGGCAGATGAAGAATGGCGCCGAGCAGGCGGTCGCCGACATCAACGCCGCCGGCGGCGTGCTCGGCAAGAAGCTCGCGCTGGAAGCCGACGACGATGCCTGCGATCCGAAGCAGGCGCGCTCGATCGCGGAAAAGATCGGCTCTTCGAAGATCCCGTTCGTGGCCGGCCATTTCTGCTCGTCGTCCTCGATCCCGGCCTCCGAGGCCTATGCCGACGCCAACGTGCTGCAGATTACCCCGGCCTCGACCAACCCGCTGTTCACCGAGCGCAAGCTCTGGAACGTGGCGCGCGTCTGCGGCCGTGACGACCAGCAGGGCCTGGTCGCCGCCGACTACATCATGAAGAACTACAAGGGCAAGAACGTCGCGATCCTGAACGACAAGACCACCTACGGCAAAGGCCTCGCCGACGAGACCAAGAAGGCGCTGAACAAGGCTGGCTTCCAGGAGAAGATGTTCGAGTCCTACAACAAGGGCGACAAGGACTTCAACTCGATCGTCTCGCGCCTGAAGCGCGACAACATCGATCTGGTCTATGTCGGCGGCTACCATCAGGAAGCCGGCCTGATCCTGCGCCAGATGCGCGACCAGGGCCTGCAGACCGTGCTGATGGCGGGCGACGCCATGAACGACAAGGAGTTCGCCTCGATCACCGGCCCCGCCGCCGAAGGCACGCTGTTCACCTTCGGCCCCGACCCGCGCAACAAGCCGACCGCGAAGGCGATCGTCGAGAAGTTCAAGGCCAAGAACATCGACCCCGAGGGCTACACGCTCTACACCTACGCCGCGATGCAGGTCTGGACGCAGGCCGTCGCCAAGGCCGGCTCGACCGACGCCAAGAAGGTTATGGACACCATCAAGGCCGGCGAATGGGATACCGTGCTCGGCAAGATGGCCTTCGACGCCAAGGGCGACATCAAGGCGATCGATTACGTCGTCTACAAGTGGGACGCCAAGGGCAACTACACCGAGATCAATCCGAAGGGCTCCTGAGCCTCTCGCGCGTCTGATCCAATCAGAGATACGAGAACGCCCCGGTCCGCCGGGGCGTTTTTTCGACCGGATGCCTGCAAGTCTTACCGCACGTCTCCGTCCGCCCGCGCCCGACGGTTGATGCTTCCGTCGCGGCTGCTATACCGGATCGATCGGACAGCAGGCGGATGGACCTATCGTGAAAAACCTTCTCACCGATATTGCCGGCGTTGCCGTCGGCCATGCCGACGATCCAACGGTCGCCTCCGGTGTCACCGCCATCCTGTTCGAGCGGCCGGCGGTCGCCTCGATCGATGTCCGCGGCGGCGGTCCCGGCACCCGCGAGGAAGCGCTGCTTTCGCCGCACAACGTCGTCGAGGCAATCGACGCCATCGCGCTGTCCGGCGGCTCGGCGCACGGGCTCGATGCCGCCGGCGGCGTGCAGGCCTGGCTCGCCGAACGCGGCCGCGGCTTCCGCATCCGCGACGCGGTGATCCCGATCGTGCCGGGCGCGATCTGCTTCGACCTGCTCAACGGCGGCAACAAGGCGTGGGGACGCTTTCCGCCCTATCGCGATCTCGGCTACGCGGCGGCCAATGCCGGCTCTGATGCCTTCGAACTCGGCAGCGTCGGTGCCGGCCTGGGCGCGACCACGGCCAATCTGAAGGGCGGCCTCGGCTCGGCGTCCGACGTGACCGACGACGGCGTGACGGTCGCGGCGCTCGCGGTGGTCAACGCGGTCGGCAGCGTCACGGTCGGCAGCGGCCCCTGGTTCTGGGCGGCGCCGTTCGAGGTCGGCGGCGAGTTCGGCGGGCGCGGCCTGCCGCCCGCGTTCACGCCGGACATGCTGAAGGCGCGGCTGAAGGGCGGCGCCGACGCCAGCGCCGCCGAGAACACCACCCTCGTCGTCGTGGTGACTGATGCGCAGTTGACGAAGCCGCAGGCGCGGCGGCTAGCGATGATCGCGCAGACCGGCATGGCGCGCGCGATCTATCCCGTGCACGCCCCGCTCGACGGCGACGTGGTGTTTGCCGCCGCGACCGGCGCCAAGCCGATCGATCCGCTGTTCGGCCTCACGAGGCTCGGTGCGCTCGCCGCCAACACGGTGGCGCGCGCCATCGCCCGCGGCGTCCATTCAGCGACCGCGCTGCCATTCGCCGGCGCGCTGCCGAGCTGGCGGGACAAATTCGGCTAGATCATCGCGCTTCTGGCTCTGCCGTCATTGCGAGCGAAGCGAAGCAATCCATCTGTCCGCACACGTGGACAGATGGATTGCTTCGTCGCTCCGCTCCTCGCAATGACGGAAATTACCAGTCTCGTCTTAGGCGCTGACGGAAATCGCGGCGAAGTCCTGCGCGGAGATCGCCTTCGCCTGGCGCTGGATCAGCTGTTCGACGATATTGTAGGACGAGGCCGCGTTGAGGGTCACGGAGGACGCGGCCGGCGTCGTCATCGACACCTTCGAGCCGTCGGCGTAGGTCGTCGTCGTGGTGGTCGAGCCGTCGCTGTTGGTCACCGACGTCGCGGTCGCGCCGTCCAGCGCCTGCATCAAGGGATCGGAGCTCGATCCGCCCGCGCCGCTGCCGGAGCCGGATCCATCGGTCGAGCCACTGGTCATGTGATGGCGATGATGGCCGCCGCTCTTGTGGCCCTGCAATGCCTGGGACATCTCGTCGAGGCTGACGCTGCCGTCGCCATTGCTGTCGAGCTTGGAGAACACGTCGTCGGCCTGCGCGGTGTTGGTGCCGCCGGCGCCGAGCGCGTTCTCGAATTCGGACTGGGTGATCTTGCCGTTGCCGTCGGCATCGATCTGCGAGAACAGGTCCTTGAGCGCATCCGAGCGGCTGGCTGCCGTCGCGCTGTTTGAAACCGCGGTCTGCGACTGGCTTTGCGCGGAAATCAGCGCGCCCATGGTCAGCGGCGAAATCTGCGCGGAGCCGCTGCCCGAGCCGGTGCCGGTGCTGCTGCCGGTCGACGTCGAGGTACCGGTCGAAGGGGCGAACAGGCCGGCGGTCTGCCCTCCCTTACTGGAGCTGCCGGTCTGGGTCGTCGACTTCGACGACATCAGCGAGCTCAAGAGGTCAATGGCCGACGACGCAGCGCCAAGGGCGAACAGCATGGCAATACTCCAACCGGGCCGCGCCTTGGCGGCTCAAACGCTGGTCAGTGGCTGAGCAAGGGGCGTGCCATGGCAAAAACCCAGTAAAACCAGGCTTCCCGCGTCGAAGCGGGTTCCGCGCACCCGGCAAGAGCTGCCGCCGGCGGAAGAATTTTCCGGTCGCGGAGCGCCGTCCGCTCGCATTGCCCGCCACGCGTCCGCATGTTAGGCGGACTCACCCGTCGCCCCCTGAAGTCTTCCGGAACAGCTGACATGACTCAGTCATTCACCCCGCGTCCCCTCATTATCGCTCCGTCGATCCTGGCGTCGGATTTCTCAAAGCTCGGCGAGGAGGTCCGCGCCGTCGACCAGGCCGGCGCCGACTGGATCCATCTCGACGTGATGGACGGACATTTTGTGCCGAACATCTCCTACGGCCCCGACGTCATCAAGGCGATGCGGCCGCACACCAAGAAGATCTTCGACGCCCATCTGATGATCTCACCCTGCGATCCCTACCTGGAGGGGTTCGCCAAGGCGGGCTGCGACCACATCACGGTGCATGCCGAGGCCGGCCCGCATTTGCACCGCTCGTTGCAGGCGATCCGCGCGCTCGGCAAGAAGGCCGGCGTCTCGCTCAATCCGGCAACGCCGACGAGCGCGATCGAATATGTGCTCGACCTGATCGACCTCGTGCTGGTCATGTCGGTCAATCCCGGCTTCGGCGGCCAGGCCTTCATCCGCTCGGCGATCGGCAAGATCAGCGACGTCAGGGCGATGGTCGCGGGCCGCCCGATCGACATCGAGGTCGACGGCGGCGTTGCGCCCGACGTCGCGGGCCAGCTTGCGGCCGCCGGCGCCAACGCCTTCGTCGCGGGGTCCGCCGTGTTCAAGGGCGGCACCGTCGAGGCCTACAAGGCCAACATCGCCGCGATCCGCCATGCGGCGGCCGAGGCGCGCGGCGAAGCAATCTGATGATCCGGAGAAACTAGAACAACGCGGGCGGCGTGACCGCGGCATTGGCCGCCTGGTCCGCCGCTTCGCCGCCCTCGCCGTCGTCCGCTTGCGAGGCCAGCCGCGACGGCCGCACCACGGTCACCGTGCACGACGCTTCCCCCGCGACCCTGGCGGACACGCTGCCGAGCAGCGCACGCCGCAGCGAGTTCTGCCGCGCGCCGATGATGATGTGGTCGACCAGATTGACCGCGGCGAATTCCAGGATCGCGGCGGCGGGATCGATCGCCTCCAGCACATGCACGGTCAGCCGCCCTTCCTCGAGCCCGAACGGCCGCGCCCAGTGCTGCAGCGTCACCAGGCGGTCGACATGCTTGTTCTGGCCCTGCTCGTCATGGCTGCGGTCGATCGCCAGGCGATTGAGCTTCAGCACGTTGACGCAAGCGAGCCGCGCCGACGGCGAGGTCGACAGCACCCGCTCGGCGGTGACACGGATGGTGTCGTTCAGCGCCTCGGCCCCCTCGCCGACATCGAGCGCGACGGCAACGATCGGGCTCGCGGCGAGCTGGGCCGCGACATCAGACTTCGGCCGCGGCGGCACCGCACCGAGATTGAAACGGCGGCGCCAGACCGTGCCGAGCGGATCGCGGCTCAGCCGCTGCGCCCGCGCCGTCAGCTTCACCTGATCGGGATGGCCGAGATCGAAGGCAAGCTGCGCCGCGGTCGGATAGCGCGCCACGGGATCGATCTCCAGGCAGCGCAGCACGATCTCCTGCAGCCATGGCGGATAGTCGGGCTTCAGCTGGCGCGGCGGATAGGGGTCACGCCACAGCCGCCGGCGCATGCCACGCAGGCTTTCGGTCTCGCCGAACGGGCGGACGCCGGTGGTGAAGAAATAGAGCAGCACGCCGAGCGAAAACAGATCGCTGCGCGGATCGTCGCGTACGCCGAGCAGGCGCTCCGGCGCCATGTAGGGCGCGGTGCCGTAGGGCAGGCGAAACTCCTCCTGCAGCAGGTCGGGCAGATGCCGGTGATGCGAGAGGCCGAAATCGATCAGCACCGCCTCGCCGCGCTCGCGGAACATGATGCTGCTCGGCTTGATGTCGTGATGGATGACGTTCTGCCGATGCAGGCTGGCGAGCGCAGTCGCGACCTTGCCGCCGATCACCCTCACTTCCTCATACGGCATCGGCAGCTCGCCGAGCCGCTTGTAGAGCGTCTGCCCGGGGATGCGCTCCATCACCACGTAGGCCTGGCGCTCGAAGTCGCCGGTGCCAAAACAGGCCGGCACATGCGGCCCCGACAGCCGCGGCAGGATCATCTGCTCCATCTCGAAGCTGACGATCGCGGCCGGATCCTCACCCTCCGAGGTCAGCGGCACCTTCATCAGCAGCGGCACGGTGATGCCGGGATGGGTGACGGTCCACAGCGTTGCCATGCCGCCGCGGTGCACGCGTTCGCCGACGGTGAAGCCATCGATGTCGGCACCCGCCTGCATCGCCAGCGCCGCCATCGGCATCACCGGCCGAGCGGCAGACGGTCGGCGAGCCAGTGCGGCAGGCCGTTCGCCTTGATCAGCGCCGCCGCGGTCGCGACGTCGTAGGGCACGCGATGATAGGTGATCTCGCGGCTTATGGTGTCGAACATCGCAAACGACGCTGCGGGATCGCCGTCGCGCGGCTGGCCGACCGAGCCGAGCACCGCAAGCCAGCGCCGCCCCGGCAGCAACTGAACAGCGATGCCCGAAGTTGGAACGAAGCTCGTCATCTTGGCGGTCGAGGACATCGAATAGAGGCCGGGACGATGGATGTGGCCGCAGAACGTGATCTGCAGCTCGGTTGCCATCATGCTGCGCGCGGCGTCGGCGGTGTCGCGAACATAGCGCCATTTCGTGGGCTCCGAAGCTTCGGAGTGCACGTAGAGCCTGTTGTCCTCCTCTCGCGACATCGGAAGCCCGGCGAGGAACTCCTTCTGCTCGCCGCTGAGCCGGCCGCGGGTCCAGTCGATCGCGGCCTTCGCCTCGGCATTCATGCTGTCGCTCGGCACGCCGATCGCATTGTCATGATTGCCGCGCACCGCGATCGCACCCTTGGCGACGAGGTCGATCACCGTATCGACGGCCCATTCGGGATCGGCGCCATAGCCGACGATATCGCCGAGACAGATCAGACGCTCGGCGCCGCGCGCATGCGCAGCGTCGAGGCAGGCGGCGAAGGCCTGCCGGTTGGCGTGAATATCGGCGAACAGTGCAAGCCGCATCGTGGTCCGCGTTGCTGATCCCTGTCCGATATCAAGCACACGCGGCCCCGGGCTCGCAATCGGGCCGAGGGTGGCAGCGAAAGCCAGTTGGCACGCGACCGCGCAATCTCCACGGTCACAGCCCGCGGCTTACCCCTCTCCCCAACCCTCCCCCGCAAGGGGGGAGGGAGCCCGACCGGCGTGCTCACCTGACTGAGTTACAGTCTGGGCACGGCGTCGCGGATTCAAAACGTCGGTAACGGATGTGAGGGGAGCATTAGCGGATGGGTTCCCTCCCCCCTTGCGGGGAGGGTTAGGGAGAGGGGTGCCGCTTGCTCCGTTGTGTGAAGAAGCGCGAGCGCCGAGCTACTGCTTGCAGACCCGCAGGCCCTTCAGCAGCAGGGCCAGCAGCGCGTCGATCCGCGACGGGCATTCGGGCTTGGCCCATTCCTCGGCATGCGCCGGGTGATGGTAGCGGACGGTGGCGTCGAACACGGCACGCGCGGTCGCCTTCACATTGTCGATCTCGAACACGCCCTGCGCGACACCGTCGGCCAGGATTTTCGCGATCAGATCGACCTGCTTGTCCTTGTAGGCTTCCACCACTTCGCGCGCGTCCTGCGCCAGCGCAAGGTAGGTCGCGAACATCTCGGGATCGTCGCAGACTTTCTTCTGCTTGATCGAAAAGGCAGTGCGCAGCCATGTCTCCAGCCGTTCCGGCGCCGGGCCTGAGCCGGCTGCGATCTTGCACAGCGGCTCGTTGGCGCGGTCGAGCCAGCGCTTGGCGACAGCATCGCGCAACGAGGCCTTGCTGGGGAAGTGACGGTAGACGCTGCCGTGGCTGACATCCAGCGCACGGGCAACGTCGACAACGGTGGCCTTGCTCAGCCCAAAGCGCCTCAAGACATCCTCAGTTGCCTCGAGGATCCGCTCGGGTGTCAAAACCACCGCCTCGTTCATGCGTTTACCGTCTGGTTATCGCTGTCCTGCCCGCGGGTGAACTTGGCGGCCTGGGCGGCCAGGTGGCGGGCGACGCGAAGATTGAGCCACTGTTGAATCTGGGCGGTCAATTGAAAGATTTCTATGGTCATGGAGGTAGTCCTTCGAGGTAGTCAAATTAAGTCCGGCTCCCCGGCCAAACGCCGGAACAGCCACTGGGCGCCCTCCTCCCTTGGGGCTGATCAGTATATACACCATCTCGCTGACAGATTTCAATATCTGTCAGACAATATTTTGTGAAATGACAGCCGTGGCCCCCGGGAAGGGCCCACCCCTGGCTTATGGGCGCTACAACGTTCCGTGAGCAGCCAGGGCGATCTGCCAGTCCGCGCCTATGTCTCGCTCAGGGCTACCCAGGAGAGGTTTGCATGGACCGGCCAATGACCTTGAAGGAGATCGCCAAGATCACCGCGGGCGCGGTGGTCTCGCTCGTCATTGTCGGGTGGCTGATGGTTCTCGCGATCGCATTTCTGACGGTGCTGTAAGCCCGCCCCGCCGCGCCGGCCTCTCACCGGGCCTTGCCGCCGGAATCGAAAGGGGCCGCTTCACGCAGCGGCCCCTTTGCCGGGAAAAATGGCTTGGGGATAAAATCTAGCCCCGGTTAATCCCAAGACTACACACTTCAGGGAATTGAGGAATTCCGGATGATTACTGTCCATCCCGCTGACTGATTATTGCCGATCCCTATTTTTGTGCCACCCTCCTGGATAGGCATCCTGCTATTGCTGCTCGTCCTTGGGCGGCATCCGGGGCGGCGGCAGCGGCGTGAACACCGACCCTTGCGCGCCGGCCGGCGGAGCCACGAACGTCCCCGTGGTGGAATCGCCGCCGGTCGTCTCCACGATCGTCTTCGGCGTGATGTACTCCCTGACGAAGTCCATGATGGTGCCGTCGCCACCGCCGAAATCCGCCGCCCGCCCGCCTTGCGGATGCCCGGCCTTGATCTCGTTCTCGGCGGTGTGGGTCTGCTCCGCCAACGCCTCGCTATAGGGAATGCGGAAAGCGCGCGGGATCGCGCTCGGCCGGTTGTCCTCGTCAAGCTCCTCGACCCAGAGATAGATCGAGCCCGGATCGCCCTCCAGCGAATGCGGCTCCACGATCCGCGTCGACAGCAGCTTGAAATTCGCCGGCAGTTTTTCCGCGGACGCCCAGCCGAGCAGACCGCGCATGCCGCCGAAGCTGACGAAGTAAAAGGCGCTGGTCACGACGATGACGACGGCCTTCAGCGACCAGTGCAGCCGCGCATAGACCAGCACGATCAAGAGCAGCGCACCGACCACCGCGTATGCGACCGCAAGCGTGAGAATGACCGACTGCAGACTAATCACGGCGGAGCACCCTGACGCCGGTTTTCGGATCCATGTCGGCGCCGTTGCGCCAGCTGCTGCGGAAGGTCTCGAGCAGCGATTTCGGCCGCCGGTCCACGTTGATCACCTTGCCCTCGGCGTCGAGACGAAACCTGACCGCGGTCTTCTCGTCGCCGGTGTGATCGACGGTCAGCTTGTCGTCGAAGATCACCTGCGCCGTCGGATTGAGCTTCTGCACCTTCACATTGGCCTGCACCGGCTCGCCGGTCGTCGCCTGGAAATGCGAGACGTTGACGGTGTATTCGCCGGCGACGATGCCGCGCAAGGTGACGATCTCCTCGCGGATTGGCGAGGCGATCTTCTTGCCGTTGACGATGATGAAGTCGTTGGCGCCGCCGCGGTCGTCGCGATCGAGCGTCAGGAAGCCGGCCTCGCGATGCCGGTACCAGGCGATGTTGCCGGCCGGATCCTGCACGAACAGGTCGAGATCGTCAGGATGGTTGTCCGGCCAGTCCATCGTGATGATGAACTCCGCCTTGGATTCGATCTTGCCTTCCTTGGAATCCGGCGACACCGCAAGCAGCGCCAGGAAGAACAGGAAGGCGATGACCTGCAACGCCTTGAACAGCATGACGCCGAGCGGATCGAACGGCTCCTCGCGTGGATAGAGCCCGAACTCATCCATCATGACGGCGTACCAAGGCGACGTTCCAGGACCGGCGTGACGTGCGTCTCGGTCAGCACGACGGCGTCGGAAAACACCCGCTGGGTCGCGGAATCGAGCATGTAGTACTGGATCCGGACCAGGATCGATCCGATCAGTCCGGCCAGCGTCGTGTACATCGCGACCGCCATGCCGTCGCTCATCAGGCCCATCGACGATTTCATCGCGACCTTGTCGGCGGCATCCAGCGAAGCGATCGGCGCCAGCATGATGATGAAGCCGATGATGGTGCCGAGCAGGCCGAGCTTCATCAGCGTATCGGAGACGAAGGCGCCGAAGCCGTTGGACCCGCGCAGCCGGTCCGCCAGCGTCCGCAGCAGCAGGGTCTGGTCGATGCGTCCCTTGGCCTGCGCCTCGGCCTTCTGCACCAGGCTTTTGATGTGATCGGTGACGAGCCCGCCGGGCAGGCCGCGCGCATCTGATGCAAGCGCCCCTGATGCAAGGATCCTGGCGCCATCGGGCGCGGCGAGGATGGTGCGGCAGGAGCGCGCGACCTCCCCCTCCCGCGCGATCGCCCGCGTCCGCCAGAAGCAATGGATGCAGGTGACGATGTAGAGGACGGCGATGACGCTGGAAATGTAGGTGCGGTCGGAATTGATCATGAGGCCGATCAGCCCGTAGCGCCACAGCAGGAAGGCGGCGAACACCGAAAGGCCGGTGAAGATCATCCAGAGCAGCAGGGCGCTGCGCTCCGCCGCGTCCGTGCCGGCCGATGCGGCCGCGACGTCGACCTTGGCATCCATGCTGCGTGAGCTCCCTCTGTTCCATGAGGCTCCGCGCGGGCCTCACTTTCCGTTAGAGCAGAGCCGGCCTGCGCTGTCCAAAGACATCTGCCCAGATTTCGTCGGGCAAATTTCCCGACCTGCACAGCTTCGCATGCTTGCGATTGGCGGGGAACAGCGCTGCTGTTAGCATCGCATCTCTCGTTTGAGCATGACCACCCGCTTCTCTCCGTTGCGGATCATGCTCTGGCCGTGGAGTGATCGCATGCGCCTCGTGCTTCAACTGGTCGCCCGCCTGCTCGTGATCGTCGCGCTATGCCTCGGCGCAGCCACCGTCTGGGCCACGATCGACGCCTATCGCAGCGTCGATCGCGCCACGCAGGCGTCCGCCGAGCGGGTTTCGCAATCGCTCGAGGCGCTGTACTGGCGCGAATTGCTGCTGCGCAGCAACCGGATGCGCGAGCAATTGCTGCCGGCACCGGACTGGCGCACCATCGAAACCATGGGCCTGATCGCGCCCGGGATCTGCGTGCAGTTCGAACCGGCCGGCGCCTTCGAGAAGCCCCTCTGCGGCCAGAGCAAGGGGATCGGCAAGGCGCCGCCGCGCTGGTTCGCGGCCACCGTGCAGATGATACTCGGCGATCACGCCACCGTGGAGCGGCCGATCAGCGCCCGCGCCGCGACCGCGGGAACCGTCCGCGTCATCGCCGATCCGGACGCCGCGATCGCGCTCGCCTGGCAGCACATTCTCGACAACATCCACGTCGCGCTGTTGATGGCGCTCGCCATCGCGCTGCTCGCTTCGCTTGCGATCGCGCACACGCTGGCGCCCGCCCACTCGATCGTGTCGGCGCTGCGGCGCATGGCCGACGGCGAGTACCGTACGCCGCTGCCGCGCGTCCGCTCGATGGAGCTCGCGATGATCGGGCGCGCCGTCAGCGATCTCGGCGACCGCCTCGCGCTTGCCGAGGAGGAACGCACGGTGCTGACCCGGCGGCTGCTCGAAATCCGCAACGACGAACGCCGCACGCTGGCGCGCGAGCTGCACGATGAGTTCGGCCAGAACCTCACCGCGATCCTCGCCTTCGCCAACACGATCGAGGCAAGCGCCGGGGACAAGTACGCCGCCGGCACCGAAATTGCGCAGGATGCACGGATGATCTCGCAGGCGACGCGCCGCATCATGGCGTGCCTGCGCGATACACTGAACCGGCTGCGTCATCCGCCGGCCGAAGAGCTCGGGCTGGAGGCAAGCCTGGTCGATCTCGTCGACAGCTGGCGGTCGCGCACGGTGCAGCCGATGATCCAGCTCGATCTGCAGGGCGACCTTGCCGACATCAGCGGCACGGTCGCCGCCACCGCCTATCGTGTCGCGCAGGAGTGCCTGACCAATGCGCTGCGCCACAGCTCGGCGCGCGAGATCGTGCTGCGGATCGAGCGGCGGACCGGAAGCGAGAACGCCCTGCTGGTGCGGGTCGAGGACGATGGCGGCGGCGATGCGGCCAAGGTGGCGCAATCCGCGGGCTTCGGCCTCACCGGCGTCAGCGAGCGCGTCACGGCCCTCGGCGGCTCGCTGTCGATCGCGCGCGCCAGCCGCGGCCTGTCGGTCGCCGCCACGATCCCGCTCGCCGCGTGAGATGACAATCGTGATGTCGACGACGGCGAAGATCCGCGGCATCTCGATCCTGCTGGTGGACGATCATCCCGTCGTCCGCCAGGGCTATCGGCGCGTGCTCGAGCACCAGGACGATTTCCGCGTGGTCGCCGAAGCCGACAACGCCGCCAATGCCTATCGCGCGTTCAAGTCGCACCGGCCCGATGTGGTGGTGATGGACATTTCGATGCCGGGTGCGAGCGGACTGGAAGCGATCCGCAACATCCGCGCGCGCGACGCCGACGCGCGCATCCTCGTCTTCAGCATGCACAGCGAGGCGGCCCAGGTGAAGGCGGCGTTCGGCGCCGGCGCCAGCGGCTTCGTCACCAAGGGCAGCGAACCGGCCGAGCTGATCGCGGCGATCCGCTCGGTGGCGCGCGGCGAGCATGCGATGAGCGACGACGTCGCGCGCGTGCTGGCGCTGGAAAGCCTGGTGCCGACCCGATCGGCGCTCGACCAGCTCGGCGAGCGGGAGATCGAAATCCTCCGGCAGCTGGCGGCCGGCAGCACCAAGGAGCAGATCGCCGCCAACCTCAACCTCAGCACCAAGACCGTGCAGAACTATCACTACCTCATCAAGGCCAAGACCGGCATGCGGACCGACGCCCAGCTGGTCCGCCTCGCCGTCGAATGCGGGCTGGCGAATTTGTAGGCCGCTCCATCCGGGCTACGGGCTGACGCCATTCCGCGTGACAAGTCGGCGGGTTACGCTACGCTGCGCCCCCCACCAAAGCTCACAAGAAACGGACGCTCCCCCATGCCCATCGTCAATCGCGTTGCCGCCCTCTCGGATGAAATGGCCGCCTGGCGCCATGACTTCCATGAGAATCCTGAACTGCTTTATGAAGTCCACCGCACCGCCGGCATCGTCGCCGACAGACTGCGCGAGTTCGGCTGCGACGAGGTGGTGACGGGGATCGGGCGCACCGGCGTGGTCGGCGTGATCCGCGGCCGCAAATCCACTTCGGGAAAGACCATCGGCCTGCGCGCCGACATGGACGCGCTGCCGATCGCGGAGGCTTCGGGCGTCGCCTACGCCTCGAAGATTCCCGGCAAGATGCACGCCTGCGGCCATGACGGCCACACCGCGATGCTGCTGGGCGCCGCCAAATACCTCACCGAGACCCGCAATTTCGACGGCACCGCGGTTGTGATCTTCCAGCCCGCCGAGGAAGGCGGCGCCGGCGGCAAGGCGATGGTCGACGACGGGCTGATGACCCGCTGGGGCATCCAGGAGGTCTACGGCCTGCACAACATGCCCGGCCTGCCCGAGGGCTATTTTGCGACCACGCCGGGCGCGATGCTCGCTTCGTCGGACACGTTGAAGATCATCGTCCACGGCAAGGGCGGCCACGCCGGCGCCGCTCCGCACGAGGCGGTCGACAGCGTCCTGATCGGCGCCCAGATCATCAATGCACTGCAGTCGATCGTGTCGCGCAATCTCGATCCGCTGAAATCGGCCGTCATCTCGATCACCATGTTCGAGGCCGGCACCGCGTTCAATGTGATCCCGGAGACGGTCACGCTGGGCGGCACCGTGCGCACGCTCGATCCCGCTGTACGCGATCTGGTCGAGCGCCGGATCGGCGAGGTCGCCTCCAGCATCGCCAAGGCCTATGGCGGCTCGGCCGAGACGGATTATGGACGCATGTATCCGGTGACGCTGAACCATACGCGCGAGGCCGGCATCGCCGCCGAGGTCGCCCGTGACGTGGTCGGCGCCGACCGCGTCAACGAGAACCTGGTGCCGGTGATGGGCGCCGAGGATTTTGCGTTCATGCTGGAGGCGCGCCCCGGCGCGTTCGTCTTCCTCGGCATGGGCGACGGCCCGATGTGCCACCACCCCGCCTACAAGTTCAACGACAACATCCTCGGCCACGGCGCCTCCTACTGGGTGCGCCTCGTCGAGAAGCAGATGCCGGCGGGTTAGCGCGCTCATGCGGCCACGGCCCGGTCGCTCGCTTCGCGACCGGGCCGCCAGCTT
The DNA here is from genome assembly GCF_015291305.1 of Bradyrhizobium sp. CCBAU 21365. Classification (NCBI taxonomy): domain Bacteria; kingdom Pseudomonadati; phylum Pseudomonadota; class Alphaproteobacteria; order Hyphomicrobiales; family Nitrobacteraceae; genus Bradyrhizobium; species Bradyrhizobium sp. CCBAU 21365. The sequence continues at coordinate 6,059,086 of NZ_CP030036.1, forward strand.
TCACAAGCGCGGCTGCTGTTGCGTGGTGCAGTGGATGCCGCCGCCACCGGCGGCGATGCCGTCGATGTTGAGCTGGATGATTTCCCGGTCCGGGTAAAGTTCGCGCAGCTTGTCGCGCGCGTTGCGATCCGCCGCCGGGTCACCGAATTCCGGCGCGATCACGGCACCGTTGCAGACATAGAAATTGATGTAGCCGGCGGCGAAGTCCTTGCTGCTGTGCTTCGGACGCACCGTCGATGGGCCCTGCAACTCCACGACATCCAGGCGCCGGCCCTTCGCATCAACAGCGACGCGCAGGAAATCCAGGTGTCGTTTGGTCACCGCATGATCGAACGACGACGGGTCTGGTTCCAAGCCGGCTACGACAAGGCCGGGACTGGCAAATCGCGCGTAGAAGTCGGTATGTCCGTCGGTGATGTCCTTGCCGGCGATGCCGGGCAGCCAGATGATCTTGTCCAGCCCGAGCAGGCGAGACAATTCGGCCTCGCATTTGTCCTTCGACACGCCCGGATTGCGATTTGGGTTGAGGACGCAGCTCTCGGTGATGATGGCCGTCCCCTCACCGTCGACCTCGATCCCGCCGCCTTCCAGCACCAGATCGGCCTTCAAGAAGATTGCCTGCGCGGCTCCGGCCAGATGCTCTGCAACCTCGGCATCGCGTGCATATAGATGCTGCTTGCGTGCGTACGGTTGCGGCTTGTTGCCCCAGCCGTTGAAATTGAAACCGACGGCGCCGAGCTGCCCGGCAGGATTGGTCACAAAGACCGGTCCCGTGTCACGCAGCCACACATCATCGAGCGGTTGAACGACGAGGCTGACCGAGGGACCGCACAGCCGCGCGGCGATGTCGTAGTCCTCCTCGCGAACGAGCATCTTCACGGGCTCATGGACCGCGATTGCCTTGGCAACGCTGGCGAGATTATTTCTGATGACGGGAAGGAGCTTCGTGCCCCAGAGCTCCACGTCGGCGCCAAAGGCCATCCAGGTGGCGGCATGCGGGGCGCCCTCGTCCGGCATGCGCCAGTTCGTTTGATGTCGTGCAGAATCGTTCATGAGCATTCGAGCCGCGATGGCCGCCCCCGTTCGTCACAGGATAACGCAGGTGTCCCCGAGCGGGCGACCATTTTGGAACGCACCGAGCCGGCCGCCCACGCCTAGCGGGCGGGGTCGACCTCGCTTGTCCCCATCATGCGCGCGGCGACACGGTCGCGCTTGACGAAGTGGTGGAAGGCGACCGCGGCGAGGTGCAGCACGATCAGCGCCAACAGCACATAGGCGAAGAAGATGTGGCGATGCTCAAAGGCATCCGCCGCCGCCTTGTCGGGCGAGGTGATCTGGGGAACGTGAAACAGGCCGAAGAAATCAGAATAATCCTGGGCGCGGGCGCCGGAATGCGCCCAGCCCAGCATCGCCACCAGGATGGTGACGGCATAGAGCGCGCCGTGGCTGACGCGGGCGGCAATCCGCTGCCAGGAGGGCATGTCGGCCGGCAGCGCAGGCGTCGGATTAAGGCCGCGCCAGACCAGCCGCAGCACGGTAAGCAGCAGCACCAGGTAGCCGATATCGGCGTGGATCGAGCGGTAGAAGAACTTGTCCGCCCGCGCCGGGACGTGGTTCATCCACCAGCCATAGGCCAGCGTGCCGATGATGGCGATGCCGAGCCCCCAGTGGAACGCGCGGGCGAGCGAGCCCCAGCTCGCTGCGGTATTGCGGATCATGTCGCGTTGCCCCCTTGCGGCCGCATTTTTGGATTTCACACGTCGCAGCAATAGTTTGCCGTGATACTTGCAGCTATCGGTCAAGGCCATGTGAAATTCCCGGCTTCACCGCCTTTTGTCGGCCGAAGCCGCCGGATGGCCAAAGACAACTGAATGGTAACCCTGCTTCGGATAGAATTTTCGCGTGTCCATTCCCCCGACCATCCTTGTGTTCGATTCCGGCCTCGGCGGCCTCACCGTGCTGCGCGAGATCGTCCGCGCCCGGCCCGACGCGCATTACGTCTATGTCGCCGACGACGCCTTCTTCCCCTATGGCCACCACGGCGAGGACGAGATTATCGCCCGCGTGGTGCCGCTGATCGGTGAGCTGATCACGGCCCACGCGCCCGACCTGGTCGTGATCGCCTGCAACACAGCGTCCACGTTGGTCATGTCGCATTTGCGCGACGCCTATCCTTTGCCCTTCGTCGGCACCGTGCCGGCGATCAAGCCGGCCTGCGCCTCGTCGAAAACGAAGCGGGTGTCGGTGCTCGGCACAAGGGGCACCGTGAAGCGCGAATATACCCGCAAGCTGATCTCGGACTTTGCGCAGGGCTGCGAGGTGACGCTGGTCGGCTCCGGCGAGCTCGCCTCGCTGGCGGAGGCCGCCCTCAGCGGCGAGAGGGTGCGCGACGAGGACATCGCGGCCGAGCTCGCGCCCTGCTTCGTCGGCGATGGCGCCCACGACCCTGCCCGCACCGACACCGTCGTGCTCGCCTGCACGCATTACCCGCTGCTGCTGGAACGCCTCACCAGGCTCGCGCCCTGGCCGGTCGACTGGATCGATCCGGCGCCGGCGATCGCACGCCGTGTCGCCGACCTGCTCGGACCGGCCGGCCACGAGAGCGACCAGGCCGGCGCCGAGATGATCTTCACCTCGAAGCGCCCGCACGCGCTGACGGAAGCGCTGACGCCATTCTTCGGCGGCCGCGTCCCGGCTTGATGCTTTTCGCCGTCACAACGCGCTGCTAGCCTCTGCTCTCCTTCGAGGGAGGACCGAATTTGACCGCAGCCCCGCTGACGCCGCTCAATCGCCTGCGCAAGGCGTGGCGCGACAAGCGCCCGACCTTCGGCGCGATCGCGACCATTCCGAGCATCCAGACCGTGCAGATCATGGCGCAGTCGCTGGACTGGATCATCGTCGATCTCGAGCACGGCCCGATCGATCTCGGCACCGCCCATGCGATGATCGTGGCGACCTCGGGCACGCCCTGCGTGCCGATGGTGCGGATCGCCGCCAACGAGCCGCATCTCGCCAAGGCACCGATGGACATCGGCGCGCTCGGCATCAATTTTCCGATGATCTGCAACGCAAGCGATGCGGTGAAGGCGGTGCGCAGCGTGCGCTATCCGCCGCAAGGCGACCGGCTCTGGGGACCGTTCCATGCGCCGTTCCGCTGGGGCGTCTCGATGAACGACTACATGGCGACCGCTGACGACGACATGATCTGCATGATCACGATCGAGCATGTCGATGCGGTGAACCGCATCGACGAGATCATGGCGACACCGGGCATTGACCTCGCGGTGATCGGCCCCGGCGATCTCGCCACCTCGATCAACAAGCGCGGTCTGCCCGACGATCCCGAAGTGGTCGCGCTGATGCAGCGCGCCGAACAAGGCATCATGAAGAGCGGCGTGCCGATCGGCGGCGTCGCGCGCACCGCCGAACAGGCCAATGCGATGATCGACCGCGGCTACCTCGCGCTCGCGCTCGGCTTCGACTGGTCGCTGTTCCAGCGCGGCATTGCGGCTGCGTTCACGGGGATCAAGCGGTAGACGTCAAACGCGGCCGCGCGGCGCTCCGCTCGTTCACAGCTTCCGGCGAGCAGGTTCCGGTCACGTCGAAGCAGGAACCGCGGCGCAACTTCCGGCATCGCGCCTGGGACGGAGCGAACGCTGCGTGTCGCCGAGACAGCTCGTTCGCCTGAGTAGCTCATGAATAAGCGGCGCAAACCCGCACTGTTGGATGAACGGACTAATCCCAACGTCGAACCTGCACATCACGCACCGCCCGCTTTCCGCCGCGATTCCGCGCTGCTAGAGTTTTGCGGGTTGGGAGGAAAATGCATGTTCAGGAAATTACTGATTGGTCTTGCCGTGATTGCCCTTGCCGGTGCCGGCGCTGCCTTTGCGCAGCAGAGCGGCATCAAGCGGACGCCGCTGCAGAAGGTCGATTTTCCGCCGGGCTTCAACACGGTCACCGCGATCGCCGAGGTTCCGGCCGGGGGTGCGTCGGGGCGTCACACCCATCCCGGCGCCGAAACCGGCTATGTGCTCGAAGGCGAGCTCGAGCTTCTGATCGACGGCAAGCCACCGTTGAAGCTGAAGGCGGGCGAGTCCTACCAGATCCCGGAAGGCGCGGTGCACGACGCCAAGACGTCCGGCGACAAGCCGCTCAAGGTGCTCGGCGTCTACGTGGTCAAGGCCGGCGAGCCTTTGGCAAAACCAGCGCCGTGAGCAGAACCCCTTGGTCTCCGGCCAGCTGGTTCATCTGAGCTTCAGGTGCGGCGAGCAACCATTTGAGCTCGCCGGGCCTTTGATTTTTGCCTGTTTGCTAAGGAACTGAACCGAACGAATGCGCGGTAAATTTCGTCAGATTTCATTGCCGCGCCGTCTCGTCGCCGATCTGATGCATGCATCGGCTGGCGTGCCGCTGGTCTCCCTGAAGCGCACCCTGAACGTCCGTGCAATCGTCGAGGCCCGTGCACGTGCGGCGCAGGTACCGGGCTGGGCCGCCATCTTCGTCAAGGCATTCGCGCTGGTCGCCAGGACCGAGCCGACCCTGCGCACGCTGCACGTCAAATGGCCGTGGCCTTGCCTCTACGAGCTGCCGCGCAGCGTCGGCATGGTGGCGATTGCGCGCGTTGAGAAAGGCGAGGACTGCGTGCTGTTCGAGCGCGTCTGTGCCGCCGACGAGATGCCGCTCGCCGAGGTCGACGCGCTGATCCGCCGCGCCAAGACCGCGCCGCTGCACGAAATCCCCTCGTTCCGCAAAATGCTCTGCGTGACGCGCCTGCCGCTTCCGCTGCGCCGGCTGGCGTGGGCGATCGGGATGAATTTTGGCCGGCAGCGCGCCAATTTCTGCGGCAGCTTTGGCGTGACCTCGGTCGCGGCCTATGGCCCCGGCGAGTTGCACGCGCTGAGCCCGGGGCCATTCCTGTTGAGCTATGGCGTGATCAGGCCGGACCACACTGTCGACGTGGTGCTGCGCTGGGACCATCTGGTCTGCGACGCCGCCCTGATCGCCCAGACCTTGACCCGCCTCGAGCAGGTGCTGGCCGGCGAAATCGCCGCGGAACTGGGCGCGGGCCGGCCGCAAGCCGATGCCCGGCTGGTCCGGGCGGCCGGAAGCCGCCTCTGAGGGACGAAATTGGCCAATTTTGACGCCGATTCGGCCCAAAATGCCCTGCGTTTTGTTTGACAGAACCGGACTTTCTCCTTAAGACCACCCTTGCTCGCGGGCCGGTTTCGGCCCGCGATGCGTTTCGCGACCCGTGGTCCTCCCCGAGCTTTCGAGGCGGACCTGTCGGTACAGGCCTTTTGGCCGGTACACAGGAGGGCGCGTCTCCTCAAACCTGAAACTGACAAACGCCGGCCGCTGGGTAGCGACGGCTATGCAAAAGAGGACGCGATGACAAAGCGCAGTGAGGCGAAGTACAAGATCGATCGCCGCATGGGCCAGAATATCTGGGGCCGCCCGAAGAGCCCCGTGAACCGCCGCGAATACGGCCCCGGCCAGCACGGCCAGCGCCGCAAGGGCAAGCTCTCCGACTTCGGCGTGCAGCTGCGCGCCAAGCAGAAGCTCAAGGGCTACTACGCCAACATTTCCGAGCGCCAGTTCCACGGCATCTATGTCGAAGCCAGCCGCCTGAAGGGCGACACCGGCGAGAACCTGATCGGCCTCCTGGAGCGCCGTCTCGACACCGTGGTCTATCGCTCCAAGTTCGTCTCCACGATGTTCGCCGCGCGCCAGTTCATCAACCACGGCCACATCAAGGTGAACGGCCGCAAGGTCAACATCGGCAGCTACAAGCTGAAGGTCGGCGACCTCATCGAGGTCAAGGAATCCTCCAAGCAGCTGACCCCGGTGCTGGAAGCGGCCCAGCTCCCCGAGCGCGACGTGCCCGACTTCATCGAGGTCGATCACTCCAAGATGACCGCGAAGTTCGCGCGCACCCCCGGCCTCTCGGACGTGCCGTTCCCGGTGCAGATGGAGCCGCATCTGATCGTCGAATTCTATTCGCGCTGATCACGGCACGCATGCGAGATCCGAAAGGCCCCGGTTTTGCCGGGGCCTTTTTGTTTGCCGACAAGACGACTATTATATCCGGGACTTGGAGATGGCTGCTCGCTGAGGTTTCTTGCCGATGACCCGGTTACTCGAACAGGCCTTCGAGACAGTTTCAAACTTGCCTGACAAAGAGCAGGACGAACTCGCGCGCATCATGCTGCAGCTTGCCGGGGTCGACCAACCACCGCTCCAGCTCACGCCGGAAGAAGACGCCGATCTGGCTGAAGCCGACGCCGAGATTGCACGCGGCGAGCTGGCAACGCCCGAGGAAGTCCGTGCGATGTGGGCAAAGCACGGGCTGTGAACGTCCGTTACACGCGACGCGCTGTTGTTCAGATTGATCGGGCACTTTCCTATATCGAAACACGATCGCCCCAGGGCGCGGTCCATGTGCGCGACCGCATCTTGGCACTTGTCACGCTGCTGCAAGAGCAGCCGCGTGCGGGGCGCCCGACAAGCCGCCCAGGCGTCCGCCGGCTTTCGGCGACACCGTATCCCTACCTGATCGACTATCGCGTGACGCCCACCGAGATCATCATTATGCGGTTTCGTCACGCCGCCCGGAGGCCTATACGCTAAAGCATGATCCGGAAAAGCGCGAAGCGGTTTTTCCGGATACGATCATGCTCAAACAAGAAGCCAGGGCGCGATGACGATCCATCTTATCTCATCGCGTTTCAGCAGCGAATCCGCCTCAGTGCGGAGCGATGAGGAAAGCCATGCACTACACCCCTGCCCGGCCCGATCCCAAGGCCCCGCCCGTTCGCATCAACCTTCTGTCCGATACGCAGACCAGGCCGACGCCGGCGATGCGCGAGGCGATGGCGAAGGCGGAGGTCGGCGACGAGCAGGTCGGGGACGATCCGACCACCAACGAGCTCTGCGCCCGCGTCGCCGATCTGCTCGGCAAGGAAGCCGCCGTCTTCATGCCGTCGGGCACCATGTGCAACGTCGCGGCGACGCTGGCCTATTGCCGTCCCGGCGACGAGATCCTGGCGCATGCGACCGCGCATATCATCGCGCGCGAGGGCGGCGCCCATGCCGCGCTCGGCGGTTTCCAGATCACGCAGCTGCCGGGCGATGACGGCCAGTTCACGCCGGACACCTTCCAGGCCGCGCTGCATCCGCGCACCCGCTACCAGCCGCCGCAGGTGCTCGTCAGCGTCGAGCAGACCGCCAATATCGGCGGCGGCACGATCTGGAAGAAGGCGGCGCTCGACGAGGTCGTGCGCATCGCCAAGACTCACGGCCTTGTCACCCACATGGACGGCGCGCGGCTGCTCAATGCGACCGTCGCCTCCGGCATCTCGCCGCGCGACATGACGGCGGGCTGGGATTCCGCCTGGATCGATTTCTCCAAGGGCCTCGGCGCGCCGATCGGCGGCGTGATCGCCGGCACCCGGGCGTTCATCGACGATGTCTGGCGCTGGAAGCAGCGGCTCGGCGGCTCGATGCGGCAGTCCGGCGTCTGCGCCGCCGCCTGCATCCATGCGCTCGATCACCATGTCGACCGCCTCGCCGACGACCACGCCAATGCGCGGGCGCTGGCGCGCGGCCTGTCGCAGATCAACGGCATCGCCGTGCAGGCACCCGAGACCAACCTCGTCTTCTTCAAGCCCGACGGCGCCGGCGTCTCGGGCGACAAGATGGTCGCTGAGCTGCGCAAGCGCGGCGTGACACTGGCGATGATGGACGGCCGGATCAGGGCCTGCACGCATCTCGACGTCACCGCGGCGATGATCGAGGAAGCGGTCGGGCACGTCAGGGACATCGTGCGCGCGGCGTAGCGCGCACACCCTCATTGCGAGGAGCTCGCGACAAAATTGCAAAGCAATTTTGCGCTGGAAGCAATCCATCTCTCGGCAAGCGGCGAGATGGATTGCCTCGCTTCGCTCGCAATGACGAGGACCAGTCTTGTCTCAAAATTAGCGTCCCATCGCCTGGTAGATCAGCGTCTTCAGCTCGTGCTGGATCCGGCCGCGCTGCGACGGCGTCTGCACCATGAAGATGCCGAACAGGTCGTCCGCGGGATCGATGAAGAAGAAGGTGCCTCCGACACCGTCCCAGCGATACTCGCCCAGCGGCCAGTCGGTGCTCGGCGGCACCGAAGTGCGGACCGCGAAGCCGAGGCCGAAGCCGGAGTTCGGACCGGGATAGTAGTTCTGGTCGCGCATGACGCCGGTCTCCGGACCGATATGGTCCCTCGCCATCAACGCGATGGTCTCCGGCTTCAGATAGCGCCTGCCCTCATAGCTGCCGCCGTTCAGCAGCATCTGCGAAAAGCGCGCATAGTCGCCGATGGTGCCGACCATGCCGCCGCCCCCGGATTCCCATCGCAGCGGCTTGCGCGGATTGCGGACGTCGGCGACCGGACTGATGGTACGATCCTTCGGCATCGGCTCGGCGATCAGCGGCCATTTCGCCCGGTCGGCGACATAGAACGCGGTCTCGTTCATCCCGAGCGGGCCGAGCAGCCGCTCCTTCTCGACCTGAAACAGCGATTTGCCTGTTATCACCTCGATGATGCGGCCGAGCACGTCGGTGGAATGGCCGTAGTCCCATTCCGTGCCGGGTTGTTCGGCAAGCGGCAATGCCGCAAGCCGCGCCACGAATTCGGCATTGTCGGGATCGTTGTTGAACAGGCCGGCGTCGGCGTAGGTCTTGTTCACGATACCACCGCCGTAATAGCCGTAAGGCAGGCCGGCGGTGTGGCGCATCAGGTCTTCGATGGTGATGGGGCGCCTCAGCGGCTCCAGCGTCATCGCCATCTTGCCCTCATCGCCGCGCTTTTCCACCCCGACCCTCATGTCGGCAAAGGCCGGGATGTATTTCGACACCGGATCGCCGAGGGCGAGCTTGCCTTCCTCGACCAGCATCATCGCGATGACCGTGGTGATCGGCTTCGACATCGAATAGAGGCGGAAGATGGTATCCGCGCTCATCGAGAACTCGGTGGCGACGTCGCGAACCCCGAACTTCTCGTAGTAGACCGGCCTGCCATGCTGCTGCAGCAGCAGGATCGCGCCCGGGATCTTTCCGGTCGCCACCTCGTTCCGGACATAGTCGGAGACCTTGGCGAGGCCCTCCGCCGAGAAGCTGTGCGCGGCCGGCCCCGCGGAGCCGGCCTTCGCAACTGTTGCGACCAACGCGAACGCGAGTGCCGCGACGAGCGCGCGGCCCCCACGCATGCAAGCGCATGAGCCGATCCGCCTGAATCGGATCATGCCGTCATTCCCTTCTTTTCAACGCGTTGCTTCACGCGAACCGGTATCCACTTCGCTCGAAAACGCTCTAGTTTTCCATGGCTTCATAGACGAGCTGCTTCAGCGTCCGCTGGATGCGCTGACGCTCGGTCGGCGTCTGCTCCAGCAGAACGAAGAAGAAGTCCTGCTTGCGGTCGATGACATAATAGCAGCCGCTGGCGCCGTCCCATTTCAGCTCGCCGAGATCGCCGGGCGGCGGCGGCTTCGCCGTGCCGGGATCGGTGCGCACCGCGATGCCAAGCCCGAAGCCGAAGCCGTCGCCGGGGAAGTAGAAAAAGTCGCGCTCGACGCCGGAGCCCGGCCCGACACGGTCGGTCGTCAGCTCCTTGAACGTCTCCGGCTTCAGGATGGTCTTGCCGTCGAAGGTGCCGCCGTTGAGCAGCATCTGCGCGAAGCGCGAATAATCCGCCATGGTCGAGACCATGCCGCCGCTGGCGGACTCCCATTTCTTGACCTTGGTCGGATCGTTGACCCGGCCGACGCGGAAGTCGCTGTCGTTCGGCATCGGCTCGGCCATCAGCTTCTGCTTCTCGGGATCGGTGACGAAGAAGCCGGTGTCCTTCATGCCGAGCGGGTCGAGCAGCCTTTCGCGCTCGATCGTCGAGAGCTTCTCGCCGGTGGTCACCTCCATCACGCGCGCCAGAATGTCGGTGGAATGGCCGTACTGCCAGAGCGCGCCGGGCTGGTTGTGCAGCGGCAGTTTGGCGATCCGCTCGGCGAATTCGGCGAGGTCGAAATCTCCGCCGTAGATATTGGCTTCCTTGTAGGTCTTGCGGACCAGGCTGTCGCCATAGAAGCCATAGGTGATACCCGACGTATGCGTCATCAGATCGAGGATCGTGATCGGCCGCTTTGGCGGCACCAGCTCCAGCGTCTTGGTGCCGTCCTCGGCCTTCTTCTCGACGCCGACCTTCACGTTGGCAAAGGACGGGATGTATTTCGAGACGGGATCGTCGAGCTTGTATTTCCCTTCCTGCAGCAACTGCATCGACACCACGGCGGTGATCGACTTGGACATCGAGGCCAGGCGGAAGATGGTCTTGTCCGTGATCGGCACCTTGCTGACCACGTCCTGCACGCCGAAGGCCTCGTGATACACCGGCTTGCCGTGCTGCTGGATCAGGACGATGGCGCCGGGAATCTTTCCCGTCGCGACCTCGTTCTTGAAGAACTCGCTGATCCTGGCGAGCTTGGCGGAATTGAAATGCGCTCCCGCCGGAATCTCGTAGGTGCCCTCGGTGTGCGAGAACGCCGGCGCCGCCAGCACCACCGCGGCGACTACGGCGGCGCACGTCAAACGAAATGAATGCATTTGAACTATCCCTCCCCGGAAATCACGGGGAAGTGTAGCGGCGGTATCATCAGGCACAAGGGCTGCCAAAGGCCTCCAGGACCTCCTGATGAAGCTGGCCGCTTTGGGGCGAGAAGCAGCAGAAGATCACCTGCGTGAGGCCGGGTGCGGCGGCCAGGGCATCGACGACGGCCTTGACCGCAATGCCGGCGGCGCGGTCCGGCGGGAAGTGATAGACGCCGGTCGAGATAGCGGGAAATGCAATGGAGCCAAGCTGATTGGCGTGGCACAGCTCGATGCCGCGGCGATAGCAGGATGCGAGCAGCGCATCCTCGTTCTGGGTGCCGCCATGCCAGATCGGGCCGACGGCGTGGATCACGTGCTTGGCCGGGAGCCGATAGCCTTTGGTGATCTTGGCGTCGCCGGTCTTGCAGCCGTGCAGGGCCCGGCACTCGGCGAGCAGCTCGGGGCCCGCGGCGCGATGGATCGCGCCATCGACGCCGCCGCCTCCGAGCAGCGATGAATTGGCCGCGTTGACGATGGCGTCAACGCGCAGGGTCGTGATGTCGTTGACGATGACTTCGAGCCGCGCCTTGCCGATCTGGCGCGCCGTCAAGGTCAGGCAGCCACGTCGACCGGGATGCCCTTGTCGGCAAACAGCTGCTGCAATTCGCCGGCCTGGAACATCTCGCGGATGATGTCGCAACCGCCGACGAACTCGCCCTTCACATAGAGCTGCGGAATCGTCGGCCAGTTCGAATAGACCTTGATGCCGTTGCGCAGTTCGGCGGACTCGAGAACGTTGAGGCCTTTGTAGCCGACGCCGATGTGGTCGAGGATCTGCACGACCTGACCGGAAAACCCGCACTGCGGGAATTGCGGCGTGCCCTTCATGAACAGCACGACGTCGTTCGACTTCACTTCGTTGTCGATGAATTGCTCGATGCTCATTTTCGCTTCCTTCGGGGGCGGCGCTCTCAGGCCTTAACGGGCCGGCCCGCCCTTCTAACCCGTGACTGACTATATATGTAGCTCAAACCATTGTGCATCCAAAGCAAAATGGCGGAAATCTGGCATGCGGCGGGCGCCGGGGCGCCCCGAAAGAAGCCGGGATTATCTGACGGCCCCAATATCATGGCGGGGGGAGGCTTTTTTCCCGTAACGGAGCCCCTATCTAGGACGAACTGTCCGTTGGGAACCAGTTTGCCGAAGCAACGTTCTCTCCCTTGAATCGGAGACCCCTGTGACGAAACCAGCCTCTGCCGCGGCCGCCCTTCCCGCCGTCCCCCCGTCACCGTCCTCCGAATCCGGACCGCTCGCCCAGCGCCTGGTGGACGCCTATCGCGCCGTCCGCGACGAGACCGAGCGCCGGGCTGCACCGCTGTCGCCCGAAGACCAGCTGATCCAGTCGATGCCGGATGCGAGCCCCGCCAAATGGCACCGCGCCCATACCACCTGGTTCTTCGAGCAGTTTCTGCTCGGCGAGCACGTCAAGGGCTACGCGCCATTCCATCCGGACTACGCTTATCTGTTCAATTCCTATTACGTCAGCGCTGGTCCGCGGCACGCCCGCCACCAGCGCGGCCATCTGACCCGCCCGACCGCCGACGAAGTCACCGCCTACCGCCGCCATGTCGATGCCGAGGTGGTGAAATTCTTCCAGACTGCCGGAGCCGACAAGCTCGAGGCGCTGGTGCCGCTGGTCGAGGTCGGCCTCAATCACGAGCAGCAGCATCAGGAGCTGATGTACAGCGACATCCTGCATGCCTTCGCGCAGAACCCGATCCCGCCGGCCTACGATCCGGCGTGGCGTTTCCCGGCGTCGCATCGCGGGCCTGAGGAATGGGTGACGCTCAACGAAGGCATCCACACCGTCGGCCACGCCGACGACAGCTTCCATTTCGACAACGAGAAGCCCGCGCATCGCGCGCTGGTCGGCCCGGTCAAGCTCGCAAAGAACCTCGTCACCAATGCCGACTGGCTCGCCTTCATGAAGGACGGCGGCTATTCCACCGCCACGCTGTGGCTGATGGATGGCTTTGGCACCGTGAGCAACGAGGGCTGGCAGGCGCCCGGCCATTGGCGCGAGATCGACGGCGAATGGACGATCATGACGCTCGGCGGCCTGCAGCCGATCGATCCGTCAGCAGCGGTCTGCCACGTCAGCTATTACGAGGCCGACGCCTTCGCCCGCTGGGCCGGCAAGCACCTGCCGACCGAGATGGAATGGGAGATCGCCGCGCGCGCCGGCCTGCTCAACGACGCCTATGGCATCGTCTGGCAATGGACCCGCAGCTCCTATTCGCCCTACCCGGGCTACCGCGCGATCGAGGGCGCGCTCGGTGAGTACAACGGCAAGTTCATGGTCAACCAGCTCGTGCTGCGTGGCTCGTCGCTGGCGACGCCCGCAGGTCACAGCCGTGTCACCTACCGCAACTTCTTCTATCCGCACCATCGCTGGCAATTCACGGGGTTACGCCTCGCCGACTATGCCTGATCAAGCACTGTCGACATCAATGGCGCGCCGGTAAGCGCGTTCGGGAGAGTATCATGAATGTGCATGCCGCTGCTTTGGCCAAAGCGTATCCGTTCGACGAAGCGACTTCGGCGTTCGCCGGCGATGTGATCGGCAATCTCGCCCGTCACCCGAAGCGGCTGTCGCCGAAATATTTCTACGACGCCACCGGCTCCGAGCTGTTCGAGCAAATCACGGTGCTGCCGGAATATTATCCGACGCGCACCGAGCTTGGCATCCTGCGCGACCGCGGCGACGAGATCGCCGCGATCATCCCTGACGGCGCGGCGCTGGTCGAGTTCGGCGCCGGCGCGACCACCAAGGTGCGCCTGCTGCTCGAGCATTGCGAATTCGCAGCCTATGTGCCGGTCGATATCTCGGGCGATTTCCTCAAAGCCCAGGCCGACGGGTTGCGGAAGGATTTTCCCGGTCTCGGCATCTACCCGGTCGCGGCCGATTTCACCACGCCGTTCACGCTGCCCGAGGCCGTCGCCGCAATGCCGAAGGTCGGCTTCTTCCCCGGCTCGACGCTCGGCAATTTCGAGCCGAGCGAGGCCTTGGCCTTCCTGCGCAGTGCGCGCAATATCCTCGGCCACGGCGCGCAGATGATCATCGGCGTCGACCTCGAGAAGGACGAGCGCGTGCTGTACGACGCCTATAACGACGCGGCCGGCGTCACCGCGCGGTTCAACCTCAATGTGCTGGTTCGCATCAACCGCGAGCTCGGCGGCAATTTCGATCTGTCGGGCTTCACGCACCGCTCGATCTACAACCGCGACCGCCATCGCATCGAGATGCACCTGATCAGCCGCAAGGCGCAGACCGTGCGCATCCTCGGCAATACCTTCGCGTTCCGGCCCGGCGAGAGCATTCACACCGAGAACAGCTACAAATACTCGCTCGAGCGTTTCACCGCGCTCGCCCGCAGCGGGGGCTGGACGGTGCGCGAGAGCTGGACCGACGCCGACACGATGTTCTCGGTGCACGCGCTGGTCGCGGACTAGCACTCAAACCAAGGGGACGGGGCATGGGCCGGCGTGCGCTGCAGATCGCAACTGCCTTGCTCGCCCTGGTCCCGATCCTCACCGGCATCATCACCATGCTCGGCGTCAGCGATCCGCTCTACGCCTCCTCGGGCGTTCCGGCGCTGCCGGTGCTCGACAGCAATCTGCGCTTCTTCGGCGGGGTCTGGCTCGGTCTCGGTCTCGCGCTGATCTGGCTGGTGCCGCGCATCGAGAGCGAGGGCGTGCTGTTCCGGGTGGTGTGGGGCGGCATCTTCCTCGGCGGCATCGGCAGGCTGCTGTCGATGCTGATGGTCGGCTTGCCGCCGCTGCCCTTCGTGGGCTTCACCGCGCTCGAAGTGATCGGCGCACCGCTGTTCGTCTATTGGCAGCACCTGGTCGCAAAGGCCGGCCGCAAGTAACGGCGGCCGCTATTCCTCTTCCCCCGTCGACCGCAGCGAGATCGACTCCCACGCCGCAACCACGATCATGATCGCGGTGGTGACGATCGAGAGCACCAGCGGCGACATCTCGCGCGCGAAATAAGCCGTGATCGCCAGCGCGACGATGCCGACGCCGTGCGACAGCTGCAGGAAGTTGCAGATCACGTATTTGAACAGGATGGTCCCGACCAGGAACAGCATGGGCCCGCCCACCGAGCTGACAATCGTGTTCAGATCGGAATGACCGGACGGGTGCTTCAGCACCAGTTCGTCGGCGACCGCGGTGAGGATGATGCCGCCGACGATCGGCATGTGCAGATAGGTATAGGCGATCCGCGCCACGCGGCCGGATTCCTCGGACTTGGAGATCATGTCCGAACCGGCCTCGGCTCCCTTGTGGAAATAGATCCACCACATCGCGATGCTGCCGACCAGCGCCGAGACGAACGCCGCCATGTTCTCCGGCGTCCAGGTCAGCTCGGCAAAGGTCGCGCCGTCGACCACGATGGCCTCGCCGAGCGCGATGATGATGAAGCCCGCGCAACGTTCGGCCATGTGGCCGCCCTCGACCGACCACGCCTCGATCGAGGAAAAGCCGAGCCCAGGGGTCCAGAACCGCGCGGCCGGCGCGACATATTCGATGGTCAGCGCCGCGATCCAGAGCCACATCCGCGTCTCGTGCTCGGCGAAGCCGCCGAGGATCCACAGCACGGCCGAGCAGGAGAGCCAGGTCAGGATGCGGATGGCGTTATGGCGCACCGCCGTCCGGCGCCGCGGCGTCGCCAGCAGCCAGAACGCGGTGCGGCCGACCTGCATTGCCGCATAGGTCCCGGCGAACCACAGCCCGCGGCCCTCGAAGGCGGTCGGTATGGAGGTCGACAGCAACAGCCCGCCCAGCATCAGCACGAACAGCAGCAGGCGGACCGGCGTCAGCTCGGGATTGAGCCAGTTGGTGACCCAGGTGGTGTAGACCCACACCCACCACACCGCGAGGAACAGCAGCGTGACCTGCACCGCGCCAAGCGGGGTGAAGTGGTGCAGCAGCGTATGCGACAGCTGCGTGACGGCGAAGACGAAGACGAGGTCGAAGAACAGCTCGGCATTGGTGACGCGGCTGTGCTGGTTCGGCACGATGACGCGAAACATCGCACCGCGTGGATTGTCCACCATCGCTCGAGGCCCCCGCCCGCTGGCCGCCGGGGCCCTAGCCTTCCGGCACGCCGGTCTGCAGGGCCAACGCGTGCAGCACACCGCCCATCTGGCCCTTCAGCGACTGGTAGACGATCTGGTGCTGCTGGACGCGGGACTTGCCGCGGAAGGACTCGGAAATAACAGTGGCCGCGTAGTGGTCGCCGTCGCCGGCCAGATCGCGGATCGTCACCTCGGCATCGGGGATCGCTGCCTTGATCATCGATTCGATATCACGGGCGTCCATCGGCATCCCAGTCCACCTCCGTCAGGTCGTTCGAATCAGGCCGACTCGGCCAGATAAACCTAAGGATAAAACCTAGCGCTTGGGGTCTTCTAGGTCATCCCGGGCACACTATATTCCCATTCCCAGCGATTTAAACCTGCATCAATCGGTCACAAGCCATCACGCCGAAATGACCAGAAGAGGCGCAGAACCATGAAGCTCCCCGGCCCCGACCATCCGATCACGATCACGCCCAATGCCAAGCGCGTCCGCGTCAGCGCCGACGGCGTCGTGATCGCCGAGACCACCCATGCGCTGACCTTGAAGGAAGCGAGCTATCCGGCCGTGCAATATGTCCCCCGGCAGGACGCCAACATGGAGCTGTTGACCCGCACCGAGCGGACCACGCATTGCCCGTACAAGGGGGATGCGAGCTACTTCAGCATCAAGGCCAACGGCAAGACGCTGGACAACGCGATCTGGACCTATGAGGAGCCCTTCCCGGCCATGACCGAGATCGCCGGCCACCTCGCCTTCTATCCGGACAAGGTGAAGATCGAGGAAGTCGCCTAGGGGAATCGTCGCCTGCCGCAAGCGCCGGGTCTCGCGCCCGGGCTTCCGTCGCGCGCTGACCCAGCCTGCAAAACGGCAATGCCCGGGCGAGGCCCGGGCATTGCCGTCGGGAGCGTTCGGCCCGATCCCCGCTAGATCCTGAATATCGTGAGCCCGAGGATCAGGAGCACCAGGAAGATCACGACGAATACATAGAACAGAAAGCGCGCGATGTCGGCGGAGGCGGCGGAAATGCCGGTGAAGCCGAACAAGCCCGCGATGATCGACACGACAAGGAAGATCAGCGCCCATTTCAGAATTGTCATTGCTCGCTCCTGATAACCGCGCGCGTCCGCCGGTTCGGACGAGAACACCCGCACCCGACCGCAGTTCCAAAAACGAAACAGATTTGCCGAGATGACCGACCTCGATACTCCCCGATCCGGCGGATTGGGCCTTGCTGAATCAGGTTCCCGATTGCAACATCAGGCTGCAGACCCGGCTGGTGGCACCATGAAATCGATTGCTCACGCGGCTCCGGCCGTCGACATCCAGGCAGCACCGAAGCTCCACAAGCGCAATGTCGCGCTGGACCGCGCGCGCACCTTCCTGACCCTGGTCGTGCTGCTGCACCACGCGGTGATCCCCTACACCTATTTCGGGCACACCGATCCCACATCGTGGATCGGCTTCGACTGCGTGGTGCTCGCCACCGACAGCTTCTTCATGGCGATGTTCTTTTTCCTGTCGGGGCTGTTCGTCTGGCCGGGGCTCGGCAACAAGCCATGGCTGATCTTCCTGCGCGACCGGCTGCTGCGGCTCGGCCTGCCGTTCGTGATCTGCGCGGTCAGCGTGATTCCGCTCGCCTATTACGCGATCGCGCTGCGTCAGACGCCGGGGCTGACCTTCTCCGAGTTCTGGTGGAAAACCATGACGGTCGGACCATGGCCGAGCGGTCCGATCTGGTTCGTCTATGTCCTGATGGCCTTCGACCTCACCGCGAGTCTGCTGTACCGGGTGTCGCCGCGTCTGCTCGATCCGATCAACCGTCTGTCGATCAAGGGTTTTCAACGTCCCTCGAAGTTCTGGCTGTTCCTCGTCATCGTCAGTGCCGCCGCCTACCTGCCGATGCTGATCCATTACGGCCAGAACTACTGGTTCGAGTTCGGACCGTTTTCGGTGCAGGCGAGCCGCGTGCTGCTGTATGCGTCCTATTTCTTCATCGGCGCGGGAATCGGGGCGGCGAACCTCGAGGGCGGCCTGCTCAGCGCGCATGGACGGCTGACCGAAAGGCGCTGGTTCTGGACCGGCATCACGCTGATCCCCTACTGTTTGATGTGGGTGATGATCTACATCAAGCGCATGATCATCGGTAACCCCGATCCGCTGCCCGGCTGGTATCTCGGGATCTACGGCAGCTTCTATGTGCTGTTCAGCGCCTCGATCCTGTTCGCGATCCTGGCCTACTTCCTGCAATCGAAATCGTCGGGGCCGACGCTGCTCGACCGCATGCAGGGCGACGCCTACGGCATGTTCCTGGTGCACTATCCGATCGTGCTGTGGCTGCAATACTGGCTGTTCGATATGGAGCTGCCGGCCTTCGCCAAGGCCGCGATCGCCTTCCTGGCCACCGTGGCGCTGAGCTGGGCGGTCACGGCCGTGCTGCGCAAGATTCCCGGCTCGAGATACGTGCTCTAATCACGCCGCGATCTCGCCCCTCGCCGCCACGCTTTCCAGCCGCGGGGCGGCCGCCGCGCGATGGTCGCGGGCGATCAGGATGTAGAAGGTCGGCAGCACGAACAGCGTGAACAGTGTGCCGATCAGCATGCCCATCACCACCACGATGCCGATGGCGAAGCGACTCGCCGCGCCGGCGCCGTCGGCATAGAGCAGCGGCGCAAGGCCCGCGACCATCGCGGCGGTCGTCATCAGCACCGGCCGCATCCGCACCGCGGCCGCCTTCTGGATCGCGGCGACCCGGTCGAGCCCTTCATGATGCTGGATCTCGTTGGCGAAGCTCACCATCAGGATGCCGTGCTTGGAGATCAGCCCGATCAGGGTGACGAGGCCGATCTGGGTGTAGATGTTCAGCGTGGTGAAGCCGAAATACAGCGGCAGCAGCGCGCCGCAGACCGCGAGCGGCACTGTCACCATGATCACCAGCGGATCGCGAAAACTTTCGAACTGCGCCGCCAGCACCAGGAAGATCACGATCAGCGCCATGCCGAAGGTGACGATCAGGCGGTTGCCCTCCTGCACATATTGCCGGCTGTCCGACAGCCAGTCGACCGTCATGCCCGGCGACAGCTTCTGCACCTGCATGAACGACACCGCCTGCCCCATGGTCACGCCGGGCTTGAGCACCGCCGAGATCGTCGCCGCGTTCATCTGATTGAACTGCGGCAGCCGGTTCGGCTCCGGCTTGACGTTGACCTTGATCACCGTCGACAGCGGGAACATCTGCCCCGAACTCGAGCGGACGTTGAAGTTTCCGAGCCCTTCGGGCGTGACCCGGTCGGCCTGGCGCACCTGCGGGATCACCTCGTAGGAGCGTTCGAAGAAATTGAAGCGGTTGACATAGTTCTCGCCGACCAGCACCGCGAGCGTCTCGGCGATGGTCTGCATGCTGACACCGGCCTCGGCCGCCTTGGCGTGGTCGATGGTGATCCGCGCGGTCGGGCTGTCGAAGGCGAGATCGCTGTCGACGAAGGCGAACAGCCCGCTCTTCCATGCAGCCTGCTTCAGCGTCTCGACCTCCCGATAGATGGTGGCGAAATCGCCGGCCGAGCGCACCACCATCTGGAACGGCAGGCCGCCGGTCGCCGCCGGCAGCGCTGCCGGCTGGAACGGCGTCACGCTGGCGCCGAGCACGCCGTAGGACATGCCGTAGAGCTGGTTCTGGATGTCGTTGGCCGAGCGCTTGCGCTTGTCCCAATCGGTCAGGGTGATGCCGCCGAAGGCGTGGTTCTGCCCGTCGGTACCGTTGATGAACCAACTCGCGTGATATTCGGGAAACGAGCGAAACAGCTTCTCGATCTGGTCGGAGGAGCGCGTGGTGAAGTCGACGCTGGCATATTGCGGCGCGCGAAGCACGGTGAACACATAGCCTTGGTCCTCGGAGGGCGCTAGCTCGCGCTGGCTGCCGAGGAACAGCACCACGATCGCCGCCAGCACGCCGAATGCCACCAGCAGCACTGCAGCGCGCATCTTGAGCGTCGCGGCCAGCAGCCGGCCGTAGCCGCGCGACAGCTTTGAGAACTGATGCTCGACGAAGCGGGCAAACCGGCCGTGCGAAGTGGCTTCGCCGAGCAGCTGCGCGCTCATCATCGGCGACAAGGTCAGGGCGATGACGCCCGAGACCACCACCGCGCCCGCCAGCGTGAAGGCGAATTCGCGGAACAGGCTGCCGGTCAGGCCGCCCATCAGGCCGATCGGCGCATAGACCGCGGCGAGCGTGATCGTCATCGCGATCACGGGACCGATGATCTCGCGTGCGCCGATCAGGGCCGCGTCGCCGGGGCTCCGCCCTTCCTCGATGTGACGATGAATGTTCTCCACGACGACGATGGCATCGTCGACCACGAGCCCGATCGCCAGCACCATCGCGAGCAGGGTCAGGAGATTGATCGAGAAGCCGAGCGCCAGCATCATCGCGGCGGTGCCGACCAGCGACAACGGCACGGTGACGACCGGGATCAGCACGGAGCGGAACGAGCCCAGGAACAGCAGGATCACCACCACCACGATCGCGATCGCCTCGGCCAGCGAATGCTGCACCTCCGATATCGAGGCCTTGACGAAGTGCACGATGTTGAAGACGTCGGCGACCTTCAAACCAGGCGGTGCCACGCGGTTGAGGTCCTCGATCACCTTGGCGGTGGCGGCGACGATCTCCAAGGGGTTGCCGTCGGGGGTCGGCTGCACCGCGATGTAGACGGTGGGCCTGCCACTGTCGCGCGCATTGGAATCGTAATTCTCGCCGCCGATCTCGAGCGTCGCGACGTCGCCGAGCCGCACCAGGCCCCCGCCGCCGGCGCCGGTCTTGATCACCATCTTGCGGAAATCGTCGAGATTGCGCAGATCGGTCGCCGCGGTGATGTTGGTGACGGTCATCTCGCCGCGCAACCGTCCCGGCGCCGCCTGCACGTTGTTGGACCGCAGCGCGGCGGAGATATCGGCCGCGGTCAGCCCGCGCGCCGCGAGCTTGAACGGATCGATCCACACCCGCATCGCCAGCGACGATCCGCCCGAGGTGTCGGCCGACGCGACGCCGGGCACCGAGGTGAGCAGCGGCTGCGCCACGCGGGTCGCGAAGTCGGTAATCTGCGCCGGCGTCAGCGTGTCGCTGGTGAAGGCGATGTACTGCACCGCCGACGCGCCGTCGGTGATCTTGGTGATGACAGGATCGAACACGCCGGCCGGCATCCGGTACTTGACCTGCTGCACCTTGGCGAGCACCTCGGTCATGGCGCGGTCGGCATTGGCGTTGAGCACCAGCTTGGCTTTGATCTGGCTGAGGCCGAGCGTCGAGTTCGAGGTCATGTACTCGATGCCGTTGGCAGTCGCGATCGATTGCGCGATGACGGACGTCACGAAGCCCTGCATGACGTCCTGGGTCGCGCCGGGGAACGAGACGTCGACCTGGATCGTCGCGCTCTCCATGCTGGGATATTGCCGCACCGGCAGCGAGACCATGGCCGCGGTGCCGATCAACAGGATCAGAAGGCTCACGACCGTCGCCAGAATCGGCCGGCGGATGAAGATGTCGGTGAAATGCATATTGATTCCTCGGGCGCCGCTCGCGGGGCTAGCGTCCCTTCTCCGGCGTCTCCGCCATGGTCGTCTGGACGGCCGCGCCTGGCATGACGCGGAGCTGGCCCGCGGTGACGATGTGATCGCCGGGTGCAAGGCCCTGCTCCACCACGACACGCTCGCCGATCCGTTGCCCGGTCTTGACGGCGACGCCGACCGCCTTGTTGTCGCGCACGACAAGCACGCTCTCGCCGGATGCGCTGGTCTGGATCGCGGTGACCGGCACCACGATGGCGTCCGGCTGCGGCGGCAGCACGACGTTCACCATCACGAAGAGGCCCGGCCGCAGCAGCCGGTCGGGATTGGAAAACAGGGCTTGCACGAGGACATTGCGGGTGTCCTCGGCGACCTGCGGCTCGATGGCGTTGATCTTGGCCTCGAACACCCGATCGGGGAAAGCGTCGGTACGGATCGTCACCGCGCCTCCCACCCTCAGATTTGACAGGCGCTGCTGCGGAACGGTGAAATTGGCATAGAGCTGGTCGAGCGCGGTCAGCGTCGCGAGCGCATCGCCGGCATTGACGTATTGGCCGAGATTGACCTTGCGCAGTCCGACCTGGCCCGCGAACGGCGCGCGGATCGTCATCTGCGCGATCTGCGCATCGAGCTGGTCGAGCGAGGCGTCGGCCTGCTTCAGATCTTCCTGCCGCTGCTGCAGCGTCTCCTGGGTCACGAAGCCGGACGGCGCGAGGCCCTGCGAGCGCTTCTCCTGCAGCTGTGCAAAGCGTCCCTTGGAGACCGCGACTGTGCGCGCGGCGCGCAGCGGCGCGTCATAGAGCTGCACCAGCGGCGCGCCCTCGGCGACATCGGTGCCGGCATCGAAATTGATCGCGGTGACGCGGCCGGCAACCTCCGGCGCCAGAATCACCTGCCGTACCGCCTGCAGCGAGCCGATCGCCTCGATCGACCGCGGCAAGGTTTCGGCCCGCACCACCATCGCCGCCACCGGCGTCGGCGGGGCTTCGGCGGTGGGCTTGGCCGAGGCGCTGGATCCCCCTGCGCGCCAGGCAAACAAGCCGGCCGCGGCACAGACGAGCAACAGAACGGCAATGCCGAACGGCTTGGCACGAAGCCCGAGCCAGCGGCGCGACGACAATGATGCGGACGGCATATCACTTCCAAGAACGAACCCCGGCGTGTCGGCCGGAAGCTTGCCCCTGCAAGCCCGCAACTGATATAGAACCTCAAGTATGGTTGAGGTCAAGGCTGGCAGCTTGCAAGACTTCTAACGCAAGACCTGCAATGCAGGACTTCCAATCCGGGATTGCCAGTCAATGACGCTTGCGCAGGAGCTTTCAGTCGGCGAGGTGGCGCGGCGCAGCGGACTTGCCGTCTCCACCCTTCACTTCTACGAGAGCAAAGGGCTGATCGCGAGCCGGCGCACCGGCGGCAACCAGCGCCGCTACATGCGCGGCGTGCTGCGGCGGATCGCGGTGATCAGGATCGCGCAGCGCGCCGGGATCCCGCTGGAAGAGATCAGGCAGACCTTCGCCGCGATACCGCTCGATCGCGCGCCGACCGTGCGCGAATGGGAGCGCGCGATGCGCGCCTGGACCGAGACGCTGGAGCAGCGCATCAACGATCTCACCGACCTCCGCGACAAGCTGTTCAACTGCATCGGCTGCGGCTGCCTGTCGGTGACCGACTGCCCGCTGCGCAATTGCGACGACAAGCTCGGCGCCCAGGGGCCGGGCCCGCGCATCCTGATCACCGCGGCCGAACGCCGGGCGCGACGCAAGCGGCAGAGCTGACGGCATTTTCGCGGCCGACAAGTTGCGCACAACCTGCCTTTGGTCACATCCCGCCAGGTGATTCTCGGGTATGCTGGCCGGACTGCTTGACCCTAGGGAGTCCTGAGATG
Organism: Bradyrhizobium sp. CCBAU 21365; assembly: GCF_015291305.1. Classification (NCBI taxonomy): domain Bacteria; kingdom Pseudomonadati; phylum Pseudomonadota; class Alphaproteobacteria; order Hyphomicrobiales; family Nitrobacteraceae; genus Bradyrhizobium; species Bradyrhizobium sp. CCBAU 21365. The sequence continues at coordinate 6,082,289 of NZ_CP030036.1, forward strand.
AACGACCCACAAGTTGGATGGATCGCCGCCATCATCGTCGGCGGGCTGGCGGGCTGGCTCGCCGAGATGTTCATGAAGTCCGGAACCGGCATCTTCATGAACATCATCCTCGGCATCGTCGGCGCCGCGCTGGCGAACTGGCTATTGGGTCTGCTCGGCGTGTCGCTCGGCGGAGGCTGGCTCAGCTATCTCGTCGCCGGCTTCATCGGCGCCTGCATCATCATCTTTGCCTGGCGCGCGGTCCGCGGCGCGACGTAAGGCCTGATCCGGATCATGCCCGGAAAAGAAATAGCGCGATGAAGGGTTCATCGCGCCATTGAGATCTTTGCTATGCGCCGCAGCGCCCGATTCGCTCGGATCAGGCGGCGGTACCGCGCATATAGTTCGGCAGCCAGTGCTCGAAGGCGCGCGACAGGCTCTCGATCGATGCCTGCGCCTCGCCGGCGACGGCGATCGCATCTCCGCCGGTGGTGCCGATGCGCGCGCAGGGCACGCCGGCACCCTTCATCTTGGCCAGCACGAGGCCTGCGTCGGCGGCTGGCACGGTGACGACGTAGCGGGCCTGATCCTCGCCGTACCAATAGGCATGCGGCACGATCGAGGACGGCGCGGCCAGCAGCTGCGCGCCGATGCCGCTCGCGATCGCCATCTCGGCGAGCGCGATCAAAAGACCGCCGTCGGAGACGTCGTGCACCGCGGTCGCGGTGCCGGCATGGATCATGCCGCGCACCACGTCGCCATTGCGCTTCTCGGCAGCGAGATCGACCGGCGGCGGAGCGCCCTCCTCGCGGCCGCAGACGTCGCGCAGATAGACCGACTGGCCGAGCCAGCCCTGGGTTTCGCCAACCAGGAGGATCGCCTCGCCGGCCGCCTTGAATGCCAGGGTCGCGGACTTGGTGAAGTCGTCGAGCAGGCCGACGCCGCCGATCGAAGGCGTCGGCAGGATGCCGCGGCCGTTGGTCTCGTTGTAGAGCGAGACGTTGCCGGACACGACCGGGAAATCCAGCGTGCGGCAGGCCTCCGAAATGCCCTTCAGGCAGCCGACGAACTGGCCCATGATCTCGGGCCGTTCAGGATTGCCGAAGTTGAGATTGTCGGTGATCGCGAGCGGCCGGCCGCCGACCGCGGTGATGTTGCGCCAGGCTTCCGCCACCGCCTGCTTGCCGCCCTCGAACGGATCGGCCTCGCAATAGCGCGGCGTGACGTCGACGGTGAGCGCAAGGCCCTTCGGCCCGTCCTCGACGCGAACCACCGCGGCATCGCCGCCGGGGCGCTGCATGGTATTGCCGAGAATGACGTGGTCGTACTGCTCCCACACCCAGCGCTTCGAGCACAATTCGGGCGTGCCGATCAGCTTTTCCAGCGCGTCCGCGATGCCGAGCGGCGGCTTGACGTCCTGGCCGCGGATCACCGGCAGCGCATTCGAGGCGACGTGCGGACGGTCATAGACCGGCGCCTCGTCACCGAGCTCCTTGATCGGCAGGTCGGCCATCACGTCGCCGGCATGCTTGACGACGAAGCGCTTGGTCGGCGTGGTGTAGCCGACGATAGCGAAATCGAGCCCCCATTTGCGGAAGATCGCCTCGGCCTCTTTTTCCTTCTCGGGCTTGAGCACCATGAGCATGCGCTCCTGGCTCTCCGAGAGCATCATCTCGTAGGCGCTCATGCCGGTCTCGCGGGTCGGCACCGCGCTGAGGTCGAGCTCGACGCCGAGATCGCCCTTGGCGCCCATCTCGACCGCCGAGCAGGTCAGGCCCGCCGCCCCCATGTCCTGGATCGCGATCACGCAACCCTTTTCCATGATCTCGAGGCAGGCTTCCAGCAAGAGCTTCTCGGCGAAGGGATCGCCGACCTGCACGGTCGGCCGCTTCTCCTCTGAGGCGTCGTCGAATTCGGCCGAGGCCATCGAGGCGCCGTGAATGCCGTCTCGCCCGGTCTTGGAGCCGAGATAGACGATCGGCATGTTCACGCCGGAGGCCGCCGCGTAGAAGATCTTGTCGGCGTCGGCGAGGCCGACCGCCATCGCGTTGACCAGGATGTTGCCGTCGTAGCGAGTGTGGAAACGCACCTGGCCGCCGACCGTCGGCACGCCGAAGGAATTGCCGTAGCCGCCGACGCCCGCGACCACGCCGGACACCAGATGCCGGGTCTTGGGGTGCTCTGGCGCACCGAAGCTCAGCGCGTTCAGGCAGGCGATCGGCCGCGCGCCCATGGTGAAGACGTCGCGCAGGATGCCGCCGACGCCGGTGGTCGCGCCCTGGTAGGGCTCGATATAGCTCGGGTGGTTGTGGCTCTCCATCTTGAAGACCACGGCCTGCCCGTCGCCGATGTCGATCACGCCGGCATTCTCGCCGGGACCCTGGATCACCCAGGGGGCCTTGGTCGGCAGCCCGCGCAGATGGATGCGCGACGATTTGTACGAGCAATGTTCGTTCCACATCGCCGAGAAGATGCCGAGCTCGGTGAAGGTCGGAACCCGCCCGATCAGCTTCAGGATCCGCTCGTACTCGTCCGGCTTCAGCCCGTGGGCGGCGACGAGTTCGGGGGTGATTTGGGGCTCGTTCCTGGGGTCGTTCTTGGGCGCGTTCATGGGACCCTTAATAGGTAGATAGAACGGGGGCGAAAAGGCCTTTTAGGGCCCATTTCCGGCCTGTCCAGAGTTTTGCGGCAGCTGGCCGCGGCCTGGGATTTGGTCCCGGGATTTGCACAATGGGGATGGATCGGATTTAAGGACCCGAACCCGATAATTGAAGGCCATATTTCGTGAACGAGCTCGCCAAAACCGCATTCAACCGCCGCCCCGACCTGCACGTCGAAACCGAGGGCGAATTCGCCGGCTGGCGAACCTGGACCCGGGACAATTTCGAGACCCATACCGGGCCGTTCTACCACCGCATGGACGAGAACGGCCGCATCACCTGCGCGTTCCGGGTCGGCAAGAAGCACCTCAACGGCTCCGGCAACGTCCATGGCGGCTGCTTCATGACCTTCGCCGATTACTGCCTGTTCGCGCTCGCCGGCTCGGTGCTCCAGGGCCCCGGCGTCACGGTGTCGTTCGCCTCGGAATTCCTCGACGCCGCCCGCGAGGGCGATCTGATCGAGTGCACCGGCGAGGTCACCCGTGCCGGCATGTCGCTGATCTTCGTGCGGGGCATGCTGACATCGGCGGAGCGGCCGCTGTTCTCCTTCTCCGGCACCATCAAGCGGGTGAAGCGCAGGGCGCCGGCGGAGGCAACGGCGTAAAGCGTGTGACGTCTGTGGACGCACGCCGTCGTCCAGCCGTTACATCGGCATGGATTGAATCGACGGCACAGCTCTAGCGCGTTGTGTTCACGCACGTTCTTCGCGTGAGGCAATACGAACTGCCGTTGTGACGCATCGACGCACTGTCGTTGCGTCGTCGCGCGCGCGTCACATGCGCGTCAGGCAAGCCCTCGAAGATTGCTGAACGGTTTCCGTTTGTGCGTTCGCGCAGCGATGTTGGGGCATCCTCATGAAATTGAAGACTTTCGTTTCCGTTACGACGGCGATGTCGCTTGTCGCGTCGCTGGCATGGACTGCAACTGCGGCGCGCGCCGGTCAAGACGGCGACAATGGCGATCGCGGCGTTGGCGATTCTCGCGGTCACGATGCCGATCAGGATCAGGACCATGACGGTGGTCATCATGGCCGCAAGCCGCGCGTGGTGATGATCTCGCTCGACGGTGCCAAGCCAGATTTCATCCAGAAATTCATCGAGGAAGGCGTGCTGCCGCGCGACGGCGGCCTCGCCCGGCTCAGCCGGCGCGGCGCAGTGGCGTTGCAGAACGTCACGGCGTCACCGTCGCTCACCGCGGTGTCGCATATTGCGATCGCGACCGGTTCGACGGCGGTCCACAACGACATCCCCTCGAACACGTTCGAGCCGATCGTCGGGCCGATCTCCGGCAGCATCAGCGGCTTTGCGGCCCCGATCGGCGGCTACAGCGAGAACCCGCTCGGGCCATCGCCGCATCCGACGGCGGTGCCGTTGTGGGTGCAGCTGCGCCAGCAGGGCAAGAAGGTTGTCACGGCGACCTGGCCCGGCGGCGACGGCGCCGACATCTCCATCAACAAGACCGTGGTGCAGCCGGCCCAGCCGACCCGCATCACCGACTTCACGGTCCCGTTCGGCGCGTTCGGCGGCATCGGGGCCCAGGGCTTCTCGCTGTCGCGAGGCGACTTCACGGCCGACCCGAGCATCGTGGCGGCGCTGCAGGCTGCCGGCCATTTCTCATTCAGCCCGGTGCTGGTGACCTCGGCACCGATCGAGACGTTCTCCTGCTCCGCCGCGGCAACCGCGACCTGCACCAACGCCTCGACGCTCGACATCAAATATTCGATCCGCGTGGCCGCGATCGACACCACCAACGATCGCAAGGTGAACTACGACACGCTGGTGTTCTTCGATGCCAACCGCGGCATCACCGCAGGCCCGTTCCACGCGCCGTCGACCGGGCCGGCCTATGTCAAGTTTGGCGGCGAGAACGCACCGTTCTTCTTCGAAGGCAGCGGGGCGAAGGTTGGTGCCGCGTACTTCGTCTCTGCGCTGTCTCCCGATCTCTCGATAGTACGCTTCGCCCGCTACGGCGCCAACTACATCCCGCGCAACACGCCGGTTCTCGCCGACGTCGACGACATCAACAACAACATCGGGTTCTGGCGTCCGCAGGCCGACTTCCGCATTCCGGAGCGCCTGAGCCCGGGCTTCACCAATTTCCCCGACGTCGAGATCGAGACGATGTTCGAGGACATGGTGAAGACCTTCGTGCGCTACCAGGCCAATATCGGCGAGCGCGCGATCAAGACCCATCCGGACGCCGACCTAGTCATGGTCTATATCGAGCAGCCCGACGGCTCCGAGCACCAGTTCCTGCTCACCGATCCCCGCCAGGGCACCAACCCGACCGACCCGAATTCGATCGGCGCCAACCAGGATGCCGCCAAGGTCAAGCGCTACGCGTCCTACATCCGTTTCGCCTACCAGACGGCCGACAGAGCGGTGAAGCAGATCGCCGACGCGGCGGGCCGCGACAGCAACGTGATCGTGGTGTCGGACCACGGCTTCGCGCCGTTCCACACCTCGGTCAATCTCACCAACATCCTGCGCAACGCCGGTATCGACACCAGCAAGGTCGGGATCCGCACGTCCGGCCCCGCCGCCGACATCTACATCAACCTGCAGAACCGCGAGCTCGGCGGCACCGTCGATCTCGCGACCTACCGCACACTGGTGGCGCAGATCACCGACGCGGTGAAGAACGCGGTCGATCCCAATGCCCGCTTCAACTACTCACTCAAGGAGCAGCGCATCTTCACCGTCGTCGAGACCCGGCCGCTGCAATGCGACGCCGGAACCGGACAATGCATCAGCAAGACCATCGGCCAGGACTATGGCGACGTGTTCGCGCTGATGGCGCCCGGCTACAATTTCGACGGCATCCAGAACCCCGGCGTCGCGCGCCAGGGCGACGCGCCGTTCAACGCGGCAACCACCATGCTGTCGATGCCGAACTTCTATGGCGCCCACGGTCACGACCCCGAACTTCCGGTGATGAGCGCGACGTTCATCGCCGCGGGGCCGCAGATCCGCAAGGACACCGTGGTGCGGCACATGCGCAATATCGACGTGGCGCCGACCATCATGCGGATCCTCGGTTCGGCACCGCAGCAGGTCGACGGCGAGGTGCTGGGCCAGGTCCTGCGCTAGGATTTAAATTCCGCGCGACGGACGCTAGACCGCGTCCGTCGATTTTTCCAGCTTGCACAAATCCGGCTCGGGATTGCGCGCCTGATCCGTCGCCCCTAGCCTTTCGTCCCATCGCCAAGCTACATTCGCTCCATCGCGCGCCAATGCGCGAAGGGAGCCAATCAAGGTGCCGCAGAGCACAGTCAGAGAATCATCCGGAAAAGTTCGAAACGGCTTTCTCTCGCGACAAACGCGGAACGCGTTGACGCGGAGATCATGCTCAGACCAAGAGCCAGGACGGGCGTGACGGCTCCCGCGAGAATGCCCGCTCCGTCGGCGCCGGGCGCGCGCGGCTGGCGCGACTATGCGCTGCTGCTGGCGCTTGCGTGCTGCTGGAGCTCGACCTACCCGCTGACCAAGATCGGGCTCGGCTCGATCCCGCCGGTCACCTTCATTTCCGCGCGCTCGCTGGTGGCCGCCGCCTTCCTGCTCATCGTGCTGCGCATGCGCCACATCCGCATCCCGACCGACCTCAAGGCCTGGAAGCTGTTCGCCTTCCAGCAGACCATCAACTCCACGATCCCGTTTTTGGTGATCACCTGGGCGCAGCTTTACGTGCCGGCATCCAACACCGTGGTGCTGGCCTCGACGACGCCGATCTTCGCCTTCCTGATCACCTGGGCGATCACGCGGCACGAGCCGGCCTCGCTGCTCAAGCTGCTCGGCGCGATCCTCGGCCTCGCCGGCACGGTCGCGATCATCGGCCTCGACGCGCTCTCGGGCTTCGGCAAGGAGATCTTCGCCGAGATCGCGATCCTGCTCGCCACCGTCTCGTTCGCCTGCGCCACCATCTTCGGACTTCGGCTGTCGGACTATGATCCGATGGTGGTCGCGGCGGGCTCGCTGTTGTTCGGCGGCACCGTGCTGCTGCCGGTCGCCCTGATCGTCGACCATCCCTGGACGCTGCACCCGACGCCGCAGGCGCTGGTCGCCACCGTCGTCATGGGCATCTTCTCCAGCGCGTTCGGCCTGATGCTGTTCTACATGTGCCTGACGCGGCTCGGCACGCTGACGACGAATGCGCAAGGTTATCTTCGCATTCCGATCGGCGTCGCGCTGTCGGTCATCCTGCTCGGGGAATCCGTGCCGTCGAATCTCGCGCTCGGCCTCTTGCTCGTCATGGCCGGCGTCGCCGCGATGACGGTGCCCGCCGAAGCGGTCAAGCGCTGGCTGCGCAGGCGGTAGAAGCGGGTACTTGTACACAGCCCGCCGACGTCATTGCGAGGAGCGACAGCGACGAAGCAATCCATATCTCCACTTGCGGCACGATGGATTGCTTCGCTCCGCTCGCAATGACGAGTCACATACATCTATCGCAGCTCAAGCCGACAGCCGCTTCTGCTGCGCGCGTCCGGCCGCACCGCGAAGCCGCTACTTCTTGTCGTCCGCCAGCAGCGTGCGGTATTTCGCGACGTCACGAGTCACCAGCTGCTGCAGCACCTCGGGCGCGAGCTCATCGGCGTCGGGGGCGACGGTCGACAGGTCGGCGAAGCGCTTCTTCACCGCCTCGCTCGCGACCGCGGCGCGCGCGGCGGCGTTGAGCTTGGCGATGATCTCGGGCGGTGTGCCCTTCGGCGCGAACAGGCCGTTCCAGCCTTGCGCCTCGAACTCGGGCAGTCCGGCCTCGGCCGAGGTCGGCAGTTCGGGCAACGACGCAAGGCGTACCGTCGAGCCGACCACGACCGCTTTCACCAGTCTGTCGTCGATCGCCTGCGACACCGAGGCGGCGGCATCGCAGACCCCGTCGATCTGGCTGCCGATCGCATCCGTCAGCGCGAGCGCCGCGCCGCGATAGCCGACCAATTGCACGTCGATGCCGGCGGCATGGACGAAGCTCTTGCAGATCAGGTAATTCGACGAGCCGACGCCGGCATGGCCGAGATTGACCTTGCCCGGATTCTTCCTGGCGTAGTCGATGAATTCCTTGAGGTCCTTGGCCGGAAAATCTTTGCGCAGCGCGACGATGCCGAAGGTCTTGGCGACCACGGCGATCGGCGCGAAGGACTCGGGCGTGAACGGCAGCTTCGGATAGATCGTGTAGGTCGCGGCGTTGGTGCCGGCATTGCCGATCGCGATGGTGTAGCCGTCCGGCTCGGCGCGCGCAGCGCGAGCGAGTGCGGTCGAGCCGCCGGCGCCGCCGACATTCTCGATGATGATGCTCTGGCCGAGCGCAGCGCCCATCTGGTCGGCGACTGCGCGGGCGATGACGTCGGAGGTGCCGCCGGCCGTGAACGGCACGATCATCGTGATCGGACGCTTCGGGAAGTCCTGGGCGTAGGCCGACGTCGCAAGCACAAGCGCCGCAGCCGCGGCAACGCACCACCGCCGCAGCATGATCGTTACGCCGCCTTTTCGAACTGCTGGACCAGCCCTGCGAACAGGCCGCGGCCGTCGGTGCAGCCCATGATCTCTTCGACGTGGTTTTCCGGATGCGGCATCATGCCGAGCACGTTGCCGCGCTCGTTGACGATGCCGGCGATCGAATGCGCGGCGCCGTTCAGATTGGAGGCCTCGTCGACCACACCCTCCGGCGAACAGTAGCGGTAGAGCACCCGCCCGTCGCCTTCGAGCCGCTTCAGGGTCTCTTCGTCCGCCTCGTAATTGCCTTCGCCGTGCGCCACCGGCACGCGGATCACCTGGCCGGCATTGTAGCCGCGGGTGAACGGGGTGTCGGAGCGCTCGACGCGCATATGCACGTCGCGGCAGATGAACTTCAGCCCGGCATTGCGCATCAGCACGCCCGGCAACAGCCCGGACTCGCAGAGGATCTGGAAGCCGTTGCAGACGCCGAGCACGAGCCCGCCCGAGGCTGCGAAGTCCCGCACCGCGTCCATCACGGGCGCACGCGCCGCGATCGCGCCGCAGCGCAGATAGTCGCCATACGAGAAGCCGCCCGGCACCACCACGAGGTCGGTGCCTTTGGGCAGCGCGGTCTCGGCATGCCAGACCATCGCGGTCTCATTGCCGGATGCGAGCTTGAGCGCGCGCGCCATGTCGCGCTCGCGGTTGATGCCGGGGAAGACGAGGACGGCTGATTTCATGGAGTTGGTACTTCGTTCAATTCGAGACGTGTCTCTATGCGGTCAAGACGCCCTTCGTGGCGAACCAGCGTTGCGTGAATACCGGAAATCTCCTGGAACACCCCGGTAATTTCCTGGCGGATACCATTCTGAGACGTTCGCGATGCCTGCATTTCCTGCTTCAACTCATCGATCTTGCCGTCGACTTGAGCCAAACGCGCCTGGACCGATTTCATCACTTCGAACATCAGCTCCATCGTCACGTCGGCCATATTGCTTGCCCTCAAGCCTTCAATTCGATCGCGTAGTTCTCGATCACGGTATTCGCCAACAGCTTGTCGGCGGCGGCCTTCAGCGCCGCCTCCGCCTTGGCCTTGTCGGTCGCGGCGAGCTCGATGTCGAACACCTTGCCCTGGCGAACGCTGGCGACGCCGTCGACGCCGAGCGATTTCAGCGCGCCCTCGATCGCCTTGCCCTGCGGATCGAGGATGCCCGACTTCAATGTCACAGTCACACGTGCCTTCACGGTCGCCCCTTCAGCTTAGCTCTTCACCAGCACCGGGCCGCTGCCGGCCGGCCGCTCGTTTTCAATCAGAATGCCGAGCCGCTTCGCGACCTCGGTATAGGCCTCGAGCAGGCCACCCAGATCCCGGCGGAAACGGTCCTTGTCGAGCTTCTCGTTCGACTTGATGTCCCACAGCCGGCACGAGTCCGGCGAGATCTCGTCGGCAACGATGATCCGCATCATCTCGTTCTCGAACAGCCGCCCGCACTCCATCTTGAAGTCGACGAGGCGGATGCCGATGCCGAGGAAGAGGCCGGTCAGGAAGTCGTTGACGCGGATCGCCAGCGCCATGATGTCGTCGATCTCCTGGGGCGTCGCCCAGCCGAAGGCGGTGATGTGCTCTTCCGACACCATGGGATCGTTGAGCTGGTCGTTCTTGTAATAGAACTCGATGATCGAGCGCGGCAGCTGGGTGCCCTCCTCGATCCCGAGCCGCTGCGACAGCGAGCCGGCGGCGACGTTCCGCACCACCACCTCGAGCGGCACGATCTCGACTTCGCGAATCAGCTGCTCGCGCATGTTGAGGCGGCGGATGAAGTGGGTCGGCACCCCGATGTCGTTGAGGTGCTGAAACAGGTACTCCGAAATCCGGTTGTTGAGGACGCCCTTGCCCTCGATTACCTGGTGTTTCTTGGCGTTGAACGCGGTCGCGTCGTCCTTGAAGTGCTGGATCAGGGTTCCCGGCTCGGGGCCTTCGTAAAGCACCTTGGCCTTGCCTTCATAAATACGGCGTCGACGGCTCATTGGGATGTACCGTGTTTTGTTGAAATCCATGGATTTGGGTGCTCCGGATGACTTGGGGTTACGACCCACGACGGAGCTGCCGCGGAGGCCTGGAACCTGGGTAATCCAACTGGAAACAGAACAAGAACCATGCCTGTTGGCAACCTATCCGATTGGCTCATCCGGCACAATCGATAGTGCCCCCTCGAGGGCACTTATACCGCCCAATCATAAGGGGCCGATTCTGCCAGTTTTGCCTGCGGCTTAACGGCTCGTTGTCTTGCCGATTCCTCCTACCTATCTAGGCAGGCATCGGGGCTGCCGCAACGCGCGGCGGCCCTCATTCAGCAAGGGAATTGGAACTTCAGCCATGAGCGAATTCAACAAGCGCGAGGAAGGTTTCGAGAAGAAGTTCGCCCTCGACGAGGAGCAGAAGTTCAAGGCTGAAGCCCGCCGGAACAAGCTGCTCGGCCTGTGGGCCGCCGAGAAACTCGGCATCACAGGCGATGCCGCCAGCGCCTATGCCAAGGAAGTGGTCGCCGCCGACTTCGAGGAAGCCGGCGATAACGACGTGCTGCACAAGGTTCTGAAGGACCTCACCGCCAAGGGCCAGGCCGTCACCGAGCGCGATATCCGCGCCAAGATGGACGAGCTGCTGGCGGTGGCCGCGGCGCAGGTGAAGGCGGGAAGCTGAGTTCCCGGGACACGGGCCAACTCGGCTTTTACGCGCGCCGGACGCCGTTCCGGCGCGACGTGTTTGTGCCCCTCGTCTTGGTGAAGTCGGCACGGAGGACGTCGAGCAGACGGCGTGAGGCGGCGCTGAGGAAGCCGCCATGCCGCGTCACGGCGACGACCTCGTGACTTGCAGCGAGATCGCCGACGCGGATCATCGCGATCCTGGAGCTAGCCAATTCCTCCGCCGCATTGCTTTGTGACAGCAGCGCGATCCCGAGCCCGGCCTCGACCAGACGCTTCTGCGCCGTCAGGCTGTCGACCGGCGTCCAGCCGACCTCGCCGAGCCCGTGCGTCAGGAACAGGGCGAAGACGTGCGAGGCGGTGATTTCGCGGCGTCCCGGCACCTCGGGAAATGCGATCCACCGCTCATCCCTGAGATCGGCAAGCTTGCCGACCCGGCGTCCCGCCAGCGGATGGTCCGGCGCGCAGACCACCCCGAGCGGCTCGGCAAACAGCACCTCGCAATCGAGGTCGCGCGAGCGATCGCAGTCGTAACGCAACCCGATCGTCGCCTCGCCGCGCCGGATCAGGTCGCTGACCTCGGCGCTGGTCGCGGTGCGCAGCGTCAGCGCAACGTCCGGATGCCGGCGGGCAAAGCGCTTCAACACGTTCGAGAGCCGCTCGCCGGCGAGCGTGCCGGTCACCGCCAGCGCCACCGGGCCGGAATTGTCGCGCAGCAGCGCGCGCACGGCGTTCTCGGCATCCTGCGCCGCCGCCACCGCCCGTTCGGCATAGGGCACCATCACCCGCCCGGCATCGCTCAGCCGCGTCTTGCCCGCGATCCGCTCGAACAGGGGCACCCCGAGCTCCTGCTCGAGCAGCGCGATGCGCCGGGAAATCGCCGGCTGCGAGCGATGCAGCGCCTTGGCGGCATGCGAGATCCCGCCGCGCCGATGCACCACCAGGAACGTGTTGAGCGCGTCGCTGTCCATGCCGAACCTTATGCAAAAAGCTGATGATATCGAGAGAAATAACAAATTTGTCTGATGGGCGAAACCGCCCTATCGCTGCTGCCAGTCGCTTTTGACAACAGCAGGAGTTCACATGCGCACCCAGGCGGACAAGGCAGCACGGTTTCGCGAGCTGCATCAGCGGCCCGGCGCCTTCATCATTCCAAATCCGTGGGACGCCGGGACGGCGAAGCTGCTCGCATCCATGGGCTTCGAGGCGCTGGCGACCACCAGCCTCGGGCTCGCCAACACGCTCGGCCGTTCGACCGTCAGCCTCGACGAGATCATCGAGAATTGCCGGGTGATCGCCGAGGCCACCGACCTGCCCGTCAACGCCGATCTGGAGAATTGCGGCGCCGACATGCCGAAGCTCGCGGCCGAGGCGATCCGGTTCGCCGCCGAAGCCGGCGCGGTCGGCGGCTCGATCGAGGATTCGACCGGCGACCCGCAGCGCCCGATCTACGATTTCACGCTCGCCGTCGAGCGGGTGCAGGCCGCGGTCGAGGCCGCGCGGGCGCTGCCCTTCCCGTTCACGCTGACGGCGCGGGCGGAGAACTTCCTGCACGGCCGCAAGGATCTCGACGACACCATCAAGCGGCTGCAGGCGTTCGAGGCCGCCGGCGCCGACGTGGTGTATTCGCCGGGCCTCTACGATCTCGCCACCATCAAGGCCGTGGTGTCGTCGGTCAAGAAGCCGTTCAACCTGGTGATGGGCTTTGCCGATCCGACCCTGACGGTCGAGCAGCTGTCGGCCGCCGGGGTCAAGCGCATCAGCGTCGGCGGCGCGATGCAGCGCCACGCGCTGGCTGCGTTCCTGCGCTGTGCCCGCGAGATGAAGGCCGACGGCGCGTTCAGCTTCGTCCGCGACATGGCGCCGGTGAAGGAGGTCCGCGCCGCGTTCAACTGATCGCCCCCTCATCGCGAGGTGTGCCGCCGGCTAGCGCGGCGCATGCCGGCGCCGCCCCGGATTGCCCGAGGCGGCGCCTTCTGGAATCTGGTATGCTGGCGCCGGCACCGCAAGCCCGGCCGAGGCGTTACCAGACCTGACGATTCATCGCAGGTCGCGGCTTGCAGCCAGCCTCAGGCAATGCCAAGAGAGCGGGATGTCCCAAGATCACATTTCCAACGTCCTCGCCGAACGTTACGCCTCGCCCGCCATGCGCGCCATCTGGAGTGGCGAAGGCAAGGTCCGCCTCGAACGCGACTACTGGATCGCCGTGCTGAAGGCCCAGCGCGATCTCGGCATCGCGGTGCCGGATGGCGTGATCGAAAGCTACGAGCGCGTCAAGGACCAGATCAACCTGGCCTCCATCATGAAGCGGGAGCGCGTCACCCGCCACGACGTCAAGGCCCGCATCGAGGAGTTCTGCGAGCTTGCCGGTCACGAGCACCTGCACAAGGGCATGACCAGCCGCGACCTCACCGAGAACGTCGAGCAATTGCAGGTCTACCGCGCGCTGCAGCTCATCGAGACCAAGAGCGTCGCCGCCCTCATCCGCTTTGCCAGGCGCGCGAAGCAATTGCGCGACATCCCGTTCACCGCGCGCACCCACAACGTCGCCGCGCAGGTCACGACGCTCGGCAAGCGCATCGCCATGTCCGGCGAGGAGATGCTGCTGGCGCATCAGAGCCTGGTCAACGTGCTGCAAACCTATCCCGCGCGCGGCCTGAAGGGCGCGGTGGGCACCCGTCTCGACCAGATCACCCTGTTCAACGGCGATGCCGGCAAGGCGCGCGCGCTCGAGCAACGCGTCCTCGTTCACCTCGGCCTGCCGAAGGTGCTCGATGCCGTCGGCCAGGTCTATCCGCGCAGCCTCGACTTCCGTGCGGTCAGCGTGCTCACCGAGCTCGCCAGCGGACCCGGCAATTTCGCCAAGACCATCCGCTTGATGGCAGGCCACGAACTCGCCAGCGAAGGTTTCGCCAAGGGCCAGGTCGGCTCCTCGGCGATGCCGCACAAGATGAACAGCCGCTCCTGCGAGCGCATCAACGGCCTGCATGTGATCCTGAAGGGCTATCTGGCGATGGCCGCAGGCCTTGCCGGCGATCAGTGGAACGAAGGCGACGTCTCCTGCTCGGTCGTCCGCCGCGTCATGCTGCCCGATGCCTTCCTCGCCATGGATGGCCTGCTCGAAACCCTGCTCACGGTGCTTGACCAGATGGAGGTGTTCGAAGCCGTCGTCGAGACCGAGCTCAACCGCTATCTGCCCTTCCTGCTGACCACCACGGTGATGATGGAAGCGGTCAAGAAGGGCGCGGGCCGTGAAGGCGCCCACGAGGCGATCAAGGAGCATGCCGTCGCAGCCATCGGCGACCTGCGCACCGGCAAGATCGTGCAGAACGATCTGCTGCAACGCCTCGCCGCCGACAAGCGTCTCGGCTTGAGCGCAGCCGAACTGCAGCTTGTGCTCGACCAGGGTCGCGCCAACTCCGGCGACGCCGCCGCCCAGGTCGATCACTTCGCCGAGCAGGTCGAGGCGCTGGCCAAGGCCAAGCCTGAGGCGGCGCGCTACACGCCGGGAACGATCCTGTAGCGAATGGTGAGGTGCGAATAGCAAGTGGACAACAAGCCATTCGCCCCCCGCCTCACTCCTCCTTGAAGCCGTATTCCGGCACGTTGCCGCTGGCGCCGTAATATTTGTATGGCAGGAATTTGCCGCTCATGGTGATCTTGACCCGGTCGCCCTTCGGATTGGCGACGCGCTCCAGCGCCATGTCGAAGTCGATCGCCGACATGATGCCGTCGCCGAATTCCTCTTCGATCAGGGCCTTCCAGGCCGGGCCGTTGACCATCACCATCTCGTAGAAGCGGTAGATCAAGGGATCGGTCGGCGGCATCGGCGTGCCGGTGCCGCGCATCGGCACCTCGTTGAGCATCGCGATCTCGGCCTTCGACAGCCCGAACAATTCGCCGGCATTGGCGGCCTGCGGCTTCGTCAGTTTCATCTGGCCGAGGATCGCGCCCGTGATCAGCACCTCGGAATAGCCGCCGATCTTCTCGCAGATGTATTTCCAGCTCCAGCCCTTCTCGCGCTTGATGTCGAGCAGCTTCTCGGTGAGGTCTTCGCGTTTCATCAGGTTTCCTCCTCAGGCTTCAGCGCGCAGCGCTCTGCGCGGGATTGGGTTCGACGACGCGCGGCGGCGAGACGATCACGGGCTCGCCGACGCCGGGCCGCACCGTCAGCACGTGGCGTGGATCGTGACCGGTCACCTCGGCGGCAAAGCCCTTGCTGCGGCTGACCAGGAAATCGACGATATGGTTGCGCAGCGCATAGTAATAGGGATGGCGGTGGAGGTCGATGCGGCCGCGCTCCTTCGGCAGCGGGTTCTCGACGATCTCGGCCAGCACCGCGCCGGGACCGTTGGTCATCAGGAAGATCTTGTCGGCGAGGAAGATCGCCTCATCGACGTCATGGGTGATCATGAAGGTGGTCTGCCCGGTCTCCAGGCAGATCCGCCGCACCTCGTCCTGCAGCGTGCCGCGGGTCAGCGCGTCCAGCGCCGAGAACGGCTCGTCCATCAGCATGATCTTCGGGGTGATCGACAGCGCCCGCGCGATGCCGACGCGCTGTTTCATGCCGCCGGAGAGCTCGGACGGATGCTTGTGCTCGGAGCCGGTGAGCCCGACGAGATCGATGAACTTCTGCGCGTGCGCCTTCACCCGCGCGCGATCCCATTTGCGCCATTTCGAGCTGACGGCATAGGCGACGTTGCCGAGCACCGTGCGCCACGGCAGCAGCGCATGGCTTTGAAAGATCACGGCGCGGTCGAGGCTGGTGCCCTCGATCCCCTGGCCGTCGACGATGACAGTCCCTTCGCTCGGCTCGTCGAGGCCGGCGAGGATGTTCAGCACCGTGGTCTTGCCGCAGCCGGAATGGCCGATCACGCAGCCGAACTCGCCGCGCGCCATCGACAGCCAGAAATTCTCGAACACCGTGGTGGTGCCGCCGCCGGCGCCGGGATAGCGCCGCGCGATGCCCTCGATCGAGATGAACTTGTCGGTCATCGCTACTCCGGAAACGTCACCATGCGGGTGAACCGCGCCAGCACCTGGTCGAGCAACATGCCGACGAGGCCGATCAAGAGGATCGCGATGATCACATTGGTGATCGACAGGTTATTCCACTCATTCCAGACGAAGTAGCCGATGCCGGTGCCACCGACGAGCATCTCGGCGGCGACGATCACGAGCCAGGCGATCCCGATCGAGATCCGCATGCCCGTCAGGATCGTCGGCGCCGCCGCCGGCAGGATCACGGTGAAGGCGCGCCTGATGGTGCCGACCTCGAGCGTGCGAGCGACGTTGATCCACTCCTTGCGCACGCCGGCGACCCCGAACGCGGTGTTGAGCAGCATCGGCCACACCGAGCAGATGAAGATGACGAAGATCGCGGAGATCGAGGAATCCTTGATCGTGTAGAGCGCGAGCGGCATCCAGGCCAGCGGCGAGATCGGCTTCAGCACCTGGATGAAGGGATCGAGCGCCCTGCTGATCAGGGGCGACATGCCGATCATGAAGCCGAGCGGAATCGCGACGACGACCGCGATCAGATAGCCGAGCCCGACGCGCCCGATCGAATAGGCGAGCTGGATGCCGAGCCCCTTGTCGTTCGGGCCATTGTCGTAGAACGGCCGCTTCAGATGCTCCCACAGCTTGGCGCCGACATCGAGCGGCCCGGGCATCGCGGACTTGCCCTGCGTCGCGGTCAGCCCCATCAGCCTGGCGTATTCGGGGCTCATGGCCGCCGTCGTGCCGCTGCTGCGGGTGGCGAGGTGCCAGGCGCCGAGGAAGGCGGCAAGCAGCGCGATCGAGACGATGGCGGCACGGAGACGGAGGGACAGCGTCATGTGGCGAGCTCCATCACCACGTCGTCCCGGCGAAAGCCGGGACCCATACGCCGCGGCCCCAGCTTGAGGCACGCGGGGAGACGCCGTGCCCAATCACTGGCTGTTGTGGTTATGGGTCCCGGCCTTCGCCGGGACGACGTGGAAAGGCCGGCGCGCCCCCTCACGACGATTTCCTGATCTTGAAGCTCGCGAGATAATCGTCGGGCTTGGCCGGATCGAAGCTCTTGCCCATCACCGAGAATGACTTGTACGAGGTGGCGGGTGGCGCGAGCCCCATCTCGGCCATCACCTTCTTGGTATCGGTGGCGAGATAGACCTGCTCGGCGACCACCTTGTAGTCGACGTCGCCCTTGATCTGGCCCCAGCGCTTCATCTGCGTCAGCATCCACACCGCAAAGGACTGCCAGGGGAACGGATCGAAATCGACGCGCTTCGGATCGGTTTTCACGCCACCGAGCCCGTCGGCGTAGGTGCCGGTCAGCACCTGCTCCAGCACCGTCACCGGCGCGTTGATGTAATTGGCCGGCGCAATCGCTTCCGCGATCTGCTTGCGGTTCTCGGCCTTCGCCGCATAACCGGTGGCATCCACGATCGCGCGGGTCAGCGCCGCGAACGAATTCGGCGCCGTCGTGATGAACTCGCGGCTGGCGGCAAAGCTGCAGCAGGGATGGCCGTCCCAGATCTCCTTGGAGAGGATGTGCAGGAAGCCGACGCCGTCATAGATCGCGCGCTGGCAGATATTGTCGGGCGCGAGGAAGCCGTCGATGTTGTCGGCACGCAGATTGGCGACCATCTCCGGCGGCGGCACCGAGCGGAGCTGCACGTCGGTATCCGGATCGAGCCCGTGCTCGGCGAGGTAATAGCGCAGCAGATAATTGTGCATGGAGTAGTCGAACGGAATGGCGAACTTCATGCCCTTCCAGTCCTTCGGATCGCGCCTGTCCTTGTGCTTCGTCGCCAGCGTGATGCCCTGCCCGTTGATGTTCTCGATCGCAGGGACCGTGAACGGTATGGCGTTGGCGCCAAGGCCGAGCGAGATCGCGAGCGGCATCGGCGCCAGCATGTGGGCGGCGTCGTATTCCTTGTTGATGGTCTTGTCGCGAATGACCGCCCAGCCGGCGGTCTTCACCACCTCGACATTGAGGCCCTGCTTGGCATAGAAGCCGAGCGGCGCCGCCATGATGATCGGGGTCGCGCAGGTGATCGGGATGAAGCCGACCTTGAGGTCCTTCTTCTCCGGCGGTCCGGCGTCGGCGAACGCCTCCGTCGCCGTCTTCAGCGGGAAGAACTGCGACAGCGCGGCGAGCGCCGTCGCGGCGCCAACCGATTTCAGGAAAGCGCGGCGCGCGACATCCTGCGGAAACACCGCCCGCATCACCGCCGACGCGACGATGCCTTCGTAGCGCTTCTGTTCGCTGAGATCGGCGACCGGCTCGCAGCGCAGCGTGCGCGCGGCCTGCTCATGCTCGGCGGCTGAGCGATGCCCGCCGCAGGCGCAACCCGATCGCGTGAGCACGCGGTCGGCGTCGAAGGGATCATCTGAGGTGGACATGCTGCGCCCCATTGTCGCACCGAAACGCAGACAGCTCCGCGATCCGGTTCATTGATCGGCGTCCGGCCGCGTTTTGCGCCGCCGAACGCCGACAAACATGCAGGTTCTATGCCGCCTTGCCGGTGACGACGGGCGCGGTCGGCAAGCCCTCGTCGATCGGCAGCGACGGGTCGCGCGACCACTCGTTCCAGGAGCCGAAGTACATCCGCACGTCCTTCACGCCGGCGTTCTTCAGCGCCAGGAAGGTGTTCGAGGCGCGTGCCCCCTTGAAGCAGTAGAGATAGACCGGCGTGGTCTGCGAGATGCCGACGGTGGCGCACTCCGCCAGGATCTCGTCCTTCGACTTGAAGCGCGGGCCCTCCGCGGTCGGCTTCATCATGCGGTACCATTCCAGCCACACCGCACCGGGGATGCGGCCCTTGCGCGGGCAGAAATCCTTGCCGTAGGGCGAGGAGCTTTCGCCGATCCACTCGTCGACGTCGCGCACGTCGAGGATCGCAACGCCGGGCTTGCCGACCGCCGCCAGCATCGCCTTGGCGTCGATCATGATGTCGCCGGCCTCCGGCACGATCGCAAAGGAGGCCTTCGCCGGCGCCGCAACGTCGGTGGTCACCGGCAGGTCGGCCGCCTTCCAGGCATCGAAGCCGCCATGCAGCACCTTCACCATGGGATAGCCCAGCATCGTCAGAAGAAAGTAGCCGCGGCAGGATTGGCCGAAGCCGGAATTCATCGACTGCTCGTAGATCACGGCGGTCTCCTTGCCGGAAAGACCGGCGGCACCGAACGCATCCGCGAACTTGGTCTTCAGCTCGTGGATGCCTTCCGGCGTCGAGGTCGCAAGGAACGTGAAGATGTCGTGCACATTGACGGCGCCGGGCAAATGGCCGGCCGCATAGGAATCCGGATTCCGCGTGTCGATGATGACACACGGGTCTTTCTTGACGAGCTCGGCAAGTTCGCCGGCGGTGATCAGAACGTCCGTCATGGCAGCCTCTCCTGTCTGTGGTTGCAGTTGTGGTGGTTCGGAACCCGTTTGAGCATGATCTCCGCGCAAACGCGTTCCGCGTTTGTCGCGAGGGAAAACCGGTTTCCACTTTTCCGGATCATGCCTCAGCCATCCGCCAGCATCTTGCGCAGCTGCTTGGTGGCGGGCGTGACGATGGCGACGAAATAGGCCTCGCGCAGCCTGCGCTGGGCGCGGTGGCTCATCAGATAGCCGCGCGCGCCGCAATGGAGCATCGCGGCATGTGCGAATGCGACGCTGGCATCGCCGATCCGCAGCCGCAGTGCGACGACGCGGCGCCAGTAGCTGTCATCGGCATTGTAGGGATCGCTTGCCAGCGCCATCGCCTCCTTCTCGAACTCGGCATAGAGCTCGCGGAATTGCAGCGGCTGTTGCGGCAGATAGCGGTTGACGTGTCCGAGCGGCGCATGGACCTCGTCCATGATGTTGATGCAATCCTTCATCAGCCCAAGACCCATGCCGGCCTGCAACAGGATGAAGCCGGCGCGGATTTTCTTGACGAACGGCGCAGCCGGCTCGGCCAGGATCAGTTCGTCCGGCACGAACACGTCGCGAAACTGGACGCCATAGGTACCGGTGCCGTCCATCGCCAGGAACGGCTTGGAGGGCGTCAGCGTGATCGCGGGATCGGAGCAGTCGGCGAGAAACATCACCGTGCTGCCCGGCTCGCCGCTTGCGATGCCGCCCGGCTCGCCCTTGGTGCCCTCGTCCTCGCGCTCGAAAATCGTGCCGAAGTAATGGCCGGGCCCGAGGTTCGACACCCAGGGCAGCGCGCCGCGGACGATGTAGCCGCCCTCGACCTTGCGGCCCTTCAGCTTCAGCCGCTCGATGCCGAAGAAGCTCTTCATCGGGTTGGAGAGCCCGGTGCCGCCGAGCACGCGCCCGCGCGCGAAGCAGTCACCGAAGCGCGCGGCGAGCTTCATGTTGGTGGAATTGGCGACGTACCAGACCAGCGTGTTCTGGCACCACGCCATGAAGGCGGTGGCACCGCAGACCTCGCCGAGCGCGGCCATCGACTGGATGGCCCAGCGCAGGTCGGCAGGACCTTCCTGCGGCACATGGCTGCTCCAGGCGCCGACCTTGCCGAGCCGGTGCAGGAATTCGCCGGGATAGACCGAGCCGGCATCGACCGCGGCTGCGATCGGCGCCAGCTCCTGACGGGCAAGGCGGGCAACCTCGTCCGCAATGGTCGGTGCGGGATCTTGAGCTGCGACCCGCGACAAAGCCAGTGAACCCATGGATGATCTCCGCACCTTGAATTGCCGGTCGGGCGTTTACGCGCTGACCTCGAGATTGACGGGACGGGTGAAGGTGTTGGCGACCGGCGACCACTTCTTCACATGCGCCACCAGCGCGTCGATCTCGGCCTGCGAGACTCCCTCGCACTCCATGTCGACCTTGACGCGGACGTCGGTGAAGCCGACCGGCTTCTCGCTGACGTCGCCGGTGCCCCACACCGCGGTGATGTTGAGATCGCCCTCGAGCTCGAGCTCGAGCTTGTTGACGGTCCAGCCGCGATGCACGGCGTTGGCGTGCAGGCCGACAGCGAGGCAGGAGCCGAGCGCGGCGAGCGAGGCCTCGGAGGGATTCGGCGCGGTGTCGTCGCCGAGCAGGCCCGGCGGCTCGTCGACGATGTAGGGGGCGAGGTTGCGGATGTAGTTGGCGTGGCGGAACTTGCCCTCGGCCACCGTCTTGCACTTCAGCGTCTTGATCACCTTCGGGTTGGCCTTGCCATTGGCAATCAGCTGCTCGAGCCCGCCTCTGTCGATCGGCGCGAGGCAGCCGGTCAGTGCGGTTTTCTGGGCGACAGCGGTCATCAGTTTTCTCCCTGGGAGCGATGGAATTGGTCAGGATACCGAACGGTCTGTTTCCTGCACGAAGCGTGCCAGTCCCGCCGCAAATCAAAAGGCGAAATCCCGCAGGTGCTTAAGCGAAGCTGCCTGCGGATTGATCAGTGCCGGCCTGCTCAATCGCCAAGCAAATGCCGCGCGACCGCGATGATTTTCAGCGCATCGATGCGGGCATGAAGATGCGACTTGATGATTCTGCCGCGCTCCGATTTACTGCCGCGCATGGCCAAATCGCTTGCGAAGAAAAAAACTGCCGCGGCGTTCACCGCCGGCGACGATGAATCGGCGCGCGGGCGCCTGCTCAACGCCGCAACCCATCTGTTCTGCAAAAACGGCATCAACGCCACCGGCATCGACGCGATCATCGACGAGGCCGGAACCGCGAAGACGACGCTCTACAAGCTGTTCGGCTCGAAGACCAACCTCGTGCATGCGGTGCTGGAGAGCGAAGGCCGGCAGTGGCGCGAATGGTTCATCGGCGCGATCGAGGCCGGCGGCGGCGATCCGCAGACCAAGCTGTCGCGGATCTTCCCTGCCCTGAAGACCTGGTTCGCCGAGGAGCGCTTCTATGGTTGCCCCTTCATCAACGCGGTCGCCGAGCACGACAAGGACGCCAAGCAGTTCCGCAACATCGCGCTGAAGCACAAGAAGGTGGTGCTTGCGCATATCGAGAAGCTAGCCGGCGAAATGGGCGCGGCCGAGCCGGCCGTGCTCGCGCACCAGCTCGCGCTGCTGATCGACGGCGCCATCGTCGCGGCCATGGTGTCGTGCGATCCGACCGTTGCCGACACCGCGGGCCTCGCCGCCGATAATCTGTTCGCGCCGGCGAAGGTGAAGAAGCCCAAGCGCGCGGGCAGCGCCGCGGAGCAACAGCTTCTCGCCGTGTAATGCCGAGGACGCCGCAACCGGCGGCGCCCCTACCCTCGTCCCATGTTTCGGCTGAAGGCGCGGTGTCCGCGCTACTTCAGCGCGTCCGCCACCTTCGCAAGGCCGGCATTGGCGCAGACCTCATCCTTCTCGCCGCCCGGTGCGCCCGAGACACCGACGCCGCCGATCACCTCGTTGCCGGCCTTGATCGGCACGCCGCCGCCGACGCCGACCACGTTCGGGATCTGCTTCAGGAAGGCGTTGGCCGGATCTTCCATCTGCTTCATGGTGGCAAGCGAGGTCTGGCTACGGGTGCGCGCGGTGTAGGCCTTCATCCGCGCGAATTCCATCGTGTGCGGACCGGTGCCGTCGCCACGCACCGACGCCGCGACATTGCCGCCCTTGTCGACGATCACGACCGAGACCTTGTAGCCGTCCTTGGTGCACTGATCGAGCGCCGCCTGCATGATCGCCAGCGACATTGCCATCGAGACGTTCTTCTCGACCAGCGGCGCCTGCGCCAGTGCAGGCGTGGCGGTAAGGACGGTGACGGACGAGAACAAAGCCAGACTGAAACGACGCATGAAAAGCCTCCCTGAGAATTGTTGTTGTGTGCCCTCTCGAACACTGGGCGGCGCGGAATAATCCCGCCGCGCCGGACAAAATTTGGCCTCGGCCCGGGCGGCACGCAAATCCTACAGATCGAAATTGGTCGGCAGCATCACGACGTCGCGGATCGTCATGCCGCGCGGCCGGGTCAGCATGAACATCACGACCTCGGCGACGTCGCTGGCCTCCAGCAGGCTTCCGGCCGCCTTGGCCTCCTCAAGCTTCTCGGGCGGCCAGTCCGCCAGCAGCGCGCTGATGACGGGTCCGGGCGAGATCGAGCCGACGCGGATGCCGTGCTTGAACACCTGGCGCCGCACCGTCTGGACGAAGCAGTTGACCGCCCATTTCGACGACGCATAGACCGGCTCCCACGGCGTCGGGAAATGCGCGGCGAGCGAGCTCGTGACGATGATGTCGCCGGTGCCGCGCGCGATCATGTGCGGCAGCACATCGTGCACGTTCTTCATCACGACGTTGACGTTGAGGTTCAGCATCCGGTCGATCGCAGCGGTGTCGGCATCGACGAGGTCGCCGCCGACATAGGTCCCGGCATTGGCGTGCAGGATGTCGAGCTGGCCGGCCTTCTCGAGCACCTTCGGCAGCAGCGTCGCGCAATCGCCGGGATCGAGCAGGTCGATCAGCAGCGGGATTGCCGCATCGCCGTGCTTGCGCCCGAGCGCCTGCAGCGCGGCGGCGTCGCGGTCGACCATCACCACGCGCGCGCCCGCGGCCAGCATCGCCTCGCTGCTCGCCAGTCCAATGCCCGACGCCGCGCCGGTCACGGCCGCCACCTTACCTTCCAGTGCTTTCGCCATCGGTCCACCCTGCCGAAATCGCCATGATATCTGCCGCAGTATAGCAATTCGGGGCGGCGTTTCGGTAACCGAGGGTGGAAAAACATTCCGTCACGCCGCGCGGCGGCTGCCGAATATTTCTGCTGATAGCGACTGCGCACAAGTTCCACCGCGCTCCTTTCATAGACTGGTTTTGATCCGGCTTGGGCACTATGAAATGCTTCACGCCGACATGCCCGTCAGAGGCTGCCAAGACGGCCAATAATGCCAAACGGCCAACAAGAAGAAGCGGAGGAATACAATGACAAGGCCCCGTTCACCCCAGCCAACCCGCCGTCATCTCATCAAGGGCGCTGCCGCCACGTCAGCCACGCTGCTGCTCGGCAAGCCCGCCATCGCCAAGGGTAAGACGGAGGGCAAGACCGAGATCGTCATCGGCAATATCGACGCCTATTCGGGACCGGCTGCAGTCTATTCGTCGATCGGCCGCACGCCCGGCGGCTATTTCAAGATGATCAACGAGCAAGGCGGCATCAACGGCCGCATGATCAAATACATCACCTATGACGACGCCTACAGCCCGGCCAAGACCGTCGAGCAGGCGCGCAAGCTCGTCGAAGGCGACGAGATCGACGTTCTGTTCTCGCCGCTCGGTGCGCCGACCAATGCGGCGATCATGAAATACATGAACCAGAAGAAGATCCCGCATCTGTTCATCGCTTCCGGCGCCACCAAGTTCGGCGACCACAAGAACTTCCCGTACACGATGGGCTTCATGCCCTGCTATCAGATCGAGGGGCGGACCTTCGCGCAGCACGTTCTCGCGACCCAGCCGGATGCCAAGATCGGCATCATCTATCAGAACGACGATTTCGGCCGCGACGTCTTGAAGGGGTTCAAGGACGGACTTGGCGGCAGGACATCGTCGATCGTGGCGGAGTTGTCCTATGAGACGTCGGATCCGACCATCGACAGCCAGGTGGTGCGATGCAAATCCGCCGGCGCCAACGTGTTCATGAGCATGACGACGCCGAAATTCGCGGCCCAGGGCATCAAGAAGGTCGCCGAGCTGAACTGGCAGCCGACGCATTATATCGGCAACAACGCCTCCTCCGCTGGCTCGACGCTGAAGGCCGCGGGCTTCGACATTTCCAAGGGCATCATCTCGAGCGCCTACATGAAGGACCCCGTCGACGCCGCTTGGGACAGCGATCCCGCGGTGGTGAAGTGGCGGGCGTTTCTCGACAAATACGATCCGGCGGCGGCCAAGAACGACATCTACGCCGCGATCGCCTATGTCGTCAGCCAGGTCATGGTTCAGGTGCTCAAGCAGTGCGGCGACGATGTCTCGTCCGAAAGCATCATCAAACAGGCGGCGAACCTGAGGGATTTCGAATCCGACCTCCTGCTGTCAGGCATCAAGGTCAACACCTCGCCGACCGACTACTATCCGCTCGAGCAGTTGCAACTGGTGCGCTTCAGCGGCGAACGCTACGAGATCCTGGGGCCGGTGATCGACGGCGGCATCTCAAAGGCTTGATCGTCCGAAGCGTGCACCGCTGGCGCGAAATGCGCCCATAGACGTCGTCGAAACCGCGCGCCGAAGCGCGCGGCGGGATCGAACAAGGGGATGCCCCTCCTACTTCGGAGGCGGCGGTTTGGGCATCGCCGACAGCAGGCGAATTTTAAGCTTGCCTCCCTCGGTCACGTAAGTTGCCGTCCAGATGCCCCCTGTCTCGATAGGCGCGCCGCTTTGGTTTTTGCCCGAGATGCGATACCCGCCGATGGCGAGCGCCATGTCCGAGCCGATCGGCCATGCCTGGTCCACCGTGATTTCCTCGTGGTCGAACCCGGCCTTGAAGGCACCTTGATAAAACTCCGCAATGTCGGAGCGCGGCCCCGCGGGATTCACGTGGATGCCACCGGTCGCGAACAGCGCGGCAATTCCCGCGCCGTCCTGCTTGTTGAAGCTCGCCGCATATTCGGAAGCAATCCCTTCGACCTTTTGCTTGGAATCACCGTCCGCAGCCATTGCCGACAACGAAAAGACCATCAGGAATAGGCATGAGAAGCACGTCCGCAGCATCGCAATTCCTCCCTGAAAATATCTGTATTAAAAATCGCCCGACCCGGGACGAGGACTGCAATAAGACATCAACTACGGATTGTAGGCAATCGTTTCAGGCGCTGCGACGCAACACGCGGGCTTAACTACCTGGCGTTTCCAGCTGACCAATTCTGAGATAGCCTGTGGTCACACTCGAACGTGACGAGCCGCCATGCTCACGCTCTATTCCTATCCGCCGCTGTTCGGCGTCGCCGACAACAATGGCTATGGCCTGAAGGTATTCGCCTTTCTGAAGCTCGCCGGCGTGCCGTTCCTGCACGAGCACATCTTCGATGCGTCGAAGGCGCCGCGCCAGCAATTGCCCTATATCGTCGACGGCCGTGACACTGTCGGCGACAGCGAGACCATCCTCGCCTATGTCACCGGAAAATATGGCGTGGCGCTTGATGCCGCGCTGACGCCGGCGCAGCGCACGACCAATCTCCTCGTCACGCGGACGCTCGACGATCTCTACTGGGTAATGTCCTATTCGCGCTGGCAGGACGAGCGCTACCGGCCCCTGTTCCGCGATGCGCTCATGCGCGAGCATCCGGGCCTCACCGATGACGGCTTGATGAAGGCCAAGGAGTTCAACGCCCGGCGCTATTACTATCAGGGCATCGGCCGCTTCGAGCCCGACGCCGCGATGGCCCGCGGGCTCGCCGATCTCGCCGCACTGGCGAGCCTGATCCCGAGCCAAGGCTATGTGCATGGTGACAAACCGACGACCGTCGATGCCGGCATCTATGGCTTCGTGGCCAACATCTACTTCTACGACATCAACACGCCGTTGAAGCAATTCGTGGTCTCGCACGAGGCTCTGGTACAACACTGCCGCGCCATCCACGCGGCAGTGAGCAAGTGAGCCGGGCCAACTCAACCTCCATTCAGCTGCACGGTATCCGTCCCGAAGTCCTGGCCCTGAATCACCGCGCAGGTGGAGATATCTGCGCCGGCGTGTCGCAGTCGGCCTCTCACAAACAGAACGATTTCAGGGGTAGTATCCCGTCCCTGCGCTAGCTGCGGAGCCGGTCATGGCTGCAAAATTGTCTTCGGGCATTTTCGCGTCAGCCCTCGTTGGGGCAGCAGTGCTTTTGATTGCAGGTCCGCCACCTGCATGGGGCCTGCTGTTGCTCGGCTCCTTCGCACTGGCGGCGCTCTACGTCGTTGCGAGAATGAAGTCGCGCTACGATCCGCTCGATCCACGTTTCGGCAGCTGCATCCCCCCGATATCCAAGCCGAAGGGCGGCGGCAATGACTCCACCACCTGAGCGCCGTCCAGCATCGATCAGATGCGGATCGTGCAAGGACGTCCTGAGGGCCTGAAGCCGACATGGGAAGCGCGTCGGCTGCAGTTCGCATTCCATTTGGAATTTTTTGCAGTTTGTTTTCAGCCGACACTCGGTTGGATTTTCAGCACCAGGAGATTGATCAAATGCAGACGCCTACCGCAAACCCCCGGGGAGCAGAGTTTTGGAACAGCACCATGGGGCACTCATGGGTTTCGCAGCAAGCGGTGATCAGCGATGTCTTCACGTCGGTCACCAGCGTCAGCTTGGGTGCTGCGGCGGCAAAGCGGGGTGAGCGTGTAATCGATATCGGATGCGGCACCGGTGACACACTGTTGGCGTTCGCCAGGATTGTTGGTCCGTCAGGTGCCGTGTTGGGTGTCGATATCTCGGCCCCGATGCTGGATCTGGCCAGGCATCGTGTCGCCGAGACGGGATTTGGCAACGTGACTTGTGCGCTGGCCGACGCGACGATCTACGGCTTCGAACCTCGCTGGGCGGATCTGGTGTATTCGCGTTTTGGCCTGATGTTCTTCGATGACCCGATCAAGGCCTTCACCAACATCCGCAGCGGAATGAAAGCCGGCGGGCGGCTGGTGTTCGTCTGTTTTCGCACCATGCCGGAGTCGCCGTGGTTTCGCGTGCCGATCGAGGCGGCACGACCGCACGTGCCGCCTCAGCCGCCGCTCGATCCATTGGCGCCCGGGATGTTTTCGTTCGCGCG
The DNA here is from genome assembly GCF_015291305.1 of Bradyrhizobium sp. CCBAU 21365. NCBI lineage: Bacteria > Pseudomonadati > Pseudomonadota > Alphaproteobacteria > Hyphomicrobiales > Nitrobacteraceae > Bradyrhizobium > Bradyrhizobium sp. CCBAU 21365. Next base: position 6,109,713 of record NZ_CP030036.1, read on the forward strand.
CGAGGAGCGCGTTCGCGGTATCCTGACCGAGGCGGGGTTTCACGAGATTACGCTCAAGGCCACCGACGTGCCGATCCATGGCGGCGACATCGCGCAAAGCATGGCCTTCATCACCCAGGCCGGCCCGCTGCCTGCACTGCTCGAGAATGCCACGGACGATCAACGTCGCCGCGCCATGGAAGCGGTACGCAACGCGCTCGCCGCAAGCATCGGAGCCGATGGGCGCGACCTGCATGTGGGTCTGTGGCTCGTGTCGGCGTCAGCCTAGCGAGATGCCGCCTACTGGATTGTGAAGGCAGATATCACGCCATCCGCGCCACACCGCGCCTGTGGTCGGCACTCGGCTTTCCCTTCGCCCTCTGTAATCAGAGCGGCGAAACGACGAGCAAAGCTCGGGCGAAGCGCGTCGCGAGAATGCGGATGTGTGACTCACCGGCCGCGCAACACATGCGTCGTCCCTGCGAAAGCAGGGATCCATTACCCCAAACGCTGATTGTCTTGCGACGGTGGAACAACGAGTCACTTCAACAACACAAGCCGCGGCGTATGGGTCCCTGCTTTCGCAGGGACGACGCGTGGAGGGGGCTACGCGCTCAAATCCACGCGTAGGACGGGGAGAGAGCGGCGGCGATCTTCACCGCGCCTGCTGCAGCCCCGCCTCCAGCCGCGCGAGTTCGCCGTCGAGATTGCGCTCGACTTCGGCCACCTGCATGTCGACCACCCGGTAGTCGCGCGCCTCGAGCCAGGCTCTGCGCTTGGCGCGGTCGGCCCCGATCGCCTCGCTCTCGTTCGGGTTGACCAGTTCGATCGCGAGCCGGTGCACGAAGGAGACGAAGTCGGGGATGTGGCGGCCGACCGGGGTCTGGCGCTTGAACTGGCCGGCGAAGCGGCGGTCCCGCGTCAGCGCCTGCCACAGGATCCGTTCGGCGTCGGTCGGGTTGCGGCGGAGCAGCCGGGCGAGCCCGCGCACGGTGCTGCTGCTATCGGCGGTCGCGCCACCCTGCCCCTGCTCGGCGAGCAGCGCCCGCAAGCGCGTCGCCTGGGCGCCGTCGAGCACCCCGCCCTTGGCGGGGCCCTTGCGGCCCTCGGCGATCGCCATCACCACCCCATGCAGCGTGTGCATGTCCTGCTTGGTCGGATCCATCCGGGTGAAGATGTTGCGCAGGTTCACCAGCATGGTGTCGCGCTTCTCCGCCGGCCGCAGGAACTCGACCTTGTCGAGCTCGGCGACGAGGTTGTCGAAGAACGCCTGCATCTGGTGCTGGGAGGCCGGCTCGGACCGCTCGGGCATCGCGAACGGCAGCGCGCCGGCGGTCGAGAGCTTGAACCACTCGTAGCCCATCAACAGCACCGCCTGCGCCAGATTGAGCGAGGCGAAGCCCGGATTCACCGGGAAGGTGATGATGCGGTTGGCGAGCGCGACCTCTTCATTGGTCAGGCCGGCGCGCTCGCGCCCGAACAGAATGCCGGCGCCGCCGCCGGATGCGACATGACCGACGATCGCACTCGCCGCGCCTTCCGGCCCGACCACCGGCTTGGCCTGGTCGTGGGCCCGGGCGGTGGTTGCAAACACCAGCGTGAGATCGGCGATCGCCTGCTCGACGGTGTCGAACAGCTCGACGGAACCGATGATGTGGTCGGCGCCGGCGGCGGCGCGCTGGGCGGCAATGTTCGGCCAGCCGTCGCGCGGGTTCACGATGCGCATCCTCGACAGCGCGAAGTTGCCCATCGCGCGCGCGGCCATGCCGATGTTCTCGCCAAGCTGCGGCTCGACCAGGATGACGACGGGACCGGCAAGGTCGTGCCCTGCCTTGGTCTTGTCGGTGCCGGACATCTCACTTCACTTTCTGATTCAACGTCTGAAGATTTTGAATCAGCTTCCGAGGAGGCTGATTCAAAATCTCATGCAGGGGCCCAAGACCGCATCGACCAGCTTTGCACCGGTTTTGCGCGGGACCATTTTCTCCAAGGAGATAACAGGGTTAGCGGCGTTTGCGAATCCTCAATCGGAGTCCCAATCGCACGAAGCGAAGGCTGCCGCTTGCGCGCACTTGGCCTTCGGATAGGCTATCAACCACAACCAAAGCGAAGCTGTAAAGGCACGCTTGAGACGCCGGTTGAACGGCGAGGCACCTTGGGGGGACGACGATGCGGGGCAGATGGACGCTGGCGATTTTGGGCCTGATCTTGATCGTGGCGGGGGGCCTGCTCGCCCACTTCACGCAGACCGCCGGCGGCATCCGGATCGAGGATGTGCGCTTCAAGGGCGCCAAGGGCAATACCATGAGCGCCCTGCTCTACATCCCACCGAATGCCACGCCGCAGATTCCGGCGCCCGGCATCCTCGCCGTCCACGGCTATATCAATTCGCGCGAGACCCAGGACGGCTTCGCCATCGAGTTCGCCCGCCGCGGCTACGTGGTGCTCGCGCTCGACCAGACCGGCCACGGCTATAGCGACCCGCCCTCCTTCGCCAACGGTTTTGGCGGACCTGACGGCCTTGCCTATCTGCGCAGCCTCCAATTCGTCGACAAGGAGAATATCGGGCTCGAGGGCCATTCGATGGGCGGCTGGACCGTGCTCGCCGCCGCGGCAGCAATGCCCAACGACTACAAGTCGATGGTGCTCGAGGGCTCGTCCACCGGCAAGCCATTCGCTGCCGAGGGCACCGTGAGCTGGCCGCGCAACACCGCGCTGGTGTTCGCGCAGTACGAGGAATTCCCCGACCTGATGTGGAGCGTCCAGCTCGCCCGCGACGTCACCAAGAGCCCAAAGCTCTGGGCGCTGTTCGGCACGCAAGGCGCGGTCGAGCCGGGCAAGGTCTATGGCGATCCGGCCGACGGCACCGCGCGGGTGCTGTACACCCCGGCGTTGACCCATCCGGCCGAGCACATCTCGCATGAGGCGATCGGCTACAGCCTCGACTGGTTCGCCAAGACATTGAAGGGCGGCACGCCGCGGCCGGTCGACGACCAGATCTGGTTCCGCAAGGAAATCGGCACGCTCATCGCCCTCGTCGGTTTCATCGCCCTGGTCATCGGGACGTTCGACGGTTTGCTGGAGGCCAGGATGTTCTCCCGCCTGCGGCTGCCGGCGGTTGCCGACGGCACCATGCCGCCACATCAGGCCGCGAGCGGCCGGCGCTGGACCACGGCGTTCATCCTGTCCGCCTTCATCCCGGCGCTGACCTATTACCCGGCCTTTGCGCTGGGCGGCACTTTCGTCACCCCGAGCGCGTTCCTGCCGCAGGGCATCACCAACCAGATCCTGGTCTGGGCCATCATCAACGGCCTGATCACGCTCGCCCTGATGCGGTTCGCCCCGAAGCGCACCAGCCGGACCGGCCTCGTCGGTCAATCCGTCGTGATCGCGCTGGCTTCGGTCGCGGTCGGCTACGCCGCGCTGTGGCTCGCCGATCTCGCCTTCAAGATCGACTTCCGCTTCTGGATCGTCGCACTCAAGTTGATGAGCGCGAAGCAATTCCTCATCTTCCTGATCTATCTGATTCCGTTCACGGCGTTTTTCGTCGTGGCGCTGCACGTGCTGCACCGGAATTTCTCGACCATGGATGCGCCGCGCGGGGCGCTGTACCTGACCAACATCCTGGCGCTGACGTTCGGTTTCATCGTGTTGCTGGTGCTGCAATACGGCACGCTGTGGCTGACGGGGAAGCTGTTCAACCCGGTCCCGGACCCCGGTTTCGTGCCGCTCTCGACCATCGTCGCGATCCAGTTCGTGCCGCTGCTCGCGATCGTCGCCGTGATCGCGACCTTCACCTGGCGGCGGACCGGATCGAGCCTGCCGGGGGCCCTGATCGCGGGCCTGTTCGTGACCTGGTACATCGTGGCCGGCACCGCGACGCAGGTCGCATTTTAGAGGGTTTTCAAGCGAAGCGGGCACCGGTTCGCATGAAGAAAACCCGTCAAAAAACCAGGCCGGGAGGCTCCATTCTGGTCCGTCCAGAATGGCGGTTCTCGGTGAAAAGATGGGCTGAAAGTGCATAACCGGTGCGCTTTCGCCCGTCGGCGGGCGGTGCTATAGCGCAGGCGTATTTTCCACCCCCGCCGTCAAAAGCGCGCCGTTCCCAAGAGGGCCTCCCCGTCATGGCAAAAATCAAGGTATCCAACCCCGTCGTCGAGCTCGATGGCGACGAGATGACCCGGATCATCTGGCAGTACATCAAGGACAAGCTGATCAACCCGTTCCTGGATGTCGAACTGCTCTATTTCGATCTGGGCATGGAATACCGCGATGAGACCAACGACCAGGTGACCATCGACGCCGCCGAAGCCATCAAGAAGGTCGGCGTCGGCGTCAAATGCGCCACCATTACCCCCGACGAGGCCCGGGTGAAGGAGTTCGGCCTGAAGCAGATGTGGAAGTCGCCGAACGGCACCATCCGCAACATCCTCGGCGGCTGCATCTTCCGCGAGCCGATCATCTGCAAGAACGTGCCGCGCCTGGTTCCCGGCTGGACCAAGCCGATCATCATCGGCCGCCATGCCTATGGCGACCAGTACCGCGCCACCGACATCAAGTTCCCCGGCAAGGGCACGCTGTCGCTGAAGTTCGTCGGCGAGGACGGCACCGTGATCGAGAAGGAAGTGTTCAAGGCGCCCGGCGCCGGCGTCGCGATGGAGATGTACAATCTCGACGACTCCATCACCGATTTCGCCCGCGCCTCGTTCAACTACGGCCTGATGCGCAACTACCCGGTCTATCTGTCGACCAAGAACACGATTCTGAAGGTCTATGACGGCCGCTTCAAGGACATCTTCCAGGACGTCTTCGACCGCGAGTTCAAGAAGGAATTCGACGCCAAGGGCCTGACCTACGAGCACCGCCTGATCGACGACATGGTGGCCTCGGCGCTGAAATGGTCCGGCGGCTATGTCTGGGCCTGCAAGAACTATGACGGCGACGTGCAGTCCGACACCGTGGCCCAGGGCTACGGCTCGCTCGGCCTGATGACCTCGGTGCTGCTCACCCCGGACGGCAAGACCGTGGAAGCCGAGGCCGCCCACGGCACCGTGACCCGCCACTACCGCGAGCACCAGAAGGGCAAGGAGACCTCGACCAACTCGATCGCGTCGATCTTCGCCTGGACCCGTGGCCTCGCCCATCGCGCCAAGCTCGACAACAACGAGGCGCTGGCGAAGTTCGCCACCACCCTGGAGAAGGTCTGCGTCGCCACCGTCGAAGAGGGCTACATGACCAAGGACCTGGCGCTGCTGGTCGGCGCCGACCAGCGCTGGCTCTCGACCACCGGATTCCTCGACAAGGTGTCCGACAACCTCGTGAAGGCGATCGCGGCCTGAGGCCGTCATCCTGGGAAGACAGGTGCGAGCATGACCATGGCCCTTGTCAGAGCCGTCGTGCTCGCATCGTTCTCGCTCACCGGGTCGGCGGCATTTGCTGCCGGTCCCCTGCCCGACGCCGTCGCGGCGCCCGGCGAGTCCCCGGTCCTGTCGGTCCATGCCGAGGGCGTGCAGGTCTATGAGTGCAAGCCGGTCACCGACGGCAAGCTCGCCTGGTCGTTCCGCGAACCGGTCGCCACCCTGATTGCCGAGGACCGCACGGTCGGCCGGCATTATGCGGGTCCGAACTGGGAGCATGTCGACGGCAGCGCCGTGACCGCCCGCACCGCCGGCAGCGCGCCCGGCACCACCGCCGCCGATATTCCCTGGCTGAAGCTCGATGTGATCGCCCACCGCGGCAACGGCCTGCTCTCCGGCGTCGCAACCGTGCAGCGGATCAACACCTCGGGCGGCGAGCTCAGCGGCGCCTGCGACAAACCAGGCGCGCTGAAGGGCGCGGCCTACTCGGCGGATTACGTGTTCCTGCGGAGAGACTGAGCCTAAAGCCTGATGAGATTAGGTTGAGTTGGAACGGCGTCGAAAGGTCACCTCTCCCTTGGGAGAGGTGAACCGAGGCCGCGCCAAGCCGATTCAACCAAAACTGATCCCGCTTTAATCGCGGATGCCGCCGTCTGTCTCGCACGGCGCCTGGGCGATCTCTGCGGCGGCCAGGTCGCCGCCGGCCGCGATCGGGTCGGCGAGCCGCGCCTCGGCGGTCTCCCGGACATGGGCGGCGAGCGCCGGCATGCGCGCGATCAGGGCATGGAAGTCCTGCGCATCGAGCACCAGGAGCTTGGTCTTGCGCGTCGCCGTCACCGTGCCGGAGCGGCTGGTCCGCCGCAGCAGCGCGATCTCGCCGAAGAACGCGCCGTCGGAAAGCCGCACAAGCTGGCTCGGCAGGTCGATCTCGACCTCGCCCGCGGTGATGAAATACATCGATGACGCCGCATCGCCGCGCCGCACCAGGACCTCGCCGGCCTCGATGGTTTGCGACCGCAGCAGGCGCATGATGTCGGAAATATCGGCGGCGTTGAGATGCGAGAACAGCGGCACCCGCGCCAGCATGCCCCAGGTCACGACGAAGTCGCGGCGCCGGACCTCGTCGGCGAACGCGGTCGAGATGATCGCGACCGGCAGCGCGATCATCGCAAAGCCGACCACGATCGCGACCACCGTGACGGTCCGGCCGAGCGGCGTGATCGGGACGACGTCGCCGTAACCGACGGTGCCGAGCGTCACGATCGCCCACCACATCGCCTGCGGCATGGTGCCGAACTTGTCCGGCTGCACCTTGTGCTCGATGGCATAGAGCAACGAGGCGAACAGCAGCACCGCGCCGGTCAGGATCACCACGCAGCCGAACAGCGTGCGCCGCTCGGCATGCAGCGCCGCCAGCAGCGAGCGCATTGCGGTCGAATAGCGCACCAGCTTGAGGAACGGCAGCATGCCGAACAGCACCAGCGCGGTCTTGTCACCAACCGCAAGCGCGACGGCCGACGGCAGGAAGGCCAGCAGGTCGATCACGCCGAGCGTCGAGAAGGCGTATTCCAGCCGCGCCCGCGCCGGCGTCATGTCGCGCAGCGAGTGACCGACCACGCTCCAGAGGCGCGCGGCATATTCCAGCGCGAATGCGATGACCGCCGCGATTTCGATCGCCCTGAGCAGCCAGCCGACCTGCGCGTCGATCTCTGGCACCGACCCCAGGATCGCCGCAAGCACGTCGACGGCGATGACCGCGATGACGAGCCGAACAAAATGCGAGCCGCCCGAATGCGGCAGGTCATGGCGTTCGAGCAGATCGTAGAGACGGTCGCGCAGCCTGGGATCGTTGATCGTGGGCTTGAGCGGAGCCGTCGCCACCATCAGCCTCTCCGTCAGGCGCCGGCCGATGCCTGTTGACTCATGGCCTGCTCGATCGCCGACAGTGCGGCATTGGCCTTGGCCCCGTCGGGGCCGCCGGCCTGCGCCATGTCGGGGCGGCCGCCGCCGCCCTTGCCGCCGAGCACTTCGGAGCCCTTGCGCACGAGCTCGACCGCGTTGAACCGCGCGGTCAGATCGGCGGTGACGCCGACCACGATGCCGGCCTTGCCGTCCTCGGTGACGCCGACGATCGCGACCACGCCCGAGCCGATCTGCTTCTTGCCGTCGTCGACGAGACTCTTGAGATCCTTGGTCTCGACGCCCTCGACCGCGCGTGCCAGCAGCTTGACGTTGCCGACCTCGCGAACGGCTGAGGCGGCGCCGTTGGACGCACCGCCGCCACCCATCGCGAGCTTCTTGCGGGCGTCAGACAGATCGCGCTCGAGCTTCTTGCGCTCCTCCATCAGCGCGGCGATGCGCGCCGGCACGTCGTCGATCGTGGTGCGCAGCTCCAGCGCCGCGGTCTTGGCCAGCGCGATGGTGTCGTTGGCATGCTTGCGCGCGTGATGTCCGGTCAGCGCCTCGATGCGGCGCACGCCGGACGCGACCGCGCCCTCGCTGGTCACCGAGATCATGCCGATGTCGCCGGTGCGGCGGACATGGGTGCCGCCGCAGAGCTCGACCGACCAGCCAAGCGCGTTCTGGCCGTGATCGCGGGCACCCTTGCCCATCGACACGACGCGAACCTCATCGCCGTACTTCTCGCCGAACAGCGCGCGGGCGCCGGCCTCACGGGCATCGTCGACGCCCATGACCCGGGTCGTGACCTCGTCATTCTCCAGCACGACATCGTTGGCGATGTCCTCGATCCGGGCTAGTTCTTCCGGTGTGATCTGCTTCGGATGCACGAAGTCGAAGCGCAGCCGGTCCGGCGTGACCAGCGAGCCGCGCTGGGCGATGTGATCGCCGAGGACCTGGCGCAGCGCCTCGTGCAACAGATGCGTCGCCGAATGGTTGGCGCGGATCGATGAGCGCCTGCTGTGATCGACCTCGAGCTGCAGTGCGGTGCCGACGCCGAGCGTGCCCTGCTCCACCGTGCCAAGATGCACGAACAGATCGCCGGCCTTCTTCTGCGTGTCGGAGACGCGGAACTTGACGCCCTCGCCGGTCAGCACGCCGGTATCGCCGACCTGGCCGCCGGACTCGCCGTAGAACGGGGTCTGGTTCAGCACGATCGCGCCGCTCTCGCCGGCGTTCAGGCTCTCGACCTCGGCGCCGTCCTTGATCAGCGCCGTCACCGCGCCTTCCGCGCTCTCGGTCTCGTAGCCGAGGAATTCGGTCGCGCCGAGCTTCTCGCGCAGCGGGAACCAGATCGCCTCGCTCGCCGCCTCGCCCGAACCTGCCCAGGAGGCGCGCGCCTTCACGCGCTGCCGCTCCATCGCGTCGGTGAACGACGCCTGGTCGACGCTGATGCCGCGCGACTTCAGCGCGTCCTGCGTCAGATCGAGCGGGAAGCCGTAGGTGTCGTACAGCGTGAACGCGGTGTCGCCGTCGAACATGTCGCCCTTCTTGAGGCCGGCGCTCTTCTCGTCGAGGATCGACAGGCCGCGCGCCAGCGTCTTGCGGAAGCGCGTCTCCTCCAGCCGCAGCGTCTCCTCGATCAGCTTCTCGGCGCGGACCAGATCCGGATAGGCCTGGCCCATCTCGCGGACCAGCGCCCAGACCAGGCGATGCATCAGCGGCTCGCTCGCGCCCAAGAGCTGCGCATGGCGCATCGCACGGCGCATGATCCGGCGCAGCACGTAGCCGCGGCCCTCGTTCGACGGCAGCACGCCGTCGGTGATCAGGAACGCCGACGAGCGCAGATGATCCGCAATCACGCGGTACGAGGCCAGGTTCTGCTCGCTCGGCCCGTGGCCGAGGGCCGACGCCGCCGCATCGATCAGGTTACGGAACAGATCGGTCTCGAACACGCTCTCGACGCCCTGCAGGATGCAGGCCATGCGCTCCAGCCCCATGCCGGTGTCGATCGAGGGACGCGGCAGCGCCACGCGCTCCTCCTTCGTCACCTGCTCGTACTGCATGAACACGAGGTTCCAGAATTCGAGGAAGCGATCGCCATCCTCCTCCGGGCTGCCCGGAGGGCCGCCCCAGATGTGCTCGCCACGGTCGATGAAGATCTCGGAGCACGGACCGCACGGGCCGGTGTCGCCCATCGCCCAGAAATTGTCCGAGGTCGGGATGCGGATGATGCGGTCGTCCGAGAAGCCCGCGATCTTCTTCCAGTAGCCGGCCGCCTCGTCGTCGGTGTGGTAGACGGTGACCAGCAGCTTGTCCTTCTTCAGCCCGAAATCCTTGGTGATTAGATTCCAGGCGAGCTCGATCGCGCGCTCCTTGAAGTAATCGCCGAACGAGAAGTTGCCGAGCATCTCGAAGAAGGTGAGATGGCGCGCGGTGTAGCCGACATTGTCGAGGTCGTTATGCTTGCCGCCGGCGCGCACGCACTTCTGCGACGTCGTGGCGCGCTGATAGGAGCGCTTCTCGACGCCGGTGAAGACGTTCTTGAACTGCACCATGCCGGCATTGGTGAACATCAAGGTCGGGTCGTTGCGCGGAACCAGCGGCGACGAGGCCACGATCTCGTGCCCGTTCTCCTTGAAGAAGTTCAGAAATGTCGACCTGATGTCGTTGACGCTGCTCATGTTCATCCAATCGGAAAAAGGGGCCGGCCAGCCGCAAAAAGGCGTCATTTTCCGGCCGAACGCTTTTAGACATTGCCAGCTGCGGTGTCCAGAAACTGTGCAGGCGGATCATGGGCTTGCCGCGGCAGCACAAAGCCCATTGGATAGTTGCTGCAGCTGCGTTGACAGTCTTGGTGGCGCCGTGTTTTCTACCTACCTATACCTAGTCACGTCGGGAGAGACCGGCCTTACCGCCGGCGCCGAAGGAGCAACCGCCCCGGAAACTCTCAGGCAAAAGGACCGCGTGACGTCTGACATCTGGAAAGAGACGCTGGGGTTCGCCCCGATGCGTCCGCCGACGGGATAATACTCTCAGGCACAGCGACAGATGGGGCTTTCTGCAGGTTTCTCAAGGGGAAATAGGTCCCCGACGGGAACCGCGAGGGCCCTGTGATGCTTGCAAGCGAAACTTCCCCGCTGAAACAGACCCCGCTGCACGCGCTGCACCTTGCGCGCGGCGCCAAGATGGTGCCGTTCGCCGGCTACGACATGCCGGTGCAATATGCGGCCGGCGTGTTGAAGGAGCATCTGCACACCCGCAAGGAAGCCGGCCTGTTCGACGTGTCGCACATGGGCCAGCTGGTGCTGAAGGCCAAATCCGGCAAGGTCGCCGACGCGGCGCTCGCGCTGGAGAAACTGGTGCCGCAGGACATCGTTGGCATCGCGCCGGGACGGCAGCGCTACGCTCAGTTCACCAACAACGAGGGCGGCCTGCTCGACGACCTGATGGTGGCGAATTTCGGCGATCACCTGTTCCTGGTGGTCAACGCCGCCTGCAAGGAAGAGGACGAGGCGCATCTGCGCGCGCATCTCTCCGATAGCTGCGAGATCGTGGCGCTGGCCGACCGCGCGCTGATCGCGCTGCAGGGGCCGAAAGCCGAATCGGCGCTGGCGAAACTTTGTCCAGATGTCAGTTCGATGAAATTCATGGACGCCGGTCCGCGCCGCGTCGCCGACATCGACTGCTTCGTCTCGCGCTCCGGCTATACCGGCGAGGACGGCTTCGAGATCTCGGTGCCCGCGGACAAGGCGGAAGCCCTGGTCACCGCGCTGCTCGACAATCCCGACGTGTTGCCGATCGGCCTCGGCGCGCGCGACAGCCTGCGGCTCGAAGCCGGGCTGTGCCTCTATGGCCATGACATCGACACCACGACGACGCCGGTCGAAGGCGCGCTGGAATGGTCGGTGCAGAAGGTTCGCCGCAGCGGCGGCGCCCGCGCCGGCGGCTTCCCGGGCGCCGACAAGATTCTCGCGCAATTCGCAGATGGCGCCGGGCGCCGGCGGGTCGGCCTGAAGCCCGACGGCCGCGCCCCGGTGCGCGAAGGCGCGGCATTGTTCGCCGATGCCGCCTCGACCGAGCAGATCGGCAAGGTGACCTCGGGCGGCTTCGGCCCGAGCCTCAATGCGCCGGTCGCGATGGGCTATCTGCCTACCGCCCTTTCCACGGCCGGCACCACCGTTTTCGCCGAAGTGCGAGGCCAGCGGCTGCCCCTGAAGGTCGCGGCAACGCCCTTCGTCCCCAATACCTACAAACGCTAAACGCCAAAGGATCGATCCCCATGACGACGCTGTACACGTCCGACCACGAATGGCTCCGCATCGAGGGCGACGTCGCCACGATCGGCATCACCGACTATGCGCAGTCGCAGCTCGGCGACGTCGTGTTCGTCGAACTGCCCAAGGTCGGCCGCAGCCTGAAGAAGGCCGAGGCCGCCGCGGTCGTCGAATCCGTCAAGGCCGCCTCCGACGTCTACGCGCCGATCACCGGCGAGGTGGTCGAGGTCAACGACGCGCTCGCCGCCGAGCCCGCGCTGGTCAATTCGGACGCAGGCGGCAAGGCCTGGTTCTTCAAGATGAAGATTGCCGACAAGGGCGAGCTCGGCGGCCTGATGGATGAGGCCGCCTACGCCGCGCACACCGCCTAAAGGATCACCCCGAGGATCACCCATGAACGCGCCCTTCAAGCCGATCAACGAAGCCGCCACCGATTTCGTCCGCCGCCACATCGGACCGTCGCCGCGCGACATCAACGCGATGCTCGAGACGGTCGGCGCCGCGAGCCTGCAGGCGCTGATGAATGAGACGCTGCCGGCCTCGATCCGGCAGAAGGCGCCGCTCGATCTCGGCCGGGCGCTGAGCGAGACCGAGGCGCTCGCGCATATGAGCGAGCTCGCCGCGCAGAACCAGGTGTTCACCTCGCTGATCGGCCAAGGCTATTCCGGCACCATTTTGCCCGCGGTGATCCAGCGCAACATTTTGGAGAACCCGGCCTGGTACACTGCCTATACGCCGTACCAGCCGGAGATCAGCCAGGGCCGGCTCGAAGCGCTGTTCAACTTCCAGACCATGATCTGCGACCTCACCGGGCTCGACGTCGCCAACGCCTCGCTGCTCGACGAGGCGACCGCAGCGGCGGAGGCGATGGCGCTCGCCGAGCGCCACTCGCAGGTCAAGGCAAAGGTGTTCTTCGTCGACAAGGAGGTGCATCCGCAGACGCTGGCGGTGATGCGCACGCGCGCCGCGCCGCTGGGCTGGGCGCTGGTCGTCGGCGATCCCCTGACCGAGCTCGACAACGCCGATGTGCTCGGCGCGCTGCTGCAGTATCCGGGAACATCGGGTGCGGTGCGCGACCTCAAGCCTGCCATTGCGTCGCTGCGCGCCAAGGGCGCGCTTGCGATCGTCGCGGCGGACCTGCTGTCGCTGACGCTGCTCACCTCGCCCGGCGAGCTCGGCGCCGACATCGCGATCGGCTCGGCGCAGCGGTTCGGCGTGCCGATGGGTTACGGCGGACCGCACGCCGCCTATATGGCGGTGCGCGACACGCTGAAGCGCTCGCTGCCCGGCCGCATCGTCGGCCTCTCGGTGGATTCGCGCGGGCAGCCCGCCTATCGCCTCGCGCTGCAGACCCGCGAGCAGCATATCCGCCGCGAGAAGGCGACCTCGAACATCTGCACCGCGCAGGTGCTGCTCGCCGTGATCGCCTCGATGTATGCGGTCTATCACGGTCCCGAGGGCCTGACCCATATCGCACGCAGCGTGCATCGCCGCGCCACCGTGCTTGCCGCCGGCCTGCGCAAGCTCGGCTTTGCGCCGACCAGCGAAGCGTTCTTCGACACCGTGACCGTCGAGGCCGGCGCCAGGCAGATCGAGCTCGTCACCCGCGCGCTGGCGGAGCGGATCAATCTGCGCATCGGCGCGACCACGCTCGGCATCGCGCTCGACGAGACCTCGACGCCGGAGACGGTCGAGGCGGTGTGGCGCGTGTTCGGCGGCAAGCTCAGCTATGCCGAGATCGAGGCCGGCGCGCACGAGGCGCTGCCGAAGGATCTGCGGCGCTCGAGCGCCTTCCTCACCCATCCGGTGTTCAATACGCATCGTTCCGAGACCGAGCTGCTGCGCTACATGCGCAAGCTCAGCGATCGCGACCTCGCGCTCGACCGCGCGATGATCCCGCTCGGCTCCTGCACGATGAAGCTCAACGCCACCACCGAGATGATCCCGCTGACCTGGCCGGCGTTCGGCAATCTGCATCCGTTCGCGCCCCCGGATCAGGCCAAAGGCTATCACGCGCTGTTCAAGCGGCTGGAGCAGTGGCTGTGCGACATCACCGGCTATGACGCGGTCTCGCTGCAGCCGAATTCCGGCGCACAGGGCGAATATGCCGGACTGCTGGCGATCCGGGGCTATCACTTGGCGCGCGGCGAGCCGCACCGCAAGGTGTGCCTGATCCCCTCCTCTGCGCACGGCACCAACCCGGCCTCGGCCGCGATGGTCGGCATGGAGGTCGTGGTTGTGGCGTGCGATGCGCGCGGCGACGTCGACGTCAATGATCTCCGCGCCAAGGCCGAGAAGCACTCCGCCAACCTTGCGGCGGTCATGATCACCTATCCGTCGACCCACGGCGTGTTCGAGGAGCATATCCGCGAGATCTGCGACGTCGTGCATGCGCATGGCGGCCAGGTCTATCTCGACGGCGCCAACATGAACGCGCAGGTCGGACTCTCGCGGCCCGGCGATTACGGCGCCGATGTCAGCCATCTCAATTTGCACAAGACCTTCTGCATCCCGCATGGCGGCGGCGGCCCGGGCATGGGCCCGATCGGCGTGAAGGCGCATCTTGCGCCTTATCTGCCAAGTCATCCTGAGAATCGCCATCCCGCAACCGACGGCACGACGGCGCACGCCATCGGCCCGGTGTCGGCCGCGCCGTTCGGCTCGGCGTCGATCCTGACCATCTCCTACATCTACATCCTGATGATGGGCGGCGAAGGCCTCACGCGGGCGACCGAGATCGCGATCCTCAATGCCAACTACATCGCCGCACGGCTGCAGCCGCACTTCCCGGTGCTGTACCGCAACGAGCGCGGCCGCGTTGCGCATGAGTGCATCGTCGATCCGCGGCCGCTCAAGACGACCAGCGGCGTCACCGTCGACGACATCGCGAAACGCCTGATCGATTACGGCTTCCACGCGCCGACCATGAGCTTCCCGGTGGCGGGCACGCTGATGATCGAACCGACGGAATCGGAATCGAAGTTCGAGATCGACCGCTTCTGCGACGCCATGATCGCGATCCGCGACGAAATCGCGGAGATCGAGAAGGGCCGCTGGAAGGTCGAGGCCTCGCCGCTGCGCCACGCGCCGCACACCGTCCACGACATCGCCGACGATGCCTGGAACCGGGCCTACACCCGCGCCGAGGGCTGCTTCCCGGCCGGCGTGTCGCGTTCCGACAAATACTGGAGCCCGGTCGGCCGCGTCGACAACGTCTATGGCGACCGCAACCTGGTGTGCTCATGCCCGCCGGTCGAGGACTACGCGCAGGCGGCGGAGTAGCCGGGGCGCGCCTCATCCGGACATCGAAGCATGGGTTGAGCCCTGCGGCTCAACCCACCATTTCAAAGAAAAGAGCTCGTCGCTTCGCTTGCCCGCGACCTGCATCGGTCGAAGCGGGCCGCGGGACGAACGATAGCGAGGGCCGCCCGCGGCAGGAGGAAACATGCGCGAGGAATTCTGGTTTCATTTCCCGTTCCGCGTCCGCTATTCCGAGGTCGACGCGCAGGCCGTGGTGTTCAACGCCCACTACCTGACCTATTTCGACACCGCGATCACGGAATATTTTCGCGCGCTCGGCTATGACTATCTCGGCGAAGTGGCGCGGACCGGGATCGACTTTCACACCGTGAAGTCGGTCGTCGAATACAAGGCGCCGATCCGGTTCGACGAGGACATCGAGGTCTGCGTACGGGTCGCGCGGATCGGCCGTTCCTCGATCAACCTTGCGCTCGCGATCTTTGCCAAGGGCTCCGATGACCTGCGCGCCACTGGCGAGATCATCTGGGTCGCGACCGATCAGAAGACCCATCAGTCGGTCGCGGTGACCGAGGATTTGCGGGCACTGATCGCGAGCCGCGAAAAGGCGCTGGCGCGGCAATAGGCGGGTAAGAGCCAGCGCTACAGCTTCCGCAGCGACTGGTTCCAGCGCCAAAGGTTGTCGTTGGTGAGGTGCGTGCCGCCCCACCAGCGATTGATCGGATTGTGGTCGGTGAAGTCCGCCTTGTGAGCAAGCACCGCCTTGCCAAACTCCGTCACCGACAAGCGGCTTCGCTGGAAGGCCTCCAGGCGACGTCGCGCATTATCCGGGTCGATGGAGCGCAAGCCATCGTCGAGCCCGGCAATCGCCGGTCGCGGACCATGCGCAAGGCCTTCGAGCAGCCTGCCGATTTCCATGTCGTTAAAGACGCCACGCTGGCGAAAGCCGCGGAGGTAGAACAGCGCGTTCGTCCCCATGAACCCGGCGGCGACCAGTTCAAGCAACCGCATCTCGGTCGCGCCCAGTCCGGATCGGCTCGATGGTAGATCACGAAGCAGATCAAGCAGCGCCGGCCTCAGCAAGGGAAACCCGCTCAGGTCGCGATGCACCACATCGAAACACGCCTCCGGCGTTGTCGCCTGGTACGCCTGCCAACACGCGCTCGCGATCTCGAGGTCCGCAGATCGGACATTGACAAGCGGCACCTGGTCCCAGCCACGCCACGTCTCGTGCATCGTCAACAGATCGAATGCGACAAGCCGCAATTTCAACTTGTCGACCATCGCCGGGTAAGCCCGGAAATGATCGAGCATCCAGATCAGCTGCAGCTGATCATCCGGGCCCGGATCGAACCAAAGCTCGATCACTTCGTAAGGGTCGCAAAATTCGATCAGTGCAAGATCCCTGCGCGCCCTGGCATCCTGAGATCCCTGGCCCCACGCGCTCCAGTGCGACCAGTGTCCGACTGGATTCTTGTCCGACCGCGACCCGAAATACGCCTCGAGTTCTCCTGGCGACGGCAGCGGTCCACCGACAAAGCGAAAGGCAGATGTAACAGCGACTTCGGCAAACCCCGAACGTGCCAGGGTGAGGCCGGACGGACTGGTCAGGATCAGGCGTTTCATCGGCCTAACTCTCTCGACGACACACAAAACCAAACGGGCGCCGAGGACGTCGGCAACTCAACGTCCTCAGCGCCCGCTTGCAGCGAAGTCATGTGATCGTTTGAGCATGATCTCCGCGCAAACGCTTCGCGTTTGTCGCGAGGGAAAACCGCTTCGCACTTTTCCGGATCATGCTTGAGCCTTACTCCTCCGTCGGCTCCTCGCCTTCGGCGTCGCGCTCGGGCGTGCCGGCGAGGATCTGCTCGGAGATCAGGCCGGAGTTCTGCCGGATCGCGGCCTCGATCTTGGCGGTGATGTCGGGATTCGCCTTCAGGAACGCCTTGGAATTCTCGCGGCCCTGGCCGAGCCGCTGGCTGTCATAGGAGAACCAGGCGCCGGACTTCTCGACGATGCCGGCCTTGACGCCGAGGTCGAGGATCTCGCCCATCTTGGAAACGCCCTCGCCGTACATGATGTCGAACTCGACCTGCTTGAAGGGCGGCGCCAGCTTGTTCTTCACCACCTTGACGCGGGTGGTGTTGCCGACCACCTCGTCGCGCTCCTTGATCGCGCCGATGCGGCGGATGTCGAGGCGGACCGAGGCGTAGAATTTCAGCGCGTTGCCGCCGGTGGTGGTCTCCGGCGAACCGTACATCACGCCGATCTTCATGCGGATCTGGTTGATGAAGATCACCATGGTGTGGGACTTGTTGATCGAGGCGGTGAGCTTGCGCAGCGCCTGGCTCATCAGGCGCGCCTGCAGGCCCGGCAGCGCATCGCCCATCTCGCCCTCGAGCTCGGCCTTCGGCACCAGCGCCGCGACCGAATCGACCACCAGCACGTCGACCGCGCCGGAGCGCACCAGCGTGTCGCAGATCTCCAGCGCCTGCTCGCCGGTGTCCGGCTGCGAGATCAGGAGCTCGTCGATGTTGACGCCGAGCTTGCGCGCATAGACCGGGTCGAGCGCGTGTTCAGCGTCGATGAAGGCACAAATGCCGCCCTTCTTCTGACCTTCCGCCACCGTGTGCAGCGCCAGCGTGGTCTTGC
The DNA here is from genome assembly GCF_015291305.1 of Bradyrhizobium sp. CCBAU 21365. Classification (NCBI taxonomy): domain Bacteria; kingdom Pseudomonadati; phylum Pseudomonadota; class Alphaproteobacteria; order Hyphomicrobiales; family Nitrobacteraceae; genus Bradyrhizobium; species Bradyrhizobium sp. CCBAU 21365. Next base: position 6,127,135 of record NZ_CP030036.1, read on the forward strand.
CCGACGATTCCGGCCCGTAGATTTCGACGACGCGCCCCTTCGGCAGGCCACCGACGCCAAGGGCGATATCGAGCCCGAGCGATCCCGACGACACCGTCTCGACATCCATCGAACGGTCGTTCTTGCCGAGCTTCATCACCGAGCCCTTGCCGAACTGGCGCTCGATCTGGGAGAGCGCGGCTGAGAGGGCCTTGGACTTGTCCATGGAGGATCCTTCGACGATACGCAGTGCGGTGGCGGACATTTGGGATGTGCTCCTTATGGCGGGGATTCGCTAGCGGGAAAACGGGGCGATCAGATCAGGCGGAATGCGTTGTTGATAGGAACCTTTGTACCACGTTTGTTCCATGTTCGCAATATGTTCTTTCAGGCAAGGAGGTACTGGCCTGTTTCCATCCCTAGTGGCCTGCTTTGAAATTTCGAGTGGCCTAGTTTGGATTTAACCCTGCGGCAACCAAGGGTTGGCCGATGTTCTCGGTAGGACTACTGAGGCTGTTATTGGATGTTCTAGCCCCATCAGTTCCCATGGGACGCCATTTGTTCTTGACCCAAATCAGCTAAGCGATTTCTGCAGTTCGTTCCTAGTTAGCGCGGCTTGTATGCCGAGATGACTTGGCGGAATTCGTCGTCATCATCGACGGTCAATAAACCAACGACCATCCAGCCTGCGCACAAGCCGAGAACCATCAGCGCCATTTTTAGCCACGGTCTCATAAAGGCTAATATGCCCGAAAACCAGGCATTTACCACCCCACGGCGCCTTGCCGTGGCACAAATTGCACTAGCGGCCATCCAACATTCAGGAATAGGATTTCAACCCCAAACGCAGGGGTTGTGTCATGAGCAGTGACCTACCTTTTAGGGCGCTCATCGTGGCGCTCGGGCTGAGCCCCATCGCAATAATGGCTATCGCCCTATTGATGTGAAAACGGAGGCCGCCTCAGTTGGCGGCCTCTTTCTTTTTCAGGAACGTTTTGACAGCATTGATCATGTTGATCATCTCGTCGGCATCTTCCTGTGACGTGATGTCGAACGTGCCAGTAATTCGACCTTGGCCGAACGCAACCTTAAACGGCTCAGAGGGCGCGGGCTTAGGGGCCAGCGTGCGCAGCATGTCCCCTAGAAACCGGTCAGGCTGCGGCACCTCTTGCGCAGTTTCCATGCTACCCTATCGCATGGCGATCCGCGACGCCTTTGGCGACAGCGCCTCGCATGGCGTGATCGTAAAGACCTACTCGGTAACGCACCTCGTAAAGGAAGCGCAGGGCCGTTACTCCCCGGCCGCCGTAGTAGCTGTAGATCGTGAGGTAGTATCCGGTGATCCGGATCAGTACGTTTCGACCAGCTACGTTGAGCGGCAGAACCTTTCGCTGCGCATGTCGTCGCGCCGCTTCACTCGCCTCACCAACGGCTTTTCAAAGAAGCTGGAAAACCATATTGCAGCCGTCGCGCTGTACGTCTGCCACTACAATCTCTGCCGCACCCACGAAGCCCTGCGCACGACGCCAGCGAAGGCGCTGGGCGTGACGGAGAAGGCATGGAGCGTTGCGCAGCTTGTGGACGCTGCACTCTCTGTGACCCCCGTGCTCCCCACCGAGACGCCTCCGGATCGGCGTCGGAAGTTCACGGTAATTCAGGGCGGTCGGTCATAGTTGCTGCGCAGCTACTTGGCAGCTTCTTTGGCTGCCAAGTAGTCGTCAATAATTTTCTTTGTATATTGATCTTTACCTCGCTCCGCCTTCATCACTTTCTCTAATTCCCAGACACATGATCCTATCCAAACGCCGTCTTTGAACATCCAATGAGCCGCAGAGTGGAGGACCAATTCCTCTTTCTCCTCAAAGAAGCGCATCCAGCTCAGCAATGTTTGCGACGCCGAGAGTTTTTAGCTCCTTGAACATGCCGTATGCGAGTGTCTCACCGGGTCTAATGTGGGTGCGCGCCATTTTCGCGATGGCTTTATCGAGTCGATCAACCCGCTCACTAGTTCGCATGTATGAGCCAACGGATTCGACGCTAAGCGAAATCGGCAATGGACGCGCAAGCTTTGTTGGCTCACTAGTTATTTCGGCCCCTGCGAGCTTATAGAGATCGGCCGGCGCCTTGATCAGTCTTATCGCAAAAATCGCAAACCATGTGACGACAAAGGCGAAGAAGCCAGTCACCAGCGCGTCGAGATAGGCGCTCCCGGTCATCGAGGCGCCTGAACCCGATGCAATAAATTGCAGCATGGCGGCAACCGGCGGGACGCCAAAAAACCACGACCAGTTGTTCGCAAATGCGACCGTGCCCTTAAGCGCATGTGCTGCGCAGCGGCGCCAAAACCGAATCGTCTCTCCCATCCGCTAGTCCCCCACAACCCTCTGCGGCTAGTTGTGGCAGACAAGGGCCGGTCTGATCCAGATCGGTCAAACACGGGTGGCCTATTTCGCATCTGCGAATGGCCTATTTCGGCCAGTACCGGCAAGGAGGTGCCGGCCCGCTTCCATCCACAACGGCCTGCTTTGATTTTTGGAGTGGCCTGGTTTGGGTTTAACCCCGTCGCAACCAAGGGTTAGCCGATGTTCTCGGCAGGACTACTGAGGAGGCTCTCAGATGTTCTGGCCCCATAACTTCCTGCGGGTCGCGATCTGTTCTCGCGGAATGTTTACTGGAACAATCGATCCAGCAATGCCTCTAATTGAGAGCTTCCAGCCAGACAGGTAGCCCCCCGACTGCTGGAGGAAAACCCGCCTCCGGGACGGGTTGGCGGCCCCCTGTTGGGGCCGTTTAAAATTCCGTAGTTCTCCGGCCAAGAACAAAGTTCCGGGCCGTACGACACGCCTCGCGCCCGAAGTTCCCCTGACAATCAACAAGTTAACCTGACAGGCTCGACCGCGTCAGATAACGGCTGGCACAATCTGCATACTACCTTCGTACCCCTCCTGAGCCCTGGAAAAACTCCGTAGCGTTCGACGGAAGACTCGGGTTCCGCCAGTGTTCATAACATTGGCCTGCTCATCCAACGCGGATTGCGCGGCGCTGGGCAGGCAACACGGCTGGCGACAATTCCCTGGCGACGCTGCCGGCGGACGAACCCCTTAATCCACAACGACGGCTCGAACGGGCGCGGCTTTTTCACACGATCTGTTTACGGGTGCCAATCATTACTGCAACTATTGGTTTAAATATCGACGACCGCCTTCATTCGCGGAACCGTTACAGATGATCCACAGGGGCATCGAGTTCAGCGTCACCCAGCTGATGGCGGGCGTCTGGAAATGGCGCTTCCAGATCGGCGATCGCGTCTTCACGGGCAAGACCGAAGCAAAGCTCGATCTTCTGGCGATCCGCCGCGTGCAACTGCGGATCGATCGCGAACTGAACAATCTGGAGCGGGAACGGACCCGCGGCAGCAATGGGGACTGAGGCACGGTCTATCGTGCACGCCCCGGTGCCCCTGACCGGCTGGCCCTCGCGCTTCGCTCGAAAACGTTTCAGTCCGCGCTTGCCAGCCGCCGCATCGTGAACTCGATGTCGCCGCCGGGAAGCTCGCGCCAGCTCTCGACGGCGCTCATATAGGCCGCCTTCGGGTAGCGCTTGAGAAAGTCACGCGCCCTCACGCGGGCCTGATCGCGTGGCAGACTGAAGGTCTCGCGCAGATAGCCGTCGTCCGGCTTTCGCCGCTCGGCCATCCGGCTGGCGAGATCGCGCGGACGAGACACCATGCCGCAACTCCGGACCAACTGACGACACCCCAATATAGGGGCGGCGGCGGGAGAATCCGAGTCTGCGGGAGACGGATGAGGTCGTCCCGAATGGGCGTTACTGGCTGCGCGGCGCGGCGCTTCCGGGCTGCGCCGAGCTTCCGGTCTTGGTCTTCGGCTTGGCGGGATGGGCGGCCGCCTTCGGCGGATCGCTGCGCACGACGCCCCAGGGATCGGACGATCCCTTGGCGTCGGGAATCTTGCTGAGTGAGTCCTTGTAGGCCTTGTCCCTGACCGCGTCCTGCTCCTTCTCCTCCTGGGTCTTGGTCTTGACCTCAGGCATCAGGTTGACGTTCGGCATCTGCGCATAGGCCGGCGCCGACAGCAGCACCACAACCGCGACTGCGCACAAAACTCTCATGAGTACGCTCCTTGCATTTTCGTCGCCGGTATATCACCGCAAGAAAGCCGCCGCCAAGCGCGCCTGCCCCGGCCCTAGAGATGGTCTGACTTGCAGGATTTCGGCGACTGCATCCAGTCGTCCCAGACTGGACCGCAGCGCGTGCAACCGCTGAGCGCAAGCCCGATCGCAACCACGCCGCCGAGCACCACCAATTTGCGGAACATGTACGCCCCCACCACTCGCGAGGAGGCGACTGGGCGCCGAAACTGGGGCAATTTCAAGCCGGGCACGGCGCTTGCAACGCAGCGCAGCGCGCGTCGGAGCGCAAGCGCGCGTCGGACGGGCTGTCGGCGCGCACTGGTTTGACCGGGCTGCCGCGCAAATTACACTGCGCAACAAAGCAGAAAAGGAATCGATCAAATGACTTTGGCGATGAGCTGGGACGAGTGGACGCAGCACGACGGGACGGCGCTCGCAGGACGCGTCCGGAGCGGCGAGCTGACGCCCCGTGAGCTGGCGTCGCAGGCAGCCAGCGCCGTCGCCAAGGTCGATCCCGCGCTCTGCGGCGTCGTCGAGCTGTTCGACGACGTGATCGCCGATCCCGCGCGCGACGGCGCCGACCTCGATGGCCCGTTCGCCGGCCTGCCCTTCCTGATGAAGGACCTCGGCCCGACCTTGAAGGGGCGGCTGCAGGAGATGGGCTCGCTGATGATGCGCGGCAATCGCGCCGCGGCGGATACCTTCCTGACCGCGAAGATGCGCAAGGCCGGCCTCAATTTGATCGGCCGCACCACGACGCCGGAGTTCGGGGTCTGCAGTTCGGCGGAAAATCCCGCGGTCTATGTCACGCGCAATCCCTGGAACACCGACTACACCACCTGCGGCTCGTCGGCCGGCAGCGCGGCGATGGTCGCCGCCGGTGCTGTGCCGATCGCGCATGCGACCGATGGCGGCGGCTCGATCCGCATTCCCGCCGGGGTCAACGGCAATATCGGCCTCAAAGTCTCGCGCGGCGTGTTCTCGCTCTCGCCGCATCTGTCCGATCTCACCGGGCTGGTCTCGATCCAGGGCTGCCAGTCGCGCACGGTGCGCGACACCGCTGGCTTCGTCGATGCCTGCCGGGGACCTGCGCCCGGCGAGTTCATGCCGTTCTGGACCTCGCCCGAGCCATATGCCGCGATGATCGCGCGCGACCCCGGCCGGCTCAGGATCGCGCTGTCGCACACGTGGGGGGACTATCGCGCGACGCCGCACATCGCAGCCGAGCTCGAGCGGGTCGGACGCTTCCTCGAAGGCCTCGGCCATCAGGTCGATTACGCGCTGCCGGCGATCGACTATCGGGAAGCCTTCGCGGCGCAGACCGCCTGCTACATCAGCAATTTCGCCGTCGTGATCGGCAACATGCTCGCCGCGCGCGGCCTCGAGCGGCCGCCGGCGGAGCTGATCGAGCCGATCAACATCCGCATCTGGGAGCATGGCCGCGACTTCAGCTTCGCCGACCGCGCCCGCATGCAGGCCGTCTTCAACACCACGGCACGCGGCTTCGGCGCCTTCTTCGAGGACTGGGACATCATCCTGACGCCGATCACGGCGCTGCCGACGCCGAAGGTCGGCACCACGGAATATCTCACCATCAGCGATAACCCGTCGGTGCTGGACTGGTTCGGCAATCTCTGGCGCAACTTCGCCTTCACGCCGCTCGCCAATCTCTGCGGCATCCCCGCGATCTCGCTGCCGCTCGCGACCAACGAGCACGGCCTGCCGCTCGGCATCCAGGCGATCGGAAAGCAGGCCGATGACGGGTTGCTCCTGCAGCTCGCCGCCCAGATCGAACGCGCCATCGGCGGCAAGTGGAATGACGGCAAGACGCCGGCCGTGCATGTCACGCGCAACTAGAACAAGATAGATAGCATCAACAGAGGGAACGGGACGTCATGCAGCAGCAAGCCGGGGAATTCGGGATCGACGACGCGAAACGCGTGCTCGGCGACGTCTTTGCGCCCTGGGTGCAGGACCTCAATCTGGCGGTCGAGCAGTTCGACATTGCGCCGCCCGCCGGCGGCGATCCCGACTGGCAGCCCGGCGCGATCCTGCGCATGCCGTTTTCCGAACGCCTGTGCCGCAATGGCGGCATCGTCTGCGGCCAGGCGCTGATGGCGTTCGCCGACACCGCGATGGTGCTCGCCAATCTCGCGGCCAACAAGGGCTATCGCCCGATGACGACGGTCGACCAGACCACGCATTTCATGCGCGCGGTGACCGCCTCCGACGTGCTGGCCGACGCCCGCGTGGTCCGGCTCGGCCGCACCATGAGCTTCGGTCGCGTCACGCTATCCTCCGCCACCGACAACAAGCCGGTGGCGATGGTGTCGAGCGCCTTCGCGATGCTGCCGGGATAGGACTGTTGCATCATAGACGGTGCATCTCCTCATCCTGAGCTCCACCCATCCTACGCAACTGTCGTCGCCCGGCCTGTGCGCAATTGCGCACATGGACCGGGCGACCCAGTACGCCGCGGCCTATCGGCTCAAGCCACGGACGTCTCTGGAATACTGGATCACCCGCATGCGCGGGTGATGACACTGAGTCAGCTGTTTGACAATTGAATCAGACAGCCGCAACACCCATCACCGTCATCCCCGCGCAAAGGCCTCGCCTTTGTCGCTGGAGGAGCGCGCTCTCGCGCGCGTCTCGAAGGATGAATCGGCCCGGCTGGTGGCCGTCGATCCTTCGAGGCTCGCGCTCCACGAGGAGCTTGCGTGGCAGGTTTACTTCCCGAGCACGGCCTCGGCCGCGTTGACGATGCTGATCGTCGGATTCTTTCCGCAATAGGTGCCGAACTTCCTGGCGTTCTCGGTAAACACGTCGGTGTCGATGATCGCCTCGTCGGAATCGCCCTTGTACCAGCCGTCCATCCACACCAGCACCATCTTGATGGTGTCGTCGCCGCCGTCGACGAACTGCTTGCAGGTCATGGTCGAGAGATCGAGGACGGTGGCGCTGGCCGGTGCCGACGACAGCGCGAGCGCGGCGGCAAGCATGATCGAGGCAGTGATCTTCATCGCAATCTCCATGGGCAATGATCTGAAATGAACAGGTCGCCGGAAGCCAGGCGGCTCCGCTCGCGACCTCGTAAGCGAAGCGTCGCGGCGAACGCAAGCGAGACATCGCGCAACTTTGCCTGCACGTCGCTTCAGTGCACGGATTGAGAATTCGTGTTCGTGATTTGTGACGGGTCGCGCTAGAGCGTGATGAGAACAGGGAGCGTACTAGCGAGGTCCATGTCGCTCTCAGAAACCGACCTCGGCGATGCCGTGGTGAATGTCCGCTCAGGGCCCAGGCCGTGTGAAAATCGCGCAACTCGGGGCGCTGATTTGGTCGCTCAGAGGGCCGGCCTCACGCCCGCATCGCCTCCAGCAATCCGCCCACGCCCACGATCATCATCACGCGCTTCATATTGTAGGCGAGGACGTTGAGCGCCATCTCGGTGGCCACCTTTGGCAGATTTTTCGTGAGAAAGTGTGTTGCTCCCATCCAACACTTCATTGTGCCGAACGGATGCTCCGCTGTCTGACGGCGGACACCCATTGCATTGGGGTTGTGGTCGAGCCGATCCTGAACGTTTTCCAGACGGCCTCATGCTCCCAGCGTGAGATGCGGCGCTCGGGGCCTGTCGTGCACTGAACTCTGAGCGTGCAGGTTTTGCAGGTGCTTGTCCAATAGCGGGTCAGTGTCTTTCCGTCCTCTATGTTCGTGTAGTGATAAGTTAATCGCTCGCCGGCGGGACAGCGACATAGACGAAGTCCTGTTTGCCGAAGCGGCCAGCAGCTTTGGCGCCCGAAGTCATCGGCTTCGGCAACGTCACCGTGATGTCGGCTTCCTCGCAGGCCCAGATCTCCTCTCCATCGTAATAGCCGCGGTCTGCCACGACTTCGAGCGTCTCGACGGCCATCTCGTCGCGCGCCTGCCTGGCCATGTTGCCGAGTTGATGGCGATCGGTGCCCACGTTGGTCACCTCGTGAGCCACGATGAGATGATGCTGCGTATCAACTGCAATCTGCACGTTATAGCCAACGATCCCGGTGTCCTTACCACTTGTCGCCATCGAGCGCGCGTCAGGATCGGTCAGCGAGATCTGCTTGTCCTCGCTCTTCATATCTCCGCATTGATCGCATTGAGCCGGACGGTCTCCTCTTTGAGCTTCTCGATTTTACCTTTCAACCGCTCAACCTTCGCCTCTGGCACCGCATCGCCGTGCCGATCGGCGGTCTCGAGCTGCGAGAGATAGCGGGCGATGCTCTCGTCGATCCGCTCAAGGCGCCGCTTCATCTTCGCCTCAGTGAAGTTCTTGTCCCGCGCATTGACGGCCTTGAACTTCGATCCATCGATGGCGACGCTCGCTGCAACAAGCGAATCAAGCTTGCGGCACAGCGCGACAAACTCGCGGCAGACCTCACAAATGGCCTTGCCATTGTCCTTGCGGATATCCGCGATGGTCTTGAAGTCCGGCGCCAACTGCCCGGTCAGCCAGATCATCTCGATATTGCGCTGGCATTCTCGCTCCAGGCGTCGGCTCGACGGCACGCGATTGAGGTAGCCGTAGATGTAGAGCTTGAGCATCATGCCGGGATGGTAGCCGGGTCGCCCCGTGTCGAGTGACTGGACGCCAACGAAGCCGAGCTTATCCAGATCGAGCCCGTCGACGAACACATCAACCGCACGCACCGGATTGTCCTCGGCCACGTCGTCGTCGAGCAGTGCAGGAACAACGTGCCCTGTGCGCGATCAACCCCTTCCACGAATCCCGCCATCGCTCGTCCCCGCCGATTCATCGGAGAATACTAATAGCAGAGGCGGAGTTTTCACACGGCCTGGGCCAGTAGCCGACATTTCTTCGGTGTGCTCGCTATTCCAGGACGCCCTCACTTCGAACTAAGCGCCGCTTTTGGGATGGATGCGGCGAACCTCTAGTTCTTCCCACCGCGTCATGACTTTCGTGCTGAAGCGCGCCCGATCAAACCCGACTTCGCCGTCATCCTCGACCAGAAAAATATCATCTTGGGACGCAACGGCTTCGAGGAAACGTGGCGACTGAATGCTGAGATCGACTTGCCCGCAAAATTCAAAATTCAGCATTTCAAAGGAGGACATCGCGACACAATAATTGTCGAAGGTCTCGAACCTTGAAAAGTCCGCCACCGCACATTCGTCCAAGCCAATCACTGGGTAGAAATTCGGTCCCCAGAGACCGGGAGTTGGTTGGAGAATTTTTAGAATTCCGATTTGCTCCAACGTGCCGGCGGGCCACTCCCAACAGCTCATAAATTCATGGAAGAATGCCTCGCGTGGCGTGCCATTTTCATCAGGAAAAGATCGGAGCCGCCCTCCCTTTCTATCGAGCTCCATCTTTCGATAGACCTCGAAAAGAAGCTCGTATACGAGCGCGGCCACTGTCGCGTTTTGCATCCATCAATCTCCTGATACCGGCTCAGGCTCGTCGGTCAGGATTATTTGCCAATCCCTAAGAAATCCGCCGAGGGACGACAAGGATTATCCGCTTTGGGTCAAATGCGGCGGTCGCGGATCGTTGGTGAGAAGTCCGGACTGCACCCAACACCGCACCAGTCGGAGGCGGCGAAGTTGGTCCACAGGGCGACATCCCCGCGGTCTGCGCCGCGCGCCCGGATTTCCTCCCGGAAGCGATATCCCAGATGGGTCCACGCCCTAGGTTCAATTGCATCCGCGAACAACCTGCGCTCCTCTCTGGTTGCGTTAGGCAATCGCATATGACCCTTCAGCGGCTACGGAGGTAACTCGGCCTCGTGGTTCGAGACGCGCCGCAAGCGGCGCTCCTCACCATGAGGGTCTACTACTGTGCCGCAAAACAAGACCCGTCATCCCCGCGCAAAGGCTTCGCCTTTGTCGCTGGAGGAGCCTGCCGAAGGCGGGCGTCTCGAAGGATGGCCGCGAGTACGCTGCCCGACAGATTTTTTTATATGCGATTGCCCTGCCGGTTGCGGGGGGAGATGCCGGCGCATGCCGCCAGGCCGATTCAACCTGAATTCATCGCGCTTTAGAGGAACGAGGCGACGCCCGCACAATTTCGGAATAGTAGAAAAGTACCCCTGAGTTGCCCGACGTGTCAAGTTGCTTTTCGAACGCCGGCAGCCGCCGGCTCCTTTGCATGGGGTTGTTTTCGATATTTTGGCGGCGCACCCCCACGGGAGCGAGCACCTAAGCGGATCGCGAGCGACGGCTGTGCCGCCAGCGCCACAACAGCGCAATGAGGGCCACGAGCACGAGTCCGGCGGCCACAGCCTTGGCGGTGAACCGCCCGCCGGGCCAGTCGATCAGGCGGGTCCACAACGATGCCCCCTCGCCCTGGCGCGGCAGGCGAAATGCCACCACGCTATCGCCGATCGATGTGCCGGCCTCGGAATGGCCGCCGGCGCCGATCGCGACGTACTGCTCGCCCTTCCAGAGATAGGTCATCGGATTGGCGACGCCGGGCACCGGAAGCCGGCCGAGCCAAAGCTGTTTGCCCGACCTGGCATCGAACGCGCGCAGATAGGCATCCATCGCGCCGGTGAACACCAGGCCGCCCGCGGTGATCGCGACGCCATTGACCAGCGGCGTGCCGGTATTGAGCGCGATGCCGAGCGGCGCGAGATCCTCGCTGGTGCCGACCGACGCATGCCAGAGGATCTTGCCGGCCTTGAGATCGACCGCCACCGTCTCGCCCCATGGCGGCTTGTTGCAGGGCGACCCGACCGCCGATTTCGCCAGCGCCCGCGACATCGCGAACGGCGCCCCTTCCTGCTGGCCGAATTCATGACCGGGCGGCGGATTGAAGCCCTTGGCCTGGTCGCGCGGAATCAGCGTGACGATGTGCGCAGCATGACTGACATTGGCATAGAGGATCTGGTTGACCGGATCGAACGCCGCGCCGCCCCAGTTCACACCGCCGCCGGTCATCGGATAGATCACAGTGCCTTGCGTCGACGGCGGCGTGTAAAGGCCCTCGTTGCGGGATTGCGCGAGCAGCGTCTCGCAGGCCGAGCTCCCGGTGCCCGGCAGCAGGCCGGCGACATCATCGGCCGTCATCCGCTGCGTCAGCAGCGGCGGCACATGGGTCGGGAACGGCTGCGTCGGCGAAAGCCTCTCGCCCTCCGCACCGTTCTGCGGCACCGCGCGCTCTTCCACCGGCCACACCGGCTTGCCGGTGCCGCGATCGAGCACGAACACAAAGCCCTGCTTGGTCGGCTGGATCACGACGTCGCGCCGACCATCGCCGGTGTCGATCCGCGCCAGCGTCGGCTGCGCCGGCAGGTCGTAGTCCCAGACGTCGTGATGCACGGTCTGGAATGCCCATGCGAGCTCGCCGGTCTCGATGCGCAGCGCGACGACGGAATTGGCGTGCTCGTCATTGCCGGGGCGCTTGCCGCCCCAGAAGTCCGGACTGGGCGATGTCGTCGGCAGGAACACCAGGCCGCGCTCCTCGTCCACCGACATCGGCGCCCAGACATTGCTGTGGCCGGCCTCGACGCCATTGTGCACGAGCGGATCGAAGCTCCAGCGCGGCTGGCCGGTCCGCGCATCGAACGCGCGCACCGCGCCGAGCGGCGCGTCGACCCGCCGGTTGTCGCCGATCGCGGACCCGACCACGACCACGCCGCGTCCCGTCACCGGCGCCGACGTGATCTGAAACTCGCCCGGCCATTCCAGCTTCATGCCAGCGTCGATCCTGATCTCGCCAGCGTTGCCGAAATCGGCACAGGGCTTGCCGGTTCGGGCATCGAGCGCGATCAGGCGCCGGTCGTTGGTGCCGGTGAAGATGCGTGACTTGCAGGCAGCGCCTTCCGCCGCACGATCATCCGTCCAGTGCGCGACGCCGCGGCAGACAAAACGATTGGCCGGCCGCTGCGCCATGCTGATCTTCGGATCGAAACGCCATTTCTGCGCACCGGTGCCGGGATCGAGCGCGATCACTTCGTTGAACGGCGTGCAGAAGATCAGGCTGTCCTCGACGAACAGCGGCGTCACCTCGAACTTGGTGCGCTTCATCACCTCGGGCGGGCGGGTATCGAGATCGCCGGTGCGGAATTCCCAGCCGCGCAGCAGCGTGCCGACATTGTCTGATGTGATCTGCGTCAGCGGCGAGAAGCGCTGTCCGCCGCGGTCGCCGCCCCAATACTCCCAGGCGCGCGCCGGCTGCGCACACAGCAGCAGCGCGGCAAGCAGGCAAAACAGCGACCGCATCGCGTCCTCCCCCAGGATGCGATCACCAGGCACCGCATCTCATGCGGGGAAAGCATTTACGCGATCGGCGCGTCAGTATCCACCCCGGCGATAGCCGCCGCCGTAGTTGCCGCGATAACCACCGCCGCCACCGATGCCGATGCCGATCCCGATTCCGATCGGCGGTCCGGCAGGCTCATAGACCACGGCTGGAGGCGGACGGCGCGCCACCACGACGTCGTCCTCGACGACGACGCGCGGCGGGCGCTTGCCCGCGCGCCGCGGCGGATCGGGATCGGCACGCTTTTTCGCCGGCACGTTGGCCCTCTGCTGCAGCGGCTGTTGGGGCGGCGCGGCGTTGCAGGGACAGGTCGGTGCCGCCAGCCCAACGTTGGTCGCGGGCACACTGAGCGCGACGGCGGGTGCCGGATCGGGACGGTAGCGCAGCCGTTCGATCATCTTGCGCGCGGTGGCTGTCAGGTCGGTGTCAGGATATTGCGCAAGGAAACCGCGATAGGCCGCCGCCGTGTTGGCGAGAACAGCGTTACTCCACGCCATCATGCGGCGATGCCGGTCGAGCCAGTCGCGCGCCTGCAGGCCGCGCGGCGTGCCGGCGAAGATCGCGGCGAAGGCTTCGTAGGATTCGTCGGAGCCATCGATCACCGTCAGCTCATTCGCGGCCTCAATCGGCTTGCCCTGCAGCTCGCGCTTCCATTCGTCGACGGTGCGTTTGGCGGCGGCCGGCGGCGGCGTCGGTGCGGGCGACGCCGCAGCACCCGCCATGAAACGGAAGTCGTCGGTGAGCGAGGACGAGTCCCACGGCGTCTGGCGGCCGTCGGTTGCCTTGTTCACCGCCAGGCGAACGCGCTTGAAGGTGTCCTCGATCGGGATGCCCGGCTCCTTCGCCGAGGCCAGCAACGCGGTCGTGTAGGGGCTGTTGGCGCCGCTGCCGTCCTCGGCTTCCGCGCCCGGCGAGGTCGAGAACGAGACGAACGTGCCGGGCGCGCCCACCTTGGCATCGACGATGGCGAGCCCGTGCCCCGCGGTCTTGCTGAGCTCCGGGAAAGGATTGTTGCGGCAGGCATCGAGCAGCACGATGCGCATCCGGCTTGGCACCGAGGTCAGCGTGTTCAGGATGTCGTTGAGCCGAACCGCCTGGATCGGGATATCAGCCTCGCGCTTCGGATCGACATCGACCGGCACCAGATAGTTCTCGCCGTCGATCTGCAGGCCATGCCCGGCATAGAACACCAGCGCCACGGTGTCGGCGCCCTTCGCCGCCACCTGGCCGGCGAAATCGCTGAGCCGTGCGCGCATCTCGTCCTGCGACAGGTCCGATGCGGCCGTCACCGCAAATCCGGCATCGGTCAGCATCTGCGACACAGCCCTGGCGTCGTTGGCCGGATTCGGCAGCGCGGGCACCGACTTGTAGGCCGACTGCCCGATCACCAGCGCCAGCCGGTTTTCCGCCGACGCCGGCACGGCGCCGAGCAGGATCGCTGCCGGAACGATCAGGCTGAGGAGCGAACGGCGAAGCATGGCGGCCTCCGACAATGACATCGAAGATGGGTCGGAGGCCGTCAGGCCAAGGTTCATGCCGTGCGGCAATGTGCTGCCGAGCGACGCCGGTTCGGATGTCGAATGGCCGCAGAGACCTAGCGAGCCCGGCTATTTCGGCTTCTTGGCCGGATCCGCTGCCGGCTTGGTGACGCCCCAGGGATCGTATTTCTCCTTGGGCTCCGGGATCCGATCGAGCGCAGCCTTGTAGGCCTTCTCGTCGACCTTGGGCTTCTGCTCCGTCTTCGTATCGCCCCCACCGCCCCCGCGCCGGCCCTGGGCCAGCGTGGGCGTCGCGAGCAGCGCCAGAATGACGGCAGCAACCGTGAAGCGTTTCATGTCAGTCTGTCTCCCCCGCCGCTGCAGCAACATCCGGTAATACCTTTACCCCAACGATAACTTGTCGCTCGACATTTGTTGATCGACAAAGCGCCGCATGATGCGAATTCAGCGCCACCAGGGGGCGCAATCTTGGCGGCGGCACATTAAATTCGTTCAATGGGACAGGGACAAGTACATCTGGCGGCGCTGCTGGCCGGCGCCGCCTTCATATTGAGTGGCTGCGGGCTGGCGGACAGCCACGCGGTATGGCCGGAGGCCTTGAAGGTCAAGGCTACGGAGCCCGCGCCGCTCGAGACGCCTCCGGACGTCAAACGGCTGGTCGCGGGCAAGCTGGATTCGGTGTTCACGACCGGTTCACAGCCGACCCATGTGCGGGTCTCCGCCCCGCTGCACGACCCGCGCGGCACCGGCTGGACCGCCTGCGTCCGCGCCGAGCTGACATCGGTGATCGGCAAGCCGCTGGGGACGCAGACCTATCGCGTCTTCATCAACGACGGCGCGATCTTCGATCGCCGGCAGGTGGAAGCCGACGACAATTGCGTGACGCAGAATTACGAGCCGATCGAGAGTTCCGTTCAGCTGGAAGCGCAGCGAAGCCCCAAACCTTGAAGCCCAAGCCTTGAAGCCCCAGCCTTGACGTCTGAGCCGGCGAGCCGGCCAGGCCGGCGCGCACCGGTATGCTGAACGGCCGGTTAACATGACCGCTCAAATTGCCTGCTGGCCTCAACGGCATTTTCCATTTCTTTCCGCTAGCGTTGCCCTGACGAACGCAAGGCCGATCGGCCTCGCGGACTGGGGAAACAGGGACGTGGCCGATATTGCTGACCAGGCAATGATCCACCGTGCATCGCGCAGGGATGCCACGGACGATCGCACGTTGCCGCCGCTGTCGGCCGCGCCGCTCAATGCATGGCGCGCGCTTGCCGCGCGCGCGATCGAGGCCAATGGCTACTATCAGGCGGACTGGGAATTGGCGGTCGATGCCTCCGCGCGCGGCCGCACCGGCGCCTCGCTGCTCAGCGCTGCCGGCGATGGCGGGCAATTGATCGGGTTGTTGCCGGTCGTTCCGATGCGGCGGATCTACCGCATTCCCCTGCCCGCGCTGGTCGGCGCCGAACCCTATGGCACGCTGTGCACGCCGCTGCTCGACCGCGCCGCCGCCGAGGAAGCGGCGGGCAAGATGCTGCGGCAGGCGCGCAATGCGGGCGCGCATGCGCTGATCCTGCGCAACATGTCGCTCGAGGGCCCGGCCATGGCGGCGATCCGCGCCGTGCTGGCGCGAGACGGGTTGCAGCCGCAGATACTGAGCGCCTACCAGCGCGCCCAGCTGGATGCGACGCGCGATGCCGACGAATTGTTGCGCGACGCGCTTGGGCCTAAGAAGCTGAAGGAGCTGCGCCGCCAGCACCATCGCCTGTCCGACCATGGCACGGTGCGCTTCGATGTCGCCCGAACGCCGCACGAGGTTGCGACGGCGCTCGAGACTTTCCTTGTCCTCGAAGCCGGTGGCTGGAAGGGAGAGCGCGGCACGGCGCTCAGCCAGCATGCCGGCGATGCGGCCTTCATCCGCCGCGCGACGTCGACAATGGCCGAAGCCGGCCGCTGCGAGATCATCACGCTGCATGCCGGCGACACGCCGGTCGCGGGCGGCATCGTGGTGCGCCACCAGGACCGCGCCTTCTTCTTCAAGATCGGCGTCGACGAGCGTTTTGCGAAATATTCGCCCGGTACGCAGTTGACGCTCGAGCTGACGCGCCATCTCTGCGCCGATCCCGCGATCAAGTCGGCCGATTCCACCGCGGCGCCAGGCCACCCCATGATCGACCCGATCTGGCGCGGCCGCTTCGCGATCGGCGACGTACTCATTCCATTGCGGCGCCGCGATCCGCTGGTGCCGGCCATTCACGCCGCGCTGACCCTGAACAAATTTGCCTACGAAGCCGCGCGCGGCGCCGTCCGCTTCATCCGCAGCCGGCGCGGCAAGCCCGGATAATGCGGTTTACCCTTTCGTAGGCATGCAGACACATCGGGAAACAAGTGGCTGCTGCCGTCAGGTTGATGTCAGCTGGCCCGACTAGCGTTGCGGCGCGCTGGTTCTCAGACGGCGCGCGCCCTTGCTTCGAAAGCCTCATCTGATGGAAACATCGGATGGGGCTTTTTGCCGGCGCTCGCGACGTCCTGACGCCGAAAACGAAAAGGCCGCCTCAACCGGCGGCCTCCCTGTCTTGCGCTCGGCGAACCATTGGGGAAGGTGGCACGCCGCGGCGCGACCAGCACCTGCCTTACTGCAATGGCGAATGCGGCGCCGGCAGCATGATGGTCGAGTGCATCTCCTCGAGCACCTGCGTGCCCTTGCTCAAAAATTCCAGCCAGGCTGGATCCTTCATCGCGTTGCCGCGTGCGGCAGCGCGGGCGTTGAGATCGGGATAGGCCCAGATGTGGCAGACCTCGTTGGGCTGCCCGGCTTCGGTGGTCCAGAGACCGACGATCTTGGAGTATTTCTCGCGCTCCGGCATCACGCCGGTGATCAGATCGAGCCATTGCTTGGCGCCGCCGACCGGCTTGGCGCGATAGTTGCGGAATTCGTAGATGTTGCCTGATGTCGCCGGCGCCACCGGCGGGATGATTGCATTGAGCAGCCGCACCTCCTGGCGCACCAGCAGCGGACGGATCACCGGAATATACTCGCCGGTCCAGCGCGGGTTCCTGGCGAGCTCGGCGCGCAGCCGCGCCCGCTCGTTGAGATCGGCGTAGCTCCACATGTGCATGACCTGATTGAGTGGACCGATCTCGGTGATCCAGTAGCCCTCCAGCTTGCCGAAATTGTCGGCGCGGATATCGCGCGAGATCGTGCTCGCAGCCTTCACCATCTCGCCGACGGTGCCTGGACGTACCGTGTAGGTGCGCAGCTCATAGATCATGATGGTCTCCTTGATTGTTTCCGATGGATGATGTGGGCAAACGAAAAAGCCCGGCATGAGCCGGGCTTTCGATGTGGATTGCGGACTACTGCGCCGCCTGCGCGTTGATCTCGGCCGAGACCTGGCGGATGGCGCGGGCGAGCTGCTCGGCCGGCTGGGCGCCGGACACCGCGTATTTCTGCGCAAACACGAAGGTCGGCACGCCCGAAATCCCCTTCTCGGCGGCTTCCTGGGCCTGCGCCGAGACCAGAGCGACATCCTCGTCGGTGGCAAGACGCTTGCGGACGTCGTCGGCATCGAGCCCGACATCGGCCGCTGCCTGTACCAGCACGTTGCTGTCGGTGAGATCGCCGCCGTCGCGGAAATACAGCTCCATCAGCCGCTGCTTCATCTCGGCCGCCTTGCCCTTGGCCTCGGCCCAGTGGATCAGGCGATGGCAGTCGATCGTGTTGGGCTGCCGCTTGACGAGCTCGGGATGGTAGGTGAGCCCCTCCTCATTGGCGGCGGCGACCACGCGGCCGGCAATGCCCTTGTAGGCATCGACCGAGCCGAACTTGGCGGTGAGATATTCCTCGCGGCTGATGCCCTCGCGCGGCACCCAATTGTTGAGGAAGAACGGCCGCCAATGGACCTCGACCGGCACATCGGGCACCAGCTTGAGCGCGTCCTCGATGCGATGCTTGCCGATATAGCACCAGGGGCAAACGACGTCGGAGACGATGTCGAGGCGAAGCGGCTTCAGATCGCTCATGGCGGGGTTCCCGGCGGAAATGGGACCCCAAAAGTAGGCCGAAAGCGTCCCGAGACAAGCCGCTATTTCATACTGGCTGCCATCTGCCGCATCCGCTCGGCGGTCAGCTCATCGGCCGGGAAGAAGGTCTCCAGCGCCAGTTCCTGCAGCGTGATGTCGACCGGCGTGCCGAACACCATGGTGGTCGAGATGAAGCTCAGGATCTCGCCATTGAGGCGGAGCTTGAAGGGAAGCGCGACGTTGTTGTCGGTGGTAATCGGGGCCGACCGCGCCGGGATCGGATAGGACTTCAGGTCCTGATAGAGCTTGAGCAGCTCCGGATCGGCCGTTGCCTCGCATTGCCGATGCAGCCGTTCCAGAAGATGCGCGGCCCATTCCGCGAAATTCACGGTGCGCGGCGCGAGGCCCTCGGGATGGAACGCAAGCCGCAGGATGTTGAAGGGCTGGCCGAGCAGCCGCTGCGGCACGCCCTCGAGCAGCGGCGCCACCATGCGGTTGGCCGAGACCAGATTCCAGTGCCGGTCATAGGCCAGCGCCGGATTGGGCTCGTGCGCCTTCAGCACCAGGTTGATGGCCTCGCGCGCCGATTTCAGCGCGGGATCATCGAGCGAGCGTTGCGGGAATGCGGGCGCGAAACCCGCGGCGACCAGCAGCACGTTGCGTTCGCGTAGGGGCACGTCGAGGCGCTCCGCCAGTTTGAGGACCATGTCGCGCGACGGCGCCGAGCGGCCGGTCTCGACGAAGCTCAAATGCCGCGCCGAGATCTCGGCATCGACGGCAAGGTCGAGCTGGCTGAGATGGCGGCGCTGCCGCCACTCGCGCAGGTGCTCGCCGATCGGGACAGGTTTTGCGGGCTCGGCCCGCGCCATGGATGCGTGTGCGTTCATGGTGCAAACCTACCATGCGGAATTCGCCCGTTCCATTACGCCTGAGGTAATCGAATTGGCGCGCCGGCCGGCTCATCTTCGACGGCACAGGAGATGACCATGCTGATGCTGTCCCTTGTCCGCGCCCTCGCCGTCCTGCTCCCTTGGCTGGTGCATCTGGCCACCTGGCTGCTGGCGCGCTCGCTCAACATGCCGCAGCCGCTCGTGCACGCGACCGGCGTGTTCGTGTTTGCGCAGGTCTATGCGGTCGAGATGAGGGTCGGCAAGGCGCTGTGTCCGCTCCGGCTGTGGCGTCAGCTGCAGTCCATGTTCCGCTGACCACCCCAATCCCAACCAGAGGAGACCCTGCCATGATCCATTCGTCCCAGCTGCTGCGCCGCGCTTTGCTTGCCGACGCCGTGTTCAGCGGCGTATCCGCCATAGCCATGGTGCTCGGCGCCGGCGCGCTGGCATCGCTGCTCGGCCTGCCGGAAGCGCTGCTGCGCGAGACCGGGCTGTTTCTGATCGCCTATACGGCGCTGGTCGGCTGGCTCGGCACGCGCATGTCGGTGCCGAAACCGCTGGTGATGCTGGTGGTCGTCGGCAATGCGGCCTGGACGCTCGCCAGCATCGCGCTGCTGCTGTCGGGCGCAGTGTCGCCGAACCTCTTCGGGACCATCGTGATTCTCGCCCAGGCGGTCGCCACCGGCGTGTTCGCCGAGCTGCAATATGTCGGCCTGCGCCGCAGCGGTGAGACAGTCGCGGCGTAAACCGAATGCCGGACGTGACGAGCGGCCGTCGCGGCAAACGCGGCGGCCGTTTCTGTCAGCTCAGCACGACCGCGACGATCATGCCGGCAAAGGTCAGCGCCAGGCCGATGATCAGCATCGGCACCAGGCTGCTGCCGGAAAACGGATCGGCCTGATCCTGATGAAACCATGCGCCGTCGATGGCGCGCGCGATTGCCTTGGCCCTGTTCCTCATTGCACTGCTCCTGCTTCGCTTCGCCTGTATCTCTCGCCAACCCCAAGCATCACGCCCTGTCCGCTCGCGACGCCCATCTCGAGGCTCGAGGCGATGCGCCGCGCGCGATCGATGAAATGCGCCGCCGCCTCAGGCGGGCACAGCTCGGCCGCGGTCGCCTCGAACAGTTCGAGCCAGCGGTCGAAATGCGCGGCGTCGATCGGCAGCGGCATATGCTTGACCATCGGCGTGCCGTGATATCGCCCGGTCATCAGCGCAACCGAGGACCAGAACGCGCACATCTGGGCCAGATGCGGCTCCCAATTGCTGATCCTGCTCCCGAACACCGGCCCGATCATCGGGTCCTTGCGGACCTTGGCGTAGAAGGCATGCACCAGCTGCTCGATCATGGCCTCGGAGATCCCGGTCCGCGCGACAATCCCGGCGGTGATCTGCTCGCGGCGCTCTGCTGCTGTCATGGCTCACATCCTAAATAGGTATTTCAAATGCCTATTTAGCCTGCTATAGCTGATCCGCCAAATGCAGATTTCGAAGGGCTTCCATGCGCCTGACATCGTTCACGGATTTTGCGCTCCGCGCCCTGATGCGGCTGGCCGGCGAGCCGGACCGGTCGTTCGCCACCAGCGAGATCGCGGCCGAATTCGAGATTTCCCGCAATCATCTTGCCAAGGTGGTGCGCGACCTCGCCGAGGCCGGCTTCATTGCCACCCAGCGCGGCGCTGGCGGCGGCTTCTCGCTGGCGCGGCCGGCGGAGACCATCACCCTCGGCGAGGTGGTCCGCGCGCTGGAGGGCGGCAGCGCGCTGGTCGAATGTTTCAGGGATGATGGCGGAGACTGCCTGCTGCTGCCGCGCTGCCGGCTGAAGGCGAAGCTTGCGGCGGCGCGCGAGGCCTTCATGCGCGAGCTCGACGGGACGACGCTCGCCGAATGCGCCTACCTGCCGCGTCCCGTCCGCCATCCCGCGAGGGCATCATGACGACGATCGCATTCGCGGACGGCGCGTTCGAGGTTGACGCCAATATCGTCGCCGAAGGCCTCGGTATCGCAGTTCCGCTGCTGCAGGCCGGGATGCGCTCGGGCGCGATCACGACGCGCTCGGAGCGCGGGCTCGACGCCGATCAGGGGCGCCATCGCCTCACATTCTTCTCGGGGAGCAAGCGTTTCCGTCTCGTCATCGACGAGCACGGCACGATCATCCAGCGCTCGACGCTGGATTTCGGCAATGCCCCGTTGCCACGCGCGGCGCACCGGCCGAGCGGCTAGGGACTTCGTCCTGGGTATCAGGCGTTCAGCGCCCGAGCGGTGCCGCGCTTCGACGAGGCAACCTTCTTGCCCGCCGTGTTGATCAGGCTGTGGCCATTGAGGTGTTTGCCGTTCAGCGCCGTGCCGTTGGCGAGCTTGCCGTTTGCTTGGGCAGCCTTCTTCGCCTTCGCTTTCCGCTGCCTGGCCCGCTCCTCGGCGAGCTTCTCGGCCTTGCGCTGTGCCTTCCGCTCGGCCCTTTCCTTCAGCCGCACCCGCTCCGCCCTCGCCTCCGCGCGCTTCTTCTTGCGCTTCTTCTCGCAGGCATCGCACTTGCAGCCGATCGGCTTCAGATAGGCTTTGAAATAGTCGGTTCCGTAGTCGTAATTGATTTCGTCGCCCGGCTCGATGTCCTTGATGGCGCGGATGAACACCTTGCGCTTGCGTGGGCGAACGTCGGATTCCGCGTTCGGCCTGCAGGCGTGGTTGATATAGCGAGCGACGTTCTCGCGGACCGAGCCGTCGATGGTCCAACGGTTGGTGAGCTCGAACAGATATTTGTTCTCGATCGCGTCCTCATCCTTCTTCTTCGAGTCGAGCAACGGCCCGAAATAGCGGATGATCTTGGTGCCTTTCTTGATCGGCTTGGTGGCGAAAAGGCCAAGACCGGTCCGGGAACGGCCGACGCGATAGGGCTTGTTGGATGATATCGTGGGCATGACGATCGAGATTACGGCACGTTGGGTGCACGCGACAGAAGTTGCGAAGCCGCCCTTCTAGGACGATTCCGCGCGCCTGTCAGGTGTTTCCCGCGTGTCTATTGAACCTTCCCCAGATTGCATATGTCAGACACAAAGTAACGTCCGGATCGCAGGTTTCCCCCGATGAAATACCTTGCTTTTGCAACAGTCGTTATGGCGCTTGCCGGTGCAAATCCTGGTCAGGCCGGCGCTGAGACGATCAGCAGCAGCTACACATCGACCGCGCCGAAGGCCTGCCGCATGATCGGCAAGCCCAGCGAAGAGGACGGCAGCACCACCAGGGTCTGTCCGGGAAAATCCGGACTTGTGGTGCTGATCAACGAGGGCGATCTGCGCGAAGTGGTCTCGGTGGGCCGAAACCGCGAGGCGGCAGCCAGGGAACCGGCGGCGCAGGCCTGGTTCGGCCCGTTCAGCTCGACCGGCGATACGGTCGAGTGGCGTGCAGCCAGCGGCAAGCCGTTCGCGATCATCCAGCGCTGGCAGATCGCCGACAACAGCGAGCAGGACAAGCGCGGCGGCCCGGTCTCGCGGGCAATGCTCGCCGTGACCCGGCTGCCGCCGGGCGATGTCTGTCATGTCGCCTATGTCGACGTCGCGGCCAATCCCGACGCCAACGCGCTGGCGCGGCAGGCCGCCGACGATTTCGCCCGCGATTTCAAATGCGGCACGGATACGGTGAAGACGATCGGACAGAGCGGCCGGACCACGTCGCTTGTGAGGCGCTAGCCCACGGGCAGCACTGGTTATTGCCGCGCGGAGCGGCCCGCGGACAATCGCAGCATCGCGGTCAACAGCGTTTCCGCGGATGTGCCCTCGGGCGACCGATCCAGAATCGCCTTGAGGCGTCCGTCGAGCAGCAGCATGGTGAAACCATGCACCAGCGACCAGGCGGACGCGATCGCGGCGGCCTGGTCCAGCGTAAGCTGCTCCTTGGAAATCTGCTCATGCCGGCTGGCGCCGACGCCGCGGGTCAGCCCTGCGAACGAAGCCTCGGATGCCTCGTGCAGCGACGGCCGCGAATGATCGAGCCGCTCACTGCGGAACATCAGCCCGTACATGCCGGGATGTGCCTGGGCATAGGCAACATAAGCCTTGGCGCTCGCCACGCCCTTCTCGGGCGTCGTGGCCGCCGAAGCGTCCGCAGCCGCCATCGCGAGGCCAAATTGCCGGAAACCGATCGCCGCGAGTTCACTGAGCAAGCCGGTGAGATCGCCGAAATGATGCGTGGGTGCGGCGTGCGACACGCCGGCCTCGCGCGCCACCGCACGCAATGTCAGTCCCGCCAATCCATCACGCTCGAGCACGCGCTCGGCGGCCTTCAATAATGCCTCATGCAGATCGCCGTGATGATACGGCGTGTCGTTGGCGCGGCGCCGTTGGGCCGGACGAGTTGCCGCGGTCCGGGCAACCCGGCGGGTCGGGGCGCGTGCCGCGCGAGTCGCCTTGTTTTCTTTGGAGATTCTTGCCATGCGGCCGTTATATGTCGCAATTTTTACACTGTAAAGATTTTGCTTGACGATCAGCGGCGTCAACCCTACTGATATCTTTACGATGTAAAGATCATAATACAGGGAGATGCGGAATGCTCGACCAGGTCACATCCAATGCGGCGCGCACCAATCTGGCGCCGATCCCATTCGAAGCCGACGCGCCGTTCCTGAAGATCTCGGGCGAATTGCCGCGCGACCTGAACGGCACGCTCTATCGCAACGGTCCCAATCCGCAGTTCGAGGCGCCGGGTGCGCACTGGTTCGTCGGCGACGGCATGCTGCACGCCTTCCATCTCGAGAACGGCCGCGCCAGCTATCGCAACCGCTGGGTCCGCACGCCGAAATGGCAGGCCGAGCACGACGCCGGCCGCGCGCTGTTCGGCGGCTTCGGCCGCAAGCTGCCGGATGCGCCGGCAACGACCACGACCGACGGCGGCGTCGCCAACACCAACATCATCTTCCATGGCGGCCGCCTGCTCGCGCTGGAGGAAGGCCATCTGCCGACCGAGATCGAGCCCGGCACGCTCAATCGCCTCGGCTATTGCGACTACAAGGGTGCGATCTCCGGTCCCTTCACCGCGCATCCCAAGATCGATCCGGTCACCGGCGAGATGGTGTTCTTCGGCTACAACGCCGCAGGCCCGCTGACGCCGGCACTGTCGTTCGGCGCGGTCAGTTCGTCCGGCGTGGTGACGCGGTTCGAGCGCTTCGAGGCGCCCTATGCCAGCATGGTGCACGACTTCATCGTCACCGAGAATCATGTGCTGTTTCCGATCCTGCCGATCACCGGCAGCATGCAGCGCGCGATGCGCGGACAGGCGCCCTATGCCTGGGAGCCGGAGAAAGGCGCCTATGTCGGCGTGATGAAGCGCAGCGGCGCGTCAAAGGACATCGTCTGGTTCCGCGCCGAGACCTGCTACGTTTTCCACGTGATGAACGCGTGGGAGGACGGCAACCGCATCATCGCCGACGTGATGCAGTTCGAGGAAGCGCCGCTGTTCAATCATCCCGACGGCTCGCCGACCGACCCGCGGAAGAACCGCGCGCGCTATTGCCGCTGGACCTTCGACCTCTCCGGCAACACCGACCGCTTCACGCAAACCTATCTCGACGACCTTACCGGAGAATTCCCCCGCGTCGACGATCGCCGCGCCGGATTTGCCAGCAATCACGGCTGGTACGCCTGCGCCAACCCCGATCTGCCGATGTTCGGTGCGCTGTCGGGCGTCGTGCATGTCGACGGGCGTGGCAAGCGGCTCGGCCATTATCTGCTGCCCGCCGGCGATACGATCTCCGAGCCTGTGTTCGTCGAGCGCGGCGCTGACGCCGCGGAAGGCGACGGCTGGCTGCTCGCGGTGGTCTGGCGCGCCCGCGAAAACCGCAGCGACCTCGCCGTGTTCAACGCGCAAGATGTCGAAGCGGGCCCGACCGCGCTGGTCCATCTCGGTCACCGCGTGCCGGATGGATTCCACGGCAATTGGGTGGGGGCGGAGTAGCGAACGATCGCTCCGGATCAGAGCGCCAATCTCTCCATTCGTCATGCCCGGGCTTGTCCCGGGCATCCACGTCTTTGTTCACCGGAAAGACTGTCCGGGACAAGCCCGGCCATGACAACGGGAACGGCGAACGCCAAGTGCGGAGACCACTCTATGTCATTGCCAAGCCTTGATTTTTCTCATTCAGCTCACAATTTTGACACTGTAAAGATTTTGCTTGACGCTTTCATTGCTCGCCCCTAGGGTATCTTTACGATGTAAAGATCAGCCGATGAGGCTCACCATGACGATCTTCCTGATCCTCGCTCCCTACGGCGCCTTCGCCATGCTGATGCTGGTGACCTCAGCCACGGTGAGCCTGCTCTGTGCCGCCCTGATCTGCCTTGCCGTGATCGCGTTCGATGTCGCACGCGGCCGCAGCATCAAGATCCTCGGCGTCGGTTCGGTCGTCGTGTTCGCCGCGATCGGCCTCTACCTCGTCTTCGTCGACGCGACGTCGAGCAGCATCGCGGTGAAGATCGCGGTCGATGCCGGCATGCTGCTGGTGTCGCTCGGCTCGATCATGGTCGGCCATCCCTTCACGCGGCAATATGCGCTGGAGCAGGTCGATGCCGAGACTGCGAAGCTGCCCGGCTTCCTCCACGCCAATTACCTGATCACCGGCGCCTGGACCGTTGCGATGCTGCTCATGCTGATCGGCAACATTGCGGTGCTTTACGTGCCGGCGCTGCCGCTGTGGACCGGCCTCTTGGTCGCCTTAGCCGCACGTAATGCCGCGGTCGGCTTCACCCACTGGTATCCGCACTATCGTGCGGCCAAGGACGCGGCGCCGCCGGCCGGCGCGCTGCCGTCCCGCTAAGCGCTGCCATAACAACATCACTACGATCATCCCGAGGAAACGGAAACCACGACGATGAAGAGCGTATTTGCCAGGCTTGCGAGCGACTTCCTCTCCACCATCGTCTTCCTGGTGGTCTATTTTGCCACCGACAATGTCCTGATCGCCACCGGTGTTGCGATCGCGGGCGCGATTGCCCAAGTGGTCTATGCGCGCGTCAAGGGACAGGCGCTCGGCTACATGACCTGGGCGAGCCTTGGGCTGGTGATCGTGCTCGGCGGCGCGACGCTTTTCACCAACGATCCGCGCTTCGTGCTGGCGAAGCCCGCGATCGGCCACATCGCGATCGGCGCGATCATGCTCAAGCGCGGCTGGATGCTGCGTTATTTGCCGCCGATCGTGACCGAGACGATTCCGGAATACGCCACCCTCGCCGGCT
This sequence comes from Bradyrhizobium sp. CCBAU 21365, assembly GCF_015291305.1. Taxonomy (NCBI): domain Bacteria; kingdom Pseudomonadati; phylum Pseudomonadota; class Alphaproteobacteria; order Hyphomicrobiales; family Nitrobacteraceae; genus Bradyrhizobium; species Bradyrhizobium sp. CCBAU 21365. The sequence continues at coordinate 6,153,146 of NZ_CP030036.1, forward strand.
ACGCCTGGGCCGGGCTGATGTTCATCCTCGCCGCCGGCACCATCGCAATCGCAGCGACCGGCGACATGAAGCTGTGGGCGTTCTATGTGTCGGTGGTGCTGGTCGGCACCAAGGTCGCCGCCTTCGCGATCCAGTATGTCGCCTTCCGCTTCCTGGTCGGAAGCCGGCTGCGCGCCGCCGCCCGCGCCTGATCGCCGCAGCCGCGAACTAGGCGCGCGCGGCAAGATGGGCTATACCCGCGCACGCTTACATCTCGAGGGGAGACATCAATGGCGGTGGACGGAAACTGGAATCTCACGATGACGACGCCGATGGGCGAGCGCAAGGCGACGCTGTCGCTGGCAAGCTCCGGCAGCACGCTCACCGGCACGCAGAGCGCCGAGGGCAACTCCACCGAAATCTTCGACGGCACCGTGAACGGCGACGACGTCGCCTGGAAGGTTTCCATCACCAACCCGATGCCGCTGACGCTCGAATTCACCGGCAAGGTCTCCGGCGACGGCATCTCCGGCGAGATGGGCATCGGCCCGATGGGCAGCTTCCCGTTCACCGGCACGCGAGCGTAACCGCAGCACGCGCGCACGCATGCGCGTCCTGAGATCCGTTGCCGTCATGGCGTTGCTGGCCACGACGGCTTCCGCGCAGCAAGCAAGCGAAGCCGAACCGGCGTGGCGCGCAAGCGCGGTCGCGCTGGTGCCGGCCGGATATGTTGCGGGCACCTCTTCCAGCACGGATGCCGCCGGCACCACCGGCTACCTTGCGGTCTATGCTGCGAGCGCAGACGACCCGAAGACGCCGACAAGCGTCTTCGCGCCACGTCAGATGATGGTCGTGACGCTAAGCAAGGATGGCACTCGTGCGCTGTCGGCCGAATTGAAGCCGCGCGGTCCCAGCGACATCGCGACCGGAAACGCCGACGGGACGGACAATGATTTTGCCGCGCGCCAGGCCGAACTTGACGTGAAGCGAAGCGCACTGCCCGGTGGCACCGAACCATGCGACCTCGGCGCCTGGTCGGAGGACAAGGACCTCGCAGGCCTCAACGTACGCGCGGAGCCGTCGGCGAAGGCACGCGTGCTCGGCAAGCTGCCGCCGCCCTACCATCTCAAGATGGGCGGGGCCGAGAACACGCCGGAGGGCGGTTGGCTCACCGAGTTTCGTATCATCGGTTTCAAGGACGGCTGGTTTCTGATCGAGGGCGCGATGCCGCCGGGCAAGGCCTATGAGGATGACAAGCGCTATCCGCGCAACGCGCCAAAGCCGTATGCCGGGCGCGGATGGGTTGCCGCCAACAAGGTCGGCGCAAGCTACGCCAACGGCTACACCCGCATGGGCGGGCTGTTCCAGGCACCCTTCGTCGATGCCAAGTGGACGCCGGCGCTGCGCAAGCTCGGCGGTGAGTTCGACACCGACGACGGTCCGAAACGCATCCTCGCCTGCAGCGGCCACTGGGCGCTGGTGGAGAGCCATGACGGCGTGCGCGGCTGGTGGCGCAGCCTGTGCTCCAACCAAGTGACGAACTGCAGCTAGAACCAGATCTGCATCGGCAAACCATGGGCGTCTCGCGACGCTGCCTCGGGAACGCTTCCGCAAGGTTCGCGCGCAGCCAGCGCCACCGCACACGCATCCAGCACATCGTCGCGCTTCGCGCCGGTGCCGATCCGCATCTGGGTGAGCCAGCGATCGATCTCGCGGAAGCCTGATTGCTTCAGCAGCCTGCGGCGGAGCGCATCGCCCTCCTCCGACTTCTTGCGCGGCAAAGGCTCGCCGCGGTTCAGCCGCAGGAACACCAGTTCGGGATGCACCTCGCGGATGTCGCGCGTGGCGTTCGCGCGCACGAACGCGTCGACCTCCATGATCTTCTTGCCGAGATGCCAGAGCTGGCGCGACACGCGGCTCTGGCCGCAGCGCACCGCTTCCGCATTCGCGAGATCGGGATCATCAAACTGCTGCCACAGCCAGCGCCGCGCGCCGGTGAAGACCCGCGAGTTGTGCGGACGCAAACGCGCGCGGGCAAGCAGGTCGCAATCGCGCTCGCCGTCATCGGTCATGCCGATCGGGATATCGATCCCGGCGCGGTCGAACGGACGCGACAGCGCGTCCGTAATATCGGTGTGAAAGGAAATGCTGCGCCGGTCGCCGTCAACCGTGACGGCGACCCAGCCCCTGGAGAATCCGTCGAGGCCGACCGCAATCAACCCCGATCCTCAACCGAGGTTCAATTCCTTGAAGAAGTCGTTGCCCTTGTCGTCGATGATGATGAAGGCCGGGAAGTCGACCACCTCGATGCGCCAGATCGCTTCCATGCCGAGCTCGGGATACTCGACAACCTCGACCTTCTTGATGCAGTGCTCGGCGAGGTTCGCCGCGGCGCCGCCGATCGAGCCGAGATAGAAGCCGCCGTGCTTCTTGCAGGCCTCGCGTACCGCGACCGCGCGGTTGCCCTTGGCGACCATCACCATCGATCCGCCGGCGGCCTGGAACTGGTCGACGAAGGAGTCCATGCGTCCCGCCGTGGTCGGGCCGAACGCGCCGGAGGCGTAGCCATCGGGCGTCTTGGCGGGACCCGCGTAATACACCGGATGGTTCTTGAAGTAGTCCGGCAGCGGCTCACCCTTCTCCAGCCGCTCGCGCAGCTTGGCATGCGCGGAATCGCGCGCCACGATCATGGTGCCGGTCATCGAGACGCGGGTCTTGATCGGATATTGCGACAGCGTCGCCAGGATCTCCTTCATCGGCTTGTTGAGGTCGATCTTGACGACCTCGCCGCCGAGCGACTGCTCGACCGCGGGCAGATACTGCGCCGGGTTGTGCTCGAGCTCCTCGAGATAGACGCCATCCCTGGTGATCTTGCCGAGCACCTGGCGGTCCGCCGAGCACGACACGCCGAGCCCGATCGGCAGCGATGCGCCGTGGCGCGGCATCCGGATCACGCGCACATCGTGGCAGAAATATTTGCCGCCGAACTGCGCGCCCACCCCCAAGCTCTGCGTCATTTTGAGGATTTCCTGTTCCATCTCGAGATCGCGGAACGCATTGCCGTCGGCCGAGCCGTGGGTCGGCAGCGCGTCGAGATAGCGCGCCGAGGCAAGCTTCACGGTCTTCATGCAGAGCTCGGCCGAGGTGCCGCCGATCACGATCGCAAGGTGGTACGGGGGACATGCCGCGGTGCCGAGCGTCAGCACCTTCTCCTTCAGGAAGGCGAGCAGCCGGTCCCTGGTCAGCACCGACGGCGTTGCCTGGAACAGGAAGCTCTTGTTGGCCGAGCCGCCGCCTTTGGCCATGAACATGAACTTGTAGGCGCCCGCAGAATCCCCTTGGCCCTCGGCGTAGATCTCGCACTGCGCCGGCATGTTGTTGGCGGTGTTCTTCTCCTCATACATCGACAAGGGAGCTACCTGCGAGTAGCGCAGATTGCGGCGCAGATAGGCATCGCGCGCGCCTTCGGACAGCGCGGCCTCGTCGTCACCGTCGGTGATGACGTTGCATCCCTTCTTGCCCATGATGATCGCGGTGCCGGTGTCCTGGCACATCGGCAGCACGCCGCCGGCCGCGATGTTGGCATTCTTCAGGAAGTCGAAGGCGACAAACTTGTCGTTATCGCTGGCTTCCTTGTCCTCGAGGATCGAGCGCAGCTGCTTCAGGTGGCCCGGCCGCAGATAGTGGTTGATGTCGCCGAAGGCGGCCTCGGAGAGCGCGCGCAGCGCTTCCCGCGACACCACCAGCATGTCCTTGCCCAACACCTTCTCGACCCGGACGCCCTCGCTCGTCACCTTCTTGTAGGGCGTGGTGTCGGCACCAAGCGGGAACAGCGGCGTGTGCTTGTAGGGCGGAACGGGCTTCTGCTGGTCGGGAAAGGCGGAGGGGGCGTTCATGAGCTGCTCGTCGGTTTCGAAAGGCCGGTGCCGGCCGCGGGGCCGCCGGCAATGTAGAGCCGTTCTAAGCCTTTTTCCGACAAAGGAAAGGGAAGCGGGCCGCCTTCCAGCCATGCGCGGGACTGGCAATCCACGTGCTATGTTTCATGCCATCGTAATCCCAGGTTGCCACAACGCCGGCAAGCCGCGGAACGGCCAAGGAAACCATCCGGAAATCATCAGGAGACCTTCATGAAGACAGCGCTTTTCGTCTGGTTCGCGGCGCTGGCCTTGTTGATCGCGATCCCGACCGGCGCCGATGCCGCCCGCCTCGGCAGACCGTGCGGCGGCCTTGCCGGACTGCAATGCAGCGGTCGCGGCCAGTTCTGCCAGTTCAAGCCCGGGACCTGCGGCCGCTTCGACCAGACCGGCACCTGCGCGTTCCGCCCGACGATCTGCAACAAGATCTTCAAGCCAGTATGCGGCTGCGACGGCAAGACCTATGGCAATGATTGCGAGCGCCGGGCCGCCGGGGCTTCCAAGGCGCAGGACGGCAAGTGCTCGTCCTGACGCAGCCATATTGACGCGCTCCGCGGGAGCCTGCATGTAGCTTCGCGTATTTTCATACCGCGGGGGGTATTTCGTGACAGCATCGTTGCGCCGACGCTTGCCTTTGAGCATCCGCTCCACTCTGCCGGCCGCGCTGATCGCGCTGGCGACGGTTTTCGTCGCGGCGCCTGCGCATGCCGATCCCTGCGTTGACATCGCCAAGCAGCTCGCCGGCCAGATCGACGGGCTGAAGGTCAATTTCAGCGCCGCCAACATCACATATCTCACGCACCCGGCGGCGAAGGAATTGTCGCTCGGCTGCCGCGGCAAGGATTATTCGATCGAGCTCTACGCCAAGACCGATCGCAAGATGAAGCCGGAGTTCTTCAACCTGGTCGGCTCCGCCACGGCGCTGATCTTCACCGTGCCGAAGGACGACGCCGTCACCGGCACCTCGCGCTGCCTGAAGCGCATGGGCATCCTGCGCGGCAACACCATCACGATGCGCTATCGCCGCCTCAATCTCGAATGCACTCGCAACAAGACCGACGCCTCGATCACGGTTCGCCGCGGCAACAACGAGTGATCAGCCTTCGCTGGTGATGCGCGCGATGGCGTCGAGCACCCTGCCCCATCCCGGGCTCATCATGTCGAAGGCGAAGCGGTTGCCCGGCAGCACGAAGCCGTCATGCACCATCCGCAGATGGGTGCCGCCTTCGACCGGCGTCAGCGTCCAGGTGACGATCGTATCAAGCTTCGAGCCGTATTCCGGATTGGTATCAGCGCCGCCCTTCCAGGAGTAGCGCAACTGGCGCGGCGGATCGCAATCCAGCACCTCGCAATGCACGACACCGTCCCAGTCGCCCATCGGCTTGGTATGGAAATTGAAGCGATGGCCAACGGCCGGCGCGAAATCGTTCGGCATCAGCCATTTCGTGATCCGGTCGCTCGTCGTCAGCGTCCGCCAGATCTTCTCGGCCGTGTAGGGCAGCACCTTCTCGACCGTGATCGCGTGCGTCTCACCCATCACTCACTCTCCTTCAACAGCCGTTCCAGATTTGCGAAGCGCTCGGTCCAGAACGTCTCGTAGTGGCCGAGCCAGTCGATCAGCGGGCCGAGCCCCTTCGGCGCGACGCGATAATGGATGTGTCGGCCCTCGCGCCGCTCGGCGACCAGCCCGGCATCGCGCAGCGCGCGCAGATGTTGCGACACCGCCGGCTGCGACACCTTTGAACCCTGCACCAGGCCGGTCGCGGCGATCTCGCCTTCCCGCGCAATCCGCTCAAACACCGCCCGCCGCGTCGGGTCCGCGAGGGTCTTCAACACATCGGTCAGCTGCGTGGCGGCGGGCATGAAATTATATAAGCAATTGCTTATATGATTGTCAATACAGTCGCGACGCAGGAACGTCCCGCCTGCTCCGAAAGTTGATCGCTGCGGTCGCATGTTTGCCGGGAAAAGGGTGCGATAATATCGACTGGAATCGCGCGGAGCCGCTCATGATCGCAAAGCTCCTTCTGCAGAATACCTTCTTCGTCATCGCCATGGCCGTGCTGCTGTTTGCCTTCGCAGGTACGCTGCACTGGCCCGGCGCATGGGCCTATCTGATCGCCTCGGCCGTGATCGGCCCGGCCTGCGGGCTGTGGCTTGCCAAGGTCGATCCCGGGCTGCTGGCCGAGCGCATGCGCCTCACCGCGCGTGAAGGCCAGCCCACCGAGGACAAACGGTTCATGCTGGTGTTCCTGGTCGTTGCCGTGCTGTGGTTCGTCGCGATGGGGCTCGACCGGCGCTTTGACGGCGTCAATGACGGCGTGCCGCTGATCGTGCTCGGCCTTGTGCTGTATCTGGTCTCGACCGTGGCGATCCTGTGGGTGTTCCGCACCAACTCGTTCGCCGCGCCGGTCGTGAAGGTGCAGACCGAGCGCGACCATCACGTCATCTCGACCGGTCCCTACGCGCTGGTCCGCCATCCGATGTATACTAGTGTGATGCTGTTCTTCATCGGCGTGCCGCTGACGCTCGGCTCCTGGTGGGGCCTCGCCTTCGTGCCGGTGTTCTTCGTGATGTTTGCGATCCGCACCCGGATCGAGGAGCGCACGCTGGTGACGGGGTTGTCAGGCTACGCCGATTATGCGGCACGGGTGCGCTACCGCCTCGTGCCCGGGCTGTGGTGAGGGATCATCATGGCAGAGAGCAAGACCTACACCGGCGGTTGTCATTGCGGACAGGTCCGCTTCGAATGCACCACCGATATGGCTATGGTGACGGCCTGCAACTGCTCGATCTGCACCAAGAAGGGCCTGCACTTCGTGTTCATGCCACCGTCGAGCTTCCAGCTTCGCGCCGGCGCCGAGAACCTCAAGGAATATCTCTTCAACCGCCATGCGATCCGCCATCAGCTCTGCGTCGATTGCGGCGTCGACGTGTTCGCGCGTGGCAAGAAGCCCGATGGCACCGACATCGTGGCGCTGAATGTCAGCTGCATCGATGGCATCGATCTGTCAAAGATCGCGATGACGCCGGTGGATGGGCGGAGCCGGTAGCCTTCCACGCCGTCATTCCGGGGCACGCGGAGCGTGAACCCGGAATCCAGGGATTGTGGCGCGAGATTCCGGGTTCACTTCGCGCCCCGGAATGACGGTGCCTACAAATCCAGCGCCTTGTAGCGCCGGAAAATGCCCTCTTCGTTAAAAGGAATCCGCCGCTCGCTGGCCAGATACGCCTTGATGTTCGGCCGCTCGGCGACGCGATCGCGCAGCGCGATCAGCCGCGGGACCCTCTTCTCGAACGCTGCCATCCGCTTCGGAAACGCGTAGCGCAGGCCGTCCACGATCTGGAACAGCGACAGGTCGGCGTAGGTCAGCCGGCGGCCGGTGACGAACGCACCGCGGTTGGCTTGCACGAGATCCTCGAAATAGCCGAGATATTTCGGCACCCGCGAATCCCAGAACTCCTCGGTGCGCTTCTTCGCCGGCGCCTTCTGGTCCTCGTAATACAGCGACGGCCCGAGCGGATGATGGGTGTCGTGGATCTCCAGCACGAAGTCCGCGATGGTCAGCTGCAGCTGGTGCACCCAGAGCTTTCCACCCTCCGCCTTCGGCGCGAGGCCGTGGCGCGCGCCGAGATAGAGCAGAATGTTGGCGGTCTGCCCGATCACGAGACTGCCGGCCTTGAGGAACGGTGGCGCGAAGGGTGGCGTGCCCTTGTGTGTCTCCATCATCTTCGTCATGGCACCCATGCCGCCCTTGGCGCGCGCGACATCGGTGTAGCCGGCGCCCGCATCCTCGAGCGCGAGGCGGACATATTCGCCGCGGCCCTGGATCATCGGCCAGTAGTAAAGCTGATAGTGCATGCACTTACCTCCGAAAACTTCGCCGCATCGCCTCGCTTCAGCTCGATCGTAGCCATGTCGCGGTCAGATCGTCCACCGCGCGCGGCCGCCTGTGCGAACCGCGCGGAGACTGCTAAGGTTCCAACGTCGAATCTTCGATGAAGGATCATCTTATGGCGGACAGCAAGAAGAAGCGGGGCGCGGCGGATCGCGCTCTGATCGCGTTGAGCGAGTCCTACGAAGTTGCGTACTGGTCCAAGAAGTTCAAGGTCACGCCGGCGAAGCTGAAAGCCGCGGTGAAGAAGGTCGGGCATTCCGCCAAGAAGGTGGAAGCCCATTTCAAGGAGCAGCGCCACAAGGCCGCCGACCGTGCGCGGATCGCGATCAGCGAGCCCTACGAGGTCCGCTACTGGTCGAAGAAGTTCAAGGTGACCCCTGCCCGGCTCAAGACCGCGGTCGCAGCCGTCGGACATTCCTCGAAGAAGGTCGAAGCCTACTTCGCGGCGAAGAAGAAAACCGCGAAGAAAAAGAAGGCTGCGAAGAAGACCGTCAGGCGCAAGAAGAGCTGAGCGCGATCGCACTATCCCATTGCGAGGAGCGGAGCGACGAAGCAATCCATCGCTCCGCGCGTATGGCAGGATGGATTGCTTCGCTGCGCTCGCAATGACGAAGCAGATGCGCTCCCCCTCAATTCGCCGCGAAGCAGTACAGCAAGCCGTCGCCGCCGGTGCTCTTCAGGTCGGCCTGCGAGCAGCCGCCGTCCGGGCCGCGCGAGGGATGCGACGTGTTCCAGGATTTCGACGGCTCGTCGTCGCGCAGGCCCTTGCGGTCGAAATGCCCAAGCATGGCGGCGCCTTGCGTGCTGCTTGTCCAGTTCTTGCAGGTGCGGTCCTCGCCGGCCGCAAACGCCGTACCGTCGGCCTGCGATCCCGTCAGCACGTCGTGGCGGTTCGGCGTGTCGCCGGCACCGTTGACGACCTCGCCCTTCTCGGACAGCGCGGTCTGCTTGGTGAGATTGTTGCCGGCGCTGTGCAGGTCGGCGACGTCCTTGGCGACCACGACGCCCTTCACATTCTTCCAAGGTCCCTTGCCGATGCGGTCGCGCGCATTCTCCGCTGCCTTGCCGTCGGCCGCCTGGGTCGAGAGATAGGCGCGCCAGGTCTTCGGCGCACCGAAGCCGGCGGCCTGCGCCAGCGTCTGGCAATGATTGTCGGCGCCGGCGAGCCCGCCGAGATTGCCGCCGTTGCCGATGCCGTTGCTGGTGAGGAAGAAGCTGGTGTCGGCGGTCTGCGCCGCCGCCGGCGGCGCCGCCACGACGACAAACGCAAGACAGGCCGGAACCGCGATCTGCGCAACGATCTTCATCTCAATCCTCCCGATGGTTGTTATGGTCCGCTGAGATCAACCCGCAGGCCCTCCGGATATTCCGGCGCCGCGACATGTGAATGAAGGCACAACACAAAGGCGCCGCGGACCAAGCCGCGGCGCCTTGTATCTGTCATCTCCGGCAATCGATCAGTTGGTCTGCTGGATCGCCGAAAGCTCCCAATTGCCGCCACGCTGGCGCACGAAGGTCCAGACCTCCGTGACCTCCTCCGGCTGCGTGCTGCCGCCGACCTGACGGCCGGTGCCGCGTTCGAGCACGGTGTCGACCAGCGAGTAGCGCATCGCGACCGTCGCATACTCGCTGTCGCCTTCGCGCCAGGCTTCCGCCAGATCGCCCTGCAGCAGCTTCACGTTGGTCACCTTGTTGGTGACGTTGCGCGCCTTGTTCTCCTCGAGATCCTTCGAGAAGTACGACACCATCTCCGGCGTCGCGAGCGTGTGCAGCTTCGCAATGTCCTCGTTCGACCACGCGGTCTGGATGTCGCCGAGCAGCCGTTCGAACGTCTCATAGTCGCCAGGCGCGATCTCCACCGGCGCATTCGATCCGCCGCCGAGGCCGAAGCCGAAGCCCGAGCGGGCGTTCGCCTGCGGACCGGGGCCGACGTCGGGGCCACCCGCGTAGGCCGCCGCCGGCGTGTTGCGGCGCTGCCACCACGACATCGCAAGGCGAACCACGAGCACGATCAGGCCGATCTGCAGCAGGAGGCCGAGCATCGACGACAGGCCGCCGAGACCCGAGAACAGCCCGCCGCCGAACAGCATGCCGAACAGGCCGGCGCCAAGGAAGCCCGCGGCGAGGCCGCCGAGCAGGCCGCGGCCCATTCCGCCGCGACCGAACAGGCCGCCGGAATTCGCCGCCGCCGGCGCGCCCATGTTCGGGCTACCAGGCTGGCTGAAGGTGCGGTTCATCGGCGCAACCGAGCCCGGCGCCGTGTTGGTCGAAGGCGGCGCGGAGAATGTCCGCGAGCCGCGCGAGCCGCCGCCGCCAACGCGGGCGTCGGCCGCCGAAACGGTCATCATCACGGGCAGCGCCAGCGCCATCGCGACGGCGATCGCCCGAACAATTCCACGCGTGCGTTGCGAGAAATTCATGTTGGTTTCCTCAAAGGATTCCCCGGCATGGGGAAACGCCCCTAAGATGGGCAGGGCCGGTTAAAAGTGAAGCGGGAAACGGGAACCGCGGCTGCGGCCCTCGGTCGCGGAGATGTGACACTATGGTCCTTGTGGATGCGACGCCGCGTCCTACCCCGAGATGCCGCCGAGGTTCAACCGGAACAGCACCCGCCCCCTGGAACAGGTGAATCCGCAACCCGCATCGCCGCGCGGCTAATTCGCCGTCATGGTTTCCTTCACCGCGGCGACCAGCTGCGTCAATGTGAAGGGCTTCGGCAGGAACGCGAACTGCTGGTTCTCCGGCAGGCTCTTCTCGAACGCGTCCTCGGCATAGCCTGAGACGAAGATGATCTTCAGCTCCGCGTTGCGGCTGCGCATTTCCTTCAGCAGCGTCGGGCCGTCCATCTCCGGCATCACGACGTCGGAGACGACGAGATCGACGGCGCCGTTCTTCTCCTCGAACGCCTCCAGCGCCTCGACGCCGTTCGCCGCCTCGATCACGCTGTAGCCGCGCGAGCGCAGGCCGCGCGCATTGAGCGAGCGCAGGCCGTCCTCGTCCTCCACCAGCAGGATGGTGCCCTGCCCGGTGAGATCGGGCTTCGGCTTGGCGGCTTCCACGGCGGTTTCCTTGGCCGCACCGTTGCCGACCTGGGCCTCGGGCGCGACCTCCTGCTCCTGGCGATGCCGCGGCAGATAGATCCGGAACGTGGTGCCGCCGCCCGGCACGGAATCGACATAGACGAAGCCGCCGGTCTGCTTGACGATGCCGTAGACCGTGGACAGGCCGAGGCCGGTTCCCTTGCCGACGTCCTTGGTCGAGAAGAACGGCTCGAAGATCTTGTCGATGATCTCGGCCGGAATGCCGGTGCCGGTGTCGGCGATCTCGATCTTCACATAGTCCGCCGCCGGCATGCCCTTGTTGGCGAGCTGGGCGGCCTCCTCGGTCGGCACATTGGCGGTGCGGATGATCAGCTTGCCGCCGTCGGGCATCGCATCGCGCGCGTTGACCGCGAGATTGACCACCACCTGCTCGAACTGCGAGACGTCGACCTTCACCGGCCACAGGTCGCGGCCATGCACGAGGTCGAGCTTGACCTTCTCGCCGATCAGCCGGCGCAGCAGCATGGTGAGGTCGCTCAATGCATCGCCGAGATCGAGCACCTGCGGCCGCAGCGTCTGGCGGCGCGAGAATGCAAGCAGCTGCCGCACCAGCGTCGCGGCGCGGGTGGCGTTCTGCTTGATCTGCATGATGTCCTGGAACGACGGGTCGGTCGGCTTGTGTGCGTTCAGCAGGAAGTCGTTGGCCATCATGATGGCCGACAGCACGTTGTTGAAGTCGTGCGCGATGCCGCCGGCGAGCTGGCCGACCATCTCCATCTTCTGCGATTGGTTGATCTGGTTTTCCAGCGCGCGCCGCTCGGTGGTCTCGAGCATGTAGACGATCGCGGTCTCGGCGTCGCGCTCGTCCTTCTCGACGGTGGTGACGAAGAACTGGGCAAAGCGCTCCTTGGGCCCGTCGAGCATCACCTCGACCGGCGCGATGTCGCCCTGGCCCTCGGCCGCCTGGTTGATCGCGGCGATCAAGAGGCCGCGGTCGCGCGGATTGACGGCGCGGAAGATCGACTTGGCGGCGCCGCCGTCGCCGTTCAGGCCCTGCGCCAGCTTGGCATAGCGCGCATTGGCGCCCACCACATTGCCGCCGCGATCGACGGTCGCGATCGCCATCGGCGTATGGTCGAAGAAGCGCATGAAACGCACCTCGGCGGCGCGCTCCGGATCGGAATGCTCGTCGCGGGCGCGGCTGATCACCAGCGTGCGCGAGGCGCCCGCCGCGCCGTCGGCGCCGAAGGCGAGCTTGTGATAGAGCCGCACCGGCACGGTCTTGCCGCCGCGCATCCGCAGGTCGATGTCGAACACCTCGGTCTTGACCTCGCCCGGCACCGCCGCAATCGAGGTCAACAGCGCCGCGCCGTCGCCCGAGACGATGTCGGTCAGTTTCAGGCCGCCCGAGCCGATCTCGGCCAGATCGTAGTCCAGCCAGTTGGCCAGCGTGGCGTTGACATAGGCGATCTCGCCGGCCGGATTGACCGAGAAGAAGCCGCATGGCGCGTGATCGAGATATTCGATCGCGTGCCGCAGCTCCTGGAACACGTCTTCCTGGCGCTCGCGGTCGCGGGTGACGTCGGCGATCGACCAAACCGCATATTTCGCATCGCGCTTGCCTTCGCCGAGCGGGCGTACCCGCAGCCGCAGCCAGCGACCCTGCCCGGCCTCGTGGCCGGCGACGCGGACCTCCTCCTGCTGCCGCTTGCCCTCGCGGGCAGCCTTCAAAAGGCGGAACACGGCCTCGGAGACGTCGGGGTTGCCGATGAAGACCCGCTCGACCGGACGGACCTCCTGCGGCCCGGCCGCGCCGGTCAGCGTGAGATAGGCGGCGTTGGAATAGACCACGTGGCCGCGGGAGTCGGTGACGACGAGCCCTTCCTGGGCCTGGTCGGCGATCCGCGCCATCACCGGATCATCGGTGGCACGGTCGGAGAAGCGGATGATGCCGGCGGCAAGGGCGAACAGGTTGAACAGCCCGACGGTGGCGAGCAGCGCCAGCACGCCGAGGATATAGGGCTGCGCCTCGGTGCGGCCGATGGTCATCAGCCAGACCGCCACCGCGACGATGCCGGCGGCGATCAGGACCACCAGCAGGATGCTGCCGTTCCGCCGCGCTGGCCCGTGGGCCACGAACGGCTCGGTCACGGAAGGATCGTTGCTATCGGCGGTCATCTGGAGAGACATGGCTCGTCTGCATCACGAAGGCGACCGGCCGGCCACCTCGCCCCTGAGTGCCTGAATCGGACCCGAAAACGCAAGTCCAACAGGCGGCAATTTCGCAAGTTACGCGCATTTCAAGCGGGTTTTCCGCCCCTTACTGACGCAGGCCGGACAGGCCGCGCCTCAGCCGCATCACGTAGCCGATGATTTCGGCAACCGCGTGATAGTGCTCGACCGGGATCTCCCGGTCGATCTCGACCGTCGCATAGAGCGCCCGGGCCAGCGGCACGTTCTCCACGATCGGAATGTCGTGCTCCTTGGCGACCTCGCGGATCTTGAACGCGATGATGTCGACGCCCTTGGCGACGCAGATCGGCGCCGACATGCTGCGGTCGTAGGCCAGCGCCACCGAATAGTGGGTCGGGTTGGTGATGATCACCGAGGCCTTCGGAACCTGAGCCATCATACGCTTCTTGGCGCGCTGGACCCGCAATTGCTTGATCCTGCCCTTGACGTGCGGGTCGCCTTCCGACTGCTTGAACTCCTCCTTCATCTCCTGCAGCGACATCTTGTGACGCTCGTACCAGGTCCGGTACTGGAAGAAGTAGTCGGCGATCGCGACCGCAGCGAGGATGGCCACCACCGCCGCCAACAGGTGCACCGTCATGCCGGTGATGGCGGGCAGCAGTTCGGCCGGATCGACCCGCAGGAAGGATTCCATCCGCATCCGATCGGGCCACAGCACCGCGACCATCACGGCGCCGAGCGCGATCAGCTTGAACAGGCCTTTCAGGAAATTCGCCACCGCCTGCTTGCCGAACAGCCGCTTGAAGCCGGCAGCCGGCGAGATCTTGGAGAATTTCGGCTTCAGCTGCTCGCCCGACCACACCAGCTGATGCTGCACCATGTTGCCCGCGATCGCGGCCAGCGCCAGCAACAGGAACGGCACGCCGATCGCGGCGACCACCGCGTAGCCGAGCGACTGGGTCAGCGCCAGCAGGCCGGCGCCGTCGGTGCGGATCATCCATGAATTGGCGATCAGGTTGCGCAGCGGCATCAAGATGCCGCTGCCGATCGAACCCGAGAAGGTCGACAGCACCAAAGTGCCGCCGGCGATCACGAACCAGGTGTTGACCTCCTGGCTCTTGACGACATCACCTTTCTCGAGGGCTTCATCGAGACGTTTTTGCGTAGGGTCTTCTGTTTTGTCTTCGGTATCGTCCGCCACTTCTTCTCCTCCTAATTCATCGGAGCGAGCTGGCGCATGACGCCGAGGAAATAGTCGAGATAGGTGTTCATCATCGCGGCGAGCACGACGCCGAAGATCAGGAACCCGACCATGATCGAGAGCGGCACGCCGACGAAATAGACCTGCATCTGCGGCATCAGCCGCGCCAGCACGCCAAGCCCGATGTTGAAGACCAGGCCGAACACCAGGAACGGCGCGGACAGCTGCAGGCCGATCTTGAAGGCGGCGGAGAAGGCCGAGGTCGCAAGCGCGGCGACATCGCCGGTCGGCATGATCTCGCCCGGCGAGAAGATGCGGTAGCTCTCGCTCAGCGCCGCAATGACGAGATAGTGGCTGTCGGTCGCAAACAGCAGCGTGAGGCCGAGGATGGTGAGGAAGTTGCCGATGATCTGGCCCTGCTGCCCCTGGGTCGGATCGACAGCGGTGACGAAGCCGAGGCCGAGCTGCTGCGCGATCACGGAGCCCGCGACGTTGAGCGCCGACAGCGTCACCCGCGCGGTCGCGCCGAGCACGATGCCGATGATGAGCTCATGCACCATCAGGACGCCGAGCGAGGAGATCGACGTCAGGTCGACATGATAGGCGTTGCGATGCAGGGGAAGGATGATCAGCGTCAGCAACAACGCGATCGACAGCTTGACCCGCGCCGGGATGTTGCTCTCGCCGAAACCGGGCAGCAGCATCACCATCGCGCCCACGCGCGCGAAGACCAGCACGAAGATCGCGGCCAGCGCCGGCAGCAGGGAGACATCGATGCGCATGACCGCGGCATTAGTGCATCAACCGCCGATGATTCGCGATGAAATCCGCATCATGTGGCTACTGAGCGAGTCCGCCATGAACGGCAGCGCCAGCAGCAATGTGACGAAGATCGCGAGGATCTTCGGCACGAAAATCAGGGTCTGTTCCTGGATCTGCGTCAGCGCCTGGAACAGCGACACCACGACGCCGACCACGAGGCCGACCACCATCAGGGGCGACGACACCACCACGATGGTCCAGATCGCATCGCGCGCCACGTCGAGGGTTTCGGGGCCGGTCATTGGGTTCTCGCTTGCTAGTGTTTGCACCGTCGTTCCGGGGCGATGCAACGCATCGAACCCGGAACCTCGAGATCTTTGATGTGCAATTGCACATCTGAGGCTCGATGCTGCGCATCGCCCCGGGATGACGTCGCAGGCCACGTCAGATCGGCATCTTCATGATGTCTTCGTAGGCCTGGATCACGCGGTCGCGCACCGAGACCAGCGTCGACACCGCAACGTCGGTGTCGGCGACCGCCGTCACCACGTCCATCACGTTCGCCTTGCCCGAGGCCATCGCCATGGTCTGCGCGTCGGACTTCTTGCCCGCCTCCAGGACGCTGCCGACGGAGTCCTTCAGCAGCGCGCTGAAGGATGGGCCGGCGACGGCCTGCCCGGCCTTCTCGGCGCCGCCGCGCTCCATCATCTTGGCGAGGTTGGCATAGGCGTTGGCGGCGACTGTCGGTGAAGCCATGATTTACGTTCCCTGTTCTTGTTGCGTCAGGACTTGAGGATGTCGAGCGTGCGCTGGATCATCCGCCGCGTCGCGCTGATGATGTTGAGGTTGGCCTCGTAGGAGCGCTGGGCGTCGCGCATGTCGGTCATTTCGACCATCGCATTGACGTTCGGATATTTGACGTTGCCCGAGGCGTCCGCCGCCGGATTGCCCGGCTCGTGCTTGACACGGAACGAAGACTGGTCAGGGCGGATCCGGCCCAGCGCCACGACCTGGGCGTCGAGCGTGCGATCGAGCGTGGAGGAGAAGGTCGGCACCTTGCGGCGGTAAGGATCGCCGCCCGCGGTCTGCGCCGTCGAATCGGCATTGGCGATATTTTCCGAGATCACCCGCATGCGCCCCGCCTGCGCCCGCAGGCCTGAGGTCGCGATGCTCATCGAGCGGGCGAAATCGCTTGTTCCATCTGCCATGGGATCCTCCTGCCGCCGTCAGGCGGGCTACCCTTGCTCTAGCCCTTGCCGATCGCAGTCTTCAGCAGATGCAGGCTGCGGCTGTAGAGCGAGGTGACGGCCGCATAGTCCATCTGGTTGGCCGACACTTTCAGCATCTGCTCCTCGAGATTGACCGCGTTGCCGGCCGGACGGGTCTGGAACCCGCTCTTGCCGCGATCGTTGTCGAAGCTGTCGGGCGCGCCGGACGCCGCCATGTGGGTGGCGCTGGTCTGCATCATCGGCAGCGTGCCCACGCCGCCGCCGACCGTGGCGCCGGCCCGGTCGAACTTCGGCTCGACCAGGTCGCGCGGCCGGAAGCTCGGCGTGTCGGAATTGGAAATGTTCTCGGCGAGCACCCGCTGGCGCTCCTGGTGCCACTGCATCTTGGTGCGCAACGCCGACAGGATCGGGAGATCATTCATGGCCATCGCCGCGGCTCCGTTAACCTCTGGCTCTTCCGAGGTAGGCAGAATTTGCCCGGTGTATGGTTAACGGGTGGTTAAAATGCCGGACGGATCCGTGGAGAACGCCGCAACTGCGGCCTGCGAGCGCATTTTCGCCACGAATGCTGCGTTAACCAGCATAAACCAAGACAGTGCGGGGCGCTGAGAAGTCGTTTTGGGACAAGCGATTCTTGGTTTATTAATAGAACAGTGGGCTGCAAGCCGCTGGGAATTAAGAAATAAGGCGAATCTCGGGCGCGATTCGCTGCGCAAACCGCACCTGTCAATCCGCGCCCGTTGATGGCGAAAGCTGAGGATGGCCAAGATGGCCGGGGACTCCAATATGCAGGTCATTACATTCGTCTTGGCATTCGTTGTCGTGCTGGCGCTCATCGGCGTGACCGCATGGCTCGTCCGCCGCTTCGCCGGAAACCGCCTCGGGGCCAACGCCAACCGAGGACGCATGCCGCGCCTGGCGGTGATCGACGCTGCCGCGGTCGACGGGCGGCGCCGCCTGGTGCTGGTCCGCCGCGACAACATCGAGCATCTCCTGATGATCGGCGGCCCCACCGATATCGTCGTCGAGCCGAATATCGTCCGCGCGATGCCCGCGCGCGATCAAATGTCGACCCGCCCCGCGGTCGCAGCCGATGCCGCGCCGCCGCGCGTGGCGCCGCTTCCGGATGCAGCCTGGAACGAGAGCGAAGCCGCCCGCTCCGAGAATTTCGAGCTTCCCGAGCCGGAGCTGCCGCCGCGTCAGGCGCGGCCCTCCTTCGCCGACGAGCTGCGCCGGCCCCCGCCGCCGCTCGCCGAGCGTCGCAGCGATCCGCTCGCGGGCTTCACGCCCGAACGCGGCGAGCCGCGGCCCGATCCGATGCCGCCACGCCTGCCGCCGCGCTCCGAGCCGGTGGTCCCGCGCCCGCCGCGCGCCGCCGAGCCGCCGAAGGCGCCGCCACCGCTGCGCACAACCGAGCGCGCCGTGACGCCGCCGCCACCGCCTCCCCAGACACCGCCGCCGGCCGCGACGCAGGCGCCTTCGGCAGCGCCGCCTCCATCGAACGCCGACGCCAATCTCGCCGAGATGGCGCAACGGCTCGAAGCGGCGCTGCGCCGCCCGACCGGCGCCGGCGAGACCGTCGCGCCGCCGGTTGCGCCTGAGGCGCCGCCGGCGCGCCCGCAGCGAAGCGAGCCGCCCGCCCCGCCCGCCGGCGGACAGAAGAGCGGGTTCGAGAATCTCGAGGACGAGATGGCCTCGCTGCTCGGCCGACCGAAGAATCCTTCGTGAGGCCAGCGGCCGTCCCGCGTAGAGTTTTTTTCATCGCTGTCCTGATCGCCGCCGGATCCCTCGCTGATCCGGCGATGGCGCAGGATATCAGCATCAATCTCGGCGGCGGCAATGGCGGCGTCACCGAGCGCGCGATCCAGCTGATTGCGCTGCTCACGGTGCTGTCGATCGCGCCGTCGATCCTGATCATGATGACGTCGTTCACGCGCATCGTGGTCGTGCTGTCGCTGCTGCGCACTGCGCTCGGCACCGCCACCGCGCCGCCGAACTCGGTGATGATCGCGCTCGCGATGTTCCTCACCGCCTTCGTGATGGGCCCCGTGCTGCAGAAATCCTATGACGACGGCATCAAGCCGCTGGTCGCCAACCAGATCGGCGTCGAGGACGCGCTGCAGCGCGCCTCGGTGCCGCTGCGCGGCTTCATGCAGAAGAACGTCCGCGAGAAGGATCTGAAGCTGTTCATGGACCTCTCCGGCGAGCCGCCGCCGGCGACGCCGGAGGAGATGTCGCTGCGCATCCTGGTGCCGGCCTTCATGATCTCCGAGCTGAAACGCGCCTTCGAGATCGGCTTCCTGCTGTTCCTGCCGTTTTTGATCATCGACCTCGTGGTCGCCTCGGTCCTGATGTCGATGGGCATGATGATGCTGCCGCCGGTGGTGGTCTCGCTGCCGTTCAAGCTGATCTTCTTCGTGCTGGTCGACGGCTGGGCCCTGGTCGCCGGCAGCCTGGTGCAGAGTTACGGGGGGTAGCTTCCCAACGGCTTGCGCCATTTGTAGAGGGGCGGCGGCGACACAAAGACTACGCCGCGCTGAAGGCTGCCCTCGATGCGTGGTTCGACGAAGTCAAGAAGGCGCAATGGGCCAACTCTGCGGATGTACGACGCAGCTACTCAACCGCCAGCATCGTTTCAGCGGATCGGATCGTCTTCAACATCAAGGGAAACGAATATCGGTTGGTTATCGCCGCCGACTTCGAGAAGGGTATCGTATGGATCAAATGGATCGGTACGCACAAGGACTACGACAAGATTGACGTGAAAGAGGTGCGACATGGCGACTGAGGTCAAGCCAATCCGGACGGAACAGGATTATGAGCTTGCGCTAAAGGAGGTGGAACGCCTCTGGGGCGCAAAAGCGGGAACGCGCGATGGCGACAGGCTGGACGTGCTCGCAACGCTGATCGATGCCTATGAAGCTCAACACTACCCGATGGATCCTCCTGATCCCATCGAAGCAATCAGTTCCGGATGGAGCAGCAGGGACTGACCCGGCGGGATCTGGAGGGGATCATCGGGACGCGAACCCGCATCGCCGAAGTTTTGAATAGAAAGCGCGCCCTCTCGGTGGGGATGATTCGACGCTTGCACGAGCATCTCGGTATCTCGGCGGAAGTGCTGATCCGACCGAGTCGGAAGAACGCGGCCTGAGCCGGGTGCAGAGTTACGGGGGGTAGCGCCCTGCGAAACATTCATGGCCGGTCGGCTGGATCGGCCACACCGTTGCACTATCATGCCCGGCACCGCATCCAGGGAGCCGCGCCGTGCAGCAGCCATTCGACCGCGCCGCAGAAGACCTTGGCAACGCCATTCATCTCGAACATGTCAATGTGCAGGTGCCCGACCAGCGCCTCGCCACGCTGTTCTACGTCGCCGGCATCGGGCTGACCCGCGATCCCTATCTGATGGTCTCCGACAGCAACATGTGGGTGAATGTCGGCCGCAGCCAGTTCCATCTGCCGAGCGGCCGGCCGCAGGTGCTGCGCGGCCACAGCGGCATCGTGATCGCCGGGCGGCAGGCCCTGCTGCAGCGGCTCGCCGCGGTCGCGCCCAAGCTCGAAGGCACCGCGTTCAGCTATCGCGAGCGCAATGATCACGTCGAGGCCGTCTGCCCCTGGGGCAACCGCCTGCGCTGCTTTGAACCGGACGCCGGACGGTTCGGGCGCATCGCGCTCGGCATGCCCTATGTCGAGTTCGAGGTGCCGCGCGGCACGGCTGAGGCGATCAGCCGGTTCTATCCGGAGATCATGGGCATCCCCGCCAGCGTTGTGAACGGCGACGGCACGCTCGCGCGCGCAAAAGTCGGCAAGGATCAGTATCTGCAATTCCGCGAGAGCGACGCGGCGCCGGGCGGATTCGACGGTCATCACATCCAGATCTACATCACGGATTTCTCGGGCCCCTACCAGCGGCTGCGCGAACGCAATCTGATCTCCCGCGAGGACAATCAATACCAGTACCGCTTCTGCGACATCGTCGATCCGGCCGACGGCCGGCATCTGTTCACCGTCGAGCACGAGGTGCGCAGCGCCACCCACCCGATGTATCTGCGGCCGCTGGTCAACCGCAACCCGGCGCAGACCAACCGCACCTTCGCCAACGGCTACGACCAGGCGCCATGGGCGATGGGGCCGGACCAGTATGACGGCTGAGCGCGCGCTCTTCCGCGTCACGTCATGATCCGCAAATTCCAGCAAACGAGACGACATGCTTCCCTCCCAGCGCCATCTGTTCGAGATTCCACGCGAGGTCTGCTACCTGAATTCGGCGTCCTACAGCCCGCTGCCGCTCAAGACGCTCGACGCCGGCCGCGCGGCGGTGGGACGCAAGGGCCAGCCCTGGACGATCGATCCCGGCTTCGCTAGCCGCCAGCATGAGCGCGCCCGTAGCGCGGCGGCCCGCCTGATCAATGCCGCACCGGACGATGTCGCGCTGATCCCCGCGATCAGCTACGGCGTCGCGACGGTGGCGAAGGCGCTGAGCATTCCGCGCGGCACCCGCGTCATCGTGCTGGAGAACGACCATTCCTCGCCGGTGCTGGAATGGCACGCCCGTGCCGAGGCGCAGGGCTTCATCGTCGACACCGTGCCCCAGCCCGCCGACGGCGACTGGACGTCGGCGGTATCAGCAACGATCGAGCGGCCTGGCGCGCCGCCTGTCGGCCTCGCCTCGATCTCCTCGGTGCACTGGTCGGACGGCGGCATGATCGACGTCGACAAGGTGCAGGCCGCGCTGCGGCGGCACGGCGCAATGTTCGTCATCGACGCGACGCAGAGCGCGGGTGTCGTGGCGATGGACGTGACAAGCCTCGACCCCGACGCCGTGATGTTTCCGACCTACAAATGGCTGATCGGCCCCTACGGGCGCGCCTTCCTCTACATTGCAAAACGCCACCAGAACGGCGTGCCGCTGGAGCAGACCTCCAGCGGCCGCCGCAACGTGAATTCCGAGAACCCGGTCTATTTCGGCGATCTCGCCTATGTCGACAACGCCACGCGTTACGACATGGGCGAGCGCGATCATTTCATCACGCTGGAGATGGCCTCGATCGGCATGGAGATGATGGCGGAATGGGGCGCCGCTGCCGTCAGCGCGCGGCTCGCGATGCTCAACGAGCGGATCGCGGGCGGCGTGCGTGACCTCGGCCTCGACGTGCCGGCGCGCAGCGTGCGCGCGCCGCATATCCTGAGCCTCGGCATGGCAGGCGGCATCCCGAAGGAGCTGATCGCGCGCCTCGCCGCCGAGAACATCCATGTCGCGCTGCGGCTCGGCCGGATGCGGATCTCGCCGCACGTCTTCAACGACGAGGCCGATCTCGACCGCCTCGTCGCCGTGCTCACGAAATCGCTGCGCGGCTAGCCGGACCTGTGCCGCCGTCCGACGACGCCAAGCAATTCAATCGCCAGCGCGGCAGCCACCCCGGCTGCGCCGATCACGAACAGCAGCGCATAGTCGCCGCCGCTGTGCGCGAACAGATACGACAGGCCGTAGGCGCCCGCCGCCTGGAACAGCGCGAAGGTCGTGGTGGCCTGCGCCCAGGCCGAGCGCTGGCTGGCGGCCGAATGCGGGATCAGCTCGTGGATGCGGCCGATCACCAGCGGCACGATGCCGGGCGTGAAGCCGCCGACGATCAGGCTCGAAATGATCAGTGCGGCGGGCGAATTCGTCACGGCGGGCAGCGCGACCGCAACGGCCTCGATCAGGAACGCCGCGCGCAGCGCCGCGGCGAAGCTGGCGCGATCGGCGAGATGTCCCGTGAGCAACGGTCCGACCACGGCGCCGATACCGTACAGCACCCAGTATTGGGATCCCGCCGCGATCCCCTGCCCGAGCCCGCGCGCGACGAAATCGACCAGGAACACCATGTGCGGCACCAGCGCCAGCGCGTTGAGGCCGTATTCCAGGCACAGCGCAATCACCAGCGGCGAACGCACGCCATGCGACGCGACGGGCTGCTCCGCCACGTTACGCGCGGCAGGAGCTTCGGCGGGCCACGCCTTCCAGCTGATCAGTGTCAGCACCGCCGACAGCACGCCAAGGCCGTACCAGGCCTGCTTGACGCCCTGCTGCAGCAACAGCGGCACCAGCGTTCCTGATGCGGCGACGCCGAGGCCAACGCCGGCAAAGATCACGCCGCCGACCAGGCCGCGCTTGCTGGGCGCGGTATGCGGCAGGATTGCCGTCGCCGCCAGCACCATGATCACGCCGCCGCTGACGCCGGCGAGAAAGCGGAAGCCGAAGAACCAGATGAAGGAGATCGGCACCGCGCAGGCAAAGCAGGTGATGGCGGCCAGCACCATCGTGCCGCGCAGCGCCCGCACCGAGCCGATGCGCGCGCCGAGATCGCGGGCGATCAACGCGCCGGCGAGATAGCCGGCAAGGTTGGCAGAACCGAGATAGACCGCCTCCGCCGGCGTGAACCACCTTGCGGCGATCAAAGCCGGGATCAGCGGCGTATACGCGAAGCGCGCCAGTCCGAGTCCGACCAGCGAGGCGCACAGCCCCGCGGCCGCGGACAGCCACAGCGGCCCGCCTGCATCCCGGTGCCGCTCGGCGTGATGATGGCGGCTGTGATGATCGACATTGGCTGACATGGACATCGCAGTAGGCGCTCCGGCCGTTCGTGAAAAATGATTAGTTGCGATCGCAGCAATCGTTCATGGCGATCGCAGCGCACCTCTCCCGATCGGGAGAGGTGCTCGGTTCGATGTGATGAAGGCCGTCAGCGGGACGATGCCGCCGCAAAAGCAGCGAGCTTCTTGCGATAGTCGAGCGCGGGCAGCCCGCCCCAGCCCCAATTGTCGGTGTCGACTTCCTCAATGACGACGAAGGTCGATTCCATGGGCTTGCCGAGCACGTCGCGCAGCAGCTCGCTGGCGCCCTTGATGAGTGCGGCTTTCTGCTCCGGCGTGGTGGACGACGCACCCGGCGCCGTCCCCTCACGCGTGACCTGGATGGTGACGATCGGCATGGCACGCTCCATCGTGTTCGCTAGTGGCCGGCGCTCTGGCCGCCGTCGACATGCAGGATCTCGCCGGTGACGAAGCCCGAATTCTCCAGGAACAGCACGGCATCGACGATGTCCTTGGCTTCACCCATGCGTCCAACCGGATGCTGCCTGGCAAGGAAGTCGTGCGTCGCGGGCGCGTGCATCGGTGTCCTGATCACACCGGGCGAGACCGCGTTCACGCGAATGCCCTTGGCGGCATATTCGATGGCGAGCGACTTGGTGGCGGCGTTCAGGCCGCCCTTGGTCAGTGAGGCCAGCACCGAGGGAACGTTGCTGTTGGCGTGATCGACCAGGCTGGTCGTGATCTGCACGATGTGCCCGGATCCCTGCTTCTCCATCTCCCTGGCAACGCGCCGGGTGATGTAGAAGAAGCCGTTGAGATTGGTCGCCAGCACCTGCGCATAGTCCTGGTCGGTATAGTCGGTGAAGGGCTTCGCCAGGAAGATGCCGGCGTTGTTGACCAGCGTGTCGATGCGGCCGAAGCGCCCGAGCGCCTGCTTGACGATGCGGTCGGCGACTTCGGGATCGCCGATGTCGCCGGCGACGGTCAGAACGTCGCTGTCGGTCGACGGCTTGATGCTGCGGGAATTGGCGACGACGCGCCAGTTGCGGTCGCGATAGCCCTTGACGATGGCCTCGCCGAGGCCCTGCGACGCACCGGTGATGATGGCAACCTTCTGCTCTGCACCCATGATCTCTCTCCACCTGTTGCTGAAGCGACCCAGCGCCGCTTCGATGGAGGGGAAGCTAGATACATCCGCTTTGCGCGCGAATGCCCGCTATTCGGCAGACACTCTTCCGCGGCGCGAACGACTGACGTCATCGGGCTTTCGCGCCGGCCTTGCTGGCCTCGCGCGACAGCCGCTCGAAATAGCGCTTCAGCCGCGGCGTCGCGAAATCGACGAAGGCGCGCACCTTGGGCACGTCGAAGCGGCCCTGCGGCGCCAAAAGATGCACCGGCAACGGCGGATGCTCGTCCTTAACAAGCAATATCCGCAGCCGCCCGTCGCGGATTTCATCGGCGATATGATACGAGAACAGCCGGGTGACGCCGTGTCCTTCGCTGGCCGAGGCCACCGCCGCGCGCACCGTGTTGACGACCAGCCGCGGCGTGAACTGGACCGCGCGCGCGATCTTCGACTTCGCGGCCGGCGGGAAGCTCCAGGAGTCGAGCCCGAAATGCGTCATGGCGATGATCTGGTGCTTCGCCAGATCCGCCGGCTCGCTGATCAGCGGATGCTGCGCGAGATAGCCGGGCGATGCCGCGACCACGCGGCGCACCTCGCCGAGCTTGATCGCGATGAAATTGGAATCGGTGAGATGGGCGATGCGCAACGCGACGTCGATCCCCTCGTCGATCAGATTGACGGTACGATCGAGCATCACGAGCCGCACCGACACCGCCGGATAGTCCGCCATGAAAGCATCGAGCACCGGCCGCAGCACGTCCTCGCCGACGACGACAGGCGCGGTGACGGTCAGCGTGCCGCGCGGCACCGACCGCTCGCCGCCCGCCGAGATGTCGGCTTCCTCGAGCTCGGTGAGAATGCGACGGCATGCGGCCGCATAGCGCTGGCCGGCGTCGCTCAGCTTCAGCGAGCGCGTCGTGCGATGTAACAGCTCGGCGCCGACATGATGCTCAAGGAAAGCGATCGCCCGGCTGACCGCCGCCGGCGATCGCCGCAACTTCCGCCCGGCACCGGCAAGGCTGCCCTCGTCGACCGCCGCGACGAAGACTTTCATGGCGTCGATGCGGTCCATCGATCCCCCGCTTCGCGGCCGCCGTTACTCCGTCACGTCATACTGCTTGCTGAGGTGGTCGCCGATCTGCACCAGCATCGCGACGCATTCGGGATAGCCGGGCCTCGCCACCGTGGCGTCATCGGCGCTGGCGCGAAACTCCCAGCTGTCGCCGCCGCGCGGCACCGAGATGTCGATGCCGTCGGGGCAGTCGGCATGGGCCTTCAACTCGGCCCGCGCCATCTCGATGAGTTCGGCTTCGGTCTTGATCGGCTTGCTCATGTAACGACGTCCTCCCGGCGCTTTGCAACGGACGCCATGGTTGCCGATTTGACGGCAGGATGTCGAGAGCGCGCGTGCGATCACAACCAGTTGCAATTGACAAAATGCTCGTCCCCGGCGAACATTTGGCAGGGTCGATACCACCCGCCGCTTGCACCCCACCCGGGGACGGTGAATGTATCAAGCCATGTTTCAGGCTTCCTTTGCCCGCACGAACGGGTCAGCAACGCAAGCCCCTGACGCCTTCCGTTCGTCGATGCAAAGGTTGATCCCATGCGCGACTTTCGTGATGCCAAGACCATGGCGCAGACGCTGCGCGAAGCGCTCGGCGCCAAATCGATCCCCCTCACCCATAGCGACAGCCTGGAGCTGATCGCCAAACTGTTCGGCCAGCGCGACTGGAACACGCTGGCGGCGCGGATACAGGCCGCCGGCGGATCTGCCGACGTGCCGGCTTCCGCTCAGCAATCGCCGCCGGGCGCGGTGCGGCAAGAAATCGCAGTCGCGACAGCGGTGCTCGACCGCTATGCCGGCTTCTACCAGCTCAGCGAGCAGGCCGTCCTCGGTGTGATGCGCGAGGATCACCACCTGGCTGTACAGCTCACCGGGCAGCGTGCCGTAGCGTTCTTTGCGGAGAGCCAGACTGAGTTTTTCGCCAGGGAGGTCGACGCGCAGATCAGCTTTGTCATCGCGGCTGACGGTCAGGCGACGTCGCTGATCCTGCATCAAAATGGCGACAAGCCGATGCCGCGCATCGACGCTGCAAGCGCGAAGCAGATTGCGGATCGCACCGCGGAACGTGTGAAGAACCAGTCGCCGGCTTCCGGAACCGAGGCCGCACTCCGCCGCCTGATCGAGGGGGTCGCATCGGGACAGCCCGACTATGTGGACATGACCCCCGCCCTCGCCGCGGCGACCCGCGAGCAATTGCCACACCTGCAGCCTTTCCTCGCCGACCTCGGCGCGATCGAGTCCACACGTTTCCTCGGCGTCGGCGCACAGGGCGAGGATGTCTACAGTGTGCGACATGCCAACGGCGCCTCGCATTGGCGGATCGCGCTCGACGCCACCGGGACCATTTCGACCGCGTGGGTGTCTGCCGGGCCGTGAGACTCTGCGCTGCTACTGCGCCGCGCTGGCACGGCGCTCGCCCTTGATCGCCGGCAGCGCGCTCACCGGCGCGGCCATTGGCTTGTCAGTCACCGATCCGGTCGCGACCGGATCGGGCAATGGCGCGCGGGCGGTGGCGTCGGGGAAGCGGGTCTTCATCTCGCGGATGAAGCCGTCGAGCGTGTCGACGCTGGCGGCCATTCGCGCGATCTGGGCGAATTCGGCGCTGGAGGTCGCGACCGGCTTGCTGGCCGAGTCGAAGGCGAGCTTGTCGGCATCGCCGGACATCAGCGGCGCGTATTTCTCGCGGAACCGGGACAGCCCGATGGCGTCCTCAGCAAGCGCGTAGCCGACCACGGCGCGGATGATGTCGGCCTTCTCGCCCGGGTTGAGCGGGGTGAAGTCGCGCCAGCGGTCGCCGTAATAGAGCTCGATCTGCTCGGACGCCTCGCGCCAGTGCCGCGACGCCCAATAGATGTCGGAGCGCAGCCGGATTGCCTCGCGGCCGGTGATGTTCGAGATGATGTCGAGCGCGAGATCGTGCCGGCCGACGTCGCTCTGCGCGCGCGCCTCGAGCAGCAGCCGCTGCTGGCGCAGCTCGCCGGAGAGATCCGCGATCCGCGTCGAGCGCAACGCGGCAATGGCACGGTCGGGCTTGCGATTCATCAGATAGACCATCGCAAGGCGCGCCGCGACCTGGGCGCGCGCCGCGCCTTCGAGCCGCTTGTCGACCTGATATTGCAAGAGATCGGCAGCCTGGTCGAGCAGATCGACACCGACCAGGCGGTCGGCAAGACGGCGGATCATCTCGTCGCCGCGGCGGCCGATCGGCGTCAGTTCGCGATATTCGTAGAAGGTGCCGAGCGCATCGATCGGCGACATCTCGTCGCCCCTGGGGCCGAGGTAGAGCTGCACGAACAAGGCCGAGGCGGCATCCTGCGCCTGGCGCGATTCCGGCGCATTCGGCTGCAGCCGGGTCGCGGCACGCGTCACCGCGAAGGCGTCGGCATAGCGCGCCGTCTCGGCGTAGATCTTCGACAGCACATACAGCGTCTTCAGCTCGATATTGTCGCCGCGCCACAGCATCGACAACAGTTCGAGCTCCTTCAGCACGTCGTCGCGGCCGATCTCGCCGCGCTTCTGCTTGAGCAGCGTCTCCAGCAACCTGCCTTCGGCGGCAGCTTGGCGATCGGCCGAATTGGCGGCGAAGCGATAGGCGTCGAGCGCATCCTTCTCCTGGCCGAGGGCCTCGGCGAGCCGGCCGCGCAGCACCGCAACCGCGGGCTTCAGCTCGCCGGGAACGCCGACCACGTCGAGATCGCTCTTGCGTCGCGCAGCGCCGGCATAATCCTTGACCTCGAGCGAGGCCTTCATCGAGTCCATGGTGACGATGCGCTGCAAATCGGGCGGCAGCGTCGCCACCGCGAATTCGGCGTTCTTGAACTTCTCGCGCGCCTCGGCCCATTTGCCCTCGCGGGCGAAAGCGAGCCCCTTCCACAATTGGGAATCGTAGCCGTTGCCGATCACCGGATTGGCGAGATCCTTCAGGCCCTGCGCCGGGTGTCCGATCAGGATGCTGGCGACCGCGTGCACCATCACCACCGACGCCGTCTCGCTGCCGCGCTTGCTCTCGGACAGGATCAGATTGGCGACACCATGGGCTTCCTGGTACATGCCGCGCGCCATGTAGAAGTCGGCGAGATCGAGCCGTGCCTGCGGCAGCTGTTCGGCATTGGCCGACGCGGCCGCCGCAATCAGGCCGTCGAGCTGCTTGAGGAACGTCTCGGACTGGTTCTTGCGCCACTCGTCCGGATCGAACAACGGCTTCACCGCCGCGGTCGCGCGCTCGGCGGCAACGTCGGCCGATGACAGCGTCAGGCCGCCGGGCCGGCCCAGCATCACCTTGTCGGCGCCGACCTCGGCCTTGACGTCGTCCGCATTCGGATGAACCACGACGCCGTGGATCGATTCCAGCAGCGACAGCTCGACGAAATCCTGCCGCTTGATGATGCCGCGGGTGGGCGGCGGCGCGGTCACCACCCAGAGCGTATCGCCGGCGTCGGGATCGACCAGTCTGTGCAGCTGGCCGGGATTGGCGAGCGGTACGCTGACATTGGCGAGCGAGGGCTCCGAGATGTTGCGCACCACGGTGAGCGGCAATGGCGGCTTCTGCACGCGGTCGGCAAAGGTCAGCGTCCAGCTCACGCCGCGCGAGCGGTCGTCGCTTTCAAGCGACGGCATCTGCGGCCGGTTGAGGCGGAAGCGCACTGCCTGGCCCTTTTCCAGCGCGATCCGGCTGACATCTGATATCAACGAGCCGGCCTTGGCGCGGACCGGATCGACGTCGATTGCCTCAGCCGTGTCGAACACCATCCAAACCGTGTCGGCGCGGCGGAACAGCGCTGCCGGCGTCGCGCCGGGGAATGAGAACGTCACGCGCAAGCCGTCGCTGTCGCGCTGGGCTTCGACCGCAGGCTTGCCGCCGGCACGGGCCTCGGCAGCAGGCGGCGATGGCGCCGCAGCCGCCTTCGGCGCTTCCATCGCCGGCGCGTCGGCGACAGCGGGCACTGGCTTTGGTGCGTCGGTCACCGGCGCCGTGTTCTGTTCCGCCACAGAGCCGGCACCACCCTCGTGCGGCGGGATCGGCGCGGCAGCGTTCTCGGCGTTGGCCGCAGGTGCGGCCGCGACTTTCGGCAGCTCCGGATCGGGCAGTTCCGATCGGGGCTGCTCCGTTTTGGCGGGCGCGACCGCCGGCTGCTCGCCCGTGGCTTGCTCGGATTTAAGCGGCTCGGAGCGCTGCGGCTCGGACTTGGCAGGTTCGGATTTGGCCGGCTCGGCTTTGGACTGTTCAGGCTTGATCTCGATCCTGGCCTGCTGGGCGATGCTTTCCGATGTCACCGGCGCGATCGCCGCGGCGCCTTTCGATTTGGGGCGCGGCGTCGGCAACAATGAGCTTAGCGAGGGCTTTGCCGCCTGCTGCTCGTTTTGCTGGAAGGCGACGTCGACGATGTAGTTCTTCTCGTCGCGGAACGAATGCACGTCGACATCGCCAATCAGCGACACGTCAACTGCCGACGTGTCCGTATCGGCGCGCGCGCTGATCGACGCGACGTTCGGCGGTGCGGCGACCTTGGCATCGGCAAGGTCGAAGGTCAGGACCGAATTGAACGACAGCGTCAACTTCTGCTCGTTCAGCACCGAGGAGACGCTGACCCCGTCGGGCACCTCGAACACGAAGCGGACGAAGGTGGGCTGAACCAGCGCGCGAACGCGCACCGGTGGCTTCTTCCTGGCGGCGTCGGCGGCACGCTGCTTGCGCAGCAGGCGCTCGGCGGCGCGGGCGCGCTCGGCAAGCTCGCGGATCACCTCCTGCGGCAGCGACGGCGGCGGGCCGGTCCAGCTGTCGGGCAGGAAGTCGATCAAGATGCGCTCGCCGGCGGTCATGGTGTTGATGGAGACGCGGCGCGCCAGCGACAGGCGGATCGCCGAGCCGTCGGGATCGCGGCGCGCGGCGCCGACATAATCGGGCACCGCATCCTGCAGTTTCTCGACGGGGATGTCGACCGGTCGGCTGAAGCGGATCACGATGATCGAGCCGGCGGTCGTAACCTCGGACTCGACATCCTCCTTCAACTTCAGCACCAGCCGGGCATAGCCGTTCGCGGCAGAGAATGTCGCCTCACCGGGCACCGGGTCTTCGGCGCGCACCGCGGTCGGATATGCAAGGGTTGTGAGCGCAACGGCGGCGGCAAGCAGGCACAGACGCGCGGTCCGCGCCCAGGCGCGGCCTAGCGACCATGTTCCAGCGGCAGCGGTTCGCGCCATCTCGAAACGTCTTCTCGGGACCCCAGCCATACCAAGCGCGAAGCGCCCTCGCCCACGCCTCCCGATCTTGGATCGGGCGGCGTTAAGGAGCTGTTAACGTCAACGGATTGTTTCGGACCGACCGCCGGCAAGGAATGGCGACCAAAACGCTCGGTTTGAAGCTGAAGCTTGTTCCGAGCGCCGCCAGGCTGCACAGCTGGCGGGACGCCTATCCTTTGAAGTCAGCCAGGGGCCCGCTGCGCGGCCGTGACCGGACAGGATTTGTCCGTGCAACGAGGCTTACCCCGCGCTGCCAGGTAACGTGCGCAAATACGCCACGATGGCATCAAGGTCATCGGGACTGATCCGGGCATAGTAGTGGTATCCCATCGGTCGACCGAGACGGCTGCCATCTCGGCTGACACCTTCGGTGATCGCACGTTTGATCTCGTCGTCGCTCCACGTGCCGATCCCATTGGTCTTGTTCTGCGTGATGTTGCGTGAAACCGAGATTCCCCACGGCCCGGAAAATTTGACGCCACCCGCGCCAAGACTGTTCTTGTATTCTCGTCCCCTCGGTCCAATCGGCGTATGGCACGCCATGCAATGCGCGATCGTGACGAGATAGAATCCCTTCTGCACCTTGTCGCTCATCATCGGTTCGGCGAACGGGTTCTCGCCGCCCGGCGGAACGCTCTCGACTTGAGGCACCTTGTAGATCGGATCGGGCACCTTGTTGTGGACCGGCGTGATCGTACGCAAATATGCGACGACCGCGTCGAGATCATTTTCCGTCAGGATGTGATAGAAGCTGGTCGGCATGACCATCGCGGTATGCACACCCTTTGGGGTTTGCCCGGTGCGCAGCAGTTTCTTGATATCGGCATCGCTCCAGTTTCCGATGCCTGTTTCCTTGTCTTGCGTGATGTTGGCGGCATGCACCGTGAAGGGAGGCTCGTCCCAGTATCCTCCGCCCGAGAACGCCTTCTCCAAAACATCGCCGTTCGGTCCCTTCGGCGTGTGGCAATTGCCGCAAGCCAGAATGCCGTTGACAAGGTAATCGCCCCGTTTGACCAGTTCGGATTGGGCCCATGCCAGATTGGTTGTGGCGATGACGACAAGCATCATGAACAGGCTACGCATATTGGTTTCCTCGAAATTTTCTTGGTGATCAAAAATTCAATTTCTGATCGGGCGCAGCTTCGCGCCCGGCACAAGAGCAATTCAATCAATCAACTCAAGCGGCGGTCCATGCGACCGCAATCGCGGAAGGCTCTAAAATAGCGAAGTCGCGCTCGCCTTCCTCACGCCAATGCTAGACTCGCATCAAGCACTTTGGCAATGTCCACGATGGCTCGGTTGCAATGGCCTTGGCGCGACCAGCGTTACGGTTGGCTCCGCGCCAATGGCAACGCGCCTGATTCATCGCGGCGGTGGAAGCCCAGCACTGGACACTCCCGCAATACTACGGAGGTTCGCGTGAGGTGCGCCGAATTCAGACCGCCGCGACCTCTCGCCCGCCATGCGCCGCTTGCCGCGTCTGCGTGCTCTCCCGGACCAGCAACCAACAGAACAGGATGATGACCGGAGAACCAAAAGGCAGCGGCTTCACGACCGACAGTTGATAGAGGACAGGTAGGTAGAAGACCATCGGCGCGAGAAACGTCACGCCAAGCACCATTTTCGACCAGGCCGGAAAGCCGACCCTCAACCATTCGCGGAGCATCCAGGCCAGCGGCAGCGCCATGATGAGCATGTCGTAGAACAGGCAGAACGGCGTAATCAGAAGGCAGGCGAGCACGATGATCGAGCGTTCGGTGGCAGCACTGATCTTCTGACGCAACATCCAGACCAGCACACACGTCATGCCCAGCGCCACGAGGCCGTGAATGATAAAGGCCGTGTTGACGCCGGCGCCGAGCAGGCGCGCTGTCGCGTACACGCTCTGCAGCAATGAAAATTCAACGTCGCCGTTCTCCAGAGCCTGACGGGCCGAATGAGAGACGTCGAGGAAGTTGAGCCATGTATCCAGGCCGAACAGTAGCGCGGACAGTACGACGAGCGAAATCGACGACATGCCTGCCCAGATCAGCGTGCGCCAGCGACCTGTGACGATCAGGGCGATCGGCACGGCCAGCGCCAGGTGCGGCTTGATCACCATCAGCCCGAGGATCGCGCCCGCGAGCTTTGGCCTCCGGTCCATGATGTTGAGACCGCAGCCGAGGATCGATGCCGTCAGAAAGGCGTTCTGCCCTGCCACGGCATTAAGATAGACCGGCGCATAGGCGAGGATCGCGACCAGGCACCAAGGCGTTCGCAAGATACGCCAGATCACCGCGGCGAACGACGCCGCCGTTACACTGATGAACACGAACAGCGAGGCGAAATACGGCGCGAGCGCCAGCGGCACGCACAAGAGCAGCATCGTCGGCGGATAGAAGAACGCCTCGTAGCCCTCTCGCAGGTATGGAGCTTCCGCGAGCAGATGCAATTCGGGCAGATAAACCTCGGCGGGATGCCCGGCCAACACTTGGAGCGAGGCCGCCCAGAACGTCAGGAAGTCCGAGCCGAGCAGAAAGTTATTCGCGCCATAGCCGCCATCGCGGTAAAATAGCAAAAGCGACCTCGCAAGGGTCAGCACCAGCACAATAGCGACGCCACTCACGTACAATCGGGCGCGCGGCGCGGTGAGCCATGGCATGTCTTTCAGCATCGGCAATTCCTGAAACACCACCTTGAGACATAGCGACTTCAATTCCAGAATCACAAATCGGTTGCAACTTAACGCTACCGGTTAAGGCTACCATAACTGGGGTACAATTCTCGGCGTCGATAGGCGTTTGGCTTCGCGGAGACCTCGTCGAGCCCACACCATCGGAGGCGGCGAACATCCGCGTCTGCATCGAGAGGATTACCACCGGTCCACCGGGCATCCGCGGAACTCCCGGTGATTAACCCAACGCCGCATGGAGATCGGCCACTCGCTTGCGCCACCGCCAGTTGCGGTATACAACCGCTTACATTTCAAGCAATTCTTAGTTTCTGGCAGTTTCATGAACGGATTTGGAATGGCGCGCGCCCGTGTGGAGCGCAGCGGATACGACCGTGCGTTGGCCATTGCCTGCCTCATCGTGTTGGGCTTTACCCTTTACTGCGTGCTACCGAAAGTCGTTGACGGTACCGGCGCGACCGGGCTCGACTTTTCATGCTTTTGGAGCGCGGGGCAGATGGCTCTCGATGGCCATGCCGCCACCGCCTACGATTGGCCGCGGTTGCGGCAAGCGATCCTTCACATCCATCCCAGCCTGAACGATGCTCCGTTCCCCGTTTACGAGGTGCCGATACCGTTTTTCTACCCGCCGTTTTTTTTCTTTGCGGCGACACTGCTGGCACTGCTGCCGTTTCCGACCGCGTTCTGGATCTGGAGCACCATAAAGCTGCTGTGCTGGGGGCTCGTTGTTTCCGCCATCCGGCCGCGCTTCGCCGTACTGCTGCTGGCATTCGCCGTGCCGGCCGTCCTGTACGATTTCATTGTCGGCCAGAGCTCCCTGCTCGCGGCATCGCTGCTCGGCGCCATTCTGCTGACGCTGGACAAACGTCCGATCGTCAGCGGCTTCCTGATCGCGCTGCTGATCTTCAAGCCGCAATATGGCGTCCTGCTTCCCCTCGTTCTGATCGCTACTGGACGCTGGACCGTCTTCATCACGGCCAGTTTGGTGATACCGCTGTTCATGCTGCTCACCGGGCTTACCTTCGGCTGGGACACTTTTGAGGGGTTCCGTGAGGCAGCCATCTTCGCGACGACGCAGTTCCATCTCACCGGCACGCTGGCTTGGTACAAGCTGCAGAGCGTGTACGGTGTGCTTCGGTTTGCCGGTTTTGGCTACGGATCGGCCATCGCATTGCACGTCGCCGTTGCTGCGGCAGCCGCTTTGTGGATGCTGATCATATGGCGCCGCAACGTCAGCTTCGCCGTCAAGGCCGCGAGCCTGCTCGTCGCGACATTGCTCGTCTCTCCGTACTTCGCGATCTACGATACGGCGCTCCTGGCTCTCGCGCTCATCTTTCTCATGAACGCGCCCATGGCCGAACATGGCTCGCTGCTCTCGAACCGCTCCGAACTCCGGATCGGGTTCGGCGTGCTTGTCCTGGCGGGGTTCACCTACCCGGTCGCACTCGTGCCCGTCGGTCCGTTCATGTGCGCGACCCTCATCGCGATGATCTGGATGCGATGCAGGCAACCCGGTGTTAAGTCGGATCTGGCTTACGGCTGAGGAGTCCACCGCCAATTGACGGACCTGCCGATAGCACCCGTCAATTCGTCTTCGGCGTGAGCATCTTGCCTTCGATCTTGGGAAGATCGTCGGTTGAGGCCGACTTGTCGCCGCCGGCACGGCGGGCGAGTTCGACCGTGAGCCGTTCGGCGGCTTCCGGCTGCATCAGGCCGAGGATGTCGGACATCTTGCGCGGCTGGATCTGCGAGGCGATCTGGTAGAGCACGTTCATTTCCAGACGATCGAACACTTTTGCGGCGTCCTTCGGCTTCATGTTCTCGTACATGGTGACGATGCCCTTGAAACGCGCGGCCTCGGCTTCCGCCTTGGCCGCGGCATCGGCATTCGCCTTGGCATCATTGGCCTTGGCCTCCTCGACCTTGGCCTCGATGCGCTTCTCGGCGGCCTTCAACAGGCTTTCGCGGATCTCGACCTCGCGCGCGCGCGTCTCGAGCTCCTGGCGGCGCGACTGCAACCGTTCCAGGATCGCGCGCTCCGATGCCGACACCGGCGCGGGTGCATCCAGATTGACGACAACGCCATCGGGCTTGGACGGCTCCGCGGCCGGTGCGGCCGCCTTCGGCGCCTCGTCCTTCTTGGCCTCCTTGTGCTCGACCGATCCCGTGATGTCGCCGGGATCGCCCTTGATCTTGCTGTCAACAACCGCAGCCTTGCCGGCGCCGGGGAAGTTGAAGTTCTGCTGCGCCCAGGACTGGCCGGCCGGCGGCGTATCGTCGGCAAACACGTAACCGCCATCGAGCACGAGGCCGGCGACCTTCAGCACCATCAGGCCGAAGATCGCGACCAGCACCACAGGCATCACTCTGATGTCACGAAGCAACTTCATGCAGCGAGGCCGCCGGCCCTCCTGCGCTCGGTGAAGGCTTCAGCCGCCGCGGCAACCGCGTGCGCGGCCGAGACCCTGGGCGCCGGCGCCACGGGCGCGGCGGGCGCAACTGCCTGTGCCGGCGCATGCGCGGGCTCGGACGGCCGCGCGGCCAGCGCGATCTTGGACAGCCGGCGCACCACGTGGTCGCCCTCCGCCAGCTGGTTCTTCAGCAGCGCCGACATCTGCGTCGCCGCATCGAGCTGGTTGCCGAGGTTCTCGTTGACGTCGCGCACCGCGTGCTTCAACCCGCCGATCGCCCGCTCCGCGATCTCGGTCGCGGTGATCAGTTCGGCGATCGTCGCCTTCAGCGAATGCTCGTCGGCCTTCAGCCGCTGCAGGCGCTTGTTGAGCAGCCAGCAATAGCCGATCGTCAGCATCAGCAGCACGGCTACCAGACTCTCGATTGCTAGTCCAAGCACATGACTCATGGTGCCTCCATCATCTTGGTCCGCTCGTCCGCCTTCTCGAACATCGCGAAGGTGGTTTGGGGTTTACGCAAATTCTTGGTGACGCGGATCGCGACGCGGTCGCCGACCCGGCCCATGCGCCCTTCCGTCAGGGTTACGTTGCCGCAGCGCACCGAGACCAGCGCGTCGGAGCGGATATCCAGCGGCAGGGTGTCGCCGACCTTGAGCTTCATCAGCTCCTTCAGCGGGATATCGGCTTCATAGAGCACAGCGTCGACCGAGATCTCGGCCTGCGCCACTTCGGTGGCGAAATGGCCTTCCCAGATCGGGTCGCGGCCGAATTTTTCGCCCATGAACATCTGCAACAGCACGTTGCGGATCGGTTCGATGGTGGCGTAGGGCAGCAGCAATTCGACATTGCCGCCGCGGTCTTCCATGTCGATGCGCAGGCGCACCAGGATCGCGGCATTGGCCGGGCGGCTGATCGCGGCAAAGCGCGGGTTGGTCTCGAGCCGGTCGATCGTGAAGGTCACCGGCGACAGCGGCCGGAACGCCTGCTCGGCATCCGACAGCACCACCTCGACCAGCCGCTTGACGAGATTGGTCTCGATCGTGGTGTAGGGCCGGCCCTCGATGCGCAGCTGGGTCTGGCCGCGGCGGCCGCCGAGCAGCACGTCGATCATCGAATAGATCAGGCTGGAATCGACGGTGGCGAGACCGAAATTCTCCCACTCCTCCGCCTTGAACACCGAGAGCACCGCCGGCAGCGGGATCGAGTTCATGTAGTCGCCGAAGCGCACCGAGGTGATGCGGTCGAGCGAGACCTCGACATTGTCGGAGGTGAAATTGCGCAAGCTGGTCGTCATCAACCGCACCAGGCGGTCGAACACGATTTCGAGCATCGGCAGACGCTCGTAGGACACCATCGCGGAATCGATGATGGCGCGGATGCCGGAATGGTCGTCGAGGCTGACGTCGCCGACCGTGAAGCCGAGGAGATTGTCGATCTCCTCCTGCGACAGCACGCGCTCGCCGTTGGTGTTCTTGCCACCGAAGTCGCGGCTGCCGTCCTCGACCATGGCGGCCCATTGCAGCGCCATGTTCTCGGTGAGCTCGTTCTTGGCGGCTTCCGCCGCGGCCGCCTCGGGATCCTCGGAATCGAGCGAGGCTTCCCATTGGGCCGCAATGGCGTCCTGGTCCATCTGGTCGTTGCCGGCCATGGCTTTACATCCACCCCGTCACTGGATCACGACTTCCTTGAACAGCACCGCGTTGACCTGGTTGGGTGCCAGCGCGAGATTGACGCGCTTGGTCAGTTCTTCCTTGAGGCGGAACAGGCCGGCCGAGCCGTTGAGGTCGCTCGGGCGCAGCTCGCGCATGTAGGTCTGGAACAGGTCGGTGACGCGCGGCAGCGCCGGCTTGATCGCCTCGACCTGCTTCTCTTCCTTGACCTCGAGCACGAGCTTCAGCTTGAGATATTGCACGCGCTCGCCGGGCGCGCCGACCAGATTGACCAGCATGTCAGGCACGTCGACGAAGCTCGGCGGCTTCGGCGGCGGCGCTTCGGCGTGCTGCTCCTCGCCGTGACCGCGCATGAAGAAGAACCAGCCGCCGGCGCCCGCGCCGAGCACGACGAGGATGCCGACGACGGCAATGATCAGCCTGAGCTTGCCCTTCTTCGGAGCGGCCGCGCCCTCGCCGCTGTCCGTCTTTTCCTCGTCCGCCATCGTCCGCTCGCTTCACCCTGAAGGATGCGAACGCGATTTGCCCCAGCCTTGGCCTGAAGACGCGATACAAATGCCGCCGGCGCAGACGCGCCCCAATGCCGGCAACACTGGGGCCATAATGGTTAACGGAAGCTTAGGATTTACCTTCCACTAGGAAAAAACTGCCGGGCAAACATGGTCAACAAGACCTTTCTGCCGCCCCTTGCAGACCCCGACCAAACACCTAAGCCATTCAAATAAATCACTATTTCAAGTTGGCACGGCTTTCGCTGAGAGCACGGCGTGACCTGAGGGTTTGGGAGAACCCAATGGTTACCGACGGGTCCGGCGTGAAGGTTTGGGAGAACCTGCATTCGGATCGCCTCACAGGGGAGAACCACCGATGCAGAATACCCTTCTGGTCGGCCTATCGAAGCAGATGGTGCTGGAACGGCAGATGGATGTCGTCTCCAACAACATCGCGAACATGAACACCAACGGCTACAAGGCCGACCGGTCGCTGTTCCAGGAATATCTGTCCTCGAACGCGCATGAGGACAATTTCGCGTCCTCCGACCGCCGCGTCTCCTTCGTGCAGGACCGCGCGACCTTCCACGATTTCTCACAGGGCCCGACCGAAGAGACCAAGAACCCGCTCGACGTCGCGATCGACGGCAATGCCTTCCTGGTTGTGCAGACGCCGGGTGGCGAGCGCTACACCCGCGAAGGCAGCCTGCAGATCAACAATCGCGGCCAACTGGTCACCGCCTCGGGCTACCAGGTGCTCGGCACCGCCGGCCCGATCACTTTCCAGCAGACCGACCACGACGTCTCGATCGCCGCCGACGGCAACATCACCGTGCTCGAGGGCACCTCGCGCCTCGACTCGATTCGCGGCAAGCTGCGCCTCGTCTCGTTCGCGCAGGCCCAGCGCCTGCTGAAGGAAGGCTCCAACCTCTACGCGCCGGGCGAAGGCACACAGGCGCTGCCGGACACCAAGGCCCAGATCCGCCAGGGCTTCATCGAGAAGTCGAACGTCAATTCCGTCGTCGAGATGAGCCGAATGATCGAGATCACGCGGACCTACACCCAAATCGCCTCGCTGCTGCAGCAGCAGAGCGACCTGCACAAATCGGCGATCGAGAAGCTCGCCGACGTGCCGAACTGATCCGGGGGATTGACCGATGCGCGCACTTTATACAGCTGCGACCGGAATGGCGGCACAGGAACTCAGCGTTCAGGTGATCTCCAACAATATCGCGAACCTGCGCACCACCGGCTACAAGAAGCAGCGCGCCGCGTTCCAGGACCTGATCTACGACCATGTGCGCCGGGTCGGCGCGCAGGCCTCGGACCAGAACACCATCATGCCGATGGGTATCGACCTCGGCGGCGGCGTGAAGACCGTCGGCACGCCGCGCATGATGACCCAGGGCACGCTGTCGCCGACCGGCAACGATCTCGACATCGCGATCCGCGGCGAAGGCTTCTTCAAGATCCTGATGCCGGACGGCACCTTCACCTACACCCGCGACGGCTCGTTCCAGATGGACAACCAGGGCCGCATCGTCAACGCGCAGGGCAATTTGCTGCAGCCGACGATCACGATCCCGCAGAACGCGTCCGGCCTCACCATCAACGCGCAGGGCCAGGTCTCGGTGACGCTGCCGGGCCAGACCGCATCGACCAACATCGGCCAGATCGGCCTGACCCGCTTCATCAACAAGGCCGGCCTGATGCCGATCGGCGACAACCTGTTCGTGGAAACGCCGGCCTCCGGCCAGCCGCAGGACGGCACCGCCAACACCGACGGCTATGGCGACATGCAGCAGAGCAACCTCGAACAGGCCAATGTCGAGGTGGTCTCGGAAATCTCCGACCTGATCGCCGCGCAACGCGCCTATGAGATGAACTCGAAGGTGGTCTCCGCCGCCGACCAGATGATGCAGTCGACCTCCAACCTGTTCCGCTGAGGATGATGTCGATGATCGCCCGCTCACTCCTGATCGCAGCCGCGCTTCTTGCAGCCTCGATGACTTCGGCTGCCGCGCAAGGCCGCCGCGAGGCCATCGCGGTGCCGACGCTGCGCGCCAGCATCACGGTCGCCGACGACATCGTGCGGGTCGGCGACCTCATCGACAATGCCGGCAGCGCCGGCAGTGTCGCGGTCTACCGCGCGCCCGACCTCGGCACCACAGGCACGCTGCCGGTCGCGCAGGTGCTGAATGTGTTGCGCTCGCACCAGGTGATCGGCGTCGATACCCGCGAGCTGAAGGAGATCACCGTCACCCGGCTGGCGCGCACCATCGACAGCAAGGAGATCGAGCAGCAGGTGTCGCGCGCGCTGGAGGGCCGCCACGGGCTCGGCAGGGCCGGCAACATCGCGCTAACCTTCGACCGCGATCCCGGCGACATCCGCCTCGAGGCCACCAACACCGGCGTGATGCAGCCGATCGCCGTGCGCTACGACCCGCGCTCGACGCGTTTCGACCTGACCTTCGAGATCGGCAACGACGCCGGCGCCGCGCCGTCGAAGCTGCGCTTCACCGGAACCGCGATCGAAACCATCGAGGCCGCCGTGCTGACGCGCAATGTCGAGCGCGGCGACGTGCTGAAGGCCTCCGACGTGATCGTCGAGCGCCGTCCGAAAGCCGAAATCGGCAACGACGCGGCGGTGCGCGACAGCGCCGTCGGCATGCAGGTCCGCCGCCAGCTCCGCCCCGGCCAGGCGCTGCGCGTCGCCGACCTCGCGAAGCCCGATCTCGTCACCCGCGACCAGAATGTCACGCTGATCTATCGCACCGCCGGCCTCTACCTGACGATCCGCGGCAAGGCGATGGATGGCGGCGCCGAGGGCGACACCGTCAGCGTCATGAATCTGCAGTCCAAGCGCGCCGTCTCCGGCGTCGTCACCGGCCGCGGCGAGGTCTCGATCTCGGTCGCGCCTCCGCGCCCGGCGCCGACCGCCGACGCCACCGAGTCCAATTCCGCATCCGTCAAGCTGAGTTCAGTCGCACCAAACGCCGAGTAAAGTTCATGTCCCAGTACCGCATCAACCGCCTCGTCCTGACCGGCGCGCTGTTCGCACTCGGAACGATCGCCAGCGGTTGCTCGTCGATCGACCGTCTCTCCCAGATCGGCGAGCAGCCGAAGCTGTCGTCGATCGACAATCCGACCACCCAGCCCGGCTACAAGCCGGTGCAGATGCCGATGCCGAAGCCCGAGATCGCCTCCTACAGCCCGAACTCGCTGTGGCGCAGCGGCTCCCGCGCCTTCTTCAAGGACCAGCGCGCCGCGCGCGTCGGCGACATCCTGACCATCACGGTGAACTTCACCGACAAGGCCGCGATCGCCAACGAGACCCAGCGCAGCCGCACCAATTCGGAAGACTCGGGCATCACCAATTTCCTGGGCTCGCAGACCATCACCCAGCCGAACAAGATCCTGCCCGGCCGCATCCTGACCGCCGACTCCACGGCCTCCAGCGACGGCAAGGGCTCGGTCAACCGCCAGGAAGCGTTGCAGACCAACGTCGCCGCGGTCGTCACCCAGGTGCTGCCGAACGGCAACCTCGTGGTCGAGGGCAAGCAGGAGATCCGGGTCAATTTCGAAATCCGCGAGCTGATCGTGGCCGGCATCGTGCGCCCGGAGGACATCCAGAGCGACAACACCATCGATTCCTCGAAGATCGCCCAGGCCCGCATCGCCTATGGCGGCCGCGGCCAGATCACCGACGTGCAACAGCCGCGCTACGGCCAGCAGGTTCTCGACGTGCTGCTGCCCTTCTAACGGCGTGATCCCGCAACGTGGAAACCGGTTTTCGGAAACGGATCATGCCTGAGTAGGACTTTTTACGAGCTCCCACATCTCGTCGCGAACCTAGGCGCGGCGCGGTGTACCAACACGGCCCTCGCTAGCTCCCCTGGCGAGGGCCGTGGCTTTTTGTGACCGGTGGCGTGCGCCGGCGCGGTCGCCGCGCGCAGTCCGATACCGCTTCACGAAAGTCGCGCCATCGCCTTGTCGGTTCGTTAACCCTCGCAGCAGCGCACAGTGGAAGTCCCGGCGCTTGCAACGTAGGGAGACGACAACGCAGGGTTTTCTGTTTGTATGACGGTCATGCAAAGAGACGGAAAATATGCGGCGTGGTTCCGGACGCCGCGGGGCGAAGGCACCGGAATAGTCCAGCTCGCAAATGGCAGGATCTCGGGCGGCGACGCCATGTTCACCTATGGCGGCACCTATCAGCTCGATCAGGACCGCTTCACGGCGACCCTGACGACGCACCGCTATGCCGACGGTCCGTTCACCACCGTGTTCGGATGCGACGAGGTCGAGGCGCAGCTGACCGGCTCGTTCAACGGCAACCGGGCGGTGTGCTCGGGCACGGCCAAGCAGGCCCCCGGCGTGCTGTTCGAAGCCACGCTGTTTCTGCAGCAGCAGGAGCCGGAGCCCGCCCCCGGCCCAAGGACCACGACAACGCGCGCGGGTGTGGCGAGGCTGCCGAAGCTGCCCGACCGGCGCACGACGGTCGTGAGCAGGCGCTTCAGCTAATCCGTCCGCAATCCCGATGGCGTCGCCACCCGGTCCGGCGTACGATCGCGCATGCGCGAAGCGCAGCCCGATCGATGCAGCCGGAAGGAGGAACGCATGTATGCCGCCATCCGTCACGCCAAGGCGAAGACTGGTAGCGCCGAGGAACTCGCGCGCCGGATCAAGGAAGGCGCAATCCCGATCATCAGCGACGTCGAAGGCTTCATGGCCTATTACGTGGTCTATGCCGGCGACGATACGGTCACCGCGATCAGCGTCTTCAACAACCATGCCGGCGCCGAAGAGGCCAACCGCCGTGCACTGGCCTGGATCGACGACAATCTCGGTCCATTGCTGGTCGGCCAGGCCACGGCAGTCGCCGGTCCCGTGATCGTGCACACCATAGCCTGAAGGCCGCAACCGCGGTGGCGGGCCCGGTGATCGTGCACACCACGCCCGGCAAACTTCACCCGGCAGAAGCTGCCCGCGGCGCGTCGGGCGCGCGCATGGCGGCGCCGCGATCCCTTTGAAATCACAGCTGCAACGGATGGCACGCCATTTGCTCCGCGATTGCAGCATTGCAATGGGGACTGCGCGCGCAGATGACGTCGATCTCGGCCCTTGGATCGGTCACCGCCAGCATGACGACTGGCACATTGAAGAAGCCGCTGACCGCCGACGCCACCGGCGGCAGCTCGCTCGGCGACACCGCCGAGCAGAAGTTTCTCAAATATGCGCAGATGAGCCCGATGGACCGGATGCGTGCGAACATCCTCAAAAGCATGGGCATGTCGGAAGAAGACCTCAAGAACATGACGCCGGATCAGCGCGCCGCGGTCGAGCAGAAGATCAAGGAGCTGATCGAGCAGGCGTTCCAGAAGAACGCCGGCAAGGCCGGTCAGGCGGTCGACATCTCGGCCTAGCCTGGCTGCGCGCGAGGGCGACGGCCGCATTCACGCGTCGGGCCTGTCGCTCAGGACAATCAAGACCTTGCCGCCGAAGTCGTATCGCGCAACCTCGCGCATGCCGAGTCGCAGATGCGCCTTGAGCGAGCGCGGGTTGTCTTCCCTGATGAAGAGGATTGCCTCGCGGCCGGGGAACGTCGCCTGAAGCTTGGCGTATAACGCCTCCAGAACGCCAAGGCCGCGCGCGTCCCGCGAGACGCACACCGGACCATAGACATACGCATCTGCCTGCCCTGGCCAGGCCTTCAGCATGGCCTGCACCGGCGGCGCCTCGTCATATCCCTTCTCCGACGTCAGGAGCGCGCCGAGCAACCTGCCCTCATCATCGGTCGCGACGACGATCGGCTGCCCGTTTGCAATGCGCGTCTCGATCGCCTCGCGCGGCCATTGCCCGAGCAGCATGCCGCCGCGGTCGCCGCCGTTGGCCGTCAGCAGCGCGGAGATGGAGTCCGCGTCCGGCGATGTGGCGAGCCTGGTCTTGATCATCTCGGACGGATCGCGAGCACCATGGCGGGGCAGCTCACGCCTTCTTCTTCGCGGTCGCGCGGGTACCGGCGGCCTTCTTCGCAGGCTTCTTCGCGGATTTCCTGGATTTGGCGTGGTTGAGCTCGATCGCGGCACGAATGAGCGTCTTCAGCGCAGGGGCGTTGACCTTGTCGCCCTCGAACAGATCGATCGCGCGCCGCGCATTGCCCTCGAAGCCGGTGTTGAACAGTTTGTCGGGGTCCGGCAGCTGCGCGCCATACATGAAGGTCAGCTTGACCTTGCCCTTGTGGGCGTTGCCGACCGCGATGATCCCGTCGCGCGACCACACCGGGCTGCCCATCCACTTCCACTCCTCGATGATCTCAGGATCGGCGGCGAGGATGCTCTTGCGCAGGCTGGCGAGCGTCTTGCCGCGCCAGTCGGTGAGATCCTCGATCATCCGGTCGATACGTTCCGATGCCGTCATTATTCTCGCCTCGCGTTCCGACCTCCATGCAACCACACTCAGGACGCCGAGGTCGAGCCTTTCGCGATCCGCCGCGGCGACAGATAAGGCAACGCGAACAGATAAAGGCCGCTAAGCAGCATCAAGATCAGCGGGAACAGCGCCAGCAAGCCGATCCAGACCGCCTGCTGCTGCAGGACCATCGCGACGATGTTGATGATGACGGCGACCGTGAAGGCGATCGAGAGCCAGCGGTGCGATTGCCGGATCCAGTTGTTCCAGTTCAATGTGACCTCCTGTTGGATGAATGTTGTGAGTTCGCGAGCGCGCCTCACTCCGGCCGCGCCATCAGCTGATCGAGATTCTCGAGGAACTGCTTCCATCCGGCATGGGCGCCGCCATAGGCCTGCTTCTGATGCGGCTGGAAGCCGGACTGCTCGACGCGCAAATGGGTGCCGGTGGCCGTCGGCGTCAGCGTGAA
The DNA here is from genome assembly GCF_015291305.1 of Bradyrhizobium sp. CCBAU 21365. Classification (NCBI taxonomy): domain Bacteria; kingdom Pseudomonadati; phylum Pseudomonadota; class Alphaproteobacteria; order Hyphomicrobiales; family Nitrobacteraceae; genus Bradyrhizobium; species Bradyrhizobium sp. CCBAU 21365. The sequence goes on from NZ_CP030036.1 coordinate 6,197,496, forward strand.
GACCACGACGCTCTCGAGATTGTAGGCGGCATCCGCATGCGCGAAATTCCATGTGTAGGACAGCGTCTTGTACGGCTCCACGGTGAGCACCTTGCAGTCCAGCACGCCGCCCCACTCGCCGCGCAGGTTGAAGCTGTGCCCGACCTCGGGCTTGAAATCGTTTTTCATCAGCCACTCCTCCATCAGATGCGGTTGGGTCAGCGCGCGCCAGAGCTTTTCCGGCGGATGAGGAAACTCACGCTCGACGATCGCGGAACGCGTTTCAGCGGTGGTCTTGTTCATTGGTCCATCCTTTTGAGGAGATCTTCGAGGTGGTCGAACCGGTTCTGCCAGAAGCCCGCCATCTGGCTAGTCCAGTCGATCAGCGGCGCCAGCGCGCCGAGTTGCGCGCTGTAATGGGTCTGCCTGCCTTCATGGCGGTCGCGCACCAGCCCGGCCTGCTTCAGCACACCGAGATGCTTCGACACCGCCGGCTGCGAAATCCTGGCGCGGGCCGTCAGGGCGCCGACGGTCTGCTCGCCCTCGCGGCACAGGCGCTCGAAGATGGCCCGGCGGGTCGGGTCTGCAAGGGTTCGAAACAGGATGTCGTGAGCGTCTGGCATTTGCGATCAATAACCCGTTGGTTATGATTTAACGTATAACCAGCCAGCTATGGATGAGTCAACCGGAAACTTCGGCGGTGCGGCCGTGGCCGCGCTAGCTGGGGTTTCTTCGGCTCAATCGTACAACAAGACCACCCGGGCCTCTCATAACCCGCGGGTTATCCGGTGGCGCCGATGTCGGCCCGTCGGGCAACTCAGGGCGGCACGAAGAGCAAAGCTCGGGCAAATCATCTCGCGAGAATGCGAAGCTTTGAGCACCGACAGCGCAACACACTCAGTGTCGTCCCGGCGCAGGCCGGCAACTGTTATGTTGGTTTGGTCTGCAGGTACGGCTTTCGGTCTCGCATCATGGCATTGAGGACCGTGAGCAGCTTCCTGGCGACGGCGATGAGGGCGAGCTTGGCTGGTTTTCCGGCCTGTCGCAGTCGTGCATAGAAGGCCTTGAACGGATCAGCTCTGCGAACTGCGTTGAGGGCCGCCATATAGAGGGCGTCACGAACGCGCTTTCGGCCGCCCGCAATCTTGCGCTTGCCGCGGAAGGTGCCGCTGTCGACGTTGAAGGGAGCAAGGCCAGCGAGCGCTGCGAGTTGTTTCGGTCCGACCCGCCCGAGTTCCGGCATCTGCGCGATGAGCTGCATGCAGGCCACGGGACCCACGCCGGGCAGCGAACGCATTAACTTCGCATCGTCCGCGATCTGCGCTTCGGCTTTAATCAATGCGCTGATGTCGGCCTCGATCTCGGCGATCTCGCTGTCGAGGACCTCGATGAGGCGGCCGATGCGTTCGGCCATGGCGCGATCGTCGGCCTCGCTGCGCCGGTTCTTCTCCTGGGCGCGCATGAGGACCAGCTGATCCCGCCGTTTTGCAAGCCTCGCCAAGGCGCCCCGTGCAGGATCGGCGACCTGCTCGGGGGCGGGCTGCATGGCCCGCGCAAAGGCCGCCAGCATCCGCGCATCGATCGGATCGGTCTTGGCGAGTAGGCCGCTGGCCCGTGCAAAGTCGCGGGCACGGGCCGGGTTGATCCGTGCGAACTGGATCCCGGCCTGACGCAGCGCCTCGCGAAGCGCGAGGTCATAGATACCCGTCGCCTCGAAGACCACCAGCGCATCGCATTGCCAACGCGCCACCTGCTGTGTGATGGCCTGTGTCGCGTTGGCAATGCGCCTCGGCACGCCGTCAGCCTCATCAAAGATATCGAGGTGTTTCTTGGAGATGTCGATTCCGACGTAACGAAGAGCTATGATCACGGTGCCTGTCCCTGTGATGCGAGGTCTGTTGGTGCAGCCTCGTGCAACTGTTCAGGTTGATAGATGGAACGGGCGGGAGACCGAGCCGGCTCACGGCGTCAAGCGCCAAGGACCCAACGGCTTCCCGCCCACCCTCATCCTGACACACTTCCAAGACACAGGGACCCATAACCACCGAAGCAAATTGTTAAGCGCTGTTGCAATGACGAGTCCCGCCTACGATGTCCGCCGCGGCGTATGGGTCCGGCCTTCGCCGGGACGACGCATGCAGAGAGCCGCAACGCACAACGCGAATACCGTCATGCCGGCGCAAGGGCTTCGCCTTTGCCGCTGGAGATGCGAGCGCAGCGAGCCTCGAAGGATGGCGTCGATCCTTCAAGTTGCGCGGAGCCTGTCATCGGGCCGCGCTTCGCGCGGAAACGTTGGCGCGCCTCAGGATGACGGTTCTGCTGGTTTCGCAGAGACGACAGCGAACTTGATGGCTCCGAGCGCGCGAAACCACATCGTTGCGGTGGCACAGCGCATGATCTACAACCTTTGCACGGACGCGATTGCTATTCCCGGATAATTTTACGGAGATTTTTGATGTGCCAGCTTTGCGAAATCGCAGCTCCCACCCAGACCTCCCGGCGCCGCTTCCTCGCTGCCGCGGCCTGCACCGCCGCCAGCCTCGCCCTCGCGCCGCCGGTTTCCGCCAAGGAAACCAAATCGCCGCCGAAGCCGCAGAATGTGCTGGCGCCGGACGCGGCGCTGGACCGGCTGGTCAAGGGCAATCTCCGCTATGTCGAAGGCGTCTCGCGGCGGCATGATTTCAAGCACGAGCGCGAGGCGCTGGCCGGCGGACAGAATCCGTTCGCCGGCATCCTGAGTTGCGCGGACTCCCGCATCGCACCGGAATACGCGTTCGACACCGGCCGCGGCGATCTGTTCGTCTGCCGCGTCGCCGGCAATTTCGCCAGCGACGAGACCATCGCGAGCCTGGAATATGCATCGGCCGTGCTCAACGTGCCGCTGTTCATGGTGCTCGGCCACGACAGCTGCGGGGCGGTCGACGCCGCCATCAAGTCGCTAAAGGACAACACCACCCTGCCCGGCCATCTGCCCTCGCTGGTCAATGCGATCGCACCGGCGGTGAAGGCGACCGAGGGCAAGGGAGGCGACCGGCTCGCCAACGCCATCAGGCAGAACGTCATCGACAACGTCGCGAAGCTGAAATCGGCGACGCCGATCCTCAGCGCCGCGGTCGATCAGGGCAAGCTCAGGGTGGTCGGCGCGGTCTATCGGCTGACCGACGGCAAGGTCGAGCTGGTCACCGACGCCAAAACGGCCGGCGATGTGAAAGTCAGGTGAACATCGCACTCGGTGTCGTCCCTGCGAAAGCAGGCGAAAGCCGGACCCATACTCCGCGGCGGCCGTCGTGAACCGCGCTCGTCGTTCCGGCGCCGTGCAACAATCAGCACTCGTGGTTATGGGTCCCTGCTCCCGTGCGCAATTGCGCACTAGGCAGGAACGACATCTTTATGTGGCGGCAAGCTCGCCCAACGTCGCCTCAGGTGAAGGTCGCTTCCACCTTGCCGAGACCGTCGAGCTCCATCACGACCGTGTCGCCCGCCTTCAGCCACACCGTCTTGACCAGGCTGCCGGTCAGCACGATCTGGCCGGCGTGCAGGCCACGGCCTTCAGTGGCGAGATGATTGGCGAGCCAGGCGAGCGCGTTGTGGGGATGCCCGAGCACGTCGGCGCCGGTGCCGCGGCCTTCTTCCTTGCCGTTGACGATCGCGCGTCCCGCGACCGCGCGCAGATCGGGCATGTTGATGCGAGGCACCGCCTCCCCGAGCACGCAGCCCGCGGCGAAGAAGTCGTCGGCAATGAGCGTCGGCGCACCCAGCGTCTCCCATTTGACGTAGCGGTCGTCAACGATCTCGATCGCGGGATAGTAGGCATCGATCGCTTCCGCGACCCATTCGGCGGTGAACGGCGCCTCGCTGGGAGCGAGATCGCGGGCGAGCCGCACCGCGATCTCGCACTCGACGCCGACATGGACGAACTCGGCCGCCGGCAGCTGCACGCCGCTGTCATGCACGACCTTCTCGAACACACCACCACCGCAGGGGTGCGGGATGTTGATATATTCCTGCATCACCGCGCTGGTGCAGCCGATCTTGTAGCCGACGAGGCTGCCCACGTGTGGCTGCATCAGAGCGTGCAGCGCGTACTGCACCTGATAGCCTTCGGCCTCGTCGCGCGGCACGACGTCCTTCGGAAGCGCCTTGAGCGGCGCCCGGCTGCGACGCGCGCTGGCGATCGCCTTTGCGGCCGCGAGGACCCGATCCATCTGCGCAGCCTCCCTGGTGTTCTCGGCGGCGCGGTGGCGCCTCCGTCTGCTCGCTGCAATTCAGCACTCGCCGACGCGTCTGGCAAGCACGCTGGACGGGAGCTGCCGTCAGGCCTTGACGAGGCCGAGCCGGATCAGGCTCTTCGCGGTCGCGACGATCATCTCCTCATTGCCGCGCGGGCGCCAGCCGAGCAGGTGCTGCGCCTCACCCCATGCCAAGCGCCTGCCGGATCGCGATCTCGACCGGCGAATACGCACCATCCGCACGTTCCAGCCGGTACGGCTCGCCGGCAACGAGCGACGGCTGGGCCATGAAGCGCGGCGTCGTGCCGCGATGCTTCTGCGCGGCATGCACCAGCAACGGATGACACAGATAGACCGTGCCGGCCTCACCGGTCGCGAGCGCGACCTCGCAGTCGGCGCCGACATCGTCGAGCACCATGCGTGCGCGCCCGGCTTCGCCCGCCGGCGCGAGGTAGCGGGCCATCGGAAGGTGCGAGCCGACCCTGATCCGGGTCGGCGCGTCGTTCTCGCCGACGTCGGAGAACAGGAACAGCAGCAACAGCGCCCGGCCGCGCGAGACGACGTTGGCCCGCCAGGCGGAGAAGTCGCTGCGCTCGTTCGGGTCGCAATCCTGGCCGGGGAAGCTGACGTCGATGTGCCAGCCGGCATCGCCGGGATCGTCCGGATGCGGGAAGCGCACCGGAAAGGTTCCGATGTCGTCGCGCGGGCGCCAGCGGCCGGGACCGGCGATCTGATCGAACGCCCGGTGCAGCAGCGGCGTGTTGATCGCTTCGCGAAACGGCGTACCGCCGTAGCCCGGCAGCCGGATCACCGGTTGGGTCCAGGTCAAAGGGTCGTGCTCGCTGCACGGCAGATCACGCCACATGATGGCGCGTCCCAGGTCGGCGAGTTCCCGGGGAAAGGCGCTGTCGATCCGGACAAAGCCCTGTTGGATGAATTGCTCGATCTGCGCGCCGTCAAGCGCACGCGGGTCGTTTCGAGGGGTCATGATTGTCTCTCAAACTGTCGCCGGCCATCGCTGCTCCGCGATGCGCGGAACCTGACCGGCTCATTCGGTTTCACTGGAATCCCAGGAGCGAAAGCTCGTGGGGCCGCTCAGCGCTTCCATAAGGAAGCGGGATCAGCCCAGGAAAAACACCGAAGCGATGTTGAGAGTGCGTGTCATCATGGCGGCGCGAACGTACAACCGGTACGCGCCGGTAGCAATCCGTGGCGATCCGTCACCACTATTCGTCGCGATAGACCTTCTCGCGCTTCTCGTGGCGTTCCTGCGCCTCCACCGACAGCGTTGCGATCGGGCGGGCTTCGAGCCGCTTCAGCGAGATCGGTTCACCGGTCTCTTCGCAATAGCCGTAGGTGTTGTCTTCGATGCGCTGGAGTGCCGCGTCGATCTTGGAGATCAGCTTGCGCTGACGGTCGCGGGCACGAAGTTCGATCGCGCGGTCGGTTTCCGAGGACGCTCGGTCCGCGAGGTCGGGATGATTGACGTTCTCTTCCTGCAACGTCTGCAACGTGACCTTCGATTCGCGGAGGATCTCATCCTTCCAGGCCAGCAGCTTGGCGCGGAAATAATCGCGCTGCCGCTCATTCATGAAAGGCTCTTTTTCAGTCGGCCGGTAGTTCTTCAGCTTTTCCAAAGGCAGCCATGTCCCTGTCAGGCGGAGGGAACACAACCCCTCCGCGCGGCGCCTTATATAGCCACGTCATGTGACAGACAATATCTGCCACCGCGAAAGGCGGGCCGCCCCCAAGGCCTTGCACAGGCAAACTTATCCGCCCTGCCCGGGGACGGCCCTGCCCCCTCAATAACCGACCGTGAAACGCCGGCGGATATGGGCCGGACGCTCGATTTCGTCGGCGAGTGCAACTGCGAAATCCTCGAACGAGATCGAGCTTTTGCCGTCTGGGGCGGTCAGAAGCTGGTCGGTCCCGAGGCGGAACTTGCCGGTCCGCTCGCCGGCCACAAACAGCACCGAGGGCGACAAAAAGGTCCAGTTCAGGTCCTTCTCCTGGCGCAGCAGGTCGAGGAACTCAGCCCCCTTGGAGGCCTCGGCCCTGTATTGGGGCGGAAAGTTGGAGGTGGTCACCAGGCGGACCCCCGGCGCCACCTCGAGGCTGCCGGCGCCGCCGACCACGAGATAGCGGCCGACCCCGGACGCCTTGGCAGCCCCGATCAGCTTGGCGGGATCGCTGACCAGGAAATGGATCGAACTGATCGCGGCATCGTGGCCGACCCACAACGCGGCCAGGGCGGCCTGGTCGTTCGCGTCCCCCTTGCAGGCAGTGACATTGGGCACGCTGGCGATCTTCTCCGGGTTGCGGGCGATGGCGGTGACGGCGTGGCCACGGCGGGCGAGTTCCGCCGTGATGCGCGAGCCGGCCTGGCCGGACGCGCCGGCGATGGCGATCTTCATCTCAAGTCTCCGATTGATAGTTTCCAATGGTGACTAGATAGCGAAATGGATGTAGGTGTGAAGAAGGCACTCTTGCCTCACCTGATCACGCCGGAGTAACCGCGATGAAAGCCACGAGCCTCAAGCCGGACGCCTATGCCGCCAATTGCCCGACGCGCCAGATCCTCGACCGGGTCGGCGACAAATGGGCGGTGCTGATCCTGCTGCTGCTGCGCGGCGAGCCGATGCGCTTCAACCAGCTTCGACGCGCCATCGAAGGCATCTCGCAGAAGATGCTGTCGCAGGTGCTGAAGAGCCTGGAGCGCGACGGGCTGCTGCGCCGCCGGGCGATCGCAACGGTGCCGGTGACGGTGGAGTATTCAATCACGCCGCTCGGATCGACGCTCGCCGAAGCGGTCGATCCGCTGCGCGACTGGGCCGAACAGAATCTGAAGGATGTGCTGGCTGCACAACGCCGCTACGACGCGCAGCGCAAGGCGCTGGCGGCCTGAGGCACCGGCGGCCTGAAGGCACTGGCGGCGTGGGACAGGTGAGTTGATCGAGAGGAGCCTAGTATTGCCCGGCCTTGGCGAGTTCGACCTCGACGCGCAGTTCGATCTCGCCGAGCACGGCATCGAGGCCGGGGTCGCCGGAGGATTCCTTCAGGCTCGCCGCGGCGTCACGCAGCCGGTTCACCGTGGAGGAATCGAAATTGCCGGACAGCAGTCCGAGCTTGAGCGCATCGAGCACGTCGAGCGCGCCCTTGCCGCGGGCGACTGAGCGCTTGCGGCGTTCGGTCGGGTCCTCGACGCCTTGCAGCGCGAGCAGCGCATCGAGGCTGGCGGCGGCCTTCGGCGCCGCGGTGGAGCGAACTTCCTCCTGAGCGGTCGTCGCATCCGGCAACGAGAAGCCGCTCGACGAGGTGCGGCGCGTGGCGCCGGTGGACGTGCCAAGCGTGGTGCCGTTCGGTCCGTAGATGCGCATCGTCGTGATCCCGCAGGCCTGAATGGGCCGAGCATCGCCGTTTTATGGTTAACGGCGCGTAAACGACCCGGCAATTTCTGCCGCCGCGCGGCAGTTTCGCGCTCCCTGGCGAACCCGAGGAAAATGACGACCCGACAATTTCGATAAATATATCAAGACATTGCTTAAGCGAAGCGAAGTGGCACGCAGCTCGCATGGTTAATGGCGGATCGCCGTCATGGGAGTGTCGCGCGCTCCGCGAGTTCAGTTCGAGGGGAGCATCGGGATGCCCGGCATCCGCATCGCAAATCTGTTCGGAGTGACCTGCGCCGCGCTGCTGGCGCTGGCGGCCTCCGTCATGCCGGCTGCCGCGACGTCGCGGATCAAGGATCTCGCCAATATCGAAGGCGTGCGCCAGAACCAGCTGATCGGCTACGGCCTCGTGGTCGGCCTCAACGGCACCGGCGACACGCTGAACAACATCCCCTTCACCAAGCAATCGCTGCAGGCGATGCTCGAGCGCATGGGCGTCAACATCCGCGGCGCCACCATCCGCACCGGCAACGTCGCTGCCGTGATGGTGACCGGCAATCTGCCGGCGTTCGGCACCCAGGGCACGCGCATGGACGTCACCGTCTCCGCGCTCGGCGATGCCAAGAACCTGCAGGGCGGCACCCTGCTCGTCACCCCCCTGCTCGGCGCCGACGGCAATGTCTACGCGGTGGCGCAGGGATCGGTGGCGGTCGCCGGCTTCGCGGCCGAAGGCGCCGCCGCCAGCGTCGTGCGCGGCGTGCCGACCGTCGGCCGGATCGCCAACGGCGCCATCATCGAGCGCGAGATCGAGTTCGCGCTCAACCGCCTGCCCAATGTGCGCCTCGCGCTGCGCAACGCCGACTTCACCACCGCCAAGCGGATCGCCGCCGCGGTCAACGACTATCTCGGCGTCAAGACCGCCGAGCCGATCGATCCCTCCACGGTGCAGCTTGCGATCCCGACGGAGTTCAAGGGCAACGTCGTCGCCTTCCTGACCGAGATCGAACAGCTGCAGGTCGATCCCGATCTCGTGGCCAAGATCGTGATCGACGAGCGCTCCGGCATCATCGTGATGGGCCGCGACGTTCGCGTCGCCACCGTCGCCGTCGCGCAGGGCAATCTCACCGTCTCGATCTCCGAGAGTCCGCAGGTCAGCCAGCCCAATCCGCTGTCGCGCGGCCGAACGGTCGTGACACCGCGCACCAGCGTCGGCGTCAGCGAGGACGGCAAGAAGTTCGCCGTGGTCAAGGACGGCGTCTCGCTGCAGCAGCTGGTCGACGGCCTCAACGGCCTCGGCATCGGACCGCGCGACCTCATCAGCATCCTACAGGCGATCAAGGCCGCCGGCGCGATCGAAGCCGACATCGAGGTGATGTGATGGCGAGCCTGATCAACAGCACCACCGGCAGCATGCCGAACAAGGCGTTGATGCCGATGTTCAACGGCCGCCCCGATCCCGTGCTGCAGGACGCGCTGAAGAAGGTGACGCCGCAGCAAGCCGTCAAGGCGAAGGCGACCGCGACCGATTTCGAATCGATGTTCCTCAACTCGATGTTCTCGCAGATGACGACCGGCCTGAAGGGTGACGGCCCGTACGGCGACACCGTCGGCACCGGCGCATGGCGGTCGATGCTGACCGACGAATACTCGAAGAATTTTGCCAAGGCCGGCGGCGTCGGCATTTCCAACGAAGTGTTCCGCTCGCTGATCCTGCAGCAGGCGAACAAGAGCTAGGATTTCAAAGGAGCAGCGCGATGAACCAGCGTCCACAGCAGCCGCGGCCAGTAGCATCCGCCTCCGCCGCGCGGTCCGCGACGTCGACGCCGCCGGACGTCGCGCGTCTCGCCAACGAACTGACCGAAGTGATGAGCGGCCTGCTCGCCGTGATCGAGCAGGAGACCGAGTTCGTCCGCGCGGGCAAGATCCGCGAGGGCATGCAGCTCGAGCCGCAGAAGTCGGAGCTGTCGCGGCGCTATATGCTCGCGGTCGAGCACCTGAAATCGATGCAGAAGATGCTGTCGCAGACCGATCCCGAGCTGCTCGCGACGTTGCGCCGGCATCACGAGACGTTCCGCGCCATTCTGCAGGTCAATCTGACCGTGCTTGCGACCGCGCACGCCGTCTCCGAAGGCATCGTGCGCGGCGTCAATGCCGAGGTGCAGCGCCGCAACATTCCGAACACCTACACCGCAAGCGGACAGCGCGCCACGCCGGGCCCGCGCAACATGACGCCGATCGCGGTCAGCCGCACGCTCTGACGCAAACGCCGACAATTTAGCTCAATTCGACGCAGCCCCGGCAGCGGGGCATTCAGCGTGTTTTCTAACAGCCTATTGAGAGGTTCCCCGTAGAGTTGCGGATCGTGAGGGGTTGGGATTTGACTCAAGCAAACTAGTGCCTGTGCACTACGAGGCTGCCATGAGTACAGATTTCAACATCAAGCCGGTGGGGGCACCGGTCGCAGCGCCGATGATCTCTCCCACGAGCGATACGGCGCAGAAGGCGGTCAAGACTGAACTGCCGGCGAGCCAGAGCGTCACCGCTCCGGAGCCGAGCGTGCGCGTCACCATCGATCCCAACGCCGTCAACGCATCGATTTCAAATCAGGCTCCGTCGGTCAGCGACCAGGTCATCATCGACCGCGACGCGCGCGCCGTGGTCTATCAGGTGGTCGATAATCGCACCAATTTGGTGGTGAGGCAGTTTCCGGAAGAAGCCGTATTGCGCCGCCGCGCCTATTTCCACGCGCTCGATCTCAGCAAGGACGCGCCGACGCGGGTGCGAGCCACCGATCGCCGCGCTTAAAGCGCGATGAGATTAGGTTGAATCATCATCGCGCTTTGGCTCCTTGTTTGAGCATGATCTCCGCGCAAACGCGTCCCGCGTTTGTCGCGAGGGAAAACCGCTTCGCACTTTTCCGGATCATGCTTTAGGCGCGGAGCAACGACCGTTCAGGTCTTCTGCGTGGCGTAGGCCTTGTCGAGATAGGTCGCCCCGGTGGCCGGATCGGTGACGACATTGGCGATCAACGCCGTCCCCTGCTGCACCAGCGCAAACTTGGTGTCGCCGATCCGGAACCCGCCATCCTTGATCAGCACATCCTGATACTTGCTGGTGCCGTCGCTCTGGTAGTGAACCTTGGCGCGGAAGCCGTCGACGTTCGACACCGAGATGTTGAACGACTTGTTGTTGGCGTACTTGCCGCTCCAGCTGCCCTCATAGAGGTTCGGATCGACAGCCACATAGGGCGTCTTCGACGGGACCGTCAGGCCGGCGGCCTTGTAGTTGGCCGACAGGATGCTCAACACGTCGGCCATGCCGAGGGCTCCGTCAGGAATCGATCGATCAGCCGCGACCCGAGAGGCCGGCGGCGATATTGCAGTTGATATCGATCAGCGACTTCAGTTTCGCCGGATCCGGATTCATCTGGATGTCGACGGTCTGCTTCATCACGAACACGCCGATATTGGCGATGTTCTGGCGAATCTCGAGCGGCTGCGGATTGTCGTCGCCCTGCGCGGCGCTGAGAAAGATCGACCACAGCCGGCGGTTGAACAGCAACGCGTGATCGAGCGCCTTGTCGGGACCGTTCCAGTTCGTCTGGACTTCCTGCAGCTGCCGCGCGGCCTTCAACAGCGCCTGCGCTTCGATTTCACGTGGGGACGCCGTCGTCGTGGAGGTACGAGCGTAGGCCTGGGCTGCATTCGACATTCAATGACCTCGATGGGATGCGGATTTCTCGAGCCGCGAAGACGCAATTCTAGCGCCCGATATTTATGCATCCGGCGCCTTTAAATATGGTTAGCAGCCGTTACGAAATGCGTCGTTCTGACGGCATGGACAGACACCGTAATATCCCGGAGACAAATGAAAACGGCGGGGTTTCCCCCGCCGTTCTCGAAGCACTTGCCGGCGCGCTTAGCGGAGCAGTTGCAGCACGCTCTGCTGGCTCTGGTTGGCGAGCGCCAGCGCGGAGACCGCGATCGACTGGCGGGTCGACAGCGCCTGGCTGTTGGCCGCTTCCTCGTTGGTGTCGGCCAGCGTCAGGTTGGACGAACCGGTCTGCAGCACGTTGATCAGGTTCTTCGAGAAGTCCTGACGGATCTGCACGATCGACAGGTTCGAACCCAGCGTCGAGGCTTCGCTGCGCAACGCGGAGCTCGCCGAGCTCAGCGACGAGATGACGCTGTTCGCCGAGTTGTTGTCGAGGAAGTCGGTGCCGGCGGTCAGCGCCTTCAGACCGAGGCCGCTGGCATTGAAGGTGACGCCGGTGATGCTGAGCGTCGACTTGCCGGTCTCGTTGAAAGTCAGCTTCAGGCTGTCGCCGTTCAACAGGTTGATGCCGTTGAAAGACGCGTCCTGCGCCGTGGTCGTGATCTGCGCGATAGTGTTGTTATACTGCGTCACCAGAGCGGCGCGCGCCGACTGCGAGGCCTGGTCGGCAACCGGGGCCGTGCCGGCCGCGCTGAACGTCGCGGTGCCGCCGCCGGTGTTGGTGAAGGTCACCGCACCGATCGTCGAGGACGCCGCGTCATTGGTCGTGGTGATGACGAGCTTGTTGGAGCTGTCGAGGCTCGCCGTCAGGTTGCTGGCCGCCAGCGACGTGTTCAGCTGCGCCAGCGACGTGCTGGCCCCGAAGGTGAAGCTGAAGGCGGGTTGGCCCGCCGAAGCCGCGATCGCCAGCACGTCGCCGCTCTTGATCGTGGTGCCGTCGACGAGGTTGGCAGACGTGCCGCCGAGCGCCGCAGTCGAGGTGACCTGCGACCTGGTGGTATAGCCGGTCGGGCTCTGCAGCACCTGGTTGGCGATCGACTTCGCGGTATCGACCAGCTTCTGCAGCGAGGTGATGCCGGTGTTGGCGGCCTGCAGCACCTGCACGCCGTTGCCGATGCCGTCCAAGAGATTGTTGATGTCGCTGGCGCGGTTGTCGAGCGACTGCGCGGTGAAGAAGTTGGTCGGGTTGTCGAGCGCCGTGTTGACCTTCTTGCCGGTGGCAAGGCGGTTCTGCGTCGTGGAGAGCAGATCGGCGGTGGACTGGAGGGAGAGGAGGTTCTGGCGAACCGAGGAGGAGAGAATGATATCGGACATTTTCATACCTTTCTGGTGTGAAACTGAGAAAAAAGCCGCTCCAATCCTTTCTGATCGGGCGGATGGCCGATCCTGCGGTCAAGCCGCGAAGGAAAAAGAAATCTCCAGCACGGCATTTGAGACAAAGGCCGAAGAATAAAATTGTCGCCATTGGGCGAGGTTCGTCCCGAAAACTACTGAGGCGACTGACAATTCCGGCCAGATAACGACGCCAGCGCCCGCCCCTCGTTCACCAAGCATTAACCATCATGGGAAAGGATCGCTGTCGCATCGGCCCCTGCCCGCAGCGGCGGCTGCTAAGCAGTGCCGAACCACTTCGCTCCGCCAGCGAAGACATCGCGCGACTGCCGGCAAAGGAGAACGGTCATGGCCCTGAAGGTCGAACTCAAACCGAACGAGCGCATCATCGTCGGCAATTGCGTGATCACCAACACCGACCAGCGCGCCCGCCTGCTGATCGACGGTGACCGCATCCCGATCCTGCGCGAGAAGGATATCCTGACGCCCGAGACGGCGGACACGCCGGCGAAGCTGATCTATCTCGCCGTGCAGCTGATGTATCTGTCGCCGGACCCGATGGCGCACCACCCGACCTATTTCAGTCTGGTGCGCGACATCATCACCGCGATGCCGAGCGCCTGGCCGTTCATCGAAAGCGTCAACAACTTCATCCTCAACGGCGACCTCTATCACGCGCTGAAGGAGTCCAAGAAGCTGATCGCGCACGAAGAGAAGTTGCTGGAGACCGCTCGCGACCAGCAAAACGCCGATCGCGACGACGCACGCAAGAGCGCGTAGGCGCCCCTCGCCTGAACGAAAAAGGCCTCCTCGCGGAGGCCTTTTTGCTGTCTGGCGTTAAAGGGCGCGCGATCAGCTGATCGGCAGATATTTCAGCAGCGTCGTCTGATACAGCATCGACGTGGTCTGGTACGACGCCTGCAAGCTGGTTTGCAGCGCCAGGATCTTGGTCGCGACCTCGTCCTGATTGACGCCCTCGACCGAGTCGAGCATCGTTTCCGCCATCCCCTTGAGCTGGGTCTGCCGATCGGTGGCCGCCTTGGTCGCGGTCTGGGCACCGGCGAATTCGGCCTGCACGTCCTGGATCTGCTGCTGACCGTTTTGCGGGGCGAGGTTGGCGCTCACGCGCTGCGCGAGCGCCGTCACCTGCGCACTCGCATTCGGGTTGCTGGCATTGGTGGTGACGGCCGCATACACCGCGACGTTCTGCAGCAAATAGCGGAAGGCTTGCTCGTTGGCGCGCGCGCCATACTGCACGGTGATCGACTGATCGACCTGGGCGACCGCGGTGCCGCGCGCCGACCCCGGGCCATTCTCGCCGGTGTACCAGTAGACGGTGTTGCCGGGCGTGCCCGCGACCAGGTTGGTCGCGGTGTCGAACGGCGGTCCCCCTACCCTGAGCGGCGCCGGCGCTGCGGTGGTGTTGTTGGCGATGCCGAGCGCGCCGAGTGCGGCTGTATTGGAGCTCGAGATCGACAGGCTCTCGCCGTCGGCGCCGTGCAACGTGATCGCGCCGTTGCTGATGGTCGACGGGTTCTTGGTGCCGCTGATCTGGTCGATCTTGGCCATCAGCGTCTGTACGCTGTCGGTGACGTTGACCTGGTTGCCGGTGGCGCCCGAGGTCACGAAGGTGATCGGCGTGCCGTTCACCGTGATGGTGTCACCGGCGGCAAAGCTCGTCGACAGCGAGTCGGTGCCCGCCGCCCCCGACAGCGCCGTGGCGCCGCTGATCGGCGCCGGCGGCGTGTTCTGGTTGTTGACCGCGGCGCCCGAGACGGTCGCGACCGGATTGAAGAAATTGTTCGACGCCGCGACCGCGGACGCCGCGACCAGCGACGTGTCGCTCAACGTCTTGATCGACGAGGTCAGCGTCGACTGCAGGTTGGCCGTCGTCGCCGCGGTGTCGGCGCCGATCAGGAACGAGCCCGCGGGCGGCGGGTTCGTCGTGGTCGCCGTGAGTTCGATCGCTTCGGTGGTGCCGTCGGGCAGCGTGAAGTTGAACTTGATCTTGTCGCCGTCCTTCGGATTGACGGCGCCGAGATCGACCGACGAGGTCTTCGGCGTGCCGGTCGGCTGCGTCACCGTGGCGCCACCCGTCAACGACGATTGCACCGACAGGAGTTTCAGGCCGAACGGCGAGCCGTCCTCGGCGATACTCGTGACCGTCGTGGTGGCCGGCGGCGACGAGACGCTCAGGCGCCCCATCATGCCGGCGCCCTGATCGGCCTGCTTGCGCTCATTGATGAGCTGCGAGAGCCCGGCCTGGGTTGCCGTGCCCTTGAGCATGGTATCGGCGGACACCGTGGCCGGCGTATCCATCGCGCGGCCGGAAAACAGATAGCGGTCGCCCGACTGGCTGTTCAGCATCGCGACCGCGTTGGCGAAGGCCGCCTGCGCCGTGATCTGGCCCGAGGTCTGGCCGCTGTCGTTGAGCGTCAGCGTCGCCGTCGTCGCGGCGTTCTTCACCTGGGTCCCGACGTCGGACAGGCCCTGCAAGGTGAGGTTGGCGACACTCAGGCGCGTGTTGAGGTTGGTGGCGGTATCGGAGAACGCGTTGATGCCGCTGATCTGCGCGCGCAGGCTGAGCGCAAACCCGCGATCGAGCCCCTGCCCCGCATAGGTCGTCGATACCTTGCCGGTCGCAAGCTGCGTGGTCAGGTCATTGAGCTGATTCCGCAGGTTGAGGATCGTGGTGCCGATATAGGAAGTTCTGCCGCTTACGCCGTCGATCGACATGTTACCCTCACGTGAGCTGCAGCAGCGCGTCGTACATCTGCTTGATCGACGACATCACGCGCGCATTGGCGGAATAGGCGTTCTGCAGCGAAAGCAGATGCGCCATCTCCTCATCCATGTTGACGCCGGAGGTCGAGTCCATCTTGGTCTGCAGCGTGTTCAGCACGACGTCCTGGCCGTCAGCCAGTTGCTTGGCAGCGGTCGCGGACTCGCCCTGCTGGCTGATGAACTGCTTGGCAAAGTTCAGCAGCGTGCCGGTGAACGGCGCGCCTGACGTGCCAAGGCCGGTCTGCGGCGAATAGCTGTATGAGGCGTTCGACAGCTGGTTCAGGACGAGGTTCGCGCGCGTGGTGTCGCCGGCCGGCGTCTGCGGATTGGTCGAGTACACCACCATGCGCGAGGGATCGCCGATCAGGCCGGTGTTGACGCTGATGCGCGCGGCAAGGCCGGTGGTCTGCGATCCGTTCGCGGTGATCGCGCCGGTGTAGAGTCCGCCATTGTCGGTGAACAGCGGAAGATGCGGATCGCCCGAGGTCAGCGACGAAACCGTCGACGTGACCGATGCCGCGGTCACATCGGCCTTGTTGACGGCGCCGTCGTCGAGCACGCGCAGCGTCGACCCCGACGGATTGGAGAATTGCAGGCCGGTTCCGCCGAGTGCACCGTTGAGCTGCGACAGCACCGAGCTCAAGCCGCCTGAGAAATCGATGCCCAGCACCTCGTCGTTCGGATCGACGGTCGCGGTATTGCTCAGCGGCAGCACGCTCGGATCGTCGACGCGAATGATCGACAGATTGTGCGTGAGGCCGGTGGTGTTGTCCTTGTAGGAGACGTGGATGGTGTTGCCGTTCTGCAGCCCCGAGAGGTCGAGGTCGAAGCCGGACTGCGCCCCCGCCGTCGCCGCGGTGCCCGCGGTGGTCTTGTCCGACAGCGCGCTCGACATCGCGGCGGCGAACTGATCGATCTGTGTCTGGGCCTGCGCCAGCGTGTTGTCGCGCAACTCGAGATAGGCGGCGATCTTGCCGGAGCGAATCGAGTTGGTCGACACCATGTCATAGGTGCCGCCATGCGGGAACGTGATGGTGATGGTGCCGACGGTGCTCTTGGTCGGGTCGGTATTGTACAACGTGTTGGGCGTCATCGTGCCCTGGGCGTTGAAGCTGAGCGTCGCGGCCTCGGTGCCGACCAGTTGCACGCCGGAATTGGTAAACACGCTCACCTGGTTCTGGCTGTTGGTGACGGTGCGGATGTCCATCAGCTGCGAGAGCTGCGTGACGTAGCGGTCGCGCTGATCGAGCAATGCCGCGGTCGAGGCATCGGTCGTGCCGCCATTGGCCGCCAGCTGGACATTGAGGCGCGCAATCTGCTGCAACGCATTGTTCGCGCTGTTGATGGAATCGCTGATGCCGGCCTCGGCGTTGGCGCGCAGCGTCTGGATTCCCTGCGAGGTCGCATTGAGCTGCTGCGCCATCGATTGGGCGGCATTGATCACGCCGATGCGGGCCGACTGCGATTCCGGGCTGGTCGACAGCCCCTGCAGCGCGGTCAGGAACTTGTTGTAGGCGTCCTCGATCGTGCCGGTGGAGTCGGGATTGCCGTACACGCCCTGCAGATTGGCCAGGAAATCCGAGCGGACATCGGCATAGGCCGCTCCCGACGTCTCGGTGCGGAGCTGGGTCTGCAGGAATTCGTCGAGCTGGCGGTTGACGCCGGTGATGAGGACGCTCGATCCGTACTGGCCGGTGGTGCCGGTGACCTGATTGAGCGTCTTCCTGACGTAGCCGGGCGTCTCCGCGTTGGCGACGTTCGACGACACGAGCGAGAGCGAGGCCTGCGTGGCGCGCAGGCCCGACATCGCGGTGGAAAGGGCTTGGCTCAAACCCATGATGTGTACTCGCCTTTACTTCTTCACACGTGCAGCAACGACGCGATCAGCGCACCACGTTCAGGAGATCCTGCACCATCGAATTGGTCGTGGTGATCACCTTGGTGTTCGCCGAATAGGCCTGCTGGGTCACGATCAGCTTGGTGAACTCGTCGGCAATATCGGTGTTCGAGCTCTCGAGCGAGGAACCGACGATGGTGCCGGCCTTGCCGAACAGCGCCGCGCCGGACTCGTCGGTCGCCTCGAACGCACCGCCGTCGATGCGCTTGAGGAAGTTGGTGCCGTTGAAGGTCGCCACCGAGATTTCGGCGAGGTCGATGTTGCGGCCGTTGGTATAGTTGCCGACGATGCGGCCGTTGGTGGAGACGCTGACCGACTGCAGCTGGCCGGCGGGGAAACCGTCCTGCTGGATCTGGTTGACCTGAACGTTGCCGTTGGCGTCGGCGAACTGGGTCACGCCGCCGGAGCCGAAATTGATCACGGGGCTGCCGAGCGACACGCCGTTGACGACGGCATTGGTGAGCGCCACCGAGGAGATCGCCGGCGACATCTGGCCGTTCGAGGCGAAGGTGAAGTTGACGTTGACGTTCTGCCAGGAGACCTGTGTGCCGGTCGCATTGGGATTGACCTGATAGAATAGGTTCCAGGTATCGGTATGTCCGCTGCCCAGCGAGGAGCTGTCGGTTTTGGCCCAGCGGAATTGCAGATTCACCGGCGCGCCCGACACGTCGTAGGCGGTGACGGCGCCGCCCGAGACGGATTCGTTCAGGAAGGTCGAGTTGTCGTTGCCGATAACCTGGCCGGTGCCGACCGTGCCGCCGCCGCCGCGAACCGCAACCGCCGACCCGGTGAAGCCGAGCGCTGCGAAGGCGGTCGAGTTCGAGCTCGTCACGTTGAGATCGGCCAATTTGCCGGAGTGCAAGGTGATCTTGCCGCCGCTGATCGTCGATGGCGTCGTAGTACCGGTAATCGCGTCGATCTTCGCGAGCAGCGTTCCGATGCTGTCGGTGACGTTGAGCTGGTTGCCGGTCGCCCCCGACGCCACGAAGGTGATGACGGTCCCGTTGACCGTGATCGTGTCGGCGGGCACGACGGGCGGGCCGGCAGAGCCGGCGCTGAAGTTGGTATTGATCGAATCGGTGCCGGCTGCGCCCGAGAGCAGGGTCGCGGCGGTGATGGCCACCGACGGCGTCGCCTTGTTGTTTTGCGCGGTGCCGGTGATCGCGGAATCGGTATACGGCGCAGCCGGCGTGCCCAGCACCAACGGATTATTTCCACTGCTGAACGCGCCCGGCCGGATCAGCTCGGAGCCGGGAACCGAGGTGTCGTGCGCGGTGGTCAAGGGATAGGACGCGAGGTTGGCGCGATAGTCGATCTTGGTGGTCTGCTGCGCCGGCAGGAAGTCGTTCTTGAATTGCAGCACCTGCGGCGATGAGCCTGCCGGGTTGCCA
Source organism: Bradyrhizobium sp. CCBAU 21365 (assembly GCF_015291305.1). Taxonomy (NCBI): domain Bacteria; kingdom Pseudomonadati; phylum Pseudomonadota; class Alphaproteobacteria; order Hyphomicrobiales; family Nitrobacteraceae; genus Bradyrhizobium; species Bradyrhizobium sp. CCBAU 21365. The sequence continues at coordinate 6,216,271 of NZ_CP030036.1, forward strand.
GTGGTCGGGTCGATCGGCACGCCCTCGAGATAGTAGCCGGCGCCGTTGACGAGATAGCCGTCCTTGTTGAGCTGGAAATCGCCGCGGCGGGTATAGCGGTCAACGCCGTCGAACACCGGCGCACCGTCGGTGAAGCTGCCAGGCTTCTGCACCGCGAAGAAACCGTTGCCGTTGATCGCCATGAAGGTCGCGACCGATGCCGACTGCACGTCGCCCTGCACCGAGTTGGTCGAGCGGGACTGCGCGGTGACGCCGCCGGCGAGCTGCGCGGTCAGCGCGGTCTGCGGGACGAGGTCGAGGAATGAGGTATCGATGCGCTTGAAGGCCGTGGTCTGCGAGTTGGCGATGTTGCCGGAGATGTTTTCGAGCGCGTAAGACCCCGCGCGCAAGCCACCGACAGCCGTCGTGAGAGCGCCGAAGATACCCATGACATGTTCTCCAATTCGATTCCCGGCGGCTGGCAATCACAGGAATGGCCGCATCGGCGGAGCATGTCGCAAAGGTCGTGCCACGAAACAAAACGTAACAAAATCATCCGCTTGAAAAAAATGCCCCGGTCGTTCGACCGGGGCACATTTGCCGGGAGCGGCAACAATTGCCGGGAAGGAATGTCAGGTCGCGGACGGCGCCGCCGGGTGAAACACCAGCGCAAAACCGTCCATGCAGTAGCGAAGTCCGGTCGGTTTCGGGCCGTCGTCGAAGACGTGGCCGAGATGGCCGCCGCAGCGGCGGCAATGCACCTCGGTGCGCACCATGCCGAAGGTGCGGTCCGAGGTCGTGCCGACCGCATTGTCCAGCGGCTTCCAGAAGCTCGGCCAGCCGGTGCCGCTCTCATACTTGGTCTCGGACGAGAACAGCGGCAGGTCGCAGCCGGCGCAGGCGAAGGTGCCCTTGCGGTGCTCCTTGAGCAGCGGGCTCGATCCCGGCCGCTCGGTGCCCTGGTTGCGCAGGATCTCGTATTGCTGCGGCGTCAGCTGCGCGCGCCATTCGGCGTCGGTCTTCTCGATCTCGAATTTCTCGGCGGCCTGCGCCGGCGAGGCGCGCAGCCAGCGAAAGGCGGCAAGGCCGAACAGGCCGGCGACGGAAGCAAGCAGGATGCGGCGATCGATCATCAATCATCTCCGGTGCGGACGGCTCAGGAGGGCGTGCCCGAGGTTCGTCAACAAATACGAACCCCGCCGGCGGACGTTACATCCGCCCGTCGGAGATCCGCTCACTTTCTTGCGAGGCGTCCGGATACGGCGCCTCGCCTTCCTCGATCGACCTCGGCGCGGGCGGCCGCGCCGGCCGCACCCCCGACGGGGGCGGGCGGCGGGCTGCGGGTCCCCTGGTTCCCGCCCTGAGATTGGCCTCGGCGAGCCGCGCCTCGCGCAGGCGCTCCTTCGCACGTGCACCCTCGCGGTAGCGCGCCAGAACACCCGCCGCGGACGCGGCGCCCCTCGTCCACAGGCTGACGAAATGACCGGCGACGCGGCCGGTGGTGCCGCCGGCCCAGACCAGCTCGAACGGCGAGAACAGCCGCCAGCGGTCGTCGCCCCGCAGGATGCTGCGCGCGATCAGCTGCCCGGCGAGCGCCGAGGTGTTGAGCCCCTGCCGGCCAAAGCCGCTCGCCACCCACAGGCCCCGGCGCAACTGGCCGATCTGCGGCATGCCATGCACGGTGACGCCGACCGCGCCACCGAACATCTCCGCGATCGGAACCTTGCCGAGTTGTGGAAACACCGTGGCGATGCGGCGCTGCACCGCCCCGCCAAGCCGCTTCGGCCGTGCGTCCCAGGTGGTTTCGGGGCTCGCCCACAACAGCCGATCGCCATCGACGACACGGAAATGGTCGATGCCGTGGCTGTCGACGACCGAGCCGGGAAAGGCGATGGTCTCCGCCAGCCGCTCCCCGAGCGGCTCGGTCAACGCCGCGTAGCGCCACACCGGCAGCAGCGTATCGGACAAGCGCTTCAACGGCGCACCGAGATGGATATTGCCGGCGAGGACAATATGGTTGGCGCGCAGCCGCGCCGTCGGCGTCACGATGCGTTTGCGGATGCCGGAAAAATCGATGCTGACGACCGGCGTCTCCTCGAAGATCCGCACGCCCGCCCGCATCGCCAGCGCGGCGAGGCCATGCACATATTTGCGGCCGTCGATCTGGAACGCCTTCGGATAATAGATGCCGTGGAAATAGCGGCCGGTCCTGAGCACGCTGCGCACGCGATCGACCTGCCAGCCCTCGACCCCGGTCGCGAAATCCTCGCCCAGGGTCTGCAGACGGCCGATCAGCGCCTCGCCGACATCGACATTGGAGACCTCCAGCGCGCCATCGCTCGGCTTGATGCCGGGGATCAAATCTTCGGTAGCGGTGGCGCGGACATAATCGGCGCCCTCCTTCGACAATGCCCACAATTCGCGGGCATCGTCGAGGCCGACGCGCTCGATCACCTCCGTCATCGGCAGGCCGAATCCCGGCATCACGGTGCCGAGATGATGACCGGAGGCGTTCCAGCCGATCTGGCGGCCCTCGAGCACCGCGACGCTCGCCCCGAGCCGCGCCGCCTCACGCGCCACGGTCAGGCCGGCCAGCCCGGCCCCGACCACGCAAATGTCGACGTCGAGGTCAAACGCCAGACGGTCGCCGAACGGCGAGTCCGCCTGATCGGGGCCGTCTGCCGCACTTGTGGAACTCTCGCTCATGGCGTTTCTTACGAACCGCTGCGGCGCTTGTCACCTTGTCCAGGGCATGAGCCTGTAGATTAATTCGACCTGACCGAATCGAGAATGGAAGTCCATGCGCCGTTTGCTGCTGCTGCGTCACGCCAAAACCGAACACGACGCGCCTTCGGGGCACGACCAGGACCGCCGCCTCGACGAGCGCGGCCACCGCGATGCGGCCGAGATCGGCGGCTGGATCGCCCGTCATCCGCCCCTGCCCAATCTGGCGCTGGTCTCGCCGGCAGTCCGCACCACGCAGACCTGGGACATCGTCCGCGAGGCGCTGAAGGGCGCCGGACCTGCGCCGAAAGTCGAATTCGTGCCGGAGCTCTACGGCGCCGATCCGGTGCATTTGCTGACCGCGATCCGGATGGCTTCGGTCACCGATCCGAAGCGGCTGATGCTGATCGGCCATAACCCCGGCATGCACGAGCTCGCGTTGACGCTGACCGGCAGCGGCGACGAGGCCGCAAAGCGCGCGCTCCGCGACAATCTGCCGACCTCGGGGCTCGCCGTCTTCGACTTCGCGATCGACGACTGGAACGACGTCTCGTTCCGGCGCGGCAAGCTCGTCCTGTTCGTCAGCCCTAAACTGTTGAAGCAAGCTTCGCGCAGCTGACGCAAGCGGACAGCGCCGCTCCGCCATGCTATATTGACGTCTGCGCGACAGGGGGACCGGTTCGCGTCGATACAGAACGACTTCAAGAACAAGAAGGCGCGCGTCCCGGGCACAGGGACCAAACGGCTCCAGACCAATCGCGGACAGGAGGCGCAGATGTACAAATCCATTCTCGTTCCGATCGACCTCGCCGATACCGATCTGGCGAAGCCGGCGATCGCAACCGCTGCAACATTGTCGCAAACATGGAACGGGACGGTGCGTCTGCTCAACGTGCTGCCGATGACGCCGGTGATGCTCGCCGAATATGTGCCGGCGGATTTCGACAGCCAGCAACGTGAGACGTCGGAAGAAGCGCTCGCCATCGTCGCGCGCGAATCCGGCATCGCGCCCTCCCGCATCTCGGGCGTGGTCCGCCAGGGCGGCATCTATCACGAGATTCTCGAAGAGGCCGCGACCATGAAGGCCGACCTGATCGTGATGACCTCGCACCGCCCGGCGATGCGCACCTACTTCCTCGGCTCCAACGCCGGCCACGTAGTGCGCTACGCCAAATGCTCGGTGCTGGTGGTGCGGCACTAAAGCGGGATGAGTGATGGGGCCGTCGCAGGCGGCGCTGCCAAAATATCGAAAACAACCCCATGCAAAGGAGTCGGCCGCTGCCGGGGTCGACCAGGCAACTTGACACGTCGGGCAACTCAGGGATATTCTTCTAATATTCCGAAATTGCGCATACATCCTCTCCCCACGCTGTCAGAACGGGCAACTTGCCTGAGCGCAGCCGAGGCGCCCGCGGTCGATTGCCCGACGATGCTATCCGCGTATTCTCGCCTTCGATGTGTTTGAGGGTTCTGGGAATTGACTTCACAAGTTCAGTATACGGAGCGACATTGACGAAGAGGGGCGGCGTTGTCGAATATTGTCAAGGAATTGCGGAAAGGTAACGCACGCAAGAGCGCCGGAAGACGCCCCTTTCCGTGCGTTCGAGACCTCCTCGCCGACCATGCGGAAACTGCGCCGGAGCGCTATGCCATTCTGGCCCCGGCGCGCCGCCCGATGACGTATGGCGCGCTATGGACGCAGGCAAATGAAGTGGTTTTCGGGTTGCGGAACGTCGGCGTGCGCCGAACTGACAGGGTCGCGATCGTGTTGCCGGACGGACCAGAGGCTGCAGTAGCGGCGATCACGGTTGCGGCCGGCGCGGTTTGTGTGCCTCTCAATCCGGGGTTCACCTGTGATGAATACCAGCGCTATTTCGACGAATTGCAGCTGGCGGCGCTATTGACGCACGCTGACTTGAATTCGGCCAGCCGACGCGCCGCCCAAATCCAGGGCGTGCCCGTGATCGATGTGTCGATTCGGCCGAACGAGGGAGCCGGCGCGTTCAGTGTTGCCGGTCGGGCACCGCAGCTCCTGTTTGACGACGAGTTTGCATCCAGCGCTGACGACGCGTTCATCCTGATGACATCTGGCAGCACGTCGCGGCCCAAAACGGTCCCTCTGACCCATGCGAGCGTCTGTCTGTCGGCCGACAACGTTGGCGCCGCCTTGGAGCTGGAGGCTCGCGACCGATTGCTAAGCGTACTGCCTCTCTTTCATGGGCATGGCTTGATCTCGGGACTTCTGGCCGCGCTTGCGGCAGGCTCCAGTACGGTCTGTCCGCCTGGCTTCGATGCGACAGCGTTCTTCGGCTGGCTGACGGAGTTCCGACCAACCTGGTACACGGCGGTACCGGCAATCCATCGCGCGCTATTGGCGGCGGCGGATCCCTACAGGCAGGCTGCGCAGCGGTCCTCATTGCGGCTCGTTCGTTCGGCTTCGACGTCCCTGTCGTCGGAAGTGCTCGACGGACTGGAAGCGTTGTTTGGTGTTCCCGTTATCGACACCTACGGCATGACCGAGGCCTCGACCCAGATCGCTGCTAATCCCTTGCAGCGGCCAAAGCGCGGTTCAGTCGGCCGGCCGGCTGGTCCCAAGATCGCGATACTGGACAAGGCAGGCCGTCGCCTGCCATCCGGCAAACGTGGAGAGATCGCGCTGCGAGGTCCCACCATAACCAGGGGGTACGACAATGATGCCGCCGCTACAGCGTCCGCATTTCAGGACGGCTGGTTCCGGACCGGCGACCTCGGATACCTGGACGCCGACCGGTATCTCTTTATCGTCGGTCGCATCAAGGAGATCATCCATAAGGGCGGCCAGAAGGTTGCCCCCGCCGAGGTAGAGGGCGCTTTGCTGAGCCACCCGGCTGTGATCGACGCCGCTGTCTTCCCTGTTCCCCATGAGCGACTAGGCGCGGACGTCGCCGCCGCTATCGTGCTGCGTCAGGACGCAAAGGTGAGCGTACAGAGTCTCCGAGACTTTGCCCGAGGACGCCTGGCCGGGTTCAAGGTCCCTGGCCTCATCGTGATTGTACCGGAGATTCCGAAAGGCCCCGGCGGGAAGATCAAGCGCAATGAACTTGCGGCCGGCTTTTCAAAGATTCGACCAATCCAGGACGACGGCAAAGGAGTTGCGCCCAGCTCGGAGTTGGAGCGTCAATTGGCCGGTATCTGGAAGGACATCCTGGACATCGATCGGATCAGCGTTGATCAGGATGTCTTCGCGCTCGGCGTGGATTCACTTGCCATGACCCAGTTGATTTTGCGTGTGGAAGAGTGCTTCGGCATCATGCTGTCGTTCGAGGATATCTTCGATTCGTCGACCGTTGCGGCGCTTGCGCTTCGCCTTGAATCATCAAAAGAAGGCTCGTTGGCGCGCCCGCACGATCCGCCATCGCAGATCTCGCGCGCCGATGCAGACGGCGCACAGTCAATCTCCATCGTGCAGGAGCGCATGCTACGCATCGAGCGAAAATTACCCGGGTTGCCCCAGTTCAACCTGCCGTTCGCTTATCGATTGCAGGGCCGACTAAGCATTCCCGTGCTCGAGCAGAGCCTTGCCGAGGTCGTGCGTCGGCACGACATGCTGCGCACGGTGTTTATCTGGCAGGGTGATGTCCCTCTCGCTCGCGTCGTGCCGGACGTCGATGTCAGATCGATCCTGGCTGTGAAGGATTATGCAGATCCGGCGCATACCGGAGATACCCGCGCCAAGGAACTTCTGCTGGTAAAGGCGAAGTTGGAAGCCGAACGGAGCTCCCTGGCGCCGATCGACATGAACAATGCGCCACTGTTCCGGGCCTATGTCTTCCGGCTCGATGCCAGGGACCATGTTTTGCTTCTGGTCATGCACGACATCATCATCGATGGCTGGTCGATGGCAATCTTCATGGAAGAGCTTCTGAAGATTTATGCCGCTGCGATTTCCGGTGCGAAGGTGCAACTGCCCGAACCGTCGGTTCAGTTTTCCGATTTCGCTCGCTGGCAGCGTTTGTGGTCCAGCACCGAGGAAGCAAACAGGCAGTTCGCTTACTGGAAGCGGTGCCTCGACAAAGCCTCACCTCCATTTGCAGCCCCGAAAAGCAGCGTTGGAGGCGAATTGATTTCGTGCACTCTCCAGGAATCATTTCAAATATCCAACAATCTCGTGACGCAGCTCAGCGCCATGAGCCGTGACCGGGGCGCAACTCTGTTCATGAGTTTACTCGCCGGTTTCAAGACCCTGCTGTTGCTCCGGAGCGAACGCAACGACATTTGTGTCGCGACTTTGATGGCCAATCGACCTCAACTCAGGACGGAACGCGTGATCGGTCCGTTCGCGAACACAACGATCATCCGTACCCAACTTGATGCTGACCTGACATTTGGCGAAGCGCTCAATCGCGTGCGCAAGGCCGTCCTGGAGGCTTACGCCAGACAAGAACTTCCATTCGACATCATTGCCGGCCGACTGGCAGAAGAGACCGGCTTGTGCCCGGCATCACTCGTTCAAGTTTATTTCGTTCTCCAAGTTGCGTTCCGCCGAGCGCTCCGGCTGCCCGATCTGACGGTTCGTCCGTTCGGCTACCAGGAGGAACGGTCTGCCATGCCGATCGATCGCGCTTGGCTTTCGATGACCCTTAAGGACACCCCGTCGGGAATGACCGGCATATGCGGGCGCAAGGACGACTTGTTCGAGCCAAACACCGTCCAGAATTGGATTGCCGATTACACGGCAATCCTGGCCAATGCGGCCGCAAACCCCAATGAGCAGCTTGGCCGATTGATTGATCCTTGAAACGATCAGGTCAGTCGCACCAAGCCGGTGCCAAAAGTGCATCGCTTTGTGCCGGTGTCATGCCGCGCGCAAGCTCGCCAAAATTCGTCGGAGCCGAGTATCATCCCGCTTGATTATCCACTAGAAATTGTCGACAATTCAGGGGTGCATTGGACGAGGGATTAATCAAATCTAGTTTTGCCACTTTGGAGGCGGCGATGTGTAGATTTGCAGTGGATCTCATTGACTTTGAGGAATTGACCGCGGCGCAAAGGAAAGCACTGCTGAAGGACCTACAGAAGCGCAGGGATGCTCTGCAAGCGCAGCTGAAGGGCGTCAATGAATCGCTGAAGGGCGTCAATCAAGCGCTCAAAACGGTCCAGAAAGTATCAAAGCGCCGTTAGCGCCCGGGCCGTCAACGCCCGACAAGGCTGCAGTCTGCCCTCCGCGCTTCATCCGTACAGGGGCTCCGCCGAATGCGGAAAAGACAGCGGAGGGCCTAACCAAAGCGCACGCAAAATCGACGCTGCTCCGGACGGCAGGGTGTGAAGCCCCCGGTCACGTCATGGCCGGCCACCGTCGCGGCCGTCTCAGGGTTGAATTCCGAGCACCTTAAGCATCGGCGTCCACTGGGTGTAATCTTTCTCATGCATCGCTCGTGCCTCTGCACTGGATCGCCATACTTGCTTAAATCCGACATTCTGCAGTTTCTCCTGAGAACGTTGCGATGCTTGCCGAAAAATCTCGGAGAGTCGGGAGACTTCCTCCGCTGATGTTCCCGGCGGAGCGAAGATGCCGACCCATCCTTCTGTCTCAATCCCGCGGCCGGTTTGTGCAAGAATGTGAAGCGAATCTTGAAACGGGAGAAAGTCCGGAAAAGGAACAATCGCAGCCGCGACATGCCCCCCAAGGACACTGAGGATCGCTGGCGCCGACCCCTGATAGGGTACGTGCACCATCGGCACTCCGTAATCGCTGAAAAGCTTTGTACCTATGAGATGGGGAATGCTCCCGGCGCCTGCGGTGGCCACGGTGCGATATTTCTCCTCGCGCGAGGCCTCCTGCATGTATTCAGCAAGATGCGCGGCAGCGTCTTTTCTCGTGACTGCAACGTATGAGAAGGTCGCCAAAACTCCGACGGGCACGAGCTCGCTTTGAGGAGACGTTCTGAGCGACGACGTGGAGGACATGAACAAGAGTGTCTGGGTCCCCTTTTGCCGAAGTACCCAATCCGCCGCTATTGCTCCTCCCGCGCCAGGTCGATTTTCCACGATCGTCGACGTTCGCGCGATCTGCTCTGCTGCTTCAGCAACGATTCTGGCTGCGGTTGAAGAGGTTCCTCCTGCCGCAAATCCCACAACCAATGTAATCTGTCCATCATTCGGAAGTGCGGGACTGGAGAGCATGACAAGCGCGGCGAGAAGAAGCGGCGTGAATCTCGTCATTCGCTGATTCCCTTTTTCGACGAGGATCGCGATTTTCAAGGACAGCTGGACCACGTTCCCTTCGAGGGCGCAACCTCCGAAAGAACGTCATCTGACCGGCTTGGCTCTCCGGCGCGCTGCGGGCGCGCCCATCCGTCCGTACCTCGCACGCGGTTCGCCATCGAAGCGGGCAGAATTCGATACCGGGGTCGATCTCGCCAAGCTCGCACGCGGGCTGGCACTAACTGAACAACACCGGTGTTCGGAGCCCGATAGACACCTCCTGCTTCTGACAATAGTCTTTGACTAAAGATCGGATCGGATCAGGGCGAGCTTTTATGGCCGCAGACCGTGTGGAACGGCGACTGAGTGCTATTTTCGTGGCCGATGTGGCTGGCTACAGCCGCCTAATGGGTGCTGATGAGGAGGGTACGCACGCCCGGCTGAACGAACATCTGTCCGCGCTCCTCCATCCCGAGATCGAAAAGCACGGCGGGCGGCTCATCAGGAGCGCCGGCGACGGAATCTTGGTGGAGTTTGCCAGCGTGGTCGGCGCGATGCGATGCGCCGTTGCGATACAGCGCGGCATGATCACCCGAAACACCGATGTCCGAATTGAAAAGCGGATCGAGTTCCGCATTGGCATCAATGCCGGCGACATCATCATAGAAGGCGGCGATATCTTTGGGGACGGGGTAAATGTTGCGGCTCGGCTCGAGGCGCTTTGTGAGCCGGGCGACATCTGTGTATCGCAACGCGTACGAGAAGATACGCAGGATAAGCTTGACGTCGAATTCGAAGATAGTGGCGAGCATCAACTGAAGAACATTGCACGGCCGGTGCGGGTCTATCGCGTGTCGTTCGGCAACGCTCCGGCGCGACCGGCGCTTGCGCTTCCCGACAAGCCATCGGTCGCCGTCCTGGCTTTTGAGAACATGAGTCGCGACCCGGAGCAGGAGTACTTTGCGGATGGAATTTCGGAAGACATCATCACCGAGTTGTCCCGCTTCTCGGACTTGTTCGTGATCGCACGCAATTCGAGTTTTCGATACAAGGGCAGAGCGGTTGATTTGCGTCAGGTGGGTCGAGAACTCGGCGTGCGCTATGTTTTGGAGGGTAGCGTTCGTCGGGGCAATGACCGAGTTCGGATCACGGCGCAGCTGATTGATGCTGCAAATGGCGTCCACCGCTGGGCCGAGCGCTATGACCAGAAGTTGAAGGATGTGTTTGCGATCCAGGACGACGTGGCGCGGACGATCGCCGCAATTCTGGTCGCGCATGTGAACATGGCGGAAGCTGAACGCACCTTGCTCAAGCCGCCCAAGACTTGGCAGGCCTACGATCACTACATGCGCGCAAGTGCGGCGTGGATAGCGTTCCAGTCCTCGTGGCAAATGGCGGAATTATTGAGGACACGAGGGCACCTCGCGGATTCGCTGGCCATCGATCCGAAATATGCCCGTTGCTATACAATGCTGGCCAGCACTCACCGGGTGGCTTGGCTCAATCCGCTGAATGATGAATATTTGAGCCCGACTATCCTTGACCTGGCCATCAAACTGGCGCGCACGGCAATTGCCCACAATCCGAGCCTGCCCGAAGCCTATGCCGAGTTGGGCTATAACATCATCCGGAAGCGTGACTTCGACGCAGCGACTGGCGCCGCCGAAAGAGCGCTGGCGCTTAACCCCAATTTCGCGGATTACCGCCTCGCGCAAATATTTTACTCGGTGGGAGAGCCGACCAGAGCTATTGCCATCGCCAAGTTGCAAATGCGCCTTGATCCATTCCATCCGCATTTTGCGCCGTTGATGGTCGGCGTAGCTCACTACCACCTCAAAGAATACCACGATGCCCAACATTGGTTGACCGAAGCCATTAGCCGCGCGCCCAATCACCAGTATGGCCACGCCTTCCTGGCTGCGACGTACGCTCAGCTGGGACGAATGGAAGATGCTCGTGCAGAGGCAAACGAGGTTCTACGCTTAAATCCAAGATACAGCATCAGCGGCACCCAGCAGCAGGTATCCATTCTCAAACGCGCCGAAGATTTGGAGCACCTGGTCGACGGGCTGCGAAAGGCCGGCCTTCCAGCATAGTCTCGGCGAATGCGCGGGGGCAGGACAGCAACCCGCCGTGCTGCACGGTGGTGCTCGGCCGAAGTCCGCTGTTGGCCCTTCTCCAACCTCCGGCGAGGTCCGCCTTCTCGCCGCTGTCAGGTGAGAGCGGGCGTCAAGCGCCCCTCGCCCAACGCCGGTGTGTGAGTACACGGCCTGGCGAATTGGTGAGCTGCCACCATCGAGGCAAAGCCACGCACAAGAAGAATGCTGCCAAAGCGGTGCTTGCCTAGAGGCGATTCCGTTTCGGCTGGATCCGGCGCGCCTCGCGCTCGATGCTGGCAGCAACCAGCGGCGCCTTGTCGGCGGCGACCGGCGGGGAAAACACGAAGCCCTGCACCAGGTCGCAATCAAGGCTGCCGAGCACGTCCAGTTCGGCGGACAATTCGGCGCCCTCCGCCACGACCGTCATGCCGAGCCCGTGCGACAGGGCGATGATGCCGCCGAGCAGCTTGCGCTTCTCCGGCGCGGTGGAAATGCCATCGACGAAAGCCCGGTCCACTTTCAGACAGTCGAACGGCAGGCGCGTCAGATAGCCGAGCGAGGAATAGCCCGAGCCAAAATCGTCCAGCGCCAGCCGGGCGCCCAAGCCGGACAGCGCCGTCAGGGTACGACTGATCCGTTGCTCGGTATGATCCACGAACAGGTTTTCGGTCAGCTCCAGGCAGAGCAGCTCCGCCGGAAAGCCGGTCTCCGCCAGGATGGCCGAGACCGCGGTCTCGAAATCCACGCTCCAGATCTGCGCCGGCGAGACATTGACCGAGATGGAGCGCGGCGGCAGCCCGGCGTCCAGCCAGGCGCGGCCCTGCCGGCAGGCCTCGCGCAGCACCCACAGGCCGAGGTCGACGATGAGTCCGGAGCTTTCGGCGATCGGGATGAACTCCGCCGGCGAGATCGGCCCGCGTTCGGGATGGCTCCAGCGCAGCAGCGCCTCGAAACCGGTGACGCGGCCGGTCTTCAGATCCACCTGCGGCTGGTAATGGGCCTCGAGGGCGCCGGCCTCCACGGCGTGGCGCAGATGGCGGCCGAGATCGAGCCTTTCATCGACCGCCTGCGCATAGACCGGCTCGAACAGTTGCGCCCGCCCTCGCCCGGCCTCCTTGGCCATGTAGAGCGCGAGGTCCGCGTTGCGCACGGCGGTCTCCGCCGTCGCGCCGTGCTCCGGCAGGCGGGCGATGCCGATGGTGGCGCCGACCGAGGCCTCGCCCTCGGCGAGATCGACGGGGCCGGACAGTTTGCCGATGATCCGATCGGCAAGCCCGGTCAGCGCGGCGTCGGACGTGTCGCATCCATCCGCCAGCACGGCGAATTCGTCGCCGCCGAGCCGGGCGATGAAGGCGCGCGGCCCCAGGTCCTGCCGCAACGCAGCCGCCACCTTGATCAGCAATTCGTCACCGGCGGCATGGCCGAGGGAATCATTGACCTCCTTGAAGCGATCGAGGTCGATGAGCAGCAGCGCACCAGTCCGGCCTCCCTGGGAGCAGCCTTCGGTCAGGGCGGCGAGCTGGCGCGTGAACAGCGCGCGATTGGCAAGGCCGGTCAACGGATCGCTGTAGGCGAGCTGCTCGAGCTGGCGCTCGGCTTCCTTGCGCTCGGTGACGTCCTGCACGGTGCCGATGATGCCGACGACCTTGTCGTGGGCAACCTCCGCCTTGCAGATCACAGCCAGATCGCGGGGCATGCCGTCCGCGTGCAGGATGCGCAGGTCGGTAGCCTCGGTCCGGCGGGTGCGCAGCACCCGTTTCTGCACGTCCCGGAAGCGGTCGGCGTCGCCGTCCAGGAAATAGGGCCTCATGTTCTCATCGGTCGGCTCGAACGTGTCGGGCAAGCCGAGAAGCTGGTAGAGCTCGGGCGCCCAGATCGTGCGGCCGCTGTCCAGCCGGTGGCTCCAGGTGCCGATCTTGCCGAGGCGGTGAGCCTCCTCCAGCGCCCGCGTGCGCTGGTCGAGCAGCGCCTTGGCCGCCCTGAGCTGAGTGATGTCGCTGGACGTGCCGCGGTAGCCGAGAAAGCTGCCGTCATCGGCGAAGATCGGCTTGCCGCTGGTGCAGATACTGACGCGCGAGCCGTCCTTGCCGATCAGCGTATAGGTGAAGTCGCGAAAAGGGCGATGGGCCTCCATATCGGCGCGGTGCCGCGCCATCGCCTCCCCATCCTCGGGCGCATAGGTCAGTTCCCAGCGCGCCTTCCTGCCAGCGGCCACTGTCTGGAACGCCGCATTGCCGGCAAGCGATTTGGGATAGGGCAGCAGCCGATGCTCGGCGTCGCTTTCCCAGCACCAGTCCGAGGCGGTAGAGACAAAATCGGCCAGCCGTTGCTCGCTCTCCGCCAGGCGCCGCAGCGCGGTGGTCTCCTCCGTGACGTCGCGGACGATGCCGGACACGCGTCGAACCTGACCGCGCGCGTCGAATTCCGGCTCGCCATGCACGACGCAGTCGAGCACACTGCCATCGGGACCGCGGAGTCTCGTGCGCACCGCATAGGGCCGCCCCTCCGCCCAGCAGGCCGCGTAATGCGCCTCCAGAAGCTTCCGGCTTTCAGGCAAATAGCGCTCGCGCACCGTGGCGATGGGAATGTAGCCGTCGGCGGTCTCGAATTCGTAGAATGCAGCGAGCTCGGGCGATATCCAGAGATCGGTCGCGGCGGCGCTCTGCGACTCCCAGTAGCCCATGCGGGCCAACCTGATCGCACAGCGCAGCGATCGCTCCTCATGCCAGCGGCGACGCGCTTCCCGGGTCGGGACCTGCCCTTGCGACAATTTGCGAGCGGCCATCGGTCCCCAACTCAACGCGAGCGTACGCAGCTAACAGGCTAGCATATGGCCTCACAACCTTGGAGCAACGGCGGTGACGCGATGGGGTTCTTCCGCTTCTTTGGTGTAGTTTCGGTGAATTCTGCAACCGGCAGTCGGCGCCCGGCGCTAAAGCGCGATGCGATTGGGTTGAATCGTCATCGCGCCTTAACTCTTTGTTTGAGCATGATCTCCGCGCAAACGCGTCCCGCGTTTGTCGCGAGGGAAAACCGCTTCGCACTTTGCCGGATCATGCTTTAGCGCAGCACCGGCGTCTTAACGGATCCGCACCAGCTCCAGGTCGAAGTCGCCGGTGACGGCGGTCTCGATCTGGCAGCGCGAGAGTCCGATATCGCGCAACGCCCGGTCATCGAGCTGGCGCAGCGTCTTGATCGCCTCGCGGCGCACCCAATAGGTCGCGATTGTATCGCCCCACACTCGGAGCAATCGGAGCAACCCGCCCAACATGCTGGGCCGCGCGGGCGCTGCGGCGGCTGAGGATATCGCTGACATTGTCATCTCCTTCGCTGCCCATATACAAAGCTACGCCGTTGACGCAAATGCTGTTTCAGCGCCTGCGCCGTCGGAACCTCGGATTGCTTGCGCGCTCCTCGGTGCAATCATGGGCTTGTTCCCTCTTAAATGATCCGGTACATTACTCGGAGCAAGTAAAACATTGCTCTCGGTGCAATAATGTCGAGGTTCGAATATCTGAAGCTGGCGGATGCGGTGGCCGCCGAGATCGCCAGCGGCGCGCTCAAGGCGGGCGACCGGCTGCCGCCGCAGCGTCATTTCGCCTATGACCGCAACATCGCCGTCTCGACGGCGAGCCGGGTCTACACCGAGCTGTTGCGGCGCGGGCTGGTGGTCGGTGAAGTCGGCCGCGGCACCTTCGTCTCCGGCGAGGCGCGCCGCGGCATCGCGGCCCCGACCGAGCCGCGCGGCGCCCGCATCGACCTCGAGTTCAACTATCCGCTGCTGCCGCACCAGGCGACGATGATCGCCAAGAGCCTCGAAGGGCTGGAGCGGCCCGAGGTGCTCGAGGGCGCGCTGCGGCCGGCGACCAGTTTTGGCACGCGGGCGGCCCGAACCATCTCCTCGGAATTTCTGGCGCGCAAGACCTGGACGCCAAATCCCGACCAGATCGTGTTCACCGCCAATGGCCGGCAATGCATCGCCGCCGCGCTCGCCGCCGTCGTGCCGGCCGGCGGACGCTGCGGCGTCGAGGCGCTGACCTACCCGTTCGTCAAGGGCATCGCCGCGCGGCTCGGCATCTCGCTGGTGCCGCTCGCGATGGACGAACACGGCGTGCGACCGGATGCGGTGCAGAAAGCGCATCGCGAGGCGCATCTGTCCGCGATCTACGTCCAGCCCACGATCCAGAACCCGCTCAGCATCACCATGCCGCCCGAGCGTCGCGCCGAGCTGCTGCGGGTGGTGGAGAAGCTCGGCCTCGTCGTCATCGAGGACGGCGTCTACGGATTCCTCGACGACGAGGCGCCGCTCGCCGCGCTGGCGCCCGACAGCTGCATCGTGCTCGACAGCCTGTCGAAGAAGGTCGCGCCGGGCCTCGCGCTCGGCTTCATCGTGTCGCCGCCGCGGCTGCGCGAGAGCATCATGGCCGCGGTGCGCTCGGGCGGCTGGACCGCGTCGGGCTACGCCTTCGCCGCGGGGCAGCGGCTGATGGCCGACGGCACCGCCGCCGAATTGTCACGGCTGAAGCGGATCGATGCCGGCCGCCGCCAGCTTCTGGCGGCGAAGCATCTGGCCGATTTCGAAATCCAGACCAACCCGAAGTCGTATCATCTGTGGCTGACCTTGCCGCCGCACTGGCGCTCGCAGACCCTGGTCGCGGCCGCGGCGCGCCGCGACATCGCGCTGACGCCGTCGACCACCTTCGCCGCCACGCCGGGGCACGCGCCCAATGCGGTGCGGCTCGCACTGGCTGCACCGCCGATGGAGCAGCTCGACCTCGGCCTGCGGACTCTCGCAGGCATGTTGAGCGCGACCGAAGAGGATTTTGACTCGACGGAGTGAATGCGACGCCGTCGCACGTCATCGGGCTTGATTGCGAACCGCCTTCGGCAGCAGCGCATCGGGCAATTGATCGAAGCTGTAGCGCCGCGGCCGGTTGCGCGTGACGAAGCCGCCGACCTGCCAGGTGAACAGCGCCGCAAAGCCGACCAGGAACAGCGCGCCCATCCAGTTCGAGGTCAGCAGCGCCATCAGCAGCAATCCGATCATTGCCACCGCAAGGCAGGCCAGCAGCGCCAGCGCGGCGGTGTACGTCTTCGGTCCGAGGCCTCCGACCAGCCTGGCGTTGCTGCCCGCCGCCTGCATCCGGCGATGCAGTTCGACGATGAAGTCGCGGTAGAGATGGCCCTGCGGCGCGACCAGCGTCGCGGTCTGCCAGGAGGTCGAGAGGATCGCGATCCGCCCGCCCCTGGCGTTGTCGATGTCGGCGCGAAACCGCTGCTGCTGCATCGAGACCGGGCGATAGGACAGTTTCACGGCGGAGATGTCGGCATAGTCCCACACGCCCGACCGGCCGGCGATCCGCCACGACAGCCCCTCCTCGGTCAGCTCGAACTGGTGCGCCGAGCCGATCAAGGAGGCCTTGTAGGCGTAGCGCACCGCCGTGCCCTCAGCTGCCTCCGACCGGTCCTGCAACGTTGTTGGCAATTCGCCGTTCCACCCGTTCAAACGTACGCGCAAGCTTGCGCAGCCTGTCGCGCCTATCCTACAAGCGAGCCATGCCCGAGACGACCTATTTTCCGCGTTATCTCATCCTCGGCGGCGCGATGATATCCGGCGTGCTGCTGGCGCTTGCCGTGCACATGCTCGGCGCGCGCTACGGGCTCGATCTCGGCGGCCTGTGGCGCTCCGATAGCCACGAGTTCATGCCGGCGGGCGCGGCGATTGCGTGGTGGCTGATCGCGACCGTCGGATTTTCGGGCGGCTACTTCACCGCCAATCTGATGCACAGCGCGGTGGCCGGCCAGATCCCGCAACGGATGCGTAACTTCCTGATCGTCGTCGGCGTGCTGATGCTGGCCGGCGCAGGCCAGGCCGCGTCGGCGCCGAGCACGGTCTCGACCATTTCCGCCGTGCTCGCAGGCCTTGCCGCCCTGTGCCTCGGCGCGGTGATGGCGTTCTGCGGCGCCTATTTTGCCCTGCGCAAGAGCTGAGCTAGCCTTCCAACTCAGGCGACCGACCGTTCCGGCGCCCTGCGCAACATCTTGGCGACGTCGGCTGCCGGCCGCGGCGGGCTGAACAGATAGCCCTGCGCCTGCGTGCAGCCCTCCTGACGCAGCAGGTCGAACTGGGTATCGGTCTCGACCCCTTCGGCGGTCGTGACGATGCCGAGGCTCTTGCCGAGACCGGTGACCGCGCGCACGATCGCCATCGAGTCCTCGCGCGTCGCAAGGTCGGTGACGAAGGAACGGTCGATCTTGATCTTGTCGAACGGGAAGCTGCGCAGATAGCTCAGCGAGGAATAGCCGGTGCCGAAATCGTCCAGCGAGATGCGGACGCCGAAGCCGCGCAGCTCGTGCAGCACCGCGAGCGTCGCCTCGCTGTTCTGCAGCAGCACCGATTCGGTGATCTCGAGCTCGAGCCGGTCCGGCGACAGGCCGGATGCTTGCAGCGCCGCCTTCACCGACGACACCAGGTTCGGGTTCTTGAACTGCACCGGCGAGAGATTGACGGCAACCGCGACGGCCTCGGGCCAGCCCGCGGCATCCGCGCAGGCCTTGCGCAACACGATCTCGCCAAGCGGAACGATCAGCCCGGTTTCCTCGGCGACAGGAATGAAATTGTTCGGCGCGATCAGGCCACGCAGCGAATGGTTCCAGCGCGCCAGCGCCTCGAAGGCGACGACCTGACCGCCCGCGACGTCACGGATCGGCTGATAGTAGACCTCGAACTCGTCATGCTCGAGCGCGAGCCGCAGGTCGCGCTCCAGCAGGCGGCGCGCCTGCGCACGCGCATCCATCCCGGTCTCGAAGAACCGATAGGTGCCGCGGCCGTCGGCCTTGGCGCGGTACAGCGCAAGATCGGCCTTTTGCAGCAATTCGTCGGGATCCTTGCCGTCCTCGGGCGCGAGCGAGATGCCGATGCTGACGCCGATCACGAGCTGATGGCCGCCGATCTCGTAGGGCGCGGCGATCCGCTCGACCACGAGACTTGCCAGCGACGACACGACGGACGGCTCGCAATTGCTGCAGAACTGCACGATGGCGAATTCGTCGCCGCCAAGCCGCGCCACGGTATCGTGCTCGGTCACGCATTCGCCGAGCCGGCGCGCGACTTCGCGCAGCAGCGCATCGCCGATCGGATGTCCGAGCGTGTCGTTGATTTCCTTGAAATGATCGAGATCGAGACAGAGCACGGCCAGCTGGTCGGAACGCTTGGCCAGTCTCGAGGCCTTTTCGAGCTGCTCGCGGAACAGCGTCCGGTTCGGCAAATTGGTCAGCGCGTCATGCCGCGCCATGTGCGAAATCTGTTCCTGGGCCTGCTGCCATTCGGTGATGTCCTCGAAGGTCGCGACCCAGCCGCCGCCCTTCATCGGCTGGTCGACGACACGGATCGCGCGCTCGTTGCGGCTGACGATCCGCGTTGCGCTGTGGCCGGCCTTTGCCTCGGCGACGAGAGCATTGCAGAACTCCTCGGGATCGCCGTCCCACTCGCCGATGGAATGCAGGTCCTGCAGGACGTCGATCAGCAGGCGTCCCTGCAGCGGCATGCGACTGCGCCCCATCATCTCGCTGTAGCGCTCGTTGAACAGCATGATGCGGCCGTCGGCATCGAACATGCACAGCCCCTGCGACATGTTCTCGAGCGCGGTATCGAGCACCACCTTCTGCTTGTGAAGCTCGGTCTTGGCGCGACGGTCGAGGATCGAGGCGATCAGCGAGAGGCCGAGGATCGCGAAAACCGCAACGGCGGTCATGAATGAGAGCACGCGCGGCGAGACCGTAAGTCCGCCGGAAACGATCGTCGGATCCGGGACGAGCGTCACCGCGCCCATCGCGGTGAAATGATGCGAGACGATCGCGACGGTCAGAAGACCGGTCGCGGCGGCGACGGTGCCGAAACGTTCGCCACGGGTGGCAACGACGAGCGCGAGCGCGCCGAACAGGCTTCCGAACGCGATCGACGAGGCCACGATGCCGGGCGACCAGACGATGCGCGCGGGCAGTTCCAGCCCGAGCATGCCGGTGTAATGCATCGCCGCGACACCGGCACCGACGATCGCACCACCGGCCGCAACCGTCCGCCAGCGTTCGTCGAGCGTGGCGACGGCCAATCCGACGGCCAGGATCGCAACCGCGAGCACCAGCGACAGCAGCGTGATGGGAATGTTGTACCCGGCCTCGATGCCGGGATCGTACGCCAGCATGGCGACGAAATGGGTGGCCCAGATACCGCAACCGCCGACCGCCGCATCGAGGCCGATCCAGATCTCGCGGGCACGCCCCTGTGCGGCGCGGGCGCGGTGAAACAGGCTGATCGCGACGGCGCTGGCGAGCAGGCAGATCACCGCGCCAAGGACGACCAGTCGCCAGTCATGTTCCAAGTGAGACAGGTCAGAACGCGATACATATAGGCCCCCTTTATGGACCTATAAGAACAGACGCATTCGTGTACGAACGGTAACCGCAATGCAGCAAGGTTCCACGCATGGTGAAGAAGCCTTGAATGCAGGCGATCGGGTCAAGGCGAGCGGAGATCCCTCGCCGCAGTTCGTCTCAACGCCGGGCCTCTGACCATGAACCGATCCAGATCAGCGCAGCGGCCGCCAGCAACACGCCGGCGGAGATGACGAGCGCCGCATGCAGGCCGGCGATGAAGGCCGCGGACCGGCTGACCATCGAGCCGAACAGCGCGACACCGAGCACGCTGCCGGTCTGCCGGGTCGCGTTCAGCACCCCTGCCGCGATGCCGGCATGCTGCGGCTCGGCACTGCCGAGCAGCGCCGATGTCAGCGGCGGCACCAGCAGGCCGAGGCCGCCGCTCATGGCCAGCAGCTGCAGGCAGATTGCGAGATAGCTCGTGCCGGGGCCGATCAACAGCAGCGCCAGGCATCCGGCGGCCGAGAGCGCGGCGCCGAGCGCGATTGTCGCCGGCGCGCCGATCCGCTCCGCGACGTGCGGCGCGATCAGGTTGGCGGGCAGCACGGCGCCGAGCATCGGCACGAACGCCAAGCCGGTGGCGAGCGCCGACAGCCCGTTGACCTGCTGGAAGTAGAGGCTGAGCACGAAGATCAGGCCGTAGAACGCGACATTGACCAGGAGGCCGACCAGCGAGGTCAGGGCAAACATCCGGTGGCGGAACAGCGAGAGCGGCAGCATCGGCTGCGGCGCGCGCGCCTCACGCCAGACGAACAGCACGGAGAAGACGGCGGCGAGAGCGAAGCCTGCGATCACGAACGGGCTGCCCCAGCCGAGCGCGCCGCCCTCGATCAGCGCGCCGGCGAGCGTGCCGAGCGCGGCGATCGCCGCGACCTGACCCGGCAGATCGAGCCGGTGCTGCTGATGCCGCGCGGTTTCACCGGCAAAGCGCCAGGCGAGCCACAGGCCGGCGAGGCCGATCGGCAGGTTGACCAGAAAGATCGCGCGCCAGCCGACCAGCGCGATCAGTCCGCCGCCGACGAACGGGCCGGCGGTCAGCGCAAGGCTCGCGCCCGCGGCCCAGACCCCGACTGCGCGTCCCCGTGCCTGCTCGTCTTCATAGGCATGGCGGAGCAGCGCCAGCGAGTTCGGCACCAGAATGGCCGCGGCCAGCCCCTGCACGCAGCGGGCGGCGATCAGCGTCGCCGCATCAGGCGCGAACGCGCAGCCAACCGATGCCGCGGTGAAGATCGCAAACCCGGCCATGAAGATGCGCTTGGCGCCGATCCGGTCGCCGAGCGCGCCCGCGGTCAGGATGAAGGCCGCAAAGGCAATCGTATAGGCGCTGACCACCCATTGCAGTTCGGCAACGCCGCCGCCGAGCGAGGCGCCGATCGCATTGAGCGCCGTGTTGACGATGGTGACGTCGAGCTGCACGACGCCATAGCCGAGACTCATCGCAGCGAGCGTCAACGTCGCTCCGAGCCCGCTCGACTGCTGATGCGACGCTGCGCGCCGGTCCGGCGGCATGTGCCGGACGTTCAGGGATGTCTGTTGCATGGTCTTGTCCTTGCTCTCGGCAACCAATGCGAGACATAGGCCTTCGTTGCGCCGCAACACTTCGCCATCGATCGAAGTGTGGAGTCGCATGCCTGGCCGGCCTGCCCGACGGCGGCCCGCTCGCGCGGCGTTTTGCCTCAATAGACCTACGGACCGCCCTCGCGCGCCTCACTTGGCCCCGAGCGCAGGGCGGATCATGCGCAAGCGCCTGTCGACTTCACACTTTGGTAAACGCCACAGCGGGCCCAGGCGTCCCCAGGCTGATGCATATCGTCTATTCGCCTCGCGCCAACGAACCCGCATCGACGCCGGGACGGCCCCAAAATCGGCAAAAAGGCCGACGAAACCGCCTGGAACGGCGGAACACGTAGCGGCCCCGTCGCTGTCCTGCGACTCACATTCCGCAGAGCGAGAACATATGTAGCCAATATGACAATGACGCTGGACGAGGGCCGAAGCTTGGCTTGTCAAGGGCTGCACAACGCATCGGTTTTGCCTTATGGGTCATCGCGTACGGTGCGTTTGCCCGTCACCCGTCGCCGTCCGTGACCGGGTCCCACTGAAATTGCCGCCCCGCCGGGAGGATGAATGCTTCGGCTGCTGACCACGCTTGGGCGTGGTTTCAAGGAAAAGATCGGCTGGAAACGGCTCGGGATCGCCGCGAGTGTGTTGATCATCGCGTTCGCGATCACGTCGCTTGTTCACACCCTGAAGGGCGTCGATACCGGCATCATTCTCACCGCGCTCACCAACATCGCGCCGCATCGGATCGCGCTCGCGGCGCTCTGCGTGGTCGGGGCGTTCTGCACGCTGACCTTCTACGACTTCTTCGCGCTGCGCACGATCGGCAAGATCCATGTCCCCTACCGCATCGCAGCGCTGTCGAGCTTCACCAGCTACACGATCGGCCACAATATCGGCGCCACGGTCTTCACCGGCGGCGCGATCCGCTTCCGGATCTATTCCGATTACGGCCTCTCCGCGATCGACGTCGCCAAGATCTGCTTTCTGTCGGGCCTGACCTTCTGGCTCGGCAATTTGTTCGTGCTCGGCTTCGGCATGGCCTGGCACCCGGCGGCGGCGTCGGCGATGGACCTGCTGCCGCCGGCGATGAACCGGCTGATCGCGCTCGGCTGCCTTGCCGGCATCGGGGCCTATTTCGTCTGGCTCCTGACCGGCGAGAAGCGCCGCGAGCTCGGCCAGAACGGCTGGAAGGTGGTGCTGCCCTCGGCCAAGCTGACGCTGTTGCAGATCCTGATCGGCGTGGTCGATCTCGGCTTCTGCGCGCTCGCAATGTACCTGCTGATGCCGACCGAGCCGCATATCGACTTCGTCTCGCTGGCGGTCGTGTTCATCCTGGCGACGCTGCTCGGCTTCGCCAGCCACGCCCCCGGCTCGATCGGCGTGTTCGACGCCGCGATGCTGGTGGCGCTGCCGGAGTTCAGCAAGGAACAATTGCTGGCGACGCTGGTCGTGTTCCGCATCCTCTACTTTCTGATCCCGTTCGGGATTTCGATCTCGATCATGGGCATGCGCGAGCTCTGGCTCAACGTGGTGCAGCCCTGGCAAGAGCGGAAACGACTAAGCCAAGCCTGCACGGCTTCGGCGACCGTGCGGCAACCGATCGAAAGCCGGCGGGTCAGGCAGCTGAAACGGTAACAGGCAAGGTTATCGGCCCTCGTGCGGGCCGCTCGATCCCGGATTTTCGATCCTCGCAGCCGCTTCTCTTATTTTCGCCGTACCGCTCGCGTCAAACCGCGCCATGATTGGCTTTTTGGTTCGATTTTCGTTTCGGGTGACGGTCTGCAGCGTGCTGCTCGGCAGCGCGCTGGCCGCGGTATTCGCATCGGCCGCGGACGCGCAGGACAATCAGCTGCAGATCTCCTGGGAGGTCCGCAACCGCTTCCGCCTGTTCCGCGAGGAACGCGACTTCCGCCTGCATGTCGAAAGCGGGCTTGGCCGCACCGTGCTGGCCTCGGAACAGGCGCTGGAACTGCAAAGCGACGGCCGCGGCTGGGCGCGCAACACCGTGAACCGGCTCTGCATCGACCTGCAGGGCCGCGTCAGCGAGCCCTGCACGCGCGACAACGTCAAGGAAAGCTATCTGACGCCGATCGATCATCCGATCGTCGTGCGGCTCACCGGACCGGTTCCGGTCGGCGCGACCTGCGCCTGGTCGTTCGACGACGGCGACGGGCCGCAATCCTCGACATTCGATTGCGCCGAGCCGGTCAATCTGCGCGTCCGCTACGGCCGCACCACGGTCGCGACCGTCGACGTCGCGAGCGGCTCGGACGCCAACCAGCGCGTGACGACGCCGATCGAGGTGCGCGACTTGCTGATTGCGGGCCTCGGCGACAGCATCGCATCCGGCGAGGGCAATCCCGACCGCGCGATTGCGCTCTCCGACGAGGGGTTCTGCTTCCGCTCCTATCTCGGCGGGGCGCAATATTACCGGCCGAGCCGCGCCGGCTACAAAGGCGGCCGCGCCTGCGAAGCACCGGACACCCTGACCAACTGGCAGCGCCAGAGCGCGCTGTGGCTCAACTCGGCCTGTCACCGGTCGCTGTACAGCTACCAGACCCGCACGGCGCTCGCGCTCGCCGTGCAATATCCGCACACCGCGGTGACCTATCTGCCGCTGGCCTGCACCGGCGCCACCATCGCCGACGGCCTGCTCGGCTCGCAGCAGGCGCGCGAATGCCTGCCGACGAAGACAGCCAACACCTGCTCGGGCACCGTCAACGGCCAGATCGCGGAGTTGCGCACCGCACTCGCCGCCGCCAAGCGCCGTCAGCCCGACCGCACCCTCGACCTCGTGCTGCTGTCGATCGGCGCCAACGACATCTATTTCTCCGGCCTCGTCGCCAACGTGATCGTCGACACGCCGACCGAGCGCACGCTGTTCAGCCGCGGCGGCTCGATGGCCAGCGTCGACGATGCCCGTTCGGCGCTGGCGCGCGACCTGCCGGCCGATTTTGCCAAGCTGCGCGATGCGCTGAAGCCGCTGGTCGGCGGCGATCTCTCGCACGTGATCTACACGGCCTATGCCAATCCGGCGCTGGCCAATGGCGGGGCGCCCTGCCCCGGCGGCCGCGCCGGCTTCGAGATCCATCCCTCGTTCAACGCGGATCCCAACCGCCTCGCGTCGGTCTCGAGCTTCGTGCAGAACGAGTTCCTGCCGCAGCTCAAGGCGATCGCGCAGTGCCAGTCCGGCATCATCTGCCGCAATCCGCAGGCCGACCGCATGACCTTCGTCGATGCGCATCAGGACGCGTTTGCGAGCCATGGCTTCTGCGCACGCGCGTCGACCGATCCGGAATTCGACCGCGATTGCTTCGCCGCCAATGGCGACAGCTTCGTGTCGGACATCGTCGCCGCGGCCAACCAGCCGCTCAAATGCGGCCGCAGCGCCGGCGAATACCGCGCCTATCTGCCGCGCGCGCGCTGGATCCGCGACGCCAACGACAGCTACTTCACGGCGATGACCTACCCGCAGGGCCTGCCATCCTCGATGCAGCCAAGCGACATCCACGACGCGACATGGGGCATCCTGTCGGCGGTGTATGGCGGCGCGGTGCATCCGAGCGCCGAAGGCCATGCGGCGATGGCCGATGCCGCGGTCCCCGCGGCCGCCACCGTGCTGCAGTTGAACACCGCCGTGCCGGAAGTGATTTCCGAGCCGGTCGCGCCATTGCCGATGCCGATTGCACCAATGGGACAGCGCTGAACGCTCACGCTGCCACGCAAGAGCGGAGCGTGAGCAGATCGGAGCGTTAGCTAAAGCGGGATGGGGTTAGGTTGAATCGATTTGGGATTCCCAAATCAGTGTATTTCTGATTCACCATGCTGGCTGGATCGGAGGCCAGCATGGATGGGGAAGCCTTACTCTCTGGATCTTCGCAAGCGTGTCGTGTCCGCGATCGAGGGCGGGATGTCGCGCAATCGGGCCGCCAAGCAGTTTGGGGTGGCGATCAGCACTGCCATCGGCTGGATGCAGCGGGTCGAGGAGACCGGCAGCGTTGAGCCTGGCCAGATGGGCGGTCACAAGCCGAAGGCGGTTTCGGGAGACCACGCAGTCTGGCTGTCGCAGCGGATCAAAGACGGCGATTTCACCATACGGGGGCTCGTTGCCGAACTTGCCGGACGCGGCCTGAAGGTCGACTACCATTCGGTGTGGGACTTCGTGCATGCCGAGAAGCTCAGCTTCAAAAAAAAGCGTGGCGGCTGGCGAACGCGATCGACCCGAGGTCGCGCGGCGGCGAGCCCAGTGGACAAAATATCAAGGTCGCGTCGAAGTTGAACGGCTGGTCTTCATCGACGAGACCTGGACCAGGACTGATATGGCGCCCTTGCGAGGATGGGCGCCGCGCGGGCGCAGACTTCACGCCAAGGTTCCCCACGGCCGCTGGAAGACCATGACCTTCCTGGCGGCCCTGCGCCATGACCGCATCGATGCGCCATGGTTCATCGAGGGGCCGATCGATGGCGTGAGCTTTCGTACCTATGTCGAGAAGGTTCTTCTGCCCGTCCTTCGACCCGGCGATATCGTCATCTTGGACAACCTCGGCAGCCACCGGAGCAAAGCAGTTCGCCAACTCATCCGTTCGGTCGGCGCCAAACTCTTCTTCCTGCCAAAATACTCGCCCGACCTGAACCCGATCGAACAGGTCTTTGCCAAGCTCAAGCACCTCGTCCGAAAGGCAGCCGCGCGAACCGTCGACGCGGTCTGCGCCGCAATCGGCCTCGCACTCGATGCCTTCACCTCCGAGGAATGTGCCAACTACCTCAAAAACTCAGGCTATCGAACTTAATGCCATCACGCTTTAGAGCGTTTTCGAGCGAAGTGGATACCGGTTCGCGTGAAGAAAACGCGTCAAAACAAGAATCTAGAGCCCCGTTCCGATTCCATCGGAACGGGAAAAGCTCTGGAGAGAAGTGTTAGTGCCGCTTCGTCGCGGGCACCGGCGCCGCCGGCTTCGCCACCGCGGCTTGCGCCGGCAGGTATTTGGCGACGATCGCGGGATCGAGCTGGGCCACCGCGGTGTCAGGCAGCCGGGTCCAGACCTCATCCTTGCCGAACAGCGAGATGCCGAGAAAGCCGCGCATCGTCAGCGTCTGACCATCGGCGCTCAACGTCATCTTGGCCTTGTAGACCTTGCCGTTGCGTGGATCGAGCACGTTGCCGCCTTCATAGGCGAGCCCGTTGCGCTTCATGTCGCGGATGAGGGGAATGCCGAGCCACGGCATGTCCTTGCGATCGTCGGTGCATTTCGAGCAGACCGGATTGGGCGGATCGCCGGGCGACGAAAACATCTTTGCGATCATGCCTTCGAACAGACCATTGCGCTCGATCACCAGGAACCAGCCCTCGGGCTTGCCGTCTTCGACCTTTTGCCACAGGCCGGCAGCCGACGGGTCGGCCGCCGAGGCCGCGAGCGGAGCAGCTAGCGCAAAGGCCGTGGCGATCGCGAGGATCAGCCGAAGTCTGGATAGCGTGTTCCGCATCATCATCACCTGATCAATCGACCAACTCGACTACAAGCAGACTACGGCCATTTCACGGAGTGTTCCAGTACTCGCGCCGCGCAGGAAATGGCCCATGCCCCTGGCATTGGTCTCCGCTCGAGTGGAATCAGTTCACCCCAAGCTTCTTCTGCAAACTCGATGACGAGGTTGTGTACTGGAACACCAGCCGCTTGTCCGGATACACGTAGCGGTGCGCCTTCTGCGCCATCAGCGCACCCTCGTGGAAGCCGGAGAGAATAAGCTTGAGCTTGCCCGGATAGGTGTTGATGTCGCCGATCGCGAAGATACCTGACACGTTGGTCTCGAACGCCGCGGTGTCGACCGGCACCAGATTGTTCTCCAGCGCCACGCCCCAGTTCGCGACCGGACCGAGCTTCATGGTGAGCCCGAAGAACGGCAGCATCGTATCGCAGGCGATCGTCGAGACCGCATTGTCGTTGCCCTTGAGTGCGGCGCCCGAGAGCTGTCCGTTGGCGCCTTCGAGCCCCGTGACCTGGCCGATCTTCAGATCCATCTTGCCGTCGGCAACGAGCGCACGCATCTGCTCGACGCTGTGCGGCGCCGCGCGGAAATCGTCACGCCGGTGCAGCAGCGTGATGCGCTGGGCGATCGGATGCAGATTGAGCGTCCAGTCGAGCGCGGAGTCGCCGCCGCCGACGATCAGGATGTTCTTGTCGCGGAACTGCTCCATCTTGCGCACGGCATAAAACACCGACGTACCTTCATAGGCCTCGATGCCCGGCACCGGCGGGCGCTTCGGCTGGAACGAGCCGCCACCGGCCGAGATCACGACGACCTTGCACTCGAACTCCTTGCCGGCATCGGTCTTCACGCGGAACAGGGGATCGCCGATCTTCTCGATGCTCTCCACCATCTCGTTGAGATGGAAGGTCGGATTGAACGGCTTGATCTGCTCCAGCAACTGGTCGGTGAGGCCCTGGCCGGTGACGAAGGGAATTCCGGGAATGTCGTAGATCGGCTTCTCGGGATAGAGCTCGGCACACTGCCCGCCGATCTTGTCGAGGATGTCGACCAGATGCACCTTCATGTCGAGCAGGCCCAGTTCGAACACGGCGAACAGTCCGCAGGGGCCCGCGCCAATAATCAGCACATCGGTCTTGATCGCTTCGCTCATGTCCGCTTCTTTTCAGTTGAAATCGACTGGACGGCTTTTTCGCCTGTCCAGCCAAGTGGGCCGGATCGCGACATGCATAATAGGGACAGCGGCTGGCGCGGCAACCCCTTGCCGAGCCTGCGCAACTCGGCTGTATGGGCGGGAAACCGACGGAGATCCCCCTCGTGAATGCCCCTGTCCGTGCTGACGATGTGCCGCGCCTGGAAGACTTTCCCTACCGCCTGTCCGACAATGTGCGCTTTGCCGATCTCGACCCCAACGGGCACGTCAACAACGCCGTCTATGCGAGCTATTTTGAAACCGGCCGCGTCACGCTGGTGAAGGACCGCAGCATGGGGCTGATGCCGGCGGGGCTCGGCTGGATCATGGTGCGCCTCGACATCCATTTCCGCGCCGAGCTGCACTGGCCGGGTCAGATCGAGCTCGGGCTCGGTCTCGTCAAGTTTGGACGCACATCGACCACCTTCGACCAGGTGGTGTTTTCGGAAGGCAGGTGCGTGGCGTCGGCGAAGGCGGTCACGGTGATGATCGATGAGGCCACGCGCAGGCCGACGCCGCTGCCGGCGGAGGTCAAGCAGAACTTCCGCCGCTGGATCCGTCGCGGTGTGAATCCGGACGGCGAATGAAAGAATCTTAGGCCTGCCGCTCCGGCGTCGACACGACCAGTCCGTCGAGATCGTCGGTCACCTTGATCTGGCAGGACAGCCGCGAATTCGGACGCACGTCGAAGCCGAAATCCAGCATGTCCTCTTCCATCGGCGACGGCGCGCCGACCTTCTCGCGCCAGGCTTCATCGACATAGACATGGCAGGTCGCACAGGCGCAGGCGCCGCCGCATTCGGCTTCAATGCCGGGAATGGCGTTGCGGATCGCGCCTTCCATCACCGTCGCGCCGTTCTCGATGTCAACTGTGCGTTTCTCGCCGGAATGGTCGATAAAGTGGATTTTGGCCATGATTGCTCGTGCTGCCGGAATGCGCCGGACGATGGATGGAAAGGTCCCGGGCAGTCGTATAACGGGTCGATCCGCACAGCGCTAGCGCGGAGACCGAAAACCTGCCCGCCGGTTGGGACGCGCCGCCGAGACGCCGGACGCCTAGGAGCGGCCCAGGATCAGCTCGATCGCCGTGCGCGCCTCGGCAATCGCGGCGCCGAGCGCGGCAAGCGGCTGGGCCGCATCGGAACCGCCGGTCAGCGCGGTCTCCAGCTGGGCCGCAGCCTCGGCGACGCCGAAGGCGCCGATCGCCCGCGCCGATCCTTTCAGGGTGTGGGCGTGGGTCGCGGCCTCGGGCGGCAAGGCGGCCAGTTCACCGAGGATCCGGGCCGACTGGGCCGAGAACATGGCCAGCACTTCCCGCTCGAGACCCGGATCGCCCAGCGTCATGCGCTGAAGATGATCGACGTCGATCGGCCCGGCGCCGGGCGCCAGCGGCGGCGATTGCGTCCATTCGACCCGTTCGAGATGAAGCGGCATGGCCAGTCCCTGTCGTCTCCGCCGGACCCTCGCCGGCGGATCGTTGGCCCAGCCAATCACGAAACTGGTTAACGGATTGTTGTCGGGATGATCGGCAAAACCGCCCGATTCTGGACAATTTCTGGACACAATCGACGCGCTACGGCCGGAATTTCGAGTACCCATAAGGCCTTATGGCGCAAAGCTGTTAACGATGATTAAGAAAGTATTAATCGCAAGCATTTCATTCGCATCGCTCTCCCAATAGGATGTTTGCGGATGTAGCGGACAAGCCGCCCAGGGGGGCGCTTGCCTCCGCTTGTGGGCACCGGCTTCGAGCTTGCGTGGGGACGATCGCAGGCTCGCCGACGCGTAAAATAGTGAGAGGGCTCAGACTGAACATGGCGAACACTCCCAAGAAGGTCAAAGATCCCACCGAAGTCGCGCTTTCTGCTATCCAGGAAGCCCTCAACATCAGCGAACAGGGCGCGGAGAATCGCAGCCCCCTCAACGAAGGCGCCGCGCCGCCGAACCTGCCGCCGCCCGCGGCCGATTTTTCAGCCGCATCGTTCGAGTCCCGTCCGAACAATACCGATCGTTCGGCGTTCGAGCCGATCGAAGAACCGCGCGCGCCGCGCCGCGCCGCCAACGACGATCGCGAAACCATCGGCCAGATGCTGCAGACGCTGCAGGGAGGACGCGCGCGCAACGCCTTCACGCTGTTCTTTGTCTGCTCCGGCGCCTGGCTGCTGGGCGGCGTGATTCTCACCGTCGCGTTCTGGCCGGCCCTGCAGGCCTCGATGGCCCAGGGCACCGGCGTCCTGGTGCTCGCCGGCCTTGCCGCGCTGTTCGCCGTGCCGATCCTGCTGTTCTACTATCTCGCCAGCCTCGCCTCGCACGGTCAGCGCATGCAGATGATCGCGCAATCGATGGCGCAGGTCGCGATGCGCTTCTCCGAGCCGGAAAACGCCGCCGCCGATTCCATGGTGACGGTCGGCCAGGCGATCCGCCGCGAGGTCGCGGCGATGGGCGATGGCGTCGAGCGCGCGATCGCGCGCGCCGGCGAACTCGAGACCCTCGTTGCCAACGAGGTCGCGGCGCTGGAACGCGCCTATTCCGACAACGAGGTGCGCATCCGCGCGCTGCTGCAGGACATCGCCCACCAGCGCGACAATCTGGTCGGCCAGGCCGAGCAGGTGCGCAGCGCGATCTCCGGCGTGCAGATCGACCTGCGCCACGACATCGCGCTGATCTCGGACGCGATCGCCTCGCGCGTCGACGAGGTCGCCAAGAGCATCACCGGCGCGCTGGAAGAGCGCGGCCAGCACATCACGACCGCGCTGAGCCATGCCGGCGACAACATGATCCTCGCGCTCGGCGAGCGCGGCGGCGACCTGCTCGACCGCCTCGAGGAAGCCAGCGCCGAGACCACGCGCGCGGTGATGGATGCCTCCGAGCGGCTGACCACCAGCCTCAACTTCAAGACCGGCCACGTCCACGACGAGTTCGTCGATCTGGCCGATCGCGTCCACGAGCTGCTGAACGAGCGCATCGACCGCATCACCGGCGAGTTCGAGCAGCGTTCGTCCGTCATCGTCGACGGCATCTCCGACCGCACCGAAGAGGTCCACGATTCCCTGAAGAACTCCGCGGACTCGCTGCTGCTCGAGCTCGAGCTGCGCAGCAACGACCTCGTCAGCAAGATCGACGACGCCGGCAACCGCCTCGCCGGCCAGATCCTGACGTCCGGCGACAAGGCGAGCGAGGCGCTCGACGTCACCGTCAACTCGCTGGTCGCCAAGGTGGTGGGCCAGACCGAGACCGCGCACGACTCGCTGTCGCTGCAGATGAGCGCGTTCGACGACCTGGTGAAGAACCATGGCAGCGAGCTCGCCGAGAAATTCGCCCGCGACTCCGGCACGCTCGGCGCGCTGATCACCCGCCACATCTCGGAATTCGACCGCACGGTGAAGACCTTCGGCGGCGACATCGTCGAGCGCATGGGCCAGCGGACCCAGGACATCGCCGACAGCCTGAAGACCTATGTCGACACCTTCGACCATCGTGTCACCACCAACAGCGGCGAGATCACCGCCTCGCTCGACCAGCGCCTGCTGCAGTTCGAGACCACGCTCGGCAGCCGCGTCACCAATCTCGACGCCTCGCTGACCGACAAGCTGTCGTCGTTCGACAGTTCGCTTGCCAGCAAGATCGGCTCGTTCGACGGCCGTCTGCAATCGCTCGATGATGCGATCGACGGCCGCATGAAGTCCCTCGAAGTCACCTTCGAGAGCCGCGCCAAGTCGGTCACCGAGACCATCGACGGCCATCTCGGCACGCTCGCGACCCAGCTGACCGACGGCGCCTCCCAGGCGATCCAGTCGATCGACTCGCGGCTTGGCCTGCTCACCACCACCCTGACCGAAGGCACCGTGCAGGCGATCGCCGCGGTCGACCATCGCATCAACGGCGTCACCGAGACCATCGACGGCCACAGCGTCCGCCTGGTCGACACCCTCAACGGCCACAGCACCCGCCTCGCCGACACCATCAATGGTCACAGCGCGAGCCTGACCGACACCATCTCGGCGCGCTTCGCCGACATCCAG
This sequence comes from Bradyrhizobium sp. CCBAU 21365, assembly GCF_015291305.1. NCBI lineage: Bacteria > Pseudomonadati > Pseudomonadota > Alphaproteobacteria > Hyphomicrobiales > Nitrobacteraceae > Bradyrhizobium > Bradyrhizobium sp. CCBAU 21365. Next base: position 6,247,956 of record NZ_CP030036.1, read on the forward strand.
CAGGGCATCGAGAGCCGCGTCGGCGTCATCGCCGGCGACATCGACACCCGCGTCGCGCAGTTCGAGGACCTCCTGGGTTCGCGCGTCGAGGCCGTCGCCGGCCGCATCGAGAGCAGCGGCCGCCAGGCGAGCGATGACCTGATGTCCCGCGCCGAGCTGTTGTCGTCGAGCATCAAGTCCCATGTCGAGGACGCCGAGCGCTCGCTGACCAACCTCGTGGTCAACACCAGCGAAACCATCCAGACCGGCGCGCGCACCGCGCAGCAGGCGCTGCTCACGGTGTCCGCGGACGTCGGCAACCAGCTCAAGCTGAGCTCGGCCGAGGTCGAGAGCGTGCTGACCGCCGTCGGTACCAGCGCCGCCAACTCGATCCTCACCAGTGCCCGCGACGCCCAGGTGTCGCTGGTCTCGGCCTCCGGCGACGTCGCCTCGCAGATCAAGGCGCTGTCCGAGGATGTCGAGCGCACGCTGCAGGCGGCCGGCAGCGCCACCGCAGCTTCCGTGCTGTCCGGCGCCCGCGACGCGCAGACCACGCTGGTCAGCGCCTCGGTCGAGGCCGCAAGCCAGGTCAAGTCGCTGGCCACCGATGTCGAGCAGTCGCTGTCGATGGCCGGCTCTGCCGCCGCCGAGGCGATCATGACCGGTGCCCGCGAGGCCCAGACCACGCTGATCTCGACGTCGACCGACGTCACCGGCCAGGTCAAGTCGCTCGCCAGCGACGTCGAGCGTTCGCTCTCGATGGCCGGCACCGCGACCGCGGAAGCCGTCGTCGCCTCCGCTCGCGAGGCCCAGAGCACGCTTACCGGTGCATCCACCGAAGCCGCCAACCTGGTCCGCACGCTCGCGGCCGAGGTGCAGCACTCGCTCTCGACCGCCGGCACCGCCACCGCGGAATCCATCGTCGCCTCCGCCCGCGAAGCCCAGAGCACGCTGGCCGGCGCGTCGACCGACGCCACCAATCTGGTGCGCACGCTGTCGGCCGACATCGAGCGCTCGCTGTCGATGGCGGGCTCCGCCACCGCGGAAGCCGTCGTCGCCTCCGCTCGCGAGGCCCAGAGCACGCTGGCCGGCGCGTCGACCGACGCGGCCAATCTGGTCCGCACGCTGTCGGCCGACATCGAGCGCTCGCTGTCGATGGCGGGCTCCGCCACCGCGGAAGCCGTTGTCGCTTCCGCCCGCGAGGCCCAGAGCACACTGGCCGGCGCATCCACCGAGGCCACCGATCTGGTCCGCTCGCTGGCGGCCGATATGGAACGTTCGCTGTCGATGGCCGGCTCCGCCACCGCGGAATCGATCACATCAGGTGCGCGTGAGGCCCAGAGCACCCTGGTCAACGCGTCGACCGAGGCTGCGACCAAGGTGTCGGCGCTTGCCGCCGACATCCAGCGTGCGCTGTCGATGGCCGGCTCCGGCACCGTCGAGATGCTGACGGCCGGCGCCCGCGAGGCGCAGAACACCCTCGTCACCGCGTCGACGGAAGCAGCCAACCACGTCAAGTCGCTGGCCGTCGATGTCGAGCGCACCCTGACCTCGGTCGGCACCAACACCGCGCAGGCGATCCTCGGCAGCGCCCGCGATGCCCAGAGCTCGTTCGTGGCAACCTCCAGCGAGGCCGCAAGCCAGATCCGCGAGATCTCCGCCGAGATCGAGCGCTCGCTGACCACAGCCAGCGCGGAGACTGCGCAGACCATCCTGGGCAGCGCCCGCGAGGCCCAGAGCTCGTTTGCGGCGACCTCCGCCGATGCCGCCGCCCAGATCCGCACGCTCTCGACCGATATCGAGCGCGCGCTGGGTGCGGTCACGGCCAAGACCACCGACAACATCCAGACCTCGGCGCAGAACGCCCAGGCCGCGCTGATCACCATGTCCAACGAGGTCTCGACCAAGGTCAAGACGACCTCCGCCGACATCGAGCGTTCGGTGCTGTCGGCCTCCAGCGCCTTCGGCTCGGCGATGACCGGCAAGACCGACGAGATCGTCACCTATGTGCAGCAGCAGACCGAGCGTCTGTCGCAGATGGTCGACGGCCGCCGCGGCTCGCTGGTCGAGGCGCTGACCGCCAAGACCACGCAGCTGTCGAGCGACATGGATCGCGCCACCGCGGACGCGCTGAAGGCGATCGAAACCCGCGGCCTCGCCTTCTCGCAGTCGATGTCGGCCCACGGCAGCGATGTCGCGCGCAACATCACCACGGCCGGCGATCAGGCGACCGGCGCGGTGGCGAAGTCGCTCAAGGAGCTCGAGCAGGCCTCGCGCGCGGCGATCGACCAGTCGCGCCAGGTCTCGATCTCGGCCGTCACGGAGATGCAGGAGACCAGCAAGATCCTGCGCACCGATACGGTCGCGCTGTTCGAGCGGCTGCGCGAAGGCAACATCCTCTTGCAGGAAGTGTTGACCGGCGCCCACGACAACCTCAACTCGCTGGAGCGCGCGCTGGTGACCCGCGTGGCCGACTTCGTGTCCGCCATGAACGACGTCACCTCGCGCAACGGCGTGGCAACCCAGACGCTGGAAGACCAGCTCACGGTGTTCAACAGCAAGACCGGCAAGGCGCTGGAAGATCTCGGCGCGCTGTCGAGCCAGTTCGAGACCCATGGCAAGGCGCTGATCGATGCGGCTGCCGTGGTCGAGCAGGCCAACCGCTCGACGACGGCCTCCGTCAGCGAGCGCAAGTCGGCGCTGGAAGCGCTGGTCACGACCATCGACCTTCGCACCACCGATCTCGACCAGCGGCTGTCGCGCTTCACCGGGCTGCTCGATGAATCGCTCGGAGCGGCCGAGGAACGTGCCCGCGACATCGCCCGCGTGGTGGCGGAGACCGCAGGCGCCGGTTCGGCTGCGATCAGCAGGCAGTTCGAGGCGGTGCGCCAGGCAGCCGAGAACGAGCGTCAGCAGACCGTAGACGCCATGAACGACCTCTACCAGCAGAGCAATGCCGAGACCGATGCGATGTTCAAGGAATCGACGGAGAAATTCTCCGCGATGGTCACGGCGATGAAGCAGATGGCGAGCGAGATGCACAACGAGCTCGAGGCCACCCGCAACGAGCTGCGCCGCGGCGTGCTCGAGATGCCGCAGGAGGCGGCCGAGAACACCGCGCAGATGCGCAAGGTGATCGTCGACCAGATCGAGGCGCTGGCCGAGCTGAACCGCATCGTCGCTCATCACGGCCGCGGACTCGACGTGGTCTCAACCAACCGCGCCAGCGTTCGCCACGAGGAGCCGGTGATGGCTGCCGGCGGCGGCCGCGGCGATGTGCGCATGCGGGACAATGGCAACAGCGCCTCGACGCTGCCGCCGCCGGATCTCGGCATGGCGAGCTCGCGCCGCACCGAGGCCCCGCCGGTCAGCCCGGCTGAACCCAACAACAACGGCGACGGCTGGCTGTCCGACCTGCTCAACCGCAGCGACGCGCCGCCGCCCGCCCCGCAGAGCCGCGACGCCCAGCAGCGCCCGCGTCCGCAGCAGCAGCCGGTCAATCCGCTGGAGTCGCTGTCGCTCGACATCGGCCGGCTGATGGACCGCACGCTTGCGGCCGAGATGTGGGATCGCTACCAGCGCGGCGAGAACAAGGCGTTCTCCAAGCGCCTCTACACGCCGGCCGGCCAGAAGGCCTTCGATGAGGTGGCCCGCAAGTACCGCTCCGACCGCGGCTTCAAGCAGACGGTCGACCGCTACATCGCGGAGTTCGAGCGCCTGCTCGACGAAGTCGCCCGCGACGGCCGCGGCCAGCAGGAGCTGAGCAGCCACCTGACCTCGGAGACCGGGCTGGTCTACACCCTGCTCGCGCACGCCGCGGGCCGGCTGGGATAAGCTGCGAAGTAAGCGAATAGTGAGTAGCGAATAGCGAATGGAAAACGGAGACCGAAAGGTCTCCGTTTTTGTTTTGGGCTCGGAATTGGATTCGCAGTCGGCCGGCTCAGCCGCGGTCACGCGAATGCAACGAGCCGTAGCCCGGATGGAGCGCAGCGAAATCCGGGGCAGTGCCGCGGCGGAGTTGACCCCGGATTGCGCTTCGCTCCATCCGGGCTACGAGTTGCTTCGCTCGCAATGACGGATCCGCTCAGGAGCGAACCCTATTCGCTATTCGCCCACTACGTCACTACTGCCGCCGCCGCGGCCCGGGTGCCGCCGGAGCCGGCGCGGGCTCGGGTGCGGCGTTGTTGCTGCCGCCGAAGATCACCCGGCTCGGGTTGCGGTCGAAATTGTTCACCGCGCGGCTGATGTCGGACAGCGTCCTGCGACCGTCGTTGATCAGGAGATTGGAGCGCTTGTCGAGATCCTCGGCGAGCTCGCGGATCGACTTCACCATCAGGTTCAGCTCGCTGCCATTGTTGCCGCCCGCGATCGCATTGAGGCCCAGCATCAGGCTGTCGGCCTTGCCCATCACGCCGTCGACCTTGAGCATGACGTTGTCGATCTTCTCGGAATTGCGCGCCAGCGCCTGGGTGAAGACCTCGAGATTCTTCAGCGAATTCTTCACCGACTGCTGATTGTCGGCGACGATGCGGTTGACGTTTTGCAGGGTGGCGCGGATCGCCTCGGTGACGTCCTGCAGCGCATTCGGGTCGGCGGTCAGAACCGGGATGCCGTCCTCGTCCAGCGGCACCGGCGGGGCGGCCTCCTCGCCGCCCTTAAGCGAAATCGCGGCGACGCCGGTGAGCCCCTGGAACTCGAGACCGACCAGGGTGTCCTTGCGGAGCGGTGCGTTGTTCTCGATCATCGCCAGCGCGACCACGCGTCGCGGGTTGTCGAGCTTCACGGAGACCACTTCCCCTATCCGAATACCGTTAAAATTGACATTGCCGCCGTTGCGCAGGCCTGACGCCGGCCCTTCGAAGATCACCCGCAAGGGGCTGCGCTGCTTGGTGGTGTGGAGGCTCTGGAACCACAGCACGAAGCCGAACGCGGCGGCGATCACCGCCAGCGTGAAAGCCCCGATCAAGACGTAGTTCGCCCGCGTTTCCATCAATTACTCGCGTTAATCACTCTTGGGCCCTCGCGCAGCCGGCTGCGCTCGAACCCGTCGAATTCCCTGTTGGCGCATGATCTCGTCCGAAAATCGGCTCCAGGTTTCGGGATCATGGGCTAGGCCACAACGGCACGGGCGCGCTTGCCGTTGAAATATTGCTGCAGCCATGGATGCTGCGATGCCTTCATGTCGGCGATCGATCCTGCAGCAATGATCTTACCGTTCCCTAAAACGGCGATACGGTCGCACGCGGTGTAAAGACTGTCGAGATCGTGCGTTACCATGAAAACGGTCAGCCCCAAAGTGCGCTGCAGGGTGCGCACCAGCTCGTCAAACTCGCCGGCGCCGATCGGATCGAGACCCGAGGTCGGCTCGTCGAGAAACACGAGTTCTGGATCGAGCGCGAGTGCCCGCGCCAGCGCGACGCGCTTGATCATGCCGCCCGACAATTCCGACGGATAACGATCGGCGACTTCCGGCTTCAGCCCGACCATCACGAGTTTCGCCACCATGATCTCGTCGAGCAGCCGCTGCGAGACGCGCAGATACTCGCGCGCCGGAAACTGGATGTTCTGGCGCACCGTGAGCGAGGAGAACAGCGCGCCCTGCTGGAACAGGATGCCCCAGCGGCGCTCGACGGCACGGCGCTGCGAGGTGCTCGCGGCGTCGAGATCGACGCCGAACACTTCGATGCGGCCGGCGACCTTCGGCACGAGCCCGATGATGGTGCGCGTCAGCACCGACTTGCCGGCGCCCGAGGGCCCGACGAAGCCGAGGATCTCGCCGCGCCTGACGTCGAGGTTGAGGCCGTCGAGCACCCGCGTGTTGCCGAATTGAACCGTGATGTCGCGGACCCGGATGATGGCGTCGTTGTCCTCTTCCGCCATGATCACATCCCGATCGAGGCGAAGAAGATCGCGAACACGCCGTCCATCACGATCACGAAGAAGATTCCTTTCACCACCGATGCGGTGGTGTGCTGTCCGAGCGACTCCGCCGAACCCTGTACCGCCAGGCCTTCGACGCAGGCGACGATACCGATCACCGCCGCCATGACCGGCGCCTTGACCATGCCGACGATGAAATGGTCGATCGATATGGCATCACGAAGGCGGAGCAGGAAGGCCTCCGGATCGACGCCGCCATAGAGCCAGGCCACCAGGCCGCCGCCATAGAGCGCGGCCATCGCGCCGAGAAAGGCCAGGATCGGCAGCGCCAGCACCAGCGCCAGCATGCGCGGCAGGATCAGGACCTCGATCGGATCGAAGCCCATGGTGCGCAGCGCGTCGATCTCCTCGCGCATCTTCATCGAGCCGAGCTCGGCGGTATAGGCGGAGCCGGAACGGCCCGCGACCATGATCGCGACCAAGAGCACGCCGATCTCGCGCAGCACCAGGACGCCCAGCATGTCGACGACGAAGATGTCGGCGCCGAACCTGCGGAAATGGAAGATGCCCTGCTGCGAGATGATGCAGCCGATCAGGAAGGTGATCAGCACCACGATCGGCACCGCGCGCCAGCACACCTGCTCGAGGTGATGCACCGTCGAGGTCAGGCGGAAGCTGCGCGGATGGATCAGCACCTTGCCGGAGGCCGCCAGCACCGCGCCGAGCATGTCGACGAGGCCGATGATCGTGCCGCCGATCCCGGCCACGGTGCGCCCGATCTGCTCGAGCATGCCTGATATCGACAGCGGGTCGCTGACCACCCTGGGCGCGGGACCGACGCGGCGGACCTCGTCGACCAGGCTGGAATAATTGGCCGACAGGCCGGCGATCTCGGCTTCCGCGCTGGCGTCGCTGAGGCTGCGGCGCAGCCGCTCGATCAGCCAGGCGCCGAAGGTGTCGAGGCTCGCGACCTGCGACACGTCGATGAAAATGTGCGGCCGGCTCCCGCGCAGCTTCTCCGCGTCGGAGACGATCCGCTCGAGCGCAGGGGCAAAGCGGGCGGTCCAGTTGCCCGCCGCACACAACGCCAGTCCTTCGCCTTGGGCTATCCGCTCCAGTGTCGGGTCGCCGCTCACCTTTTGCCTACCCCTCAAGCCGGCTGGCTGCCGCTAACGCTGATCTCCGGCGTTGCCGGATCGGCTTGTCGAATCTGCCGCTAACCAGCCATAGTTGGCTGCGCGTCGCAAGCCACGGTTCAGGAAATAGTAGACTTTAAAATGACTTCCACCCCATCCGGAGCGATTTCCCTGACCGGTCGGATCGAGCGCTGGCCGATCGCGGGGACCTTCACGATCAGCCGCGGCGCCAAGACCGAGGCCATCGTGGTGGTCGCCGAGGTAAGCCAGGGCGGCCTCATTGGCCGCGGCGAATGCGTGCCCTACCCGCGCTATGGCGAAACGCCCGAGGCGACGCTGCTGGCGATCCAGGCGATGCAGGCGCCGCTCGCCGGCGGCATGGACCGCATCCCCTTGCAGGAGCGGATGCCCGCCGGCGCCGCCCGCAATGCGCTGGATTGCGCGCTGGCGGACCTTGAGGCCAAACGCGCCGGCAAACGGATCTGGAACCTGCTCGGCCGGCCCGCGCCGGAGCCGCGCACCACCGCCTATACGATCTCGCTCGGGACGCCCGAGGCGATGGCGGAGGCCACCGCGAAGGCTGCGCATCGTCAGTTGCTCAAGATCAAGCTCGGCGGCGATGGCGACGGCGCACGGATCGCCGCCGTGCGCAAGGCGGCGCCTCGATCCGAGCTGATCGTCGATGCCAACGAAGCCTGGACCGAGGATAACCTCGCCGCCAACCTCGCGGCCTGCGCCGATGCCGGCGTCACCCTGATCGAGCAGCCGCTGCCGGCGGGCAAGGACGAGGCGCTGGCGCGGATCCCGCGCCCGGTTGCGGTCTGCGCCGACGAGAGCGTGCACGACCGTGGCTCGCTTGCCGGCCTGCGCGGCCGCTATGACGCCGTCAACATCAAGCTCGACAAGACCGGCGGCCTGACCGAAGCGCTGGCGATGGCGGATGCCGCCCGTGCGCTCGGCTTCGAGATCATGATCGGCTGCATGGTCGCGACCTCGCTCGCGATGGCACCGGCGATGCTGATCGCGCAGCAGGCCCGCTTCGTCGACCTCGACGGCCCGCTGCTGCTGGCCAGGGACCGCGACCACGGCCTGCGCTACGAGGGCAGCCTGGTCCATCCGCCCGACGCCGCGCTCTGGGGCTAACCGGCTCTCTTGTTGACGCGTTTTCCTAGCGCGAACCGGTCCCCACTTCGCTTGAAAACGCTATGAAGCGCTTGCGCGCCAGCCACATCACGAGCCCGCCCGTGGCCGCCATTGCGGCCATCATGTCGTAGACGCCGAGCCCGAAGCGCGCATAGACCATGCCGCTGACGATCGCGGTGGTGCTCGCGACAATGCCGCCGCAGGCGGTGAGATAGCCTTGCGCGCGCGCCATCACGTGAACCGGCACGTGATGCACCATCAGGCCCATGATGCCGACCTGCGTCAGGCCGAAGCTCAGCCCATGTCCGAGCTGGACCACGGCAAGCACCGCAAGCGGCGGGTCCTGCGCGGTGATCGCCCAGCGCGCCGCGGCACTGGAGGCTGCGATCATCACCAGCACCGCCGACGGCAGCGTGAAGCGCGGCGAGGCCGCAAACAGCACGATCTCGGCGATCACGCCGAGCACCCAGAGACACGCGATCGTCAGGCCGCTGAAGCCGGCCTGCTGCCAGGCAATCGATGCGAAGATGTAATAGGCGCCGTGGCTGCCCTGGATCAGCGCCGAGGATACGATGATGGCGAGGAAGGTGGGATTGCGCAGCAGTTTTGGCGCGCCGGCCGCAGGTGTGACGGCTGCCACTCGGCGGCCCAGCGGCCGCAGCGTCAACCCGACCAGCGCGCCGAGCACCGTCACGGCCGTGATGATCCAGATCAGGTCGACCTCCGCGACATAGCGGAGCAGGAAGCCGCTCAGCAGCGCGCAGACCGCGAAGGCGGCCGAGCCCCAGAGCCGCAGCGGTCCGTAGCTGAGGCCGAATTGCCTGACGCCGCGCAGCGCATAGGCGTCGGTGAGCGGCACCATCGGCGTCCAGACGCAGCAGGTCAGCGCATAGATCGCCAGCAGCACGAACGGCTGGCGCTGGGTGCCGATCACGGCAAAGCCGAACGCCGTGGCGAATCCGGTGGCGATGATCGCCCCGCGCAGCATCTGGCGCCGTTCCGCCGCCGCGGTGACCAGCGGCAGCACGGTGAAGCGCGTCACCGGCGGCACCGCGGTAATGATGCCGATCCAGGTGGCGTCGATGCCGATCGCCTTCAGCCACACCGTGAAAAACGGCAGGTGAACCCCGGTCATGCCGAACAGCGTGGCGTAGAATGCCGCGAGTCGGTTCGCGAATCGCCGCGATGCAACCTTTGCTGCAATGGGGATTTGTGATTCGGAAGACATCAATTCAATTGCGATTCGCGCGATATCGTGGTGATCGTTAGCGTAACGCGCAGTGATTTGCGCGGAGAGATTGTGATGGCCGAAGAAGCATTCGCCCTGTCGCCGATATCCGCCCGCGCGGCCCTGCCGAGCGAGGAGGACTATGCCGCGATCAGCGCGGCCTTCATGGAGACTTCGCGGGGCCGCTGGTTCCTCGGCGAATACGCCAAGCGCAACCGCAATGCCGATACCCGCATGGTGCTCGATGCGGTGGTGCGGATCGAGGAAAGCCTCAGCGCGCAGCGGCAAGCCGCCGCAGCGGCGATCAGGGACGAGCAGCTGGCGCAGGCGCTGGCCGCCCTGCGCGGCGCAATCGAAGCCGCCCAGGCCTCGGCCATGGCCGCGCTCGACGGCATCAGCTTCGAGCAGAGCCTCGCGCCGGTGCGCAAGGGCGTGCGGGTGATCAGGGAGATCTCCTGGCGGTTGCGCGAGATCGGCAATGACGGCCGGATCTGCGACATCATCGATTCGCAGGTCAGCGCGATCGAGGCCGGCGCCGCCGAGGTCTCGATGGACGATGCCAAGGCCGTGCTGGATGCCGGCTTCGCTGCGCTGGCCCGCCGCCTGAGCGAGTTCGATCCGGACAAGGCGGCGACGCCTGCGGCCGAGCCTGATGTGGCCGAGGCGCCGGTTGCGGAGCCGCCGGCAGCGGCCGCCGCGCCGCCACCGGTGGCTGAAAGTGCAGCCCCCGATATGGCCGCCACGCCGCCAGCGCCGCCTCAGGAAGCCGCTGCGACGCCGAACGTCGAAGCCGCGATTCCCGGCACCGAGGCCGCTACGGCCGTCATGCCACAGCCGAGCGAAGCCTGGATCAAGGCTGAAGCCGCACTGACCGAAGCCGAGGCCGCAGAGCTCGCCCGCGTCAGCGACGAAGCGGCGGCCGACGCCCATGACGAGGCGGTGCTCGACCTGATCGCGATGGAGATGGGTGCGCCCGATCCGATCGACGAAGAGGCGATCGCAGAGGAAATGCGCGCCGCCGAGGAGATGCGCATCGCGGAAGCGATGGGCGTCGCCGAGGCGATGGCGGTCGAGCCGGAAATGGTTGCGCCGGCCATTCAGCCCGAGCCGGCGCCCGCGCCGACGGTCGAGGTCAGGGCCGAAGTCAAGATCGAGCCGTCACCGCTGGCCGCAGCGCCGATTGCCGAAACTCTGGTGATGCCGCCGCCTCTCCCGCCCACCGTTGAGGCTGCTGCTCCCGCAGCGGAGATCTCACTCGGCTCGACGATCATCGCCAGCGGTCTTCTGAAAAGGCCAAGCGTCGCGGCCAACGATCCACTCGCGCCGATCCGCCGCATGAGCCAGGCCGAGAAGATCGCGTTCTTCTCGTAACCTCGACTTTTCATATCCGGTCATTGCCGGGCTTGACCCGCGCAAGACGACTGGCGCGCGAAGCATTCATGTCCCGTGGGCCTGCACACGCAACGTGAGCCAGCTCATGTACCGCGGCAGCATCTGTGCCTAACCCGGCGTCAGGCAACGAGTTTCGCGAACAGGTCGGCGTCGACATTGCCGCCCGACAGCACGATAACGACGTTCTTGCCCTTGGCATCGATCCGCCCGGCAAGCAGCGCGGCGAGCCCGACCGCGCCGCCGGGCTCGACCACGAGCTTCAGCTCGCGATAGGCGAAGGCAACGGCGGCGCCGACTTCGTCATCGGTGGCGTTGACGCCATTTGCGAGCAGCTTGCTGTTGATGGCGAAGGTCAGTTCGCCCGGCATCATCGCCATCAGCGCATCGCAGATGGTCCGCGCCGCGACTGGATGCGCCTCGCGATGCCCGACCTTGAGCGACAGAGCGTGATCGTCATAGCCCGCGGGCTCGGCGACGATCACCTGGGCCTGCGGATATTTCGCCTTCACCGCGGTTGCGACGCCGGCGATCAATCCGCCGCCCGAAGCCGGCGCGACCACGATGTCGGGCGTCAGCCCGAGCGCAGCCATGTCTTCGGCGATCTCGCGGCCGGCGGTGCCCTGGCCCGCGATCACGAAGGGATCGTCGTAGGGGCGCACCAAGGTCGCGCCGCGCTTGCCGGCAATGCCGTTGGCGATCGCCTCGCGGTCGTCGCGATCGCGGTCGTAGAGCACGACTTCGGCGCCATAGGATTTGGTGCGCTCGCGCTTGGTGATCGGCGAGTCCGCAGGCATCACGATGGTCGCCTGCATGTTGAGGATCTTGGCCGCCGCGGCGACGCCCTGGGCGTGGTTGCCCGAGGAGAACGCGACGACGCCGCCGCTCCGCTTGTCCTGCGGGATCGAGGCGAGCTTGTTGAAGGCGCCGCGAAACTTGAACGATCCGGTCCGCTGCAGCATTTCGGGCTTGAGGAAAACCTGGCTGCCGACGCGTTCGTTGAGAACGGGGAAGGTCAGGAGCGGCGTGCGCACCGCGAACGGCGCAACCACCCTTGCGGCAGCATCGATGTCCGCGGCAGCGACGGGTGGATTGAGAACGGTGTCCGTCATTCGCGATTTGTATCGCGGCGACGGGCTGGCGGGCAAGACGCTTTAGCGTGACCTGACTAGCGTGAGTTCGGCTGAGGTGCCGGCAGGACGGCGAAATGGTGCTCTTCGGCACCGAATTCGAACGCCTCCCCCTCGCCATCCGGCGGCGCGGGACGGACGTTCATGCAACGGTCGATGAACACCCGGGCCGACGCCTGCCAGGTGTGGAGCGCGGCAAAATCGACGCAGGCCTGCCGCGGGATGCTGAGCGCCTCGAGGCAGGCATGGCGCAGATCCTCGTCGAGCACACCGACCGGCGCCGCGCCGATCACGTCGCGGGGACCGGTGACCGGAAAAGCGGCAACCGGCAGGCCGCTCGCCAACGCTTCAAGCAGCACCAGACCGAACGTATCGGTCCGGCTCGGGAAAACGAACACATCGGCCGCGGCGTAGATCTCAGCCAATTCTTCCCCATGGCGGGCGCCGAGGAACACGGCGTCCGGATATTTCCGCTCCAGCGCCGCCCGCGCCGGGCCGTCGCCGACCACGACCTTGGTTCCCGGCAAATCGAGCTCGAGGAAGGTCTCCAGATTCTTCTCCACCGCCACCCGGCCGACGCTGAGATAGACCGGCTGCGGCAGGCAGAGATCGACGTCGCGCGGATGGAACAGCGCGGTATCGACGCCGCGCGACCACAGCACCACGTTGCGGAAGCCGCGCTGGCGCAACTCGGCTGCCAGCGCCGGGGTCGCCGCCATCACCGCCCGGCTCGGCCTGTGGAACCAGCGCAGCGCGCGCCACACCCAGGCTTCCGGGACCGGCGTCCGCGCCGAGACGTATTCGGGGAAGCGGGTATGGAAGCTCGTCGTGAACGGCAGGCCGCGCTTGCGGCAATAGCGGCGCACCGCAAGCCCGATCGGGCCCTCGGTCGCGATATGGATGCTGTCGGGCCTCGCCGCCTCGATCAGACTTGCGACCTTGGCCCGGTACGGCAGCGCCAGCCGGAGATCGCGATAGCTCGGCATCGCGAAGGTGCGGAACTCGTCCGGCGTCAGGAAGCTCACCTCGACGCCGAGCGATTTCGCCGCCTGTGCCATCATGGTCAGCGTGCGGACAACCCCGTTGACCTGGGGATGCCACGCATCGGTCGCGACCAGGATATGCGTCATGCAGCGCGTGCCGTCACTCGCGGAGCTGGCGCGATCCGGCGCACCGGGTCGGTCCAGCTGATGATCTCGAAATGGCCGTCCTCGTGCTCGGCGAGCGCGGTGCAGCTCTCCACCCAGTCGCCGCAATTCATGTAGCGGATGCCGTGCTCGTCATGAATCGTCGCGTAGTGGATGTGGCCGCAGATCACGCCGTCGCAGCCGTGGCGCCGCGCCTCGCCGGCAAGCGTCGCCTCGAACGCGCCGATATAGTTCACCGCCTTCTTGACCTTCAGCTTGGCCCATTGCGACAGCGACCAGTACGGCACGCCGAACATCTTGCGGAAGAAGTTGACGAAGCGATTCATCTGGATCGCGAAGTCGTAGGCCTTGTCGCCAAGATGGGCGAGCCAGCGCGCGTTCTGCACCACGAGGTCGAAGATGTCGCCGTGGATCACGAGGTAGCGCTTGCCGTCGGCACCGGTGTGAACGGTGTTCTCCACCACGTCGATGCCGCCGAAATGCGTGCCGTAATATTTGCGCAGGAACTCGTCGTGGTTGCCCGGGACGTAGATCACCTTGGCGCCCTTGCGCGCCTTGCGCAGCATCTTCTGCACGAAATCGTTATGGGTCTGCGGCCAGTACCAGTTCGACTTCAGCGCCCAGCCGTCGACGATATCACCAACGAGGTAGATCGTGTCGGCATCGTGAGAGCGGAGGAAGTCCAGCAGGCGGTCGGCTTGCGAACCGCGGGCTCCGAGATGGACATCGGAGATAAACAAAGTGCGAAAGTGCCGCTCTGGACTTTCTTCACTCAAGGAGTCACTTCCCATGCCTGTGCACCTAACAGATTCCTGTGACAAGGCGATGACGATCCCCGTGACCCAAAGCCCCACAAACAGTTAACGAGAATCAGCAGTACGCCCCTGCCCTGCGGATAACAGCAGCGTGCGACAATCTGGCGACATCGGCGGTCGCGGCTGTGTGGAAGAGGCGTTGTGTTGGCTGCGTAACGCGATGGAACGACCCGCGCGGTGCGTAGCCCGGATGGAGCGAAGCGCAATCCGGGTTCTGCGTCCGCGGATGATCTGTTCCCGGATTTCGCGGAGCCTGTCATCGGGCGCGCGTTCGCGCGACCCGTTGGCTCCATCCGGGCTACGCAGCTCCGGGCTTCAGTAATATTTGTGAAAGTGATGCACCGGCCCGTGGCCGTGGCCGACGGCAAAACGATCGGCAGCGGCGATTGCTTCGGTGATCCAGGCCTTGGCGTTGCGCACGGAGGTCTCCATGCTCTCGCCCTTCGCGAGCCCTGCTGCGATTGCCGAGGACAGCGAGCAGCCGGTGCCATGCGTATTGGCGGTCGCAATGCGCGGCGCAGCCAGCGCGATGCTGCGCTCGGCGTCGATCAGATAGTCGATGCTGTCGGCGCCGTGGCCGTGGCCGCCCTTGACCAGCACCGCGCGACAGCCCATCGCCAGCAATCGCTTGCCTTGTCGCTCGACGTCGGCCTCGCTCTCGGCAACCGGTTCGTTGAGCAGCGCCGCCGCTTCCGGCAGGTTCGGCGTGATCAGCGAGGCCAGCGGAAACAGCAGGGTCTTCAGCGCATCGACCGCCTCGACGGCAAGCAGCCGATCGCCCGAGGTCGCGACCATCACCGGATCGAGCACGACATGGCGCGGCGCCCAGCGCATCAGCCCGTCGGCGATCGCCGCGATCGTCTCGGCCTGTGCCACCATGCCGATCTTGACCGCGCCGACCGCGAGGTCGGAGAACACCGCATCGATCTGGGCGGTGACGAATGACGCAGGCACCGGATGGATGCCGCTGACCCCCGTGGTGTTCTGCGCAGTCAGCGCCGTGATCGCGGAGGCGCCATACACCCCGAGCGCGGCAAAGCTCTTGAGGTCGGCCTGGATGCCCGCCCCGCCCGAGGAATCCGAGCCGGCAATGGTGAGCGCGACCGGCGTCATCTTGCAGCACCGGCGGTTGATACGAATGCGACCATCGCGAACAAGACCATGGCCTGTCCTAGCCCGGCCGCGGATCGACGGCAAGTTCGCCTGACTTTACCGCGAGTTGGCCTCGCCTTGCCCCCTTGCCTCGCCCCTTGCCTTGGCCGCCCGTTTTGGGCCTATAGTCGCGGAAATCCCCGGAGACGACTTTGATGGTTCCTTTCTTCGTCCAGATCAAATGCAAGCTCGGCCAGTCCTACACCGTCGCCAACGCGCTGGCGGAGGCCGAGATTGCGTCCGAGATCTATTCCACCGCGGGCAATTACGACCTTCTGGTCAAGTTCTACGTCGACCACGACACCGACATCGGCCATTTCATCAACGAGAAGGTTCAGGTGATCCCGGGCATCCAGGACACCCTCACCATCATCACCTTCAAGGCGTTCGGCGCGAAGTAGGACGCGTCCACGAGAGCATGATGAGATTGAGTCGAGCTTGAACGGCGTCGAAAGTTCACCTCGCCTTTGGGAGAGGTGAACCGAAACCGCGGCGAGCCGGTTCAACCAAAGCTCATCCTGCTTTACGACTCCTTCTCCTTCTCTTTCTTCACCGGCTTCGGCGGTCCCTCGACCGGCGGCAGCGACTTGATGTACTCGGCGATCGCGTCGCGGTCGGACGACGACAGTTGCGAGGTGTTGCGGATCACGCGCACCATCGACCCACCGGCGGAGTCTCCGTCCGGCGTCTGGCCGCTCTCGAGGAAATAGGCGATATCCTTCACACTCCAGTCCGAGATCCCCCTCGGCGTGATGTTGGGCACCCAGCCTTCGCCGTCCGGATTCGGACCACCGGCGAAGCGCTGCGCGGTGACGATGCCGCCGAGGACATTGCGCGGGCTGTGGCACTCGGCGCAGTGGCCGAAGCTGTTGACGAGATAGGCGCCGCGATACCAATGCGCGGAGCGGCTTGCATCCGCGATGAACGGCTTGCCGTTCATGAACAGCAACTTCCAGACGCCGACATTGCGCCTGATGTTGAAGAGAAACGGCAAATCGTGGTCGCGCACCTTGCCGGCGACCGGCGGCAAGGTCTTCAGATAGGCGAACAGGTCGCGCACATCGCTGACCTTGGCGTGCTGATAGGACGGGTACGGAAACGCCGGGAAATAGTGCGCACCCGATGGCGAGGTGCCCTTCATGACCGCCGTGACGAAATCGGCCTCGCTCCAGCGGCCGATGCCGTCGTTCGGGTCGGGCGAGATGTTCGGCGCATAGAAGGTGCCGAATGGCGAGGGGATCGCGAGCCCACCGCCGAGCCGTGTGCGGTCGTCCTGCTTCGGCACGGCATGGCAGGAGGAACATCCCCCGGCATTGAACGTTGTGAGGCCATTGGCCAGGTCAGGCTGATAGGCAGGCAGCGCGTCGGCGGCGACGGTCGCGGGGATCGTCAGCCACCAGAACACGCCAAAGCCGATTACGCCGGCCAGAATCGCCAGGAGGAAAATTCGTCGCAGCATTCACCAATCCGTCATTGGTCGCGTCAGTTCTTGGACCAGTATGATGGCAACCAGCCGGACAAGCTCGCATCAAATTTGCCGCACCCACGATCATTTGGGGAATAAATCCGAAAAACTGCTGTTTGAGGATTGCAACCATCCTGTGACGTCAAAGGGGAGAGAACCATGTCGAACAAGACCTTGCTTGCCACGCTGACGCTCGGCGCCGCCATCGCCCTCGCCGGTCCGGCCTTTGCCGAGAAGTTCACGGCGAAGCTGGACAGCAAGAGCGAAGTGCCGCCGAATACCAGCGCCGCCACCGGCACCGCCGACATCGACTACGACGCCGCCTCCAAGAAGCTGAGCTGGAAGCTGACCTATTCCGGCCTGTCGGGTCCAGCCACCGCCGCGCATTTCCACGGCCCCGCCGAGGCGGGCAAGAATGCGGGTGTCGCAGTCGCGATCCCGAACGCGACGTCGAGCCCGGTCGAAGGCAGCGCAACATTGACCGACGCGCAGGCCGCCGATCTGCTCGCCGGCAAGTACTATGTCAACGTTCACACCGCGGCCAATCCGGGCGGTGAGATCCGCGGCCAAGTGACCAAATAACAAGTGACGAAGTAATCCATCACCAAGCAATCCTCACGAAGCAATCGTCGCGAGCTCGCTCCAACAAGAAACGACCGACACAAAAAAGGGCGGACGCCTCAAAGCGTCCGCCCTTCTCATTGATCGAACGATGATGAGCCGAGTGGCGATCAGCCCTTCTTGAGGCGATAGGTCTCGTGACAGCCGCCGCACTGCTTGCCGATCAGGCCCAGTTCGGCCTTCAGCGTATCGACATCCTTGATCTTGCCCTTGGCATCGGCGACCGCCTTGGCGAAGCTCGCAGCCTGTTGCGCGAAACCGGCCTTGTCTTCCCAGATTTTCGGCGAGGGGGCGTAATCGCCGTCCAGCTTGACGCCTTTCATGCTCTCCGGGAACAGCGTTGGCAGCTGCTTGGCGGTGTCCTCGAACTGGGCCAGCGCGGCATTGACGGTCGCCTGGTCGTAGGGCTTCTCGCCCTTGAGCATCGCCGCCAGCGCGCCCGCATTCTTGCCATTGTCCTTCATCATGGCCTGGGTCTTCTTGACCTGATTTTGGTCGGCCACCACCGCCCCTGCACTCAACGCAAGCATCGCTGCGACGACGACAATCCGCTTCATCGGCAAAACCTCTCAATTCCGCTCTGTCCCGGTCCGCGATCTGCGGCCGGGCTGGTTTGCAAAACACCGCAGGCGGAATCTTCATTCCGCCTGCGACAATTTATCAGAGATTATGGCGGCGCTGCGCCTCGCGGATCGCGATCCAGACCCGTTCCGGCGTCGCCGGCATGTCGATGTGGTCGATCTTGTACTCGCGATGCAGCCCCTCGACGATCGCGTTGACGACCGCCGGGCACGAGCCGATCGCGCCGGCCTCGCCCGCGCCCTTCACGCCCATCGGATTGGTCGTGCAGGGCACGTTATGGGTCTCGAACACGAAGGACGGCCCGTCGGAGGCGCGCGGCAGCGCATAGTCCATGAACGTGCCGGTGACGAGCTGACCGTCGGTCGGGCTGTACACCGCCTGCTCCATCAGCGCCTGACCGATGCCCTGCATCGCGCCGCCATGAACCTGGCCCGCCAGCATCAGCGGATTGAGCGTGACGCCGAAATCGTCGACGATGACGTAGCTGACGATCTTGATGATGCCGGTGGCGGGATCGATCTCGACCTCGGCGAGATGCGTGCCGTTCGGATAGGTGCCGTCGGCGCTGGCGAAGGTCGCGCTCGCATTCATCTTCGACGTATCGCCGCCGGGGCGTTTGGCGAGATCGGCAAAGCTGATCGAGCGGTCGGTGCCGGCGATGCGGATACGGCCGTCGGCGATTTCGAGGTCGCCGGCGCCGGCTTCCAGCGCCTGCGCCGCAAGCTCCTTCAGCTTGTTGCCGAGATCATGCGTCGCGCGCTGCACGCTGACGCCGCCGGACGGAATCGATGCCGAGCCGCCGGTGCCGAGGCCGGTCGCGATCTTGTCGGTATCGCCCTGCAGCACATGGACGCGCTCGGGCGGCACGCCGAACTGCTCGGCGACGATCTGCGCATAGGCGGTCTGGTGGCCCTGCCCGCTCGACTGCGTGCCGATCAGGACCGAGATATCGCCATTGGCATCGAGCGCCACATTGGCGGTCTCCTCGCCCATGGTGCCGCAGACCTCGACATAGCTCGCCATGCCGATGCCCCGCACCAGGCCGTCCTTTCTGGCGGCCTTGGCGCGCTTCGGAAATTCCTTCCAGTTGGCAATCTCCATCGCGCGCTTCATGTGCGCGACGAAGTCGCCGGAGTCGTAGACCTTGCCGGTCGCGGTCGTGTAGGGCAGCGACTTCGGCGGAATGAAATTCTTCCGCCTGATGGAGTCCGGCGTCATGCCGAGCTTGCGCGCGGCGGCATCGACCAGGCGCTCGATGACATAGGCGGCCTCCGGGCGGCCGGCGCCGCGATAGGCATCGACCGGCACCGTGTTGGTGAACACGGTGCGGACCCGGCAGTGGAAGGCCTGGATGTCGTAGAGGCCCGGCAGCATGCCGGCGCCGCCATGCGGGATGTAAGGCGCGAAGGTCGAGAGATAGGCGCCCATGTCGCCCATCAGGTCGACATCCATGCCGAGGAATTTGCCGTCCTCGGCGAGCGCCATCTTCGCGGTGGTGAGATTGTCGCGGCCCTGCGCGTCGCCCATGAAATGGTCGGAGCGCTCGGCCGTCCATTTGATGCTCTTCTTGAGCTTGCGCGCGGCGACCGAGATCAGCGCATATTCGCGATAGGGAAACAGCTTGGTGCCAAAGCCGCCGCCGACATCCGGGCAGATTACCCGCATGTTCTCCTTCGGCATCTTCAGGATCATGTCGCAGAGGATCTCGCGCAGGCGGTGGCTGCCCTGGCTGCCGATCGTCAGCGTCAGATGATCCTTCTTGGCGTCGTATTCGGCGACCGCAGCGCGCGTCTCCATGAAATTGGTGATGACGCGCGGATTGACGATGGTGATCTCGGCCACCGCATGCGCCTTCGCGAACGCGTCCTCGGCGGCCTTCTTGTCGCCGATCGAGACGTCGAACAGCACATTGCCGGGCTTGTCCGGCCAGACCTGCGGCGCATCCTTCTTCACCGCATTGACGAGGCCGACCGCCGCCGGCAGCGGCGTCCATTTGACGTCGATCGCCTCGATCGCGTCACGGGCATGATCGACGGTGTCGGCGACCACAAAGGCCACCGCGTCGCCGACATGGCGCACCTCGTCCTTGGCGAGGATCGGATAAGGCGGTGCGGTGAACGGATCGGTCTCGAGATTGAACAGGCACGGCAGCCCGCCGAGTTCGGCGACGTCGGCGGCGGTCAGGATCAGCGCCACGCCGGGCATGCCGCGGGCCTTGCCGGCATCGATCGTGTAGGTCGCGTGCGCGTGCGGCGAGCGCAGCATCAGCGCGTGCAATGCGGGAGACGGTGCGACGTCGTCGGTGTAGCGGCCCTTGCCGCGAATCAGAGCGTCGTCCTCCTTGCGCCGCACACTTTGTCCGACGCCGAATTTGATGGGAGCTGCCATCGTCTCTCCAATTGCCTTGGTGTGTTTTGCGCATATTGGCGTGGTTGTCGGCGAAGCGCAAACCGCTTTCCGCCGCGCGCGGCGCTATCACACAGCGGCCGCCTATGCATTTGATTTGACAGGTAAAACTATACGCGGCGCAGCGCGAACAGCCAGCCGCGGCCGAACAGCGTGAGGATCGACAGGGCGTAGACGAAGACGCCGACCGCAATCAGCAGTAGCAGGATCAGCTCATCGCGAAAGATCTGCATCGGCGCGAACCACACATAAGCGAAATGCGAGGTCAGCCACAGCGCGACCGCGAGCAGCACGCCGCATAGCGCGAAGGTGCCGAAGGAGCGGATCAGCGCCCGATCGAGCGCGAGGTAGCCGCGGCGCACGGCAAACATCAGCACCAGCAGCAGATTGACCCAGGCCCCGGTCGCGGTCGCGAGCGCGAGCCCGACCTGCGCCAGCGAGCCGACCAGTGCGATCTTCAGCGCGACGTTGACCGCGACCCCGGTCAGCGCCGCTTTCACCGGCGTTGCGGTGTCCTTGCGGGCGTAGAAGGTCGCGACCGCGCTGCGGATCATCACGAACGGAATGAGCCCGACCGCATAGGCCGCGAGCGTGGCCCCGGCGCTAGCGGCATCGGCCTTGGAGAAGGCGCCGCGGGCGAACATCGCGCGCATGATCGGATCGGCGACCGTCAGGAACGCCGCCACGAACGGCACCGAGAACAGCAGCGTGAAATCGAAGGCGCGGCGCTGCGCCGCCATGGCGCCGGCGTGATCGTCGGCGCTCAGGCGCCGCGACATCTCCGGCAGCAGCACGGTGCCGATCGCGATCCCGATCACGCCGATCGGCAATTGATTGAGGCGGTCGGCATAATACAGCGCCGACAGCGCGCCTGCGGGCAGAAAGGTCGCGATGATGGTGTCGGCGAACAGCGCCACCTGCGTGCCCATCGAGCCTAGCGTCGCCGGCCCGAGCGCGCGGAAGAAGCCGCGGACGTCCTCGTCGAGCCGCAAGGGCGCGAACCGCGGCAGGCCGCCGTGACGCGCCAGGTCGCCGGCGAGCAGGAAGAATTGCAGGAAGCCCGAGATCAGCACGCCCCAGGCCGCGGCGTGGCCCGCGCTCGGAAAGAAAGCCGCGAGCGCCAGCGTCATCATCATGGCGAGGTTGAGGAAGATCGGCGCCGCGGCGGCGCTGGCGAAGCGATGCATCACATTGAGCATGCCACCATAGAGCGTCACCAGCGTGATCAGCAGCAGATAGGGAAAGGTGATCCGCGTCAGCTCGATCGCGAGCTTGCGCTGCGCCGCGTCCTCGGTGAAGCCCGGCGCCAGGATGCTCATCGCCTGCGGCATGAACGCCATCGCCACCGCCAGCAGGATCACCTGCGAGGCGAACAGGAGCGTGAAGATGCGGTCGGCGAACAGCCGTGCCGACGCTTCGCCGCGCTCGCCATGGACATGGGCATAGGCCGGCACGAAGGCGGCATTGAAGGCACCTTCGGCGAAGATCGCGCGGAAATGATTGGGCAGCCGCAGCGCCACGAAGAAGGCGTCGGCAACCGGCCCGGCACCGAGGATCGCCGCGAGCATGATGTCGCGCGCGAACCCGGTGACCCGCGATAGCAGGGTATAGCCGCCGACGGTGAAGATGCGCCCAAGCATGCGCTGCTTCTAGCGCATGATTGCGGTCTGAAAAAGTTTCCTATCAGGCCGAAAGCGCGCTGCGCACAGCCGCGATGACGCGGTCTTGGGCCGCCTCGTCGAGATAGGCGTGCATCGGCAGGCTGATGACGTCGTCGGAGAGGCTTTCGCTGATCGCTAGGCCGCCGTCGGCGACCGGGAAATCACGGTAAGCGGTCTGCTGGTGCATCGACTTCGTGTAGTAGATCGCCGTCGGAATGCCTTGGGTCTTCAGCGTCGAGGCAAAGGCATCGCGGTCGGCCCCTTTCGGCAGGCGGATTGTGTATTGCGCCCACACCGAGGTGCAACCTGGCGCAAGGCGAGGCACGGTCACGATATTGCCGAGTCCGCGCGCGTAGCGCTCCGCCACTTGGTTGCGTGCCACGATCTCGTCGTCAAAAATCTTCAGCTTCTCGAGCAGGATCGCGGCCTGCATGGTATCGAGCCGCCCGGTGAGGCCGAGGCGGACATTGTCATATTTGTCCGAGCCTTGCCCGTGCACACGGATGCTGCGTAGCGCGTTCGCAAGTTCGTCATCATTGGTAAAGATCGCGCCGCCATCGCCAAAACAGCCGAGCGGCTTTGCCGGGAAGAAACTGGTCGCGGTCGCAAGCCCGAAGGTGCCGAGCTTGCGGCCCTTGTAACTCGCGCCAAAGCCCTGGGCGGCGTCGTCGAGCACGAACAGGCCCTCGGCTTCGGCAACCGCAGCCACCGCGTCATGATCGGCGCTCTGGCCGAACAAATCCACTGGAATGACACCAACCGGCTTTAGGCCACGCGACATCGCGGCGGCGATCCCGCGCTTGAGCGAATTGATATCGATATTGAATGTCGTCTCGTCCACATCGACGAAGAGGGGTGTCGCGCCAGTGAGCGCCACCGCTTCGCCGGTCGCGCAGAACGTGAAAGACGGGCACAGCACGGCGTCGCCCGGCCCGACATTCTTCGCCATCAGGACCATCAAGAGCGCGTCAGTGCCGCTGGAACAGCTCACCACATGCTTTGCGCCGCTATAGTCGGCCAGCGCCTTCTCCAGCGCGGTCACTTCCGGGCCATTGACGAATTGGCAATGGTTGAGCACGCGGGCGACTGCATCATCGACCGATTTGCCGAGCCGCTGGCGCTGCGCGGCAATGTCTATGAAGGGAACGGGCTCTGGACGCATGTGTTGGTTCATGAAGCTTTCGCGCGTGTTTTCAAGTTGCAAATTAGCCGGCGATCCGGCGCGGCCCCTTGCGCATCGTCGAGGCGGCGGGCCGCGCGGGCGATTCCAGGCAGCGGATCGCGATCTCGAGGCTCGCCACGCCCTCGTCGCCGGACACCGCCGGCAGCTTGCCGCCGCGTACGGCATCGAGGAAGGCGATCAGTTCGGCGCGCAGCGGCTCGTCGTGACCGACCGGCAGATGACGCATCGAATAGCTGCCGTCCGGCTTGAAGCCGAAACATTCGGTGACCTGACGCGTGAGCAGATCGCCCATCACATACTTGCCGCGGGTTGCGACCGTCACGTTGCGCGCCTTGAACGGCGTCAGCCAGTTGGTGTTGATGTGGGCGAGCACGCCGGACGCGGTACGAAACTGCAGCAGCGCGATGTCCTCGCGCTCGGCGACCGCGCTCGAGAGCTGCGGCTGCACCTCGACGATGTCGGACTCGGTGAACCAGCGGATCAGGTCGATGTCGTGCACGGCAAGATCGATCACGACGCCGACATTGGACATTCGCGGCGGAAACGGGCCGACCCGGGTGATGCCGATCGACAGGATGTCCTCGCCCGAGATCGCCTTCTTGATCGCGGCGACCGCCGGATTGAAACGCTCGACATGTCCGACCATCAGCGTGACGCCGGCCTGCTCGGCGGCCGCCACGATCTCGCGGCCCTCTTCGACCGTGGATGCGACCGGCTTCTCGACCAGGATGTGAATGTTGCGCGCGACGCAGGCGAGCGCGATCTCGTGATGCAGATGGGTGGGAGCTGCGATCGTCACCGCATCGATGCCCTCGGCGAACAGCTGATCGAGGCTTTCAAAGGCGCGGCAGCCGACCAGGTCGATGGCGCGCGTGCGATGTTCCGGCAGCGGATCGACGATGCCGATCAACAGCACCCCCGGCAGTCCGGCCAGCACGCGGGCATGGTTGCTGCCCATCACGCCGGCGCCGATCACGCCGACGCGCAATGCGCGGCCGATATCGGCCTTCGCGCCGGCTGCGGACATTTTTGCATTCATATCGTAGACCCCAAGTAACGTTCTGGCGGTTGTCCCGGCTTCTCAGGGAGCCATCCCGGCTCCGAGGGAATCAGCACCAAGGCCCCTCTGCCCGATCCGCGCCTTTGGCGCAAATCACGACCCGCTTCGTTGGCAGCCGCTATAGCACGGCGTCACAAATGTGGCGAATGCCAACGGCGAAATCCGGACACGTTTTGATTCAAAGAGTTACATCGCCCGCGACTCGATCTTGAGCGCGGGGCCCGTTCGCCTCAGGTGCGCCGATAGTCATCCTCGATGCGGATGATGTCGTCCTCGCCGAGATAGCTGCCGGTCTGCACCTCGATCAGCTCGAGCTGGATCTTGCCCGGGTTCTCCAGCCGGTGCACCGCGCCGATCGGGATGTAGATCGATTCGTTCTCGTGCACCGTCTTGATCAGCTCGTTGACGGTGACCTGTGCGGTGCCGCGCACCACGATCCAGTGCTCGGAGCGGTGATGGTGCTTCTGCAGGGACAGCCGTCCGCCCGGCTTGACGACGATGCGCTTGACCTGGTGGCGATCGCCATTGTCGACCGACTGATAGGAGCCCCAGGGGCGATGCACCTTGATGTGATTCTCGGTCACCTCCGGCGCCGCGACTTTCAATTTCGCTACCAGCCGCTTCAGCCCATTGGCGTCCTTCTGGCGTGACACCAGCACGGCGTCCTGGGTCGCGACCACGACGAGATCGTCGACGCCTTCGAGCGCAACCAGCGCCCGGTCGGTCGAGACGTTGCAATTGCGGGAGTCTTCGAACACCGCCTTGCCGCGCGCAGAGTTGCCGAGGCTGTCCTTGTCCGACAGCTCCCAGACCTGGCGCCACGAGCCGATGTCGGACCACCCGCACGCCACCGGCACCACCGCGGCACGCGATGTCTTCTCCATGACCGCGTAATCGATCGAGATCGCCTTCGCCGCGCCGAAGGCCTGCGCATCGAGCTTGACGAAGCCGAGATCGCGCGCCGCCGACGCAACCGACTGCTCCACCGAGGCCACGCTGTCCACATCGACATTGCGGTACTCGTCGAGCAGCACGCCGGCGCGGAACATGAAGTTGCCGCTGTTCCAGAGATAGCCTGCATCGATATAGCCCGCTGCGGTCGCGGCATCCGGCTTCTCGACGAATTTCGCCACCGCGCGCACCTCGCCGGCGACCACCTCGCCCGGATTGATGTAGCCGTATTCGGTGGCAGGCCGCTCCGGCTTGACGCCGAACGTCACGATGCGGCCGGCGTCCGCAGCGACCAATCCGCCGCGGCACGCGGCGACGAAGGCCGCCGTGTCCCGCACCAGATGGTCGGCGGCCAGCGCCAGCACGATCGCTTCGCTGTCGCGGCTCTGCGCGAACGCCGCACCGGCCGCAATCGCCGGCCCCGAGTCGCGGCGCATCGGCTCCAGCAGCACGTCGGCCTCGCGGCCGATCTCGGCCAGCTGCTCCAGCACCATGAAGCGATAGGCCTCGTTGGTGATCACGATCGGACGCTCGAACAGGCCGGCGTCGGAGACCCGCAGAAGTGTCTCCTGGAAGGTCGAGCGGGCCCCGAACAGCGACAGGAACTGTTTCGGATGCACCTCGCGTGACGCCGGCCACAGCCGCGTGCCCGCGCCGCCGCACATGATCAGGGGAATAATTCGTCGATCCATCGATGCCTCAAATCCTGTCGTGCAAGTCCCGTCGTATCCGCCCGCGGACGACATACCAAATCGGCCCGGGCCGTGGCGGCCGGTGGCCCTGTTGCTTCGGAAGCACTATCCAAGCAGTAGCACGCGCCCCCATGCGCCTGGTCGGATTTTACCGGTAACGTAAATCCCCGGTGAGTGGCCGGCCGTCCCCCGTTCCGGCCTCTTTAGCCACCCCTTCGCGCCTGCCGCAATAGGGACCAGTACGGGTATTGCCAGATCGGCGCGGAAACCATACCAAGGCGGCGAATTTGGGCGCGCGAAGGCGTTTTGCGCTGTTTTGACACATTCTGAAACCTGGCAGCGCGAACGGAAATGCGCCGAATCCTGCTTTCGACCGTCAAGATCCTGATCTCGGCCGCGCTGCTCTATTTCTCGCTGCGTAAGGTCAATCTGTACGACCTTGCCGCCCGTATCCAGGTCGAGAGCCTGGGCTGGCTCGGCCTCGCGATCGCGGTCACGTTCCTGCAGATCTTCCTCGGGGTGTTGCGCTGGCGGGAGATCAGCGTGGAGTGCGGAGCCCCGCTGGAGACAGGCCAGGCCATGCGCTTCAACGTGATCGGCACCTTCTTCAACCAGACACTGCCGTCCTCGATCGGCGGCGACGCGGTCCGGCTTTGGCTCGTCGCGCGCGCCGGTGCGGGCTGGCGCGCAGCCACCTATTCGATTTTCGTCGACCGCGCGATCGGGCTGATCGCCCTCGCCGTCGTCATCGCCGCCACCCTGCCCTGGAGCTATCGGCTGATTTCTGATTCCCACGGCTGGATGGCGTTGCTGCTTCTCGACCTCGCCGCACTCGCGGCCGGATTTGGCTTCCTGCTGATCGGCGTGTTGCCTTGGGTCTGGCTGAAGCAATGGTGGGCGACGCATCACATCCACGCCTGCGCGGTCATCGCGAACCGGGTGTTGTTCAGCCGCAAGCGCGGATTGAGGGTTGCAATTCTCTCGATCGCCATTCACGTGGTGACCGTCGTGATCGCCTGGTGCGTGGTGAAATCGATCACCGCGCCCGTCACCTTCGGCCAGATATTCCAGTTGTTGCCGCCGGTGATGCTGATCACGATGATGCCGATCTCGATCGCGGGCTGGGGCGTACGCGAGGCCACGATGGCGCTGGCCTTCGGCTACGCCGGATTGATCGCCAATGAAGGCGTCAACATCTCGCTGTTATTCGGCGCGGTATCGTTCGTGGTTGGCGTGTTTGGCGGCCTGGTCTGGATCCTGAGTCCGGAAAAGGCCGCCAAGGGCACAGAACCGATCGAAGTCCCGGGATCGCAATCGCGAGTCCCGGGATCGCAATAGCCGGACCAGAATGAGCGCTTTCGAAATCCTCCTGTCATTGATCGCGGCGGTTCTGGCTGCGTCGATCTCGGCTGTCCTGATCCAGGCGACGCGGCCGCTGCTGCTGCGTGTGGCGCTGGCGAAGCCGAATGCGCGTTCGTCGCACCGTATTCCAACGCCGCAGGGTGCCGGCATCGCGGTCACGGCGGCGACGCTGCTGGCGGGCGGAATCGTCATCGTCCTGGCCGGATCGCAGAACCTGACTATTCCCTTCATCGTCTTCGCGGCCTGCCTGTTCATCGCGGTGGTGGGTTTTGCCGACGACATCCGCTCGCTGCCCGTCGTCCCGCGGCTGCTGCTGCAGGCCGCCGCCGTTGCGGCCGTGGTGTTTTCCGCGCCTGATGGTCTCAGGCTGGTTCCGGCCGGCCCGGTTTGGCTCGAACGCGGCCTGCTGCTGATCGCCGGCCTCTGGTTCGTGAACCTCGTCAACTTCATGGACGGGCTCGACCTGATGACCGCGGCCGAGGCCGTGCCGATCACCGTGGCGATCGCCCTGCTCGGCAGCTTCGGCTATCTCCCCGCAGCTCCCGCGCTGGTCGCGGCAGCGCTGTGCGGCGCGCTGCTCGGCTTCGCGCCGTTCAACCGGCCGGTCGCAAGGATATTCCTCGGCGATGTCGGCAGCCTGCCGATCGGCCTGCTGCTCGGCTGGTGCCTGCTCGAGCTCGCCCTGCACCGGCAGTTCGCCGCCGCGCTGTTGCTGCCGCTGTACTATTTGACGGATGCGACGGTCACGCTGTTTCGCCGCATGGCGCGGCGCGAGCCTTTCTGGGCCGCGCATCGCTCGCACTTCTACCAGCGCGCGACCGACAATCGATTCACGGTGTGGCGCGTCGTCGGCGAGGTGTTTGCGCTGAACGCGGTGCTGGCGCTGCTCGCATTCGCATCGGTTGCCCTCAATTCGCTCACCGCAGACATCGCGCTGCTGCTGACCGGCGCGCTCGCCGTCGCCTGGCAGCTGTGGCGATTCTCGCGACCGCTCTGATCGCCTCAGCTGTCCGTTTGACGCAGCGCGCGCCGCAGCCCCTCGTCGAGGCTGATCGGCTGCTGCCATCCGGTGCCCGCGATCTTGGAAAGATCAAGCTCGAGCGAGGCGAACAGGCTGTCATAGGCTTCCTTGCGGCCGCTGATCCCGAGCGCCATCTTCAACAGCAGCGGCGGCAGCCAGAACAGACGCGGCGAGGTGTCCGCCGCCCGGGCCAGACGCTCGACGAATTCCCGCGTCGAGACCTGCTCGCGGTCAGCCACCAGGAACACGTCGAAATCATCTCCCGGGTGCGACAACCGGTGCAAGATGAACGACGCGAGGTTTTCCGCCGACAGGAACGCGCGGCGATTCTTCACATAAGCGAGCGGTAGCGGCAAGCCATTGAGCACCGCGCGCTTGAGCAGGGCGAAATTTCCCTTCGCACCGGCCCCGTAGATTAGCGGCGGCCTGATAACGGTCACCCTCATGCCGCTGCCCGGCACAATTTCCTTCAAGCCGACCTCGGCGGCCGCCTTCGAGTTTCCGTAGAGGCCGCGCGGCGTCAGGACATCGTCCTCGCGAAACGGAAGACGCCCGTAATTGCTGCGCCCATGCACCAGGATCGTGCTGACGAAAATGAAATCACGAATGCCCGCAGCGACCGCGGACCGCGCCAAATGCAGCGTGCCCTCGATATTGACGTTGCGATAGAGCTCTATCGCGCGTTCGTCGGACTGCTGATGAACGCGGGCCGCAAGATGCACAACCGCCTCCACCCCGTCGAGCGCGGCGCGCCAATCGGTGGCGGGACTGAGCGAGCCGATCATCACGTCGTTTGCATCGCGCGGTGGAGTTCGCACCGCGCGTCGCACCACCCAGCCGCTGCGCGCCAGCGCGGGCACCACATGGCGGCCGACAAAGCCGCTGGCGCCCGTCACCAGAACCGTCCGGTGACCATTATTCATACCGTCCGCTCCACATCGCGATTGGATAGCAGCTCCCGGACCAGCGCAGCGTAGCTCGCGAGCGCCCGCTCGGAACTGAAGTTCCGCGCGGTCGCGACTGCGCGCTCGGCCATCGCGGCGTCCTGCGATCGCGACGCCTGGCGAATGGCATCGGCGAGTTGATCGGGCCTTCCCGGCGTGACGACCCAGCCCAGCCGGTTTTCGCTGACGGTGAGCGCGGCCTCGGCCTCGGGCTCGGAGACGAGAATGACGGGGCGGCCGGCCGCGAGCAGATTATAGAACCGGCTCGGCACCGACACGCCGGCGACGTCCTTGCGATAGGGAATGAGCCAGACGTCCGCGCTGGAGAGCAGCGCATCGAGTTCGCTGTCCGCGACGCGGTCGACCAGCGTGACGTTGGCAAGCCGCGCGGTGGCCTGCAGCTCCTTGAGCCGCGCGAAGCCGATGCCCCATCCCGAGAGCAGGAAATGGATCTCGCCTTCGTCACGCAGCAGTCGCGCGGCCTCAAACACGATATCCGGATCGTGGGTGAAGCCGAGATTGCCGGACAGCCCGACGACGAAGCGGGCGGCGATGGCCTTGCGAAACGGATTGTCGGGGCTCACGGGACGGTTGCCGGGCGCGAGCGTGGCCCAGTTCGGGATGAACCTGATCTTGTCCTGTGTCATTCCGCCATAGCGCAGCAGTAGCTTCTCGGCGTCGCGGCCGATCACGATGACAGCGTTCAGGGACCGGAACATCAGCGCGTTGATCGCGCGCATCGCCCGCGCGACCAGCGAGGACGGCCGAAGCAGCCCGGCCATCACGAGCACATCTGGAAATAGGTCGTGCAGGATCAGCGCCGACTTGGCCCCCTTCAACCTTGCCGCGGCGGCAACCGCATAAGGCAGCGCGAAGGGAGCGGTCACCGTCAGCGCCACGTCGCCCCGCTTCAGGCGCGACAACAGCGCAAAAAAGATCCGGCCGGTGAACAGCGCCTCGGCCAGCGCGCGCTTGATCAGCGCCGCCTTTCCAGGCAGCCAGTTCCTGATCTCGACGACGGCGGGACGCCCGGGCGCCGGCGCCCGCGCCGAGCCCGGCATCCCGGAGACCACCATCACCTCCGACTCCTGCGCGATCCGTTCGGCGATCGCAGACATGATCGCGGCGGTCGTGCTGTGGTCCGGTGGATAGTGCTGGCTGACGACCACGACTTTTCGAGAACTACGCATCAATGGCTTTCGAAACGGTCCTGTCTCGGCGTCCGCAGAACGGCGCGGTCAGGCGGCATTCGATCCGAACTCGGGCACGGCGTCCTGAAGGACGGCGCGGATGGTCACACGGTCATCTCTCTCGATCGCATCCTCCAGCGCCGCGAGCCACTTGCGCAGCCTCGACATCGGAGGCTGGTTCGGCTTGGCGGCCATGACGCCGGCGACGCCGATTTCGAGCGTCGGCTCCTGGCTTGCGAACAGGATCTCGTTCAGCCGCTCGCCGGGACGGATGCCGCTGAACACGATCTCGACGTCGACGCCGGGTTGCAGGCCCGACAAACGGATCATCCGCTCGGCGAGATCGACGATCTTCACCGGTTGCCCCATGTTCAGCACATAAACCGAGACGTCGGGCCGCGCCGGCGTCACGGCGTGCGTCGCTGCGGTGATCACGAGATCGCAGGCCTCGCGGATCGTCATGAAGTAGCGAACCATGTCCGGATGGGTCACCGTGATCGGTCCGCCGGCCTCGATCTGCGCCTTGAATTTCGGCACCACCGATCCATTGGACGCCAGCACGTTGCCGAACCGCACCGAGATCAGCCGCATGTGCGGCTTGCCCTTTGCCTCGGTCATCAGGTCATGGTCCAGCGCCTGACAATACATCTCGGCGAACCGCTTGGTCAGGCCCAGCATCGACACCGGCTCGATCGCCTTGTCGGTCGAGATCATCACCATCGCGCTCGCGCCCGCGGCATGCGCGGCGTCGGCCACGTTCACCGACCCGAAGATGTTGGTCTTGACCCCTTCGCTCCAGTCGCGCTCCAGGATCGGTACATGCTTGAGCGCCGCGGCATGGAACACGATGTCGGGCTTGAACTCGCTCATCAGCCGCGTGATGCGCTCGCGATCCCGGATATCGGCGATCCGGCCTTCGATCTCGGGGCCGGAGTCACGCGCGGACAGCGCCTCGGTGACCGCATAGAGCGCCGGCTCCGAGTTCTCCACGACCAGGAGGCGCGCCGCGCCGAAGGTCGCGACCCGTTCGCAGATTTCGGCGCCGATCGAGCCGCCGCCGCCGGTCACGATGACGGACTTGCCCCGCACCAGCGTCTCGAGCCGCGCGTAGTCGATCTTCTGGCTCGGGCGCAGCAGCAGGTCCTCGACGGCGACGTTGGTCAGTCGCGGCGCGTCGCCGCCTTCCAGCGACGGCAGGCGACTGACCATCACGCCGAGCCGCCGGGCGCGCATCAGCACGCTTTCCGGATGCGCTTCGGGTTCGAAGGCCGACGGTGTCATGACCACGCGCTTGATCGGCCGCTGGCGGGTCTCGAAATCCCGAATCACGGCCTCGATGTCGTCGACGCCGCCGACCACGGGAATGTTGCGGATCATCTGGCCGCGGTCCGCGTCCGACGGCGAGAGCACGCCGACCGGCCAGAGCCGCTTGATCGCGCCATTCTCGATGCCGCGCAGCACGACTTCGGCATCGGCCGTACGTCCGACCAGCAGCGCCGGCGCGGCGTTGTCGGATCGGGCATGCAGGCGCGTGCGCGAATAACGGAAATAGCGGTAGCCGAGGCGCAACGCGCTCAGCGCGAACACCTCGAGGAAGAAGAACAGGATGATCGTGACCCGGCCGAGGAACACCGGGCTTTGCGAATTCGTGCCGGTGAAGAAGTAGACGTAGTCCAGCACGACCAGTGCCAGGGTCAGCACGGCTGCAACCCGCAGGATATTCACCGCGTCCGGCAGCGAGGTGAAGCGCCATTTCGCCGTGGTCAGATTGGAGAAATAGCTGACGAAAACGCTGAACAGCACGAACCAGGGCAGAATCAGCAGCAGATGCGGCAATCGATCGGTGAGGAGGCTGCCCTCGAAACGCAGATAGAAGCTCGCCAGCAACGCAAACGTCGTCGCGAGCGCGTCATGCACCAAAATCAGGAAATTGCGCAGGGTGAGTTGTGAAAGACGCGTCATCTAACGGACGGGTTGCCGGCAACTGGGAGTTCGCGATGAGACATTGGCAGGCTGATAGCGTATCTGCAGCGCCCTTGCCAGCGATCATGGACGAGCAGGCGGTTCGGGTTCCATACCGGCCCCCAATTGCCCCTTCAACGCCATGCCGCCCGCAACTCCGACGCCCAGCACATACATCCAGCCCTCATGAAAGTCGAAGATGTGTGAATTAAACAACGAACTAGAAATATTCTGTACCACGACGAGAAGCCCGATCCAGTTGACGAGACCGTCGCCGCGGAACAGCAAAAGGTGCAGGAGCCACATCGCGTACAGTATCGCCACACCCACAATGCCCCACTGCACGGCGACGTTCAACGTTTGATTGTGGGGGTTTCCGATCACTTCGCCGGAGGCCTGGGTCACACCGCCCTTCGCGACGCGCTCGAACAGGCCCCGCGTCGCGCCGGTGCCATGGCCGATCACCGGAGCCTCGGCGAAGAAGCCGAGCGACTTGCGCCAGAATTCGAGCCGCAAGCCGAGCGAGGTCGGCTCGTTGCGCTC
The DNA here is from genome assembly GCF_015291305.1 of Bradyrhizobium sp. CCBAU 21365. Classification (NCBI taxonomy): domain Bacteria; kingdom Pseudomonadati; phylum Pseudomonadota; class Alphaproteobacteria; order Hyphomicrobiales; family Nitrobacteraceae; genus Bradyrhizobium; species Bradyrhizobium sp. CCBAU 21365. The sequence goes on from NZ_CP030036.1 coordinate 6,280,599, forward strand.
CATGTAGAGCTTGTAGTCGCGCTCGAATGACTCGGCCGTCGAGCGCAATTGCGAAGAGCCGTACCACGCCACCACGGATAACGCGGCGGCCGCACAAAGGATCAGGACGATGCTGCGCCAGCGCAGATGGAGCAGCGCAAACACCGCGAACATGATCGGAACCGTCACCAATGCAGTCCGCGACACCACCACCATCGCCATGTTGGCGAACAGGCTGAGCGCAATCGCGATCAGCAACATGGCCGGCAGGATGCGCTTGGCCCGCAGCAGCATCACGACCGGATAGGCCAGCGCGACCGCGCACAACGTGAATTCCTGGCTCTGGTCGATGTAGTTCTTGACGAAGACTCCCTGCTCGCCAGGCGCGGGCGCCCTCAGTGCGAGGTGCGGATAGGCAAGCACCAGCCAGGACATCAGCATCAGCAGCGTGCAGGAGACGAGGAAAGCGACAAACACCCAGGTCCCGCGGTCCGAGCGCTGGAAATGATAGAGCAGGACCGGGAGCACGAGGAGCTTCGCGGTCGGCCCGACCGCGTAGAATCGCGCGCCCCAGGCCGCGTCCGACCAGAGCGTGCCGACAAGCGCGAGGCAAAACAACGCGACCGGCGCCAGGCAGATCGGCCGCTTCAGCAGCGCCCAGAACGCCTTCAGATCGACCGTCGGCGCAATCGCGATCAGCAGCACCACGCCGAAGATGCCGACCAGCGAGGTCGACCACGGCAGCGACAGCGCAATCAGGACCGCGACCACATCGGTCGCGGTCTGCCAGCGCGCCGGATCGCGCCAGGCCGGACACGCCGCGGCGCCTGCCGGGGATGCCATGCTTGCGCTCACGCCTTGCCCTCACGGGCCCGCGCAACCAGCGACGTCGTGCTGTGGCCGGCCAGGATCTCGACCAGCACCACCTCGCCGCCGGCCGCTTCGACGATCTCGTGGCCGACCACCTGCTCGCGGGTATAGTCGCCGCCCTTGACCAGCACGCTCGGCCGCACCTGCGTGATCAGATTGATCGGCGTGTCCTCCTCGAAGATCGCGACGAGGTCGACGGCTTCCAGCGCCGCCAGCACCTCGGCGCGGGCGCGCTCGTTCTGCACCGGACGTCCCTCGCCCTTCAGCCGCTTCACCGAGGCGTCGCTGTTCAACCCGACGACCAGGCGGTCACAGGCGCCGCGCGCGGCGGTCAGCACCTTGACGTGGCCGGGATGCAGGATGTCGAAGCAGCCATTGGTGAAGCCGATGCGCAGATCCTGCCGGCGCCACTCCGCAAGGTGTGCATCGATGTCGCCGCCGGCCGGGACGATCTTCTCCTCGGCCGCCAGCGAAGCGTGCGGCAGGATCCTTCGGCGCAATTCGGCGGACTTGACGATCGCGGTGCCGGTCTTGCCGACCGCAACCGCCGCCGCCGCGCTCGCGATCCGCAGCGCGCCTTCCCAGTCGGCCCCACCCGCCAGCGCCAGCGCCAGCGCCGCGGCAACGGTATCGCCGGCGCCGGAGACGTCGCGCACCTTGACCGGCAGCGCCGGCACATGGATCGATTCGCCGCCCCGCGTCACCAGCGTCATGCCGCGCTCGCCCTGCGTCACCAGCATCGCCTCGCAATCCGCGAGATACATCGCATCGGGCGCGGCCTGCGCGATGCTGTCCTGGCTGTCGGCGCGGCTGCGGGTCGCCTCGGCGAATTCCTTGCGGTTCGGCGTCAGCACGGTCGCGCCGCGATAGATCGCAAGATTGGCGCTCTTGGGGTCGACGATGACGCGCTTTTGCGCCTGGCGCGCGGCGTCGATCACATTGCGGATCACGCGCGCGGTGAGCACGCCCTTGGCGTAGTCCGACAGCAGCACGATGTCGGCCCGCGCAAGTCGCGGCAGGATCGCGTCGATCAGCTGCTGCTCGATGGCCGGCGCGGCCGGCGCGGCGAGTTCCCAGTCGGAGCGCAGCATGTGGGTGGAGAATTGCTCGGAGACGAAGCGCACCTTGCGCGTGGTCGGACGCGCGGCGTCGCTCACCAGCACGGTCTCGACAGCGGCCTCCTTCGCCAGCGCCTCGGCCAGCACCGCGCCGGCGGCGTCCTCGCCGATCAGGCCGACGAAGATGCAGCGCCCGCCAAGCGCGGCGATGTTGCGCGCGACGTTGCCGGCGCCGCCGATATTGGTCTCGCTGCGCCTGACCGCGATCACCGGCGCCGGCGCCTCCGGCGAGATTCGCGACACCTCGCCATAGACGAACTCGTCGAGCATGAGATCGCCGACGCAGAGCACGGTCTGGCCGGACATTGCACGCGAGATCGCTTCAAAATCGAACATCAGTCACCGTCATCCGCACTAGCGATAGCGATCCGCGCGATCGAGAAAGCCCGTCACATAGGCCCCGACTGCGTCTTCCAGGCGGGTAAAACCGCCATTGTACCCGGCGCGCCCGAGACGATCGACGACGCTCTGGGTGAAGTACTGGTAGCTGCCGCGGATCTGCTCGGGCATGTCGACATACTGGATGTTCGGCTCCAGCCCGAGCGCGCCGTAGGCCGACACGATCAGGTCCTTGAAGCTGCGCGCCTTGCCGGTACCGACATTGAACAGCCCGGATACCCGCGGCGTCGCGATCAGCCACATCATCACCCGCACGACGTCGTCGACATAGATGAAGTCGCGGCGCTGATCGCCGTCGGCGATGCCCTCGCGATGCGACTTGAATAGCTGCACGACGTGGCCCGCCTTGATGTCGTCGAAGCGGCGCGCGAGCACGCTCATCATCGGGCCCTTGTGGTATTCGTTGGGGCCGAACACGTTGAAGAATTTCAACCCGGCCCATTGCGGCGGCAGGCGCTCGCCCTTCGCCGCGCGCTCGGCGACCGCAAGATCGAACAGGTTCTTGCTCCAGCCGTACAGGTTCATCGGCCGCAGCCGCTTCAGCGCCTCGACTGACGCGTCGTCGTCAAACCCCCGTTCGCCGTCGCCATAGGTGGCGGCGGAGGAGGCGTAGATGAACGGCGTGGCATTTGCCGTGCACCAGTCGAGCAGCCGCATCGAGAGGCGGAAATTGGTCTCGATCACCAGATCGCCGTCGGTTGCCGTGGTCTCGGAGATGGCGCCGAGATGGATCACGGCGGTGAGCCGTCGCCCCTTCAGCCAGTCGCCCAACTCGGCTGGCGGAACGACATCGGCAAGCTGCCGCTTGGCGAGGTTCCGCCACTTGCCGTCCTGCCCAAGCACGTCACAGACCGCCACGTCGCTGCGCCCGGCGTCGTTCAACGCGGCCACGACGTTCGATCCGATAAAACCGGCGCCCCCGGTTACCAGAAACATGATGAAATCCCGCCAGATTCCTTTGCAGCCGTCAGCTTTGCCCCACTCCCGCGTCGCAGGCAACGACGGCTTTACCTCTCATCGCGAACCGGTTACCGACTTGGCCGCGCCCGACCGGTCCTGGCCTATTTAGAAATGAATCTTGATTCAATATCTGATATCGAAACACAGGATACCGAGGATACCAGACCTATCCTCGTCGTGCCCTATGTTTGGATCGGCGATTTCGTGCGCGGCCACACCGTGGTCCGGGTGCTCCGCAAGCGCTGGCCGAACCGGCCGATCGACCTTCTGACATCCCGGCTTTGCGCCCCTTTGGTCGATTATATGCCCGATGTTCGTGCCGGGATCGTGTTCGACCTGCCGCGCAGCCGGCTGGCGCTGGCCCAGCAGCAGGCCCTCGCGGCCGAGCTTCGCAGCCGGAACTACGCCACCGCGCTGGTGCTGCCGCGGACCTGGAAGGCCGCCCTCGCGCCGGCGCTGGCGGGCATCCCGGAACGGGTCGGCTTCTTTGGCGAGGGGCGGTTCGGCCTGATCAACGCGATGCGATGGGGCGAAAAGCGGCAGCCGCGCTTCATCGACAAGAACGCGATCCTGGCGCTGCCTGACGGCGCCGCCCGCCCGCCGGAATGGCCGGTGCCGCAGCTCCGGGTTCCCGCGCACGACATCGAACGCTGGCGGCAGGCCAACGGCCTCGGCCGCGGTCCCGCCATCGCACTCGGCCCCGGCTCGGTCGGCGCCTCGAAACGCTGGACCTATTATCCGGAGGCCGCGCGGCTGTTCGCCGAACATGGCTTCGATGTCTGGGTGGTGGGCGGCCCCGGCGAGAAGGCGCTGGCGCAGGAGATTTCGGCTGTCGGCGGCGCGCGGGTCCGCGACCTCACCGGCACCGATCTGCGCAACGGCATCCTTGCGATGGCCGCGGCCAGCGTCGCCGTGACCAACGACTCCGGGCTGATGCACATCGCCGCCGCAATCGGCACGCCGACCATGGGCATCTTCGGTCCGACCGATCCTTATCTCTGGGCGCCCCTCAACGGCCTTGCCGCGACGGTGCTGCAAACCAAGAGCAAGTTGTCGTGCCAGCCGTGCCAGCGCACGGTCTGCACCATGAACGACCATCGCTGCATGCGCGACATCGCAGCCGAAGAGGTCGTGGAGATTGCGCAGCGCGTGCTGGCTCAGGTCAGCGCGCTGTAGACCCTGGCGATCGCGCCCGCTTCCGCATCGAGGCTGAACTTATCCACAACTCGTTGCCGCGCGCGCCCCCCCATCGCCGCGGCCGCTGCCGGATCACGCATCAAGGGCTCGAGCGCGGCCACCAGCGCGTCGGTGTCGCCGGGCGGCGTCAGCACGCCGGTGACGCCGTCCTCGACCACGAACTCGGCCGCGCCCGCACGCGCCGCCACCAGCGCCGCACCCGCCGACATCGCCTCGATCAGGGTCAGGCCGAAACCTTCATTGCGCGAGGTAAAGGCGTAGATCGTCAGCCGCTGGTACCAGCGCACGACATCCTCGATCGGCAGTTCGCCCGTGATGATGATGCGCGATTGCAGGCCGGCGGCCTCGATCTTCCGCTTCAGCTCGTTGGCAAAGGCGAGTTGCTCCGGCACCACGGCGCCGACGATGACGGCGGTGAAATCGGGATAGCGCGGCAGCAGCCTGCACATCGCCTCGACGAAGACGTCGCTGCCCTTCTGCGCGCGCACCCGCCCGAAGCAGCCGATCGCATAGCGTCCCGGCAGTCCGCTCTCGGCGAAGGCTGCCGCGCGATCGGCGGGCGGCGCATAGCGATCGGTGTCGACGCCGTGCATCACCACTGTCGCATCGCGCTTCAGATAGGAGGCCGACAGCGGACTGGTGGCGATGATCGCATCCATGTTGCGGATCAGCCAGCGCGTCAGCCAGGTGTGATGGCGCTGCGCCGCCGAGGTGAAGATCAGTTTCAGCGGCCAGCCGAGCGCGCGCAGCACGAGCCCGACGATCATCTCGTCGTTGCGCCGCGCATGCCAGATCAGCGGCGATGCGCGCCGCCACAGGTGCAGGAGATCTGCAAATCCGATCGCGTCGATGCCGTCGGGCCGATGCGAGCCGAGCCAGCCTGCGCGAAACATCTTTGCGAGTTTCGGCGCGACCATGCGGTTAGTCGCGGTGACACCCGAATAGCGTCGGTGCAGATTGGGCACGATGAGCTCGAGCTCGCCGGCAGGTGTGTTCTCGATCGGCACGCAAGTCTCCGTTTCGTGCCAGTTCCTATACGCAACATTAAGCATAGTGGCCAGTTCGGCCGCGGCGAAACCCCCTCTTCACCGCACTCCCGCTAGCATCGTCGGTTAAAGAATATCGGGAGAGCTCTACCCATGACCGTGCTCGTGACCGGCGGCGCCGGCTATATCGGAAGTCACATGGTTCATGCGCTGGTCGATGCCGGCGAGAGCGTCGTCGTGATCGACAACCTTTCCACCGGCTTCTCCGCGTTCCTGCCCGAAGGCGTGCCGCTGTTCATCGGCGATGCCGGCGACGAGAACCTCGTCGAGGGCGTGATCGCCCAGCACGGCATCGACAGCATCATCCATTTCGCCGGCTCCGTCGTGGTGCCGGACTCGATGCGCGATCCGCTCGGCTACTACCGCAACAACACCATGACGACGCGCAGCCTGCTCAACGCCGCGGTGAAGGGCGGCGTCAGCCGCTTCATCTTCTCCTCGACCGCGGCCGTCTACGGCAACCCAGACCAGGTGCCGGTGCCGGAGATCGCACCGACCCGTCCGCTGTCGCCCTACGGCTCGTCGAAGCTCATGACCGAGATCATGCTGCACGACGTCGCGTCCGCTCATGGCATGAGCTACGTCGTGCTGCGCTACTTCAACGTCGCCGGCGCCGACCCGAAAGGCCGCGTCGGCCTTGCCACCATCGGCGCCACCCATTTGCTCAAGATCGCGGTCGAGGCCGCGACCGGCCAGCGCGCCAAGATCGACGTGTTCGGCACCGACTATCCGACCCAGGACGGCAGCTGCATCAGGGATTTCATCCATGTCAGCGACCTCGTCGAGGCGCATCGCTCGGCGCTGTCCTATCTGCGCGCCGGCGGGCAATCGGTGACGATGAATTGCGGTTATGGCCGCGGCTATTCCGTGCTCGAGACGATCGAGGCGGTACGCCGGGTCTCGATGCGCAATTTCGCGGTGGCCTACGCCGCGCGCCGGCCCGGCGACATCATGACCATGGTGGCCGACACGACCAGGATCCGCTCGCTGCTCGACTGGACCCCGCGTTATGATGATCTCGAGACCATCGCGAGCCATGCGCTGGCCTGGGAGGAGAAGCTGTTCCGGGAGCGCGCCAGCTCCGCCCGACAGGCGGAATCGGCCTAAAAAACAAACCGTTATCAAGCAGTTATTGTGCTTGAAAAAGCCCCGCCAAGCGGGCAAGGAGGTCCCGCAACCCTGACGGCCGGCGCTGCCCGCCGTCAATGGAACGCGGATGGCCCAGTTTCCAAAGAAAATTACCGACGATCCCTATGGCGCGGCGATCCTGATTCGCCGCCTGGTCATGGAACAAGGGATTAACTATTGGCGGCGCTATCTGACGGCGTTCGCCCTGATGGCCGTTGCGGCCGGCTCGACCGCCGGCGCCACCTACGTGCTCGGCCAGGTGATCAACCAGGCCTATGTCGACAAGAACATCCCCGGCATCGCCATGTTCGCCGGGATCACGGTGGTGCTGCTGTTCATCAAGGGCGTGGCGACCTACGGCCACATGGTGATCCTGAACAAGATCTCCAACGCCATCCTCGCCAGCAACCAGCGGCAACTATTCGCCAAGCTGATGAGCGAGAGCATCGGCTTCTTCTCGCAACGGCACTCGTCGGAATTCCTGGCGCGGCTCACGGCCGGCGCCAAGTCAATCACCGACGTGCTCAACATGCTGGTCAATGCGATCGGCCGCGACTTCCTGATGCTGATCAGTATGGTCGCCGTCATGGTCTGGCAGGACCCGCTGATGTCGTTCATCGGGCTCGTGGCGGTGCCGCCGGCGATGCTGATGCTGCGCAAGCTGGTGAAGCGGATCAAGGGGCTCGCCTACAACCAGTTCACCGGCACCGCCGACATCATGGAGACGATGCAGGAATCGCTGCAGGGCATCCGCACCGTGAAGGCGTTCACGCTGGAAGGCACCATGCAGCAGCGGATCGACGAGCACATCGCAACCGTCGAGAGCAATGCCAACAAGATGGCGCGCGTCGCCAACCGTTCCAATCCGCTGATGGAGATGCTCGGCGGCTTCGCGGTCGCCGGCTGCCTGATGTATGGCGGCTACAGTGTGGTGGCGCTCGGTTCCACTCCGGGCCAGTTCTTCACGTTCCTGACCGCGTTCCTGATGGCGACCGAGCCGGCCAAGCGGCTGGCGCGGCTCAACATCGACCTCAACAGCCAGTTGGTCGGCGCGCGGATGCTGCTCGAGGTGGTCGACAGCCCGGCGAGCGAACAGACGGATGACGACAAGCCGGCGCTGAAACTCTCCGACGCGCGGATCGAACTGCGCGACGTCAGCTTCGCCTATCGGCCGGGCGAGCCGGTGCTGAACCGCATGACCTTCGTGGCCGAGCCCGGCAAGGTGACCGCGCTGGTCGGCCCCTCCGGCGGCGGCAAATCGACCGTGCTGGCCTTGCTGCTGCGCTTCTACGAGACGCGCGAGGGCGACATCCTGATCGACGGACAATCGATCTCCCAGGTGTCGCGCAAGTCGCTGCGGCAGCAGACCGCCTATGTCGGACAGGACGTCTATCTGTTCCGCGATACCATCCGTGCCAACATCGCCTTCGGCAAGCAGGGCGCCAGCGAGCAAGAGATCGTCGACGCCGCCAAGGCCGCCTGCGCGCACGACTTCATCATGAGCTTCCCGCTCGGCTATGACACACCGGTCGGCGAGCACGGCACCCAGCTGTCCGGCGGGCAGCGCCAGCGCATCGCGGTCGCCCGCGCCTTGATCAAGAACGCGCCTATCATCCTGCTCGACGAGGCCACCGCCGCGCTCGACTCGGAGTCCGAGAAGCAGGTGCAGGAAGCGATCGAGCATCTCTGCCAGGGCCGCACCACGATCGTGATCGCGCACCGCCTGCACACCATCATGCATGCCGATGCGATCCTGGTGGTCGAGGGCGGCGAGATCGTCGAGCGCGGACGGCACGAGGAGTTGCTGCGCCGCGGCGGCCGCTACGCTTCGTTCTTCCGCCTGCAGCATCACCACGACCCGTCGCCGCTGGCGCTGGCGCCGATCAGCGCCGCCGGCTAGATCTTCTTCTCATCCCCTCGGGGCAATGCCTGCGCGGAGCACGCGCAGCACGTTGCCGCCCATGACCTTGCGGATGTCGTCCTCCGAGAACCCGCGCGACATCAGCGCCTGGGTCACGGCGACGATCTCGCCGGCATCGAAGCCCGTGGTGGTCGAGCCGTCGAAATCCGAGCCGAAACCGACATGGTCGATCCCAACCAGATCGCGGACATGGGCGATCGCCCGCGCCACGTTGTTCGGATCGAGCGAGCAGACCGCGCCTTGCCAGAAACCGATGCCGACCACGCCGCCGGTCCGCGCGGCACCCCGGACTTCGTCTCATGGGCAGCACCGCCTTCGTCGACCAAAGGCGGCCGCGCTCGGCGGAAAGCTGGCCTCACCTCTGCGCCGGATGCAGCCGCGGCCACTAGCCCTGAGCGGCGTAAGCGCGTAAATACCGCCCGCGCTCCCTCCTTCAACCCTCCGGGACCCGTTCATGAACGCCGCATCCACCGTCATTCCGCTTCCCCCGCAGCCCTCGCTTCCAGTCGTCGGCGAATCCGGCACCTATCCGGTCCGCCGCATCTGGTGCGTTGGCCGCAACTATCTCGAGCATATCAGGGAGATGGGCAATGACGAGCGCGCGCCGCCGTTCTTCTTCGGCAAGCATGCCGACATGCTGGTGCCCGATGGTGCGACCATCCCCTATCCGCCGCTGACCAAGGACCTGCATCACGAGGTCGAGCTGGTGGTGGCGATGAAGAGCGGCGGGCTGAACATTCCCGCCGACAAGGCGCTCGAGCATGTCTACGGCTATGCCGTCGGCATCGACCTGACCCGCCGCGACCTGCAGATCGCCTCGCGCAAGAAGGAGCGGCCCTGGGAGATCGGCAAGTCGTTCGACTATTCCGCGCCCTGCTCGGCGATCCAGCCGGCCGCAAAGATCGGCCACCCGACCGCGGGCAAAATCTGGCTCACCGTCAACGGCAAGGAAGCGCAGAAGGGCGACCTCACCGAGCTGATCTGGAACGTGCCTGAAATCATCTGGCAGCTCTCGCAGCAGGTGAAGCTCGCCGCCGGCGACATCATCATGACCGGCACGCCCGCCGGCGTCTCGCAGCTGCAGGTGGGCGACAAGCTCGAATGCGGTGTCGACGGCGTCGGCAAGCTCGCGGTGACGATCGGCAAGCCGGAATAACCGCCTCAGCAGACGAGGCAAGGCCCAAAGCCCCGGACCTCAGGTCCGGGGCTTTTTGCTGTGCGCGGTCAGCGCATCGTGCCGGGCATGCAGGGCGGCTCGGTGAACGGGGCGGTCGCGAACGATCCGACCTTCGGCGCGCGCACACAATCGGTGGTCTTGCTGCTGACCGTCGTTGTCGTCATCGAAGCATTGGCGCGCCGCACCGCAGCGTTGTTGCCGGCGGCGGACGCCTGCGCCGAACAGGCGGCTGCCGCAACCAGCGCAAGCGCTGCGAGGGTCAGTTTGGTCATGGGATTTCTCCGTACAGTGGATGAAGCCGACCTAGCTCGGCTCCTGTGTTCAGGACCGCGCGCGCCCGGAAATTATTTCATCACGCGCGATCACCGCGCCGCGAGCGCCCGATCACATCAGTTGGAGCGGGATCCTACTGCCTTTCGGCGGCCTGCGACGCCGCCGGACCGAGATGCGTCTTCTCGTACTCGAGCCACAGTTCGAGCAGCGCCATGAAGGCCACCACCGCGCCGGCGGCGATGGCAAAATGCATCGCGCGGGTATGCGCGAAGCCGAGCAGCCAGGGCGAGACGATCAGCCAGCACCCGACGACCAGGTTGATCCATTCTTCCCAGATCGAAAACGCGACGATCGCCGCCAGCGACATGATCGCGACCGCCGCGCCGCTGATCCTGAGATCGATCGCCGCGGTCGGATTGGCCTGCACGAACAGCCACGGCGCAGCAAGCAGGAAGATCGCTGCAACGAGGTTATAGAGATCGAGAGCCGATTCTTTTCGCCATTTCGTCATCTGCCGCTCCATTGCTGACTCAAGCCCGACGTTCATGCGCGCCGGCCGCATTGATGTCCTTGCCGGTGAAGTCGGTCATCAGCGCGGTCGCGACCAGCGTGATGACGGCGCAGAGCGCGATGTAGACCGCGATCGCGATCCACGAATGATAGGTGCCGTACAGCCACGCCGCGATCAGCGGCGCCGGACCGCCGGCGATGACGGACGCGAGCTGATAGCCGAGCGAGGCGCCGCTGTAGCGCAAGCGCCCGGTAAAGCTTTCGGCGATCAGCGCGGCCTGCGGCCCGTACTGCATGTCGTGCGGAATGAGCGAGAGAATGATCGCGAGGAAGATGATCGACGCCGATCCGGTATTGAGCATCGCGAAGTAGATGAAGCCGAAGATGCCGGTCACCAACGCGCCGATCATGTACATGTTCTTGCGGCCGATCTGGTCCGACAGGTGCCCGAACACCGGGATCGAGACGAACGACAGCACCGAGGCCGCGAGCACCGCGGTGAGCAGGAAATCGCGCGAGACGTGCAGCGTGCCGGTGCCGTAGGAAAACACGAAGGCGGTGAAGATGTAGAACGGCGCCTGCTCGGACATCCGCGCGAAGGCGGACAGCAGGATCTCCTTGGGATGGTCCTTGATCACGGTCAGCATCGGCGTGCGGTCGAGCTGACGCTCGGCCAGCAGCCTGGTGAAGACAGGCGTTTCCAGAATGCCGAGCCGGATGTAGAGGCCGACGCCGACCAGGACGATGCTGAGCGCGAACGGAACGCGCCAGCCCCACGCCAGGAACTGGTCGCCCGACATCTGGCTGAAGGCCAGCACGGCGAGATTGGCGAGGAACAGCCCGCAGGGCACGCCGAATTGCGGCCATGACGCGATCAGGCCGCGGGAGCGATCGTTGCGCGCCCATTCCATCGACATCAGCACCGAGCCGCCCCATTCGCCGCCGACGCCGACGCCCTGGATGAAGCGTAGCACGGTCAGGATCACCGCGCCCCAGATGCCGATGCTGGAATAGGTCGGCACCAATGCGACCGCCGCGGTCGCCAGGCCCATCAACAGCAGCGTCGCGATCAGCGTCGACTTGCGGCCGATGCGGTCGCCATAGTGCCCGAAGATCGCAGCCCCGATCGGCCGCGCGACGAAGCCGACCGCGTAGATGGCGAAGGCCTCCAGCGTGCCGACCCAGGGATCGGAATTCGGAAAGAACAGTTTCGCGAAAACCAGGCCGGTGACGGTGCTGTAGAGAAAGAAGTCATACCACTCGATCGCGGTCCCGATCGTGGAGGCGATCACCGCACGGCGCATCTGGAGCTGATGCTCGGATGGCGTGAGCTGGTTGGCGTCGAGGCCGGGAGTTGGACGAAGCGTTGGGCCAAATGTTGCCATGGGGGTGTCTCCCTCGCAGGCCCCCGGACGGATATTGACTGTGGTTCGTTTGAGTACGAACGATAACACGCCCCGGAAAGTTCCACTGGAAGGGACCGTCGAGGCTTGAACTTTAGTCGGCCACGGCGAGCGACAATCGCAACCGTCCGGTACGCCGAAGGCGTCGTCCGTCTCCCGCACCGAGTGCCGGATCATGCTTCGCACATGGCTGCCGGATGCGCCCGGCAGCCGCCGGGCGACGCCGTCAAGAAGGCGCGAGCGAGGTCGAGCCCGCCCTGACCCGATCATGATGATCGCAAGATGATGCGGCCCGCGCGTGGCGCGAAGGATCGCGCCGCGCCGAGCTCTAAGCCCGATCGCTGCGGCGGTACGGCACGTAGCGCGGCGTCCAGACCTTGGCGTGAATCCGCGCCTCGACCTGGTCGATCGGAACGTCCCTCGCCAATCCCTCCTTGTGCGCCTGCAGCGCGACCGCAAGCGCCACGGTCTGCGAGACGTCGCGCAGCGCGCTGACCGGCGGCAGCAGATTGTGCTTCGGGTTGTCGCGCGCCGGCGAGACGCTGGCGAGCGCCTTGGCGGCGGCCATGAACATGCCGTCGCTGACCCGGCTGGCACCGACCGCGAGCGCGCCGACGCCGACACCCGGGAAGATGTAGGAGTTGTTGGTCTGGTCGACCTTGAAGCGCGCGCCGTCGCGCATGATCGGCGGGAACGGGCTGCCGACGCCGATCAGCGCCCGCCCCTCGGTCCACGCCTCGATATCGACCGGCGTCGCTTCCTCGCGCGAGGTCGGATTGGACAGCGGGAAGATCACCGGCCGCTTGTTGCACTCGGCCATGGCGCGGACGATCGGCTCGGAGAACGCGCCGGCCTGGCCGGAGACGCCGATCAGCACGGTCGGCCGGGCGTTGCGCACGACGTCGAGCAGCGCGATCTTGTCGGGGTGGCTGAGCTGCCAGCCCGCGATCGCCTGCCTGTCCTGCACGAACGGCAGCTGGAACGGGGCGAGCCCGCTCATACCCTCGAGCAGCAGCCCGTCGCGGTCGACCATGAAGAAGCGCTTCGCCGCCTCGCTCTCCGGCAGGCCGGCATCGATCATCGCGGCGCGGATCAGGCTGGCGATGCCGCAGCCGGCCGAGCCCGCGCCGAGCACAGCGACGCGCTGCTCGGTGAGCGGCACGCCGGTGACGTTGATCGCGGAGAGCAAGGCGCCGGTCGCCACCGCCGCGGTGCCCTGAATGTCGTCGTTGAAGGTCAGGAGCCGGTCGCGATAGCGCTCGAGCATGCGCGTCGCGTTGTTCTTGGCGAAATCCTCCCACTGCAGCAGGACGCGCGGCCAGCGCTTCACCACCGCCGCGACGAACGCCTCGATGAAGTCGTCATAGGCCTGGCCGCGGACGCGCTCGTTGCGCCAGCCGATATAGAGCGGATCGGCCAGGCAATCGGGATTGTCGGTGCCGACGTCGAGCATGATCGGCAAGGTCGTCGCGGGATGCAGCCCGCCGCAGCCGGTATAGAGCGCGAGCTTGCCGATCGGGATGCCCATGCCGCCGGCGCCCTGGTCGCCGAGGCCGAGGATGCGCTCGCCGTCGGTGACGACGATTGCCTCGACATGATCGAAGCGCGGATGGGCGAAAATGCGGTCGATCCGGTGCTGATGTGGGATGCTGAGGAACAGCCCGCGCGGCTTGCGGAACAACCGACTGAATTTTTGGCAGCCCTCGCCGACGGTCGGCGTGTAGACGATCGGCAACAGCTCTTCCAGGTTGCCGACCAGGAGTGCGTAGAACAGCGTCTCGTTGGTGTCCTGCAGCTCGCGCAGGAAGGCATAGCGCTCGATGTCGGTCTCATAGCCGCGCAGCGCCTCGAGGCGGCGCGAGACCTGCTCGTCCAGCGTCAGGATATTGGGCGGCAGCAGGCCGTGCAGGTCGAACGCCTCGCGCTCGGCCTCGGAGAACGCCGTGCCCTTGTTCAGCTGCGGATCGGCCAGCAGCTCGTAGCCGCTCAGCGCAGTGGTCGCAAAAGCTCCTGATGACTCCGACATGACAAGGTCCCCTCAATGCGAAACGCCGGATGGAACGTTATCACGCCCGTGTAACGGATCGGAGCGCGAAGGCGCCGCGACGCGCAAAGTTGAACGGCCCCGACGCTGCGGCTGCGCCTGCGGACCGACATACCTTGGTATAGCCCGCCTGATTCCTTGTGATGGCCCGCGCTTACGCCCGTACAGTTGAGCGATGGCGAGAGATTTTTACACTCGCGGCTGCTCCAACGTGATCAGGATCACTGCGCCGAGCCGTCGATCGCAAGACTGTCACGGGTAGCGGGTGTCGACTGGAACGCGGGTTTCGAGGAACACTCAGATGATCGTCAACATTCAGAAGCTGAACGGCCTGTGGCACCTTATCGTCGGGTCGTGCAAGATCCGAACTCCGTTCTTGGAGACCCAGGACCGGGAGTGGGTCGTCGCCTACGCCAGGCGAATCTACCCCGGCGCCAAGGTTTTCGAGCGCGACTGATGCTGTTGCGCTTCACAGCTCTCGTCCCAGACAAAAAGCCCCGGAGCATGCTCCGGGGCTTTTGCTTTCAACGCTGCAATCAGTGCAACGCCGACATTACAATCAGGCCGAGGATCAGCACGGTCGCGGAATATTTGAGCGTGTAATACACGTTCCGATTCCACTCCTTGACCTTGCGGCTGGCGAGATGGATCTCGTAGAGCTTGCCGAACACCTTGTTCAGCGCGCCGACATGCTCGCCGTCGACGTTCTGGGTGGCCGACGCCTTGACTATGTTGTGACTGACCCAGCGGTTCATTGCCGTCATGAAGCCGAACTTCATCGGGCGCTCGACGTCGCAGAACAGGATGATGCGGTTGACGTCGGTCTTGTTCTCGGCGCTGTGGATGAAGGTCTCGTCGAACATGAAGGCCTCGCCGTCGCGCCAGACGCATTCGACGCCGTCGACGAGGATGCGGCACTGTTTCGAGTTCGGCGTCACGAGGCCAAGGTGATAGCGCAGCGAGCCGGCGAACGGATCGCGGTGCGCCCCAAGCTTGCCGCCCGGCGGCAGCATCGCGAACATCGCGCCATGCACGTTCGGAATCGAGTTGAGCAGCTCCACCGTCTTCGGGCACAGCGTCCGCGCCGAGGGCAGGAAATCGTCGTACCATTTCAGATAGAAGCGCTTCCAGCCGCTCTTGAAGAAAGAATAGAAGCCCCAGTCGTTGTTCTTGGCCGCGGCGCGGATGAAGCCCTCGTCGAACAGGCGCGTGGCCTCGTCGCGGATCGTCTCCCAATTGTCGGAGAGCTTCTTGAGCTCGGGAAACTGCTCGACCGGAATCACCGGCGTGTTGGGCACCGCGGAGCCGGCATACATCAGCACATTGTAGGGAGCGAGGTAGGTCGAGTGATCGCCGAGCTGGCGCGCGAAGCGCAACCGCTGCTTGCCGCGGAAGTGAACGTAGAGCGTAGAGACCACCAGCACGTAAAGAATGACGAGCTGCGGCGCGAAGAGCTGTCTCAACATGATCCGTCTATGATCGCTGCCCGCCGACGCCCTTCATGCCCCGCCCCGCAGGAGCCTTGCCCTTCACGGGTGGCCCAGTCCGGGCGGCGAAACGCGTCGCCGTCCGCGAAAATTCCCCTGTTTCATAGTGACTTGGCACTGCGGCGCGCTCTGGCAAATGAGCCGGAAGCCTTGCCGCGGTGCCGTCCCGGATGAGCCATGTAAGCGTCCGCTCACCAAATGTGAAGCGTCGTGCCGCGCCGGCGCCAACTTTGTGACACTATTCACACACTTAATTCGCCATTGACAAACTAATTAGACAATTCCTAATCAAGAGATGACCCGCCGAAGAGCGCGGACATCCAAAGGGAGGAATGATGAGACAGTTCTTGGCGGCAGCCTTCGTCGCGGCGATGGCCACCGCCGCTCACGCCCAGGTTTCCGATGACGTCGTGCGCATCGGGGTGCTGACCGACCTGTCGAGCTGGGGCCGTGACAATTCGGGCCCGGGCTCGGTGGAGGCGGCCAGGATGGCGGTGGAGGAATTCGGCCCGACCGTGCTCGGCAAGCCGATCGAGATCATCTCCGCCGACCACCAGATGAAGACCGATGTCGGCGTGCAGATCGTGCGCGGCTGGTTCGACAACGGCAAGGTCGACGCGGTCGTCGACATCCCGAATTCCGGCATCGCGATCGCCGTGCACAACATGGTGCGCGAGCGCAACAAGATCGCGCTTCTCTCCGGTCCCGGCGCGAGCTCGCTGACCGACGAACTGTGCAGCCCCAACACGGTGCATTTCGCCTACGACACCTACGCGCTGTCCAAGGTGACGGCCTCGGCCGTGATCAAGGAAGGCGGCAAGTCCTGGTTCTTCGTCACCGCGGATTACGCCTTCGGCCAGCAGCTCGAGCGGGACGCGACGCGCTTCATCAACGAGATGGGCGGCAAGGTGCTCGGCAGCGTCAAGCATCCGACCAACACCGCCGACTTCTCCTCCTTTGCGCTGCAGGCGCAGAGCTCGAAGGCCGACGTGGTGGCGTTCGCCAATGCCGGCCAGGACACCGACAATTCGATCAAGCAGTCCGGCGAGTTCGGCCTCGTGCAGGGCGGCCAGAAGCTGGTCGGCCTTCTGATGTTCGATACCGACGTGCATGCGATCGGCCTCAACGCCGCGCAGGGCACCTACATGACGACGGCGTCGTACTGGAACATGGACGAGAAGACGCGCGCCTGGTCGAAGAAGTTCTACGCCCGCGCCAATGTGATGCCGACCATGATCCAGACCGGCGTCTACGGCTCGGTGCTGCATTATCTCAAGGCGATCCGGGCCGCCGGCACCGACGATCCGAAAGCGGTGATGGCCAAGATGCGCGAGCTGCCGATCGAGGACACCTTCGTGCATGACGGCAAGCTGCGCGAGGACGGCCGCGTGATCCGCGACATGTATCTGGCGAAGGTGAAGAAGCCTTCGGAGTCCAAGGAGCCGTGGGATTATCTCGACATCGTCAAGACGGTGAAGGGCGAGGACGCCTATCGTCCGGTCTCCGAGTCGAAGTGCCCGCTGCTCAAGAAATAGGATCGATCGCGTGGCCAACGAAGAAGCTTATGATTGCGACGCGCTGGTCGTCGGTTCCGGCTGCGCCGGGCTGTCGGCGGCGGTCACCGCCGGCCATCACGGCCTCAAGGTCCTGGTGGTCGAGAAGGAGCCGCGGTTCGGCGGCACCACCGCGCGCTCCGGCGGCTGGCTGTGGATCCCCGGCACCTCGCTGGCCAAGGCCTGGGGCATCGAGGAGAGCCCCGATCAGGCCAAAACCTATCTGCGCCACGAGGCCGGCAACAGCTTTGACGCCGCGCGCGTCGATGCGTTCCTGACCGAAGGGCCGAAGGCGGTCGACTTCTTCACCACCAGCACCGCGGTGCGCTTCGACATGCCGCTGACCTTCCCGGACTATCATGCGGAGGCGCCGGGCGGCGCGCAGGGCGGCCGCTCGATGGTGACGCGGCCGTTCGACGCCCACGAGCTCGGCGACGCCCTCAAGAATCTCGGCAGTCCCCTGCCCGAGCTCACCGTGTTCGGCATGATGCTCGGCTCCGGCAAGGAGATCGTGCATTTCATGCGCGCGACGCGGTCGCTGACCTCGGCGGCTTATGTCGCCAAGCGGCTGTCGAAACACGCCATCGACGTGATGCGCAACGGCCGCGGCATGACGCTGACCAACGGCAACGCGCTCGCCGGACGGCTGGCGAAATCCGCCTTCGACCTCAAGATCCCGCTCTGGCTCAACTCGCCGGTGCGCGAATTGATCGTCGAGAACGGCGCGGTGCGCGGCGCAATCGTCGTGCGCGAAGGGCGCACGATCCGCGTCAATGCGAAACGTGGCGTGGTGCTCGCCTGCGGCGGCTTTCCGCATGACGTCGCGCGACGGCAGAAGATGTTTCCGCACGCCCCAACCGGAAAAGAGCATTACTCGCCGGGCCCGACCGGCAACACCGGCGACGGCTTGCGGCTTGCGGAATCCGCCGGCGGCCGCATCGACGACTCGCTGCCGAATGCCGCGGCCTGGGTGCCGGTCTCGGTCACGACGCGCAAGGACGGCTCGAAGGGCGTGATGCCGCATTTCATCGATCGCGCCAAGCCGGGCGTGATCGCGGTGATGGCCGACGGCAGGCGCTTTGCCAATGAAGGCAATTCCTACCACGACTTCGTGCAGGCGATGATCAAGGCGGCGAAGCCCGGCGAGGAGATCGCGGCGCATCTCATCTGCGATCACGAGACGTTGCGCAAATACGGCCTCGGCTGCGTGCCGCCGCGCCCGATGCCGCTCGGCCATCATCTGAAGACCGGCTATCTCAAGCGCGGCGCGACGCTGGCGGAGCTCGCCGCGCAGGCCGGCATCGACGCCAAGGCGCTCGAGGCGACCGTCGCGGAGTTCAACACCACCGCGGCCGAGGGCCGCGATCCCGCCTTCGGCAAGGGCTCGCGCGCTTATAACCGCTACCAGGGCGATGCGCTGCACGGGCCCAATCCCTGCATCGCGCCGATCCGGCACGGGCCGTTCTACGCCATCAAGATGGTGATCGGCGATCTCGGCACCTATGCCGGCATAAGGACCGATGCCAATGCCCGTGCGCTCGACGCCGACGGCCAGCCGATCGCCGGCCTCTATGCCGCCGGCAACGACATGGCGAGCATCATGGGCGGCAACTATCCCGGCGCCGGCATCACGCTCGGGCCCGCGCTGACCTTCGGCTACATCGCGGGTAAGCGCATCGCCGGCGTGGCGGCGGAAGGAAGCGCGCCATGAGCGCAATGGCGACCCTGCTCGCAGGCAAGCGCGCGCTGGTGACCGGCGCTGCGCACGGCAACGGTCGCGCCATCGCGCTTGGCCTCGCGGCGCATGGCGCGGACGTTGTTGTGACCGACATCGATCGCGCCGGCGCCGAGCAAACCGCGGCCGACATTCGCCAGCACAGCCGCGCGGCATGGCCGTTCGAGCTCGATGTCACCGATGCGGAGGCGTGCTCCGCGCTGGCGCAGCGTGCGGCGCGCGAGGTCGGGCCGATCGCGATCCTGGTCAACAATGCCGGCATCATCATCCGTGAGGGCATCGATTCGCCCCGTGCACGCGAGAATTGGCGGCGGGTGCTCGACGTCAACCTGACCGGCACGTTCAACGTCACCCACGCCTTCTTGCCGGCATTGCGCGAGACGCGCGGCGCGATCATCAATCTCGGCTCGATCGCGTCCTTCCTCGGCGTTGCCGATACGCTGGGCTATGCGCCGTCCAAGGGCGGCGTCAAGCTCCTCACCCAGGCGCTCGCCCGCGAGCTTGCCGCCGACGGCATTCGTGTCAATGCGATCGCGCCCGGCGTGGTCGAAACGGCGATGACCGAAGCGACCCGCAACGACCCGGGCCGGCTCGCCGGATTTCTGGGCCGCACACCGCTCGGCCGCGTCGGGCGGCCGGAGGAGCTGGTCGGCCCGGTGGTGTTCCTCGCATCGGAGCTGGCATCTTATGTGAACGGCGTGACCATGCCGGTCGACGGAGGGTTTCTCGCCGTATAAGCACATTGTGGGAGCTGGCAGGGCCACATGACGAGAGAGAGCCGCGGCATACAGTCGATCGAGGTCGGCGGAGAATTGCTCCGCGCGCTGGCCCGCAGCGGCGAACCGATGATGCTGCGCGATCTCGCCCGCGAAGCCGGCATGCCGCCAGCGAAGGCGCATCCCTATCTCGTCAGCTTTTCCCGCATCGGCCTGATCGAGCAGGACGAGACCACCGGCCGTTACGAAATCGGGGCGCTGGCGCTCGAACTCGGCCTGATCAGCCTGCGCCGGCAGTCGGCGGTACGGATCGCAACGCCGCGGATCGCAGCGCTCGCCGACAGCATCAATCACGCGGTGTCGCTGTCGGTCTGGGGCACCCACGGCGCGACCGTGGTGCGGCTCGAGGAGCCGAGCCATCCGGTGCATATCGCGATGCGCGTCGGATCGGTGGTGGCGCTGCTCGAGACCGCGACCGGCCGCGCCTTCGCCGCCTTCATGCCGCCGAACGCGATCAGGACCGCGCTCGAGAGCGGCCTCGATCGCCTCGGCGTCGGCTACAATCCGAAGCGTCCGCCGGCGGACGCGAAGACGGCCGAGATCCTCGCCGAGGTCCGCAGCCGCGGGCTGGCGCGGGCGACCGGCGATCCCCTGCCCGGCGTCAACGCCTTCGCCGCGCCGGTGTTCGATCACGCCGGCCACGTCGCGCTGGTCATCACCGCGATGGGGCCGGAAGGCACCTTCGACGCCGGCTGGGACAGCGCAATCGCAACTGCGCTGCGCGATTGTGCGGGCGAGATATCACGGCAACTGGGGCACGGCACAGCGCCGGCGACCGAAAGACCGTGAGGTAAGCACGCTCGTCCGGCTCCCTCCTCGCGCGCAAGTGCCGCTGAGTTGCCCCACATGGCAAGTCCCCCGGTGCTTATCCGGAGCACAACTCAGTGTATGATGTGTCCGTCTCACCCGATCGAGGGGGGCTGCGCATCGTCACGGATGTTACGGTGAGATGCGGTTGACGCCCGAGCGCACGTAGTGGCTGGTGTCTTCAAAGCGCGCAGCGCCTTTGCGAAAGAAAGTACGTCCGATCGGCGCAGCAAGCTAACATCGATCCAGATTTAAGACTTGTCGGCAACACTCTCCGAATCGGCGCGCGGCACTCCAGCCTCCTCGACCTCCCGGGATACTGCGCGGCTGCATCCAACAGCGAAACACGACACCGACCGGTGACGAAATGACACGATTGATGAAATCAGCGACCATCACCAGGTACATGAGCGAGCTGTGGTGCCGTTCACTCATGCTCTGTTCAAGCTATTCAGATTAGGACTGCGAACGGATCGGGAAGCAATATCGATACGTGCGCAGCCAGCTCGAGACGGTTCTTCCAGTAAACTCGTCCGCGTGACCAATATAGCCGACTCGCTCACAGCTTGCAGAGGTATTGACGTCCATTCGTATTTGGATCGGATCCGTCGCTAGACGACAAAAAGAGCGCTCCACCCCAATGCGAATATGCGCCTCGCCCAATTTTCTGGATCGTGTCATGAGCTGAGTGGGGTGGTCCAAGGAGCTTATCATCCTCGAACAATGCGAGGCTAGAACTTATGGGGCTCGTACTGTCGTCACCCCGCGGAAGATAATCCGGCAGTGTCGCACCCCACATTAAGCCGCCGTTGCTCGCAAACGACTCGATACGAAACTCGGTCGGTTTACGGGACTCGATCCGGCGACCGTTCTCAATCTCGAAGGGACTGAACCACTCGATCGCGTCGCATAGACGGCGTTGACCTGCAAATTTCCGGCCGTACAGGCTTTGGATTGGGATTGCCCAATCGAGGGAATCGGGACGCTTGCGGGCGACGAGCATGTGGAAGGCGATTCTTTGGTCGAAGGTGCCGATAAGGCCTTCGCCGTACGAGCCGAGCAGGGCTGGTTTAACGAGCCAGCGCGGCGACTGCGGAGAGAAGTGAAGCGAAATCGAGTTGAGCAGGTCGAATTTCGCCGCCGCATAATAGTCAAGCATGAGCGTAGGGCTGAATTGATAGAAGCCATGATCAACGCAATTGCTCATCGG
The DNA here is from genome assembly GCF_015291305.1 of Bradyrhizobium sp. CCBAU 21365. Lineage (NCBI taxonomy): Bacteria > Pseudomonadati > Pseudomonadota > Alphaproteobacteria > Hyphomicrobiales > Nitrobacteraceae > Bradyrhizobium > Bradyrhizobium sp. CCBAU 21365. The sequence continues at coordinate 6,302,192 of NZ_CP030036.1, forward strand.
CAAGATATGGACGGCAAGGCCGCCGGGACGCAGCATGCGCGAGATGTTGGTGAGCGCGTTCGGAACGTGAAAGACGTGCTCCAGCGTCCCGCCGTTAAGCACCACGCCAAAGCGGCCGATCAATTCATTTGGAAGACTTTCATTGTTTAGATCAAACTCGAAATCGGCGCCCTCGTATTTGCTGATGTCGATGCTTGACAGATCATTTAGCCCTCCGCACATTTGAAAATAACGAGCCGCGCTCATAGGGTGATCGGCGGATGCCCATAGCGAAACCTTCTCTATGGCTTTAGTAAAGGCTTTCTCTGAGAAGCCGCAGTCCATCACACCAAGCGTTGCGACCGGCCCGTTGGCATGGTGTGCCAAAAGCCACCCGCGCAATAGGACTGCAACGTTGAGCGCCAAACCCATGATGATCCCTCACTTTGGAGGGGCAGCGCATTTGCGTCCCCTACTGATTAGCCGATTGCGGGGTAAGAGCCGCAGGGCAAGTAGCTCTGTAACCCGAGAGAGCCGACCCTAGCAACCCGAGCCTTGGCAGGCTATCTCTGATTTCCCGAATCCGAAAAGGACCTTATTGCACGGCCCATTTTGGTGTGACCGGTCCTCGACCGGTGCACGGGGGCGACCAGTCAAATTGCGTGCGGCATCCCAGCTTGATGCACGAGCCTGCCTAGCAAAAAGCCCCGGGCGAGGCCGGGGCTCTTCACGTGATCGATTGCTGCGGGCGCGGATCAGTAGCGGTAGTGATCCGATTTGTACGGACCTTCCTGCTTCACGCCGATATAGTCGGCCTGATCCTTGCGCAGCTCGGTCAGCTTGACGCCGATCTTGGCGAGGTGCAGGCGGGCGACTTTCTCGTCGAGGGTCTTGGGCAGCACGTAGACCTTCTTGGCGTACTTGCCGTCCTTGTTGTTGGCGAACAGCTCGATCTGCGCCAGCGTCTGGTTGGTGAAGGAGGCCGACATCACGAAGGACGGGTGGCCCATCGCATTGCCGAGGTTCACCAGCCGACCTTCCGACAGCATGATGATGCGGTGCTTGTCGGGAAATTCGATCTCGTCGACCTGCGGCTTGATGTTGGTCCACTTCAGATTGCGAAGGCTCGCAATCTGAATCTCGTTGTCGAAGTGACCGATGTTGCAGACGATGGCGCGATCCTTCATCGCGCGCATGTGCTCGATGGTGATGATGTCCTTGTTGCCGGTGGCGGTGACGAAGATGTCGGCGCGCGGCGCCGCGTCTTCCATGGTCACGACCTCATAGCCTTCCATCGCCGCCTGCAGCGCGCAGATCGGATCGACCTCGGAGACCATGACGCGGCAGCCGGCCTGGCGCAGCGAGGCGGCCGAGCCCTTGCCGACGTCGCCGAAGCCGGCGACCATCGCGACCTTGCCCGACAGCATCACGTCGGTGCCGCGGCGGATGCCGTCGACCAGCGACTCGCGGCAGCCATAGAGGTTGTCGAACTTCGACTTGGTGACGCTGTCGTTGACGTTGATCGCCGGGAACAGCAGCGTGCCCTTGTTGGCCATCTCGTAGAGGCGATGCACGCCCGTGGTGGTCTCTTCCGAGACGCCCTTGATGTTCTTGGCGATCTCGGCGAACCAGCCCTTCGGCTTCTCCTTCAGGAGGCGCTTGACCAGCGCGTAGAAGATCTCCTCTTCCTCGGAGCCCGGCTTGTCGAGGAAAGCGGTGTCGCCCTGTTCGGCGCGGTAGCCGGCATGCACCAGCATGGTGGCGTCGCCGCCGTCATCGAGGATCATGTTCGGCGTGCCGCCGCCGTGCCAGTCGAACAGCTTTGCGGTGTAGTCCCAATACTCGGTCAGCGTCTCGCCCTTGACGGCGAACACCGGAATGCCGGCGGCGGCGATCGCGGCCGCGGCGTGATCCTGGGTCGAGTAGATGTTGCAGGAGACCCAGCGGATGTCGGCGCCGAGCGCGGCTAGCGTCTCGATCAATACCGCGGTCTGGATCGTCATGTGCAGCGAGCCCGCGATGCGCGCGCCCTTCAGCGGCTGCTTGGGGCCGAACTCCTCGCGGGTGGCCATCAGGCCGGGCATCTCGGTCTCGGCCAGCGAGATCTCCTTGCGGCCGAAATCGGCGAGCGCAATATCCTTGACAATGTAGTCGGTGAAGCCGGGCTTCGTGGGGGCGTTCATTTGAGCGTCCTGTTGTTGAACGGGTCATTCCGGGGCGCCTCGAAGAGGCGAACCCGGAATCTCGAGGTGATGATTAGGGATTCCGGGTTCGCTCGCTCTCGCGAGCGCCCCGGAATGACGCAAGTATCAGAGCGCGCGCTTCAGCTGCTCGACGAGATCGGTCTTCTCCCAGGAGAAGCCGCCCTCATTGTCGGGCGTGCGGCCGAAATGACCGTAGGCCGAGGTGCGCGCGTAGATCGGACGGTTGAGGTCGAGATGGCTGCGGATGCCGCGCGGCGTCAGATCCATCGCCTTGGCCGCCGCCTTCTCGAGCTGATCCTCCGACACCTTACCGGTGCCGTGGGTGTCGATGTAGATCGACAGCGGACGCGCCACGCCGATCGCATAGGCGAGCTGCAGCGTGCAGCGGTCGGCAAGACCGGCCGCGACGATGTTCTTGGCGACATAGCGCGCGGCATAGGCCGCCGAGCGGTCGACCTTGGTCGGATCCTTGCCGGAGAACGCGCCGCCGCCGTGCGGAGCCGCGCCGCCATAGGTGTCGACGATGATCTTGCGGCCGGTCAGGCCGGAGTCGCCGTCGGGACCGCCGATGAAGAACTTGCCGGTCGGATTGATGTGCCAGATCGTCTTGTCGCTGATCCACTCCTTCGGCAGCGCCTCGCGGACATAGGGCTCGACGATGTCGCGAATCTGCTTGGACGAGAGGTCCTCGATCAGATGCTGGTGCGAGACCACGATCTCACGGACGCCGACCGGCTTGCCGTTCTCGTACTGCACCGTGACCTGGCTCTTGGAGTCCGGACCCAGCACCTTCTCGCGGCCGGAGTGGCGCGCTTCGGAGATCAGCCGCAGGATCTTGTGGGCGTAGAAGATCGGCGCCGGCATCAGGTCCGGCGTCTCGTTGGTGGCGTAACCGAACATGATGCCCTGGTCGCCGGCCCCCTCTTCCTTGACTTCGCCCGGCTGCAGCGCGTCGACGCCCTGCGCGATGTCGGCCGACTGCGGATGCAGCAGGATCTCGATGTCGCAGTTCTTCCAGTGGAAGCCGTCCTGCTCGTAGCCGATGTCCTTGATTGCAGAGCGAACCACGCTCTCGATCTGGTCGTTGGTGACCGAGCTCGGGCCGCGCGTTTCGCCGGCGATCACCACCTTGTTGGTGGTCGCGAGCGTCTCGCACGCCGCGCGGATCTGCCACGGGTCGATGCCCGCTTTCGGTCCCTCGCGATAGAACAGATCGACGATCTCATCCGAGATCCGATCACAGACCTTGTCCGGATGGCCTTCCGAGACCGACTCGCTGGTGAACAGATAAGACGCGCGCATCAAGCAAACCCCTTGTTAAGTCGAAGTCCGACGTTGGTTGGTGAATATGTCCCCGGCATGTCAGTCTCGTCGCCGCGAGATGACGTAGGATTCGTCGTAGAACCACAGCCCGTTGTGTTTGCGGAGAACTTCGCGCGTGGCCTCGAGAGCTCGTCCGTTTTCGGTCGTTTCGGTCAACCGCTCATCTTCGATCTGCGCGACATACACCGCCGCATTCCACGCAGCAAAGGCCGTCGAGGTTCCGATCGAGCCGGTTACCTCATTGGGCAGCGCTTCCATATCATATCGGAAGATCGAACGGTTATCGGCGTAGGCGTTGAAGTTCAGCTCGCGCCCGGCGGAGCCCAACTCGTATTTCACCGCGCGCAGTATCTCATGACGGCTGACGGCGAAAGGATTTTCTCCGGGCCAGACGGCTTGAATCATTTCAAGCCCGGGATCGCCGCCGTGGGAGTGGATTCCTATCAGCCGTCCGCCGCCGCGCAGCGCGCGGGCCAGCGGCGCGATGATCCGCTTGGCGCGGAAGTTCACCGAGGATTTGGCGCGGTAGGGTTGCGAGGCGATCACAAGATCGAAATTGGCTTCGGTGCGGCCGGCCCGCGGAATGATGGAATCGAGCAGGAACCGGTGATCGTCGCGGTACAGGACCAGCGCCACCGGCCGCTCATAGATCGGCATCGCATTGCCGGGGCTGAGATTGGCCCGCCAGTTCTGCTCCAGGAACGGACCGAGTTCGGCGATCTGGGCCTCGAACTCACCCGATGACGCCCCGCGCAGCGGCACCTCGTGCCAAATCATGCTGGCGGCCGCCGCGGAGTTCTTCGGCGTCAGCCACGGCGCCTCGGCATAATACATGTTGGTGAACACGAAGACGCTGGCCGGATGCTCGAACAGGCGGTCGGGGACCTTATCGAGGGTCAGGCGGACGTCCTCCAGGCTCAACTCCTTGCCGGCGACATAGAACGGCATATGTGGGAAGCGGCCATGCATGGCGCGCAGGACCCGCGCCAGCACCGTGCCGTCGCCCATCCCGGCGTCGAACACCCGCAGCGCCGGCGGCCGCGGGTGGATGGCCGCCAGTTCCAGCGCAACCCGGTCGGCGATCACCCGCTTCTCGCTGCAGGTGTGGACGAACAGCAAATAGCGCTGGCGGTTCTCGAAGAACCGGAAATTGCCCCGCGGATCGCGCTTTTCCGGCGGCACCACGAGGCCGCGCGGCGGCGCCACGCCGCCCGGGGTCGAGGTCGCGATAAAGCCGTTGATGCGGTCGAGCGTGTCGATGGTGATGCGCTTGCCCTCGCGCAGCCGGTGCACCAGCTTGCCGTCGTTGACGGCACGGCGGCCGAACGTCGTCTCCGCCATGTCGGAGCGGCGGCAAAAATCCGTGATCTGGCTGAGGATTTCGTCGTTCTTCATGGCGCCTGGGGTGGGCAGCAGCGAGTGGGACGGGAGTGGGCAGAATTGATGACTAGTAGCATCTTATCACCATTTTCCCACCAGTTGAACCCCCTCTGCTGCGCGATCACCAAACAGTCATGGACCCGCCCTGCCGTCGGCGATCGCCATGACGGCTTTACCCCCGGATGACCAATGCGCCGCCTGCTCCTGATCCCCGCCCTCCTGGCCGCTTTGCTCTGGTCGGCGCCCTGTTTCGGCCAGGCGCGCTCCCAGCTCGGCCCACTCTGCACGACCGACACCACGCCGGCCGACCAGATGATCGACGCCTGCACCAAGATCATCGCGCTGAAGGTGTTTTCCGGCGAGAAGCTCGCGACCATCTATTTCTGGCGCGCGGTCGGCTGGAACAAGAAGGGCAACTACGCCCAGGTGATATCCGACGCCACCGAGGCCCTGCGCCTCAAGCCGAGCACCGCTGTCTACAACCTCCGGGGCTCGGCCTATTTCGACAAAGGCGAGTACGACATCGCGATCGCCGACTTCAACGATGCGCTGCCCATGGGGCCGCCGAGCGGCATCATCTTCCACAACCGCGGCAACGCCTATCGCAGCAAGGGCGACTACGCCAAGGCGATCGCCGACTATGACGCCGCGATCAAGGCCGGTCCGAAGTCAGCCTTCTCCTATCAGAACCGCGGCGCCTCGAAGCGGGCGCTCGGCGATCTCGACGGCGCGCTCGCCGACATCAACGAGGCGGTCAGGATCGACCCGTCGCTGCCGCAGCCGCTGATCAGCCGCGCCGTGATCTGGCGCGCCAAGGGCGAGATCGAGCGCGCGATTGCGGACACGTCGGAGGCAATCCGGCTCGCCAAGGCCAAGGCGCCCGTCAACATCATGACGCCGCCCGGCAGCGTGCTGATCTCGGCCTATACCCAGCGCGGCCTCAGCTACGAAGCGAAGGGCGATGCTGCGCATGCCAAGGAAGATTACGCCTCGGTGCTCGAAGGCGTGGCGTCCGATGCCGGCAGCAAGGCCAACCAGGCCACCGCGAAAGTGCGGCTCGCGCTGCTCAAGGAGGCCGACGCGGCACCGCGCAAGACCGCGGCGGCGCCGGCCGCCGAGAGCAGCCCTGCCCCTGCACCGCCGGCTCCCGCCGCAGCACCGGCTGCGCCCGCAGCACGCGTGCAGGCCGCAGCAACCGGCCGGCGCGTCGCGCTGGTGATCGGCAACGGCGCCTATGCGCATGTCAAGGCGCTGCCCAATCCGCCCAACGATGCGCGCGCCATCGCCAGGAGCCTGCGCGACATCGGCTTCACGGTCTCCGAAGGCCTCGATCTCGATCGCGACACGATGCAGAAGACAATCCACGATTTCCTGCGCGAGGCGGCGCGGTCGCAGATCGCCGTGGTCTACTATGCCGGTCACGGCGTGCAGGTCGACGGCCGCAACTATCTCGTGCCGGTCGATATCGAGTTCAAGGCGGGCAGCCGCGCCACCGACGCGATGGTCGACATGGACACCATCATGGCCGGGCTCGACGACCAGATCCGCACCAACATCCTGATCCTCGATGCCTGCCGCAACAATCCGATGGCGCCGCAGCTGGCCTCCACAGGTCCAAGCCGCGGCATCGAAGCGGGCTCCGGCCTTGCCGCGCCCGCCTCGCTCGGATCGGGCTCGACGCTCGGCGCCGGCACGCTGATCGCGTTTGCGACCGCGCCGGGCCAGGTCGCGCTCGACGGCGAAGGCGCCAACAGCCCGTTCTCGGCGGCGCTGTCGCGCCATGTCGGCACGCCCGGCCTCGAGGTGCAGCAGATGCTGACACGGGTCCGCGCCGAGGTCGTCGCCGCGACCAAGGGCAAGCAGGTGCCGTGGTCGAACTCGTCGCTGCTCGGCGAGGTCTATCTGGCGGAGCAATGACGGTGCGCTTGAGCACCGTCATTCCGGGGCGCGCGCAGCGCGAACCTCAGGGGCGCAATTGCGCCCCGGGGGATCTCGAGATTCCGGGTTCGATGCCTCGCATCGCCCCGGAATGACATCAGCGCGTCACTTCCCCCACACCTCGTTCGCGACCTCGACCGCGAGCCGCAGCTTGGCCCACTGCTCTTCCTCGGAGAGAATGTTGCCTTCCTCGGTCGAGGCAAAGCCGCATTGCGGCGACACCGCGAGCTGCTCGATCGGGGCAAATTTGGATGCCTCCTCCAGCCGCCGCTTGATGTCGTCCTTCTTCTCGAGCTCGCCGAACTTCGAGGTGATGACGCCGACCACCACGACCTTGTTGCCCTTGGGCAGGAAGCGCAGCGGCTCGAAGCCGCCGGCGCGGTCGGAATCATATTCGAGGAAATAGCCGTCGTAATTGGTGCCGGCGAGCAGGGTCTCGGCGACCGGCTCGTAGCCGCCGGAGGAGATCCAGGTCGAACGGAAATTGCCGCGGCAGACATGGGTCGTGATCACCATGTCGGACGGACGGTCGGCGATCGCATAGTTGATGACCCGGGCGTAGATCTCCTGCAGGCCATCCGGATTGTCGCCGCGGTCGCGCGACTTCTGCAATTCCTCCTGCGAGCACAGATAGGCCCACACCGTGTCGTCGAATTGCAAATAGCGGCAACCGGCGTCGTAGAACGCCTTGACCGCCTTGCGGTAGGTCTTGCCGAGATCCTGATAGAATTCCTCGAGGTCCGGATAGACCTCCTTCGAAATCAGCTTGCGGCCGCCGCGGAAATGCAGCACCGCCGGCGAGGGGATCGTCATCTTCGGCGTGACATGCGCCTGGTCGGCGTATTTCTTCAGGAACCTGAAGTGATCGAGCATCGGGTGATGATCGGAGAAATCCAGCTTGCCAATCACCCTGATGGCATCGTGCCGGGTCTGCACGCCGGCGAACTGGATGCCCATGTCGGGATGGAACAGCTCGCAGCCGGTCAGATGGCTGAGGAAATCGAAATGCCACCAGGAGCGGCGGAACTCGCCGTCGGTCGCAAGCTTCAGGCCGACCGAGGCCTGCTTGTGCACGACCTTCTCGATCTCCATGTCCTCCACCTTGCGCAGTTCGTCGGCGGAAATCTCGCCCTTTTCCAATCTGGCGCGAGCCTCCTTGATCTTCGGCGGCCGCAACAGACTGCCGACCTCGTCGGCGCGGAACGGAGGCTTGGTTCGCTGCATGGTCAACTCCCGGACGTTTCTAATGTGCCGTCTAATGTGCCTTGGCCCCAGAGACGCCGAGGTGGCGCTCGAGGACGGAGGGATCGGCTTTCAGCGCGCTGCTTGCGGCGTCGTGCACGATCGTGCCGCGTTCCAATATCACAACGCGGTCGGCCAGCCCCAGAATCTTTTGCGCGTTCTGCTCGACGATGATTGAGCAGATGCCGCCTGAGCGCGTGATGGTTCCGATCGCCTTTAACAATTCCTCAACGATGATCGGCGCGAGGCCTTCGGTCGGCTCGTCGAGCAGCAGCACTTTCGGATTTAGCGTCAGCGCGCGGCCGATCGCCAGCATCTGCTGCTCGCCACCGGACAGCTGGTTGCCGAAATTGCGCCGCCGCTCCTGCAGCCGCGGAAACATCTCATAGACCCGCTCGACCGTCCACGGCCCGGACTGCGCCACCGCGGTCATGTTCTCTTCCACCGTCAGCGAGCGGAAAATGTTGCGCTCCTGCGGCACCCAGCCGATCCCGGCGCGGGCGCGCTGGTCGGGCCGCATCGCCGTGATGTCGCGGCCTGCGAGCGCGACGCTGCCGCCGAGGCGCCTGACGATGCCGACGATCGAATTGATCAGCGTGGTCTTGCCGGTGCCGTTGCGGCCGAGCAGCGCTAGCACCTGGCCCTCCGCAAGCGCCAGCGATATATCGGGCAGCACCACCGCCTCCCCATATCCGGCACGCAGGCCCTGGATGGAAAGAAGGTCAGGCATCGGCGGCCTCGCCGAGATAGACCGCCCTCACCTGCGGATCGCGCGCGACCTCGTCGGGCGCGCCCTCGGCGAGCAGGCCGCCATTGACCAGCACCGAGATGCGGTCGGCGAAGGAGAATACGAGGTCCATGTCGTGCTCGATCAGCAGCACCGTGACGTCGCGCGGCAATGCTGCGACCGCCGCCAGGATGTCGTGGCGCTCGCTCTCGGGCACGCCCGCGGCGGGCTCGTCGAGCAGCAGCACCCGCGGCTTGGCGGCGATCGCGACCGCGATCTCGAGCAGGCGCTGCTTGCCATAGGGCAAGGTCGAGGTGAGCTCCGTCATCACGTCGAGCAGATGGAAGCGCGACAGGATCTCGGCGATCTCGGTGTTGACGTCGCTCCGCGTCCCCATCCGCCGCCACCAGTCGCCGCCGTGGCCCATCCGTTCGGAGACTGCGAGCCCGATGGTTTCGAGCGGGGTCAGGTCGGGATAGAGCTGGTTGATCTGGAACGTGCGCGACAGCCCGCGCAGCACCCGCTTGTGGACGGACAGGCCGGTGATGTCGCTACCTTCGAGCAGGATTCGCCCGCTGTTCGGCGTCAGCACGCCGGTCAGCTGATTGATCACGGTGGTCTTGCCCGCGCCGTTCGGCCCGATCAGCGCATGGCGGGCCCCTTGCATCACCTTCAGCGAGAGATCGCGGGTGACGCGAAGGGCGCCGAAGGATTTTTCGAGGCGGCGGGTTTCCAGCGCGATCGTCATGACGCGTCGCTCTCCGGCACGGCAACGGCGGCCTTGCGGCAGGCGAACTGGCGGATGATCAGGTTGGGCACGAACAGCACCCAGCGATGGATGCGCGCGCGGCCGACCAGCACGATCACGACCAGCACGAGGCCGATCCAGAACAGCCAGTATTGCGGGGTGATGCTCTGAAACAGCTCCTGCAGCATCTTGAACACGACGGCCCCGATGAGGCCGCCGTAGAGATAGCCGGTGCCGCCGATCACGAGCACGAGCATCAGATCGGCGGAGCGCTCGAAGGAAAACACGTCGAGCGAGGCGAGCGCCGTGGTCTGGGTGAACAGCGCGCCTGCGATCCCTGCATAGAAGCCCGCGAGCGTATAGACCGCGATCAGGCGACGGTTGACCGGCACGCCGATGGCGGCCGCGCGCAGCGGATTGTTCTTGATCGCGCGCAGCGACAGGCCGAACGGCGAATGCACAATGCGTCGGGCGAGCAGGAATAGGATGAACAGCACGATCAGCGAGTAGAAGAACCCGGTCTTGCCGAACATGTCGAAGGTGAACAGACCGAGGATCGGCTGCATCTCGATCCCCTGCAGCCCGTCGGTGCCGCCGGTGATGTTCGAGAAGCGTTCGGCGAGCGCTTCAAGCAGCAGGGCGATGCCGAGCGTCACCATCAGCCGTGTCAGGTCGACGCCGCGGATGACGAGAAAGCTGGTCAGGAAACCGAGCAGCGCCGCGACCAGACCGGCGGCGACCAGCGCGATGACGGGCTCGTTGACGATGCCGTGCAGCGCCAGCAAGCCGGCCGAATAGGCGCCGACGCCGAAAAAGGCCGCGTGGCCGAGCGAAACGATGCCGGCGTAGCCGAGGATCAGGTCGAGCGACAGCGCGAACAAACCGAGCCGCACGATGTCGGTCATGATCAAATAGCGCGACGGGAACAGGAAGGCGCAGGCGAGCGCCAGCGCCCAGAACGCGACCTCGCTGACCCGCCAGCGGGCGCTGGCCATCGCGTGAGTGGAAACGTCGGATAGCGCCGTCATATCAGCCTCACCGTGGCGCGGTACGGCCGAACAGGCCGTTCGGACGCCAGAGCAGGATCACGATCATGACCGTGTAGATCACGAACGGACCGAGCTTGGGCACGTAATACTTGCCGGCGACATCGGCGATGCCGAGCAAAAGCGACGCCAGGAACGGTCCGGTGATCGAGGAGGAGCCGCCGACGGTGACGACGATCAGGAAGTAGATCATGAATTTGAGCGGGAAATACGGATCGAGCCCGAGGATCTCCGCGCTCAGCGCGCCGCCGAGGCCGGCGAGGCCGCAGCCGAACGCAAAGGTGAAGGCGAACACCTGCGGCACGTTGATGCCGAGCCCGATCGCGGCGCGCGGATCGTCGACCGCGGCGCGCAGCCGGCTGCCGAACCGGGTCTTGGCGAGGATCAGTTGCAGCGCCAGCGTGAGCAGGCCGCAGATCACCACGATCATCAGCCGGTAGCGGCCGATGCCGACGCCGAACAGGTCGATCTGGCCTTCCAGCGCCGCCGGCAGCTTGATGAAGACCCGCGAAGATCCCATGATGTAGTCGACCGCCGCGACCGACATGAACACCAGACCGATCGAGAACAGCACCTGGTCGAGATGGCTGCGGCTATAGAGATGGCGGTACAGCGTGCGCTCCAGCGCGATGCCGATCACGGCGCTGCCGACAAAGGCGAGCGGCAGGCCTGCGAAGAACGGCCAGCCGGAATTATTCACCAGCACGGCGCAGATATAGCCGCCGGCCATCGCGAAGGCGCCATGCGCGAGATTGACGAAATTCATCAGCCCGAGCGTCACCGCAAGCCCGCAGGCGAGCACGAACAGCAGCATGCCGTAGGCGACGCCGTCGAACAGGTTGGTGAGCATAGAGGCCATGGAGTCAGCTTAGCCGTGAGGACGCAACAAGAACAACAGCTCGAACGTCAAGGTCATCGTCATGGCCGGGCCTGTCCCGGCCATCCACGTCTTCTGCTCGCCGGGAAGAAAGACGTGGATGCCCGGCACACCTGCGCGAAGACGCGCTTCGCGCTTTTGGCCGGGCATGACGTGGTGAGGGCCGGGGCGCACGCCGCCGATGACGATGCTATTTCTTGGTCTTGCCGGAATCCTTGACGGCCTCGAAGGTCGCGAACTCGACATTGTAGAGCTCGCCGTCGACCTTCTCGACCTTGCGGATATAGATGTTCTGCACGATGTCACGGGTTTCCGGATCGATCGAGATCGGGCCGCGCGGGCTCTCCCACTTCATGCCCTTCATCGCCTCGATCAGTTTGTCGCCGTCGGTCGCACCATTGGTCTTCTTCAGCGCCTCATAGATCAGATGGATGCCGTCATAGCCGCTGACCGCCATGAAGCCCGGGCGGTTGCCGAACGCCTTCTTGTAGGCGACGACGAACTCCTTGTTCATTGCAGACGGATGCGCGGCCGAATAGAGATGCGCCGTCACCGCGCCGAGCGCGGCATCGCCCATATTGTTGAGCAGATCGTCGTCCATGACGTCGCCGGGTCCGATCACCCTGATGCCACTCTTGTCGAGCCCGCGCTCGGCATATTGCTTCATGAAGTTGCCGCCCTGCCCGGCCGGCACGAATACGAACATCGCGTCGGGCTTGGAATCCTTCATGCGCTGCAGGAACGGCGCGAAGTCCGGATTGGCGAGCGGGACCTTGACCTCTTCGACGATCTCGCCGCCGCCGGCGGTGAAGTGCTGCTTGAAGAAGGTCAGCGCATCGTTGCCGGGCGCATAGTCCGAGGTCAACGTCGCAACCTTCTTGATGCCGTTCTTCACCGCCCAGTCGCCGATGATGGTGGAGGACTGCGCCAGCGTGAAGCTGGTGCGCACGATATAGGGCGAGCGCTCGGTGATGATCGAAGTGCCTGCGGCCATCACGACTTCCGGAATCTTGGCCTGCGTCGCCAGCGGCGCCGCGGCGAGCGCCGCGGGCGTCACGCCGAAGCCGGCGATGAAATTGACCTTGTCGTTGACGATCAGCTCCTGCGCAAGCCGCTTGGTGTTGTCCGGCACCGCGGCGTCGTCCTTCAGGATGATCTCGATCTTCTTGCCGGCGACGGTGTCGCCCTTCTGCTGCAGGTAGAGCTTGATGGCGTTATCGATCTGCTTGCCGGTCGACGCCTGACCGCCGGTCATCGGCAGGATCAGCCCGATCTTGACGGCGTCGTCCGCCCACGCCGGCACACTGGCACACAACCCGGGAAGCACGGCCGAAGCGGCGCCCCACAGCAACATTTTGCGACGATTGAACATCGACGTCCCTCCCCCTTCCGTTCTTCTGCATCGAGCCTTGGTCCCCGGCTCTTGCCTTGTTTTAACTCACGCATGCACGGCCAAGCCGCAACGCGACAAGGCGTCTCCCCGTGCCCTCTGTCAATCGGACGATGGACGTGTGCCGCGCGCGACGCGATCGGGTCTGGCTGCAGAAGCAAGTATCAGGATACCAACATCGCTCCACAAGACTCAATGCCTCCCGCGAGAAGCGGTCTCGCGCATTCAAGGCCGCCATCGGCTCGATTCATTTGTACGATCGTACAAACGCAGCAACAATGTCAACAAACAAGCACAATTGCAGCCGAACGGTCGCGCCCGAGATCATCATCCATAAAGAACAGGGCTGTATCCTTCCTCCCATGCCAATCGTGACGCGCCCCATCGCTGTCCTGACTGCCCTCGCGCTCGCGGCCGGCGCGCTCGGGGGATGCAGCTCCATGAACCAGAAGCTATCCGCCGGCATGGCCGACACCATTCCAGCCTGGGCCGGCGGCCTGCCCGCGGATGCGCCGCCGCGGCCGGGCACCCCGGAATACGACAAGTTCATGCAGGATCGGGAACGCAAGCGGCTGACGCCCGCGGCCCAGCGCGGCGACGAAGCCAAGCCGGCAACGGCACCGCAGGACGCGGCCCACTGAGCGCACGGTCGGCCGGCCGCTGAACCCGCATCGCCTTATGCGGACCGAGCGAAGCCGCGGATCAGTCGACGAACACCACGGTCTTGCGTCCGTTGAGGATGACGCGATCGGCGAGATGGTAGCGGATCGCGCGCGCCAGCACCCGGCGCTCGATGTCGCGCCCCTTGCGCACGAGATCCTCAGGCGTATCGCGGTGGCTGATGCGCTCGACGTCCTGGTCGATGATCGGCCCCTCGTCGAGATCGCTGGTGACGTAATGCGCCGTGGCACCGATCAGCTTGACGCCGCGCTCATGCGCCTGATGGTAGGGCCTCGCGCCCTTGAAGCCCGGCAGGAAGGAATGATGGATGTTGATGCAGCGGCCCGACAGCCGCGCCGACATCTCGTCCGACAGGATCTGCATGTAGCGGGCCAGCACGACGAGATCGGTCCTGGTGTCCTGGGCCAGCTTCCACACCGCGTCTTCCTGCTGCCGCTTGGTCTCTTTCGTCACCGGCAGATGATGGAACGGGATATCGCCGAAATCGAGCGAGCCATAGGTCTCGCGCGGATGGTTGGAGACAACAGCGGTCGGGATCATCTCGAGCTCGCCGGTGCGCCAGCGGTAGAGGATGTCGACCAGGCAGTGATCGGACTTCGACACCAACAGCATCACCCGGCGGCGGCTGGCGCGATCGCGCATCTGCCATTCCATGCCGAACCGTTCGGCGATCGCGGCAAAGCCGGTCTGCAGCGCCGCGAGCTCGACCGCAAGGTCGGCAGCGGTGAACACCACGCGCATGAAGAACTTGCCGGTTTCGACGTCATCGAACTGCTGGGCGTCCAGGATGTTCTGGCCGTTATGGGCGAGAAACGTCGAGACCGCCGAGACGATCCCCGGACGGTCCGGACAGGACAGGGTCAAAACGAATTGATGGTCGGGCATGCCAATTGACCAAAGCTTGAGCAGATCGGTGGAACGGTCATTTTCGGCCCTCGTCTACACCGCAGGCGGCCTTGCGCCAATCCCGGCGCGGGGGTCAAATCGAACAAATGACGACAATGTTTATTAGGGACCATCATGGCTGAACGGCTGAACGGCTACCGCATCCTGATCCTCGAGACGCGCGAGGAGGCGCAGTTTTCCCGCCTGCTCGCCGAGCAGGGGGCCGACGTGCTGCAATGCCCGATGTTCACCATCCACGATGCGCCCGATGCGGCGCCGATCGAGGGCTGGATTCGCCGCGCCATCGAACGGCCGCTCGACGATCTCGTGCTGATGACCGGCGAAGGCCTGCGCCGGCTGATGAAGGTCGTGCGCCGGATCGGTGTCGAGCGGGAGTTTGTCGATAGCCTCGCCAAGGCGCGCAAACTCGCCCGCGGCCCAAAGCCCGGCCGGGCGCTGCGCGAGATCGGCCTGGAACCGCAGATAACCACCGAGAAGCCGACGTCGGAAGGCGTCGCCGAGATGCTGTCGAAGCTCGACCTGACCGGCCATCGGCTCGGCCTGCAGCTCTATCCGGACAAGGATCACGCCACCCTGATCGGCGCGATCAAGGCACAGGGCGCCGAGGTCGATACGGTGCTGCCCTATGTCTATGATGCGCAGGCTGCCGACGCCAACATCGTCACCGCGATCGAGGAGATGGCGCGGGGCCGCATCGACGCGATCGCGCTGACCAACCTCGGCCAGGTCCGCCGCCTCATCGAGGTGGCACGGGCGCGCGGTTGCGAGGAGACGTTACGCCAGGGCTTCGAGCGTACGCCGATCGCGTCCGTCGGACCGGCGGTATCGGACGAACTCAAGTCCCACGGCCTGCGCACCGACATCTATCCTGCCGAAGACGCCTTCTTCATGCGGCCGCTGATCTCGGCGATGGCAGCCGCGCTTTCAAAAAACCCGCCACGCGCGACGGCTCAAAGCTAGTCCACCTTGGCGCCGGCGAACTTGACCACCTTGCCCCACTTCTCGGTCTCATCGGCCACCAGTTTGCCGAAGTCGGCAGCCGAGCCCGGCAGCATGATCGCGCCTATCTCGGTAAACCGCGCCTTGGCCTTGGGATCGGCGAGGATTTCATTGACGGCCTTGTTGAGCCTGTCGACGATTTCAGGCGGCGTGTTCTTCGGCGCCGCAAGGCCGTACCAGGCGCTCGCCTCGTAGCCCGGCAGGAAGTCGGCGACCGGCGGCAGGTCCGGAAGCACGTCCGAACGGGTCGTGCTGGTGACCGCAAGTCCGCGCAGCTTGCCGGATTTGACGTGCTCGGCGCAGGTCGGAAGATTATCGAACATCACCTGCATCACCCCGGACAGCATATCGGTGAGCGCCGGCGCACCGCCCCGGTAAGGCACGTGCTGCATGTTGATGCCGGTCAGCATCTTGAACAGTTCGCCCGACATGTGGATCGTCGAACCGTTGCCCGACGACGCCATGTTGAGCTTGCCGGGATTGGCCTTTGCATAGGCGATCAATTCGGGAATTGACTTGATCGGCAGCGAGGGGTGCACCACCACGACGTTGGGAAAGCGAATGATGCCCGCGATCGGCTCCATCTCGCGCATGAAGTCGAAGGGGAGCTTCTGGTAGAGCGTCGCGTTGATCGCATTGGCCGGCGCGACCAGCAGCAGCGTGTAGCCGTCGGGTGCCGCGCGCAGCGCCTGCTCGGTGGCGATGTTGGTCCCGCCGCCCGGCCGGTTCTCGACAATGAAGGATTGCCCGAGCTTTTCCGACAGCCACTGCCCCATCAGGCGCGCCGTCAGGTCCGCCGAACCGCCGGGCGTATAGCCGATCACGAGGCGAACCGGCCGCGCCGGATAGGCCTCGGCAATCGCTTTTCCAAATGTGAGCGGAAGCGCAGCCGTAGCGGCTGCAAGTTGCAGGAACTGGCGGCGTAGAACCCTCATGATGTCTCCTCCGACGCACTGGCGGCTCTTGCGGCACGCTTGGCCACGCGCATCCTAGCCGCACGGCGTCGCCAAGCCGACAGATATTCTCAGTCGGAGGGCGGGAGGTTCACCGCGTCACTTCGTCTCGCGCAGATAGGCCTGGTACGCGAGGGCGATGCCATCCTCGAGCGAGGTGGTGGCGCGCCAGCCGAGCCTGGCCAGCCGGCCGACGTCGAGCAGCTTGCGCGGCGTGCCGTCCGGGCGCGACGTGTCGAACTTGATCTCGCCGCGATAGCCGACGGCGGCCGCGACGACGCGCGCGAACTCGGCAATGGTGATGTCCTCGCCGGTGCCGATATTGACTAGTTCGGACGAGGAATAGGTCTTCATCAGATGGATGCAGGCGTCGGCGAGATCGTCGACATAGAGGAATTCGCGGCGCGGCGTGCCGGTGCCCCACACCGCGACGTTGCCTGCGCCCGAAACCTTGGCCTCGTGGAAGCGGCGGATCAGCGCGGCGACGACGTGGCTGTATTCGGGGTGATAATTGTCGCCGGGACCGTAGAGATTGGTCGGCATCACGCTGATGAAATCGGCGCCGTACTGGCTGCGATAGGCCTCGGCCATCTTGATGCCGGCGATCTTGGCGATGGCATAGGGCTCGTTGGTCGGCTCCAGCTGGCCGGTCAACATCGAATCCTCGCGCAGCGGCTGCGGCGCCAGGCGCGGATAGATGCAGGACGAGCCGAAGAACATCAGCTTCTCGCATCCATTGGCATGGGCCGCCTCGATCACGTTGCTCGAGATCGCCAGATTGTCGTAGAGGAATTCCGCCCGCAGCGTGTTGTTGGCGACGATGCCGCCGACCTTGGCGGCAGCGAGGAACACGGCCTGCGGCCGCTTCGCGGCAAACCAGGCATTCACCGCGGTTTGGTCACGCAGATCGACCTCGCTGCGCGACACCGTCAGGAGATCGGCCTCCTCGCGCGCCAGCCGGCGCATCAGCGCCGAGCCGACCATGCCGCGATGGCCGGCAACGAAGACCGTCTTGCCCTTCAGCTCAAACGCCGTGCTTGCCATTGGCCGCGTCCTGCCTGGCCTCGACGAGATCGCTGGCGACCATTTCCTTCACCAGCTGCGCGAACGGCGTCTTCGGCGCCCAGCCGAGCTTGGCGCGCGCCTTGCTGGCGTCGCCGATCAGAAGATCGACCTCGGTCGGGCGGAAATAGGTCGGATCGATCTGCACCAGGGTGTTGCCGGACGCCTTGTCGATACCGACCTCCTCGACGCCCTTGCCGCGCCATTCGATGCTGCGGCCGACCTCGGCAAACGCCAGCTCGACGAACTCGCGGACCGACCGCGTCTCGCCGGTCGCGAGCACGAAGTCGCCGGGCTCGTCCACCTGCAGGATCCTGTGCATGCCCTCGACATAGTCGCGGGCGTGGCCCCAGTCGCGCTTGGCGTCGAGATTGCCGAGATAGAGCTTGTTCTCGAGGCCGACCTCGATGCGGGCGACGGCGCGTGTGATCTTGCGCGTCACGAAGGTCTCGCCGCGGATCGGGCTCTCATGGTTGAACAGGATGCCGTTGCTCGCGAACATGCCATAGGCCTCACGGTAGTTCACCGTGATCCAGTAGCCGTAGAGCTTGGCCACGCCATAGGGCGAACGCGGATAGAATGGCGTGGTCTCCTTCTGCGGCACCTCTTGCACGAGCCCGTAAAGCTCCGAGGTCGAGGCCTGGTAGAACCGCGTTTCCTTTTCCATGCCGAGGATGCGGATCGCCTCCAAGAGCCGCAGCACGCCGATCGCGTCGGCGTTGGCGGTGTATTCCGGGCTCTCGAAACTGACCTGGACGTGGCTCTGGGCGGCGAGATTGTAGATCTCGGTCGGCCGGATCTGCTGCACCAGGCGGATCAGATTGGTCGAATCCGTCATGTCGCCGTAGTGCATCAGGAACGGCACGTTGCCGGCATGCGGGTCCTGGTAGAGATGGTCGACGCGCGCGGTGTTGAACGAGGACGACCGGCGCTTGATCCCGTGCACGGTGTAGCCGAGACCGAGCAGATATTCGGCGAGATACGCGCCGTCCTGCCCGGTCACGCCGGTGATCAGCGCAACGCGCCGCTTTGAGTCCTGAGCCGCCGAATCCTTAACCGCCATGTCATCTCCAGAGAGCGCGAAAACCGCGCGATCCCGACGAGGCCGGTCTGTAGCATCCAGCCTGCCCCAAGTCTAATAGCTTAATCGTTTGAAATCAGGACTTTAGGACTGCGAAAACGGCTCAATGCGCCCGGAACCCGTCACTCGCCATAGTGGCGCAGCCGGTCGAGGTTCAGGATGGTCACCCCGCCATATTCGAGCCGCAACAGTCCTTCCCGCTCGAGCCGCTTCAGGCACTGGTTGGCATTCTGCCGGGAGATTCCCGACAGCGCCCCGATCTCCTCCTGGGTGATCTCGAGGTGCAGCGTCAGGTCGGGATAGAGAATCGGATTGAACAGCGAGGCGATCGAGCGCGCCAGTCGCGCCGTGGCGTCCAGCGTGCGGCCATATTCGAGCAGCGCGATGAACTGGCCGAGCCGCTCATTGAGCGAGCCGACCAGGAATCGGTTGAAGCCGACGCTGTTCTCGAACAGCCAGACGAAGGTCCGGCGATCCATCATCGCAAGGCGCGTGTCGCGCAGCGCGACCACATCGTAGCGCCGGGGCTCATTCTTGAGCACGGTCCCCTCGCCGAACCACGCGCCTGCGGTGAGGCCCGCGAAACTCGCCGCCTTGCCGCCGCGCGAGACGATGCCCATGCGCGCCAGCCCGGTGACGATGCCGGTCCAGTACTGGAAATTGTCGCCGCGCATGAAGATGAATTCGTTGGCGCGGTAGGATTTCTCGGAAATGCCGGCGCGTGCGATTTCGATTTCTTGCTCGCTCAGTTCGCGCGACCAGGCCGCGATGCGCCTCAGGTAATCAGCAGCAATCATTCTAGCGACGGCATCCCACCCCAAGATACTGCAACCATATTGCACCGCAGCAACGCCGTGCGCGAAGCCAGGGACCCGGGGCCTGGAATGCCAGCGAAAATTCCTGACCAAATGTCGGGCACATGACAATTCAACCTATCGCTTTCTCGTATTCAGAGCCACCTCGCGTAACGTCGCGCAGCTCCTCGATGGATCGCTGAAGGCGGACGACGCGAGAGACGGGCTTGCAGGCGGGTGCGGCGTTACCGCGCATGACGCAGGCGATCGGGGCGAGCGATCTCCCGAACGCCGGCATCATTAGTCGGATGGTCTCCCTTCGGCGGCCCATGTAAGATCGAAGAGTAAGATCGAAGCGAAGATAAAGAGCGCGCCAAAGCGCCCGTATCTGGAGGGAACAGGGTGGCTAATAGTCTCGAGGTGCGCGGAGTCTCATTGCGCTTTGGCGGCGTCCGCGCGCTGACCGAAGTGAGCTTCGGCGTCAACGAGGGCGAGCTGTTCTCCATCATCGGCCCGAACGGCGCCGGCAAGACCTCGATCGTCAACTGCATCTCCGGCCGCTACCGGCCGACCGAAGGCCAGCTGTTCTATCGCGGCCAGGACATTACCGGCCTCAACCCGAACGCGCGGCCCCGGCTCGGCATCGGCCGGACCTTCCAGAATCTCGCACTGTTCCACCACATGAGCGTGCTCGACAACATCATGGTCGGCCGCCATCACCTCCTGAAGAACAACTTCATCACGGGATCGCTGTACTGGCTGACCGGCGCGCGCCGCGAGGAGCTGGAGCACCGCCGCAAGGTCGAGGAGATCATCGACTTTCTCGATCTGCAGTCGGTACGCAAGGCGACCGCAGGCACCCTGCCCTACGGCCTGCGCAAGCGCGTCGAGCTCGCCCGCGCGATGGCGCTCGAGCCGCAACTGATCCTGCTCGACGAGCCGATGGCCGGCATGAACTTCGAAGAGAAGGAGGACATGGCGCGCTACATCGTCGATCTCAACGAAGAGTTCGGCATGACGGTGATGATGATCGAGCACGACATGGGCGTCGTGATGGACATCTCCCACCGCGTCATGGTGCTCGATTTCGGCCGCAAGATCGCCGAGGGCGATCCGGCCACCGTGCTCGCCGATCCCCATGTCAAGCGCGCCTATCTCGGCGAGGAAGACGAAGTGCTGGTCGACCCCGACGACAAGCCGGCGGTGCGGGAGAGTGCGGCATGATGGACTATGCCGGTCGCGCCGCGCAGGCCGACACCTTTCCCAAGATGCTGCGCCTGAACGCGAAGGAACACGGCCAAGAGATCGCGCTGCGCGAGAAGGATTTCGGGCTGTGGCGCGAATTCACCTGGAACGACTACCAGACCCGTACTCATGACTTCGCGCTCGGCATGGTCGAGCTCGGACTTGGCCGCGGCGACGTGATCGGCATTATCGGCGACAACCGGCCGGATTGGGTCGCCGCCGAGATCGCGGCCCACGCGATTGGCGCGATGAGCCTCGGCCTCTACCGCGACGTGCTGGACGAGGAGGCCGCCTATCTCCTGACCTATGGCGAGGCCAAGCTGGTCTTCGCCGAGGACGAGGAACAGGTCGACAAACTGCTCGGCCTTGCCGATCGCGTGCCCCACCTCAAGCACATCGTCTATTCCGACCCGCGCGGCATGCGCAAATACGACGATCCGCGATTGATGGAGGCGAGCAAGCTCGTTGCGCTGGGCCGCGATCGCGCCGCGCGCGAGCCCGGCCTGTACGAACGGCTGGTCGACGCCACGAAGGGTGAGGACGTCGCGATCCTCTGCACCACCTCGGGCACGACGGCCAATCCGAAGCTTGCGATGCTCTCGGCCGGGCGCGTGCTGCGGCACTGCGCGACCTATCTCGCCTTCGATCCGAAGGGGCCGGACGACGAATATGTTTCGGTGCTGCCGCTGCCCTGGATCATGGAACAGATCTACGCGCTGGGCAAAGGGCTGCTCTCCCGGATGAAGGTCAACTTCGTCGAAGAGCCCGACACCATGATGCACGACTTCCGCGAGATCGCGCCGACCTTCGTGCTGTTCGCGCCGCGGGTCTGGGAATCGATCGCGGCCGACGTCCGCGCCGGGGTGATGGACGCCTCGCCGTTCAAGCAGCGGCTCTATGACCTCGGCATGAAGACCGGGCTGGCGGCGCTTGCCGAGGGCAAGCGTTCTGTTTTCGCAGACCAGGTGCTGTTCCGCGCGCTGCGCGACCGGCTCGGCTTCACGCGGCTGCGCTCGGCGGCGACCGGCGGCGCGGCGCTCGGGCCGGATACCTTCAAGTTTTTCCAGGCGATGGGCGTGCCGCTGCGCACGCTGTACGGCCAGACCGAGCTGCTCGGCGCCTACACGCTGCATCCCGAAGGCAAGGTCGATCCCGACACCACCGGCGTGCCGATGGCTGACGACATCGAGATCCGCATCGACAATGCCGACGTCAACGGCGTCGGCGAGATCGTGGTGCGGCATCCCAACATGTTCCACGGCTATTACAAGAATCCCGAAGCCTCGGTCGCCGATATCAAGGACGGCTGGATGCATTCGGGCGATGCCGGCTACTACAACGACAACCGGCAGCTTGTCGTGATCGACCGCATCAAGGATCTCGCCGAGACCTCGCGCGGCGAGCGCTTCTCGCCGCAATATATCGAGAACAAGCTGAAGTTCTCGCCCTATGTCGCCGAAGCGGTCGTGCTCGGCGCCGGCCGCGACGCGCTCGCCGCGATGATCTGCATCCGCTACTCGATCATCTCGAAATGGGCGGAGAAGAACCGGATCTCGTTCACGACCTACACCGACCTGTCCTCGCGGCCCGAGGTCTATGCGCTGCTCAAGAAAGAGGTCGAGACGGTCAATGCCACCCTGCCGCCGGCGCAACGCATCTCGCGCTTCCTGCTGCTCTACAAGGAGCTCGATGCCGATGACGGCGAACTGACCCGAACCCGCAAGGTCCGCCGCGGCGTCATCAACGAGAAATACGCCGACATCATCGATGCGATCTACCGCGGCAAGGCCAGGATCCCCGTCGACACCGTGATTCGCTTCCAGGACGGCTCGACGCAGCGCGTCCGCACCACGCTCGAGGTCGTCGACCTCGGCCGCGCCGTGCTCGCGGAGGCCGCGGAATGACTGTGTTGCGCGACCAGGGCGCGGTGCTCATGAATGTGCCCTCTCCCCTTGTGGGAGAGGGCGACACCGCTAGTCGACACGAACTCGCTTGGATGAGGGGTACCCTCTCCACGATCCCGATGCAGAGTCAACCCCTCACCCGGCTTCGCTTTGCGAAGCCACCCTCTCCCACAAGGGGAGAGGGTGCTGGCGCCGCAGTTCGGAGCGACCGCACCCCATGAACACCCAGTTCCTGATCCAGCTGATCGTCAACGGTCTCGTGGTCGGCACGCTTTACGGCGTGGTCGCGATGTCGTTCGTGCTGATCTACAAGGCGACGCAGGTCGTGAACTTCGCGCAGGGCGAATTGCTGCTGGTCGGCGCCTGGGTGTGCTGGGCGCTGCTGACGAAGTATCAGGTGCCGTTCTGGGTTGGCATGCCGATCACGCTGGTCTTCATGTTCATCTTCGGCATTGCGATCCAGGTCGTGATCCTGCGTCCGATGATCGGCGAGCCGATCATCTCCGTGATCATGGTGACGATCGGCCTGTCGACGGTGTTCCAGGCCGCTCTGAAGTGGATCTTCGGCGTCAACCCGCAGCCGTTCCCGCGCGTATTCCAGAGCCAGTCGGTCAGCCTGTTCGGGCTGCAGATCCAGACCGTCTATGTCATGAGCCTCGTGGTCTCGCTCGCCATGATGGTCGGCATGGCCTGGTTCTTCCGCGCCTCCAAATATGGCCTTGCGATGCGCGCCACCGCCTTCAACCAGCAGGTCGCGCAGTCGCTCGGCATTTCCGTCAAGAACGTGTTCGCGATGGCGTGGGCGATCTCGGCCACCGTCTCGGCGGTCGCCGGCGTCGTGGTCGCCGTGGTCAACGGCGTGTCGTCCGGCCTCTCCGCCTACGGCATCAAGGTGTTTCCGGCTGCGATCCTGGGCGGGCTCGACTCGGTCGGCGGCGCCGTGCTCGGCGGCATCATCATCGGGCTATTGGAAAACGTCGCCCAGTATGTCGACAGCCAGTATTTGCACTGGGGCAATCTCTATGAGATCGCGCCGTTCTACGTCCTGATCATCATCCTGATGATCAAGCCGTACGGCCTGTTCGGCACCAAGGATATTGAGCGGGTCTGATCAATGGCGACAAGCACACTCATCCCCTCGGGCGATTTCCGCACCAGCTACGCGGCCGACACCACTATCTTCCCGACCGCGACCAGCCGCAATTTCGCGATCCTCGGCATCGTGCTCGCCTGCTTCGCGCCGATGCTGCTGTCCAACTACCTGCTCTCGATCGCGATCCAGATCGGCATCTTCGCGATCGCGGCCCTCGGCCTCAACGTCCTGGTCGGCTTCACCGGCCAGATATCGATCGGCCACGCCGCCTTCTTCCTGTTCGGCGCCTTCACCTCGGCCTACATCTCCAACAACGCGCCGATCCCGGTGTTCTTCGCCATCCCCCTCGCCGGCGTCGTCACGGCGCTGGTCGGCCTGATCTTCGGCGTGCCGGCGGCGCGGCTGAAGGGGCTCTATCTCGTGATCGCGACGCTCGCCGCACAGTACATCCTGCTCGACTTTTTCTCGCGCGCCGAATGGTTCTCGGGCGGCTCGGTGCCGGCCAGCGCCAACCCGTTCTCGATCTTCGGCTACACCCTGCGTGGTGACCGGCAGTATTTCTACGTCGTGCTCGCCTACATGGTGATCAGCTATTTGCTTGTCACCAATCTGATGCGCACCCGCGACGGCCGCGCGCTGGTCGCGATCCGCGATCACTATCTCTCGGCCGAGATCATGGGCATCAACCTGACCAAGTACCGCACGCTGTCGTTCGGGCTTGCCGCCTTCTTTGCCGGCATCGCCGGCGCGCTCTACGCGCACTATCAGCTCGTCGTCTCTCAGGAAGGCTTTGGCATCGAGCGCTCGGTGCTGTTCCTCGCCATGGTCATCATCGGCGGCACGGGCTCGGTGATGGGCACGCTGATGGGCACGGCCTTCGTGGTGCTGCTGCCGGAATCGATGGAATGGCTGAGCGCCTGGCTGAAGGGCGGCGCCATCGACAAGGCGCTGCAGCTCAACAACAACATCACCTTCCTGCGCGAGATCGCGATCGGCCTGATCATCATCGGCTTCTTGATGTTCGAGCCGGACGGCCTCGCGCATCGCTGGCGGCAGATCAAGGCTTACTGGAAGCTCTACCCGTTCTCGCATTGACGCAAAGCACGGAACGCAACTCAAAATTCGGTTCAACGAATAAGCAGGAGGAAAGAAAAAATGACGATTAGATCCCTTTTGAGCTCGGTCTCCCTTGCGCTGCTGATCGGCAGCGCGGCCACCACCGCGCAGGCGCAGATCGCCATCGGCCATCTGCAGGACCTCTCGGGCGGCACGTCCGACGTCGGCACCCCCTATGGCCAGGGCGTCGCGGACACCTTCGCCTGGGTCAACAAGAACGGCGGCATCGGCGGCAAGCAGCTCAATGTCGACAGCAACGACTACGGATACCAGGTGCCGCGCGCCATCGCGCTGTACAAGAAATGGTCGGCGCCCGACGGCAAGGTCGCGGCGATCATGGGCTGGGGCACGGCGGATACCGAGGCCCTCACCGGTTTCCTGGCGCAGGACAAGATCCCAGACATCTCCGGCTCCTACGCCGCCGCGCTGACCGATCCGGAAGGCACCAGCGGCAAGGCCAAGCCCGCACCGTACAATTTCTTCTACGGTCCGAGCTATTCGGACTCGATGCGCGCGATGCTGACCTGGGCCGCCGAAGACTGGAAGGCCAAGGGCAAGCCCGGCAAGCCGAAATTCGTCCACATGGGCGCCAACCATCCGTATCCGAACGCGCCGAAGGCGGCCGGTGAGGCGCTGGCGACCGAGCTCGGCTTCGAGGTGCTGCCGCCGCTGGTGTTCGCGCTGTCGCCCGGCGACTACTCGGCGCAGTGTCTCAGCCTGAAAAGCTCGGGCGCAAATTATGCCTATCTCGGCAACACGGCGGCCTCGAACATCTCGGTGCTGAAGGCCTGCAAGACCGCCGGCGTCGATGTCCAGTTCCTCGGCAATGTCTGGGGCATGGACGAGAATGCGGCCAAGACCGCCGGCGATGCAGCCGACGGCGTGATCTTCCCGCTCCGCACGGCGGTGAGCTGGGGCGGCAACGCGCCCGGCATGAAGACGGTGATGGAAATCTCCAAGATGTCCGACCCGTCCGGCAAGGTCTATCGGCCGGTGCACTACATCGCCGCGGTCTGCAGCGCGCTCTATCTGAAGGAAGCGCTCGACTGGGCCGCCAAGAACGGCGGCGCCACCGGCGAGAACGTCGCCAAGGGCTTCTACCAGAAGAAGGATTGGGTGCCGGCCGGCATGGACGGCGTCTGCAATCCATCGACCTGGACCGAAAAGGATCACCGCCCGACCACGAAGGTCGACCTGTATCGCTCGAAGATCTCGGGCGCGACCGATGGCGACATCAACGACCTGATGGGCAAGGGCACGATCAAGCTCGAGAAGGTGAAGACCGTCGAGCTGCCGCGCAAGCCGGAATGGTTTGGGTGGTGAGGCAGGAGCCGATCACGTCCACAAATCGTCATGCGCGGGCTCGACCCGCGCATCCATCAAGCGAAGACGTATTCCGAGCGATGGATTGCCGGGTCATAGGCGAGCGGAAGCGACGCCGTCCTTCGGACGGCTATGCCCGGCAATGACATCGAAGGGTAACACAGGCCATGAACGAAACCCTCGAAGCCACCCGCCCGGGACCGACGGCAGTCCCGCCGCCGCCGCTGCTCAGCATCAACAACATCGAGGTCGTCTATGACGACGTCATCCTGGTGCTGCGCGGCCTCAGCCTCGAGGTGCCGAAGGGCGCGATCGTGGCGCTGCTCGGCGCCAACGGCGCCGGCAAGTCGACCACGCTGAAGGCGATCTCCGGCCTGCTCAAGACGGAGGACGGCGAGGTCACCCGCGGCGAGATCCTGTTCGAGGGCCAGCGCATCAACGGCATCGATCCGGACAAGATCGTCCGCCGCGGCATCTTCCAGGTCATGGAAGGCCGCCGCATCGTCGCCGACATGACGTCGCTGGAGAACCTGCGGCTCGGTGCCTTCACCCGGCGCGACGGCGAGGTCTCCGATGACATCGACTTGGTGTTCAAATATTTCCCGCGCCTGAAGGAACGCACCGGCCTCGCCGGCTATCTCTCCGGCGGCGAGCAGCAGATGCTCGCGATCGGCCGCGCACTGATGGCCCGCCCGAAGATGATCCTGATGGACGAGCCGTCGATGGGGTTGTCACCGCTGCTCGTCAAGGAAGTGTTCGCGATCATCAAGGAGATCAACCGCGACCTCGGCGTCACGATCCTCCTGGTCGAGCAGAATGCGCGCGCCGCGCTCTCGGTCGCGAGCCATGGCTACATCATGGAACAGGGCAAGGTCGTGCTCGACGGCTCCGCCGACGAGCTGCGCGACAATGAGGACGTCAAGGAATTCTACCTCGGCGGCGCCGGCGACCAGCGCAAGAGCTTCAAGAACCTGAAGAGCTTCAAGCGGCGCAAGCGCTGGCTGTGAGGATATCGAGCGTTTTCAGGCGGAGTTGCGTGTGCAGAAAACGCGTCAGACCAGGAAGGCGGTTCTATCCGAGCACCTGCTCGGCTTCAGTGACCGCGCAAAGCACATGATAGAACGACGACGCCGGGATCGTGGCGACCAGCGAATTGCCGTCGCGGTCGAACTGATCGTACCAGCCGCCGGCCACGGCATGGCCGAGATAGTGCCGCTCGAGCAGCAGCAGCGCCGCACGCGCCTCGTCCGCCGCGCCGGCTTCGCCCGACTCGGCCTGCGCGATCCACGCCTTCGCCAGCTCGCTCTGCGGCCACAGCCGCCGTGTGTGGCGGCGGATGTTGCCCTCGGCGTCGCCCTCGTCGACCAGGCAGCCGGTGGCCGCGTCGCGATAGCGCAGCGCCGATGCCAGCAGCTCGCCGCGCGGACGCCCGGTCGGGCAGCCGGTGATGCGCTCAAATCCCTTCAGCAACCAGACCCATTCCGCGAGGTGCCCGGGCTCGACGCTGACCGGCGGGATCTTCGACCAGTCCTCCTCGAAATATTCGCCGAGGGTTCGCGTCTGCTTGTCGTAGAGGCTGGCGAGGAACAGCGCGAAGAAATCGCCGGCGCGGTTCTGGAACGACAAATCGTGGGTCGCGTCGAAGCAGGCGATCATCGCCTCGAACAGATGCATCTGCGGGTTCTGCCGGCGCGGCATCGAGGGCGGCAGGCCTTCGTGGAAGCCGCCATGGGGCGAGCGCAGCTGGGTATCGAGGAACGACAGCAGCGCGTCGATCTCGGCGCGGATCTGGGCGTCCTGGTCGAGGCCGTAGACGGTCGCGAGCGCAAGCAGCACGAAGGCGTGGCCGTAGGTGTCGCGCAGCGCATCGTGCACGCCGCCCTCCGCGGTCAGGCTGTAGACGAAGCCGGGCCGGCCGTCCGGCGCCTTGGCCTTGGCCAGCAGGTAGTCCAGCCCCTTCAGCGCGATCGCGCGTCCTTCCGGATACCAGCCGAGCTGGGCCGCCTTGGCGTAGCAATAGATCTGGCGCGCCTGCACCATGATCCGGCGCGGGGCGGCGCGGTCGGCTGTCCCGTCCTGGTGCAGCCGGTCGACAAAGCCGCCGGCGGTGCTGTCCCAGCCTGCGGTCGACCACAGCGGCAGGGCCTGGTCGACGATTCGGCGCTTCAGCCTCGCGACGACGTCGGCGGCCCGATCCGCCGCAACGCTCTCTACCTCAGCCATCGTGCTTCCTGGAACCGTCCCAATGTCAGCGGTCACCGTCTGATAGCACGGGCGGACCGGCACGCAACCCGCGCACATCCTCTCAAGGACCTGCCATGACCGACCATTACGACGCCCTTGAAACGCGCGATCCGGCCGAGCGCGAGGCCGCGTTGTTCGCCCGGCTGCCCGAGGTGCTGCGCAAGGCGATGGCGGCGCCTGCCTATGCCAATTTGCTGAGGGGCACCGATCCCGCCTCCATCACCAGCCGGGAGGCGCTGGCGGGGCTGCCGGTGCTGCGCAAGTCAGAACTGCCGGCCCTGCACAAGGCCGCCCCGCCGTTCGGCGGCTTCGTGGCCGACACGCCCGGCTCGTTCGCCCGGCTATTCACCTCGCCCGGTCCGATCTTCGAGCCCGAGGGCCGTCAGGCGGACCCCTGGCGCGGCGCCCGGGCGCTGTTCGCGGCGGGCTTTCGCGAGGGGGATGTGGTGCTGAACACCTTCAGCTATCACCTCACCCCCGGCGGCTTCATCTTCGACGCCTCGGCGCGGGCGCTCGGCTGTGCGGTCATCCCGGCGGGCCCCGGCAATACCGAACAGCAATTCGAGCTGATCGAGGCGTATCGCCCGGTCGGCTATAGCGGCACCCCGGACTTCCTGAAGATCCTGCTCGACGCTGCCGCCACCGCCGGCCGCGACGTATCCTCGATCAAGCGCGCGCTGGTCTCGGGCGCGGCATTTCCGAAATCGCTGCAGGAGGAGATGAAGTCGCGTGGCGTCGAGGCTTACCAGGCCTTCGGCACCGCCGATCTCGGCCTGATCGCGTTCGAGACGGCGGCGCGCGAGGGAATGACGGTCAACGAGGACCTGATCCTGGAGATCGTCAAGCCCGGCACCGGCGATCCCGTTGCGCCGGGTGACGTCGGCGAGATCGTGGTGACCTCGCTCGATCCGCACCATCCCTGGATTCGCCTCGCGCTCGGCGACCTGACCGCCGCCCTGCCCGGCGCAAGCCGGTGCGGGCGCACCAACATGCGAATCAAGGGCTGGATGGGCCGTGCCGACCAGACGACCAAGGTGAAGGGGATGTTCGTGCGCCCCGAGCAGATCGCGGAGATCGGCAAGCGCCATCCCGAGCTTGGACGGCTGCGCCTCGTCGTCACGCGCGCCGGCGAGGCCGACGCGATGACGCTGAGAGCCGAATGTGCCTCGGCGCCGGATGCCCTGTTGAGCGAAGTTGCAGCGACGCTGCGTGCGGTAACAAAACTCGGCGGCACCGTCGAACTCGTCGGCACCGGCTCGCTGCCGAACGACGGCAAGGTGATTGCGGACGAGCGATAACCGTCGAGACCACACGGGGCGTGATCGGTCCAGATTTGTCGCGCGCGGCGTTGTGAACTATTGAGCTAGCTCATGCCTCGTGGAGACGAACGGATCATCACCTCATGAGCAGCGCTTCCGGAGATCAACCGCGAAAGCCGGCCGTGTTCTTCGATCGGGACGGCGTCCTGAACCAGGACATCGGTTACCTGTTCGAAAGCCACAGGCTGGTCTGGATCGACGGCGCGCGCGAGGCGGTCAAGGCCGTCAACGACATGGGCTATTTTGCGTTTGTCGTGACCAACCAGTCAGGCGTCGCGAGGGGTCTCTACGAGGAGACGCACGTCCGGCAGCTTCACGACTGGATGGCCGATGAGCTTGGCAGGATCGGCGCGCATATCGACGCCTTCGAATACTGCCCGTTCCATCCTGAAGGGACGGTTGAACGATATCGGCAGGTCAGCCACCGGCGCAAACCGTCGCCGGGCATGATCAATGACCTGCTGGAACGCTTTCCGGTCGACGTCGAACGCAGCTTTCTGGTCGGCGATCAGCCGACGGATCTCGAGGCGGCACATGCGGCCGGGCTGAAGGGCTACCTGTTCTCAGGCTCCAATCTGGAGCTGTTTCTGAGGCCTCTGCTGCTCGGGAGCTGAAGACCACAGCGTCAGGCGCGAAGCAGCGCTCGCGATCAGAACTTCCGGATCAGGTCGATCACCTCGTCCTGCTGCTGGCGGGTGATCTCGGCGAACATCGGCAGCGAGAGAATCCGGCCCTGATCGCGATGCGCGTTGGGGAACTGCTCGGGCCGGTGATCGAACCGCGCATAGGCCGGCAGGAACGGCAGCGCGGTGGGATAGTTGATGGCGGTCTGCACGCCGTTGGCGTTGAGATGGGCGGCGAGCGCGTCACGGCGCGGATGCCTGATCGTGTAGAGGTGATAGACGTGGCTACGTGCCGGCGCGACCTCGGGCACCACGACATCCTCGATCTGGTTGAGGCCGGCATCATAGACCTCGGCCGCGGCCTGCCGGGCCTCGGTCCAGGCGGCAAGATGCGGCAGCTTGGCGGAGAGGATCGCCGCCTGCATGCCGTCGAGCCGGCTGTTGATGCCTTCGATGTGGTGCTGGTGCTTCACCAGTCCACCATGGCGCGCCAGCATGGCCATCTGCTCGGCGAGCGCCGCGTCGCTGGTGACGACCGCGCCGGCATCGCCCATCGCGCCGAGATTCTTGCCGGGATAGAATGAATAGGTCGCGGCCGCGCCGAACGTACCGACCATGCGGCCCTTGTAGCGCGCCAGATGGGCCTGGGCGCAATCCTCGATCACCCACAGCTTGTGCTTCTGCGCGATCGCCATGATCGCGTCCATATCCGCGGGCTGGCCGTACAGATGCACCGGAATGATGCCGACCGTGCGCGGCGTGATCGCGGCCTCGATGGCCGCCGGATCGATCGTGAACGTCGCCTCGTCGGTGTCGCAGAATACGATGGTGGCACCGGAATGGGTGACCATCGCCGCGGTCGAGATCCAGGAATGCGCCGTCGTGATCACCTCGTCACCCGGCTCCACCTTCAGCGCCCGCATGGCGAGGTAAAGCGCGTCGGTGCCATTGGCGCAGGACACGCAATGAGCGACCTCGGCCGCCGCCGCAAATTCGCGCTCGAAGGCGTCGACATAGCTGCCGCGAATGAAGGCGTTGTCGCGGATCACGCCGGCGATCGCAGCGTCGATCTCGCCCTTGATGGACTGGTATTGCAGTTGCAGGTCGGCATACGGCACCGCCATCGATATTCCCCTATTGCCCTATTGGCTCGTCAGCAGCCGGCGCGCCGGATTGCCGGCATAGGTGCCTGATGTCGTGATGTCCTTGGTCACCACCGATCCGGCGCCGATGACGACGTCGTCGACGATCCTGACCGGCATGATCGTCGCGTTGGAGCCGATCGACACCCGGTTGCCGATCACCGTCTCGCGCCACAGCTCCTTGCGTCCACGCGCCGGGCCGCCGGTGGAGAACGTGTCGTTGACGAACATCACACCGTGTCCGACGAAACAATCCTCGCCGATGGTGACGAGCTCGCAGACGAAGGCATGCGACTGCACGCGGGTGCGCGCCCCGACGATCACGCCCTTCTGGATTTCGGTGAAGGGCCCGACGAAGCAGTCGTCGCCGAGCTTGCAGCCATAGAGGTTGCAGGGCTCGACGATCTTGACGCGTTCGCCGAACGCGACATCGCGCACGCTGGCCTGATGTACCTCCGGCCGGTTCACGAAACGACGCCCAGCCGGCTCAACCGTGGCGTGAAGCGCAGCGCGACTTCCTCGCCGGTCTCGATCGACTCGTAGAGGGCCGAGATCAGCTCCAGGCTCTTGCGGCCCTCGAGCCCGTCGACCAGCGCGGCGCGCTGGTTCTCCAGGCAATCGACCACATGGTGATAATAGGCCTGATGGCCGAAGCCGTAGACGTTGGGCGGGTTGACCGAGAACTTCTCCACGACGTCCTTGTCCGACGGCAGCTCGTCGACAAAGCGCCAGTGCCGGATCTGGTTGACCGCGAAGCCCGAAATCTCGACCGTGCCCTTCTCACCCAGGATCGAGAGCGAGCCCTCGAGATCGGTCGGGCGCGCTGCGGTGGTCGCCTCGATGATCCCGAGCGCGCCGTTGCGGAACTTCAGCGTTGCGACGGCCGTATCCTCGGTTTCGATATTGGCCAGCGCCGTTGCCGCGCGCGCATGCACGCTCACCACGTCGCCGAAGAACCACTCCAGCATGTCGACATGGTGGCTCGCCTGATTGGTCAGCACGCCGCCGTCATAGGCCCAGGTGCCGCGCCAATCGTCCTGGTCGTAATAGGCCTGGTCGCGGCACCAGCGCACCCGGACCGTCCCCAGGATGAGCTTGCCGAAGCGGCCGGCGTCGAGCGCCTCGCGCGCCTTGACCACAGGCACGTTGAAGCGGTTCTGCTTGACAATGAACATCTTGACGCCGGCCTCGTCGCAGGCCCGGATCATGTCGTCGGCGTCCTGCAGACGCAGCGCCATCGGCTTCTCGACCACGACGTGCTTGCCGGCCCTCGCGCAGGCGATCACATGCGCGGGGTGCTGACCGCTCGGCGTCAGCACGGCGATGGCATCGATGTCCTTCCGCGCCAGGAATTCGTCCATGTCGTAATGGGCCGCAACGCCGAACTTCCCGGCAACCGCATCGGCGCGCCCGCGGATCGGATCGCAGACCGCGACCAGGCTCGCTCCTTCGATGTGATTGCCACCTAGGAGATCCGAGTGACGCTTGGCGATACGCCCGCACCCGAGGAGGCCAAATCTGATCATGCAACAGGCCCTGTCTTGTCTCGTGGCTGGCCAGTGCAACCAGCCGAAGAGCCGAGGGAACAAGCGGCCTTGCGAGCCGCACGGTAGCGTTCCATTACCCAGAAAACCCGGGATAAAGCAAGGCCATGCGCCGATTAGGTGGCGGACGGCACGCCGATTCCGCCATGTTCGTCGCCGGGCAGTGGGGAGCAAGCCCGATCCGCACCGACCCCCGAATGTCGGCTCCCTATCAAACCTTGTGGTACTCGCGGTACCACTTGATAAATCGCGCGATCCCATCCTCGATGCTGGTCGCAGGCCGAAATCCGATGTCCCGCGCCAGATCTTCAATGTCTGCATAGGTCGCCGGCACATCGCCGGGCTGCATCGGAAGCAGTTCCCTGATTGCTTTCCGGCCGAGCTCCTTCTCCAGCAGAGAGACGACGTGCAAGAGCTCCTCGGGGTTATTGTTGCCAATATTGTAGATCTTCCAGGGCGCCCTGCTGCTCGAAGGATCGGGCGCGGCTGTGGGGGGGATTGATTGCCCCTGAGGTGGCCGCTCCAAGAGGCGGATGATCGCTTCGGCGATATCGTCAACAAACGTGAAGTCACGGCGCATATCACCGTTGTTGAACAATTTGATCGGCGTTTCACTCAAAATCGCTTTCGCGAAAATGAACATGGCCATGTCCGGGCGGCCCCACGGACCATAGACCGTGAAGAAAC
This sequence comes from Bradyrhizobium sp. CCBAU 21365, assembly GCF_015291305.1. NCBI lineage: Bacteria > Pseudomonadati > Pseudomonadota > Alphaproteobacteria > Hyphomicrobiales > Nitrobacteraceae > Bradyrhizobium > Bradyrhizobium sp. CCBAU 21365. The sequence goes on from NZ_CP030036.1 coordinate 6,335,762, forward strand.
GCAGGCCGGTAGCAGGGATGCCGTACAGATGGCTGTACGAGTGCGCCATCAACTCATTGGCCTTCTTTGACGCGGCGTACAGGCTGATCGGATGGTCGACATTGTCATGCACCGAGAAGGGCAGTTTTGTATTGCTGCCGTAGACCGATGACGATGATGCAAACAGCAAGTGTCCGCACCCGTTGTGGCGACATCCTTCAAGAATATTGATGAAGCCCTCCAGGTTTGCATCCACATAGGCATGTGGATGCTCCAGCGAGTAGCGCACGCCGGCCTGGGCGGCGAGGTGGACAACGACAGGAAAACGATACGCGGCAAAGAGCGACTTGATACCCGCGCGATCAGTCAAATCGAGCTTCACAAAAGTGAAGTTCGGGTCGCGCTTCAGGATCTCGAGACGCGCTTCCTTCAGTTGAGGATCGTAATAGTCGTTGACGATGTCCAGGCCAACGACCTTGCGGCCCGCCGCCAAGAGGCGCTGGGCAACATGAAAGCCAATGAACCCGGCAGCTCCAGTGACCAGTGGTGTATCGTGCGACATCGCTTTCTCAGCCATTGTTCTATAGCCGCCAGAGCTCGATGCCGGCGGGAGCTACGCTACGGTCGAGCTTCGCTTTGACATCCAGAATGAGGCCCGTGCCGCCATCCAATAGGCGCTGAAAGAGCGGCCAGCCACCCGCGAGATAACTATCATGTGCCACAGCCAGGATCACCGCATCAGCCGGACCCAAGGCATCCAGATCAGTCAGCGTCAGCCCGTATTCGTGCCTTGCATCCTCCGCGTTCGCGAGAGGGTCATGCACCTGCACATGAATACCAAATGTCTCGAGCTCGCGGATGATGTCGACCACGCGGGAGTTGCGCGTGTCCGGAACGTTCTCCTTGAAGGTCAGGCCAAGCACCGTGACAGTGCTTCTGCCTCCCCTTCCCTTCCCGCGAAGCAGCATTCGAACACATTCGCGGGCAATGCGCTGACCCATGCCATCATTGATCCGGCGACCGGCCAGGATAACCTCCGGATGGTAGCCCGCTCGCTCGGCACGGAAAGTCAGATAGTAGGGGTCGACGCCGATGCAGTGGCCACCGACGAGGCCAGGCTGAAACGGCAGAAAATTCCATTTGGTGCCCGCGGCGGCCAAAACGTCGCCGGTGTCGATATTCAGCACCTGAAAGATCAGCGACAGCTCGTTCATGAACGCGATGTTGAGATCGCGCTGCGTGTTCTCGATGACCTTGGCAGCCTCGGCCACCTTGATGGAAGGTGCGCGATGGATACCAGCGGTCACGACGGACCCATAAACATCGGCGACGATATCGAGCGTTTTTGGATCCTGAGCCGAGACGACCTTCATGATGGTCTCGAAGCGGTGCAGCTTGTCGCCGGGATTGATCCGTTCGGGAGAGTACCCGACCGCGAAGTCCACCCCCGGTTTCAAATCCGATACCTTCGCCAGGATGGGGATACATTCCTCTTCGATCGCGCCAGGATAAACCGTCGATTCGTAGACGATGATGTCGCCCTTCTTGAGTACACTTCCGACCGTGCGCGACGCGGCAATCATCGCCCCCAGATCCGGCCGGTTCGCATCGTCGATTGGCGTCGGCACGGTGACGATGAAAAAATCCGAGCCACGGATCGCCGCCGGATCCACGCTGAAGGTCAGGGAACCATGGCGAAGATCGTCGGCGTCGACTTCACGCGTCCGGTCAAACCCTTCGCTGAGCTCGGCGACACGGCTCGTGTCGACGTCAAAACCAACGACGGGAATCCCCTTGCGCGCGAAGGCAACCGCAACGGGAAGCCCGACATAACCCAATCCGATAACTGCAATCTTTCGGGAATGTGACATCAAAAAAGTTCCGGCCCAGGCTCACCATCGACGCCGGTTGTTTAGCCGCCCGACCGCTTGCGTCGCAAGAGCGAAAGTCCTTAAAATTCCAAGGATTTTGCCGCAAAAAGCATGCTATTGCCAGCGCGACTCAAACAGAATAGCAAGGTACACTAACCTCTCCGGCCCATTGGCATCCCTTTGAGGCACCTGCGACACACCCGCATGCGTCGGCCATTGAATTCTGTCGCCCCCCGTCCTGGTGTCGCCAGTTTCGTTCGATCGGCTCCCACCTTCGTGGCTATTGGTTTGGGCTCGAACCGGCTCATCAACCTTCGATTGCCGCCCTATTCCCGTGGTCCAGATGCGATGTGAACTCATGGTGCGGCAACAGCAATCGCCCGGGCTCGGTCCCTGCCCACCGACCGATTTGCAAGACTTCCTGTAGGCCACGATGTGCGGAATCGCCGGATTTCTCGCGGACCCCAGCCGTCGGACATCGATTGACCAGCTGAAATCCATCGCTGACGCCATGGACGTCAGCCTGGAACATCGCGGGCCCGACGATCACGGCGTGTGGGTCGATGCCGAAGCTGGCATCGCGCTCGTTCACCGCCGCCTGTCGATCGTGGATCTTTCGCCCGCCGGGCACCAGCCGATGCACTCGGCCGACGGCCGCTTCGTGATCGTCTACAATGGCGAGGTCTACAGCCACCTTCCGATCCGGGCCGAGATCGAAGCGACCGGTCATCGCTTTCGCGGACACTCGGACACCGAGGTCCTGCTCGAATCGTTTGCCCGATACGGAATCCGCGTGACGGCCGACCGACTGATTGGAATGTTTGCGATCGCGATCTGGGACAGGCAACGGCGAACCCTGAAACTCATTCGCGATCGTCTCGGTATCAAGCCGATCTATTGGGCCAAGATCGGCGGACTGTTCATGTTCGGCTCGGAGCTCAAGGCGCTCCGCCAGCATCCGGGATGGACGCCTCGGATCGAACCTGCGGCGGTCGCCTCGTTCATGCGCCATAATTACATCCCCGCTCCCCACACGATCTATCGGGATGTCCACAAACTCGAGCCGGGAAGCATTCTGACGCTGGAGGTCGGTCGCGAACCGCAAACCGAGAAATTCTGGGATGCCCGGCAGGTGGCTCTCGACGGGCTGAGCAATCCGCTCACTGGAAACGAGGCCTCGCTGGTCGAACAGCTTGAGACGCTTCTTGTGGACGCCGTCCGCAAGCGAACGATGGCGGATGTGCCGCTCGGGGCCTTCCTCTCCGGCGGCGTCGATTCATCGACCGTCGTCGCGTTGATGAAGGCCGCAAATGTCGGACCGGTCAAAACGTTTTCGATCGGCTTTGAGCAGAAGGCTTTCAACGAGGCTCCCCACGCCGCCGCAATCGCCAGACATCTCGGAACCGAGCACACCGAACTCATCGCAACCTCGCAGCAAGCGCTCGAGGTCGTACCGAAGCTTTCCGAAATCTTCGACGAGCCGTTCGCTGACTCGTCACAGATTCCGACCTACCTGGTTTCGGCGATGACACGCAAGCACGTCACTGTCGCACTTTCGGGCGATGGCGGCGACGAACTCTTCTCGGGCTACAATCGATATCAGCTGACCCGGCGTTCCTGGAGGATGCTTTCGCTGGTGCCGACTCCCGCGCGAAAGGCACTCGCAGCGGGCCTGACTTCGGTAAGCTCGGAGCGATGGAACGCGATTTTCGACTACCTTCCGGAGCACAGCTATCCACGACTGCCGGGCGACAAGATTCATAAATTCGCGAACGTGCTCGGGTTGAACGATGCCGATGAGCTGTACAGAAAGCTGATTAGCCATTGGGACCCGGATAGCATCGCGCCCGGCGTGGGGGAAGCCCGTGGGGTCTTGTGGGATAATTCCGTACGGACCGACTTTCCGAACTTGCTCGATCGAATGCAATTCCTCGACTCGGTGACCTATCTTCCCGACGATATCCTGACGAAGGTCGATCGTGCGAGCATGGCGGTCGCTCTTGAAGCGAGAGTGCCGCTGCTCGATCACCGCGTTGTCGAAATGGCCTGGCGGCTCCCGCACTCCGTCAAGATCCGGCGCGGCGTCAGCAAATGGCTGTTACGTCAGGTTCTGTACCGTCACGTCCCGAGAAATCTCGTCGAACGTCCAAAGATGGGCTTTTCTGTTCCACTCGACGAATGGCTGCGCGGGCCGTTGCGGCAGTGGGCAGAAAATCTGCTTTCCGAGAAGCGGTTGCGGGAGACGGATCTCTTCGACGTCGCGCTCATTCGCCGGCACTGGACCGAGCATCTGTCGCGCAAGCGCAACTGGCAATACGCGCTCTGGGACGTCTTGATGTTCGAAGCCTGGCGTGAACGGTGGGGATAGATTACTTCGAAATCCGGATGCTCGGGATATCATTCGGAATCTTGCCCTCCAGCAAGCCGCGATAAAGATCCTCATAGCGCGACACACAAGCATCCAGGCTGAAGGTCTTTTCGGCCCGATCTGCCGCGTTCATACCCATCCGGACTCGCAATGCCCCGTCCACCGAGAGACGGAGTATCGCCTCGCTCATCGCCTTGGGGTCACGCGGCGGCACAATGACCCCGGTTTCTCCGTTGATGTTCGCCTCCGGGTTCCCTCCCACGTCAGTTGCGATCACTGGAAGTCCGGCCGCCATGCTCTCGAGCACCGCATTCGAGAACCCCTCCTCGTGCGAGGACAGAACACCGATGTCGGCGCCACACAGGAGGTCAGGCACGTCGCTTCTTGAATCGAGAAAGAGCACGTTGTCAGCTATTTTGAGATTCGTCGCTTGTTCACGCAGCGCCCCGCCGATTCCGTCGTCGCGCCCCACCACTAAGAGCCTCCAGCCGGCGGGCAAATGGGGGCAAGCCATCGAGAAAGCCACGAGCAAATCCTGATGTCCTTTGTAAGGGATGAGGTTTGCCACCATAATGAAAACAAGCGCGTCTTGATCGATTTCGAGGGAGGCACGCACGCCCTGCCGCACCATCGAAGACTTTTGATACTTTGCGAAATCGATGCCGTTGTAGATCAGGCCGAGCCGATCTGCCTGGACGTTTTCGTCATCATGCAGTTGGCGCACCACGCTGTTTGAATTGCCGAGAATGGCCGTCATATGGGGATGCAGCCAGCCTTCGATCGCAGGACTAAAGCGAATGTTACGCTGATAGTAATTGAGGCTTCGTCGGCTCATGATCCGAACGGGAACGCGAGCCAGAATCGACGCCGGAGCCCCCAGGATGTATGCCCCAGGCAAAAAGAAGTGAGCGATTGCCGGACGAAATCGGCGCATGACCCGGCAAAGCCAGAGTACCGTCTCAGCGAGACGCACGAAGCTTCGTATCCGAGACGCGCCGCCGGAACGCCGCGCGACCGGACGGGCTATCACCTCGAAGCCGGCCGCCTCCAGACCGTCTGCGAGCTTGCCTCTCTCGGTCAAGCAACAAACGACCGGCTTCCATCGGCCGCGATCAAGTCTCGGGATGATCTGTGCCAGATGCCGCTCGGCTCCCCCGACATCGAGGGAGCCGATCACGTATATGATCGGGAGTGGGCTCATTGTCTGAAAATCAATGACATCCTCGCCGCGACCGCGAACGCCTTGTCGCGATCCCATGCGGCAGAGCACGTAACATCGTTCCTCTACGCATTCCGAACAAACAGGAATTCGGAATTTGCTTCGCCGGTTGCGATCTTCTCGAGCTTGAAGCCCATCTTCTCGACAAAATCGATCGCGTCCTTGTCGTAGACGAACTCCATGGGCCAGCCGCCGAGCCAATCGCGGATGTCGGTAAACTTGTTCATGCCGCGCATTTTCTTGTATTCCCGCACCCGCCGCAGGAACGCGGGCAAATTGCGCGGATCTCGGTACATCTCGAAACGCCAGACGTACCAACCGTCCATGAGCCTGCGCCGCAGCCAACCGGAAGCAACGTATCGGCGCTTCACATCAAGCCAGAACTCCGGAGTCGGATCTTTCTGCACGTCGGCCGAGTAGAGTGCGATGTAGAACAGTCCTCCCGGCTTCACTCGGCTGGCTGCATTTTTAATCGCATGCCAGACCTCGCCCGTGTGATGCAGCACACCCCACGAATAGACCAGATCGTAGAGCGGCAATTTGGCGACGTAGGCATCGTCGAGAACCGACCCCTGCTCCGCGGTCCAATTGGCAGGGTTGCCCGCTTGCGACTGGACAAATTTGCTGGCCCGGACCGAATCCGGATCATAGTCGAAGCCGTCCACTCGGGCGGCGCCTGCATCGAGCATGGCAATCGAATGCAGCCCGCTGCCACAGCCAATATCGATAACCGTCAGGCCATTGAGATCGGATCGCCCCATGAACTGAAGGATATGACGCTTCGAAGTCTGAACCTTCTCCGCGTCAAAATTCTTCTGAATGAAGTCATGCCAATTCTTTCCGAACTCGAAGCGCTTCTCTTCTACCTGGTCCATCAAATTGTCCTCTGGAATCCGTTTAACCATACACCGCGAGCGTTTCATCGATCGCACGCTGAACCCCGAAGCGCTTGAACGCGAACTCAGGACCATCTTTCGCCGCGGCTTCTCGCCAGTGGCCGTCTCGCAAAAGGCGCACGATTTGGCAAGCACTCGATGCCGCGTCCCAGCCTTGGAGAACCCACCCTGACTTGCCGTGATTGACAGCCTCTGGCGCGCCGCCGGCGGGCGTCGTCACAGCGGGCACCCCCAAGAACTGCGCTTCGACCAAAACGTTCGGAAGCCCCTCCGCACGGGAGGTCAGAAGCATCAGGTCCATGCTGGCAATAGCGGCCATCGACTCCTTCAGATGGCCCGCGAAAAACACGGCTCCTGCCAAATCGTCAGCAGCCGCGCGAGCCTCCATGACCGCGCGCAAAGGTCCATCTCCAACGATCAGAAAACGCACATCAGGCAGTTCCCGGCGGATGAGCGCTGCGATCTCCAGCCACAGCATGGGGCACTTTTCCTCGGTGAAACGCATCACGGTCCCCACAACCTGCGCGCCGGGTTCAATCCCGACGCGCTGTCGGAGCTTAGCGCAATCCGCCTTGTACCCCGCCAGCTCGGACTCATCAAAGGCATAACCATTGCGGACAACGCCAATCGAGTCCTTGGCCAATCCAAGCCACGCCTCGTAAGCCCTCGCGCCGGCCGCACTGTTGTTGATCATCTTGACACCCGGCTGACGCGCGAGCCAGCGGTAGCTTTCACGCATGTATGGCTGATGAAAAACGAAATTGATCGGCGGCAAACTACGTTGCGAGATGATGATCTTTGGCACGCCGGTCAGCACCGCCGCGATACCCCCTTTGATGTTGACTTCGTCGAGCCACAGATGGGCAATCTCGGGGTTCTGCGCCGCCAATGTCTTGGCATAGAGGGCCACGTCGTCCCGCAGTTCCGGCGGCAAGGCATCGACGACGGCGCGCCGCGCCGGTTCGAGGTTGCTGTCCACCTCAGTGCCGATGACGCTGGCTGCAATATCCCTGGACTCCAGCTCCGGCAGAAAAAACCTGCTGACTGGGGAGGATAGATTGACGCATGCCACGCGGATGCTTGGCTTCCGGCCTTCGCGAAGCCCCCGCGCCGTGACCACCAATTGGCGCTCTGCACCGCCTGGGCCAAGCGTGCCGATCATCATCGTCACACCGTGCTGCTGCGCAATCGATCTCCTCGCGGCCGAGACACCTTGCCTCTCCAGCTGGATACCGAACTGCCTGAGCGCGCGACGATGTCGTCCATCAGGCATCGCCAGGACGAGCTTGAGAATTCCACGCTCGACCCGCTCCACCATGCTGAGTTCTGCCGGATCGCGCGCCAACAAGGGACGACAGCGAGCCATCTTCGACCAGGCGAACAAATACGCATCTTTGAACGTGACGATTGGAGGTCGACGCGGCCGGTACTGCCGAATAAATGCAATCGTGCGGTGCGGCAGATTGCGACGGACCGCCACGGCGAATGCCCTCGCCACGAATTTTGGCCCTATTGCAAACATGGAAGAAACGGTCCGCGCCGGCGGCCGCCATGCAGCATTGCCCTTCGATGTCGCTTGTTCCTCCTTGCCCACGTTCTTCGCCCCCTAGACAAATGGCCTAGCCGGCCCCCGTTCAAATCTTGCGGTCATGGGTTTGCTCGATCCTGCTTAATACGCACGATGGGTTCGGCACTAGCTTCGGCCCGGTCGCCCGCTCACGATCGATAGATCCAGGACGGGAGCTTGGCTGCAAACCACCGCAGCGCCCAAGGTCGTTGCGGTCGATCTGCCTTCTCCACAACAGGATCAGCCGACGGACCCGCCTCAACAACCTCGCTATCAACTGCCGAACGGACCGCAATTTCATCGCGGGCGGCCAGCATCCCGTCGGCCATAAGCTCTATATTAAAAGAAGTCTTGACCTGTCGCGGGGCCAGTTGCGCAGCTTTTTCTCTCCAGCGCAAGTTGCCTAGCAAGTCAACGATAGTATCAGCCATAACCCGCGCTGTCGCATCGGGCTTGAATATCTGCCCCGTCTTGCCATCCAGCACAGCCTCGGGAGCGCCTCCAGCGGAGGTCGTAGCGACGGGAACCCCAAGGGCCTGAGCTTCGAGAATGACGTTTGGAAGACCCTCGATACGAGACGCCAGAAAGAATAGGTCCATTGCTGCGATTGCCGCGGCCGGGCGCAGTTCCAGATCGGCAAATATCAATGCGCCGGTCAACCCAAGCTGCTCGGCGCGAGCGCGAACATCATCGAACCGCGCGCCATTGCCCACCAGCAGGAAGCGCACATTCGGCATTTTCTCACGTATTATCGCGGCGACATCGAGCCAGAGGAACGGACGTTTCTCCGTCATCATCCTGAAGACACCGCCAACAATCAGCATCTTCTCATCGATGCCCAACGCCGCTCGGTATTGTTTTCTCAGGACCTTGGGTGCAGCATCATTGTCGAGGTCAATTCCGTTGTGCACGACCTTGATCGCTCCCTCTGGGAGCTCCAGCCACGCGGCATACGCGCGCGCACCAGCATGGCTGTTATTTAGCATCTGCAGGTTCGGTTGCTCTGCCAAGAACCGATAACAATCACGATGGTACCCGTGATAGTAAGGGAAATTGTAGGATGGCATATTGCGAAAGCAGAGCAATGTTCGGGGGATCTGCAGTACGGTCGCTGCGATGCCTCCTTTGATGCACACTTCGTCCATCCAGAGATACACCGTCTCGGGATTTACATCCGAGAGAACGTCGTAGTAGGCCCTTACGTCAGCGAGCTCCGGCGACAACACTTCAAATGGATCGGGATCCGCCGTCTTCCCGGATCCGGTCGGAGATTTGGCGGCAGAGAAGCCGTCGATGATTTTGACGCCCGCCTTCTGCAACCTGGCTCTGAAGAAATTCTCCCGTTCCGTCGCCGGCGGATGGACGAGCGCCACAGTAACTGAATCAATCCCTCTCGATACGATCTGTTCGACCAAGGCGACCATTTGCCGTTCGGCGCCACCCGGGCCCAACGAACCAATGATCATCAGGATTCCACTGCGATGCGGCGACGCCTTTGCCGACGCGCTCGACCTCGCCTGCGCAGCAAGGGCCTGAAAGGCCGTTAATTGCTCCTGATAGTCGGTCGCTCGCCCCTTCTGCCCAATGTACAGAAGTCGATTCCCCGCCCCAGCCTGAGTTGGCTTGTTCTGGCGCATGTTCTGAAGCCAATCCGGCAAAGGATCAACGAGCGGCTTTCCGCTCCAGAAGGCATCGTTCGGGACAAAGATGTTGTCGTCGAACCCCACCTGATGCGTCACCACCTCGTCGAAGCCGAACCGGGAGAGAAGTGCTTTCAGTGACGATTGATCGAGTGAGCGAACGTGCTGCCAGCGATGGAACAGCAAATTGCTGACCGGGCAGTATGCCATGTCCAAATCGAGGTCTTCGTTGTTGGGCGTCGTGATGACCAACACGCCCCCGGGCCGCACAAAGCGCGCCAGACGATCAAGCGTGACGTCCATGACCTCGTCCAGAACATGCTCGATGACCTCGGACATGATTACGACATCAAAGGTCTCCGTCGAGTCGTCGCCCACGACGCCCAGGAATCCATCGAAATTCTCCAGCGCACGCTGCAGATTTGCCGCGCGTCCTTTCGACGGCTCGTATCCCGCCACAGTCAGGCCCCGCTGGGCCATGAAGCGAAGAAGGTGGCCATCGCCGGCACCGAAATCGAGAATGCGTCCGTGCTTTGGAAGTATGTGATCGATAGCCGTAATGACACTACGGCCGCCAAGCTTCGCGAAACTGAGTTCGGTCAGCCGGGTTTGCCCCACATTGTCCCAGAACCGGTTGACCAGTTCGGGGGTCCACTTCAAGCGTTCCGCAGCCATGTCAGAGCTTTCTCACCATTGTACGAAGCAGCTAAGCCCCATCCTACTGCTTGATCGTGAAGGCCTGCCCCGTTGGCAAAAGCGCGAGATTCTCGGCCTTCGATTCGAAGAATTCGTCAGCTGCTTGTTTCGCACCTGGGCATGATTTGAACCCGTGGTCATCAAGCAGGATAATGCCACCCGCAACCATGCGAGGATAGAAGAACTGAAGCGAGTCAAGCGTGGGCTGGTAGAGATCGACATCGACGTGCACAAAGCGAAACCTGCAGTCGGCCGCTTCGGCAAATCGCGTGGGAATCCAGCCCTTGTAAATCCGATAGTTGTCGAACTCTCGCAAGCTCTGCGTCAACTCATCTTCGGCCGCGGTCAGAGAGCCCTTTCGCCAGTACGTGCCATCGACGGAAGCCGGCTCGGACAACCCCTCGAAGCTGTCGAAGAGATGAATCGACATCGGTATCTTCCTGAAGGCCTGGCAGAGCAAGTAGGCCGTAGCGCCCCTGTACGCGCCGCATTCGGCGGCATCGCCTTCGAGATGAAGCACGAGCTTCAGCAACTCGTTCATCGCATATTTGCGATCAAGCGAATGCCAGTTCCCTACATCCATGAACCTCATGTAGTAGGCAAGGAATGCTTCATCCTCGAGGAATATTCGAGCAAATTCGGAGAATTTGAACTTCGGATAGATGGCTGTCGTCAGCGCCTCCGCCGAAAGATAGCGTTCGAATTCGGAGGATTGAAACTCCAGCCCACGCTTCAAGAGCGTAAGAAGCTGAACAGCCTTGTCCGGCGCAAGGCTCTCGATCTCCGCCGCCAGCCGCGTAGCATCAGAACTGTAGACTGGGGCCGGAGCGGGTTGCACGGGGGCCTCGCTCTCGGTCTTCGCGCGCGGTCCCAGCAACGGCGCCATTATTCGCTTCAACATCCTCCGACAGCTCCGCTTACCCGGGCGACATCCTCTTGTTCAGAGGAGATCACGATTTCACTCTCCAGATTGACCAAGGCTGTCGTGAAAGCCCCTTTTGTGCCAACAACCCGGAATTGAATGGCATCCTCGACGAAATCGATTTTTGCACCATCGTGGAGATGCGCGGCGCCGAGCGTTAGAAAGAAGTCGCCCGCCGCCAACCACATCGTGCAATCGCACGCTATCGTCAGAACATCACCGGCACGGGCTTGCCACGCCACGCCATGGCTGGTCAGGTTGGTTGCCCCCCATACGACAGTTCCCCTGCGGTCCTTGATTGCAAAACCACAGGACAGTGCCGGAATGTCCGCATCGCACCGAAACCGCATCGAAAAGCGATAGTTACTTCCACTCTGAAGGAGCGTTGCGCGCCGTCCGTGCTCATCGAACACCCCCCAATCGAGCAAACGCCCCTCACCCGATCCATATCGAACCTTCGGCGCGATTTCCTCCGCCGGCAGCTCGGAATCGTCGGTATTCTCGACGGTTCGTTGACTGATCGCGTTCTCCAGCCCCGGCGACGACGCCTCTTCGGCCGCGGTCGCCGTGCTCGCTTCCGATTTGCCAAACAGCAGATTGTGATAGACCACCGATATCGGCCCGGCCTCGCCTTCCGCGAAGACTCGTCCGCCTTCCAGAATCAGGGCGCGATCGCAGAAAGTCGTAATCGTGTTGGTATCATGGGACACGAGCAAGATCGTCGCGTTCTTCTGCTTCAGCCGCTGGATCCAGCCGAAGCACTTCATTTGAAACCGCGCGTCGCCAACCGATAGAGCTTCGTCAACGATCAGGATATCAGGCTCGACGCTGATCGCCGTGGCGAACGTGAGACGCGCCTGCATCCCGGTCGAATAGGTCTTGAAAGGCTGGTCGATCACGTCCCGCAACTCGCTAAATTCGATGATCGAATCGAGCTTGCGTTCGATTTCCGCCTTGGGCGTGCCGAGGCACAGCCCACCCATGAAAATGTTCTCTCGGCCGGTGTAGTCCGGGTGAAAGCCGGTTCCCAGTTCGAGGATGGCGGTGATCCGGCCGTTGACGTCCAAATCACCCGACGAGCGCTCGAGTGTTCCGGCGATGATCTTGAGCAGCGTCGATTTTCCGGCCCCGTTGCGCCCAAGAATTCCGACGATCTCTCCACGCTTGAGATCGAGATCGACGGCCTGAAGGGCCACGCGCTCGGTGTGGCGCGGAACGCGGCGAATAACTTCCACCAGCGGATCGATTGCATGCTCATAGACGCGGTACGCCTTTCGCAGCCCGCGCGCACGGATGGCGATTTCGGATCCGGTCATAGCGCGTCACCAAAGCCGTGCTGCAGGCGAGAGAATACTGCGTAGCCGATTGCCAGGCAGGAGACCGCCCCAAGGGGAAAAACAATCCAAGCCGCCGGATGTTGAAAGGCTCCAAAATAGAGCGCGTCCTGCCAGCACCAAACCTGGTAGCTGAACGGATTGAAATGAAAAACCCAATTCATCCAGCTCGGCGTCACATACGGGTTGAACAAGATGGGCTGTGCGAACAGGTTGACCGCACAGAAGATCGTCACGATGTCGCGCAAATCGCGAAAGAAGATGCCGAGGGCCGATAGCATGAGAGCAACGCCGGTCATCGCAATGAGTTGGATCGCAATCAGGAACGGGACGGTCAGAACCATGAAGGTCAGGGTTCCGCTGACCGCAGCGTAGCCGATCGTGAACAGAAGCGCGATTGAGTATGGAAGCGCCGAAGCGATCGCAGTCTTGATCGGCAATACCACGACCGGAAAAATAATCTGCTTCACGAGGCTCGCATGAGCGGTCAATATCGTGGTGGAGCGCGCCAGCAAATCCTGAAACGCCAGCCACGAGACTATTCCGATCAAGACATTGACGGCAAAATCGGGATGGCCGCCGCTGCTACCGACGCGGGTCGGGAATACGTAGGCGAACAGGAGCGAGTACATCAGCATGAGCAGCAGCGGATGGCCATAAGCCCACAGCGCGCCCAGCAGCTGTCCGGTGTGACGATCACGCAACTCACGCTTCACGAGCTCAGCAACGAGCTCGCGGTGTCCGTACACCGAGCCAAGAAGTGACTGCGCCGCGATCACAGCGAGACCTCCGGATTAGCCGACAGCCACGCTTGCGCCATCAAGACATTCCACAGTGGATAGGCCCAGTTCGCGCCAGCCAGATGCGCTTGCCATCGCTCTCGGATCGGTGCGGGAGTAAACAATTCCTGGTCCTTCAATCTTTTCTCAGCCAACAATTCTTCCGCCCAGTCCCTCAGCGGTCCCCTCAGCCACTCCGCCAGCGGCACGCCAAATCCCATCTTTGGACGGTCAAGCAGTGCACGCGGGACACGGCGATAGAGCACCTCGCGCAACGCCCATTTGGCAACGCCATCGCGATACTTCATATGCCTTGGAAGGGTCCAGGAGAATTCCACGACCCGGTGATCCAGTAGCGGAACCCGCGCTTCGAGGCCGACGATCATGCTGGCGCGATCGACCTTCGTCAGAATGTCGTCAGGCAGATAGGTGAGAGTGTCGATAAGCATCATCCGGTCGAGAAAATTCGGAACGCCGGTCGGGAGATGCGTATCCCAAAGCACCCCCTTGGTCTCGGAAGCTCCGATCACCAGATCGTCCGGTGTGTGCCAATGGCTCAGCATCCCGCGATAGAGCGTGTCGGGATCACCCTCGAGAATGGCCGGGGCGTACCGTTCAACCTTCGAACCAAGACCGTTTATCCGCCAGCGGCCCGGCAGCACCTCGCCGATCTGATCCAAGGCACGCCTCGGAACAGCACGGAGACCTCGAGCCAGCACATTGCGCAAAGCCCCTGGGGCGGGGCTGGCGACCTTTCGCATATCCAGCGCGTAGGCATAGCGGGAGTAGCCCGCGAATAATTCATCGCCACCATCTCCCGAAAGCACGACCTTAACATGCTGACGGGTCAGCTCGCACACCAAGGCGGTCGGCAGTTGAGAGGAGTCGGCGAACGGTTCGTCGTACCATTGCGGGAGATGCTCAACCATATCCAAGGCATGCGAGGCATCAGCATACAATTCGGTGTGGTCAGTTCCGAGATGGCGCGCGACCTCGCGCGCAAAGGGCGCCTCGTCAAATCCCTTCTCCGCAAAACCGATCGAGAATGTATTGATCTTTCGATCTGCGGTCTCTGCCATCAGCGCAGTCACGAGCGAGGAGTCTATCCCTCCCGACAACAGCGAACCAATCGGCACGTCGGCAACCAGCCGGCGCCTCACCGCATCGGACAGCAGAGCATCAAGGCGATTGATCGCCTCGCCCTCGTCGATTTTCGATTTGCCGCCTACCGACGTCTCAACGAGGCCTCTGAGATTCCAGAAACGCTCAGTCGAAACTTCGCCGCCAAGCTTGGTCTTGAGCATGGTGCCCGGTTCAAGCTTGTAGGTATCCTTATAGATCGTAAAAGGCGCCGGGATATAGTTGTGGCGCATGAACGAAGCCATCGCGTTGCGATCCACGGCTGGCGCCCAGCCCGGAACAGCGCGCAGCGCTTTCAATTCCGAGCCGAAGGTCAGCACCCCGTCAATTACGCTCCAGTAAAGCGGCTTGATTCCAAGGCGGTCGCGCACAAGAGTCAGGTCGCCAGTCTGCTTGTCATAGAGCGCGATGGCGAACATGCCGATCAGGCGCGGCACCACGTTTTCGATGCCCCATTCCGCGCAGGCCTCGAGGATAACTTCAGTATCCGAGTGACCTTTGAGCCGACGATTGGTCCGCTCAAGATCGGCCGCAATCTCGTTATGGGAGTAAACCTCACCATTGTAGACAATGACGAACCGCCCACATCCCGACGTCATCGGTTGAGCGCCCGTGGGGGTCAAATCACGGATCGCCAGACGTCGGTGACCGAAGCCCACACCTCGTTCGCTGTCGAGCCAAGTGCCGCGCGAATCCGGCCCACGATATGCGAGGCTATCGGTCATTTCGTCGAGGACCCGCTGCGATAGAGGCCCGCGGCCGCCCGGCCGAAGTCGCATGAAACCCGCAATGCCGCACATTACTGCGCCCCTCTCCCCCTGGCCGTAGACACTGTTCAGATCACTGAAAAAAGCAGAGCAGCAAGGAACGTGTATTTGACGCAATCATTGCGCTGCCTCCTGATGCTCCTGGTGATTCAAGCCCAGCAAGCTTGGAGCCAGTACACGGCCTGGTCCGTAGAGGCGTACCGCTTCATCGAAAGCCCGACTGGGATTGGCCACATCGGTGATCATCACAGCATCAAATGGAATGGCAACACGATCGTAGCCAGCAACAACCTGGACCCCGACGAAACGCGTGTCGCCTGCATTTTCATCAACAATTGCGACGATCGAGACACCGCAATCGACAGCCGACAGCATGGCAATCTCGGCCAAGTCCGACCTCCCGCAAAGCACCAGATTCTGGAAATGCCGCGCCTTCGCCAATTGAAGGACCTGCGCACAATCGGCCTTGGCCTGACGAAAAAACGAGAAAGAGGACGACAGATATTCCACGGTCAGGCGCGATTTCTCAGCGAAGCCCTTTGGCGTCAGGTAATAGGCGTAGCGACGCGCCGGCGCCTGGCTGACTTTGACAAGGCCCTTCTTGATGCATCGCTTGAGGTAGGCGTTAACGAGGCCAAGCGCGATACCAAGCTCCTCCGCGATGCGGCGCTGCGATTGCGCGCCATCATCGACGGAATTCAGCAAATTAAGGACGATCCGTTCGTCCTCCCCGCTAGAATCCGGCAACGTGTGGTCCATTGAGACTCCCCCTCCGTCGGCGACAGATAGTCCGTTCATGCCGTGAACGTCAAGTCGAACGTTCACGACGTGAACAATTCAATCCAATTGAATTTGTTGAAGAATTTTATGGATAGCTAATTGAGCAAGCAAATTGGCATGCTCGGACAGGCGCCTTTTCTTAGCCTGGATGCAAATGCCCACTCACTACGGCGTACCGAGTATTCGCTCGGCGCTGCCACCGGCCGCGTTCGAACGCCGCCAAATGGACTGACCATACCCCTCCCGCCAGTAGTTGCGTTCGATGAATAACATTCCAGAGTGCGCTGACCGCAATGTCGACGAACAACGACGCCTCGGAATGAGCGGTCACCACATCCGATAAGCGCCTGTACTGGGCGGTTGGAGCTGGCGCAAATCAAGAGCAACCGCGTCGAATCGTCCGCGCAGCAGCAGCCGGCGCTGTGATAGACCCAGGCGGCACAAGCAGCGCATCGCTCGAACTTCGTACCCACCAAATCTAATGATGTCGCACCCGAACCATGCGGCAGGCCGCCGCACTGCTGGTGGACGTGCGTCATCCCGTGGTATGACTGCGGCCCTTCGTGACGTTGGCGACGATGCTGATGGCCTACTTGCGGTCCTGCCGCTCCCTTCGAGACGACACAGATTTTTCATGCTCCCGATTACCCATGAAATCCGGGCTTCCGACAATCCTGCTTCGACTGATCAATGAATCCCCTAGAAATCAAGCTGAAGGGTCGCATCCTCTACATCGCTAACGAGGACTGGGCGTTCTTGCTCAATCGCCTGCCAATGGCGCGGGCAGCGCGTGACGCCGGCCTTGAGGTTCATGTGGCGACCAATGTGAGCAGCGGCGCCGCCTCCATCAAGGCGGAGGACTTTGTACTTCACCAGATCCCCTTCCAACGTGGTCAACGGGCGATGCTCACGGCTGCTGCGGCGCTGAAAGCTATCCGGGAGGTGGAGCGCGCGATCAAGCCAAGCATCGTGCACCATTCCGGGGTGCAATGCTGCGTCTTTGGTTCGCTGGCTGCGCTCGACCGGAGATTCCCCGTCGTCAATGCGATCACCGGGCTCGGCTATATCTTCACGTCATCGAGTTCGCAGTCACGTCTGCTGAAGCGCGTCCTGACCCAACTGCTGCCTTGGCTGCTCAATCGAAATCGCAGCTACACAATCGTGCAAAATCCCGACGACCGCGAGGCGCTGATGGCGCTCGGTGCCAAGCCCGACCGCATGACGTTGATTCCGGGATCTGGCGTTGATGATGAATCATTGCAACCGCTACCTGAGCCGGCAGGCCCGATCACGATCGGATTCGCGGGGAGGCTGCTGGTCGACAAAGGCATCCGCACTTTGGTTCGCGCCCACGGTCTACTGCGCGATCAAGGACACGATATCAACCTTATCATCGCAGGTAATCCTGACCCGGCGAATCCATCGTCCGTGTCACACGACGAGATCGAAGCCTGGATCGCACGACCGGGCATCACGTGGCTCGGGCACATCGACGACATCACCTCGCTGTGGCGCGCTTCACACATCGCGGCATTGCCTTCGTATCGTGAAGGGCTTCCGGGAGCGTTGATGGAAGCAGCCGCCTGCGGCAGGCCCCTGATTGCGACGGACACGCCTGGCTGCCGCGAGATTGTGCTTGCTGATCAAACCGGCCTCTTGGTACCACTCGAGGACCCAATAGCGCTGGCGAGCGCAATTCTGCGGCTTGCTGAAGCGCCTGAGTTGCGGGCGAGGTTCGGTGCTGCGGCGAGACGACGCGTGTCGGAGCGATTCTCTGCAAGGATCATCGGTTACACGATCACTCAGCTCTACGGTGACATATTGGCGCGCAGTGAGACGCCACTGACTGCTTCGAACGCCCGAACCGATCGATAACCGCGACCTCGCCGATTGCGGCCCACTGAACAAGCGAACTGACGCAGCCGGCGTCAAAGCGATGTCCCTCACAGGCTGCGGCCAACGTGTCGTGCCGTGCTTGATATCACCACTATTCTCCGGGCTCCTGCGCCGGCGGCCGGCCTGTGAATGCGGCAGTTGCCAAGGAAATCTCATGAACTCCTCCATGGGACTCGCCCACAGAAACGCCCGCGCAAGCGGAGGCTGGCTGAATTGCTTTGCTGCTCGTTCGACAATTGGCGACTTGTCAACCTGCTTCCCGGTGTTTACAGGACAATGCAATCGTCAAGCACGACCAGAGAGTTCCGCTCATGGAAGCAACTCGGCTCACTCGAAATCTTGAGTGCCCTGGGTCCCGGGACCAGCCATAGCTGTGATGACCGGGAGAGCCCAAGCGAACGAAGCAAGCACAGCGTCGCCGCGGAATTGCGGCGCGGTTCGTTGATCCGGCCCAGCCGCGCAGCGGCGCCGGCCGAACTCAAGATACGCTGCGCCATGTTCGCAAGGCTCCGCATCTGCGAAAGATGACGAACGTCATCACGGCAATTGTTGGCAATTATTGCTTCGTTTGAGATAACAGAGGCTTACTCTTGGCACCAAGCAGGTTAAGTTCTCGAATCTTCGAATCCGCAGGCCGCCAGCCACACTCACCGGCCGCGCATGACCTGCAACGGGACTGGCAGCATGAATACGAACGAGATCGCGGTAGCGGGCAAGATTTCAACGCGCGTGAGCTTGGGCGTATTGATCAGCTTCCATATCGTCGCCTGCTGCATCTCGCTCGGCTATCTCAGCCGCAGCTACGGCAACTTCCATATTTTTTATGATGCCGAACTGCTCTACGGGGCGATCGCAACGATCGCCGCGTTTGCTGCTCTCTCCTACCTTTTCCTCCTCGTTCCATTCAGCTTTGGTTATTTTCTCAGCTTTTATTTTTACACCATGATCCTTGGATACCTCTGGCTAAATTGTTTCTCCCGCTTCGAGTACAATCACTGGCTCAGTGGAGCCTCTGCCGTCGCGTCCATGATAGCATTCATGGCGCCGTCACTCCTCGTGACATCTCCGATCCGACAAGTGTTCACGATTAGCGAAACAACCTTCTACCGCGCATTGACAATTATCTTGGCAGTCGGTGTGGCCACGATCCTGATAGCCGCAAGCTATAGCTTCAAAATGGTCTCGCTCGGGCAGATGTACGACTTCCGCGACAAGATCAACATGCCCTCCCCGCTCGTCTACTGCATTGGCGTTGTTTCGAACGCCCTGTTGCCCTTCACCTTTGCTTGCTTTGTGGAGCGGCGGAATTACTGGCGAGCTGGACTGACGCTTGTCCTATTGCTGCTTGTCTACCCAATCACGCTCAATAAGATCGCGTTCTTCACACCAATGTGGCTTCTGGCCATGGCTGTACTGACGCGCCTGCTCGATTGCCGAATTGCAGTTGTGCTCTCGCTATTCGTACCGCTGATTATCGGCGTCGTCTCGTATGCCATCCTCGGCATCAGCGACACGCGCTATCTCGATATCGTCAATCTTCGAATGATTGCTACGCCTTCAAATGCGATGGATATCTACAACGACTTCTTCTTCAACCACCCTCTCACATCCTTCTGCCAGATTACATTTGTCAAAACCCTCGTCTCTTGTCCCTATACGGTTCAGTTGGGAGAAGTGATGCAGCAGGCCTACCGGCTCGGTAATTTCAATGCCTCCCTTTTCGCGACCGAAGGGATCGCTTCGGTCGGCGTTCTCCTGGCGCCGATCCCGGTTTTGGCGTGCGGACTAGTAATCGCTCTCGTCAATCGATTTTCCTCGGGCCTTCCTCCTCGCTTCATCCTTGTATCTGGTGCGATCCTTCCTCAGATCCTCTTGAACGTGCCATTCACGACAACCCTCCTCTCTCACGGCGCCGCCGTACTTTTTCTGCTATGGTATCTGACGCCGCGCTCAGTCTTTGCATCGCAGAGTGGATCTGTCGCCGTCGAGAGGAAGCTTGAAGAGCACCTCGCATGACCATCAAGCGGTCGATGTTGGTTAGCGATCGCATTTGGTGCGAGCCAACACTGCATTTCGCCCTGATCTACGCCGCATCCTGATCTGCAAACTGGACACGACATGTCGAAGCGATTTCAGCGGAGGCTCGTTCTCGCGACCATTTTTGGAGCGATCTTATACATTCCGCTCGGGCTCTACCTCGATACGCTTCCGCCTTGGCGTGAGCCGGACCCGGGCATCATCCGCCCGCCATTCAAACATTTTGGCGGCAACGCTTGGCAATATCTGACGCTTATTCCAGGCGCCGTCTCGGACAGCAATGAGGCACCCAGTCGGTCGCGGCTTGAAGTGACAGAAGACCGTCACGCTCTCGGACCAGCTCATACGACGCACGTCGATATCGCCGAGAAAGGAAACGGACGATACTCTCATTGGCAATCGTCCTTGATTTTCTCGACGAGCGACAACAGCGACCCGAATACAAACGGGCGAGCCTACCGAGTCATTGATCCAGACGCGAAGGACCCCTTCGTCTCGCTCCGAATTCCTCATCGTCCAAGTTTGTTGAGCCGGCTATTCCCATCGAGGTTCGATCACTGAACCTCTCGCCCCTCCAACTTGCGCGTTTTGCATCTGGAAGCAGATATTCACGAGCGGTCAGAACACGAGGTGACCAAGAAGCGGATCGAGCGATCTTTGACCGGACACCAAAAGCAGCGCACGGAGCCAGCAAGATCAATCCTATTGCGATTGCATTGGCATAGTGGAAAACGACGTCCTGCATGTTCTCAATGTGCAAAACGTACTCGGGATTCAAATAGTCCTCATTGTCGGATCGACTCGATACGTAGCGGTAGATCTCGTTGGCGTTTGCCCAACCTGCTTTTGTGTATTTCCCGGCAATCTCCGCTCGCAAGACGCCGCGCCGCACGTCGTACCTGTAAGCCGAAATCCCATAGTCTGGATCAACCAGGTAGTCGTGCCCACCGGCAGCAAACTTTACGAGCACATGGCCACCGACACCGAACGCCCACGCTTGAATGCCATTTTTGCGAAGAATCTCGGAAGTGATCACTGCGCGCTGGCCACAGAAGCCGCATATCAGCGTACGTTTCTGAAGAAGGCCCTCGCTCCAAATTAGGCTCGCGTCGATTAGTGCTAACTGAGCAAGAGTTGCAGAAAGAGCACGCTCAATCGGCGTCAACGAGAAGTCGCCCGGTTCGCAGTTGTAGCTGGTGTAGTGCACCGCGAGCGCGATCCGGTTCGCGTAGGCGACATCGTCGGTCTCAGAAGGACGTCGGACGAGTTCGGCGTCCGGAATCTCGCTAAGTGAGCGCCCGCTCACATAGTCGTATCCGGGTACACCAACTTGCCTGCCTCGCGATTGCCTAGGCAGAAGCTGCGAAGCAGAGACGGCCACCAGCAAGATTGCGACGACCGTCCGCAGCAGGGTCGGCCTTCTGAGCCTCGGCAGGGTCCTCAGCCAGTTCATCGGCGGCGATGCTCTTTGTTGAGGGCGCTCTTAAGCTCCGTACTGCACCCGCATGAGACGCAAGACGCTTCTTGTGCTTGAACACATTATTTTCAAACGGTGAGAGCGTGAATAGCTCAATTGAGCTATTCACCGTGCAGATTTGGCCCGCCAGAAATCTACAGAAACACTGGTGCAATCTGAAACCCAAGAACCACATTGGCTAACCAGGTGACGGAGCGCTTGGTGACTCTGCCGGCGCGCCTGGAAAATCGCGGAGGGCTAGCAGGCAGCAAGGATTGCTGCCGAGCGCAACTCAAGTATCAATCGATGAAGGGCAAGCTATCTTCCTGAATTGCGCAGCTCAGCAGCGTCGATGGCCGGCTCGGCGATCATGGTGGTCGCTTATGAGGTAGCGTGGGGTCACGTCTTGCCGCCCCCAGGAAGCTGGCCTTCAACTCACGGCGGTTTGCCGGATAGCGTCCGAAAAGCTTCGCGCGAACGCACGGACATTGTCGTCCTGATGCGGGACAATGTTTCGTACCGTCGGAGGGCTATCCATCTCCGAAATCTGCATCAGATGATCCGCCAGCGCGACCGGGTCATCGACGCCGAAATAGCGGGCGGCACCTGAGGTCTGCTCGCGGTGCACGTCGATATCCGACAGGATCACTGGAACGCCAAACGACTTCGCCTCCTCGACGGTCGTGCTCCAGCCCTCGAAGCGCGATGGGTTGATCAGGGCTGTTGAAGCGCGCAGCAGCGCGTAGACATGCGGCAGCGGGATAACGCCAAGGTGGCGGAACTGCGCTTCAAGGCCGCGCTTTTGGATCTCGGAGTTTACCAGATCATAGTAACCCGGCTCGCGCCGGTCTTCCTTGCTGCCGGATGCACAGATCACCACGTCGATCGCCCGCCCCTTCAGGATCGTCAAGGCGTCGACGACGAGCTGGTGGTTCTTGTGGCGATAGAACTGATTGGGTAGGTAGAAATAGTTCGCCGGCAGATTATATTCCGCGATTACGTCCGACGGGTCGGTGTTCAGGAACGCGGCCGGTGGCTGGGTCGCGAAGCGAACGACGCAGACCTTGTTTCTTGCGCCTGGATAGTAGGCCTTGAAATCACGCAGCGCGCTCTCGCTGCTCAGCATGATGGTTCGGCCCGAGGCGATTTGCATGCGAAAGCCAAGCTCGCGGCGCCAGCGTGCCGTCGTTGGAAACAGTTGCGGCAGCGAGCGGTGCTGCAGATCCGGAATCCACGCCACTGCCGGATGCGCGAGTCGCCAACCAAAGAAACGTGCCGATTCGACGACGACGTCAATCCCGGCGCCGCGAAACGCCGCCGCGGCTCCGCGATCCAGACCAAGCCCGAGTGCCGCGGCCAACCCTGGCTGTCCATCGAACGCTTCCGATCGAACGACCTCGACACCCGGTATTCCGGCAAGCTCCGCGAGCTCATTCTGCTCGGCCCTGTTCCCGGCAAAGACGATCGGAACGAATTCGCCGGGCAGAAACCTGGCAAGCGCCGCAAACAGATTGCGCTGATAATTGTAGCCGCCGGCCCAAAGCCGTCGCGAAATGTGACTGAACGCGAACCGCAATGGGCGGGGCGTCACGAAGCCTGCCCCTTGAACCAGGCCACGTAATCGGCAAGGCCCCGATCGAGCGGAATGCGCCAATCGAACCCGATCTGGCGCAGCACGGCATCATCGGCCAACAGGCTCAGGGGATCGCCGGGCCGGCTTACGCCCGAGTGCCGCACAACGGTATTGCCGCCCCACTCCCGGATGAGACCGGCTGCGATATCGGCAACGCTGGTCCCGCGGCCCGACCCGCCATTGATGACCCGGAAGGCCGCCGGCGACGACGGCGCTGCGACGCTTGCGAGCAGCCTTGCGACATCGCGAACGTCGGTCCAGTCGCGGATTTCGTTGCCGGTCCCGCCAAGCGTGAGCACCTGCTCCTTGGCCGCCAGCCGCGAGCAGATGTCCCAGAGCAGCTGCTTGCGCAGATTGGGTCCATAAACCGAGAACAACCGCACGATCGCGCAGCGGATGCCAAACGACTGCGCGTAGCTCCGGCACAATTGCTCCATCATCAACTTGTGCTGCCCATAGGGCGACATCGGAGTTGCGATCGCGCTTTCAGCGATCGGGCCGACATGGTCGGCTCCATAGACGGCCGCACTTGACGCCGCGATCACGGCGCAGGTCGGCGCGGATCCGCGCAGCCATTCGAGCAGCCGCGCGGTGCTCGCCACGGTCCGCGAAAAGTCCTCGAACGGCCGCTCGATCGAGATGCCGACCGACGATCCGCCAGCCAGATGAAAGATCTGCGCCGGCAGCCCGTGGGCGGTGGCAAGCGCGTTGAGATTGGCCGCGTCGATCTCGCCGTTGATCCAGCTCTGCAAACCAAGCCGGCGAACTTCCGCTGCATCGAGTGCGCCATGCCCGACGCCGAGCACCGCATGGCCCGCTCCCGCCAGCTCATGCACGAGATGGCGGCCGATGAACCCATTCGCGCCTGTGACCCAGACGATCATCGCTCACGCCTTGTGACAGACAAAGGAGTAGAGCCGGCCCGGTCGATTGTCGAAACGTTCGGCCATCGACAGCAGCGAGCCGAACACAAGGCGTGACGCAAACGCGGTTCGCCACAGCGGCGCCACCGGAACCTTTTGCGTCAACCTGGTCACGATCGCCGATTTCAGGGTCTCCACCGTATAGGGAAACAGGTTGATCGGGCTTTGCAGCGGCGCCAGCGTGTCGATCGCGGAAAACCCTGCGGCGGTCAGCGCGCCGATATAGCGATCGAGCAGGAAGGCATGCTCGCCCCCGTAAAGATGATGCAGCGGATGCTGCGCGAGGAACTGGGGAAGGTCCGCCTCCTTGCTGATGACATGCTCGCGCGCGGCGATCAGCATGCCGCCGGGCCGCAGCACGCGAAACATCTCCCGGCATGCTCCCTCGAGATCGCGCGTGTGGTGCAGCACGGCGCGGGCGAAGACGAGATCGAACGCCGCATCGGCGAACGGCAGCCGCTCGGAGAACTCTTCGACCACCCGGATCGGCAGTTGCGTCTGCCCTGCCAGATCGCGGATCGCCGCCGCTCCCACGATCGCACTGGGATCCGGCTCGAGCGCCGTCACGGCAAAGCCGGTTCGGGCGAGCGCGTAGCTCGCAATGCCGCGGCCGGCGCCAACATCGAGCGCGGCGCCGGACCGGCCGGCCAGCAGCGAAGCGACCGCCTGCCACTCGGAGCTCCGGAAATAGCGTTCGGCAGCGTCGGCCAGCGGATCGTCGTAGAATGCATCGAGCACAAGCTGGCGCTGGTCCGGCTGATTGCGCAGCCAGACCACCGCGTCCTCCCAGGTGGTAAACTTGCGCTCACCGTTCATCGGGCCCAAGCTCCCTCACCAATACGGCCGGATTGCCCGCAACGATCGAAAACGCCGCGACATCCCTGGTCACAACCGCGCCGGCCGCGACGATAGCGCCCTGGCCCACCGTCACACCGCGCAAGACCATCGCACCCGCGCCGATCCACGCATCATCGCAGATTTTGACCGGACTCTCATCAAGCGAGATATCGTTCGGATGCCCACGGGTGAAAATCTGCTGGACCTGTTTGTGCCGCTCGGCCGCCCGCAGCGGGTGCGTGAGATTGTCGAAAACATTCGCCGAATGCGAGATCAGGACGCGGTTGCCGATCTCGATCGAGGTCGCAGACCAGATCCGGGTTCCTTCGCCGACGTAGCACCACTCGCCGATCCTGATCTCTCCACCATGCGCGAAGGTCATCAACTCCCCGCGGATAATACTGTTATCTCCGACGACGATTCGATCGCTGTCGCAACGAATGTTGCGGATGCGTGCTGTCCGCATCAATTTTGCACCAGCTCCAAGACGGCAGGTTGCCCGTCCCACAAGTCGTTGCAGGCAATAGTCGAGATTCATCAGCTCAACTCAATTCTGGGCGATGGCGTTAGCATAGATGCTTGCTCGTTGAACCGGTCGCGCCCGCCGCTGTACCGGGCGAACAGACTCGCATCGTCGCCTCCTTTTTTCGGCGCTACAGTGCGGCACGGTACATTCGTCGGCCCCCATTTGAGTTGATGGATCAAGTTGCTTGCAGACATCATCGCGGCCCCATCGCCCTCCGCTCGGATCTGTGCAACGTCTATCATGGCTCAATCCGCGCGACGAGATCGATAAACTGTGCCCACTGCGAGGCCTTGCTGTAGGTCTCCTGCACACGGCTCCGGCCGGAGGCGGCGATCCCGGCCCATTGAGGCCAATCCTGCAGGCTGCGTGAGATCGCCTCGGCGGCCCGCTCGGGAACGTCGTAGGTGCGCATCGTGACGCCGTCCTGCATCGCCTCCGGATAGTTGCCGGCATCCGACACGAGCAGCGACCCGCAACCCATCGCCTCGAAGCAGCGCATATTGCCGCGGTCGCTGCCAGCCATGTCGATTGCGCCGTTGAGCACGATCTTCGCCGATCCGAACAGCTCGTAGAGGTCCCTGCCGAACAGCGGCAACCTCGCGATTCGCGCGATGGCGTCGGGGCGGCGGTGCTTGCGCAGCGGCAGCAATCGACCGACCGCGCTTTCGGCAAGCCGCGTCAGCCGCGACGCATCGAGGCAGAACACGATCTTGCGATCAGCCGCCAGGGCGGCGACCTGTTCGAGCGTCCTGCCCCGCGCGCTATGATGCCGCGAATATCCACCGACAAACGCCACGTCGATCGGCCGTTCGCCGTGGCCGTACTGCTCCATGACAGGGTCGATCGCGGGAAAGAAGAGCTCCGCCCGGCACCCCTTGCTGCGCCACGCCTCGAGGATCGAGGGGAAGTTTCCAAGCACCGCGCCATAGGCGGTCAGATCGGCATTTCCGGAAGGCGCGGCGCGCCAGCACAGCATCTTCTTCACGCAGCCGGGAAGCTTGGCGACGAACGCACTCGGATAGCGCACCGGATCGAGATTGTAGAACACCTCGGTTCTATGATGCTCGATCTGCGCGAGCAGAATGGCCTCGAGCGTCGGCGATTCCTTCATGCCCTGCTCACGCGCCCACTGGCGCTGCAGCACCTCGTCGTCGCCATTCGTGAAGAAGGCTTCAGCTGCGCCGTCGAGCACGGGCTTTAGAAAATGCGCGGCGCCAAATCGATCATGCAGGAACACGTCGCGGCGCGCGTCGAAACCTGACGCTTTTGCCGCGAGCTGGTTCAGCCTCGGCAAATAGGACGGATAGAGACCGCTATTCTGGAACAGACGCATTGGTTACGCGGACCTTGCCAACATCCATTTCATGTTCAAGTAAGGCCAGATCCGGCCGACGCTCTTCCAATCCCAGCTCTGCGACGCCGTCAAGCGGCCGACCGTCTTTCGAAGGGGCGTTTCGTCGACAAACTCGGCGAATGCCGGAACATTCCGCTCGAGCAGCTCTGCCGTCCAGCCCGCCAATGGCCCGTTCAGCCATTCCGGCATCGGCGAGTTGAAGCCTACCTTGCGGCGCGCGGTGCGGATGCTTTCGGGCATCAGGTTCGCCATCGCCTGCCGCGCCACCACCTTGGTCAGGCCATCAGCCGACTTGCTCGTTTCCGGCAACGCCATCGTGTAAGTGACCAGCCGCCAGTCCATGAACGGCATGCGGACCTCGATCCCGTGCGCCATCGAGAGCCGGTCGAAATTGCGCAGAATGGTAGGCAGCGTGGTCGAATGGAACATGCGGTAGAGGCGCCGGTTCAACGCGCCCCATGTATCAGGCAATTCGTCATCCTCGGCGACCAGCGGCAGCGGCGCAGGCGCGGCCGCAGCGCCTCCGCGCAGGAAGTAGTGCCCCTCGCGCTTGATCATCTGCGCGCGCAGGAAGTCGATGCCGCGCTGCGCCAGCTGCGATCGTGAGGTGAGCGCGGCTGCTGCGTTCCGGATCCGGAATGCGGCCGACTGCCCCTCCTGCAGGTAGGCGCCCATCAATTCGTCCGCGCCGTGGCCGTCGAGTGACACGGTGACGTTCTGGCGCCGGAGCTCGCGATAGATCAACCACGGCGCGCTCGGCAGCCCGATATAGACGTCGTCATTATCGTCGAGGATGCGGTCAAGGTCGGTGAGCGCGTCGGAGCGCCCGATCTCGAGAAAGCTCGGTGCCACCTCGGCCCACGCGGCCGCTTCCTCCGCCATCGGCCGCTCGTCGTTGCTGGCGCCGGGAAAGGTCGCGACAAAGGCGTGTCGCCAGGCCGTCGAGTCCCGCGGTCCCATGCCGGCCTTCTCATGGGTCGCCATGGCGCAGATCACCGCGGACGAATCGAAGCCGCCGGACAGACAGGTCCCGATCGGAACATCGCTGCGCATCCGCAGCGCGACGGAATCCTGAAACAGGTCGCGAAAGCGCTCGACGCGCGCCGTCTCGGTATCCGGAATCGCCGGCAGATGGTCCACGGTCCGCCACCAGCGGCGCACCTGCACACGCCCCTGGCGTAACCACATGCAGTGGCCGCCCTGCAGGCGGCGCAGTTGCGCGAACAGCGTCCGTTCGCTGCCTTCGATCCCGAACGGGTCAAGCAACAGCCGCCGCGCCACATCGACATCGAGCGACGTTTCGACCAACCCACTCCGCGCCAGCGCGCGCTGCTCGGACGCGAACACGAAGCGCCCGGACGACAGCGCATACAACATCGGTTTGATGCCGAAGCGATCGCGCGCCAGGAACAGATCATCCGTGGCCGTGTCGTAGATCGCCAGCGCCCACATACCGTTGAAGCGCAGCAGCATGTCCTCGCCCCAAGCCTGCCAGGCGGCAAGGACCACTTCGGTATCGGACTGGCTGCGGAAAACCGCGCCCTTCGCCTCGAGCTCGCGGCGCAATTCGAGGAAGTTGTAGATCTCGCCATTGTAGACGATCACATGGCGGCCATCGGCTGACACCATCGGCTGATAGCCGCCCTCACCGGGATCAATGATGGCGAGCCGGCGATGGCCGAAGGCGACGTTTCGCTTGGCATTGAACCAGGTGCCCTCGCCGAACGGACCGCGATGCGCGATCAAATTGGTGAGCCGCGAGATGTCGGCCGGCTCCACGGGAGCGCCGCGCAGATTGACGATGCCTGCGATGCCGCACATGTCTAGATGGCCTTGAAGGGCAGGAAGCGACTGCTGATGACGCGAAGATCCCGCCAGCACACGGCGCGATAGGGACCGAGCTGCGAGGCGGCAACGGCGGCGACAAAGATCGCCGCCGCCGACACTCCGTAGAGCGACACCACATACCACCATGACGGCGCGTAGTCGAATGACGCGTGGCCGAGCTGCGAACGCAGCGCCAGCGCGATGGCTACTCCCGTGCCGAGCGGAATCAATACGAAATGCAACATCCGTGACCACATACCTGAAAGGCGGAAGGTTCGCCGCAGCAACAGCACGGTGATCACCATCTGGGCGACCATCCCGACACAGGAGCTCCAACCGGCCGCCTCCCAGCCGAAATATGGCAGCGCGACGGCGCTGGTCACCAGCGTGAAGATGCCCGTGACGAGCGAGATCAGCGCGTTGGAACTGGAGCGCCCCTGCGACAGCAGATAGAACGCAAACACATTGGCGCTGGACCCCAATATTCCGCTGATCGCGAGTACCACCAGCACCAGCTGGGCCTCGGCGGCGACCTCGGCGCCGGTCCATCGATGCAGCAATGCGCCTGCGACCGGGATCAGGCCGCCCAGCGCGCTCGCGGCAAGCACATTGAGAATCCAGGACGAGCGCAGCAGGAGGTCGACCTTGCGATCATCATCTTCCCTCTGCAGGGTGCTGAAGAACGGGAACAAGATCTCGCCGATCTTCAGCACACCGATATAGACCGCCTCCTCCAGCCGCTGCGCAACGCTGTAGAAGCCGACGAATTGCGGCTGCAACAGCGCTCCGAGCAGATAGCGGTCCGCCTGCCCGGCGAACAGCGCGCCGCTTTGTGCTGCGAACTGCCAACCGCCAAGCTTGACCAGTGCACGCAGCGCACCGCGATCGAGCGCTGGCCGTGCCAGCCAGTCACTGATGGCGTGGCGCGACCAGGCAAAAGCCATCACGAGATTTGTTGCAAAGCCCAAGGCCTGACAGCCAAGGAAGGTGGAGGCACGCGGCGCGTAGGGGATCAGCAGCAGCATCGACATCGTCGTCACCACCGTGCCCGTGATGCTGATCGACGCGATCCGCCGATAGTCCTGACGCGCCGTGAACAGCGAGAGGAAGACGGCGAACAGGCACTGGAACAGCCAACCGGCGCCGGCCAATGCGAAGGCGAGCCCGAGGTCGTCGGCGGCCGGGCCGCCGAGGTGGAATCCCAGTCGTGCGAGTGGCGCGCCGGCAAAGGCAAGCAACGCCGCGATCAGGCCGCCAAGGACGATGGCAAGCGCGAGAGCGGTCGCGAAAAATCGCCGTGCCAGGTCGCGGTCGGACGGTTCCAACCTTTGCGCGAGCTCGCGCGCCGTCGAAAGGCCGAGCGCATTGCTGAACATCAGCGCCGGCGCGACACAGGCCGTCACCAGACCCGCAACGCCGAACGCGGCGAGACCGAGCCGGAAAATCACGAACGGCAGGATCGCGAGATTGAGCAGCACCGCGACCGCGAAGGCGGTCGCGTTCCATGCCGAGTTACCGAGCAGATCGGATGGACCCTTTTTCACCGCCATGCCCGCTTTCGGTCCATCGCTCCGATACGCCTCAAGTGCCTCTTCCGTAAGGGCAAAACCCATTCGGCATGACGACGGGCTAGCAGCCGGCGCGGTGATTGTCGAGGGTTCGCAGACGGCGGGGAGGTGTGGGGCCAGGCCAGGACCGCAAAATACAGGAGCCGATCTTCACGGAACCATGGCTGGTTGTTTCCGGCCTGGCTTGTCGTTCAAGCAACAATTGGAAAGGCCTGTCTAAATTCTAAAGCAGATAAGCAGAGACCCAAAGCCGCCCGTTCAAATAAGAGGTATCTAAATGCCCTTTCCGCCACATCCGGAGCCCTGTCGGGCTTCGCCATGCTCGATCTGACCCAGGCACGTTCCGGGCTCACTGCGTGCGCCAACTCGAGCACCGTCATCACGCGGCGGGCCTGCGCGCGTGACGAAGGTCTCTCGACCGCCGCGCAAGGACCGTCGTGAGGCCGTAGAGGCTGCCGGATGATGCAGAGATAGAACGAGAAGTGACCGGGTTCGAGCCCGGTCGCATCCCAGGACGCGCCTGTACGCCAATTGTCGTAGCCGCGCGCTGACGGCGAGCGCGCGCAGCAGAACAGCCATCGGCCTAACGGCAGGTCAAGCTGGCGAAGCGCCTCAAGCCCAACCGCTCATCGAGGGGCTCTCAGCCAATGTGCTGACGGCGATGCGACCTACGATTCGGATGCGTTGCTATCCACCATCGGCGCAAAAAGGCACACAAGTCATCTCGCGAACACCCCCTCATGGGCAATCAAACATCCGTTCAACAAGCCTCTCCATGCCGAGCGTCACGTGATCGAACGCTGCTTCTCAAAACTGCAGCGGTTCAGGCGCGTCGCAACGCGCTACGAAAAACCGCTCGAAATTACTTCGCCATCTTAACGATCGCTACCGCTCCGCTCTGGCTAAGGCAACTGTCCACACAGCCTAATGGACAACGAAGTAGCCCGTGTTCAGGTCGGCCATACGTACGTTGGTTGTATCCCGCCCCATGACGGCATCATGAAAATCGCTCCCTAACTCAGACATGGCGTGGGATTGATCGCTCGGCGTTTCGTGCAAGAGCTCCATCAGCTGTTTACAGGTAGTAACCAAAGAAAATCCATCAGGTGCGACAATTTCCGCGCTTCCGGCATTCACTACACCGCCCCCATCGATGTCCCGGTGAAATACGAAACTATCATTGCTAGCTGCGATCCAGGCCCCTTGCGATGCAGGACATGGAGGCACCGATGTCTGGACGGTTACAGCAACACCAATAGTATCCGAGATGGCGTTGCCGCTGCTGTCCGTGTTCCAAACGGTATGCCGATCGGCGCCCGAAACTTTCCAAGCAATTTCATATCCGTTTGCCGTCTGCTCCGCCCCGGTCGGCGTCCAGGCTCCGACCTGAGTGGATGCATCAAAAGGCGCCCCGGCATATTTGACTGATGGGCCCGTACCGCCGCTGACGGCATCGAGAAAATAGTTGCTGCCGATCTGGTCCAGTTTGGTCGAGCCGGCGGCTTCGACCACGGTTACGCTCGCCGCAGGTATGCCGCTCACGCCGTCGGCGTTGAGGTCCTGATGGAAGCTGCTCTCAAATGCTTCAAGGATTGTACTGCTTCCTGAGACAACCGCGGTCGCAGAGGAGACATAGTTGCCGTTGCTGTCGGCGTTCCAGACCAAGTACTGATCCGAACCGATCACCTTCCACGCAATCTGGTATCCGTTTGCCGTCTGCTCCGCCCCGATCGGCGTCCAGGCTCCGACCTGAGTGGCTGCATCAAAAGGCGTCCCGGCATATTTGACTGATGGGCCCGTACCGCCGCTGACGGCATCGAGAAAATAGTAGCTGCCGATCTGGTCCAGTTTGGTCGAACCAGCGGCTTCGACCACGGTTACGCTCGCCGCAGGTATGCCGCTCACGCCGTCGGCGTTGAGGTCCTGATGGAAGCTGCTCTCAAATGCTTCAAGGATTGCACTGCTTCCTGAGACAACCGCGGTCGCAGAGGAGACATAGTTGCCGTTGCTGTCGGCGTTCCAGACCAAGTACTGATCCGAACCGATCACCTTCCACGCAATCTGATATCCGTTTGCCGTCTGCTCCGCCCCGATCGGCGTCCAGGCTCCGACCTGAGTGGATGCATCAAAAGGCGTCCCGGCATATTTGACTGATGGGCCCGTACCGCCGCTGACGGCATTGAGAAAATAGTAGCTGCCGATCTGGTCCAGTTTGGTCGAACCAGCGGCTTCGACCACGGTTACGCTCGCCGCAGGTATGCCGCTCACGCCGTCGGCGTTGAGGTCCTGATGGAAGCTGCTCTCAAATGCTTCAAGGATTGCACTGCTTCCTGAGACAACCGCGGTCGCAGAGGAGACATAGTTGCCGTTGCTGTCGGCGTTCCAGACCAAGTACTGATCCGAACCGATCACCTTCCACGCAATCTGATATCCGTTTGCCGTCTGCTCCGCCCCGATCGGCGTCCAGGCTCCGACCTGAGTGGATGCATCAAAAGGCGCCCCGGCATATTTGACTGATGGGCCCGTACCGCCGCTGACGGCATCGAGAAAATAGTTGCTGCCGATCTGGTCCAGTTTGGTCGAGCCGGCGGCTTCGATGACGATCGGCGGGAGCACCGAGGAGGCCGCGATCGTGCGATCGGCAAACTGGAAATACTCAACGCCAGTGACGTTATCAATGCCCTCCGGTGAACCGGCGCGCTGGTCGCTTATCGTGAAGGTCTGCGAACTTGCGTTGTAGCTAACTGTGTAGTTCGCCCTGTTGCCCAAATACACAGCGGTGTCGGTGCCGGAGCCGCCGAAGATGGTGTCGTTGCCGCCGCCGCCGGTGATCGTATCGTTGCCCGAGCCGCCGTTCAGGACGTTGCCAATTGCGTTGCCCAAGATCATGTCGTTGCCGGACCCGCCGTTGGCATTGTCGATGTAGGAACGCGCGTCGCCGTTATAGAGATAGGCGTTGTAGACGTTGCCCGATGCGTAATGGCCATCGCCGAGATAGGCCAGTTGAACGGAGGAGAATACCGACGACGCACCGGGGTTGAGGTTGATGCTCAGGTTCGTCGTGTAGTTCGACAGATCGTAGGTGTCGACGCCGCCGCCGTCCCACACAGTCTCGTAGATCCGGTTGGCCGAGCCGCCGACGCCCCCGCCGGGCGCGAGCTGCCCGACACCGTTGATGAACTCCTGCCCCGTGGTCGGATTCCAGGTGTAGACAGTGTTGCTGCTCTGGGTCGTGAAGTTCGCGCCGTACATCGTCTGGAGCGCGAGGATATCGTTGGCCATAAAGGTCTGCGGATATCCATAGGCCTCATTGGTGTAGCCGCTCGTCGCGGACGCCCCGACATAGCTGCGATAGCTCA
Organism: Bradyrhizobium sp. CCBAU 21365; assembly: GCF_015291305.1. Classification (NCBI taxonomy): domain Bacteria; kingdom Pseudomonadati; phylum Pseudomonadota; class Alphaproteobacteria; order Hyphomicrobiales; family Nitrobacteraceae; genus Bradyrhizobium; species Bradyrhizobium sp. CCBAU 21365. The sequence continues at coordinate 6,369,136 of NZ_CP030036.1, forward strand.
TGACAGTGTATTCGCTGTCGTCATGTGCGCTCGGCACGGCCACGTTGGCAACTCCGCCGGTCTCCTGGCTGTGCTTGAGACCAACGGCGTGGCCGAGTTCGTGGAGCGCGGTCGTGAAATAGTAGTTGCCAAGCTTGGCGAGCGAGTAATTGTATTGGGTCCCGAACCAGATGTCGCCGCCGGACGCATAATTGCCGGGGTAGTAGGCGTAGGAAGTCGGGTTAGCCGACGGCGATTGCGCGATCATGATGTCGGCGCCGTTCGTGCCCGCGTATTGGATGTTGGCGTTGGCGTAGCCGTTGATCAATCCAATGGCGTAGTTGATCGCAGCCTGCATTTGGGTCGGCGCCGAGGCAAAGCCCGACGTGGTCGGCTCGCTGCTGCCGCCAGCGTACGGATTGGCGTAGTCGCTGGGCGAATCCGGGAAACTATAGGTTATCGGGCCCGACCATTTGTAGCCCGACAGCAGGCCGTCTATGTCGGCGTCGTTGGTCTTGGTGACCGTGACAGCGGTAGCCAAAGGGAAACTCCGAAGCAGCAAGCCCATCCGATGCGAGGCGTTAACAGATGATTCTAGCTAGAGAGTTGAACGTTTGGTTTAAATGCGGCGAGAGCGCCCGGACCTCTGCCATAATTGCGCTGTTAGCTATCAAACCCCGTACTCATACGAGGCGCAAGCAAGAACCTCGGTTCCCGCGGCGCCGGTAATTTGAAGGGTTTCATGAAACGATCTTCACTCGCGGCCGGCCTGTTTGGCGCCCTTGCGGCGCTCGCCGGATTCAATCACACGCCCTTCGGAGGACTGCCCGTCATGGTGGAGAAGGCCAATGCGGATGACAGCGGCAAGGCGGGACGATCACCCACCATGCCAATGGCCCGCGATCCTGCTGCCGCGGTGGCCGAGGAATACGAAGCCGCCCGCCGGAAAGGAACGCGGGAGGCCTTTGAGCTTTTCATTGCGCGCTACGGCGATGACCCGCTGGCCGAGAAGGCGCGCTCGGAACTGAAGCGCCTGTCGCGCTGATCCCTTCACGCAGCGCAGCAAACCGCGCCAGCCATTGCATTTCGACAGGCGGCATCCGCGCTGGCCCAGGCTTGCCGCAGGGTCTTTCGGCGCTATGGTAGGCCCGCAATCTGTCCCGGAGCCCTTTCACAATGCCCTTTCCGCATGCCTCGGAAGCCCTGTCGCGCTTAACCGTGCTCGATCTGACCCGGGTCCGCTCCGGGCCGACCTGCGTGCGGCAGCTCGCGGATTGGGGCGCCAATGTCATCAAGATCGACGCGCTGACCGAGGATGCCGGTGGCGAGCAGCCGGGCGGCCCCCGGCGAGGTTCCGACTTTCAGAATCTGCACCGCAACAAGCGGGCCATGACGCTGAACCTGAAAGACGAGCGCGGGCTCGCCGTTTTCAAGCGCCTCGCCGCCAAGGCCGACGTCGTGGTCGAGAATTTCCGCCCCGACGTGAAGAAGAAGCTCGGCATCGACTATGAGAGCCTCGCCGCGATCAACCCGCGCATCGTCTATGGCAGCATCTCCGGCTTCGGCCAGGACGGCCCCTATCACAAGCGGCCGGGCTTCGATCAGATCGCGCAGGGCATGGGCGGCCTGATGTCGGTGACCGGCGCGCCCGGCGGCGGACCGATGCGGGTCGGCATTCCCGTCGCCGACCTCACGGCGGGCCTGTTCTGCGCCATGGGCATTCTCACCGCGCTCCTCGAGCGCGAGGTCTCCGGCAAGGGCCAGTGGGTGCAGACCTCGCTGCTCCAGGCACAGATCTTCATGCTCGACTTCCAGGCCGCACGCTGGCTGATGGAGAGAGAGGTGGCCAAGCAGGCCGGCAACAACCACCCGACCAGCATCCCGACCGGCGTGTTCAAGACCTCGGACGGCTACATCAACATCGCCACCACGGGCGGGCGGATCTGGGAGCGTTGCGCGCAGGCGATCGGTGCGCCGGAGCTCTTTGGCCATCCCGACTACGCGACGGCCTCTGCCCGCTCAAAAAACCGCGACGCGCTCAACGCCGAGATCGAGAGGTGCACCCTGACGAAGTCGACCGAGACCTGGGTCCGCGCGCTCAACGAGGCCGGCGTGCCCTGCGGGCCGATCTATGCCATCGACCAGATGTTCGAGGACGCGCAGGTCAAGCATCTCGGCATTGCGCAAGACGTGCCGAACGATGAAAACCGCCCCATCCGCCTAGTCGGCCAGCCCGTGACGCTGTCGCGCACGCCGAGCAAGATGGTTGTGCGGCCGCCGGAATTCGGCGAACAGACCGACGAGGTGCTGAAAGAGTTCGGCTTCAGCTCCGACGAGATTGCCAAGCTCAGGGACGCCAAGGTGGTGTGAGCCAGGTCAGAAACAACAATGCCCGGCAAGATTGTCGGGCATCGAAGGGAGTTCGCGCTGCGCAGCTCAGTATTTGCAACAACCGGTGTTGGAGTGAACGCATAGTTGAAGCCGACACGCAGAATATGATTGTGGAAAGCTGACGTCCGCCTGGTCAGCGGTTCCGACGAAGTAAGTCTTACTTCCGAAATGCGTATTCGAGCTTCGCCGACCAATTCCGGGAGAACTTGCACTCGACGCCCGATCGAACCGACTCGGGTATCGATGCTACTCACCGCCGTACCGATTGGAAAGCTGAACGCGCCGAACGGAGTCGTGCCGCCGAGATCCGACCCGAAGACTTGGATTCCAAGGTTGACCGCGGACGAATACTTGAGCTCCCCAACAGCGAGACCACCGGTCGCATACCAGCGGGTCTGCGGACTAGATAGAAATCACCATTTGAAAAAGGTAAGAAGTCCCACAAGAATCCAGAGGGGAGAGAAACTGAACAACAGCGATGCCCAATAATAAAACTCTTTTCGAGTAGTCGCACGCCCACTCATACGCTTACTCCCGCTCACCGATTCACCGTAAAAATACGGTAGTGACCGCCTCCGCCAAGGGATAGGAGTCCTTATATTCAAAAAACTCTTTCACCGCTATTATGTTCGAGCTGCCGTCGACGTTAGTCGACGCCTTACCATTGGCTGGCCTGCATGATGACTTGGCTCATTCTCGCGGCAATTTCGATTTTGATCCTCGCACTGTGCGTCCGGGCGACATATCGATTTGCCTTTCGCGAGGGCCGCGAGCAGGGTTTGTCGGAGTCGTTTCAACTCTACGGAGGTACCCGGCGGGCACTCGATAAGGCTCCCCCACAGCGAGATCCTGATTGAGGTGTCGTTCGCTAAAATTACACGGTATGTCATACAGCGCTGGTGGCGACCGGCTCACACCGTTCGCTTTTGCTGCTGTGGTCTATCTGATCGCCTTGCTGCCTTCGATTGCCGTCATTGCGCATCTTCTGCCTCGGGCAAGGAAACTGTTCATGACAATTTCTACGCGAGCTATCGTTACTGCTGCCGTCGTTATTAATATCATCTCGATTGGCTTGTCTGAGGTGCAGCGAAGGCAATTGGGCTCGACAGCGATAGATGCCACACTCGAGCTGCGTCGAATTGAGCAACAGCGGCTAGCCCAGCAGAGCATTGAGTTGGACCGAACCTACAAATTGATTGCAGAGGTCAACAATCGCATTAGCATGATCCAAGCTCAATTGCTCGGCCTTCAGGCGAGGGCGCAAGCCGTAAATGATGCCAAATAGCTATCAAGTGAGTGCCCTGCTTTTTGATTGGGAGAAGATGGTTCCGGCTCTCATGATCGCCGCGGGCCTCGCGCTGGTGCTGATAGGGTCTATTGCCGCGGCCCGGCACAAGCGATCGGAGAAGACTTGGGAAGACGGGGAAGCTGCAGCGCCGCGCCCCCGGATGGCGCCACTGCCGCGCCTGCTATCCACTCAACGGGACCGGGGCGAGTAAATTGCCATTTTTTCCGTTCTCGTAATTTCACGGAGATGCTTCGCTAAGTTGCATCGTGCTACGAGCAATCCGGGCCGGATACGGGACCACCGGCGCAGGTGTTGATAGACCAAAGTTATTGTTGTTCAAGGGGTGGAAAACAATGCCTTCATTCAAGCTGCTCGCGCCATTTTTCCTTATTTACGCGCTGGGCATACTGGCCACGGCGGGGCACTTCTACCGCAAGCACGAAGGACGCTTAGGTGCACGCCAGACCTTGTGCGTACTTTTTTGGCCGGCTTGGTGGTTCCTGGAGCATAGTGTCCGAGACACTATTGACGTCATTTCAGACGCGACCATAGGAACGGACGAGCGAGCGACACTTTCCTTCGGAGTTGGATTATTTGCGGCAGGACAATTTTTATTCTCTAATTGGGAAATGTGCAGTGGGGTAACATGCACCGGCGTTCTACTGAAAAGCTCTGCCATGCTCTTCCCGCCGGTCGGCGCAACGTATCTGACTTGGCTTATCGCGCAGCTTGCATAGCACTCAGATGACGACACGGATCATGAACACGCCTGAAGAACTTCGGGGCAGACCATTTTCAGGGCACTTGATCCGACGATTCAAAGCCTTTCGTCTACGGACCACTCTGGAAATCCCGTGCCCCCTCTTCAGGACGTGACGACGCGGATACTGAAAATCAACAAATGGCACGCGCTCGCCGCGGTGCTGGTCATATACATCCCGATCGGGCTCTATCTGGACACTCTACCGCCCACCGATCCAACAATAATGTATGGCCCGTTCGAGTACTATGGCGGCTACGCTTGGCGCTACCAGCCATCCGTTTCGCGAGCAATAGCCGATACCGCTGAAGCACCCCATCAATCGCGACTTGAACTGACCGAGGATGGCCGTCCCCTCGGGCCGGCCCACTGCGCGGACATCGAAATTGGAGACATAGGGCACGGTCGGTTTTCCTACCGGAAGGATGATTGGGTTTTTCTCTATTTCTCGACAAGCGACAACAGTAATCCAAACACAAATGGCCGCATATATCGCGCCGTGGAACCGGCAGCTGTTGACCCGTTCCAGTCGATTAGAATTCCTCCGCGTAAGCCCTGGATCTTCTGGCTGCTAGAAAAGATCTATTTTCATTCTTGAAGGTCAATATCGAAGCGAAGCACTAACGGCACCGCTAGAAGCGCGGTATTATGGCGCAAACGCCACAAGCCAAAGAAGCGTGTCACCCCGGCGGGAGCACTTGGCCTAGTTCAAATTTGAAGTCGGCTTGTTTTGAGAAGAGCGATTTGACCGGATCAACGTAAGCGCTGTTCCGAACACACGGGTTCGAGACGTTAGCTGATCTCTATGTTTTTGGTTTGTGGAGAGCTGCCAGCCGTTCGTACGCATCCGGCCAGCACCCCGGCTAGTCGCGCCGGTCTGCCGCGGCGCCTCAGGCAGCGGCCGCTTTGGCTGTTGGGTCGCCTTCCAATTCCACGGGAGCAGGTCGGCGACTCTGTTGACGGGGTGATCTGGAAGCCTGGCCAACACGTCAGCGAGCCAGGCTTGCGGATCAACGTCGTTCATCTTGCAGGTTTCGATCAGGGTATAGACAGCGGCGGCACGATTGCCGCCAGCATCTGAACCGGCGAAGGTCCAATTTCGTCTTCCGATAGCCACACCGCGTAGCGCTCGTTCGGCAGCGTTGTTCGAGAGGCAGATGCGGCCATCGTCCAGGAAGCGGGTGAACGCCGCCCAGCGGTTGAGCAGGTAGTTGATCGCCTTTGCAGTACCGTTGCCTGATGAGAGCAAGGTTCGCTGCTGGCGCATCCAGATTTCGAGATCGGCGACGATCGGCCTCGACTTATCACGACGTGCCGCAAGCCGCTGTTCCGGCGTTTTGCCGTTGATGGTGCGCTCGATCTCGAACAGGATATCGATGCGTCGCACGGCCTCGCTGGCAATCGGCGCCTCTCCAGATTTCGCCAGGTCGAAGAACTTTCTGCGACCGTGGCTCCAACAGGCCGCTTCAAGGATCGGAGCTGGCTTCCTTTGGGCCTTGTAGAGCTGGTTATATCCATCGAAGGCATCGGCCTGCATGAGGCCCACATAGCCGGCAAGATGGCTTTGCGGATGTTCTCCAGCCCGGTTGCGTGAGTAGTAGAACAGGGCCGCCGGCGGATCCGCGCCGCCAAACGGCCGGTCATCGCGAACATAGGTCCAGATCCGGCCGGTAACCGTCTTAAGCTTGGTCAGCACCGGCACCGTCGGGTGAGTAGGCCGGAGGGATTTCACCTCCGGCCTCTCGCAGAACCGGGCGCGAGACTCTCGCCTCACCCGGCTCCCATCAGGCAAGCTTGCCGCCATCGCCGAGTTGCCAATGCACAAAGAGCCTGCGCTTCTCACGCGCGATCTTCTCCAGGAAGAGACGCGCGCGTCCTAAACGGTGATGGAAGCGCTTGTACTTTCGCTTCAGCCAAATAGCTAACGTCTGGTTGATGTAGCGGGCCAAAGGATAAAGCGCTGAGCGCGTGTATTGCCCATAATAAGCGATCCACCCCCTAACCATCGGGTTTAGCTCGCGAGCAATATCGTCCAGCGTCACCTCGGTTCGCCTGCGAAGTTTCAAGCCTCGGACCGTCGCCCGCATGGCGTTCAGCGCTGGTTTGCTGACCGCTGGGGTGAACCCACAGAACATCTTCTGCGAATGCGGCCCCAGGACCGATCGTGGCCGGAAGCAATAACCGAGAAAGTCAAACATGACCGTCTCGCTTTTACCTCGGCGTCGATCATCCTTGCAGTAGACGATCCTCGTCTTCGTAGGATGCAATTCCAGGCGGCACTTCGCCAGCCGAGCCTGGAGCGCTTCGCGAATGCTTTGCGCCTCCATCTCATTCCGACAATGTACCAACCCGTCATCCGCATACCGACACCACCTGAGATCGGGGAACATCCGTGCCATCCAGAGATCAAATGCATAGTGCATGAAGAGGTTGGCGAGGATCGGGCTCACCACGCCCCCTTGTGGGGTACCGCGGCTTCGCTCGATTACCGTTCCATCCTCCTGCACCATCGGCGCTGTCAGCCATCTTTCAATGTAGAGCAGCGCCCATGCGCACGTCACATGTTTCCGGACGGCCCGCAGCAGAAGCTCGTGGTCGATATTGTCGAACAGTGCCTTGATGTCGAACTCCAGAACCCAATCGTACTTCCAGCACCGCTGTCGCGTCACGCCTACGGCATCGAGAGCCGATTTACCGGGTCTGTAGCCGTAAGAATCTGCCAGAAAGATTGCGTCGAGAGCCGGCTCAATCAGTTGTTTGACAACCGTCTGTGCCACGCGGTCTGCCACAGTGGGAACCCCGAGGATCCTTTGGCCGCCACTCTTCTTTGGAATGGAGACGGCGCGAACAGACGGCGGGAAGTAAGCGCCTGAGCTCATTCGATTCCAAATCTTGTAGAGATTGCTCTTCAAGTCGGACTCGAACTGCTCAATCGTCACTCCGTCGACACCGGCTGCGCCACCATTGGATCGCACCTGCAGATATGCTTCGTATACCTCTCTCTTGTCGATGTTGAACGGTTTGCCCGGCTGGTTCACCGTCGTCCTCCTGTTGTCAGTTGCGACGATGGCCAGCCCACCTGATCCGATCCCTTCGCTCCGGCCCCATTACGTCGCTAATACGGATCGGTCCGTCCCAGTGCTCCGCGTCGGTAATCTCGCCTCGCGGTCTTCTCCGCTTGTGCTTCTCCCTTTCCATCGGAGCGACTGGTTCCTGCAGTTCCGCGGCAGCGCCTGCATCCGATTCACGCCCCCTCAACGCCGGTCGCCGCCCGCCCGGTCTTCAGGCTTCCGGCGGGCTCATCCCAGAGGGACGACACACCTCTGGTTTTGACGACGGTTTCCACGTTACGACGGTTCATCGGCGGGTTCATTTTCATTCGACTCTCGGACGCCTATCCGTTCGGGTATTCCCGACCCTTAGCTTCAACGCTCACGACCGCGCCTCTTAAGCGAAGCCGCTTGAAGTGATTTGAGACCTACTCCTGAAAGTCGATCCCGAGGGGCCTACCCTCATCGCTGCCACAGCTTGTGCACACAGATTTTCAGATCATCTCGATCATCCTTTCTGTGTGCTTCTGCAGCACACTATCGTCGGCGTGGATGCGTTCCGCGCTCATGATATGGATCCGGATCGCCTCAATAATGGGATCGAGCGCCACCACGCAGGCGCCGACCCGATCCGCCAGGGTCGAGACATCTATCTCGACCCCTTCGCGGGCATACGTCTTGCTCTGCCGGTTCAATGGCTGATGCAGCAGGAACTTGTTGACCAGCACCGTCGCCAGCAGGTTCGGCCCGGCAAAGCCTCGTGGGATCGGATGGGAGGGTGCCGGCGCTTCTGTGATCGCCTCGCAATCCCGGCAGGAGAACTTTTCGCGGACATGCTCGATAATCTTCCAGCGCCGCGGCTCGCATTCCAGGGTCTTCGAGACCACCTCGCCGAGCTTGTGCAGCCGCTGGCTGCCGCACTTACCACATGCGCAAGGCGCGGGTTCGACGGCGCGCTCGACCGGCAGATTGTCCGGCAACGGACGTCGCGGCGGCCGTGGATTTTGCGCGCGCTTCTCCTTGGCGGCCCCTGGCGCGGCGAGTTCGGCCTTGGTTTCCTGTTCGGCCTGCGTCTCTTCGAGATCCTCGATGGCAAGATCGAGCTGTTCGACCAGCAGCTTGCCGCGTTCGGAGGATTGCCCGAACTGTTCGCGCCGTGCCTTGGCCAGCATCAGCTTCAGCCGCTCGATTTCCAGTCGACCGACGGTCACTTCGCTCTTCGCCAGCGCCAGTTGTTCGCGCTGCGCAAGGATCATTGCGTGCGCAGCGGCAAGGTCGGCGGGAAGCAGATCGGAAGGCGTTGTCACGAGGGCAACTCAATCATATTCGCCGCCAAAATTCGCGACCGATCTCCCTCGTGAGTCAATAAGCCACAGCTTAACCGGAAGCCTGCGGACGCCAGGTTGCCTGCGGCATCCGCCAGTCAATTCTGGACAGGAGATAGGATAGTTGCGCAACGCTGATCGTCACAACGCCGTCCGCCCGCGATGGCCACAAAAAGCGGCCGCGCTCCAACCGCTTCGTGAACAGACATGCGCCCTGGCCATCATGCCAAATGATCTTGATCAGGTCGCCGCGGCGGCCCCTAAAAACGTAAAGATCACCAGCGTGCGGATCCCGCTTCAAGCTCTCCTGAACCAGACGCGCAAGGCTCGGGAAGCCTCGGCGCATATCGGTATGGCCGGTCGCAAGCCACACCCGCACATTACCCGGTATGGCGATCATCGGCGCTCAAGCACCTCGAGGACCCGCGCCAGCGCCTCCGGGTCGACGTGCGCATCCACCCGGATGCGTCGCCGGTTGCCAAGATCAATCTCGATCAATCCAGTACGCGCGGACGCTACGGAGCGCACCCGGCCGTCACCCGCAGGCAAAAGCTTCGGAGCTTCCTCCACCTCCGTAGCGACGATCTGCACCGGCGCAAAAGATGGTACAACCTGCTCTGATGTCCGTGCTTCTCGACGCCAGGTAAACACCAGGCTGGCTGCGACTCCATTGCGGCGCGCAACCTCAGTCACCTTCGCGCCCGGCACCAACGTCTCCTCGACAATCCGCGCCTTGTCGTCCTGCGACCAGCGCCGCCGCCGCTCCAGTCCGCCCAAAACCTCGACCCGCATCGCCTGATGACCTTAAAGCTAGACTTAAGGCTACACGCTTCGCGAATTACCTCGCGTCACGCAAGACGGCGCCCGTCGGATGCGTACAGCCGTTCCGCCTCAGCTAGTGCCGCAGTCTTGGTTTTAAAAGGACCAACGTCGTGTTCTTGCGTGTCGGGCAGCCAAGCAGGCAAGAACCACCAACCGCCCGGGCGATAACTCGTGCTGTTCCTAATCGACCCGATGTGATCGGCTGTAAACCAACCGGGATCTACCCCGTCCTGTTGCCACACGATGTTCTTGTCGTTCACTGGCGCGCCTCAAGAATGTTGGCTCGTCGTTTTTCTTCGCTCAGGCCGGATTCTAGCCGTTTCCGTAGGCCCATGGCAACAAACTGACGAGTTGGCGGTTCGGGTGACCGTTGACGATCCTGGTGAGCACATCGGTGATGTAGGCCAGCGGATCAATGTGATTCAGCTTGCAAGTTTCGATCAAGGAGGCGATGACGGCCCAGTGTTGGGCACCGCCCCGTCAGAACCTGCGAACAATGCGTTTTTCCGATTGAGCGTGATCGGGCGGATCGAGCGCTCGACAGTGTTGTCGAGCTCGATATGGCCATCTTCGATGAAGCGCGTCAGGCCTTGCCAGCGTGAGAGCGCATAACGGATGGCATCGGCCAGCTTAGCCTTTTGGCTGATCAAACCGAGTTTCGTTCGCAGCCATTTTTCGAATGCGTCGGCGAGCGGCCGGCTTTTCTGTTGTCCATCGAGACGTCGCTCCTCGGCGCTGCGACCACGGATGTCCTTCTCGATGGCATAGAACGCGGCGATATGCTTGAGCGCCTCCGCAATAGGCGCGGGACCGGGGGCGGCAAGTTAGTAGAAGTTGCGCGGCATGTGCGACTGTGCGACCAGCAGAATGCAAGCTGAACGTCGCCACGCTCGGCCAGCTTGCCATAGCCAGCATAGCCTCGACCTGCAGGATCCCCTTGAAGCCTGCCAGATGGGCGATCGGTCGATCGGCCTTGCGATCGGGGGCATAGACATAGGCGGCGCCCGGTGGATCGGCACCGCCCCGCGGCCGGTCATCCGCCGCATAGGCCCAGAGCTGGCCGGTCTTGGTACGCCCGCGGCCGGGATCGAGCACCGGCATCGTCGTCTCGTCTGCGAACAGCTTTGGCCGTTGCCTGAGCTTGTCGAGGAGGCGCTCATGCAACGGACGCAGGTGGAAGGCTGCTTGCCCCACCCAGTCCGCCAGCGTCGAACGATCGAGCTCAATGCCCTGGCGGGCGTAAATCTGCGCCTGCCGGTAGAGCGGCAGGTGATCGGCATATTTGGACACCAGCACCTGGGCGACGGTGGCATCGGTTGGCAATCCGCCCTCGATCAGCCGGGCCGGGGCCGGCGCCTGCATGACGCCGTCCTCGCAAGCCCGGCAGGCGTATTTGGGACGCCGGGTCACGAGGATCCGGAACTGCGCCGGGACCAGGTCCAGCCGCTCGCTTCGATCCTCGCCGATCCGGTGTAACTCGCCCTGGCAACAGGGACAGGTCTTGCCCTCGATGTCGACGACGACCTCGATCCGCGGCAGGTGCGTCGGCAACGCGCCACGGTTGCCGCGGCGCGTGCGAGCCCGTGCCTCACGGCCTTCAGGTGCGCTGATGTCCTGCGCTGTCTCGCTGTAGGCTGCGACCTGCTCGACGTCTTCCAGGCCCAGCAGCATCTGATCTTCAGGCAGCGTCTCTGCCCGCCGGCCAAACCGATGCCGCTGCAATTCCTTGATGATCTGACGCAGTCGTTCGCTCTCGCACCGCTCGGCAAGCAGCATCGCTTTCAGCGTCTCAGGATCGTCAGGCAGGGCGTCACTCACACCCAATTCAGAGCATATTCGCCGCCATCTGGCGACACGTCCCACGCTCTTGATTCACTTCGCCGCAGTGCCGCTAACAACTATCCCGCTTGCGTTGGCGCCGGCGTCTCCCGCGCCTCATGCACAAGCCGCCAGTCGAGTCCTTCCAGCAGCGCAGACAATTGCGCCGCCGACAGACGCATCACGCCGTCCTCGACCTTCGGCCAGCGGAAGATCCCATCCTCGAGCCTTTTGGTGAACAGACACAGACCCGTTCCGTCCCAAAACACCAGCGTGATCCGATCCGCCCGCTTGGCCCTGAACACATAGACAGCGCCCGAGAATGGATCTGCCCGCATGCTTGTCAATCGGCTTGCAAATTTGACCCCTCATCGGCGTCCAATTTTGACCCCTTCGGGCGGCGGGGTTTGCTGGTAGCGCTCGTCTCGTCGGAGCTGGTCGGGATAGCGGAGGCGAGACGAGCGCGGGTGATGTGATCGTCGTCTCGGCTTTTGAATCGCCAACTGTCGTTGCCGGTCTCGACGATGTCGCAGTGGTGGGTCAATCGGTCGAGCAGCGCGGTGGTCATCTTGGCATCGCCGAACACGCTCGGCCATTCGCCGAAGGCGAGATTGGTGGTGACGATGACGGAGGCGCGTTCGTAGAGGCGGCTAACGAGATGGAACAGAAGCTGGCCGCCGGACTGGGCGAAGGGCAGGTATCCGAGTTCGTCCAGGACGATGAAGTCCATCCGGGTCAGATGCTCAGCGAGCCGGCCCTGACGTCCGCTGCGGGTCTCGGTCTCGAGGCGGTTGACAAGGTCGACCACGTTGAAGAAGCGGCCACGGGCACCGGATCGGATGCAGCTTCTGGCGATTGCGATGGCCAGGTGAGTCTTGCCGGTGCCCGTGCCGCCGACCAGGACGACGTTGCGCTGCTGAGCGATGAAGCCGCCGCCGGCAAGATCATTGACGAGCGTCTGGTTGATCGGCGTTCCGTCGAACTGGAAGTCGGCGATATCCTTGGCGAGCGGCAGTTTGGCGATGGTGAGCTGGTACTTGATCGAGCGAGCCTGCTTCTCGTTGATCTCGGCGTTGAGTAGGTCGCCGACGATGCGCTGAGGTTCATGCTGTCGCTTGATGGCGGTCGCCATGATCTCGTCGAAGGCGGCCTTCATGCCGTAGAGCTTGAGCTCGCCCATAAGGTCGAAGATTTGAGTTCGTTCCATCAGCTGGTCCTCCGGAGGTTGTCGTAACGGGCACAATCGGCGATCGGCGCATGGCGGAGCGTCAGTGCGGCCGGCGTCATGATGTTTGCCGGTGGAGCGGGTTCGCGTTGCCTGGCCAGGATGTTAAGCACGACGTCGGCGGAGTGGACGCCGTGGCCGAGCGCTTCGGCACAGGCGGCTTCCACCGCCGGCAGACCGTCGGTCAGCACCGCGTTGAGGATGTCGACCATCTGCCGATTGCCATCGTCGGTGCTGGCAAGCCTGCGACGGATCCGCTCGATCGCGGCCGGCAGCACCCAGTCCTTGAAGGGAGCGCCATTGCGCAAGGCGCCGGGTTTGCGAGCGAGCACCGGCACATAATGCCAGGGATCGTAGGTCGTCTCGCCGCGTCCGAAGGATCGTGGGTGCTCCGCGACGATGCGCCCATCCTGACGGATCACGATGCGGTCGGCATAGGCCTGAACCTCGACCGGGCGCCCGACTGCGCTGGCTGCGACCGAGTATTTGTTGTTGTCGAAGCGCACCAGACAGGTCTTCGAGACCGACGCCGTCACCGCATGGAACCCGTCGAACCGGCCGGCATAGGGAACGAGCTTGGGGCGTTCGGCTTCGAACACCTCCCAGATCGTCTGGTCGGCCAGCTCCGGATGGCGATGTGCCTTGGCGTAGGCGATGCATTTGTCGAGCAGCCAGGCGTTCAACTCGTCCAGGTTTTTGAACCGCAGCCGCGGCGTGAAGAAGCGCTCCCGGACCAGCCCGACCTGGTTCTCGACCTGGCCCTTCTCCCAGCCCGAGGCCGGCGTACAAGCCACCGGGTCGACCAGGTAGTGGCTGCACATCTGCAGGAAGCGGCGATTGTAGAGGCGTCCTTTGCCGACGAAGATCGTCTCCACCGCAGTCTTCATGTTGTCGTAGATGCCGCGACTGCAGGTGCCCTTGAACAGGGCGAACGCCCGGTCGTGGGCGTCGAACACCATCTCCTGCGTCTCCCGCGGATAGGCCCGCACGAACAGCATGCGGCTGTGGCAGAGGCGGACATGGGCGGCCTTGACCATCACCGTGGTGCCGCTCAACAGCACCACCTCGTGGCTCCAGTCGAACTGATAAGCTTCGCCTGGCGCAAAGCTCAGCGGGACATAAGCCGCAGCCGTCGATTGCCCGCGCTCCTTACCCCACTGCCGGGCGTAACGCCGCACCGCATCGTAACCGCCGTCATAGCCGCGGCCGCGCAGCTCCTCGAAGATCCGGATCAACGTCAGCTGTTCACGTGTGGATTTGACCGCGTTCGCCGACAGCAACCCGTCGAGTTCCGATGCCCATCGCCCCAGCTTTGGCCGCGGCTGCACCGACCGCTCGTACTCGAACGAAGTCTCGCCCGACCTCAGCACCTTCCGGACCGTGTTCCGAGACACCTTCAGGTCGCGGGCGATCTCCTTGATCGTTTTGCCCTTGATGAAGTGCTCGCGCCGAATCCGCGCAATCGTCTCCACGACCAGCATCCCCAACCACCTGCTTCATTCCAAAGCAGGCAGCGCAACAGACCTATCTGTAGGGGGTCAATTTTGGACGCCGATCCCCCGGCTTAGGGGGTCAATATTGCAAGCCGAATGACACCCGCGCGCATGCATCAATCAGGCGGTCCTCGTCGTATGCGTACGAAGCGCTGTCGCGTTACGCTGGTCGACCCCGAGTCAAATAATCGAACCGGTGCCTAGGTTCGAAACCTGGCGTCCCGTGTTGGTGTATTTCAAATCGATTTCGGAAAGTGAGTTTTCGAAATTGCTCTCGTTGTTGTCAACGTAGACCTTAAGGAGGCAGTCATCGAAAGGCCCCGACTGCTGGCTGTCCAGCACTACTCGGTGCTGGCGCACGTTGTAGGAGAAATAAGATCGGTCTGCGCTGCGGGGTACGATAGCGAAGATCCACCTGGTCGCCGTTTCGCTGGAAATTGGCCGGGGTAATATACCGTGTCAAAGTCGCCGGACATGAACATGTCGCGAGCCCGCAACCGGGCGAAACGCACGACGCTAAGACCGGAAACGCTGCCAGTCTGCGTATAGTCGTGAATTTCGACGCCACGGCACACATCGGCCATGTAGATGCCTTGGCAATCCTTCGCGGAATCGACGGTGGTGTACGCGGTCTGCACGAAGCTAGGATGACCGACATTGCATCACAGCTCATGCGGCACAGCGTCAAGCTGTCCACCGAGGACTGGAAACTTCTTTTCATGGACGCGCTGAACCAGGAGATGCGCCTTGTTCCGAACATCAATGGAAATGGGTTCGTCAATCTCGGCCGGTCGTCGTCGAGCCTGAGCAAAGCCGAGTTCTCGAACGTGATTGACCTCGTCCACGAATTCGGCGCGCGTCGTGACGTCGTCTTCCATGATCCGGAGAGCCGGTCATGAGTCGCGCAATACCAGAATGGATTAGCAAGACGGACGACGAGGCGATTCCGGTTCGTGTCCGGCTGCGCACCTTCCAGAACTTCAAGGGCGTCTGTCACTCGCAAGCTTGAGCCGCGCAAGTGGCAGCTGGACCATATCGTCGCGCTGATCAATGGCGGAGAAAACCGCGAGCGCAATCTTTGGCCGCTCTGCACGTCGCCATGCCATTCGCGGAAGGCAAAGCTCGACCTCGCCGAGAAGTCCCGCGTCTACCATCGCGCAGTCTCTCACATCGGCACCTATCGACGTGAACCGCAGATCCGATCGCGCGGATTTCCGCAGCCTGAGCCGCAGAACACCGCGTGTCGGCCGATCCGCAGTATCCGTCCGAGCTAGGCCGCTGATAGTGGATCACCGATCTCACCGCTTGAGGAGTTCGGGGTCTTCCTTATGCATCCTGATGAGTTCTATCAGGTTTTCGATGCCGAAGTCGGTGAACGCCATGACGCCGTCTTCACCTATGCCGTAAACCCAGATGACGCCGTCTTCCGTTTCCATTCCGCTTGCGACATCCCAGAGCCAGTCCTCGTCCTCTCCGAGGTCTTTCGCGACGCGACTGATGGTGAAGACGGCATGAACTTTGTTGACGTGCATGGCTACGCCGCCTGAGCGGAGGACGTCGATGTGGGAGGCGTCCAATTCCACGGCAGCAACTCGTGCAGCCGGCTTTGTGGCATGTTGGCGATGCGCGCAAGCACGTCGGCAAGCCAGGCTTTCGGGTCGATGTCGTTGAGACGCGCCGTCATGATGAGCGTGGCCATCACGGCAGCCCGCTCGGCGCCGTGATTAGAACCGGCGAACAACCATGCCTTTCTTCCAAGAGCAAAACAGCGCAATGCTCGCTCTGCAGCATTGTTCGTCATGCAGATCCTCCCGTCGTGGACAAGGCGGGCAAAGCCGTCCCAACGGTTGAGCAGATAATTGATCGGCTTAATCACGTTGGACGAACGCGAGAGCCCGGCAGCTTCCGCCCGGAGCCAAGCCTCAAGGTCGGTTAGCAGTGGCGCGCTTCTCTCCCGGCGGATCTGCAGCCGCTCCTCAGCGCTCAGCCCATAGATATCGCGCTCGATCTCAAACAATTGGTCAATCCGACGAACCGCTTCCAGCGCAACGGGCGAGATCGCCGTCGCCGATCTTCCCCGGCGAGCGTTCTGGGCGATGTCGGCAAGTTCGAAGAACGCCCTCCGGCCATGTGCCCAGCAGAAGGCCGGCGTGGCCGGCAACGCCTTGCGTCCGGGATCGAAGAGAGCATTGAACCCGCTATAGGCATCGGCCAGCAGGATATCGGCGAAGTTCTGAAGATGCCGCGCGGGATGCTCGCCGCGCCGATCACGTGAGGCGTAGAACAGCGCCGCGCTGGATCTCGCCCGCCGAATGGCCGATCGTCGCGAACATAGGTCCAAATCCGGCCGGTATCTGCTTTCCCTTTCGCCAGGATCGGGATCTTGGGGTAAGTAGGCCGGAGGGATTTCACCTCCAGCCTCTCGCAGAGATGAACTATGTTTCGTGTGGGGCAGAAGGTGGTTCGGTTTAGTGGTGGCCCAGGCTGCGTCATCACCAACCATCTGAGCAGGAAGGACTATACGTATCCAGAGCTTGTCTGGCCGGCATCGCGCAGCGGCAACATTTGGAACCAATGACGAGGCGTCCTGGATAAGACTATGGCGACATAAGAGAACTGGGACACTGATCTAATTCAGTTCTCATGGTGTCTCCGTTTTGCTCCGCTGCCTCCAACTGACACGGCCGACCAAACTATCGATCGAGGGCCAAAACAGCAGCACGATCGCCAGTGTCGTGATGGTGCCGACCAGGCCGTTCGACCAGAACACCTTCATATCGCCGCCGGAGCCGATCATCGAGAGGCGGAACGCATCCTCGGCGCGGTTGCCGAGCACCAATGCGAGGGTGAACGGCGCGAGCGGGATCCCGATCTTCTTGAAGACATAGCCGACGACGCCGAAGCCCAGCATCAGCCAGATATCGAACATCGCGTTCTGGATCGCATAGGCACCGATCGCGCAGGACACCACGATCATCGGGGCTACCGCCGCGAACGGCACGCGCAGGATCGAGGCGAAGATCGGCACCGTGGTCAGCACCAGCACCAGGCCGACGACATTGCCGAGATACATCGAGGCGATCAGGCCCCAGACGAAATCCTTGTGCTCGACGAACAGCAGCGGCCCCGGGTTGAGGCCCCATACCATCAGGCCGCCGAGGAGGATCGCAGCGGTCCCCGAGCCGGGAATGCCGAGCGCCAGCATCGGCAGCAGCGCCGAGGTGCCTGAGGCATGCGCGGCGGTCTCCGGCGCGAACACGCCCTCGATCCGGCCCTTGCCAAAGCTCTCCTGATCCTTGGCGAAGCGCTTGGCGAGGTTGTAGCCCATGAAGGAGGCCGCGATCGCGCCGCCCGGCGTGATGCCGAGCCAGCAGCCGATCACCGACGAGCGCAGCAGCGTCACCCAGTATTTCGGCAGATCCTTCCACACCGAGAGCACGACGCGTAGGCTGATGCCGGCGGCGTGTCCACGCAGCGCGAGGCGCTCCTCCATCGTGAGCAGGATCTCGCTGATGCCGAACAGGCCGATGACGGCGACGAGGAAGTTGATGCCGCGCAAGAGCTCAGCGGAGCCGAACGTCATGCGCAGCTGCCCGGACACCGTATCCATGCCGACGCCGGCAAGCAGCAGCCCGAGCGACATCGAGATCACCGTCTTGTGCTTGGCCTCGCGGCCGAGGCCGACGAAGGAACAGAAGGTCAGGAGATAGACGGCGAAGAATTCCGGCGGGCCGAACCTCAGCGCAAACGACGAGATCATCGGCGCCAGGAAGGTGATCAGCAGCACCGCGACCAGCGAACCGACGAAGGACGAGGTGAACGCCGCAGTGAGCGCTTCGGCTGCCCTGCCCTGCTGCGCCATCGGATAGCCGTCGAAGGTGGTCGCGACCGACCAGGCTTCGCCCGGGATGTTGAACAGGATCGAGGTGATGGCGCCGCCGAACAGCGCGCCCCAGTAGATGCACGACAGCATCACGATCGCGGACGTCGGATCCATCGTGAAGGTCAGCGGCAGCAGGATCGCGACCCCGTTGGGGCCGCCAAGCCCGGGCAGCACGCCGACGAAGATGCCGAGCACCAGCCCGACCATCATCAACAGCAGCGTCTTCCACGTCAAAAGGACGGCGAAGCCGTGCAGCAGGAGACCGAAGGCTTCCATGTTTCGAAATCCTGTCGGTTCGCTAGCGGCCGAGAGCCGCTTCGAGCGGTCCCTTTGGCATGATGACGTCGAACGCGACGTCGAACGTTATGAACATCGCGGCGGTGAAGACGAAGGCGGTCAGCAGCGACTTCCACAGCGCGATCTTGCCGACGAGGCGCATGAAGCCAGCGATCAAGAGAAAGCTCGCGACATAGAGGCCGAGATATTGGGTGGCGAGGCAGAACAGCAATGTCGGCACGAACACCGCCATCACCCGGCGAAGCTGGGACCGGGTGACAAAGGTCTCGGCGGCTTCCCGGCGCGAGAGGAAGGCCGCGCCAAGACCATAGAGGCTGGCACCGCCGAGGATGACCGAGAGGTAGAACGGAAAATAGCCCGGCTGCGGACCGGTCGAGTCCCACGACGCGCCGGTGCGCCAATTGTCCCAGCCGAGCACCACGGCGAGCGCAAGCAACAGCAACGACACGACGACGTCGACGACGCCGGTGCTGACAACCGCCGGCGAGTTATCTTCAGGTGCGGTCGGATCGTCGACGACGATCTCAAGTTCGGTATTGGACATGGATGAGACGGTCTGGGTTGCGAGGGCGACGATTGGGATAGCGTGCAGATGCAACCACCGTCAATGCAGCCTTCAGCTAAACAGTGGAACGTTCGGGAAAGGCGCTCGCAAGTGCAGCACGCTCCGGCTTGAGAACACCGCGCTCGGTGATCAATCCGGTCACCAGCCGCGCCGGCGTCACGTCGAAGCCGAAATTGGCCACCGACGAGCCGTCCGGAACCACGCGCACGGTTTCGATCCGGCCATCCGCCGTGCGTCCCGTGAGGTGCGTCACCTCGGCGGCCGCGCGCTGCTCGATCGGAATCTGCCTGACGCCGTCATCGATACTAAAGTCGATGGTCGGCGACGGCAGCGCAACATAGAACGGCACGCTGTTGTCGTGGGCCGCGAGCGCTTTCAGATAGGTCCCGATCTTGTTGCAGACGTCGCCATTGGCGGCGACGCGATCGGTCCCGACGATCGCGAGATCAACCATGCGATGCTGCATCAGATGGCCGCCGGTGTTGTCGGGGATCACGGTGTGCGGCACGCCGTGGTGACCGAGTTCCCAGGCGGTGAGCGAAGCGCCCTGATTGCGCGGACGCGTCTCGTCGACCCAGACGTGGACCGGAATGCCGCGATCGTGCGCCTGGTAGATCGGCGATGTCGCCGTTCCCCAATCCACGGTTGCAAGCCAGCCGGCGTTGCAATGCGTCAGGACGTTTACCACCTCGCCCGGCTTCTTGGTCGCGGCGATCGTCTCGATCAGGCCGAGCCCGTGACGGCCGATCTCGCGGTTGATCTCGACATCCTCATCGGCGATCTCGCGCACGCGGGCATAGGCCGCCTCGGCGCGGGCCGAAGCCGCGAGCGGCGCCAGCGCGCGCTGCATCTCGTCAACGGCCCATTTCAGATTGATCGCGGTCGGCCGGGTCGCAAGCAGCATCTTGCCGGCGCGCTCGAGCGCCGCATCCGACGCATCGGCGCGCATGGCAAGCGCCATGCCATAGGCTGCGGTGGCGCCGATCAGCGGCGCGCCGCGGACCAGCATCGAGCGGATCGCCTCGCCGGCCTCGTCCGCGGTGGTGAGTTTGGCGACGATGAATTCATGCGGCAACCGGCGCTGATCGATCGCGCCGACCGACCAGCCGTCGGGCTCGAGCCAGATGCTGCGAAAATGTCGTCCATCGACTTTCATGTCCTATGCCCTTCGCGTCGCGCGCTCGCTAGAGGACTTGCTCACGACCGTAACACCCGTCCGGCGACGGCATCGAGCTTGGCCAGCAGCTGCGGATCGCGGGCCGCGGGCGCCGTGATCAGCGCGGTATCAAGTGCCCGATCCGAACCGACCGGGCACGGCTCGTGCTCGCGAGGGAAATCCCGCGCCAGCCGCGCGACAAGCGCCTTTGCTTTCTCGGCGTTCGAATTCAGCACACGGATGATATCCTGCACCGTCACGGCATCATGCGCCGGATGCCAGCAATCGAAATCGGTGACCATCGCCACGCTGGCGTAGCAGATCTCGGCCTCGCGGGCGAGTTTGGCTTCCGGCATGTTGGTCATGCCGATCACCGAATAGCCCTGCGCCTTGTAGGTCAGGCTTTCGGCGAGCGAGGAGAACTGCGGCCCCTCCATGCAGAGGTAGGTGCCGCCGCGGGCGAACGCGATGTCTTCGGCCTCGGCAGCGGCGGCGAGATGCCTCGCCAGCAACGGCGACACCGGATGCGCCATCGAGACATGCGCGACGCAGCCCTTGCCGAAGAACGAGCTCTCGCGCTTGTGGGTGCGATCGACGAACTGGTCGACCAATACAAAAGTGCCCGGCGGCAGCTCTTCCTTGAACGAACCGCACGCGGACAGCGCGACGAGGTCCGTGACCCCCGCCCGCTTCAGCACATCGACATTGGCGCGATAGTTGATGTCGGACGGCGACAGCGCGTGTCCATGGCCGTGGCGCGGCAGGAACACGATCGGCAGCCCCGCCATCTCGCCGCGTCGGAGCGGCGCGGACGGCTCGCCCCAGGGGCTTGTGATCGCCTCCTCGCGGACATTTTCCAGGCCGGGCAGATCGTAGATGCCGGATCCGCCGATGATGCCGAGAACGGCTTTGGTCATGATCGCTCCTCACGGTCCCGCAACGGCGCCGGAGGGGTGACCGAGCCCAATCGGGCTCGCCGGACGTTCGGCCATACTGCGGCGCAGTAATCACCGCGCCGGTGCCACTTGCAAGGCAATTCCAAGCTAACAGGAAAGCAGCCGGCCCAGTCATTCCGGGGCACCCGAAGGGTGAACCCGGAATCTCAAGATTCCGGGTTCGATGCTTCGCATCGTCCCGGAATGACGGCGGATCCGCTACTTCGCGACGAACCCTGCGGCGTTCATCAGCGACGCATTCTGCTTGTCGTCATCCTCGAGGAACTCGACCATGTCCTTGCCCGTGAGGAAGATCGGCTTCAGCGCCTGCTTCTCCATGTAGTCCTTGTATTCCGGCGTTTGCGTCACCTTCTGGAACAGGTCGACATAGAACGCCTGCTGCTCCTGCGTGACCTTGCCCGGCAGGAACATCGCGCGCAGCATCAGGTACTGCACGTCGAGCCCCTCCTCCTTGCAGGTCGGGATGTCGTTCCAGGATTGCGTGTCGGTGACCTTGGTCTTGTAGGAGATGCGCTCCTTGTCGAACACGCAGAGCGCGCGAACCTGTCCGGCGCGCCAGACTTCGAGGTTCTCGCTGGGATTGTTGACATTGGACTCGGTGTGGCCGCCGACCAGCTGGGTCGCGGCCTCGCCGCCGGACTTGTACGGCAGGTAGGAGAACTTTGCGCCGGTCTTCTGCTCCATGAAGACGGTCAGCACGTGATCCTCGCGCTTGGAGCCCGTGCCGCCCATCTTGAACGGCGCGCTCGCCGCCTTCGCGGCAGCGATGAACTCCTTCACGGTCTTCGGACCGGAGGCGTTGTCCCACAACACGAACTGGTCGAGCGCGATGACCGACACCGGGGTGAGGTCGCGCCAGTTGAACGGAATCTTGGCCGACAGCGGCAGCATGTAGATCAGCGAATAGGCGATCAGCACTTTGTTGGGATCACCCTCGCTGGACTTCATGTACATCAGTGCTTCCGCACCTGACGCGCCGCCCTTCAGCGACACCACCATCGGCTGCTTCATCAGATTGTTCTTCTGGATCGCCGCCTGCATCATGCGCGCCATCTGGTCTGAGGCGCCGCCGGCACCGGCCGCGACCACGATTTCGACCGGCTTGCTCGGCTCCCAGCCGGCAAAGGCCGGCGTGCTCAGCAAGAGGGCCGCGATTGCAGCCGTGGTTTTTACAATCTGTCCCACGTGTTTCTTCCCTATCTATTTGTTCGGCTTGGCAAAACCTGCGAGGTAGCGGGCTCGGGCTCGCGTCATTGTGCCAAGAATGAAGGTGAGTTCAAGCCGCGAACTGCCGCATGGCCTATGACTTTGGAATGAGGTGGGGACGCTCCGGACCAACAATCAAAACAGCGCGGAGTCCGTCTCGTGCCCACGCTTTCTGACAACGGGGATCAATGCGAAAAGTGCGCTTTCCGCCAGGATTCCAGGACGACCGTTACTTGCCCTTGAAGTTGGGCGCGCGCTTGTTGAGGAAGGCGTCCATGCCCTCGCGGAAATCCTCGCTCATATAGGCGCGCAGGATCAGGTCCTCGCCCTCCTCGCGCGACAGCGTGCGGCGGATGCGGCGCACCGCTTCCTTGGTCACCTCTAACGTGATCGGCGCATGGCCGGCGACGAGCTTCGCCGTCTCGGTGGCGCGGCGCTGCAACGTTTCCACATCGGGGACGACTTCGTTCAACAGCCCGAGCGCCAGCGCCTCGGGTGCCTCGACGAGGCGCGCCTTGAAGATCAGATCCTTGGTCCGCGCCGGACCGATCAGCGACACCAGCCGCGAGATGTTGGACATCGAGAGGCAGTTGCCGAGCGTGCGCGCGATCGGGAAGCCGATCCGCGTCGCCTCGGTACCGATCCGGATATCGCAGCAGGCAGCGATGCCGGCGCCGCCGCCGGTACACGCGCCGGCGATCGCCGCGATCACAGGCACCCGGCACTGCTCGAGCGTACCCAGCACGCGATCGATCCGCGCCTCATAGTCGAGCGCATCCTGCGCCGTCTTGAACGCGCGGAACTGCGAGATGTCGGTGCCCGAGGCGAACGCCTTGTCGCCGGCACCGGTCATGATCAGCGCCTTGATGGAGTGATCCTGATTGATGTTCTCGCAGATCGTCGCCATCTGCTCGTACATTGCAAAGGTCAGCGCATTGCGCGCCTGCGGCCGGTTGAACGTGATGCGCGCGATCCCGTCCTCGACGGAATAGATCAGGTCTTCGGTCGAAGTGACGGGCGCGTTCATGTCTCGCTCTTTCTGTTGTTTGCGATTCGATTTCAGGCGACGGCTCTCTAGGCCACAGCCTTGGACGCCTGCGAAGCTTCGCGTCCCTTCAAGACTTCCATCGCCGCCAGCACGCCACCGCCACGATGCGGCACCTTGGCCAGATCAAGGCCCATCTCGACGCCGGACAGCGTGCCCATCAGCATCAGGTCGTTGAAGTGGCCGATATGCCCGATCCGGAACACCTTGCCCTTGACCTTGTTGAGGCCGGTGCCGAGCGACATGTCGAAGTTCTCCAGCACGACCTTGCGGAAGTGGTCGGCGTCGTGGCCGTCAGGCACCCGCACCGCTGTCAGCGCCGGCGAGTGCGCACCCTGCTCCTGGCACTGCGTCTCGAGGCCCCAGACCTTGATCGCCGCGCGCGTCGCCTCGCTGTGGCGCTTGTGGCGGGCGAAGACGTTCTCGAGCCCCTCTTCCTCCAGCATCTTCACGGCCTCGCGCAGGCCGAACAGGAGGTTGGTCGCCGGCGTATACGGCCAGGTGCCGGCCTTGTTGATGTTGATGACTTCCTGCCAATCCCAATAGGAGCGCATGCCCGGATTGGCCTTGGCCACCGCGAGCGCCTTCTCGGACACGGCGTTGAAGCCGAGGCCGGGCGGCAGCATCAGTCCCTTCTGGGAGCCGGCAATGGAGACATCGATGCCCCAGGCATCATGCTCATATTCCAGCGAGCCGAGGCCGGAGATGGTGTCGACCATCAAGAGCGCTGGATGCTTCAGCGTGTCGAGGATCTTGCGGACGTCGCGCGGATAGGTGACGCAGGCGGTCGAGGTCTCGTTATGGACGACGCAGACGGCCTTGATCTTGTGCGCCTTGTCGGCGGACAGCCTGGCCTCGATCTGCTCGAGGTCGGCGCCGTGGCGCCAGTCGCCCGCGATGAAATCGACGTCGAGCTTGAACTTGTCGGCAATGCCATGCCACAGCACGGCGAACTGGCCGGTCTCGCACATCAGAACCTTGTCGCCGGGCTGCAGCGTGTTGACGATCGCGGCCTCCCAGGCGCCGGTCCCCGACGACGGGTAGATGATCACGGGCTGCTTGGTCCGGAACACACGCTGCATTGCAGAAAGCACGGCAAAACCGATCTCGGCAAACTCGGGACCGCGATGGTCCATGGTCGGCATATCCATGGCCCGCAGCACCCGGTCCGGCACGTTGGTCGGTCCCGGAATCTGCAGAAAATGCCTTCCAGTATGCACGGTCATGAGCGTCTTTCCCGGTCTCGTCTTTCGTGGTGAGCCGCTCGCATATCACTATTCGCCGGGTTTGTCCTAGGCCCGGCGGGGGTCCGTCATGCATATCTGACGGCGCTCCGTCGGGGCCGGCAGCGCCTTATTCGGCGGCCACCACCTTGCCCGGCGCCACCAGTTCGCCGGTCTCCTCGAACGGCCGCTCGGGGTGCATCAGGAACGCCGAGAAGCCGCCGACCAGCAGCAGGCCCATCGACATCAGGAACGGCAGGTACCAGTTTCCGGTGGCGTCGATGACGAAGCCGGCGACCAGCGGCGAGACGATAGCCGCGAACGCCGAGCCGGTGTTCATGATCCCGGCCGCGGTGCCGGAATATTTCGCCGCGATGTCCATCGGGATCGACCACATCGGCCCGATCACGAGCTCGGCACAGAAGAAGCCGGCCGACAGGCAGAGCGCCACCACCGTGATGTCGTGAACGAACAGGATCGGCATCAGCGACAGCAGCGCGCCGGCGAAGCCCACGATCGTCACGCTGAGTCGCGCCAGCCGCACATTGCCGGTGCGCTCAAGAATGCGGTCGGAGATGACGCCGCCAATGCTGTCGCCGACGACGCCGGCAAAGAACACGCCGGATGCGAACAGCGCCGAGTTCTTGAGATCGAGGCTGTAGTTGTTCTTGAAGAACAGCGGCAGCCAGTTGAGGTAGAGCCACAGGCACCAGCCGTAGCAGAAATAGGTCAGCGTCACCGGCCACATCCGCTGCAGCAGCGGTCCCCACGGCACCTTTGGCCGCTCGCCCTGCGGACGCGGCGGCAAGGTCGCAAGCTCGGCCGCGGTGATCGAGCCATGGTCCCTCGGCTCGTTACGGAAGTACCAGACCCACGCAATGCCCCAGATGAGGCTGACAACGCCGAGCACGACGAATGCGCCGCGCCAGGTCAGCCAGAGGATCAGGAGCGCGACCACCGGCGGGGTGATGGCATTGCCGAGCCGCGCGAATGAATGCGTCAGGCCTTGCGCGAAGCCGCGGCGGTTCGCCGGCGTCCAGTACTGCATCGCGCGCGTTGCGGTCGGAAACGTCGCGCCTTCGCCGAACCCCAGCGCGAAACGCGCGACAAACAGCGCGGCAAGGCCATGGACAAAGCCGGTCATGATGGTCGCGGCAGCCCAGATCACGCCGCACCAGAACAAGGTCTGGCGCGGCCCGAAGCGATCGCCGACCCAGCCGCCGATCACCTGGAACAGCAGGTACGGATAGGCGAATGCCGAGAACACCAGACCGAGCTCGGTATTGGACAGGCCGAGCTCCTTCTGGATCTCGCCGGCCGCGGTGCCGATGTTCACGCGGTCCACATAGGTGATGAAGTACATCACGCAGAGCATGGCCAACACGACATGGGTGGCCTTGAACCGAAGCCTCATATCATCTCCTCCCCCGATCCGCGATTGTTCTGAGTTCGTTGCGCTGCGGATGCCGTGGCTGCCAGAGCTTCGGTTCCGATTGAATCAGAACCGAAGCTCCAGGTTTTTGTTGACGCGTTTTCTTCACGCGAACCGGCGTCCACTGAAAACGCTCTAAGTGCTGACCACCTTCAGATGCGACGACGCGTTGCGCTGGTCGCGCTGCTCGAGAAGCCGCATCGCGGCCTCGACACCGCCCGGGCGATGCGGGACCCCGGCGACCGACAGCCCCATCTCAACGCCGGTCAGCGCGCCAAGCAGCGTCAGCTCGTTGCACTCGCCGAGATGACCGATGCGGAACACCTTGCCCGCGACCTTCGACAGGCCGGCACCGAGCGACATGTTGAAATTGTCGAGCACGACCTTGCGGAACTGATCGGCATCATGGCCGGGCGGCATCATCACCGCGGTCAGCACCGGCGAGAATTCCGAGGGCTCCTGGCACAGCACCTCGAGCCCCCACTGATTGACGGCGGCGCGCGTGGCGGCGGCCAGTCGCTTATGGCGGGCGAACACGTTGTCGAGCCCCTCCTCCAGCAGCATCGCGATGGCCTCGCGCAGCCCGTAGAGCAGGTTCGTCGCCGGCGTATAGGGGAAGAAGCCCTTGGCGTTCGGCTTCAGCATTTCCTCCCAGTCGAAATAGGAGCGCGGCATCTTATTGGTGCGCGACGCGGCGCGCGCCTTGTCCGAGATGGCGTTGAAGCCGAGGCCCGGCGGCAGCATGAAGCCCTTCTGCGAGCAGCTGACGCTGACGTCGACTTTCCACTCGTCGTGCCGGTAATCGACCGAGCCGAGCGAGGAAATGGTGTCGACCATCAGAAGCGCCGGATGCAAGGTGCGGTCGATCGCGGCCCGGATGTCCGCGATCCGGCTGGTCGCGCCGGTCGAGGTCTCGTTGTGGACGACCATCACCGCCTTGATGCTGTGCGCCGTGTCCGCGGCGAGCCTTGCTTCAATCTGGGCGGGGTCGGCGCCGCGGCGCCAATCGCCCGGCATGAAGTCCACCTCGATGCCGAACCGGCCGGCCATCTGCCGCCACAGGGTGGCGAAGTGGCCGGTCTCGACCATCAGGACCTTGTCGCCGGGCGACAGCGTGTTGACGATGGCGGCCTCCCAGGCGCCGGTCCCGGACGACGGGAAGATCACCACCGGCCCCTTGGTCTGAAACACCTTCTGGCTACCCTCGAGCACGGCCCGGCCGAGCGCGGCGAATTCGGCGCTGCGGTGGTCGATGACCGGCATGTCCATCGCGCGAAGAATGCGATCCGGGACCGAGCTCGGCCCTGGAATCTGCAGAAAATGGCGCCCTTGATGCATGAGAACCTCCCAATCGCCGGATTTCGGCTCCTCTACCAGCTATTTTGCATTCATTTTTTGTCTTTTCAATCCAATCTTGGTATTCGATCGAGAGCATCGACGCGACCGCGCCGGCAAATTATTGTTCAGAATATGAAATCCGCGATTCCCGAAGCCGGAGTTCCAATCACCCCGCCCGCCGCCGGCAATGGCAGCGACCGCCAGGAGGCCTCGCTACACGGCGAAATCCTGCTGCGGCTCCGCGACTATGTGGTGGAGGGCAACATTCCCGAGGGCGCCCGCGTTCCCGAGCGGCAGCTCTGCGAGATGCTGGGTATCTCAAGGACGCCGCTGCGCGAAGCGCTCAAGGTGCTGGCCGCCGAGGGCCTGATCGAGCTGTTGCCCAACCGCGGCGCGCGGGTGCGCCGGCTGAGCCCACGCGACCTCGAGGAATTGTTCGACGTCATGGCCGGGCTCGAGAGCCTCGCCGGACGACTGGCGTGCGAGATCATCACCGACGAGGAAATCGTCGCGATCGAGCGCCTGCATTACGAGATGTACGCCCATTACCTGCACCGCGACATGCACCGCTATTTCCAGACCAACCAGCAAATCCACGAAAGCATCGTTGCGGCCGCGCGCAACGAGACGCTGAAGGCGACCTACGCCAACTTCGCCGGCCGGATTCGCCGCGTGCGCTATTCCGCCAATTTCGCCCGCAAGCGGCAGCGCTGGGCCGAGGCGATGCGCGAGCACGAGGCGATCCTCGATGCGCTGCGCCGGCGCGCGGCAAGCGAGCTCAGCGACATCCTGTTCCAGCACCTGCGCAACAAGCGGGCCGCCGCCATCGATCACCTGGCGGAGGGGCCGGACAGCAGCCTGGAGACGACGCCCCAGAACGACTAAAGGGGTCGGCACAAGGATGGCTGGAGGGCAGCCATCCTTGCCATTATGAATTCATAATGTAATACTCACGTCGAGAGAATGCATAATCCATGCAACCTCCCTCGCGTCATGGATCACATCGGATCTGGGATGAAGAACGCCTCCTCGCTCGAACAGCGCCTGCGGTCCGAACTGACCGGCGACGTGTTTTTCGACGCCTTCAACCGCGGCCGCTACGCGACCGACGCCTCGTTCTACCAGATCATGCCGGCGGGCGTGGTGGTGCCGCGAACCGTCGACGAGGCGCTGCGGGCGCTTGCGATCGTCCGCGACGCTGGGCGGATCGTCACCCCGCGCGGCGGTGGCACCTCGCAATGCGGCCAGACCGTCAATGACGGCATCGTTGTCGACCTGTCCAAGCACCTGAACCGGATCCTCTCGCTCGACGTCGAGAATCGGACCTGCGTAGTCGAGCCCGGCATCGTGCTCGACGACCTCAACCGGCAACTCAAGAAGCACGGGCTGTGGTTTCCGGTCGACGTCTCGACCGCGTCGCGCGCCACGATCGGCGGCATGGCCGGCAACAATTCCTGCGGCGGCCGCTCGCTACGCTACGGCACCATGCGCGACAACACGCTGTCGGTGGATGCCGCGCTCGCCGACGGCACGGTGCTGCATTTCGGCGAGGTGCCGCGCGACCTGACGCGGGTCAATTCGTCCGACAGCGGACTGAAGCTGTTTCGCGACATGCTCGATCTCGGCGAGCGCGAGGCGCTCGAGATCGCGGACAAATTCCCCAAGGTGCAGCGCCGCGTCGGCGGCTATAACCTCGACGCGCTGGTGCCGCGCAACGCGCCGAACAACCTGGCGCATCTTCTGGTCGGCTCGGAAGGCACCCTCGCTTTCACGACGCAGGTCGAACTCAAGCTGTGGCCTGTGATCCGCAACAAGGCGCTTGGCGTCTGCCATTTCGGCAGCTTCTACGAGGCGATGGACGCGGCCCAGCATCTGGTCAAGCTGCGGCCCATTGCCGTGGAGCTGGTCGACCGCACCATGATCGCGCTCGGCCGCGAGATCGCGATGTTCCAGCCGATCATCTCGGCGGCGGTGCGCGGCGATCCGGACGCGATCCTGGTGGTCGAGTTCGCGGAAGAGGACCAGGCCGACAATCTCACCCGCCTCAAGCAGCTCGGCGAGCTGATGGCCGACCTCGGCTTCGGCTGGGACAAGCCGCAGCGCAAATGGGGCGGCGTGGTCGAGATCGTCGAGCCCACGCTGCAAACCGGCATCGCCGATTTCCGCGCGGCCGGCCTCAACGTCATGATGTCGATGAAGCAGGAGGGCAAGCCGGTCTCGTTCGTCGAAGATTGCGCGGTGCCGCTGCCGCATCTCGCCGACTACACCGAGCGGCTCAATGCCGTGTTCGCCAAGCACGGTACCCGCGGCACGATGTATGCGCATGCCTCCGAAGGCTGCCTGCATGTGCGCCCGGTGCTCAATCTCAAGCTCGAGAAGGACGTCAAGGCGATGCGCGCCATTGCCGAGGAAGCCTTCGCGATGGTGCGCGAATACAAGGGCTCGCATTCCGGCGAGCACGGCGACGGACTGGTGCGCTCGGAATTCCACGAAGCGATGTTCGGGCAGCGCATCGTGGCCGATTTCCGCGAGGTCAAGCAACGCTTCGATCCGACCAGCACGCTCAATCCGGGCAAGATCGTCGATCCACCCAAGATGGACGACCGTTCGCTGTTCCGCTTCGCGCCGGATTATCGCGTCGGCGAATTGAAGACGGTGCTCGACTGGTCGGCCTATCCCGGCGCCGGCGGCGGCTTCCAGGGCGCCGTCGAGATGTGCAACAACAACGGCGCCTGCCGGAAGCTCGAAGGCGGCGTGATGTGCCCGTCCTATCGTGCGACGCGCAACGAGAAGGACGTCACCCGCGGCCGCGCCAATACGCTGCGGCTGGCGATCTCGGGCCAGCTGGGTGCGGACGCGCTCGCCTCCGACGAGATAATGGAGACACTGAAGCTCTGCGTCTCCTGCAAGGCGTGCCGCCATGAATGCCCGACCGGCGTCGACATGGCCAAGATGAAGATCGAGGTGCTGGCCGCGCGCGCGGCGACGCACGGTCTGTCGCTGCGCGACCGGCTGGTCGGCTATCTGCCGCGCTATGTCGATCTCGCCTCGCGCCTTGCGCCGATCGCGAACTGGCGCAACCGCAGCCCGCTGCTGCGCGCGCTGCTGGAGAAACTCGCCGGGATCAGCGCCAGGCGCGCGCTGCCGGAATTTCGCAGCGACACGTTCCGGCCCGACGCCGAGGCACTGGGTCCGGCGGATGGCCGCGAAGTGGTGCTGTTCGCCGATACGTTCAACCGCGGCTATGAGCGCGAGAATCTCGACGCTGCGATCGAGGTGCTGGTCGCCGGCGGCTATCGCGTGCATCTGCCGAGGCCATCGGACGGCGGGCGGCCGCCGTGCTGCGGGCGAACGTTCCTGTCGGCCGGACTGGTTGAGCAGGCCCGCGCCGAGCTCGACCGGCTGGTTGCGACCTACGTCCCGTTCGCGGCCCGCGGCGTGCCGATCATTGGTCTCGAGCCGAGCTGCCTGCTGACCTTGCGCGACGAGCTGCTGTCGCTGCGCTCGGATGAGGCCGCCAAGACCGTCAGCGCGCACTCGCTGCTGTTCGAGGAATTTCTGGTGCGCGAGGCCGAGGCCGGGCGCCTTGCTTTGCCGCTCGGCGCGGTCGCCGGCAAGGCCGTGGTGCATGGTCATTGCCACCAAAAATCCTTCGGCGCGTTCAAGCCGGTGGAGAAAGTGCTGCGCCTGGTGCCGGGCCTCGACGTCAAGACCATCGAGTCGAGCTGCTGCGGCATGGCCGGCGCGTTCGGCTATGGCGCCGACACCTATCAGGCCTCGATCGAGATGGCCGAGCTGTCGGTGCTGCCGGCTGTCAGAGGCGCCGATCAGGACACGCTGATCGTGGCCGACGGGACCTCATGCCGGCACCAGATCAAGGACGGCAGCGGGCGGACGCCGCTGCATGTCGCCAGCGTATTGGCGATGAGCCTGAAACGTGCGAAATCGAACTCCGACAGATTGTTACCGACAAAGGAAGAGGCCCATGGCTGAGCTCACTCTCGAAATTGCCCGCAAGATTCTGGATGCCGCGCTGGCCAAGGGGGTCGAGAAGAAGTTCAAGCCGCTGGTCGTCACCATCCTCGACGCGCGCGGCGCCGTGAAGGTGACGGCGGCACAGGACGGCACCAGCCTGATGCGGGCTGAGATCGCCCATGGCAAGGCCTATGGCGCGCTGGCGCTCGGGATGGGATCGCGGGCGCTGTTTCTGCGCGCGCAGGAGCAGGCCTATTTCGTCGACGCCGTGAACACGCTGGCGCAGGGCCGGATGGTGCCGGTCCCCGGCGGTGTCCTGATCATGGACGGCGCGACCCTGCTCGGCGCCGTCGGCGTCAGCGGCGACACCTCGGACCATGACGAGATCTGCGCCGTGGCCGGCATCGAAGCTGCCGGCCTGAAGGCCAACATCGGGTGATAGTACAAAATTGACAAATTTGCACCTGGTGACGAATTGACATGATGGAAGCGGAGGGACTGATCGAAACAGTCGACCTCCTAACAGCGCACGTCAAATCGCTATCAAACGATGCCTAGGCCACCTACCGCAATCTCGACGCCATCCCGGTCGAGATTGCGCACGATAACTTCTGCCTCTGCATCGACTATGGCCCGCAATTCATTCGCCAGAGGCAAGAGACAGCTAGAATCACATCGCCCACGAGTTCGCGAGCCACCGCCCGCCATTTTGGGTCTCGATCGGGATGGCATCCCTTTGCATAAGCTACAAACTTGCGCGGGGCATTCACTAAATCGGGGGGCTGACCGTTTGACATCAGATAGACGCTTCGGTCATGCACGAGAAGCCCCCTGGCACAGCGACGGGCGCGGTAAGAGCTGCACCGGGGGAAATAATTGAGATTGTTGGGAATTGCAGCCATTTGCACGGTGGTAGCTGTGTGCGCCGCGTCAAAACAAGAGGTGTTGCACGGCTCGGGAACAGTATGTCGGACAAAACTTGGATGCCCTCATTGTGAGCCAACCCACCAAACACACGGGATGAACAGCGGCCAAACTTCACTCATTCAACAGCCCGACGAGGCCGACCTTCGAACCAACCGGAGCTGGGGACGGTAATCACAGGCTATTGCACATAAGCGTCGTCGCTTCACCTACCGGGATCGTGCAGCAGCTTAACACCGAAGACTCCAACGCCCTAAGATCGCGTACTAAGAGGGACCGGCGAATAAGGCAGTATTTGCGGCCAGCGTTTGGCGTTGAGGCCGCAAGGATAGTCGATTCCGGCCCTAAACTTTCCAACGACCGAACGCGATTTCGCTATTTTGATTGAAGCTGTCGGGCCCTTTCGATACGAGCGCTGCTAGCGATCTCAGTCTCGGCTGAGCCGACGTGAATCAAGCAATTAAAGCCGGATGCGGCCGCGCATGGCATTCGACTTTTCGATCCCAATTGCCATCGCACTCGACGAGCCGGCTTGTTTCGGACCGGCTTCGCGACAGATCAGGCACCGCCTTGAATCGGGCGCGTCAGTTCGGCTGGCGCCGCCAGGTGAACACCAGATAGAGCAGCACAGGCAGTCCGAGCCCGACCCACGAGACCGCATCCCACCAGCCGTCGCCGACCAGCGCGCTGATCAATCCGACCGTGCTCACGATCGCGATGACGAGCGGAGCGCCGAAGATTTGGGTCAATGAACGATGCGAGACCATGCTGACGTCACGACGATAATGCGGGATTGTCGATGGAGGCGGCGTTGGCGATCGCGCGTTCCTGGCTCACACCGGCCTTGCGGCGGCGCATCCACAGATACACGCCGGTCACGAGGATGAAGATGGTCAGGATGTCGAGCAGCGCCCAGACGATCTTGAGCGGCATGCCGCCATAGTCGCCGAAATGCAGCGGCTGCGAGACGAACAGGGTCGTCACATACCAAGGGCATGTCCCTTGTATCGGTCAGCTTGCCGGTTTCCGCGTCGATCAGCGCCGGCTTCAGCAGCCGCGAGGTCAATGGCGTATCGCCATGCAGGAACACGGCGTAGTGGCTCTTGCTGCTGAACAGGGTTCCCGGGAAAGCGACAAAGCTCGACGTCATGCCGGGCACCGCATGGGTGGCCACCTCGACCGCCGCATTTAGCGAGGTCAGCTTCGACGGCACCGGCCGATCCTTGTACTGCGCGGTCATTTCGGCGAGCTGGCCGAACTGCCACATCTTGAGCACGAGATCGGCCCAGGTGTTGATCACCCCGGTGAAGCCGACGACCACCGTCCAGGCGACGAGCAGGATGCCCGCGAGATTGTGGACGTCGAGCCAGCGCACGACGCGGGTCCGCCGCGCGCGGTAGGCGCCGAAACGCAGCTTCCGCATCGACGGTGCATAGACGACGATCCCGGAGATGATCGCGACGCAGAACAGGACCCCCATCAATCCGAGGAACAGCTTGCCGGGCAGCCCCGCGAACATGTCGGTGTGCAGCTTCAGCATGATGTAGGTGAAGCGGCCGGTCACGTCGGGCGCATCGAGATAGGCGGCGCCGCCGGTGTGGGTGTCCATCCGGATCAAGAGGTTGTTGGTCGGATCGGCATCGATGGTCGGGCCGACGCTGACGAACATCGCGCTCGGATCGTCGCGGTCCCAGATCAGGAAGTGAGGCACCTTTCCGGGCACCTGCGCCAGCGCGTTGCCGAGCAGACGATCCAGATTGGCCGGCGGCGTGCCTGGCGGCACGTCGGCCGGCTTGACCTGGCTGTGCAGGAGATCGTCGATCTGCTCGTGGAAGATCCGCGGCAGGCCGGTGATGCAGAGCAGCAGCATGAACAACGTGCAGATGAGGCTCGTCCATTTATGGACGGCACCTCATCGCAGGGATCTGGTCGTCGCAGTCAATTTCGTTACCTAGTTTCACGTGTACTTCATTTTGCCCGCCACTGTGCGTTCATTGCCGAGGCCGCAACGCCGCAAACAGCTAGGTGGCGATGTAGGCAAACGCTGCACAAATCAGCTTGCCAGATTACGCCATCTTCGCTTCGACCAGCTGCATGGAAATCTTCAAGATGTGTAAGAGGGCTTCTAAATCAGACATGCCAATCTCTTCCATCCGAATGCGGTCGGCGTGAAGCAGCTGTCGGACGAGATCAACCAAGGAAACCGCTCTGAACTCTGTTTCTTTGGTGTAGCATTCAACACTTGCTGTGACTAATCCTCTTGGATCAAGGTTTATGGCTAGCTCTCGAGGGATCGATTCCCGAACCACCGCCAGTGGGACTTCAATTGACGTCAGCACCGTGTCCGTTCCGGCAATGCGATATCCAAGTCTGACCACTTCACCCGACCACCGGGCGCCAGTTGGTGATAGAACTTCACTGAATGGCTCAAGCGCAGGGATTTCTGCAGATTGCATGCATAGGCTTTCGTTGTTCTAGTCGTCAGGCATGGCAACCAAGATCAAGACTGCCGCTCATCAATCGCAGGGTAACTGAACCACTCGATGCAAAACGCCTGTAAGATCTGACAGGTGCGCATCAATCACGGCTGACCTATCTTGCACAGCTAGGCTTTCTTGCGTTGCAGAGGTTGAAGTGGATGCTTCATTCACAAGCCCGTCGGAAGCACGCCATGCGCGTGGTCGAGCTTAAGCACCTCCGCTCGGCGGTACTGGCGCACAATCATGGCAGCTTCAGAAAGGCATCAGACCAAGTTACCGTCCGCCATTCGACGTTTAGCCGGTCGATAGCTGAACTCGAGCGCCACATCGGGATCACGCTGTTCGTCCGGTCGAGAAAAGGTGTGCAAGCAACTGTTGCAGGCAACCGATTTTTAGATCGTGCGAGCACGTTGCTAAAACAAATTGACGCGTTGCTCGAGTCGGCAAACGAAGCCCCGGATCGAAGCACCGACAGACTTTCGCTAGGTCTTTGCACCTCGTCTTCGGCTAGAAATTTGCAGTCGATCCTTGCTGACGGTCGACAGACTGAAATATCGATTGTCGAAAAGCCTTTGCAGGAACTCTATGAAAGGCTACGAAGCCGCACTGTCGATATCATCATCGTCCCAGAAATGTTGCGACCTCCGCCAGGCGCCGAGGCTCGCGCGCTTTGGCATGAGCGCGTCTTGGTCGCGTTACCGAGAAAACATGCCCTGGCGGAACATCAGAAAGTTCACTGGGCGGATCTCATCGATCACACGATCATACTTGGCAGGTCAGAACCGGTGAACGGTCTCGAGGCGTTGCTTCGATCTGAACTCGCGACCTACCGCATCTCGCCAAACATTCAGCGACACGACGCAAGCCAACAGCTGATTTACTCTCTGGTGGCTATGGGCCTCGGCGCTAGCCTTATTCCGGAATTCGACATCGGAGCCGTCGGTGACGACGTTGTTTGCCTGGAGCTACACAACTCTGAAGGCCCGATACGGATGCGCGCTTGTGCCCGGTGGCTTCCCGAGAACGATCGGCCTGCCGTTGCGCGCTTTCTTAGTCTCTTGGCGGAACGCTATCCTCCACCTCTGACAGGCGCGAACGGGCAAGACGCCGTCTTTTTGTGAACTCCCGGTCGGTCGCCATGAACCTGGCTAGCATAGGCGCGATCAGTTTCGTCGGATCTGTTCGTCGACCGGTCTCCCGCGTCAAGACCTCTGCGTACGAGATGAGATCTCGATGCACCGACGCCGGTAATTCAAGACTGACCTTGACGGGCTTGTCATCGGGCAACGTTCCGATCTTGAGCTTGGACATGATCGATCAGCCTCTGTACGGTTCGAGCACGAGATCGCGATTGACGATCACACGCACCGGAAATCCCGGGCGGACGGTCAGCGTCGGCTGAACGTTGAGGCTGCGCCGAACGACTTGCTGGCCAGTCTGATTCAACGAATCCCCCGCTCCGTGCCGCAACGCCTGAATAATCGCGCTATCATTGCCGTTCGTATCGGAGCCCGCACCGAGCTCGGTGCCAACAGCCAGCAATGTCGAGAGAGCGGCCGCCTTGAAGAGCTCCAGCCAGTGATTGTCGACATCGTCTTGGAGACCGGAATAACCCGCCGCGTCGGCACCTTGCTGTCGCTCGAGCACGATCGACCGGCCGTTCGGCATGATGAGCCGCGTCCAGACAAGCAGCACCCGGGATTGGCCGAAAGCTACCTGGCTATCGTAGGTACCGATGAGTCGCGCTCCTTGAGGAACAAGCAGGAAGCGGCCCGTCGGCGTATCATAAAGGTTCTCCGTTATCTGCGCGGTGATCGGCCCGGGGAGGTCTGAGCGAACGCCTGTGATGAGCGCTGCGGGAATCACCGAGCCGGCCTGCACGACATAAGGTGATGCCGCCTTCGTGATCCGATCCGGGCTCGTCGTGCGACGGTCGGCGGGGGCACTGACGAAGGCGAGCTTCCGGTCCTGCCCGTTCTGAGCCAATCCGTCATCACCATTGAGCGTTGTTGGGGCTGCCGTGCTGCGATCGCCTGCCTGCAATTGGGTAGCAGTCGCGGATTGGTCACGGATATTCCCCGATACGAATACACGGCTTACGCGCGCCGCTTCCGTCTCCTGATCGCGGCGCTGTTGCTCCGGATCTGGCATCGTGACCGCTGTTGCCGGCGGCAAACCACCCTGGGCCGCCAGGATTGGTCTGCCGAGATCACCAGGAAGCGGCGGACCGAGCTGCGGCACTTGGCGCTGCACCGCTGAATAGTCGCGAGGCAACGTTGTGACGCCTTCGGCAACATTGTGGTGCTCGGTGCCATAAAGCTCTCCTGATACCGGGCTAGCCTCTTTATTCTTCTGCAGTGCCCACACCACTACCACACCAATGACGGCCAATCCGAGCGCACTCCCAGTCGCCAAAACCTTCCGCGACAAGCGCGTCACGCGCGGGTATTCGGGTCTGAGTCGAAAGCCTTTCGCCAATTCCTCGGGCGTTCGTGCCTCAACTGGATGTTGGTCTCCCTGCCGATTCTCGGTGCTCACGACGAGGGCCTCCCGTCAGTCCGGACAATTCTGACCTTCTGCTGGTGCTCTTCTCCCAACCGCAATTCGGCCGCCGCGAACAGCCGATCGACAATCAGCACGTTGCTAAAGGCTCGGTAGTTGACAATCTCGGTCTTGCCGTCGGAGCCAAGCACGAACAGCGGCGGCATTTCACCTTGAACAATGCCTTGCGGAAACTCGACATAGACCTTTCGGCCATCGTCATAGGCCGCAAGCGGACGCCACGGCGGACTGTCGCCCTCGATCGCGTAACGGAACCGGCGCTGCGACGCGTCAGGCAGCGCGGGCGTTAATGGCGCCGATCTCCCCTTTCCCTGCGCTGCTTCCGGATAATACCAGGCAACGGAGGGCATGTAGGACTTTTCGCGGGCACGAAGCTCGATCAAATAGGTGCGTCGGTCGGTATTGACGACGAGGTTCGTCTCGATCGCCGCCCGGGTCGGTTTAACCAGGACATGCACGCGGCGTGTTTCGCCGCTGCCGCTTTCGGTATCACCGACCACCCAGCGCACCGTATCACCCGCGGCGATCGGCCCGCTTCCTGTCAGCTGCTCGCCTTCCTCCAAGGCGATATCGGTGATCTGTCCCGGCGCCGCATAGACCTGATAGAGCGCACCGGGACTAAAACTGTAGATCTGCGCCGCATTGAAATATCCTTTCTTGCGCGGTTCGACCCTGGCAGCGCTGTTGGCGGTTTCTATTCGGCCAACGGGCTCGGCATCTTCCTTCGTCCCGAACTTGCCGCCGAGGGTGGGCTTCCAAGACGGTGGAATATGGACGGGTCGGGCCCGATCATCCGCCGGCCCCGGAGGCGGCGGCAGCGCCGGCACATCCGCGTCGTAGGCGATTTCGGGCGGGATGAATGTTGAGCAGCCGCCCAGCAGGAGGCTGCAGGACATCACTATTGAAACGGCTCCCCTCCTGTGCGCCATAGCCTTAAGTCTCATTGCCCCAGCTCCTTCGACCAATTGATTGTGTTGACGTAGATTCCGAGCGGGTTCTTGCGCAGCTGGTCAGCGTCGTGCGGGGTTCTGATCACAACCGACAAGATTGCCGTCCAGCGTTCGGTCGAAGACAAAGCTCCGTTCTCGTAGACGCGCTGAACCCATGCCACGCGAAAGCTGTCCGGTGATGCCCGAATGACGCTCGAGACATCGATTGAGATCTGGACCTTGCCGAGCTTCGCAAACGGGTCATTGGCCCGCGCATATTCGTTGAGAGCGACAGCCCCACGGTCAGTGGTGAAGTCATAGGCCCTGAGCCAGTTTTGGCGGAGGACGATTGCATCGGACGGC
This sequence comes from Bradyrhizobium sp. CCBAU 21365, assembly GCF_015291305.1. Lineage (NCBI taxonomy): Bacteria > Pseudomonadati > Pseudomonadota > Alphaproteobacteria > Hyphomicrobiales > Nitrobacteraceae > Bradyrhizobium > Bradyrhizobium sp. CCBAU 21365. The sequence continues at coordinate 6,407,621 of NZ_CP030036.1, forward strand.
AAGCTGCGAACGTCTTCGATCAAGCGAGCCAGGTGGTAAGCGAGCTGTGGATCGCTCGCCTCGTAGTCCGGATTTGCTGGCGCAACTCTCTGCGCTTGACCAAGGCGATCGACCTCAACAATCCAGGGTGTGATCGTGCCTTGCGCGGATTGCCAAATAAGACCACCGGCAAGGCCGCACGACAAGGCCAGGCAGCCGAAGGCCATCAGCCTCCAATTCCTGGCTTGAACGCGAGCTGCTCCAATGCGCTCGTCCCAGACTTGCGCTGCCTTCTGATACGGCGTCACCGGTTCAGGTGCGCGTCCGTAGTGAACTGAAGATCGTCTGAACATCATACCCTCAACACAGAATTCAGATTGTTTGACCGCAGCCGGAAGTCCGTCGGCACTCAGTGTTCTCCCTCCGAGACTTTGACGGAGCTGCCAGCTCCACCGTGATCACCGGATCGAACGGCATGACTCGCCGCGGACACGCCATGGCTGATGGTCTGGGCGCGCTTCATGCGCTGTGCCCAAGCCGGAGAATCGTCGGCGGAGCCTTGCCCCTCTGACTGTTTGCCGCCGCCAAGGACCGCTGCAGCGCGACGGAGGGGACTAGCGGCAGCGGAAAGGCCAGCCTCGGCGACGCCAGTTACGCCGCCGTTGCGGTAGGCCGCCGCGGTTCCCCTGGCGACTGCGCCGCCACCACGGGCGGCACCTGCAAGGGCGCCTCCAGCCAAACCGGCAGCGCCAGCCGCCACGCCAACACTGGCGGCGACGACGCCGCCAGCCGCAAGTCCAGTCCCTACGGCAGCACCCGCTCCAAGCTGTGGGCCGCCCGAGACAAGTCCATTGGCTATGCCAGGGCCGAAGATGCCGAGGCCCAGTAGGGATAGCGCGGCCAGAACCAACGTCATCGCATCTTCGATCGTCGGCTGACCTCCACTGAAGCCGGCTGTGAACTGTGAAAACAAGGTCGAGCCGATGCCGACGATGACAGCCAGCACCAGGACCTTGATGCCCGACGAGACGACGTTGCCCAGAACGCGCTCGGCGGCAAAAGCGGTCTTGCCAAACAGACCGAACGGAATCAGCACAAAGCCGGCCAAGGTCGTCAGCTTGAACTCGATCAGTGTGACGAACAGCTGAATGGCCAGAATAAAGAAGGCCAGCAGCACGACGACCCAGGCGAACAGAAGAACCACGATCTGGATGAAATTCTCGAAGAAGCTGATGTACCCCATCAGATTCGAGATCGAGTCGAGGATCGGTCGACCGGCATCGAGACCAACCTGCGCGATCTTTCCTGGACGGACGAAATCGGCGGCCGAAAGGCTGGTGCCGGACGCCTTTAGGCCGAGACCCGCGAAGCTCTCGAAGACGATCCGGGCGAGACTGTTCCAGTTACCGATGAGATAGGCGAAAACGCCGACAAAGAGCGTCTTCTTAACAAGTCGCGCGACGACATCATTGTCGCCGCCCCAAGCCCAAAATAGCGCAGCGAGCGTAATGTCGATTGCCACCAACGTGGTCGCGAGGTAGCCGATTTCGCTGCCGAGCAGCCCAAAACCGCCGTCGATGTAATGCGCGAAGGTTTCGAGGAATTGATCGATGACGCCAGTACCTGTCATTGAAACCCCTCGGCCGGCGTTGCCACGGATGGGTAGCCCTGCAGCATCCGGCCTTGGTCTTTCTTCGGGATCATCTCCTCGCTCAAGCCAGAAGAAGCTCTGCCAGTTCTATGACCAAAGAACCGTCTTCGGTTTTCGCTCCAGATTCTTCGGCACTGCTCAAACTCGGCTCCCTGCCCTAACGTCACAGTGCGGCAGCGCGCCAGGTCTGGTTCTGGCGGTCCGGCCTTCCACACACTCGTTTGTTTCGCAGCCGCATCGTTGCCAGACTCGCGCAATTGGATCGCGCAAGCGGCCGTTGCCAGGACTGCCATCCCGACAGCCACAACGGATGGCAACCGTTTGAAGGGACCAAGACCATCCATCAGTGGAACATCCGCACACTCGAGGACTGGTAACCCTGGCCGGGCGCTAAGAAACGTCGAAGCTGCTCACGCCCTTGATCTTGAGCCGCCGCACGCTGAGCGGATTCCAGCGCCTGAGCTCTGCTTTGTGCCGCCACCGTTGCGGTGAGATCGGCGAGTTGCTGTGCCTGGAGCGCAAGGATCTGATTACCTGCCTGCGTTGCCTGCAGCGCACCGCTCGCGCTCTGGCTTGAAGTCACCAGTGCTGTACTCTGCGCGCGATGAGTGTCGAGATTGCCGACCACGCCCGCCTGGACGCGCAGGGCGTCATGAAGCGCTGCGAGCGAGTTCTGCCACCGTGTCTGGGCACCGACAATCAGCGCGGCATTGGATTGACCGCCTGTCATCGGCGCGTAGCTCGTGGCAAAGGCACGATCAATCTGCTGCACGTCATAGGCGACGCGCTGGGCTTGGGACAAAAGCTGCTGGGTACGCTGGATCGATGACTGCAGCTGCTGAAGCGCGGAATATGGCAGACTGGCCAGGTTTTTCGCCTGATTGATCAACATCTGCGTCTGATTCTGCAGCGAAGTGATCTGGTTGTTGATCTGCTGCAGTTCGCGCGCCGCTGTCAGGACATTCTGGGCGTAGTTGCTGGGGTCAAAGACAATCACTGCATGTGCCGTATTTGCGCTGACGAGCGACAACGCAAGCATGCTGACTGCCGCGATCAATCGACGACGGTTCATCGGATCTTCTCCAGATTGGTGAGATTAGTAATGAGATCCGTGGCCCACCCGACGCCACGGTGCCGAAGCCACGACGTGACAAAGCCCTCCCGGCCATGCTCTGCGAGCAATTGGTCGATCACGACCTGATCGGACTTAGCTGAGGCCGCGGTAAAGGCGAGTGCGACCTCGCCAAGGCCGAGTTCGAACATTCGGTTGCCACGGCGAGACTGGCAGTAGTAATCCCGCTGCGGAGTCGCCCGGCTCAGAAGCTCGATCTGGCGGTCATTGAGACCAAAGCGTTGATAGATTGCCTTGATCTGTGGCTCGATTGCCCGCTCGTTCGGCAGCAATAGCCGTGTCGGACAGCTCTCGATGATGGCTGGCGCGATCTTCGACCCGTCGATGTCCGACAACGACTGAGTGGCGAACACAACGGAAGCATTCTTCTTCCGCAGCGTTTTCAGCCACTCGCGGAGCTGGCCGGCGAAATCGGCATCATCCAGCGCCAACCAACCTTCGTCGACGATGATGAGCGTCGGCCGGCCATCAAGACGGTCGCCAATCCGGTGAAAGAGATATGCGAGCACGGCGGCTGCAGCGCCGGTTCCGATCAATCCCTCGGTCTCAAAGGCCTGGATCGAGGCCTCGCCCAAGCGCTCGAACTCCGCGTCGAGCAACCGCCCGTAGGGTCCGCCCAGGCAATAGGGCTGCAAGGCGCGCTTCAGGACCGCCGACTGCAGCAGGACCGAGAGTCCAGTCAACGTCCTCTCCTGCACAGGTGCCGACGCAAGAGACGTCAGCGCCGACCACAAATGGTCTTTCGCGTCGGGCGTGATCTCAATCTTCTCCCGGGTGAGGATCGAGGCAATCCATTCCGTGGCCCAGCCTCGCTCGTTGGGATCGTCAATCCAGGCCAAAGGCTGCAACGCGACTGCCTCCTCCGGCCCGCCGGACAGCGCTCCCCCAAGGTCATGCCAATCTCCGCCCATCGCGAATGAAGCCGCCCTGATCGAACCGCCGAAATCGAACGCAAAGACCTGGGCATTGGGGTAGCGGCGGAATTGCAGCGCCATCAACGCAAGCAGAACCGACTTGCCGGCGCCGGTCGGGCCAACCACAAGGGTATGGCCGACGTCCCCGACATGCAGCGAGAAGCGGAACGGGGTCGCGCCTTCCGTCTTGCCGTAGATAAGAGGCGGTGCGTCGAAGTGGCGATCTCGCGGTTCTCCGGCCCATACGGCCGACAGTGGAATTAGATGCGCCAGATTGAGCGTCGAGATCGGCGGTTGACGAACATTGGCGTAGACATGTCCAGGCAGACTGCCGAGCCACGCCTCAACGGCGTTGACGGTCTCGACCATGCAGGTGAAGTCGCGGCCCTGGATGACCTTCTCGGCAAGACGGAGCTTTTCGTCGGCCGCGCGTGGATCGGTGTCCCAGACCGTGACCGTCGCCGTGACAAATGCCTGGCCGATTTGGTCGGATCCGAGCTCCTGAAGCGCTGCGTCGGCGTCCATCGCCTTGTTGTGGGCATCGGTATCCAGGAGTGACGATGCTTCATTGGTCATCACCTCCTTGAGAATCGCAGCGATCGACTTGCGCTTGGCAAACCACTGACGCCGGATTTTCGTCAGAAGTTTCGTGGCCTCGAGCTTGTCGAGCATGATGGCGCGGGTCGACCAACGATACGGAAACGCCAGACGATTGAGGTCGTCGAGAATTCCGGGCGTGGTCGCGGTCGGGAATCCCACGACGGTTAGAACGCGCAAGTGAAAGGCGCCCACCATCGGCTCCAGGCCGCCGGTCAGTGTCTGGTCGGCGAGAAGTGCGTCGAGATACATCGGGATTTCGGGAACACGAACCCGATGCCGGTTGGTCGAGACTGTGGAATGGAGGTAGGTGAGAGTCGCGCCATCGCCGAGCCATTCGCATTCCGGCATAAAACCTTCGACGAGCTGCAGCACGCGGTCTGTAAGGTCGATAAACGTCCGCAGAGTTTCGCGCGCGTCGGCCTGTTCGGTATGATCGCGTCCTTCGTACAGTAGCCGTTCAACGCGCGATGCGTCCTCCGGCGGCGGTAGATAGAGGAACGTCAGGAAGTAGCTTGATTCGTAGTGAGCGCTTTCCTCCTCAAATTGTGCCTGCCGCTCGGCATCGACCAATGCGGAGGCCACGTCCGGAAACGTGCTGGCGGGATAGGTCCCGGCCGAATGCCGTTGCGCTTCGACGAACACCGCCCAGCCCGAGCCCAGGCGGCGCAAGGCGTTGTTGAGACGCCCACTGACGCCGACGAGCTCGGCCGGCACAGCGCTGTCGAGATCCGGACCTCGAAACTTCGCAGTACGCTGGAATGAACCGTCCTTGTTCAGGATTACGCCATTGGCGATCAACGCCGCCCAGGGCAGGAAATCGGCAAGCCGGATACTGGTCCGACGGTACTCGTAGAGATTGATCATGGAACGAACTCAGACGCTGAGGTGCCCGGGGATACGCAGGTGCCGTCGAACGACCTCGACAAAGGCCGGATCGCGTTTGGCAGCCCACACCGCGGCCATGTGACCAACAAACCAGAGCAGAAGACCCGCCAACCAAAGGCGCAGACCAAGGCCCACCGCCGCGGCGAATGTTCCGTTCAGAATCGCGATCGACCGCGGTGCCCCGCCCAACAGGATTGGTTCGGTCAGCGCGCGATGCACGGGCGCGACAAAGCCTGCGACCGGTTCGTCCATCAGATCACCACGCCGCCACCGAAGGAGAAGAACGAAAGAAAGAAGCTCGACGCCGCAAAGGCGATCGACAGGCCGAACACAATCTGGATCAGTCTGCGAAATCCACCCGACGTATCGCCAAATGCTAGCGTCAGCCCGGTGACGATGATGATGATGACGGCCATGATCTTGGCGACCGGCCCTTCGACGGATTGCAGGATCTGGTTGAGCGGCTGTTCCCAGGGCATGTTGGAGCCGGCGGCCCAGGCTGAGGTCACAGCGATTAGAACGATGCCGGATGCGGCAGCGAAGGCCGCCCCTACCGAAAGTCGCGATCGAAAGATCATATCAGGTCTCCTGCTGATGAGAGGCTGTAGTCACCCGTCGCACCAAGCCCGGTCACGCGAGCGAGCTCGGCGAGACGCCGCTCGGCGCCTCGGCCGGACAGGACGGCAATGACGTTGATGGTCTCGGCAATCAGGGCGCGCGGGACCGTAATGACCGCTTCCTGGATGAGCTGCTCCAGCCGGCGTAGCGCACCGAGCGCGGTACCCGCATGGATCGTGCCGATGCCGCCGGGGTGACCGGTGCCCCATGCTTTGAGTAGATCGAGCGCTTCGGCGCCGCGCACCTCGCCGATCGGAATGCGATCTGGCCGCAGTCGAAGCGACGAGCGCACAAGATCGGAGAGCGAAACGATTCCGTCCTTGGTCCGAAGTGCAACCAGATTCGGCGCCCTGCACTGCAGTTCGCGGGTATCCTCGATCAGCACCACGCGATCATTGGTCTTCGCGACTTCGGCAAGCAGAGCGTTAATGAGGGTCGTTTTGCCCGTTGAGGTGCCGCCGGCGACCAGGATGTTCATCCGCGCAGACACCGCCTGTCGCAACGTGACGGCCTGATCTGACCTCATGATGCCGGAGGCCGCATATTCATCGAGCGTGAATACTGCGACCGCGGGTTTGCGGATGGCGAACGTCGGTGCGGCGACCACCGGAGGAAGCAGGCCTTCGAAACGCTCTCCGGTTTCGGGGAGCTCGGCCGAAAGTCTGGGCGCAGCGGCGTGCACCTCAGCGCCGACATGATGCGCAACCACGCGAATGATGCGCTCGCCATCTACGGCGGAGAGGCGTTCACCGGTGTCGGTCAGCCCAACTGACAGCCGGTCGATCCATAACCGGCCGTCCGGATTGAGCATGACCTCGACAACCGCGTCATCTTCCAGATAACGCGCAATCGCGGCTCCAAGCGCACTGCGCAACATCCGCGCGCCGCGGGAGATCGCTTCCGACTGAAAGGTATGGATCGCCACTGCTTGCCCCCACCGATCGAGGACAAGTCAGATCACCGTCCTCGGATGGGGATGATTAGAAAACGCACCAACTCCCTTCCTGCAATACGGCAACGGCAGTCGTCGTACTGCAGCGTAGAAAGAGAAAGACTCGGAAAGACAGGGGCCGCGTGCGATCAGATCGACTGGTTAGGAAACGAGCGAATCCGTCGCCGCACTGCAACCCACCAAAAGCGTCGGTCGTCTCTTTGCCGCTTCTTGGCTATGGCTGACGGTCTGAACGTCCACCGATAACATCAGCTTCCCGAAGCGAAGCGGATTTCCCTAGGACCAGTCGCTATCGGCAGCTTTTGACCTGTTGCTGGCAATCGACCGGCTAGGGTAACCTTGGGCGCGTTGCCGAAAACAGGGGCATCTCATGAACAGGCGGTACGGACTTGGACTTTGTGTGGCCACGCTGATCTCGGTCGCGGCATTTACGACCACTGCCATGTCTCAAGCGAAGTCTCTGAAAGATCAGTTGGTTGGCACTTGGATCTACGTATCCAGCTCCGCCACGCGTGAAGATGGCAGTGCGATTGAGAGGCCAAAGCTGCAAGGCGCTGTCACCTACACCGCCGACGGGCGCTTCCATTTCATCACTGTGCGTTCCGACGCGCCAAAGTATGCATCAGGGGACTCTGCGCGCCCTTCTGCAGATGAGGCTATGGCCATAGCTTCGGGTATTGTTGCCTACACTGGGACGTATACCGTTGAGGAGAGCACCAAGACGATTACCGTCAATATCGAGACGAGCTCATTTCCCAACTTGGTCGGAGCGCCAAATCAACGTCGGATCGTGACATCGATCACCGACAATGAGTTGAATTTCACAAATCCACGCACTCCAGCCGGCATCACGCTGGCATTGGTGTTCAAGCGGGCAAAATGACGATCCGACCGTCGTCGGCGTTTGGTCAGCTTTTGGCCCATAGCTGACGGTCTGCATAACTGTCGCGAACGTCCACTATTCGAGGTGAACCGGAAGGTGCCAAGCCCGGTCGCTATAACCGGATTTTGATCTCGGCGGGCGCTCACACGTGTGATTGTGCTCCGTTTCTTCCATAATATGCATGCACGGGGTGCTGGCGCATCACCGCCGACTGTCCTTGGAGCAAATGTTCAGGGCGCCTCTTCAATCGAAATGTCTTCGGAAATTTCCTGCCGAAGCTTTGGCCCCTTCCCTAATCGACGGCCGAGCGCTGAAACGAACGCATCGTACCGCTCGCCTGCCTTCGCGCGTGCCGCCTGTGCGGCCGGTTCGGGCAATGCCGGTGTCGTGGCTAGCCAAAAGCGGATGAATACGGCGAGCGTCTCAATCGCAATACCGACATCCCGCTCAAGACGGAGCATGCGACGATCAAACTGGTCGAGGCGTCTCGCGATCGCAGCCTCCTGCCGTTCTGAGGCATCTGGCGAAAGGAAAGATTCAATGGCCGCTTCTGCAACCAATGAGCGGGAGTGGCCGCGCCGTGCCGCATGTTCGGCAAGTCGCCCCATGACGTTGGGATCGAGGTAGACCGAGAGGCGCTGTTTCCGGGGTGGTTTTGCCATGGAAGTCTCAGAGGTCTATACCGTCGCCGGGATCGAGCGATGCCTGTCTTGCCACCCTTTGCATGGCACGGTTCATGTGGCGGCTGCGAGTAACGTCATCGTCCTCGTCGTCAACCGGATCGATTTCGAATTCATTCTGGACTGATGTCCTCATCTCGACCGCCTTTACGAGGTTAAGTTCAGGCTGAAGGCGGTGTTCGGATTCGGTTGGGTCATCGCCCGCGGCTTGGGATGCACACATCGCGTCGCCGATTTGCGACTGTGCCCGTAGCAGCAACGTGGTCCACTCGCACTTTGCGTGCTCTTTTGGTGCCGTCAGCTTGGGTGGGGACAGAATACGCTCCTTGAGGCGAGCATCCTCGTAGTAGCGCGCCTTCTTCGCGCGGATGGGTGGCGTGCCGGCGATCATGACGATTTCATCCGTGGGCGGAAGCTGCATCACCTCACCGGGCGTGAGCAGTGGGCGCGCGGTCTCCTGGCGTGAAACCATCAGATGGCCAAGCCAGGGGTTCAGCCGGTGACCGGCATAATTCTTCATGGCGCGCATCTCGGTCGCGGTGCCGAGTGCGTCCGACACGCGCTTGGCTGTGCGCTCGTCGTTGGTGGCAAAACTGACCCGGACATGGCAATTGTCGAGGATCGCGTTATTCGCGCCGTAAGCTTTTTCGATCTGATTGAGAGACTGCGCGATCAGAAAGCTTTTAAGCCCATAGCCTGCCATGAAAGCCAGCGCCGACTCGAAGAAGTCGAGGCGTCCTAGCGCGGGAAACTCGTCCAGCATGAGAAGCACTCGGTGACGGCCGGCCTCGGCGTGAAGATCCTCCGTCAGGCGGCGCCCGATCTGGTTGAGGATCAGGCGGATTAGCGGCTTGGTCCTGACAATGTCGGAGGGCGGTACCACAAGGTAGAGCGTCGTCGGATGCTTGGCGCCTGCGAGGTCTATGATCCGCCAGTCGCAGCGTCGCGTGACCTCGGCAACGACGGGATCGCGATAGAGACCGAGGAACGACATAGCCGTCGAAAGAACGCCGGACCGCTCATTCTCCGACTTGTTCAACAGCTCGCGGGCGGCGCTGGCGATGACGGGATGCGGACCACTGGACCCCAGATGCCCCGTCTTCATCATCGCGGCGAGCGTTGATTCGATCGGGCGCCTGGGGTCTGAGAGAAAAGCAGCGACGCCGGCGAGCGTCTTGTCCTCCTCAGCATAGAGGACATGAAGTATCGCGCCGACCAGCAGCGCGTGACTGGTCTTCTCCCAATGGTTCCGCTTGTCCAAGCTTCCTTCCGGATCGACCAGGATGTCGGCGATGTTCTGGACATCGCGCACCTCCCATTCACCGCGGCGAACCTCCAGCAATGGATTGTAGGCCGAGGACTCCGGATTGGTCGGATCGAACAACAGCACGCGACCATGCCGGGCGCGGAATCCGGCGGTGAGCTGCCAGTTCTCGCCTTTGATATCGTGGACGATCGCCGATCCCGGCCAAGTCAGCAGGGATGGCACGACCAGTCCGACGCCCTTGCCCGAGCGGGTCGGCGCGAAGCACAGAACATGCTCCGGTCCGTCATGGCGCAGATAGGCCTCACCATAGCACCCGAGGACCACTCCGTCGGGGCCAAGAAGGCCAGCTGCCCTCACCTCCTCCGCCTCGGCCCATCGGGCGGAGCCGTAGGTCTCAATCCTCGTCGCCTCGCGGGCCCGCCAGACCGACATGCCAATGGCGACTGCGACAGAGATGAAGCCGCCCGATGCCGCAATGTAGGCGCCCTCAACGAAGACCCACGGCGCATAGGCGTCGAAGCCGTACCACCACCAGAAGAACGACGGCGGGAGGTAGAAGGGAAGACCGAACAGCCGAAACCAGGGAGTGCCCAACTCAGGCTGGAACGCGAGGCGCCAGGCCACCCACTCCGTCGCGCCCCAGGTCGTCGCCACGATGATGGCAACGACGGCGATGATCTGGCCCCAAAATATCCTGGTGGCGGGCATGTCCGAGGTCCTTTCTGATAGAGCTAGAGACCAAGCCCTCGCTTGCGCCCAAAACTCCAGTCGATGCCGCCGCCATCGCGCGCGACGCCGGAGACCTGCCGACCGAGGTGTTGCTCGAGGGCCGGCGTCCAGGGCACGAGCTGGAATCCGAGTCCGTCGTCGAGCATGGCGAAGCGGCCGGACGCGAGAGCCAGACGCTGGCGATAGACGCCGGCAACGTATTCGCCGCTTCTCGCCCGATTGAACGGCCGCCCTATGTCGGCTACGAGCTTTTCGCCGATCGCGTCAAGTTCCCGGCGGCGCAACGTATCTATCAGACTGTGAGCGAAGGTGATGCGCTGTCCTTGTCGTTCGGCAAGTCCCTGCTGGATGAGATATTCGGCGCGGGCGTCCAAAGCCTGCCGCACCTCGGCGCCGAAGCCGCCAGTGGAGAATGCGGCCGGCTCGCGCGCGATGTTCTGCCTGTCGAGCCAGGTGGCACCAGACGCCGTAATCTGCCGATCGATATCAAAATCAGAGCGGACGGCGAGCGCGATCCGGCGTTGCCCTCGTGCGTCATCGAACTTGCGGAGCTCAACGACCGAGCCGGGAGCACTGTCGCCCACGGCGTCGAGATCGGGCAGCCTGATATGATGGGTACGCCCGTCAACACCATCGACCACGGCGTAAGCCGTGCCTGTCAATTCATCGTGGAGACCGCGGTCGACCAATCGTCCAATGATCGGCGTGTCCAGGGTCTCGGTGGCAAGAACGTAGCTCGCAGATCCCCGCTCGATGCCACGCCTAGTCAGCGCGCGGTGCATCCGCTTGATGATATCGCTACGCTCGCCAAGTTCGCGCAGCGTCGCTTCGGCTCGCTCGTCGATCGCCCATTGGCCAGGGCCGACCTCCTCTGCGAGTCCGAGCGCTTCTAGCTTGCGCAGCCGACCGACTTTCAGCGTGTGATACTCATCCGGCTGAGCGCCTGGATCGGGCGCGAGGTCCACGATTCCGGTCGCGCGGCCGTCACGGACAAGCTGGTGATCGAGCTGCGTCCAGTGCTCCGCTTCGACCTGGCGCTCGAGATTGCGACGGATTTCGAGATCGGTCCGCGGCCCCAGTTCCTGGGTGACGCGATCGGCCGCTCGCGCGCGCATTCCTTCCTTAATGTAGTCGCGGGCAATGACGAGGTCTTGGCCGTCGTCGGCTCGGCCGCGCAGAATGATGTGAACGTGAGGGTTGTCCGTATTCCAGTGATCGACACCTGTCCAATCAAGCTTGGTGCCGAGATCGTTCTCCATTTGACTCATCAGGTCCCGGGCAAACGACTTGAGGTCGGCCAGCTCTACGGCATCCTCGGGTGAGACGATGAAGCGGAAATGGTGTCGATCGCCCTCCGTCCGCTCGGCAAAGGCACGGCTATCTACCTCATCGGTCTGCGGCCCGAACAAGCGGGCTTTCTCGCCATCGCGGGTGACGCCTTCGCGGCGGAGGTAGCCGAGATGGGCCACCAGAGGGGCTGCGCTTGCATGATGACGCACAACACGGGTCTTGATGACGACGACACGCGAGCGGCTGGTCAGGAACCGGTTGGCGCGCACGCTTGCCGTTCGGCCGCGCCCAAATGTCGATCGATTGCCGTGCGTGATTTGGCCGGTACGTGATACGCGTGCGCCGGCCTTCCGGGCCGCCGCAAGCACCTGCGCGACGAACGGTCTGGCGCGCTGAGCCCGGGACGAGCGGATCCGGCCTGGCCGGATGCGGAATCTGTCCTCGCCGTTCATGATTGCGCGCCCGCACATCGCGACAGGAAGCTGAAAACGTTACGAAATCCGTGGAGGCGCGAGGCGCGTGAAACGCTGGCACCTCTCGAAAACACAGCATAACCCGTTGAAACATCACGACCGTCCGAAGCCGCACCTCGCGGCCTTTTATCTCGCCATCGCGCTGTCGTTGCCTCCCGCCTCCCTCGCGTTGCCGCCCATTCCTCTCGGGGGCACACCAATGCATACCGACCCGCGAATGCCGTCATCGCAGGCCTCCCGCATCGGATCTCGATACGAATAGACCTGTTGCCTGAGGCACGAGGGCCGAGCTGCCGTGACCGGAACCGGCCGCTAGCGCCTGATTCCGCGGGTACTCAAGCCGCCGCCAGATAGCGGACTTTGAGTTTTCAGATCGCTCAATGAAGAGCACGCCCGCAGGCGGCTGTGGACGAGTGAATGTGCCGACGGCTGCATTGTCGCTGCCAATAGCTGGTAGGAGCTTCTGCAAATAGGCTTCGGTCTCGACGGGAAGTTGACGGCCGGCGAGATGCGCCTCGTAGCGACCAGGACCCGCGTTGTAGGCCGCAAGGAAGCCTGGCGAACCATACCGATCGTGCAGTTCGCGAAGGTACGCCGTGCCAGCAAGAATGTTGTCGCTGGGATCGTAGGGATCGGTGCCAAGACCGTACCGCGCGCGCAGCTCCGCCCACGTCTCTGGCATGATTTGCATCAGGCCCATAGCGCCTTTCGGTGACTTCGCACGCACGTCTCCGGCGCTTTCGGCGTCTATGACGGCACGTATCCAGCGCGTGGGAACGCTAAAGCGACGCGATGCTTCGTCAACGCAATTAGCCAAGGGATCACTGGTTCGACTGCTCGCCGCAGCCTGCGCAGGATGGCCTTCGGCTATCGCGGGACTGCTATTCAAGGGCAGCGCAGCAAACAGCAGCACGACGATCCGCAAGCCCTTTTCGAACAGACGTGAGCATGCCGCCGTGCTCAGGCCCATCCAGGGTAAAGATGTTTCACGCCGGCCTTGCGGCCGTCCTGGACAGCGCCTGCGCGCGGCACCTGCGCAATCGTTGGTCAGGACGGAGGAATGGTGTTGCACTTGGCCGAACAGAGGAATGGAAAAGCGAATTCGCAATGCACGCACGATCAGTCCTCCCAGGTCCACACTGGCCGCGCGCGCCCGATGACGACCGATGCCGGCAAGAACCCGAAATAGCGACCGTCCAGCGAGTTGGCGGACTGTCCGTTCATGAGGAAGAGTTCGCCCGCGCCGACGATGCGGCAGCCCTGCCATTTCGGGAGCGGCCGCCCGCGGCCATCGCGTTCTCGCGCCTCGCCTAATTCGATTGCGTCCACGGAAACTATGAGCCCATTTCTGCAGACCGTCTGGCCCGGAAGGGCCAGCACGTGTTTGAGCATTGGCATACCGACCGGCAGATAGCCGTTCAGATCAAGGAACGTCGCAAGCGGTTCCGGCGGCTGAATGGCGACCAGCTCGGAGACGAACAGACTGTCGGCATGCTGCAGACGGTAGAGCCCGATAGGCACGCTCTCGGATGCATTCCAGATGTAGATGGGCGCCATCTCCCGAACGGCAGGTATGACAAGAGCCGCAGCACCGCCGAGCATCGCAACAAGCGTCTTGAACCGGCCCGTCATCGCATGACTTTTTGCCGGCGAAGCCAGGCCTGATGGCGTGTTTGTGTGTACGGGCGCGGCTTCTCGTTGACCGACAGCCGGTTATGAACGTGATGCCAATAGTCGGGGGCGGCATCCGCCGGATTAACGCCGAGCGCTTCGACGGCATCGATCAGTTGAAGCACACGTTCGACTTTCGGCCATCCTGACACGCGCAGGAGACTCTCACCGCCGGGTTTCACATAGGGCACGGTCGAATATGGCGCTCCAGGCGACACGGCTCGCAGAATATCGATGCGCGAGATGACTGTTCCGAAGTCGTTCGACACCCATCGGACGAACGCAAAGATGTTGCCTGGCGCAAACGACAGCAGCCGTCGGCTGCGGTCGAGGGTCTTTTCATGGGTGGCGCGCCCAAACCGAATTCGGTTCTCGATGCGCCTTTCAAGCCAAAGAAGCTCGACTTCGGTGCAGTCGCTCATGAGGCGCCCCGAGGTCGAAAGATGTTCCTATCGCCTGGCTGCAGCTCTGTTGCGATGCCGGACGTGCGCTGTTCATAGGGAGACGAAGCAGGACGATCTGATGCTTGCTGGCGATTGTCGCCGGCTCCGCGAATGGCGCAGTCCGTTAGAAGAAATCCGGAGGATTTCCGGTTAGTAGAATTGCGGCGGCCGTAAGGCGTGAAGGAACAACGAGTTAGTCCCCATCCCGGTCTCCGATAGCACGAGGGTCCGGTCCTCAATGGCACGAGGCTTGCGGTCCTCGATAGCACGAGCTGATTCACAAATTTTCCTCCGAATCCGTAATGAGACCGCGCTTGCGAAGTCGCGCGGTGATCGCGTCAAGAGGGATGGGTTTGAAGTTCAGTCGCTCGGCGCCGTTTGAATCGCGGCGGATCACGAGTTCATAGCCTGGCAGGGTCTGCCGGCTGACGATTTGGCGCAGGTCGTACGCAAAGTGCTTGAGCGGCGATAGGCTTCCCAACTGGGCATGCAGATGCACAAGGTCAAAGCTCCCGTTGCCGTTCTGGCGGTCGCCGTGTTTGCGCGCCAGACGATAAAGCCAGCGCTCAAGGCCGCCGGTCAGATCGAAATAGGCGCGATCGATCGCGAGCACGAGAGCGTCACCGATCACTCCGGCATAGAACCAGTCTGGCAAAATCAGCTCGAGACCGAGCGGACGTCCGCTTGCATCGGCGGTTTCCTTCCATTCGTTGATCCACGAGAAGCGATGTCTCCGCCGCTCCGTGGGTTGACGGATCGAGGTCAGCACCGTTGTTAACTGCAGTCTATCGAGACCAGCCTTCAGCCGATCATAATCCCGCGCGCTTGTGCCGCGGCCGACGAACGTCAAAATCTCGTAAGGAGTTGCAGACATCAGGCGCGAGGTCCGCAATCCGGCGTCGCGAGCTTCGACGATCTGCGAAGCTGCCCAGATCAGGACATCTGCGTCCCAAATGGTGGCCATGCCGTGCTCCAGCGCGGCCTCAACACGAATGGAAATCGCACCCGCTCGGAAGTCGATCAGCATAACACGCTTCGTTTTTGCGAGCGGGAAGAAGGGATAAGCCATCAGATCCTGCGCGTCGCGGGGCGCGAGATTGCCAGGAAGAGATCGAAAAAGCTCGAGCTGGCCGCGCTCGGAGGAGAGTGTTCGCCGCATGATCTCTGATCTCGGACCACGATCAACGACGTTCCTGGCCTGCGTAAGGACGCAGGACAGGATGCTTCTTGGCAGGCAGCACGGTCCCCTTTCCGGGGTCGGACGTCGACGTCTTGGCTCCGAGATCAGCCCACGCTTTCAGATCATCCAGCGCATAGACGACACGCCCGCCGATCTTCCGGTAAACTGGCCCCGTTCCGTATGTCCGGTGCTTCTCAAGCGTACGGCCGGAGAGGCCAAGGTAACGCGCAGCCTCTGTGGTGCGGAGAAAGCGCGGGGGTAGACCGGCCATCGGATCGGGCATCTGACAACTCCAGAATGACAGCGCAATCTGCCTGCGGCGCCGGCGTGTATGCGGTCATATTGGAGAAGCGCGATGTCGGAGCGGGATGCCGAAGTTTGAGGGGGCGATTTTCGAACCCCCGGAGACGGTGGGTCTATTCGCCTCGGCGGCTAGGCCGCAGCAGTCGGCGATAGCCGCCGCGCGCGAGAGCGAGCCCGCTCTGGACTAGCCGAATAGTCCGACTGCGGAGATCGTGCGTCTTCCAGGCGCTATCGGGGATTCCTTTCCCACCGAACAACGCCTCTCCAATGGCACGGTATGTGTTGCCTGCAGTTTGCGCATCGAGCGCGCGCAGGGCTTCGCTGAAGCGCTTGCGCCGTTGCTTTGATAGCTCACGAAAGGCTGGGCCGGCGCTGCGCCCGTTCATAGCGCGCCACAACCGACGCGCGGCAAATGCCCGTTCTTCAAAATCCCGGTCAAACCGCAGCACGGCAACATAGCGAGCGCCAACGGTCGGCGGCGATTTCGACCAGACGCGATGGTCAACCGCGGCGATACGCAGCACTGCATGCCAACCGTCAGCAGCACGGCGGATTTGGCCAGCCGCAAGATCGAGCAGCGGTTGAGAGCCGACGCCGGGCCCCTGAGACGGCGCGCTCACTGCAATTGGGACGACGGTCGGCAGAACCTCGGGAGCCCAGAAGACGGTATGCTCCCTGAAGGACTTCAGCGGGTCATGGGCGAAAGCAGATACCCCACCTCCTCCTGAATTCGGGTGTCACGTCGCCATCCGGGCTGATGGCGATCATTGTTTCGTAGTCGCGTCGATAATCGGCGTTACGGCGAAGACATTCCCAGGCGATGTCGGTAATTTCTCCATCCTGAAGGATTTTGTAGGATTCTGGCGACCGCCAGTCGAATTTAGGCATTGCTCCGCCCCATTGCAGCTAGCAGGGATTGCGGTGCAATAATTGTGAACGATTTGGTTGTAGAAAGTCCCTATTTCGGCACCACATGGTGCGCGACGGAGACCACCACTCTGACAGGAAAGTCCTTTTCAGTGCGGCATCTCGCGCGGCGGTTTTCGTCTAATTGGCGCCGCCTTTGCGCAAAAAACGCCCCTGTTCGGTCATCCACTTAGCGCGCGCTAGATGGCTCTCATAGGCAGTTCGCGCACGGTGTGGGTCACTTTCCGGATCAATATGCAGAACTATTCGCGCGACTTCGCGCCAGTCCGCTCCCTCATCCTCCGCCTGCAAAAGGCGCAGGTAGGTGACAAGGTGCTTTTCGTCGTAGGACGTGGGAGTGGTGTCGCCGGGCGCGCGATCGGTGACGGGGGGATCCAAGGGAGAATTTTGTACCATGTACATTTTAAGCAAGTGGCTCAGAGCGCATCCGACAAATGAATAGCATACTTGCTGACGAATAGGAATGATCGTTCCTAGAACGATCGTTCCAGCTCTGGCTCCCATGTCGCCATGGATCTCAAGGAGGTCATGGCGACCAATCTGCGTCGGATACGCCACGATTCAGAAATGACGCAAGAGGAGTTGGCCGAGCGCGCGGGCCTGAGCGCACGATACGTCGGCGCTATTGAGCGCGGCGATGTGTCGGCAAGTATCACTGTACTTGGACAGATTTCTGAAGCGCTAGGAGTTGACCCGTGCGACTTACTTAAGAGGCCCGGGCGGTTGAGCAAGTCATAGGCCTCTAAAGGACGAGTCAGTTGAGCAGTGACGCGGCTCCCAGTTCCTCTTGATACAAGTCTAGGATAAGTTTGATCTTCCGCGAGCCGGGCCGAAGGCGCGGCGAGCGCCGGACGCGGCTACGCGTCGCGCCGCCGATCCGGCTGGATCGACGGCGCGACTAGACCGACGCAGCGCTGGTCGCGCAGCTGATGTCCTTAACTTGCACGCTCCATCAAACGCTTCGCTTTGCCTGCGAGCTCAAGACGTGTCCTGATGAGCCTTGCCGCGCACGAACGCCGTAATTCCTTGCACTAAATCGAAGATACTCTCCGGCTTACGACTTTCCTCGCACAGAACGGGTTTCGATGATTTTTGCGGCGTCGGACTTGGAGAACCCTTCCCGACGTAGGAATACTTGGCAAATCCTCGTCGGTTCAAGCAACGATCCGCTCTCGCGCGGCCATCATGCCTTCCACGAATGAGGTTGGCGACAAATTGGCAAAGCGTGTCAATGCTGGCGTCGCTTCGTGCGCACACCGTTGCGCCGCGAATTTCAAATGGCGGATCGCGATCTCCTCGAAATTCTCGACGCCCCAGAGGTTGCGGTTCTTGCAGATAGGAGCTCGCATTCCCCAGCGTCTTGCTGCCCACCTCTCTATTTCAACAATAGGGGCCGAGCCGGGTGACTTGCTCAAGAAGACTGGGCGAGCACATCGTAGGCCACCTAAATTACCTGTAAAGCGTTGCGAGGCCCTCGGCTCGTCTTGAAGTCTGACCGGTACGACATCCGTGATATGTCAAGCTGGGCCGAACGCGGCTGCGTGACGCGGCAACCGATCCGGCTTCGTCAGAATATGACCTATGGCTGCGCGCGTACTTCAACAGCGACCTGAAATCGTGATTTTCCTCGGCGAGCACAGCTACACACGCTTCACTTTACGCAGCGTACCGGTGTCCTGGATTCTGCTGCCGTCCCAAGTGAGCGGTTTGCCGACGAGTTTCCCGACCAGCGGATCAACCATCATTCGCGCGTGGTGGCCATTACCTTGGGGAAGCCATAGATCTGCGTGAGACGATGAGAGAGCCGCACCGCGATTTTCTTCTGGCGAAAACGTGTTGCTTTCAACCGCTCTGAACGTCTGCTTGGACAGCCACTTCTAGACGCCATTCGTTAGCAGCGCCTCTCGCGCCATCACGGCGACGGCGCGTCGAGACAGTGCCGTCGACGATACTCGCCTCTCCAACCTTGTTGAGGGCGGCGCTGGTCGTAATCCATGTCTGAATTAAATCGCCACGTAGAGCCGGATGGCGTGGGCGGACAAATGCGGCGGATGTCGGTATTTCGATACCGTTTCCTGTTCTGCGCAAGACTCCCGGCACATGGAAAAATTGTGAGCTTGGTGCTACATATTTGTTCGATTTGTAGTGCGAAGGTGACAAGATGCCTACCCCGCATACCCCCCCTGCTGCCGTCCGACGCGTGGTACGCAAGCTCGGGGCCGACATCCATGATGCCCGTCGACGCCGACGACTTCCGATGGCGGTCGTGGCCGAACGCGCCTTCACGTCTCGCTCGACATTGCAAAGGGTCGAAGCCGGGGACACCAACGTCGGCATCGGCATCTATGCCGGCGTCCTACAAGCGCTCGGCTTGCTCGACGGCCTGAACCAGGTCGCCGACATCAGCAACGACAGCGTTGGGCGGGCTCTGGCTAGCGCTGATCTGCCCAAACGCGTCCACCTCAAGCGGCCGGCCGGGTCGTCCCACGATGGCTGACTTCGAAGTACATATCGATCTGGACGGCCGCACACGCCCGATCGGGCTGGCGAGGAGCAATCGTGTCCGAGGCACGGAGACCATTCTCTTCGAATATGACGGCACATGGCTTGAGGATCCGGACCGCTTCTCGCTGGAGCCAGCACTGGCGCTGACCCGTGGTGCCTTCGCACCACGCGCCGGACTAGCGACCTTCGGTTCGATCGGAGACTCGGCGCCGGATACCTGGGGTCGTCGCCTCATGCAACGCGCCGAGCGTCGCCTCGCCGAACACGAAGGCCGAGCCGTTCGCACCCTCACGGAAAGTGACTACCTGCTCGGCGTAGCCGACGAGGCACGGCTTGGCGCGCTCCGCTTCCGCTGGGCTGGCGACGAGGTTTTTCAGAGACCAATTCGCGCCGGCGTTCCTGCCCTGATCGAACTTGGTCGGTTGCTCCAAATCACCGAGCGGATTCTCCGGGATGAGGAAACGGATGAGGACCTCCAGCTCATCTTTGCCCCTGGCTCCTCGCTCGGCGGCGCACGTCCGAAGGCGTCGGTCATCGACCAGCATGGTTACCTCTCCATCGCGAAATTTCCAAAGGAGACCGATGACTATAGCATAGAGACCTGGGAAGAGATCGCTCTGCTGCTGGCCAGCAAGGCAGGTATCGCCGTTCCCCAGCACGAGCTGATCGACATCGCTGGCAAGCCGCTCATGTTGTCGCGACGGTTCGACCGCAATGGTGCGATCCGCATCCCATTCCTGTCGGCGATGGCAATGGTGGGTGCCAAGGACGTCGAGCGCGGCAGCTATCCGGAGATCGTCGATGCCCTAGCCGAACACGGCGCTCAGGCAAGGACAGACGCCCATGCCCTCTATCGGCGTGTCGTCTTCAACGTACTGATCTCCAATGTCGACGACCACCTCCGTAATCACGGCTTCCTGTGGCTTGGAAAGGCGGGCTGGTCTCTCTCGCCGGCATATGATCTCAATCCCGTTCCAACTGATCTCAAGGCCCGGGTGCTGACGACGAACATCGATCTCGACGAGGGCACCTGTTCACTCGACCTGCTGGAAGCAGCGTCCGGATTTTTTGCACTTACGTTGCCGCAGGCTCGCGCGATCATCAAAGAAGTCGCGACCGTGACCGTGACCTGGCGCGATACGGCCAGGGCGGTCGGCGCCCGCTCGGCCGAGATCAACCGCATGGCCAGCGCTTTCGAGCACGACGATCTCAAACGGGCGCTGACGCTATAAGGAGGACATTCCTCCACGCTTCGAGCCCGCCAGTGCCAGACCATTTACTCTGCGCCGCCGCTGATCTGGAAGTTTCAAAGATCGAAGATGCCAGGAATTCGGAAAGTGCTGTAGACACCTGCCGCGGCCTACGGTGCGTGGTCGATCCCAGACCATTGCTGACACGGACTAGCGCGGAACACATTCATCTTCAAGAGCAGCGCTGACAGACAGATGACGTAAATCTCCCTGTTCAAGCGCTTCGTCGCTATCTAGTGCGCTAGTTCAATGCCTTGATCGCAGCTTGGCCGGCAATGCCTTGACTGCTGATGCAAAGAGCCCCGGCCGGCCAACCGGACGGGGCTCTTTTTAGCGGTCGAACGTCAGTCGCCGTTCTTTCGCAGCCGCGACCAGATGAGGGTAAAGCCGTCACCTTCCTCGTCGTCGAACAGGTTCGCGTAGATCGGCGCGTTGAACGAGGGATCGTCGAGCTTGAGCGAGAGGTAGTCGCGGCCCTCCTCGGAGCGCTTCGACCAGGCGGCGCCGATCTCTGCGCGGCCAACGAAGATGCGATGGCTCGGGGCATTGTCGTTGGATCGGTTGGTCTCGGGTACGATCCTGACGCCCCTGGTCTGGAGGCTCAGGGTGACGATCTCGCCCTGCAACTCGCGGCCGACTTTCTTGAAATAACCGATGTTAGCCATGTCACTTCTCCTTGATGTTTCGAGGCGCGACCATCGCGGCCTCGATGGCGATCTACAGGCCAAAGACGAGCGACGACGCACCCGCATGCGGGCTGGAGCGCAGCGGAGGACGCCAGTGGGGAGACTTTCTTGTCCCGCGAGGAATGGGCGTTAGCCCAGGGGAAGAAAGTCGCCCCACGGCGTTGCGTTCAGGCGATCGAGGCGCAGCCGCTCTTAGGCCAGATCAAGCCATCAAGAGGCCAGGTGGTCTGTCATCGAACGGCATCCTCCAGAGAAGTCTTGGCCAACCTCGGCTATGCTGCACAAGATGTCGCTGCGTTCGGGCGAAGAGACGGAAACAGACGCGAAGGAATAGGCGTAATTGATCGCCTTGAGCATTCGCGACGAGATGCCCGTGTACTGCGTTGATCGTGCGAGCAAGGTGAGAGAAGTCAGGGACCAAGCGCTCAACGTTGGCCACGTTACTCGCGGTCTATCCGGCGGACCGATCAACGCCTCGATCGCGAGCAATTTCGATCGACAGACCGACTTATCCCCACCGCGCCTTGGCAGAAACAGTTGGCTAAGGTTCGTCCGGCCCGAGGGCCCCGATAGACCCTTCGGGCTCAACAAGGATGGTTATCTGAAGCCAAGCCTTGGTGCCGATTGTTATAGCGCCAAAACATCTGTTGCCAAGAAGACAAGGCGGGCGCAAAGCGCACCGCCTTCAAATGAAATAGCGTGTCAGACGGAGCGCAGCGAAGTGAACCCGCGGACGTCGAGACCGGTCAAGAGGGTACCCGGGACAGAGGCAGTGATAGCGACGCCGGCATCGCAGATGCCGGCGGGCCCTGGCCCGAGTACCCCCGGCGAGACGTTCACTATTGAAAGGGCGCCGCCTCTTGATGAAGAAGTGCGCATGAAACGGCGCTTACGCGCCGCCGAATCTCCAGACGGGAATGCCGAACTTACGGGCCTTGTCGGCAAGGTTGTCTTGTATTCCGGAGCCAGGAAAGTGCATGACGCCGATTGGCAGCAGTGCGAGGATTGCGTCGTTCCGTTTGAACGGAGCCGCCTTGGCATGCTTGGTCCAGTCGGGCTTGAATGCGATCTGCGGTACCTTGCGGGTGGTGGCCCATTTGGCGGCGATCAGTTCGGCACCTTTCGGAGATCCACCGTGCAACAAGACCATATCAGGGTACTTAGCATGGACCTTGTCGAGCCGATCCCAGATCAGGAGGTGATCGTTGAAATCGAAGCCTCCGGTAAACGCGATCTTAGCCCCCAACGGCACCATTACCTCGGTTTCTGCCCGATACTTGGCAGCCAGGAAGTCGCGGCTATCGATCATCGCCGACGTGAGCGCGCGATGATTGACCAGCGACCCAGCGCGGGGACGCCAGGGCGAGCCGGTGTGAAGCTCGAATTGATCGGTGGCCAGTTCACGGAAGAGCTCCATGGCATTGCGGCGTTCCATGAGTGTAACGCCCTCGGCCGTAAGCCGTTCGAGTTCAACCGATCCAACCTCCGATCCATTCTGTTCACACTGGCTCCTGCGTTGCGCCTGCTCATTGTCGTCGAGCTCTCGCTCGATACGGCCCGTGGCACGGTGGAACAGATTGACGGTCGACCAAAGCAGGTTCTCCAGGTCGGGTTCGAGCCGGGTGTCGCTCAAGGTCGCGACAAGGGCGTCGAACATGTCGGCAACGGCGCCCGCAATTCTTTTACCCTCGGGAAGCGGTCTGGGATCGAGTTCGTCCTCGAAGGGACGGTGACCATAGAGCTGAAGCTCGTTGAGCAAATGATCCGTTGGTGATGAGGCATGCTGCGGTTCGAACTCGGTTTCGTCACGGTCGGTTGTCATGGTGAGGCTCCTTCTGCCCGATCGGCCGCGCCTATCGCGGTCTTCGTGGCGATCAAAAGACGGCGGGCGGAGCGGACCAGAACCCAAAGGCGCAAGCCGGCGGGCCGAAGCGGAGCGGAGGATGGCGAAGGCCGGCTATTTTGCTTCGCGATGCAAAGGGCCGCAGGGCCGGCGGAAAATAGCCGTGCGCAGCCATTGCAGGGCCGGTCCACCTGCCGTCCGATCGCCCTCTAGAAGGCCGTGGCGCGGTCCCGCCCGGCAAAGGTGATCTCGCATCGGCAGATCACGACGATCCGCGATCGAGAGATCGCCGCAATCTCGAATCGATCGCGGCTCATTCATGGCCGCAACTGGACGATGTCCCGAGGAGCGAGCTGATCCTGTAACGCCGCTCGGAATAATTCAGCGTCCAACTTGCAGAGGTCAGCGTTAAAGTCCTCGCACTTTGGCGAAAGAATGAAGACCTCGATGCCGACAGCCTCTGCGCGGCTCGTCAAGGCTATCGCTGCCGACATTCCAGCCGCGTCCGCATCGCGCGCGATGTAGAGCCTGCGTAGCGACAGCGGGAGCAGTAGGGCGGCAAGGTGATTGGCGGAAAGGGCCGCTACCATCGGCATGCTCCGCAACACGCAACGAAGCGACAGCATGGTTTCGATGCCCTCGCCTGCCACGAGCACGTCGTCAACTGACCCGAAACGCACCGCGTTACCGAGGAGATCGCCCATTGCACGCCGTGGTGTTTCGACCGGCGCCTTGCCCTGTCCCGACGGATGAAGCCAGGTCCGGTGTACGCCGGTGAAATGCCCCTTGAGATCGGTCACTCGAGCGATCATTGCCGGCCAGAACAGGGGCGGAGAGTCCAGGTTGGGCCGATAGTAGCAATGCGCATGAAAGCGCAGCGCGCCGTCATCGCGGATGGGCTTAATGCCGCGTTGCCGCAGATAGATTTGGGCCACAGTCCGACCGATCGGCTGTGACATGGTAAAGAGCCGACGTGCGGACTCTACAGATCCGCTTTGCCGCAGCAGACGATCAGCACCGACCGGTCGGGGATCGGATCGAGGCATGTTCAGGAACCGCCGCGCCTCCTCGAGGACGTCACGGAAATCGACCAACCCGCAGCTGGTCTTGATAATGTCGAGAAGGTCGCCATGCTCCCCGGTCGCGGCATCGGTCCACTTGCCGGCGGGCCCCTTGGGCGATTGGCTCAACCGGACGAACAGCGAGCGGCCGGGTGCATTTCTACAGTCCCCGACGACCCAATACCGACCCCGCCGGCAGCCGTTGGAGAGATAGTGTCGACACACCGCCTCGGCCTCACGCGCGAGGCGACGTGCCATTTCGGACGCATCGCGCCGCATTAGGCCACCTCCTCTTTACCTGCCCGAGCAACCGGATTCTTAAATGAGGGTGAAAGCACTCTCGTTTGGACAGCCATTGTCATTTGAGGTCTCCATGACGGGCGACCGAAGGACCTCTCCCTCCGCCTCCAACCCATTATGGCGTCACGCGCCGCCCTCTTCCTCTCGAGTACGTCATCAAATGCCGATCATGCTTCCTGCTCGGCTCCGACAGCTATAGTCGGTGCGGCTAGGGATTGCTTCGGAACGAATCCGAGCAAGAAGTCGGCGGCTTTGCTCGCCTGCGATGCCGCACGCAGAATTGCGCGGTTATCCTCCCGCAGGATCTCAAGTAATCAGCAGCAGATCATAATGTGAAGGGAGATTATTAACGCGGCCGGCTTGTGGAGATCGGCTAAAAACGCCTGCAATCTGCTGCGGATTATTTCCGGCATGAAACCCTCAACTGTTGATCAAACACAGTGGAGGAAGCCTTCATGCCACATGGATGCGGTACCCTTGTCGCGGAGCTTAAGGATACGCTCACGCGACAACGATATAATCGAGTTGCAGTTCACAACTATTGCCGCAATGCCGGCTACTTTCTTGCGTACCTGGCGGCGCGTAAAGTTACTCTTGAAGCGGTCACGCCGACAGACGTTACGGATTATCTGCGCTTTGCGGTCCGACAATTTCGCAAACGTCATGGCCGCGCCCCAGCTCGATATTGGATAGGCATTCCCAGATCAGGCATCCACGCGCTGCTGAAGCTCGCGCTGAAGCGCTGGCCACCCGAACCTGCGGCTACCGCTGGCGAACTTCTCTGTCGAGAAGTGTGCGAACAGTATCAGACGTGGCTGCGGGAGGAACGCGGGCTCGCTACGGCTTCGGTCGACGCCTTGCTGTGGGAAGCTCGCAATTTTTGTGCCTGGCTCATCAAGCATTCGAACGCCAATTTTGCAGGCCTGACCGTCCGCGATCTCGATATCTACATGGACATGCGGGCTCGCGGGCTGACGCGGAAATCCTTGAAAGATGTCGCCGAACGGCTTCGGTCGCTGCTGAGGCATCTCCATAGGACGAGCCGCATCGCCGCCAATCTCTCCCAGCATGTCATTGCTCCGCTGCTCTATGCGTATGAAGGCATCCCATCAGCGTTAAGTTCGGATCAGATCTCGACCGTGCTGGAATTTGTCCGAAAAGACCGGTCTCCGATGGGCTTGCGCGACCATGCCATCCTCCAGCTTCTGGCGGTCTATGGCTTGCGTGCCGGTGAAGTAATCCGGCTGCGACTGGAAGATGTCGATTGGCGCGGCGATGTTCTGCACATCCGCCGCTCCAAAACGCGTGATCATTCTCTGCTGCCGTTGTTTGAGACCGTCGGGGAGGCGCTGATCGATTATCTCCGGCACGGCCGCCCTGAAACTGATGTGCGAGAAATCTTTGTCCGCACGCGCGCGCCCTACGTTCCCATGGTGCGCATTTATAGCGAAGTCAGCCGGCGGATCGAGGCGGCGGGCATCACCCCAAGCGGCAAACGCGGTCCGCATATCTTCCGCCATGCGCGTGCCGTCAGCCTGCTACGGGCGTCGGTCCCGCGAAAGCTGATCGGTGACGTATTGGGTCATCGTTCGACGGAATCGACAATCCCCTACCTGAAATTGGCGACGGAGGACCTGCGCGCAATTGCCCTGGATATCCCGGGACAGGAGGTGCGCTCATGAACGCTTGGCCCGACACCGACGGCAAGATCATTGCTCGCTATCTCGGTCGGCTCCGGCTGCGTTGTCCGATCAGCCCCATCTCCTATCGGCAGGCTCTGCGCAGCTTCCAGGATGTTGTCGTTCGGCAGCAACACCAATGCACACAGGTGAATCGGAAAGTCCTGGAAATCTGGTTGAGCGAGTGTGCTGCTATCTGGGCCCGGTCCACGCTGCTGCACCACGCCCGCATCGTCAATCGCTTCCTCGACTTCCTCGTGGAGGAAGCCTTCATCGTCAGCAATCCCATTGCTGATCTGCGCGCCGAGTATCATGCGAAGAGCGACAAGGCGATCGTGCGGGCGCTGCTCGCGCCCGATCCCGATCAGGCACTTGAAGCGCTACGGCAGTTCCCGCCGTTCGGCAGCGCTCTCGGCAACCTCATGCGCAATCACATCTCTCTGATGCGGGCCAGAGGCTACCGTTATCAAGCACAGGCCCGCTGGTTCTGGCGGTTCGATCGCTTCTTGCAGGCGCATCCGGAATTGGCGGGTAAGTCGGTATCGGTCATGCTGCAGCATTGGGCGGCCGCGCGATCAACCGCCAACCACGCTGCCGAGTGTGAGAGGGTCGCTCGCGCCTTAGCCAAGGCGCAGCATCATCTCGATCCCGGCGGCAAACCAAGGCGCCCGGATCCGCGTCCCGCACAGCAGGTCGCGCGGCAATGGCGTCGACCCTATATCTACAGCCCGGAAGAGGTTCGTCGCCTCCTCGATATCGCGCGAACCTACCCCTCTCCCCGTGCACCGTTACGGCCGATCAGTCTCTACACCATGCTGGTCCTGACCTATTGCGCGGGATTGCGGCTGGGCGAACTCGCACGCTTAAACCTTGCTGACATCGATCTTCAGGTCGGCACGATTACGATCCGGGAGACGAAGTTCTTCAAGTCGAGAATCCTGCCGCTAGCTGACAGCCCGCTATCGGCGCTGCGGGAATATCTGGAGGCGAGGCGCAAGGCAAAGGTGCCACAAAGCCCTGAATCTGGCCTGTTCTGGCACGATAAGGGAAATGCGCGCTACACATCTCACGCGATCGCCGGTTGCCTTGTCGACATCCTGCGGCGTGCCGGACTCAAGCCGGCGAAAGGCAAAACGGGCCCTCGCATCCACGACCTGCGTCACTCGTTTGTGGTGAACCGCATTCTCGAATGGTACCGCGCCGGCATCAATCCGCAGGACAGGCTTCCATTCCTAGCGACATACCTAGGGCACCGCGATATCCACTCGACACTGGTTTACATCACGGTCACCCAGGAACTCCTTCAGCAGGCAAACGAACGCTTCCGGACGTACGCGTCACATTGCCTGCATGCTTCAGAAGGAGTGCGGCCATGAAGCCGGTCGACCCGTTCCCGAGGCTGCTTCACGCCTTCTTTTACGAGTGGATGGTTCAGCAGCGAAATGCCTCTGCGCACACCGTTCGGTCCTACCGTGATACATGGCGCCTGTTCCTCAGGTTCGTGGCTCAACGGCGGCACCGGCCGATAGCCCAGCTCGCACTGAGCGATCTAACGGCCTCCGAGGTCAAGACCTTCCTGCAATACACCGAGCAGGAACGCGGAGATACGATTGGCACGCGCAACTGTCGCCTGTCCGCCTTACGCAGCTTCTTCAGCTTCGTTGCTGACCGCGAACCGACGGCTATCGAGCAGTGCACTCAGATTCTGCACGTGCCCATGAAGAAAGCGCCGATCCATGCGCCGTGCTATCTGGAGCCCGAGGAGGTGAAGGCCATTCTGGCGCAACCCGATCGCTCGACGATCGAGGGACAACGCGACCACGTGCTCTTCTCCTTCCTCTACAATACCGGCGCGCGCATCCAGGAGGCGCTCGATGTTTGCCCGCAGGCTATCCGGTTCGACTCGCCAAACTGCGTGCGTCTTTACGGCAAGGGACGAAAAGAACGACTGAGCCCTCTTTGGCCAGAGACCGTGTCGCTGCTAAGATCGCAGCTTATGCGACAGCCGAGGGCCGCCGACGAGCCGATCTTCGTCAATCGGTATGGCGCCCCACTCGGTGCATCGGGCGTCCGCTTTAAACTGGCGCAATACGTCGAAGCGGCAGCGAAGATCACGCCCAGTCTGACTTCGAAGCATGTAACACCTCATAGCTTCCGTCATGCGACGGCGGTGCATCTGGTGGCGGCAGGTGTTGATGTCACTGTGATCCGAAGCTGGCTCGGCCACGTCAGCCTCGACACCACAAACCACTACGCTCAGGCAAATTTGGAAACAAAGCGCTTGGCACTGGAACGCCTCGAAAGCCCCTCACGATCGACGAAGCGACCATCGTGGAAACAGGACCAGAGCGTTCTCGCCTGGCTCGATACCCTTTAGCGGCGAAGAAATAATGTGGAGGAGATCTCACACCATGCCCGCATAACACCGGAAAAGTGGTGCTCCTTCACATTATGATCTCCTGCTGATTACTGGAGTAATGGCGAGCTTGCCATTACTCAAGCCATGAGCCGATATAGTCGGCGTGGCGCACAGTCGGTACGATGCCGAGTGATGTGCAGCAGAATGCAGCACACAGCTCCGCAATCAATTCCTCCAATGCGTATCTCTTCGTACCATAGCAACCACCAAGATCGCGGTTGAGGCGCGAGGGATGACCGCTCGCGTGGCCAAGTTCGTGGAGCGCGGTGCGGTGCCAATTGATCGGCTCGAAGTAGGCCGCAGGCGGCGGCACTTGAACATAGTCATCAGACGGTGCGTAGAACGCACGGTTGCCACCGATACGGAAATCGATACCGGTCGCCTTGATCAAGGCCTCAACCGTTGGTTCAATCATGTCGGGTCGCTGCGGCCGCGCAGCGGTCGCAATTTCTGTGGGGAGAGCACCATCGCATTGGTCGACATTGAAGACGGTAAATCGCTTCAGAAATGGGACGGCTTGCGCCTCCTCCCCGGTCTTGTACGCGCGAATCCTTTCGTCACGCGGCACGAAATGATCAGCGTGAACGATGGTCGTGCCACGTTCACCCTTGCGGATGTGACTTCCGATCGTGAGCGCCTGACGGTAGGTGAGCCAGCGCTGACTTGAGAATCCACGCTCGCGGGCCGTACTCCAGAGTATCAGGACGTTCACGCCACTGTACGGACGATTCGTCGTGACGTTTTTCGGCATGACCGGGAGTGCTTTTTCTGCAGCGTTCTCCCATGGCTGAACCCAGGGTACATGGCCAGCCTCCAGCTCGGCGATGATCTTATTGGTAATTTCGTCATACAGGCTCAACCGGTCTTCCCTGGTGTGCGTCCGGGAATGGTGTTTGGACATTGCGCGTCTCCGCGACGGGCGCCGCGAGCCTCTCTCGCAACTTCCAACCCGTCACGGCCTCCCTTCGCCGCACTCTTACTCTCTGCCCGTCCCTCCACCCGCATATGCGCGGGCAACGATCTCCAACTGACCACGCCGATCGCGTCAGGGATGGACGCCCGAAGGGTGAAAATCCGGCGAAGCCGGAGTTTCAGCGCAGCCGACAGCCCGGCCCGCTAGGGCGACGTTCACCTAGCTAGTGGCAGTTGCTTCATCAACATCGCGCTCACGGGGCAGCTTGGGTGGCTGGCGTTTCGCAATTCCGACAAACGAGAGCGCTTCTGTAGTCCAGATGCGAGATGAGCGACGCACGTGTCGGAATACCAACTGACAATTCGCAAGTATCATATGACTCTCGTCGAGCGGCGTTTTCCGTGGTGGATGCCAGGCTTCTTGTCGCGGAACTACCGCTCAGGTTGCTCCGCCCTGCGCAGCGTTCGCAGTCGCTCGCGGGCCTGAACGGCATGTTTATGGAGCGCGTCGATCGCTGTGCCATCGGCGCCGCATGCTGCAGCGTCGACGCCCAGCACTTATTTGCACGCCAAGCCCGCCGATTTCTGCATGAGCTTCTGATGGTACTATACCTCACAGCTCCCTCGTGCTTCGAGTTGGTGCACGAGGGGGAGACGAGGGTATGAGCACATGTCAGCAAGGAGCCCAAGGGATCACGCCGTTGCAATAGCTTCAGTGCGTAGACCGTTGTCGCATTGACGCGTGAGCTGACATCCGTGGCATCGCGTGCCGCCCTTCCCGCCCGCTATCCACCGATCGGCACCTGGCCTGCGCTCATGCCTGCCGACATGGCCGCTGCTTATCTGGGTTTCGCGGACACGCGCGAACTCGCGCGTGCCGTCGGCCGCGGTGAGGCACCGCCACCAATTGCCCATCGCAGAACTGGACGGGCTCGACAACCAATCTGGTCGAGAGCCGCCATCGATCACTTCAGTGCCCAATACGGAGGAGCAGCACCAGATAAATCAAAAAATGAAGACCTGGTCTCTCTTGTATGAATACGCTCGATGCCACGTCGAGGCCTCCTCGCTATTTCCGGTCGAAGCGACTGAAGGGAGGTCGACCAGGCTACTTCTTCGAGCCGCCGACTTGGGCCCGCAAGCAGGGTTGCCCCGTACATGCTGAAGCGTTGGGACAAGACTTCGCGTCAGCGGTCGAGCGAACTGAAAGTATTCTGCTGCCAGCTTTTGACAGCTGGCGTTCCGGAGGATTGACCGACATGCTTCCAGTGCTCCCTGTGCCCGGCACTTTCGACTGGCTCGTCAGCGTCTTCCGGGCGCACCAGCGATGGAGGGACATCGATCACAAGACACAGCGCTTATACAGCCAAGGTCTGCAACTCTTCGCCAATCACGAACTAAAGGACGGCAGCCGCGTCGGCTCGAAACAAATCACTGATTTCACCAAAGCATTTGTTGACGCGGTCTACGCGAAGCTCCTCGTCGTGCAATACAAGGACAGAGAAGGTAACGCCGCCAAGCGCGAACGTCGACGGTTCGCAAATGCAGCTATGACTGCTTGCAGACGCGCCTGGTTTGTTGGTCAACGCGACCAAGAAACAATGGTACCACAGGTCAATCCCTTCTCGCGGATGGGCCTAAAATCCCGTGCGCCTGGGCAGCCCATGCGGGAGACACCCACGGCAAGCTGGGATGAACTAGCCGCGTTTAGGAAAGCTGCGAAACGGCTCGGATATCACTCTATTGGAACGGCCGCGCTATTGTCATGGGAGTGGTTGCAACGCGAGGAGCATGTTTTCGGCGCTTTCGAAATCGCGCACTATCGGCCAAAAGAGCGGTCAAACAGTGTAAGGATTGTGCATCCAAAGAATAACGAGGAAGCCTGGTGGCCTCTGTTCGATGA
This sequence comes from Bradyrhizobium sp. CCBAU 21365, assembly GCF_015291305.1. Classification (NCBI taxonomy): domain Bacteria; kingdom Pseudomonadati; phylum Pseudomonadota; class Alphaproteobacteria; order Hyphomicrobiales; family Nitrobacteraceae; genus Bradyrhizobium; species Bradyrhizobium sp. CCBAU 21365. The sequence goes on from NZ_CP030036.1 coordinate 6,438,756, forward strand.
CAAGGGCGGCCCCCTCTTCCCCGAGTTGGTGGCGGAACTCGATGCGATCAAAGGCTCTGTCGTTTCAGGATTGGTGTTCCGCCGTGATCATGCCCACCGCAAATCGTCTGCCTTGATCCCATGGATGACCGAGCGTAAGGACCTTCGCTATCTTCGGCATGTGGTCAAAAAAATAGTCATCGCGGCTGGTCTTCGGCACGAACTCTCATTTACCTCCTTTCGTCACGGCGGATTCACGGAAGGTGCCGATAGCGATCTCACAGACGCTGAACTACGCGCCGCCGGCCGCCATCGCTCGAGACAACAACTCCCAACCTATGCCAAACGCACGCGGAAGCAGCTGATCGCGGCCGCAAAGAAGCGCCGAGAGGAACGAACCAGAACGGCCCTCTCATCAGATTCTGCGCTCGCGTCGCATGATGCCCTCGTTTCAGGCAACTGACACGATTTCGCGTCACGAACGCTTGCGATCGGTCTACCGCCTAGCGCCCGGTCCATGTCGGCTTGCGCTTCTCACCGAACGCCTTGAGGCCTTCCTTGGCGTCCTCGGTCATCGCGAGCAGCGCGATCTGGCTTTCGGTGTAGGCGATGCTCTCGTCGAACGACATCGACGCGATCGCCCGCATCGCGTATTTGCCGCGGCGGATCGCCGTCGGCGACTTGTCGACGATGCGGCCGATCAGCCAATCGACCTTGGCGTCGAGCTCGGCCGCCGGCACCACATAGTTGAGCAGACCCGCGGCCTGGGCGGACCTGGCATCGAACGGCTCGCCGGTCAGCGCCCATTCGTTGACGAGGCGCGGTGGCGCGATCGATTGCAGCAGGCTCAGCACCTGCATCGGGAACACGCCGACCTTCACCTCAGGCAGGCCGAAGATCACGCCATCGGCAGCCACCGCCATGTCGGTCATGCACAACAGGCCCATGCCGCCGGCCATGCAGACGCCGCCGACCCGCGCGATCGCGGGCTTGGTCGCGCTCTGCGACAGCCGCAGCAGGTCGGCATAGTCGACATTGGGGCGCGAGAAATCCATCGAGAAGGCCGCGCCGCTGTTCTGCAGATCAGCGCCGGCGCAGAACGCCTTGTCGCCCGCGCCGGTCAGCACGATGACGCGGACGTCCTTGTCGTCATGCGCCTCGCGATAGCCCTTCGCGATGCCGGCGATCACCCCGGCATTGAGCGCGTTGCGCTTGTCCGGGCGGTTGATGGTGATCCAGAACGCCTGCCCGCGCTTTTCGAGAAGAACGCTGTTGTCGGTCATGTTTCCTGCCTGTTTTCTTGCCCGTGTGCCGTTGTCAGCCGACATTTGCGGCAGGATCGGCGCCGACTGCAAGCAGGATTTATGCGGCGGCCGATGCCTTCCGGATCCAGACCTTGTTGTCGTGGAACGCGGCGCCGCCGAGCGGCGCGACGGCCTCTGCCCCGGTCAGCATGTTGATGCCGCGCCCGCCGATATGGGACTTGTTCGGATGGATCGACTCGGCGATCAGCACGCCGCGGCGAACGCCGTCGAACAGTTTCGCGGTCAGCGTGGTCTCGCCGCGCGTGTTGCCGAGCGTCACCGCGTCGCCGTCGGCTATCGACAGGCTGGCTGCGTCATCGGGATGGATCATCACGGTCGGCGCGCCCTCGCGAGCCTGCGACGACGGCGTCTCGTTGAAACTGGTGTTGAGGAAGCTGCGCGAGGGTGACGTCGCGAGCCGGAACGGGTGCTGCGCGTCCGCCTCCTCGATGATGGTCCAGTGGTCGGGCAGCGAGGGCATCTTGTCCCACGCGCCCATCAGCCCGCCGGCCCCGACGGGGACCTTGCCCCAGTCGACCTTGAAGTGGAACTTCCTGTCGGGATGGGCAAAGCCGTCGAGATAGTGCGAAGTGCGGAAATCGGGCTGCAGGTCGCGCCAAATGTCGGCTTCCAGCCCCTCGATCGTGCCGTGCCCGCTCTTCTTCAAGGTCGCGTCGATCAGCTGGCGCGGCGTCATGTCGAAGCCGGGATGCACGGCGTTGAGCCGACGACCGAGCCCCTGCATCACCTCGTGGTTGGAACGGCACTCGCCGGGCGGATCGATCAGCTTCGGGCCGACCGAGATGTGCTGATGACCGCCGCCGTAATAGAGGTCGTCGTGCTCCATGAACATCGTCGCCGGCAGCACGATATCGGCCATCTGGGCCGTCTCGGTCATGAACTGCTCGTGCACTGCGACGAACAGATCCTCGCGGGCAAAGCCCTGGCGCACCAGCGCCTGCTCGGGCGCCACCGTCATTGGGTTGGTGTTCTGGATCAGCATCGCCTTGACCGGTCCGCCGCCCCGGAGCGCCTCGGCATCGCCGGTCAGGATGCGGCCGATCTTGGACTGATCGAGCACCCGCGTCGAGGGATCGATCGCGTCATGGCCTTCGATGATCGACTCGTCGAAACGCCAGATTGCGGCGTTGTTGAAGAACGCGCCGCCGCCCTCATACTGCCAGGCACCGGTGACCGCGGGGATGCACGAGGCCGCGTGCATCTGGGCGGCGCCGTTGCGGCTGCGGGTAAAGCCGTAACCAAGACGGAAGAACGAGCGCTTGGTCTGTCCGACCAGCCGCGCGAACGCCTCGATCTCCTCGACCGGTACGCCCGAGATCGCTGAAGCCCATTCCGGCGTGCGGGTCTTCAGATGCGTTTCCAGCTCGTCGGGGCAATCGGTATAGCGCGCAAGATAGTCGCGATCGGCAAATCCCTCGCGGAACAGCACATGCATCACGGCGCAGGCGAACGCGCCATCGGTCCCCGGCCGCAGCAGGATCTTGATGTCGGCCTGCTTCATGGTCTCGTTATTGTAGACGTCGACCGCCGCAATCTTCGCGCCGCGCTCCTTGCGCGCGCGGGATGCATGCGTCATCACGTTGACCTGGGTGTTCACCGGATTGGTGCCCCAGATCACGATGAGGTCGGAGACGCCCATCTCGCGGGGATCGACGCCGGCGATCTTGCCGGTCCCGGCGGCAAAGCCGATGCGCGCGATGGTCGCGCAGATCGTGCCGTAGAAGCGCGAATACTTCTTCACATGCGACAGCCGGTTGAGGCCGTCGCGCATCACCAGCCCCATGGTGCCGGCGTAATAGTAAGGCCAGACCGACTCGGCGCCGAATTCCCGCTCGGCCGCGTCGAATCGCGCCGCGATCTCGTCCAGTGCCTCGTCCCAGGAAATCCGCGCGAACTGGCCGGAGCCCTTCGGCCCGGTCCGGCGCAGCGGATATATCAGCCGCTCGGCGTGATGAATCCGCTCGGCATAGCGCGCCACCTTGGCGCAGACCACGCCGGCCGTATAAGTCTGCTGCTTGGAGCCGCGTACCCTGCCGATCGAGCGGCCCTCGATCACCTCGACGTCGAGCGCACATGCCGAAGGGCAGTCGTGCGGACAGGTGGAATGGCGGATATCGACCTTGGCATGCTGGTTCATGGCCAAATTGGTAACATCAAACGTCGCCTCCGCCGAGGGGCATTATTGACCCAGCTCGCGCGAAATCCGGGCACGTGCCATGCGGCAGGCGCCCGGACGGGCAGTTATTGGTCTGAGCCGTCGCATCAGACTCGGAAGATGCGGGTATAATGCGATTTGATCGATTCACCTTCCCGCTCCACCGCCACCGGATCGTCCTTCATCGTCTTGATGTCCTTTAGCGGCCTGCGTCCAGCCTTCTCCTTGGCCTGCGCGTGGACGGATCTGAGGCCGCCGATCTCGACATTGAGCTGCTGGCCCTCACGCCCGAGCGCGAAGGACTGGAACAGCCTCGCGGCATTCGGATGCGGACAGTCCTTGAAGATCCCGTTGGGGCCGACAATGATCGGCGACCCCTCGGTGGCGTAGACCGGCTCGACCGGGCGGCCGGCCTCCTTCATCTGGAAGATGTTGTATTCGTTGCCGTCGGCCATGACAGCACGCTCGCCGAGATCGAGCTTCTTGGGTGGATCCGTCGAGGACTGCACCTGCATGACGTTCTGCTTGGCGAGCTTCTCGAAGAAGCTCCAGCCGAGATCGCGCTGCATCTGATAGGTTGCGGTCATGATGGTGCCGCTATAGCCGGGATGCGCCTTGACGATCTTGCCCTTCCATTTTGGATCGAGCAGATCGGCAAAGCTCTGGGGCGCCTCCTCGGCCTTCACGAGATTGGTGTTGTAGGCAATGATCGACAGCCAGACCCGGAAGCTTGCGAATTGCCCGTCCGCGTCGCGATGCTCCTCGGGGTAGTATTTCGCGACCTCCTCCGGAACATAGGGCGCGAGAATGCCGTCGCGCTTCCACACGATGAAATGCGCGGCGTCGGAGGAATTGACGACGTCGACGGCATGAATGTTGCTGGAATATTCCTGGCCGACCCGCTGGAACACACGCTCCGCCCCGGTGCGTTCGACGCGCACGGTGATATCGGGATATTTCGCTTCAAATGCCCTTGCCAGCTTCTCGGCAACCGGCAGATCGGTCGACGTGTAGTAGACGACCTGCCCCTCGTTCTTCGCCGCTTCGATCAACGTCGGCGTCACCGGTTCCGCAGGTGGCGCGGCGGCCATCACGCGCGTTGAAAAGGCGGCCCCAGCCAGCACCGCGCCCGAGCCCTTCAGCATGTCGCGGCGCGATAGCCCAGGATGTTTCCTCATATGATTCCCCGCACGCGATGGCGAAGTTTGAGTACACCGTCCTCCCGCTCTTATTCCGATGCGCGAAAACGGAGTCTGTCGTCGACAGAGGCTTCAGGTTGCAGCTAGACTTCTGATCAAGAAACAAGACTAAAGTTGGGGGATTCAGTCAATGGCGAGCCTGCGATACGCCTTGGTGTTTGTCGCGGCGTTGCTGACCGTGTCCATGTCAGGCTCATATGCTGACGCCGAAGACTATCCTGCACGGCCGGTCAGGATCATCGTTCCCTTCGGTCCCGGCGGTCCGGCCGACGTCGTCGCGCGACAGATCGGCGGCATCTTGCAGGAAAGCCTCGGCCAGCCCTTCGTGGTGGAGAACCGCACCGGCGCCGGCGGCGTGATCGGCACGCTCGAGGTCGCCAAGGCACCGGCCGACGGCTACACCCTTCTGATGATGTCGAACACCCAGACCGCGAACGAATCGCTGGTACCGCAGCGCAAATATGAGCTGATGCGCGACCTGACGCCGATCGCATCCCTGAACACTTCGGATCTCGTGATCGTGGTTCACCCCGTAGTGCAGGCAAAGACTTTGCAGGAATTCATCGCCCTCGCAAAGGTCCAGCCCGGAAAGCTGAACTATGCCTCGTCAGGTCAGGGCACGCCGTATCACATGGCGGGCGAGCTGTTCAAAGCCATGGCCGGGATCGACGTCGTGCACGTGCCCTACCGCAATAGCGGCGAAGCCCGCGGCGGCGTCATCGGCGGCCAGGTCCAGATGATGATCGATGCCGTTCCCGCGATGGCGCCGAATGTCGCCGAAAACCAGGTGCGAGCGCTCGCAACGACCGGCAAGACTCGTTCGACGGTGCTGCCCAACGTTCCGACGGTGACCGAGGCGGGCGTGTCCGGCTATGAGGCAACGATCTGGCTCGGCCTGATGGCCCCGGCGGGCACGCCGAAGCCGATCGTCGACAAGCTCAACGCGGCTGTGAACGCGGCGATCAGGCGGCCGGAGGTCGAGAAGCTCTGGGCCGCGCAGGGCGCGGCGCCGATGACCATGACGCCGGAGGCATTCGACGCATTCCTACGCGCCGATATCGTGAAGTGGGCAGACGTCGTCAAGAGATTGGACAAGCTCCAATAGGCACGCGGCGGCGAGTCCACGGGCGAAGGGAACATGGCGCATGAAGACGTTGAACATCCTGAGTGGCGGGGCGGCGCAAGGCCTGGTGCGCAGCCTTGAGCCCGCGTTTGAAGCCGAAACCGGCCTCGGCATTGCCGGCGATTTTGGCGCGGTCGGCGCCATGGCCGACAGATTGCGCGCCGGCGTACCGACCGACATCGTCATCCTGACCGCCGCTCTGATCGCGAAGCTTGCCGACGAAGGGCTGGTTTTGCGCAGCTCGATCACGGACATCGGCCGGGTTGAAACCGCCCTCGCCGTTCGGGCCGGCGATCCGTTGGTCAGCGCCGACGACGCGGCCAGCCTGCGCGCGGCATTGCTCGCCGCTGACGCGATCTTCGTGCCGGATACCAAGGCATCGACCGCCGGAATTCATGTCGCCAAGCTGCTCGCACAAATAGATATCGCTGATGTCATCGCCGACCGATTGAGAGTTTTTCCAAACGGCGCGACCGCCATGCGATATCTGGCCGAGTCCAATGACCGGCGGCCGATCGGCTGCACGCAATCGACCGAGATCATCAGCACCAAAGGCGTCATTCTGTCCGGCCCCTTGCCGCCAGGATGCGGGCTCGCCACCATGTACACCGCTGCCATCCCCGCACATGTATCGTCGGCATCGCCGGCCCAACGCCTGATCGCGTTGCTGACGTCGTCGGAAACATCTGAACGCCGCAGCCAGGCTGGCTTTATTTCTGGCTTGACGTCCTAGATGAGCCAGACCACCTAAAGTGTGATGAAAATGTTCAACCGTTATCGCAAGGTCTTCCTGCCGCCACGATAGCAACGTGCATCGGGCTTGCTTTGTCCGCTGGAACCGAACCTTTTTATCATAGGTGAATTACCCACGGGGGCTTCGCGAAATGTGAGGCACACTATGACAAATCTGTCGGCTGGCGACGTGTTTCTCACCGTCGCTATCATGAGTGTCGCTTTCCTGACCGAAGTCGCTCTCTTCTCCCTGGTCGGGCTGTTCTGAAATAAACGCGCGCACTGGCACGGCGCAGCCGATGCGACGGCGTGTCCTTCTGTCGGCTCGACAACAAGACCCAACGTTCAAGTCTTTGGGGGAGTTCCGGCGATCACTCACAGGAACTCGCTCAGACGGGGGAACCAATTTTGAATTTGCCCGGTTATTTGATGGGGTCGATGCGAAGGACCATCGCCATGAGGATCGATCATCTCGTTGCAATTGCGATAGCCATTTGTACCGCTGGTGCCGGATTGGCGGCGGCGCATTCCGTCGCCTTACCACTCGAAAAGCAGTCCGCGCCGACCGCTGCTGAATTGGCAACCCGAATAGCCGCGTCCGTGGATGCGTTCGTGCCTCGGTCCGGCGGGTAAACAGCCTCCACTCAAGTGCGTCTAACGCCGTCCGCCACCCGTATTCGTCCGGGATGGAAGTGTGCTGGCACCACAGCACACTCGCAGTGTTCATCGAGCTCATATTTGCATTCGCCCGGCCATCTCAACTAGTAGCCGAGCTTTTGCATAGAGCCGAGTTCTTTTGCGGTACCAGCCAAGCGGGCTATAGATGAGCCGCATCCGAAAACCTGACTGTTCAAGGGTTACGGAACTCAGGCTCTAGCACTCCGAGCCCTGTTTCGTCCGAGGAGGCTCGTATGCCCGTAAGCAGCCACGTAGATGATTTGCGTTCAGCCGTGCACTACGCACTGGAAACGACCCATGCCATAGCAGTATGTCCCTTCCATCTGGATATCGTGGTCCGTGTCGGCGATGATGCGGCTGAAAACCACGCCTTTGCTCGCGCCAGAAAGCTGATCAAGTGCGATGGCACGACTTGGGAGGGAGAAGCTCTCCGGCAGGAATTCCGACGCCAACTCGGCAAAGCCGCTGATCGGTACTGTCCTCACTGCGCTCTCTCGGGTGATCCATAGCTTTAGGCCATATCATTGCTCGTCCGAGCACCGACTAGACTGACCGTCTTACCTGATCGCGGTAACGCTAGGCGTCGGTGGCTGAGAGACCGAGAGCGCTCCCGCCTGCACAAGCGAAGGAGCGCGGTCCATGGCCGATCAGCGAGTCATTAATTGCATATACACTTCTCAACAGCGAGACAAGCGATCGTTGATGAGGCCGTAAAGGCCTCTGCCAAATCTATCCGGTTGCTCAAAAGAAAACCCGGCCCGGACACGTTCATCGATCGCAAGACGCAGGAGCCCTTCCCGGAAAAGGAAAGCAGATATGGCGAAGGGACGCAGTGCCAAGGGCCAACATCATGACACGCGCGTCGAGCGAGCGCATGCCAGGTTGCGCCGGTTGAGTGTCAAATTGAAGCTGGCGAAGCCGCCTGAGAAGAATCGTAAGACCGTATGTCCGCCTCTGCCGATGAGGTGGCTCGCCCTACACTGCGCGTCCGAGGGTTGCTCGGGCGGACCGAGCCGATCCTCCGAGCGGAGCGACATTGTTGATCTTGCAGGTCTCGACCCGGTCGCGTTGCTGCACGATATCCGCGCCGCAAGCGTACGAACCGCCTGGAAGGACGGAGCTATGCGACCGACGGATCGGCCAATCGTCAAAGCGAAAAGAGGCCGGCGCCGTCCCGCCCCGCTCATCAGGGCAACGCCGGATTTGCAAAAATGGTTTGATGTGGAGCCCTGGCGGACTGGCAGCGAACTGCTCTCCCGGTTGCAGGTGGAATATCCTGGAGCCTATCCGAACAAGCTTCTTCGAACGCTTCAACGTCGGCTTAAATCCCGACGCAGCGAGCAAGCGAACGCGTTACTGTTCGTTCCTACGGAGAAAACGTCGCCGGGTATGAGGTCACAACACCCCAATGATGTGCCAGGTGCCAGCGGAGGAGGCCGGGCGCTCCGAAACCCCGGCCATCTCCGCACCCGGCCTCCTCCTAAACCCAAGCCGGGAGCAAAATAAATGAGGCAACCGACCGCACTCGGGAGCATCGATATGTGAGGCAATACGGAGTCTCACCCTGATCGCCGCCGCGCACCCTACCAGGCCCACATGTCGCTGGGGCCGCTTCTTACAAAAACACCAGCGCTCTAGCCCGCACTGGTGCCGTAGTTGCGGAGACGTGTAGCGTGCTCGCCCCGTGCTGCAAGTTTCCGAAATCTGGCCTGCGCAAGGCAATGCGCCATTCGTTCTACGCGGGAGCTTAAATCGGCCATGCATACCTATTCTCCGGTAATGCCCATTAGCCGAAAGCCGCTCGAAATCCCGCCCGAGGTCGCTAGGCAATTTGCCGCGAAAATGCAGGCGTTCCACGTTGAGTAGAGTCCGCTCCAGCGTGACGAGATGGCGGCCAACACGCGGCACCTGCTCCTAGAGCACATGCCGTCCCAAGGCAGAGGCGACGCCATTTCAAGAAAACTCGGTCTCTTGTGAGCGATTGGTCGATGAGGCGAAGAGCCTCCGAGAGGAAGTCAAAGCCATGCCTCCGGGGTCAGATCGTGAGACGCTACTGCGCAAGGCCCGGAGGAGACGGCGGCGCACATGACCGAGTAGATAACGTCGCCCGGACTACGGCAGCCAAGTTGAGGCAATTACCTGAAACACTCCGGCCGGTAGGAACGTTCCCGCCGCCATCTTCGGTTTATGTAATCCGCCAGAGCGGAGCACGGTCCCGGCCGTGACCCTCAGACAGCACGAACGGGACCGCGTTTACTTCGCCGGGGTGCACCTCATTGCCCCCAGCCTCATGCCCGCCCGAAATTCTCCGGGATTGCAGCAGTACGTGTGACAGCTAGGATTGACCGCCTGGGCCGAGGGCTGATCGTGTCGAAGGAACGGCAGGCGAAGGAAGCCGCGCAGATATTCCGGCTCTTGAGAGCCTTTCGCTCGATCCGGGACCGGGCAGTACGACGGCATGTGATCGAAGCCGTCGAGGCGATGGCGGATCGCCGCGAGGCTCCCGACGACAAGGCCGACACGGTGAACATCGCGGACAACCAAGATCGAGCCACCATCCGGCCAGAACGCGGCCATGAAGGCGAACAATGATCGCGATGTCAGCAGCGGCGAGGCAGCGCGATCTCGGCCTGGTTGACCCCTATCCCCAAGGTCGAGATCGCGCCTTCGTACGCCCGAATCAGTCGTCGTACCACTCACTGGAATTCCCCGCGTGTTCTTTGCGTCGTTCGAGGCTGAAACGGCGGTGGCGGCATGAGTACGTTTCTTGTTTTCGGACATGCCTTCAGCGTCCATTGAGCCGAAGATCGTGCATCTTCTGCACGATCGCGAGGCCTTTAAGAAGGGATTCGTGGCTGGGTTTGAGGAGGCAGCTGCTGCCGGATTCGATGCCGTAGATAAACTGCCAGTCGAGCTCGATGACATGCTGATCAGAATAACCCTCCAAGTGCTGGAAGATAAGTTCAATCGATCAAACGACACATCGGAGCGGCGTAAAATCGTCGCCGAAATACTAAATCTGGCGGAGTTGGCAAAATGATCGCCCGCGACATCGAATTGCGCGCCCTCTTGCTGCCCGAATCGGAACCGCTCATGGCGCGGCCGGAAACTCACATTTCGGCATGTCCTAACGGCCCGGCCTACCCCAGAGCTACCCCAAGGCCGGGCCGCTTTTTTCGAATTTTCAGCAGGAATATTGCAGCGCATTGGGGCGCACGACTTCGCCCGTAGGTCTCCACCGATCACATCCCATCTCAGAGCTAATGTTGCCGTGGAGCGCAACCGGCCAACAGTGGTGTCGGGGTGGACCATTTCCGCTATTCAACGACTTAGGGAATACGCCAGCGCGGAGCGCGGTCCCTGATGCTTCTTCCGCCAGCCCCGGATACAAGGGACCGCGTACTTCACGCCGGTTTGCGGGAACGGCTTGCCATGATCCAAACAATTTTGGCAATCTACGCCTTCACCACATTGCTCACGCTCTCTCTCTGGTCTTGTGGGATGAGTTGGATATTCCGAGCGACGATCGAGCATTGTTGCCGCGTCCGGCATGACCTTTGTCACTACCGGTGTCTCTCACACATAGCTGTCTATCAGGCGCGACCACGAGCCGCGGCTCGGACCTTGCTCGCGGGCGGCCTCGGTCACTTCCCAGACTACCAGATCGGGGTCGCTTTAAGACGTTTGCATTGGCATCATATTTAGTGGATAGCCATGTCGCGCTTGAGGTCGACCAAAGCGGCGACTCCACCAGGATAGCTCACCATTATCTTTAGTGCAGCGACTTCAAAATTTACCGCCGCCCCGCCCACGTCTTGAGGACGGCAGCCCAGCGTGGTTCCTCAATCGGAAGTTCAATATGTTAACGGGGCTGCCCTCCGAAACTGGAGGGCATCCGATTTCATGGCGGCCTTGTTGTGCGCGGCCTTGGCTAAGGAGCGGGTATTCCCCGGTAATAGTCGTCGACCGAGCGAGCCACCGCAGGATCCGACCAATTCCAGCTGCGCTCGTCGCTGTATTTCGGCGCGCTGCTCAGCCGGTCTTCAGTAATGCCCGTTGCGTAGCCGCCGAGGCCAGTGTCGAACTTCAGTGAGTGCCAAGGCAGCGGATAGTGGTCGTCGCCGATCCCGAGAAAGCCGCCGAATCCCAAAACAGCGTACGCGACTTTCCCGCTCACTTTGTCGATCATGACCCGTTCGATCGAACCGATACGCGATCGGTCGGAGCCGTACACCGCAGTCCCTTCGACTTTGTCACTTCCTATAAGACTTCCCGTTTCTCGTTCTTCGTATGCCATGTCATCGCTCCATATTTGATTCCAGTTCAACTGCCCCTGCTATCGGCTGTTCCTAGCGATGAGCAGATGCTGACTGGAAATTTAGGCAATCGAAAATGGATGACGTTCGCGGTTACCATGCCGTCACAGAAGGAACCTCCGCGACCGAAATTGGTTTTGCTCTCATGAGTGAGCTCCTGCCAGTCCTCGTAGAAAAGTCGATCCAAATCGCCTGGGACTTCCTCGAGCGCTCCGGCGAGATCATAGATCCTGGCGACGCGAGCCGCTTCCTTCTCAGAAACATCGATGACATGGCGCGGGCTGGTGAGCGTCGGCCGCTGATGCTCGCGAACAACGCCATTGACGCTTACCGGCGCTACAAGCGTCTGCTCGCAGCATGATCAACCCCAATTGTCCGATCTGCGGCGGCCTCGGCTGGGTTTGCGAAAACCATCCGCAGTTGGCGTGGACGACAGACCGGCATGGATGCCAGTGTGGCGCGGGTATGAGATGCGCGTGCAACGGCTCCGACGACATTAATCAGGGTGTGGAGGAGCCCAATGTGAGCGGGGTGCTCGAGGAGATCCCGCCCACCAAAAACTAGCGCCGCGCGGTCTTCTTGCGACGATTGTAAGGTGAGCGGTTGACCGGCCGCAGCGAGATGCCCTCTCGCTGCGCTTTGCTAGCGATCGAGCCTTTCGGTCTCTCCATCTTGAGACTGATGACACCTGTCGGGGTGTTCGCCCTTGCCAGCGCTCGAAGCCGCTTGACTTCCTTGTCGGTCCAGGGCTGACGCGAACGGCGCTTGTACTTGGGGTTGGCTTTTCTTGGCCCCTTTTTGCCGATGGGTGAACCCGGTCGTTTCCATGCTGCCTTTGCCATGTCGTCACCTCCTGATCGAATGAACACACGAATTAGGCCGGCAGTTCCTAGTTAGGAACGGAGCGCCCAAGCCGGAGTTGTTCGAGAATGGAGAGCCTTACGAAAAAAGATCAGTTCGAGCGCTCAAAGATCAATCTGCATGCGCCCGACCAAATGAAATGCTGGGCTCATGCGCTCGGTGTCTCGAAGGAAGAGCTTCGTAAGGCGGTCGATAAAGTCGGGAATTCTGCGGCGGCCGTCCGCAAGGAGCTGGAGGCGAGCTATGATGAAAGAGCAAGAAGTCAGCTCTGAGTGTGCACGCGAAGCGCGAAGACAGGCCGCTCTTCTTCCGCCCGGCCCGATCAGAGACGCGCTGCTGGAGAAGGCTCACCAGTACGAATTGGCCTCAAAGACTGATTTGCACCGCACGCCCCGGCCGAACGCTGGGACGACCCGTACGCCGGCTACTTGGACCTGGACGAGCCACCCGATTTCATTCCGGTGCTGGACCCTGTCGTCTGACCAGGAGCATATCCCGATGCGCCGGCGCTGCCAGACTTCGAGCCCTTTGCCTGCATTTCCTGTCCGGGCGCATAACCTGAGGCGCCGGGGCTACCCTTCTTGGAGCCCCTGTCCTGCATCTCGTGGCCGGGAGATTTGCTCGAAACGCCTTGCGCGAACAAGGCGGTGCTCGAAGCCATAAGGCAGGCGGCAGAAAGTGCGATAATTGTGCGCTTCATTTTGTCCTCCAGAATGAGCCCCGGCAACCAACCGCGCGATCCGAACGACGTTCCATGAATATGGCTCATCAGATTCCAATAGACCCCAGAGGGGTCTAGGCAGCGCCGAAGCGCGGCATCGATGAACCGTAGGTGAATGCACCGTTCAGCGAGCATTGCAATGCGCGACTGATAGTCTGCTGGGTTAGCGCTCAAAACGGGAGGACCATCTTATGAAAAGGCTCTTGGCAATCGCAGTTATCGGTTGTGCTTTTTCGCTTACGCCCATGCTGTCGGCATCGGCCATGCCGATGGCAACGCCACATGCAATGGGTAGCACCGCGGGTGAAGTCATTCAGGTCAGAGGCGGCCACGGACACGGGAATGGACACGGTTGGGGTCATCATGGCGGTCGCGGCCATCACTACGGTTGGGGACGCGGCCATCATTATGGCTGGTACCGGGGCCATCACTACGGTTGGCGCCATCATCACCGCCACTGGTGGTGACTGCTTAAATCAAAGAGAGAGGTCGCAAAGTCTGCGGCCTCTCTTTATCGACTGATCGCTGTCGCCTCACGCGCCGGCCGCCCATAGCCTCATCCGGATTCATTGCCCGAGTGGCATAGGCCTGCCCGATCGGATTCGCCCATCGGAAATAATGGAATACGGACGAGCCCTTCTCCGTATGCCTATGCGCACAACAAGCACCACTTAACAGCGAGCAGTCCACGACTTAGCCGAGTTGCATACGGGCGCCCCTCCCTCCGTTGAGTAGCCGCTTGAGGTGAAAGCCAGCAAGGGGGTCATCGGCATGCACTCCGACCAGCGCGGCGAAGGCCGGCATGGCCGAAGCGTCTTCGGCCTCGAGCTTGGCAAAGGCTTGGGCGTATCGTGCGGCCGCTGGCGCCTCGAATTCCGCCGGGGCGAGCGGCTCATAGGCGCGCAACGGTTCGCTGCGCCCGCGCAGCAGAAGGTCGCCGACCGGCCGTCCCTTGAAGTCTGCCGCTGCACCCGCAACCGCAGCACTAACGCAGACCCGTGTTCCCAAAGTCTTGTTCGCTGTCTCGAGCCGTGCAGCGGTATTGATGGTATCGCCATAGGCGGTGTAATCGAAGAAGCGACTGCCGCCGAAATTGCCAACCAGGGCGGGGCCAGCGTGCACGCGGATCCGTGTGGCCCCGAAATCGACACCCTTTTCCTTCCAGCGTCCGCGGAACACCTCCGCCCATCGATCGATCGCCTGCGCGCAGGCTATAGCGCGGTTAGCGTAGTCGGCCTGCTCGCCGGGCGCGTTGAACAGCACCTGGATCGCATCGCCGATCACCTTGGCCACCGTGCCCTCATGAGCGAGACGACGTCGGTCAGGCCGCCGACATATTCATTAAGCAGCTCGGCCAGCACTTCGGGCGCGGCGGTTTCGACCAGCGAGGTGAAGCCCGTGATGTCGGTGAAGATGACGGCGACATCACGCCAGTGCACCTGCATATCGTTACCGTCGCCGCCTGCAGCAAGACGCTTGGCAAGCTCAGGCGAGAAATAGCGGGACAGCGAGGCGTGGGCGCGCTCGGCTTCGACCTGGCGGCGGCGCGCCTCGCGCAGCATGTCGATGTGACGTATCGTTTTCTGAATAGTCGTTTCCAGGTCGGCAAAATCGATCGGCTTGGTAAGGAAATCAAACGCGCCCCGGTTCATCGCCGTGCGGATGTTGCTCATGTCGCCGTAGGCGGAAACAATAATGGTCGACTTCTTTTCCTCGGCCTCCTGTAGTTTCGCCAGCAGCGATAAGCCGTCCATGCGCGGCATGTTGATGTCGGAGACGACCAAGTCGACGTCGGGATGCGCCTCGATCGACTGCAGGGCTTCAAGGCCGTCATGGGCGAAGACGAAGCTGACCTGCCCGTCGCGAATCTGACGGCGGAATTTTTGGAGGACGAGAGCCTCCAGATCCGGCTCGTCGTCGACCACTAGGATGGTAGCGGTCATGCGACCTGTCCGAGCCGCGCGTCGATCTCCTGGCGAAGCTGCCCGAAGTCGATCGGCTTGGTCAATAGGGCGTCGGCGCCGCGCTCCAATGCTGTCCTGCGGGTTTCCGCGTCACCATAGGCCGTAATCATGATCACGGGAACGTCGGGCCGTCTGGCTCGTACCTCTGGCAGCATTTCCAGCCCGCTCATTCCGGGCATGTTGATGTCCGATAGAATCAGGATCAGCGAGGGATCGCGAACGTCGGCGGCCCGCTGAAGTGCCGCCGGCGCGGAAGCGGCGAACTCCATGAGAAAGCGGCCGGCACGCAGCTCGCGCCGAAAATGCTGTCGATACAATACCTCCACGTCGGGCTCGTCGTCGACGACGAGAATGTAAACGCTCAACTCGTGCCTCCGCTATTGCCTTGCACTGCCACCACCCGCGGCAAGGTAATGACGAACTCGGTAAATGCTCCCGGCTCAGTCTCGACGGCGATCCTGCCGCCGTGCTGTTTCACGATGATGTCGTGGCTCATCGAAAGGCCGAGCCCGGTGCCTTCGCCGGCGGGCTTGGTCGTAAAGAAAGGATTGAAGATCTTCGTTCTGATCTCCTCCGCAATCCCGACGCCATTGTCGCGGATCCTAACCTCCACTTCATTTGCCATAGCTCGCGTGGTTGCGCTCAATGTCGGCTCAAAGGCATCGCCGGCAGCTTCCTTGCGCTTGTGAGCCGCATAGAAGCCATTGGAGATCAGGTTGAGCAACACCCGCATGATCTCCTGCGGGTAAAGCTCCGCCGTCCCGGCATTCGGATCGAGGTCGCGTTTGAGCGTGACGTTAAAACCGGATTTCTCCGCGCGTGCGCCGTGATAAGCAAGGTTAAGGCTTTCCTCGACAATTGCATTAATGTCGGTCGGACGACGTTCGCCCGTCCCCTCGCGCGAATGCAGCAACATGTTCTTGACGATGGAATCGGCACGTTTGCCGTGCTGGACGACCTTGTCGAGATTGCCCTTCAGCATCTGCGCAAGCTCGTCTACGTCGGTGCGGATCTTGTCATCGAGTTCCGCATTTCCGAGCAGCTCGTTGAGCTCGCCGATCAATTCGGCGGACAGCGCAGAAAAATTGTTGACAAAATTGAGTGGATTCTTGATCTCGTGTGCGATGCGCCGGCAGTGAGCTGGCCGAGGGATGCAAGCTTCTCGGTCTGCACCAGGCGGTCTTGGGCGGCGCGCAATTCATCGATGGATTTGGCCAGTTCGCGGGTGCGAGCTTGAACCTCCTCGAACAAGCGGACGTTGCCGAGCGCGATCACCGCCTGATCGGCGAAGGTCTGCAGGAGCGTGACCTGCTTGTCACTGAAAGGCAGCACCTCGGCACGGCGAAGTACGATCGCGCCAATGCTCTCACCTTCGCTTAGCATCGGCACGGCCAGAATGGTGCGGCAACCATCCTGTCGCGACATTGCTTGCGCAATAGGAAAGTCGCGGCCTTCATCGGAGAGGACGTCGTGCAAGTGTATCGGCATCCGCTCGGCAAGTGCGAGCCCCGACACGGAGGTGCGGTCGTCGGTCCACGTCTGAGTGCCCCTTCCGATCGATCCGTAATGCGCGCGAACGACGAGATCCTGACCCTCCTTCAGGACCAGCACCGAATCATAGGCCTCGCAGAGCTTACAGGCGCTCTCGACGATGGTGCGCAGGACCGGCTCAACGTCGGTCGGCGAGGAGGCGATCACCTTGAGGATGTTGGCACTTCCGGTCTGATAGGTCAGGGCCTCGGAGAGGTCGCGCGTCTTTGATTGCACTTCTTCGAACAAGCGGACGTTTTCGATGGCAATAACGGCCTGGTCGGCGAAGGTCGAGACGAGTTCGACCTGCTTGTCGGTAAAGGGCTCAACCACCTTGCGCGCCAAAAACAGGACACCGATG
Source organism: Bradyrhizobium sp. CCBAU 21365 (assembly GCF_015291305.1). Lineage (NCBI taxonomy): Bacteria > Pseudomonadati > Pseudomonadota > Alphaproteobacteria > Hyphomicrobiales > Nitrobacteraceae > Bradyrhizobium > Bradyrhizobium sp. CCBAU 21365. Next base: position 6,455,700 of record NZ_CP030036.1, read on the forward strand.
GGCTCTCCCGAGCGAAGAAGTGGAACGCCGAGTAGAGTGCGATATCCGGCCGCTTGCTGCATCTCCGGATAGGAGTAATCGGCATCGGCGAGGACGTCGGCGATCTGGACCGCCTTGCGCGCCAGAAGCACCCTTCCGACGAGACTACCGCGTCCCGGATGGAGACGAACGGCGTCTGCGATCTTCACCCAATCGATCGAGAACTTGTAGTTGGTTATATGGTGGTAGCCGCCGGTTTCATCCTGCCGGGTCATCGCCGCCATGTCGGCGTTGCAGAGCTGCGCGGCCGATTCGGTCAAGGTATCGAGCACGGTTTGCAGATCGAATGCCGAGCGGCTGATGACCTTAAGCACGTCGGCGGTCGCGGTCTGCTGTTTCAACGCCTCAGTAAGGCTGCGCGTCTTCGCCTGCACTTGCTCAAACAATTTGACGTTCTCGATCGCGATCACCGCTTGGTCGGCGAACGTCGCTACCAGCTCGATCTGCTTGTCCTCGAAAGACCCCACAGCGAAGCGAAACAGGTTAATGACACTGAAAGCGTGGCCCTCCCGAACGAGCGGGACGCCGAGCGCCGCCCCGAAACCCTATGAGTTCTTGTGCTCGAGGGCGATTGAAGTGTGGATCAGCGAGCACGTCCGGGACGCGAACGGGACGCCCATCGAGAATAGTCCGGCCGACGGAAGCCATGACGGATTACGCCAAAGCGCAAAAAGCGATGCACGATAATCGAAAGCGCCTAAAGGCCGAACGGCTGGCGCGGGAGCCGAAGCGGCCAACCGCACAAGAGCGGGCTCAGCGTCCCATCTGGATGATCACGGAGGCGGAGGGTGAAATGGCCCTGCACTTCCGCCGAGTCGATACTGAACTGGAGATATGGATCGCAAGCAGCGACGACTATTCATTCGTCATCAGCAACGAGAGCCGGAGTGGCCTGGATTGCATGGAGAGCCGGGCTTTGTTGCATCATATCGCCCCGACTATCTGAATGGCTCACGTATCCGGGTCTCCCTTCAGTTCGTTCGCTGAAGCCGAGCGGGCCTGCAATGCGTTCCTGGGGCGCCTCATCATTGAGGGATGACCACCGCCATCCGCCCCCTGCGCAACGGCAAGGACGACGCGATCGGTGGGCTAGGAACATTGGCCGCGTCTCCGGAGTTGCCATTGGCGTGAATAAATAAGGAGGGAAGCGATGGGACGAGGCGTTTTGCTTTGGCTTTTGGGCGTGCCAATTCCTGTGATCATCCTGCTGTGGTTGTTCTTTGGGCACTGACTTCGTATACCAACGCAGTCTGCCGGCGCAGCTAACTAGGATCCATTTCGGGCGGCACATCGAGCGATCGAATCGAGCCCTGCCTTTCAAGGCCGTGCAGTTAAACTGTCTGGATCTACACGGACGCGGCTAAGTAAATCGGCGACGAGGACCACATCAAAGTCTTCGCTTCGATCGAGGCCGCCGAGAAATGGTTCGAGGAAAACGCCCCGGAGGGCGGCGTGGCATTTGAGTAACGCTGTCCTGGAGTGAAAATGGCAAAGGCCTTACTGCTCTCATTGCAATTGCTGCATTGGCTGTTAATCGCAGGGGCGCGCTGATAGCGGTTGGCCTGATTGGCCCCTTGTGGCCGGACCAATGTCCAGGGCGAAGCAACCACAGAGCCAAGTTCCGAGTTGCGCCCCCAGTTGTGGTCGAGTAGCTCAGCCATTTGGCTTTCGCCCTCACAGATCCGGGCGGGCGGATTTCCCGCACCCGGCTCTTCCCGAGGGTAACCCGCGTCAGATCCCCGCCATTCGGTCGAGGCCTGCGGAGCCGATTTTAGCGGACGCCAATAGAGCTAGGAACTCCGTTCTCCCACGGAGAACCCCGGTAATCCATCCGCGCTATGGATTGAGAACGAATCGAGGACCCACGATATGGGCAGTCTACTTCGCAGGCAGTCGCACCGGCTCGGCGAGAAACCTGTACGTCGGCACCCGAACCGATTTCCCGCTTTCCAGCGTCGCCCCGCAGAGGGAGCATTCAAAGCTGCCGTCTCCCGGCGCTGACGCATGGCTTCTGGGTTCGCGTCAAAAGTCACCTGCCGCGCGCGATGAGCGCCTCACCCTCAAATGCCCCTCGGATTGGGGGTGTCCTATGCGCTTCTGGCGCGCGCGACACCGGAGCGGAACGTGAAATCGCTTGGTGGCCATACATAGGAATGCCGCGGTGGGAAGTCGCCCGGTCTGACCGCCAAGGCCGGCTTTTGGACCGAAGCGGCAGTTTGGATCAACGACAACAGGCCAGTTAGGAACGTGCGCGCTTGGCGCGGGTTTCAAACTTTGGTTGTTTCTGCGCGGTTTCAGGGAACATCCGTGATGGCGCTCCAGACCCGCCTTGGGAATAGACTTTTGGCGGCGTTGCCCGCAGCCGACTTCAATTTGCTTGCGCCCCATCTTCAGAAAACGTCTTTCGGGTTCGATGCTGTGCTGGTACGAACAGGAGACGAGTTCAAGCAGGTCTATTTCCCCCTCAGCGGCGCCATCTCGTTCTTAGTCGAAATGTCGGGCGGTCAGATTGTGGCGTCCACTCTCATGGGCTCAGAAGGAGCGGTCGGCGCGCTCTCCGTCCTAAGTCCCTCCCGGTCGCGATCGCCAGTCACGGCAACGGCCTATGTGGCCGGAAGCGCGCTCCATGTACCTGTTTCACAATTGCAGCATGTCTTTGAGCAAAGCGCTGCGATTAGGCGTGTTCTTCGTTTCCATTTTCGCACGCAATTGTTGCAGCTTCAGAACGTAGCAGCCTGCAACGCGGTCCATTCGGTGGAATGCCGTATGGCCCGATGGCTGCTCGACATTCACGACCGAGTTGCGGACAGCCGAATTCAATTAACGCAGGAGGCGTTAGCACAACTCCTCGGGGTGCGCCGAACGACCGTGACGCTAACGATGCGTAAACTTCGAGCGGCCGGCGGCATCATTTCAGAACAGCGACGAATGCTAGAGATCGACCGAACGCGGCTCGAGACGATTGCATGCGAGTGCTATGGCGTGATGCGAGACAGGGTCAACGGCATGTATGATGAGGAGTTGCTAATGAGCTCGCCGAATACTGCACATGCGCAGCACTGCCTTCCTCATGAAATTTAGTAGTTAGAGCGCGATGGTTGCGCGATCCGCAGTAAGCATTCGCCCAGGGCCGCGCTGAAGGACTTGCCGGAGAGCCCCTACGTGTTCGCCGAAGTGGCGGATCTGCCGGGTCAGCATCGACTATCACGTCGAGGTCGAAGCGCATTACTACAGCGTCCCGCATCGCTTCCTCCGCGCCGAGGGTCGAGGTGCGCTTCACCGCCCGCACTGTCGAGATTTTCCACAGGGGCGAGCGGATCGCCGCGCATCAGCGCATGAGCGGCAACCACAAGCACACCACCGTGCCGGAGCACATGGCGTCCAGTCATCGGCGCTACGCCGGCTGGACCATCGAGCGCATCCGCAAGGAGGCCGCCACGATCGGGCCTGCCACCGCGGCGCTGTGCAACCTGATCCTCGATGAGCGGGCACACCCCGAGCAGGGCTTCCGCGCCTGCCCCGGCATCATCCGGCTCGCCCGATCTTACGGGCAAGAGCGGCTCGGTGCCGCCGCCCTGCGGGCGATCGACATCGGCGCCCGCACCTACGGCTCGGTCAAATCGATCCTCACCAACAATCTCGATCGACGTCCTTCAACCAAGCGCTCCGCGGACAATGCGCCGATCCTTCATCCCAACATCACGCGTCCGACCCTCGACAACTCCACGCGCTCGGCCTTCATGGCATGGCCAAAGCCTTTGCCGACATCGAAGCCGGCGGCGATGCTGCAAGCCTCGGCCATGCCGAATGGCTTGCGCTCCTGCCCGAACGCGAAGCGTGGCTGCGACGCGACAAGCGGCTCTCCACGAGGCTGCAATACGCCAAGGTGCGTCAGCAGGCCTGCGTCGAGGACATCGACTATCGACCACTTCAAGTCGATTCAGCGTACTGATCGTGTGGCTGTCCATACGTACAGTTCTCAACCATCAGCCCAGCCCGCCGCAAGGCGTCTCCCCTCGGAGGCTTACGAGAAGGAAGCCCTTCGCTTCAGATCTTCCAGGGTGTGACCGGGATGCCAGCGCTCAAAATCCTCGCAGATCAGGGATTCAAGCTTAGTCCGCTCTTGTTCGCTCGTGGCGCGGGCGTCGAAAGAGACATCTCGGGGCATGGCTCATTGCATCGCCAAGAGAGAGTCGCTCGCTGACTTCTGCGGGTGGTGTGCGCATGAAGCGGTCGAGCGCATGGACAATCCGCTGCGCGGACTGACGGCCCGCTCATAGTTGCGGCTTTGAGGCATTGCTTGAAACCAACGGAGAAGGCGCCTCGCTCTTGCCTGGCTGCTCGATCTGCGGAATGGCACGGTCGTTATCGGTCCCATGCGCGAAGAGCAGCACGATATGTCGTGCCGCGCAAATGGCTCCTGCCGCGGCCATGCTATTCGCGGTCATCAGACAAAGAATGAATGGCGTTAGCATCGTACAGTCAAGCGCCTGAGCCGAAAGTGTGTTTACCGTTCCTTCGAATGTTGTATGGACTTTTCAGACAGGCTCCTCCTGTCAGCATCGCGGACTGTACCTTTTCAAATGACCGTTGCTCGATTTGGCGGACACGCTCGCGCGATATTTCGTACTCTAAGGCAAGCGCTTCGAGCTTCGGGGGATCTTCACTCAAATAGCGCGCTGTGAAGATATGCCTTTCGCGGGGGCTTAGCTTCTCAATGGCTGCTGTCAGAGCTTGCCGCCGTTGAGCCAGTTCCTGGTCCTCGGCCAACGTCACGTCGTGAGTAGGCGCCGGATCTACCAGCCGTTCGAGGGCATCTCCGACGTCGCCGGCATCCTTGTGACGTAAATTCAGGGACAGGTCGCCACGCAGGCGACGGTCCATATTCACGACTTCACGTTCGGGTACCTTGAGCTGAGCGGCGATCGTCTTGACCTGTTCTGGCCTCAGATCCCCGTCCTCCAAGGCGGAGATCGCACTCTTCGATTGCCTCAGTTTGAAGAATAACTTCTTCTGGGCAGCGTCCGCCGTGATCTTCACCAGCGACCAGGAGCGAAGAACAAAATCCTGGATCGTTGCCTTGATCCACCACATGGCATAGGTGGAAAGGCGGATGCCCCGCTCCGGATCGAATCGCCGCACGGCCTGCATCAGGCCGACATTGCCCTCGGAAATGATATCGGCAATGGGTAGCCCATAACCTCGATATCGCATGGCGATTTTCGCAACGAGACGCAGGTGGCTTGTCACCAGGCGATAAGCCGCTTCACGATCGCCGCGGTTTCGCCATCGCCGACCAAGAGTGGTCTCTTCTTCCCGAGTGAGGATCGGAAATTGTCTAATTTCCGTTAAATACTTCGTCAGCCCGGTGCCGAGCGACGGCAATTTCTGAGAAACAGCTTGAGACATTTCCCCCTCGCAGCGCTCAACAAATTCCCACCTCTGCCGCGCTCTCGTCAGGGTGGCGGCAGAGCAACGAAAGCATCGGTCTACAGAGCGGGACTATCGTCCGCCTCATGGCTGCCAAAACGTCGGCCTTTTCGGTTGGAGCCATTGGTCCTTCGATCCGAATCGGACTCCAGAAGGCGCAGGGCATCCACGATGTCGTCGAAGCTCACAGCTCCATCGATTGTCCGGTTCAATTCTGGATCGTCTTTCAAGGCGCAAGCATCCGCGGCCCAAAGCGATAGAATGGCCCGTTTCTCGTACGAGGTGAGGTCGCAATCATCGACAACGTACATCGGATGAGCAAACGCCTCGGCTGGATGCAGCAGCCGAGCCATCTCCAAGTTCATTGTTCGTCGGCGATCCGTCTGCAGCGAGAGGCGATCGGGAAACGTCTTGTGCAAAAGGGCCTCCACGGAATGCTGCTCTTCGCTCATCCGGCGTGCGATATACGCTCGCTCTAGGTCCGACAGCCGCGTCGCGAGCAGCCTGCGGTAGCGCCGAATATTGGCGCGATGGGCACGCAGGCGTTCAAGATTTCCCTTGATCATCACTCGTCCCCTTCCGGCTCAGGCGGCCAAGGCACGTTCGGTTGAGCGCAACCGACAAGGCTTTCCACCCGGAGGATTCCGGGGTCCGCCGTCGAGTTCGCACAGGGCCTCGAGGATTTCGTCGATCGATACGGGCTTCTTCAGTCCGGCGGGCGAGCGGAGCGACGGGCATGCTATCGCCGATGCGTCGGACGCCCAGGATGCCAGAATTGCCCGCTTCTCGGCCGTCGTCAGGCCGGCATGGCACACGACATCCCTGGGATGTTCGAAAGCGGTGCCGGGATGCAGGAGCGCGTTGAAGTCAAACACGTTGTCGTCAGCGGTCGTCGGCCGCATGGTATCCTCCTTTGCATTGACGACGAGCGGCAGCCGCGCGAAGCCTCGCGCGGCGCCGGTCGGAGCCTGCTTAGGCTGCCTTAGCTTCCAATTTCTGGACATTGTCGGCCGATACGCCGTTGATTGCGATACGGCGCGGCTTCATGGCTTCCGGGATTTCCCGGACCAGCTCAATTTTGAGCAAGCCGTTGTCGAATGCGGCGCTCTTGACCTGAACGTAATCCGCCAGGTTAAACTGCCGCTTGAAGCTGCGGGTGGAGATGCCGCGGTAGAGAAAATCGCGCTCAGCCTTCTCCGACTTGCTGCCCTCAATGGTGATCACGTTCTGTTCGGCCGTGATCGCGATCTCGTTGGGCGCAAAACCTGCAACCGCCAACGAAATCTGGTAGCGGTCCTCAGACAGCCGTTCGATATTGTAGGGCGGATAGTTGTCCTCGCCGGCCCGCTGGGCCATTTCCGCGAGGTCAAAAAGGCGATCGAAGCCAATGGTCGAACGCCAAAGGGGCGAGAAATCATAAGTGCGCATAGCCAAATCCTCCAAAGAGCAAGATGGTTACGAGCGGCACCGGACACGACCGGTGCCCGTCTCAACGGCCGGACCCATGAGGCGCCCGGAAACCACCGTTCGGTGGCGACAAAAAAAATTAGCAAAGTCGTTTTTGGTTTCAAGAGGGGGCCAAAAATTTTTTAGGGCTTTGGTCCTCGGTAACCTGACCTGACGTCCGTTTCGTTAACAAGGGCCAAAGCGAGTTATGCACGGGCCCGCAATTCGGCAACGCGGTTGAGGCGCAGGTTCGCCGTCCTCGAGTGCCAGGGAAGCTGCGTGACCCATAGACGGGCCGCGCGTGAAGCATTAGCTCACCCGGGGGGCAGTCCCCTCGAGGTCGGACGGAAGACGAAGGACATGGGGTTCATTGCTGTCTGGCAACAGCAGCGTGTCCATCTTGAACAGCGGCGGGCTCGGTTTCCAGCTCATCCACTGCATCGAATCCAGATAGGGGATGGGCGGAAGCGGCAGAAGGTGGTTCGCGCGCTCGGGGATCTGTTTTGACGGACCGTCCAGGCCCCAGGCACCCGCCGGGAGCAGCATTGCCGCATAAGCGAACGCGCCCGCAATCATCATTCGGGCCCGGCGGTCTGAAGTCTCAGCACGAGCGGAAAGGGTATCATTTCTTGTCATCTCATCCTCCTAATTTCGGCAAGCTGATCCAAGCGATGGTCGGAAGGCTGAGGGCGAACATGAGCCAATGCATCACAGCCGCCCCGCCGTTGGGTGGTGGAGATTGTGTGCGCCTGCTCATCTGAAGCTCCTTGGTACTATCGTTGCTTTCTCGTGGTGGATCGGATGAGCCCGGCCGTCGCCGGCCGGGCTCAGGGTTGATCAGAAGTCCATGGACTGCGCGGCAGGCGCCGTCTCCGCCTTCTTCGGCTTGTCGGCCACCAGTGCCTCCGTCGTGATGAGCAAGGCGGCGACTGAAGCCGCGTCCTGCAGCGCGGTGCGGACGACCTTGGCAGGATCGATCACGCCCGCTTTGACCATGTCCTGGTACTCTCCCGTAGCTGCGTTGAAGCCCCAATTGTAGTCGGCGTTCTCGAGCAGCTTGCCGACGACGAGCGAGCCGTCTTCACCGGCGTTCTGGACGATCTGCCGGGCAGGAACCTGGATGGCGCGACGCACGATATCGATGCCGGCCTTCTGATCTGCATTAGAAGCTTTGAGACCATCGAGCGCCTTCAACGCGCGCAGAAGCGCCACGCCGCCTCCGGGCAGGATACCCTCCTCGACCGCGGCGCGCGTTGCGTGCATTGCATCGTCGACGCGATCCTTTTTCTCTTTGACTTCGACCTCGGTGGCACCGCCGACGCGGATTACGGCGACGCCGCCAGCGAGTTTCGCCAAACGCTCCTGCAGCTTCTCCCGATCGTAGTCGGAGGTGGTCTCCTCGATCTGCGCCTTGATTTGGGTGACGCGGGCCTCGATGTCCTTCTTGGCGCCTGCGCCGTTGACGATGGTCGTGTTCTCCTTGTCGATGACGACCTTCTTGGCGCGCCCGAGCATGTTGAGGGTTACGTTCTCGAGCTTGATTCCGAGATCCTCCGATATCGCCGTTCCGCCGCTGAGAATCGCAATGTCCTCGAGCATGGCCTTGCGGCGGTCGCCGAACCCGGGCGCCTTGACGGCTGCCACTTTCAAGCCACCGCGCAGCCGATTGACGACAAGAGTCGCGAGTGCTTCGCCCTCGACGTCCTCGGCGACGATGAGCAGTGGCTTGCCCGACTGCACCACCGCCTCCAGCAGCGGCAGCATGGTCTGGAGCCCGGAGAGCTTTTTCTCGTGGATCAAGATGTAGGGATCCTCGAGCTCGACCCGCATCTTCTCTGCGTTGGTCACGAAGTAGGGCGAGACATAACCGCGATCGAACTGCATGCCTTCGACCACTTCGAGCTCGGAATCGAGGCCCTTGGCTTCCTCGACGGTAATCACGCCCTCATTGCCGACCTTCTGCATGGCATCGGCAAGGAAACGGCCGATCTCGGTGTCGCCGTTGGCGGAAATGGTGCCGATCTGCGCGATTTCCTCGTTTGAGGTGACCTTCTTGGCATGCGCCTGCAGGTCCTTGACGATGGCTTCGACCGCTAGATCGATGCCGCGCTTGAGGTCCATCGGGTTCATGCCGGCGGCGACCGATTTTGCGCCTTCCTTGACGATGGCTTGGGCTAGCACGGTCGCCGTCGTGGTGCCGTCACCGGCGAGATCGTTTGTCTTCGAGGCGACTTCGCGCACCATCTGTGCACCCGTATTCTCGAACTTGTCTTCGAGCTCGATTTCCTTGGCAACAGTGACGCCATCCTTGGTGATGCGCGGGGCGCCGAAGGATTTCTCGATGACGACGTTGCGTCCCTTGGGACCAAGCGTCACCTTGACCGCATTGGCGAGCGTATCGACGCCGCGCAGCATCCGCTCGCGGGCCTCAGTTGAGAATTTCACGTCTTTGGCAGCCATATTATCTGCTCCTTTCTCGAATGACTGTCAGCTTCCAGCTTGCTCAGGCGGCCCTCTTGAGCGAGGCGGCCTTGTCGACCACGCCCAGAAGATCGCTTTCCTTCATGATGAGGTAGTCCTGGCCGTCGATTTTCACTTCGTTGCCGGACCACTTACCGAAAAGCACGCGGTCGCCGGGATCAACGTCGAGGGGCACCAATTGCCCTTGCTCATTCCGACCGCCAGGGCCCGCGGCGACGATTTCACCCTCCTGCGGTTTCTCCTTTGCGGTGTCGGGAATGATGATGCCGCCAGCAGTCTTTTCTTCGGCATCAATGCGGCGCACGAGCACGCGGTCGTGCAATGGACGGAAATGCATGCACATCCTCCTGATTAGGTCAGCGATGTCAAAAATCCGGGTCCGGGAACCGGGCCCCGGGCGGAAGCGACTTAGGTAACGCACAAAATCCGTTCAAGAGCTTCTACGAAAATTTTGGCGCCTCATCCGAACGATGCACTGAAGGCTCTTGAACAGTCGACTTGAGCCAACCAGTTAATCGCCGCCACCGCCCCGGAGGACGGGGCGATAAACGCGGTGTGCTGCCGGAGAGAAACGATGCGATACTTGCGTGGGCTTGCGCGACTCGGGCTCGGCTCGACGCTGGTGTTAACCCTTTCCGGACCGCCAGTTCTCGCCCAAATTCCAGAGATCAACATCGGCCGCGTGCCAACCCTTGCGCCGTTGGTCAAGGAGGTGACGCCGAGCGTCGTCAACATCTCGGTGCAGGGACGCGTGCGTGAGGACAATCCGCTGTACCAGGATCCCTTTTTTCGGGAGTTCTTCGACGTTCCGAAACAGCTGGAGAAGGAAATCAACGCCGCCGGATCGGGCGTGATTGTCGACGCCCAGCGCGGCTATGTGTTGACAGCAAACCACGTTGTTGCCAACGCGACCGCAGTGCAGATCAGAACCAAGGATGGCCGAAAGTTTGCCGGTCGCGTGGTCGGCCGCGATGCGCCGACCGATATCGCACTACTACAGGTCAAGGAGCCAGTCGGGCTGAGGGCCATCGCGCTGGGCGACAGCGACGCGCTTCAGGTCGGCGACTTCGTCATCGCGGTGGGTAATCCCTTCGGCCTGGGCCAGACCGTCACGTCAGGCCTTGTCAGCGCGCTCGGGCGCACCGGCCTTGGCAAGCACGGCTATGAAGACTTCATCCAGACTGATGCTGCGATCAATCCCGGCAACTCCGGTGGCGGCTTGATCAATCTGCGCGGCGAACTCGTTGGCATCAACACGGCGATCATCTCTCCGGGAGGAGGCAATGTGGGAATTGGCTTCGCGGTACCCATCAACATGGCCCGCAAGGTGATGGAGCAGCTCGCGCAGACAGGGCGGGTCGAGCGTGGCCGCATCGGCGTTGCGCTGGAGGATCTCGAGACGCCCGCTGCGGGTGTGACGCAGGGGGCCCGTATCAAGGAGGTCAGTCCCGGCTCGCCCGCAGAGCGCGCGGGCCTTCGCCGCGGCGACATCATTCTGAAGGCCAACGACATCCCGATCCGCAGCGCCACGCAAATGCGCAACCTCATCGGGCTGACCGCGGTCGGTCAGCAAGTTCGGCTGACTATTGAACGAGAGCGCGCTCTAGAGAGCGCCACGGTCGAAGTCGCACCGTTGGCCGAGCCGAAGCCGAGAGGGCGCGGGCCGGGGTGAAGAATGTTTGCATATGACCGATTCCGTCGAAAAAGGCTGGCAGTATTTCGTTGTAATAGCTCCGTCGCGACGTGGCCGAACTGCTCTACCGACCCTATGCGAGCCTCGGGGTGGGCATCGGGATCAACTGGCCATCTTTCGAAGGTTTTGGGCGGTGGCCGCGAGGATGAACTCGTCGCGCGCGCCGTTTGGACCTCGTAAACGCAAACGGTCGAGCTTGAGAATGCGCTTGAGGTGCGCCAACAAGCGGAGCCGGCGCGAGGTGCCTCCCTCCCACGATCTCGCGATGTGGCGCGCCATGTCGCGAGCGCCCTCGTAGATCGAGCGCGGCACTCTCCGTGAGGCCTGCTTGGGGCAACACCGAGCCTTCAATGTGCATCGATCACAATCGCGCTTGCTGGCGAGGTAAAGCATGGTGGCACCATCATTCACCAACGTTCTGTCGTGGTAAGAAATTTGCCGCCAGGGCAACGATAGATGTCCCCAGCATGGTCGTAGGTGAAGTCGTCGCGCGAGAAGATCCCGCCTGTGCGGGCCGACTTGTCGAAGACTGTAACGTGCGGCTCGATGCCATGCTCATAGACCAGCCAGGCGAGCATCTCGGCCGAGCCATCGCCACTGTCGCCGAGGAGCCGGCTCGGATAGAGATCAAACCGCTCCAGCGACCGCTCAATTATGCGCTTAGCGGTCAATACCTCCGCCTGCCGGATTGCCGTCGTTGGCCAAGTCCCTTATCGCCTTCGATCGCCTTCTGCCGATTTGCATCGGCCTTGACTAGGCTCGCATCGACTGCAAATCCTTCGCCGCCGACCAGTCGTTCCTCGATGCAGCGGCGCAGCACGCTCTCGAACACGCGACGGAAGAGGTCGCTCTGCCGGAAGCGCCTATGCCTGTTCTTGGAGAATGTCGAATGATCTGGCACCGCCCATCCAGACCGAGCCGGCAAAACCACCGGTAGGCCAAATTGAGGTGAACCTGATCGCACAGGCGCCGCTCCGATCGGATACCGAACAGTAACCGATCAGGAGCATGCGGATGATCAGCGATCGAAGGCCGACCGATGCTGCTGTAGAAAAGCGCCAGGTCCCGCCGGACCTGTTCAAGATCGACAAACCTGTCAATCAACCACAGCAAGTGATCAGTCGGGATATGTCTTTCGAGCGATAACTCATAGAACAACGCGGCCTGTTCGACTTTCCGATGCTCTATCATGATCTTCAGTCCTGCCAACTAGACAGACTGAATCACCGATATCTCTGCGTCGCAACAGCCGCCATTTTCAACAGAGTCGGCCATAAGCAAAAGTTGTAGCGGCGAGAGCAGCGAAGCTCGATTGGCATCTCACGTCGGAACGGCGATTTCGCAAACCAGCCCTTCCGCGCGCCAGTCAAAGAGCACCTTCCCGCCAAGTGGATTGATCGTCCCTTCGATGAGCCGACTACCAAATCCCTTGCGTTGGGGCGCCTTTACCCTCGGTCCGCCCAGTTCGGTCCAGCGGAGCACCAGCTGCCCATCCTCGGCGCGCGACCAGGCCAATTCTATCCGGCCTCTTGTGTTGGATAGCGCTCCATACTTGATAGCATTGGTTGCTAACTCATGCAGGACAACAGCAATCGCCTGCGCAGCGATGGGTTCTAACACCGTCTGCAGCCCCTCCATCACAATCCGCTTCTGGTGACTCTCTTCGAGGTAAGGGGCAAACTCCTGCTTGGCGATCGCCGAGACTTCGGCTCCTATCCACCGCGTTTCAACAAACAGCGAGTGAACATTTGCCATCGCTTGGATGCGCCCGCTGATCACTTCCTTGAGGCCCTCGGAGGTGTCGGACTGAGAAAGGTTGATAATTGCCTGTACGTTAGAAAGGATGTTCTTGCTTCGATGCTCCGCCTCGCGAGCCAGAATGCTAATCTGCTCCTGAGTTCGCTTCTGCTGGGTAATATCTCTAGCAATTTTTGATGCGCCGACGATGTTGCCGTGGGCGTCTTTGACAGGAGAAACAGTTAGCGAAACGATGATTGAGCTACCATCCCGACGTCGCCGGACCGTCTCGAAATGGTCGATGCGCTCACCTCGTCGGATGCGGGTTAAAATCTCCCGTTCTTCGCTGAGCCGGTCTTGTGGAATCACGAGTGTAATGGGCTGACCAATAGCCTCCGTGGCCGAGTAACCGAAAATGCGCTCGGCCGCCTTGTTCCAACTCGTAACAATGCCATCTAGATTCTTGCTCACAATAGCATCGTCGCTGGACTCGACGATGGAGGCCAGAAGATTGGCCAATCGCTCGGCGCGCTCCAGAGCCCGCTCGCTGGCCAACGGCTTGAGTTGAAATCCCGACTCGTTTTTAGGCCCCAATGGCCGCTCCCCGAAACTCAGATGCTGCACCGCCGTTGGTGCCCAATCATAACATCAAACGCAAAGAGCTGCGATGTTTCAAGCTGGGTCAAAAGTCGCCCTTGGCGGTCAGACCGGGCGACTTCCGCTTTATGACCACAAGCCAACGTTTATGAGTACACATACGCGTCGGCTCTCGGTAAAACGGCAAATTGCCAAACGCTGGTGTCTTTAACGCTTGCGCGCGGCGAAGTGCCAGTGATGGTCGCGTTACGTCTCTTTCTGCCAGACAGTTGGACAAGCGACGTATCTCGTATGAAGCGCGCTCGCATGCCAGGGAGGCGGGAGGGATCGAACCTCCGAATGGCGGAATCAGAATCCGCCGCGGTCAACGCCGTTCTAGACTTGCAGGCGCCTCCGATTGGATTCCCGCCCTCGGACCTCAGGGGGCAATCTGATAGCCAGCTTAGTTTAGTGACGTCTTCTGAAGATAATCAGTTTTTGGTCTGATTCTGGCTCTGCAGAATGTGTATTTCGGCGCGCGCCAAGTGGCGACGAAGTGCGGCAATTGCTTGAAGATTCACCTCGAAGGCGACGGGGCCCATCTCCTTGGTCTCCAGTCGAATGGCAGCATGTCCGTCGGAACGCAACATCGTCTCCGAACCAGTCACATTCAGGATCACAAGGTTTCGGTCCATTTTCCCTCCCATCGAACCCGTCTCCTCACGAGGACGCTTCCTCGTTGCCTAGACGAGGCAGTGCTACCGTCGGCTTGGCTTCGGCGTAAGCAGACTCTATTTCACCTCGCTTCTTTCATTTTAGCATGAAATCGCCGTTCCGTTCCGCCAACAGATTATGCGGCTCCGCCGCACAGCGCTGGATCGCGTCGGCTCTTGAGAAAATCCCGCTATTCGTCGTTAACAGGAAATTCGTCTTAATTGATCGGCATCTACACCGCGTTGGGCAGCTAGTAAATGCGGTGAAAGCGCAAGGTTAGTGGATCATGAACAAGCGGATGGGGACGGACGGCGGTCTGTCGCGGTTTCAGCCCGACGGGGAATTGACGATTTGGGGGCAGCAGCCGGGCTTTGATGTCCGGCATCGGCGCGAAATCGCGAAAGGGCTGAGTGGCCTTTGATCCTGCGAGATTGCTGGCGGCGCTAATCCGCTCAAATAGCGCTCGCGAAAGTGGCGACAGTGGTCAATGCCTTCACTTGCATACTGAACCGTGCGGTCGTGATATTGGCGTTTGTCGTGTTCGCGGCCTGATCAAAGTCGAGCGAGGGTGACGCATTGCCGATCTGACTGAATGCTATCCATTACACGGCGACTTGCCCGCAAACAGCCCGATGGCATGCGCAGGCGAATTGCGGACGAAGCGCCGAAATGGCGCGACATCATCGCAAAGGCGGAGATCAAGGCGGTCTGAGCAGATCAACATTGCGCGACACGCACAGCGTGTGATCTTGCGAGCACTAGCCAGCATCCGTAGGCTCCCTGTCCATAACAAAACACCAGGGAGGCGATCGTCATGACCACAAGGCGGGATTTCCTGAAAGCGGGAGCAACGGCGACGGCAGGCATCGTGTTCTGCGGCTGCGGGCTCGTCCACAACGCGAATGCGCAGCAATCGCGCCAGCAGTTGCCAATCACGATCAACGGCAAACGTGTCAAGACCATCGACATTCACTCGCATTGCCATTTCCGCGAGGCCGGAGCCCTGCTCGGCGCCGACGCCGGAAAGCTGCAACTGCCGCCGGTCAACGGCGCCAGCGAGGCCTTCATCGAGATCGACAAGCGGCTGGCTGCGATGGACGCGCAGGCCGTCGACATGGAGGTGCTTTCGATCAATCCGTTCTGGTACGACCGCGACCGGGACCTTGCCGCGCAGATCGTGAAAATTCAGAATGAAAAGCTCGCCGAACTTTGTGCCTCAAAGCCCGACCGGTTCGCGGCTTTCGCCTCGCTGACGCTGCAGGCACCGGACCTTGCGGTGCAGGAGCTGGAGACCGCGGTGAAGAAGCAGGGGCTGAAGGGCGCGGCGATCGGCGGTGTCGTCGATGGCGACGAATTCTCAAATCCGAAGTTTCATCCAATATGGGCCAAGGCCGAGGAACTCGGCGTCCCCCTGTTCATCCATCCGCAGGGCGTGCCCGAGCTCACCAAGCGGCTCTCCGGCAATGGGTGGCTTGGCAATACGATCGGCAATCCGCTCGAGACCACGATCGCACTCTCCCATTTGATCTTCGAGGGCACGCTCGATCGCTTCCCGGGGCTGAGAATCATCGCCGCACATGGCGGCGGTTATCTCGGCTCGTACGCCGACCGCTCGGACCATGCCTGTCTGGTTGGACCCAAGGGATGCAATCCGGAGATCAAGCTCCAGAAGGTGCCGGCGGAGTATCTCAAACAGATTTACTTCGACTCTCTGATCTTCACGCCTGAGGCGATCAGGCACCTCGCCGCCCAGGTTGGCGCCGGCCAGATCGTGCTGGGAAGCGACTATCCCTATCCATGGCAACTGGCACCGGTCGACCACATCTTCGCCTCGTCGTCGCTGAGCGACGATGACAAGGCCAATATTCTCGGGCGGACCGCAGCAAAGCTGCTTGGCGTAGCCGCGTGAAGACGCCTTGCTGCTGGACAGGCAGCTGTCGTCGCGCCGTGCCGCGCGACGACGGCGTCAACAATCAGTAGACCTTCACCGTCCGGATCTTGCTGCCCGGCCGAACCGTTGGTGCCACCTGCGCGATATTGGGTATCGGATCAGTGTAGACGGCATCGGTTCCGACGAACTCCGCTTGCGCCGCGTCCGATATCCATCTGACCACCGCCGGATGACTGACCAGCATCCCGATCAACGCAACGACGACGAGCAACGGCAACGCGACAAGCTTGATGCTGAAGCTCTGGTAATTGTGCTGTGGGTCCTGCCCTCGCTTGTCGAAAGAGTTCTGCATGGATTCGTCCATATTGTGCTCCCGTGACGCGTCACTTACCGCAGCGCACGCAAGGCCGATGTGAATGGCTTCACAGGCCTTGTTCAGCTCACCGTTTCGTGAAATGCGCGACCGACCGGGCAGCCGGCGCGACTACTCGCCGTCGTTCGCCCCAGCGTCGACCAGCTCCTGGAGCGTCTCGGGCTTCAGCACAACGATCGCGCCATGCTCGAGCCTGACCCAACCGCGTATCGCCCACGCGCGGAGCTGCTTGTTGATGCTCTCGCGCGTCATCCCGACCATCTCGCTGATCTCCTGCTGGGTGATCGAGATGGTGCGTCCCTGCGGCTTGTGCTTGTCGCTGAGGCGCAGCAGCGCGCTGGCCAGACGGCCAGGCAAGTTCTGCAGGATCACCTGCTCGACCTGATCGCTGGTCCGGCGCAGTCTTTCGCAAAGCAGCTCGATGAACTTCATCGCAAGCGTCGGCTGGCTGCGCACGAACGGAATGAACTCGCGCCGGTCAATGACGAACAGCTCGCAATTGGTGTTGGCGGTGGCATCGGCCGTCCGCGACAAGCCGTCGAGCAGCGCGATCTCCCCGAAGATCTCGCCGGCTTCGATCAGGTTCAAGATCGCGTTGCGACCATCCGGCGACGAGATGCTGATCTTGACCGTGCCTGAGATCACCGCAATCAGGCTGGTGCCAGGATCGCCCTTGGAAAAGATCGTCGTCCCCCGCTTCAGCGTGGTGTGCTTGGCGTAGCGGCAGAGCTGATCGAATGCCTCGGGCTCGAGATCCGCGAAATAGGGGTGCTTGCGCAGCACCGACAGTTTGTTGTTCGAAAACAACGGCGCGCCGGCAGTTCGTTCTATGGGCGGCGCTCCGGTCATCGTTTTCCAGACTGATTGTGTTGCGTTCAATCGGCCCGCCAGCATAGCGGGCGCCGACAATGCCATCGATCAATGAAAGCAGCAGAAGTATAGCCCCACCGGGCCCCTACATCAACAAAAGGTCCGATCCGGCGCATTGGGATGGAGGGCATCCAAGGTACAATTTGGAATAAATCTGCGTCGATGCAACGCTCAATTGCAGGCAATGGGCTGCCCTTGATCTGACATGCCCGGCCCCGACAATCTCGCCTGGCAAAAATCCCGTCTGTGCGAGGGGTCAACACGGCCAGCTCACAGCAACTTGCCGTCTGGCCCAAAGAACGGATGCGGCCCGTCAAACTGACCGATCGGGACCTGGTGCGTGACCAATTGTCCAAAATCCGGCCCGCCAAACCACGTGTGCAGGTGAAACGCCGGCGGTTCCACCTTGAACGATGGTTCGCGGAGCTGTCCGAGGTCCAGGTCGACCGCATGGTTCGGCGCGGGGCACAATGTCACGGGAATCCCGGCGAACGAGGTCAGCATGGCACGATGAACGTGCCCGCAGCCGATCAAACGCACCCGCGGGTGACGCCTGACGATTGCTGCCAGCTCTGCGGCATTGAAAAGGTCCTGGCGGTCCATGTGCCAGATGCCGCCCTTGAACGGCGGATGATGCAGGAAAAGCAGCGCGGGCCGGTCGAGCGCTGCCGCCAGCGTCGCGTCCAGCCATTGCAGCGTCGGCGGTTCGAGCATGCCATGGGGCTTTCCGGCAACGCTTGAATCAAGCAGCAGCAAATCGAGGCCATTCACCTCGATCCGCTGGTCGAGCGGACCTGTCGCGTGAGCATAGGGCGCGCCCGGAAACGCGCCGCGCATCCACGCACGCGAGTCGTGATTGCCGGGAATTCCGGCAAACGGAACGCGCAGCGGCGCGAGCAGGCGCTTGAGATAGTCGTATTCCTCGACCGACGGCGTATCGACAAGGTCGCCCGAGATGACGACGAAATCGGGCGCCGGCTCGAATGCACTGAGCGTGGCCACGCAGCGCTCAAGCGCCTTCGCGGTATCGACCCGGCCATAAGCCAACGCTCCCGGCGGCTTGATGTGGAGGTCGGAAATCTGGGCGATGAGGACCGGTTTCGACGGCATCGATCAATCTCGTGGTTCGGAGGGGAGCAGACGGACAGCGTCGGGCGCAATCGAAAGCCCGACACGATCGCCGATCCTGGCTTGAATCGTGTTGGGAGCGTCGACATTGAGCGGCTTGCTCGATGCACCGCTCACGACGAGCCGCTGTCGGTCGCCGATGAAGCTGACGGAATCGACGATTCCCGAGAGCAAACCCGCGCCCGCCTCCGTCACGCGAATGGTTTCGGGGCGGATCATGACGGTCGCGTTCGCGGTCGTCGCTGCACCCTCGATCGGCAGTCGCCCGCCGGGCAGGATCAACACGCCGTTCTCGATCGGAGCCTCCACAATGTTCGCCGCTCCGATGAACTCCGCCACAAACCGGTCCTTCGGCGCGAAGTAGACCTCGCGCGGCGTGCCGATCTGGGCGATTGCGCCTTTCCGCATCACGACGATCCGGTCGCCCAATTCCATGGCTTCGGCCTGATCATGGGTGACATAGATCGTCGTGATCCCAAGTGCGCGCAACAGCCGGTTGAGCTCGCTCCGCAGCCGGTCCCGCAACGCGGCGTCGAGCGCGGTCAAGGGCTCGTCGAGCAGCAAGATGCCGGGCCGGATCGCGACGGCGCGCGCCAGTGCGACGCGCTGACGCTGGCCGCCCGAAAGCTGGTCGATGCGGCGATTCTCCAATCCCGTGATGTTCGTCAGAGCAACCAGTTCGGCGACGCGTGCGGCGCGCTCGCCCCTCGCAACACCGCGGATCTTCAGCCCGTAGGCGATATTGTCCGCCACCGTCATGTTGGGGAACAGGGCGTAGGACTGGAACACCATCCCGACATTGCGCCGCTCGATCGGGACCGAGGTCATGTCCTTGCCGTCGAACAGGACCTTGCCGCCGACATCCGGCAGCTCGAGGCCTGCGATGATGCGCAGCATCGTGGTCTTGCCGCAGCCGGACGGCCCAAGCAGCACCAGCGTCTCGCCGCGCGCAATGTCGAGGGTTGCGGGATCGAGCGCGCGCGTGCCGTCGGCAAAGGTCTTGCCGCAGGCCTCGATCCGCACCGCTGCGCCGTGCCCGGCCGTACTCATCGCTTGTGATCCCTGTCGGCCAGCAGCTGCATCGCGACCAGCAGCGGAATGATCATCACGAAGAAGATCAGCGTATAGGCCGACGCCACTTCGAGCCGCATCGAGGCGTAGCTGTCGGCGAGCCCGATCGGCAGTGTCTTCGTCAACGGCGTATGCAGCATCCAGGTCAGGTTGAATTCACCGAGCGACAGCGTGACCACCATCAGCGCGCCGGCGAGAATTCCCGGCAGTGCGTTCGGCACGATGACGTCGCGGAATCGCCGCCATGGCGACGCCCCGAGCGAGGCCGCTCCCTCATCCAGCGTCTTGATGTCCACGGTCGCGAACACCGCCATGACCGACCGCACCATGAACGGCATGGTGAAGATCACGTGTCCGACCAGGATGAAAAGCCAGGAACGGCGAAAGTCGCCGAAGCTGCCATAGGCGAGCAGCAGTGCAAGCGCAATCGCAAGCCCGGGGATCGCCAAAGGCAACGTGATGATCTCCTCGACGATGCGCGCAAGCCGGCCTCCCCGCGCATGCAGCGCATAGGCTGCGGGAACGCCGGCGAGCAGCGTGACGGCAAGGGTCGCGAATGCGATCACGAAGGAGAGCAGGATGGTGCCGGCATAGAGCTCCCAGACCTGCGCGACCCATTGCAGGGTCACGCCGGACTGGATGCCCCGGAAGTAATTGACGGTCACGCCGGCGGAGATCGACAGCCCTGCGGGAACCACCAGGAAGCCGGCAACGAGCAGCGTGAAGATGAACTGGCCGGCGAATATCAAGCCATTGCGCATGCGTTCACCCGGCCGCCGCGACCGCGCTGCCGCTGAACGAGCGGGCGAGCGCGAGGATGAGCCAGGTGATCAGGCCAAGTCCCACCGACAGCGCGGCCGAGGTCGCGAAATTGGCGGCCAGCGTGAACTCGGTATAGATCAGCATCGGCAGCACGTCGATATTCGTCGCCAGCGTAAACGCAGTCCCGAAGGCCCCCATCGCGGTCGCAAATGCGATCGCGCCGGACGCAACGAAGGCCGGCGCCAGCGCGGGCAGCACGACGTCACGCTGCACCGCCCAGGGGCTGGCGCCGAGCGAACGCGCGGCTTCCTCCAGACCGACATCGAGCTTTTGCACGGCCGCCATGATGGTGAGGATCACGCGCGGGATCGAGAAGTAGAGGTAGCCGAGGAACAACCCGTAGATCGAATAGGCGAAGACGAACTTCTCGCCGAAGATCCGGTTCGACAGATCGCCGATCAGCCCCTGCCGCCCCGCCAGCAGAATGATCATGAAGCCGACCACCACGCCGGGAAACGCCAGCGGAAAGGTCAGCATCGCGATCAGCACGGCCCGCCCGGGAAAGCGGTGCCGCTGCAGAAACATTCCGGCTATCGTCGCCACGATCAGCGTGACGACCGTCGTTGCCGCAGCGAGGAGCACGGTATTGATCAGCGTCGCGCGATAACGAGCTTCGGTCAGGATGGCGAGATATCCGGCGAGCCCGTGCGGTCCTTCGGCACCCGCGACCACCAGCCGCGCCATCGGCAGCAGGAAGAATGCCGTGGTCACGACCGCGAGCGGCAGCAGGCAGAGCCAAACGAAGGATTTTTGCGACATCGGAAGAATGGTGCCCCGGCGAAGGGCACCATATTGCCTCAGCGAACCTCGGCGAGATAGCGGTCGACGAAGGCTTTTTGCACGTTTTCCATCTCACCCCAGTCGACGCTCTTGGCGCGGGCATAGTCGCTGTCGGGGAGGAATTTTCCCTTCACGGAAGCCGGCAGCTCGATCGGGCGGGCCGGACGCAGATAGGCATTGGTCCAGATCGCCTGCCCCTTGTCGGACAAGAGATAGTCCATCACCTTCTTGGCCTTCTCCTTGTCGGGCGCGTTCTTCACGAGACCAACGACATAGGGAAACACCACCGATCCCTCGCAGGGAATCACAAACTCGAAGTTGCCCTTCTCCGAGTACTTCGCGCGGTAGGCATTGAAGTCGTAGTCGAACAGGATCGGCATCTCACCGGAGACGACGCGGGCATATGACGTCTGCTTGGGTACGATCGGATCGTTCTTGCGCAACTCCTTGAAGAAGCTGATCGCCGGATCGAAGTTGCCTGGTGAGCCGCCGAGCGCCAGATTGACGGCGACCGCGCCGACATAGCCGACCGCCGCCGACGACGGATCGAGATAGCCGACCATCCCCTTGTAGTCGGGCTTCAGGAGATCCTTCCAGCAGGCCGGCACCGGCTTGCCGCCGAGCGCATCCTTGTTCACGAACAAGCCGAGCGTGCCGGAGTGGATCGTGGTCCAGTAGCCATCGGGGTCCTTGAGGCCGGCCGGGACCTGATCCCAATGCGCCGGCTTGTAGGGCTCGAGCGCATCCTGGGCCTTGGCCTTCATGCCGAAGGTCACGCCGAAATAGCCGATATCACCGACCGGATTGCTCTTCTCGGCCAATATCTGGGCTAGCGCCTGGCCGGAATTCTTGTTGTCGTGCGGGATATCGTAGTTGAGATCCGCCTTGATCGCCTTCAGCATCGACGCCCAATCCGCCCATTCCGGCGGACAATTGTAGCAGATCACGTCGGCCGCCCTGGCTGATTGCCACGGCGCGATCAGCATTAGCGCCAGCAACGCAAGGACAAGGCGGACGGTCTTCATGGGAGGCTCCGATCTGGGAGACGATGCAATGAGGATTTCAACATCAACCGGGCGACCAAGTATAGGCCGCGTATGAATGTTTTGCGACCCGCTTGCTGCCGTGCAGCAAATGCAACGGCTCCGATGCCGACTATCGGGTGCTCGCGGCAACCACTGGTTTCGCGCTAGGCTGCCGGCCAGAAGAGGAAGCCCATGTACCAGCCGCCCGGCGTCAAGACATCGCCCGATCTTCCCGTCCCAGACCTGATGACAGCCTGGGTCCTTGGTGACCCCGATCAGCTCCTGCTTCGCGAAAAGCCGACGCCGGTCCCGTCGCGTGCCGAGGTGCTGGTGCGCATCGACGCGGTTGCGATCTGCGCCACCGATCTCGAAATTATCCATGCCGGGTCGCCAGCAAGCATTCAGGGCGGCCTGCCCTTCAACAAGAACTTTACGCCGGGCCACGAGTACATGGGCACGGTCGCCGCGCTCGGGCCTGAAGTCGACGAGTTCAGGATCGGCGAGCGGATCAGCGTCGAAATCCACGCCGGCTGCGGCCAATGCAAACGCTGCCGCCAGGGCATGTACACGTCATGCCTCAACTATGGAAAGCCGGAAAAGGGCCACCGCGCCAACGGCTTTACGACCGACGGCGGATTCGCGGAGTACGCAGTCAACCACATCAATACGCTGGCGCGCGTCCCGGATAGCATGAGCGACGCGGAGGCGACGCTCGTGGTGACCGCGGGCACGTCGATGTACGGCTTGACGGAATTGGGGGGATTGGTGGCGGGCGAGAGCGTCGTGGTGATCGGCCCGGGGCCGATCGGACTTCTCGCAGTTGCCGTGGCCAAGGCGCTTGGCGCAAGCCCGGTGATTCTGACCGGCACGCGCAACAAGCGGCTGGCGATCGGCCAGGAACCGGGGGCCGACCGCGTCATCAACATCAACGACGAAGACGCCGTTGCGGTCGTGAAGCAACTAACAGGGGGGATCGGCGCGGACTATGTCGTCGAATGTGCAGGCACCGAAGCGACACTCAACCAGGCCATTCACATGACCAATCGTGGCGGCAAGATCTGTCTGGCCGCCTTCCCGCACGAGGCCGCGACGCTGGACATCGCGCATCTCGTGCGAAACAACATCTACGCTTACGGGATTCGCGGCGAGGGCCGCAGCGCCACTCGCCGCGCCATGGAATTGATGGCAGCGAAGCGGTTCGACGCGACACGAATCCACACGCATACGTTTCCGCTGGCCGACCTGCCGACGGCGCTCAGATATGCGCGGGATCGCGTGGATGACGCGATCAAGGTCGTCGTCACCACTCGCAAGGCCGGCGCGATCGCGCGCGCTGCGGAGTAAGGTCCGTTCGCGCCGGCAGGAACCGGAAAGCCGGCTCACACCGAGCAATATCGTTCCTTGATCTCGTCGTCGGCCAGCAGGGCCTGCGCCGACGCCTGGTGCACCACCGCCCCCTGATCAAGGACGTAGGCACGATCGGCGATGCCAAGCGCGAGCTCGACGTTTTGCTCGACCAGCAGCACCGTCGTTCCCTGCGCCTTCATGTTGCGGAATAGCTCGAACATCTCGTCGACCAGGACCGGCATGATGCCCTCCGAAGACTCATCCAGCATGATCAGGTCGGGCTTTGCGATCATCGCCCGCGCGATCGCCAGCATCTGCTGCTCGCCGCCGGACATCGTGACCGCCTCCTGGTCCATGCGCTCGGCCAGCCGTGGGAATACTCCTGCGATCTCGTCAATCAGCTCGGCTTCCCGCTTCTTCGCTGGCGACGCCACCAGCCCGAGCCGCAAATTTTCCCGGACCGACAATCCCTGCACAATCCGCCGCTCTTCGGGAACATAGGCAAGTCCGAGCGCGAAGCGCACATGCGGTGGCCGGCTCAGCAGCTCCTCGCCCTTGAAGGTCACCGAGCCGCGCGTTCGTCCCATCAACCCCATGATCGATTTCAGCGTCGTCGTCTTGCCGGCTCCATTGCGACCGATTAGGCAGACGATCTCGCCTTTGGTCACCTCGAGCGTGACGTCCTGCAGCGCGTGACTTGCGCCGTACCAGGCATTGAGCTTGCTGATCTGCAGCATCCGTCAATGCTCCCGCTGGCCGAGATAGACCCGTTTCACCGCCTCGTTCTGCCGGACCTCCTGCGGCGTTCCTTCTGCGAGAAGTTCTCCGTGGTGCAGCACGAGGATGCGATCACTGATCCCGAGCACCAGCTTCATCTTGTGCTCGACGAGGATGACCGTACGCTCCTTTGCGAGCTTCACGATCAGATCCATCATGGTCCGGGTTTCCTCCGGGCTCATGCCGGCCGTCGGCTCGTCCAGCAACAGCAACCGGGGTTGGCTGGCAAGCGCCATGCCGATTTCCAGCGCCCGCTGCTCGCCATGGGCCAGCGTCTTGGCGGCACGTTCGCGAGATTCCCACAATCCGACCAGGGCCAGCAGTTCGTCCGCTCGCTCGACGAGCTCGGTCAGGCGCGCGCGGGGACGCCAGATGTCGTATCTCGACACCAGCGCCTGCAGACCGACGCGGATGTTTTCACGGGTCGTGAGCTGCGGAAACACGCTGGTGATCTGAAAGGACTTTGCGATCCCCATATGCGCAAAGCGGTGCTGCGGTAGGCCGGTGACATCCTTGCCCTCGAATTCAACGCTGCCTTTGGTGGGCGCAAGCGCGCCGCACAGCAGATTGAAATAGGTGCTCTTACCGGCCCCGTTCGGACCAATAATGGAGGTGATCGCTCCTCTCGAAAACTCCGCCGAGATATTGTTTAGCGCGACAAACTTCCCGAACGTCTTGCCGACGCCCCTGGTGCGCAGAATGATTTCTTTGGTTTGGTCTTCCGCGGCACTCATCGCCTGCCTCGCGCGATCAGCGTGCCCCAGATGCCGGCAGGGAAGAACAGCACGCATGCAATGAAAATGGCGCCAACGATCAGTTGCCAGTGAACGGTCCACACCGAGACCACATTCTCCAGGACCAGGAACACCGCGGCGCCGATCATCGGCCCGAAGAACGTCCCCATACCACCCAGCAATGCGATCATCACGACCAGGCCCGACGTCTCGTAGTGCAGGATCTCAATCGGAACGATCGACAGATGCAGCGCCTGCAAAGCTCCCGCGAGACCGCAGAAGCCGCCAGACAAAACGAAGGTCAGCAATCGGGTCTTGGTGACGTCATAGCCTGACGCGCGCGCGCGTATCTCATTCTCCCGCACGGCCTCAATGACGGCGCCAAATGGCGAGGCCAGAATGCGCGACATCACGAAAAATGCGGCAATCACGAAGGCCGCGATGACATAGTAACGGATCATCGGATTGATGAAGTCGAGCCGCAAGCCGAACAGATCGATGGTGCGGACATTGATGCCGCGGAGGCCGTTTTCGCCGCCAGTGAGGTCAACCGCTTGATAGAAGAGGTAGTAGATACATTGCGACAGCGCCATCGTCACCATCGCGAAGTAGATGCCGCGGGTCCTGATCGCGAGTACGCCAATCAACGATGCCATCAAGAGGCCGCCGGCGATCCCGGCCGCGATGGCCGCATACCATGGCCAGCCAAAATGCACGATGGCGATGCCGCAGAGGTAGGCACCGGTTCCGAACAGCGCCGCGTGACCAAACGACAGCAGGCCGAGATAACCAAAGACGAGGTTGAAGCCGACGGCATACAATCCATAGATCAGGATGTTCACCGCGAGGGCCGTGAACGGCATCACCAACGGGAAAATCAGGATCACCGCGGCCACAATGCTGGCGCGATGCCGCGTTGCGAATTCGTACCAACTGCCCGTCGTGGCACGAGGCTGTTTGATGGATTCGGTGGCTTCGGTCATCCCTGGCTCTCAGCTCATCAATCCGGCGCGGCCGAAGAAACCCTGGGGACGGACGATCAGGACGATCGCCATCAGGGCAAAGATCGAAACCTTGGCCATCTCGGGTGCAAACAGCGAAGTCATGCTGACCACCACACCGACGAGAAGGCCCGCCAGTACGGCGCCACCGATCGAACCCATGCCTCCTACGACCGTCACCACGAAAGCCTCGGCGAGAATCGTGCCGCCCATCTCGGGAATGACGCCTTGAAGCGGGGCAGCCAGCAGCCCGGCAAAGCCCGCAATCGCGGTGCCTATCCCGAACACGATCAACCAGACCCTGGAAACGTCGACCCCAAGAACGCGGACGATTTGCGGATCGCGCGCGCCAGCGCGGATAATGAGTCCGAAGCTGGTTTTTTCCAGGAACAGCCAGAGCGCCAACAAGACGACGGCCGTCGCGCCGATCACGAACAGGCGGTAGAGCGGAAAATATCCGACACCGATGTTGACAGCCCCCTGCAGAAGCTCGGGCGTATCGAAGGGATAACCAGTCTTGCCGAAGGCAATGCGCACGCATTCGACCATGACGTAGCTCAGCCCGAAGGTCAGCAGTAGCGGATAATCGATGCCGCGGCCGTAAAGCGGCCGGATCAGCACGCGCTCGACGGCAAGGCCGAACAGCCCGATCAGGAGTGGTACCGCCAGCAAGCAGAGCCAGAAATTGCCGCCGATCGAAATCAGGTACAGCCCGACATAGGCGCCGACCATGTAGAACGCGCCATGGGCGAAGTTGACGACGGTCAACATCCCGAAGATCAGCGAGAGGCCGATCGCAAACAGCACGTAGATCGCGCCGAGCGCCAGCCCGGCGAATAATTGCAATGCAATCAGGTCAAAGCTCAGGCCCGCCATTTGTCCCCCTCAGCACGGTGCGCGCCGCCCCGCGGTGCGCGCCGGCGCATGGCTCAACTCTTGTGGCCAAGCGCGTCGCAGGTACGCAGGTTCTTCTCGTCAGGCTCTTCGGTCGATAGAACCTCGAACACATCCGACTCGTTCTTCATGTCCTTGGACTTCGACTTGATCACGAGCACCGATTGCACCGACTGGTGATCGCATTTGCGATAGTATTGCTGCCCCTTGTAGTAGTCGTATTTCAGAGCCTCCAACGACGCGACGACCTTGTCGGTCTCCACGCTGCCCGCGCCCTTGACCGCCTCAAGCACCGTCCGAACACCGCCATAGCCGAGCGCGCCGTAGTCGGTAGGCAACTTGCCGTCATACATCTTGCGGAATGCGTCGTTGAACGCCTTGGTCGAGGCGAACTTGTCCTCGATGCCCCAGAAGAACGAGCAGCCGCCGACGACGCCTTCGAATGCCTGAGGGCCCGCCGCAACGCGACTGGCATGCGACAGCAGCGGCGCGATGATCTGGATCGATTTCTTGATGCCGAAGTCGGTTGCCTGTTTCAGTGCGATTTGCTGGTCCCGGCCAAAATTGCTGATGCATAGAATATCGGGCTTCAGCGCCTGGAGACGCGGCAGCAGGGTCGAGAAATCAGTCGTCCCGAGTGGATGGCGGATGTCACCGAGATTCTCGATGTTGAATTGCTTGCCGACCTCGAGAAAGCCACGAACCATCTCGTGACCGTAAGCATAATCCGCCGTGAGAAACGCAACCTTCTTGCCGAATTTGGTGAAGGCGTAGCGACCGACCGCCCCTGACGTCATATGCGGGTTCAGCGCTTCGTGGAACGTGTATTTGCTGAAATCTGCCGCCTCGTTGATGGCGTCGGACTGGCTGATCGAATTGAAGATGACGCCGCGCTCCTTGGTGACGTTGTTGATCGCGAGCTGAACCGCCGCGGACAGACTGCCGACGACGAAATTCACCTTCTCCTTCTCGACCAATTCCAGGGTCCGCGTCGCCGCCTCGCCGGGATTCAGCTTGTCGTCGCGCACCACGAGCTCGGCCTTGCGGCCGTTCAGACCGCCGGCATAATTGAACTGGGCCACAGCGAGCTGACCCGCCCGCACCTGGTCCTGGGCCTCGGCGCCGTATGGACCGGTCAAAGGAACCGGGAAGCCGATCTTGATCGGCGCTTCCTCAGCCTGAAGCAGATTGATGCGAAAAGGCGAGACGGCGAGAACGGCGCCGGCGCTTGCCGTCGTCAGCAGACGACGCCGTGATATCGATCCAGCTTTGGTGACCTTCTTCGTCATGACTATTCCTCCCCAAGAACTGTCTGCGTTTTGCTTATCGTATTATCGTTGCCCGGAACGTCTCCGCTCAGATCCGTCCCAAGGCGGTCAGGATAACCTGAGGCGTGAGTGGAATCTCGGTAATTGTTGCGCCAAACGGCCGGAGCGCGTCATTGACCGCGTTGGCAACCGCAGCTGCCGCGCCGGCCGTCCCCGCCTCCCCTGCCCCTTTGGCTCCCAGCTCCGATTCCTGCGTCGGAGACACCACGTGGCCGATCTCGATATCGGGCATCTCGCCGGACATCGGGACGAGATAGTCCGCCATATTGGCATTGGTCAGCTGACCGCGTTCATCGTAGATGCACTTCTCGAACAGCGCCGCGCCGAGTCCCTGAACGACCCCGCCCCGGATCTGCTCGTCAACCAGTTGCGGGTTGATGATAGTGCCGCAGTCTTCGACAACCCAATGCTTCAGCAGCTTAACGAACCCGGTCTCGGTATCGACCTCGAGCCATGAGGCTTGAACGCCGTTGGTGAACGCAAAGGGGTATTGACGCGGAACGAAATGCCGGGTCGCCATCAATTCGGGCTGGATGCCGGGAGGCAGGGTGTCCGGCCGAAAATAGACGATCCGCGCAAGCTCGTGCAGTTCGATGCGCGGCGCGCCGTCGGCGGCGTTGACGATGCCGTTGTCGACGATATCGAGCTCGGCCGGCGTCGATTGCAGGATGGCCGCGGCGACGTTCAGAATATTCTCTCGCAGGGCCTTGGCTGCCTGCAATGCAGCTTCGCCGCCGATGCCGGCACCGCGCGAGGCCCAGGTGCCACCGCCATAGGGCGTGTTGTCGGTGTCCCCCAGGATGACGCGAACGCGCTCCATCGAAACGCCAAGCACGCTGCCGACGATCTGGGCAGTCAACGATTCCGACCCTTGCCCCTGTTCCGTGATGCTGGTCTGGCAGATCACCGACCCTTGCGCGTCGAGCCGGACCGCAACGCCATCCTGCGAGGAGATTTTCGCGCCGCCCACGCCGTAGAAGGCAGCGCTGGGATTGGTCACCTCGATGAAGCTCGCGATTCCGATGCCTCGATGGACGTTTCTGGCGCGCCAGGCCGCTTGCTCAGCGCGCAACGCGTCGTAATCCATCATCTGAAGCAGCTTGGTCAACGAAGCGTGATGCGAGAGCTGCTCGAACTTCATGCCCGAGGGTGATGCACACGGATAGGCATCGTCGGCGATCAGATTGCGCCGCCGGATTTCGACGGGGTCCATGCCGATCTTCGCTGCCGCCAGATCGACCAGGCCTTCGGTGACCGAACAGGCGATCGGGTGTCCGACCGCCCGGTACTGGCACATCATGTTCTTGTTCTGGAAGACGACGCGCGCCCGTGCCCGATAGTTCGCCGTGACATAGGGTCCACCGACCAGATTGACCACCTGATTTGCCTCGATGGCGCTGGTGCGCGGATACATCGAATACGGGCCGATCCCCGTCAGATCGTCGATCTCGAAGGCTGTGATCGTACCGTCCGGCCTGACGCCGATCCGTCCCCTGCAACGATGATCGCGGGCGTGGATGTCCGTGTTGAAACTCTCGACGCGGTCCGCCACGAACTTGACCGGCCGGCGCAACAGCTTGGACAGCGCGTAGGTCGCCATTTCGTCGGCGTAGATGTGGACCTTGATGCCGAACGAGCCGCCGACATCCTTGCAGACCACCCGGACCTGCGCTTCCCTTAACCCAAGATGCAGCGCTGCGATGTTCTGCACCATGTGGGGCGCCTGCGTGCCCTGATAGATCGTGAGCCGTGCCTCGGCCGCATTCCAATCGGCAACGACGGCCCGCGGTTCAAGTGTCACGCCGGTGTGGCGCCCGAATACGAAGTCGGCCTCGACGAGTTCGGACCCCGACAATGCATGATCGACGTCGCCGGCGTCGAGCGTCCGCTCAAAGGCAAGATTGTCGCCGAGCGCGGCATGAATGACAGGAGCTGCCGGATCGAGCGCAGCTCGCATGTCCGTCACCGCCTCGAGCTCCTCGTAGTCGACTGAAATATGCTCCATGGCATCTTCGGCTGCAGCACGGCTGGTCGCCACAATCGCTGCAACGGCTTCGCCCTGCCAGCACACGCGGTCGACCGCGATCGCGTGCTGCGGCGCCGACTTCAGTCCCTTCAGGTGCGAGAGCACTCCGACCCACGGCGTGATGACCGCTTCAAGTTCACGGCCTGTGACGATGGAAATTACACGCGGCATCCGCGTCGCCGCGTCGGCGTCGATCGCTGCGATTTTGGCGTGGGCGTGTGGCGACCGTAGAAAAACCACGTGCGCCATCCGCGGCAGTTCGAGATCACTGACATATTGGCCGCGCCCCTGCAGCAACCTGTCGAGGTTCGGCCGCGGCACGGTCTTGCCGATGTAGGAATTCGGGCGATCAAGCACCGAAAGCGTGTCTGCTGGCGCCCGCGTCACCGTCATACGCCCCGCTCCGCGCGCATCTTGGCTGTCGCCTCCACCGCATCCACGATGGCCTGATAGCCTGTGCAGCGGCAATAGTTGCCGGAAAGATGCTCGCGGATTGCTCGACGATCAGGCACGGACACGTGCTTCAGCAGGTCCTGCGCCGTTATCAGCATCCCAGGCGTGCAATAGCCACACTGCAATGCATTGCGCTCGCGAAATGCCGCCTGAAGATCGGCTATTTCACCGCTGTCAGACAGCCCCTCGATTGTCTCAACTGACGCCCCCTGCGCCTGGACTGTCAGCATCAGACAGGAGCGAACGATCTCGCCATCGAGCCGGACTGTGCAGGCACCACAAACGCCGTGCTCGCACCCAACGTGGGTTCCGGTCAGCTTGAGATTTTCCCGAAGGAAATCAGCAAGATTGAGCCGCGGCAAGACGAATGCGTCGATGGGTTCGCCGTTGACCAGAAGCGAGACCGGTACCGGAGCCTTCACTTGCCGACTCCCGTTTCCAGTTCTGGCCGTGCCAGCAATGCTGCCACGCAGCGCCGGAGCAAGACCGTTGCGAGGTGTCGACGCATGGCCGCGGTCGCCTGCTGGTCCTCCTGTGGATCGAGTTCATCGGCCAGTGCGGTCGCCGCCTCCGCGAGCAACGCGGGAGTTACCGTGGCATCGATCAGCTTGCCGGCGGCCGCCGCGAACAACGGGCGATCGCCAACAGCAAAGAAGCCGAGCCGAAGAGCTGAGAACCTGCCGGCCGCAACTACCGCACGGGCGGCGAGGCCAACAACAGCGTAGTCGCCATGCCGCCGGGCATACTCCTGAAAGAAAAATGTCGAGCCTTGGCCTGCGATCGGCACCTCGACCGCGACAAGCAACTCGTCCGGCAACAGCGCCGTTTCGTAGATTCCCCTGAAAAACTCCGTCGCAGCAATCCGGCGCTCGCCGGCCGAGCCCCGAACAACGATGGTGGCGTCAAGCGCCACAACACAGGCCGGCAGCTCCGAGGCAGGATCGGCGTGAGCAAGGCTACCGCCGATCGTTCCGCGATTGCGAATCGCGGGATGGGCAACGTGGGCAACGGCATCGCGCAACAGCCGCGCGTGCAGTGCAACCTCCGGCGATCCGAGCAGATCGACGTGCCGGGTCAGCGCACCAACGATAAGCACGTCTCCCCTCACGGTGATGCCGCGCAACTCGGCGAGGCCACCGATATCGACCAGAATATCCGGGGACAGGAGCCGCAGGTTCATCGCCGGCATCAGGCTCTGACCTCCCGACAGAACCTTCGCCTTGTCGCCGTGCATGGCGAGCAGCTCCAGCGCATTCACGACGCTGGTCGCGCGGGCGTAGGCGAAAGCCGCAGCTTTCATGTGGGCGTGGCCTCCCGGGCCCAATTTTGGTTTGCCCGATTAGAGGGCCGCCCTCTTCAAAGGTCAAGCTTGTTTATCGAGTGATTATTTGTGCGGCAGGGCTTGTCTTGGCCTCGGGAAGGACGCAGGTTCCTTGCCAACCAAAGTTCAAATCGCGGGGAGGCGGATCATGAAGCTCGGTTTTTTTACGATGCCGATCCATCCTCTCGACAAGGATTGGCGGCAATCGCTCCGGGAGGATCGTGAGGCTTTTCTGCTCGCGGATGAGCTCGGGTTCACCGAGGCGTATGTCGGCGAGCACGTCACCGACAAGGCCGAGAACATCACCTCCAGCATCGCTTTCATTGCCTGGCTCGCAGCCGCAACCAAGCAGATCAAGCTTGGAACCGGCACCATCAACATGCCAAACACGCATCCGGCAGCAGTCGCAGCGGCCGTCGCCATGCTCGATCACATGCTTGATGGCCGCTTCATCCTTGGAATCAGTCCTGGTGGATTGCTGTCGGACGCGGAGGTTTTCGGCAATCTCGATGCCGACCGCAATGCGATGTTCCTCGAAGCCATCAATCAGGTTCTTGATATGTGGGCTGGTAAGCCGCCCTATGACTTGCAGGGCAAATATTGGAACATCTCTGTCAAAAGGACTCTGATCGAGGACATCGGCCAGGGAATCGTCGCTCGCCCCTTGCAGGCCCCTCACCCACCAATTGTGGTGACCGCGGTTGCGCCATTCTCAAAGGGCGTCACGGAGGCGGCGGCGCGCGGCTGGGATCCGATTTCGGCGAACTTCCTGATGCCTGCCTGGGTGAAGAGCCACTGGCCGAAATATGTCGAGGGTTGTGCGCGCGTGAACCGGGCAGCCGAGCCAGCCAATTGGCGGGTCGCCAAGAGCGTGTTCGTGGCACAGGATGCAGAAACCGCGAAGGCCTATGCCACGTCGCCCGATAGTCCCTACGTGTATTATTATCACCAGTTGTTCACGAAGCTGAAGCGCAGTGGCCGGCTCGAATTGTTCAAGACGCGACGGGATCAACCCGACGCTGAGGTTACACTGGAGTCGATCTGCGACAAATTGATCATCTACGGCACGCCCGAAAGCGTGGCTGACCAGTTGCTGGCGTTCCAGGAAGAGATTGGCACCTTCGGAACCCTGCTTTACGCCGGCAAGGACTGGAAAGATCGCGAGCTTGGCCGTCAATCGATGATCCTGATGGCCGACAAGGTCCTGCCGCGGATCAATGCCGCTGCCGGATCATCGACGTGAAGGAGGTTCGACATGGCCCTTACTGATCGCATTCCGTACCAGGCGCAGGTCGATCGCCCGAAATTGACATTGCCTGACGGCAAGAAGCTTGCCGTGTGGGTCATCCTCAATGTCGAGGAATGGCGCATCGAGAACGCGATGCCGCGCACCGTGCTGAGCCCGCCAATGGGGCAGCCCCTGCTGCCCGACGTACCGAACTGGTCGTGGCACGAATACGGCATGCGCGCCGGCTTCTGGCGGCAGTTCAAAGCTTTCACCGATCGAAAGATACCGGTGACGCTGGCTGCGAACGCCAATGTCTGCAACAGCTATCCGCGTGTGGCGTCTGCGGCGCGCGAGGCGGGCTTCGAATTCATGGGACATGGGTTTGTGCAGGGCCCGATGCACAAGGTCGAGAACCAGGCGGACGCAATCAAACGCGCGGTCGACACGATTGCTGGATTTACCGGCAAGCCGCCGCGATCATGGGAAAGCCCGGGCCTGACCGAAACCGAAGAAACGCTCGATCTCCTGCGCCTCAACGGGATCGAATACGTGGCCGATTGGGTGATCGACGATCTCCCCCAGGACATCGCCACGCCGCACGGCACCGTGACGACGATTCCCTATTCGGTCGAGACCAACGACATTGTCATTCACGCGCTGCAACACCTTCCTTCGGAACAGTTCCTGACGCGCTGCACTGACCAGTTCGACCGGTTGTACCTCGAGGGCGCAGAGAACGCGCGGATCATGGCCATCTCGGTGCATCCCTACATCACGGGTGTACCGCATCGTATCAAGTACCTTGAGGCCCTGCTCGAGTACGTCATCGGCCATGACGGCGTCGCCCTCATGACGGCAAGCGAGATCGGCGATTGGTATCGGGGTCAGATGGCGACAACGTAGCGCGACTCAGCCGACGACCTTGATCGGCGCCCGTCGACGATCGGTCGCACTCTCGGCCATCCTCTCAAATCCCGCAAGGAAGATATCCAGCGCGTCACTGATCATCTGCGCCTTGTCCTCGAGGACAGGCGCCTCGTAAATGTACTTGCGTACGCCATAATAGAAGATGCCGCCGTGAAACACCCAGGCCAGCTCGAGTTCTGCGGCGCTGGGCCTGCCTTGCGTCGCGAGGCCGGCGTCGTGGCGGCATTCCCTGAGAATGCGCGTCAGGATCTTGTCCTTGACCATGCCAACATACCAGCGATTGATATCGAGGCCCTTGAGGCCGGAGTAGAGATAGATCCGGAGCCATCTTCGGTTGAAGATCGCGTCGGTATAGATTTCGTAAAATTCCTGGAGCCGCACGCGGAGCGGACGTGACCGATCCGAGAGCAACTTCTCCCAGCCGATTTCAAGCGGTTCGAGATACACCTTGCGGTAGACCTCCTTGATGAGATCGTCCTTGCTCGGAAAGTAGCGGTAAAGCAGCGGCTGCGTTACTCCGAGCTTGTGAGCAAGGGCACGCGTGCCGCCGCCAAATCCCTCCTCCGCAAATAGCTCGGTTGCCTTGGTAACGAATTCACTGCGACGATCGACAGCTGATAGTCGCCTCTGCTTGGCACGAACGCGCTTGACGGGCGTCTTTCGATTCATGATGTCTTGTCACCACCGTCGGCCAGGAACCGGCCAAAACCTCCGCGCGCGAACAACAGCGGATTGTTCCGGTTATAGGCGTAGGCTTCCACCGCGCCCAGGAAAATGACGTGATCCCCGCCATAGTAGCGGTTGGCGGCACGGCATTGGAAATTCGCGACCACATCGGCAAGCACGGGAGCATTCCCGAGACCCGGCGTCCAGCTCACGCCCGCGAACTTGTCACCCGACGATCTGGCAAACTGCATCGCCAGCGCCTGCTGCGACGCGTCCAGAACGTTGACCGTGAAATGGCTGGCATTCTGGAAGATCGGCAGCCCCTGCGAAAACATGCCCAGGCTCCACAACACCAGTGGCGGGTTAAGCGACACCGATGCAAAGGAATTGCAAGTAATTCCATACGGCCGTCCTTCAGCCGCCATCGCAGTGACTATCGTCACACCTGTTGCGAATGTGCCGAGCGCATTGCGGAAATCACGGGGATCGATCGCCGAACTATCGCTTGCGAGCTCACTGGCGGGATCCAGCGGATGTTTGGGTAAGTCGGACATCCGGCTAACCTCAAAGCGTCAGGTTTTCAGACGGCAGCCCGAGAGCCACCCGCCCGTAATTGGTGCCCGCCGCGTCGAAATTGAACGCGAGATGCGAATTCACCGCATGCGCGTCGCGGAATTGGCGCTGCAACGCTCCCGAGGTAAACAGGCTGCGTGCGCCGCCCGCCGCAAATAGAAGAGATACCGCCTCGGTGCACAAATTGACCGCGAACGCACCGTCGCGCCGGAGCTTCGTCTTCGCTGCAATGCCCGGAATGTCGCCACGCCGGACCTCCGCAAGCGCCTCAACGCAGTTCGTGCGCATGATCAGCCGCGCGGCATCTATTTTCGCCGACGCCTCGGCGATCTTGATCTGCGTGCTTTGCAGATCCCCGATCTTGGCCCGGTTATATGTCGATACGCGGTGTCGCGCGATCTCGACATAGTCATCAAGGCAAGCCTGCGCATTTCCCAAACCAACCCCGGACAACACATAGGGAAACAACGAAAAGACCGGAAGCATGTAGAGCGCATTCGGATTGACGATACTGCCCGGTGTCGCACCTCCCGCAAGATCGCTGACGGCAACCGTCATATGCTCGGGAACGAAGGCGTCGGTTACCCGCACGTCGTTCGACCCCGTCCCGCGCAAACCAGCCGCATTCCAGGTGTCGTCGATGCTGTAGT
Source organism: Bradyrhizobium sp. CCBAU 21365 (assembly GCF_015291305.1). Classification (NCBI taxonomy): domain Bacteria; kingdom Pseudomonadati; phylum Pseudomonadota; class Alphaproteobacteria; order Hyphomicrobiales; family Nitrobacteraceae; genus Bradyrhizobium; species Bradyrhizobium sp. CCBAU 21365. The sequence continues at coordinate 6,491,701 of NZ_CP030036.1, forward strand.
CCCGCCTGTTCAACAGGAATAGCCGATACTCGACACCATCGGCCTCATCATCCGAGGCGACCACGCTGGCGAGCATGTTCCATCCGCAGGATTCCACCCCGGAGGAAAACGGCCAATGACCGCTCAGAACATATCCGCCACCTACCTTCCTCGCACGACCTGCCGGGAAGACGAAGGAAGACGCGATCAGCGCATCCGGATCCTCTCCCCACACCGCGCTCTGCGCTTCGGGGGCGAACATACCCAGCATCCAGTGGTGACTTGCAAGGTTGGCAAAATTCCAGGAGACCGAGGCGTCTCCCTGCCCGAGGGCATCGGCGCAGTCGACCAGCGCAACATAGTCGAGCTCGCTGCCTCCGACGCGCTTGGGCTGCAGGATCCGGAAAAGGCCGCTATCGAGCAAATCCCGCTCGGTCTCCGGCGGCAATCGGCGCAGCTCTTCGGTCCGTGATGCCCGTTCGCGCAAGGCCGGAACAAGCGCCTTGGCTCGTGCGACCATGACCGAATAACGATCCATATCCGGGCCTGGCTGTAGCTTCGTGTCGAGCCCGCGGTCAACCTCAACCATGGTCTCTTCCTTCGTTCGATCTCCAAGACATTTGCACGTGCGATCGAGCCGTCAACTCAGTTTATCGACCGATCACCAAGACGCGCAAGCCTGCATTTAGCGAAATCAGCGCTCAGGATCCACGACTGCTGCCGAGCGCCCATTTTGAGAGAACGCTTCGATCGATGCTTCGTTTGCGCTGGACTGGCCATTCTAGCACTCCCGTGGCCAAGATTCGATCCCGCTAGCGACGGCATCGAAAGTGCTACCTACTGGCCGGAAAAAGGAAAAAAATGGCCCCGTCGGTTCGGCTAGGGACCTCTAGGGGGACGAATTGTTCGCAACAACTCGGATCCGCGCGCCGCAGTTATTTTCCGAGCGTCGTCCTATGCCTAACCAAACGGCTCCGAGAAACCCCGTGGCGATTACTGTGGCGAACGCTTTGAACGCATAGCTTTGCGCCTGCTCCGCGTTCCCGCGCCATCGTCGGAGATGTTGAAATCAGCGCAGCTTTCGTCGGTCCCCTTCCTCGAAACCGAATGAGGTCAAGACGGTCGCAATGGTCTTGACTACAGTGGCGTCGATTTCGCTTCGGCGCACCCGATCTTGCTCGATCAACGTTTCCATCACGATTGCTCGACGTCTGCTTCATGTATCGATAGTCACCGTCGGGTGGGCGAGATGGCAAAGACAAGCCCGCCGCGGATTGCTCCGCGCGGGCTCAATAATTTCTGATTTTCGGATTACGCCCCTGAGTTGCCCGACCGGTCAAACCCTCTTTTCGGGTTGAATGCGATTGGTAAAATGCGATGCGTCGGCTTCGACGGTGAGAAACCGCCTTGAACGAAAGTTTGCGCATTGATCCGAAATCGCAACGCGAGCCGGCGCCAAGCGCCTATGCTTGCTGCGATGATGTCAGTGTGCCGCTGAGTTGCCCGACGCGTCAAGCGGACAGCTCACAATGTTTGGATCGACATCAATACAGTTTTGGCTCGCGTCGGTCGAACTGACCCGCGCCGCATTTGATTGCAAGGAGGAAGCGTCGATGTATTTCGTTGCTGCCGTGCTCGCGGTCCTGTCCGGCCTGTTCTACGCCGCGGGCCATCATCAGATCGGCTCTCTCGGTGCCACTATGTGCCAGTATGGCGGCATCTTCTGCGATAGTCCGATGCTCGTTCTTGTCGGTGCAGGATTTGCAGCAGCGTGGGGCATGCTGGTTAGCGTTCGCTGATCATCCCGCGATATTTCCGACAATGATTTTGTGCCGCTGATTTGCCCGACGAGTCAATTCCTGCGCCCTGCCGCGGGATGCGATCCCACGAACGCCCGCACCTATTGCGGCGTGCCCGGATTTGCCGGATGAGCGGGCTTTGGGCCGGGTGGAACAGGCTCGATCGGTGCCTTGGGCTCGGTCGGTATGACCTTTGCGCCAGCGGCTCGCGCCGCCTCGCCGGTCGTTGAGTAGTTAGCCGAAGCGGCCGGCTGCACGTTCGGCTTGTTCCACGGGCCGTGATCCACGATCAGCATACCGAGCACGCCGAGGATCGCAACCACGGCCGCCACCAACAGCGGCGTGCCACCATGCCGATTTCGATGCTTGACCGAACCGCCATCCGCAATGCCATGCGCCTGCATAGTCATCATCGTCTCCTCCACGGAAACAAGCCGCGACCCGCGCGTAAGTTTCCGGTTCCTCGACGTGAAAGCGAGGCATATTCGGTGGAACCAATCCACCGCTGCGGAATTTCTGAGATATGTGGCCGCCACCGCCGTCCAAAACGTGCGGAAAGCAAAGGGGGGGCGGTCACCCGACGTCGGTCATCTGGCCTTCAATGAAATTGCGGCACGCACATGAGCTCCGAAATACCCGAGTCCCCGCTTCAGCCCACACTCGGTGAACGAGCGATCGACACCGCGACGGACGTTTCGCGTACGATCACGGAGGTGTCGGATGGACTTCGAGCGGCCGCCGACCGCCTCAGCGATGCCATCGCGACTTCGCGCCGACCGGGCGGAGCCCTGGCCACCGTGAGTGCGGTCACGCGCGAAGCGCCGCTCGCAAGCCTGTTCGTCGCGTTTCTGCTCGGCGTCGCCGTCGCGCGCCGGCGATAAAGCGTCGATGGGACCGCGAAAGCCGTTCTAGAACTTGCCCTTCGTCGCGTCCTTGGTCACCGACATCACGCTACCGCTGATCTGCCGCATGTGTTCGCCGGCATTGGTGAACTGGCTTCGCAGGAATTCCGACTGGATTCGCATCGCCTCCTGCAGATCCGTTGCGTGCACGAGCTTGCGCGCATGCTCGAACGCCGCCTTCATGTTCTGCTCGGTGAACGACAGCGCTTGTTTGGATATCTCGGTACCGGCGCCCGGCATCGACGTCATCGACTTGCTCGCGGCATCAAAGAACAGGCTAAAGGCCTGTTCGGCCTGGTCGATGGTCTTTTCCGCGAGATCGCGCAACTCGGCGGGAACTTCAAGCTTCGGCTCAATCATGATCGCGCCCCTGAAATAAGCGTCTGGCGAGGTTAGCATAGATTGTGACGGCGTCAGCGCCGGATCGCGAGCTATGAAGACCCCACCCGCTCCGCCCAATTGAGGAAAAATTACCTAGCCGCGCCCGACAGCCGATTCCAATCATGTCAGCACTGTGGCATATTGATTCGGCTTCTTCGTCGGTCGCGTTCGCGTCTCTGGGGAATAAGGGGATCCGATGCTGCGCGCCGTTCGTCCAACACCGACCTGCACCCGGTTCAAAACCAGCATAGAGATGCCGTGCATGAAGTGCGGCACGCAAATGCGGCTTGCCTTGATCGAGCCGCGCGACCAGGTCTACGACGTGCTGACCTATCAGTGCACGCCTTGCAATTCCGGTGAAAGCTTCCTGAACGCGCGCTAGGCCGGGCGCCCGTTCAGTCGCTCAGCACCGCGGCTCCCGCCTCCGTCAGCCCGGGTTCGTCGTCATGCAGTTCGATCAGACCGAGCTCAGCGAGGACGTGCAGATCCTCATCGCTGGCCGGTGACAATTTGAGCCTGCCAGCTTGGATATCCCGCAAGGTCCAGCGCAAGCCGATCGCGCGCTCGAGTGAAAATTCCGCGAATGGATTAATTGCCATCCGCCTCGACTAGTGCGGCATTTGGATCAGACTTTGTCGTTGCCGCGGCGGCTTCATGGACACCACAGATTGATGGCGGCTGGCGCGATCGGGGGCGCACAATGCCTCGATCGCGCCGGCGCTTCATGCATCGCTCGCAGCGGCTCAGTAGCGGTAAGGATCGATATCGAGAAGCGGGAATGCGCTGAACACGCTCGGCGGATTGGTCGGCATCGCCGGATGCAGGAAGGACTTGTCCAGTTCGGCAAAGCTGGTGACGCCGAGCAGACCGAGGCAGCGGATCACCTCATCCTCGAGCAGTTCAAGCATCCGGACAATGCCGGCCTCGCCGGCCGCGGCGAGCGCCCAGCACTGCAGGCGGCCGATGCCGACAAGATCAGCGCCCGAAATGACAGCCTTCACAATGTCGGTGCCGCGGCAGAACGAGCCGTCGACCATGATCTTGGCACGCCCGGCGACCGCCTGAACGATCTCGGGCAGGACATGCATGGACCCACGGCCATGGTCGAGCTGTCGGCCACCATGATTTGAGACGTAGATCCAGTCGACCCCGTGGTCGAGAGCGATCTTGGCGTCTTCGGCGGTGGCGATCCCCTTGAGGATAAGTGGAATCTTGAACTTGTCCTTGATCAACTTCACCGTTCGCCATTCCAGCCCCTTCTGGAAATCGCCGCCGGTGGCGCGGATGCGGCTCTCGCGGACATAGCGCTTGGCTATGTCGCGCTCGCGCCGGCTGTAATGGGCGGTGTCGACGGTGAGGCAGAACGCGGCGTAACCGTTGTCGATGCTGCGGCTGACCACATCCTCGACAAAGGCATCGTCGCCGCGCACATAGAGCTGGAAGATGCGAAGCGCGTCCGGTGCCGCCTTGGCGGTGTTCTCCAGCCCGGGCTCGGACACCGAACTCAGCATGTGCGCCGCGCCGAACGTTCCCGCTCCGCGCGCGACGGCCGCGCCCGCATCCGGATCGAAGATCTCGAGCGCGCCGACCGGGGCGATCATCACGGGAAGCCGGAGCTTGCGTCCGAATACCTTGGTAGAAGGATCGACGTTGATGACGTTGCGCAGGACGCGCGGCCGGAACGCGATCTCGTCGAGGGCCATTCTGTTGCGGCGCATCGTGGTCTCGGTCTCCGAGGCGCCGACGATGTAGTCCCAGGCGTTCTGATTCAGCTTGGCACGGGCCTTTCGCGCGAATTCGTGCAGGTTCTGGAATTCCTCGCCGCTGGCGCCGAGTTCGACATTGCGCGCCTGTCGAATGGGGGTCCCGTCATTCATGGTGTTTCTTCTCCCGATTTGGCCGGCACATTAGCCGCAGACAAACCGGAAAAGCTACCACCTTGAGCCACGAATCCGGCCAGCGAAGGCCAGCTATTCGCTCGTGAGATGGATCGGCTCTCGACGCGAAGCGGTCCGCATCCGGACAGGCCTCGCGCGAAGCGAGCTAACTGCCCGAAAACCGGTTTCGGTACTCGGTCGGCGATACGCCGAGGTGGCGCAGGAAGGCCCGCCGCATTCGCTCGTCATCGCCAAATCCCGCGCGCTTGGCGACCTCGACCACACCGCCGATCTGGCGGCTTTCGAGCAGCAAGCGCGCGGTCTCCACGCGCAGCGCCTCGACGCCGCTTGCCGGCGTCATGCCGGTGCGGCTGACATAGGTCCGGGCAAAGGTGCGTGGCGTCATCCCCGCCTTTTCCGCGAGGGTCTCGACCTTGAGGTCGCTCGTGATGTTCTCGATGATCCAGGCGTGCAGCGCGCTGAAGCGTCCCTCGACGTCCGATGCCTGGGCGGCAAGGACGGTCGAGAATTGGCTCTGACCGCCCGGCCGTTTCAGAAACACCACAAGTCTGCGCGCGACATCGAGCGCGATGGTGTGGCCGAAATCCTCCTCGATCATGGCGAGCGCCAGATCGATGCCGGCACTGACCCCGGCCGATGACCAGACCCGTCCGTCCTTGACGAAGATCGCGTTGGGCTCGACCCGGATATTGGGAAAGCTATCCTGCAGACGGGGACAATAACGCCAGTGCGTTGCTGCCCGCTTGCCGTCCAGAATCCCGGTCCAGGCCAGCGCAAATGCGCCAAGGCAAACCGACGCGATACGGCGCGCCTTCGGCAGCGCCTCCGCGATCCAGTTCATCAACTTCGCATCGTTGCGGATCTTCCAGATGCCGGGCCCGCCGGGGATCACCAGCGTGTCGACCTCGGCGGGCGCAATACTGTCGATCGGCGCCGTGTCGATCATCATGCCGACATCGGTCGGCACCAACCCGCCGGAGGTCGACAGGTAGGACAGCGAGTAGTCCGGTCCCGGCAGCTCGATCGCTTCCAGTTCTGCAAACACCTGCGCCGGTCCCGAGATGTCGAGCAAGGTCACACCCGGAAAGGCAACGATCGCGATCCGCCGCGTTGCTTTCTTGTCGCGCGGCTCAGGCCGGGGCGCTTTGGCAGTTTTCGAGGGCATATTGTCCTTTAAGCCATTCGAGGCTGCCCTGTATAGCTCGCAATGGAATTCTGGAGTTCTGCCATGTCGCGAAATCTGGGCAGCGGATACGAAGCGATCAAATCGCCTTGGACGGATTACGCGATCTACAGTCTACCCGATGCATCCCGGGTCGAAGCCTGCGACCGTCAGCCGCTGATGGACGCCATGAACGGCATCATTGCCGTCAACTGGCAGGCCACCGAGCCGCACTGGACAGCAACCTCCTCGCCTTTCGACAAGAGGTACAGCCTGATCCTTGTCTACGATCGGTCTGGCCTCATTGCCTTCTCGGTCTACCGCGTCCTGGAGATGTCGGCCGGGCTTGGCATCTATCGCAGCGGCACGGAAGTGCTTCCGGCGCACCAGGGCCGCGGCTTCTACGGCTTCTTCACATCGGAAGTCCTGAAATGCTCCGGCGCTGCCGCGAGAACCGAGGGCAACGTGCTTTACGGCTGGCGAACCCGCAACCCGATCGTCTGGGCAGCGAACGCTAAAATTTGCGAAAAAGTGACTCCATCTTTGCTCGACGATGCGCAGGATCTCGCCCTGCAGGCGGCCTGTATCGAGATGTGCACCTCGCTCTATCCGGGCAGGCCGCTCGAACTGCCCGACATGATCATGCGTGGCGCTTACGGCCACATTAAGCACCATCGGCAGGCCTATCATGGCACCGCGTCGCTGGTCGATGCCGCGATGTCACGGAAGATTCCGAATTCAGCGGATGCCCTTTTCTCGGTGGGTTACGCGAGGGTGTGATGTCGGTGCTTGGACAACAAGCTGTTTATGCCCCGACGTCGCGCTTCACCGATCGCGCCTATCTCGCGTGGACTGCGGTGGCCATCGCTTACGCCATAGCCTTCCTGCAGCGCGTATCGCCACAGTCGGTCAGCCTCAGTTTCATGCACGACTTCAACACCGACGCGGCCGGCGTTGCGATGCTCGCCTCTAGTTACTTCTGGGGCTACACCTTGATGCAGATTCCGGCAGGCCTTCTGGTCGACCGTTACGGCGTCAAGCGCGTCGTCCTCGTCAGCATGATCGCCTCCTCGCTCGGCAGCGCCGCGTTCGCGCTGGCACCGAACCTGCTCGACGTTTTTGTTGCACGCCTGATCGTCGCCTGCGGCGATGCGCTGGTCTTCACCGCACTCCTGAAGCTCGTGGCACAAAGCTTCGCGGATGAGCGGTTCGGCATGATGTCGGGCATTTCGCAGGTCTCGGGCTATGTCGGTGGCGTAATTGCGACCACGCCGCTTGCAGCTGCGGTTTCAGGCTTTGGCTGGCGGGCCTGCTTCCTGTTCATCGCGTGCATTGGATTGGCCAACCTCGCTTTCGCCAAGCTCGCGCTCAAGCCAGATCCAGCCTCGCACAGCAACAAGACGCTGAAGGGCGTGGTGCTCGCCGCGCGGCAATCGCTGGCCCATGTCGCGAACTGGGGTTGCGCAATGACGTTTGCGTCGCACTTCGCGGTGGTAACGACGCTGTCGGGCGTCTGGGGCATTCCGATGGTCGCGCACTTCTTCCACATCTCCCCGACGGCGGCCGGCACGCCCCTGCTCGCCTTCATGATCGGCAATGCGCTCGGCTCGATCTTCCTGGGTCACGCCGCCGATCGCGCCGCGGCGGCGCTTGACCGCGCGCTGATCGGCATTTGCGTGCTCCGCATGCTGCTGATCGCGATGCTGCTGCCGCCGATCGCCCAGACATTTGGTCTCGCCTACGTCACCGTCGTGTTTACTGCCTTGGGGCTCGTCGCCGGCGGCACTGTCCCGCTGGTGCTGAAATGCGTCAAGAAGCTCTACACCGCCGATCTGATCGGCGTGGGCGCATCCGTGAACACCACAGCCGCCGGAATCTTCGCCGGCATCTCGCAGCCCATCATCGGCTTCGCGATGCTAGCCGCCAGCAACGCCTCGGGGACCGACGCCGTACACAACACGGCCGCGATCGGCGACGGCGGCTACAGCGCCTTGATTGTCATTCTGCTTCTCATGTCGCTGCCGGGCATTGCCGGGCCGCTCTTGATGAGAAGCAAGTTGATAGCTCGTTAGTGCCGTTATGAGTGTAGGGGGTGTTATGGAGCGCTTGTTCTTGAGAAAAGGCGAAATCGCGTCAAACTTTCCGGTCAGCAGCTGGCAGAGCGTGATGTTCTCCGAGTTTGAAGCACAGATGAGCAGCGAGGCAAGGCCGTTCCCTTGCGTGTTCGGCGTGACCGGACATCGCCAGGATCAGCTCCGCTACCTGTTCCTCGACCCATATGACGTGGCGGTGCTGGGCGAGCAACTCGGGCTATATGTCTCGCAGGCGCGCTCGTTCGGTCCCAACACCTCGTTGATCGTGTTCACGCGACCCCGCCCGGTACAGACGCTCGATGCCTATTATCGCAAGATGTGGCTGACGCTCGACCAGCTCGCACGGCTGGACAAGAACCCTTGGCCATCGGAGATTCCGGAACAGATCGACCACCCGATGTGGGAGTTCTCGTTTGCAGGCGAGCCGATCTTCGTGGTCTGCACGACGCCCGCGCATGTGATGCGGCAGAGCCGCCGGTCCAGCGCCTTCATGCTCACATTCCAGCCGCGCTGGGTGTTCGAGAAGATCCTCGGGACGGAGAAGGCCGCGAACGCCGCGTTCGCGGAGGTGCGCAAGCGCCTGATCCCGTACGACAGCGCGAGCCCCTCTCCGCTTCTGGGCCGCTACGGTGCGACCGACGGCCGCGAGTATCTGCAGTACTTCCTGCACGACGACAACAATGCGAGTTCGGGCTGCCCCTTCGCCAAGCTCGCGCAGAACAAGACGCCACCGATCGCGAACAAGGAGCAGGCAGCATGACCCAGATCATCGCAGGCACGAAGACTGAATTTGCCATCGACCCGGAGATCCTGAACCTGCTTCCGCCCCAGGGGTCGGTCGAGTTGCAACATGATGCGGCCGGCAAGGTGCATCAATTCCATACCCATCCGGTCGACGAGATCCTGATGATCATCAGCGGCCGGCTGCACTTCATCTGGGATGGCGGCGAGCGGGTGGTTGGCGCCGGCGACACCATCTTGCTGCCAGCCGGCACGCTGCATCAATCCGAAGCGCTCGAGGGCGGCGCAATCTACGTGATCGCGACGCAAACGCCCGCCAAGCCAATGAACAACTGACGCACAGGAAAGATTTGCGAGCACCTCAGGACAGAGAGGGATCGCGCGGCGGCTCAGCCGCCAAACGTTCGACCAGCTCGATGACCTCGGAACGCTGGTCGGGCGCAAGTCGAAGGAAAGCCTTCAACAGTCGCAGGCTTTCCAGTGTTTCGCTCGATGGAGCTCCGAGCTTCTTCTGCAGCTCTGCAACGTATGTGGGATTTTTCATCTCGCACCTTAAGTGAGGATTACGAATGGCATACCCAGGTAAACGTGAAGGCTTGGCCCAGAAGGTCGACACCGCAGCACAAGAGGCCGAACGCCTCGGCCTCACCACGGCAACCCTCATCCTCCGGATGGCACGCCTCGAGATTGATCGGGCGGAGCCCGAGGAAGTTGAAAGTATGCCAAGGAACAACTTGCGCAGCAAGCCGAACTGAGTTCCCAAAACGGACCAGCTCCCGGGCCGCCGGCGACCCGCCGGGCCTGCGACGCCTGAAAGACATCTCGCGAGGCGAGAGGCTTTCCTCTCGCCTGCGGTCAGGCTGGTATGCGAATAGCTGATCCTTCGTGCAGGCCGAGCACGCTGGAGCGTTTTCGAGCGAAGCGGATACGGGTTCGCGTCAAGGAAACGCGTCAAACCAGAATCTAGAGCCCCGTTCCGATTCTATCGGCACGGAAAAGGCTCTAGCCGGTGTTGCCCGCCTTGCCAAACGCGCCAGCCTCGGCCAGCGCGGCGATACGCCGGTCGTCGTAACCAAGCGTCTCGCTCAACACGTCCTTCGTATGTTGACCGAGCAGCGGAGCCGCAACAGGATCAACGGTCGGCGTCAGGCTCATATTGACCGGCGACTCGATGTTCGGAACCGAGCCGGCGGTTGGATGCGCAATCCTGCTCAGGCGATGCCGGTCGCGTACCTCGGGCGCGTTGAACCCCTCCTCGACCGTCCGCAGATAGCCAACCGGAATGTTGGCCTTCTTCATCTTCGCCATCCAGTTCTCGAGCGTGTCGCCCGCAAACACGCTGGCAATGATCGCGCGCAGCTTCTCCTTGTTGGCGGTCCGCGCCTTGCGATGAGCAAACTCGGGATCGGTGACGAGATCCGGACGTTCCAGCACGTCGGTGACCAGCCGGCGATACAGCCGGTCATTGGCGCAGGCCATGTAGAGCGGACCATCGGACGCCCGGTAGACGCCGACGGTCGGCGAACCGTTCGGAGAGTTGCCGAAACGGCCGGGATTGTTGCCATTGATGAGATAGGCCATGCCGTAGAAACCGGTCATTGACACCGCGGTGTCGATCAATGCGACCTCGACCTGCTGACCGCGACCGAGCCGATCGCGCGCGATCAGCGCCAGCAGGATGGCGTTGCAGGCCGACATGCCAGTTGCCATGTCGACGATCGGCGGCCCGGTGCGCACCGGCTCGCCATCCGGGAAACCGTTGAGCGACATGAAGCCGCTTTCGGCCTGCGTGATCGGGTCGAAGCCCGGGCGCAGCGCGAAATCGCCTTTGCGGCCGTAGGCGGAGATCGAGCAATAAATCAGCCGCGGGTTGGTCGGCGCCACCGACGCATAATCAAGACCGAATTTCTTCATCACGCCGCCGGAGAAATTCTCCACCACGACGTCGGCCTTGGCAATCAAGGCGCGAGCGATCTCGAGCGCGGCCGGATTGTTGAAATCGAGCGCGATGCCGCGCTTGTTGCGATTGAGGCTCAGATACGCCGCGCTCTCCCCGCCGATTTCGGCGTGCTCATAGGCGCGCGTGTCATCACCGCCGTCCGGATTTTCGATCTTGATGACTTCGGCCCCGAAGTCGGCCAGCGTTTGCGTGCAGGCCGGGCCGGCCACAACGCGGGTGAAGTCGACGACCAGCAGGCCGTCGAGCGCCGTCGGAACTCCCTCCCCGCGCGGCGTGCGCCCCGGCAATTCTGGTCTGGTCATGATCTGACGCTTCCTCTGTTCATTTTGTCAGGCGAAATACGACGGTCCCTGCCAAGACCGACGCTGCTCGCCTTTTAGCGGAAGCTCGTCAGCAAAACCAAACCCGGATTTTGCAGGGCGGGACCTTCGTCCGACATGGCTGTCAATGGCCAGGACGCCCCGGCGGCGCGGGCGGCCGCCGACATGGTCGGACGCCTCGCATGCGAAGCAAGCCTGCTGGACACCGATCTGGGGGGCCATACGCAGACGGGTGGCGGCACGCCGCCGCCACCCGCTTTCGTGATGGAGAGCCTTCGGGCTATTCGGCGATCATTTCGCCGGAGCCGCCGAACTCGGCCGGAAAATCCTTCAACTTCGGCAGGCCATCGCGTATCTGCAGCACTGCCTCGGAATAGTTGACGTGAACGCCCGGGCTGAATTTCAGCGTCGGGATCGTTGCGGTGAACACATCGACGAGCCCGAGCGTCGGGTGGTTGGTCATCAGGTGACCGCCGCACTTTGTGCAATATTTGCGCTGGCTCATCGCGGTCTTCTCGAATGTCGCGATGTGGTCGGCGCCCTTGGTCACCTCGACCGCCTCGGGCTTCCAGAGGCTGAACGCATTCACCGGACCGCCGGACCAGGAACGGCATGAACGGCAGTGGCAATAGCCCATTGCCTCGGGCTCCCCACTGACCTTGAGTTCGACGGCGCCACAAAAGCAGTTTCCAGTGTGATTCATCGGTCGGTTCTCCCTTGGGTTATTTTGATTAGGCTCCGCGTCGGCATCGATCCACGTTGCTCGTGGTGTTCGTGATGCAGAGAAGACGTGGACAGGTGCGTAGCCGCGGCGAACTCCCTTGCGTGGACGTACCAGACCCTTCCCCGCGCGAGAGGCCTCGAATGCAGGCAGGTCGTCGACGCAACGGAAGTTACATGAGAGTCCGCGCCGCTGTCGACCATCTTCGACACAGCCCGGGCCCAACCCGACCGCACACAAGGAAGGAGTTCAGTGTGAGGCAAGGCACAGTCATGTCGCGAGTTGCTGCCGTGCCAGATTCCTGCGCGGCAAACCGGCACGCCAGCAATCACGTCAGATCAGCGTTGACGGTCGTTCACCGGGACCCTGCTTGCCGTCGCAAGTCCGTACATCAGCGCCAGCCGATCCAGGCATTCCTTGAGACGCCGCGCAAAATATTCCTGCCAGCGCTGCGTACGCAGTCCGCGCCGCTGTCCAACCTGCTCCATGGTCATGCCGAGGATCAGGACATCGTGCACCAGCGCCGAACCGTCGGCGCCGAGTTCATGCTCGGCGCGATTCAGGCGCAGCGTCGCCTGGCGCTGCCCCTCGGTGATCGGCTCGCGTCGCAGGCCGCCATCGACATCTGGAAGCTCGGTTCCGAATTCAGATATCACCCTTTCATACTCAGGATACTCAGCTAGCTCTCGGTCCCACGACGCTGAATGATTTTTCGTGGCAGCAAAGTTGGGGAACCAGGACACTCCAGGTATTGTTACTGACGTCGATCACAATGGACCTTCGGACCACCTTGGCAAACGAGGCTTGCGAGCGTACATGCGCGAGCAGTGGCCTCGTAAGCGAGGCCGCTATTCCTGGTCATCATCGTGGTGAGTGTAGGTGCTCACAACGCTGCTCAGTCGAACGCTACCTGGGTGCTCTAGCCCTTTTTTGGCCCGCTTGTTTTGCTCGCTCCCTTGCAGACTCGCTCTACGAGCGACCGAGACAGCGCCTCGAAAGTCGGAAAGCGCTCGATTTTGTGGGCCGCGCGTGTGTCCTCAGAAAAAGAGAATACTTGGGTTTTGAACGAAAGCGACGCGGACGGCAATAATAGATAATCCAGGACCGCCTCATTGTTCTCACCCATCCTTAGCGCGACGACCCATCCCCTCTGCAATGCCACGTGACGAACCATCGCCCAGCGCAGCGGCTGGCCCCCATACTTGCGCCATTTGGCCAATTGGAAGCAGATATTCACGGCGTTATCTATCCGCAAACATCCGGTCGGCTGATCAAATGTGGCGCGCCTATTCGCATCCTCAAAGGCTTCGCGAAGACGGCTGGCATTTTCGAGGTGGAAATTGACCCACTTTCTGTGCGCGTCAAGCTTGTCGAAGCGGTCTTGGTTGCCCGTGTAGCCGATCAATCGATAGAGATTTCGAAGCGTGCCAAAGTGAACGAGATACGTGGTGAGCGAAGGCAAACTGGGGCTTGCATCAATAATCGAGGCGTTGAGCTTGCCGTTCTTCATCAGGACCTTACGAAGGCGCACGAGCATCTCCTTCTCGGAAATGCAAACGCAACGCTCCTCCATTGTCTTCTTTGCGCGCAGAAATGTATCACGCTTAATGATTGGCTCGATCGCGCCCTTACGTGTGATCCAGAGATCTCTCGGATTGTGCGTTCGCTTCGCTCCTAGTTTCGCGGTGTCACGATTGTAGATGGAGTCGCCGATATACGCTTCGTTGTGAAGAAGTGCACTTATCGCACTTTGCTGCCATCGGTATCCTCGGTTCGTAAGGACGCCTCTTCGGTTAAGCTCACGCGCGATTTCCGCCTGCGATTTGCATCGTAGATATTCATCGAAGACCCACTTCACGACGTCGACTTGATCTCGCGAGCCTGGCCCGAGTGTGACACGGTCGGTGGTAAGAGACTTCCGCTCGCCGCTCTTCAGAACACCTTTCGGCCTACATTTATCGTCAACGAGTCGCCTCTCTAGACCATAAGGTGCCGGGGCACCCATCTTGAACCCGCGACTTGCCAGACGCAAAGCTCCTGCAAGAACCTTGGCCGAAAGCTCCCGGCTGAACTCTGCCGCCATGACCCTCTTGATATTCTTAACTATGCTCGAAAGGAGACTGCCGTCGTTGTCGAATTGCTCGGCGCAATAGGCAACCTTGACGCCGGCCTTTCGACATATGAACTCGTAATGCGCGCTCTCATCAACATCCTGAAAGCGCCCCCATCGACTGACGTCAAATACCAGCAAATGACCAAACTCAATTCGACCGGACTGAACATCGTCAATCAGTTCGGTCAAGCCAGTTCGATTCTCGATCTTCAGGCCGCTTTCGCCCTCATCGCGATAGGTGCGCACGATCGTGAGTTTATGAAGCTCGGCGTAGGCAGCGATAACCACCGCCTGATTTTCGATGGAGTATTTCTGGTAGTCGGTGGACATGCGGACATATTGCGCCGCTTGATGCATCTTTTGCGGCTGAGGCAGCCGGTCCTTGTGTACAATGAGAGCTTGCACCATAAGGCTGCTCCCGCGCATAGGCGATATAACCGTGGGCTTCTCTGTGCGCAAAAACAATAGCAAAGCGCAGCAGCCTCGTCAGTGTGGCTGAAGATGCTAATCACGTGAGAGGCAGTTTACCTGACGTATCGGCCCCTAAGCCGCAGCCCGCTCGCCTTCCGCCTCTTTTGGTGCAGTCACAGCTTTTTTTACAGACGACCATCCGCGTCGCGCATTGACCGCTTCGCGCGCTCCGGCGGGATCGTGCGGCTTCCGGCGCCTGGCTCGCGGCATTGGTAACCTCCAAAATATCTGATGATGGACGCGCGGAGGCTTCCGCGCGATCTCGGTTGCGGACCGATGTCCGTCGGTCTGGTGATGAATTGCCTCAACCGGTCCCGATGGCTTGAAGCCAGGCGGCGCTCAATACCGGCCTCGCCGTGGCCTCAGGATCGCGACTGAGGTGAAAATGCGGGGTGCAGTAGCTCGAGCCCGACCGGCACGGATGACCGCAGAAGGTCATTGTCTCGCCGTCGCGATCGCCACCATAGGGATAGCGACAGTCTCCGGGTTTGAGGTCGAGCAGCGAAAGATGCCGCGGCACGACCACCACGCAACGAAGTTGCGGCATCTCCACCGTTTCAGTGAAGATCTTTGGCCCGCGAAGCAGATCGGGCGTCAATTCGGCGCGCCCTTCACGCAGCCGCCCGAACCTTGGGAGCTCCGGCAGGGGCGATTTGGGCGGATCGAGGTGCCCCGGCAGGGACGGCTCGAGCCTTTCAAGGCCCGCCAACCCCATGCGCTGCGCCCGGCTGAGCGCCGCGTTGCGCGTATAGGCCGTCTTGAAGGTAGCGTTGATCGTGTCAGCGATTTCCGAATAGGACAAGCCGCGGGCGCGGAGGTCCTGCAAGGCTGCCGAATGCTCCAGCAGCCAGTTCATCGTTTCCATTCCAAATTCCCATTTCTGTCATTCCGCCGGCGCCTCGCACATCTTCCGATATTCCGAATAAAATGTCAAGCCTTGTTTCTGATAATCGTAACGGATATAGTGTGTCCGGGTTTGGGAAAGGATGAAACATGCTGGACGCGGCACTGATCGAACGAGCACTGGAAAAGACCGGGAAGAGCAAAGGCGGGCTCGCCCGCGCGATGGGGGTTCGGGCCGGGGCGGTCTCCGAAATCCTGTCGGGAATTAGGTTGATCAAGGCATCCGAGATTGCCCCGATCATGGAGTATTTGGAGCTGAATTCGGTGCCGATCGTGGGCCGGGTCGGCGCCGGCGCCTCGATCCAGCCGGAGCTTGAGCAGGTCCCGCCGGAGGGTCTGGGCGAAATCGAGCTTCCGTTCCCGATGACGGAGGAGACCGTCGCTTTCGAGGTCTCAGGCGATTCGATGCTGCCGAAATACGAGAACGGCGACGTCATCGTGGTGTATCGCGAACAGCGCTATCCGCTATCGAGCTTCTACGGAGAGGAAGCTGCGGTCCGGCTGAAGAGCGGCGAGCGATATCTGAAGACGATCGAACGCGGCAGTTCGTCCGGCACCGTCAACCTCAAGAGCTTCAACGCCAAGCCGATCAACGGCGTAAAGCTCGAATGGATCGGCGAAATCTGCGTCACCCTGCCCCGCGGCCAGATCGAAAGGCTGCGCGGCAAATCGGCGGCGAAGAGTCGCAAATCTGCTCGGACGCAGGGCGGGCGATCGTCCGAGAAGTAACCGTGCTGCTTCAGGGACCGGCCAGACCGATTCGGACGCCTTCGGGCCGAATCGGTCCGGCCGCGCATGCCTGAATTTCGGTTTTCAACAATTCAACTTGACGCACTTCCGATTATCGGAAATAATGCCCGGTGACAGTCAGAACACCGAACGATCCGGCAATGCAGTACTTCGTCGTGATGATCGATTATGGCCGCCGTGGCCGCGAGGCGATCGTCGATCCCGAAATGACACGACGCGACGTCGTCTCACGAATCGCCTCGGGCGAATATACGAACATCAGCTTCATTCACGAGACTGCCGAGCGTTCGGTCGAGGATGTCACGGACGACCTCCTGGCCGAGGCCGCCCTGCCGGAGCTCCCCGCGACCGGCGCGAACCTGCAAGCCAATACGCTGGATCACGCCCGCGACCTGCGCAAACACGAACCGGTCTGACACCGCTCACGGGATGATTGCGAAAACGTGATCTTTCTTGAGCCGGCCACTTGGCCGGAACCCGAAACGGACTAGATAGGGTTCACGCAAAGTCTATTCGGACCAGGCGCGGGTTCCCTCTAGATTAGCGATTCGTTTCTCGGGCCGGCAAATTTCAGCTTCAGATGACTTCGACAACAAACGCCGAGATCGCGAAAGCCGATGGCGATCTCAGGATCGCGCTGCTGCTTGGCATCGCAAACTGGTTTCTGTTTCTGGACCATATTCCGCACAACGTCGTCGGCGCGCTGACCATGCGCAACTTCGGCTTCAGCGGCGCAACCGACCTTTTTGTATTCGTTGGCGGCTACGCAGTGACGCTGATCTACGCCAGAATGACGCTGGAACGCGGATTCCTGGTGGCCGCAACCCGCATCTTCAAGCGCGTATGGCAGCTCTATGCCGCCTATATCGTTTTGTTCGTGATCTATGTCGAGTTGATCAGCTATGTCGCTACCCGGACCGCGGCGCCCGAGATCATCAGCGAGTTCAACATCACCGGCTTCATCGATCACCCGATCCGGACGTTGATCTACGGCCTGTTCCTGCAGGCCAAGCCGCTCAATCTCGACGTGCTGCAACTCACCATTGCCTTGATGGCGTTCCAGCCCATCATCGTGTTCGGGCTGTTGTACGTGCCGAACGTGACGATCGTCGCGTCCGTGACCCTCTATGCGGCCGGCCGGCTGCTCGACTGGAACCTGTCGTCATATCCGTATGGAGACTGGTACCTCAATCCGTTCTGCTGGCAATTGCTGTTCGTGATGGGCGGCTGGCTCGCGCTGATCGGCGCGCGATATGCACCCGCGATCCGCGCGATGCAGGCCGCTCCCGCGCTACGCGCCACGGCGTTGCTGTATTTGCTGTTCGCCCTGACGATCGTCTCGACCAGCGATATCCCGGCACTCGCGCAAATGATGCCGAGCGGGCTGAGCGATATGCTACCGCCAAACGACCGGGAGGATGTCGCGCCTCATCGCATCCTGCACTTCGTGACCTTGACGTTCCTGTTCACGTGGCTGGTGCCGCGCGATTGGGAATACCTGCGATCTCACGCCTTGCAGCCGATCATCAAGTGCGGCGAGGAATGGCTGGCCGTGTTCTGTGCAGGCGTCTTCCTCTCATTCGCTGCGCACCTGATCCTGATTACGGGCCCATACTCACTGGCAAGGCAGGTCGCGGTCAGCATCGCCGGTATCGCCGCGATGACGGCCGTCGCCTACTACGTCTCGTGGTCGAAGCGGCAGGACGGCAAGTCGGCCGTCGGGGCGCATTCCTCAATCCGGTGATCTAGGCTAGTCGATCACACACTAAGCAACATTTTCGACCTTTCCTTTTCGGGAGCGCGGCGAGTTCCTACTCGCCGCATCGGCTGTGCTGCTGGCGACGGTGCGATCGGGCGCAGAGGAATTTCCCGCGCAGTGGACAAAATTGATGTCGCATCCGGGTCTTTCTTGCGGATCAGGTTCCTAGTTGGTCGTCACGGGACGTAATCGGCGATCAGGGCGGGCATTTCGACATCCTCTCCCGTGATGCCTTCCATCGTCGCAATCGCGGGCGCATGGCGTCTCGCGCTCTTTGGTTGTCTCATCAAGCACGCTCAGCCGAGCCCTGCTTGACGGGCAAATTCGTTTGTGCCCAGCTGCTCAAAACAACAAGGTTACTCAGGGGCAGGACATATGGGCGGGCTTTGGCAGGCGCTGGCCGGTTACGGCTTCCTCATCGCATCGGTCAATCTTGCGGCGGCGGACCCGATCAAGCTGCGGGTCGCCGACTCCTTTCCGAAAGGCCACTATCTCGTCCGCCTCGTGCTCGAGCCCTGGATGGCCGAGGTCCAGAAGCGCACCAACAACGCGGTGACGTTCGAGCATTATCCGGCCCAGCAACTCGGCAAGGCCGCTGACATGCTCAAGCTGACGCAAACTGGCGTCGCCGATATCGGCTATGTCGCGCCCGCCTACGTGTCCGACAAGATGCCGGTCTCCGAAGTCGCGATGCTGCCCGGCGCGTTCGAGCATTCCTGCCAAGGCACGCTGGCGTATTGGAAATCCGCGCGCAGCGGCGTGATTGCACAGCAGGATTATACCGCAAACGGCATCCGCCTGCTGCTCGCGGTGAGCCTGCCGCCGTATCGCATCCTGACCGTGAAGCAGCCGGTGAAGGATGTTGCCGATATCAATGGACTGAAGCTGCGATCGACCGGCGGCGCGCAGGACCTCACCCTGCGCGCCATCGGTGCAGTGCCGGTGCGCATGGCGGCGCCCGACGCTTATGAGTCGCTGTCGCGTGGCACGATGGACGGCCTGCTGTTTCCGCTCGAGAGCGTCGTCGCCTACGGCGCCGACAAGCTCGTCAACCATTCCACCGAAGGCTTCGGCTTCGCAAGCTTCGTGGTCGCATATTCGATCAGCGAGAACGCCTGGAAGAAACTGTCGCCCGCGATCCAGAAGGCCATGGTCGACGTCGCCGAGGAGATCCTGCCATCAGCCTGCAAGGAAGTGCAAAAGCAGGACAGCGAGACCATGAGGTCGATGGAGACCGCGGGCGTCCGCTTCGACACCCTGCAGTCCGACGTCGTCGCAAAGCTCAAGGATCTGACGAAGGGCGTGAGCAAGGCCTGGGCCGACGGGCTCGATGCACGCGGCAAGCACGGCAGCGACGCGCTCAAGGAATTCGACGCCGCGGTCGCTGCCATTCCGGCAAAGTGAACACACAAAGCCACGGGGGCAAGACTCTTGATCGACGGATTGTTAAGGGCGCTCGGTGCCATCGAGAAGATCGCCTCGACGATTGCCGCGACGTTCATGTTCACGATCATGATGATCGTGTTTGGCGACGTCATCATGCGTTACGCCTTCAACAAGCCATTCTCGTGGGCCTATGACCTGATCTCGCTCTATCTGATGGCTGGCATCTTCTTTCTCGTGCTGTCGGAAGCCTACGCCAGCCGTGCCCATGTCAGCGTCGATATCCTGCAGCAGAAATTCTCGCCGGCGATGATCCGCATCTCGGAAATCGTGACCTGCATTGTCGGCATCGCCATATTCTCGCTGATCGCCTATCTCGGCTTCCTGCGTGCCGTCGACAGCTTCGAGTCCGCTGACGTGATGGCCGGCGCGATCCCGTGGCCGATGTGGCCGTCGATCGGACTGGTGCCGTTCGGCGCCGGGCTGATCACGATCCGCCTCGTGCTGCACCTCGTCGCACACGCGATTTCGCTCGCGACCGGACGCAGCGTGATCGCACTGCCCGCCTCGCATGCCGCCGGAGAGACATTCGAATGACGCTTCTCCTGGTGATGCTGGTACTGTTCAGTCTGCTTGCGATCGGCACCCCAGTCGGCTTTGCGATGGCGGGATCCGGCGTGCTCGGCCTGTACATGATCGGCGGCATGCCGATCCTCACGGGAATTTTGCAGACCGCGCCGCTCTCGGCCGTCACCTCTTACGAGTTGATCACCATCCCGATGTTCCTGCTGATGGCGGAATTCGTGCTCGTAAGCGGAATCGCCGACGACCTGTTCAAGGCGACTGCGGCTTGGGTCGGACGAATTCCGGGCGGTCTCGGCATGGCGACGGCGCTGGCCGGCGCCGGCTTCGGCGCGATCTGCGGCACAAGCACTGCGTCCGCCGCCACGCTTTCCGCCACAAGCCTGCCGGCAATGCTGAAGCAGGGCTATGAACCGAGAATGGCAGCGGGCGTCGTCGCGATTTCCGGCACCCTCGCGATGCTGATCCCGCCATCTGTGGCGCTGGTGATCTACGGCCTGCTCGCGGAGGTAAATATCGGCGCGCTGTTGATCGGCGGCGTGATCCCCGGGATACTCGTCACCTTCACTATCATGGCCACCGTCTGGTTCCTGGCCTGGCAGGACCCTAGTCGTGCTCCGTCGGCTCCTTCCGTATCGCTTGCGGAAAAGCTTCGCATGATGCGCGTCGTGGGGCCGATGCTGCTGTTGTTCGGCATGGTCACCGGCGTCATCTATACCGGCGTCGCCACACCGACCGAGGCATCCGCGCTCGGCGCGTTTGGCGCGTTCGCGCTCGCCTGCTGGAAGGGCAGGATCAACCGCAAGACTCTGCGCAGCGCATTGCTCCGTTCGGCTCACGGCACCTGCATGATCGCCATGATCCTGTTCGGCGCTTCGATCTTCGGATATTTCTTCACGCTGACGCAGGTGACGCAGAATCTTGTGAGCTGGGTGGGCAGCCTGCCGGTGCCTCCGTGGCTGATCCTGACAATCATTCTCTGCGGCTACATCGTGCTCGGCTCGTTCATGGACCAGATCGCCATCCTGGTGTTGACCGTTCCGATCGTGCTGCCGCTGATCAAGTCCCTTGGCTACGATCCGCTGTGGTTCGGCGTCATCAAGATCGTGACCGCCGAGGTCGGCATGATCACTCCTCCTGTGGGTCTCAATTGCTTCGTGGTCGCGCGCTATTCCGGGCGCCCTGTGGCGGAGGTCTTCCACGGCGTATTTCCGCATTTCGTCGCCCATCTGATCGCGATCGCAATTCTCGTGATCTGGCCGACGATTATCCTCTGGCTGCCTATGAAAATGGGCTACTGAGAAAAGCAACGAATAGAGGGAGAGAAATGTGATGTCCGCTCCAACGAGGTCGCTCGCGCTCGCCGCGGCGTTGTTCGCGGCCACGGCCGGATCCGGCAGCGCCCAGGAGAAGATCACCCTTCGCCTTGCGGACAGTCTGCCCTCCGGCCACGTGATCCATGAGCTCGTCGGCAAGCCGTTCTCCGAGCTCGTCACCAAGCTGACCAACGGCCAGGTCACGTTCCAGCACTTCCCGGCGGAGCAGCTCGGCAAGGCCAAGGACATGGCCCAGCTCACCGCGCTCGGTGTCGCCGACATCTCCTACATCGTACCGTCCTACTCTTCGGACAAGTTTCCGCTGACAGCGGCTGCCGAGTTGCCCGGCATCTTCGACAGCGAATGCCGGGGCTCGCTCGCCTTCTACAAGATCTCGCACAATGGCGGCATCCTGGAGACCAAGGAATTCGTGCCCAACCAGCTTCGGCCGCTGGTGACGCTGGCGCTGCCGGCTTACCAGATCCAGCTCGCAACCGGCCGCGAGGTGAAGACGGCAAAGGACCTCGAAGGTCTGAAGATCCGCACCACCGGCGGCGCGATGGATCTGATGATGCGTTCGATCGGCGGCGTGCCGGTGCGGATGGCCGCTCCCGAAATCTATGAATCGCTGACCCGTGGCACGCTCGACGGGCTGATCTTCTCCTATCAAAGCTCGGCATCCTACGACTTCGGCAAGATCTTGAAGTCGGGCACCGAGGGGCTGAACTTCGGTACCGCGATCTTCACCTATTCGATCGGCGAGCTGAAATTCAAGTCGCTGCCCGAGAACGTGCGCAAGGCGCTGGTCGAGGCCGGCGAACGGACCACGCGCGAGGCCTGCAAGCGATTCGAGGACGGCGAGAAGGCCGCGACCGACAAGATCAAGTCGCAGGGCATGAAGGTCATCAACTTCAGCGACGATGACAAGAAGGTATTCGACACCGCCTTCAAGTCGGTGGCGCAGGATTGGGTGAAGGACGTCGACAAACGCGGCAAGCCCGGCACCGACGTCTTCAAGGCCTTCACCGAAGCGCTGGCCGCCAGCCATTGAGCAGGGTGCCAACGAAAGACGCGCCATCCGCGCCGGCTGGCCCGCTCGCCGGCGTCAGGATCGTCGACCTCACCAGCGTGATGATGGGACCGTACGCGACCATGATCCTCGGCGACTACGGCGCCGACGTGATTAAGGTCGAGAGCCCGGACGGCGATGTCATGCGCCATGCGGCCCCGATGCGCCACCCAGCGATGGGCGCAATGTACCTGCAGGGTAACCGCAACAAGCGCTCGATCGTGCTCAACCTGAAGAAGCCGAGCGGCCGCGCGGCGCTACTGCGGCTCGCCGCAGCCGCCGACGTGTTCGTCCACAACGTCCGCCCCGCGGCGATGGCACGGTTGAAACTCGGCGCCGACGACCTCCTCACCACGAACCCGCGGCTCGTCTACGCCAGCTTGCATGGATTCGGCGAAACCGGGCCGTATGCCGGCCGGCCCGCCTATGACGACCTGATCCAAGGGCTGACGGCCCTGCCCGCGCTGACCGGTAGGATCACCGGCGAGCCGCGCTACTCTCCGGCGACGATGGCCGACCGCATCGTCGGTCTCAATGCCGTCCACGCCGTCCTCGCAGCGTTATTCCATCGCGAGCGCACCGGCGAAGGCCAGGCGATCGAGATCCCGATGTTCGAGACCATGGCCCAGTTCGTGCTCGGCGATCACATGGCCGGCCGCAGCTTCGAGCCGCCGATCGGACCGCCCGGCTACTCCCGGCTGCTGTCGCCGGACCGCCGCCCCTATCAGACCAGCGACGGCTACATCTGCGCGCTGGTCTATTCGGACAAGCAGTGGAACGCCTTCTTCGCCAAGATCGGCCTTGCGAACGAAGCCGATCGCGATCCTCGGCTGAACAGCATTTCCGCCCGAACCCGGAACTACGATTTCGTCTACGACTGGTTCTCGCAGATGATGAAGACCCGCGGCACCGCCGAATGGATGCGCTTCTTCGAAGAGGCCGACATTCCGCATGCGCCGTTGCATGACCTCGATCGCCTGATCGACGATCCGCATCTGGCTCAGGTCGGGCTGATCCAGTCACTGGAGCATCCGACCGAGGGCACGCTGCGGGTCGCCGGACCGGCCGCGACCTGGAGCCGGACGCCGCCGTCGATCCGGACCTGTCCGCCGCGGCTTGGCGAGCATGGCAGTGAGATTCTCCGTGAAGCAGGACTTGCGGAGGCGGAGATTGCCGCGCTCCTTGCGAAGGGCGCGCTGATCGAGCCCGACCGCTGACTATTTCCTGTGCGACGCCAGGATCTTCTCGGCGGCGCGCAGATGCGGCTTGTCCAGCATCTTGCCGTCCATCTTGGCGACCCCCGATGGGTTATTGGCGAACGCGGCGATCACCCGCTCCGACCATGCGATTTCTTCATCCGTCGGCATGAAGGCCGCGTTGACGACGTCGACATGCTTTGGGTGGATCACAGCCTTGGCGAGGAAGCCATCCTGCCGCGCGGCGATCGCCTCGGCCTTCAAGGCATCGAGATCGTTGATGTCGGTCGCGATGGTGTCGATCGCGACCACGCCGGCGGCGGCCGCGCCGATCAGGCAGAGATCGCGCGCCAGGATGAAGGGCGAGTGATAGCGGCCATCGCTGCGGTTGCGCGTTGCCCCGAGCGAGGCAGCGAGATCCTCCGCGCCCCACATCATGCCCCACAGCCGCGGGCTCATGTTCTCGAAATCGAGGATTTTCAGCACCGCCCGCGCCGTCTCGGTCGCGACCGTCACGATCCGCGTGGTGCCCTGCGCGATATCCGAGGCCGCCTCGAATGCGTCGAGATAGAGCGCGAGCCTGTTGACGTCGGCGGCGCCGGCGCATTTCGGCAGCACGATGCCATCGGGTTTGCCGGGCATCACGGCGGCGAGATCGCCGAGCGTCAGGTCGGTGTCGAGCGCGTTGACGCGGATATAGAGCTTCTGCTCCGGATTGCGCGCATCGAGCATCTGGCGGGTGATGCCGCGCGCGACGACCTTCTGGTCCGGCGCGATGGAATCCTCGAGGTCGAGGATCAGCGCGTCGGCCGCAGTCTTCTTCGCGCTTTCATACTTCCGGGTGCTGTCGCCGGGAACGAACAGGAACGATCGCATCGCTTACGCCTTCGGCTTGCAGTGCATCAGGCCGGTGCGGCGGCAGCTCGCCACCACCTCGCCGCGCTGGTTGGTCATGGTGTGCTCGAACTCGACGATGCCCTGGGTCGGCCGCGACTTGCTGGCGCGCTTGCCGATGATCCTGGTGTGCGCCTTCAGCGTGTCGCCATGGAACACCGGCTTGGGGAACTTGACGTCGGTCATGCCGAGATTGCCGACGGTCGTTCCCAGCGTCGTGTCGTACACGCTCATGCCGATCATGATGCCGAGCGTATAGAGGCTGTTGAACAGCCGCTGGCCGAACTCGGTCTTCTCGGAGAAATGCGCGTCGATATGCAACGGCTGCGGGTTCATGGTCAGGAGGCTGAACATGGTGTTGTCCATCTCGGTCACGGTCCGGCTGAACTCGTGGTGGAATTCTTGCCCGACCTCGAACTCCTCGAAATACAATCCAGCCATTTACCGTCCCTTGTAGTTGGGCGTCCGCTTCTCGACGAACGCATTGATCCCTTCCTGGCAGTCTTCCGTCGATGCGACCACAACAAAGCTTTCCGCCGTGTTTTCCACCGAGCGGCGGAAATCGGCATCGACCGCGCGCATGAAGGCGTCGCGTCCGATCTTCATCACGATCGGCGATTTCGCCGCGAGCTTGCGTGCGATCTCGCGAGCCCGCGCGAGCGCGGTGCCCTTCGGCACCACCTCGCTGAGCAGGCCCATGCGAAAGGCGGTCGCGGCATCGAAGGGCTCGCCAAGGAACAGCGGGCCGAATGCCTGGTGCTTTCCGACCAGCCGCGGCAACTGCACGAAATGGATCGCCGGGATCAGGCCGACATCGATCTCGGGATAGCCGAAGGTCGAGCCGTCGCCCGCGACGATCATGTCGCAGGAGATCGCGATCGTCATGCCGCCGGCGCGCACCGCGCCATCGATCGCCGCAATCGTCGGCTTGCCCATGCGGTACTGCGTATCGTTCAGCGCGAAATACAGCCGCTCCAGGAATGTCTTGGTCTCGATCGCGGGCTTGCCCCTGACGATGTCGAGATCGAGGCCGGCGCAAAACACCTTATGGGCGCTGCTGATGATGACGGCGCGCACCGCGTCGTCATCGCGCGCTTTCGCCAGCGCCGCCAGCAGCGCGTCGATCAGGGGAATGCTGAGTGCGTTGACCGGCGCGCGATCCAGCACGATCTCCGCAATCTGGTCGGTGACCGAGTAACGAACGAGGTCGGTGCTCATGATGTGTTGCCTCCCGTTAGCTCTTGGCCTGCCGCACCGCGCCCGACAGCAGCAGGCCGTCGATCTCGGCGGAACCGAAGCCGGCTTCCGTCAGCACGGCGCGGCTATCCTGTCCGACGTCAGGCGCGGGGCAAAGGTGATCCTCGGACAGGCTCGCGATCCCCGGCGTGCGTGGCGTGTAGACCGCGCCGACGCCGGGTGTGTCCTGGCACACCGACGCCCTGGTCGCCTCGACATGGACGTTGCGCAGCCATTCGCCGGGATTGAGGATCCGCTCGGCGATGATATCGGCCGCATGCAGCCGGGTCAGCCAGGCATCCGTCGCGTGGGTCAAGAACACCTCGCGCAATTGCGGGATCAGCGCGTCGGCCGCATCGGCGCGCCGGGCGAAGTCGGCAAAACGCGGATCGCCGGCGAGATCCTCACGCCCGATCGCACCGCACAGCCGCTTGTATTGCGGCTCGTTCACCAGGGTGACCATCATCCAGCCGTCCTGGGTCTGGTAGGTGCCAGCCGGAACGTTCAGCGCGCGCGGCGCGCCGCCCTCGAGGATGAACTCCGCCACCTTGTGGCCGAGCAGCGCCGACGTCGACTGGCAGAGATTGACGTCGATCCAGCGGCCGGTGCCGACGGTCGCACGCGCGAACAGCGTCGTGGCGATGGCCTGGAACGCATAGACGCCGGTGACGACGTCGGAAATCGTGGTACCGACCCGATGCGGCACGCCATCGGCGCCGAGATTGACCGAGACCAGCCCCGAGAACGCCTGCGCGACCGAATCCGAGCCGGGCCGCTTGGCGTACGGGCCGCTCTGCCCGAAGCCGCTGACCGACAGATAGACCAGGCCGGGATTGTCGCGCGACAGGCTCTCATAGCCGAGCCCGAGCCGCTCTGCGACACCAGGGCGAAATCCTTCGATGAGGACGTCGGCCTCGCGCGCCAGCCGCTGCGCGATCGCGATCCCGTCCTTGTGCTTCATGTCGAGGCACAGGCTGCGCTTGCCGCGGTTGTAGACCGCCGACAGCGTCGTGTGGTTGCCGTAGGTCGTGCCGAGATAGCGCGACCAGTCGCCCTCCGGCGGCTCGACCTTGATGACGTCGGCGCCGTAGACACCGAGCAGCATCGCGCAATAGGGCGAGGCAATCCCCTGCCCGAGATCGAGTACCTTCAGCCCGCGATACGGCGCTTCATGCGTCGGCGTCAGCTTGCCCGCCATTTGTCCTCCTGTCGAAGTGCCCTGTCCTTTGGGTATGATCCCCGCGCAAACGCTGCGCTTTTGTCGCGGGGGAAAACCGCTCCGCGCTTTTCCCCGATCATGCCCTACAGCGCCAGATAGCGCTGCCGGATGTTATCGTTGGCCTTCAGCTCTTCGATGGCAGATGTGTAGACGATCTGTCCCTTGTCGATAACCGTCGCGTGGCTCGCAAGGCCAAGGCAAAAATGCATGTTCTGCTCGGCGATCAATACTGTGGCACCGGTGCCGCGGAGCTGCCGCAGCAGTTCGCCGATGCGCTGCACGATGATCGGCGCGAGCCCCTCGCTCGGCTCGTCCAGCAGCAGCAGCACCGGATTGCCCATCAGCGTGCGGGCGATCGCCAGCATCTGCTGCTCGCCGCCGGACAGCCTGCCGGCGATCCGGTGCCGCAGCGGCTCGAGCAGCGGGAACACGTCATAGACGCGGCGGATCGACCACTCGTCCTCGCCATCAGGCCCCTTCTTCTGGCCGATGACGAGATTGTCCTCGACCGTGTGCTCGGGAAAGATCTGACGGTCTTCCGGCACGAAGCCGAGCCCGGCGCGCGCGATGTGATGCGGCCGCATTCCTGAGACCACCCGGCCGCGCAGGGTCACCTTGCCGCGGCGCGCCGGCGCCAGCCCCATGATGGCCTTCATGGTGGTCGACTTGCCGGCGCCGTTGCGGCCCAGCAACGCCATGGTTTCGCCCTGCCGCACCGACAGGCCGACGCCGAACAGAATCTGGCTGGTGCCATAATAGACGTCGAGATCTTCGACCTGCACCACCGGCTGCGCGCTCATGCCACCGCTCCCGCGTGGTCGTCGCTGCCGAGATAGGCTTCGATCACGGCGTCATTCCTGCGGATCGCGTCCGGCGTCCCGGTCGCCAGGATGCGGCCGTAGCACAGTACGACGATCCGAGGCGCAATCTTGAATACGATGTCCATGTCGTGCTCGATGAACACGACGGTGATCTTCTGCTTCTCCCAGAGCTCACGCACCTTGTCGATCATGCGCCAGCGCTCCTCGGTACCCATGCCCGCGGTCGGTTCGTCGAGCAGCAGCACCTTGGGCTCGAGCACCAGCGCGAGCGCAATGTCGAGCAGCTTCTGGTCGCCGTGCGACAGCGTCGCCGCGGTCCGGTTGCGCTTGCCGGCGAGGCCGAGCAGCTCCATCGCATGCTCGGCGCGGTCGCGCGTCTCGGCCAGCGGAAACCGGCGATGCATCACGCCGGCGCGTCGCTGATCGGCGCAAACAGCAGCTAGCATGGTCTCCTCGACCGTCAGCGACGGGAAGATGCTCGCGACCTGGAAGGCGCGGCCGATGCCATGGCGCACGATGTCCGGCGGGGCCTTGCCCGCCATGTCGACGCCGTTGAGCAAAATCTGCCCGGCATCGGGTTGCAGCGCGCCCGTGATCAGATTGAAGAACGTGCTCTTGCCGGCGCCGTTTGGGCCGATCACGGCGGTGAGCGAACCGTCGGCAAAGTCGAGCGAGACGTTGTCGGTCGCCTTGACGCCGCCAAAGGATTTCGAGAGTCCGCGAATCTCCAGCATGGCTAGCCGCTCGCCTCCCGCAGACCGCCATAGGTGCTCCACGATGTGCCGGCAAGCCAGCCGCAATCGACCGGCACGTTGGCGCCGGTCATCGCCGAGGCCGCGTCGGACGCCAGAAATGCGACGACGCGGCCGATCTCCGAGGGATCGACGAGGCGCCGAAGTGCTGCATTGGCAGCCAGCGCCGAGACATCCCGCTCTCCGCGATCGATAGCATTCTTCAGCGCCGGCGTCAGCGTATAGCCAGGGGACACCGCATTGACGCGGATGCCGGACGGCCCCCATTCGGCCGCGAGGCATTCGGTGATGGCGATCACCGCCGCCTTGGCGGGCGCATAGGCATGCAGCGGCATCGAGCGCATGCCGGCAATCGAGGCGATGTTGACGATGCTGCCGCGCTTGCGCGCGATCATCTGCCGCGCAAAGGCAACGCAGGCGACATAGGTGCCGCGCTGGTCGACGCGCACGACGTCGTCCCAGGAGGTCATCGGCAGATCGTGCGGCCGGACCGGCACCTGGATGATGCCGGCGCTGTTGACCAGCACCGCGACCGGGCCGCAGTCGCGCTCGATCGCGGCCGCACAGGCCTCGACGCTGCGCTCGTCCGCCACGTCGGCCGCAAAGGCCTTGCCACCGACTTCCGCCGCAACCGTCTGCGCCTTGGCGAGATCGCGGTCGAGAACGGCGACGAGATCGCCGGCCGCTGCGAGTTCGCGAACGCAAGCCGCGCCGATGCCGCTGGCGCCACCGGTAACGACGCTGATCCGCGTCTGTGCACTCATGGCGCGCGCTCCCCGGCTTCTCCGCGACGCTGCGCGAACCATTCGACGACAAAGTCCATCAGGCCCTTTCGCAGGCCGATGGCAAAGAACAGGATCACGATGCCGAGCACGATGCCGTGATACTCGGTCAGGCGGGTAACGGTATCGTTGAGGATCAGCAGCAGCACCGTGCCGACCATCGGTCCGAGGAAGGTTGTCACGCCGCCGAGCATGTTGATGAAGATGCCCTCGCCCGAGATCGTCCAATAGGCAAATTCGGGATAGGCGCCGGAGACGAACAGCGCCATGATGATGCCGCCGGTCGCCGCGAACAGCGCGGCGAGCACGAAGATCGTCAGCTTGGCGCGCCAGACATCGATGCCGATGAAGCTCGCTCGCGTGGCGTTGTCGCGGATCATCCGCAGGGTGTAGCCGAACGGTGATTGCGCGATCTGGCGCATGAGCAGCAGGCCGATCACCAGCAGGGCGCAGCTCGTGATGTAGAGATGCAGATGGTTCGACAGATCGATGCCGAGAAACGGCGGCCGCGGAATCCCGCCGCGCAGGCCCTGGTCGCCGCCGGTCAGCGACTGCCACGACAGGATGGTCGAATGGATCAGCATCTGGAATGCCAGCGTGACGAAGGCAAAGTAGATTTCCTTCAGCCGCACGCAAATCGCGCCGATCACGACGGCGACGACCAGGGTCATCGCCAGCGTGGCGACGAAGGCCACCGGGATCGGCACGCCGGTCTTCTGCATCATCAGCCCGAAACCATAGGCACCGAGGCCGAAGAACATGCCGTGGCCGAACGAGATCAGCCCGGTGTAGCCGACCAGAAGGTTGAGCGACGTCGCGAACAATCCGTAGGCGGCGCAGCGGATCACGAAGTCGAGCAGCTGCTTGCTGCCGAAGATGAACGGCAGCAGCGCGAGCAGCACAAAGGCCACGAGCGCGATCAGCACATCGCGGTAACGCTGCGGCCTGGCATCGATCCGGGTAACATCGAGGGGCTGCGTGCCCTGCCCGGCCTGCAACTCGGTCATGCGACCTCCCTGCCGAACAGCCCGGTCGGACGCGACACCAGCACGATCACCATGAACAGATACATCAAGCCCTCGGTGAACAGCGGGAAGCCGAGCGATCCGAACGAGCGGATCAGGCCGATCAAAAGCGCGCCGATCAACGCGCCGAGGATCGAGCCCATGCCGCCGATCACTGTGACGATGAAGGACTCGATCAGCACCGAGAACCCCATGCCTGGCGTCAGCGAGCGCACCGGCGCGGCGAGCGCTCCCGCCAGTCCCGCCAGCATGCCGCCGAGCGCGAATACGCCGCCATAGATCAACCCGGTATTGATACCGAGCGCCGAGACCATGCCGGGATTATGCGCGGCCGCACGGATCACCTTGCCGATCGTGGAGCGCGCCAGCCCCAGACCGAGAACAACGGCTGCGGCGAGCGCCACCCCGATCAAGAGCAGATAATATGGCGGCACCACGCCGCCGGCGATGAACAGCGGCGGCACCTGGAACGCGGCCGGCATGCCCATCGACCTGAATTCAGGCCCCCAGATCATGCGGACGACATCGTCGAAGATCAGCACGAAGGCGTAGCACACCAAAAGCTGCATCAAAACGTCGCGGCCGTAGACCCGGCTCATGAACACGCGCTCGAAGATCAAACCGAGGATCGCGGTGCCGACGGCGCCGCTCAGCATCGCCAGCGCGAAGCTGCCGGTGAGCTGATAGGCCGTCATCGCGAAATAGGCGCCGAACATATAGAAGGCGCCGTGGCTGAAATTGACCACCTTGAGCACGCCGAAGATCAGCGTCAGCCCAACGGCGACAAGGAACAGCAGCATGCCGATAATCAGGCCGCTGGTGGTTTGCGTCACCAGGCAGGCAGGGCTGGCGAGGCAACTGGCGAGCGCGTCGAGGTCCACGGAAAATCATCCATCACGGCGGGCCGCAACGTCGGCGCGCGACAAACATCAGATGCGAGGCGGAGGCAGCAGGCTGCCCTCCGCCGCACACGCGGGTCAGGTGTAGCCCTTGCTCTTCTTCCACTCGGCTTCGAGCTCGAAGATGGTCTTCCAGTCTCCGGCCTTCACATCGGGAACGTAGGGCTCCTGCGGAATCGTAGTGCCCCAGCCGATGGCATAACCGACCAGCGTGTGGTCGTCGGCGCGCATGGTGACGGTGCCGTCGGCGCCGAACGGGCACTTGATGGTGAGGCCGGTGAGCGCCTCCGCGACCTTCTTGCCGTCGGTGGAGTTCGCCTTCTTGACGGCCTCGTTGAGGAACATGACCGCCGTGGCGTTCTGCCACGACCAGTTGGTCGGATACTCGTTGTACTTGGCCTTATAGGCGTCGCCCCAGGCGGCATTTTCGGGCGTCGGCGGGAATGTCTTGATGTAGCGGTCGCCGGAGTGGATGCCCTTGGGCAGGTTCTTCACCACCGTGAGCGCGGTGTAGTCGGCCATGTTGACCGCGAACACCTCCATCTGGGTAAACATCGCGTAGATGTTGGCCTGATCGATGTAGGAGGTGAGATCGCCGCCCCACAGGCAGGAATAGAGCGCCTGCGGCTTGGCCTGCAGGATCTTCGTCACCACCTCGGTGTAGTCGGGTTGGAACAGCTTTGGCCAGGACTCGCTGATGATCTCGACGTCGGGCGCGAACTTCTTCAGGTACAGCACGAACTCGCCGGTGGTGTCGCGGCCATAGGCGTAGTCGGGCGAACAGGTCGCCCATTTCTTCAGGCCCTTGGCCTTGGCGATCCCTGCCGCGTAGCTGGCGCCGACGATCGAGTCATGAATGCCCTGCCGCACGCAGCGGAAGGCGTTCGGGATGTGCTGCTTGGGATCAGCGGTCAGCGATGACGCTTCCGAGCAGGTGTGGATGCAGAGCACGCCGAGATCGCGCGCCACTTCGTGAACCGCGAACGATCCCGAGGACGCTTCGCCGTCAAGCAGCATCTCGCAGCCGTCGGTGTTGACGAGCTCGCGCGCGATGCGCGCGGCTTCCTGCGGCTGTCCCTTGGAGTCGCGGATCACCATTTCGATCTGCCGTCCGGCAAGGCCGCCGGCGGCATTGACCTTCTCGACCTCCAGCAGCACCGCGTTGCGCGAGGACGTCCCGAGCTGCGCGACGCGGCCCGACAGAATGGTCGGCATGCCGATCTTGATCGTCTTGGCCTGTGCGCGCGCCATCCATGGCGCGGCAAAGCTCACCGCACCGGCGCCCATCAGCGCAAGCGTCGAGCGCCGGGTGATGCCCGGTTTCCGGGTCCTCTTCATCATTCCCCTCCCTGTCGGGTTCGCGTTCCCCAAAATTCCTGCCGGAGATCGTTTCGTCTCCATGGCCACAATGTTTTCAGAGCAAGGGGGGTGACGTCAAGCCAAAGATGAATTACGACTCATAATTCATCTAGGGAGGGAACGGCGCCGGAATCGGCCCCGCCAGCGGCAAATGATCAACCTTTCCAGCTTCATCGCATTTCATGCCCGGCGGACTCCGGACCGCTGTGCGCTGAAATATCGCGGCGAGGACGTCTCCTACGCCGACTTTGATCTGCGGATCCGGCAGGTCGGCGGCTGGCTCGCGGCGCGCGGGATCACGCCCGGCGATGTCGTCGCCGTGCTGATGAAGAACAGCACGGCCTTTCTCGAGCTGGTGTTCGCGACGAGCCATATCGGCGCGGTGTTCCTGCCGATCAACTATCGCCTCTCGGCCGACGAGGTCGGCTACATCGTCGGCAATTCCGGCGCGCGCCTCTTGGTCACCGACGAGGAATTTGCCGCGATCGCCGCCGGCGGCGCGCCGGTCGTGCTGCTCGATGAGGTCGCGCAGTCCAGCGTCACCAACCTTGCGCCCGACATCGCGCCGGCGCCGATCCATGTGCGCCAGCCGCGCGACCTGATGCGGCTGATGTACACCTCGGGCACGACGGATCGTCCCAAGGGGGTGATGCTCACTTACGAGAACATCTACTGGAAGTCCGCCGACCAGACCCTGGTGCTCGGGCTCAACGCGGACACGCGGCTGCTCGTCGTCGGCCCGCTCTATCACGTCGGCGCGCTCGACCTGCCCGGCATCGCGGTGCTCTGGCATGGCGGCATGCTGTGCATTCACCGCACCTTCGAGCCTGAGCCCGCACTCGCCGCGATCGAGCGGGAGAAACTCAACGCAGCATGGTTCGCGCCGGTCATGACCACGG
This sequence comes from Bradyrhizobium sp. CCBAU 21365, assembly GCF_015291305.1. Lineage (NCBI taxonomy): Bacteria > Pseudomonadati > Pseudomonadota > Alphaproteobacteria > Hyphomicrobiales > Nitrobacteraceae > Bradyrhizobium > Bradyrhizobium sp. CCBAU 21365. The sequence continues at coordinate 6,525,085 of NZ_CP030036.1, forward strand.
CGCTCCTCACCTGCCCGAACCGCGAGCGCTACGACGTCTCCAGCCTGCAATGGGCGATCGGTGGCGGCGAGAAGACGCCGGAGCTCCGCATCCGCGCCTTCTCGGATTATTTCAAGAACGCGCGCTACATCGATGCCTACGGCCTCACCGAAAGCTGCGGCGGCGATACCTTCATGGACGCGGGCCGCGAGATCGAGAAGATCGGCTCGACCGGCCGCGCCATCGCCCATGTCGAGATCGAGATCCGCGACGATGCCGGCAAGCGCCTGCCGGCCGGCCAGAACGGCGAGATATGCCTGCGCGGCCCGAAGGTCACGCAGGGCTACTGGAAGGATCCGGAGAAGACCGCATCCGCGTTCATCGGCGACTGGTTCCGCACCGGCGATGTTGGCTATCTCGACGACGACGGCTTCCTCTATCTGACCGATCGCAAGAAGGACATGATCATCTCCGGCGGCGAGAACATCGCCTCCTCTGAGGTCGAGCGCGTCATCTACGAAATGCCTGAAGTACGCGAGGTCGCGGTGATCGGCCTGCCGGACGTGCGCTGGGGCGAGAAGCCGGTCGCGATCGTGGTGCTCGCCGACAACGCCAAGCTCGACCTGCCCGGTCTCACCGACCACTGCCGGACACGGCTCGCCGGCTTCAAAGTGCCGCGGCAGCTCGTCATCCGCGACAGCCTGCCGCGCAATCCATCCGGCAAGGTGCTCAAACGCGTGCTCCGCGCCGAACTCGAGGCCACCGCATGACGCAAGCGACATCCGCCAAAGTGACAAAGCTCAACCGGGTCGAGCGCAACGCCTGGACCAAGCAGAAGATCTTCGACGCCGCGACCAAGGTCGTCGGCAAATACGGCTATGCCGAAGCCTCGGTCGCGCGCATCACCGAGGCCGCCGGCGTCGCGCAGGGCACCTTCTACAATCATTTCGAGAACCGCCAGGAGCTGCTCGACCAGCTGCTGCCGAAGATCGGCCTCGACATGGTCCGCTTCATCCATGCGCGCACCGGCACCGCGAGCGAGGCCCGGCAGGAGGTCGAGCGCTTCAGCGCCTTCTTCGATTTCATCCGCGAGGTGCCGGAATTCCTGCGCATCCTCAACGAGGCCGAATTCTTCGCGCCGATCGGCTACCAGAAGCATTTTGACAACATCTCCAGTGCCTATGTGCGGATCCTGCAACGCGCGCGGGCAGCGGGTGCGACCAACACCTTCAGCGACGAGGAATTCGAGGCCATCGTCCAGGTGCTGATGGGCGCGCGCGGTTATCTCAGCCGCCGCTACTCCTATTCCGAACGCGGCGTCACCGCGGTGCCCGATTATGTGATCACGGCCTATCAAAAGCTGGTCACCCGCGGCCTGTTCGCCACCAGCGACAAGGGAAGAAAATCATGAGCGCTGAGGGCACCATCCTCGTCACCGGCGGCAGCCGCGGCATTGGCGCGGCGACCGCAACGCTGCTCGCCGATCAGGGTCGGCGCGTCGTCATCGTCGACATCGCGCCCGAGCCGCTGGTTGGAACGACCGCCATCCTGTGGCCGGCGCCGTTCGACGTCGCCAGCGAGAGCGCCGTTGTCGCGGGCATTGCCGATATCGAGAAGGCGCATGGTCCGATCAGCGGCCTCGTCAACGCCGCCGGCGTGTTCGGCAAGATGCACACGATCGAACGGGTGCGGATGGAGCAATGGGACCGCGAGGTCAATATCGACCTGCGCGGCACCTTCCTGGTCGCGCGCAGCGTCGGTATCGGAATGGCACAGCGGCGGCATGGCGCGATCGTCAACGTCGCCTCGGTGGCCGGCATGACGTCGGGCCCGATCCACGCCTATACAGCGGCAAAGGCCGGCGTCATCCAGATCACGCAGACGCTCGCCGCCGAATGGGGACGTTCCGGCGTCCGCGTCAACGCGGTATCGCCCGGCTTCACCCGCACGGCCGCGCTTGAAGCCGGCATCGCATCGGGCGCGCTGAATAAGGATCTGCTGGCGCGGCCGACCGCGATGAACCGGCTGGTCGAGCCGATCGAAGTGGCGCAGGCGATCGCCTGGCTGCTCTCGCCGCAGAGCAGCGGCGTCACCGGCATCAACCTGCCGGTCGATGCCGGCTACATCGCAGGCACCACCTGGGCCGCCTATGGCGGCCTGCCGGAAGCCCCACGCAGCTGAGGACAACGCATGAATATCGAGCTTCCGCGCAAACACCTCGATCTGTCCTCCGCCATCGCCGAGGGCGACATCCGCGTGCTGCTGATGGTGCTGGTGCACATGACCGGCGACGAGAAATGGCTCGAACCGCCCTACAAGCCGAAGCGCGACGTCCGCCTGATCCCGGATCCCGACGCCGGCGTCCCGAAGGAGATCCGGGACGAGATTCGCGCGGCCGTCCTGAACCTGTTCGCGCGTGGCACGCCCAAGCCCGTCATCACCGATCCCGGCGATGAGCTGATGCTGCGGATGATGCGCGCGACGCTCGGCGAGAAAGTCGCGCCGGAATATGCCCCGCTGATGCGGGAGGAGATGGGCTTCGTTCCGCGCGACGCGCGCTGGCGCGAGCGCCCTTCTGGCGAGAAGCTGGCGCAGCAGCATGTGCTGATCGTCGGCGCCGGGGTCTGCGCGATCGCGCTTGGCGTTGCGCTCGGCCGGCTCGGCATTCCCTATACGATCGTCGAGAAGCAGGACGAGATCGGCGGCACCTGGTACGTCAACCGCTATCCCGGCTGCGGCGTCGATACGCCGAACCACTCCTATTCCTTTTCGTTCGGCGCCCGCAATCCGTGGACCCGCTATTTCGCGCAGCGCCAGGAGCTGCTCGACTATCTGCTCAAGGTCGTGCGCGAATACGATATCCGCAAACACGTCCGCCTTAGCACGGAGCTCATCGCCTCGCGCTGGGACGAAGGCAAACGGCGCTGGATCTCGACGCTGAGGACCGCCCGCGGCGAAGAAACCTTTGAATCCACCGCGCTGGTCAGCGCGATCGGCCAGCTCAACGATCCCTTGCCTGCCCGCTTTGAGGGAGATGAGGACTTCACCGGTCTGAAGGTTCATTCGGCGCTGTGGTCCGACGACATCAAGCTCGACGGCAGGCATGTCGCTGTGATCGGCACCGGCGCGACCGCGATGCAGCTGGTGCCGTCGATCGCCGACCGCGTCGCCTCGGTCACCGTCTACCAGCGCACCGCGCAGTGGGCGCGGCCGGTGAAGGGTTATTCCGATCCGATCACCGAAGGTGCGCAGTGGCTGCTCGCGCATCTGCCGTTCTATGTGCAGTGGTATCGCTTCAACATGTTCTGGCGTTACGGCGACGGATTGCTGCCGTTCCTGCGCAAGGATCCGGCCTGGCCGCATCCGGACCGCGCCGTCAACAAGGGCAACGACCGGCATCGCCAGGAACTGGCCGACTTCATTCTCTCCGAGCTGAAGGATCGCCCCGACCTGATCGAGAAATGCATGCCGACCTATCCGCCCTACGGCAAGCGCATCCTGCTCGACAACAACTGGTTCAAGACGCTGACCAAACCGAATGTCGAGCTGGTCACCGACAAGATCGACCATTTCGCTGCGGATGGAATCGTCACCGCCGACGGCACATCGCGGCAGCACGACGTCATCGTGATCTCGACCGGCTTCAAGGTCTCCGAGATGGCGGCGCGGCTCAACATCACCGGACGTGACGGCAAGAACCTCAAGCAGGCGTGGCGCGACGACAATCCGACCGCCTATCTCGGCCTCACCGTGCCTGATTTCCCCAATCTCTTTCTGATGCTCGGGCCCAATTCGGGGCCTGCGCATGGCGGCAGCGTGATCTTCCAGTCGGAATGCCAGAGCCGCTACATCTCCGCCTGCCTTGTCGAGATGATCGAGAACGACATCGCCGCGATCGACGTGCATCCCGACGCGCATGACGCGTATATCCGCGACGTCGACGCCGAGCATGAGCAACTGATCTGGACGCATCCGGGCATGACGACCTATTACCGGAACAGAAGCGGCCGCGTGTTCTCGGCGATGCCGTGGCGGTTCGTCGACTACTGGAAGATGACGCACGATCCGGATTTCACCCAATATCGAAAGTCCCGACAGGACTCCTGACCTGAATTACCCCGCTCGTTAACTTGACAGATCGCCATAACTGCCGCAGCATTTCGCTGACTGCACCTGTTGGGGTGCTGGAGCGCTCGCTCCTCGCGTCGCAGGAATTGACGGACGATTATGGGATCGGCCGCCAGGCAGCAGAAGCGGACAGATGTCCGTCGGCCCACCTCTTGGAGAGGAGCATGACGCCACCGGCGCAAGCCAGCGACCTTGCTCAGCGGCAAGGACTCGGTGCACGTTGAGGCGAACAGCAGCTGCTAGCCGCGTGCACTGCCGACAATCTGAACATATCCGCAGGACAGGAGCGCAAAGGCCACGCGCTTTTAGGTCCCGAAACACCACTGGTCGATACCAGAGATCCTTCGCTAAAACGAAGTAGCAGGGCCCCGCGATGCTTGACTGCACCGGGGCCCGTTCGTTTGCCCGCGATTTCCCCTTCGTCACACCGCATTGCGCCACCGCGCGGGATCGGGAACAATTATCCCGACGAGGTGAGGAACGATGATGGAAAAGCCGCGGGTTCGAATCTACACCGACTACAAGTCTCCCTATGCCTATGTCGCCAACAAGCGGCTGTTCGAACTCGAGGAGACATACGGCGTCGAGCTGGAATGGCTGCCCTATACGCTGCGCATTCCCGAATTCATGGGCACGGTCGAGGAGCGCACGCCGCACTTCTGGCGCAAGGTGCGCTACGCCTACATGGATGCGCGCCGGTTCGCCAACGCGCAGGGACTGACCATGAAGGGCCCGCGCCGGATCTATGACGCCTTCTACGCCAGCGCCGGCATGCTGTTCGCGCAGCGCCACGGGCTGTTCCGGCGCTATCACGACACGGTGTTCCGGAAATTCTGGAACCACGAGCTGGAGATCGACGAACTCGCGGAGATAGCGGGGGTGATCACCGCGGTCGGTGGTTCCGCCGACGCCTTCGAGGCCTATGTTCGCGGCCCTGCCCGCGCCGAACATAATCGCATTATCGACGAGGCTGAAGCGCTCGGCGTGTTCGGCGTGCCCAGCATGGTGTTCAACGGCGAGCTGTTCTGGGGCGGCGACCGCATCGACATGCTGATCGAGCGGATCAAGCAGCCGGAGACGATCGCGATCGCGCTTGGGAGCCGGCACCGGACCTAAGCTCACGCTGTTTTGAACCCCGATTGTCGTCCCCGATCGATCAGCCTCCAACCAGGATGGCCCAGCAGCCGGTGCGTTCCAGCACCGGTTTCAACGCCGCACGTTCGCCGGCATCGAGCGCGGCAAACTTTTCGCGCAGCTGCTGCAGGCATTTGACCTGATATTTGAACGGCGCCAGCGCGTAGGGCAGTCCCCAGACATTGATCTCGAGCCGCTCGAGGCCCTTTGCGAACGCATCCGCATTGGCGGCCAGGAACGGAAGATAGATCTCACCGGCGATCCGCAGCAGCGCCTCGGCGAATCCGCCGAGCGCCTGTTCACGAGGATACCAGTCACCCTCGACACCTGACGCGTCATCGAGCCTCCGCACCCAGTGATCGGTGAACGGCGCGCGTTCGCGCATGATCCGCATCGGGGTCGGATCGGTCGCCATCTCGCTGAGCTGGCCGAACCAGGCAAAATCCGCCAGCGAGGGCCGGCTGCCGAACAGGTAGTTCCTCATGCCGACATGCGGCTCGAACGCCGCAAGGGTCCGCCGGTAGCTCTCTTCCAGCAGCGGCCTGTTCTCATCGGTCGCGCCGAGAATGACCATGCGCGAAATCTGCCGCTGTCGGAACTCCTCGATCTCCTCGCGGCTGCCGGCCTCGGCCTCCGACGTCGACCACTCCTCGCCGGCCCAGCGCGAGACATAGGCCTGATCTTCCGGATCCCACCAGCGATAGAGAAACAACGGCTTCACCGCCCATTCGTCCGCGAGGTCTTCGAGCAGATCGCAGATGAAAGCGATGGCCCTGTCTTCCGGGATCACCGACCGTCCCTGATGCCGCGCTTCCAGATCATAGGCCAGCGTCGTGGTCTCGCCGCGATAGCTGCCGTCGGGATATTGCAGCACCGGGATCAGCATCGGCTTCAGATGCGCGGTTGCCTCGCGCAGCGCCTTGGTCATGATCACCCAGTCGTGCGGAATCCGCCGGTAGCGCATCAGCGCGCGCAGCTTGATCGCATAGGGCGAGGCGGTCGAGCCGATCAGGCGATAGCGTCCCTCCGTCATGACGATGCCTCCAAAAACGCGGGATCGCCGTACGGATAGAACCGCGCGAGATCGACGTTCCTGTAGGGCAGCTTGTCGAGACGCGTCGTGCCGAGGAACGGCTGCTCGGGCTCGACCAGGAGGATCGTCCTGGCAAAGCCATTATCGTCGAAGCCGCGCCGGAAATGGACCCGCGACTTGATCGCCAGCAAGGCTTCGCGCAGCCGCCAGATCGTGCCGGCGAGATCGCGCGCGACCTGCTCGGCGAGCTTTGGATTGTCGTTGGTCAGGACCTGCACGGTCATGCCGACATCGGGAACGTCGGCGAACGGGAAGCCGAAGAAGGTGTTGACGTAGACGTCGACCTCGCGCGCCTCCCAGACCAGCGCGCGCTGCACGAGGTCCATCCACGGACGCGCACCGGTCCACTGCAGCACGGTGGGTGAGATCACGGGAACCTTGATCGTCCTGTGCGCCGGCTTGTAGTCGCCGCGGATCGCCCGCACCAGCATGCGCGCTGCGCGTTCGCCCTGCAGATGCGCATCATAATGCGGGACCAGCTCGACCTCGGAGAACTCGCGTGCCACCTGCACGAAGCCGCCCATATAGTTCTTGGGATCGAACTGCAGCAGCGCCTCGCCTTTGGCCGGCGAGCCCGGATAGATGAAGTCGTCGAGGGTGGTCTCGTTCGGCAGGAACGAGACGGTTTCGTGGGAGAAATGCAGGACGGCGATACGTATCTTGCGATCGCTCATTTTGGTGCGCCTCGGCTGTCTTCCGCATTGTGGCATTGAAGGCGCGGCGCGCCAATCCGCATTCGGTTTTTGCCCGCCAGACCTGCAAATACGCAGGTGCAGCGCAGCTTGCCGCCGCGCGGATTCTGCTATGGTCCGCCGCAACAATCGGGCCTTGGTCCCGCAGATATCTCGAGGAGAGAACGCCATGAATCCCCCCGTCAGTTCGCCCGCGATCAAGGTCGTCAAATCGGTCCGCGAGCAGGTGAGCGCCGAGGAGTGGCAGGCCCGCGTCGATCTTGCCGCCTGTTATCGGCTCACGGCGATGTACGGCATGACCGAGATGATCGCGAACCACATCTCCTGCCGCGTGCCCGGTACCACTGACCAGTTCCTGATCAATGCCTACGGCATGCTGTATGAGGAGATCGACGCCTCCAGCCTGATCAAGGTCGACGTCGAAGGCAACACGCTGCTCAACGCGACCGACTACGACGTCAATGTCGCGGGCTTCGTCATTCACAGCGCCATCCACATGGCCAAGCACGACATGGACTGCGTCGCGCACACCCATACCCCGGCCGGCATGGCGGTCTCGGCGATGGAATGCGGCCTGCTGCCGCTGGCACAGACCTCGATGCGCTTCCTGCACATCGCCTACCACGACTTCGAGGGCATCGCCGACAATGTCGACGAGCGCGAGCGCCTGGTGCGCGACCTCGGCGACAACGAGGCGATGATCCTGCGCAACCATGGCCTCCTGGTCGTCGGCCGCACTGTGCCCGCCGCCTTCAACGTGCTGTTCCGCCTCGAGCGCGCCTGCCAGACCCAGGTGATGGCGCTGTCCTGCAACACCAAGCTGATCTATCCGCCGCAGAATATCCTCGAAGACACCTATGAGCGGATGCTGCCGAAGCCCGGCCGCGCCGCCCGCAACGGCGAACTCGCCTGGCCCGCGCTGCTGCGCAAGCTCGACCGGGCGGATCCGTCGTATCGGGATTGAGAGCGAAAGCCAGCGCAGGCTTTCTCCATTCGTCGTCCCGGCGAAGGCCGGGACCCATACGCCACGGCAGGTGTTGTTGAAGAGGCTTGTCGTTCCGACATTGCGTACCAATAACCATTCGTGGTTATGGGTCCCGGCCTTCGCCGGGACGACAGCGAGTGTGTTGCGCGACCTGTGAGTCATACGCCCGCATTCTCGCGGCGTGTTTCGGTGGGCGCGGAGCGCTGGGCCGCTCAGCTTCCGAGCTGAATGGTGCGCTCCAGCGCCGCGGCGAAGCCGTTGAGGGGGACGTTAAAGACGACGGCCTGCCCGTTGCTGATGGTCTGCGCGGCAACGGTGAGCGTTTTGGCCCTGCTGATGGTGTCGTTCACGACCGTGGGAAAGGACACCGGCGGCAAGCAACCTTGCGCCGTGCGGGTGGAAAACCGCGTCTGCTCCAGATCCTTGGCGTCTCTCGAAACCGATCTGCCTTTTCGTCGGCGAATTTGTGGGTATAATTCCCACATATGCGAGGTGCGTCGACTTGGAGAACCGCTGATATGCAAGAGCTGATCGCCGCCGGCGTGATTGTCGCGGTTGTTGCATTCTGCGGCGGGTATTTCCGGGCAATTGCACGTGAACTCAGGACGACCGCGAACAAGCGACAACGCAAATGGTAGTCCGGCGCCGTCGCCTTGCTCCCGTGATTTGCCCGCGGGACGCGTTTTCAACTAAGCTCGCCGGATGGACATGCTCGTCAAGCTCTACGCCCTGCCCGATTCCCGGCCCGCCTATGATCGACTGCTCAAGGCCGGAATTGCGATGCGCCGCGCGCTCGCGCCTGAAAAGCACAAGGTCGTGGCCTGGGTGCGGGAGACATTCAGCGAGGCGTGGGCCAGCGAAACCGAGGTCGCGTTCAGCCGCCAACCGGTCTCCTGCTTCATCGCGATCCAGCAAAAGAAGATCGTGGGATTTGCCTGCCACGACACGGCCTGTCGCAACTTCTTCGGCCCGACCGGTGTCGCGCCGAAGGCGCAGCAGGGCGGAATCGGCAAGGCGCTGCTGTTCGCCTGCCTCGAGGACATGAAACACGAGGGTTTTGGCTATGCCATCATCGGCGGCGTCGGGCCGGCAGAATTCTATACGAAGGCCGTCGGCGCGGTCGCCATCGAAGGCTCCGCGCCAGGAATCTATCGAGGATTGCTGTAGCTGCGCGCAAGTCCCTTTCCGGTCTTGTCGCGCGACGAGACAGACTGACAATCTCTGCGTTCACGGAGGTCGGACAACTCAAGGATGGCAGGCGGGTTGAAGATCACGACCGGCATCATTGCCGCGGTGCTGGTCATTGCGGCGGTGGCTCAGGCGCGCAGCGTGCTCGCCCCGCTTGCGGCCGCCCTGTTCATCATCGCGATCGTCTGGCCCGTTCAGCAACGGCTGCAGTCGTGGCTGCCGAAACTCCTCGCGCTCGCGGTTACCGTCGTCGTTACGACCGCTACCTGCGTCGCATTTGCCTCGCTTGCGGCGTGGGGGTTCGGCCGCGTCGGGCGCTCATTGATTACGGATGCGGCGCGGTATCAAGCCTTCTACGATGCCGCGGTGATCTGGCTCGACGGCCATGGCGTCTCGTTCGCCGGCCTTTGGGCGGAGCATTTCAACGTCGGCTGGCTGCTGCGCACCACGCAATACGTCACCGGCCGCGTCAACACCACGTTGAGTTTCTGGCTCGTCGCGCTGGTCTATGTCGTGCTGGGACTTCTCGAGGTCGAAGACGCTGGTCGACGAATCCAGCGGTTGGAGAATCGCACCGCTGCGCGCGTCCTGCTCAAGGGCAGCAAAGCGACGGCCGCCAAGTTTCGCAAGTATATGCTGGTGCGGACGCAGATGAGCGCGGTCACGGGTCTGTTGGTCGGCCTGTTCGCCGCCGTGACCGGACTGCCATTCGCATTCGAATGGGGCGTGATCGCCTTTGTCCTCAACTACATTCCTTTCGTCGGCCCTTTCATCGCGACGCTGTTCCCCACGCTGCTGGCCATGACGCAGTTCGAGAGCTGGCCCGCGGTGTTTGGTGTGTTCGCCTGTCTCAACGTCATCCAGTTCGTGGTAGGCAGCTATATCGAACCGCGGGTGGCCGGCTCGACATTGTCGATCTCGCCGTTCCTGGTGTTGTTTGCGATCTTCTTCTGGAGCTCGCTTTGGGGCCTGTTCGGGACCTTCATCGGCGTGCCGATCACGCTCGCTATTCTGACGTTCTGTGCCGAGAGTCCGTCGGCCGCCTGGATCGCTGATCTGTTCGGCGGATCGCACCAAGATAAGCCGGAAACCTCCTAGCTTCTGGCAATCTCAACCCGCTCAGGCTCGGCGAGGCAGAGCTTCCGGTCCGGGCCGACCATCATTCTGTGGATATAGAAATAACTGACCGCATCGTCGGCCCCCATCACCGGTGAAGGGGCCGAGACGACCTTCGACGCACCACACGTACCGATCCAATCGATATGCCGGTGACCGTGCATCACCACCGAGCGATCGGAGAACCTTTGCAACCTGCGCACAAACCAACTGCCGTTGATCAAGGCTGTCCCAATGCGCTCCGCAAATGTCTTCACCGGCATGGGATATTCCATCAAGTGATGATGTAGCGCGATGGTCCAGCATGCCGTCGGGAAATGACGGATCGCAGCCTCCAACCGCCGTGTTTGCGCTTCCGAAACCAAACCGAGCGCGTTGGTGAAGGAGAAGTGGGTTTCGGCGTTGGAGTTGAGAATGGCGATCCCGAGGCCGCCGTCCTGGTCCGGCGGCAGGATCATTGGGAATTGATCATCGAACAGGCCGCGGAGCGCCGCCGCGCGGCGCACGCCCCCGTGCTGCGCAAATTGCGTTATCCGATCATGATAAGGGGCCAGCGCCTGGTTCAGCGTGGCCGATGGTTTGCCGGAACCGTCGATGACGCGGACGCGATCGCCCTGGACGGCCGCGATCGCCGACAGGGTGCGCATCTGCCGTAGCCGCTTGCCTGGGCTGAACGGCAGGTCGAGGCGCGCGGGATTGGCGCGATCCACCACGTTAACGTCATGATTGCCCGGAAGCATGATGATGCGCGCAGCGAGCTCGGGATGACCCGCCAATGCATCGAGAAATTCCGCCCATTCGCCGGGCCGGCCGGCGTCCGTCATATCGCCGCTGATCAGCACATGGTCGAGCGGATCAATGGTGTGAATTTCGGCAAGGCGAGCCAGCACGCGATTGAAGCGTTCGTTTCCCCGCGGACCGGCGGTCCCGCTTTCGATGCGGAAGCCGTATCGCTCGCCGACCACGTGAAGATCGGACAGATGCGCAACGCGCCAGCAGCGGCCTCCGGACGGCGCCGCGTCGAAACCGGCAAGGTCGGCCGGTTGTTCCATACTGGCGTCGGCCACGCTCCAGGCCAGTGATGCGACCGCAAGATAGCAGGACACCAGCACCACGGCGTTCGCGAACGTCGGCAGCACAAGACGATGGATCAGGACCAGGTCATTGATGGTCGCAGTCCATTGCGAAGCAGGCCAGGCCAAGGCCGCGATCAATGCCGCCCCCGCAGAGAGCAGTATGCCGGCGCCGACCGAGCAACTGCGCCGCAGCCTCGTGCGAGAGGCAGGAGTTGCGCCGGCGCGCCAGAGCAGCTCCGCCAGATGGCCCAGTGCCTCGCGCGTGAAGGCGTAACTCGGTTGGACCGCGAGCGCGTTCAGCGACCAGAAGCTTGTTTCCGCGATTTGAAACAGCGGTCGCCCGCCGAGCCATCCCAACGCCGCGATCACAACCAGCGCCAGCACGGCGCCCACTTCGGAGAGGGCAAGAGCGTGTTGCGAAAGGCTCGAAATCCAGGCGGACGCGACCAGTGGCGCAAGGCCGAGCAGCACGCCCGGGAGCAGAAGCGAAATCGTCCAGGCGAACAACAGTTTCGCGGGGCTTATCTCAACCAGAAGGCTACCCACGATCGCGAACAACGAACGCTGTTCCGGGCTGGCGGCATTGTCCTCAAAGTCGCCGTGGCGGGGATCAAGCAGCACGCCGACGTCCTCCGTTGCATGGCGCATTCTGTCACAAACCGCTTCAGACCAACATACGCGCTCTCGACCTTGGCGGGTTACTCCGTTGACACATGCTTACCTGGAGGTTTCGCCTGCGGCTTGCTTGAGCATGATCTGTCCGGAAAACCGCGTCGCACTTTTCCGGTTCATGCTTCAGCGCAGCTTGCCGAAGAATTCGCGCACCTCGCCGATGAACAGCTCGGGCTGCTCGAATGCCGAGAAATGTCCGCCTTTCGGCATCTCGCTCCAGTGCTGGATGTTGGTGAAGTTCGTCTCCATCCATTTGCGGACCGGCGTGACGATCTCCTTGGGGAACGCAGCAACGCCGGTCGGCACGCTCACCTTGTGCGGGGTTCGCTTGCCCGGCCCGAAACTTTCCCAATAGAGCCGCGCCGACGACGCGGCCGTCGCGGTGACCCAGTACAGCATGACGTTGTCGAGCAGCTCGTCGCGGCTGAGGATGTTTTCCGGATGGCCGTCGCAATCGGTCCAGGCCCAGAATTTTTCCAGGATCCAGGCCGCCTGCCCGCTCGGCGAATCCGTCAGGCCATAGCCGAGCGTCTGCGGCCGGGTGGACTGCTGCTTGGAATAGCCGGAATCCCAGTCGGCGTAATATTTGATGCCGTTGAGCGCCCTCGTCTCCTCCGGCGTCGGCTGTCCCTCGACATTGGGCCGGGTCGACATCGCAAGCGTGATGTGAATGCCGGCGCAATGTGCAGCATCCTGTCCGCCGATCGCGGTCGTGACCGCGGAACCCCAGTCGCCGCCTTGTGCGAAATAGCTGGCGTATCCGAGCCGCTGCATCAGGACGGCCCAGGCCTTGGCGATCCGGTCGACGCCCCAGCCCGTCGCTACAGGCTTGGCCGAGAAGCCGAAGCCCGGCAGTGACGGGCACACCACGTGGAAGGCATCGGCGGCAACGCCGCCATGCGCCACAGGATCTGTCAATGGCTCGATCACCTTGTGGAATTCGACCACCGATCCCGGCCAGCCATGAGTAATGATCAAGGGCCGCGCCTCCGGGTGCTTCGAGCGGACATGGATGAAGTGGATGTCGAGCCCGTCGATTTCGGTGGTGAACTGGCTGAAGCGGTTGAGCCGCGCCTCGCGCTGCCGCCAGTCATAGGTCTCGGCCCAATAGTGGCAGACGTCCTTGATCCATTGCAGCGGCGCGCCCTGACTCCAGTCGTCGACCAGCTCGGCTTCCGGCCAGCGCGTTCGGCGCAGCCGGCTGCGCAGATCCTCGAGGACATCGTCGCTGACGGCGATGCGGAACGGGCTGATGGCGGTCATGGCGTCTCCCCGGGGATGCTGAACTTTCCGGAGAAGATAGGGGCGCCAAGCCCGCCGATCAAATCCGGGCCGCGTCATTTGCGGCGCCTCTCTGCGTCGTCTGCACAAACCCTGCACGACAAAGCGCGAATTCGGCATGACAAAGTCCGTCACAGCCGCCGTCATTTTGTTAAGAGAGGCGGCGATGGATCGGCATGCATCGCGCGATCGAGGCACGCATATCGCAGCTCACGGAGATTCTTGTGGCACTCTACCTGACGAGCGTCCTGAACGCGCAGGACGTTCTATTGAAGCTGGGATTGCCGCTGATCATCATGTTCTTGGCGGGATGGATCATCATCAGGCGATGGGTTAGCACGCCCGGCATCGCGCCAGGGTTTTCGCCGGCAGCATCGTCTGCCCTGTTCGCCCCCGTTCTCCTCGTCATGTACTTCTACGTGCTGCAGTCCAGCATGCAGGAAGGCATTGCCGCGCAAGCGGAGCTCGTCATGTTATACGGCGCGATTTTCGCACCGACATTTCTTCTGCTCGTTCCATTCGGGGTCGCTTCCCTGATCCGGGTGCGCCGACAAGGCAAGCCGCTCGGCAATGGGCTGCTGTGTATCGCATTTGCGGCCTGGCCGATCCTGCAGGTGGTGTGGATGTGTCTGCTGTTCGGCGAGTGGGAATAGCTCGCTGAGCTATTTGCCGATCGCCGCGTCGAGCAGCGCCTGGGCCTGCCTGGTGGCTACGGCGAAGGCCGGCTGCTGCGGCGCGCGCTCGGTGAAGCAGCGCTTGAACGCGTCCTCGCCCTGCTGGCGCAGGTCGCCGAGCTTGTCATAGGCCTGCCTGGTGATCTGCTTGCGCTCGAGCTTCTCGGCCGCTGCGTCGGCCTTCTTGTTGTAGTCGGTGCGGATCGCGGTGCAGGCCGGCACTTGCACCGCCGGCTCGATCTCGCCATAGGCGACATACATCTTGCCGCCGGCGAGCGCCGCCACGAACACCTCGTCGGCCTTGTCGGGGAACGAATCCTGGGTGCGGCCGGCCAGGAAGCCGTAAGCCAGGGCGACGGACGCCGGCTTGGCGATTGGCAGCTCGTCGAAATTGACCACCGCGGCATCGGTCGAGATCGCCTGGGTGTAGAGGCCCTCGAACTTCAGCGCAGCATCGACCTGCTGCGGCACGTTCTTGCTGCCCTTGTCCCACCACGTCTTGTGTTCGTGCAGCCAGCGCGTGAACAGAGGCTCGGTGGTGACGATGATATGGGCTTTCGGCTCGACGAAGCTGCCGTCGGGGCGCTTTTCTCCGATCTTTGCCCCGTCCCTGCCGGTGTCGGCATCGAAGCGCAGGCCGTCCAGCATACCGAACCCCATATCGCCCTTATATAAAGTGTCGAGGTTGAGCTGGGCGGGAGCAAAGCCTGGCCGGGCGGGCTGGGACAGGATAGCCGTCAGCTGCTCCTTCAGCTCGTCGCGCGCGGCCGCCTCTGCCTTGTCGACGGACTCATTGATCTTGTTGTCGTTCGACAGCTTGGTGAATTTGGCGATCGCGGCGTCACGCGCGGCGATATAGCGGTCCTCCGGCGACGCGGCGCGGGCCGGCGAAAGCAGCAGGATCGGGGGAAGGACGAGGGCAAGGCGGAAAATAAAATGCATGCCCTGTGGTCGTCCGCAGGGCATGCAAGGTTCAAGGTCACGGGTACTACCAGCATATCCCTCGCCGGCAGATCCTCTGCCGGCGCAGGATCTCGTCAAGGCGAGCCGGTCAGGCCGCCTTTGTCACGATGCCGTCGTCAGGCCGCTTTGGACTTCGCCACGTGGGTGGCGATCGCGTCCATCAGCGGCGGCGACAGGCAATCATAGGGCTCGAGCCCAAGCTCCTTGAGCCGCGACCTGATTCCGGCCATATCGGACGGCTTGACGCCGGACTCGATCACCGACGACACGAAGGCGGCAAATCCGGGCGCAGCCGAGCCGGACTCCTGGAACAGCTCGGGATGGATGAAGTCGAGGCCATAGAACGGATGGCCCTTGTTCTCGATCCGGCCGTACATATGGGTGCCACATCCGGTGCAGGCATGGCGCTGGATCACCGCAGCCGCGTCGACGATCTTCAGCTTGTCGCCGTTCTCCAGCACGGTGACGTTCTCGCGCGGAACCACCGCGACCACCGAGAAGGTGGCGCCCGAAGGCTTCCAGCATTTGGTGCAGCCGCAGGCGTGGTTGTGGGCGACGTCGCCCTTGATGCCGACCTTGACCGGCTTGTCCGCGCATTTGCAGACCAGCGTGCCGCCGGCAAAGCTGCCGGAGCCTTGCTTGACGCCATTGTCGACCGACGGGTGGATATGAACAGTCATTGACCTATCCTCCTAGTGCTTGGTGTTTTGATTTCAGAATACGACGACCGAACGGATCGATTTTCCCTCGTGCATCAGGTCGAAGCCCTTGTTGATCTCGTCGAGTTTCAGCACGTGGGTGATCATCGGATCGATCTGGATCTTTCCGCCCATGTACCAGTCGACGATCTTCGGCACGTCGGTGCGGCCGCGCGCGCCGCCGAAGGCGGTGCCCTTCCAGACCCGTCCGGTGACGAGCTGGAACGGCCGGGTCGCGATCTCCTTGCCGGATTCCGCGACGCCGATCACCACCGAGACACCCCAGCCGCGATGGCAGGCTTCCAGCGCCTGCCGCATCACGTTGGTGTTGCCGGTGCAGTCGAAGGTGTAGTCGGCGCCACCATCGGTGAGCCCGACAAGGTGCTGCACGATGTCGCCCGACACCTTGGTCGGGTTGACGAAATGCGTCATGCCGAACTGTTTGCCCCAAGCCTCCTTGGAGTCATTGATGTCGACGCCGATGATCTTGTCGGCGCCGACCATCTTGGCGCCCTGGATCACGTTGAGGCCGATGCCGCCGAGGCCGAACACGACCACGTTGGAGCCCGGCGTCACCTTGGCGGTGTTGACGACCGCGCCGACACCGGTGGTGACGCCGCAGCCGATGTAGCAGCTCTTGTCGAACGGCGCGTCCTCGCGAATCTTGGCCACCGCGATCTCGGGCAGCACGGTGAAGTTCGAGAAGGTCGAGCAGCCCATATAGTGGAAGACCGTCTTGCCCTTGTAGCTGAACCGCGAGGTGCCGTCGGGCATGACCCCCTTGCCCTGGGTGGCGCGGATCGCGGTGCAGAGATTGGTCTTCTGGCTCAGGCAGCTTTTGCACTGCCGGCATTCCGGCGTGTAGAGCGGGATCACATGATCGCCGGGCTTGACCGACGTCACGCCGGCGCCGACCTCGCGAACGATGCCCGCACCTTCGTGCCCGAGGATCGAGGGAAAGATGCCCTCGCTGTCGAAGCCGTCGAGCGTGTAGGCATCGGTGTGACAGATGCCCGTCGCCTTGATCTCGACAAGGACCTCGCCGGCCTTGGGGCCTTCCAGATCGAGCTCGACGATCTCAAGCGGCTTCTTTGCTTCAAATGCGACTGCGGCGCGGGTCTTCATCTTGGTCTCCACAAAACATCAAACAGGTTTCTCATTCGCGCCGGACACGCTCACTTCTTGTCGTTGTGACCCATGCAGGCGTCTTCCGCCTTTCCATAGGCTTCCGACTTGTCTTCATGCTTGGCCGGCCGAACACGCCCAACCGCATCATTGGCGCGGGCGCGCAGGTAGACATAGAGGTCGTCCATGTAGCAGGCAACGTTCGGGTTATCGCCGAATGCCGGCATGACGTTTTCCTGCGCCGTCGAGACGTTCTTGCGCCCGCTAGCGACCACGCCCATGAAATCCGGATAGGTCATGGTCTTGAGCGAATTCGCCAGCGCCGGAGCGTAGGTCGATCCCATTCCGTCGGGACCGTGGCAAACGTGGCACTCCGAGTGATAGCGGCGGTAGCCGGAGTAGGTGTACCAGTCCGTCGTGCCGTCGGCCGTAACCTTGAACGTCGGGTTTCCATCCTTGTCGAGATACTTGCCGTCCTCGGACTTGACGGCGGTCGGGTCGCCAGCGTCCTCGGCGGAGGCAACTCCACCCATTGCCACGACAAAGATCGCAGCACTCACAAACCAGATCTTACGCAAAAGCATATCCTCGCGTGCAGATTGAAGACGGACCGGCGCATGGAGATCGCCCATGCGCCGGAACGAGGTTGCTCAGCTCACTGCTGCGGCAGCGAGAACACGGTGAGCGTTCCACCGAGCGCGGTGTAGTTGCTCAGCGCGGCATAGCCGCCAACTGCACCAAGACCGGCCGTCGGATCAGTCAGACCGGCCGCGAGACCGATGCCTGCCCAACCGCCAACACCCGACAGAATGGCGACGTACTGCTTGCCGGCATGCTCATAGGTGGTGACGTTGCCGATGATGCCGGACGGGGTCTTGAACTTGTAGAGCTCCTTGCCCGTCTTGGCGTCGACAGCCTTCAGGTAGCCTTCCAGCGTGCCGTAGAACACCACGCCGCCGGCGGTCGCGAGCGCACCCGACCAGACCGAGAACTGCTCCTTGTTCGACCACACGATCTTGCCGGTCTTGCCGTCCCAGGCGATGAAGTTGCCCATGTTGGTCTCACCGGGAGGCGGATACATCGACAGCGTCGCGCCGACATAGGGTTGACCTGCGGTGTAGCTCACCTTGAACGGCTCGTAGTCCATGCAGACGTGGTTGGTCGGCACGTAGAACAGCTGCGTATCCGGCGAGTAGGCTGCCGGCTGCTCGTCCTTCGAGCCGAGCGCTGCCGGACAGATGCCCTTCACGTTGACGTCCTCACCGGCCTTGTCGGTCGACGCGGCATCAAGAACCTTCGGACGACCATAGGTCGGCGAGTCCTTCTTCATGTCGACGCCGGAGGTCCAGTTCACCTTCGGATCGTACTTCTCGGCGACCAGCAGTTCGCCGGTGGCGCGATCGAGGGTGTAGCCGAGGCCGTTACGGTCGAAGTGGGTCAGCAGCTTGCGCGCCTTGCCGTCGATCGTCTGATCCGAGAGGATCATCTCGTTGACGCCGTCATAGTCCCATTCGTCATGGGGCGTCATCTGGTAGACCCACTTAGCGACGCCGGTATCCGGGTTGCGTGCCCAGATCGTCATCGACCACTTGTTGTCGCCCGGACGCTGCTTCGGATTCCAGGTCGAGGGATTGCCCGACCCGTAATAGACGAGGTTCAGTTCGGGATCGTAGGAGATCCAGCCCCAGGTCGCGCCGCCGCCGATCTTCCACTGATCGCCCTGCCAGGTCTTCAGGCTCGAATCCTTGCCGATCGGCTTGCCAAGCTCGGTGGTCTTGTCGTCGACCAGAAGCTGGTCATCCGGACCTTCCGAGTAGCCGCGCCAGACCTGCTTGCCGGTCTTGATGTCGTAGGCGGTCACATGAGCCTGGACGCCGAACTCGCCGCCGGAAATGCCGAGCAGCACCTTGTCCTTGACCACCAGCGGCGCGGAGGTGCCGGTCGAGCCCTTGCTGGGATCGCCGTTCTTCACCGTCCATTCCACCTTGCCGGTCTTGGCATCGAGCGCCACCAGCGTGGTGTCGGCCTGGTGCAGGAAGATCTTGCCGTCGCCATAGGCAACGCCGCGGTTGACGGTGTCGCAGCACATCACCGGAATGACGTTCGGATCCTGCTTCGGTTCGTACTTCCAGACGATCTTGTTGTCCTGCGAAAGGTCAAGAGCATAGACCTTGTTTGGGAACGGGGTGTGGACGTACATGATGTTGCCGATGATCAGCGGACCGCCCTCGTGGCCGCGCAGCACGCCGGTCGAAAACGTCCAGGCGACCTGCAACTTTCCGACGTTCGAGGCGTTGATCTGATTCAGCTTGGAGTAACGCTGATTGGCGTAGTCTCCAGCCGGCATCACCCAGTCCTTCGGGTTCTGCGACATTTTGTGGAGTTCGTCATTGGCGTTGGCAGCTCCGACGGCAAATACCGCCATTGCCCCAAGACCGGTCGCGTAAAGCATCTTGCGCATCGTGGATTTCCTCCCAGGTTCAAGAGCTCAAGGGTTTCCGCCGAAACGGCCCCACTTCTTCCATTTTGGTGCCCCAGTCGTAGTCCTCTCGAAACACGCTGGCTTGCCCAATAGAGAAGAGCCGTTTGCTCAAAAGCGAAGCTTCGTCAGATTTTTGTCGCCCGGCCCTGAATTGGCTGGAAAGCTTGCTTCATGTTGCAGGGCATCAATCGCAGCCGGCGCGATCCGGATGCCAGATTGACGCGTGCTAAGGTTGCGCTTGACGAGCCCAGAACTAAGTCGGAGGATCACCCGACATTAACCGGGAAGAAATCCCGCCGCCTCCCTAAGCTATTCAGAATCAGGGAGAAGGCGCATCATCCCGGGCCAGACTTAAGCTCGGTGAGCAGTCACGTTGGGGATCGAATCGGTGGCTGGAAAGATGTCCGATACAGTCCATTCTCTCAGCACGAACGGATTGACGCCCAAGCGGCAGATCCAGCGCTGGTCGGATGCGCTCACTGACCTTTGCGGCCAGTTCGACGTCGATGCGCTGGAAGGATCGTCGCTCGAAGCCCGGGTTAATTTCACGACGGTATCGCGCTTGAAGCTGTGCCAGATCGAGGCAAGCCAGCACCGGATCGCGCACACCATCTCGCGCATCAAGCTGAGCGAGCATCCCTACATCAAGATCGTGTTCCAGACCCACGGCGTCTCGCATTTCGAGCAGGACGGCCTGCACTTCGACATCATGCCGGGCGACTGCTTCGCCTACGATGTGTCGTGTCCGCACACCATCATCAGCCCGTCGCTGACGCGGCATGAGGTCGTCATCGTTCCAAAGGATCTTCTCAAGGAGCGCGGCTTCCAGCTCTCCAAGATGGCGCCGTGCAAGCTGTCGGCGCGCAACGGCACCGGCCGCATCGCCTATGATTTCGTCCATGCCGCCTTCGGCGAGGCACCGACGCTGACCCCGGTCAACGCGGTCGGCGTGGCCGATGCGCTGATCGACCTGTTGCTGCTGCCGCTGCGCGAGACCGGCGCCATGTTCGACCGCGGCAGCGCCGAGGCCACCTATGTGCGGGCCCAGGGCTTCATTCGCGAGCATTTGCGCGATCCCGATCTCTGCATCGATCGCATTTCGGCGGCGCTCGGCTGTTCGAAGCGCTATCTGCACATGCTGTTCAGCGATCGCGGCATGACAGTCAGCGACTACATCTGGAAGGCCCGGCTGCAGAATTGCCGGCAGGAGCTGGAGTCCCAGAACGGCAAGACCATCACGGACGTCGCATTCTCCTGGGGCTTCTCGAGCTCATCGCATTTCAGCCGCGTCTTCCGGAAGTATTTCGGCATCGCGCCCTCCTCCGTCCACAAGGGCCTGCACGGCGGTATGCCGGCCGATGTGGTGCTGGAATAGCAGTTCCATCCGACGTGCAGGCGTTGCGCCATGCCGTCCGCCAACAGACTTTCCTCAATCAAGTTGTCCTCAACCAAGCTGTCCTCGATCAAGGTTTGGGCGCGCAACCTCAAGCGGGACAGCGTTGCGCTGTATCTCGCATCGCGTGATCCGCGGGTACCCTGGTATGCCAAGGCCCTTGCGGTCGCCGTCGCTGCCTACGCACTGTCTCCCATCGACCTGATCCCGGATTTCATTCCGGTGATCGGCTATCTCGACGATCTGATCCTGCTGCCGCTCGGCATCTGGCTTGCGATCTCGCTCGTGCCGGACGAGGTGATGACGGAATGCCGAGCCAAGGCCAGCGCCGTCTCGCAGCGTCCGACCAGCCGGGCGGGAATGATCGCGATCGTCGTGCTCTGGATCGCCGGCGCGCTGGCGCTGGCTTGGGCGGCTTTCAAATACTGGCGACAGCCAATCGTCTAGGACCGTGCGGCCTTTGGCACAAGCGCCTCGACCGTCACGCCATCATCGCTGGAATTGATGCTAAGCGTACCGCCGAGCGCGAGGATCCGCTCCCGCATCCCGGTTAAACCGCGACCAAGCCTGTGATCGCTCAGCAGGCCGCGGCCATTGTCGCGAACCCGCACCAGCGCGCAGTCGCGGCTGCCGCGTAGCCCTGCCTGCCGTTCCGCCGGTTCGATCGTGATATCGACCGCCGTCGCACCGGCATGGCGGAACACGTTGGTGAGCGCTTCCTGGACGATGCGGTAGATCGTGAGGTCGGCCATCTCGCCGGTATCGCCGAGCGCCGGCGAGATGCGGCTCTCGATCTCCACCTCCGGGTGGGTTTCGCTCCATAGCCGCACCAGCGCGCCGAGCGCTTCCGCAAGCCCGAGCTCGGCGAGTCCGACCGGCCGCAATCGCTCCAGAATCCGGCGCGTGAACTGCTGGAGCGCGTTGACCTGCTCGAGGATGGCGTTGCCGTGCTTGCGCAATGCCGCAGGGTCCGGCCTTTCGACTTCCGACAGCCGGGTCAGCGCGCCGGCATGCGCGCGCAGGGCAAACAGATAGGGCCCGAACTCGTCGTGCAATTCGCGCGCGATCTCCTTGCGCTCGGAATCCTGCAGCGAGACCGCACGCTCGGCGAGCTGCCGCTTGCCCTCCACGGCGTCGCCAAGGGTCGTCGCCAAATGGTTCAGTTTGGCACAGATCGCGGCCAATTCCGGCGACCCGCCGGGCTCGACGCGTGCATCGTAGTCCCCGGCCTCGATGCCGGTCATGGCCTGCGACAACGCCTCCAGCGGCGCCAGCGCGCGGCCGACCACCAGCATGGTGACCAGAAGCAGCGCGACCGCGATCGCGGAGCCGACCTCGAGCTGGGTGACGATGCCGTCCCAGATCTCGGCGATTTCGTCGTCGGGATGCGAGGTGATGACCAGCGATTGCGGCTTGCCGTGCACCGAGATCGGCACTCGCACCGAAGTCTGCTCGGGATGAACCAGCGCGACGAACCACTGCGGCGGAGCGCGCGGCTCGCCGGCGTCCTCGGGGCGATCAGGAGATTTTGCGGTCGCGCCATCCTGCCGCGTGATGCTGACATGACGCAGCCGGCTCAGGTCTTGAACGATCTGATCGAGCCGCGCATCGGGATCCGGCGCCTCGTCGAGACCGGCCACAATCGTCGCAACGAACTCGCGCGCCAGGCGGATCACGCTCTGGTCCTCGGCCTGGACACGCGGCCCCGCTTCCAGCACGAGCCGCGCAATATTGATGCCGAGGCCAAGCGCCAGGATCAGCGCCAGCAGCAGGTTGATCCGCGCGCGCAAGGATAGCTTTTGCCACATGACGTTGCCCCCGACCGCGATCCCTCCTCCGAGAGGATCGTTGACAGCCAAGTTTGCCCGGCTATCTAATCGCACCCTATCGCAATCTCGCACGAGGTGCACAACCGGTCGGAACCGACCTGTCCTTCGCGCAAACCGATGTGATGACGAGTGAATCGAAGCAGGTCGCCGGAACAACAACGCCATGCACATTCTGATCGTTGACGATCATCCCATCGTTGCCTCCGGTTGCCGCACCGTGTTCGCCGACGATCCCGAGATCACGCTGCTGGAAGCGGCGGATGCCGAAAGCGGCGAACGGGCGTTCGTCGCGGAGAAGCCCGATCTCTGCGTGATCGACATCAACCTGCCGACGGTCTCCGGCTTCGAGCTGGCGCGCCGCATCCTGACGCATGATGCATCTGCGCGCCTCATCATGTTCAGCATGAACGACGACCCGGTGTTCGCCGCGCGCGCCATCGACATCGGCGCCAAGGGCTACGTTTCAAAGACCGGCGATCCCAACGATCTGGTGGAAGCGGTGCGCGAGGTCGGCAATGGCGGCGTCTATCTGCCGCCGGCGATCGCGCGCAACGTGGCGTTCGCGCGGCCGGGCTTTGCGCAAAATCCACTCTCCAAGCTCACTTCGCGCGAGATGGAGATCCTGCGCCTGCTCAGTTCCGGCAAGAGCCTGTCGGAGATCGCCTGGCTGGTGCATTCGTCATACAAGACGGTCGCAAACACGTCATCGATCATGCGCCAGAAGCTTGGCGTGCGCACGTCGGCAGAGCTGGTGCGGCTGGCGATCGAGAGCGGCGTCGCCTGACGCAGCGCTCCAACCAAGAGGAATACGACAATGCAGACGGTTTCCCAGAACAAGTCGCATGGCGGCACGCAAGGCGTCTATCGGCATCCAAGCCGCGAGACCAAGACCGACATGACCTTCTCGGTGTTCGTCCCTGAGCATGCGGCCGGCACCAGGCTGCCCGTCGTCACCTATCTGTCGGGCCTGACTTGCACCCACGCCAACGTCACCGAGAAGGGCGAATTCCGCCAGGCATGCGCCGAGCTCGGCCTGATCTTCGTCGCACCCGACACCAGCCCGCGCGGCGAAGGCGTCCCCGGCGATCCCGCCAATTCATACGATTTCGGGCTCGGCGCGGGCTTCTATGTCGACGCGACGGAGCCGCCGTTCGCGACCAATTACCGGATGTGGAGCTACGTCACCGAGGAACTGCCAAAGCTGATCGCCGAACAATTCCCGGTCGACACGACGCGGCAGTCGATCCTCGGTCACTCCATGGGCGGCCATGGCGCGCTGACGGTGGCGCTGCGCTATCCCGATCGTTATCGGGCGGCCAGCGCGTTTGCGCCGATCGTGGCGCCGTCGCAGGTGCCGTGGGGCAACAAGGCGCTCGGCGGCTATCTCGGCAGCAACAAGCAGGCGTGGCGCAAGCACGACGCCGTTGCCCTGATCGAGGACGGTGCCCGCTTCTCCGATCTGCTGGTCGATTACGGCGATGCCGACGGATTTCTCACCGAGCAGCTGCGGCCCGAACTCCTGAAGGTCGCGTGCGAGAAGGCCAACATCCCCCTCACCCTGCGGCGTCAGCCGGGCTACGACCACAGCTATTACTTCATCTCGACCTTCATGGCCGATCACCTGCGCTGGCACGCAGCGCGGCTGAAGGCGTGATGCTTGCCGCGCCGAGGCGGCGCGATACCAAAATGTCGAAAACAACCCCATGCACAGTAGCCGGCGGCGGCGCTCGACCAGCCAACGTTCGACCAGACGACTTGACACGTCGGGCAACTCAGGACTATTCTTCTAATATTCCGAAATCGTCCAAACACCCGTCGCTCATCGTGCCTGCGGCGCGCCGTAATTCGGCGCGAGCAGGCGGTTGCGCACGAGGTAGTCGGTGGCGCGCGACCAGGATTCGTCGGTATTGCCGCGCATGTCGGCGCTCGCCGCTGCCAGCAATTGCCCGCTATGCACGTCGCGCAGATAGAGATTGATGTTGAGGATGAGGTTGGAGACCTTCTGCACCACGCCCGTCATCACGAGATCAGCGCCCAACTCGCCGGCCAGCTTCACATCGCAGCCGCCACAGGCCTGAAGATTGCTGCCATGCGCCGCAGCATTGACCGGGGCGATGTCGAGCACGCGGAACTTGCCTGAGTCCGCGAGCTCCTTGCGCACCTGGTCGCCGGCCCGGAGCAGCCGCGCCTGCTCATCGGCGCGCGGCCCGCTCATCTCCCCCTGCAGGCTGGTGTCGATCATCTCGAGGTCGAACACCGCGAGCTTGGGCGGTTCGGCGCGTACCGCCGCAGACATCACCAGCAAAGATATGACGAGGCCAAGCGCCGATCTCATGATTGTGAACCAATCGAATTTGTAACGTCGCAACGACAAAAAGCGGGGTTGCAAGCTAGGCCAATTCCGGCATCTTGCAAGTCAACAGCATGGAAGCCGGATTTCCGAAAGGCCATGCCGAGTGAAAAAAGACTGCGGGAGGAGTTATGTTGCGATGGCTGATCGGCACGATCGCGCTCAGCATGGTGGCGACCGGCGCGCTGGCGGCTGATCCCGTCGAGGTTCATATCGGCTATCTCGGCCTTTCCGGCGTCAAATCGACGCTCTCGCTGATCGAGCAGCCCGCCGACAATGACGGCATCGCCGGCGCGCGCCTCGCGATCGAGGACAACAACACTACCGGGAAATTCCTCAACCAGCGCTTCGTGCTCGACGAGGTCAAGGTCAAGGACAGCGACGATGTCGCCAAGGTCGCGACCGATCTCGCCGGCCGCAACGACTATATCATCACCGACCTGCCGGCCGATGCCCTGCTCAAGGTCGCCGACGCGCTGCGCGACCGCGGCACCGTGCTGCTGAACGCGGGCGCAATCGACGACCGGCTGCGCGAGCAGGACTGCCGCGCCAATGTCATCCACATCGCACCGACCCGCTCGATGCTGGCGGACGCGCTTGGCCAGTATCTGGTGTGGAAGCAGTGGAAGCGCTGGCTGCTGGTGGTCGGCTCGCATGATCAGGACAAGCTTTACGCCGACGCGCTGCGCCGCGCCGCCACCCGTTTCGGCGCCAAGATCGTCCAGGAACGGACATTCGAGGACACCGGCGGCGCGCGCCGCACCGACAGCGGCGTGACCTTGATCCAGCGCCAGATGCCGGTGTTCACGCAGCAGGCGCCGGCCTACGACGTGCTGGTCGCCGCCGACGAGAGCGAGGTGTTCGCGAACTACCTGCCGTACCGTACCTGGGACCCGCGGCCGGTGGCGGGCTCGGCGGGCCTCGTGCCGACCAGCTGGGACGCGGCACATGACCAATGGGGCGCGGTCCAGATTCAGAACCGCTTCGTCAAGCTGAACATGCGCCGCATGACGGCGCTCGACATGCAGGCCTGGACCGCCGCGCGCATGATCGGCGAAGCCACATCGCGCACCAATTCAGGAGATCCCAGGAAGGTCATCGCCTTCCTCAAGGGCAAGGATTTCTCGATTGCCGCTTTCAAGGGCACGCGCTTGACCCTGCGAGACTGGAATCTGCAGCTCCGCCAGCCGATCCTGCTGGCCGATGGTCGTATGGTGGTCTCGGTCTCGCCGCAGGAAGGTTTCCTGCATCAGGTCTCCGAACTCGACACGCTCGGAGTTGACCGGCCTGAAACGAAGTGCAAGCTGCAGTGAGGGAGATGAAACGCATGTGGCGCCGCTGTCTGTTGACCGGGATGCTCGTTTGGCTTGCCGCGGCACCGGCGTCCGCCTTCGTTGCCTATGTCTCCAACGAGAAGGGCAACACCGTCACGGTGATCGACACCAACAGCTGGACGGTGACCAAGACCATCAAGGTCGGCCAGCGGCCGCGCGGCATCGAGTTCTCGCGCGACGGCAAATTCGTGATGGTCGCGGTCGGCGACGACGACACGATCCAGGTGATCGACACCAAGACCCAGGAGATCGTCGACACCCTGCCCTCCGGTCCCGATCCTGAATTGTTCACCCAGGATGCCGCCGGCAAGACCATGTATGTCGCCAACGAGAACGACAACACCGTGACCGTGATCGATCTCGAAAAGCGCGCCCGGATCGGCGACATCCAGGTCGGCGTCGAACCCGAGGGAATGACGATCAGCCCGGACGGCAAGATCCTGATCAACACGTCCGAGACGACCAACATGGCGCATTTCATCGACACGTCGACGCGCCAGATCGTCGCCAATGTGCTGGTCGATTCGCGGCCGCGCTTCGCCCAGTTCAAGCGCGACGGCTCCGAACTGTGGGTCTCCTCCGAGATCGGCGGCACGGTGTCGATCGTCGATCCGGTCAAGCGCGAGGTGACCGGCAAGATCACCTTCGAAATTCCGGGCCTGCGCAACGAGGCGATCCAGCCCGTCGGCATCGGCATGACCAAGGACGGCAAGACTGCATTCATTGCGCTCGGCCCCGCCAACCGCGTCGCGGTCGTCGACGGTATGACCCACAAGGTCCTCAAATATCTCCTGGTCGGCCAGCGGGTCTGGCACATGGATTTCACCCCGGACGAAAAATATTTGCTGGTCACCAACGGCGTCTCGAACGACGTCTCGGTGATCGACGTTGCATCCCAGAAGGTGATCAAGACCATTCAGGTCGGTGAACTGCCCTGGGGGATCACGATCGCGCAGCCATGACCGCAACCGACGCCCATATCGCGAGCCAGCCCTCGCCGGATGCAGGCCCTGGAACAGCCGCGGCCGTGCAACCGGCGCTGTCGATCGGCAATGTCAGCCATAGCTACGGCCCGCGCCGCGCTCTGATCGATGTCAGTTTCACGGTACAGCCTGCGAGCTTCACCGCGCTGCTGGGCCTCAATGGCGCCGGCAAGAGCACGCTGTTCTCGCTGGTGACGCGGCTGTTCGGCATCCAGAACGGCCAGATCAAGATCTTTGGCCACGACATCAGCCGGACGCCTGGTGAAGCGCTGCGGCTGATGGGCGTCGTGTTCCAGCCGCGAACGCTCGACCTCGACCTCTCGCTGACGCAGAACCTGCTGTATCACGCCGCGCTGCACGGCATCTCGCGGCGCGAGGCGCGGCTGCGCAGTGCCGAGGTGCTTGGCCGCATCGGGCTTGCCGACCGCGCCGCCAGCAAGGTGCGCGATCTCTCGGGCGGCCAGATGCGAAGGCTTGAGATCGCCCGCGCGCTACTGCACCGGCCCCGGCTGCTGCTGCTCGACGAGGCCACGGTCGGGCTCGACGTCAAGGCGCGCGCCGACATCCTCGACCATGTCCGGCAGCTCGTCACCGAACAGGGCATCGGCGTGCTCTGGGCGACGCATCTGTTCGACGAGATCATGCCAAACGACGACCTCGTCGTGCTGCATCAGGGCCGAATGCTGGCGCACGGCCCGGTGTCGCGCGTGATCGCGGACGCAGGCGCCCAGGACGTCAACACCGCGTTCATGCGGCTGACCGGAACGGCAACACTCGCGGGGAGACCGCCGTCATGACCAGCACGACGGTTACGCCTGAGCGAAGCGGCTTCTCGCTGTCGGAATACATCGTCTGCCTGAACGGCATCGTGTGGCGCGAGGCGCTGCGCTTCCTGCATCAGCGCGAGCGCTTCGTGTCGGCGCTGGTCAGGCCGCTGGTCTGGCTGTTCATCTTCGCGGCCGGCTTCCGGCAGGTGCTCGGCATCTCGATCATCCCGCCCTACGAGACCTACATCCTCTACGAGGTCTACATCGCGCCCGGGCTGATGGCGATGATCCAGCTCTTCAACGGCATGCAATCCTCGCTGTCGATGGTCTACGACCGCGAGATGGGCAACATGCGCACGCTGCTGGTCAGCCCGCTGCCACGCGGCTATCTCCTGTTCTGCAAGCTGCTCGCGGGCACGGCCGTGTCGCTGCTGCAGGTCTATGCCTTCCTTGTCATCGCATGGTTCTGGGACGTCGCGCCGCCGACGATCGGCTACCTCACCGTGCTTCCGGCGCTGGTGCTGTCGGGCCTTATGCTCGGCGCGCTCGGCATGCTGATCTCGGCCAGCATCAAGCAGCTGGAAAATTTCGCTGGCGTGATGAACTTTGTGATCTTCCCGATGTTCTTCGCATCGTCGGCCCTCTACCCGCTGTGGCGCGTGCAGGAAGGCAGCCCGATGCTGTATTATATCTGCCAGTGCAATCCGTTCACGCATGCGGTGGAGCTGATCCGGTTTGCGCTGTATGGCAAGATGAACTGGATTTCGCTCGCGGTGGTCGGCGGCTGCACGGTCGTCTTCATGATCGGCGCGATCCTGGCTTACGATCCATCGCGCGGCCTGGTGCGCCGCGGACCCGGCGGAGGCGAGGCATGACAGGCTGGCGAACAGGACTGGGCGCGCTGCTCGCGATGGTTCTGTCGAACCAGGTCGCATCAGCTGCCGACCCGCGCTATCCGGACTGGCCCTGCCAACAGGCCAAGGTGCCCGAGATCTCGCTCGCCGCGGTCTGGGCCGGGCCGCCGCTCGGCGACGCCGAGACCAAGTGGAAGGACGACCCGAAAGTCAGCGCACTCGCGATCAAGCTCGCGGCGCGCCGCGTCCCGCTGGAGGAGGCGCAGAAGGAGATCACCGAATTCCTGTCAGCTGCCGCGGCCGACAAGGCCAATGCGGGAAAGCTGCTGTTCGCGGGCCTGTTCGATACGCTGAACGGACAGCGCGCCTCGGTGATGAACGGGCTCGAGCGCGTGATGCGCAAGCAGCGCGAGGCCGCGGAGAAGATCCGCGACGACACGCTCAAGCTGCAAGCGCTGCAGGACGCGACACCGCCGGACCAGGTCAAGGTCGACGAGCTCGGCAACCAACTGGTCTGGGAGACCCGCATTTTCGAGGACCGCGGGCGCGTGGTGAAATTCGTCTGCGAGGTGCCGACCGCCATCGATCAGCGCCTGTTCGCGCTCGGCCGGACCATCCAGCAGGAGCTCGATTGAGGCCTGCGACCGATCGCCCCGGGATCGTTAACGCGCCGCCTTGCCGGTCTGTTGGGTAACAATCTGTTGGGCCGCGCCGATCCGGAACAAACTGCGCTGCCCGCTCGTTGTCTCCAACTATATCTGAAGTTGGGAGACCTCCATGAAAGCAGCCAAGATCGTCATGACCAGCCTTGCCGCCGCGAGCCTGGTCACCTCAGCGGCTTTGGCCCAGCAATCCATGTCGGGAATGGTCACCAAGATTGACCGACTGAGTGGAACCATCTCGATCCAGCAGACGCAAAGCGGCACGGTGGGCGCGTCGGGCGGCTCGATTCAGGAATACAAGGTACCCAAGGGACAATCGCTGGAGGCCTTCCACGCCGGTGACAAGGTCTCGTTCACCACAACGGACAGCGACGGCGGCAAGACCATCAACAAGCTCGACAAGCAGAAGTAACGCCCGGGTGGGCGCGTAGGGGGCGGGCTCATTGCTCTCCCTCGCGCGGCTCGGGCTCGGCATCCGCCAGCGGCAATTTGGCACGCTCCCAGCCGTCGGTTCCCTCCGGATACCAGGCCACGTTGCGGTAGCCGTAGGACAGCACGCGCTTGGCGGCGTTCCACGACATCCAGCAATTCTCCTGGCAGTAGATCACGAGCAATCTGGTCGCCTCGCCGCCTGAGGCGCGGGCGAGCCCGCGTCGCAGATAATCCTCCGTGGGCGCAGCGAGCTTGCCGTAGCCGGTGTCGGGCAGCCAGATGCTGCCGGGA
The DNA here is from genome assembly GCF_015291305.1 of Bradyrhizobium sp. CCBAU 21365. Classification (NCBI taxonomy): domain Bacteria; kingdom Pseudomonadati; phylum Pseudomonadota; class Alphaproteobacteria; order Hyphomicrobiales; family Nitrobacteraceae; genus Bradyrhizobium; species Bradyrhizobium sp. CCBAU 21365. The sequence goes on from NZ_CP030036.1 coordinate 6,555,266, forward strand.
ATGTTGAGGTGCGGCCGTTCGCGCCACACCGTGCCGGCGGGCAGGTTTGGCTTCGGCGCGCGCGGCAGCACGTCGACGAAGCCGGCGGACTTGTCGCGCCAGATCGCTTCCGCTTCCGCGGTCGTGAGCACCCGTGCGCCGGCAAGCGTCACCGGCACCGGCGCGCGGTAGTCCTCGGTGCGATAGCCCTCCGGCTCTGCGGGTGGGTCCTGCGCGCGGACAGACGAAGCGGCGACGAACATCACCGCAAGCACGGCCGCGAGCCTGATCATGGTGATTTGGTCATGGTGATTTGGTCGCGGTCTCCGGCCCGATTGGACGGTCGTTCTCGTCGAGCAGCGGGACGCCGTAGTCGAGCAGGATCTTGTTGATCTCGGGCTGGTTCTCCTGGATCAGGCGATTGAGCTGGCGCTTCCAGTTCTGGTCGGATGCCCGCACGCCCATGCCGATGCGATAGACCAGCTTCGGTCCCGTGGTCTCCTTGACCAGCGGCGTGATGTGCAGCGGCGGGTTGGCCTTCTTGGCGTAAAAGCCCGCCATCGGCCCCCACAGGATGCCGGCGTCGATCTCACCCTTGGCGAGATCGTTCATCATCGCCTCGGCCGATGAATCGTAGCGCGTATCGATCATCAGCGGATAAGGCTTCGCATTGGTCATCAGGCCGTTGATGGCCATGTTGGTCGCGGGCGGCGTTCCCGCCACGATGCCGATATGCTTGCCCTTCAGCCGCTCGTCCTCGAGCGTCGTGACCTCATCGAGCCCACTGCCCGGCTTGGCGACGATCGCATAGGCTGTGCGGTAATAGGGATTGGTGCCCTGCGCGAGGTCATCGCCTTGCGGAAAGCCCATGATCACGTCGCAGCGATGCGCGCCGAGCGTCATCCGCACGAAGCCGGTCGCCTGCGGAAAGAACATGTAGTCGAGCTTCTTTTGCAGTTTCCCGGCCAGCAGTTCGCCGATCTTGTTCTCAAACCCCTCGCCCTTGTCGTTCGAGAACGGCAGGTTGCGGGGATCGGCACAGATACGCAGCACGCGGGCATCGATGAGTTCGATGGAAAGTTCGCCCTGATCATTGACCTGCGCGCGCGCAGTGTCGCGACCGGCCAGACAGGCGATGAAGCCGACAAGCGCGAGCAGAACAGGACGGCATCCGACAATTCTCATTACGCGGTCTCCTCTTGATCGGATCGATCGCCGCCATCCAGCAATTGCCCGGCGCACCATGACGTGCAACAGGAATGATGTTCGCGACCACGCCGCGTTGCTTGCTGCAGCGCAAACTGGAACGCCACGACATCGATCGCGCGTCCCCGAGTAACTGAGGCGGAAACATGGCTCATGGCGGTTCGGTGCTTGCGCTGCTCCTGATGCTTTGGGCGCCGACCATAGCGCGGGCGCAAGAGGTGGAATTGCCTGTAAGCGAAGTCGCTCCCGGAATATTCGTTCACACCGGGGTCACCGCGTTGATGACGCGCGAGAACGAAGGCGCCATCGCCAATGTGGGATTCGTGATCGGCGACAGCGCCGTCGCCGTCATCGACACCGGCGGCAGCGTCCGCGAAGGACGACAGCTGCTCGCCGCGGTCCGCAGCCATACCGACAAGCCGATCCGCTACGTGATCAACACCCACGCGCATCCGGATCACAGCTTCGGCAATGCGGCTTTCGTCGGCGACGGGACCAGCTTCGTCGGCCACAAGTCGCTGCCACGCGCGCTGGCCGCACGCGGACAATTCTACCTCGACGGGTTTCGCCGGACCATGGGCGACGAGTTGATCGACGAGGTGAAGATCGTCCCCCCGACCGTGCTGGTCGCGGACACGCTGAAGCTCGAGCTCGGCGGACGGACCCTCACCCTGAAAGCGTGGCCGCCCGCCCATAGCGACAACGACCTCACGGTCCTCGACGAGCAAACCAGGACTCTGTTCGCCGGCGATATGGTGTTTCTCATCCATATTCCCGTGGTCGACGGCAGCCTCAGGGGCTGGCTGCGCGCGCTCGACGCGCTCGCTGCGATCTCCGCCGAGCGCGTGGTTCCCGGTCACGGCCCCGTGAGCGCGTGGCCGGCAGCGCTTGCCGATGAACGCCGTTATCTCGGGGTGCTGGCCGCGGACGTGCGCGCACTGGTCGCAAGCGGCAAGCCGATCACGGCCGCGGCGGAGCACGCCGCAGCCGCCGAGCGGCCGCGCTGGCAATTGTTCGACGATTACAACGCCCGCAACGCAACTGCAGCATTCTCGGAAATTGAATGGGAATAGCTGTTCGTCCTATAGTGACGCGGCTGTATAGGATTTCGCGACCATGACCGGACATCGCGCCCGCCTGCTTTGTATCGCAAGCCTGCTCACGATCGCGCTGGGCACACCGGCTGCGCCTGCGGCGGAGGCTTATGATCCCTGGCCCGGTCTCGTCCAGGACATCTTCAGCAACCGTCCGATGAATGACGGAAATGATGTCATCGGCATCGAGATGCCGATGCGCGCGGAAGACGCCGCGATCGTGCCGGTCACGCTGCGCACCAAGCTGCAGCCGAGCGACAGCCGCCGCGTCGTTGCGATCACGCTTGTGATCGACGAGAATCCCGCGCCGATGGCCGCGAAATTCACGCTGGGGCCGGCCGCCAACGTCACCGAGATCTCGACCCGCGTCCGCGTCAACAACTACACCAATGTGCACGCCGTCGCGGAGCTCAGCGACGGAAAGCTCTATGTGAGCAAGGTCTATGTCAAAGCCTCCGGCGGCTGCTCGGCGCCGGCCGGCAAAAACGTCGAGGAAGCCAAGAACCGCCTCGGCCAGATGCGCTACCGGGAATTCACCAAGTCCGAACAGGGACCTGCGACCAGCACGCGGCAAGCCCAGATCATGATCGGGCATCCGAATAATTCAGGCCTGCAGATGGACCAGGTCACGCAGCTCTATATCCCGGCCTTCTTCGTCAACGAGCTGCACATCTGGCAGGACGACAGTCCGGTGCTGGCGATGGAGGGCGGAATCTCGATTTCCGAGGACCCCAATATCCGTTTCACCTACGTCTCGAATGGCGCCAAGCGCTTCCGTGCCGAAGCCAAGGACACCGAAGGGCACATCTTCGAGCACGAATGGAAGGTCGAGAATCCCGGCACCTGACGCGCCGGCGATTCTCACGATCAGAGCTGGAGCCCCGTTCCGCTTCATGCGGAACGGGGCTCTGGATTTTTGCCTTGACGCGTTTTCTGCACGCGAACCCGGGGGCCACTTCGCTCGAAAACCCTCTAGAAGCACCTGACTTCGGCTTCGGCCTGGGCGCGCCTGAGGTCATTGAGCGCGGTCGCCGCCTGCTCGGACGAGCGGAACTGGCCACCCAGATTGCCACGCACCTGCGCCATGCTCAGCACGGTCTCGGCGGTGACGTAGCGATCATAGGGGATGATCGAGGCGACGACGTCGATCGAGCAGGAACATTGCTCGATTGACTGCCGGGATTCGCCATTGGCCTTCATGCAGCCGAACACATACTCCGCCCGCGCCGAGGTCGGATAGTCGTTGATCTCCTGGGCCCGCACGCTGACGGCCGTCCCGGCGAGCACCAGGATGGCGACAATCGGTCGTAGCATGCCAGCTCCTGCCATGGTCCTGCTTCCTCTTCTCTTTCCGCAAGCTATGCTATGGATGTTGATCAGAAAAGAAAACATTCGGGGAAGTGGCTCAAGAAGCGATGATCATCTCTGTACGCACGGTGTTGGCTGCGGCAGTTCTGGCGGTCATGCAGTTCGGCACCTCGTGCTACGCGCAGACCATCCGCGTTGCAGCGCAGAAGACCGGAACGCTGGCCTGGGAACTGGCCGTCATTCGCTCCCATGGTCTCGACAAGAAGGCCAATCTGTCGATCGACGTCGTCGAGCTGGCCAGCCCCGAGGCCGGCAAGATCGCGCTGCGCGCCGGCACGGCCGACGTGATGGTATCGGACTGGCCCTGGGTGTCGCGCGAGCGGTCGCTCGGCGCCAAGCTGCAATTCTATCCCTATTCGAGCGCGCTGGGCGCCGTGATGGTCCCGGCCTCCTCGCCGGTCAAGACGCTCGCGGACCTCAAGGGGCGCAAGCTTGCCATTGCCGGCGGCGCGATCGACAAGAACTGGCTGCTGCTGCAGGCCGCATCGAAGCAGGACGGCGTCGACCTGAAGTCGCAGGCGACCATCGTCTATGGCGCACCGCCGCTGCTGGCCGCCAAGACGCTCGGCGGCGAGATGGATGCGACGCTCAACTACTGGAATTTCTGCGCCGCGCTCGAAGCCAAGGGCTTTCGCCGGCTCGCCGGGATGGAGGAGATCCTGCAAAAGCTCGGCAGCAAGGGCCGCATCGCCATGATCGGCTACGTGTTCGACGAAGCCTGGGCCAACGCCAACAAGGATCTGGTGGCCCGCTTCATCGCCGTGACGCGCGCCGCGAAAGAGATTCTGGCGACCTCGGATGCCGAATGGGACGCGATCGCGTCGCTCACCGGCGCGCAGGATGCCGCAACCCTGCATGCCTATCGTGAGCGCTATCGCGAAGGCATTCCGCGCCGTCCGATCGCCGAAGAGGAGGCGGATGCCCGCGTGCTCTACCGCGTGTTGGCGCAGCTCGGCGGCCGCGACCTGGTCGGCACGGCAACCGAACTCGATCCCGGCACCTTCTACCAAGCGATCCCGGGAGACTAGCGGTGCTGCGTCTCCTCTCATTCGCGCTGTTCATCGCGACCTGGTGGATTGCCTCGCTGCTGATCGGCGATGCGAAGCTGCCGGCGCCGCCTGCAGTGCTGTCGGTGCTCGTCGCCGAAGCCCGATCGGGCGCGCTGTTCGTCAATCTCGGCGCGACGTTGGCGCGCGTCGCGCTGGCCTTCACCCTTGCCATGGCGCTCGGCTCGGCGATCGGCTATTTGATGGGCCGTGTCTCGCTTGCCAATCGCCTTGGCGATCCCTGGCTGATCCTGCTGCTCAATTTGCCCGCGCTCGTCGTCATCGTGCTCGCTTACATCTGGGCCGGGCTGACCGAGGTCGCGGCAATCGCAGCCATCGCCATCAACAAGCTGCCGACCGCCGTCGTCACCCTGCGCGAGGGCGCCCGCGCGCTCGACCCTGCGCTCGACGAAATGGCGGCGGCGTTTTCTTTTCCGCGCGGCCGCGCCTTCCGTGATGTGATCCTGCCGCAGCTTGCGCCCTACATCGCGGCCGCTGCGCGCTCCGGGCTCTCGCTGGTCTGGAAGATCGTGCTGGTCGCTGAATATCTCGGCCGGCCGAACGGCGTCGGCTTCGAGATCGGCGTCGCCTTCCAGCTGTTCGACATCCCCTTGCTGCTCGCCTATTCGCTGAGCTTTGCGGGTGTCGTGCTCGTCATCGAAACCCTGCTGGTGCAGCCGTTTGAAACCAGGCTAACGCGGTGGCGGCTCCGTGCAGCTTGAGGTCAATATCACCGGCAAGAGTTTTGAGAGCGCGGCCGGGAAGCGGCACGACGTGCTCGACAACGTCACCTTCACCTTGAACGCCGGCGAGGTCGGCGTGCTGTTCGGCCCGTCAGGCTGCGGCAAGAGCACCCTGCTCCGGATCCTCGCCGGGCTCGACGCCAACTACCAGGGCCGTGTCACGCGATCGCCGGGCATGCGCCTTGGCATGGTCTTCCAGGAGCCGCGGCTGTTGCCCTGGCGCACGGTCGAGGAGAATGTGCGGCTGGCCGCGCCGCATGTCGGCGACAGCACGCTCTCTGCGCTGTTCGAGGTGCTCGAACTGGGCGCGCACCGCAACCATTTTCCCGCGGAGCTGTCGCTCGGCCTCGCCCGCCGGGTCGCGCTGGCCCGCGCCTTCGCCATCGAGCCCGATTTCCTGATCCTCGATGAGCCGCTGGCCTCGCTCGACAATGCACTCGCGGGGCGGCTGCGCGACCAGGTCGCGACGCTGGTGGCCAGCCGGAAAATGATGACCCTGCTCGTCACCCACGATCTCGACGACGCGGTCCGCCTCGGCGATCGCCTGTTCTTCCTGTCGTCGCGGCCGGCCCGAATCCTCCACGTCGAGACCATCGCCGCACCGCGCGCGACGCGCAGCGAGCCCGAGATCGACGAAATCAAGCGGCAACTCTCACAGTTGGACCTTGCAAATATGTGAGACGCCGTCATCCTTGGACAAAGCATAAGGGAGAGGCTGGATGTCGCGCGCGTTGATCGCTGTTGGTGTTGCATTGCTTGTGCTGCCGGCGACAGTGCTCGCCCAAAGCAAGGGCAAAGGCATTCGGCTGTGGAATCTGACCAGCGCCACGATTTCGAGCTTTGAGTTGTCGCCGGCAGGCAAGAACGCGTGGGGCCCCAACCAGACGCTCAACGACAAGGACAAGGAAGTCGACCACGACGAGCGGCTGCGCATCACCGGCGTCGAACCCGGTCGCTACGACGCCAAGGTCGGCTACAGCGGCGCCAGGCAGTGCTTCGTTCGCGACATCGAGATCAAGGCGGACGCCGTGTTTTCGGTATCCGACAAGGACCTGAAGGACTGCAACAAATAGGAAGGCTAACCCGCCGGCGGCTCGCCGCCCGCGCCGGCCCGATCGTTGCTGTGCGGATATTCACAACGCCAGCGCACCGCGGTCCATTTCGGATGTTCGCCGACCCATTGCGCGATGTAAGGCGGCGCGGCCATGACGCATTGCTGTAGCGAGCCGTTCCAGTTGAACACCAGATGCTGCTCCTCGCAGGTGGCGGGCGACAGCACGGCACATACAGTGACGATCAGATCAATCGGGTTCATGCGCGATCCCCAAGCGTGCTCATGCAATAGATAACACGACGAAATACGTAATCAGCCAAGTCCGGGTTTCACAGCCCCGTGAAAAGTTGCGGAACCCGGCCCCAGAGGCTTCACGCGCTAGAAGTTCAAACCGTACACCAGCCGCGCCTGATGGCGCTCGAAATTGACCAGATCGAGGGCAGCGTTGCTCCCGGCCCGCTGCCCCCAGACCTGGACGCTCCAGGTCGCGGTCAGCCGTGAACGTTCGGAGAGCTGGAAATAGGCGGTGGGCCCGATGAACAGCGCCTGCCCCGACAATTCATCCAGGCCGATTCCCTCATACTTCCTGAAATAGCGCGCTTCGCCGCCGATCAGGATATCCGGCTTCACCCTGGCCATCAGGCCGAATGCGGCACCGATGGTTGCATCCTGATCCGCAGCGCCGGTGCGCGGCGTGCGCGTCCATTCCGGCTCATAGCTCAGGTTGAGGGCCGCGATGAGAAAATTCGGGATCACCTCGCGGTCGAACGCGACCGTGAGTTCGGTGCCATAGCTACGGACGGCGGCGGCCGTCGTCTCGTCGACGCGATCGGCACGCGTCTCCAGCGCGACCGTCATGCCAAAGGGCGCCGCCTCGCGGTTCAGAAAGCGATAGCGGAAATCGACCGAGACGCTCTGCCACGACAGCTGGCGCCGATCGTCAAGACCCGGAACGCGGCCGATGTCGTATGCGCTGAATGACGTTCCGAGCTCGACGCGAAAATTCGGCGCGGGCACGAGCTCGAGCTCCATTTCCTGATTGAGCGTGCGATACCGGCCGCCGTCCTTGGCGAAGCGCCCGGTGGTCTGGCTCTGGAATTCACGCTCGCCGACATTGCCCACGTCGGAGCCGATCATGAAGCCGAAAATGTGCTCGGTATCAAAGTCCTCGGCATAGGCGCGAGGCGGCAACACCGCCGCGATGCCGGCAATCGACGCGCACAGCATCCCTATCCAGCGCCCGGTCCTGATCTTTGGATTCATCGTCCCCGCACCACCGCCTCCGGCCACACTGTAGGACAAAGCAGCAAGGCCCGCCAATCGCGCAGGTGGTGTCGGCCCCAAGGTCTTGTGGGAAGGGTATGAGGGAAGCTGTCCGAGCGGCCGCATCAGGGCCCGCGAAAGACACTTTCCACAAGAGACGCCTGCCCGGCTCGATGCAGCGCGCTGCACGAACCGGGCAGGCTGTCTCGCGTTACTTGTCTTAAGATTACTTGCGCGCTGCGCAGGCGTACATGTTGATTTCCATGCCCACCGGCACTTCAACGATCTTCGGTGTTTTCCAGGCCATTTCCTTCTCCCAAGTCATAAGTTGGCGCAAGCCTCGCGCCGCGCGGCAAGCTAGGGCTGCCTTTTCCAGGGCGCAAGCCGGCCGGGTAAGGACCCGACTTCGCTGCTGGACATGCCGAAGCGGACGACGGCTCGCTGACATCTGCCCGGCATTGGGAACTCCGACACTGATCTGTCGGGCATTTTCCGGCTGCCGGGCGGCGACGCGCGGGTAAGGAGACCCGATTCATCCAGCCGCGTCTTGCCCAAGAGCGAAATCGCAGCTTTTTTTGTTATGCGCGGAATCCTGCGTCAATATACGGCAATCCGCCCGGCAAAGTTCGCCGGCTGGCAACCTATTTGAGCAGGCGCAGCAGGGCCCGGCCGGCACGCGACTTCAACTCTTTCGCATCCAGCGTTCCGTCATTGTCGGGATCGGCGGCCTTGAAGCGCTGCTCGACGACCGCAAGGTATTCGTCGAGCGTCAGGGTGCCGTCGTGATCCGGATCGGCGGCGGCCAGTTCTTTCGCGGTCAGCCGTCCGCGCAATTCGCGCGCGTCGAGCGTGCCGTCATGGTCGGGATCGAGCTTCGCGAACAGATTGGCGGCAGCCTTCTTGGCTTCGGCGAGATCGACCGTACCGTCATTGTCAGGATCGAGCATCTTCAGCGCGCCCTTGCGGCCGGATGCCGCCAGGGCGGGCGCCGACAGGACGGCCATGGCCAAAGTCAGAGCAAGCGATCGGCGCGAAATCATCATTCATCTCCCTTGCGTGCCGCTCCGGCGACGGGGCGAAGCGCGCCACGAAAGGCGCATCATAACAGCCTCGGCGAATCTTTGACAGCTGGCGCAACCAGTGAGCCCTCGTCGGCTTTCGGGTGGAAAGGGACCTCCCGACCGGTCACCTGTGGAGCTCCGACGTATCGCACCAGGATGATCGAGGTGAGCCATGAGCGACATTTGCAGGAGTGCGTTGGGCTGTCTGGTCGTGCTCGGTCTGATCGCGCCTGCGTCCGCGCAGACCCGGCACCCTGCCCCATCGGCGGAGGCGGTCCAGCAGCGCGTGCTCACCGGCAAGGAGCGGCTCGGCCGCAAATGGACCGACGAGCAGCGTATCGATAATTGCAATGTGCCGCCGGACAAGCGGGGCGCGAAACCGCGGCCGAGTGTCTGTCCCCCTACGCCGTCCAGCTGACCGTTCGCGCTGCGGCATAACGGCGGGCTGCGCTGGTGTAGCGTATTCCACGCGACGGTAAGCCACGGACCGTTTGCCAAAAACCTGACGCTATCGACCGGCCTCGCGCGGTTAGCGGGCGCTCGTTCACGTTTTCGTATTGACCCGTTTTGGTTTCAGGCGGATGGTTCCGTCCGCAACGTCAGGAATAGGCGTGCAGAAAAAAGGTTTCATTGGGAGGATAGGATGAGACGCATTGCGCTGGCCGCAAGCCTCGTGATTCTTGCATCGTATGGTGCAAGCGCCCAGACCAACGAGCAGTTGGTCAAGGGGGCGACTGATACTTCGAACGTTCTCAATTACGGCATGGGTTACAATCTTCAGCGCTTCTCGACGCTGAACCAGATCAACAAGGACACCGTCAAAAATCTGGTGCCGGTCTGGAATTACAGTTTGAACGACGACCGCAGCGAGGAATCGCAGCCGCTCGTCTACCAGGGTGTCATTTACGTCACCACGCACAACGCCACGATCGCGATCGACGCCAAATCCGGCAAGCAGATCTGGAAGACCAAGGTCGAGTATCCCGCCGAGACGCCGCGTATCGTTTGCTGCGGCATCATCAATCGCGGTGCCGCGCTGTATGACGGCAAGGTGTTCCGCACCACGCTCGACGCCAATGTGATCGCGCTCGATGCCAAGACCGGCAAGGAGCTGTGGCGCCAGAAGGCTGCGGATATCAAGGAAGGCTACTCGATGACGGTGGCCCCGCTGGTCGCCGACGGCGTCGTGATCACCGGCATCTCGGGCGCCGAATTCGGCACCCGCGGCTTCATCGATGGCTGGGATCCGGCAACCGGCAAAAAGCTCTGGCGCACCTACTCGATCCCGACCCCGGACGAACCCGGTGGCGACACCTGGAAGGGCGACACCTGGAAGCTCGGCGGCGGCTCGACCTGGATCACCGGCTCCTACGATCCCGAACTGAACACGGTGTATTGGGGCATCGGCAATCCCGGACCGTTCAATTCGGCGGTGCGCCCCGGCGACAACCTCTACACCTGCTCGGTGCTGGCGCTCGATCCGAAGACCGGCAAGATCAAGTGGCACTACCAGTTCTCGCCGAACAATCCGTTCGACTACGACTCGGTGGCCGAGATGGTGCTCGCCGACATGAACGTCGAGGGCAAGCCGACCAAGGTGCTGATGGACGCCAACCGCAACGGCTTCTTCTACGTGCTCGATCGCACCAACGGAAAGCTGCTCGCGGCCAATCCCTATGTGAACGTCAACTGGGCCACCGGCATCGACATGAAGACCGGACGGCCGATCGAGACCGACATCACCAAGGATGCGCGTGAAGGCAAGAAGGTCACGGTCTACCCGTCGATCCTCGGCGGCAAGAACTGGGAGCCGATGTCGTTCAATCCGCAGACCGGCCTCGCCTACGCCAACACGCTCGCCTTCGGCGGCAAATACAAGGCCGAGCCGGTGACGTTCAAGCAGGGCGAATGGTATCTCGGCATGGATCTCACCGATCCCTGGGAATGGGGCACCGGACCGCGCGGCCACCTGAAGGCGATCGATCCGATGACCGGCAAGGCGAAGTGGGAAGCGCCGAGCGACATTCCGCGCTTCTCCGGCGTGCTCTCCACCGGCGGCGGCGTGGTGTTCTCCGGTCAGCTGACCGGCGAATTCGAGGCGTTCGATGCCGATACCGGCAAGAAGCTCTGGCAGTTCCAGACCGGCTCGGGCATCGAAGGACAACCCGTCACCTGGCAGCAGGACGGCGTGCAGTATGTCGCCGTCACCTCGGGCTATGGCGGCGTCTATTCGCTGTTCTCGGGCGACGAGCGGCTTGCCAAGGTCCCACCCGGCGGCTCGCTGTGGGTTTTCGCGGTCAAGAACTGAGCGCGGAGCACACGTGACTGAACGAGTAACCCTGTTGACGGCGGCGATCTTCGCCGCCGTCGCGACGGCCTTGATCATGTTGATCCCGGCCGCCGCACAGCAAACCACCGCAATCGACCTTCAGGGTCAGGCCGACCAGGGCAAGGTCACCTACGCCAAGAACTGCTCGCATTGCCATGGGCCCAACATGGTCAATTCCGGCACCATCACGCCGGACTTGCGCGCGTTTCCCGACGACAAGACCCGCTTCGTCACCACCGTGAAGCAAGGCAAGAACGGCAAGATGCCGCCCTGGGTCGACATCCTGAACGAGCAGGAGATCGCCGACGTCTGGGCCTTCGTGTCGAGCCGGAGGACCCCATGAGGGCCCTGCTTGCGGGCGCCGCGACGGCTCTGCTTCTTGCCATGCCGGCCGCAGCGCACGCTGCCGACGACCCGCTCAAGGTATGCCTCGACGAGGATCTGCCGCCGCTGTCGGCGCATCATCGCGGCAAGCCGGATGCCGGCTTCGACGTGGCGCTCGCGCAGGCGATTGCCGAGCGGCTTGGACGGCCGCTCAGGATCCAGTGGTTCGAGAGCAAGCTCGACGAAGATTCGAGCCCTGCGCTCGAGGCCAATGCGCTGCTGTCGGACGGGCGCTGCTCGCTGGTCGGCGGCTACGCCCTCACCAAGGACTCGCTGAAGGCGCCCGGCGTCACGACGGCCAAGCTGCCGGACTTCGACGGCGCCACCCGCGAGGATCGCCGCCGGCGGATCCCGATCGGGGTGCTGGCGCCAAGCCAGCCCTACATCTATTCGCCGATGACCGTCGTCCTCGGTCCCAAGGCCAAGGACAAGATCAAGGAGCGCAAGATCGGCGATATCGGCGATCTCGCCGGGCTTCGCCTGACGATCGAAAGCGGCACGCTGGGCGATGCCATCCTGATGACCTTCGACAAGGGAAAGCTGATCGACGACATCACGCACCTCGTTCCGGGGCGCAGCGATCTGTTGGGCGAACTGGAACGCGGCGAATTCGACGCCACGCTGCTCGACCTGCGCCGCTTCGACGCCTACCGCGCTGAACATCCCGACACCAGGATCACGGCCTCGGGCTACTATTATCCGATCGGCGCCAACCGCGGCTACGTTGCGCTCGAAACCGACAAGGCGCTGCTGGAATCCGTCAACAAGGCTCTCACCGATCTGCAGGCCAAGGGCACCATCGCGGAGCTCGGCAAGGCCGCCGGCCTCACCTGGCTTCCGCCGCGCGAGCCGATCATCCTCGGCGATGTCTGGCTGAAAATCCTGAACCGGTGATACTGGCGATAGCTATCGCAAATAGCTCGCCAGATTCATGCTCTGGATCTTGGAGATCGCCGAATAGGACGCCGTCAGCTGCGCCTGATAGGTCGAAAGCTGCGCCGTCACGGCCGCGACGTCGACGCTGGTGAGGTCCGTCGACAGCGTTTTCGCAAAATTCTGATAATCGCTCTGGTTCGTGCTGGCGGTCTCGATCTGCGACGCCGCGGTTGACAGCTTTGCCTGCACGGTGGAGGTGGCATCCAGCGCATCGCTGGCGAGGTCGAGGGCCTGCGAGACATCGCTCGACGACAAATTCGAGCTGTTGCCGACGAATTTCAAGAGCCGCATCACCTGCTCGAACGCCGGATTGTCGGCGGTGATGCCGTAGGAGATCGACTGGCTGTCCGACACACGCACGGACGCGATCTCGCTGTCGCCCTTGTAGTAGCTGGTGTCTGATGTCGTCAGCGATCCGGTGCCCGTCCCAAAGCTCGACAGGTCCGCCGGCGCAGTGTCGGTGCGGGCGCCGCTGAAGACATATTCGCCGTCATACTGGGTGTCGAGCAGCCCCTGCATCTGCGCCATGGCCTGCTGGGCATAGTTGATCACCGATGCCGTCGCCGTGCTGCTGCCGGTGGTGGCCGCGCTGAGCTGGGTCCGCAGCTGCGTGATGATGTCGGTCACCGAGCCGACCGCCGAATACATCACCTGCACCTTGTTGTCGGCGAGTTGGCTGGCGTCGATATAGGACTGCGCACGCGTCACCGAGACCTGCAGATTGATGACGCGCCCGGCGCCGGAACCGTAGCCGCCGAAATCCTCGGATTGCAGCCCGGAGGACTCCTGCACCTGCTCGTTGGCCATCACCGCCTGCACCCGCAGCGCGCTCGATATCATCTGGTCCGACTGCGCGAAGGTGGCAACACGCATCATCATGACGACGGCCTCGGGTTCAGCTTGCGCTCATCGCGGTCATCAGCGCCGAGAACATGGCGTTGATGGCCGTAATGATCTGGGAGGCGGCAGCGTATTTGTTCTGCAACGCACTCAGATTTGCGCTCTCCTGGTCAATGTTGACGCCGGACTGCGACGACAGCGAATTCGCATAGGTCGACTGCGCCGTCTGCTTGGCGGTATAGGCCGCCGACGCCTGGGTCGCCTTGCCGGCGACGTTGGCGACGATGGCGGCCGCGTAGTCCGTGAAAGAACAGGTGGTCGCGCCGAGACCGCCGGCCATGCCGAAATCGGTCGACCCCGTCAGCGCGCTCGAGAGCGCGTTCACCACCGTCGCCGAGCCCGGCGACAGCACCGAGTTTCCGGCTGTCAGCGTCGACGACGCATCGAGCGTCGCCGTCGGCAGCGCCGCCGTCCCGTTCAGAATGTCGCTGCGAACGGCGATGTCGGACGCGCCGGTTCCGGTGATCAGGTCGTTGAACCCGAAGTAATCCGAAAAACCCTCACCAGAACTGCCGACCGAGCTCGTCATCTCGTTGATCGCAACGCCGTTGCCGGATGTGGTCGCCGAGATCGACAAGTGTCCGTTGGCATCGACCGAAGCTGACAGCCCCGAGATACCATTGATCGCAGCGGCGAGATCACCGACCGTGGCGTAAGATGACAGATCGAGGTCTTGGTACGACACCAGGTTGCCGCTCTTGTCGGCAACCGCGATGCGTACCGTGCCGGTCGCCGAGAACGGCGTCGTACTGCTCACGGTGCCGGTTCCGGTCAGGCTCGCCGGCGGCGGCACCGACGTGCCTTGGTTCGATACCGCGTTGACGGTCGCGGTCAGTTGCCGGGCAAGCTCGTCGAGTTGCGACTGCGCCGCTGGCAGCGTCTGGTCGCGCAGCGTGATCAGCGCACTGACCTTGCCCGAGGAGATCTGCGAGGTGATGTCGACCCCGTTGACGGTGATACCGCTGAACCCGCTTGACGATCCCGCGCTATACGTCGTGGACGCCGTGACGCTGGGCAGCGCCGTGTAGCTCAGCGGATTCGCCGTGCTATCGACCAGCGCCTGCCCCGATCCGGTATAGACCTGCAAATCGCCGGTCGATGTAGTGAAGTAGCTCACATTCATCATCGACGCGAGATCCTGCAGCGCGCTGTTGCGATGGTCCTCCAGATCGGCCGTCGACTGCCCGGCTGCCGCCTGCTGCTTGATCTGCTTGTTGAGGTCGGAGATCTGCTGCAGGTCGGAATTGATGTCGGTAACCGACGACGCGGTGTCCTGGTCCGCATTGGAGCGCAGCGTCTGGATGCCGCTCGAGGTCTGCTGCAGCTGCGTCGTCACCGCCGCAAGCGCACTGACGGCGTTCGATTGCAGCGACGCACTGCTCGGCGTGCTCGCCAGCGACGACAACGCCGACTCGAATGCCGCGATCGTGTTGGCCAGCGAGGTGCCCGTCGTCGAGCTGTCCGAGCTCGACGTGCTGCCATAAAGCTGCTGGAGCTCGGTCAGAAAGCTGTTGGTGGTGTCGGCGGCACCGAGATCGGAGTCGGCCCCGACCAGCGACTTCAGGAGCAGCTTGTCGACCGCGCTGCTGATCCCCGTGATCGTGACGCCGGTACCGACACCGGAAGTGACGCTGCTGCTCTGGTTGGCGGTCTTCTCGGTATAGCCCTTGGTGTCGGCATTGGAAATATTGGCCGAGGCCACGCTGATCTGCACCTGCGTGGCTGACAGCCCGCTGAATGCGATGCTTCGTGCAATATCGAGCGACGACACGGCCGACTCCCTTCGGCGGCGGCCCGATCAAGCCCGCACATTGGTGCCATAGGACATTGCGGGCGTAACGCGACGACCGCCGGCGCCATAAGGCGATACGTTGGCGATCTGCTCGCGAATCGCCTGCATGATCGCCTCGATCCTGCGATTGCTGGCATCGATCGCCGCGCGCAGGCGCATCACGTTCTCGTCCATCGCCATGCGCAGCTTCAGGATCCGGTCCATCAGCTGCTCGCGCAGCACGCGGTCCTGGACGTTGAGATTTGCCGTCTTGCCGACTGCCTCCGCCACACATTGCTCGAACAGGGTGGCAAGGCGGTGCTTCTCGTCGACCTGCTTCAGCCGCGAGGCCGGCAAGCCCTTAGCGAGCTCGACATTCTCCTCGTTCACGATCGCGATCAGGTTGTCGATCAGCGCGATCAACGACCTTGCGCGCTGGTCATTGCCCGCGGGATTGATCTTGATGTTGCGTTCCGGTGTCATGCCATCGCTCCCGTTCAAGCTAGTGTCCGCGACGCAGGGCGCGAACCGATTGTGCGCTGCGCCCATACGCGGTGATTGCCGTTACCCGGACCGCGGCCCGGTTGAGTTCATGGTCGAGCCGCGCGCATTCGCGCATCAGCTGGTCCCGCAAGGTTCCGACATCGTCGAGCAACGCGCGGAGCTGCGCCCGGTCGTCCGGCCGGACCGAGGCGGCCTTCGCCTGCAGCCGCTGAAGCCTGACCAGCAAGCGGTCATTCCGCTTCTGGGTCATCATCGCGACACCGCCGAGATCAGCGTATCGAACATCTTGTCGACGGTGGTGATCACCTGCGACGCCGCCGAATAGGCCTGCTGCGCCGAGATCATGTTGGAGAACTGGCCGCTGGTGTCGGTGGTGCTCGACTCCAGTTCGCTGCCGTAGATCGTGCCGGCGCCGTTGGTGCCCGAGGTCTGCAGCGTGGCGTTGCCGGAGGCGGCCGTCGCGGAGTACATGCCGTCGCTGGCCGCGCTCAATCCGTTGGGATCGCTGAAGGTCGCGACCGCAATCTTGTAGATCGCAATGGTCTGCCCGTTGGAGTAGGTGGCGTTGACCACACCTCCCTTGCCGATCGAAATGCTGCTCAGCTTGCCATAGGGCAGACCGTCCGACGTGATGCTCGTGAGATCGACGGCCGGCGTGGTCTCGCCTGACGAATACTGCGTGAGGCCATCGGTCTTGCCGGCCGTACCGAGGTTGAGCGTGATGGCCGTGCCGTTGGCGGCAGAACTGTCGGCCGCCCCATCCTTCCAACCCGTCACCGAGATGACGGGAGGGCTCGGGCTGGTCGAGGCGAGCGAGCCGTCGCTGTTGAAGGTGATATCCACCGTATCGGTGATCGCGTTGGCGCTGTCTGTCGTGGAGTCCGAGGCGAGCTTTGGCGTCTCGAAACTGGCCTGCCAGCTGTTGTCGGCGGTCTTTTTCCAGTCGATCTGGATCGTGCTCGCCGTGCCCAGCGAATCGTAGACAGTCATCGAGCTATTGAAGGTCGCACCGACGGCGGCATCGGCCGGCAGGTTCGCCGCGACCGTGGTCTTGGTGGTGGCGCTGCCGCTGGTGGACGCCACCTGCGTGTTGATCGGTCCGAGGCTCGCGGCGGACGCATTGCCGATGATGTTGCCGTCAGCGTCGGTGCGCCAGCCCTCGAGGTAGTTGCCGTTGTTGACGAGGTAGCCCAGATTGTCGGTGGTGAACGCGCCGTTGCGCGTATAGGAGGTGGTGCCGCCGGACGTCGCGTTGGTGGTGACGAAAAAGCCGCTGCCCTGGATCGCGACGTCGGTGGCGTTGGTGGTCGCGGACAGCAATCCCTGCTGGGTCATGTTGGCGCGGCCGGACACCGTGACGCCGCCGGACGTGTATGAGGTGGCGCTGTTCGACGCGGTCACCAGATCCTGGAACATCGCCGACGTGGTCTTGTAGCCCGTGGTGTCGGCGTTGGAAATGTTGTCGGAAATCATTGCCAGCGACTGGCTCTGCGCATTGAGCGCCGAGATCGCTGAGGAAAGAGCACCAGTGAGACTCATGATAAAACTCCGGTAGCAATCAGGACGTGACGCCGATGATGTTGGCGGCGCTGACGGGAACGCCGTTCACGAGCAGCGAGGGCGTCGAGCCGGAGGCATCGATGCCGGTCACCGTTCCCGTCATCGTGGTGTAGCTGAGCAGCGAGTTTCCGGCGGAGTCGGTCGCGGTCACCTGAATCGTGTACTGGCCGCCGTCCTTGAGCTGGGTGCCGTCGGAGGTCTGGCCGTTCCAGGTGAAGGTGTTGGAGCCGGCGTTTCCGGTCCCCTTGCCGCTCCACACCGTGTTGCCCGAGGAATCCTGGATCGTGATCGCGACGTTCGACGCGGCCGAGGTGAGCGAGTAGCCGAAGGTCGCCGAGCCGTTGGTCAGCTCCGCCGTGTTCGTCTTCGCCTCGACGGTGTGGCCGATATAGTTGACCGAGTTGAGCGTCACGAGGCTCGAGAACGAGCTCGCCAGCGACGTCATGCTGGCGTTGGTCGACTGCTGCTCGGTGAAATTGGCGTAGGAGGTGAGCTGGTTGATGAAGTCGGTCGTGCTGGTGGCGTTCAGCGGATCCTGGTTTTGCAGCTCGCTGACGAGAAGGTTGAGGAAATCGGTCGAGCTCATCCCCATCGACGCGCTCGACGACGAGCTCGACGTGGCGGAGGTTGCAGCAGAGGTTGCCGAGGAAACGGTCATGACAAGGCTCTCTTCGCCGCGGGATGCGCGACGGAACGCGGTGGGACATTGGGGTCGTGATGTCGTTCGCAGATAAAACGGATGACGCGCCGATTTCAGGCGCGGATTCATCCGCCCGGAATCACGTGATGAAGCGGCAGAATTTGCCGTGTCCGTTGCGGGCTCATGGCTCGCAGGCGTGCGCAAGCATCTCGCCGCGAAAACACGCGAACAGCCGCAACGGCAATGCGGAGCGTTTTAGAGCGAGAGGCTGATCGGCAGATCCGGCTCGCCGAGCATCAATGCCGGCGGTGTCAATGCGGGCAACAGGCAGAGGGCCAGCAGCAGCGCCGGCAGCACCTTGCCTTGCGGTGCGGATCGGCCCGGTGCTTGTGCATCGTTCGGCTGATCGTCAGTCGGGGCCGGCCCCGAAGCGGGCTTCTGTGGCAATTTCGCCGCTACGGTCACGATGCGGTCGGCAAGGCCCTGAGGTGCGCGAACCGGCGGCGCCGCGAGTGCGCGGCGTACCGCGCTCGCCTCCTCGTAGAGCGTCCGCGCCTCAGCCGAGGATGCAAGGAGCTGGACGGCGGCAACACGCTGATCATCGGGCCAGCGGGACAGATCCTCCCCCAGCCGGTCGATCAGGTCTTCGAATGTCGCAACATCCATCGCGCGCGCAGAATCCAGCCTCGTCGCCAAGGCTGTCATAAAGCATTCGCGGGACGGCGGAAATCAATTTCCGCCGCTGTCGCGTCAGGTCCAGCATGGTGCTCGCCGGGCGGCTATTTTTTCCCCAACCAGGCGCCCACTCAGGGTCTCAGCTGCGCCGGCGAAACGCCCTCGGCGGGTGATTCGCTGCCTCTCGGGGCTCAGCGGCCCGCGGCTGATTCGAGCGTCTTGTCGAGCGCCCTGGCCTTGGCGGCCTTGCCGGCGGTCGCCTCGACGAACTTCCAGGCGTCGCGCAATTCCGCCAGGCTCGCGATGATGCGCCGGAAATTTTCCCTGGCCTGCGGCCGGCCATAGGAGCGCAGGCACGCCATGATCAGGGCGTTATAGGTGCGGTAGAGACGATCGGCCATCGCGCCGCCGCGGGTGAAATCGAGATTGTGGCTCAGCCCGCGCAGGATCGCGGTCGCCCGCGTCAGATAGATGTGCCCTTCCTCGAAGCGCTTCGCCTCGTGCGCTTCCAGCGCCTTCTGCAACAGCGTAATCGCACCGTCGCACAGCATCACCACCGCCTTCAGCGGCGGCACCGCCACCGCGGCGGATCGATAGGCATTGTTGGCGTGGTAGGCGGTCGCGTTCTGGGTCATTAGTTACTCAATGATGCGTCTAGGAGTGCTTTCAGGTAGCCCAGCGTGTTGTTCGCGCTTTCGATGGCCGCCTGGTAGTTGGCGTATTGAACCTGCAGCCGAGCCTTGAATGTGGCCGCATTGCTCTGAATGTCGCTGACCTGGGACTGCAGGTCGGTGTCGCGCGACTGCAGATTCGTGATCAACGTCTGCAGCTGACCGCTGGTGCCGGAACTGGTATGCGCGAGCTGGTAGAGTTGCGTCGCCAAACCGGACGACGATGTCACCGTGATCGACTGCGAGGTCGAGCCGGTATAAGTAAAGGCCATGCCGGCGTAGATCGTGCCCGAATTGCCGATGATCGTGTTGCCGACCACCGAAAAGCCGGAGCTGTCGCCGCCGATCGAGGCTCCGGTCAGCATACCGGTGGAGTCCACCGTAAGGTCGAGCGTGAAGGATTGCGGCGATGTGCCGGTATTGACCACGCTGAGCTGGCTGGACGAAGTGGTGGTCTGCGCCGACAGCAATTGGGTGACGCCGGCGAGATTTTGCGTCAACACCGTCGACAGCGTGCCGGTATCGAGCTGGAGCTCGTTGTTCTCGTTGAAGGACAGGCCGAGATCGGCCATCGTCATGCCGCCGACCGTCCCGCTGAGCACCTGCTGCAGCTGGGTCATGATATCGCGCATCGTGCTGTCGCCGAACAGCACCGCGCTTGATGCGGCCGTGCCGTCGGAATTCTGCGCCGACTGCGCGATCACCTGGTCGCGAAATGCGTTGTAGTTGGTGACGAAGGTCTGCAGCGCGGACGTGATCTGGCTGGTGTCGGTCTCGATGCTGATGTTGAGACTGGTGCCGCTCGGCGTCGGCTGCAGCAGGTCGAAAGTGACGCCGGACAGGACGTCGGAAATGTCGTTGGTATTCCGCGTGAGTGCGATGCCGTCGAGGGTGAATTCCGCGGACTGCGACTTCTGCAGCACGTCGGTGAACGCTCCGGACGTGTCGGTGACGCCGAGCCTGTTCAGGATGTCATCGCCCGACGTCGACGAATAGGTGATGTCAGCGGCGTCCTGCGTCCCTGTCAGCACCATCTCATAGGACCCGCTCGACACCTGGACGATCGAGGCCTGGACATTGGTGGTCGAGGTCTGGGCGTTGATGGTGTCGACGACATCCTGCATCGACATGCCGCTGGTGATCGAGATCGCCGTGCTGGTGCCGCCGGACAGGCCGAGCGAAAAAGTGCCGGAGAGGCCCAGCGCGGTCGAACTGCTCGACTGCGAAGAGCCGATCACCTTCTGCGCGGTCGCCAGCTGGGTGATCTGGAGCGTGTGATCGCCGGTCGCCGAGCCGCTGTTGACGCTCATGTTCAGCGCCGACGAGGCGCTGACGTCACCGGTGGACGAGATAGTCGCCGCCCGCGTGGCGAACGCGTTGGTGGCAATCGAATTGATGATCGAGGTGCTGAGCGACGACAACCCGCTTGCCAGCGTCGACAGCTCGGTCTGCAGCGATTGATAGGCGGTGATCTTGGCCTGGTTCGCGGTGATCGTCGTGGTGATCGAGGTCGCCGCTGCGAGCTTGGCATTGACCTCGGCCTCGATCAGGGCATCCCAATCGATGCTGGTCGAATTGGTCGTGCCGGTCGTTGTCACCGTGCTGGCGGAACTGGTCGACGTGGTGCCTGATGTGCTCGAGGTGGCGCTGCTAACCGTCATGTCGACACTTCCGCCGCGATAGGAATCGGGCCGGCATCATGCCGGCCCGACCGGTCTTTCGAATTAGCCGAGCAGCTTCAGCAGGTACTGCGGCATCTGGTTCGCCGCGGTTTCCGCCGAAACCGCGGCCTGCGTCTTCACCTCCGCCGAGGACAGCGTCGCCTGCTCGGAGGCGATATCGACGTCCTTGATCGCCGAGTTGGCCGATTGCAGGTTCTGGGTCTGGGTCGAGATCGAGTCAGCGCTGAAGTTGAAGCGGGATTCCTGCGCACCGATCTCGGCGCGTGCGGACGAAACCTTGTCGATCGCGGTGTCGAGAGCCGACATCGCGCTGGTGGCGCTCGACAGGCTGGACACGTCGAGCGACGTCACGGACAGCGAAGAGGCCGTGAGGCTCGTCAGCGTGATCGTGATGGTGTCGGCCGAGGTCGATCCGACCAGCACCGAGACGCCCGACGAGAACACGCTCGAACCATCGAGCAAGCTCTGGCTGCTGTAGCGGGTCCCGCTGGCGATCGAGTCGATTTCGCCCTTGAGCTGCGTGAATTCCGAGTTGATGTAGGCGCGGCTGGAATCCGCCACAGTGCCCGAGGCGGACTCGGAAGCCAGCGACTTCATGCGGGCCAGGATGTCCGAGATGTTGGAGGCGCCGCCATCGGCGGTCTGCAGGATCGAGGTCGCCTGCGCCGCGTTGGTGGCGGCCTGCTGCAGCGTCGTGATGTCGGAAGAGATGCGGGTCGAGATCGCAAGGCCGGCCGCGTCGTCGGAAGCCGAGGTGATGCGCGAACCGCTCGACAGCTTCGACAGCGCGCTGGTTTCCTGCTGCGAGTTGATGTTGAGGTAGCGGACCGCGGAGTTCGCGGCGGTGTTGGTGGAGATTGCCGGCATGAGTAGCTCCTGTGCTGATGGGGCATGGCATGCCGCATCGTGAAAAAGAGAGGTGACGCGGATCCAGCCCCCGTCCGCCCGATCAAACGGATCGGCCGCCGGTGGTCAGGCGCAAAATCTTCAGAAGCCGGAATTTATGGTTAGCAGTCGGTAAACGCGCCGCGCAGGTCGCGCTCGTGCCGCTTCAGCATCTCGCGCAGCTGCTGCCGTCCCCGCTTCAACAGCGACTCCACCGCAGCCACGGTCGTGTCCATGACCTCGGCGATCTCGCTGTTGCTCATGTTCTCGTGATAGGACAGGATCACCGCGACGCGCTGCTGCTCGGGCAGCCGCTGCATCGCGACCTCCAGCAGATTGCCGATCTCGTTGCGCTCGATCACGGCGGAGGCGTCGAGCTGGGTGTCGGCGACCTCGGGCACGACGTCGACATTCTCGGTGCGCGGCTTGCGGCGCAGATCGATGCAGCGGTTGCTGACGACGCGATAGAGCCAGGTCGAGAACTTGGCGCGGCCATGCTGCCAGCGGCCGCGATGCGTCCACACCTTCAGCATCGTGTCCTGCACGACGTCCTCGGCGTCGGCGGCGTTGCCGACGATGCGCAGCGCGATCGCGTAGGCGCGATCGACATGACGTTCGACCAGAGCACGAAACGCCGTCTCGTCGCCGGCAGCAAGGCGGTCGAGCAATTCCTTGTCTTCGTCGTGGATCTCGACGGTGTCGAGCGGGCCCGCATCGGCAACGGTGGGGACGTTGCTCCACGGAGCAGCCGCTTCGGCCGGCGCAACCGCGGCCGGCGTGGCCTCCACTTCGGCCGGTGCTCTCATATCAAGCGCGTAACTCATCCGCCGCTCTCCAACCAACGCCGCTGGCACACATTCCATGCGGCTTCTGAGCGTTGAACGGAGAGGCCTTGCAAACCAGGCGAACTTTTTTCGTTATTTTTCAAATGCTTAGCTGGATGATTTTGCCGGCCGCCCGGCAAAAGCTGCCGCTGCGCAGAGGCGCAGGGAAAAATTCGACGGAGTTTGGAGCAGTCGTTCGGCATCGCCTCGCATTTCCGCGGAAGAGATCGTCGCGTCGGAAAAACGCTGTTGTCACACCAACTAACGCCACGCGAACACATGCATGCGCGGAGCATGCGAGTGATTCATCGCCGTTGGTCGCCATCTTGCATTCGACGATTGCGACTAGGCAATTTTTTCCGAATCACTGTTTCGACGTTATCGGATTTTTTGAATCTGTCAGTCGCGAAGCGCCCGTTTTCGAATCCCGCATCAACTTTTTTGAACTGTCGCGCCTGATTTGTCTCATGCGCGCGTTCAACGCATGAGGACTGGCGGGAATTTTGCGCATGACGATCATGACGGTCGACGCGACGCGTCGAGCGCAGAATGTTTCTGCATGTTCATTCGATGTTTTCGATACATTTCTGTTGCGCGCCTGCACGACGCCGGATGGCGTATTTGAAAGGGTTTTTCAGCGTTCCTGCATTGCTGAAAAATTTCCGAACATGTCCGCCAGTTTCGTTCAGCATCGAATCCAGGCGGAGGCGCGGGCGCGCAAGGTATCGCAGGAGCGGTGCGGCTCCACCGAAGTGCGCATCGCCGACATCTACAAATACTTTCCATTCAGGCTGTTCGGCCTGGGCCGCAATGCGTTGCAGGATCTCGCGCAGATCGAGTTCGAAAGCGAACTCGAGCTGTGCCGCGTCAATCCCGAAATGCTCGAGCAATATCTGGACATGAAGCGCGGCGGTTTTCGCGTCGGCTTCGTTTCCGACACTTACTGGAGCACCGACCAGCTCGCGCAGTTGCTGCGTTCCTGCAGTCCCGGGCTGAGCTGGGATTTCCTCTATGCGTCCTGCGATCACGGCAGCAGCAAGAGCGAAGCGCTGTTTGAGGCCTATCTCGCCGAGCAAGGCATCGACGCGGCAAGCTCGTTCCATGTCGGCGACAACCACACCGCCGATGTCAACGGCGCGCGCCGTCACGGCATCCGCCCGCGCTACTACCCGCAGGCCGGCGCGGCGCTGGCTTCCAAATTTCAGCGCGAGACATCGATCTTCGAATTGCTGTGCCCCGATCAGCCGTCGCGGCTCGATTGCGGCGCCCGCACGCTGCGGCGCGCGGTGACGACGAAGAGCGCGGAGCATTCTCCCGCTTTCAACCTCGGCCTGACGGTTCTCGGCCCGGCGATGGCGGCGTTCGATGCATTCATTGCCGCCCGGCGCGCGGCGCTTGCTCGCAATGGCGCACGCGTTGCGATCGGATTCCTCGGCCGCGACGGCCTGCTGCCGTATCGGGTCTGGCAGGCAAACCACGGCGAGACCGGCGCCTATATCGAGATCAATCGTCGCGTCAGCCTGGTCGGATCCGCGGACACCCTCGAACCGCTCTGTGAGCTGCTGAGCCGGGTCGTCATGATCGACGCGACGACCTTTGTCGACATCGTCAAGGTGCGGCCGCCCGCCGTGATGAAGTTTTTTGCGCAGTATCCCGACGGCATTGCCAGCGGCCGCGAACTCGCCGACGCCCTGCCCGATCTGATGGACCGGCGCGAAATCACCGATATCGCTGCGGGCGTCCGGGCGCGTCTACTCACCTACCTTCGCGCGCATATCCGGGATTTCGACGGCTGCACCGATCTGATCCTGGTCGATCTCGGCTATTCCGCAAGCGTGCAGAAATCGCTGCGACGAATTTTCGATCGCGAGGGCATCCGCATCCGCCTGCACGGCACCTATCTGCTGACGCTTGACGATGCCTTCGACGACATCGCCGATGACGACACCGCGGAGG
Source organism: Bradyrhizobium sp. CCBAU 21365 (assembly GCF_015291305.1). Lineage (NCBI taxonomy): Bacteria > Pseudomonadati > Pseudomonadota > Alphaproteobacteria > Hyphomicrobiales > Nitrobacteraceae > Bradyrhizobium > Bradyrhizobium sp. CCBAU 21365. The sequence continues at coordinate 6,579,797 of NZ_CP030036.1, forward strand.
GCCTGATCTCGGATCGCGTCGTCACGCCGCACGTCAAGCGCATGCTGATCCGCAACGTCGCCCTGCTGGAGCAGTTGTGCTGTTCCAGGGAAGGATCGGCGCGGGATTATCGCGACGGTGACGTGTTGCGCGAGGGCGATCAGCGCCCGGCCGCCCAGCTGGCGCTGGCGGCCGAGGTGCAATCCGGAACGCTGGCCTATGTTTCGCGCACCCGCGAGCTGGCACCACGCTACGGATTGCAGCCCGATGCCGATCCCGCGGTCGCGGCGCGCTGGGCCGCCGCCGTGCTCGGACGCCTCCTGCTGCTGCCGGACGACGATGAGCTCGCGTTGCTTGGCGGCATCAAGCATGACGTCAATCTCGGCAGCCAGGCCCTGGCGCCGTTGCTCGATGCCGACTTCGTCAATGATTGCGTCATCGCCCGCGGCCTCATGAGCGCCTGCACGGCTCCGGCGCCCCCGATGTGGCTGGCGGGCAGCTTTGCCGCCCTCTCGCCGTCGCACGCCCATCTCTATACGCTGTTCGGCGCCAATCGCCTGCCCGCGAATGTGTTCGGCGAAGCACTGTGCGGGACGCTGCAGGTCGGTCTGTTCGACCGGAACGGCCAGGCGTCGCTGGAGGCGGTCAGCGTCTATCATACCGGGCTCGGCGACCTCCGCCTGCGGATACCGCTGTCGCGCCGGATGGCAATCGCGACCATCGCGCTGCCGCTGGCCAAGCTCACCCGCGACGGGATGCTCCACGGCATCACGGTCCAATACGGCGAGAGCGCCGCGAAGGCCGCCGAGAGTGCGAACGTGACAGCGATCGCCGCGGCACGGCTCATCGATGCCGGCCTCGAACGGCGCGGCCGTCACTTCCGCGCTAGCAGTGACGACGGCATGCTGCTGATGCCGGTCGACGGCTTCGAAGACGACGTCGCCATCTACACGGTCGCGCTGACCGCCCTCGACCATGACCGCATCCTTGCGGTCGCGGACCGCGACGGCAACGGTGCCCCCTCGGCCACACTGACCTGGCGCAGCGCCAAAGGCATGCCGGCAACGAACAACAACAGATGATTTGTCCGCCTGATCCGGTCGTCCCGCACGTAGAAGGTTAACGAGGGGTAGTGCGGGCATGATTTCGGCTGACACGGCGCAAGCGGACGGCTTGCAGACGAACTTCGACCAATTGCTGACGGCGAACGGCATCCGGATGAGCGCCGCGCAGCGCCGACGGCTCGCATGGCTGTCGGAGCGGCTCGGACCCGCGGTCGTCCATCAGGCCGGCTCGGTGCCGGCGAGGGACCATGGCGTCATCATCCTCGTCGAGCCGCCGAGCGGCCCCGCCGCCGAGATGCTTTACCGGTCGCTTCGCGCCGACTGCGCGGTCGTCGTCCCCTTCGGCGAGAATCCCGCCTTCGACTTCCTGAAATCCAAGCTGACCGACTTCGGAACGATCGGGCCGAGCTTCGATGGCCCGCATGAGATGTGGTGGGGCGGCCTCAATTGGCGCCCGATCGCGCCCGAGCAAGGCTCGAGGTCCGAGGCATCGCTGCGCGTGGTCTCCTGCTACCCCCGCGCTTGCGGCGACGATCGCGCCCGCGCCCTCCGCGACAAGCTGGCCGAATTCCGGATCGCCTGCGATATCGCACCGATCGACACCGCAGACGGCGAACACATGCGCGCAGCCGATAAATCCGGCTTCATGCTGCGGATGTGGGAGCAGCACCGCGAGCCGCTGCTCTTCATCGAGGCCGACGCAGTCCTCAGCGAGCCGCCACTGCTGCCGTCATACCTTGATTGCGACGTCGCGCTCCACAAATGGAACCGGTGGGAAATGTCGGCGCGCACCCTCTATCTCGGCCGCTCGCCTGCCGCCGAAACGGTGCTGCGCAACTGGCACCACATCGCGAGCGCCTATCCCGCGGTCTGGGAAGGCTATTTGCTCGACCAGGCCTGGAGCCTGACATCGTCGCAGATGGCGCTCGACACGGTCTGGCTGCCGCGCTCGTACCACGCCCCGGCCGAAGACGCCGGCACGCCCCGCCACACCACGGTCGTTCACAACCTGCCCACCGACGGCAGCGATCTTGGACCGGACGCCGAATTCGGCATCGCGATGCGGGCCGCGCGGCGCGCCAGCCGCAGCGGCGGCCGTGACGCCATGATCGTGATCCGGTCGCAGGCGGCCTCGAATGAGGCGATCACCGTGATCATGCGCGATATAGCGACCAGCGACGCGCGCGAAATGGCTGCCGGCATCGAGGCGGTCACCGGCGCGTTCGCGGCCGATTGCGGCGGATTCGGCCGGCTCGAGCTCGCACTCTGCCCCTGGCAGGACGATATCCGCGCGGCGAAATCGGCCGCGAGAAGCGCGAACAACCGCATCATCGAGATCGCGCCGTGGCAGACATTGCCGGCCGACCTGTTCCGCACCGTGGGCCAGTCCCGCGATGCCGGCAGCGTCGTCGTGATGGCCGGGCAGCGCGGCTGATGAACGCGGGGAAGACAGAGCAAGGGAAGGACATCGACATCATGAAGACAATCATCCTTCTTACCGGCGTCGCCAACCAGCAATTCGCGCTCACCGAACTGCTGAAGGCGCACAATCCGGCGCTGTCGTTCCGCTGCGTGGTAACGGCCGACGAGCTCGCCGCGATCGGGCCGGAGGTCTTGCGCGAGGCCCGGCTGTTGGCCTTCACCACCAGCGTCATCGCGCCGGAGCACATTCTGGCGGCGCTCGGCCATGGCGCCTACAATTTCCATCCCGGCCCGCCGCAATATCCCGGCTGGGCGCCGGCGCATTTCGCGCTCTATGACGGTGCCCGCACCTTCGGCGCGACGGCCCATGCGATGGCGGCGCGCGTCGATTCCGGCCCGATCGTCGGGGTCGAGTCTTTCATCGTTCCCGACAGGATCAGCGTGCGCGGGCTCGAACAGATCGCCTATGTGCGGCTTGCCCATCTGTTCTGGCGGATGTCGCGCGATCTCGCCTGCGATCCCACGCCGCTGGCGGAATTGGAGATCGCCTGGTGCGGAATCAAGAGCACCCGGCAGATGTACCGCGAGATGTGCGAGCTTCCCGCCGGCATCAGCGCCGGCGAGCTGGCGCGCCGGATCCGTGCCTTCCACGACGACTTTCGCGGCATCCCGCTGACCTGCTCGTTGCACGGCATCCGCTTCCAGCTGGCAACGACTGCCACGCAGGCGCCCGAGGCGCCGCAGATGGTCTCGCCGCCGCTCGCCGCAGCCTCCTGAGAAACCGCCTCAACCGCGCGTCGCACGGCCCCCGACCTCCCGGCGCTGCTGCAAGTGCGCCCTCACCGCACGCTCCGCGGCTCGCGCGGAGCCGAAATAGCCCCCGTCGAGGCCGTCAAAGGCGCGGTCGGAGGAGAAGAAGCAGAAGCCGCGGCTATCGCTGACGACGATGCCGGCGGTGCGATCCGATACTTCGATGACATAGGCTTGGGGCATTTGGGCTTGGGACATGCGTGCTCAATCGCCGAATGACGGCGCTCCTGTCTGATTGTCGGATGCTTTGATTTATTAAAGCGATCAACAACAGACGCCGGTCGCCGCCGAGACACAGCGATGCTGCATGCGGCTTCGCATGTCGCACATCAAGCTGCAGTGGTCATGTCTCATTGCGGTGACCTTGGACAACACGGATATCGCGCATCAATATCCAGCCAAACCGCGCGGCGGTCAATGAAATGACTGTCCAAAGATGACTGTCCGGCGCGATGGCTCGTTCGCGGCCGGCGGAAAAACAGCACAGTTTTGGTAATGACGGTCGTCGAGCGCTGACTTGGCCGGGCACCGTGCATCCCGGTGCCCGGCCATGGTCGCTCAAGGCAGGATCGGCGGATGATAGGTGAAGGTTGCCATCAGGATCGCCGCCAGCAGCATCACGATCGGAAAGTGGATGAAGAACTGCACCGAGGTGTAGCCGATCAGATCCTTCGACTTCAGGCCGAGGATGCCGAGCAGCGGCAGCATCCAGAACGGGTTGATGAAGTTCGGCAGCGTCTCGGCGATGTTGTAGACCATCACCGTCCAGCCGAGATGCGCGCCGATGTCGTTGGCCGCCTTCATGATGTAGGGCGCCTCGATGATCCACTTGCCGCCGGCCGACGGCACGAAGAAGCCGAGCAGCGCCGAATAGATTCCGACCAGGAACGAGAACACGGTGGAATTGCTGGAGGCGCCGACGAACCAGTGTGCGATCGTGTCCGACAGCGTCGTGCCGCTGCCGTTCGGGACCTTGGTCAGGATCTGCGCAATGCCGGCGTAGAACGGAAACTGCAACAGCACGCCGGAGACACTCGGCATCGCCTTCGAGAACGACTCGATGAGGCTGCGCGGACGCCAGTGCAGCACGATGCCGAGGATGAGGAAGACGAAATTATAGGTGTTGAGGCCCGACAACGTGATCAGCGGATTGCCCGACTGGAACGTCTGCCACAACCAGCCGGCGGCAAGCACGGCGATCAGGATCGTCAGCAGCGGGCTGAACTCCAGCCAATCGCCCGGACGCGCCGGCTTCCTGGCCTCGATGCGATCATCGCCAAGCGCAACGCCGAGGTCTTCCGCCGTCTTCGCCTGTTCGGGCGCAGGCGTCGTGAAATAGCAGATCGCAGCAGAGACCACGGTCACCATCACGACGGTGACCATGTTCTGCCAGGTCAGGATGGTTTCCGAGAAACCGATCACGCCGGTGATCGGCAGAAGCGATGCCGGAATGCTGCCGGCATTGGCCTGCAGCTGCGCGGCTGATGACGTGATGCCGAGGGTGAAGCCGCAACCGAGCCCGAGATAGCCGGCGGCACCGGCCGCCCGGTAGTCGAGCCTGATGTCGGTGCGCCGTGCGATCTCCCGCACCAGAAGACCCGAGAAGATCAGGCTCAGGCCCCAGTTCAGCAGCGACAGAAAGATGCTGAGCACGCCGACAAAGACCACGGCGCCGCGCCCGGTCTTCGGCACGCTGGCGAGCCGCGCCAGCACGGCCGCCACCGGCGGCGACATCGCCACGACATAGCCGCCGATCGCGACCAGCGCCATCTGCATCGTGAAGGGAATCAGGTTCCAGAACCCGTCACCGAACGCGCGGCTGACGGCGAGCGGCGAACCGCCATGCAGGATCGCGCCGATCGCGACCGCAATCACCGCGATCAGGACGAAGACGTAGGCATCCGGAAACCAGCGCTCCGCAAACGCCACCAGGGCTTGCGAAAATCGCGCGATGATGTTGTCCGCGACAGGTTTTCGCAAGCTCACGGTTTGATCGTGCGTTGCATTCGTCATCAATCTGATCCCCTTCCGGTAATACGGTTACAGCCTTCAATCGTGTTTGGTCATCAAAGCGCGAGCGTGAGATCGGTCAGCGGCACGGCCTGGCAGGCGAGGCACTGTCCCTCGCTGCCATCGACAGGGCCGAGATGGGTAAACTCCCCATCGACGACCTGAACCGCACAGCTTTCGCATTGCCCGACACGGCAGCCGCTCGGCAGCGCGACACCCGCCGCACTCGCCGCATCAAGCAGCGTCCCCTGCTCGGGTTTCCAGGAAAAGCTCTGCTTGCTGCCCGCAAGCCGGATGGTGCGCGGCGCAAGGTTGCTCGGCACCGACGGCGGCGACACGAAGCTTTCAGCGAAAATGTCGAAGCGCGGCACGCCGAGCGCCGTCACGGCCTCGATCTGCGCCGCAACGAATTCCGGCGAGCCGCAGATGTAGACCAGCGGCCGGCGCGCCAACAGCGGCTTGACCTGTCCGAGATCAACCCTCCCCTTGCGCAACGAATGCGAGTCGATCGGGTCCTGCGCGAACGGCGCGGAATAGAACGTCACACGCTTCAGCCCTGGAATACCGGCGTCCAACTGTGCAAGCCGCTCGGCAAACGGATGCTCCCGGCTGCTGCGGCAGCCATGCAGCAGCAAGATTTCGCCAACGCGATCCTGTGGTGCGATCCGTTGCAGCGTTTCGAGATGGCTGATGAACGGCGTGATGCCGATGCCAGCCGCGAGGAAAATCAGCGGCCGCGCCCCCTTCAATGGCGGCGTGAAGATGCCGCCCGGCGGCTCCAGCACAACCTCGTCGCCGACGGCCAGGCGATGCAGACGATCCGGCATGAAGAACGCCGCGTCGCCACCCGGCGCCTCATTGAAGAAACGTCCCTTCACCGCGATCGACAGCGCATGCGGCAGATCAGCCGATCCGGTCAGCGAATAGGCCCGAGCCTCCGCCGCGCCGGGCAGCGAGACCATGACGTGCTGGCCCGGCAGGAAGTCGGGCAGCGGACCGCCGTCACGTGGCAGCAGCTTGAGCGCGACGACATTATCCGCCTCGGCGCGGCGCGCGCCGACCGTGAACCGCCGCTGACCGCTCCACAGGCCACGACTGGCAATTCCGTCGCGCCTGATATCGCAGACAATCGCGCGCAGCGGGACGGAGCCGCTGATCGGATCGCGTGCATCGTCGTGCAGCACGGCGTTGATGTTGCGGGTGTGGATGCCTGCCGTCGCGGAACGCTCGCGGCCGAGCGGCGGACATTCTTCCCACCAGCCGAATTCGGCGACGACGACCCGATCGTCGAGCGCCGCATTGAGGCGCACCTTCAGGCGCACGGCACCGCCATGCGTCTCCACCACGGCCCAGTCGCCTTCGGCAAGGCCGCGCCTCTCGGCGAGTTGCGGACTGATCTCGACGGCCGGATCGGGCGACTTGCGCCGCAGCGAGGCGACGTGCCGATAGGAGGAGTGAACGAACCAGCCGCTCTTGGCGGTGGAAAGCGCGAGCGGAAAGCGTGCGTCCGGCGCTGCCGTGAGCGGGCTGCCGACCGGCTCGACGTGGTCGGGCAAGGGATCATACCCGTGTCCCAGCATCAGCTCGGAATAAAGCTCGACGCGGCGCGTCGGCGTCGCAAATCCGGCGACTGTTCGGTCCTCGCGCGCCACGGCGTATTTTTCGTCGCGGAAGGCCTGCGGGAACCGACGACCCTCGGGATGCGCGCGGAGATCCTCGACATCGATGCCGAGCGGTGCGAGCTGATAGTTCCACCCGGCCGTGATGTCGCCGCCGAAGAACAGCTCGTCCATGCCGAGCTTGAGCGCGAGCGCGGCAGCGATCTCATAGTCCGCCTTCACTTCACCGACCGGCTCGACCATGCGCGCGCGAAACTGCACGGTCTCGACGGCCTGCTGCGTGATCTCGAACCCGATCTTCAGCGCATCGCGCTCCCACGGCGTGCTGGCGGGCAGCACGAAATCGGCGCTCTCCGCGGTCGGGTTCATGAACATGTCGATATGAACCTGGAATTCCAGCGCGTTCAGCGCGGCGCGGTTGCGCTCGGAATGGCCCTGCGAGACGACGAAGTTGGTGCCGAAGGCGACCAGCGCGCGCACCCGGTAGGGCTCGCCGTCGAGCACGGCCCGGCTGAAGTCGCGCGCCGTGATCCAGCCCTTGGCCGGCGGGCCGAGCGGCAGCTCAGTAATGCCCAGCGCCTTTGCCTGCTGCTCCGGCGACAGGATGTTGTAGTCGTTGAGAGCACGGGTCGGCGGCGGCACCGGCCAGCGATTGCCGCCGGGCCGATCGCAAGCGCCGGTCAGCGCATACAACGTTGCAATCGTGCGCTCGATCGCGGTCGCGTTGGTGTGCTGGCCGACGCCGGTCCAGGAATGATAGGCGAGCCGTGGCCGTCGAGCGAGAAGCGTGTTGAACGCGTCGACGTCCTCGACAGGAAGCCAGGTCAGCTCCGCGACGCGGGCCGGCGTGTACGGCGCGGCTCGCTCGACAAGCAGTTCGAACGCAGTTGCCGCCGCTATCATCCGGCCGTCGCGTGTGCGGACCTGCAACGCGCCGCGCAGCTGGCCACAGCTCTCCGGCGCGTAGCGGGTGTCGCAAGGTACCGGCGCGCCCGACGCATCGAGACGAACGAAAGCCTCCGACGCGCCATCCGGCCACAACGCGTCGGCGCGCAGGAAGCGTCCCGTCGCACGATCGACCAGCAGCGATCCATTGGTCCATGCGTTGACGAAATCCGCATCGAAGCTGCCGGTTGCGATGAGGTGACGGATCGCCCCCATCGCGAGCGCACCATCGGCGCCCGGGCGAATGCGCAGCCACAGATCGGCCTGCTGCCCCGAGCCGTTCGGCTTGGGATCGACCACCACGACCTTGGCGCCGCGCCGCCGCGCATCGGCGATCCGCGTTGCCTGGGCGAGCCAGGTGCGCGCCGGATTGTGGCCCCACAGGATAATCGCATCGGCATTGTCGTAATCGGGAAAGCCAATGCCGCGGCCGAAGGTCAGCGCGTGCGCATAGTCCTTGTGCCAGCCGCAGATCTCGACCGCATAGATCAGGTTCGGGCTGCCGAAGCCACGGATGAAACGCTCGACCCACTCGAAACTGTCGACCATCGGCGTGCCGCTCGGCGTGGTGACGCCGAACGCCACCGCCTCGGCGCCGCTCTCGGCGCGGATCGTACCGAGCCGAGCGGCGATCTCGGTCAACGCCTCGTCCCAGGACACCTCGACCCAGCCCGGATCGGCGGCGCCGCGCGGCTGGGTCCGCTTCAGCGGAACGGTCAGCCGGCGCGGGCTGGCGACGATTTCGGGCGCCGCCCTGCCCTTGGCACAAAGCGCGCCGCCGGTCGGGTGGTTATTCAATACCTCTACGCCGACAAGGCGCCCGTCCTCGACCACGGTGACGGCACCGCAGCGCGAGCGACAAAGCGTGCAATAGCCGGGTAGCCGCTGTTTCACCGCCGTTTCACCTATCCCGTCAGCCCATGTGACGCATTTTTGTAATGCGTTACACATTTACGTCATACGCTACCGGCGGCGTCAAGGCTAAGTAATAATCAGGGACGAATCGGAGTTCCCAGCGAGAGGCGGCGACGACCACCGATGGACCAGAATTTGCGAGAACAGGTGCTGCAGCGGGTGCGGGCCGAGATCATTTCCGGGCAGAGCCTTCCGGGCACGATGTATTCGGTGCCGTCTCTCGCCGCGAGCCTCGGCGTCTCCTCGACGCCGGTGCGCGAAGCACTGCTCGAGCTCAGCCGCGGCGGCCTGGTCGAGCCGATGCGCAACCGCGGCTTCAAGGTGGTCGAGCCGACGCTGACCGAGTTGCGCAATCTGTTCGACATGCGCGAGGTGCTCGAGCTGCACGCCGCCGTGCTGGTCGCCGCCAACCCGCCAAAGGATCTGGCAGTCGTGCGCGGCTGGGCCGACCAGATCGCCAAGGCCGTCGAGACCGACGACGTCCAGCTCTATCTGGAAGCCGACCGCAACTATCATCGCGAGTTCATCGCGGCCGCCGGCAACGACCTGCTGACCGACACGGTGATGGGCCTGCGCGACAAGATGCGGCTCTACGGCATCAGTTCCCGCGCCGGCCACGAGCGGCAGCAAGCGTCAGTGCCCGAGCATTACCGGTTGATCGAGCTCGCGCTCGCCGGCGAGACCGAGGCGCTGACCGCCCTGCTCCGCACGCACATCCGCTCCTGGGAGCCGATCTTCGTCGATGCATTGCTGCGCTCGAAGGAGCATGCGCGCGAGCCACTGCGGCAGGCCCGCGGCTGACGCGGAGCGGAGGCAGCTAGGCGGTCGTGGTGACCGGCTAGTCCAGAATGCTCTTGTAGTGCTCCGAGAAGACATCGCGGCCGATAATCAGCCGCATCACCTCGGAGCTTCCAGCGAGGATTCGATTGACGCGCGCGTCGGTAAACATCCGACTGATCGGATATTCATCCATGTAACCTGCGCCGCCGTGCAACTGGACGCCAAGATCGAGCATCTTCCACTCGACCTCCGACGACATCATCTTGGCCTTCGCGCCCATGTTGCTGGTCAGGCGTCCGGCATTGTGCTCGGCCACGCAGTGATCGACATAGACCTGCACGAGATCGATTTCGGCATCCATCTCCGCCATGCGGAACTGGGTGTTCTGCTGTTCGGCGAGCGGCCGGCCGAACAGTTTGCGGTCCATCACGTAAGCGCGCGTGATGTCGAACGCCTTGCGGCCGTTGGCGATCGATCCGACCGCAGAGATCAACCGCTCCTCGGCAAGGCCTTCCATCAGATAGTAGAAGCCCCTGCCGGGTTCTCCCAGCACGTTGGCCTTGGGCACCTTCACATTGTTGAAGAACAGTTCGGCAGTGTCCTGTGCCGGCATGCCCATCTTCTTGAGATTGCGGCCGCGCTCAAAACCTTCCATGCCGCGCTCGACGATCAGGAGCACCATGGCATGCTTCTTCTCGGCGCCCGCGAGCTTTGCCGCCACGATCACCACGTCGGAATTGATGCCGTTGGAAATATAGGTCTTCGAGCCATTGAGCAGGAAATGATCGCCCTTGTCTTCCGCCGTCGTCCGCATGCCAGCGAGGTCCGAGCCCGCGCCGGGCTCGGTCATCGCGATCGCCAGGATGGTCTCGCCGCTGACGCATTTCGGCAGGAATCGGTCGCGCTGCTCCTCGGTGCCGAAGCGCTTGAAATAAGGACCGACCAAGCGGCTGTGCAGCGTGTTGTACCAGCCCTTGCAGCCCGAGCGCGCAGTCTCCTCGATGATGATCTGCTCGTAGCGGAAGTCCTCGTCGCCCATTCCGCCATATTTTTCCTCGGGCCAGATCATCAGGAAGCCGAGGTCACCGGCCTTCTTGAACGCGCTGCGGTCGACGATGCCGGCCTCCCGCCATTCCTCCATATGGGGCGCAATCTCGCTGGCGAGAAACTTGCGGTAGGAGTCGCGGAAGATGACCTGGTCTTCGGTAAAGCTGCGCATCAATCACCCAATAGCGCTCTCTTGGAAGCCCGCCGGCGTGCGGCGAGGCACCGGTAAAAAGTTTGGAGCGCCGGTTCTGCTGCAATCAAAACCGACGCTCCGTCATCAAAACAGGCGATGCCCTACTTGCCCTTCCAGTTCGGTGGGCGTTTTTCTGCAAAGGCAGCCGCGCCCTCGCGGGCATCCTCGGATACGAAGACAGGACCGACGATCTCCTGCTGCCTCTTCCACATCTCATCTTCCGGCCAGAGCCGGGATTCGACGATCACCTGCTTGGATGCCTTCACGGCGAGCGGGCCGTTGGCGCCGATCGCGGCCGCAAGCTCGAGCGCGGCAGCGAGCGCCGGGCCGTCGGTCACACGATTGATGATGCCGAGCTGGTAGGCACGCTCAGCGCCGAAGAACTCGCCCGTCAACGCGAACTCCATCGCCACGCGGAACGGCATCTGGCGCGGCATGCGGATCAGGCCGCCGGCCGCAGCGGCCAGCCCGCGCTTCACCTCGGGGATCCCGAACTTGGCGTTGCGGTTGGCGACGATCATGTCGCACGACAGCGCGATCTCCATCCCGCCGGCGAGCGCGTAGCCGTCGACAGCCGCGATCAGCGGCTTCTTCGGTGGCGCCTCGGTGAGGCCGGCAAAGCCGCGGCCGGGGATCGACGGCCGCTCGCCTTTCAGGAACCCCTTGAGGTCCATGCCCGAGCAGAATGTGCCGCCGGCGCCGGTGATGATGCCGACGCTCAAGGCATCGTCGGCGTCGAGCCGGTCGATCGCCGCGGCCACGCCCTTGGAGAGGGCGAGGTTGGCCGCGTTCTTGGCTTCCGGCCGGTTCAGGGTGATGATCAGTATCGGTCCGCGGACTTCAGTGAGGACCGGAGTTTCTTCGGACATCGCTTTGGTCTCCTGATCGCTTACCGCGGGGCCATGCGGATGGCGCCGTCGAGACGGACGTCTTCACCGTTGAAGTAGCCGTTGGTGATCATGGTCAGCGCCAGTTGCGCGTATTCCTCCGGCATGCCGAGACGCTTCGGGAACGGCACCGACGCGCTGAGCGCGGCCTTGACGTTCTCAGGCGCCCCCTGCAGCAGCGGGGTGTTGAAGATGCCCGGCAGAATGGTGTTGACGCGGATGCCCTCGGCCATCAGGTCGCGCGCGATCGGCAGGGTCATGCCGACCACGCCGGCCTTCGAGGCCGAATAAGCCGCCTGCCCCATCTGGCCGTCCTCGGCCGCGACCGAGGCTGTGTTGACGACCGCACCACGCTCGCCGTGCTCCAGCGGAGCCAGCGACAGCATGCCCTGCGCCGACTTGGCGATGCAACGGAACGTGCCGACGAGGTTGATCTGGATGATGCGGTTGAAGGCGTCGATCGGGAAGTGGGTGGGCTCGCCGGTCTTCTTGTCGCGGCCCGCGGTCTTCACCGCGTTGCCGGTGCCGGCGCAGTTCACCAGGATGCGCTCCTGGCCGTGCGCGGCGCGGGCCTTGGCGAAGCCTGCATCGACCTGCTCGTCCGAGGTGACATCGACCTTGCAGAACACACCGCCGATTTCCTTGGCGATGGCCTCACCTTTCTCATCGTTGAAGTCGAAGATCGCGACTTTCACGCCTTGCGCAGCGAGCGCGCGCGAGGTGGCGGCACCAAGGCCCGAAGCGCCGCCGGTGACGACGGCGGCGACCGATGAATCTAGTTTCATGGCAATATCCTTTCGCGATCAGATGCGTTCGATGATGATGGCCGGTGCCATGCCGCCGGCGGCACACATGGTGACCAGGCCATAACGTCCGCCGCTGCGCTCGAGTTCGTCGAGCGCCGTGCCGATCAAGATCGATCCGGTCGCGCCGATCGGGTGGCCGAGCGCGATCGAGCCGCCATTGATGTTGACCTTCTCGCGATCGAGCTCGAGATCACGGATGAATTTCTCGGCGACGACCGCGAAGGCCTCGTTGATCTCCCAGACGTCGATGTCGTTCTTGGTCAGGCCCGCCTTGGCAAGAACCTTCTTGGCCGCCGGAACCGGCGCGTTAAGCATCAGCGTCGGGTCGTCACCCTGGTTGGCATAGGCCACGATGCGGCCGCGCGGCTTGAGGCCGTGCTTCTCGGCATATGCCTTCGACGTGATCAGCACCGCGGCGGCGCCGTCCACCACGCCCGAGCTGTTGCCGGCATGGTGCACGCCCTTCCACTCGAGGTCCGGATAGCGGCGCTGGATCTGCTTCTTGAACGTCGTGCCGTTGCCGAGGTCGAAATCGGCAAGCTGCTCGAAGCTCGGCTTCAGCGAAGCCAGTCCTTCGGCAGTGGTTTCCGGGCGCGGGAATTCCTCGCGATTGAGGGCAACGCTGCCGTCGTCGTTGAGGACGGGGATCACCGACTTGGCGAAACGCCCTTCATCGATGGCCCGCTTGGCGCGCTGCTGGCTCGTCAGCGCCAGGGCATCGCAGGCCTCGCGGCTGATCCCCTCGCGCGTCGCGATGGCGTCGCCGCACACGCCCTGGTGCGACTGCGGGTGAATCTCGTCAAGCGCCGGATTGCCCGAACCCATCATCCGCGCCGGCTGCCCGGCCTTGGAGCGCTCGGCTGCGAGGGTCTGTTGATAGCTCATCATCTCGGTGCCGCCGGCGATGACGCAATCCTCCATCCCCGACATCACTGACGCTGCCGCAAGGTTCACCGACGTGATACCGCCGCCGCAGAAACGATCCAGCGTCGTGCCGCTGGCGTTGATATCGTAGCCCGCCGCGAGCGCCGACATGCGTCCGAGATCGCCGCCCTGCTTGCCTTCCTGGGTCGATGTCGACCAGATGATGTCGTCGACGGTCGACGTATCGAGCTTGTTGCGCTCCTTGAGCGCGCCGAGCACCGTCGCGGCCAGGTGCTGCGGATGCAGGTGCGACAGCGCCCCCTTGCCCGGCTTGCCGATGCCCCGCGGCGTGCGAACGGCGTCAATGATGTATGCTTCAGACATGCGTTTCCCTTTGCTTCGGATGTTTCATTAGCTTGCGCTCGTGCCGGCGGTCCCAACCGTTTCCGCGAGGCGTCAACGGTGTGGCGTCACCGCAAGCGGCTCGGCAATCGAGTTGCGCTGATCTTCGAAGTACCCGAAGCGCGGCACCTGCCGGAGCTGCTGCTCGTCGGCGCAGACAGGCTTGTCGCAACCCTGCGCAAACAACGGCGCGCCGGCTGCGGCGGCGTGGGGACCGAGAGCATATTTCTGCTCTTGCGGCAGATAGATCAGCTGGCCGATCTGGGTAAGCGTCAAGGTGAGACGCGATACCGTCGATCGGGGAAGACCACAGCGATCGGCGATTTCGCGATTTCCCAGGCGTATGCTTCGACCTTCGAAGCAACGCACGATGTCGAATGCGCGCGACACCACCTGGATCACGCGCCGGTTGTCCGTGCCGGCGGTCTCTTGCGCCATCAGTACCTCAGATCGACGTCCCATCGTTTACGCCTCACTCCTCATTTTCCATACGGGTGAACGAAGCCCACTCTGCTTCGGGCGGCAGCCCCCGATCCGCGACACCACGGCCGGGCGCGCAACGCTCGCGCGCGCGAACTCATGTGCGGGATTTGGCGGCAGGGGTCCGCGGCGCGCACCGCGTGGGCAGCGGTGCTGCACAGCTTGTTCCGGGATCGACGGTCTGACGCGATGGCCGGTCGCTCCGGCGTTCGGTCCGCCCGCGGTGATCACACCGACGCTGCGCTCGGCAAAGCGTGCGGCCCGCTCGCCAAGGTCATTTTCAGCCCCCTCGACGCCGCTGCGCACGGAATGCACGAACACCTGGTTTTCCAGCCGGGTGAAGCCGCGACCGCGCGGGGCAAGCAGCTTCGGATGTCTTCGGCCGGCCAGCATCAGGCGGATTCTTTCCCTAGGGTTTTGAGCTTTAATTAATTGATTAATTAGTCAGGTGATTAAAGTGGGCGCCCTCCGCTGTCAACCGCCGTCGCCGCAGGGCGCCCCGCGTTCAGCCCGCACCTTCACCCCGACGCCTGTCAGCGCAGTGAGCGCGGATCCGTCATGGTGAACTTCGTCAAACGCAGACCGCTGCCGAACGGCGATCGAAATTCCGCGCGATAGCGGACATGCGCAAGCCTAAGTGCGGGGATCAGGAAGCGGCGTGAGGACGCAGCCAATAGCGGCTGTCGGAACAGAAGTGACCGCGGGCCGGGATGACCGTTACGAGGGCCAACCTAAGCTATGAAAGCTTGGTGGGCGCACCAGGGCTCGAACCTGGGACCCGCTGATTAAGAGGCGTATGATTTGTTAGCAAAATCAACGGCTATTCAATTGAAGCGATCTTTTTGCCATGCCCGGACAAGGCGCGTTGATTAGTCAGCCCAAATGGGAGGTCAACAATGATTAAAGAGCGAGACCGACGGACGCCGACGGCTGCGGAACGCGAAGCAAACAAGGCATTCAAAACCGTCAGGCCGAAGGATGCTATGACGGATTACGCCAAAGCGCAAAAAGCGGTCCATGATAATCGAGAGCGCCTAAAGGCCGAACGGCTGGCGCGGGAGGCAGAAGCGGCCAACCGCACAAAAGCAGGCTAAAGCGGTCCCTTGTGGATGATCACGGAGGACCAAAGTTTGTGGAGGGTGAAATGGCCCTGCACTTCCGCCGAGTCGATACTGAACTGGAGATATGGATCGCTAGCAGCGACGACTATTCATTCGTCATCAGCAACGAGAGCCGGAGTGGACCTGGATTGCATGGAGAGCCGGGCTTTGTTGCATCATATCGCCCCGACTTTCTGAATATGCCAGCGGCTCACGTATCCGGGTCTCCCTTCAGTTCGTTCGCTGAAGCCGAGCGGGCCTGCAATGCGTTCCTGGGGCGCCTCATCATTAAGGGATGACTATCGTTATCCGCCCGCCGCGGCTGTGGCTTCTTCTGCGGCATCGCCGTGGCCGGCCGTTGCAGTCTACGCCGGCAAAGCCAAAGAGCAGACCATCGCCGAATTCCTGCTCAACATCATCCCCAACACCGTTATCGACGCGTTCGCCCATGGCTTTAGTCTTCGGCTTCTCTGCGAGCCAGCGACGTCCAGTTCTCGAAAGTCGACGTGATCCTTCACGCGATGGGCCTCAGCGTCGAGAAGGGGGATGAGGCCCGCGGGCAGCTTCTGAAGAAAGACGCATTGCCCTGACTTCTCGCGGCATGCTCACGAGTTTCTCCACGACCACGGCCAGAAGCGGAAATCAGCTAACGGTCTACTGCGGCAGACGAGCTTCGAACGCGATCGTCGCTCATACGGTCTGGTTGCAGATTCGAGTCCCGCCGGACGGGTGGTGTCCCTTCGTCGCCTATGGGATCATCGCACCCGAAACGCCTCACGCCTTCGCGGTAACCATTCTCCACAGCACCTCGGTCAGCACGGCGTAGCCCTTGTCGAGGGCCGCGGGCGCCGTGAACTCGCGCGGATTGTGGCTGAGCCCGCCCTGGCTCGGAACGAAGATCAGCGAGGACGGAACAGATTTCTGGATCGCCAGCGCGTCGTGGCCGGTGATGGTCTTGAACGTCATGGCCTTGAAACCGAGATCCGCGGCGGCAGAAAGAACCAGTGCCACGCCGCCCGGATCAAGCACGGTCCCAGCTCGCCTCTCGTCGGCAGCGATCGAGAGACCAACGCCAATCTCGCCCGACTCACGCTCGATTCGCTTCAGAAAGCGGTCGCTGATCGCCGAGACCACGGCTTCGGCCTCATGCCGGATCTCGAACCAGACCCGAACACGGCCCGCCACGACATTCGGCGAGTTGGGATGAACACTGATGCGCGCCGCGGAGGCATGGGCGCCCGCAGTCTCGCTCGCGACCTCTTGGTACAGCGCCTCGATCGCCCGGGCCGCTGCGCGCAGGGCGTCGCGGCGGAGCGCCATCGGCATCGGTCCGGTGTGCGAGTAGTCGCCTTCGAACGTCACCGATATCTTGCGCGTCATCCACGCGCCGGACACTGCGGCAATGTCGCCAGCCGCCTGCTCCAGGCGATCGCCCTGCTCCACATGCAACTCGACATAGCCCACCGGATTGTGTTCGAGCGGCGTCGTCCCGCAATAGCCGATCGCGGACAGCGCCTCGCCCAGGGTGACGCCCTCTGCGTCGCTGCACGCATATGCATCCTTCAAGCTCAGGGCGCCGGCGAAAACCGAGCTGCCGGTCAGGCTGGGCTGGAAGCGGGCACCCTCCTCATTGGTCCAGTTCACGACGGCAAGGTTGCGTCGCGCGGCGCCGGGATTGGCACGGCAACGCTCCCTGACGGCCTCGACCGCGAGGATCCCGGCGAGCACGCCGAAGACCCCGTCATATCGTCCTCCTGTCGGCTGGGAATCGAGGTGCGAGCCGGTCATGACGACGTCCGTGGACGCCGGCGCCAGCATCGCCACGCCAAACAGATTGCCGATCGCATCGATCCTCGGAACAAGGCCGCGATCGGCGATCTCGTGCAGGAAGAGGTCCCTCGCCTCCTTGTCGCGCGCCGTTCCAGCCAGCCGGCACACGCCACCGTCGTCGGTCGCACCGATCCTGGCAAAGCGCGCGATGAGGTCATGCAATGCGGTCATGTCTGCTCCAGCGATGCGATCCAGTTCCTCAGCTCGGTCTGCCGGCAATCATGGCTCAGAATGTCGCGGTGAAGTGCCAATTTCCAGGCGAGATCGCCACGCCGTTCGTCCGCGTCGAGCGCCGAGAGGTCAGCGGCATAACGCGCGAGCGCGTCCAGATCGGCAAAGAAACCCTCGTCAACCAGGAGCTGTCCGTAGCGCCGGATTACGGCGACGACATCGTGCAGGCGATATTCGGGATGATACTGCACGCCCCAGAATAGCCCGCGACCGAAACGGATCTCCGCCGCCTGAACCTCGCACATGGTATTCCAGGCGGTGACGGTTGCGGACTGCGGAAGGCGGGTGACCATATCGCTGTGGATGGCCGGCGCGTCGAAAACCGCCGCACGACCAGCATGCATGGGATGAGCGCGGCCTTCAGCCGTCAGCATGATCCTTCGCGCGAATCCGACCTCGCGTCCCGCCGGGTTGAGACCGACCTCGCCGCCCGCCGCGACCGTCGCGAGCTGCAAGCCCCAGCACGAGCCGAACATTGGCACGCCGCGAACGAAGATCTCGCGCACGAGGTCGATCTGCCGCAGCGCTTCGACCTCCCGCTGGTAGATGTTGAGGGCCGATCCCGTGATCGCGATGCCGTGGTAAGCTTCGAGCGGTTGCGGCAGCGCGAAGCTCGCGTCCGCCGGGGTCGCGATGTCGACGACGACGCGAGGTGCAAGCGACCGCAGGACCGCCGCATAGCTCTCCGCAGGCATTGCGCCCGCCGTCTCGGCGATCCGTCGCCGGCCGGCCAGCGTGTTGCCCTCGAGAACGAGCAGCCTCAGCACGGCTCAGCTTCCAAGATCGCCTCGAATGGCGGCCAGCGTCAGCTGCTTGAACTCGGACTCGGTCAACGGCCGCGGATTGGCACCCGCCGTCGGATCCTTGACGGCATCGGCCGCGATCGTTCCGGCATCGGTCTCCTTCACCCCGAGCTCGGCGAGCGTATGCGGCACGCCGAGCTTCTTGCGGAAGGCCAGCAGCCAGGACAGCACGGCATCGAAGTCTTGGCCCGGCAGGTTGAGCGCGCGGGCAATGTGCGGAATCTTGTCGGCGATCGCAGTCTTGTTGCAGACCAGGACATAAGGGAAGACCACACCATTGGTCAGCCCGTGATGAGTATCGTATCGGGCGCCGACCGGATGGGATATCGAGTGGATCGCGCCCAACCCCTTCTGGAACGCGGTGGCTCCCATCGAGGCCGCGGCGAACATGTAGGCGCGCGCTTCGAGGTCGCGACCGTTCTCGACCGCGCGCGGCAGATAGCTGTCGACGATCTTCATCCCCTCCAGCGCGATGCCGTCGGCAAGCGGGTGAAATGCCTTGACGCAGTAGGCCTCGAAGCAGTGCGACAGCGCATCCATGCCGGTTGCCATGGTGAGAAACGGTGAGAGACCGACCGCGAGCTCGGGATCCTCGATTGCGATCCTGGGCATCATCATGGGATGGAAAATGATCTTCTTCTCATGGGTATCCTCACGAGTGATCACGCCAGCGCGGCCGACCTCGGACCCCGTGCCTGCCGTCGTCGGCACCGCAATGATCGGCGCGATGCCCTTGGTGTTGGCGCGCGTCCACCAATCGCCGACGTCCTCGAAATCCCAGACCGGCCGCGACTGCGCCACCATGAACGCCACGCATTTTCCGACGTCCAGCGCCGAACCTCCACCCACGGCAATCACGCCATCATGACCGCCGGCCTTGAAGGCTTCGACGCCGGCCGTCAGGTTGGTTTCGGTCGGATTGGTCTTCACGTCGGAAAACACGGCGAGCGGAATGCCCGCCTCGCGCACGCGGTCGACGATACCGGCGATGAGATCGGTCTTGGCGAGACCGTGATCGGTGACCAGCAATGGCCTGGTGAGGCCGTTGGTCCTGCACGCCTCGGGAAGCTCGGCAATGCGGCCCGCGCCGGTGACGACGCGCGTCGGAAAATTCCAGCCGCCGGTGATCTGAACGTCCATGTGCTGCTCTCAATGCTCGATGCGAAGGTGGAATGATTTGGGTCGCGTCAGCGCCGCGAAGCCGAGGCGCGACATGCCGGCACCACGTCCGGTGTCCTTGACGCCGGTCCATGCCAAAGCGGGATCGACATAATCGCAGCGGTTCATGAACATGGTGCCCGTTGCGATGCCGTCACCGATGCGTTCGGCTGCGGCGGCGTCCTCGGTCCAGACCGATGCGGTCAGGCCATACGGGCTGTCGTTCATCAGGCCAATCGCCTCCTGATCGGAGGAGACCTTCATGAGGCCGACCACGGGCCCGAAACTCTCCTCCATCATCACCCGCATGGAGTGATCGACGCCGACCAGGACCTGAGGCATCAGATAGGCCGTACCGATCTTGTCCGCCGGGAACCGGGCCGGATCAATCAGAGGCCGCGCGCCTTTTGCCACGGCCTCGCCGATATGAACGCGGACGGCATCGGCAAAGCGTGTCGCCGCCATCGGGCCGAGCGTCGTGTCCTGCGACAGCGGATTGCCGAGCCGGTAGCGCGCGGTCAGGTCGGCAAAGGCGTCGACAAAGGAGCCATAGATCCGCTCATGCACGTAAATCCGCTCGATGCCGCAGCAGCACTGGCCGGAATTGTAGAAGGCGCCGTCCACGAGCTGCTCGACCGCGAAATCGAAATCGGCGTCCGGCCGCACATAGGCCGGATCCTTGCCGCCGAGCTCCAGCCCAAGGCTGATGAACGTCCCGGCCGCCGCCCGTTCGACCGCCCGGCCGCCGGCGACCGAGCCGGTGAAGTTCACGTGGTCGACCGAGCGCGATGAGATCAACTCCCTGGTCACGCCATGGTCGAGCGTGAGCGTCCTGAACAAGCCCTTGGGCAGGCCGACCCGATCCAGTGCCGCTTGGAAGCGCTCGCCGACCAGCAGGGTCTGTGCGGCATGCTTCAGGATCACGGCATTGCCGGCCAGCAGCGCCGGCACGATGGTGTTGGCCGCCGTGAGATAGGGATAGTTCCAGGGCGCGATCACCAGCACGATGCCGGCAGGGACGCGCTTGATCATGCGGCGGAAGCCGGGACGCTCGGCCGGCACGATCGGCGCCAGCGCCTCATCGCTGAGCTCGACCAGTGCGCGGACGCGCTCCTCCAGGCTGCGCAGTTCGCCGCCATAGCGCACCGGCCGGCCCATCTGCATCGCGAGCTCCGGAACGACCTCGTCGTTCTGCGCCCGCATCTCGTGCAGGAAGGCGAGCATCATGGCCTTGCGCTCGGCGAGCGGCACCCTTGACCATTCCTGCTGCGCTTTCCGCGCTTGCGCGAGAGCCGCTGCGACCTCGGCACCCGTTGCGACGGGCCGCCGGGCAACCTCGCTGCCGTCGACCGGAGAAATGCAGACGATATCGTTCACGTGATGTCACTCGTTTTCGAGGCAGGATCGGTCTCAGATGATCTCGAAGTAGCGTGCGAGCTCCCAGTCGGTGATGGCCTTGCGGAACTCGCGCTCCTCCCACTGCCGCGTCATCGCGTAGTGATCGACGAAGACGTCGCCGAACAGGTTGCGCGCCGCCTGCGAGGCGACCAGCCGGTCGGCCGCTTCCGATAGTGTTCGCGGAAACGCGCGCTCGGGCGGATGCATGCGCTCATAGGCATTGCCGGTGATCGGCTCGTCCGGTTCGATCCGGTGCTCGATTCCCCAGAGGCCCGATCCGAGCGCAGCCGCGATCGCGAGATACGGATTGATGTCGGCGGCGGCGACGCGGTACTCGACGCGCTGGCTCGACGGCTTGCCG
This sequence comes from Bradyrhizobium sp. CCBAU 21365, assembly GCF_015291305.1. NCBI lineage: Bacteria > Pseudomonadati > Pseudomonadota > Alphaproteobacteria > Hyphomicrobiales > Nitrobacteraceae > Bradyrhizobium > Bradyrhizobium sp. CCBAU 21365. The sequence continues at coordinate 6,600,901 of NZ_CP030036.1, forward strand.
GGAATGACGCGCAACGCACAGGTCCGGTTCTCGATTCCCCAGGTCGCGTCGGTCGGCGCCCAGAAGCCAGGGATCAGACGCGAGTAGCTGTTCACGGTCGAGGCAACCATCGCAAGCAGCTCCGGCAGCAGCGCCTGCTGGCCGCCGACGAACCAGCGCATGATGTCGGACATGTCGCCGGGTCTGCCGCCCTGGTGAAAGACCGGCTTGCCGTCCCGGTCGCGCAGCGACAGATGCAGATGCCCGGATTGCCCGGGATAGGTGTTCGACCACTTGGCCATGAAGGTGAGCATCTTGCCCTGACGCTCGGCCCAGACCTTGGAGAAGGTCTTGAACAGCACGGCGCGGTCGGCAGCGGCGAGCGCATCGGTGTATTGGATCGCGGCCTCCAGCACGCCGGGTCCGGTCTCGGTGTGCAGGCCTTCGACCGGCATGTCCATTTCGTTGCAGAGCTTGAGCAGCGAGCGATGAAATTCGGACTCGACGGAGGCACGCAGCATGGAATAGCCGAACCAGCCCGGCGTAAGATTCTTCAGGCCGCGAAAGCCCTTCTCGCGCACGCTGTGCGGTGTCTCGTCGAATACGAAGAACTCGAACTCCGCGGCCACGGACGGCGAGAACCCCATGGCTTCGGCGCGATCGATGACGCGGCGCAGCAGCCGGCGCGGACACAGCCCGGCCGCGGCGCCCTCGAACTCGCCGAGGAAGAACAGCATGTTCTCTTCCGTCGGCACATCGCGGCAGGTCGAAGGATCGATGCGCGCGATCGCGTCGGGAAAGGCCGTATGCCAGCCGGTGAACGCACCATTGTCGTACATCTGGTCGTTGGAGTCCCAGCCGAACACGATGTCGCAGAAGCTAAAGCCCGCCTCAAGCGCACCGACGAATTTATCGCGCGCGAGATATTTTCCGCGAATGACGCCGTCGAGATCGACGATGCCGAGCTTGACGTGGGAGAGGCCCCGCTCCTCGACAAGGGCCTTCGCCTCGGCGGTAGTTCGTACGCTTCTTGCATCCATGATCTTCAAATCTTCGGCTTCTGTGTCATCGCGGGCTATCGGCGATCGCGTCACGACGCGGCGATCGCGCGCAACTCCTCATCGCAGGCAGTGATGAACATGTCGGCGTGGTACTTGCCGAAGCACAGCGGCGGACGAATCTTGAGCGTGCTGCCGAACGGACCGGCAGCACCGATCAAGATGCCGCGCCGGCGCAGGCGGTTGATCAGCAGGCTCGCGAGCTCCGGCGCGGGCTCCTTGCTGTCGCGGTCGCGCACCAGCTCGAGCCCGATGAACAGGCCGGCACCACGAACGTCTCCGATGGTCATGTGGCGATTGCCGATCTCGCGCAATCCATCCATCAGGTGACGGCCGACCTCGCCCGCATTCTGCATCAAGCCCTCGTCCTCGATGACGTCGAGCACGGCAAGGCCTGCGGCCGCGGCCACCGGGTTGCCACCGAAAGTGTTGAAGTACTTCACTTCCGCGGCAAAGCCATCGAGCAGCGCGGCGCGCATGGCGACGCCTCCCATCGGAAAGCCGTTGCCCATGGGCTTGCCCATCGTGACGATGTCGGGGACGACGCCATGGCGTGCGAAGCCCCACATCGCCGCCCCGGTTCGCCCGAAGCCGGGCTGCACCTCGTCGGCGATGAACAGTCCCTGACGTTCATGCACGAGCTTCGCGGTGGGGGCCAGGAAGCCGGCAGGGTCGGCATAGATGCCGTCGCTCGAAAAGATCGTGTCCACCAGCAGCGCGGCAAAGCCGAAGCCGCTTCGCTCAAGATCGGTGATCGCTGCGGCAACGCTCTCAGCGAAGCGCTGGCCGGGATCGCCGACCGGATTGCGATACATCTCGGGTGCAGGAACGGCGCGCACGTGGGGCGGCAGCGGCTGACCGGGACGCGAGGACGGCGAGACATCGGTCACGGCTGTGCTGTTGCCGTGGTAGGCGGTCTCCGTGACGATGAAGCCCGTCCGCCCGGTCGCCACTTTCGCAACCCGCAGCGCCAGGTCATTCGCCTCGCTGCCGGTGCAAGTCAGAACCAGATGATCGATCCCGCGCGGAAACGTCGCGAGGAGACGCTCGGCATAGCCATCGACGACGTCGTTGAGATAGCGTGTGTGCGTGCTGAGCAGGCTGGCCTGACGGCTGATCGCTTCGACGACGCGCGGATGCGAATGCCCGACCGACGGCACGTTGTTGTAGAGGTCGAGATAGCGCCGGCCATCGACGTCGACCATGTAGACGCCTTCAGCGCGCACCATCCGGATCGGCTCCTGATAGAACAAGACCGAGGCCTTTCCGAAGGAACGCAGGCGCCGTTGCACCGCCTCGCGGAGCGCCGGGTCGATTGACGACACCCGGTCCTGATCGAAGGCGTTCAACGCCAGAATCTCTTTTTCCTGCTGCATCGCCCGCCTTCCCTTTGGCCCGCGGCCTGCGCGGACCAAAGCCGTCCCCTGCAGCGATCATGCCCCAGCCGTTCCGCTACGACCTTGGATCCATGTGCGAATTCCCACAATTGAAAAGCGGATTGCAGGCACAAGACATCAGAACGTCAGGCATGCGCTCCGCATTCCAAAAACATATTCCATATGTTTCAGTGCCTTATGCGATCGTCGCGATCCCTTTGCAAAGAGCATAGGCAGCGCGGCGCCCAAAGAATGGGGAATATGCCACATAATTGGTGTGGACTCACAACATCGCTTGGGGAACGATCATGAGGCGGACGCTGGAGAGGTTTGCAGCCGGAGAGACAGCGGAATGACTGATGACGCCCCTGCTGCGGCCGACAAGCGGCCACGAAAGGCCGACGGCGACCGCCTCTCGAAGCTCGCGCGCCACAAGCACATCATCTCGCAACTCACCGCCGCGCCGACGCTGCGGGCTTCCGAGCTCGCCGCCGTGCTCGGCGTCTCCGGCGAGACCATTCGGCGCGATCTGATGGAGCTTCAGGAGCAGAAGCTTATCAACCGCACCTATGGCGGGGCGTCCCGTCCCTTCGCGCTCGAGCCGGCGCTGACCGATCGCAAGGCGATCATGATCGCCGAGCGCGAGGCCATGGCCGCGGTAATCGCCGACCTCATCCTGCCGAACGAGGTGCTGATGCTCGGCGCCGGCGCTACCACGTTTCACATCGCAAGACGGCTGGCTTCGCGCGCGCACGATATCACCGTGATCACCCATGATTACGCGATCGCGGCCGCGCTGGCCGTCAATCCGTCGATCCGCGTGCTCTGCTGTCCCGGCCGCTATCACCCCAACGAAGGCTATGTGTTCGGCACGCAGACGATCGCGAACATCAACAGCTATGAGGCCAACCGCGCCATCGTGAGCGCGACCGGCATCAGCGCGCGCGGTGCGAACGATGCCGACGACGAGGCCGGCGCCATCTATGGCGCGATGGCCAAGCGCGCCGCGGAGGCCATCCTGGTGGCCGATCACAGCAAGTTCGACCAGCGTGCGCTCACCGTCTTCGCACATTGGACCGATATCGATCGTCTGGTTACCGATCGGCAACCAGAGGGAGCCCTGGCAACCGCTCTCCGTGCGGCCGGAACGGAGATCATCGTTGCGCAACCCTGAGAAAGGCCCAGCCATGGCACGCCTGACATCTGTCGCTTCCCGCGAGGACCACACCGGCCTTCATGCTGGCAACGACAAGGGCCCCGGTCTCACGCAAGATTGGCGGACCCGGATAGGACGCCTCGATCTCGAGCTGATCGGGCCGGATCACGCCTTTGCCCGCAACTGGGAGCGCGTCGCCTGCATCCACGATGCCGCCTATGTGCTGGTGTTTCCCCTGACCGGATGCGTCGCATTCAGCCAGGACAGCCGCATCGGGATCGCCCGTCCCGGCGAATATGTCCTGCTCAGCGAGCTCGCCTTCTACGAATTGTCGTCCGACAAGACCGCGCGCTTCCTGATGCTGCGCATTCCGGCCGCCGAGCTGCGCGGCCGGCTGGTCTCGGTTGAAGATCACATCAGCCGGCGCTTCAAGCCGAACGAACAGATGACGCACCTGCTCGCGGGCATGATCCGCAGCGTGGCCGAGCTGTTCGTCGCCTCGCCGCCGCCGAACCCCCAGGCGCTCGCAACCGAAATGATCAGCTTCGTCGCGCTGACGATCGGATCAGAGGATCGCGGCGCGGCAACCGATGTACGCAACGCGCGATATCATCTGCGCCGCCGGATCGTCGACTTCATCGAGAGCCATCTGGGCGACCAGTCGCTGTCGCCGAAGAAGATCGCGGCTTCGAGCCGCATCTCGCTCAGCTATCTCTACAGCCTGTTCAACGACAACGAGACCACGGTCAGCCAGTTCGTCCAGACCAAGCGGCTGCAGCGGGCGTATGAAATCCTGGTCGCCGACCCGAAGGGAAGGCGGACCGTCTCGGAGGTCGCCTACGAGGTCGGCTTCAAGAACGTGTCGCATTTCTCGCGCTGCTTCAGCCGGCACTTCAAGGTGGCGCCGCGCGACGTTCGCCAGACGCCGGTGGCGGCGCCGCAGCCGGCGGCAAGCGCGCGCTCGCCGCAGCCAAAGAGCCCTGCTGCCCGGGTGGCGCCGCGTAACGGATACGGCTCCCCCTATTGGGAGATCGACAAGCAGCCGGTCCACGAGACGGCGTAGCACCCCATCCCAAGGCAAGGCGTCGAGCGTCCTGCGACGCCGGCGCGCCTCCCGCCCGGAGCGATCATTGGACGACATTCAAGACAGATTATCCGCAAGCGAGCTCGCTTCGTTCTTCAACGAACTTGCCGACGTGGCCGGACGGATCGCCGTGACGCACTTCCGCTCCAGCGTCGACTTCGAACGCAAGCAGGACCTGACGCCGGTCACCATCGCCGATCGTGCGATCGAGATGGAGCTGCGGCGACTGATCGGCGCGCGCTTCCCCGATCACGGCATCCTCGGCGAGGAGATGGGATCGACTGCCGGGGACCGCTACACATGGTATCTCGATCCGATCGACGGAACGAAGAGCTTCATCTCCGGCATGCCACTGTTCGGCACGCTCGTCGCGCTCGCCGACGGGAAAGACGGCTCGGTCGCCGCCGGCATGATCGATATGCCCGCGCTGGCGGAGCGGTGGTACGGCACCCGGCAAGGCACCACCTTCAACGGCAAGCAGGCAAAAGTGAGCCGCACGACGCGACTGGAAGACGCACAGATCTACACGTCATCGCCGGACTTCTTCACGCCGGGCGACTGGGCCCGCTACGACGCGCTGAGCCAGAAAGCCATGTTCCGGCGATTTGGCGGCGACTGCTACCAATATGGCCTGCTCGCGTCCGGCCACTGCGATCTCGTGGTCGAAACCTCCCTCAAGCCGTTCGACTTCATGGCGCTGATTCCGGTGGTCGAGGGCGCCGGCGGCATCGTCCGCGACTGGCAGGGGCAGCCGCTGTCGCCGGACTCCGATGGCCGGGTCATCGCGGCTGCGAACGACAGCCTGCTCGAGCAGGCACTCGCGATCCTCGATCAGTAGGTTGCGGAGACCATCCTGCGGCGCGGCTCAGACGAGCCGCAACCAGCCGTCCCAGCGGGGATCGTACATCACGTCACGGGCGCGCATGTATTTCCAGACGCCGTACTTCTGATAGTCGAAATCCCAGTCCTTGAGCTTCCGGTTCACGACCGCCCATGACGCCCATTTCATGTCGGCGAGCGCCCGGTTGAGGATCACGCGCGCGACCATCTGCGGCCGCACCTCGCCCAGATATTGCTCGATCAGGGCCTCCGTCAGATGCTCGTCGAAGAACATCTCGGCGAACAGCACGCCGAGCTCATAGCTACGCTCGTTGTTGGAAGCGAACTCGTAGTCGATCAGCTTCATCGGCTTTGGGGCGCCTGATTCCGCCGAGATCAGGAAATTGCCCGGCATCGGATCGTTGAAGCACGGCACGAGATCGAGACCCGACGCCAGGAACGCCGACTTGGCCTGATTGTAGCGATGCATCAGCCAGGGCATGTCCTGCGGGAAATGCGCGCCGAGCTCCCTGCCCTGCTCGATATGTTCCTCGATCATGTCGAAGATGGTCTTGGTCTGGCCGAGCTTCGGGCCGGCGTGCAGGCGGCGGTAAAGGTCGAGAACGTCGGCCTGGATGGTGGCATCGCCGAAATCGGCATTGGTGCAGGCGCGATAGCCTTCGAGGAACTCGCTGATCTCGAGCCCGTCCGCGGCGTCGAAAAAGATCACCTCGGGCGCAACGCCCATGGCGTGGGCATTGCGCGCAGCCTCGTTGGCGGTCACGCGATCGATGAACATCTCCGAGCCCTCGCCGGGTACCTTGATGAAGTAGCGCCGTCCATCGCCGGATATCTCGACCAGCCAGTTCTGATTCATGAGGCCGCCGACCAGCGGGGTATAGGCGGCCCCCTTGCCGTGCCATTGCGGCACGCGGGCGATCGCCGCCTCGACATTGCGCTCGTGGACTGTCGCTCCCTCGCCGAGCTTCCTGCGGACAGTCATGCGATCCTCCGAAGCATCTCGCCAAAGCGCGGCTCCCGGACCGTCATGCGGCAACGCACGAAGCGCCAGCTGGCGAACTTGTAGAACTCAAAGGTGTTGCGCGCCGACCGCGCGGCGAGCACGGCGCCGATCAGGCCCCAGCGCAGATCATCCGCCACACCGTAGATGCGGGCGCGGCTGAATGCGCGCTCGTCGAATCCGCCGGCACTGCGGCTGAAGGCCTCGCGCGCCTCTGGCTCCTGCGCGAAGGCTTCCACGAGGAAGCTGCCGAGGTCCTCCAGCGGGTCGGCCGTCGTGGCGCGATCCCAATCGATCAGGCGAACCTCGCCGGTGTCGCTGATCAGGATGTTCGAGACATTGCCGTCGCCATGGATCGGCACCGGCTTGATGTCGAGCTTCCCGAAGGCATCGGCCGCAAAACGCAGCTCCTTGACCAGCCATTCCGCATCCGAGGGCAGTTGCGCCTTCGCGGCCTTTGCCGCCTCGTAGAAATGCTCGATCTCGTCGAAGACTCCCATGCGCCGCGGCAGAGGCGCCCCTGCCTGGAACAGGCGCCGCGCCGCGATGACCGCGTCGACGATCCTCGGCTCCAGCATCCGCTCCAGCGTGCCGACCCGCCAGCCACGGTTGAGATCCTCCATGACCAGAAGTCCCGCGTCCGGATCCGCCGCAAGCACCTTGGGACCGATACCGAGATCGGATGCGCGCCGGGCCGCCTCGAACGCGCAGGCAACGTCGATGTAGAGCTTGGCATCCACATCCATGCTCTTGATGAAGATGCTCTCGCCGCTTCCGTTCCTGGTGGCGCGCCAGGGAGCGCCGTCGACCCCGCGCCAGCTTGGCGAGGCGAGGACCGGAATGGCGGGCTCGATCACGATATCGCCCGTCCCCCATCCCGGGAGCCCGGCAATGTAGTTCCGGACCGTGGCGATTTGCGTTCCAGATTGACTCATGACGACTTCTGATCTCTCGCGAATATCGTTCGGCCCGCGTGTCGCGGGCCTCCCGGTTTGATGACAAATTCGATCAAGACAGATGCAAAAGGGATGCCTCGCACTCCACCAAATCATGCCGTTGCGGCAGCGGCACTACCCCGACAGGGGCGACTTTCGCTATCCGGACACTGATCCAAAACGCCATTTGTCGAGGCCAAGATGTCTGCTGCGGAACTGATCGGGATGAGCCTTGCGGGGCTGACGGAGGCCTACGCATCGCGCGCATTGTCGCCGGTGGAGGTGTTGCAAACCGTGCTCGGCCATGCCGAGGCGGTCAATCCCGCGATCAATGCGCTGTTCTGCTTCCGTCCGGAGCAAGCCATGGCAACCGCGCAAGGCTCGGAAGCGCGATGGAAGGCGGGAGCGGCGCTGGGTCCGCTCGACGGCGTCCCCATGACCGTCAAGGACAGCGTCGCCATGATCGGCTGGCCCTATTTTCACGGCATCGGCGCCAACCGTGCCCTGCCGCCCTCCAACTACGATTCGCCGCCGACGATCGCGCTCCGCGAGGCCGGCGCGGTGATCTTTGCCAAGACCACGATGCCGGATTGCGGTCTAATGGCGTCGGGCATCAGCTCGCTGCACGGCGTTACCCGTAATCCCTGGGGGCTCGCCTGGAATACCGGCGGCTCGTCGGCCGGCGCAGGCGCCTCCGTCGCCGCCGGCGCCGGCTATGTTTCCGTCGGCACGGATATCGCGGGCTCGGTCCGCCTTCCGGCCGCCCATTGCGGACTGGCCGGACTGAAGCCGACCCATGGCCGTGTGCCGCATTTGCCGGCCGACACCATGCGCATGGCAGGCCCGATGGGCCGCAGCGTGGACGATATCGCGCGCCTCCTGACCGTGCTGACGCGGCAGGACGAGCGCGACACCTGGAGCCTGCCCGCCGATGGCGTGCGCTATCACGAGCATCTGAAGCGCGACGTGAAGGGACTGAAGATCGGCGTCCTCACCGACATGGGCTTCGGCATGAAGGCGGAGGCGGCGGTTCGCTGCGCGGTCGAAGCGGCCGGCAAGCTGCTCGCGGGCGCCGGCGCGATCGTCGAGCCGTTCACCTCTCCGCTCACCGACGACGCCTATGCGCCGATCGATCTGTTCCTCCAGGTGCGCGGCTATCTCGAATATGCATCGCTGCCGCCGCATGGCGACACCGCACGCGACATCAATCCCTACGTTCGCGCATGGTGCCTTGGCGGGGCGAAACATTCGGGCGCCGACCTCTACCGGGCGCTGGGCCAGATCGCCAAGATGAAGGCGGCGCTGCTCGCGGCCTTCGAGGGCTGGGACTATGTCATCGCCCCGACGCTGCCGGTGGTGAATTTCCCGGCCGAGGAGCCCGGCGTGTCGCGTGAGATGCCGCTCGCGCACACGCTGTTCACCGCCATGTTCAACCAGACCTGCCAGCCCGCCTCCACCGTCTGCATGGCATTCGATTCCCGCCATCTGCCGATCGGCGTCCAAGTGACCGGGCACCGCTTCGACGATCTCGGCGTGCTGCAGGTGACCAAGGCGCTGGAAGACATGCGCACCGTCGCGATGGACTGGCCGTTCAAGCCACGGCCCTGAGCGCTCAGGCCGCGGCCTGCGCCGGCTCGCCGTCGAGAAGGTGGCAGGCGGCGAAGCGCCCCGGCGCGTGTTCGACCAGCTTCGGCGTCTCCAGCCGGCAGCGGCCGAACGCCTTCGGGCAGCGCGAGGCAAAGCTGCATCCCGCCGGGATATCGATCGGGCTCGGCGGTTCGCCCTCCAGCAAGAAGTCCGCCGGGTTGAACGGCTTCTCCTCCAGCGTCGGGGCGGCCGAGAGCAATGCCTTGGTGTAGGGATGCCGGGGATCGAAGAACAGCTCGCGGTTGTCGGCGATCTCGACCATCTCACCGAGATACATCACGGCAATGCGCGTGCAGACCCTGCGCACCATTGCGAGATCATGGGAGATGAAGACATAGGTGAGGTCGTTCTTCTCCTGCAGCTTCGAGAACAGGTCGATCAGCCTTGACTGCTCGCGTTGATCCAGCGCGGACAAGGTTTCGTCGAGGATCAGCAGCTTGGGATCGAGGATCAGGGCACGCGCGATCGAGATGCGCTGGCGCTCGCCGGTGGAGAGCGTGTTCGGGAGCTGGTCATAGAGCTCGGCGGCAAGACCGACCTCGGCCATCGCTGCGATGACCCGGCTGCGCAGGTCCGCGCGGGCGACATTGCCGCGGATCAGCAGGCTCTCCTCGATCATGCGGCCGACGGTGGTGCGCGGCGGCAGCGCATTGTACGGATCCTGCAGCAGCAGCTGGAATTCGCTGCGGGTGCGGATCAGCTCGCGCGGCGACAACGTCCCGAGCGACGTGCCGTTGAGGACGATGCTGCCGTTGTCGGGAACCTCCAGCCAGGCCAGCAGGCGCGTGAGGGTCGACTTGCCGCAGCCGGATTCCCCGACGATGCCGAAATTCTCGCGCGGCATGATGTCGAGCGTTACGCCGCGCACCGCCTGCACGTTGCTGTAGGTATTGAACGTCCCCCGCTTGCGCGCGCGATAGGTCCGAACAACGTGCTCCACCTTCATCAGCGGCACTTCGTCTTGCGCCTTGCGGCGGGCCAGCGGACCCTCCGTGGTCGCCCACATGCGCGGCACACTGGCAATGGCCTTGCGCGTGTAGTCGGTCTGTGGCGAGGCGAGCAGGCCGGCAAACGCCTGCTGCTCGACGAACCGGCCCTGATGGAGCACGGCCGTGCGGTCGCCGAACTGGCCGAGCGTGGGCAAGGAAGACGACAGATAGATTGTCGCCATCCTGTGGCGGAGGCACAGGTCGTGGAGCAGCGCCACGATCTGTGCCGCGATGGTGACATCGAGCGGCTGGGTAATGTTGTCGGCGATCAGGACGGCGGGCTCGGCGCAGATCGCGTCCACGATCATCGCGCGCTGCATCATGCCGCCGGAAAATTTTGCCGGGTAGTCCCAATAGCGCTCTTTCGGCGATGGAATCCGGACCTCGCCGAGGAGCTGCACGACCCGCTCGCGGCATTCGCGCGGATTCCATTCGGGCCTGACGCTGTGCAGCTTTTCCGCGATCTGGGTCCCGACCGGTATCGTCGGATCGAGCGAGCTTTGCGGCTTGGAGCCGATATAGGCGATGTCGCGGCCGATCCGCACCTCGCGCGCCCCGGCGCCGAGAATGTCGTGGCCGGCGAACGTGACCCGTCCGGAGCGATACGCCAGACTTTCCGGCAGCCAGTTCGCCAATGCGCGGCTGAGCACGGTCTTGCCGGCGCCGCTTTCGCCATAGATGCCGAAGATCTCCGACGTGTTGAGGCGGAAGGAGATGTGATCGAGGATCGGCGCGGCGCCCGGCGCCGAAGCACCGACCGTGAGGTCGTCGACCTCCAGAATGAGCGAGAGATCCATCTCAGAGACCTCCATAGATGCGGTTGCGCGCCTTCTCGAGCGCCGACCCCATCAGGTTGATCGAGGTAAGCGCGATAGCCAGGAACACGCCCGGCGTGGTCGCGATCCACCAGGCATTGATCAGGTATTTGCGGGAGTCGGCGATGATGCTGCCGAAGCTCGGCGTCGGCGGCTGGATGCCAAGCCCCAGGAAGCCGAGAATCGCTTCGAAGATCATCATGCGTGCGACGTCGAGCACGGCGACGAATGCGATCGGCGGCAGGATGTTCGGCGCGGCGAACAGAAACAGGATCCGCCAGTCCCCGGCGCCGAGCACGCGCAGGCCGCGGACATATTCCTTGCTGCGCTCGGTGACCGCGGCGCTGCGCGCCACGCGCGCGTAGAGCGGCCAGCCGGACAGCGCCAGCACGATGATGATGGTCGGCACCGTCGGCCGCGACACACCGAGAATGGTGATCGCCAGGATGATCATCGGAATCGACAATTGGGCATCGGTGATCCGCATGATGACGGTGTCCCACCATTTGCCCTTGAAGCCGGCGAACAGGCCAAGGCCGCAGCCGATGACAAAGATGAGCAGGACCGTGACGACGCCGACCAGCAGCGAATAGCGCAGGCCGATCAGGCTGCGCATCAGCATGTCGCGGCCGAGCTGATCCGTACCCAGCGGATGATCCCAGGTCCATTTGTCGCCGAGAAAGACCGGCGACATGAACTTGTCCTTCACCACCATCTTGGTCGCACTGATCGAGGACACCTCGGGATAGATGGCCGAGGCCAGCACCAGCGCCATGAAGATGAAGAAACCGATCTTGAAGCTCGGCATGCGCCAGGCGGCGGCCATGATGCGGCGGTTGACCGAACGGATTGGGGCCGCCGGCAAGGCGGGCTCCTCGGCGATGATCGTGGTGGCCGTCATGCTCAGATCTCCACGCGGGGATCGATCAGATAGGCGACCAAATCCACGATGATATTGATGAAGACAAAGACGGCGCTGGTCGTGATGGCGATGCCCTGGATGACCGGAAAGTCGCGCCCGACGACAGAGACCACGGTCAGATTGCCGAGGCCAGGATAGTCGAAAATGTATTCGATCACGAGAACGCCGCCGATCAGCGTCGAAAGCTGGATCCCGAGCAGGTTGACTAGCGGCACTGCCGCGTTGCGCAGGGCGTGCGAATAGACGATACGGCGGCGAGACAGGCCGCGTACCCGCGCCTCATCGATGAACGGCGCTTGCATGACCTCGCCGAGCGAGGTCGTCAGCGTGCGGATGATGAAGGGGGCGATCTCCACCGCGAGCACGAAGGCCGGCAGGATGACATAGGAAAATCCCTGGTAACCGAGCGCCGGCAGCAGCTTCAGCTTCACCGACAGAAACAGGATCAGAACGATCGCGAGCCAGAAATTCGGAATCGAGACGAACAGCGACTGCATTCCGAACGCCAACGCATTCTGCCAGCGATGCTGGTGCAGCCCGCCCGCGATGCCAATCGGAAACGACAGCAGCAGCGCGAACACGAGCGCCATGCCGCCCAGTTGCAGCGTGAACGGCAGGCGTTCGAGGATGAGATCGATCACCGGCGCCATATCCGACTTGGTCGGGTCAACATACTGCCCGCCGGTCGCGATCATGCCGCTGCGCGGCCGCAAATAGGATTGCCCGAGATCGCCCTGTACCAGCCCGCGCATGTACCGACCATATTGCACGATGATGGGGTCGCGCAGCCCCATCTTGGTCGCGACCTTCTCGACCACGTCGGCCGGCGCCATGCCGCCGACGATCAGGCGCACGGGATCGCCCGGCACCACGCGCAGCAGCGTGAAGATGATCAACGACGTGATGAAGACGATCAGGATGCCCTGCGCGATCCGCTTGACCAGGAATTCCAGGATCAACATCGAGAAGGGCTACCCTTGCAATTCATGAGGACCAGACCCGACGCGAACCGGCAGGCCGGGCCTACCCGGCCTGCCGAGCAATCATCATGCCAATGTTGCCTTGGTCATGTCCTGCATGCCGTTCGGATAGATGTACAGACCATCCAGCTTCTTGCTGTAGGCATGGATGAAGACCGAGGTGAACAACGCGAGCGCCGGGGCCTTCTTGGCGATGGTCGGCAGCGTCTCGGTCTGCAGGATCTTCTTGCGCTCCTCGATTGTCGTGGCGTTGCGCTCCTTGTCCAGCACCGCGTCGATGTCCTTGTCGACGATGCCGGTGATGCGCTTGGAGGAGGAGTGGAAGTGTGTGCGCAGGACGAGATCCGGCTCGGGCGAGCCGGTGCACCAGCCGCAGTCGATCATGTTGCCCTCACCGCCGCCGGGCTTGTCGTAAAGCAAATTACCCCACGCCGCGACTTCGAGCGTCTGCAGATTGACCTTGAACCCCTGCTCCTGGAGCATGCCGGTAATCAACTCGGCATATTCCTTCGTCTTCGGATAGAAGCCGACCGACGTGTAATAGGTGAGCTCGGGCAGGCCCTGGCCTTTGGGGAAGCCGGCCTCCGCGAGCAGCTTCTGCGCCTTGTCCGGATCGAATTCAGGATAGTCGGCCACCTCGGCATAGCCGAACTTGACCGGCGAGATGTGCGCCTTGGAATAGATGCCGGAGACGCCGAGCACGTCGAGCACCTGCTTGCGGTCGATCGAGTAGCATGCGGCGAGGCGAATCCGCGGATCGTCGAACGGCTTCTTCGAGCAGCGGAAGAACAGGTATTTGTTCTCGACCGAAACCGCCTTGTGGATGCTGAAGCGGGCATCCTTCGAGATGGTCTCGACCTGCTCCTGCTCGAGCCGCTCGATGATGTCGGCCTCGCCGTTCAACAGCGACAGCGTGCGCGTCGTGGTGTCACCGACGAAGTGATACTCGACACCCGGGATCTTCGCTACGCCGAGGAAGAAGTCGGGATTGGCGGCGAGAACGGTGGTGTCGCCTTTCTGCTCGACATATTTGTAGGGGCCCGTGCCGTTCATGCGCGCCGAGAGCTGCGCCTTGTTGGCAACGTCCTTGGCCGACATGATCGGCAGGAAGGACGACAGATAGTAGTAGAGCGTCGCCGGATAGCCCTGCGCCTTGGTGTTGATGTGGCAGGTGTAGTCGTCGACGACGTCGACGGTGACGAGACCGGGGTACCACTGCGCCGGACGATCGGGTTGGCAGCCATATTCGTAGGTCGCCTTGACGTCGGCCGCTGTGAACGGGGTCCCGTCATGAAATTTGACGCCCTTCCTGAGCTTCACCTCCATCTTATAGGTGTCGATGGGCTTCATCGATTCAGCCAGCTCGAAGATCAGCTCGTCCGGTTTCTCCGGCCGCATCGGCGCCCGCGTCAGATAGCCGAACACGAAGCCCTCGACGATGAGCTGGCCGAGATTGGTATGGGTGGTTGGGTCCCAGTTGCCGGTCAGCGCTTCCGCGCCAAGAAAGCGCAGTTTCTTGCCCTCGGCGGCAAAGGCGGAATTCACAAGAAAGTCGGGATTGACCCGCCCGAAGCCGAACGCCGCGGCCCCGGCCAGTCCCCCTAACATCAAGTCTCTGCGGTTGATCATATGGTAATCCCTCGATGATTTCGGCAACGCTGAAACTGCTCTCGAGGCCGCAAGGCACTCAGCCGTTTCGATCGTCTTGCACAAATCGTGGCTTTCACGCCTGCAAAGCCTAGACCAAAGACGGCAATCGCCCGATTCCTGCTGCTCCACGATTCCGTTGCTGACACTCCCGGGCGCCGCAGTCGCGCACAGAGGTTTTCCGCTCCCGGAAACATGACGCACGGCAAGCAAGGACGCCTCTCCAGTGTGCAGCACACAAATCATGGATGCACAGAGCAGCAACGCCATGCCGGCAACCGTATGATCACGCTCGCGGAACTGAACGGAATCCCAGCATTGGAACAGCGTGTTGCTCCGGCCGACCATCCCATTCGCGGCATCATCTCGGATCTCGACGGTGTCGCCTATCGCGGCGACACTCCGATCGAAGACTCCGTCAAGGCATTTCTCGGATGGAGCGAGCGGGGCCTGCCCTATGCGTTCGTCACCAACAATTCGACCAAATCCGCCGCGCAATTTGCAGCCAAGCTGAGCCGCATCGGCATTCCGGCCGAGCCGTCACAGGTCTTCACGACGATTTCGGCGGTCACATCCCTGCTCGAACGGCGCTGGGCGCGCACCACGCCCGTGTTTGCGATCGGCGAGCGACCACTGCTCGAGGCGATCGAGGACAGCGGCTATCGCCTGACCTGCGTCGAACCCAAGATCGTCGTGCTCGGATTCGATGCCGCGTTCGACTACGTCAAGCTGCGTACCGCGGTCAGGGCCGCACTCGCCGGCGCAACCGTCATCGCCACCAATCCAGATGTCCTGACGCCGGTTCATGACGGCTACGATCCTTGCGTCGGCGTGATCACGGCCGCGATTGCGGCGGCCGTTCCCAATACGAAGCCGATCGTGCTAGGCAAGCCGCAACCGTTCCTGATCGAACAGGCGCTGGCGCATCTCGGCACCGCCCGGCATGAGACCGTCATGGTCGGCGACCAGATCGGCACCGATATCGCCGCAGGAAAGGCCGCCGGCATGCGGTCGATCCTGCTCGCCAGCGACGTCCCTTTCAATGCGGTTGCAGACGTCGTTCCCGATCGCATCATCGCGAGCCTTCTTGACCTCGCGCCCCCCGAGACGGTCGGTTGGCCGCGATGATGACTCCCGGCCTCATCGAGAGCATGCAGGCCTCTCTCGCGGCGAGCCTGCCGCGCTGGGGACTATCATCGCAATCGACGCTCGTCTTTCTCAGCCATTCCGAGAACACCACCTTTCTTGCGCAGGACCCGGCCGCTCGGCAAAAACTCGTGTTGCGCGTGCAGCGGCCCGGCTATCACTCGCCGGACGAGATTGCGTCCGAGCTCGCCTGGATCGACGCCGTGATCGCAGACAACGTGGTGCTCACGCCGCGCCCGGTCGCCGATCGGGAGGGACACCTGTTGTGCCCCATTCCCCTGAGTGGCGCGACGCGACACGTCGTTGCGTTCGAATTCCTCAGCGGCAAGGAGCCGGACGCCTCGGGCGATCTGGCCACCTGGTTCGGCAAGCTCGGCGCGACCAGCGCGCGGCTTCACGCGCACAGCCGCCGATGGACAATGCCATCAACGTTCCAGCGCAAGGTCTGGGATTTCGATGCCATGCTGGGCCGCCGGCCACTATGGGGTGACTGGCGCGCCGGTCTTGGCCTGCGCGACGATGGCCGCAGGCTGCTGCAGAGGGTCGCCGACGAACTTGAACGGCGCGTCGAGGCTTACGGACGGGGCGAGCAGCGGTTTGGCCTCGTTCATGCCGACCTCCGCCTCGCCAACCTGCTCGTCGAAGGCGACCGGCTCGGCGTCATCGACTTCGACGATTGCGGCTTCTCGTGGTTCTTCTATGACTTCGCCGCGGCCGTCAGCTTCATCGAGCACGAGCCGGTGATGGACCTGCT
Source organism: Bradyrhizobium sp. CCBAU 21365 (assembly GCF_015291305.1). Lineage (NCBI taxonomy): Bacteria > Pseudomonadati > Pseudomonadota > Alphaproteobacteria > Hyphomicrobiales > Nitrobacteraceae > Bradyrhizobium > Bradyrhizobium sp. CCBAU 21365. The sequence continues at coordinate 6,617,229 of NZ_CP030036.1, forward strand.
CCAGCAGTCGTGGCTTGCGGGATACCGGACCGTCGCACCGGTCTCGCGCGACGACGAGGCCATGCTGCCTGCGTTCGTGATGCTCAGGCGCATGCTGCTGACGGCCTGGCTCGCTTCGCATTCGGACACCGAAACCGCACGGCGCCTGGGTACGGGCTACACCGACGGAACGGTCGCGCTCGGCGACCGGTTCCTGCGCGGATTGTGACGCGGACTTTCGGGACCAGCCGCGGCGCGCCTGTCCTCTTCTCCAGTGTTGTTGCTCCCGGACTCCAGAATGCCGCAACAGATGTTTCCCCGCCGGCTTTGATCCGCGAATGATGGGCGCGCGCTCGGACATTGCGCGTCCGAAGCGGACTTAACCAGCGAGCGTGGGCGGCGTCAGATGGATATCCAGGCTTATTTCGAGGAGTGGTCCTGCGAGCCCGGCGATGTCGTCCGGCTTGCGATCAGCACGCCGCACGCCACCGTCCGCGCAAGCCTCGTGCGACTGGTCTCGGGTCCCGGGCGCGACGAAGCGATCGAGGGCAAGGTGGTCGATTTCTCGTCGGTGCTCGACCGCACCGTTTCCGGCGGCGTGCAATCCACGGTGGTCGGCTCGCACGCCGAATTTCCGCTTCCCTCACCGATCAAGGATGCGGCGATCAGCGTCCATTGCTGGGCATGGCCGACCGTCCCCGAGCGGAGCGCGCCCCAGGCCATCTGGTCGATTGGCGACATTGCGCTCGTCATCATCTCAGGCGGTCTTGCGCTTCGAATGGGCAGCGCAACGCTCGCGGTCTTGCCGGATGCGATCATCGCCAAACACTGGTATTCGATCCTGACTACCATCGGCGACGGCGAAGTCTGCATCGACCTCAGGCGTCTTGATGCCAAGGTTGGGGCACAACGCACGCTCTGCGCGGCAACCGGCGCGACGGCAAATGCGGCGACGCTCCTGCTCGCGGCGGCCGGCATCGGCCGGTCCGGGTCGCCGTTGGAGCCATATAACGGCAAGATCGACTCGCCGACGCTGCACCTCGCGAAGCCATCCGCAGAGACGATCGCCGCATGGCACGCAGGAAAGACTCCCGCGCAACCGGCATGGGCAGCATGGAAACTCGGCAGGGACTTCGCGTCAGAGACGATTGAGCCGGACGCTGGAGGCGGACAGGGGCACCTTGTCAACGGCGTCGAGCGCGGTGTGACCGGACGTAACTGGGACGGGCGAAGCGACTCCTTCGTCGAAGTTCCCGAGCATTACTGTGCGCTGCAATTCCACGACGACGACATGGTGGATGCCGGCTGGCGGTATAATCTCGAATTCCACCTGCCGGAGGACTTTCAAAGCGGAGTCTATGCAGTTCAGCTCGAGGCCGGCGGAAGCCGCAATCATTTTCCGCTGTTTGTCAGGCCGGTCCCGGGCACCTCGGCACCCGTGCTGTTCCTGGTGCCGACCAACACCTATCTGGCCTATGCGAACGACCACCTGGCCTCGCTCGATTTCTCATCGGTGATGCCTCATGACAAGGTGGTGCCCGAGGACGAACAGTACTTGTTCTCACATCCGGAGCCGGGCCGCTCCTGCTACGATACCCATGCCGACGGAACGCCGGTTCGCTATTCGGGCCGCAGACGGCCGCTGTTCAACGTCCGCCCTGGTTTTCCGAACTGGCTAACGGGCTCGTATCGTCACTTTCCCGTCGACATGTACATCATCGAATGGCTGGAGCACCTCGGCATCGAATATCATGTCGCAACCGACGAGGATTTCGAACGTGGCGGCCGCAACCTGGCCGACCGGTACGCGGCGATCGTCACGGGCTCGCACCCGGAATACTGGACACGAACCGGCCTCGATATCCTCGACGGATACCTGCATGACGGCGGCCGGGTCATGTATCTTGGCGGCAACGGCTTCTACTGGGTAACGAGCCGGCTCGGTGCAAAGCCCTGGGTCATCGAGGTGCGCCGCGACAACAGCGGCACGCGCTGCTGGGATGCCCCCTATGGCGAACGGACCCATGTTGCGACGACTGAAGCCGGCGGCATCTGGCGCACGCGCGGCCGCGCCCCGAACAAGATGCTAGGCGTGGGCTTCGCATCGGAGGGATGGTCGAAGGGCTGCGGCTATCGGCGTCTGGAGGCGAGCTACAATTCGCCCGCCGCGAAATTGTTCGACGGCATCGCTGAGGAAATCGTCGGCGATTACGGCTATGTGCTGGGCGGAGCGGTGGGAGACGAGGTCGACAGGTACGACGTTACGCTCGGAAGTCCCGAGCATGCCTATGTGCTCGGGACTTCGACCGGGCTTGGCAACGAGTATCAGCTCGTCATCGAGGATCTCACTCTCTCGCTCCCGGATCAGGGAGGCGCACAGCGGCCTGACGTGGTGAGATCGGACATGGTCCTGTTTCCGATCGATGGAGGCGGCTGGGTGTTTTCGGTCGGCTCCATCGCCTATGCCGGCGCCCTGGCCTGGAACGGCTGCGACAACGGTCTTTCGCGCCTGACGGCGAATATACTCAGGGCCTTCACCGGCAAGGAGCCGGTGCTCGGAGCATGAGACCGTCAGTGCGACTTCGCCCCTGAAACGAAAGGTCAACGATCCTCGTTCGGCCACTCATAACGTTCTGGTTGCAGGTTTGAGTGCAAGAAGATCAACATCTTGCTGGATACTCGTTGTCCCCCAGCGCGGCGACCGCAGCGCGAGGGGCATGTCTTCGGCGCCTTTGAGATCTCGCACTACCGCCCCAAGGAGCGGCCCAATAGCGTGAAGATCGTGCATCCGAAGAACGGCGAGGGAGCCGGGTGGCCGCTGTTCGATGATCGGGGCGAAGCACTTTTCCCCGAACTGATGGCCGAACTCGATGCCATCAAGCAGGTGACGGTTTCAGGTCTGGTCTTCAGGCGCGATCACGCGCACCGCAAGTCGCGTACTCCGCTACCGTGGACAACTGAGCGCAAGGACCTCCGCTACCTGCGCAGCGTCGTAAAGGACATCGTCGCCGCAGCCGGCATTCGAGGTGAACTTTCATTCACCTCTTTCCGCCACGGCGGCTTCACCGAGGGTGCCGACAGCGACCTCACCGACGCGGAACTGCGGGCCGCCGGCCGCCACAGGTCAGCACGGCAATTGCCGACCTATGCAAAGCGAACGCGAAAACAGCTGATTTCGGGGACCAGGAAACGGCGCGAGGAGCGAACAAAAGCAGCCGGTTTGTCGGAATAGACGCCGCTGCTTGTCGGAATGACAACTACGAGGGCTAACCTAAGCTATTGAAAAGCTTGGTGGGCGCACCAGGGCTCGAACCTGGGACCCGCTGATTAAGAGTCAGCTGCTCTACCAACTGAGCTATGCGCCCGGAACTTGTCCGGAAATGACCCTCGCAAGAGAGCGGTCGTTTAGCAAAGCGATTCCCCGATGTCCAGCAAGCTCGCGCAAGTTTTCCCGACTTTTGCGCCTCCTCCCGACAGCCGAAAGGCCGCCGGAATCCGGCGGCCTTTCATGGGCTTGGCGAGGGTGCCGGCGGACGGCGCTTAGAGCCGGCCGGAGCGGTCCTGATCAGGGCCGTCGTCGCGGTCGAAACGGTCGTGATCGAAGCCGCGGCCGCCGTGCTCCCAGCGGTCCATACCGCGCTCGAGGCGGTGGCGGCGCCAGCCTTCGGCCCCGAAGCCGCGCCCTTCCATATGGGTCAGCATGCTCAGCCGCCGCTTCTGGTTGTCGTCAAGCGTCTTGTAGAGCGGGTCGGCGGCGTCGGCGATCTTCTTCAGCGACGTCGCGGTCGACGCCATGTTGTCGGCGCGCTCGCGCAGGCGGGCGACCGGATCGTCCGGCTTCTGCGACCTGTCCGCATCGGTCTTCTCGGCAGCCATGCGCGCGTTGGCGCGATCGAGCCGCATCTTGGCGAAGTCGCGCACCGCGGCCTCAACCGGCGGCCACAGCTTCTCCTGATCGGCGTTGAGCTTCAGCCCGGCGTGGACGGCAGCGATCCGCGCGTCGAGGAAGGCGGCCCGATCCTCGGGGCTCATCCGCATATGGCCGTGGAACCAGGGACGATGCTGGGCATAGACCGCGGTCGAACCGGCAATCGTGAGCGCCGCGATACCGGCGAGCAGAACTTTCTTCATACGAACCTCCTTTGAAGGTTGCTCGAAGATGATGCCGCCCGCCCGCGCCTTCAACTTACGGATTGGACAGAGAGAGCTCTGTTACCAAGATGTAATCCGCTTTCATTGCACCGCAGAAACATCCACGGCGCGAGGTCGCGCTTTGGATGTCTGTTGTTTGCGCTAGAGCATTCCGAGCAGGCGCGGCAGCCACAGCGAGATCTCCGGCACGTAGGTCACGACGCCGAGGAAGATCAGCATCGTCAGCAGCCACGGCCATACCGCGATCGTCAGCTCGGTGATCCCCATCTTGGCAATGCCGGATGCGACATAGAGGTTGAGACCGACCGGCGGATGGCACATGCCGACCTCCATGTTTACCACCATCAGGATGCCGAGATGCACCGGATGGATGCCGAGCTTGACCGCCACCGGAAACAGGATCGGCGCCATGATCAGCACAATCGAGGACGCCTCCATCACATTACCGGCGATCAACAGCAGTACGTTGACGATCAGCAGGAACACGATCCAGTCGACACCGACCGAAGTGATCCAGGTTGCGATTTGCTGCGGAATGTTCTCGTTCGCCATCAGGAACGAGAACAGCACTGCATTGGTGATGATGTAGAGGATCATCGCGCTCATGTTGGCCGAGCCGAGCAGCACCTTCGGGACGTCCTTCAGCGACATGTCGCGGTAGACGAACACGGCGATGACGAACGCATACACCGCGCTGATCGCGGCCGCCTCGGTCGGCGTGAACATGCCGGTATAGATGCCACCCAGCACGATCAGGATCAGCAACAGTCCCCACACGCATTTGCGGAAGGCGGTGATCCGCTCCGCCCAGCTCGCCTTCGGCAATCGCGGGTAGTCGTTGCGCCAGGCGCGGTAGAAGGTAGTCAGCCCGAGCAGCGTCGCAAGCATCAGGCCGGGTATCACGCCGGCGATGAACATCTGCCCGACCGACGCAGACGACACCCGGTGGCCGGCGGGATCAAGCGCGATACTGCCGCCGGTGGCGACGCAATAGATCACCATCACGATCGAGGGCGGGATCAGGATGCCGAGTGCGCCCGACGTAGTGATGACGCCGGCGCCGAAGCGCTTGGGAAATCCCTGCCTGACCATCGCCGGCATCATGATTGAGCCGATCGCGATCACCGTCGCGGGCGAAGATCCCGACACCGCGGCGAACAGCGCGCAGGCCATCACGCCGGCAAGTCCCAGCCCGCCATACCAGTGTCCGACCATGGAGGTGGCGAAGTTGATCATTCGCCGCGCTACTCCGCCATGGGTCAGGAAATTGCCCGCGAGGATGAAGAACGGGATTGCCATGATCTCAAAATTGTCGATGCCGGTAAACAGCTTCAGCGCGACCGACTCCGTCGGCACGTTGGTCATCGTGTAGATGAAGGTGAGCACGGTGAGGCCGAGCGCGATCGAAATCGGCATGCCCGTCAGCATCAGCGCGATCAGAAGGCCGAAGATGATGAGGCTGGTCATCGCGTTACCTCCGCGGCGCCAACACCTGGCCCATCGACCTCAACGCCCTCGACACGGGCATGGTCATGATGCGGCAGGTCGCCGGTGCGGAAATAGACGTACGCGACTTGCAGAAAGCGGAAGCACATCAAATAGGAGCCGAGTGGAATGCAGAGATAGACGATCCAACTCGGGATCTCGAGATCCGGCGAGACCTGGTCGGTGTGCATCAGACCCCACACGAACTTGGCGCCCATGGTGCCGATTACCACCGTGAAAAACGCGCCGCAAAGCAAGCCGAACAGGATGACCGTGTTCTTCCACGGCGATTTGAGCTGATTGACGACAACATCGACGCCGACATGGATGCCGGTGCGCACGCCGTACGCGGCGCCAAATTTGGCGACCCATACGAACATGTAGATGCAGAGCTCCTGCGCCCAGGACAGGTTGATCGGAAACAGGATCGGATAAAGCAGAGGGATGCCGATCAGGTAACGATGCATGACGGCGACGAAGATCAGCAACGTCGCTGCCGCCATCAATGTCGCGATCAGTATCTCTTCGAGCCGGTCAAGAATACGCAGCAGCATCAAAGCTCCCCCCTCACGGTCGGGCGGATACGCCGCGCCGTGGCCCCTGCAGCGGCCGTTCCGGCCGCTGGCTCCATCTCATTTGCGGTCTATGACGTCCGCTCAGTTCATCGGGCCGCGGCCCGTTTCCTTCAGGAACTCGTCGATCAAGGGCTGGCCGACGCGTGAGGCGACGTCCTTGTAGACCGGCATCATCGCCTTGCGCATCGCCTCGTCCTGTTCCGGCGTCAGCTTGACGATCTCGCTCTTGCCGCTCTTCTTGATCTCGGCCAGCGCGTCCTCGTTCTCCTTGGCCGACTGGCTGTTGCCGAACTCGGTGGCTTCCTTCATCGCCTTGGAGAGCGGCTCACGGATATCGGCCGGCAGTTCGTCCCAGAACTTCTTGTTCACGACCACGACGTAGCCGATATAGCCGTGGTTGGTCTCGGTGATGTACTTCTGCACCTCATGCATCTTCTGGGTGTAGATGTTCGACCAGGTGTTCTCCTGGCCATCCACCACGCCGGTCTGCAGTGCCTGGTAGACTTCCGAGAACGCCATGACCTGTGGAATCGCGCCGAGCGAGCGGAACTGGGCTTCCAGGACCTTGGACGATTGGATGCGGAACTTGAGCCCCTTGTAGTCGGCAGGCGCGACCAGCTTCTTGTTCGCGCTCATCTGCTTGAATCCGTTGTCCCAATAGGCGAGACCGGTCATGCCCTTGGAATCCAGCTTCTTGAGCAGCTTGGCGCCCAGTGGGCCGTCGGTGACCTTCCGCAGCGTCTTCAGGTCGGGCAGGATGTAGGGCAGATCGAAGACTTCGAATTCCTTCACGCCGATCGGGCCGAACTTGGAGTTGGACGGCGCCAGCATCTGAACGGCGCCGAGCTGCAGCGCCTCGAGCTCTTCCTTATCCTTGTAGAGTTGCGAGTTCGGATAGACCTCGACCTTCACCTTGCCGCCGGTGTACTTCTCGGCCAGCTCCTTGAACTTCTCGGCCGCCTGCCCCTTCGGCGTGTTGGTGGCCACCACGTGGCTGAATTTGATGACGATCGGCGACTGCGCCGACGCCGGTCCTACGAAAGTCAGCGCAGCGATCGACGCCGCAGCCAGAATGAATTTACGCATGTTTCCTCCCGCGTATTGCGGAGCACGAATACCGGCCCCGGGCACATCCGGTCGCACCATTACAGACAAGCAACGACGATTGCCATTGCCCCTTTAGCAGGGGCTAATTGCACCATTGCTGCACTGCAAAATTCGCTGCGACGGTATCCCTTTCGGCTCTTGCGACCGTTCAATGACACCGCCCGCACGCTGTGCCCGGCCACGGCGATGAGGTCAATGCGAGGTTTGGCAATGGCGGGTTCGCCGGGCGCGAATGCTGCGCGTTTCTTGCCGGCTGTCGTCCCAGCGAAAGCAGGGGACCCATACGCCGCGACGGAAGTTGTGACGGGACCGTCGTTCCAACATCGCGCAACAAGCAGCATTTGGGGTTATGGGTCCGGCTTTCGCCGGGACGACGCGGAGTTTGTGGCGCCGCTTGTGAGTCACACATCCGCGTTCTCGCGACATGACTTGTCCGAGTCTTGCTCTTCGTTCCGCCCTCTCTTGAGCAGAGGGCGCAGGGAAAGCCGGGTGCCGATCGCACCCATGGGCCCCGAGCAATGGGTAGTAAGCTCGGGGGTAGGACCACAGGTGTAACCGGAAACAACCCGGCTTTCCCTGCGCGATGGGTTACGGCTTATACGTGCTCTCCCCGGCGAGACTGGGCTTTGTTGTCACCGTCTCCACAACGCGCATCGCGCAATGTGAAAAGACACCTGCCGTTAGGGCGTCAGGCCTGCACGATTTCGCCGTCCGCCTTGCGCGCTCTCGTCAGCACCACGCTCAGCGTCCACCGCATCTCGACCCACGTTCGTGACGACCGCGAAGCGCCCCTCGATCGGGTGAGACGGGGAATTCATACACTGGGTCACGCTTCGGATAAAGCGAAATATTTTTGCTGCGGGGACTTGCGCCGTCGGGCAAATCAGTGGCAGCGGCCCTCCCTCGGTCCTTTCGTCATTGCGGGCGACGCATTAGCGTCCAGTGTCGCCTCGCCGAACGGACGGAATCCGGTCGATCCGGCGTCATTCCTTGCGCAGGATCTTATCCATGGCCTTTCCACGCGCCAGCTCATCGATCAGTTTATCCAGGTAGCGAATTTCCCGCATGGTTGGCTCTTTGATTTCTTCCACCCTGACACCGCACACCATGCCCTTGATCAGGGCCCGCGCAGGATTCATTTCAGGCGCCCTTGCGAAAAACGTTTCGAAGTCGGTTTGTTTTTCCAACTGAGCTTTTAGCTCCTTTGGACCGTAGCCGGTCAACCAGCAGATCACCTGATCGACTTCCGCTTTGGTGCGTCCCTTCTTCTCCGCTTTCGCGACATAGAGCGGGTAAACGCTTGCGAAGCTCGTCGTATAGATCCGATGCTTGGCCATGAATTGCTCCGAACGTTCGAATTCCGGGGTCTCGACGAGGAAATATTAGTCCTGGGTTGAACCGGCTTCGCCAATCCGAAGTGTCGCATGTGGCTGGGGGCATGGCGATGGCCTGCTGCCTCCCGTTTCGTCCCCGGCGCTCGCCTGCGGCGGCGCGCATGCGTTGGCAGCAATCGCTCTACAGCGACGGCAACCGCTCTGGGGCAGCGCCACACCCGATCCGCTAGATCATCACCATGTCCAATCCACGGGCGGAAACACCCGCCGGGATCGACATCAGGATCGAACGCAGGAGTTTTCAACGATGAACCAGATGATCCGCAACACGCAGCAGGAGACAAGCATGAGCCTCGACAATGTCTCGCGCACCGGCCGACCGGGACCCAGCGAACTGGTGCCATCGCGCTACGCGCTGAAGATCGGCGAGATCGACGTGCTGGTCGTCAGCGACGGGGTGCTGCCGCTGCCAACCAAGATGCTGGCGCACAATGCCGAGCCGGCCGTCCGCGCAGCCTGGCTGGACGACATGTTCCTGCCGCCGGACGCGTTCGACTGGGCCCTGAACGTGGTCGTGGTGCGAAGCGGCGGGAAAACCATCCTCGTCGACGCCGGGCTGGGGTCGGACCCGGACCTGCACCTGCCGAAGGCCGGACAGACCGTCAAGCGACTGGAGGCGGCCGGCATCGACCTTGGGTCCGTGACCGACGTGGTGCTGACCCACATGCACATGGACCACGTGGGCGGGCTACTCGTCGAGGGTGTGAAGGAGCGGCTGCGTCCGGACCTGCGGATCCATGTGGCGGCTGCCGAGGTCAAGTTCTGGGAGGCGCCCGATTTCTCCCGCGTCTCGATGCCGCCGGGATTCCCGGACGCGCTTCGTGCGACCGCCAAGCGGTTCAGGAAAGAGTACCAGAGCCAGTTGCGGCTGTTCGACGAAGAGCACGAGGTGGCGCCCGGAGTGGTCGTCCGCCGCAGCGGTGGCCATACCCCCGGTCACAGCGTGGTTCGCCTGGCGTCCGGCGGCGACCGGCTGACATTCGCCGGTGACCTCGTGTTCGCGGTCGGCTTCGCGCACCCCGAATGGCACAACGGCTTCGAGCACGACCCCGAAGAGGCGGCCCGCGCCCGGATCAGTCTGTTGCGGGAACTGGCGGCGAACCGCGAGCTGCTGGTTGCCACGCATATGCCGTTCCCGTCCGTCGGACATGTCGCGGTCGAGGGTGACGCCTTCCGTTGGGTGCCGGTGTTCTGGGACTACTGAGACCCTGTCGAGTTAGAGCCGAACCGGGGCACGTACTCATATCGATCATGGGTGCGGGCTCCGGCTTCCGCTTGGCCCTTCTGAGCAAAGGTCGGCTACCGGCCACAAGCGGTCATTCAAGCCGGTCGAGCGCGAATTAGCTTGCCTTGCTTTGAGTCCTTTTGCACTCTCAGGCAAGGAGGCCGATGCATGAAGAAAATGACCGTCGCGTGCGCTCTCGGAGCGGCCCTCGTGCTGTGCAACCTCGGGACGTCTGGTGCTGAGGCCCGGGCGCGGAAGGCACAAGTCGTTCATGAACCAAGGAGGGTCATTATCCCGACGCCCGTGATAAGGCCAACTCCGTGGGATTATTATATTGTTCCACGATATCAATATCGCCCTGAAGACGACCGGGTCGATCCATACGCCCCGCCCCTGGTGTCGTCGTGGCGCCTCTATGAGGCGTGGCGGTGGCCATACTGGTGGTGAACGGCGATCGCGCCAAACAGATCGCATTCCGAGTGGTGATCGTCCCCTGACGGACGGGGACTAGTGTGCTGAATGCGAAGTTCGTGCGATTTCGCGGCAGCCACTTTCACGAACTTCGCATTCATAAAGCACACTAGAATCATAAGTTTGCTAGTGTCCTTATCGAATCCGAAGTTCGCTCCGAAGGTGCGGCAAATGATGCGAACTTCGGATTCGGGACACTAGCTGTGAAGTTGCGCGTTGAGGCCGTCCCAATTTGGCGTACGTCTGGTTGCCTCAAGAGCGCCGCTCTGGGAATTCCGACGAAAAAGCAGGCCCTTCTGGCCCGAGAGTTCCTTGGCTTTCAGCACTCGGCCATCTTCCAAAAGGATGCGCGCGCCTGCCGTGACATAACAGCCCGCTTCGACGATACAATCGTCACCCAATGAAATGCCGATACCGGCGTTGGCTCCGATCAGGCAGCGCTCGCCAACTGTAATCCTCTCTTTGCCTCCTCCGGACAGAGTGCCCATGATCGACGCTCCGCCACCAACGTCGCTGCCGCTTCCCACAACCACACCGGCGCTGATCCGGCCTTCGACCATGCAGGGACCGAGCGTACCCGCGTTGAAATTGCAAAAGCCTTCATGCATGACGGTTGTGCCCGGAGCCAGGTAGGCCCCGAGCCTTACGCGATCCGCATCTGCAATTCTCACCTCCGCAGGCGTCACATAATCGGTCATGCGCGGAAACTTATCCACGCCTGTCACTTCAAACGCGAGGCCACGCTTTCGTGCTTCCATTCGCGCGTCCGGTACACGAGAGCACTCACAGGGACCGAGTGTGGTCCAGGCAACGTTCGGTAACAGACCGAAAACACCCTCGAGGTTCAGGCAATTCGGCTGGACGAGCCGGTGGCTCAGCAGATGGAGTCGAAGATACGCGTCGTGCACGTCAGTCGGCGCAGATGCAAGGGAGCCAATTTCTGTACGGATTGGAACGATGTCGACATTGCGAATGTCGTCGTGTCGCGCGTATCCGTCTGCCGACTCTCCCAACGATCTGGTGACCTCGTCGCTCGCCAGCCGCACCGTTGCCGCCTTGTCGGCCTCCGCAACCAGGTGCAGCTGCAGAAACCAGGAATCCAGCACGCGACCGTCAGCGGCAATCGTCGCAAAATCCCTCGCCTCTCGCGCCCCTCAGCTCCATCGCCATTTGAATGTCTCACACTACGATCCTGCACGTCATGCATACGCGAGTTTTCATGGAAATGGCAACTTCCGGGCTCTCAAACACGTCCGCTTTGGGGCAAAGGGCGAGATGGGTCCACGCCGCGGCGACGCCCGCTGTCATGCTCTCGGCGGATGTCGATCGACGGTGCTTGCGGTGCCGTGTCGGGCGAGCGAGTAGCCGGGCCGGCCGGCTCGCCCTCCACGCTTCGTTCCGGGACCGCTATTCCGCCGCGGTCCGGATATCGATCTTCTCGGCACGGACCGCGCAGAACTTGAACTCCGGAATCTTGCCGAACGGATCGAGCGCCGGGTTGGTCAACAGGTTTGCCGCCGCCTCCGCGTAGCAGAACGGCATGAAGACCATGTTCTCAGGCACGTCGCGGTCGGCGCGCACCTTGACCTCGACCGCGCCGCGGCGCGTCTCGAGACGGATGAAGTCGCCGGGCGCGAGTCCCTTCTTGCGCATATCCTTCGGGGTCATGAACGCGACCGCTTCGGGCTCGATCTGGTCGAGCACCTGGGCGCGGCGCGTCATCGAGCCGGTGTGCCAATGTTCGAGCACGCGGCCGGTCGACAGCACCATCGGGTACTCGTCGTCGGGCAGCTCGTCCGGCGGGATCACCTTGGCCGGCACGATCTTGCCGCGGCCGCTCTCGGTCGGGAAGCCGGTCGTGAAAATGATCTCGTTGCCCGGCTTGTCGGGATCGTCGACCGGATAGGTCACCGCGCCCTCGCGCACCAGCCGCTCCCAGCTGATGTTCTTCAGCGACGGCATCAGCTCGGCCATCTCGGTGAAGACCTCGCCCGGCCCCGCATAGTTCCAGGGCAGTCCCATCCGCTTGCCGATCTCCTGGATGATCCAGAGGTCCTGCCGCGCATCGCCCGGCGGCTTGATCACCTCGCGCGCCAGCTGCACGCGGCGGTCGGTGTTGGTGAAGGAGCCGGACTTTTCGGCGAACGCCGAAGCCGGCAGGATGACGTCGGCGTGGAACGCGGTCTCGGTGACGAACAGATCCTGCACGACGAGATGATCGAGCTTGGCCAGCGCTTCGCGCGCGTGCTGCAGGTCGGGATCGGACATCGCCGGATTCTCGCCCTCGACATACATGCCGTGGATCTCGCCAGCGTGGATCGCGTTCATGATCTCGACGACGGTCAGCCCGCGCACCGGATCGAGCTCCTGCCCCCACAGCTTCTCGAAGGCGCCGCGCATGTCGTCGCGGCCAACCGGCTGGTAGTCCGGCAGGAACATCGGGATCAGGCCGGCGTCGGAGGCGCCCTGCACGTTGTTCTGCCCGCGCAGCGGATGCAGCCCGGTGCCGGGGCGGCCGACCTGGCCGGTGATCAGGGCCAGCGCGATCAGGCAGCGCGCGTTGTCGGTGCCGTGAACATGCTGGCTGATGCCCATGCCCCAGAAGATGATCGACGATTTGGCGCGGGCATAGGCGCGCGCGACCTCGCGCAGCGTCTCCGCCGGAATGCCGCAGATCTGGGACATGCGCTCCGGCGTGAACTCCTGGATCTTCGCCTTCAGCTCGTCATAGCCCTCGGTATAGCCGGCGATGTACTGCTCGTCGGTAAGGCCTTCGGTGATGATCGTGTGGATCATCGCATTCAGCATCGCGACGTCGCTGCCCGGTTTGAATTGCAGGTGCTTGGTGGCATGGCGCGACAGCGTCTGCCGGCGCGGGTCCATCACATAGAGCTTGGCGCCGCGCTTGGCGGCGTTCTTGATGTAGGTGGCGGCGACCGGATGGTTCACGGTCGGATTGGCGCCGATCACCCAGATCACCTCGGCGTCGGCCGCGGCCGCGAACGGCGCCGACACCGCGCCGGAGCTCAGTCCCTCGAACAGCGCCGCCACCGACGAGGCGTGACACAACCGCGTGCAGTGATCGACATTGTTGGAGCCGAAGCCGGTGCGCACCAGCTTCTGGAACAGATAGGCTTCCTCGTTCGAGCCCTTGGCCGAGCCGAAGCCGGCCAGCGCCTTGGCGCCCTTCTCGTCGCGGATCTTGCGCAAGCCCGCAGCGGCAAGGTCGAGCGCTTCTTCCCAGGATGCTTCGCGGAAATGGGTGTAGGGATTGGCCGGATCGACCTGGTCGTTGGCGTCCTTCTTGACGCCGGGCAGCCGCACCAGCGGCTTGGTCAGGCGATTGGGGTGATGGATGTAGTCGAAGCCGAAGCGGCCCTTGACGCAGAGCCGGTTGTGATTGGCGGGACCATCGCGGCCTTCCGCGTAGATCACCTTCTCGTCCTTGACCTGGTAGGTGACCTGGCAGCCGACGCCGCAATACGGACAGAGCGAATCCACCTTCTTGTCGGGATAGGTGACGCGGGTCTGCTTGTCGTCGAGCATGACCGCCGGCATCAGCGCGCCGGTCGGACAGGCCTGCACACACTCGCCGCAGGCGACGCAGGTCGATTCGCCCATCGGATCGTCGAAGTCGAACACGATCTTGGCGTCGTGGTTGCGGTAGGCCATGCCGATCACGTCGTTGACCTGCACCTCGCGGCACGCCCGCACGCAGAGGCCGCACTGGATGCAGGCGTCGAGATTGACGCGCATCGCCGGATGGCTGGTGTCGGCGTGCCAGCGCTCGGTCGCGGGAAAGCGGCTTTCGGTCACGCCGGTCTTCTCGGCCCAGTGCCAGAATTTCGAGTCCGGATCGTGCGAGGTCTCGCGCGCCGGCTGGTCCGCCACCAGCAGCTCCATCACCATCTTCTGCGCCGCGACGGCGCGCTGGCTGGCCGACTTCACCTTCATGCCGACCGTCGGCGTCCGCTTGCAGGACGCCGCCAGCACGCGCTCGCCTTCGATCTCGACCATGCAGGCGCGGCAGTTGCCGTCCGGCCTGTAGTCCGGCGCGGGCGAATAGCACAGATGCGGGATCTCGGTGCCCTGGCGCTTGGCGACCTGCCAGATCGTCTCGCCGGCCCGCGCCTCGACCTGCTGGCCGTCAAGCTCGAACTGAATCGTCAGGCCTAGGTTCTGATTGTTGCTCATTCAAATCCTCGTCGAAATTCGCCCTGCTCGGCCTCGCCTACTCGGCGGCTTGCTGCGGACGAAAGCCGTCCGGAAAATATTTGATCACTGAGGTCAGCGGATTGGAGGCCGCCTGACCGAGGCCACAGATCGACGCATCGCGCATCGCCTGGCTCAATTGGTCGAGCAGTTCCTTGTTCCAGACCGGCTGCTGCATCAACAGCGCCGCCTTCTCGGTTCCGGCGCGGCACGGCGTGCACTGCCCGCAGCTCTCGTCCTCGAAGAACTTCATCAGATTCAGCGCGGCGTCCCTGACGTCATCGGCCTGCGAGAGCACGACCACGGCGGCGGAGCCGATGAAGCAGCCATATTTCTCCAGGGTGCCGAAATCGAACGGGATGTCGTCCATCGACGCCGGCAGGATGCCGCCGGATGCACCGCCCGGCAGATAGGCCTGCAAGGTATGGCCGTCGGCCATGCCGCCGCAGAACTCGTCGATCAGCTCGCGCAGCGTGATGCCGGCCGGCGCAAGCTTGACGCCGGGATCCTTGACGCGTCCCGACACCGAGAAGCTGCGCAGGCCGTGGCGCTCGTTGCGGCCGTGGCTCTTCCACCAGTCGGCGCCCTTCTCGACGATGTCGCGCACCCACCACAATGTCTCGATGTTGTTGATCAGCGTCGGCAGGCCGAACAGCCCGACCTGGAACGGATATGGCGGCTTGTGCCGCGGCAGGCCGCGCTTGCCCTCGATCGATTCCAGCAGCGAGGATTCCTCGCCGCAGATATAGGCGCCGGCGCCGCGCCGCAGATGCAGCGTCGGACCACCCGGCGGAAGCTTTGCGATCTCGCGGGCGAGGATCTCGCGGCAGGCCGGGTACTCGTCGCGGATATAGATGTAGACTTCGGGCGCCTCGACCACGCGGGCGCCGATCAGCATGCCCTCGAGGAAGCGATGCGGATCGGTCTCGAGATAATAGCGGTCCTTGAACGTGCCGGGCTCGCCCTCGTCGCCGTTCACCGCCATCAATCGCGGACCGGGTTCGCCGAGCACCGCGCGCCACTTGCGGCCGGTCGGAAAACCGGCGCCGCCGAGGCCGCGCAGCGACGCATCGTCGAGCGCCTTCAGCAGGTCTTCGCGCGGCAGCTCGCCCGAGCGCAGGCGCGCCAGCAGCTGGTATCCGCCGCCCGCCACATAGGCGTCGTAGTCGACATATGGCGGAAGGTGCACATGGGTGTCGCCGTTCTTCGCCGCCGCCAGCACATTGGTGACGGTCGCATGATCGACGAAGTTGTGGCCGACCTCGGCAGCGGGCGCGGTGTCGCAGCGGCCGACGCACGGCGCCCGCACGACGCGGATGCCGGGGCCGGCGCGGTTCTGCAGATCCTTCAACAGCTGTTCGCCGCCGAGCATCGCGCAGGTCAGCGAATCGCAAACGCGCACGGTGAGCGGCGCGATGTCAGGCTCGCCTTCCTTCACGATGTCGAAATGCGCGTAGAAGGTGGCGGTCTCGAACACTTCGGCGAACGACAGCTTCATCTCGTCGGCGAGCGCGGCAAGATGCGCCGCCGATATCTGGTGGTATTTGTCCTGGATCCGATGCAGATACTCGATCAGCAGGTCGCGCCGCCTCGGACGATCGGCGAGCAGCGCCTCGATCTCATGGGCGGCCACAGGGTCGACCTGGCGTCCCTTGGGGGTGGCCTTTGCTCGCTTCCTGCCCTGTCCGGGGTGCTCGAACGCACGAACCTTGTGAACGTCGTCTCGACTCATGAAGCCTCGCCTTGGGGACCACGCTTTGCGCGAATTGCACTGCTTCGACGAACTCTATTCTCTGGTATGCCAGAGGCAAGCAGTTTTAGAACGCCTCTAGCAGCGTCGGGTTGCCGCGTAGGCCGTTGTTTATGTTTGCCTATCGGGCGATCTGATTTTGCTATCGCGCACCCGTCGCGCTGCGCGGTCTCGACCGCGTTTCAGCTCTCACAGCAGGTCGGCGTAGCCGAGAAAGCCGACGGCATCGCCAGGTTCAACCCGCATCACCGGCTCGCCGAGTTCGACCAGTCCATCGGTCTCGATCAGCGACGACAGCAGGCCGGCTCCTTCGCGGGGAAACTTGGTCGCCTCCAACGCACCGTCCGCCGTCCGTCGCAGCGAGACGCGGACATATTCGCGCCGCCCGCTCTTCTTCTTGTAGCTGAAGGCAGCCCGCACCGGCATCGGCAGCAAGGGGGACGGCACAGCCCCCGACAGCGCCAGCACGGTCGGCCGCACGACGTGGACGAAGGTGACGAAGCTCGCCACCGGATTGCCGGGCAGGCCGATCAGCGGGGTGCCGTCGATGATTCCCATCGCCACCGGGCGGCCGGGCTTGATCGCCATCCGCCACAGCACCAGCGAGCCCGCCTGTTCGATGCCGGCCCTGACGTGGTCCTCTTCGCCGGTCGAGACCCCGCCGGTGGTCAGGATCAGGTCGTAGCGCCGCGCGACCTGCTTGAGCGCCGCGGCGAGCTCGGCCCGCTCGTCGCGCAGGATGCCGAGATCGCCGACCTCGCAACCAAGCCGCCGCAACATCGCCATCAACATGAAGCGGTTGGAATCGAACAGTTGCGCTTCGGTGCGCGCGCTCCCGGGCGCGGCCAGTTCATCGCCGGTCGAGAACACCCCGACGCGAAGCCGCCGCACCACATCGAGCGTGGTGAGCCCGAAGGCCGCGGCGACCGCGATATCCTGCGGGCGCAGCCGCCGTCCCGACGCCAGCGCGACGTGGCCGCGTGCAATGTCCTCGCCGGCCGGACGCACATTGGCGCCGACCTTCAGGCCGGACGGCAGGATCACGTTTCCCGCATCGTCGATCCGCACGTCTTCCTGCATGAACACGGTGTCGGTGCCGTCGGGCATCGGCGCGCCGGTGAAGATCCGCACCGCCTGGCCCGCCTGCGCCGGCTGCGCCGACGCGCCCGCCTGCACCCGCCCGGCAACGCGGAATGCACGCTCGCCGCTCGCCGGCAGGTCCGCGCCAGATACCGCGTAGCCGTCGACGGCGGAATTCCTGAACGGCGGCAGCGCAAGCGGCGCGACAATATCGCCGGCCAGGATGCGTCCGTCCGCATCCACCAGGGCAACGGCTTCGGTCTCGCCGACGGGCTTGACCCGCGCGGCGATGATCGCGACGGCTTCGTCGACCGACATCATCGGTCCGCCGAACGCGAAGCAGTCGTCCGAAAGCTGCGCCATGATCTTCCTCAGTCCTCGGCCATCGACAAGATTTGTTCGACCCAGATCGCGAACTGCGCGTTATCCTCAAAGCCGGACCGATCGATGGCAGTTCCCGCGACGCGGCGGAGAGTCGCCAGTCAGTCTCCGAACGTGCTTATATCCCCAGCTCCGTTGCCATGTGAACCCTTTCGGACGTCCCGCAGTGACCGAGAAAACCACCGCTCCCATCATTGCTCCTGATCCGGACGATCCGCGCCTGACGGAGCGCGTGGCCGGCGTCGACCAGACCGGCGCGCCGACCGAGATCAAGGTGCCGGTCGAACGGCCGCTGACGCTGTACCTCAACGCGCAGGAGATCGTCACGATGATGACGATCAACGACTACCCCGAATACCTCGCGCTCGGCTACCTCTTGAACCAGAACATGCTCAAATACGACGACGTCGTCACCGAGGTCGAATATGACGACGATCTCGAGGTCGTCGTGGTGCGCACCGCGCACCACACCAATTTCGAAGCGAAGCTGAAGAAGCGCACGCAGACCTCGGGCTGCGCCCAGGGCACCGCGTTCGGCGACCTGCTCGAAGCCGTCGAGAAGGTCGCGCTGCCGAAGGCCGAACTGCGGACCTCGTGGCTCTACCGGATGACGCACACCATCAACACGATGCCGTCGCTCTATCTGGAAGCCGGCGCCATTCACGGCTGCGTGCTGTGCAAGGAGGCGACGCCGGTGTGCTACACCGAGGACGTCGGCCGGCACAACGCCGTCGACAAGATCGCGGGCTGGATCTATCGCCACAATGTCGATCCGGCCGACAAGATCCTCTACACCACAGGGCGGCTGACCTCGGAGATGGTGATCAAGACGGTGCGGATGGGGATCCCGATCCTGGTCTCGCGCTCCGGATTCACGGCATGGGGCGTCGATCTGGCGCGGCAGGTCGGCCTGACGCTGGTCGGGCGCGCCCGCGGCAAGCGCTTCATCGCGCTGTCCGGCCAGGAGCGGATCGTCTACGACCAGAACCTCGACTATGTCGAAGAGGAATCGATGCGTCACAAGCGCAAGGGCGAGACCGACAATGACTGATATTCCGGGGACTGCCGTCCCGGGCGTGCTGCTCGCCGGCGGCCTCGCGCGGCGGATGGGCGGCGGCGACAAGCCGATGCGCAAGATCGCGGGCCGCACCATCCTGCAGCGGGTGATCGACCGTCTCGCCCCGCAATGCAGTGGGCTGATCATCAACGCCAATGGCGATCCGGCGCGCTTCGCCGCGTTCGGCCTTCCGGTCGTGGCCGACGATGTCGCCGACTATCCCGGCCCCCTCGCCGGCATACTGGCCGCGCTCGACTGGGTTGCCGCCAACCGGCCGGATGCGCAATGGGTGCTCAGCGCCGCGGGCGATTGTCCGTTTCTGCCGCGTGATCTCGTCGCGCGCCTCGCGCAAGCACGCGCGGCCGAGAATGCCGAGCTCGCGGTCGCTTCATCCGGCGGGCAGACGCATCCCGTGATCGGCCTCTGGAGCGTGCGTTTGCGGAACGAGTTGCGCCAGGCGCTGGTCGTCGAGGACGTGCGCAAGATCGACCGCTGGACCGCGCGCTATCCGCTCGCAACGGTCGAGTGGCCGACCGAGCCGCTCGATCCGTTCTTCAACGCCAACACCGTCGAGGACATCGCGGAAGCCGACCGCCTCGCCGCGCTCGATGGCGGCTAGAGCATTTTCGGTTCTGATTGAATCGGAACCGAAGCTCTAGATTCTTGCTTTGACGCGTTTTCTTCACGCGAACCGGTGTCCACTTCGCTCGAAAACGCTCTAATGTCCGCCGCCCGCCGGATCGCGATTGATGCGCGGCGGCAACCTCGCTGCGGTGAACAGTTATCCGCTACATAAGCCGCGAAGGGTGAAGTGGGAGTCCCTCGCTGCATGAAGATTCCGCAGCAAGACAGTGAGGCCCGTGCAAGGTCAGGCTCAGCGCGCCTGCGCCACGCCTATCCGCGCTGTATTTCCCGCCTCCGCCGCGCGCAGATAGTCCAGCATCAGGCGGCTGGTTGCCGATAGATGCGCGGTGTCGCGGGTCACGATCTTCAGCTCGCGCCGTCCCCAATCGTCGCGCAGCGGGATCGCGCGAAGGCCCATGCCGGCGCCGACCACCTCGAAGGCGCGGTCGGGGATCAGCCCGAGCCCCATATTGGCCTGCACCATGCGGCAGACCGCATCAAAGCCGGGCACGTTGATGCGCAGCCGCATCGCCTTGCCGGCTTGCGTCGCCGCATATTGCGAGCGCAGATAGATCGAGCTCGCGGTGTGCAAGCCGATGTGGTCGAAATCGAGTGTCTCGGTGAATAGCAATGTCTCGCGGCCGGCCAGCCGATGGTCGGCGCGCATCACCACCACCAGGTTGTCGTAGCGATAATGGAAGGCCTCGAGCGCGCGGCTGTCGGCCTCGGCCGAGCAGATGCCGATCTCGGCTGCGCCCTCCTCGATGCCGCGCACCACCTGCCCGCTCGGCCGCTCCTGCAGATCGACACGGAGCAATTCATGCGCGGCGAAGAAGGCGGAGAGATCCTCGGGCAGGTATTGCACGATCGCCGAGAGATTGGCGAGCATGCGGACATGGCCGCGCACGCCTTGCGAATATTCCGACAGCTCGACCGCGATCTTCTCGACATTGAGCAGCGTCACCCGGGCGTGATGCAGCAGCGCCTCGCCGGCCGGCGTCAGCGCCATGCCCTTGGCGAGCCGCTTGAACAGCGTGACACCGAACGCCAGCTCGAAATCGTTCATCCGTTTCGACACCGCCGACGCCGCGATCCCCTCGCGCTGCGCGGCGCGGGTGAGGTTCTGCTCGTCGCAGACCGCGACGAACAGGCGAAGCGTTGTCAGGTCGACCCGGCGCGTCAGCGCGGTCTCCGCCGGCGTGGCGGCGCGCGAAAGGTCTGTCACGATGGAGGAGATCGGCATGGACGGCGTCCCCGGGAAAGGCCGCAGCGTAGCGCCGTGAAGGGCACGGAAGATTCCAAAGCAGTGCGGGATGGAGCGGATTGTTAGGAAATGATTCCAAGAATGATTGAGTTGAGCGGTTTTTATCCCAACCAGTCACCTGCAGCTGTCATTACGAGCGCAATTCCTCACCGTCGCCCTTCGAGGTTCGCTTCGCTCGCACCTCAGACGGGTCTAAATGTGGGCGTTCAAACAAAAACGCGGCGCCGAGGCGCCGCGTTTCAACTTTGTCGGTCGACCTCTCTCGTCAGCCCGCGGCCTTGGCCGGCACGTCGCGCTGGCGCTTCATCACGATCTTGTTCAGCGCGCCGAGATAGGCCTTTGCGGAGGCCACCAGCGTGTCCGGATCGGCGGCGCGGGCGGTCATCGAGCGACCTTCATGGGCCAGACGCACCGAGACTTCGGCCTGCGCGTCGGTGCCCTCGGTCACCGCGTGCACCTGATAGAGCTCCAGCTTGGCCTCGTGCGGCACCAGGCGCTTGATGCAGTTGAAGACGGCGTCGACCGGGCCGTTGCCTTCGGCCTCCTCGATCTTGATCTGGCCGTCGACGTCGAGCTTCATGGTCGCGCGCTGCGGGCCATGGGTGCCGGCGATCACAGTCAGCGAGGTCAGCTTGATGCGGTCGTGGGCGGCCGCCATCTCCTGGTCGACCAGCGCCTCGATGTCCTCGTCGTAGATGTCCTTCTTGCGGTCGGCCAGCGCCTTCATCCGCGTAAAGGCATCCTCCAGCTGGTTGGCGCCGAGCTTGTAGCCCATCTCCTCCAGCTTGTGGATGAAGGCGTGGCGGCCGGAATGCTTGCCGAGCACCAGCGAGGACTGCTTCAGGCCGACCATCTCGGGCCGCATGATCTCGTAGGTCGAGGCGTCCTTCAACACGCCGTCCTGATGGATGCCGCTCTCATGCGCGAACGCGTTACGGCCGACGATCGCCTTGTTGTACTGCACCGGGAACGAGGTGGCAGCGGACACCACCTTCGAGGCGCGGGTGAGCTGCGTGGTGTCGATCTTGTTCCAGAACGGAAACTTGTCGTTCCGCACATTGATCGCCATCACGATCTCTTCCAGCGCGGCATTGCCGGCGCGCTCGCCGATGCCGTTGACGGTGCACTCGACCTGCCGCGCGCCACCGACGACGCCGGCCAGCGAGTTCGCGACCGCCATGCCGAGGTCGTTGTGGCAGTGCACCGAGAAGATCGCCTTGTCGGAGTTCGGCACGCGCTCGATCAGCGTCCGCATGAAGTGGGTGTATTCCTCCGGCACCGTGTAGCCGACGGTGTCGGGGATGTTCACCGTGGTGGCACCGGCCTTGATCACCGCCTCGACGATCCGGCACAGATAGTCCATCTCGCTGCGGGTGCCGTCCTCGGCCGACCATTCGACGTCGTCGATCTGGTTGCGGGCGCGGGCGACCATCGCGACCGAGGTCTCGATGACTTCCTCGGGGGTCTTGTTCAACTTCACCCGCATATGCAGCGGCGAGGTCGCGATCACGGTGTGGACGCGGCCGCGGCGGGCGAACTTCACGGCTTCGGCGCAGCGGTCGATGTCGGCCGGATGGGCGCGCGACAGGCCCGCGATGACCGCGTTCTTGGAGCGGCGGGCGATCTCGCTGACCGCCTGGAAATCGCCTTCCGAGGTGATCGGAAAGCCGGCCTCGATGACGTCGACGCCCATGTCGTCCAGCAGCTCGGCGACCTCGAGCTTCTCCTCGAAGGTCATGGTGGCGCCGGGGCACTGCTCGCCGTCGC
Source organism: Bradyrhizobium sp. CCBAU 21365 (assembly GCF_015291305.1). Classification (NCBI taxonomy): domain Bacteria; kingdom Pseudomonadati; phylum Pseudomonadota; class Alphaproteobacteria; order Hyphomicrobiales; family Nitrobacteraceae; genus Bradyrhizobium; species Bradyrhizobium sp. CCBAU 21365. The sequence continues at coordinate 6,639,752 of NZ_CP030036.1, forward strand.
GCAAGGTGGTGTCGAAAATGATGACGCGGTCCTTCTCGGACTTGTTCGCGGTGGCCATGTCAGAAATTCCTTTAAGCTTTGCGCCCGTCATGATTCAGGGCGATTATCAGGGTCCGGTGATCTCGTACAAACCCCTGAGTGCCCAGGCGCAGACGCCCAGCCGGCCCTCAGGGGCAGGTAAGAAGCAGGCCGCCAATAAGCAGGGTGGGCGCCGCAGCCGGGATCGTGGCGGTAGCTTGGGCCACCTCCCCCGAAATCCCATCAATTTGGCCGCGAATCAGCATTGCCAGACCCTGTTGAGCGCCGAAATCCTCGGACAAAACCATTGACGGTTGGTTGCCGGGACGCGCTGTGCGCCGTCGTTCTAGACGATTATGGCAAGCCGCCGCAATGGGTAAAGATGGTCAGGTGGGTTGACCTAACCCACGGGCAGCCGCCACCGTAAGGGGCGCACCGTGGAAGGGTTCCCTCCCCCCTTGCGGGGGAGGAGCCTGACCAGTGTGATCACCTTACGCAGTTGACCACGAGCGATAGAAGAACGCGGCGCGACTGCTTCGCACCTACTTCTTCGCCACCATCTTCGCCTTCTCGCCCGCCCCGCCCTCGCCTTCCGCCTCCAGCGCCGCGCGGACGCGCTTGAATTCGCTCAAGTCGGCCTTGTCGACCTCGGGGAATTTCAGATCGAGCTTGTCGAGCGCGTTGACGATGGTCGAGCCGATCACGACGCGGGCGAACCATTTGTGGTCGGCGGGCACGATGTGCCAGGGCGCCTCTTTGGTTGCGGTGTGATGGATCATGTCCTGGTAGGCGGCCTGATATTTGGCCCACAGCTTGCGCTCGGCGACGTCGGCCATCGAGAACTTCCAGTTCTTGGCCGGTTCCTCCAGCCGGTCGAGGAAGCGCTGGCGCTGCTCCTCCTTGGAGACGTTGAGGAAGAATTTCAGGATCACGGTGCCGTTGCGCGACAGATAGCGCTCGATCGCCGCAATGTCCTCGAAGCGCTCGCGCCAGATGTCCTTGGTGACAAGGCGCTTCGGAATCTTCTGCTTGTCGAGCACCTCGGGATGCACCCGCACCACCAGGCACTCCTCGTAATAGGAGCGGTTGAAAATGCCGATGCGGCCGCGCTCCGGCAGCGCGATCATCGCGCGCCACATGAAGTCGTGGTCGAGCTCCCTGGTCGAGGGCTGCTTGAAGGAGGAAACCTCGCAGCCCTGCGGATTGACGCCCTCGAACACGCTCTTGATCGCGGAATCCTTGCCGGCGGCATCCATGCCCTGGAAGATCAGCAGCAGCGACCAGCGGTCCTGGGCGTAGAGCTTCTCCTGGAAATCGTTGAGCCGCCTGCGGTTGGCCTCGATGATCCTGCCGCCGGCGTCCTTGTCGATGCCGCCCTTCTCGGCGGTCGGATACGATTTGAGGTGAAATTCGCCCGACCCGTCGAAGCGGAACGGCGCGACGAAGGGCTTCAGTTCATCGGCGAGCGATGGGGACGGTTTGTTGCTCATGGCTTCTCGACGGCTTGCGGGGCGATTTGATCCAGTCGATCACGCTACCAAGAATGCCCTTGGGCAGGAAGATGATGAACAACACCAGCAGCACGCCATAGACCAGATTGTCCCAGCCGACCGCCTTGGTGCCGAAAGAGATGCGCAGCACCTCGGCCAGCACGATGGTGATGACGGCACCGACCGTCGGCCCCAGCGCGACATAGACGCCGCCGACGATCGCCGCGAACACCATCTGCAAGGAGACCGCGATGCCGCTCACCGTGTCGGGCGAAATGAACATCTGGTACTGGCAGTAGAGCGCGCCCGACAGCGCAGTCATCAGCGCGCTGATCAGGGTGATCTTGAGCTTCTCGGCGGTGACGTTGACGCCGGCCGCGGCGGCGGCATCCTCGTCCTCCGAGATCGCCTCCATGGCATGGCGGATCATGCTGCGATCGATCGCCCGCCAGATCACGAGGCCCAAGACCCAGGCCGCGAGCGCGATCAGATACCAGGTGGTCTTGTCGTCGAATTGCAGCGCGAGCAGCCCCTTGCCGCTGGGGGCGCGCTGCGGCGTGTAGCCGAGCGAGCCGCCGGTATAGTCGCGGGTCGCGGTGATGACCTGCAGCACGATGCCCGACAGCGCCAGCGTCACCAGCACGAAATAATGCCCGGTGATGCGGAAGCGAAAGCAGGGATAGGCGACGACGAGCGCGAGCACGCCGGCGGTCGCCATGCTGAGTGGAATGCCGATCCAGGGCGACACGCCGAGATGGTTCCACAGCAGCGCGGTGATGTAGGCGCCGATGCCCATAAAGCCGCCATGGCCGAGCGAGACGAGGCCGAAGCGCCCCATGATCGACCATGAGGTGTAGGCGAACGACCAGATCAGGATCAGCACCAGCACGTGCAGATGATAGGGATCGCGATGCACGAAAGGCACCGCGACGAGCGCGATCAGCGCGATGATCCAGCCGGCGGCTTGCCTGTTCACGAGCGCCTCGCCAGGAGGCCCGCGGGCCGGATGAACATCATGACGATGAAGAAGGCAAAGGCCAGCACGTAACCCCATTCCAGATCGGAGAACAGGCCGCCGAGCGAGATGATCTCGGCGAACACGAAAGCGGCGATGAAGCCGCCGATGAAATTGCCGAGCCCGCCGAGCACGCAGATCAGGAAGGTGATCGGCCCAAACGACAGGCCGACGAACGGATGCACGTCATATTGCAGCACCAACAGGCAGGCGGCGAGGCCGGCGAGCCCGCCGCCGATCGCCGAGGTGACGAGATAGATGCGCTTGGGATCGACACCCATCAGCGGCATGATCTGGCGGTCCTGCGCGATGGCGCGGATCGCGGTGCCAGTGAAGGTGCGGGTCAGGAACAGATAGACGCCGATCATGCCGAGCAGCGCGGCGGCGAACGACAGCAATCGCGCGTAGCTGAAATTCATCTCGCCGAGCGCAAGCACCGGCAGGCGGATGCCGAGATTGCGGAAGTCGATGCCGAAGGCGACGGTGGCAAAGCTCTGCAGGATGAACAGCACGCCGCCGGTGGCGAGCAGCTGGTTGATCGGCGGCGCGGTCAGCAGCGGGGCGATCACGAAGAAATGCAGCGCGCCGCCGAGCAGCGCCACCAGCAGGATGACCAGAGGCGCGGCGGCCCAGTATGGCAGGCCGTAGTACTGCACGAGATAGTACATGCCGTACATGCCGATCATCACGAGCTCGGCGTAGCAGATCCAGGTGACGTCGATGACGCCGAAGATCAGGTTGAGCCCGAGCGCGAGCAGCGCCAGCACGCCGCCGAGCAGGATACCGTTGATGACGGCCTCCAGCAGGTAGATGTCGAAGATGTCGAGGAAGGATTGCATGGTGGCTCTGCCCCCTAGACCGTGACGTCACTCGTTCCCGTCATCCTGAGGAGCCGCGAAGCGGCGTCTCGAAGGATGTACGGCCCGGCTGGTGGCCGTCGATCCTTCGAGACGCGGCTAACGCCGCTCCTCCAGCGACAACGGCGGAGCCGTTGCGCGGGGATGACGGGAAACGGGGTGAACACGCCTGCCAGATGTGATGTCATCATCCCCTCACACACCCAAATACGCCTGCTTGATGGTGTCGCTCGCCGCCAGCTCCGCAGCTGATCCGGCGGCGCGGATGCTGCCGGCTTCCAGCAGATAGGCGCGGTCGACCACGCGCAGCACCTGCTGCACGTTCTGCTCGACGATCAGGACCGTCAGCCCGCTTGAGCGGATGCGCTTGACCAGCTCGAACACCTGCTGCACCACAACCGGCGCGAGCCCGGCCGACGGCTCGTCGAGCAGCAGCAGTTTCGGGTTCGACATCAGCGCACGGCCGATCGCGCACATCTGCTGCTCGCCGCCCGACATCGTCCCGGCCATCTGGTGCTGGCGCTCCTTCATGCGCGGAAACAGCTCGAACACGAACTCCAGCCGCTCGGCGTAACGCGCGCGGGCACCGGGCATGTAGGCGCCCATCTTCAGGTTGTCGCCGACGGTGAGCCGCGGAAACAGCCGGCGATTTTCCGGCACATGCGCGATCCCGAGGCTGACTATGCGATGCGGGGGCGTCGCGACGACGTCGGTGCCCTCCATCGCGATCGTGCCTCTGATCGGGCGGATCAACCCGGAGATCACCCGCATCAAGGTAGTCTTGCCGGCGCCGTTCGGGCCGATCACGCCGACCGCCTCGCCCGCCTTGACGTCGAGGCTGACGTCGAACAGCGCCTGGAAGCTGCCATAGCCCGCGTCGATCGATTTCAATTCCAGCATGCGCTCACGCCCCGATCCGGCGCCGCGCCTGGGCTGCCGCCGCGGCCGCGAGGCTCGCATCCGCATCGGTGCCCAGATAGACCTCGATCACTTTTGCGTCGCCGGCGACATCGGCCGGCAGGCCCTCGGCGATCTTCTCGCCGTGATCGAGCACCATCACGCGATCGACCACGCGCATCAATACGCCCATGATGTGCTCGACCCAGATGATGGTGATGCCGAGCTCGTCGCGGATCCGGCGCAGCATGTCGGCGGCCTGGTCCATCTCGGCCTCGTCGAGGCCGCCAAGGCTCTCGTCCGCGAGCAACAGTTTCGGGCCGGTGGCGAGTGCCTTGGCGAGTTCGAGCTTCTTCAGGCCCGCGGCGCCCAGGCCCTCGACGCTGGCGTTGCGATCGGTCGGCAGACCGACCATCGCGAGCGCCCGCTCGGCCGCCTCCTCGGCCTTGCCGCGGCTGTGGCGGCCCTGGCCGTAGAAGCCGGCGAGCACGACGTTCTCGAAGATGCTGAGGCGATGGAACGGCCGCGGGATCTGGAAGGTACGGCCGACGCCACGGTTGATGATCCGGTGCGGGGCGAGCCCCGCGATCTCGTGGCCGTCGAACAGGATCGAGCCGGAGGTCGGCGGCAAGGTGCCCGACAGCATGTTGAAGATCGTGCTCTTGCCGGAGCCGTTCGGGCCGATCAGACCGAGGATCTCGCCCTGCTCGACGCGGAACGACACGTTGTTGACGGCACGAAAGCCGCCAAACCGCTTGACCAGGCCTTCGACGGCGAGCACGGCAGTTCCCTTCGCGAGCGAGCTATTTGTAGCTGTAGGTGGTGCCGGCCGGCAACGGCAGCTCGGTCTCGCGCTGCATCTGGCTCTTCGGCCACACCACATAGGACTTGTCGTCGATATATTGCAGCACCACCGGGAACGAGCGCGCGTTCTGCCCGGCATACTGCTCTCCCTCGCCGTAGAACTTCACGCCGTAGCCGAGCATGGTGCCGCCCTCGGGTATGTCGGTGTCGAGCGCGGCCTTGCGCAGCGCATCCGGATCGACGCCGCCATACTTCTTGATCGCGCGCGGCAAGACGTCGTCGAGGAAGACATAAGCGTTGGCCGCGCCGATGCCGACATGGGCGGAACGGATCGGCACGCCGGGCTTCAGCCGGTCAAACTCCTCGCCGACCATCTTGATGACCGGCGGCAGCTTCGGATCCATGTTCTTCTGGTTGGCAAGCCAGATCGAGATCGGGTCGGTGTTGAAGAGATAGTTGGCGTCGGCGCCGAGGCCTTCCTTCAGCTTCTCGTAGACGCCGTAGCCCGCGCCGTGGCCGACGATGGCGCCGAACTTCAGCCCCTGCTCGCGAGCCTGGCGGAACAACAGGGTAATGTCCGGATTGTAGCCAGTATGGAAGATCACGTCGGGCTTGGCGCGCTTCAGCTTCGTGACCAGCGCCGACAAATCGGGCGCGGTCGCCGAATAGCCCTCCTTGAGCACGATGTTGAAGCCGGCTTTCTTGGCGCCGGCCTCATTGCCCTTGGCGACGTCGACGCCATAGGCGCCGTCCTCATGGATGATGGCGACGCGGAGGTCCTTCGGCTCCTTGCCGAACTTGGACATGGAGTATTGCGCGATGAAATCGGTCGTCATCATGCCGTACTGGTTGCCGGCAGCCTGCGGACGGAACACGTATTTGTAGTTCTTGCCGTCGAACACGCCGGAGGAAATGCAGGTCGTGATCCACATGAACTTCTTCATCTGCTCGACCCGCGCCGACACCGGCACGCATTGCGCCGAGGAGAAGAAGCCCATCACCATGTCGACCTTTTCCTGCTCGAGCAGGCGGACGGCCTCGTTGATCGCGATGTCGGGCTTGCTCTGCGCGTCGGCATAGACGGCCTCGACCTTGTAACCCTCGACGCCGGTCTTGGCGTAATGGTCGAGCATGATCTTGACGCCGGTATATTGCAGCTCGGAGCCGCCGCCGGCCAGCGGGCCGGTCAAATCGAAGATCACGCCGATCCTGATCTTCTTGTCCTGCGCATGCGCTGCATTGGCCACACCGAGCGCCGCAAGCGCGACGGATAGACCCGCAAGCCAGCGGGCAGCCCTCCTGACCGGCATGAATCCCTCCCCAGAGATTGTGCACTGCATTTTTTGTTGTCGTGCCGCCCTATCACAGGGGGAGCGGCCGATGATGTCAAGCGCGATGGCTGCGTCCGCACCGCGCAGGCTTGCGCAAAGTTTCGGCGGAATGGTGCCGACGCGCGATGCTGGGGCGTGCGGTTGGCGGCGGCAATTTATCCGCGGGGCCGTTCCATGCCGGCCCGTTTGATGGCCGCGAGCAAAATATCGCTGTCCGAGACAAGAAAATCGATCAGGCGCTTGGCTGCTTTCGGCGCTAACGCGTCGCTGACGATCGCGGCCGTGAAGGTCTGCACCAGCTGGAGATCTGGCGGCAGCAGACCGACAACTTCGATGCCGCTCTCCTGAACCAGTTCGCTGGTCGGACCGATCGAGAGATTTGCCTTGCCTGCTCTAAGCGCTTCGGCCGCCTCGGTTCCGCGCGCCTCGAGGGTGAGCCTGACCGTGTCCGGCAAGTTCAACCTGGGGAAAACCTTGTCGCGGACGTACTGCCCGCTCGTGCTGCTCGGCGCCACCACCTCGCCGGCGTCGATCAAGGCTTTCCTGAGCGCGATATCATTGCCGATGTCCGGCCTGGAAGAGCCCGCCCGAACCGCCGCGGCCAAAGGTGCCGTCGCCAGTCCGGCCTCCGATCCGGCACGAATCCGGCCGTCTTCGTTGAGCTTGTGAAGTCCCTCGCGCGAAAGGATAACCACGTCCGCTTTGGTGCCGTTCGCAAGCTGGTGCCTGATCGTCTTCGGACCGGTGCCCTCGGACGCACCCGATCCAGTCTCCACGCTGATGCCCGTGCTTCGCTCGAATTCAGGCAGCACGTCGCGGTAGACCGCGGCGAATCCACCCGAAATGATGACCTTGATCGTTTGGGGGCCATCGGCGGTTGCCGGTGTCAATGCAGCGGCAGCGGTGGCTTGCTCGGTCATTGCGCATTCCTTTGCCTACGCCGGCAGCTGCGTCTCGATGAACGCGGTGACGAAACGCGGCATTGCGGGAGTGAGATCGGCGCGACTGCGCACCAGATGGATGCCGGCGAGTTCGGGGTCTTCCTGCTGCGCCAAATTGGCCTCGATGCGAGCACGCAGCGCGTCGCCGGGCATATCGACGCGCAGGATCTGCATCATCGCGAGCGCAACGCCGGTGTAGATGCAGTGCCAGTCAGCGTCGCCGCGGCAATCCGACGGCAACAGTCCCGTCTCCTCCTCGAGTTCGCGCATCACGCTGCCGGCGATATCCACCGTCTCGCCCCTGATGTCGTCGAGGTCGGGCGTCCCTGACGGGAAATAGATACGTCCGGCATTCGCGGTCTGCTCGCCCATCACCCCGCACACGAAGGCGCCGTCGCTCGCGAGCAGCGCGCCCATGCCGAAACCGTTGAACACCTCGCGGTCCGGAAAGCCCCAGTCGCGCCAGGCGAGGAAGCTCGCGAAATCGGTCTCGAAATAGCTCGCGCTGAGCCGCTCGCCGGCGAACACCGGATCGCGCCCGAGCAGGACGCGGCCGTTCCACAGGTTCGGGTTCAGCCGCTGCTGCTCGGCGAAATGCGCATCGATCTCGGCACGCCGCTGGTCCGCGAACGGCCACGGACGCCGCTGCAAGGCAAGGTCGAGCGCGGTGACACGACAAATGAGCGGAGACTGCATATCCGTACGCGTTTACTTTCCGCTTCCGGTCGTCTTCTTGACCTGATCGACGAACTTGTTGGTGTAGGTCTTGGTGACGTCGATGCCGGCCTTCGCGACCTCCGGCGAGCCCTCGCTGAACACCGCGAGCACAGCCTCCGCACCCTTGGGATCCATCTTGCCGGTCTCCGAATACATCGGGATCGTGTTCTTCAGCGCCGCGAGATACTGCGCCCTGTCCTTGCCGACGATCTCGTCCGGCATCTTGGCCATGATGTCTTCCGCGCTGTGAGAATGGATCCAGGCCAGCGTCGCCATGATCGCATTGGTCAGCGCCTGCACCTCCTTCTCGTGGCCGTTGACCCAGGCCGCGGTCGAATACAGGGCCCCGCCGGGATATTCGCCGCCGAACACCGCTAGCGTGTCGTGCTGGGTGCGGGTGTCGCTGAGGATCTTGAGGTCCTTGTAGCTGCCCTGCAGCACGGTGACGGCAGGATCGAGCATCACAGCAGCGTCGATCTGGCCCTGCTCCATCGCCGCAACCGCCGTGGCGCCGAGGCCGACACCGATCACGGCGGTGCCGGCCGGATCGAGGCCGTTCTTCTTGAGCAGATACTTCAGGAAAAAGTCGGTCGAGGAGCCCGGCGCGCTGACGCCCACCTTCTTGCCGGCGAGATCCTTGATCGAGTTGATCTCGCCGGTGTGCTTCGGCGAAACAACGAGCACGAGGCCGGGATAGCGGTCATAGACCACGAAGGCCTGCAGCTCCTGCTTCTTGGCCGCGAGATTGACGCAGTGATCGAAATAGCCGGACACGACGTCGGCGCTGCCGCCGAGCACGGCCTTGAGCGCGTCCGAGCCGCCCTTGAGGTCAACCAGTTCGACCGCAAGCCCGGCCTTGTCGTATTCGCCGAGCTGCTTGGCCAGCACGGTGGGCAGATAGCACAGGCAAGCGCCGCCCCCGACCGCGATGGTGATCTTGCTTTGCGCCGCGGCAAGGCCCGTGGACAGGGTCAGCGCCAGCAGCGTTCCGGCAAGCTTGCCAAGCCATTTTTTCATGACGTCCTCCGTTCGATTGGCCGGCAAGATAGAGGAGCCGGGAGGCCTTGAGAAGGCGACTTTCCGACAGCTGGACGGCCGCGCCATCAAGGCCATCGCGATCAAGACGCCGCCGCAGGCGCCGGATGATACCAAACTGCTGGACTGACGACCGGTCCGTTCGCCGTCATCGCGACGCGCGTACCGTCACCCCCGCGCAAAGGCTTCGCCTTTGTCGCTGGAGGAGGCCGCGAAGCGGCCGTCTCGAAGGGGCGATGGCCCGAGTGTGGCCGTCCATCCTTCGAAACGCGTGGAGCCTGTCATCGGGCCGCGCTTCGCGCGGACCCGTTGGCGCTCCTCAGGATGACGGAGCTGACATCATTACCCGCGTGCAAAGCGTTGTCCGAGCATTACGCGAATCCATCATTTGGGTGGCAGCTCAATTACATGACGCTTGACATATAATTCACTTGCCTCGAGTTCACCCACTCCATAGTATTATTATCGTCATTTTATGGAAAGCCGGAACCATGAGCCTGGACGATCACCCCACGGTCAGGGCTGTGCGCGCGCGCAGCAGCGAACCGGTCCGCGACGTCCCAGTTTCATCGGAGCTGATCAAGGATATCGCGCGCAGATGTGGAGCCGATGATGTCGGCATCATCGAGTTCGAACGGGCCGCCATCGCGTCGCAGCGGGACTTCATTCGCAAGGTCTATAGCCGGACCCGCTCCCTGCTCGCGATCGTCTGCCACATGAACCGCGAGCCGGTGCGCTCGCCCTCGCGCTCGGTCGCCAACGAGGAATTCCACAGCACTTACGATCACGTCAACGAAACCGCGCGTGCCATCGTTCGCGCGCTCGACGAGCACGGCATCCCGGCCTGCAACTCGGTTGCCGCGTTCCCGATGGAGATGGACCTGCCCAGGATCATGATGGTCCAGCACAAGCCGATCGCGGTAGAAGCCGGTCTCGGCCGCATGGGAATCCATCGCAGCGTCATCCACCCGAAATTCGGCAGCTTCGTCCTGCTCGGCACCATCCTGCTCGGCTGCGAGGTCGACGCCCATGACCACCCGATCGACTACAATCCGTGCCTGGAGTGCAAATTGTGCGTCGCCGCCTGCCCGGTCGGCGCCATCAAGCCGGACGGCGGCTTCGATTTCCTGTCCTGCCACACCCACAATTATCACGACTTTCTCGGCAACTTCACGCAGTGGGTGGAGAAGGTCGCGGATGCAAAGGACGCCAGGGATTATCGCGCCCGCGTTCCCCGCACCGAGACGCTGAACATCTGGCAATCGCTGTCGTTCAAGCCTGGCTACAAGGCGGCCTATTGCATTTCGGCTTGCCCGGCCGGCGAAGACGTGATCGGCCCCTTCCTGCACGATCGCGACGCCCATTTCGCCGATGTGGTGCAGCCGCTGATCGACAAGGACGAGTTCGTCTACGTGATCCCGGATACCGACGCCGAGGACACCGTGACCCGGCGCTTTCCACACAAGAAGCTTCAGCATGTCACGTCCGGCCGCCATACCGGCAGCCTGCAGGCCTATATCTTTTCGCTCTCGCTCGGATTCCAGCGCGGCAGGGCGCGAGGTCTGGATTTTGTGACGCATCTGCGCTTCACCGGTGCAAGCGCGCTGGATATGACCGTTGCGATCAAGGGCAAGGACCTCCAGGTCGTGCCGGGACGGCATGTCGGTGAAGCCGCTCTGACCATCACCGCCGACACCCAGGCCTGGCTGCGCGTGCAGAACCGCGACCTCGAATTGGCCGACGCGGTTACCCACGAGCTGGTGAGCTACAGCGATGAGACACTGTTTGCGGCCTACATGCGATGCTTCCCGCTGTGATCGGCTGCGTAGGCTGGGTGAGCGAAGCGCATCCCACCAACTGTGCCCACCCGCGGAGAAAATGGTGAGTTACGCCTTCGGCTAACCCACCTTACGCATCCTACTGCGCGGAATAGACCAGCTGTTCGAGATCGGCAATCAACCCTGGCCCGGTCGGCTGCCATCCAAGCTTCCTGCGCGTCTGCTCGCTGGAAGCCGCCGTGTCGTATGCCGCGAACGTGCCGAGCCAGCCAAAGAAGGCCGGCGCCTCTTGCGGGGCGATGGATTTGACCGGCAGCTTCAGGCGCCGTCCGATCGTTTCGGCAATATCGCGCATCGAGACCCCCTCTTCCGCGACGGCGTGATACCTCGCGTTCGGCTCAGCCTGTTCGATGGCCAGCCGGTAGAGGCGCGCCACGTCGAGAACATGCGCTGCCGGCCAGCGATTTTGCCCGTCGCCGAGATAGGCGCACGCGCCCTTTTCGCGGTACACCGCGATCAAGGGGGTGATGAGACCCTGCCTGACAGGATCGTGGACCTGGGGAAGACGCATGGCCGACGCGCGGACACCCTTCAGCGACAGGGCCGTCTGTTCCGACACGCGGGGAAATGGGAAATCCGGCGATATCGTTTGGTTCTCGGTTGCGATCTGGCCGGGCTTGGCCAACCCCGCCAAGCCCCCGGTTACGATCAATGGCCTGTCCGATCCAGCCAGAACAGAGCCCAGGGCTTCGATGGCGCGGCGGTCGATCTCGCAACTCTTCGCGAAATTGGACCAGTCGTGAACGAAGCCCAGGTGAATGACAGCATCCGAAGCGCTTGCCCCCTTGCGCAAGCTATCAAGGTCCTCGAGCGAGCCGCGAAGAGCCTCCGCACCGACGGCAGAAATCGCGTTCGCCCCCTCGTCCGAACGGGTCATGCCAAGAACCTGATGTCCGGCGGCGATCAGGTCCTTGACGACGGGAGTGCCGATGAATCCGGTGGCACCAGTGACGAACACACGCATGAGGAAGTCTCCAGGTTTCGTTGGAGACAAATCTGGCCCTGCACGCTATCCTGTTAAAGTAGTGACCTTATCATGGTATAATAGCTAACAGGATGAGCGAACCGCTCGCGCAAGAGAACCTGCTCGGCGCCTACCTGAAGGACCGCCGCAGCAAGCTCGATCCGGCCGTGTTCGGCTTTCCGCCGGAGCGGCGGCGCACGCCGGGCCTGCGCCGCGAAGAGGTGGCGCAGCGCGCCAACATCAGCGCGACCTGGTACACCTGGCTCGAACAGGGCCGCGGCGGCGCGCCCTCGGCCGATGTGCTCGACCGCATCGCGCGTGCGCTGATGCTGACCGATGTCGAGCGCGAGCATCTGTTCCTGCTCGGCCTCGGCCGCACGCCCGAGGTGCGCTACCAGAAGAGCGAAGGCGTCACGCCCCGGCTCCAGCGCGTGCTCGACGCGCTGGAACCGCGCCCCGCCGTGCTACGCACCGCGACCTGGGATATCGTCGCCTGGAACCGGGCCTCGACCGTGATGCTGACGGACTACGGATCGCTGCCGCCGCGCGAGCGCAACGTGCTGCGCTTCATGTTCCTCGATCCGCGCGTCCGCGCCGCGCAACACGACTGGGCCAGTGTGGCGCGCTTCGTGGTCGGCGCCTTCAGGGTCGACGCAGCGCGTGCCGGCGCCGCTGCCGAGGTGCAACCGTTCGTCGACGAGCTCTGCCGGCTCAGTCCGGAATTCGCGGCGCTGTGGCGCGACAACGACGTGCGAACGCACGGCGAAGGCGTCAAGCAGCTCCGGCATCCGATCCTGGGCCCGGTCAAGTTCGAATATTCGGCGTTCGCGGTCGACGGCCGGCCCGACCTCAGCATGATCGTCTACAATCCGATCGACCCGGAGGTGACGGAGAAGATCCGCGGCTTGATCGAGGCCGCGCCGGAAGTGCCCTAACTAAAGCGCGATGTGATTAGGTTGAATCGTCATCGCGCTCTAGCTCTTTGTTTGAGCATGATCTCCGCGCAAACGCTTCCCGCGTTTGTCGCGCGGGAAAACCGCTTCGCACTTTTCCGGATCATGCTTTAGTCCCGCGTCACGGCCGTCGGCCGCCACACCAGCAGCCGGTTTTCGACCATCGTCACGCCCATGTCGATCAGGATGACGAAGGCCGACAGAACGAACATGCCGGCGAACACGCCGGCGACGTCGAACACACCCTCGGCCTGCTGGATCAGATAGCCGAGGCCGGCGGCGGAGCCGAGATATTCGCCGACCACCGCGCCGACCACCGCAAAGCCGACCGAGGTGTGCAGCGAGGAGAACATCCAGGACAGCGCCGAGGGCCAGTAGACGTGGCGCATCAGCTGCCGCTCGTTCATGCCGAGCATGCGGCCATTGTCGAGCACCGTGGTCGGCACTTCCTTGACGCCCTGATAGACGTTGAAGAACACGATGAAGAACACCAGGGTCACGCCGAGCGCGACCTTGGACCAGACGCCAAGCCCGAACCACAGCGCGAAGATCGGCGCCAGCACCACGCGCGGCAGTGCGTTGACCATCTTCACATAGGGATCGAACACCGCGGCGACGCGCGGTTGCCGCGCGAACCAGAAGCCGACCAGAATGCCGCCGGCCGAGCCGATCACGAAGGCGAGGATGGATTCCCACAGCGTGATCGCGAGATGCTTCCAGATCACCCCGGTCGAGAACCACTTTACAATCTGGCTGAAGACGTCGACCGGATTGGAGAAGAAGAACGGCGGCAGCAGCACCTTGCCGAACACCGGCACAGTGGAGAAGAGCTGCCACAGTACCAGTGTGACGACGGCGACCAGAACCTGCAGGGACAACAACGCGATGCGCGACATCAGGCAGCTCCCGCCTGCGTCGACTGCACATAGCCCTTCATCACCTCGTCCTTCAGCACGCCCCAGATCTCGCGGTGCAGGGCATGGAAATCCTTCTCCATCCGGATCTCGGCGATGTCGCGCGGTCGCGGCAGCGTGATGCGCCAGTCGCCGATGATGCGCGCGCTGGGGCCGGCCGACATGATCACGACACGATCGGCCAGCGCGATCGCCTCCTCGAGATCATGGGTCACGAACAGCACCGCCTTGCGGTCGGCGCTCCACAATTCCAAGAGCAGATTGCCCATGATCTGCCGGGTCTGGGCGTCCAGCGGACCGAACGGCTCGTCCATCAGGAGGATCTTCGGATCGCGGATCAGGACCTGCGCCAGCGCAACACGCTTGCGCTGGCCGCCCGACAGCATGTGCGGATACCGATTGGCGAAGGCGCCAAGCCCGACCGAGGTCAGCCATTTCTGCGCGCGCGCGAGCGCATCGGCGCGCGGCGTGCCTGATATCTCGAGCCCGATCGCGACATTGTCGATCGCGGTCTTCCAGGGGAACAGCGCATCGGCCTGGAACAGGTAGCCGGCATCGCGGTTGAGGCCGCTCAGCGGCTTGTCGAAGATCCTTGCCGTTCCGGCCGCGGGCTTGAGCAGCCCGGCCGTGACGTTAAGCAGCGTCGACTTCCCGCATCCGGTCGGCCCGACAATGGCGACGAACTCGCCATGATCAACCGAAAGATTGGCCTGCTCGACCGCGGTATAGACGCGTCCATCCGCCAACCGAAACGCCACCGTCGCATTGTCAAGCGCGACCGCCGTCGGCTCCGTCATCGCCACGCATTCCTCCCGAACTTTCCGAAATGGCTTAGCGGTTCGGGCGGGCAAGTCAACGCAGGAAGATGGCGTAACAAACAAGGCCGCGGTCACGTGATTTTCAGACAGGCTGGGCTGCGCAATAGCGCAACCGGGTTGCGCATTGCGCCGACATCGTCGAGGCTGCGGTCCAAAGCGACGGACAAGGAGACAATCATGCGGATCGCAGTGGTGGGCGCCGGAGGCGTCGGGGGCGGCTTTGGTGCGGCGCTCGCGCATGCCGGCGCCGACGTCACCTTTATCGCGCGCGGCGCTCATTTGGCCGCCATGCGCAGCGAGGGGCTGAAGGTTCAGGGCGGCCGCGGCGAAACCCATCTGGTCCCGACCCAGGCGACCGACGATCCGGCAAGCGTCGGCCCGGTCGATATCGTGCTGTTCTGCGTCAAGCTGTGGGACGTCGAAAGCGCCGGCCAACACATCAGGCCGATGGTCGGCCCCGACACCGCGGTGATCCCGCTGCAGAACGGCATCGACGCGCCCGACAGGCTGGTCTCGATCCTGGGACGCAACGCCGTGATGGGCGGCGTGGCGCAGATCTCGGCGTCGATCATCAAGCCCGGTGTCATCAACCAGGTCGGCACCTTCATGCGCATGATCTTCGGTGAGCTCGACGGCCGCATCACGCCGCGCGGCAAGGCGCTGCTCGATCTCTGCCTGAAGGCCGGCTTCGACGCGACCTTGAGCGAGCAGATCAACACCGAGCTCTGGATGAAGTTCGTCGGCCTCGCCACCAATGCCGGCATGACCGCGGTCACGCGGCTGCCGATCGGCAAGCTGCGCGACGATCCCGACTTGCGGCCGCTCTTCGTATCGGCCTGCGAGGAGATCATCGCGATCGCGCACGCCAGCGGCATCAAGCTGCCGCCGGATGCGCTGACGAAAGTGCTCGACTTCATCGGACACGCGCCGCCGGCGATGAAGGCCTCGATGGCGCTCGATCTCGAGCGCGGCAACCGGCTCGAACTGCCGTGGCTGAACGGCAAGGTGGTCGAGCTCGGCCGCAAGCTCGGCGTCCCGACGCCGACGCACGACATGCTTTATGCGGTGTTGAAGCCCTATGCGATGGGCGCACCGTCCTGATAGCCCAGCAGAACCGAGATCTGCCGGCCGGCCTCGCGCACCAGCTTTGAATATTCCAGTAGCTTCCGCTCGTCGATGCGCGCGCTCGGTCCGTAGAGGCCGACCGAACCGACGACCTCGCCGCGGTGATCGAAACACGGCGCGGAGACGGCGACCGCGCCGGCGAAGATCTCGCCATGGCTGGTCGCATAGCCGTTGCGCCGCGCAAAGCTCAGCGCGTCCTCGAGCCGCGCACGATCCGCGCTCTTTGCAATGCTGGCAAGAAGCGCCCCCTGCCGCTTCGGGTCCATGAAGGCCAACATCGCCTTGCCGGTCGATCCCTGGATCAGGCTCAGACTGTGGCCGACGCCGCGGCTGATCGAGAGCACGTGACGGCTCTCGCATTCGAGGATGCAGATGCCGCGATCGTCTTGCTCGCGGAACAACGCTGCGGTCTCGCCGGTCGCCTCGCGCAGGCCCTCGACGACCGGGCGCGCGATCGCGACCACTTCGAGGCCGTTCAGCCAGACATGGGCCAGCTTCATCACGCCGTGCGACAGCCGGAAGCGCTGCGGGTCGCCTTCGGCCTGGATCAGGTCGCGCTGCGCCAGCGTCTGCAGCAGGCGATAGAGCGTCGGCCGGCTCAGCCCGACCCGCTTCTGGATCTCGATCACGCTCATCGCCGGCTGATCCGGCGTGAAGCATTGCAGGATCGCGATGGCGCGGTCGACCGCGCGCACGCCTGACGCCCCCTGCTCCGCGTCGTGAACTTCCGCCTTCGGTTTCTTTGCCATCCGTCCACATCCGCAAATTCGGCGGGGCGCGCTGCATCCAGCGCGCTTGACCGATCGGCTCGCGCGGATACTATCGCAAATTATGAGAATAATGTCCACTAGATGGACATATGAAAAATCGACGGGAGGATTGGAATTGCCGCAGACAGACGCCTCGCGCAGATGGGCCGCCGCCGCGATCGCCACGCTGATGCTCGCGACGCCGCTGGCGCACGCCGCACCCGACGGCTCAGGCATCTCGGACGGCGTGGTGCGGATTGCGACGCTGGGTGACTACGGCAGCGGCCGCGATCTCGGTGGGCCGGGCTCGGTGACCGCCGCCAAGCTTGCCGCTGAGGATTTTCACAACAAGGTGCTGGGCAAGCCGATCGAGATCATCTCGGCGGATCACCAGAACAAGCCCGACGTCGCGGTCGGGATCGCGCGGCAATGGTTCGACGTCGAGCATGTCGACGCGGTGACCGATCTTGCGGTGAGTTCGGTCGGCCTCGCCGTCGCCGGCCTTGCGACGCAGAGCAACCGCACCGCGCTGGTCTCGGGCGCCGCGACATCGGACCTCACCGGCGACAAATGCTCGCCCGTCGTCACGCATTGGGCCGACGACACCTACGCGCTGTCGGCCGGCCTGGTCGGCGAGCTGGGCCGCCGCGTCGGCAAGGAATGGTTCTTTGTCGCGGTCGACTATTCGTTCGGCAGCGCGATGGTGAAGGACGCTTCGCGCGCCGTCACCGATGCCGGCGGCAAGGTGCTCGGCGCGGTGCGCTATCCCTTCAACACCACCGACTTCTCATCCTTTTTGCTGGCCGCGCAGAGCTCCGGCGCCAAGGTGGTGGCGCTGGCCGGCACCGGCGCCGACACCGTCAACGCGGTGAAGCAGACCCACGAATTCGGCCTGCAACAAGGCGGGCAGACCATCGTCGGCATGCTGACCTTCATCTCCGACGTCCATTCGATCGGCCTGCGCGACGCGCAAGGCATGTACATCGCGTCCCAATATTACTGGGATGACGACGACGGCACCCGCGCCTTCGCCAAGCGCTTCATCGAGATCGAGAAGCGCGAACCGACCAAGCTGCAGGCCGCGACCTACGCCGCCGTGCGCCATTATCTGAAGGCGATCGAGGCCGGCGGCAGCGACGAGGCCAAGGCGGTCAATGCCGAGATGCGCAAGCTGCCGGTCGATTTCTTCGGCCGCCCCGCGCACATCCGGAAAGATGGCCGCGTCGTCTACGACCTCTCGCTCTACCGCGTGAAGAAGCCGGACGAGAGCAAATATCCCTGGGACTACTACCAGAAGATCGCGGCCATTCCCGGCGACAAGGCGTTCCGCCCCGAGGGAACCGGCGGCTGCAAGCTCGACAAGTAGGACGCACCATCATTCGCCGCGACTGACCGTCGCGCAGGCGAGACAAGGAGGAGCCGATGCCGCTTCGCAACGATTTCGATCAGCTTGTTGACGTCAAGGGTGGCTTCATCAGCCGCGAGATCTTCGTGGACGCCGATATCTATCGGCAGGAGCTCGACAAGGTCTTCACCCGCGCCTGGCTGCTGGTCGGCCACGAAAGCCTGGTGCCCAATCCCGGCGACTTCTACACATCGCGGATGGGCGAGGAATCCGTGATCCTCTGCCGCGACAAGAAGGGCGAGATCCACGTCTTCCTGAATTCGTGCCGGCACCGCGGCATGAAGGTGTGCCGCTACGAGCAGGGCAACACGTCGTTGTTCACCTGCCCCTATCACAGCTGGACCTATACCACCGACGGCAAGCTGCAGGGCGTTCCGCTGCACCGGACGCTGTATGACGGGGTGCTCGACCGCGATGCCAACTCGCTGGTCTCGGTGGCGAAGCTCTGCAACTACAAGGGCTCGATCTGGGCGACCTGGGACAAGGACGCGCCCGACTTCATCACCTATCTCGGCGATGCCAAGGTCCATCTCGACCAGGCGCTCGACTGCCGCGACGGCCGCGAGGGCGGCTCCGAAGTGATCGGCGTCCACAAATGGGTGTTCCCCGCCAACTGGAAATTCGCGGCCGAGAATTTCCTCGGCGACACCTATCACAACCCAAGCCATCGCTCGGTCGACCTGATCGGCATCGGGCCGAGCGCCGCCGCCGGCAAGAAGGGCCGCCGCGACGACGAGCTGGAGAAGGCGCAGCACGTCTGGATCAGCTTTCCGGAAGGCCATGGCGTGCACAGCGCGATCCAGCCGGAGGCCAACGAATACATCGAGTCCTTCCTCGACAACCCGATCCTCGAAAAATACTTCCGGCACTGTTTCGAGGAGCGCAAGCGGCGGCTCGGCGAAGGAGCGCGGCTGCTGCCGTTCGTCGGCACGATCTTCCCCAACACGTCCTATCATGGTCGTCAGCCGCGGGGGCTTTGCGCCTGGCATCCGCACAGCCCGACCTCGACCGAAGGCTGGCGCTTCTTCCTGGTCGACAAGGACGCGCCGAAGGAAGCCAAGGAATATCTGCGCCGTTACTACATGCGCTACTCCGGCCCGGCCGGCATGACCGAGCAGGACGACATGGAGAACTGGCTCTATGCGACCGCGGCCAGCACCGGCACGGTGGCGCGG
Organism: Bradyrhizobium sp. CCBAU 21365; assembly: GCF_015291305.1. Lineage (NCBI taxonomy): Bacteria > Pseudomonadati > Pseudomonadota > Alphaproteobacteria > Hyphomicrobiales > Nitrobacteraceae > Bradyrhizobium > Bradyrhizobium sp. CCBAU 21365. The sequence goes on from NZ_CP030036.1 coordinate 6,658,798, forward strand.
CGCTATCCGTTCAACTATCAGCAGTCGATGGGCGCCTACGTCACCGATCATCCGCTCGGCGGCGATGTCTCGACCCAAGTCACCGAGCAGATCGCGCGCGGCTTCTACCGCCGCTGGACCACCTACATGCAGGGCGGCGACTGGCACGAGTTGCTCGGATCACCCGCCGGCAACCGGCAGGCCGCAGAATGACCTCGCCCGCAAAAACCGTCCTCGTCAGCGGGGGCACCTTCGGCATCGGCCGCGCGATCACGCTCGGCCTCGCGCGGCGCGGCCATGCGGTGGTCGCCTTCGGTCTCGAAGCGGCGCAGGTCTCGAGTACCGCGGAGAACGCCATTCCGGCCATGCGCGAACAGCTTGATCGCGAAGGGCTCTCCGCCGAACTGATGGAAGCCGATGTGTCGCAAGCGAATGACGTCGCCAGGGTGGTCGCGCACGCGATGGCGCGGTTCGGCCGCATCGACGGCGTCGTCAACAACGCCGCGATCGGTCCGCTCGGCACCGTGCTCGACACCGACGAGGCGCTGTTCGACCGGATCATCGCCGTCAATCTGAAGGGACCGTATCTGACCAGCCGCGCCGCGATCCCGCACATGATCGCGCAGGGCGGCGGCTCGATCGTCAACATCGGCTCCGGCGCCGGCTGGGGCAAGCCGAACATGGCGGTCTACAGCGCGAGCAAGGGCGGCGTTGTCGCGCTGAGCGCGGCGATGGCCTACGATTTCTTTCACCAGCGCATCCGCGTCAACACCGTGATTCCCGGCGGTGGCGGCATCGTCAGCGGCATGAGCCTCGGCCGTGTCGGCGGCGATGCGGCGCGTTTCGGCAAGGGCGCGCCGGGCACCGCCGCGGGCCGGGTCGCCGCCGGTGACGACATCGCCAATGTGGTGGCCTTTCTGCTGTCGCCGGAAGCGGAAACGCTGTCCGGCACCGTGATCGATGTCGGCTGCTTCGCCCAGCAGGGCGGACCGATTCCACCCCAGCCGGCGCTCTGAAAACCGTGCGATGCCTGATGAGGAGATAGCAATGACGACGACCGTTCAGGATCAGGACAAACAACAACACGCCGGCAACGCTGCGATCGAGCGATCGGCGGCCTACTACCGGCTGAAGGCCAATATCGAGGATTTCTACTATCGCGAGGCCGATTTGCTCGACGACCGGTGCTTCCGCGACTGGCTCGAGTTACTCACCGACGACATCAGCTATTTCATGCCGATCCGCCGCAACGTGAAGTTCGGCCAGCAGGCCGCGCGCGAGAACACCAAACGCGGCGAAGGCATCAGCTGGTTCGACGAGGACAAATGGACATTGACCAAGCGGGTCGAGCAGATCCTGACCGGCGTGCACTATGCCGAGGAGCCGCTGTCGCGCATCACGCACATGGTCAGCAATGTGCAGATCAAGGGCGCGCGGCCGGGTGTCGGCGCAGTGCGCGAGCTCGACGTCACCAGCCGCTTCCTCGTCTACCAGAACCGCGTCGAGTACGAGACCTACATCTTCGTCGGCCGCCGCAACGACACGCTGCGCCTGACCGACAATGGCTGGAAGATCGCGCGGCGCGAGATATTGCTTGAACAGAACATCCTGCTGGCCAAAAATCTCACCACGTTCTTCTAAGCGAGGGCCAACTCCGGGCGAGGTCAGGGTAGCAAGGGTAGCGATGATTGACGTGATGGCGATCAAGGTGGGGACGCGGCTGAAACTGGAGGCCGGCGTCGTCGCCGAAGTGGTGGAAAACATGGACGACGGCCAGTGGCTGCAGGTGCGCTATCTGGAGTGCCCTGCCCGGCCCGCCGACGTCGGCACCGTGGAGCTGTGCCACGCCCAGGACGTCATCAAGGTGCTCAGCGAGTAGTCCCAGCCAACGGACCGACAATCATGCTGCGATTTGAATACATGCCGAGCGATTTTCATCCGCTGTTCCTGTTCCTCGGCGAGGCGGCGGATCTCGCCGCGCTGGCAAGGCTGCTGCGGCGCTTTGCCGAGAACCCGCAGAGCATTGCCGTGGCGGAGCGGATTCCCGGCGCCATCTCGCGCGACGCGCTGGTGCTGGCGCCCGCCGACGACGAATTCGGCATGCGCGATCTCGGCGGCCGGTTTGCCTGGAAGCTAACCGATTGGCAGGCGGAGCGGATTGCCGAGCGCATCGAGCTGTTGACCCCTGAGGATAACAAGTCCGGTTCGGAGATCGTCGAGATCGGCAGCGACGGCGAGATCCCGGTCAAGCTGTCGCGCGGCGAATTCACCGACGACTTCCTGATCACGCGCAGATAGCGGTGTTCGCGTGAGTACACACCGCAAGCCAACGGTCCTGATTGCCGGCGCCGGGATCGGCGGTCTCGTCGCCGGATTGTCGCTGCTGCAGCGTGGTATCGAAGTCGAGATCTTCGAGCAGGCGTCCGAGCTGCGCGAGCTCGGCGCCGGTGTCCAGCTCAGCGCCAACGGCACCAGCGTCCTGATCGCGCTCGGGCTCGAGCAGGAGATGCAGGCCATCGCCTGCGAGCCCTCGGGCAAGGAGATCAGGCTGTTCAGCACCGGGCGGACCTGGAAACTGTTCGACCTCGGCGCCTCCTCGCGCGCGATCTATGGCGCGCCCTACTGGATGGTGCATCGCGGCGACTTTCACCGCGTGCTGGTCGACGCATTCAAGGTCCGGGCGCCGGGGCGGCTGCATCTTGGCAGCCGCTGCACCGGATTTGGCCAGGACGGCGACGGCATCTGGCTGCACCTTGCCAATGGCGAGCGTCGGCGCGGCGACGTCGTGGTCGGCGCCGACGGCGTGCACTCCGAAATTCGCCGGCAGATCGGCGGCGACACCAAGCCGTTCTTCTCGGGCGTGGCCGCCTGGCGCGGGCTGGTGCCGATGGAACGGCTACCGGCGAGCCTGCAACGCGACGTTGGCACCAACTGGATCGGCCCGGGCGGCCACGTCATCACCTATCCCGTGTGCCGTGGCGAGCTGTTGAACTTCGTCGGTATCTTCGAGGGTGAGAGCTGGTCGGTCGAGTCGTGGACCGAACGTGGCACGCGCGAGGCCTGCAGCGGAGCCTTTGCCGGATGGAATCCGCAGATCCACACCATTATCGCGAGCCTTGATATTCCCTACAAATGGGCGCTGCTCGGTCGCGACCCGCTCGATCGCTTCGTCGTCCGGCGCGCCTGCCTGCTCGGCGACGCCGCGCATCCGACGTTGCCGTTCCTGGCGCAAGGCGCCAACATGGCGATCGAGGATGGCATGGTGCTGGCGCGCTGCCTCGAACGCTTCCCGCCCGAGGAAGCGCTGCAGCGCTATCAGGCCGCGCGGCTGACGCGGACCAATACGATCGTGATGAAGTCGGCCGAGAATGCCAGGCGCTTCCACAATCCGGCACTCGCCGATGCCGAAGGCGCCGATGCCTACGTCTCGCGCGAATGGCAGCCGGACCGGGTGCGCGAGCGCTATGATTGGCTGTTCACCTACGATGCCTTGCGTGTGCCGCTTTGACGGGACGAGTTTCGCGGGCCCGCCTCACTGAACGGGATGGCGTCCGCGGCGCGCCGGACGTTCCGGGGGTGGTGGCGGAGGTGCGAAGAAGGGATTGACGATGCACATCGCAGAGAGACCCGATGCGGTCGCCTGACACTGCGGGATCGAGGTGTAGCTGCAATCGATGTGGTCTCCGGCCATCGGCCCGTTATAGAGATGCAAACAGACCGGATAGTTCGGATCATAGGCCTGTCCGGCGGCAGGTCGGGCCAGCGCGACCGCGAACGCAGCGATCGCGAAAAGTTTCAGGCGCATCGGATTCTCCTTATTGCTCGGACCGTTTCCTCACAACTGCCGGAGTTAGTCAACCGCACTGGGGACACGACGGCCATACAGTCTTGAGCGACGGCAGGCGGCAAGCCTGAGCGCGCTAGTTGGCGGACCGGCGTTGTCGCTGCCCCCGTTGCTTTGGCGGCTTTTTCGGACCTTTGTAGAACGGATTGACCGAACACGTCGCGGAGCGCCCCGAGGCCGTCGCCTGACACTGCGGAAGCGACGTGTAGCTGCAATCGATATACTCGGGCGTCAGCCTCCCGCCATAGACTTCCAGGCACACCGGATAGTTCGGATCGTACATCTGTGCGGCGGCCGGCCCGGCGATGCAAACGCCGACGGCGGCGATGATGGTGAGTTTCAAACGCATCAAATTCTCCTCAAGCCTCGTCCGGAACGCGGGGCGCGGCTATCGTTGCTCGTCGGCCGGCTTGCCGTCGCCCTCACCGAGGCAGCGGATCATGAAGGCCGTCGTGTCCCGCGGCAGCACTTGAGCGGCGCGCGCCTTGAGACGGCATTCGAGCTGCGCGATCTGGCGTGCCCGCTGCCGTTCGGAGGGCAGCGTCGATTGCCGCAACCGCCGCAACGTCATCGGCGAGCCGTCCGATTCGAAACTCAGCTCGTATTTCTTGCCGTTCTGGTCGGTGGCGGCGCAGGTGATGGTGGACACCTGTCGCGTGATGAAGCTTCCGACCTGACGGCACGAGCCTGTCGACATCTCGACCAGCGGCACCGGCAGGCCATCCACCCGCGGGCGGTCGCTGGACTTCAGCAACATGCGGTCGACCGCGAGCTCGAACAGATTGTCCTGGGTGCGCTCGGTGCTCTCGCCGGAGAACGAGATGATGTGGCTCTTGTCGGAGGGATCGTCGAGCACCACGGTGAATTCGGAACGGCCGCGCAGGGTGTGGAAATAGGCGACTGCCTTGCAGGTGTAGCTGCGGCCCGCAACGGTGACATTGCGGCAGGTGCCGGACATCAACGCGTACAGGTCGACGTCGTAGACCGGACCGGCGGCAACGGCGAGCGCCGGCCAGCAGAGGACGGCAGCCGCAATCAATTGAGCGAAACGGGAGATCATGCTGAACGGTCGAAAACGCGGTCGCTGGAGGGGTCCATGGCCCAAAGTCGCTGATTTCCACGAAACGTGCAACGACGAAGCAGGCCCAAATGTGGACACTCCGCGAACGGCTGGGGAACGCAGCGCAATCCGTGCTGAAAGGCCGCGGCGTCAGATTTGCGGGCCGGACAACGTCACCTCGCGCTCGGCGCGGAACACGTTGCTGTAGAGATTCGCGATCCACTGGCGGCCGCTTGCCGTCATGTTCAGGCAGTTGATGGCGCCCTGAATGTGCGGCGCAACCATGTTCCAGTAGAATTGCGGATAGCGGTCGACGATATCGGCCGGCGACTCATAGCCGAGCTGGCGGTTGATGCCGACCTCCTCGAACTCGTGATAGAGCGCGTTGGCCTTCCTGATGTAGTTGGGATCGCCGAGCTGACCGATGAAATCGGCCGCCCGGACGATCGACGCCTCATCGTCATATTGCTGGCCTTCGGGCGCCGGAAACCGCGTGCCCTCGATGTTGCGCGCGACGCGCTCGCGATCGAGCGGAAGGACAGCCTCGAGCCTGTCGAGCACATACAGCTTCGAGCGGTCGACATGATACGGCATCAGGCCGGCATCCGACGAGCCACGTGGCAGCACCACCTTGTTGCCGGAGGCATCGATGACGTAGCCGTCGGGTCCATCGCCTTTCAAAAGACCGCGCACATAGCCGATGTCGTGGGTCAGGCAGGCGATGATGGTGTGGGTGTAATCCTCGGCGGTGACGTGGGTGTGCAGCGCGCGGCCGCGGATGATGTCATGCCCGGCGAGCGTGACCAGCATCGTGTGCTCGACATTGTGGTAGAGCGCGTCGCTGTTGCCGATGCATTCCAGCGCGATGCGGGCCGCGGCCGGCAGGAGTTCGCCAAAGCGCGCCTGCGAAGCCCCGAAGGTGCGGCTGACATGCGTGGCGAGAAACTTCTCCAAAGCACCTGCCGCCAACTCAGGTAACGTCATCATCGATGCAGCCCCCGACCGCGCAACGTTCCTCGCTCGCCCCGATCTCACGTCGTAGTTGGGCAGCGACTATAGCGTATCTACGGGCGTGCGGCTACGCGCTGACGGGCGTGACGATTCGCTCCGGCCGTACTTTCCCGGTCTTGTCGGCCGTGGCGCCAAAGCTGCTGATAGTGGCATGAACCCTGCATGATTCGGGTCAGACCGGGTTAACCCCACTGATAAAGGCCGTCATGCTCGTTACGCTCGTCGCCATCCTCTGCAATGCTCAACTCTGCATGGAAAAGGTCGTCACCACGAGTGACCAATCCGGCATCACCATGGGCGCCTGCGCAGTGAATGCGCAAATCGGCATCGCCGATTGGCTCGCCAAGGGGCCGTATCACGAATGGCACCTGCAGAGCTATAAATGCATCATGGGCAAGTACGTACCCAAGAACGAAGTGTGATGTGTGCTCACAGCCCCGGACGGGGGTGATCCGCTTCGACCGGAACAGCCTGCGAAACCACACGGCGCAGGCGCGCGCCTCGAGTCAAAGTCCATTTTATGGGCTATCACTGTCGTTCACGACGGTGAGACATGAGGTCGCCCTGGAATGCCAGCAACGCCGCTGATTGCCTACGCGCATGTCGGCAAGAGTTTTGACAGCGGTCGCGTGGTGGCGGTCGACGACGTCTCGCTTGACGTGGCCGAGGGCGAATTCCTGGCGATCGTCGGCGGCTCGGGCTCCGGCAAGACGACGCTGCTGAGGCTCGCCAATCGCCTGATCGAAGCCGACCACGGCCGGATCGCCGTCGAAGGTGAAGATGTCAACCGCGTCGACCCCATCCTGCTGCGGCGCCGCATCGGCTATGTCTTCCAGAGCGGTGGGCTGTTTCCGCATCTGTCCGTCGCCGGCAACATCGGCATCACGCCACATCTGCTCGGCTGGACGCAGGCGGAGATCTCGGCGCGGGTCGACGAACTGCTCGACCTTGTGCGGCTCGACCCCTCACAATATCGCGAGCGTATGCCGCACGAACTCTCCGGCGGCCAGCGTCAACGCGTCGGCGTCGCGCGAGCGCTGGCTGCGAAGCCGCGAATCGTGCTGATGGACGAGCCGTTCGGCGCGCTCGATCCCCTCACCCGCGACGCGCTCGGCGACGATTATCGAACGCTGCACCACGAGCTCGGCCTGACCACGGTCATGATCACTCACGACATGACCGAGGCGTTGCTGCTGGCCGATCGTGTCGCGGTGATGCGTGGCGGCAGGCTGCTGGCCCAGGGCACCCCGGCGGAACTCTCGGCCAGCACCGACGCCTATGTCGGTGAACTGATGCGCACGCCGCGGCGGCAGGCGGAACGCCTGGGCGCTTTGCTGCCGCGGGGCGACACGGCATGAATTTATTATCCGACCCGCGCTGGGGCGAGGCGCTCGCGCATCTGCCCGACTATCTCGGCAATCATGTGCGGGTCAGCGTCGCCGCGCTGGCGCTCGGGCTTGTGATCAGCCTGCCGCTTGCGATCATCGCTCGCAACCGGCCGGTGCTGCGCACGACGTTGCTCGGGCTTGCCAGCATCGTGCAGACCGTGCCCGGTCTCGCGCTGCTCGCGTTGTTCTATCCCCTGCTGCTGGCGCTCACCGCGTTGACCGCGGCGTGGCTCGGCTTCAGCTTCTCCGCCTTCGGCTTCCTGCCGGCGGTGCTGGCGCTCGCGCTCTATTCGATGCTGCCGGTGTTGCGCAACACCATCACCGGCCTGTCGGGAGTCGATCCGGCGGTGCTGGAAGCCGCCCAGGGCGTCGGCATGACGCCGCGGCAATCGCTCATCATGGTCGAGCTTCCGCTGGCGCTGCCGGTGATGATGGCCGGAATCCGCACCGCGGCGGTATGGGTGATCGGCACCGCCACCTTGTCGACGCCGATCGGTCAGACCAGCCTCGGCAATTATATCTTCGCGGGATTGCAGACCCAGAACTGGGTATTCGTGCTGTTCGGCTGCTTCGCTGCGGCCGTGCTCGCGCTTGTGGTCGACCAATTGCTGGCGCTGATCGAGAACGGCCTGCGCAATCGCGGCCGCATCCGGACGGCGCTCGGCGGGCTTGGTATTGCCGCCCTGATCGCGGCGACGCTGGTGCCCGCGATCGCGCGCCCGCATGCGGGCATCGTCGTCGGCGCCAAGACGTTCACCGAGCAATATGTGCTGTCGGCGTTGATCGCGCAGCGGCTGCAGGCGGCCGGGCTTCCGGCCACGACCCGCGCCGGCCTCGGCTCCAACGTGATCTTCGACGCGCTCACGGCCGGCGATATCGATGTCTATGTCGACTATTCCGGGACGCTGTGGGCCAACCAGTTCCACCACACCGACATCAAACCCCGCGCCGAGCTGTTGGGCGAGTTGCAGATGACGCTGGCGAAGCAGAACATCACGCTGCTCGGCGAGCTCGGCTTCGAGAATGCCTATACGCTGGTGATGCCGAGGAAGCGCGCCGAAGAGCTCGACATCCATTCGATCGCCGACCTCGCGTCGCGCGCCGCGACGATGTCGATCGCCGGCGACTATGAATTCTTCTCGCGGCCGGAATGGGCCGGCATCCAGAAGGCTTATGGGCTGACGTTCCGTGCCCAGCGTCAGATGCAGCCGGATTTCATGTATGCGGCGGTTGCCTCCGGAGAGGTCGACGTGATTGCGGGCTACACCAGCGACGGACTGATCGCGAAGTACGATCTTGTCACGCTCGCCGACAACAGGCACGCCATCCCGCCCTATGACGCCATCGTGCTGCTGTCGCCGAAGCGGCGCGACGACGAGGCTCTCAAGGCGGCGCTGCGGTCGCTGCTCGGCAAAATCGGCATCGCCGAGATGCGCGAGGCGAATTTGCGCGCGTCGGGCAATGACGCATCATCGTCGCCCGACGCCGTCGCGCGCTGGCTGTGGGACAAGATTGGGCCCCACTGAACGGCCGCGCTCTCCTCCTCAGGCCCTGACCTCCTGGCGCTGGAACAGGACGTAGCCGGCGACGAACAGCACGATGGTGCAGGCGATCAGGCCGACCGTCTGCGGCCAGGCGATCATCACGCTCTGGCCGAACGGCAACGGGGCGCCCATCACCGCGCCGCGGATCTGGTCGAGGAATACCGGGCCGAGCGTGCGCGTGGTCGGCGACAGCACGGCCAGCATCGCCTCTCCGAACAGATCATTCGGCGAGAAGCGCTGCAGCAGCTGGGTCCAGATCGCCGTGCCCGGCGTATCGAGACCGAGCGCGGCAAAGCGCGGATCGGGCGGCACGATAGCCTGCGCGATCGCCGGTGCCAGCATCGGCCACAGCACGGTCAGGAACAACCAGATGCCGAGCGCCACCAATGCCGCGGTCGCAGGCGAGCGGAGCACGATCGAGAGCAGCATCGCGAGCGACAGCCAGACCCCGGCATAGAAGACCGCAATCACCAGGAAGGCCAGCGAGCGGGCGATCTCCTCGCCGCCGGGCGGCACGCCGAGGAAGATCAGGCCGAGGCCGATCACCAGCAGCCACAGCGCGGTCAAGCTGATCGCGATCGTCGCGAGCCCGGCGAGATATTTGCCGAGCAGCAGCGCGTCGCGATAGATCGGCTGCGCCAGGATCCGCGACAGCGTGCGCCGGTTGTGCTCGCTGTTGATCAGGTCGAAGCCGAGCCCGATCGCCATCAGCGGGATCAGGAAGCCGAGGATGGCGACGAAGGACGGCAGCGGCACCTGGCTCACCGTGAACAGCCGCAGCAGCAGGAACGGATCCTCCGCGGTATTCTGGCGGAGCGCAGCGATCGCCTCATAGAGCGCCGCCATCGCGGTCAGCACGATCAGAAGCTCGAGCATCAGCATGCGGACGCTCGAGATATTGTCCGATAGCTCCTTGACGAAGACGGCACCGACGCCCTGGAATGCTGAACCCTCACGCCGCATCGCGCACGCCTCCTGACGGGGTAGCCTGGAAATAATGGGCGTAGATCGCCTCGAGGCTCGGCTCGTCGACCGAGAGCCGCCGCAGCGCGCCATTGGCCGCGACCACCGCGCGCGCAGCATCGGCCCGGACGTCGCGGTCGGCGGTCATGCGGAAGCGGTCGTCGGCGAGCGTCTCGACATTGCCGACGCCCGGTATCGCCGCAAGCCGCCGCGCGATCCCCGCGCCGTCGGCCTCGACCTCGACGACGAAGCCCGCACCCAGCACCTGGACCGAGAGCTCGGCCACCGAACCCATCATCGCGATCTTTCCGGCCCGGAACAGCGCGACGCGATCGCAGACCCGCTGCACCTGGTCGAGCATATGCGACGAGAGCAGCACGGTAACGCCCTCGGCCTTCAATTCCCTGATCAGGTCGAGGAATTCAATCGTCGCCTGCGGGTCGAGACCCGAGGTCGGCTCGTCGAGGATGGCGATCTCGGCGCGTTTGACGATGATCTCGGCGAGCCCGAGCCGCTGCCGCATGCCGCGTGAAAAGGTCGCGACGCGCTTGTCGGCGACGTCGAGCAGGCGCACGCGGGTGAGCGCCGCCGCGATCCGCCGCGAGCGTTCGGCCATCGACAGACCCATCAGCTTGGCGGCGTAGGCGAGGTTCTCCACCGCGGTCAGGTGATCGTAGAAGCCGACGGCATCGGGCAGATAGCCGACCCGCCGCTTGACCTGCAAGGGCTGCCGCGCCGGATCGAAGCCGAGCACGCTGACCCGGCCGGCCGAGATCTCGGTGAGCCCGAGCATCATCAGGATGGTCGTGGTCTTGCCGGCGCCGTTCGGGCCGAGCAGCCCGAACACCTCGCCCTTGGCGATGTCGAAGTTGATGGCGTCGACGACGCTGGTCTTGCCGTAGCGCTTGGAGAGATCGCGTGCCGCGATGACGGTTTCGAGCCGCGTCGCGGCGTCGGGGTGCTGCTGCTCGCTCATCGTCGTCCGAACCTCGCAACCGCACCCAGCATCAGCAGCAGCGCGACGCCGATCACGCCGGCTCCGGCCATGCCCCAGACGGTGGATGTACTCACCGTGACGCGGAACTGGCTCGACGCCGTCTCGCCGCGCGAGGTGGCGCGCACCGCGAGCTGATAGTCGCCGGCAAGCGACTTGTCGCTCGGCGTCACCAGCGCCTGAACCTCGGTATCCTTGCCGGGCACCAGACGCTCGATCTTGGCGGGCTGGAACGTGACCTTCCAGCCGCTCGGCGCCGTCGCGGCGAGCTCGATGCTGTCGGCCGGCGCGGTGCCGCTGTTGGTGACCACGACCGGGATCGTGCTCTGCTCGGCGGCGACCGCACGCGCGCTCAACAGCCCGTCACGGCCGGAGAGCTGAAGCTGCGGCTGGCCCGCAACGTCGAGCGCCACCTCGGTCTGCGCCGACGCATCCTCGGCGTTGACGGTGACCTTGACCGGGAAGTGCCCGGCATCGATCGCGCTCGGCGGCCGCACCTTGAGCTTGATGTCCTTCGACTGCCCGGCATCGATCGGGATCGACGACAATTCCTGTGTGCCATAGGCCTCGGTGAACGAGGTCTCGAAGTTTTGCGGCGCCGCCGCGGCGAAGCTTGCGACCAGGTTCCGGCCGCTGTCGTTCTTGATGGTCAGCGTGTATTCGAAATTCGATTTCGGGCTGCCGCGCAATTCGGGAAGCTTCGACGTCACCGTCAGCTTCGCCGGCAGTTCCTTGGCGAGTGCGACCACGATCGGCAACGTCGCCTCGCTGCCCTGCCCTTCGGCCTTCACCGTCAAGGTCTGCTCGGCGAGCGAGGCGTTGGCGGGCACGTCGAGCCGAAGCTGCAGCGGCACGCTGGAGTCGGGCGCCGGCATCGCGGCCGCGACCGGCTGGCCGCCGCCGAGCAGCATCGCGGTCCAGCCGCTCGGCACGCCCTCGACCGATAGCTTGTAGCGCTGCGGGCCGAGATCGTAATTCTGCAGACGCAGCGAGATGTTGGAGGTGGTGCCGGGCCTGATGGTGACGGCCGGATAGTCCGTCATCATGTAGAGCCCCTTGATGTCGCGAGGCGGCTCCGCGGCGGAGGCTGAGGGAATGGCAAGGGGGATAGCAAGTCCGAAGGCGGCAACAAGGCGCGCGACATCGAGCGCTCGCATGGGCAAACACTCCTGCAAGAAGGGCGGGATTGGCTGACTTGACGCTGCGCGCTGATGAAGACCGTGGCAGCGGCGCGACCGATCATCGACCCAATCGTGACCAAATCTCGGCGACGTAATTACAAATGAGTAATGCGCGCGGTTTCGCGCGGGCGACCTTCGTCTACCGACGTTAGTCTAGTTCAGGATGCGATCGCTTTGATGTGCGGAGCGATTGTCAGAAGGAACTCGCGACGAAATCGCAGCGCAGTTGCGATCGGCGACAATGGATCGCTTCCGCCTTGACTGAAGGCGGGCGAAGCATGCTCAAAGTCCCTTGATGATCCCCGCGTCGATCAACAGACGGTTGAAGCGGCGCGCTTCTGCGCCGTCCTTGCAGGAATAGAACGCGCCGTTGCAGCGAAGCATGATGGCCTTCTGCTCCTCGAACGACGGATCGAGCGGAATGCCCGCAGCTTCCTGAATCACCAGCGGCAGATAAGCGGCGTCGATCGTGTCCATCACCGCCGGACTCTTCACCGGCTCGAAGTTGACGGCGTCGATCGCATAGTAGGTCGCATAGTAACGCGGATCGTAATCCATCAGCTTCTTGCCGATGCCGGCCTCGTCGAGATCGGGATCGAGCAGCTGCGGCGAGAATTCCGGCTGATGATCGCCGTAACGCACGATCAGGAAAGGCTGCGCCGGAAACTTCTTCTTCAGCGCCGCGACGAAGCCAGCATAGTCGTTGGCGCTCATCGCCTGCCGGCGCAGATATTCGTCGACCGCGGGCGTGTTGCCCGGCCGCTTCCACGACGACAGCAACTCGGGACGGAATTTGGTTCCCCAGGGGAAATGATTGGCGGCGAGATAGACGAAGGCGAACAGCGGCGTGCCTGATGTCTTCTGCTCGGCCATCAGCTTCAGCGCCTTGTCGTAGAAGAAGCTGTCGGGCTCGACGTCCTTCGCGTGCAGGTCATGCGCGTCGTAGAAGCGCTGGATGCCGGTCGTGGTTTGGAAGTTGCGCGCGCTCATGAAGGCGCCGAATGCGGGATAGAGCGACAGCGTGTCGTAGCCGCAGCGGCGCAGCGCCAGCGGCAGGCCGCGCGCCACGCGTCCCGATGCAATGCGCGTGACGAAATAGGAGAACCGGCCGAACGAGCGCGAGGACAATCCCGCAAGCACGTTGTACTCGGTGAACCAGCTTGGCCCGCCATTGCTCTCGGCGAGGAATTTGCGCTCGACGCCGTCATAGGACTTGAACTGGCCGCCATAGCCCGGCGGCACCTTGACGCCGGAGGCGGCGCGGATATCGAAACTCGATTCATCATGGATCATGATGATGTTCGGCCGCCGCCCGGCAGGATGGCAGGCATCGACCAGGGGCATCTTGAGCTGGTCGCTCGCGGCCGGATCCGACTCCATAAAGCCGTAGGCGACGAAATCGGACACGGCCGTGACGCCGGAGCGCGCGAACTTCGAGAGGTAGCCGTCGTCGTAATAGCCGCGCCAGGCTTCATCCGGCCAGGCGAAGGCATAGCCCGAGAGCGCCGCGGTGCAGGCAAGGCACGCCGCCGCAGCCGGCAGCCGGCGAATGCGGAACGGATCGAGCCACCACAGCGCGTACATCAGGGGCAGCGTGACGAGGCCGGCGCCGATGATCGACCAGCGCAGGCTTGGGAAGATCGTCAGCAGGAACGCCGCGGTGTCGCGGTCGATCACCATCAGGTCGACGAAGTTCGCGGTCATCTGCACCACGTCGTGCTTGAACCGCGACAACAGCACCAGCACGACGACCAGTGTCAGCGACAGCGCGCCCGACAGCGCCGGCCGGCGCAGCAGCGCGATGAACAGGAAGTTCAGAATTCCCCAGGTGAGCAGGAAGCAAAGCCGCGAGCCGAAATCGGTCTCGGTGCGCAGCATCAGGATCAGCGCGCCGAAATGCGGTGCCGCGACCGCCATCAACCGCCAGATGCCAAGCGCGGCAAGACCGCCGGCCAGTGCGGCAACGGAGGAGTTTTGCTGAGGCGCGGGCGCCATGGGCGGGACGCAATACAACCCGGCGCAATGCCACCGCCTTGACTGGCAACGGCCAGGAGGCATGCGGCACAGCCGGTGTCTGGGCCGCGTCACAAAACCGTAATTGAATCGTCATGAACGCGCAATGAATTTGCCTTGCCCAGCCTGGCCGCGGCTGGCAGCGCGCATGCCTTAAACTTTGGCAGCCGTCGCGGCGTGGCTCGCGATGCCCGTGATGAAGAGATCGACGATGTCGGCAGCCATCTGCTCGACCTCCGCATCGCCGACACCCCAGCGCGGCAAATGGCCGTCGATGTGCATCCGCGCGAAGCCATAGACCAGCGCGCGGCCGGCGATCTGGACCTGCCTGAGGTCGCGGGTCGCAAGCTGACCGGCTGAAAATGCCTCCGCCAGCGTACGCTCGGTCAGGCCGATCAACTCGGCATTGTCGCTGGAAACCCCGGCCGAGCGGTCGTGATCGAAGAAACGGCGGCTGGAGATGATCTCGAAATGGGTCGGGTTCTTTATCGCCCAGCGCAGATAGGCGATCCCGAGATAGCGAAAGCGGCCGAGCGGATCGCCTGATGGCGCCTCGGCCAGCGCCGCCTCGATCTCGGCGCGGAAGCGGCGTTGCGCCTCCTCCGCGACCGCATTCATCAGGGCGTCCCGGCTCGGGAAATGCCGGAATGGCGCGCCCGGCGAGACCCCGGCCCGGCGCGCGGCCTCGCGCACGCTGACCGCCTCCGGCCCGCCCTCGCCGACCAGTTGCATGGCGGCATCGATCAGAACCCGGCGGAGATCGCCGTGGTGATAAGGCCTGGCCGCCTGCGCCCCCGTCGCGACCGGACGCGGCTTGGCGGGCCGGCGGCCGGTGGGCGGGCTTTTGGCGGGGCGGCGCATGGCGCACCACTAGCATCACCCGCTTGTGAATGTAAGCGGTGATTACACGGATTGACCGCGCGCGGGCTCGAAATGTAACTGGTGATTACATAAACGGGAGGCGGGATATGGCGACGCGTCGCAACTGGTTCGAGGGCTGGCGGCTGTTTGGCCTGCTCACGCTCACCTTGATCGGGCTTTCGATCTGGATCGCCGCGATGCGGCAATTCGAGGTCGAGGGCGTGCGGATGGTGATCCGCTTCACGGCGCGGACCTCGCTGTTGTTCTTCTGCCTTGCCTTCTCCGCAGCGGCGCTGGCGCGGCTGTGGCCGAACGCATGGACGCACTGGCAGCGCCGCAACCGCCGCTACCTCGGCGTCACCTTCGCGGCCTCGCACGCCATCCATGCGGTCGCGATAGCAGCCTTCGCGATCCTCGATCCGCCCGGCTTCGCCGCCGCGACCTCGGCGGTCTCCTATATCTTCGGCGGCATCGGCTATGCCTTCATCATCGCGCTGACCGCGACCTCGTTCGATCGCACCGCTGCGATGCTGGGCTCGTGCGCCTGGCGCAGGCTGCACCTCATCGGCGGCTACTATCTGCTGCTGCAGTTCATGGTCTCGTTCGGCAAGCGAATTCCCGAGATGCCGCTCTACGCGCTGTTCCTGTTGCCGCTCGCCGCGGTGTTCGCGCTCAGGATGATCAGCATGGCCGGGCGGCCTGCGCCACGTCAGGCGCGGGCGAGCTGAGATCGGGCCAACTCACACCAGGTGAAACCTGCGGCCGAGCTGGCGATGAACCGACAGCACCGCGCGGTCGACGTCGCTGATCAGGCTGTCGCCGAGCACGACGTTCGGAATTTCCCAGTTGCGCCCGATCTGCGCATCGGGCAGCGCGGCGATCGCCGGCACGCGCGCGGTCTCGCAGCCGGGCTGGGCGCGCAGCGCCTCATCCGCAAGCTGGGTCAATTCGTCCTGGCTCTTTCCATCAGTCATGACCTCGGTCCTGACTCCGGAAGATGGCTCACTGATGGCCAAGATTCTCCAGTTCCTTGGCGCGGGCTTCGGTCATGCTGCGCATGCATTCGCCGGCATCGAGCCGGGTGATAGTGCCCTCGCCGAGGTCGTAATACAGGCAGTTGGCGTCACGATACTGTATCCATAGCCGCTGCGCGGTGCGCAGCTGTTCGCGCTGCTTGTCGGCGGCGGCATGAGTGCCGCCGCGATGCATCCCGTCACCGCCGGCCGCGCCGCGGCTGGCCTTCCCGGTCCGCGCAGGATATTTCATATGCATGGAGGGACCATGCGGCGCGCCGTGACGCCTGTGATCATCTTGGCGATGTTCGGCCTGCTCGTCGGTGGGCTGTTTCGCTATGCCTTCGATGAGTCCGACGAGGCCTCCGTCTCGAATTATGTGCGCAGCGCCCTCGACGGTGCAGCCCTCACGGTGATCGTCTGGGCGACGCATCTCTGTCTGGCCGCACGTGGCGGTTGGCTGCGGCGGCAATCACTCATCGTCGAGCTGATCGGCCGCTCTGTGATCCTCGCCGTCATCGTTGCGGTCGCCGCGATCGTGCTGGAAATCGTGCTCTACGGGCATGGGCTCGAAGCCAAGTGGATGCGCGAAACCTTTCTGAAGATCATTGGCGTCGGCCTGCTGCTGTCGATCCCGATCACGACGATCTACGAGCTGGTCCGGATGATCGGCGGGCATACGCTGCTCGGCATCGTGCTCGGACGCTATCGGCAGCCGGTGCGCGAGGAGCGCGTGTTGCTGTTTCTCGACCTGGTCGGCTCGACGACGCTAGCGGAGTCGATGGGCGAGCTGCGCGTGCAGGAATTGCTGACGCGCTTCTTCTTCGACATCGACGAGCCGATCGTGTCGCACGGCGGCGAAGTCCACGCCTATGTCGGCGACGAAGTGATCGTGACCTGGCCGGCCAATGCCGACGGGCGATCGCGGCGGTATCTCGATTGCGTGTTCGCGATCGAGGATCGCCTCGCCAAGCGGGCCGATCAATATCGCAAGGAGTTCGGCGTGGTGCCCGCGTTTCGGGCCGGGATGCATGCCGGTCCGGTCGTCATCGCGGAATGCGGGGACTCGCGGCGGCAGATCGCCTATTTCGGCGACAGCGTGAACGTCACGGCGCGGCTGCAGGCGCATTGCAAGGAGGCCAGCCGTCCGCTGCTGGTATCGGGCGATCTGCTCCGCCTGCTGCCGCCGGACCGGGATTTAGTCGTCGAGCCGCTCGGCTCGACGCAATTGCGCGGACGTGCAGCGTCGATCGACATCTTTTGCGTCGCGCGGCGCGTATCGTCCTGAACGATCTCTTAAAATGCACCGGCCTCAGCTTCCGCTGAGCCGAAAGCGCGCATTGAATCGAGTCCGGTCGCAGCCTGTTAAGGATGCGACGCACACCGTATTTGCACCGGTTCCACCTTAACGCAGGTGTAAGACCGGGCCCTGCATGGTGCGCGGACAGGTGTTCATTCAACAAAAACAAGGTTGCCCATCGATGGCGCAACAGGCGTCACAATCGATTATTGCCGAACTCGAGGATGCGGTCCGGGACGGGACATCAGCCAAGCGCGTGCAGACGCTGCGGCAGGTCACCGATCTGTTCCTGAACGACGGCGACCGCCTCAACGATGAACAGGTCAAGGTGTTCGACGACGTGCTCTGCCTCTTGGTCGCGCGCGTCGAGACCCGTGCGCGGGCCGAGCTCAGCAAGCGGCTCGCGCCGCTCGACTATGCGCCGTTCGAGGTGATTCAGCACCTCGCGTGGGACGACGACATCAGCGTCGCCGGCGACGTGCTGACCCACTCCAGCCGCCTCTCGAACGACGCGCTGCGCGAGATCGCGAGCAGCAAGGGCCAGGACCATCTGTTCGCGATCTCCGCGCGGGAAAACCTGCCGCCTTCCGTCACCGACGTGATCATCGACCGCGGCGAGGACAAGGTGATCCGGCGTCTCGCCAAGAACGCCGGCGCGCAGTTCTCCGACAACGGCTATTCCAGCATCGTCGCCCGCGCCGAAGGCGACGACGAGCTGGTCGAGATCCTCGGGCTGCGCATCGACATTCCGGCCAAGCTGCTGCGCGACCTGCTGCAGCGCGCCAAGGATACGGTGCGCGCCCGCCTGCTTTCGATCGCGTCGCCCAGGGCGCGCGAGGAGATCAGCCAGGTGCTGAACGACATCGCCCAGGAAGAGGCCGCGGCGCCGCGCCGCAACTACGGCATCGCCGAAGAGCTGGTCAAGCTGATGAAGCAGCTGAACGAGCTCGACGATGCGGCCGTCTACAAGTTCGCCGAAGAGGGCAAGCTCGACGAGGTCACGGTCGCGCTCGCCGTGCTCAACGACATGCCGATCGCAATGATCGAACGCCTGATGCTCGGCCTTCGCTCCGACCTGATCCTGATCCCCTGCCGCTCGGCGCGGCTCAACTGGCCGACGGTCGAAACCATCCTGCGCAAGCGGCCGCTGCCGCTGCCGCTCGACGATGCGACGCTCGAGATCGCGCAGCGCGATTACCGCCGGCTCTCGCTGGAAACCGCGCAGCGCACGGTGCGGTTCTGGCAGCTGCACAACAGGATCGAGAAGCAGCCGATGGCGGCCGGCTAGGCCTCCGCGCCACTGCGACAAGAAAAAGGGTGGGCAACGCGCCCACCCTTTTTGCTTTTGGCGTGCAGGGCAAGCGAACCGCGCTCGCCCTGCAACTTCCGCCTTAGTTCTTGCTCTTGTCGACCAGCGCGCCCTTCTTGATCCAGGGCATCATGTCGCGCAGCTTGGCGCCGACTTCCTCGATCGGGTGCGCGGCGAGCTTGGCACGGGTCGCCTTGAACGAGGTCTGGTTGACCTTGTTCTCCAGCATCCAGTCGCGGGCGAACTTGCCGCCCTGGATGTCGGCGAGCACGCGCTTCATCTCCGCCTTGGTCTCGGCCGTGACGATGCGCGGACCGGTGACGTACTCACCGTATTCGGCGGTGTTGGAGATCGAGTAGTTCATGTTGGCGATGCCGCCTTCATAGATCAGGTCGACGATCAGCTTCACTTCGTGCAGGCACTCGAAATAGGCCATCTCGGGCGCGTAGCCGGCCTCGACCAGGGTCTCGTAGCCGCCCTTGATCAGCTCGACCAGGCCGCCGCAGAGCACCACCTGCTCGCCGAACAGGTCGGTCTCGCACTCTTCCTTGAAGGTGGTCTCGATGATGCCGGCGCGGCCGCCGCCGATCGCCGAGGCATAGCTGAGGCCGAGGTCATGGGCGTTGCCCGACGAGTCCTTGGCGATCGCGATCAGGCAGGGCACGCCGCCGCCGCGCTGGTATTCCGAGCGCACGGTGTGGCCGGGGCCCTTCGGCGCGATCATCAGCACGTCGAGGTCGGCGCGCGGATCGAGCAGGTTGAAGTGCACGTTGAGGCCGTGGGCGAACACGAGCGCCGCGCCCTTCTTCATGTTGTCGTGCAGGTGCTCGCGATAGATGTCGCCCTGCAGCTCGTCCGGGGTCAGCATCATGACGAGGTCGGCCCACTTGGCGGCTTCGGCGACTTCCATCACCTTGAAGCCGGCGTTCTCGGCCTTCTTGGCCGAGGCCGAACCCTTGCGCAGCGCAATCGCCACTTCCTTGACGCCTGAATCCTTCAGGTTCAGCGCATGGGCGTGGCCCTGGCTGCCGTAGCCGACGATGGCGACCTTCTTGCCCTTGATCAGGTTCAGGTCGGCATCGCGATCGTAGTAAACTCGCATCGTGGTTTCCTCGTTTGAAGGGGGCCAAAATCGGCCGATGAATCAGGCTTTCGGAAGGTCAGAACCGCCGGGCGCCCGCGAATTTCCGGCGTTGTCTAGAGCATTTTTCCCCTCAGGGGAAACCCTCATCTCGCATGGCGCGGTGCGGCATCATGCGTCCATGAAGACCGGGTAGAGCGAGGCCAGCAGCAGGATGGCCATCACCACATTGAAGGCGCGGATCGCCCGGGGCGAGGTCAGGATCGGCCGCAAGGCGGTCCCGAACAGCGCCCAGACGACGCAGGACACCGTGCCCAGGATCAGGCTCAAGCCGACCTGGATCGCGATGTTCCAGGGAAAGGCGGCAATCGCCGCATAGGCCGTGATGGTGCCGATCACCATCACCCAGCCCTTGGCATTGATCCACTGGAACATGGCAGCGCCCCAGAACGTCATCGGGCCGCGGCCGCCCCTGTCGTCCTTGTCCGCCGAGGGCGGCTCGGCCAGGGCGATCACGGCGGCAAGATAGATCAGGTAGACGACGCCGCCATATTTCAGGATCGTCTGCAGCACCGGATAGGCGAGGAAGACGGCCCCTAGCCCGACGCCGACCGCGCCGACCATGAAGGCGAAGCCGACCGTGATGCCGGCGATGTGGGGCACCGTGCGGCGGAAGCCGTAGGTCAGCCCCGACGACAGCAGCATGATGTTGTTGGGGCCCGGCGTGAAGAACATCACGACGGCGAACACGACAAAGGCGAACAGCAGCGAATTCGACATGGCACCCTCACGCGACTTTCGGCATAGCTTTTGGCCGCTTCGACAGCAGCATCACGGCGATGCCGGCGATCACGGTGACCATGCCGGCCAACCGCAGCCGCCCGAATGCCTCGCCGAACACGATGCTCGAGGCGGCGGAGCCGACGAACGGCACCAGCAGCGCGAACGGCACCACCTGCGCCGCCGGATAATCCCTGAGCAGCCGGCCCCACAGCCAGTAGGCGATGCTGGTCGAGATGCCGCCGAGACAGAGGATGCAGACGAGCCCGGTCAGCGACATATGGGTCAGCGCATGCCAGGTCGGCTGCGGGCCGTTGGTGATCAAGGTCAGCACTGTGAGCGGCACCGCGGCGGACAGGCACAGCCAGGCGAACAGATCGAACATCGGCGCGCCGTTCGCCTGCCGCAGCAGAAGATTGCCGATCGCAAAGCTGATCGGGCAGATCATGATGATCGCAAAGGCGGCGACGCTGAAGTCGTAACCGACCGTCCCGCAGATCATCAGCAAGCCGAGCGCGGCGATCGCGATGCCGATCGCCTGGGTCCGCGTCGGGATTTCCCCGAAGGCCACCGCGGCGAAGGCGATGGTGAAAAGCGCCTGGCTCTGCACGATCACGCTGGAAAGCCCGACCGGAACGCCATGCGCGATCGCAAAGGCCTGTGCGAGGAACTGGCCGAGGAACAGCGTGGCGCTGATCGCGATCAGAAGCGGCCAGGGAACGCCGGGTTTGCGCAGGAACAGGCACGGCAGCGCGGCAATGGCGAAGCGCAGCGTCGTCATCAGCTCCGGCGAAAACTCATCGAGCGCGATCCGGCTTGCGACGAACGCAAGCCCCCAGATCACCGCGACCATGACGGCGATGCCAACATCGGCCGGCTTCATTGTTATTCTTCTTTTGCTTCCGTTTCGGTCGGGATCTAGATCTGTTCGTCGGGCTTCGGTTTGCGCAGCAGGTAGGTGCCGTGCAGCGGCGCGTGGTAGTCGACGGAGTCCAGCGTGAAACCGGTCTCGGTCAGCATGCGCTCCATCACCCAGCCGAAGGTCGAGTATTCGTCGCGCATATGGGTGATCACGCTTTCGCGCTCGAATCCGTGATTCTTGATCGAGAAATCGGCCCAACCTTCGACATCGCGATCGACGCCGTCGGGCATGCCGACGAACACCATGTCGCGCAGATAGAAGTTCGCGCCGGGTTTCAACGCGTTGAAGATTCGCGACAGCGCCACCGCCTTCCAGAAATCCGGCAGATGGTGCAGCGTGAACTCGCTGACGATGAGGTCGTAGGAATTCGGTTGATAGGCGAACGACAGCAGGCCGGCCGGCTGGGTCCGGATCTTCGCCTTGCGGTCGCGCGCATAGATTTCCGCAAGCCCGATCATCGCCGGCGAGATGTCGATGGCATCGACCTCGGCCCCCATCAGCGCCGCCTCGGTGGCCAGCACGCCGTTGCCGCAGCCGATATCGGCGATCCGCCAGCCCGGCTTGACGCCAAGCATGGACAGCGCCTGGCGGGCACGGACATCGCTGTCCTCGCTGACATCATAGATCGAGGCCACCGCGGTATCGAGACCGACCTGCCGCCGTTGCGTGTAATACCAGTCGCGCGCCAACATGACTCACATCCCTTCCGGCCCACGCGTGATCGCGGCCACCCCGGTTCGTGACACCTCGACCAGGCCCAGCGGACGCATCAGGTCGATGAACTGACTGATCTTGGACGAATTGCCCGTGATCTCGAACACAAAGCTCTCGGTCGTGGCGTCGATCACCCGGGCGCGGAATGCGTCCGCCAGCCGCAGCGCCTCGACGCGGTGATCGCCACCGCCCCGCACCTTGACCATCGCAAGCTCGCGCTCGATCGAGCTGCCGGTCAGCGTCATGTCGACCACGCGGTAGACCGGGATCATGCGGTCGAGCTGATGCTTGATCTGCTGGATCACCATCGGCGTGCCGGTGGTGACGATCGTGATCCGCGAGAGATGTTTCTGGCTCTCGGTCTCCGAGACGGTGAGACTCTCGATGTTGTAGCCGCGGCCGGAGAACAGGCCGATCACGCGCGCGAGCACGCCGGGCTCGTTCTGCACGAGCACGGACAGCGTATGCGTCTCGTTGGGATCGTGACGCTCTTCGAGGAAGTAGGCGGATGCGGGCTGGTTCATGGTCGTCCCCTTACATTCTGTTCACGCCACCGCCCGCTGGGCGGCCGGCGCAGCATCCGTCCCGATCCAGGTCCGGAACAGATCGAAATCGATATTGCCGCCGCTCAGGATCAGACCGACCCGCTTGCCGGCGAGCCTGTTCTTTTCCTGCAGCGCGGCCGCGAGCGCCGCGGCGCCCGCGCCCTCGGCGAGATTATGGGTGTCGGTCCAGTAGGCGCGGATCGCCTGCCCGACCTCGTCGTCGCTGACCTGCACGATGCGGGAGGCGCCCTTGCGGATCAGCGCGAACGCATCCGCGTCCGGAATCCGCGTCGCCATGCCGTCGGCAAGGGTGTTGCTGGTCTCGGTGGTGACGATCTTTCCCGCCGCAAACGACAGCGCGTAGGACGGCGCCTCGGTCGACTGCACGCCGACGATCTCGGTCTTCAGCCCGAGCAGGTCGCGCGCCATGATGCAGCCGCAGATGCCGGAGCCCTGCCCGATCGGCACATAGAGAATGTCGAGATCGGGCGCGGTACGGAACAGTTCGAGCGCGTAGGTCGCGACACCCAGCACGAGGTCCGGGTGGAACGACGGCACCATGTGCAGGCCGGCGAATTGGGCGCGGCGCTCGGCCTCTTCCCGCGCGGCCTGGAAGTCGTCGCCGTGCTCGACGAGCTCGGCACCGAACGCGTGCATGGCGCGGTTCTTCTCGACCGAGTTGCCGCGCGGCACATAGATCACCGCCTGCACACCGTGACGCCCTGCCGCGAACGCCAGGCTCTGGCCGTGATTGCCGCGCGTCGCCGAGATGATGCCGGGCACGTCGGGCCGCTCACGCTTCAGCCGTTCGAGATAGACCAGGCCGCCGCGCACCTTGAAGGCGCCGGTCGGCGTGTGGTTCTCATGCTTGACCACGACCTCGGCGCCGAGCCGCTCGGCCAGCAGCGGCCAGGCGTGCGCCGGCGTCGCCGGCACTGCGGTGCCGACGATCCGGTGCGCGCGCTCGAGCTCGTTGAGATCAAACATGGGAGCCGCCCTCACCTCACACCAGCGCCTTGCCACCGGAGAAGGCCTTCGCGGTGGCCTCATCGGTCGCCTCTTCCGGCAGCAGCATCTCGTTATGCGCCTTGCCCGACGGGATCATCGGGAAGCAGTTCTCCAGCGCGGCGACGCGGCAGTCGAACAGCACCGGGCGCTTGATCGAGATCATCTCCTTGATCGCGCCGTCGAGATCGGACGGCTTGGTCGCCTGCAGGCCGACGCAACCATAGGCATCGGCGAGCTTGACGAAGTCCGGCAGCGCCTCGGAGTACGAATGCGACAGGCGGTTGCCGTGCAGCAGCTGCTGCCATTGCCGAACCATGCCCATGTACTGGTTGTTCAGGATGAAGATCTTGATCGGCAGCTCGAACTGGACCGCGGTCGACATCTCCTGAATCGTCATCTGCACCGAGGCGTCGCCGGCGATGTCGATCACCAGGCTGTCCGGATGCGCCACCTGCACGCCGACCGCGGCCGGCAGGCCGTAGCCCATGGTGCCGAGACCGCCCGAGGTCATCCAGCGATGCGGCTCCTCGAAGCCGAAGAACTGCGCGGCCCACATCTGGTGCTGACCGACCTCGGTCGTGATGTAGGTGTCCTTGCCGCGGGTCAGCTCGAACAGGCGCTGGATCGCATATTGCGGCAGGATGATATCGTTGTTCTTCCGGTAGGACAGCGAGTTGCGCGCGCGCCATTGCGCGATCTGCTGCCACCACGACTTGATGTCCGGCTTCTTGGCTTCCGCCTTGAACACCTGCAGCAAATCGCCGAGCACGTTGCCGGCGTCGCCGATGATCGGCACGTCGACGCGGATGTTCTTGTTGATCGAGGACGGGTCGATGTCGATGTGGATCTTCTTCGAGCCCGGCGAGAACGCATCGGTACGGCCGGTGATACGGTCGTCGAAGCGCGCGCCGACGCACAGCATGACGTCGCAATCATGCATCGTCATGTTGGCTTCGTAGGTGCCGTGCATGCCCAGCATGCCGAGCCAGTTCGGGCCCGAAGCGGGATAGGCGCCCAGCCCCATCAGGGTCGAGGTGATCGGGAAGCCGGTCGCCTCCACCAGCTGGCGCAGCAGTTTCGAGGCCTCGGGACCCGAATTGATCACGCCGCCGCCGGAATAGATCACCGGACGCTTTGCGTTGGCGAGCAGCGCCACCGCCTTGCGGATCTGGGTCGCATCGCCCTTGACGCGCGGCGTGTAGGAGATGTGCACGTCCGACTTGCGCGGCGGATGATAGGTGCCGGTCGCGAACTGCACGTCCTTCGGCACGTCGACCACGACCGGGCCGGGGCGGCCGGTGGTGGCGACATAGAAGGCCTCGTGCAGCACCCTGGCGAGGTCGTTGACGTCGCGAACCAGCCAATTGTGCTTGGTGGCGGGCCGCGTGATGCCGACCGTGTCGCACTCCTGGAAGGCGTCGTTGCCGATCAGGTGGGTCGGCACCTGGCCGGTGATGCAGACCAGCGGGATCGAATCCATCAGCGCGTCGGTCAGCGGCGTCACCATGTTGGTGGCGCCGGGGCCCGACGTCACCAGCACCACGCCGGGCTTGCCGGTCGAGCGCGCATAGCCTTCGGCGGCATGGCCGGCGCCCTGCTCGTGACGGACCAGGATGTGCTCGACCTCGCTCTGCTGGAAGATCTCGTCGTAGATCGGAAGCACCGCACCGCCGGGGTAGCCGAAGACATGCTGCACGCCGTGATCGATGAGCGCGCGCACGATCATCGCGGCGCCGGTCATCTGATTGGGATCGTGGCTCTTGTCGGTCATGGTTCGCTCCGGATGCGCTTGTTTTTGCGCGGCTTTTGTCAGTTCTCGTCAGTTCGGCTTCGGGCAATAAAAAGGGGCCCCAGAGGCCCCATGCACACCGCCCGAATTTGGATGGCCGCTAGCCATCCCCGGCGGTGTGCCTGGGTACGACGGCGATAAGCAGTTTGGTAATAATGTTGCGCACGAGACGACCCAGTCTTCCCAAAGGTTGCGCGAACATAGCGGCCAAAGCCTGAATGTCAAGGCAAGGCAAGCACTTTCGCGATTTCCGTACTGTACCGAGGTTCCGCTCGTTCGGCGAGTGTTTTTGCGCAGGCGAACGCGCATGGCTGACGGGCGTGCGGGAAGCCTGCCTGGTAGCCCGGATGGAGCGCAGCGCAATCCGGGACAGCCTCCGCGCGGAGGGGCCGGTCCCCCGGATTGCGCTGCGCTCCATCCGGGCTACGGGGTTTGCTCTCGCAGCCATTTGCCGGCCGAATCCGGCTCGACCCAGGCGAATTCAGGGAGCTGATGGCGAAACCAGGTGAACTGGCGCTTCGCATAATGGCGGGTGTCGGCCCGGCCGATCTCGGCGGCCTCTTTCCGGCCGATCTCGCCCTTGAGGTGCCGGATCAGCGCCGGCACCCCATGGGCCTTCATCGCCGGCAGCAGCGGATCGAGCCCGCGGGCCGCCAGCGCCGCGACCTCGTCGAGCGCGCCGGCATCGAGCATGGAGCCGAACCGCGCGTCGATCCGTGCATAGAGCGTCTCGCGCTCCGGCGCGAGGAACAGCGCATGAAAATCGCCCGGCGGCAGCAGTGGCGGCAGGCCCTCGCGATGCCAGTCCGGCAGCGGGCGGCCGGTGGCCTCGACCACCTCGAGCGCCCGCGCGATGCGCGCACGATCGCGCGGCTTCAGCCGTTCGGCCGACACCGGATCGCGCTCGGCAAGCTCGGCATGCAGTGCCTCGACGCCGTGCTGCTCAAGCCGTGCGCGCACGCCGTCGCGCACATCAGCCGAGATCGGCGGCACCGCCGACAAGCCGCGCGTCAGCGCCTTGAAATAGAGGCCCGAGCCGCCGATGAAGATCGGCAGCCGTCCTTGCGCACGCACCTCGCCGAGCACCTTCGCGGCATCGGCCACCCAGGCGCCGGCGGAGAAATTCACGCCGGCGTCGACATGGCCGTAGAGCCGGTGCGGAACCAGCGCCTCTTCGCCTGCGGTCGGCCGCGCCGTGATGATCCGGAGGTCACGATAGACCTGCATGGAGTCGGTGTTGATCACGACCCCGCCGGTCCGCTGCGCGAGTTCGAGCGCCAGCGCCGACTTGCCGCTGGCGGTCGGCCCTGCGATAAGCACTGCCTTGTTCAACAATCCCGAATGCGCCTGCATGTCCCTCGTTGCCACGCTGATCTGCAATCCTGCAAGCCCCGCGCTCGACTCCACCATCATCGACGGTGCGCGGGCCGTGCTGCCCTCACCCGGCCCGGCGCAGTGGCTGTTCAACGAAGTCGCCGTCGACATTCCGTTCGAAAGCGAGGACAGCAGCAGGGACGCTATCAAGACAATCGAGGACCGCCTTCGCCAGGCCCGCGGCGACCTGCCGATCGACATTGTCGTGCAGGCTCGGATCGCCCGGCGCAAGAAGCTTTTTTTGGCCGACATGGATTCCACCATGATCGGCCAGGAGTGCATCGACGAGCTCGCCGACTTCGCGGGGCTCAAGGCCCATGTCGCTGCGATCACGGAGCGCGCGATGCGCGGCGAGATCGAGTTCGAGTCCGCGCTGCGCGAGCGCGTGGCGCTGCTCAAGGGCCTGCCGGTCAGCGTGGTCGACGAGGTGCTCGACAAGCGCATCACGCTGACGCCGGGCGGGCGCGAACTGGTCATGACCATGCGCGCGCACGGCGCCTATACCTGCCTGATCTCGGGCGGCTTCACCTTGTTCACCAAGGTGGTCGCGGCGAAGGTCGGCTTTCAGGAGAACCGTGCCAACCAGTTGCAGGTCGCGGGCGGCAAGCTGACCGGCGAAGTGGTCGAGCCGATCCTCGGCCGCGCCACCAAGCTCGCCACCCTGATCGAGCTCACCGAATCCTTCGATCTCGACGACATCGACACGCTGGTGGTGGGCGACGGCGCCAACGATCTCGGCATGATCCAGGCTGCGGGCCTCGGCGTTGCCTATCACGCCAAGCCGGCGGTCGCGGCCGCAGCCGCAGTCCGGATCGACCACGGCGATCTCACCGCGCTGCTGTATGCGCAGGGTTATCGGCGGGATGAGTTCGTCGAGAATTGATCCTCGGCGTCGTCCCGGCGAAAGCCGGGACCCATATGTGGACGGCCCCCGTGGCACAAGAGCTTTTTGGTGAGATCGGATCGCTTGCATCCATATGTCCGGCCTGTTGAGTGCGATCGGGTCGATCGCTGGCCAAGATGGGTTGCGCGATGCGAGTTCCAAACAACCAGGCGACCTGTTGACGGCCGATGGGTCCCACGGATTGTCTCGCATCGTTGCTCGATCGATCGCTCCATCTGCTCCTGCAGCTCCGGGTCGACCGGCGAGCGAGCCCGCCGGCCGGCCAATCTGTTAGGTGGCCGGAATGGGATTCATCCGTGCCACATCGTAGCTCTCACCTGTTGCCATCAGCTTCCAGGCGATGCGGGCCACCTTGTTGGCGAGCGCCACGGCCGCAAGCTTCGGCGGCTTGCGCTGGATCAGTGCCAGCAGCCAGCGCGAGTGATGACCGCGTCCCCGCCTGGCCTGCTGGATCACCGCCGTGGCCCCGATCACCAGCAGCCGTCGCAAGTCCTCGTCGCCCGCCCGCGTAATCTTGCCGAGCCTGGTCTTGCCGCCGGTGGAATGGTCTTGAGGTGTGAGGCCGAGCCAAGCCGCAAAGTGCCGGCCGGAACGGAAGGCAAGCGGATCCGGCGTCTTCATCACCAGCATCGTCGCAATGATTGGACCGATCGAGGGGATCTGCGCCAGACGCCGACCCGTGGCATCGGATCGGTGCCAGGCCATCAGCTTGGCTTCGATCTCCCCAAGCTCGCCCTCGAGCCTGGCGTACTCGCGGCCCAGCACGACAAACAACTCGCGCGCCAGGGCGGGAAGCGTCTCGTCCTGCGCAATCCGCGCCAGCAGCGGCTCGACCTTGTCGACCCCTTTGGCTGCGATCAGGCCGAACTCCGCCGCATGGCCACGGATCGTATTGCCAAGCTGGGTGCGCCGGGCGATCAATCCATCGCGGATACCCGTCAGCATCAGCGCGGCCTGTTGCTCGGCCGTCTTGACCGGCACAAAGCGCATGCTCGGCCGGCCCATCGCTTCACACAGCCCTTCCGCATCCCGCCCGTCGTTCTTGTTCCGCATCACGTAGGGCTTCACCAGTTGCGGGGCCATCAGCTTCACCTCATGGCCGAGCTTGCCAAGCTCTCGCGCCCAATGCTGCGAGCCTCCGCAGGCCTCCATCCCGATCACCGTCGGCGGCAACTTGGCGAAGAAATCCAGCACCTGCTTCCGCGACAGCTTCTTGCGCAACACAACCTGCTCGGCCGCATCAACCCCATGCAGCACAAAAATATGCTTCGACGTATCCATACCGATGCGGATAATCTCTCTCACGGACGGCTCCCTTGTCTGAGATTTGCAACAACCTCATTCTGGCACAACTGATGCCGTAGGGGGCCGTCCACCCCATCAACCACCGATGCCGGTTACCTAGAAAAGCCGTTGCCCACTTCCTCAACAAGAGAGGCCGCGGCGTATGGGTCCCGGCTTTCGCCGGGACGACACGCCTACTGCACGCCGAGCGCGACGAAGCGCAGTTCGCCATCGCCATTGGAGACCAGCAGCAGCACCGACTTCTTGCCGTCCTTCTTGAGCTGATCGACGCGCTTCTTGATGTCGGCGGCGCTCGATACCGCCTCCTGCGCCACCTCGACGATGACATCGCCCGCCGACAGCCGCTTCTCGGCGGCATCGGAGTTGCCGTCGACGCCGGTGACGACGACGCCCTTCACGCTGTCCTTGATCTTGTACTTGGTGCGCAGGTCCTTGCTCAGCGCCGCGAGATCGAGACCGAGCGCCTTCTGGGTCACCGGCTTCTCGGCGCTGTCGTCCTTCGACTTGGCGTTGACCTGCTGAACCTTCTCGTTGTCCTCGAGCCGGCCGAGCGTGACCTTGCGGGTCTCCTCATTGCCCTTGCGGATGACGACGACGTCGACTTCCTTGCCGACCGCCGTGTCGGCAACGATGCGCGACAGATCCTTGGGGTCCTTGACGTCCTTGCCGTCGAACTTGACGACGACGTCGCCGGGCTCGATGCCCGCCGGCTTGGCCGGCCCCTTGTCGTCGACACCGGCAACCAGCGCGCCGCGCGCCGGCTTGATGTTGAGGCTGTCGGCGATCTCGTCGGTGACCTGCTGGATGCGCACGCCGAGCCAGCCGCGGCGCAGCTCGCCGAATTTCTGCAACTGGTCGACGACGCCGGCCACGGTCTTCGACGGCACGGCGAAGCCGAGGCCGATCGAACCGCCGGTCGGCGAGATGATCAGCGTGTTGACGCCGATCACCTCCCCATCGAGGTTGAACAGCGGACCACCGGAATTGCCGCGGTTGATGGCGGCGTCGGTCTGGATGTAGCTGTCGTACGGGCCCTGGCTGATGTCGCGGTTCTTGGCCGAGACGATGCCCGCGGTCACCGTGCCGCCGAGGCTGAACGGGTTGCCGATAGCGACCACCCAGTCGCCGAGCCGGATCTTGTCGCTGTCACCGAACTTGACCGCGGTGAGCGGCTTCGGCGGCTTGAATTTCAGGACCGCAAGGTCGGTCTTCTTGTCGACGCCGACCAGCTCGGCCTTGATCTTGGTGCCGTCGTTGAGGATGACGTTGATCTCGTCGGCGTCGGCGATGACGTGGTTGTTGGTGACGACGATGCCCGCGGTGTCGACGATGAAGCCCGAGCCGAGCGAGTTGGTCTTGCGCGGCTGGAACTCGCCGCCCTTGTCGCCGCCCTTGCCAGGCGGCCCGCGGCGGTTCTTGAAGAAGTCGTCAAAGAATTCCTCGAACGGCGAGCCCGGCGGCAGCTGCGGCATCGTCCGGTCCTTGGCCTCGATGGTCTGCGACGTCGAGATGTTGACGACGGCGTCGATCACCTTCTCGGCGATGTCCGCGATGCCTTCAGGACCGCGTGCGAACGCCGGCACGGAGCTCAGCATGCTCGCAGCACCGATCGAGATCGCGGCTCCCATCATGCGGAAGCGGCGGCTCAGGGCTGGTCTGGCAGCGGTCATGTCGGAGTTTCTCCAGGCAAACGGGTTCAAATGAGCTGGTTACAGAGTGCGCCCGAACGGGCATACGGCGCAAGCATCTCAGCCCGGCATTTCGGCGAAAAACCGGCTGCGAGAGGCTCACGATATGTTCAGTCTTGCTTGTCGTTCCGGGGCAGCCCGACAGGGCTGAACCTCAGGAGCGCAATTGCGCCCTGGGAATCTCGAGGTTCCCCGATGCGCCACCGCGCATTGGCGGTCATGTTTCGCATGCTCCGGAACGGCGACTATCTTCGCACCGCCCAGATCAGCACAAGCCCGGCGACCGCCGAGCCGATACCGACGATGCGCAGGATGTTGTCGGGCGTCGCCAGCGCGCTCTTCATCGCCCGGCGCATCCAGGCCGGGCTTGCCGCGAACAGGATGCCTTCGAGCACGAACAGGATTCCCAACCCGATGAGGAAGTCGCCGAACGCTATGGACTTCATCGGATGGCAGCCTCCCGCTCGATACTTGTTGTTTTTGGTCGGCGGCGAAGCGTCATCCGCATCGCCGCCAAGTCCTGATGTTCAGGTCGTGACGTTACTGTTTCGGCGCGGCGGCCGCCTCAGGCAACTTGCCACTTGCACCGCCGAAGTATCTGAAGAATTCCGAGTCCGGCCGCAGCAGGAAACGCGTGTCGCTGGAACGCAGGCCGTTCTCATAGGCCGTCATCGAGCGATAGAACGCGAAGAAGTCCTTGTCCTTGCCATAGGCTTCGGCGAACAGGCGGTTGCGCTCGGCATCGCCCGCACCGCGGGTCTGGTCCGCGGCCGAGTTGGCCTCGGCGACGATCACGGTCGCTTCGCGGTCGGCCTTGGAGCGGATCTCCTGCGCCTTCTGGTCGCCCTGGGCACGGAACTCGGCCGCCTCGCGCTCGCGTTCGGTCTTCATCCGGTTGTAGACGGCCTGGCTGTTCTGCTCCGGCAGGTCGGCGCGGCGGATTCGGACGTCGACGACCTCGATGCCGTATCCGTCCGCTTCCCTGTCGAGCTGCTCGCGAATCCGCTGCATCAGCTTCTCGCGATCGTCACGCACCACGGTGATGAAGTTGACCTCGCCGAGCACGCGGCGCAGCGCCGCGTTCAGCAGCGTGGTCAGCTGCAGATTGGCGGCCTGGATCGAGCCGACGCTGGTGTAGTAGCGCAACGCATTCTTGATGCGATAGCGCGCGAAGGCGTCGACCACGAGCCGCTTCTGATCGGAGGCGATCACCTCCTGCGACGGGTTTTCCAGATCGAGGATGCGCTTGTCGACGTTGATCACCGAATTCCACGGCGCCTTGAAGTGCAGGCCGGGCTCGGTGACGATGTCGACCGGCTCGCCGAACCGCAAGACGATGGTCTGCTCGGTCTGCTGCACGGTGAACACCGAGCTATAGCCGACGGCGAGCACAATGAAGAGGATGATCAGGGACACAATGCCGGTGACGGGAGACCTCATCGGGTGGCTCCCTGCTGCTGGCCGGTCGTTGCCGGTGCCGCCGGACGCCGCGGCGTCAGTTCGCCGAGCGGAAGGTAGGGCACGATGTTCTGGCCCGGGCCGCCGTCGTAAACCAGCTTCTCGGAGCCGCCGAGCACTTTTTCCATGGTCTCCAGATAGATGCGCTCGCGCGTCACGTCGGGTGCCTTCTTGTACTCTTCATAGACCTTGAGGAAGCGCGCGCTTTGGCCCTTGGCCTCGGCGACCGCCTGCTCCTTGTAACCCTCGGCGGCCTGCTGAATCTGCGCGGCACGCCCGCGTGCTCCGGGCACGATGCTGTTCGCGTAGGTCTGCGCCTCGTTCTGCTTGCGCTCCAGGTCGGCGCGCGCCGCCTGCACGTCGCGGAATGCGTCGATCACCTGCGCCGGCGGATCGACCTTCTGCATCTGGACCTGCGTGATCTGGATGCCCGCGTTGTAGGTATCGAGCGTCTTCTGCATCAGCTCCTGGACGTTCAGCTCGGTGACGTTGCGCGCCCCGGTCAGGATCGGCTGGATCTGCGAGCGGCCGATCACCTCACGCATCGCGCTTTCGGCAACCGCCTTCACGGTGCCTTCGGGATTCTGGATGTTGAACAGATAGGCGCCGGCCCCGCCCGGCTTGATGCGCCACAGCACGGTGAAGTCGACGTCGACGATGTTCTCGTCGCCGGTCAGCATCAGGCT
Organism: Bradyrhizobium sp. CCBAU 21365; assembly: GCF_015291305.1. Taxonomy (NCBI): domain Bacteria; kingdom Pseudomonadati; phylum Pseudomonadota; class Alphaproteobacteria; order Hyphomicrobiales; family Nitrobacteraceae; genus Bradyrhizobium; species Bradyrhizobium sp. CCBAU 21365. The sequence goes on from NZ_CP030036.1 coordinate 6,691,512, forward strand.
CTCTTCCGGCACGTCGCGCATGGTGCGGCCGCGGCGAGCGGGGTCGTCGATCAGGGTCATGCCGATCGAGATCGTGTTGACGCGCAGCGCCTTCGGCAGCAGCACTGTCTCAATCGGATATGGCAGGTGATAGCGCAGGCCCGGCTGCGCATCGCGGACATATTTGCCGAAGCGCAGCACGACGCCGAGCTCTTCGGACTGCACGCGGAAGATGCCGGTCGCGAACCAGATCGCCAGCGCGGCGACCAGCACCAGCGCGACGCCCATGCCGCTGAAATGCCCGCCGGGCAGCCACTGCTGCAGGCGGTCCTGGCCGCGCCGCAGCAGATCCTCAAGATCCGGCGGCCTTGGCCCGGCTGACTGCGGACCGGTGCCCCATGGCCCTTTCGGACCCGAGCCCCAGGGCCCCCCGCCTTGATTTTTCCACGGCATCAAACATCTCCTCGGCAAGTCCGGGCGGGACGCCCGGGCTCGAATGTCCGGCCCGGTTATAGGGGACCGCTAGGGCCCTTACAACGCAAGCTTCCTGGCCGGACGAGCTATGCGCCGGGGCATAATTGTCAATGCAAACATTGGTTAACCCCGGCCGCGCCGACGATATGTCACATAGGAGAAGTCGACGCTGTCGTCCGGCCCTGCCGGATTTCGCACGCGCGCCACCTCTTCCCACGCCTTCGCATCGATTTTGTCGAACCATGTATCGCCGTCCGGCCGGGCGTGAACCTCGGTGATCTCAAGCCGGTCGGCGATGCCCATCCACTGCGCATAGATTTCCGCGCCGCCGATGATTGCAATTTCAGTGGCGAAACGCCGCAGCGCGTCACCAAGCGCAATGGCGCGGGCGTTTTCAAACGACGTCGTGACGATGGCGCCGCGCGCACGGTAGTTGGCATCGCGCGTCACCACGATGTTGGTGCGTCCCGGCAGCGGCCTGGGCAGGGATTCGAAGGTCTTGCGTCCCATCACGACGGGCTTGCCCAGCGTGATCGCCTTGAGGCGGCGCAGATCGGATTTCAGCCGCCACGGAATGGCGTTGTCCTTCCCGATCACGCCGTTCTCGGCGACCGCAACGACGAGCACGATCTCCATCAGCGCGCCCCTTCCGCGAGCGTCGACAGCGCCTCGCCGGAGACGCGGCAAATCGTCCATTCGTCCATCAGCTCGGCGCCGAGCGACTTGTAGAACGCGATCGACGGCGCGTTCCAGTCGAGCACCGCCCATTGCAGGCGCGACCAGCCATTGGCGAGGCATTGCTTCGCCAGATGCACCAGCAGCGCCTTGCCGATGCCCTTGCCGCGCAGCGCCGGACGCACGAAGAGGTCTTCGAGATAGATGCCGTGACGGCCGGCGAAGGTCGAGAAGTTGACGAACCAGACCGCGAAGCCGGCAGGCTCGCCCTTCCATTCCGCGATGTCGCAATAAAGCCGCGGATTGGCGCCGAACAGCGCGTCGGCGATATCGGCCTCGCTGGCGTGAACCTCATGCAGAAGCTTTTCGTATTCGGCGAGTTCGCGGACCAGCGAGAACACCAGTCCGGCCTCATCGGGCCGCGCGCGGCGGATCAAGAGCGACATCAGACCGCGACTTCGGCCTTGATGTGCGGATGCGGGTCGTAACCTTCGAGTTTGAAGTCCTCGTAGCGGAACGCGAAGATATCATTCACGTCCGGATTGATCGCCATCGTCGGCAACGGCCGCGTCGGCCGCGTCAGTTGCAGGCGCGCCTGCTCGAGATGGTTCGAGTAGAGGTGCGCGTCGCCGAGCGAGTGCACGAAATCGCCGGGCTTGAGCCCGGTCACCTGCGCGACCATCATGGTGAGCAGCGCATAGGAGGCGATGTTGAAGGGCACGCCGAGGAAGACGTCGCCCGAGCGCTGATAGAGCTGACAGGACAATTTGCCGTTCGCGACATAGAACTGGAACAGGCAGTGGCACGGCGGCAGCGCCATCTTGTCGACCTCGGCCGGATTCCAGGCGCTGACGATCAGCCGCCGCGAGTCCGGGTTGCGCTTGATCATCTCGACCACGCCAGCGATCTGGTCGATGCTGCGGCCATCCGGCGCGGGCCACGACCGCCATTGCGAGCCGTACACCGGACCGAGGTCGCCGTTGGCGTCGGCCCATTCGTCCCAGATCGTGACGCCGTTGTCGTTGAGATATTTGATGTTGGTGTCGCCGGCGAGGAACCAGAGCAGCTCGTGCACGATCGCCTTCAGCGGCAGCCGCTTGGTGGTCAGCATCGGGAAGCCGGCCGCGAGGTTGAAGCGCATCTGATGGCCGAAGATCGACAGCGTCCCGGTGCCGGTGCGGTCGTGCTTCTCGGCGCCGTCGGCGAGGATGCGTTCGAGCAGGTCGTGATACTGGTTCATGGCGTCTGTTTCGGGCTTTCGAGAGAACGGCCAATGTAGCGGCCGAGGCCGCCGGTCGGCACGCTGATTCGGCTGAACGCGCCGATTATACCCTGAAAAGTGAGCACTCCGCGCCAAACGACAAGGGGCGGAACTCGCGTTCCGCCCCTGTCCTATCCACTTGATCGTGCTGGATTAAGTTGCCGGCTTGAGCACCGGCGTCCACTTCGCGATCTCGTTCTTGATGAGGGTCGCGAGCGCCTCCGGCGTGCGGTTGGCCGGCGCCGGGATCACGCTGCCGAGCTCGAGCAGGCGCCTGCGGACGTTCTCGTCGTCGAGCGCCTTGATGGCCGCGGCATTCAGCGTGGCGATGATGGCGGGCGAAGTTCCCTTCGGCGCGAAAATCGCGTTCCAGGCCTGGGCCTGGAATGCCGGCAAGCCGGCTTCCGTCGTGGTCGGCACATTGGGCAGCGACGGGTTGCGCTCCGGGGTCGCGACCGCATAGGCCTTGATGGTGCCGGCGTTGATCTGCGGCACCGCATTGACGATCTGGTCGCACATGTAATCGACCTGGCCGGCGACCAGCGCATTCATGGCCGGGCCGGTGCCGTTGAAGGGCACGCCGACCGGCTTGATGCCGAGGATCGAGTTCAGGAGTTCGCAGGAGGCGTGCGAGACCGAGCCGATGCCGGCATGCGCGGCGTTGACCTTCTCGGCATTGGCCTTCACGTAGGTGACGAATTCCTTGAGATCCTTCGGCGGAAAGTCCTTGCGGGCAAGGATCAGGATCGGCGTGCCGGCGAGCAGCGCGACGGGCTCGAAATCCTTTTCCGGGTGATAGGCCAGCTTCGGATAGAGCGGCACGGAGGCGGCGTGCGTGCCCATATGCCCTGTGATCAGCGTATAGCCGTCATTGGCGGCGCGTGCGGCGCGCGTCGTCGCGGTGGTGCCGCCGGCGCCGACCACGTTCTCGATCACGATGCTCTGTCCCAGCGTCTGCGCCATGTGCGCGGTGACGATGCGCGAGATGACGTCGGTCGGGCCGCCGGCTGCGAACGGCACGATCATGGTGATGGTGCGGGTCGGATAATTTTGCGCGGACGCCGGCACGGCGAATGCGCCGAGCGCTACGATGGCCGAAAGGCATGCGCCCGCAAGCGAGCGAATGGACATCATCTCAATTCCTCCCGGAACGTTTGACCAATAAAAATGCCGGCCAAATCGGCCGGCATTTTCATTTCACGGGGCGACATCGAGTGTCGATTCGACTTCCGCCTGCGGCGCGCCGACGCAGGGCCGGCGCACCCTGTTTGCGCATGATCTATCCGGAAAACCGCTCCACACCTTTCCGGATCATGCGCTAGCCCTCGGACTCCACGAACACTTCGTCGCGCTTGGCACGCAAGGTCGGCAGCACGGCAAGCACCAGCAGACCGGCCGCGATCGCCAGCAGCACCGCCGACAGCGGCCGCGACACGAACACGCTCCAGTCGCCGCGCGAGATCAACAGCGCGCGACGCAGGTTCTCCTCCATCAGCGGGCCCAGCACCATGCCGAGCAGCAGCGGTGCCGGCTCGAAATCATGCTTGATCAGCCAATAACCGACGAGGCCGAACACGCCGGCGAGCACGACGTCGACCGGCGCGTTGTTCACCGAGTAGATGCCTATCGCGCAGAACACCACGATCGAGGGGAACATCAGCCGGTACGGCACGCGCAGCAGACGAACCCAGATGCCCACCAGCGGCAGGTTGATGATGATCAGCATCAGATTGCCGATCCACATCGAGGCGATCATGCCCCAGACCAGATCGGGCTGCTTCTGCATCACCTGCGGACCCGGCACGATGCCGTGGATGGTCATCGCGCCGACCATCAGCGCCATCACCGCGTTCGGCGGGATGCCGAGCGTGAGCAGCGGGATGAACGAGGTCTGCGCCGCGGCGTTGTTGGCGCTTTCCGGCGCCGCCACGCCCTCGATCGCGCCGCGGCCGAACCGCTTCGGGTCCTTCGCCAGCTTCTTCTCCAGCGTATAGGCCGCGAACGACGCGATCACCGCGCCGCCGCCCGGCAGGATGCCGAGGATCGAGCCGAGCACGGTGCCGCGCAGGATCGCCGGCGTGGAATCCGCGATGTCCTTCCTGGTCGGCATCAGGCCGGTGATCTTCTGCTGCACCAAATTGCGGTTCATCTCGGCGCCGTGGTCGAGGTTGCGAATGATCTCCGCGAAGCCGAACACGCCCATCGCCACGGTGGCAAAGCCGAGGCCGTCGGCGAGCTCAGGGATGTTGAAGGCCATGCGCGAGGCGCCGGTTTCAATGTCGGAGCCGACCATCGACAGCAACAGGCCGAACACGATCATCGCGATCGCCTTCAGCACCGAGCCCTTGGCGAGCACCACCGCGAAGATCAGGCCGAGCACCATCAGCGAGAAATATTCGGCCGGGCCGAACGCCAGCGCGAGCTTGGTCAGCGGCGCGCCGAGCACGGCGATCAGCACGGTCGCGACGCAGCCGGCGAAGAACGAGCCGATCGCGGCGATCGCCAGCGCCGGGCCGGCGCGGCCCTGCTTGGCCATCTGGTGGCCGTCAAGCGCGGTGACCACGGAGGTCGCCTCGCCCGGAATATTGACCAGGATCGAGGTGGTCGAGCCGCCATATTGCGCACCGTAATAGATGCCGGCGAGCATGATCAGCGCCCCGACCGGCGGCAGGCCGAAGGTGATCGGCAGCAGCATGGCCACGGTGGCGATGGTGCCGATGCCCGGCAGCACGCCGACCAGCGTGCCGACCAGCGCGCCGATCAGGCACATCAGAAGGTTGATCGGCGAGAATGCGACCGCGAAACCGTGGGCGAGATTGGCGAACAGTTCCATCACGCCCTCACTGGATCAGGAAACGCGGGAACATCGGCATCGGAAGTCCCAGCACATAGGGGAAAAGCAATGCGCAGCCGACGGTCAGACAGGCGCCGACAATGACGGCCTCGACCAGTTTCGTCTCCTGCGAGCCCATCGCCGCGATCATGAAGGCGGCAAACGCGGAGACCACAAGCCCGAGCGGCCGGATCGCCAATGCGAAGAACACGATTGCCGCGGATACGAACAACGGGCCGCGCCAGGAATAGGCCGCGATATGCGGGCCGGCCTGCAGAACTCCCATCAGCGCGACACCACCGCCGAGCAACAGCAGCAGCACGGCGAACATGCGCGGCGCGGTTCCGGCGCCGAACGAAAATCCATGCATGCCCTGCAGATCGCTCGAGGCCCACAAGGCAAACAGCGCAACCGCCATCATGGCGAGCCCGCCGACAAAGTCCTGCGGACCGCGCACCCATTTCGGCAAGATCGATTTGACCGGCGCCTCGCTCGGCGTATCGCTCATGACTTCGCTTCCCCCGTCAGGGCTGTCCCGCCCGTTTTGATTGAATGGCTTGGCTTGTGGTGCGTTGACCGAAAGCCTTGCTAGCGATTTTCGTCAGATAACGCCAGCGAAACCCAAGAGGCCTCCGGCCAGCAACATCCACAAAGGGTTGATCCGCGTCGCGAAAGCAAGCGCGGCCGCGACAATGGTGATCAGGACCGCGATCCAACTTTGGTCTGAGGTCTGCGCCACGATCAGGCCAGAGGCCGCCATCAGACCGATCGACAACGGAACCAGTGCCGCCTGGATCATCGCCGGCCAGCGCGCGTCGCGCGAGCGATCGAGGAAACGGCTCACATAATAGGCAAGCAGCGCGGTCGGTCCGCACATCGCCACCGTCGCGGCCAACGCCCCGGCGACGCCTGCGACCGAGTAGCCTATCAAGGTCACGATCAGCACGTTCGGCCCCGGCGAGAGCTGCGAGATCGCGAATACGTCGGCGAACTGCTTGTCGGTCAGCCAGTGATGCACGTCGACGGCGGCACGGTGCATTTCGGGAATCGCCGAATTGGCGCCGCCGACCGCAAACAGCGACATCAGGCCGAAGGTCCAGACCAGCGCCGCGATCGGGTTGGAGTCCGGGCTCATGCCCGCACCATGCGGCGGGCCAGGACCGTGGTCGCAATACTGAGCGGGACCGCCACCAGCAGCACGATCTGGAGCGGCCACCGGATCAGTCCGATCGCGACGAAAACCGCGGCCAGAATGACGAGGCCCGCGACATCGCGCCGCTTCAGGAGCGGCATCATCATCTTGAAGACGACGGCGAACAGCAGCCCGACCGCGGCGCAGGCGACGCCGGCGAGCGTCCGGCGCAGCACGTCGATGTCGCCGTAACGGGCATAGAGCGCGGCAAGGATGGTCGCGATCACCATCGGCGGCCCGACCAGCCCGGCGAAGGCCGCGAGCCCGCCGGCTATGCCGCGAAAGCGCGAGCCGAATACGACCGACAGGTTGACGATGTTCGGACCTGGCAGGAAATGGCACAGCGCGAAGGCCTCGTTGAACTCCTCCGCGGTCATCCAGCGGTGCTGCTCGACGATCGCGCGCCGGGCCCAGACCAGAACCCCGCCAAAACCGGCCAGCGACATCTTGGCAAAGGCCAGGAACAGCTCGAGCAGGCCGGGCTGGTGGGGCGGAGATGGTGCGGAGGCGTCCGGCGCCGGGGCGGCAACCGGCGGGGATTCCGGGGGCATGGGCAGAACCTAGAACGGCGCCGGGACAGCGCCAAGATTCCTAGCCAAGATTCCTGGCCAAAAGCCTGGCCACCCCAAATCGGCGGGTTTTCACAGCCGAAAGGGCCTGAATCGGCTCTGTTTTTCTAAGACTTTGTCGCTATATTGGGGGTGCCGGTTCGCCGGCTATGGAAATAAATGACCGTCGCAATAAACCATTCGGACCCGGGGGCGGTACCCGGCGCCTCCACCAAAACCCATCCGTCGCGGTGGCTTTCGGCGGGGGCGAAATAGGATCGACGAGGGCGTAAAGGGCGTGTTTTTTCTCGGTATGGTTCCGCCGACATCGGGCCAATGCAATAGTTGCCAACGACAACTTTGCTCCGGTTGCTCAGGCTGCGTAACGCAGTTTGAAAGACCATCTTAAAGTCCTAGCGGGTTAAGCTCCGCTAGGCGGGGTTCGGAGGCACCTGGCAACAGAAGCCTCCACTTTATCCCTTGTTTCCCAATCGGGCGCCCGCCCGCATTTCAGCTGCCGGCCCTGCTGATTTCCGGCTCCCGGCAGGGTAGCATGGGAGAAGGGCGAGTCGGACGGTCCGGCGCCGCCCTGGCGGGCATTTCGAAGCGACAGGATCACCATGGCGACCGATCACATCCGATATGACGTGCTGGCGCGCGACGCGCTGCGCGGGGTGCTGCGCCGGGTGTTGTCCGACGCCGCCGAACATGGCCTGCCGGGCGAACACCATTTCTACATCACCTTCCTGTCGCACGGCGACGGCGTGAAGCTGTCGCCCCGGCTGCTCGCGCAGTATCCGGAGGAGATGACCATCATCCTGCAGCACCAGTTCTGGGATCTGGTGGTGACCGAGGATCGCTTCGAGGTCGGCCTGTCGTTCGGCGGGATTCCCGAGCGGCTGACCGTGCCGTTCGCCGCGGTGACGCGCTTCCTCGATCCGTCCGCGCCGTTCGATTTGCGCTTCGACGTCTCGGACGCACTGTCCGAAGAAGCCCCTCCCGCCACGGCGCCGGCCTCTCCCCTGCCCGCCCCTGCGGCCCAGACAACGGCCGAGAGCGCCGAGACCGAGCAGGAGCCCGCGAAGCCCAGCGAAGGCGCCGAGGTCGTGCGGCTGGACCGCTTCCGCAAGAAATAATCTAAGCGCAGATCACGCCTCGACCTTGTAGGATGCTTGCCGGGATCGGGATGACAAATCGTCATCCCGGCCTACCTTCTGCATCAACGTGCTCTTCGCGCGGACGCTGTCGCGTTGCCGCGGTGGGCCACATTTTGATGACGCAACGGCAAGCATCCACGGAAAGCATGATGGCTCGATCGACGATCCCCTCCAAGGCAAAGACCCGCAGCGAGACCGACAGCTTCGGTCCGATCGACGTTCCCGCCGACCGCTATTGGGGCGCGCAGACCGAACGCTCGCGGCAGAATTTCAAGATCGGCCACGACCGGATGCCGATCGCGATCGTCCATGCACTCGGCATCGTGAAGCTTGCGGCCGCGGAGACCAATCGCGAGCTCGGCCAGCTCGATGCGCGCCGCGCCGGCGCCATCATCCGCGCAGCCAAGGAAGTGATCGAAGGCAAGCTCGACGACAACTTCCCGCTGGTGGTCTGGCAGACCGGCTCGGGCACGCAGAGCAACATGAACGTGAACGAGGTGATCGCCAACCGCGCCAACCAGATGCTCGGCGGCGAGCTTGGCGCCAAGAAGCCGATACATCCGAACGATCACGTCAACATGAGTCAGTCGTCGAACGACTCGTTTCCGACCGCGATGCATATCGCCGCAGCGAGCCGCATCGTCGCCGATCTGATTCCGGCACTCACCGAACTGCATCGCGCGTTGCGCAACAAGGAGAAGGCGTTTGCCGGGATCGTCAAGATCGGGCGCACCCACACCCAGGATGCGACGCCGCTGACGCTCGGCCAGGAATTCTCCGGCTACGCCGCGCAGGTCGAGAGCGGCATCGCGCGGCTGCGCGTCGCGGTGAAGGATCTGTTTCCGCTCGCGCAGGGCGGCACCGCCGTCGGCACCGGCCTCAACTCGAAGCCGCGATTTGCGAAAACCTTCGCGCGCCACGTCGCCAAGATCACCAAGCTGCCGTTCACCAGCGCGGCCAACAAGTTCGAGGCGCTGGCTTCCAACGACGCCTATGTGCTGGTGCACGGCGCGATCAACTCGGTGGCGACCGGCCTGTTCAAGATCGCCAACGACATCCGCTTGCTCGGCTCGGGCCCGCGCTCGGGCCTCGGCGAGTTGATCCTGCCCGAGAACGAGCCGGGCTCGTCGATCATGCCGGGCAAGGTCAATCCGACCCAGTGCGAAGCCATGACCATGGTCTGCTGCCAGGTGTTCGGCAATCAGACCACGATCACCGTCGCCGGCAGCCAGGGCCATTTCGAGCTGAACGTGTACAAGCCCGTGCTGGCATATTGTATGATAAATTCCATTCAGTTGCTGTCTGACGTTGTCCGCTCATTTACCGAGCATTGCGTTGTCGGAATACGCGCCGACGAAAAGCGCATCAACGAACTGATGCAGCGATCGCTGATGCTGGTCACGGCGCTCGCGCCGAAGATCGGTTACGATAACGCAGCCAAGGTCGCCAAGTCGGCGCATGCGCGCGGAACGACGCTGAAGGAGGAGGCTTTGCGGCTCGGATTTGTTTCCGCGGATGAGTTCGATCGCCTCGTGCAGCCGGACAAAATGACACACCCGGGCTAAAGCGAAGCGCGCATTGTCCGGATAATTACGGTCAGCGCGCGTGATATAATTATGGATCATAACGCCTAAAGACTAAGGCGCGTTACCTATGAGCTCTGCGCTGGCGCGTGGTACAGACGTCTAGTTTTCGCAGAGCGAAACGGATTCTTTGATGCTATCAGAGCATCAAATGGGGATTCGGGATGAATATCGAGCCGGGCGCGTAGTGCAGTCGCTCTTGCTTTCGTCACGATGCATCACCAATTCCGCTCTGGGGACGATGAGGACGACGAGCATGGGCGACGTGGTCAACCTGAAACGATTCAAGAAGCGCGGTGAGCGCGAACAAGCAGCGAAGCAGGCCGAAGCCAATCGTGCGCTATTCGGTCGCACCAAATCCGAACGAGCGCGTGACGAATTTCTCGGCGAGCGCAACGCGCGCGTGCTCGATCAGCACCGCATCGAAAACGGAGACGCATCATGAAGTCTCCCGTCGTCAAGCGCTCGATCGTCGTCGCCGGACACAAGACCAGCGTCAGCCTCGAAGAAGCTTTCTGGAATGGCATGAAGGAGATTTCCGGTCTGCGGAACATGACGCTGTCGGAGTTGGTCGGCGAGATCGACAACAACCGTCAGCAGGGCAATCTGTCCTCCGCGATCCGGCTCTTCGTGCTCGACTACTTCCGCTCGCGGGCCACGCCGGCGGTGCCCGCGGATGTCAGGCCGCAACAGGTCGACACGCGACAGCAGGCCTGACGGCCTCTCCGACCGTCGCCATCGGCAGACGGTCGTTCCGACGCGCGGGCTTCAGCATGAAGGTCGGATCGTCGCGAACGTTGCCGCATCGGACACAGCGGCAGCGAGGTCGTTCTATCGGGACCTGCTCGGCCTCGAGCCACTGATGGATTTCGGTTGGTTTGCGACTTACGGTTCATCCGAAACAATGCAGGCTCAAATCAGCTTCGCTTCCGAAGGTGGCTCCGGCACGCCGGTACCTGATCTCTCGATCGAGGTCGATGATCTCGACGAGGCCCTGCGCCGAATGAAGGCAGCCCGCATCGCGATCGAATACGGACCGGCGGACGAGCCATGGGGCGTGCGGCGCTTCTTCGTCCGCGATCCCTTCGGCAAGCTGATCAATATTCTCGAGCACCGATCGTGAGCCAGCGCTTCGTTTGGCGCGCTTTCTCGAGGCGAACCGATGCCCACTTCCCTTGAAGGCGTGTTTAAAGCGCGATGTGATTAGGCTGAATCGTCATCGCGCTTTAGCTCTTTGTTTGAACATGATCTCCGCGCAAACGCGTCCCGCGTTTGTCGCGAGGGAAAACCGCTTCGCACTTTTCCGGATCATGCCTTAGTTCTGCATCGCTGGCCGCGGCGGCGGATTGGCGACCTGCGGCGTCAACGACAGTGGCGGTCGCAGCGGCCTTGACTTGGCTGCGCCGGGCACCGGTTTGACCTCGATCGGCGGCGGCAGCGGCGCCAGCTGCGGCTGGCTCGCAACCGACGCGGGCGGCGCAATGGCGGGCGCGGTGGCGACCGGCGGGACAGTCGGCGGCCGCGGCGCAACGATCTTCGGCTTCGCCGGCACGCGGCGCGGATCGGGGCCGGGCCCCGGCAAGTTGGCGGAAGGCAATCCTGTCGAATTTGGGTTGGACGCATCCGGCGCCGGCTCGGCCGGATGCGGAAGAGCCGTCGGGGTCGGCGGCGGCGCCGGTTCGCCGCGCTCGATGGCGTCGAGCCGCTTGGTCTCCCGGTCGATCGCGCGCACCGCAAGCCACGACGACAGCGCTGCAATGTCGATGCTGCGCGACAATCCGTCGGGCGTACCCACGGCAAGCAGCTGGATCTCCGGTCGGCTGTTGGCCGTGCCGACCTGCGTCGATGCCAGGGCGGCGCGAATGTCGGCCTGGTCGGCCGGAATGTCGTAGCCGCCGGATACGATCGCATTGGCGCCGTTCGCCGCGAGCGTGGTGGCGCCGACCCGGAGGCGGCCGTCGCGGATGTTGAAGGGGATTTGCGCCGAAGCAATCGACAGCGCGCCACCCGCGAGCGCCGGTTCGACGATCTGCCGCAGCCGCGTGTCGTCGGTCGCCTGCCCGGAATCGCTGGCGCGGATCGCAACCTCGAAGGCGCGCGGATCGAGACCCGGAAGGCTCAGCCCCTCCAGCGTCACGGTGCCGCTGCCGGACAGCGCGCCGGTCAACGCCGAGGCGCTGCGGCCCTGCGTCAACAATGTCATCTGCATCGAGGCGCGTCCCTTGGGCATCGCGAGACTGCGGTAGCGCAAGGCTGAACTGTCGATGCCGGACAGCTGCACATTGGCGCTGAGCGCAAGTCCGTTGGCGCCCTGTCGCGCATCGATGGTGGCAGTCGCCTCGCCGCCGCCGATCTTGCCCTTGATGCCGTCAAAGGTCAGCGACTGCCCGTCCGACCTGATGGTGCCGCGGACCGGCTGCAGCTCGGCGCCCCCCGGCAGCAGACCGTGCAACGCTTCGAACGTGACCTTGCCGCGCCAGGCGCTCGTGAGCCCCTGGCCGAGCGGCTCCGTCGCATCGTGACCGGCCGCGCCGATCGCGGCCGCGAAAATCGGCGCCAGCGTGATCTGATCGAGACCGACTTCGCCGTCGACGCTTTTCTGATCGGCGAGCATCAGCGCCAGATGGCCGCGCAGCCGTGAACCGGCGATGATGCTGTCGAGATCGTCGAAGCTCAGCCTGTCGCCCGCGAGCGTCAGCTTCGACGACAGGCGGATGTTTGCGACCGGATCGGCTGGTTTCAGATTGAGCAGCGGACTGATGTCGGCGCTGCGAACGCGGAGGCTGATGCTCGATTTGCTCTCGCTGGCCCCGTCCCTGGTCCAAGGCTCCGCGGTCCCTTCGGCATCCGCGTCGAGCCCTGCGCCCCAGAGCCTTGCCTTCAGCCGCAACGGCGCGCGCCACGCGCCGATCACCGTGCCCTCGAATTGCGTCGAACCGGCACCGGCTGCGACCGCATGGTCAAGCCCAAGCAGTGCCAGCAAAGCATTGCCATCGCCGGCCGAGAATTTCGTCTCCGCTGTAACCTCGTTGCTGCGGAGTGCATCGAAATCCAGCCCACGGATCGCAGCCACCTGCGGCGTCGCCGAGATCACCGTATTGCCCTTGAGTTGCGGCGTGTCGAGATCGAGCGTCGCGCGCGCGCTGACGCGATCGGCAGCCTTGCCCTTGCCGAGGTCGAGCGCGAACTTGGCGCGGACCGGGCCGGCATCCGCGCGGAGCACGCCAAGCCGCGCGGCCAGCGCCGGCGCGAACGGCTGAACCACAGCGGTCAGCCGGCCGAGCGACGCGGCGGTCGCGTCGACGGCAAGCTTGCCGGTCGAATTGGCGCGGTCGAAATTGCCGCTGCCGTCCAGCGTGACATTGTCGGGCTGGCCGATCCTGACGCGCTCGAGCACGATGTTCTTCGGGCTATAGGCGATCTTCGCCAGCAGCGGCCGCAATTCCTGCCCGGAAGAGACCGCGCGCCCGACGTCGAGCGACAGCTGCGCCTCGTCGGGCCATTCGCCTTGCGGACCGGCCAGCGAGCGGATCAATGCCGCGGTCGCGTCGAGGTCGAGCCGATCCGCCTTCAACTGCGCCTCGACCTTCGAGCCGCTGGTTGCCTCGCGGTGCGTAACTGCGACGCGGCCCTCGAGCGTGCCGCTTTCGATCTCCGCCTTCATCGCGTCGATCGAAAAGCCTGATGGCGACACCATGACGTCGCCGCGCAAACGCAGCGGCCTCTGGCTGCGATAGGTGACGTCGCCGCGCCCCTGCAGCCAGGTCATCAGCGCGTCGGGATCGGACGATTCGATGTTGAGCGCGGTCTTGAAGGTATTCGCGGCTCCGGCTTGCGCGCTGGCACCGCTCATCGAGACCCGCGTGGATCCCGGCGCGCGAAATTCCAGCCGGCGCACTGTCCAGGATTTCGCATCCGATTGCAGCTCCGCCGAGATGTCCTGCAACGGACGGCCGCCGAGCATGATCTGCTCGGACGCCAGCTCGACCTGCGCCGGTATCGGGCTTTGCGGAAGACCCGACAACACCACGCGCATGGCCGGCAGCACGCGGACCGGCTCGACATTGCCATTGTTGCTGTCCTTGGCGCTATCCTTGGCGGCGAACTTGTCGCCGTCGAGCTGCCGCGCCGTAAGCGAGGCGCGCAGCAGCGGCGACGCACCGAAACGCAGGTCGCCATTGCCAGCGAGCTTCAGCGCACGATCCTCGGCGCCATAGCTCACCTCGATCTGGTCGAGCCGCGCCGCCGAATAATCCGATTTCACCTTGGCGGCGATCCGCCATGGCGGCGCATCGCCGCCGCGCTGGCCGGGCGCACCCGCCAGCGTCAGTGTGCCCTCGAACCGCGGCGCGCGGGCCTCGAAGGTCAGGATGCCGTCGAGATCGGCCGACACCGGCCGCTGCCCGGGATCGATGCTGAAGTGCAGACGGGTGCCGCTACCATCGGCGCTTTGCCCCGAGGAGACCCGAAACGGGTAGCGGTTGCCGTCGAACATGAAATTGCCGTCGCCGCGGATCGCGCCGGCAAGCGAGCGGACGTCGCCGCTGAAGGCAATGTCGTTCAGCTCGAGCGTGCTGCGGCTCGCGGCATCATGCAGCGCGATGCGGCCGGTCAGGTTGAGCCGGTCGATCGCCAGTGAAGCGAGGTTGAAGCTCCCGCTCGACGGCGACCAGTCGATCCGCCCTTTCGGGTCGAGCCCGAGATCGAGCGACGCGCCGTTGATGGTGAGCTCGTTCGCGCGCCACTCGCCGCGCATCAGCGAGCTCAGGCTGAGCTCGACGTCGAGATTGGCGGCCCGGACCTTGCCGAGGTCGTTGGCGCCGCCGACGGTGACGGTCTTCAACCGCAGCGAGGGTGCCGGCAGCAGACGCGCGTCGAGATTGCCGGCGACGCGGACCGGCACGCCGATGATCTTGGACGCCTCCGCCTCGAACTGCGGCCGGAACTGGTTCCAGTCAACGAAATACGGACCGACCAGCGCCGCGACCAGTGCAAGAATGAAGGCAATTGCCAGGCCGAGCAGCGTTGTCTGCACGGTGTCTCCCTTTGAGCCAGCTCCGCGGCAGCCTCCTCATGCTGAACCCTTTGCCAACCTCTGGCCGGAGCGCCCCAAATATAGAGACAAGTACGGCGAAGTCACAGCCGGTTTACTGCTGGGACTTCGGACAGATAGTGGATTTCCCGTTCAAGCGTGCGTGTGCCGGCCCCGCCGCGGATCGCTGTCCCGCGGGAACGTCACCAACTCGCCGGCAGCCGCTTCAGCCCGCGCAGGACGAAGGTCGGCCGCCACTCCGGATTTTCCGCGTCATCGAGCCGCAGGTCGGGAATCCGGCGCAGCAACGTCGAGATCGCGATCTCGGCCTCGATCCGCGCCAGCTGGGCGCCGAGGCAGAAATGGATGCCGCCGCCGAACGACAGCGGCTTGACGTTCGGCCGCCGGATGTCGAGCCTTTCGGGGTGATCGGGGTAAACAGCCTCGTCGTGATTGGCCGAGCCGAGCAGGCACAGCACGCTCTCGCCCTTCGGGATGCGCTTGCCACCGAGGTCGTCGATGTCCTCCAGCGCGACACGGCCGGTCAGCTGCACCGAGGAATCGTAACGCAGAAACTCCTCGATCGCATTGATGATCAGGCTGGGATTGGCCTTCAGCAGCGCGAGTTGGTCCGGGTTGCGGAACAGCGCCAGCAGGCCGTTGCCGATCAGGTTCACGGTCGTCTCGTGGCCGGCGCCGAACAGCAGGATGATGTTGCCGGTCAGCTCCTCATTGGTGAGCTTCTGGCCGTCCTCTTCGGCCTGCACCAGCTGGGTGGTGAGGTCGTCGCCGGGCTGTTTGCGGCGCAGCTCGAACAGCTGATGGAAATACATCGCCGCCATCGCATTGGCGGTGTTGCCCTGCTTGATTTCCTCGGGCGTCAGCGGCACCGGCTCGAGGATGCGACCGCCATCGCGCGAACCGTTGTAGAAGGCCTCGCGGTGTTCCTCGGGGATGCCGAGCATGTCGCAGATGATCGTGACCGGCAGACGGAACGCGAAATCCTCGATCAGGTCCATCTTGCCTTGCGGAATGATGCGGTCGAGCGTCTCGTCGACGACATGCTGGATGCGCGGACGCATGTCCTCGACCCGGCGCGCGGTGAAGGCCTTGACGACAAGGCCGCGCAGGCGGGTGTGGTCGGGCGGATCCTGCTGCAGCATCCAGTGGCTCATGCTGCGGAAGACCGGCTCTTCCATGATCTTCGGACCGTAGCGGCGGATCGAGCGCTCGGCAAAATCCTTGCCGAACCGCTTGTCGCGCAGCACGAGGCTCGCCTCGGCGTGCCGGCTGGCGACGAAGGCGCCGTGCACATTGACATGCATCGGATCGAGGCGGCGCAGCCGCTCGTAATACGGATAGGGATTGCGAATGAATTCGGGCGCCAGTGGATTGAAAAGCGGCTCGCCGCTCGCCGGCTGAACTTGCTCGTTCATGGTGACCTCGTTCGCTCGCTACGCCGGTGCATGCAGCTTGGCGCGCCCTGGTGTCATCCTCAAGACCGCATCATCACGGATGCGGCTGTTCTGGTTCTCGAATGCAATTCGATACACTCTTGTATCGAGTTGCATTCTGCCCTAAAATGCGCCGATGTCAAGGGTTCGAACCAGACCGACACGGGACGACACCTGCGAGAAGCTGTTCGAGGCGGCGGCGCGGGTGTTCGAGGAACAGGGCATCGGCGGCGCCAGCATCGAGGCGATCGCGGCCGCGGCGGGCTTCACCCGCGGCGCCTTCTATTCGAACTTCAAGAGCAAGGACGAGCTGATCTTCGCGATGCTCGAGGATCACGTCGAGCAATCGATCCGGCGCAATCTCGATTTGCTCGCCCGGCACAGGAACCTGGCCGACTTCCTCGAGGCGCTGCGCACCATGGATCGCAGCCGGCAGGATCCGCTCGGCCGCTCCCCTCTCCTGCACATGGAGATGATCCTGTTCGTGGCCCGTGCCGAGAAGCGCCGGCCCGAGCTTGCCAAGCGCCTGCGCGCGCGACGCAAGCTGATCGCCGACATCGTCACGACTGCGCAGAAGAATAGCGGCAGGAACGGCAGACTCGATCCGGACTGGACCGGAGCGATCGTGCTGGCGCTGGAAGATGGTTTCCGACTGCACCGCCTGATCGATCCGGAAACCACCCCCGCCGACAGCTGCCTGCGCGCGATCACCGACCTGCAGCGCGCGATCGGGGTTTCGTCGGCCTGACACGTCAGGCCGCGCTTGCGACCTTGTGCATCTGTCCGGCGACGGCGCGGACCTTGCGGGGCGAGGCCTGCCAGATCGCAACTGCCGACAGCAGGCTGACGGCGATCCCGAGCAGGAAGGCGCTGGTGTAGCTGCCCGAGAGATCATAGAGCTGGCCGGTGATCCAGGGGCCCGCAGCGCCGCCGGCAAGCGCAGCCAGCATCACGGTGCCGAAGATGCTGCCGTAATGCTTGCCCTGGAAGATCTCGAGCACAACCGGTCCCATCACGGATGTCAGGCCATAACCAAGCGCGCCCTGGGTGAAGACCATGAGATAGATCAGCGCCATGTTCGGCCAGTATTTCAAGGCGGCGAGCGCGGCGAAGCAGATCACGAAGCCGAAGCAGGAGATCGCCCACACCCATTCCCGGCCGATGCGATCGGAGAGATGCCCGAGCCAGATCTGGCCGGGAATGCCGAGCAGGCTGACGACGCCAAGCGCCCAGACGCTGACGCTGGAGCTGAAGCCGATGTCGAGCAGGAATTTGGTCTGATGCACCTGCACCGCGTACCAGATGTACAGGCCGCAGAAATAGCCGATCGCGATCCACCAGAACCGCGCGGTGCGCAGCGCACGCGGCAGCGTCCAGTCGGTGCCGGCCCACACCGGGTCGACGATATTCGACGCCGGCCTGGCCGACGTCGCCGTCGGCGCGGCATCGCCGTCCGGCTGCAGGCCGATGTCCTCCGGCCGCTTGTGCAGCAAGAGATTGATCGGCGCGAGCACGACCAGCACCACGATCCCCATTGCGGTGCAGGCGGTGCGCCAGCCGGTGTGCTCGATCATGTGCTGCACCCATGGCAGCAGCGTCACCGAGCCGATACCGACGCCGGCGAAGGCGAGCCCGATCGCAAGTCCGCGACGGCGGACGAACCAGTTCGGCACGAACAACGATTGTCCGGAATAGCCGAGGCAGACGCTGCCGGCGCCGACCAGCACGCCGATCGTGAGATAGAGGTGCCAGGGCTGCGTGGTCAGCGGCGCCAGCAGCAGGCCCGAGCCCATCAAGAGCACGCCAAGCTCCATCACCGCGCGCGGACCGCCGCGGTCCATCAACCGTCCGATCAGCGGACTTGCGATCGCCGAGGCGACAAAGCCGAACGAGAAGGCGCCGGCCGTGATGCCGCGCTCCCAGCCGAATTCTGAGATGATCGGCGGATAGAACAGCGAGAACGCCGTACGCGCGTTGACGCCGATCGCCATGGTGACGAAGGTCACCGCGACGATGATCCAGCCATAGAAAAAGGGAAGTCGCATCGGACGCAGCATTTCATCCGCAACGGAACAGGCTGGACCGGCGCCGTAGCGGACTTTGGGCAGCCGGCAGCGGGCGCTGCCGCCAGCCAGATTTCAGGACGACCTGGAGACAGAAGGGCCGACGCATCCGTCGACCCTTGCCGCCACAATCAACCGCCGTGATCGCCTCGTCAACGCTTGCGCGGACGCTTGGCGGCCTTTTTGCCGACCTTCTTCTTGCTGACGGCCTTTTTCTTGGCAGCGCCCTTCGCGCCGCCCGATTTGCTCCGCCCGAAGGATGGCCTGCGGAGCTCAAGCTTCGGCCAGACGATCGGCTGTTCACCGCTATCGGTATCGTTGTCGCCAGGCGGATCCTCCGCGCTGTCATCCATCGGTCCCTGCACGACCAGATGGACCAGATATGCATTGCCGGCGCCATTCAGGTAACTCGTGAGCGGCTCGCTATTGCTCGGAAACAGGTGGGGATGACGGACCTGGCTGTTCTCCTCGACCGAGAACTTCACCGCCTTGATCGCGGTTCGGGTCATCGCATCGCCCAGGATCTTCTTGATCGCGTCCTGCGTTTCCTCTGGCAATACATGATGGAGAAAGAAGAACCATTTCCGCTTGGCGTCATCGTTGCCGTAGTCCCTGCTCGGGTAAGCTCCGATGCGGAACGCGACGCGCCGCAATCGATGATACGGATCAAAGAGCTTTTCCTTCTTGTTGTGCCTGCGAAGGGCCGCCAGCTCCGTACCGCTGAACAGCTGGTTCAGCCGGTCCACGATTTCAGCATCGGGACCGCTGCCGACGGGAAGTAGAGCACCCATTTGTCGTCTCCCTTTGTGCAATTTGATTCAGTCGTAAAAACTCGGACAGATAACACCGCGGAATTGCCGGCGCGGCCTCCGGTCGAACCAGGACATGTTTGCGCCTTGGCCAATGATCGGCCCAGCACACGCTTGGGCCACGCTTGCGAGCTCTCCGGTCGCAGGCGGCAAGCGCAGTCAATTGCTCGATGCTCGATACCGCGCGCTCGATCGAGAGCGTGCGCCCGGTCTGCTTGCGCAGCCGGGCCGCGCCCTTGGCGAGAATCCAGCGGTCGGCCGCGCACTCGCAGCCGAGCTCGGAATTGGCGGCGAGCCGGCCGCCTTTCGACAGATGGTGTCCGACCTCGTGAAGCAGGGCGAAAACCAGGCCGTCGGCGTTCATCGCCGCGTGGTGAGCCAGTCCGCCATAGATCCGCACGACGCGGTCGTTGCCACGAATGAAGGCCTGAGCATTGACGGTTGCGCTGCCTTCGTCGAGCTCGAAAAGCAGATCGGGAAACGCACGCCTGAAATCGGCCAGGATGTCGCAAAGGAGCGCGTGCCTGCACGCGCGGGCGCTTCCCTTGCCGACCGGTTCGCCCATCGCGTTCGCGAACAACATGAGATCATCCGAATGGGATCAGAACAAATTTCACTCGCAACTCAAATATTATTGGCTTCGTTCGAACTTCGACTCGCTTTGACCGTCTTTCCCGCGCCACCGACAAAGGGCGCGAAGATCATTGCGCCGGTCTCGTGAAGCAGCGCGGTCGCGCGGTCCAGTTCCTTCGCGCCCTCCTCGGCCTCATCGCCGCGCCCGGAGCGCAACAGCAGATCGGCGCGAACCGATCGGGCAAGGCATTCCGGAATGCGCGCGTGCCGCTTGACCGCAACCGCAATCGCCTCGTTGACGGCGGACAACGCCGCCGCCGCATCTCCTTTCAACCGATACGCGTTCGCCAGGTCGGCGAGAATCCGTGCTTCGTTTTCGAGGCCGGCCTTGCGGGTTCGCGCGAAGTCGAGCGCGGCCGACAGATCCTCGATCGATGATGTGATCCGGCCTGCAACCAGATGGGACAGGCCGCGGCTGGCCTGGGCGTAGACGCGCAGATATGGATTGCCGCTTTTGACCGCGAGCGCGAAGGCGCGATCGGCGTGGTGCTGGGCCAGTCCGACGTCGCCTTCGGACCAGGCGAGGTCGACATAGGCGAGGCTCGGAATGACGTAGTGAATGGCATCGACCTGGCTGCCATCCAGTTGCAGCACGCGATCGAGCAGCGGCCGGGCCTCGGACCCGCGCCCCAGCATCACGAGTGTTTGCCCGCGCATGGCGGTCAGCCAGATCTCGACGTCGAATCCAAGCGTCTCCCGGTCCGACTTCACGATTTCCGAGGCGCGCGCCGCCGCCTCCATGTTCATCTGCAGCGCCTGCGACATCCGGCCCGAGAGCCGGAGCGCGTGGCAGAGAATGGCCTTCAGCGTGACCTGGACGCTGGTGTCGGTGCCGGTGTCGGCAAGCGCCTTGGCTTCCAGCACTCGCTGGACATACTCGTCGGCCGAGCCGCCATTCGCCAAGATCCGGCCGTAGGCAGCGTGAATCAGCGTGTTGGCGCGCAGGTCCCCCATCGCGAGCGCGAGGCCGCGGGCTTCCTCGAAATAGACCTGCGCATCGGCGGCGGAAACTCCCTCGCGCCAGCCGAAATTCACGATCTGGCCACAGGCCATCATCTTCAGATAGTCGGTCATTTGCGACGGGGGCTGGTGCATCAGGAGTTCACGCACTTTCTTCCAGCTTCGCAAAGCCTGACTGGGATCGTTCGCGCCGACCCAGACCGCCGCGCGCATGTGCTGCTGCGCCGCCTTCAAATGTTCGCCGGCATGCTCCCAGTGGTAGGCGAGAAGCGATGCCCGTTCCTCGGCGCGATCCTTGAACAGCTTCTCGATCGCCTGCGCGACGGCGGCGTGAAGCTCGCGGCGCCGTTCGTGCAACAGCGACAGATAGGCGACTTCCTGGATCAGCGGGTGACGAAACGCGATCAGCCGCTGCTCAAAGGGAGGCACGTCGTAGAGCAGTTCGGCGCGTCGCAAATGTCCTACGGCTTCCAGCAGTTCAGGCTTCGCCAGTCCGGCAACGGCGTCGAGAACGGGTAGCGAAATTTCGCGCCCGGCTACCGATGCGACCTCGAGGGCTCGTTTCGCGTGTTCGTCGAGGCGATCGATGCGCGCCGCGACCACCGCCTGCACGGTCGTCGGAAGCGGGATTGTGTCGATGCCGCCCTTCAGCCGGTACGCGCCCTTCTCGCCCTCGAAGTCGCCGCGCTCGACAAGGGCGCTCATGAGCTCTTCCAGGAAGAACGGATTGCCGTGCGCGCGCTCGACGATGTTCCTGCTCAACAGCGCCAGCGACGGGTCGGTACCAAAATGATCGCGCAAAATCGATTGCGCCTCCGCCGGCCCAAGCGGAGCCATGTTGATCTGGCGATAATGCGATCGCTGCATCAGCGGCGCGGTCAATCCGGCCCTGAAATTGACCAGGAGCATCGTCGTGGTTCCGACCACGGCGTCGGCAAGTGCCTCGACGAACTCCTCGCTCGCCGGATCGATCCAGTGCAGATCGTCGATCAGGACGACCGTCACATTGTCACGAGGTGCGGCGCGCACCAGTTCGCCGACGAAATCGAGCAATTGGGCCTTGCGGGCCTTGGGATCCAGTTTCGGCGCGGGCCGGTGCGGGTCCGCCAGGCCGAGGAATTCCAGCAACACGGGTGCCAGATGATCGGAGACGGGCATTGCCGCCAACCGGTCGAAGACACGGCGGCGCGAAACGTCCGGCGGTTCTTCCTTGATGCGAAGGCCGAAAATATCCCGAAGCAGCGCCAGCACCGGCTGAAACGGCGTTGCGCGGCCATGCGCGAGCACACGCGCCTCAAAGACGCGGATGCCCTTGCTGCGACAACTCTCGGCAAATTCAAAGCAAAGGCGACTCTTTCCAATGCCGGCTTCGCCCACGACGCCGATCACCCGGCCATCTCCCTTGCGGGTGTTCTCGAGCTCGGCCGTCAGCGTCGCAAACTCGTCGGCGCGGCCGGTCAAGGGGCTCAACCGTCGTCCGGTCCGGAATACACCGCTCGACGGCGCATGCTGCAGGCCCCTCAGCCTGAGCACCTCGACGGGGGCCGCGAGCCCCCGAATGGCCTGCTCGCCGAGTGCCTCCACCTCCACGAACTGTTTCGCGACAGCGTAGGTTTCCCTCGAGACCAGAATGGTGCCGGGCTCGGCAAGGTGCTCCAGTCGACTGGCGAGGTGCACGTTCGCGCCCGCGGCGTCATAGGTTTGATAGATGCCGTGCTCGATGGCCTGGAAGACGACCTCACCGGTGTGGACGCCGACGCGAATTTGCAGATCGACGTCATGCAGCCGCTTGACGTCATCCTGCATCGCCAACGCCGCGAGACAGCCCCGAACGGCGTGATCCTCATGAGGCTGCGGGGCGCCGAACATCGCCATGACGCCGTCGCCCTGGGCCTTGTTGACGACGCCGCCGTAGCGGTGAACCGCCTCGTTCATCAGGTCGAGCACCGGCTGCAAACGCCGCATGCCCAGTTCGGGGTCTCCGAGGCTATCGATGATGCCCGTCGAGTTGCTGATATCGGCGAAAAGAATCGTGAGGCGCTTCCGCTCCCCGCCCTTGGCATGCAGGCTCCTCAGGGAATGCTCGTGCGACGGCTGAGCCTGGGTCGCGTCAATCGCCGTCGTCAGCGCAGCGCCGCACTTTCCGCAAAATCGGCTGCTCGATCCGTTGAGGTGGCCGCAAGCTCCACACGTAGTTCCGAGAGAGGCGCCGCACCCTTCGCAATACTCATTGGTCGCCCTGTTCTGACAACCGCAACGCAAACATTGCATCGTAGGCCTCTTGAAGAGAGCTGCAGACGCAGGCAACCGCAACAAGTCTTAAAAACAACGCGACAATAATCCACAATCGGGTATCGCTGTGAAGCTTAGCAAAGCCGCCTGCACCTGTCGTGCCATTTTATGGCGCACGTGCAGATTGCGCCACAATGGCAGCCGACGCGCATCCGATCACAAGTTGCGCGGCTGCTGGCGTCGAGCACACAGGTTGTATTGGCTAGGTCTGCAACGCGTGGCTCTCATGACCGAAATAGGCGCGCTCGAGCCGGTGCGCGAGGTCGCTCTCTCCGGTCGGCGCCTCCAGCGCGATCGCGCCCTGCACCAGCGCGTAGACGCGATCGGCACAGGCGAGCGCCTTCTCCAGCAGCTGCTCGACCAGCAGCACGGAGGTGCCCTGCTCGCGCAGCCGGCCGATGACGTTGAGGACCCGATCGACCAGCACCGGCGACAGCCCCGCGGACGGCTCGTCGAGCATCAACAGCCGCGGTCGGCGGACCAGGCCCTGCGCCACCGTCAGCATCTGCTGCTGGCCGCCCGACAGCGCGCCGCCGCGTTCATGCCGCTTCTCGGCGATCTCGGGAAAGAACGCCAACGCCTCCTCGATGCGCACGGCGCGCTCGGCGCGAGGCAGGTCATAGCCTGCGAGCAGCAAATTGTCGGTCACGGAAATCTGCGTGAACACGCGATGTCCCTCGATCACATGCACCAGCCCGGCCCGCGCGGCATCGCGCGGCGTCGCGTTGGTCATGTCGCGGTCGCCGAACCGGACCTGCCCGGCAGTGACGGGCAACAGTCCTGACATCGCGCGCAGCAGCGTGGTCTTGCCGGCACCGTTGGGCCCAAGCAGCGCCACGACCTCGCCGGCGGCAATCGTGACGTCGATGCCGTGCAGCACACGGATCTTGCCGTAGCCGGACTCCAGCCCATTGACCGCGAGCAACGGTTCAGCCGCCGAGATAGGCACTGACGACCTCCTTGTGGACGCGAATCTCCGCCGGGGTTCCCGCCGCCAGCGTCCGGCCCAGATTGAGCACGGTGACCTGGTGGCAGATGTCGAAGATCAGATCGGCATGGTGCTCGACCAGCAGCACGCCGGTGCCGCGGCCGCAGACCGCCTTGATCAGGCTGGCGAGCCGCTCGATCTCGTCGTTGGAAAGACCCGCTGCGGGCTCGTCGAGCAGCAGGAAGTCCGGATCGAGCATCAGCGCCCGCGCGATCTCGATGAAGCGCAGCTCGCTGTGCTGCAGGCGATCGGCGCGTATGTCGGCGAGCGCCTCGAGGCCGACGACGCCGAGCAGCGCGTGCGCCTTGGCGGCGAGCAGACGCTCGTCGGCGCCGTTGCGCGGCAGTGCGAGCATCGCCTCGACGAAATTGGCCCGGCCCTCGATCGAGCCGCCGATCATGACGTTCTCCAGCACCGAGGCTTCGCCGATCACCCGCGGCGTCTGGAAGGTGCGCGCGACGCCGCACGCGGCGCGCTTGACCGGTTGGCCCGCGGCCAGGACTTCGCCGCCAAGCGTCATGGTGCCGGCTTTGGCGGCATAATAGCCCGAGATCACGTTCAGCGTCGTGGTCTTGCCGCTGCCGTTCGGTCCGATCAGCCCGTGGATCGCGCCGGGCGCGATATCGAGATCGAGACCGTCGATCGCCTTCACATTGCCGAAGCTCAGCGCGATGCCGCGCAGTTGCAGCGTCTTGCCGCCGTCCCTGCGGCGCACGATGTCGGCGAGTGCAGCCGGGCGCGGAACGATGGCGCGGTTGCTGGCGAGCGGACGGCGGTTGCGGAAATCGAGCAACGCCGCGATGCCGCCCGGCATCACCAGCACGATCACGAGCAGCAGCACCGCGTAGAGGAAGGTCGACCAAGCCGCCAGCGGCGCCGCGATCTCGGGCAGGATGGTCAGGATGATGGTGCCGAGCATCGGGCCGAGGATCGAGCCGCGGCCGCCGATCAGGATCGCGATGAAGAACAGCACCGAGAGATCGAAGGTGAAGGCATCGGGCGTGATGTAGGTCTGCAGGGTCGCGAACAATCCGCCGGCGATCGCCGCCAGCGCGCCGGCGAACAGGAAGATCGCGATCAGCATTTTCGGCTTGGAGATGCCGCTGGCCTCGGCGGCGACCTCGGCGTCGCGCACCGCGATCAGGGCGCGGCCGAACCGGCTGCGCGCGAGATTGGCGCTCATCCAGGTGGTCAACGCGGCGAAGGCGATGCAGAGGGCGTAGAAGCCCCACGGCGTGTTGAACGGCGCCGGGAATTCCGGACCGGCAATGCCGATGCCGCCGCCGGTCACGCTCTGCCAGGCCAGCGCGATCTGGGTCACGATGGTCGCAAAGCCGAGCGTCGACATGGCGAAGTAGAAGGTGCGCAGGCGGAGGGCGGGCAGACCGACGACCACACCGAAGATCGCGCCGATCAGGCCGGCTATCGGCAAGGCGACGAACACCGGAATCGCCGGCATCACGTTGCCGGCAACCAGCACGCTCGTCGTGTAGGCGCCGAGCGTCAGCAGCGCGACATATCCGATCGCAAGATGGCCGGCAAAGCCGACCACCAGATTGAGGCCCGACACCAGCACCCAGTAGATCGCCATGCGGGTGCCGATCAGCACCCAGTAATCGTTGCTGACGAACGGCAGCAGCACCGCCGCCACCAGAATGCCGAGGAACGGCAGGACGTGCGGCAGCGCGGCGCGCCATGCGCCGCTGTCGGTTCGGGACGGAGCGGCGGCGACCGTGGTCATCACACCCTCCGCGCGGTCGAAGCGCCGAACAGCCCTTGCGGCGCGGCGAGCAGCACCACGATGAACAGCGTGAACACCGCGACCGAGGAGAAGATGCCGCCGACCAGGAAGTTCGCGGCCTGCTGGAACAGACCAAGCGCCAGCCCGCCGATGATCGCGCCTCTGTTGTTGCCGAGCCCGCCCAGCGCCACCGGCACGAAGCCGTAGAAGTTGAGCAGCGCGCCATTGGCGAAGAAGGCGAGCAGCAACTGGCCGCCGGAAAATCCGGCGATGCCGCCGACCACGCCGGCGAGCGCGTAGCTTGCGACGCGCAGATTGCGCTCGGGCAGGCCGAGCGCCCGCGCCGCAAAATTATCCTCCGCGATGGCGAGGAACGCGCGGCCGACCAGGGTGCGGCGGTAGAGCCATTCGAGGCCGATGATGGTGACGGCGCAGGCGAGGACCGGCAGCCAGAACTTCTCATCGAGAACGCCCTCGCCGAATCCTGCGATGCGCGGGAACGGCTGCGGCTCGGTGCCCCATTTGATCGCGGTGATCTGCTGGATCATCAGCGCGACCGCGAGGGTCGAGAGCACGTAGAGATGCTGGTCGAGGCTCTTGAGCACCGGCCGCACCGCGACGAATTCGGTGATGATTCCGATCACCGCGCAGCAGAGCAGCGTCAGCACGAAGCCGACGGCAATGGGCAGGCCGAGCTTCAGCGTGAACATCGAGCCGAACACGCCGCCCAGCATCGCGAGTTGTCCGGCGGTGAAGCTCATCACCCGCGAGGTCGAGAACATCGTGTTGTAGGTGACGCCGACGAGCGCGTAGATCGCGCCCGCCGCGAGACCGGATGCAAGGATCGAGGCCAGCATCGGCTGCGCCCCCGCCCTTCTATGTATACCCCGGCGCCAGCGCGAAGGTGCCGTCCTTGGCGGTAGAGGCTTCCGACATCACGATCTCTTCGGTCAAATAGCCGTTGTGCTCGGTCGGCGAGAAGCGGTAATTGCCGAAATAGCCGGGATAGGTCGACAGCGTGTTCCAGTACTTGATGATGCCGGCGCTGTCGGTGGAGCCGCTTTCGGCGACCGCCTTGGCGATCAGCTCGATGCAATCGATGCCACCCGCGACCCACCACAACAGCGTGTCGTTCAGCGCGATGTTGGCCTTGGTCAGGCGCGCGACCAGGTCCGCGCTCTTCGGCGGCAGCTTGCCAGCGCCGTCATAGCTGCAGCTCTTGTAGCCGATCGCGTAGACCTTCTTCCAGTTCTCCGGCTTGGCGACCAGGCTCGCAAGCTCGCCCGACGCCATCGAGGGATGCCCGACAAAGGGCACGTCCCAGTTCATCGCGGCGCGGGTGTTGAACATGCGCGCCTCCATGCCGGTCGAGACGCTCCACACCACGATCGCTTCCGCGCCGGCATTCTTGGCGCGAAGCATGTCCGGCGTCATGTCGGGCTGCGTGGCGTCGATATTGGCCTGATAGGCCACCTCGGCACCGTCCTTCTTGAACGCCGCGACGGAGGCGCCGACCGCGGTGACGCCATAGCCGGTGGTGTCGCCGATCACCGCGACCTTCTTCACCTTGAGGATCTTGAGACAGTAATTGCGCACGGCATCGTCCCATTGGTTGTTCGACGGCGCGATGCGGAACGCGTTGGGGAACTTGACCGGGTCGATCAGGGTCTCGACCACGCAGGGATGCAGGTCCGGCATCTTGGCGCGCGCCATGATCGGCGTCGTCGCCAGCGCCTCGCCCGAGTTCAGCGGGCCCCAGATCGCGTGCACCTTGGCCTGGCTGATCAGCTCCTGCGTGGCGTTCACCGCCTTGGTCGGATCGCCCTGGGTGTCGCGCATCACGAGCTCGATCTTGCGGCCCTTCACCCCGCCGGCGCCGTTGATGGCGTCGACCGCGAAATTGACCCCGCGGTTGAAGCCGACGGTCGGCGCCGAGCTCGGACCGGTGATCGCCGCGAGACAGCCGATCTTGATCGGTTCTGACTGTGCGATGGCTGGCGCCGGGAAGGAAAATGATGCGGCGCCCAATGCACCGGCGCTGCCCAACAAAACGTCACGGCGTGAAATAGCCATGTGATGCCTCCCTGTTCCCTCTCGGCGCCCGTCGTTTGTTGCGGGACCGTTCATTGATTGTCCGCGCGCTCAGGGGCCGCGGTTATGCGAGCCAAGTCTGGGCCGGATGCGAAGCTCTTGTCCAGCCCCGCGGACGGCATTGGGCTTCGCCAAACTTTCATGGCCGAGGCCGCCGCGTCCAGTGGCCGGCATTGGCCGCGCCGACGGGTATCTCGCCGGCAACGATCTTCGCGACCTGGCGTACCGTCTCCGATGACTGATGCTCGATCGCCTGCGGCGTCAGGCCGCCGACATGCGGCGTTGCGATCACATTGTGCAGCTTCGCAAGCTCGGGCGTCGGCATCTGGTCCGGCGCGCGGCCAACATCCATCGCGGCACCCGCGATGCGGCCGTCGCGCAGCGCGGCCGACAGCGCCGCCTCGTCGACCAGGTTTCCGCGCGAAAGGTTGATGAAGAATGCGTGCCTTTGCATCCGCGCCAGTGCGGCCTGCCCGATCAGGTTCTCGGTCTGCGCGTTGGCGATCGCGAGACAGACAACGAAGTCGGCGCGCACCAGCAGATCGTCGAGCGGCAGATGCCGGATCGCCGCATCATCGATCGTTACGTAGGGATCGGCGACCAGCACATTCATGCCGAGCACTTTTGCGATCGCGGCAAGATAGCGCCCGATGCTGCCATAGCCGATGATGCCGATCGTACTTCCCGCAAGCTGGCGGCCCATGATGATTTCGGGCGCCCTGCCCGCATGATAGTCTGCGGTTGCTCGTGAGACGCCGCGCGACAGATCGACCATGAAGCCGAGCGCGAGCTCGGCGACCGACTGGACGAAGCCGGCGCTCGCCTGCGTCACCAGCACGCCGGCGGCGGAGGCCGCGGCGACGTCGATATTGCGGATGTCGACCGCGCAGCGCACGAAGGCGCGCAGCATCGGCAGCTGCGGGAAAATCTCCCCTCGCCCCTGCGTCATGCGGTCGGCGACGATGATGTCGACATCGGCCGCGGCCCTGACCAGTGCGGCCGCGTCGAGCGCCTCCTCGCCCTCGTGCAGCCTGACGTCGGCGACCGCGCGCAGACCGTTCAGGCTGCGCTCGCCGTAATAATCGCGGCGCATCTGCGGGGTATGGGCGAGCAGCACCTTCACGTTTCCATTCCCCTAATAGCCGAGCGCATGCGGCAAGGCCGTGCTGATGGCGGGCACGAAGGCGATCACCAGCAGGCACAGCAACAGCAGGCCGAGATAGCCCGCGATCGGCTTGATGGTCTGTTCGATCGGCACGTTGCCGATCAGGCAGGCGCCGTAGAGCCCAAGGCCAAGTGGCGGAGCAAAAAGCCCGAGCCCCATCGCGATCACAAGGACGACGCCGAAATGCAGCGGATCGATGCCGAGCTTGACGGCAACCGGCAGCAGCAGCGGGCCGAAGATGATCAGCGCCGCGGCGCCTTCGAGCACCGAGCCCATCACCACCAGCACCAGGATCGACAACAGCATGAACAGCCAGACCCCGTGGCTGCCGGAGATCGCCAGCATGAGGTCGCCGACGGCATGCGGCACCTGCTGCAGCGTCAGGATGAAGGCCAGCGACTGCGCCGCGGCGACAATGAACAGCACCAGCCCCGAACGCACAGCCGATTGCACGAAGCAGTGCGCGAGGCTCTTCACACCGAGCTCGCGGAACAGCAGGCTGCCGACGGCGATGGCATAGACCGCGGCGAAGGCGGAGATTTCGGTCGCGGTGGCAAAGCCGCTCTTGAAGCCGAAGAAGATCATGAAGATCAGCCCGAACGAGGCGATCGCACCGGTCCAGAGCCCCGATACCGCGGCGCGCGGCTCGGCTTCCACGTTCGCGGCGGGACGCTTGCCGAAGATGATCGACACCGCGATCAGCGCCAGCGCCATCAGCGCGGCCGGCAACATGCCGGCGACGAACAGTCCGCCGATCGAGAGGTTGGCGACGAAGCCGAGGATGATCAGGTTGATGCAGGGCGGAATGGTCTCCGCCATGACAGCGGAGGCGGCGAGCAGCGCCACGGCCCCGCCCGGGTTCTGCCGCGAGCGCCGCGCCGCCGGGATCAGCACCGAGCCGACCGCGGCGACGTCGGCCATCTTGGAGCCCGAGATGCCGGAGAACAGCACCATCGACATCACCATCACGACGTTGAGCCCGCCGCGCATCCGTCCGACCGCACGCTGCAACAGCTCGATCAGCCGGACCGACATGCCGTTGGCTTCCATCAGGTAGCCGACCAGGATGAAGAACGGGATCGCCAGCAGCACGAAATTGTCGATGCCGCGCGCCATCTGCTGGGCGAAGATCACGCCGGGCAGCGTGCCCTCGACCCAGATGAAGATCAGCGCCGCCAGCGCCAGCGCAAAGCCGATCGGCAGTCCGCCGAACAGCGTGAGGAAGAAGCCGATCAGCATCAACGTTTGCGACGACGGCACGGACGATGGTGCGAATGCATCCCAGGCCAGATAAAGGCCGACGATGACGGCGGTCGCGACGATGGCTGCCGCCATGTCGCGCAGCGGCCGGCCACAGAACGTCTCGAACGCGAAGACCGTCATGAACGCCGCGCCGACGCCCATCGGATAGAACGTCCATTCCAGCGGCAGGCCGGAGCCGGAGGTCTGGCCGGTGGTCAGCCAGCCCATCTTGACGGCGTTGAACGCGACATAGCCGGCGATGATGGTGACGAGCAGCGCACCGACCGCGTCGACCATCCGCCGCAGGGCGTGCGGCAACATGTTGACGAAGAAGGCGACGCCGAGATTCTCGCTGCGCGCGAGCGCGCTCGCGGCGCCGAAGAAGCTCGACCCGACCATCAGGCCGCGGGCGACGTCGTCGGACCATTCGACCGGCGCGTTGAACAGGAAGCGGGCCAGCACCGAGACGCACACCACGACGAGATCGGCAGCGAGCAGGACCGCGGCGATCGCGTCACTGACCGCGAGCAGCGGCGCCGTGATCCGATCGGCGCTGCTTCTCGCCTCGACTGCGGCGACTGACATGCGCCGACCTCAGGCCTGCGTGGCGCGGATCAGGTCGACGACGGCCTTGGCCTCGGGCCGCGCCTTGATGAAATTGTCGGTCTGCGGCAGCACGCGCTTGCGGAACGCCTCCTTGTCGCATTCGACGACGGTGACGCCCTTCTCCACCAGTGCCGCCAGCGCCTCCTTCTCCACCGCAAGGCCGTGCGCGCGGGTGTCGGTCGCGGCCTTGTTCGCCGCGTCGAGGAAGCCTTCGCGCAGCTTGGGCGCCATGCGGTTGAAGCTGGTGTCGCTGAAATAGACCGCGAGCGGCGAGAAGATGTGCTGGGTCAGCGCATAATGTTTCGCCGTCTCGTAGAACTTGCTCGCCAGGATGGTCGGCGGATCGTGCTCGAGGCCGTCGAGCACGCCGGCCTGCAGCGCCGTGTAGATCTCGCCGAACGCCAGCGGCGTTGCGGCGGCCCCCATCAGCCGCAGGCACTCGGTGATGATCGGATTGGGCAAGGTGCGGATTTTCAGGCCGGCGAGATCCTCCGGCGTCTTCACCGGCTTCTTCGCCAGCACGCTGCGCGCGCCGAAATTATAGGCCCAGCCGATGATGTGAATGCCGGCGCCCTTGAGCAGCGCAGCCTCGATCGGCTTCGCCGCGCCGGCGTCGAACGCCTTGGTCTGCTGCTGGAAGCTGGTGAAGAGGTAACCGAGGTCGAAGGTGCCGACCAGCGGCACGAGATTCGCCGAGATCGACGAGCCCGACACCATCAGGTCGATCACCCCGAGCTTCACCGAGTTGATGACGTCGATCTCCTGGCCGAGCTGGTTGTCGGGAAAGAAGGTGACCTCGATCTGCTCGCCGAGCCCGTTCGCCTTCAGGCTCTTGACCAGATTGTCGTAGTAGACGCGGCCATTGGCATATTTCGGATCGTTCGGAAGCGACGACGAGCATCGCATCTTCATCACCGCGGCCTCGGCGCGGCCGATGATGGCGGGCGCGGCGGCAAGCCACGCGGTCGCGGCGACCGACGACTGCAGCACAATGCGGCGGCTCACGCGATTCGACGTCATGATGGAGCTCCTCCCGGGAACGGATCTTTATTGTGTTGGCCGCCCGCCTGACGGCGTGAGCTTGGCAGCCGATTTGTCATAATGTATGACAAATCGGATACGGTTGTGCAAGGGCGCGGCTCGGCGGCGGCGCAGGCTGCAACCGCAGCGAGGCCCTCGATGTTCCAGACATCCAACGCGTTGCGTCGGAGCGTGCACAGCCAGGTCACCGACCGCGTCGGCAGCAGCATCGTGCGCGGCGAGATCGGCGTCGGCGAAACGCTGCCGCCGGAAATCCGGATCTGCGAGATGATGGACGTCAGCCGCACCGTGGTGCGCGAGGCGATCCGCACCTTGACCGGCAAGGGCCTGATCGAATCCCGGCCCAAGAGCGGCACGCGGGTCCGGCCGCCCGAGCAGTGGAATCAGCTCGATCCCGACGTGCTGCGCTGGCACCTCGAGAGCGCGGAGATCGACCGTTATCTCGCCAAGCTGTTCCAGCTGCGCGCCGCGGTCGAGCCGGCCGCGGCAGCGCTCGCGGCGACCCATGCCGAGGAGGTCGACGTCGCCCGCATCCGCGCTGGATGCGACGGCATGGACGCGGCAAAGACCAACGAGGAGTTCGTCGCCGCCGACATCGCGTTCCACCAGGCGATCTATTTCGCCACCCGCAACGAATTCTTCTGGCCGATCGCGCAGATGTTCGAGATCACGCTGCGCCAGAGTTTTACGATCGCAGCGCCGGGCTCGCACCGTCCGCGGGCGCTGCGCGAGCACCGCGCGGTGCTGGACGCGATCGCCGCCGGAGATGCGGAGACGGCGCGCGCGGCTACCGTCGTGCTGCTGACAAATTCCGCCGACGATCTGGTGCGCATTCGCGGCCGGGAGTTCGAGACGCCGGCGAGCCGACCCGCGCGCAAGCGGTAGCGAGCGGGCAGCTCCCTCCCCGTCGTCGTCCCGGCGAAGGCCGGGACCCATACGCCGCAGCCGCAACCATGTGCAGCGGTGGTCATGGGTCCCGGCCTCCCGCACACGACCCTGTGACCATAGTTGAAGGCTGCGACGACGAAACTTCTGGATTGTTGGCGGCGTAGACGCCAAGACAGGAGCGCTATCTGCGAAGGTTTCATTGATGCACGACGTCTCGATCCCGGCGGCCCTGATCGCCGGTCTGGTCAGCTTCCTGTCGCCCTGCGTGCTGCCGCTGGTGCCGCCCTATCTGATCTATCTGACCGGCGCGACCATCGAGCAGGTCAACCAGGACGGCGCCACCGCGGCCTCCAAGCGCGCGGTGATGACGGCGGCGCTGATGTTCGTGCTGGGCTTCTCCACCGTGTTCGTCGCGCTCGGCGCCAGCGCGTCCTTCGTCGGCGGGCTGGTGCGCGCCTGGTCGGCCGAGCTCTCGATCCTGGCCGGCATCGTCATCATCATCATGGGCCTGCACTTCCTCGGCGTGACCCGGATCGGCCTGCTGATGCGCGAGGGACGGCTGACCGCGCCGAAACCGGTCGGGCTGTGGGGCGCCTATGTCATGGGCCTGGCCTTCGCCTTCGGCTGGACGCCATGCATCGGGCCGATCCTCGCCGCGATCCTCTCGATCGCGGCCGCGGAGGCCACGGTGACGAAAGGCGCCGGCCTGCTCGCGGTCTATTCCGCCGGGCTCGGCATCCCGTTCCTGCTCGCGGCCTTCATGGTCAAGCAGTTCTCCTCGCTGTTCGCGCGGATGAAGCGCCATCTCGACACCGTCGAACGGGTGATGGGCGTGCTGATGGTGGTCACCGGCATCGGCTTCCTGACCGGCGCAGTGTCCAGCGTCAGCGTCTGGCTGCTGGAAACCTTCCCGGCGCTGCAGAATATCGGCTAGGTCTTCGCGCCGACGCAGGCTGCCGTCCGCTGGATTTTGGCCGCGCGATGTCGGACTATTGCGGAATCGCGGCAATCCTCATGAGACACCGATGGGCCAGGATCGTCAGACCCACGCCAGCTGGCCGATCTTCAGTTCGCTCAGGGCGTTCCGGTCAAGCGACCTGCCGGGCGACCTGATCGCCGGGCTGACGCTCGCCGCGATCGCGATCCCCGAGCAGATGGCGACCGCGCGGCTCGGCGGCTTCTCGCCGCAGATCGGCTTCTTCGCCTTCATGGCCGGCTCGCTCGGCTTTGCGATGTTCGGCGCCAACCGCTTCCTGTCCTGCGGCGCCGACTCCACGATCACGCCGATCTTCGCCGGCGGCCTCGCGCTGATGGCGACCGCCGGCTCGCCGGACTATCAGGCGCTGGCAATGGCGCTGGCGCTGATGGTCGGCGCGATCATGATCGCTGGCAGCCTGTTCAAGCTCGGCTGGATCGCCAATTTGCTGTCGACGCCGGTGACGGTGGGCTTCCTCGCCGGCATCTCGGTCCACATCCTGGTCTCGCAATTGCCCGGCGTGCTCGGCCTGACCACGCCGGACGGCCCGACGCTCTACAAGCTCGGGCTGCTCACTGAAGAGATCGGCCAAACCAATCTCTACACGCTGGCGATCGGCCTCGGCGTGCTGGCGCTGGTCGCCGGATCGGAGAAGATCAGCGCACGCATTCCGGGCGCGCTGATCGGCCTTGTCGTGGCCACCGTCGCCGTGATCGCCGGCCATCTCGAAAGCAAGGGCGTCAAGGCGGTCGGCACCGTGCCCGGGACGCTGCCGACGCCATCGTTTCCGGACATCGCGCCGGAGCGCTGGATCAAGCTGTTGTCGCTGGCGATCCTGATCGCGGTCGTCGTCATGGTGCAGACCGCCGCGACGACGCGCTCGTTCCTGTCCGATCCGGACAAGCCGGCCGACGTCGATCGCGACTTCCTCGGCGCCGGTGCCGGCAGCGTGCTGTCCGGGCTGTTCGGCGCCTTTCCCGTCAACGCCAGCCCGCCGCGGACCGGCATCGTTTCGGAGACCGGCGGACGCACGCAGCTCTCGGGGCTGTTCGCCGCGGCCATCGTGCTCGCGCTGCTCGCGTTCGGCGCGACGCTGCTGCGGCACGTGCCCGACGCGGCACTCGGCGGGGTCCTGCTGTTCGTGGCGCTGCGCATCATCCGCGTGGAGCAGATCGTCGCAATCTTCCGTCAGTCGTTCTATGAATTCCTGCTGGTGGTGGCGACCGCGGCCGCGATCATCGTGCTGCCGATCGAGCAAGGCGTCGCCGTCGGCATCGCCTTGTCGCTGCTGCACGGCATCTGGACCACGACGCGCGGCCAGCTTGCCGAATTCGTCCATGTGCCCGGCACCACGATCTGGTGGCCGACGGGCCCGCACGTCACAGGCGAGCGCACGCCCGGGATTGCCGTCGTCGGCCTGCAAGCCCCGCTGTCGTTCCTCAACGCGGAAAGTTTCCACAGCGGCGTGCTCAAGGCCATCAGCGGGGCGACACCCAAGCCGCGGCTGCTGGTGATCGAGGCCAGCGGCATGATCGAGATCGATTTCACGGCGGCGCAGGCGCTGCGCGATCTGTTCCGCGAATGCCGCGATGACGGCGTGACGGTGGCGGTGGCGCGGCTCGAATCCGAGCGCGCGCAGGACGCCTTCGAGCGCTTCGGTCTCTACGAGGTGTTGCCGCGGGACCACGTCTTCCGCAGCGTCGACGAAGCGGTCCGCACGCTCGGCGGGCAGGCGTAGAGATTGATGGGATCGGTCCGTAGCCCGGGTGAGCGAAGCGATACCCGGGAAACCGTTCCCGCATATCGCTTCGCTCATGCGGGCTACTGGACGACCTCAGGCCTGCTCGCCCTCGAGCGTCGGATGCTCCCTCAAAACTTCCGCCTTGATCGAGCCGGCGTGGATGGCACGAAACAGCGCCCGCCCCGTCTTGATGTTATTGGCCTTCATGCAGAGACCGACGATCTCGCGCACCGCGGAATCCCGCACCAGCTCGTCGGAGATCTTCATCGCGGTCTCCATCGCGACCTTGGCGGCGCGCTCGTAGCGATCACGCTCGATCTGCTGCTTGTTCGGAGGACGCTTGTCGGGCGAGCCGACCGCCTCGGCACAGCCGGCGGCATCGCGGCAGATCGCACGAATCCGCTGCGCCGCCTCGATGTCGCCGAGCGGACGCTCGACGGGATCGTCCCAGATATCCTTGCTCCCGGCCTTGTTGAACCACCACATCGCCGCACCTTGAAAAAAGCACGGCAAGCATAGCTGGCTTAGGCGCAACCTGTGAACCGCGGAGGCCACTCGGTGCCGAGCAAGAGGTGCACACTATGGCCCGGCGGCCACACCGGCCGCCGATCCCCGCGCAAATCGATGTCGAATTTATGGAATAAAGCCCGTTTCGGTTCTGATTGCGTCAGAGCCGAGACTGCTGGACTCTCGCTTGCCGCGTTTTCGCGCAAACCGACAGCACTCTACGCAGATCGTTTCGGCCCGATCGCCTCGAACTGCGCCTTTTGCTCATCGCTGAGCGTGGCATAGAAATTCTCAAGCGCGGCGCGGACATCCTTGACCGCCTGCAGCATGACGTCGAGCCGCTTGGCAACGAAGGCAAGACGTGCGGGCGGGGTCATCGCCTCGTTGGTCTGGCACGCGGCTTTCAGCTTCCGCGCGGCGTCGGCGCTGGCGTCCTGCAGCACCTGAAGCGCACCGCGCTGGGTGTCGCTGAGCTGCAGCCGCGCGTCGATCTCGCCCGTCGGCCATTCCTGCATCGCGGGCTGCGCGGCGCCGCAGCTCTGGGCGACCGTCGCGTTCGGATCACGGGCCGCGGCTTCCTTGCGCTGGTTCTCGGCGAGCGCGTTGAGCCGCGCTTTCTGCTCGTCATCGAGCAGACCGTAGAATTTCTCCAGCGGAGACTTCACGATTCCGACCGCGGTGACCATCGCTTCGATCCGCTGCTGCATGGCCGCGAGGCGGTTCGGCGCCGTCAACACCACCTGCGCAGGACATGCCGCGCGAATGACCTGGGCAGCCGCGAGCGACGCGTTGCCGAGCTCGCCGAGCGCCGCTGATTGCGCTTCGGTCGGCTGCACCGTATCCGCGATCTGATCCACCGGCAGGCCGGCGACCGAACGGCTGTCATTGCCGCACATCTGCTCGATGCGCCCGCCGCCGCGGTAACGGCGGCCCGTCCGGCGCTCCGGCAGATAGCCCCTGAGATCGTCATACCCATAAGGCCCGAAGATGCCGGCATAGATGTCCGGATAGCCGTAGCCCCAGAATCCGATGTCGTCGCCCCAGATCGCGTAGTCGTAGATGTCGTTGTACGCGAACGGCCAGAACAGCGGGCCGACCCAGCCATAGCCGCCGCCGGGATGCTGCCACCAGCCGTTGGCCACCGCCCCGCCGTGCCAGCCGGCGAGCGCCGCGGCCGCGGCGATCTGCGCGCGCGCCGCCGGGTTGCTCAACAGCCGGCCGTTGCGCAATGCGCCGCTGCGCGACAGCGAGTTGAACGTATTGCGCATATGGCCTGGTGCGATCGCGGCATTGCGCATCCGGCCGAAATTGCCGCCTCCGCGCGATGCGAAGGCGCCATGGCCGGCGAAGCCTGATCGCGAGATCGCATGCGAACGGCCGAACCCGCCATGATGGCCGCCGCCGAAATGCATGTGGCCGAAGCCATGCCCGCCACGTCCATGGCCACCACCGTGCCCATGGCCACCGCCATGTCCATGGCCGCCGCCATGCCCTCCGCCATGGCCGCCGCCATGCCCTCCGCCATGGC
The DNA here is from genome assembly GCF_015291305.1 of Bradyrhizobium sp. CCBAU 21365. Lineage (NCBI taxonomy): Bacteria > Pseudomonadati > Pseudomonadota > Alphaproteobacteria > Hyphomicrobiales > Nitrobacteraceae > Bradyrhizobium > Bradyrhizobium sp. CCBAU 21365. The sequence continues at coordinate 6,728,971 of NZ_CP030036.1, forward strand.
CGCCGCCGTGCCCGCCGCCGCCGCCTCGGGCAATCGCGTCGCCCGACAGCGCCATCGCAAGCACCACGACCGCAATTCCAATTGCCCGTCCGATCACGGCGTCCTCCCTCCGCGCACCGCACACGTCGCGGTAACACAAGAGAGACGCCGGGCGGGCGGAAAAGTTCCGTGCGTGACACGCACGCGCGGACGTTCGCGGCCCCTGCGCGGCGTGACGACGCCTCAGGCGGCCGGGACGATCTTTCCGGGATTGAAGATGTTTTGCGGGTCGAGCGCATGCTTCAGCGCCCGCATCGCGTCGAGCGCCTCCGGCCCGAGCTCGGCCTGCAAATATTTCTGCTTGCCCTGCCCGATGCCGTGCTCGCCGGTGCAGGTGCCGTCCATGGCCTGGGCGCGTTCGACCAGGCGGTGCATGAACTCCTCGCCGCGCGCCATCTCGTCCTTGTCGTTGGCATCGCAGAGCAGCGAGCAGTGGAAATTGCCGTCGCCGACATGACCGACGATCGGCGACAGCAGATTGAGCCGCTTGAGATCGTCCTCGGTCTCGGTGACGCAGTCGGCAAGCCGCGAGATCGGCACGCAGACATCGGTCGCGACGACGCCGATGCTATCGCCGGGACGCAGCGCCTTGACGGACCAGTAGGCGTCGTGCCGGGCCTGCCACAGCTTGGTGCGGTCCTCCGGCTTGGTGGTCCAGGTGAAGTCGCCGCCGCCGCATTCGGCGGCGATGTCGCGGAAATTCTTCGACTGCTCGGCGACCTCGACCTCGCTGCCGTGGAATTCCAGCAGCAGCAGCGGCGTCTCGGGCAGCGACAGCTTGGAGTAGCTGTTGCAGGCTTTCACCTGCGCGGCATTGAGCAGCTCGATCCGGGCGACCGGAATGCCGGTCTGGATCGCGAGGATCGTGGCCTGGCAGGCGCCACGGACCGTGTCGAACGAACAGGCCGCCGCAGCGATCGTGTCGGGAATGCCGCGCAGGCGGATGGTCAGTTCGGAGATGATGCCGAGCGTGCCTTCGGCGCCGACGAACAGATGCGTCAGGTCGTAACCGGCCGACGACTTCTTGGCGCGCGTGCCTGTCGTGATGATCTCGCCGTCGCCGCGCACCACCTTCAGCGCCAGCACGTTCTCGCGCATGGTGCCATAGCGCACCGCGTTGGTGCCGGAGGCGCGGGTCGAGGTCATGCCGCCGAGCGAGGCATCGGCGCCGGGATCGATCGGAAAGAACAGGCCCTGGTCGCGCAGATGCTCGTTGAGCGCCTTTCGCGTCACGCCGGGCTGGATCACGCAGTCGAGGTCCTCGGCATGCACCTCGAGCACCTTGTTCATGTCGCGCAGATCGATGCAGATGCCGCCCGCGGGCGCGTTGACCTGGCCCTCGAGCGAGGTTCCGGTGCCGAAGGCGATGACCGGCACGCGATTGGCGGCACAGATTCGCACCACGTCCTGGATGTCGGCGGTTTCCTGCGCCATCACGACCGCGTCCGGCGGCTGGGTCGGCAGCCATGTGGTGGTATGGGCGTGCTGTTCGCGCACCGCCTGCGACGTGACGAGCCGGTTGCCGAACCGCGCCGCCAGCGCGTCGATCGCGCGCTTCAGGGCCTGCGGCTCAGGTCGCGTCACATTGCTCGAAATCGTTGTCGCCACGTCAAATTTCCTCCCACCTTTAGCCGACCGTGGCAAAGCTTGTATAAGGGGTCAAGAGAGCCTGACTTGAAAAAGTGGACGCCGGAGTCACAGAAAAGCTCATGCTCGAACGCCAACGAACCGGGGATGGATCATGACTTCAGCGACTGCCACCAGCGAGATGCCGCTTCCATCGGCCCCGTTCAGATCCTCGGTGATGCAGATCGAGCCGCAATGGATCGACTACAACGGCCATCTCAACATGGCGTACTACAACGTGATGTTCGACCGCGCCATCGACGAGATGTGGCTGCAGCTCGGCATCGGGCCGGACTACATGAAGGCGCGGCACTGCTCGACCTTCACCGCCGAGTGCCACGTCCGCTACCTCAGGGAGATTCATCTCGGCGATCCCGTGCAGGTCCAGGTCTACCTGCTCGGCGCCGACGAAAAGCGGCTGCACACCTTCGAGGAGCTGCGTCATGCCACCGAAGGCTGGCTCTCCGCGACCTCGGAAAACCTCACGCTGCACATCGACATGGAAGCGCGCAAGGTGGCACCGTTTCCGCCCGATATCCGCGCCCGCGCTCGCGCGACCGTCGACAGCTATGCGGGTGTACCACGTCCCGAGGGCATCGGCCGCAACGTGGCGATGCCCTCGAAGTAGGCTGTTTGGAGTAGATCTCGCCGCGGACTCTTCACCTCTCCCAGAGGGAGAGGTTTGCGCTGTCACTGCGGCAGGCACGCAACCGATTGCCTCGCTAGACCCTTGTGCGGCCGCGCACCAATCCGACCACCGCCGACACCAGGAACAGAATGACAGCGATGAAGAAGATCGCCTTGGCGATTTCGACGGACGCGCCGGCGATGCCGCCAAAGCCCAAAATGCCCGCGATCAGGGCGATGACCAGGAACGTGACGACCCAGCTCAGCATGATCAAAACTCCGCTTCGTTTCCCTGCTGTTTCCTTGGCGCGGACCTCCGTCCGGCGCGCACCTGTTGAAACAATCCGGCCGGGAAACGCATGTTCCTGAGCGTGAAACCGCGAAATTTTCGCCGATTTCCGGAACCAGGATTGAGTGTGGGCTGCTGCCAAAAGCGTTCCCGTCAGCCGCGATAAAACCTGTCAAAACGGCCGATCAGGCCCTATATGGCCTTCAATCCCTGTTAAGAAGGCTCCCCTTCACCGTCCCGCGGTGCCATCGTGGGGCCGAGACGATTCGCCAATGACCGAGCCGAGCAAATTGCCCCATCACGGCGTTCCCGAGCACCAGCCGGCGGCTGGCGGCATCGCCGCGCGTGCGCGGGCGGCGGCAGGCGGCCCGCAATATCTGAACGGCCTCAATCCGGAGCAGCGCGAGGCGGTGGAGACGCTCGACGGCCCCGTGCTGGTGCTTGCCGGCGCCGGCACCGGCAAGACACGCGTGCTGACGACGCGGATCGCGCATATCCTGAGCCAGGGCCGCGCGCGGCCGCACGAGATCCTGTCGGTGACCTTCACCAACAAGGCGGCGCGCGAGATGAAGCTGCGGCTCGGCCAGATGCTCGGCCAGGCGGTCGAGGGCATGCCGTGGCTCGGCACGTTCCACTCGATCGGCGGCCGCATCCTGCGCATCCATGCCGAACTGGTGCAGCTCAAATCCAACTTCACGGTGCTCGACGTCGACGACCAGGTGCGGCTGCTGAAGCAATTGCTGCAGGCCGAGAACATCGACGACAAGCGCTGGCCGGCGCGGATGCTGGCCGGCCTGATCGACGGCTGGAAGAACCGCGGCCTGTCGCCGTCGCAGGTGCCGGCGGGCGAAGCCGCCTCGTTCGGCAACGGCAAGGGCGGCAAGATCTACGCGACCTATCAGGAGCGGTTGAAGATCCTCAACGCGGCCGATTTCGGCGACCTGCTGCTCGAGAACATCCGGCTGTTCCGCGAGAATCCCGACGTGCTGCGGCAGTACCAGAGCCGCTTCAAGTTCATCCTGGTCGACGAATATCAAGACACCAACGTCGCGCAGTATCTGTGGCTGCGGCTGCTGTCGCAGGCGCCGTCGCGGCCGGGCCAGCCACTCTCGGCGGTGATCCCGGGCGAGCTTACCTCGCCCCGCTTGCGGGGAGAGGTCGGCGCGCAAGGCGCGCCGGGTGAGGGGGACTCTCCGCGGGCTGAGCTCGAGGATAGAGCCCCTCACCCCGACCCTCTAAGAGCGAGCTCCGCTCGTCTCGACCCCGTGAAGGACGGGGAGAGGGAACAGACCGCTCTCAAGAACATCTGCTGCGTCGGCGACGACGACCAGTCGATCTACGGCTGGCGCGGCGCCGAGGTCGACAACATCCTGCGCTTCGAGCACGACTTCCCCGGCGCCAAGGTCATCCGCCTCGAGCGCAATTATCGCTCCACCGGCCACATCCTCGCCGCGGCCTCGCATCTGATCGCGCATAATGAAGGCCGGCTCGGCAAGACGCTGCGCACCGAGGATGTCGACGGCGAGAAGGTCACCGTCACCGGCTCCTGGGATTCGGAGGAGGAAGCGCGCGCGATCGGCGAGGAGCTCGAGGAGCTGCAGCGCGCAGGTGAAAACCTCAACGACGTCGCCATCCTGGTGCGCGCCTCGTTCCAGATGCGCGAGTTCGAAGACCGCTTCGTCACGCTCGGCCTGCCCTACCGCGTGATCGGCGGCCCCCGATTCTACGAGCGCGCCGAAATCCGCGATGCGCTGGCCTATTTGCGCACCATCAATTCGCCGGCCGACGATCTCGCCTTCGAGCGCATCGTCAACGTGCCCAAACGGGGGCTCGGCGACGCCACCGTGCAGCTGCTGCACGACCATGCCCGCAAGCGCCGCATTCCGCTGTTCGAGGCGGCGCGCGCCGTGGTCGAGACCGACGAGCTGAAGCCGAAGGCGCGCGGCTCCTTGCGCGATCTCGTCATGCAGTTCGACCGCTGGCGCGCCCAGCGCGAGGTCACCTCGCATACCGAGCTCGCCGAGATCGTGCTCGACGAGAGCGGCTACACCGAGATGTGGCAGAAGGACCGCTCGGCTGATGCCGCCGGCCGGCTGGAGAACCTCAAGGAGCTGGTGCGTTCGATGGAGGAATTCGAGAACCTGCAAGGGTTTCTCGAACATATCTCGCTGGTGATGGACCGCGACGGCGAGGCCGGCGACGAGGCGGTGTCGCTGATGACGCTGCATTCGGCGAAGGGGCTGGAATTCGACAACGTGTTCCTGCCGGGCTGGGAGGAAGGCCTGTTCCCGAGCCAGCGCACGCTGGACGAACAGGGCCGCGCCGGGCTCGAGGAGGAGCGCCGCCTTGCCCATGTCGGGCTGACCAGGGCGCGCCGCCGCGCAAAAATCTATTTCGCCACCAACCGCCGCATCCATGGCACCTGGTCGACCACGATCCCCTCGCGCTTCCTCGACGAGCTGCCGGCGCACAATGTCGAGATCACCGAATCCAAGGGCGGATCGGGCTGGGGCGGCAGCGGCGGCTATGGCGCATCGCGCTTCGACAACCTCGAATCATTCGGCTCGAGCTATTCGACCCCGGGCTGGCAGCGCGCCCAGGCCAACCGCAACCGCGGCGGCGGGGGCCGCGGCGGCAGCGGCTTCGAGGAGCGGCAATCGTCCTTTTCCTCCGAAAGCTTCAATCGCAGCAAGCGCGGCCCTGTCGTGATCGAGGGCGAGCTGGTGGCGAAGTCCACCGGCACGACGTCGGATTTTTCGCTGGATGACCGGGTGTTTCACCAGAAATTCGGCTACGGCCATGTGGTGAAGATCGACGGCAACAAGCTGACCATCGCCTTCGAAAAGGCCGGCGAGAAGAAGGTGGTCGACAGCTTTGTGGAACGGGTGTGACATAGCGACCTTCTTTGGCGGTCTTCTCTGTTGGTAGCCCTTGACCCCGGTTGAATTCACGGGTTGAGATGGCCCCATGGTCCGGGGGAGGTTTTTCTTTTTTGTCATCGCGCTCACCGCGCCGTCGCTGGCGGTCGCGGAGACGATGAGCTTTGGCGATTCTGCAGCGCAACTGGCCAAGGCCTGCGGCGCCGACATCACCGCCAACTGCCGCGGCGTCAATCTCGACTCCAACCGCCTCAAGGAATGCCTGTCGCGCAACCGCGACGTGATCTCGCCGCAGTGTAAGGAGAGCTACTTCTCTACTCTCGATGCGATCCAGAAGCGGATCGCGGCGCGCGTCACCGTTGCGAATGCCTGCACCCGCGAGATCGTCAAGGTCTGCGGCGGCTCGACCAAGGAGACCAGCAAGTCGGTGCCCTGCCTCGTCAGCGCCAAGGGCCTCAGCCGCAACTGCACCCAGGCGATCAATGACGCGGGGTATCAATGATGCGGCTGTCGGCACGAGGCACGCGCGAGATCAGTCTGTCGGGCCTGCTCGGCGCGCTGCTCGTGCTGGCGATGCCGCTCTCGCCGATGCAGGCGCAGACCGCCGTCACGCGCGACGACATCATCGCCAAGCTCAATCATTTCGAGACCGACGCCGCGATCGATGTCCCGGCGTTGCGCCTGCAGACGCTGGAACGATCGAAGTCGCGATCGAGGAACGAGCCACCGCCCTCGAGCCGGCCGCCGATCGCCCCCGACCTGACCAAACTGCCGGCGTTCAATGTCGATGTCAGGTTCGACGTCGACACGCCGATCGTGATGCCGGAGTCCTATGCGACCGTCGGACGGATCGCCGACGCGCTGACGCATTCCGCGCTGCTGCCCTACACTTTCCTGATCGTCGGCCACATCGAATCGGGCGGACGGCGCGACAACAACGTGCTGCTGAGCCAGCGGCGCGCCGACGCGATCCGCGACATCCTGGTCAACACCTACAAGATCGCGCCGAAACGCCTGCAGTCGGTCGGGCTCGGCGAAGAGCAGTTGCTCGACCCCGCCCGTCCCAACGCGCCGGTCAACAGCCAGGTGCAGATCATGCTGGTCGCGAAGCTCGCCGACGCCGAGCCGCCCGCGCACCCCGCCCCGGCGGCCGCCGCCAAGAAGCCGGCGAAATCGGCGAAGAAGCACTGATTGGATTAAATAGCAGGGCGTCGGAACTGCGTCCCCACTCCCGCTTGCGCGGGCAGGGCTATCGCATATGGCTGTCGGCCACGTCCCATAGCCCGGCCATGACACCACGTCAGTCGCGGTAGTCCCCAAATGCCATATGCGATGGCCCCGAGCGAGGGGCACCCTCATGATTTCGGAATAATAGAAGAGTAGCGCTGATTTGCCCGACGAGTCAAGTTGCCGTGCCCGCCGGCAGCCGCCGACTCCTTTGCATGGGGTTGTTTTCGATATTTTGGCAGTGCGCCCATCACGGCAGGCTATCAGCCTCGTTCGATAGCCCGGCCATGACGACGTGGACACGTCAGTTGCAGAAGCCCGCAACCGGGAGAGCGGACACCGCAGAATAAATTTCTCACTCGCCGAGCGATTGCAGAACGGACCGTGCGTCCCTATCTCGGCTTGACCCGCATCCGCTCCGCCCGTGCCCAATCCGCGCGCGCCCCTCCCTCACGCTCCCTGCCCTGCATGTCGCCGATCATCTCCGTATCCAATCTTTCGAAGACCTATGGCTCCGGCTTCAAGGCGCTGAAAGGCATCAATCTCGATATCGTCAAGGGCGAGATCTTCGCGTTGCTCGGGCCGAACGGGGCCGGCAAGACCACGCTGATCAGCATCATCTGCGGCATCGCCAATCCGAGCGAGGGCCGCATCACGATCGGCGGGCACGACATCATCGCCGACTATCGCGCGGCGCGGTCGATGATCGGGCTGGTTCCGCAGGAACTGCACACCGACGCGTTCGAGTCGGTGTGGGCGACCGTCAGCTTCAGCCGCGGCCTGTTCGGCAAGCCGAAGAACCCCGCCCATATCGAGAAGGTGCTGCGCGACCTGTCGCTGTGGGACAAGAAGGACGACAAGATCATCACGCTGTCCGGCGGCATGAAGCGCCGCGTGATGATCGCCAAGGCGCTGTCGCACGAGCCGCAGATCCTGTTCCTCGACGAGCCGACCGCCGGGGTCGACGTCGAATTGCGCAAGGGCATGTGGGAGGTGGTCCGCACGCTGCAGGCTTCCGGCGTCACCATCATCCTGACCACGCACTACATCGAGGAAGCCGAGGAGATGGCCGACCGCATCGGCGTCATCAACAAGGGCGAGATCATCCTGATCGAGGACAAGGCGACCTTGATGCAGAAGCTCGGCAAGAAGGAGCTGACGCTGCAATTGCAGAACAAGCTCGAGGCCATTCCCGATGTTCTGTCCGCCTACAATCTCGAATTGTCCGACGACGGCCGCACCGTGACCTATGACTACGATACCAAGGGCGACCGCACCGGCATCACCAGCCTGCTCAACGATCTGCGCAATGCCGGCATCCGCATCTCGGACCTCGATACGAAACAAAGCTCCCTCGAAGACATCTTCGTCAGCCTCGTGAGGGCGCCATGAATTACCGCGCAATCCGGGCCATCTATCTGTTCGAAATGGCGCGCACCTGGCGCACGCTGCTGCAGAGCATCGTCTCGCCCGTGGTGTCGACCTCGCTGTATTTCGTGGTGTTCGGCGCCGCGATCGGCTCGCGCATCACCGAGGTCGAGGGCGTCAGCTACGGCACCTTCATCGTGCCGGGCCTCGTGATGCTGTCGGTGCTGACCCAAAGCATCTCCAACGCCTCGTTCGGCATCTACTTCCCGAAATTCGTTGGCACGATCTACGAGATCCTGTCGGCGCCGATCTCCTATTTCGAGATCGTCATCGGCTATGTCGGCGCCGCCGCCACCAAGTCGATCATCCTCGGCCTGATCATCCTGGCGACGGCCGGGCTTTTCGTGCCTTTGCATATCCAGCATCCGGTGTGGATGCTGACATTCCTGGTGCTGACGGCGGTCACCTTCAGCCTGTTCGGCTTCATCATCGGCATCTGGGCCGACGGCTTCGAGAAGCTGCAGATGATCCCGATGCTGGTGGTGACGCCGCTGACCTTCCTCGGCGGCAGCTTCTATTCGGTGAACATGCTGCCGTCGGGCTGGCGCACCATCACGCTGCTCAATCCTGTGGTCTACCTGATCTCCGGCTTCCGCTGGAGCTTCTACGAGATCGCCGATGTCAGCGTGCCGCTGAGCCTCGGCATGACCGTGGGATTCCTGGTGGCCTGCATGGCCATCGTGGCGTGGATCTTCAGGACCGGCTACCGGCTGAAGAACTGAAAAAGCTTCAGTGGCCCGGATGGAGCGAAGCGCAATCCGGGACCTTGTCGCCAAACCTGCAGAACCCGGATTTCGCGGAGCCTGTCATCGGGCGCGCGTTCGCGCGACCCGTTGGCTCCATCCGGGCTACAGGTTCTTCAACGATCAATAGCAATGGAAATGGCCGTGGCGGTAATAGCCGCGGCAGCGGTGGCCACGGCGGTAGCCGCGATCCGGGATGCCGAACACGCCCTTGACCGCGCCCATGGCGCCACCGACACCGGCGCCGACGGCGCCGCCGACCACGCCGCCCACCGGCCCAGCAACCCGGTTGCCTTCATAGGCGCCCTCATGCGCGCCGCGGACGATGCCCTGGGCATGGCCGGTATGGGGGACTGCAACCAGCGTCAAAGCGAGGGCTGCGGCCGCAAGCAGGAGCCGCGCGGAGAGGCCGGCTGGGACGACGGCCGCGGTCTTCACCTTGGTGTTGTTCATCTGGATTCCTTGATGCGCGGCGCGAACGCGCCGCCAAGCGGGAATTTGTTAAACGCCCATGCGGCCAAATGGTTGCCCGTCGGAGACCAATTGGGCCGCCGTCGCGGCCTGCTCGCGAAAAAGTCAGCCCGCCGTGACAGGGCAGGCCCGGCTTCGGCCTTGTTTGCGCCGCGCGCGGGATTAACCATGGCGATTGATCACGGCCTTGGCCCGCCACTGGAACCAAGTTCGGATTCCGTGCATATTGTTGCCGGGGACGGAGAGCCGCGGCTTCGCGAGCAGGCCTGGAGGCCAAAGGTAAAATGCGTTCGTTCCTCATTGCGTTCACGTCCGTGATGCTCTTCACCGCCGGCGCCGCACAGGCCAAGGTCGATATCACCATCGACAAGGACAACCAGCAGATGACCGTCGCGGTCGACGGCGTCGCGCGCTATCACTGGCCGGTCTCGACCGGCATCCCGTCGCGCGAAACGCCGAACGGCAGCTTCCGCGCCTTCCGCATGGAAGAGGATCACTATTCCAAGGAATTCGACGACGCGCCGATGCCGCACTCGATCTTCTTCACCAAGATCGGGCATGCGATTCACGGCACCGACTCGGTGAGCCGTCTCGGCACGCCGGCCTCGCATGGCTGCGTGCGGCTGTCGCGCGACAACGCAACCACGCTTTACTCGCTGGTCCAGAAGGAAGGCGTGCTCAACACCACCGTGACGCTGACCGGCTCGTCGCAGGTCGCGCTGGCGCGCAATCCGCGTGGGCGCAACGGCACCGCCGTCGCCCGCCGCGCGCCGCAGCAATATGACGAGCAGTACGGCACCGCCGCCGCCGGCGACCCGGTCGTGCTGACGCCGCAGCCGCGCGACTATCCGGCGCAGGCCCGCGCCGACGACGGCTACATCTATCCGGCCGACGGCAGCTCGACCGATCGCCGCTATCCGGCACCGCCGTCGAGTCGCCGCGTCTACGACGCGCAGGCCTATGGCCAGCAGCAGCAGCAGTACTACGGCAATCAGGGCTACGCGCCGGCGCCGCAGGGCTACTACCAGCCGCGCCCCGCCTATCAGCCGCGCGGCTTTTACGGCAACACCTATCAGGACTGAGACGCTCTCGTGGTCCAATGACGGCGCCGCAGGCAGCGCGCCGTCAGTTCACGCTCCCCTCACCCGCTTGTGACCGTCGCAAACGGTGCGCGTCATCGTGCGCCGGGGCCCGTCGTCGCGTCGTCATCTGATTGTAAAACTAGCCCGATATTCGGCGGCACAAGCGCCCGCCTGGCCCCTGGAGGCCGATGCACGCGGCATGCCCGATGAAATCAGGGCGAGAAGCGCGGGTCACGTAGGCAAGATCAGAGGTCGACATGAAACGGGGCATCATTGTCCTTTGCCTGTGCATCGTGGCGATGGCCGCCTATTTCACGACGGACAGATGGGCCATCCGTCACACGACGCTGACGTTCCACGACGTTCTGCGCGACGACCGCAACGTCACGGTCGAGGTCGCGGTGCGCCGCGACCGGCAAATGCAGGCGATGGCCGAGATGATCGAGCTGCCGGTCGCGATCCTGAGCCACGGCAACACCGTCAAGAATACCGAGTACTCGTTCCTCACCAATTTGTTCGCGTCGCGCGGCTACCTCGTGATCAGCATTCAGCATGATCTCGACACCGACGCGCCGATGGTCACCAAGGTCGGCGAGGAATATGTCGGCCGCCGCATGCAGTACAATCGCGGCGTCTTCAACATCATGTATGCGATCGACGAGCTCAAGAAGCTCTATCCGAACGCAAACTATCGCCAGCTGACGTTGATCGGCCATTCCAACGGCGGCGACATCTCGATGTTCTTCGCCAAGCAGCATCCCGACCTGGTCAAGAAGGTCGTCACGCTGGACAATCTGCGCGTTCCCTTCATCACCGACGGCAGGATCAAGATCCTCTCGTTTCGCTCCAGGGATCCGGTGTTCAAGGCCGATCCGGGCGTCGTGCCCGACGACGAGACCTGCGCGAGACTCGGCATCAAGGTGGTCAGAACCGAATTCCAGCACAACGATCTCAGCGACCGCGGCCCGGACAGCGCGAAGTCGTCGATCCAGGCCGGCGTGGAGCAATTCCTCGACGAGGACGCCGGCGAAAGCACGCCGACGATGCCGCTGCTCGCCGCCTCGACGCCCGCCTCCGCGAGTGCGGCGCCGCCAGAAAACAAATAGTCGCGTCGCGCGGATGGCGGGCTCGCGCTCTCCGGTGCTGCCGGACAGCTCTCCGTTCCGATTGAATCGGAACGGAGCCCTGGCTTCTCGCTTTGACCCTAAGCGCGGGCGTGGCGATAGCCGGCGGCTACGAGCCAGATTGCGGAAAGCAGGAAATAGAACGCGCCGAAGCCCGCATAGGGAGCGACGTCGAGAATGGTCGGCACAACGGTGCCGATGGACTGGCTGATCATGTAGCCGCCGGCGAGTGCCGACTGTGCGCCACTCAGGATCATCGCCCATTGCGCGCCATAATGACGCCAGCGCCTGACGCCGGTGGACAATTGCAGCACGCCCGCGAGAATCGCCCAAGCCCCGAACACGGCCAGGACGGCATAGCTGCTGTGGTTGAGCGCCGCGATCACTGCGAGCGTCGTGATCGCGCTGACCGCGACATTCAGAGCCTGGGACGGATTGGCCTTCAGGCCGCCATTGACCCGGGCGTCGGCCAGATTGGCGATGCCGTCCCACGCCGGGTAGATCACGAGGAGAAGCGCGGCAGGGCCGGCTTGGCCGCTGAACAGAACGGCGGCGGCGACCCAGGCGACCGAGAAGATGGCGCGCCCGAGATAATAGGATCGCAGCCAGGCGGATTGGGTCGAAAGGTGGCTTTGCATTGACAGGCTCCTGTTGGTCTTCCTACTAGTAGGTAGATGACAAATCCGAGTCAACCTGGCCGTCCGACGTGCTGTGAGGAGAGGAAGGTCTTGATTTGCCTCTGGAATTTACCTACTGGAAGGTAGGCATGACGTGAACGTGATGATCTCGACTTCTGAAAAAATTCTCGCCGTCGCTCAGCCCCTCATCGTCGCCGGCGGCTACAATGGGTTTAGCTATGCCGACATCTCGGATGCCATCGGCATCCGGAAGGCCAGCATCCACCATCACTTCCCGACCAAGGCCGAGCTGGTTTCGACGCTGGTGGATCGCTACCGGCAGCAGACTGAGCTGGGCCTGAAGTCGCTTCAGGAGCAGTTCGCAAGCCCGGCCGACCAACTGCAGGCTTACGTGAACTTCTGGCAGGCGTGCATCGGCGATGCCTCGCTGCCGTTCTGCGTCTGCGCGATGCTTGCCGGCGAGATGCCGATGTTGCCGGACGAGGTCGCATCGCGCGTCCGCGCCCACTTCCACCACCTTGCGGAATGGCTCGCCTCGGTGCTGCAGGCCGGCGCGGAACAGCATCTGTTCCGGCTGGACCAGCGGCCGCACGAGGAGGCCCAGATGCTGATGGCATCGGTTCACGGGGCAATGCTCTCGGCGAGGGCTTTCGACGATCCCGGAGTGTTTGCCGCGATCGTCAAGCCCCAGTTCGCCAGACTGCTGGTGGCCGATCGCTAGAGAATTATCGCGCGGAAGCCGCCGCGATTGGCTCGGCTTGCAGGTCCTACTGCTCGCCGTCGCGCAGGCGGCGGTACACCGCGCCCAGCACGTTCGAATAGTCGTCGGTCCAGACCCGCTGCTTCTCATCGGCTTCGGTCTCGGTCCAGACATCAGACGATGCGAGCTTGCCGACGTCCTCCTCCTCGCGCGCGGAGACGACGACCGAGGTCGAGAAGATGTACTCGTTGTCGCGGCCGGAATCCTCGCTGTAGACCCAGCTCTTCATGTCGTTGGCATCCGCAATGCCGACCACGACGCTGGCGAGTTCGAGATGCCGGTTGGAGACGTGCATCACGACCGCGCCCTGCGGCGCCAGCTTCTCCTTGTAGATCGCCATCGCCTCCTCGGTCGCGAGATGGATCGGGATCGCGTCCGACGAATAGGCGTCGACGATGATGAGATCGTAGGCGCCGTCCGGCTCCTTGGCGAAGGTCAGCCGCGCGTCGCCGATCACGGGCTTGAGGTTCGGCTCGCAGTTCTGGATGTAGGTGAAGTATTTCGGATCGCGCGCGGTATCGACCATCGACTGGTCGATCTCGAAGAAGCGCCAGTCCTCGCCGGGGGCCGACGCGCAGGTCAGCGTCCCCGAACCTAGCCCGATCACCGCCACCTTCAGCGGCGCGCCCTTGCGCTCGCGGATCGCTGATATCGCCCGCCCGATGCCGCCGTCCTTGTGATAATAGCTGATCGGCTCGGGCGTTCCGGCGACCGGCGTGCCGTCATCGTTCTTGAACTTCTCGGCGCCATGGATCGTGGTGCCGTGCATCAGCACGTGATACTGCCCGTTCGGCGTCACCACGATCTTGTGCACGCCGAAGAAGCTGCGCACGGTTTCGACGCGGCCATCGTCGGATGGATAGGCGCGCAGCACCACCAGCGCGACCACGACGGTGGCGAAGATCTTCCAGCGATTGGCGTTGAGCGCGAGCGCCAGCAGCGCCGAGAGCACGCCGACCGCGCCGATCACCCAGACCCGGTGCACGTCGAACCAGTTGAAGATGTCGCCGGCCGAATAGCTCGGCGCGATCAGCGCCACCGCCAGCACCGCGAGGAACGGCCAGTACCAGGCGCTCGCGCGCGGCAGCCGCTCCGCGCCGCCGGGCGGGCGGCATAGCGCCGCGAGCGCCAGCAGGATCGGATATTCGGCGACCCATGAGAAAGTAAAAGGCGCAATAAGCCCCGCGAACAGGCCGCCGACCATGCCGCCGAACGACAGCGCGACGTAGAAGCCGGTGAGATATTTCGCCGCCGGGCGGGTGCGCGCGAGCTCGCCATGACAGGCCATCGCGATGATGAAGAAGCAGAGCTGATGGCCGCCGAGCGTGAGCAGCAGGTTCTGCTCGCCGCCGACCGCAAGCAGGATCACGACGCCGGCAATCGCCAGCGGCTGCGCCAGCAGCATCCATTTGTGCGGCAAGAGCGGCCGCGACTGGAACACCAGCACCCAGGTCAAGAGATACAGCGACAGCGGCAGCACCCACAGCAAGGGCGCGGCGGCGACGTCGGTCGAGATATGCGCCGTCACTGCGATCAAAAGGCCGGACGGCACCGCGGCGAGGAAGATCCAGCGCGCCCGCAGCGGCCAGGACGGCGCCGGCGCATTGGCGTCATCGACCTGCATGTTGAGTGCGGCGGCATTGGCCGGCGACCGCAACAGCAGCACGCCGCACCCCGCGATCAGCACGATCAGCAGACCATAGCCACCGGTCCAGATCAGGTTCTGGGTGCGCAACGTGAACATCGGCTCGAGCAGCACCGGATAGGACAAGAGCGCGAGGAAGCTGCCGATGTTCGAGGATGCGTAGAGGAAATACGGATCGGGGCCGTTCGGGTGGCCGGTGCGCACGAACCAGGCCTGCAGCAGCGGATTGTTGGCGGCGAGCGCGAAGAACGGCAGGCCGATCGAAACCGCGAACAGGCCGAGCAGCCAGACCGCATAACCGGACGTCGGCGGCTCGCCCCAGCCGCTCCTGATCGCCAGCGGCAAGGTCACGAGCGCGACGACGAGCAGCACCAGATGCACCACGACCGGCGCAAAACGGCCGTTCAGCTTCATCAGGAGATGCGCATAGGCGTAGCCGCCGAGCAGCAGCGACTGGAAGAACACCATCGCCACCGACCACACCGCCGGCGAGCCGCCGAGCCGCGGCAGCACCATCTTGGTGAACAGCGGCTGCACCGAGAACAGCAACAGGGCACTGACGAAGATCGCGGCGGTGTAGACAACCAGCACCAGCCGGTTGCGCGAGGCGGTCGGCTCAGACGTCATGAAAGCTCCGGCATGGACCCGGCGGGCGCCGGAGGCGGACGGTCCGGTGGCACCCCACCGGAGGATTTCAGTTGAGCATACGGCACTATCACGGACAAGAAACGGCGGTCACGCGGACTTGACGACGCGGCGCTGCGGCGCCACAGCACGTTAATCCTGTTTGAGCATGATCCCTTCGGAAAACCGGTTTCCACCTTTCCGGATCATGCTCTAATCACTGCTTCTTGAAGCGAACATGAACGAAACAGACGTCGTCATCATCGGTGCGGGGCACAACGGCCTCACCTGCGCGGCCTATCTTGCGATAGCCGGGCTGCGGGTGAAGGTCGTGGAACGCCGCAAGGTGGTCGGCGGCGCCGCGGTCACCGAAGAATTTTGCCCGGGCTTCCGCAACTCCGTCGCCGCCTACACGGTGAGCCTGCTCAATCCGCAGATCATGTTTGACCTGAAACTTGCCGACCACGGCCTCAGGATCGTCGAGCGGCGCGCGCAGAATTTCCTCCCCTCGCCCGATGGCAGCTATCTGCTGACGGGCGAAGGCCGAACCCGGGAGTCGGTCGAAAAACTCAGCCGCCAGGATGCGGCCGCAATCGACGCGTTCTCAGGGGAACTCGAAGCCATCGCCGACGTGCTGCGGCAATTGGTGCTACGCGCGCCGCCGAACCTCGTCGAGGGTTTTGGCATCGGCGCGATCAGCGAGGCCTTCAACGCGCTCGGCACCGCCAACATCCTGCGCCGGCTGTCGCTGGAACAGCAGCGCAATCTGCTCGACCTGTTCACGCGATCGGCCGGCGAGATGCTCGACGAGCGCTTCGAGAACGATCTCGTCAAGGCGCTGTTCGGGTTCGATGCCATCGTCGGCAACTATGCCAGCCCCTACGCGGCGGGCTCGGCCTATGTGATGCTGCATCATGCGTTCGGCGAGGTGAACGGCAAGAAGGGCGTCTGGGGCCACGCGATCGGCGGCATGGGTGCGATCACCCAGGCGATGGCGCGTGCCGCGTGCAGCCATGGCGTCGAGATCGAAACCGATGCTGCCGTCCGCGAGGTGATCGTCGAGAAGGAGCGCGCCGTCGGCGTCATCCTCGACAATGGCAAGACCGTGCGCGCCAAATACATCGTCTCGAACGTCAATCCGAAGCTGCTGTACACGCGCCTGGTGCCGGAAGGCGCATTGGCGCCCGCGTTTCGCGCGCGCATCTCACGATGGCAGAACGGGTCCGGCACGTTCAGGATGAATGTGGCGCTCAGCGCCCTGCCCTCGTTCAGCGCGCTGCCCGGCCTGGGGGATCACCTCACGGCGGGCATCATCATCGCCCCGAGCCTCGGCTACATGGATCGTGCCTGGCACGATGCGCGCGAATTCGGCTGGAGCCGCGCGCCGGTCGTCGAGGTGCTGATCCCCTCGACGCTCGACGACAGCCTGAGCCCGCCGGGCCAGCATGTCGCGAGCCTGTTCTGCCAGCACGTCGCGCCGCAGCTGCCCGACGGCAGATCGTGGGACGATCATCGCGAAGAGGTCGCCGATCTGATGATCGCAACAGTCGACCACTACGCCCCCGGCTTCGCGGGCACCGTGATCGGCCGCCAGGTCCTGTCGCCGCTCGATCTCGAGCGGGAGTTCGGCCTGCTCGGCGGCGACATCTTTCACGGCGCGCTGACACTGAACCAATTGTTCTCGGCGCGGCCGATGCTCGGCCATGCCGACTACCGCGGACCTCTGAAGGGTCTCTACCATTGCGGTTCCGGCGCCCATCCCGGCGGCGGCGTCACCGGCGCCCCCGGCCACAATGCCGCGCGGGCGATTTTGGCCGACCATCGGGCGCTGTTCTCGTAGCGCGGACGAGACACCACGCGCCGCGCTCATCGCACGGCAAGCTGTGGACAGGCGTGTTGAGAAGCTGTGGGTCCGCGGTGGACAGCGGCCTTGTCCAGGGACGGGATAACCGGTGGACGGTGCTGTGGACCGGCTGTGCGACAGACGCTGACAATCCCGGGAAAACGCAGTTGACGTCTTGTCGACAAGCTGCGTGTGGCTCTGTGGACAACCGGTCAAAAAGAAAACACCGGGCGTCTCCGCCCGGTGCTTCCCTGAGAACGCCGTTCGAGAGATTACTTCAGCGAGCCGCTGATCGAGTTGAAGGTCCCGCTCAGTGCCGTGCCGACGCCATTCACCGCAGCGATGATGGCGATGGCGATACCAGTCGCGATCAGTCCGTATTCGATGGCGGTCGCGCCGGATTCATTCCGCAAAAACTTAACGATAAAAGCCTTCATTGCAGCCCTGCCCTTGGTTGTGATGCCTTGGAACGAAGGGTGTTCCCAGTTCCGCCACCGTACTAGTACGGCAACATCTAAGGTTGTCTGAACCGGGAACCTCTCAATTCTCGCGATATTCGATTGAATCCGGCTTGAAATTTTAACAAAAATCGCGCTACCGGCCTCCGATGACCCCGTCCACACACCGCGCCAGCGTCACCCTTCCAGATGAATCGACCGCAAAGCGCGTGGTAGACGCGCTTTCGGAGCTGTTTTTCGAGGATCAGGCGGCGTTTGCGGCCTTCGAGCGGCCGGATGGCCGCTGGGACGTCACCGTCCATTTTGCCGAGCCGCCGGACCAAAATTTACTCCGCGAGCTGGTCGGCCAAGTGGTGCGGCAGGATGTCGCATCTACTTTAGTTTTTGATACCGTGGAGGCGAAGGACTGGGTCAAGGCCAGCCTGGAGGATCTTGTCCCGGTCGCGGCCGGCCGCTTTATCGTCCACGGCCAGCATGACCGGCACCGGATACCCCCCAACAAGCTCGGGATCGAGATCGAGGCGGCGCTGGCCTTCGGCACCGGCCATCACGGCACCACGCGCGGCTGCCTGCTGCTGCTCGACCACGTGCTGAAGGCGTATCAGCCCCGCCGCGTGCTGGATCTCGGCACCGGGACCGGCGTGCTGGCGATCGCCGCCGCCAAGGCGCTGCACGGCAAGGTGCTGGCGAGCGATATCGACCCGCCATCGGTCAGGGTCGCCGAGGAGAACGCCCGGCTGAACGGCACAGGCGATCTGGTGGACGTGATCCGCGCCACCGGCTTTGCCGCACCGCGCTTTGCCGAGGACGGTCCGTTCGACCTGGTGCTCGCCAACATCCTCGCCAATCCGCTGCGGCAGCTGGCCGGCCCGATGGCGCGCCACCTTGCCTCGTCGGCGCAGGTCATTCTCTCGGGCCTGCTGACGCACCAGGCGCCGGCGGTCATCGCCGCCTACCGTGCCCGCGGGCTGGTGCCGCTGCGGCATCTGAAGATCGAGGGATGGAGCAGCCTGCTGCTGCGCTCCGTGAAGTGACGACGACCGGCAGACAGTGCGGCGACTGCACGCTCTGCTGCAAGGTGATGGCGATCGAGGAACTGGCAAAGCCCGCCAACACGTGGTGCCCGCACTGCGAGCCGGGGCGCGGCTGCCGGACCTATCGGAGCCGGCCGGCGGAATGCCGCTCGTTCAGCTGCGTCTGGCTGGCGAACGAGCTGCTGGAGGAGCACTGGAAGCCATCCAGGTCGAAGCTCGTCCTGACCACGTCGGAAGATGGTCTTGAGGTCAGATGCGATCCGGGCTTCCCCGACGCCTGGCGCAAAGAGCCGTTTCGCAACGAGCTCAGGGAATGGGCGATCTCCGGCGAGACGCTCGACATGACCGTCGTCGTGATCGCCGGCCAGCGCATGACGCTGCTGACGCCCGATCGCGAATTCGATCTCGGCATCGTCGGCCCCGATGAGCGGATCGTGCGCGAGCTCGAGGACGGCAAGGTCGTCAATGTGACTGTGGCGAAGGCGTCGGATCTGGAACGGTAGCCGCGATCCGTGGATTAGCTATTCGGGTGCCGGAGAATCGCTGCGGATGGTCTCGACCTTGTCCTGGCCGGCTGCACGCCTGGCGCGCGCCTCGACCAGACGGTCCAGCATCTGGACGATGACGCCGCGCTGCTTCTGTTCGACCGGCGCAATCGGGCCGCGGCGGACCGGCGGCGAGATCTTCTCAAACGTGAATGCAGGCATCGTGCATCTCCTCACCGTTGAGTTGAGACACTCCTGGACACTCCCCCATACGCTTGACCGTTGACGTGCAGTGGACATCGTCCGGTCAATTCCACTATGCCATATTCAAGCATAAGTTATGCCAAAAATATGGTCATGCTTGACCGCGCTCGCGCGACGGTCATGCTTCCATCCGAAGAGAGTGCGACGGCGATGTTCGAAGCCCATTTCCAGACGTTCGAAGAGCCCGAAGGCGGCGTGGCGCTGACCGCGCGCTTGAGCGCGTTGCGCGAGGAGCTGGCGCGGCGCAAGCTGACGGGATTCGTGGTTCCGCGCGCCGACCAGCAGCAGAATGAATATGTCGCAGCCTCCGAGGAGCGACTCGCTTGGCTGACCGGCTTCACCGGATCGGCCGGGCTCGCGATCGTGCTGAGCAAGGAAGCGGCCCTGTTCGTCGACGGCCGCTACACGCTGCAGGCCGGCAAGCAGGTCGACCGCAAGGCCTGGCAGGTCGAGCCGCTGGTCGAGCCGCCGCCGGAGCACTGGCTGACCCGGCATCTGGCGGCCGGCGACCGCCTGGGATTTGACCCCTGGCTGCACACTTCTGCGGCAGCCGAACGGCTGGCAGCGGCCTGCGCCAAGGCCGGCGCGGAACTGGTCGCCGTCGACGGCAATCCGGTCGATGCGATCTGGCACGAGCGGCCGGCACCGCCGCTCGGCCCGGTCACGATCCACGGCGCGCAGTTTTCCGGGGAGGTCGAAGCCGAGAAGCTCAAGCGCATCCGGCTCGAGATCAACAGGCTCGGCGTCGACGCGCTGGTGCTGTCCGACAGCCACGCGGTGGCCTGGACCTTCAACATCCGCGGCGCCGACGTCTCGCATACGCCGCTGCCGCTGTCCTATGCGCTGGTGCCGAAGGAAGGCCGGCCGCTGGTGTTCATCGATCAGCGCAAGCTGTCCAACTCGACGCGCGACCATCTCGAGCAATCCGCCGATGTCGAGCAGCCGGCGGCGCTGGCGGCAAAACTCACCGAGCTCGCCAGGCGCGGCGCCTCGATCGCGCTCGACAGCGCGACCGCAGCCGACGCCTTGAGCCGCCTGATCGCCGGTGCCGGCGGCAAGCCCGTGCGCGGCAGCGATCCGGTCAGCCTCCTGAAGGCGGTCAAGAACATCACCGAGATCGAGGGCACGCGCACGGCGCATCAGCGCGACGCGGTGGCGCTGGTGCGTTTCCTCGCCTGGATCGACCGCGAGGCGCCCTCCGGCGGCCTCACCGAGATCGACACCGTCGAGGCGCTGGAGACGTTCCGCCGCCAGACCGGGGCGCTGAAGGACGTCTCGTTCCCGACCATCGCCGGCACCGGGCCGAACGGCGCCATCGTGCACTACCGCGTGACGCGCAAGAGCAACCGCCGCATCGAGCCCGGCGACCTCCTGCTGGTCGATTCCGGCGCGCAATACGAGGACGGCACCACCGACGTCACCCGCACCATCGCGATCGGCAAGCCGACCGACGAGATGCGCGACCGCTTCACCCGCGTGCTGCGCGGCCATATCGCGATCGCCCGCGCGATCTTCCCCGACGGCACCACCGGTGCGCAGCTCGACACGCTGGCGCGGCAATATCTCTGGCAGGCCGGGATCGATTTCGAGCACGGCACCGGCCATGGCGTCGGCAGCTATCTCAGCGTCCATGAAGGGCCGGCCCGGATTTCCAAGCTCGGCACCACGCCGCTGAAGCGCGGCATGATCCTGTCCAACGAGCCCGGCTACTACAAGACCGACGCCTTCGGCATAAGGATCGAGAACCTCGAGCTCGTGATCGGCACCGACATTGCCGGCGCCGAGAAGCCGGTCAACGCCTTCGAGACGCTGACACTGGCGCCGATCGATCGCCGCCTGATCGAGGTCAGCATGCTGAGCCCGGACGAACTGGCCTGGCTCAACGACTACCACGCCCGCGTCGCGCAGGTGGTGCGCCCGCACCTCGACGACAACGCCACCAAGCTGTGGCTGGATGAGGCGACGGCGGCGCTGAAGTAGCGGCGCCGAGTTTACCGTCATCCTCTCCTCGCACTCGCTGTCATCCCCCGCGAAAGCGGGGGATCCAGTACGCCGCAGCCTATCAATTCAAATACGCCTGCCTCTGGAATACTGGGTCCCCCGCTTTCGCGGAGGACGACAGCGGAATTCGGCTGACGACAGTGTGTTTATTGCGCGAGACGAAAC
Source organism: Bradyrhizobium sp. CCBAU 21365 (assembly GCF_015291305.1). NCBI lineage: Bacteria > Pseudomonadati > Pseudomonadota > Alphaproteobacteria > Hyphomicrobiales > Nitrobacteraceae > Bradyrhizobium > Bradyrhizobium sp. CCBAU 21365. The sequence continues at coordinate 6,750,423 of NZ_CP030036.1, forward strand.
ATCGTCGCTGCGTCTCCTGAAATCGCATGGGCGTATGCCGAAACGCCCGTATTCCGCGCGGACGGGCACGCTACAGTCTTTCCACAATGCTGGATCGGACCTGAATGCACGGCGTGATGGGCAAGCCGCCCGGCGCGGCCAAGGACAACATCGCGACATCGAAGGTCATGCTGCTGATGCTCGTCGTGATGACGGGCGTGGCGCCGATCTCGCTCTACATGCTGGTGCCGGCGCTACCGGTGCTGGCGACCACCTTCGGCCGCGACATCTCCATCGCGCAGATGACGGTGTCGCTCTACATGGTCGGCATCGCGCTTTCACAGCTGATCATGGGGCCGCTGTCCGACAGGTTCGGCCGCCGGCCGGTGCTGCTCGCAGGGCTCGGCCTGATGGTCGTGGCCGGCGTCGGCTCGGTGTTCGCCGAGACCCTGCCGCAACTGATCGCGGCGCGCTTCTTCCAGGCGCTCGGCGGCGCCAGCGGCATGGTGATCAGCCGTGCCATCATCCGCGACCTCTATCCGCGCGAGCGGGTCGGCGCCATGATCAGCCTCGTCGTCGCCGCTCTGATGATCGCGCAGATGGTGAGCCCGCTGACCGGCGGCCTGCTGGAGACCACATTCGGCTGGCGCGCGATCCTCTATCTCATCACCGCGGCGTCGCTGAGCACCACGATCTTCATCGCGCTGGCGCTGCCGGAAACCCGCCGTGACCGCGCCGACAGCTCCAGCTTCCGCGGCGACCTCGGCAAGCTGATGACGAGCCGCGCCTTCGTCGGCTACCTGTTGTGTCAGGTGCTGGCGTCGCAGATCATCTTCGCCTTCGCCGGCGGCGGCCCCTACATCGTGGTGACCCAGATGGGCCGGACCAGTGCCGAATATGGCGCGTGGTTCGCGATGACGGGGTTCGGCTACTTCGTCGGCAATCTCTTGTGCGTGCGCTTCGCGCCGCGGCACTCGCTGGAGAAACTGATCTGGTTCGGCCTCGCGCTGCAGGTCGGCGGCAGCCTGTTGAACCTGGTCTGGAGTTTTGCCGGAGTAAACCAGGCGCCGCTCTGGCTGTTCGGCACCCAGATGATCGTGATGATCGCCAACGCCTTCGTGATGGCCAATTCCGCCGCCGGCGCCATCAGCATTCGTCCCGAAGCCGCCGGCACCGCCTCGGGTGCCATGGGCTTCCTGCAGCAGGGCATCGGCTCACTGATCTCGCAGTTCGGCGCCTATCTCGGCGGCCACTCCACCACGACGCTGCCGCTGACCGCGGCGATCTTCGCGATCTCGATCGCCTGCGCCTGCACCATGATCTTCGTCGTGCCGCGGCGGCAGGTGGTGGTGAGCGAGGAGCTGATCGCGCAGGCCGAGGAGGATGAGCGCGGGATGATGTGAGGCGCGGCGCTGGCGCCACACCTCAACTCATCATCCCCGAGCATGCGGGGATCCAGCACGCCGCGGCCCATCCGCTCAACAATGACTGTCTCTGGAATACTGGGTCCCCCGCTTTCGCGGAGGACGACAGTGGAGAACGCGGCGCGCCTACTCCCCGATCAGCTTCAGCCACTCGTCCTCGGTCAGCACCTGGACGCCGTGCTTCTGCGCTTCGGCAAGCTTCGAGCCGGCGCCCGGCCCCGCGACGACATAGTCGGTCTTCTTCGACACCGAGCCGGCCGCCTTGGCGCCCAGCCGCTCGGCCGTCGCCTTGGCCTCGTCGCGCGTCATCTTTTCCAGCGATCCGGTGAACACCACGATCTTGCCGGCCACCGCCGAATTGCTCTTCGGCTTCTCGGCGTCGATGATCTCGTCGAGCTCTCCGGTCAGCCGCTCGACGATGCCGCGATTGTGGCTCTCGCCGAAATAGTCCGCGATGCTCTTGATCACGGTGTCGCCGATCTGGTCGAGCGCATCCATCTCCGCCATCGCTTCCTCGTCGCCCTTGGCGACCTTGAGGCAGGCATCGTGGAACGCGTCCCACGAGCCATAGCCGCGCGCCAGCGCCAGCGCGGTGGTCTCGCCGACATGGCGCATGCCGAGCGCGTAGATGAAGCGCTCCAGGCCAATCCTGCGCCGGCTGTCGATCGCGGCGAACAGATTGCGCACCGAGGTCTCGCCGTAGCCTTCGATGTCCTCCAGCTTCAGCTTCGCGTTGCGCTTTTGCAGCGTGAAGATATCGGCCGGCTCCTTGACCCATCCCTCGTCGAAGAAATATTGCAACTGCTTCACGCCGAGACCGTCGATGTCGAAGGCGCGGCGCGATACGAACAGAATGAGGTGCTCGACCTTCTGGAACGGACAGGCGAACTCGCCGGTGCAGCGGGCGCGCGAGCCCTCCTCGCCGGCCGCGGTCTCCTCGCGCACCACGTCGGTGTGCAGCGGGCACGGGCATTTCTTCGGGAAGTGGAATTCCTTCGCGCTCTTCGGCCGCTTGTCGATCACGACGTCGACGACCTGCGGGATCACGTCGCCGGCGCGCTGGATCACCACGGTGTCGCCGATCCTGATGTCGCGCCCCTCGCGCAGCACCTCGCCCTTGTTGCCGATGCCCTTGATGTAGTCCTCGTTGTGCAGCGTGACGTTCTGCACGATCACGCCGCCGACACCGACCGGCTCGAGCTTGCCGACCGGCGTGAATGAGCCGGTGCGCCCGACCTGGATCTCGATGTCGCGCAGCACCGTCATGGCGCGCTCGGCCGGGAATTTGTGCGCGATCGCCCAGCGCGGCGTGCGCGACACGAAGCCGAGCCGCTCCTGCCAGTCGATGCGATCGACCTTGTAGACGACGCCGTCGATGTCGTAGTCGAGCTCGGCGCGCTGCTCCTCGATCTTGCGATGGAACGCGATCAGCTCCTCGACCGAGTGGCACAGCTTGGTCAATGGATTGGTCTTGAAACCACACCGCTCGAACCAGTGGATCATGCCGGTCTGGGTATCCGCGGGCATGGCGCTCATCTCGCCCCAGGCATAGGCGAAGAAGCCGAGCGGCCGCGAAGCGGTGATGGTGGGATCCTTCTGCCGCAGCGAGCCGGCCGCCGAATTGCGCGGATTGGCGAAGATGGTGTCGCCGGCCGCCTTCTGCCGCTCGTTGAGCGCGAGGAACGCCTTCTTGGTCATGTAGACCTCGCCGCGCACCTCGCAGATGTCGGGCACGTTGCGGCCCTTCAGCTTCTGCGGCACGTCCTCGAGCGTGCGGATGTTGGCGGTGACGTCCTCGCCCTCGGCGCCGTCGCCGCGGGTTGCCGCAGTGACGAGCTCGCCGCCCTCGTAGCGCAGCGACATCGAGAGCCCATCGATCTTCGGCTCGGCCGAGAAATCGATCTTGTCATCCGGCAGCTTGAGGAAGCGCGTGATGCGTCCAACGAAATCGACCACGTCGGCTTCCGCAAACGCGTTGTCGAGCGACAGCATCGGCAGCGAATGCCGGACCTTCCTGAAGCGCCCCGACGGCGCGGCGCCGACCTTCTGCGACGGCGATTCCGCGGTGACGAATTCAGGGAAGCGCTTCTCGATCGCATTGTAACGCTGCCGCAGCGCGTCGTATTCGGCATCGGTGACGCTGGGCGCGTCGTCCTGATAGTAGCGCTTGTCGTGGCCCTCGAGCTCGAGCGCAAGCCGGGTCAGCTCGACCCTCGCCTGGGCCTTGGTGAGCTTGTCGACGTCGACCAGCGCTTTCTTGGCTTTGGTGGCCATCGGCGAACTAACTCGCCGCCCGGAGCAGGCGTTCCGCCGCCGCCCTCGCCTCCGCGGTGATCTCGGCGCCGGCCAGCATGCGCGCGATCTCTTCGCGGCGGTGGTCGGCGGCGAGCGCGTTGACGCGGGTGGCGACCCGCTTGCCCTTGTCGAGCGCGTCCTTGGAGATCAGGAGATGCTGGCTGGCGCGGGCCGCGACCTGCGGCGCGTGCGTCACCGCCATCACCTGCACCTTGCCGGCAAGGCGCGCCAGCCGCGAGCCGATCGCATCGGCCACCGCGCCGCCGACGCCGGTGTCGATTTCGTCGAACACCAAAGTCGGCGCCGAGCCGCGATCGGCCAGCACGACCTTCAGCGCCAGCAGGAAGCGCGACAGCTCGCCGCCGGAGGCGACCTTCATCATCGGCCCCGGCTTGGTGCCCGGATTGGTCTGCACCCAGAACTCGACACGGTCGATGCCCTGCGGTCCCGGCGCGGCCGCGTTGCTCTCGACCTGGGTCATGAACTTCGCGCGCTCGAGCTTGAGCGGCGCAAGCTCGGCGTTGACGGCCTTGTTGAGCTTCTCGGCGGCCTTGGTGCGCGCCGCCGACAGTTTGGCGGCAGCCGCCGCATAGCGCTTGTCGGCTTCAGCAGCGGTCGCTTCCAGCTTCTTCAACTGGTCGGCGCCGGCATCGATCAGCGCGACGTCGCCGGCGTATTGCGCCGCCAGCGCGGCCAGCAGATCGACCGGCGTCGAATATTTACGCGAGGCGGCGCGCAGCGCGAACAGCCGCTCCTCGATGCGCTCCAGCTCGGCCGGATCGAAATCGGTCGCCGCCAGCGCGGCGTTGAGATGCTGGTCGGCCTCTTCCAGCGCGTTGATCGCAATATCGATCGCCTTGACCGCTGGCTCGATCAGCGCAGGCGCATTGGCCGCGCGCCGCTCCAGCCGCCGGACCGCGGCCGACAGCGACGCCACCGGCGAATGCGAGCCGCCGATCGCCTCCTGCGCCTCGCGCAGATCGGTTGCGATCTTCTCGCCCTGCATCATGGTGGTGCGGCGACCCGCGAGCTCGGTCTCCTCGCCTTCCTTCGGCGCCAGCGTCTTCAATTCCTGCGAGGCATGGCGCAGATAGTCCGCCTCGCGCGCGGCGCGCTCCATGCCGGCGCGATGCTCGTCGAGATCAGCATTGGCGGTCCGCCTGACATCCCACAGCGCTTCCAGCGCCGCGACGTCCTTCTCGTGTCCGGCGAAGGCGTCGAGCAGCTGGCGATGGGTGGAGGCGTCGACCAGCGCGCGCTCGTCATGCTGGCCGTGGATCTCGACCAGCGCGGCACCGACCGCCTTCAGGGTCTGCACGCTGATCGCCTGATCGTTGATGAAGGCGCGGGTGCGGCCGTCGGCGAGCTGCACGCGGCGCAGGATCATCTCACCGGTGTCGTCGAGGCCGTTCTCGGCCAGGATCCCGGCCGCCGGATGCCCCTTCGGGACATCGAACATGGCGGTGACCTGCCCCTGTTCGGCGCCGTGGCGCACCAGTCCGGCATCGCCGCGGCCGCCGAGCGCCAGCGCAAAGGCATCGAGCAGGATGGATTTGCCTGCGCCGGTTTCGCCGGTCAGCACCGCGAGGCCACGGGAAAATTCGATATCGAGCCGTTCGATCAGGACGATGTCACGGATCGACAGACGCGCCAGCATGCGAGGACAATTCCTAGCCGAGACCTATCTTCTTGAAGGTCCTGCTGATCCAGGAACCCTGATTCTCGCTCGGCTCGAGACCGCCGGACTTTACTAGATTATATGCGTCCTTGTACCAGCGGCTGTCTGGAAAATTGTGGCCGAGCACCGCGGCTGCGGTCTGCGCCTCGCCGGCGATGCCGATCGCCATGTAGGCCTCGGTGAGGCGGAAGAGCGCCTCCTCGACGTGACGCGTAGTCTGGTACTGCGTGACCACGGTCTTGAAGCGGTTGATCGCGGCGGTGAAGTCGCGCTTACCCATGTAGTAGCGCCCGACCGCCATTTCCTTGCCGGCGAGCTGGTCGCGCGCAGCCTGGATCTTGGACTTGGCCTGGGTGGCGTATTCCGAGGTCGGATATTTGCGGACCACCTCTTCGAGCGCCGCGATCGCCTTCTCGGTGCGGCTCTGGTCGCGCGAGATGTCCGGGATCTGGTCGAAATGCGATGCCGCGATCAGGTACTGGGCGTAGGACGCGTCCGGGCTGCCGGGATGCAGCGTGACGTAGCGGGTGGCGGAGCCGATGCAGCTGTCGTAGTCGCCCGCCTGGTAGAACGAATAGGCCGACATCAAGAGCGACTTGCGCGCCCAGTCGGAATAGGGATGCTGACGGTCGACTTCCTCGAACTTCTTCGAGGCGGCCTTCAGGTCCTTCTTCTCGTTCATCATGTACAAGCCCTCATTGTAGAGCTTGTCCGCGGGCTCATCGACGAACGTGTCGTCCTTGGCCATGAACTTGTCCCACAGCGCGCCGGTGCCGCAGCCGCTGAGCGGCATGGCCAGCACAATCAGGCCCGCCGCAAAACGCAGCGTGCGCGCGGCCTTGGTCAGGCCGGAGACGTCAGAAGAATTGCGTGATTCGAGCGCCATACGCATTGCCGACATGAATTTTAGAACCTGACGCCTTTGATGCGGTTAACGGCGACCCCACTCCACCCATGAACCGCGGTCATGGATGCAATATTTCCAGTGCCTTGACTGCCGTTACTCGCAACCGCAGGCCTGCTTAGCCGAAAAATGACCGTGGACCAACCGAATACGGAGCCATTCCGCCGGGAATAAGGCGACCCGACGAAGCTCACAGCCTGCTGTGGTTATTACGGAAATTGGGCCCGACCGGCCAGGCGATCAGGACTTGGGCGATCAGGACACGTCCGGGCCATAGGCCGGGGCGACGAGGCCGCCCACGGTGCCTGCACCGGCTTCGAGATGGCCACGGAGCGGCCGCCGAGCGGTGTCCGATTCGACCACCCGCCAGGCGCTGCGGTCGGCGAGCAGCGCCTTCAGCACCGCGTTGTTGAGCTTGTGGCCGCCCCGTACCGAACGGTAGCTGCCGAGCAGCGGCAGGCCGGCCAGCGCCAGATCGCCGATCACGTCGAGCACCTTGTGGCGGGCGCATTCGTCGGCGTAGCGCAGGCCCTCGGCGTTGAGCAGACGGGCCTCGTCGAACACCACGGTGTTGTCGAAGGACGCGCCGAGCGCGAAGCCTGCACCCCACAGCCGCGCCACGTCGCTCATGCAGCCGAACGTGCGGGCCCGCGCGACCTCGCGGCGGAAACCTTCCGGCGACAGATCGAAGGAGAAGGTCTGGCGGCCAATCACCTGGTTGGTGAAATCGATCTCGACTTCGGTGCGGAACCCGCCGGCGAACGGACGCAGCTCGCCAACCGATTCGCCGATCTTGACCTGCACCGGCTTCAAAACCTGGATGAAGCGGCGGACGCCGGGCTGGGTCACAATGCCGGCCTGATCGATGGCCGCGACGAACGCTGCAGCGCTGCCGTCCATGATCGGAACTTCGGCGCCATCGACTTCGATGGTGGCGTTGTCGACGCCCATGCCGCGCAGCGCCGCGAGCACGTGCTCGGCGGTCGAAACCAGCGGCCCTTCGCGGTCACCCAGCACCGTCGCGAACTCGGTCGCGATCACCGCATCGGCGGTGGCCACGACTTCGCGGTCGGAACCGTCGAGACCGGTGCGGACAAAAATAAAACCCGCATCAACAGGTGCAGGTCCCATGGTGAGACTGACAGGAAGACCGGAATGAACGCCTACGCCAGTCACGGTGGCTTGCGACCGAAGCGTTGTTTGACGGCTGAACTTCATTCGATAATGCCCACTACCCGACTTCACTCAATTCAAGTGGCCAAATTTCCCCAAGGCCGACTCGCTTGAGCTCCCCAAGTCACGGCAGACCATAGTGATTGCCCTAAACTGCGCCAACTCACGCTTGTTTACCGATTGTTACCCCACCTCTGCCGCATTCGCGCCCAAGGTTAACCAAATTGCGGCAGCGAAAACGGCCCTCGGCAAGCCGCCATCTGATCACCGAAAGAATAATTAATCATTTAAAATCAGTTGCTTGTTTGTCCGGCGCAATCGCCCGCGCGCGCCAAGGGAAAGGCCCCGGCGGTTCCCCGCCGAGGCCTTCTTCGTCGCCAATGTTGTAACAAACTTCAGTTTGCCTGCCGGCGCAGGAAGGCCGGGATATCAAGATGGTCGTCGCCCTGTGGCGTTGGGGCAACAGGTGCCTGGCGGCCATGAGCGTCCAACCCCTGCGGCGCAGGGCGCTTTGCATATTCGGATACCGGCGATTCGTTCGCCGAGATCTGCTGCGCGACGCTGCGGGCCGGCTTGCGCTCGGGCAGCGGCGGCATCGTCGGCATGGCCGGACCGGAGGCACGGGCCGCGATCGGCGGCTCGGTCTCTTCGTCGCGGCGGCCGAGGCCGACATTGGCCAGCCGCTGCAGCAGCGACAGGCGGGTCTTCTGCGGGTGCTCCGGTTCGCCCTCACCGCTGGCCTGGCGGATTTCGGCCTGCGCCGGCATCGGCAGATCCTCGAACTTCGGCATCCGCGGAGCACGGACCGGCGACCGTTCCGCCGCCTGCGGGATGAAGGTCTCGGGCGGCATCGGCTCATGCTGCTCGGCCCGGGCGGCCTCGTGGTCCGGGAACAGCGAGGGCTTCTGGGCAATCGGCCGTACGGTGACGTCACCGTAGGAGGCCGGCTGCATCGGCGCCTGGGCAGAAGGCGAGCCGTCGGGAGCAACTGCGGCGGCGATCGCCGCGAGCGCGGCGCGCTCGACGGCCGGACGCTGCTGCGGAGCGGCGGGAGCTGCAATCGGGGCGACCGTCACGCCGGTCGCCGGTTCCAGCTTCTGGGCACGCTCGGCCATGCGCTGATTGTCGGCACGCAGGCGGGCGGTCAGATCGGCCAGCCGGCTCTCCGGCGAACCGCCCGACTGCTGCGCGGCCGGAGCCTGGGCGCGGGAGGCGATGGCGGCCTGCTCGATACCGGTTGCGACCACGGAGACGCGAATGACGCCGTCGAGCGATTCGTCGAAGGTGGCGCCGACGATGATGTTGGCGTCGGCGTCGACCTCTTCGCGGATGCGGGTGGCGGCTTCGTCGACCTCGAACAGGGTCAGGTCCTTGCCGCCCGTGATCGAGATCAGGAGGCCGCGGGCGCCCTTCATCGAGCTGTCGTCGATCAGCGGGTTGGCGATCGCGGCTTCCGCGGCGGTCAGCGCGCGCTTCTCGCCGGTGGCTTCGCCGGTGCCCATCATCGCCTTGCCCATTTCACGCATCACGGCGCGGACGTCGGCGAAGTCGAGGTTGATCAGGCCTTCCTTGACCATCAGGTCGGTGATGCAGGCGACGCCCGAGTACAGCACCTGGTCGGCCATCGCGAAGGCGTCGGCGAAGGTGGTCTTCTCGTTGGCGACCCGGAACAGGTTCTGGTTCGGGATGATCAGCAGCGTGTCGACCACCTTGTGCAGCTCGGCGATGCCGTGCTCGGCGGTGCGCATGCGGCGCTGACCTTCGAAGTGGAACGGCTTGGTCACCACGCCGACGGTGAGGATTCCCATCTCGCGAGCGGCCTTCGCGATCACGGGTGCAGCACCGGTGCCGGTGCCGCCGCCCATGCCGGCGGTGACGAACACCATGTTGGCGCCGGTGAGGTGATCGCGCAGCTCGTCCATCACCTCCTGCGCGGCCGCAGCGCCGACGTCGGGCTGCGAACCGGCGCCGAGGCCCTGGGTGACCTGGGTGCCCATCTGCACGATGCGCTGCGCCTTCGACATGGTCAGCGCCTGCGCGTCGGTGTTGGCGACGACGAAGTCGACGCCCTGCAACCCGGCGGTGATCATGTTGTTGACGGCATTACCACCCGCGCCGCCGACGCCGAAGACGGTGATCCGCGGTTTCAGCTCGCTGATGTCAGGGGGTGTCAGATTGAGTGCCATGGTTGCCTCTCTCGATTATGCGCGCGTTGGTTCGTCCCGGCCGCTGGCCGCCGGAGCTGGTGAAAATGCTGTGAGCCGGGATGCGGTCATCAGAAGCCCTCGCGAAGCCATCGTCCGACCTTTCCGAAGTAACCGTCTGTCCCTGTCCTGAGCTGCCGCGTGCGCCGCGGTTCGACATGTTCAAGATGTGCGTATTGCGGATAGACCAGGAGGCCCGTCGGCACCGAGAACGAGGCGCCCTTCGCCTCGTTCGGCAGCCGGCCGAAGCCGAGCGGACGGCCGATGCGGACCTGACGGTTCAGGATGCGGGTGGCAAGCTCGACGGTGCCGGTGAGCTGCGAGGCGCCGCCGCTCAACACGACGCGCGCCCTCGGCTCTGCCGCAAAGGGGGAATCCGCGAGCCGGTCACGGACCATTTCGAAAATCTCCTCGGCGCGATGCCGGACAATGTTCGCAATCGTGGCGCGGGACACGATTTGCGGTGTGTCCCGATCATCGCCTGCAGTGGGAACGGACATCAGCTCGCGCGAGTCCGAACCGCCGGTCAGCACCGTGCCGTATAAGGTCTTGATTCGCTCGGCATCCGCAATGCACGCGCCGATGCCGCGCGCAAGATCCATCGTGATGTGTTGCCCGCCGAGCGCGAATCCGGATGCGTGCACGAGACGTCCGCCGGAGTATGTCGCGATCGTGGTCGATCCCGCGCCCATCTCGACGACGGCAGCGCCGAGATCGGCTTCGTCGTCGGTCATCACCGAGAGGCCCGCGACATAGGGGCTCGATGCCATGGCTTCGACGTTGAGATGGCAGCGCTCGACCACCAGCATCAGGTTCTTGGCGACCGTCGCGTCCGACGTCACCACGTTCATGTCGACGCCGAACTGTCGCGCCACCATGCCTCTGGGATCGCGGATGCCCTTGACGCCGTCGAGCGCGTAGCCGACCGGCAGCGCGTGCAGCACGGTGCGGCCTGCGCCTGCGGCGTGGCGCATGCCGGCGGAGGTGACGCGGCTGATATCGTCCGAGGTGACCGAGCCGCCGCGGATATCGGCCGCGGCTTCGACCAGCTGGCCATGCTGCCGGCCGCCGGAGACCGAGAGCAGAACGGATTCGACACGGACCTTGGCCATGCGTTCGGCCAGCGCCACCGCGTGGCGCACCGCCTTCTCGCATTCGGCGAGATCGACGACGGAGCCGGCCTTGACGCCGCGCGACTGGATCTGGCTGTAGCCGATCAATTCAACCGCATGGGTGCGCCCGCGCAGCGCCTCGTTCGGCGGCGACGGCCTCAGCCGCGCGATCATGCAGGCGATCTTGCTGGAGCCGACATCGAGCGAAGCCACCATCGCGGTGCGCTTCTGCATCGGGCGGGTCTTCGGGGTCAAATTGCGATCGAGGCCGGTCATGCGGAGTCACCGGCCTTCTTCTTGGACTTCTTGTCCTTGAACAGTTCGTCGCGCGCCTTGCCGGCATCCTCGGACAATTGCACGATCAGCCGATCGGGCAGGCGCATGTCGACGGCGACAATGTCGCGCGAGAACAGCTTCTCGTCCTTGTCGAGCCTGGAGAGCGCAGCGAGCGCGTTGCCGACGTCGTTCTCCGGCAGGCGGACGTCGAGACCGTCCTTGAGGCGCAGGTTCCAGCGCCGCTCACCGACGAAGATCGCGGCCTTGGTCACCGAACGGACCTGCGGGTAACGGTCCAGCAGCGCCAGGAAGTCGTGGGCTCTGACGTCGGCGCCCTTGCCGACCACCAGCGGCAGATTGAGGAAGCGGCGCGAGACGTAGGGCTCGAGCACTGCGCCGTCGGAGGCGATCACCGACAGGCGGCCGTTCTGCTGCCACAGCGCGAACGCCGTGCGCTCGACGATGTCGATCTGCAGTCGGCCCGGATAGAGCTTCAGGATCGTGGCATCCGCGATCCAGGGATTGGCCTTCAGCTTGGCGCGCACGGTGTCGGCGTCGAGGAACAGCAGCGAGGAGCGGCCATTGACGCCGCCGATCGCGAGCACCTCGTCCTGGCTGAGCTGCTTGCGGCCGTTGATGCCGACGGTGGTGATGCGGAAGCCGGCGGTGTTGGCCAGCGCGTTGCGGGTGTCGCTGAGCGCGGTGGTGAATTCCTCGACATGGCCGCCTTTGACGATGCCGAGGCCCAGGCTGCCGAACAGGATCGCGAGCGTCGCAACCAGCCCGATGCGGCGCGGCAGATAGCGTTCGACCATCAGGATGTAGCGGTTCGGCGGCTCGCGATCGATGATGACTTGCGGTCGCTTGGCGGGACGCCGCCTGCGGCGCGCGAGATGGGCGCCGACATACTCGCGCAGCAGCACCGCCGCTCCAATAGCGGCTGCTCTCAGGTCAGCTTGAGGCCCCAGCGATCGCAGCGATCGGGTGAGGCGTCCTGCACCATCCATTGCACGAGCTCGTCACATGTTGTGCCCGCAAACCGCGCGGGTCCCGGCACAAATCACGTCTCGGCTAGACCGGTGGGATTAGAGTGACCCCCTGTTCCCTGGTTGCGATCCTCGAAGCGGTAATCCGCGACAGCTCACGCCCCGGCAGCCAAGCGCTACATGCGCCGCCAGCGTTAACCTTCGGGCTTCCTGGTAAACAAACGGTAAACGACTTCGGCCTGGAGCGTGTTTTGATCAACGCTCTGAGTACTTTGCCGCGAACTCGTTAGCATTTTAGCAACAGCGCCCGGGTTCCATCCGGCCGACCAGGCGGGTTCCCGCCCGGCCGGGCATTAACGTCGGACGCGGCGGCGGGCGAGCTCGATCTGGTCGTTAAGGAAGTCGGCAAAGGCGATGCCCTGTGCTTTCAAGGCCTTAGGGTACAGTGATGCCGCGGTGAGCCCCGGCAGGGTGTTGGTCTCGAGGTAGACCGGGCCATTGGCCGAGACGATGAAATCGCTGCGCGAGTAGCCGGCGCAGGACAGCGCGCGGTGCGCCCGCAGCGCATGGTCCATGATCGCGGCGCTGACCTCGGGCGCGAAGCGGCCGGGACAGATCTCCTGGGTCGACTTCAAAAGGTATTTGGCTGTGTAGTCGAAGGTTCCCTCCCCCGGCACGATCTCGATCGGCGGCAGCGCGAACACGGAGCCGTTGGACTGCTCGAGCACGCCGCAGGTCGCCTCCACGCCCGACACGAACGGCTCAATCAGATATTCTTCATGCTTCGCGGCATTGCGGACCGCGACGAGGTCCTGCTTCGCGTTGACGAAGATCAGTCCGTAGCTCGATCCGTCCTTAGCGGGTTTTGCAATCAGTCTGCCGTGTTTCGCGAAGGTGTCGTCGATCTGCTCGACAGTGATGCCCTGCGGCGCGTTGAGGCCTGCGATCGCGGCGAAACGCTTCGCCGACGGCTTGTCGAACGCCAGATGCGATGACGCCGAGCCGGAGCCGGTGAACGCGACGCCGCGCAGCTCGCACATCGCCTGCAATTCGCCATTCTCGGCGCGGCCGCCATGCAGGCCGAACACCAGCACACGCTGCTCGGCGCTCGCCTTGTCGAGCGCCTGGTCGAGTGCCATGCCGCGACCGTCGGGTTTGAAATCGACCTCGAACGGCCGCGTGTGGCCAAGCAGTTTTTCCGACGTCACCGCGTGCACGGTGTCGTCGACATCCCAGAACCAGAGGTCCGCGTCGGGCAGCGCGCGGTGCAGCGCCTGCGTGCTCGCCACCGAGACCAGCCGCTCCTTGTTGGTGCCGCCGAACAGAATGGTCACCTGCATCAGCTTTTCCCGATCCGCTTGATTTCCCAGTGTAGCTCGATTCCGCTGCTTTGCCTGACCCGTTCGCGCACCGTCTCGCCGAGCGTCTCGATGTCGTGCCCGGTGGCGTTGCCGGTGTTGATCAGGAAATTGCAGTGCATCTCCGACACCTGTGCGCCGCCGATTTTGAGGCCGCGGCAGCCGGCCGCATCGATCAGCTTCCAGGCGCTGTTGCCAGGCGGATTCTTGAAGGTCGAGCCGCCGGTCTTCTCGCGGATCGGCTGCGCGGTCTCGCGATGGCTTTGCACCTCGTTCATGCGGGCGCGGATCACCTCAGTATCGGTGATCGCGCCGCGGAAGCGCGCCGAGGTGAACACGATGGACGGATCGACGCCGCTGTTGCGGTAGACGAACTTCATGTCGGCATTGCCGAACGTGTGCTTCGTGCCGTCGCGGCCGATGCCGGTGGCTTCGATCAACACGTCCTTGGTCTCGCCGCCATTGGCGCCGGCGTTCATGCGCAGCGCGCCGCCGACCGTGCCGGGAATGCCGAATAAGAATTCCATGCCGCCGATGGCAGCGGCCGCCGCCGTCTCGGCGACGCGCTTGTCGAGCGCCGCAGCACCAGCGGTGACGACATCGCCGGCCGCGCTGGTCTCTCCGAAGGCGCGCGGCGCGAGCCGGATCACGACGCCGGGCATGCCGCCATCGCGCACGATCAGATTGGAGCCGACACCGACGACGTAGACCGGCAGCTCCGGCGGCAGGCGCTTCAGGAAATAGGCGAGGTCATCTTCATCGGCCGGCGTGAACAACACCTGCGCCGGGCCGCCGACGCGAAACCATGTCAGCTCCGCCAGCCGTTGGTTCGCCAGCAGCCGCCCGCGCAGCTCCGGCATCGCGGCTTTCAGGTCGGACGTGATGTCGGGGAAGGTCATGGGCGACCTCTCCATCCGTCATGGCCGGGCTTGTCCCGGCCATCCACGTCTTGCAGTATCCCCACATGGCAGGGGGATACGTCTATTTTCTGACCAACCGTCCGAACGGCGTGCTCTACGTCGGGGTAACGAGCGATCTCGTCCGCCGGATATTCGAGCACCGTTCCGGCTTCGTCGATGGCTTCACCAAGCGATACGGACTGAAGCGACTCGTCTACTTTGAGCACTTTGACGACATCCGTACAGCCATCCAGCGCGAACACACCATCAAGCATTGGCCGCGCGCTTGGAAGATCCGCAAGATCATCGCAGCGAACCCGAACTGGGACGACCTGTACGACACGATAGTGCAGTGAAGACGTGGATGGCCGGGACAAGCCCGGCCATGACGTGGATGGATACGAGGCCATCATCACCCCAGCGCCTTCAATTCGCCGGGCAGCGCGTAGGCCCATTGCGTGATGTTGCCGGCGCCGAGGCAGACGACGAGGTCGCCGGGCTTGGCAAGGCCGTGCACGATCTTCGCGAGCTCGCCCGCGTTCGGCAGCGGGACAACGTTGCGATGGCCGTGGGCGCGCAGGCCGGCGGCGAAATGGTCGCGATCGATGCCGGCGATCGGCGCCTCGCCGGCCGGATAGACCTCCGCAACCACGACCGCATCGGCATCGTTGAAGCAGGTGCAGAATTCCTCGAACAAGGATTGCAGGCGGGTGTAGCGATGCGGCTGCACCACGGCGACGATCTTGCCGTTGACGGATTCCCGCCCCGCCTTCAGCACCGCTGCGATCTCGACCGGATGATGACCGTAATCGTCGATCACGGTGATGCCGTTGGTCTCGCCGGTCTTGGTGAAGCGCCGCTTGACGCCGCCGAAGCCGGACATCGCCTGGCGGATGACGTCGTCGGACACGCCGAGCTGGTGCGCGACCGCGATCGCCGCCGTCGCATTCGATGCGTTGTGGCGCCCCGGCATCGGCAGCATGATATCGGCGATCTCGTGGACCGCGCCGGACTTGCGATCGCGGATCGCGACCGAGAATTTCGAGCCGCCGCCCGTCGGCGTCAGATCCTTGAGCTGCGCGTCGGCCTGCGGATTCTGGCCGTAGGTGATGATGCGGCGATCTTCGATCTTGCCGACGAGAGCTTGCACCACGGGGTGATCGGTGCACATCACGGCAAAGCCGTAGAACGGGACGTTCTCGACGAAATTGCGGAACGCGTCCTGAATCGCCTCGAAGGTCTTGAAGTGATCGAGATGCTCGGGGTCGATATTGGTGACGATGACGACATCGGACGGCAGCTTCAGGAAGGTGCCGTCGCTCTCGTCGGCTTCGACCACCATCCAGTCGCCGGCCCCGAGCCGCGCGTTGGAGCCATAGGCGTTGATGATGCCGCCATTGATCACGGTCGGATCGAGCCCGCCGGCATCGAGCAGCGTCGCCACCATCGTCGTCGTGGTGGTCTTGCCATGGGTGCCGGCGATCGCGACGCAGCTCTTCAGCCGCATCAGTTCCGCCAGCATCTCGGCGCGCCGCACCACCGGAATGCGCCGTGCGCGCGCCGCCATCAGTTCGGGATTGTCGCGCTTGATCGCAGTCGAGACCACGACGACATCGGCGCCGTCGACATTCTCGGCGGCGTGGCCGACCGAGACCTTGGCGCCCTTCTTGCGCAAGCGGTCGAGGTTGTAGTTGTCCGAAGCATCGGAACCCTGCACGGTGTAGCCGAGATTGATCAGCACCTCGGCGATGCCGCTCATGCCGATGCCGCCGATCCCGACGAAGTGAATGGGTCCGATCTCGCGCGGCAGTCTCATGACGATAGCACCTTCATCGTGTCCGGCCTCATCCGGGGATTCACCGACTTATGAAAGACTGATATGGCCGGGACAAGCCCGGCTATGACGTCTCACGGCCTAAAATTCCTCGCAACGGCCTAAATTCCAGCCACTTTCGCAACCAGATCGGCCAGCCGCTCGGCGGCATCGAGCCGGCCGACGCCGCGGGCCGACGCCGCCATCGCGGTCAATTTCGCGGGCTCGGCGGCGAAGGCCGAAATTTCAGCGGCCAGCCGCTCGGGCGTGAAGTCGCTCTGCGCGATGCGCAGCGCGCCGCTCGCCTGCGACAGCACGCCGGCATTGGCGAACTGGTCCTGATCGATCGCGCCCGGCAGCGGCACCAGGATCGAGGGCCGGCCGATCGCGGCGAGTTCGGCGACCGTGCCCGCGCCGGAGCGCGAGATCACCAGCTGGCTCGAGGCGAGGCGCGCCGGCAGGTCGGTGAAGAACGGCGCGAGCTCGGCGTTGATCTCGAGCCGGTCGTAGACCGCGCGCACCCGATTCATGTCCTCTTCGCGCACCTGCTGGGTGATAACCAGGCGGCTCCACAGCGCGGGCGCGAGCTGCTCGATCGCCGGCGGCACGATATCGCTCATCACCCGCGCGCCCTGGCTGCCGCCGACGACAAGCAGGCGCAGCGGCCCGTTCGCCTCAGGTGCCGTGTATTTCACCGCGGCCGCGGCGAGGATCGCCGGACGCATCGGCGTGCCGACGGTGGTCGCCTTGCCCGCGAGCGCGGGATCGCGATCGAGCACGCCGGGCAGCGAGGTCGCGATCGCGTTGACGCGGCCGGAGAGGAAACGATTGGCGCGGCCCAGCACCGCATTGGCGTCGTGGATGATGCCGGGCACGCCGAGCAGCCGCGCCGCCATCAGTGGCGGCAAGGTCGGGTAGCCGCCGAAGCCGACCACGGCCGCGGGCTTCAGCCGCCGCACCAGATTGGCGGCGACCAGCGTGCCGTAGCCGAGCATCAGCGCGGTCCGCGCCAGCGAGATCGGGTTGCGGCTGCGCACGGTCGCGCTCGGCACGAGGTCGATGCTCTCCCGGCCGAACAGGCCGGAATAGCGCAGCGCGCGGCCGTCGGTGGCGAGCCGGACCCGCAGGCCACGCCTGATCAGTTCCACGGCGAGCGCTTCGGCCGGGAACAGATGGCCGCCGGTGCCACCGGCCGCCAGCAGAATCAGGGGCGCGTTGTCCATGGTTTCCAGATAACCGACACGACCGTCACAGTCACCTACGCGTAGGCGCGCTGAGCGCTGGCGCCTTCCATCGATTCGATCTCGGTGCGCGGCCGCTGCCGCGTCAGCGCCAGCATCATGCCGACGCCATAGGCAAGCGACACGAACGAGGAGCCGCCATAGGAGATGAACGGCAGCGTCATGCCCTTGGCCGGAATCAGTTGCAGATTGACCGCCATGTTGATCGTCGCCTGCACGCCGAACAGGATCGCAAGGCCCGATGCCGCAAAGCGCGAGAACATGTCCTCGGTGGCATAGGCGCGGGTCAGCGTGCGGATCACGATGAAACCGAACAGCGCGACCAGCATCAAGCAGAGGATGATGCCGAACTCCTCCGCCGCGACCGCGAACACGAAGTCGGTGTGGCTGTCCGGCAGGCTGCGCTTGGCGATGCCCTCGCCCGGCCCCAGCCCGAACCAGCCGCCGTTCCAGAACGCCTCCATCGCGGTGTCGACCTGGAAGGTGTCGCCGGAGGCGGGGTTCATGAAGCGCTTGATGCGGCCGGCGACGTGCGGCACCAGGAGATAGGCGCCGAACAGGCCCGCGCCCGCCGCGCCGGCGAGCCCGAACACCCAGATCATCCGCATGCCCGCGATGAAGAACAGCGCGCCCCAGACGGTGAGGATCAGCATGGTCTGACCGAAGTCGGGCTCCATCACCAGCAGCGTCACCAGCGTCAGCAACAGCACCAGCGCCATCGAGGTCGCCGGCATCTCCGGCCGCTTGGTCGATTCCGCGAACAGCCAGGCCGCGACGATGACGAAGGAGGGTTTTGCGGCTTCCGAGGCCTGGATGTTGACGCCGAGCAGCGTGATCCAGCGCCGCGAGCCCTTGACCTCGGGCCCGACCAGCAGCGTCAGCACGATCAGCGCGATCGAGACCGCGAACACGATCAGCGCGGTGCGCCGGATCTGCCGCGGCGTCATGAACGAGACGCCGATCAGCACCATCAGCGACGGCACCAGGAACATGACGTGGCGGTTGAAGAAGTGGAACGGATCGAGCCCGATCCGGGTCGCTACCGGCGGGCTCGCCGCCAGCGACAGGATGACGCCGGCCAGCATCAACGCCGCGATCGCGACAAGCAGCAGCTTGTCGACGGTCCACCACCAGTCCGAGAACGGGGTGCGTTGGTCACGGGCGAGCATGGGCGTCCCCAGATGGCAGAGATAACGTCCATTCGTGGCGCAGGATGGTTTCCAAGGGGTTAACGGGACGGGTAACTTTTGAGGGAGGTGGATGAGCCCCCATCCCGACGTCGTCCTGGCGAAAGCCAGGACCCATAACCACCGCACTTGATAATGGACGCTACCGCGGCCCCAGCGTCGCGCAACGATTGAGATTTGGGGTAATGGGTCCTGGCTTTCGCCAGGACGACGATGAGGATGGTTCTCGCGCGATACGACGCACCGTCACTGCGTACTTCATCTCGGTGTCATCGCCCGGCACCGAACGGCGGATTACGCTGACGCTAATCCGCCCTACACTGCCTCGTCACACCACCGGCCTGACGCCGGGCAGCGCCTGGACGATGTCGCGAAACGCCGTGCCGCGGATTTCGAAATTGCGGTACTGGTCGAACGAGGCGCAGGCCGGCGACAGCAGCACGACGGCCTCCGCGAGCCCCGACGCCTCGGCATCGCGCGCGGCGCTGGCGATCGCGACGTCGAGCGTGCCGGACATCTCATGCGCGACGCGCTCGCCGAGCGTGCCGGAGAATTCGGCCGCCGCCTCGCCGATCAGATAGGCCTTGCGGATGCGCGGGAAATATTCGGTCAGGCTGGTGATGCCGCCGGCCTTCGGCTTGCCGCCGGCGATCCAGTAGATGTCGGCGAACGACGACAGCGCATGCGCGGCCGCATCCGCGTTGGTGCCCTTGGAGTCGTTGACGAACAGCACGTTGCCGCGGCGACCGACCTGCTCCATGCGATGCGCGAGACCCGGGAAGCTGCGCAGGCCGTTCTGCAGCACGTCGGTCGCGATTCCCATCGCCAGCGCACAGGCCGAGGCGCAGGCGGCGTTCTGCGCATTGTGCAGGCCGCGCAGCGAGCCGATGCCCCCTAACCGCGCGATCTCGCTGCGCGCCGCGCCAGATGCGCGCAGGATGGTCTCGTGCTCGACATAGAGACCGTCGGGCAGCGGGTTCCTCACCGAGATGCGGACCACGCGCTTGCCGGCGCGATCGAGCCGGTCGGCGATGTTGCGGCACCAGCCATCGTCAACGCCGACGATCGACGCGCCGCCCTGCTGCACGCCGGCGACCAGCCGCTCCTTGACCGCGGCGTAATGCTCGAGCGTGCCGTGGCGATCGATGTGATCCTCGCTGATGTTGATCAGGATGCCGACCGACGGATCGAGCGACGGTGCGAGGTCGATCTGGTAGGACGACATCTCGATCACATGGACACGCCCCATGCGCGGCGGCTCCAGCGACAGGATCGCGGTGCCGATATTGCCGCCCATCTGGGTGTTGTAGCCGGCGACCTTCATCAGATGCGCGATCAGCGCGGTGGTGGTCGATTTGCCGTTGGTGCCGGTGATGGCGACGAACGGCGCGTTCGGCGCGTGACGGCGCCGCTCGCGGCAGAACAGTTCGACGTCGCCGATCACCTCGACACCCGCCTCGCGCGCCTTCAGCACGCTCCAGTGCGGCGCAGGATGGGTCAGCGGCGCGCCGGGGGTCAGGATCAGCGCGGCGAAATTCGCCCACGACACGGTGCGCAGATCAGCGGTGGTGAAGCCGGCCTGCGCCGCCTTGGCGACGTTGTCGGCATTGTCGTCGGCCGCGATCACCTCCGCGCCACCGGCCTTCAGCGCCTGGCAGCTCGCGAGCCCGGAGCCGCCGAGCCCGAACACCGCGACCGTCTTGCCGGAGAAGGAGGTGACCGGGATCATGATGGCGCTCAGCGCAGCTTGAGGGTGGAGAGGCCGGCGAGCGCCAGCATCACCGAGATGATCCAGAACCGGATCACGATCTGCGGCTCGGTCCAACCCTTCTGCTCGAAATGATGGTGCAGCGGCGCCATCCGGAACACGCGCTTGCCGGTGAGCTTGAACGAGGTGACCTGGACGATGACCGAGACCGCCTCCAGCACGAACAGGCCGCCGATCACGGCGAGCACGATCTCGTGCTTCACCGCAACCGCCGTCGCGCCGAGCATGCCGCCGAGCGCCAGCGAGCCGGTGTCGCCCATGAAGATCGAGGCCGGCGGCGCGTTGAACCAGAGGAAGCCGAGGCCTGCGCCAAGCACCGCGCCGCACAGCACCGCCAGTTCGCCGGTGCCGGCGACGTAATTGATCTGCAGATAATCCGAGAACACCGCGTTGCCGGTCAGGTACGAGATCATGCCGAAGCTTGCCGCGGCAATCATCACGGGCACGATGGCGAGGCCGTCGAGGCCGTCGGTCAGGTTCACCGCATTGCCGGCGCCGACCATCACGAAGGCGCCAAAGATCACGAAGAACCAGCCGAAATTGATCACGAGGTCCTTGAAGAAGGGAATCACGAGCGAGGTCGAGGACACGTCGCGCCCGAGCCGGACCAGCGCGTAGGTGGCGGCGAGCCCGATCGCCGTCTCGATCAGCAGGCGGAGCTTGCCGGCGAAGCCGCTGTGCGATTGCTTGGTGACCTTCAAATAATCGTCATAGAAGCCGACGAAGCCGAAGCCGAGCGTCACCGCCAGCACGATCCAGACATAGGGATTGAGCGGATTGGCCCAGAGCAGCGTCGACACCACGAGCCCGGACAGGATCATCAGCCCGCCCATGGTGGGCGTGCCCTTCTTGGAGATCAGATGCGACTGCGGGCCATCGGTGCGGATCGGCTGGCCCTTGCCCTGCCGCAGCCGCAGATGATCGATGATCCAGGGCCCGAACAGGAACACGAACAGCGCGCCGGTCACCATCGCGCCGCCGGTGCGGAAGGTGATGTAGCGGAACACGTTCAAAGCGCTGCGGAACGCCCCAAACCCCGGAACGGTGTTGGACAGTTCGATCAACCAGTAGAACATTCAAGGAGTCCTATACCGCTTCTTCGTGCGCGGCCTTGTCGGGGAAGCGTTTTTCCAGCGCGCTGACGATGAGCTTCATCTTCGATCCCAGCGAGCCCTTCACCATGATCACGTCACCGGCACGGACCGCGGCGACCGCCTGCGCTTCGAGCGCCGCCGAGCTCTCGGCATAGCCTCCCCGCTTGCCGGTGGAAAGGGCATCCCACAGATTCCGCATCAGCGGACCACAACAATATACGAGGTCGATGCGGTTGGCGGTCACGGCCTCGTTGAGGCCGCGGTGCAATTCGGGCCCGGTCGGCCCGAGCTCGAGCATGTCGCCGAGCACGGCGATGCGCCGGCCATGCGGCCCGGTCCGAGCCTGGCCGAGCACGTTGAGCGCGGCGCCCATCGAGGCCGGATTGGCGTTGTAGCTCTCGTCGATCAGCATCGCCTCGCCATGGCCGACCTCGAGGGTGCGGCGGAGGCCGCGGCCGGTCGGCGCCTCGAGCTGCGACAGCGACAGCGCCGCGCGCGCGATATCGGCCCCGAGCAGCGAAGCGCCGGCAAGCACCGCCAGCGAGTTCATCGCCATGTGCCGGCCGGGCATGCCGATCTTGTAGGTGATGTCATGATCCAGAATATCGGCATGCACCGCCGAGCAGGTCGCGTGCAGCGACAGGTCGAGCAGCCGCGCCTCGGCGCGCTTGTCGGTGCCGAACGAGACGATGCGCGAGATGCCGGCCTGCCTGGCCTGCTTTTGCAGCCGCGCGAATTGCCTGTTGTCGCGGTTGAGCACGACGGCGCCATCGGGCTCGAGCCCTGCGAAGATCTCCGCCTTGGCGTCGGCGATCGCCTCGATGCCGGCGAAAAATTCCAAATGCACCGGCTCGATCGTGGTGATGATTGCGACGTGCGGGCGCACCATCTTCACCAGCGGCGTGATCTCGCCTGCATGGTTCATGCCGATCTCGAACACCGCAAAGCGCGTGCTGGCCGGGCAGCGCGCCAGCGACAGCGGCACGCCCCAGTGATTGTTGAACGACGCCACCGAGGCATGGGTCTCGCCCTGCGCCGACAGCACGCGGCGCAGGGCCTCTTTCGTCGAGGTCTTGCCGACCGAGCCGGTCACCGCGATGATCTGCGCGTTGAGCCGCGCGCGCGAGGCATGGGCGAGCTCGACGAGGCCGGCGAGCACGTCGTCGACCACCAGCAGCGGCGCATCAGTGGGAAACTTTGCCCGCTGCGCGGTCTCGACCACCGCGAGCCCGGCGCCGGCCTTCAGCGCCGCCTCGACAAAGGCATGGCCGTCGTGGACGTCGCCCTTGATTGCGAAATACGCCTCGCCAGGCGCGATGGTGCGGCTGTCGATCGAGAGACCGGTGACGCCGTCCGGCAGCGTGCCTTGCGTGGCGGCGCGCATCGCCGTCGCCATCGCATCCGAGGTCCACAACATTGTGCTCATGCGCCCTCCGCAGCCAGTGCACTGGCGACCGCTTCATGGTCGCTGAACGGCAGCGTCGTGTTGCCGACGATCTGCCCGACCTCGTGGCCCTTGCCGGCAACGACCAGCGCATCGCCCGGCGCGAGGCCGGCAATTCCGGCGCGGATCGCCGCGGCACGGTCGCCGATCTCGCGCGCGCCCTTCGCCGTCGCCATGATCGCGGCGCGGATCGCCTCCGGCTTCTCGCTGCGCGGATTGTCGTCGGTGACGATGACCTGATCGGCATTCTCGGCCGCGATCGCGCCCATGATCGGACGCTTGCCGGCGTCGCGGTCGCCGCCGGCGCCGAAGATCACGACGAGCTTGCGCCTGGCATAGGGCCGCAGCGCCTGCAGCGCCTTGGCGAGCGCGTCGGGCTTGTGGGCGTAGTCGACGAAGATCGGTGCGCCATTGTGCTCGCCGACGAATTCCAGCCGGCCCTTGGCGCCTTCGAGATGTTCGAGGCAGCCGAACACGTCGGCGGCGGCGCTGCCGGTGCCGATCGCAAGGCCCGCCGCGACCAGCGCGTTCTCGATCTGGAATTCGCCGACCAGCGGCAGCCGGATCGCGTGCTTGCGCCCGCGGTGCTCGATCAGGAGCCTTTGGGCAAAGCCTTCGATGGCGGCATCGAGGAGCTTGATGCCATCGCTTGCATCGGCGTTGCGCCCGACCGCGATGATACGCAGGCCGCGCGTGCGCGCCGTATCGATCACCTCGCCCGAACAGTCATGGTCGGCCGAGATCACCGCGGCACCGCCTGGAGCGACGAGATCGCGGAACAGCCGGAGTTTTGCGTTGAGATAGTGCGCGACATCGGGATGATAATCCATGTGGTCGCGCGACAGATTGGTGAAGCCGCCGGCGGCGATGCGCACGCCGTCGAGACGATACTGGTCGAGGCCGTGCGAGGACGCCTCGAACGCCAGGTGCGTGACGCCGTCGCTCGCGATCTCGTCGAGCTGGCGATGCAGCGCGATCGGATCCGGCGTGGTCAGCGAGCCGTAGACCGTGCGCTTGTCCGAGACGAGGCCGATGGTGCCGATGCTGGCGGAGGAATGACCGCGCCGCTGCCAGATCTGGCGTGTGAACGCTGCGACCGAGGTCTTGCCGCTGGTGCCGGTCACCGCCGCGATCGTCGCCGGCTGGCGGGGAAAGAATTTGGCCGCGGCGAGCGCCAGCGCGCGGCGCGGATTCGGCGTGATAACGAAGGGGGCGCGAGCGTGACCTTGCGGCAGATGGTCGCTGGCGACCGCGACCGCGCCGGCGGCGATCGCCGCATCGACGAAGCGTGCGCCGTCGGTCCTGCTGCCGGCAAGTGCGAAGAACAGGTCGCCCGGCTTCACCGCCCGGCTGTCGACCGCAAGCCCTCCGACGACGATGGTGTCGGCACTTGGATCGATCGTGGCATCGGCGTCGAAGAGGTCGCGAAGTCTCATGATCTTCCAGTCTGGCCGGCGCTGTTCTGGCACCGTCGCTTGAGCATGATCTATCCGGAAAGCCGCTTCACACCTTTCCGGATCATGCTGTGAATATACGCCTTACTGGGTTGTTCTGGATGCCGCAAGAATAAGGCGGTCGGACGGCGGCAGGTCGAATCGCGGTTCAACGCCCAAAAGCGGCGCAATTCGGGCGATCACATTGCCGCCGGTCGGCACCGCATTCCAGCCCGAGGTGATGAACCCGTAGGTCTCCTTCAGGGGCTGCGGCTCGTCGAGCATGATCAGGAGCTGGTATTTCGGATTGTCGGCGGGCAGGATCGCGGTGAAGGCGTTGAGCACGCGCTTCTTGGCGTAGCGGCCGTTGATCACCTTCTCCGCGGTGCCGGTCTTGCCGCCGATATAGTAGCCCTTGACGTCGGCCTTCTTCGCGGTGCCGATCTCGGCATTGAGCCGCATCAGATAGCGCATCTTGTCCGAGGTCTCCGGCTTGATGACGCGCCTGGCGAGCGCCATCGCCTCCTGCTCGGTGCGCTTCAGGAAGGTCGGCGGAATCAGGTAGCCGCCATTGACCAGCGCGTCGATGCCCATCACCGCCTGCAGCGGCGCCACCGCGATGCCGTGACCGAACGAGATGGTGACGGTGTTCAACTCTCCCCACTTCTTCGGCACGATCGGCGACGCGCTCTCCGGCAGTTCGGTGCGCAGCCGCTCGAGCTGCCCCATCTTGCGCAGGAAGGCCTTGTGCGCGTCGACGCCCATCGCCAGCGCAATGCGCCCGGCGCCGATGTTGGAGGAATAGTAGAACACCTCCTTCATGTTGATCATGCGGCCCATGTTGTGATCGTCATGGATCGCGAACTTGCCGTAATGCAGCGGGCCGCGCGCATCCCACATCGAGTTGAGGTCGAACCGGCCGCTATCCAGCGCCATCGCCAGCGTGAACGCCTTGAAGGTCGAGCCCATCTCGTAGACGCCGGTGGTCAGGCGGTTGATGCGATCGGGATCGTGCGCCTCCTTCGGATTGTTCGGATCGAAATCCGGCAGCGACACCATCGCCACGATCTCGCCGGTGCGCACGTTGGAGACGAGGCCGGAGGCGGCCTTGGCCTTGAACTTCTCTTTCGCCTTGAGCAATTCGTCGCGCAGCGCGTGCTCGACGCGCAGGTCGACCGACAGCTCCACCGGCTTCTGCAGCCGGTCGGTGGCGAAGCCCGCGCGATGCAGATCGGCCAGACCGTTGCTGTCGAGCCACTTCTCCATGCCGGCGATGCCCTGGTTGTCGATGTTGACGAGGCCGATCAGGTGGGCGACCTCGTTGCCGGTCGGATAGACACGCTTGTTCTCGCGCAGGAAGCCGACGCCGGGAAGGCCGAGGCGATGGATGTCGCTCTGCTGCTTCGGCGTGATCTCGCGCTTCAGCCAGACGAAGCCCTTGCGCGACGACAGGCGGTCGCGCACCTCGCTGGTGTCGAGATCGGGCAAGGCGCCGGTCAACAACTCGATCGCCTCGTCCTTGTCGATCAGGCGGCGCGGCTCGGCGAACAGGCTCGGCGCCTTGACGTCGGTCGCGAGGATTTCGCCGTTGCGGTCGGTGATGTCGGGCCTGGCGGTCGCGATGGCGTCCTGCGAGGCGGTGCGGCGCGCGCCATGGCTGTCGGCGCCGACGGCGAACAGCACCAGCCTCCCCGCCAGCACGCAATAGACCGCGGCGAAAGCGAGGATGGCGAGGCCAACGCGCGCGCGCGCCTTGGCGGCGCGGTCGACATTGCTGCCATACAGCAGCGTGCGGATCAGCCGCTGGTTCCAGGGCTCGGCGGGTTTTGCGGCCGGCGTGTTGGCGGGTGCCGGATCGGTCATGGCTGGTCCCGTCATTGCTGGTCTCCCCCGCCCTGCCCGGAGTCATCGAGCGCAGGCTGGTCGGCGGCCGGCTGGTCGGTCGCCGCCTTGTCGATCGATCCGGTCGTGCTGTCGGGCGCCGCCGCGGCCTCGATGGTGTCGATCATCGCGCCGATCGGATCGCGCGAACCGGGCCGCGTGAAGCTCGGCGGCCGCTCCGGCAGGTTCTTCAGGGAATCGTACTGGTTGGCGTTGATCGGCTTCAGCGGCAGATGGCGCTCGGCAAGCCCCTGCAACCGGAGCGGCGCGTCGAGCTTGGCCCATTCGGCGCGCAGCCCGGCGATCGCGTTGCGCTGCTCGCGGATCTCGGCATTGAGCTGCAGCACGCGTTCGACGCGCGCGGTCGATTCCATCTTGATGCGGTAGACATAGGACGCCGCGAAGATCAGCATGCCGATGACGAGGAGATGGAGAAGGCGCATCGTCACCCTCCCCGCTTCAGGTCGGACAGGCGCGGCCATGACGGCAGGTCGTCGTCGGCGTGCACCGGCGCCGCGGTGCGTTCGGCGGCACGCAGCTTGGCCGATCGCGCGCGCGGATTGGCGGCAAGCTCGGCC
Organism: Bradyrhizobium sp. CCBAU 21365; assembly: GCF_015291305.1. Taxonomy (NCBI): domain Bacteria; kingdom Pseudomonadati; phylum Pseudomonadota; class Alphaproteobacteria; order Hyphomicrobiales; family Nitrobacteraceae; genus Bradyrhizobium; species Bradyrhizobium sp. CCBAU 21365. The sequence continues at coordinate 6,777,150 of NZ_CP030036.1, forward strand.
TCATCAGGCGTCACCGGACGCTTGGTCAGGATCTGAAAGCTCGGCGCCGAGTGCGCTACCTCGGGCAAATGCCGCGAGCCGGCGGAGACCTTGCCGCGCAGGCTGAGGAAATTCTTGACGATGCGGTCTTCCAGCGAATGGAACGAAACCACGACGAGCCGGCCGCCCGGCTTCAGCACGCGCTCGGCGGCTGCGAGCGCCAGATAGAGCTCATCGAGCTCTTCATTGACGAAGATGCGCAGCGCCTGAAAGGTCCGCGTCGCCGGATGGATCTCGTTCGGCTTGGCGCGCACGACTTTCGCGACGATATCGGCAAGCGCGTCGGTCGTGGTGATCGGCGCGTCCTTGCGCGCGGCGACGATGGCGCGGGCAACGCCGCGCGAATGGCGCTCCTCGCCGAAGATATAGATGATGTCGGCGAGTTGTTTCTCGGAAGCCGCCGCGACCACATCGGCCGCGGTCGGGCCACTCTGGGCCATCCGCATGTCGAGCGGACCGCCGAGGCGGAACGAGAAGCCGCGCTCGGCCTGGTCGAGCTGCATCGAGGAGACGCCGACATCCATCACGACGCCGTCGACCGCACCCACCCCCTGCGACGCGCAGACCTCGGCGAGATTGGAGAAGCGATCCTCGACCAGCGTCAGCCGACCGCCCGCGCCGTCGACCAGATCGAAGCCGCCGGTTATCGCGGTGCGGTCGCGGTCGATGCCGATCACGCGGGTCTCGGCGACATCGAGGATCGCCCGGCTGTAGCCGCCGGCACCGAAGGTCGCGTCGACATAGATGCCGCCGGCGCGCGGATCGAGATACGCGACCGCCTCGCGTCCCAGCACCGAAATGTGACGCGGCGCACGCTCGCTCATGCGCCGCTCCCCGGCGGGGCCGCGTAACTGGCATACAAGCTGGGTGCGCGCCGACTCATTGCGCCTCGAATCCTCGCGCCCAGAGCCTTCTTCGTTCCGATTGGACCGGAACGGAGCTCTGGATTCCTGTCTTGACGCGTCTTCTTCACGCGAACCGGTATCCACTTCGCTCGAAAACGCGTGAAAAAGCCGCTGCGTGACGCCAGCGCCAACTCCCGTCCTCGGCCGCAAATCCTGATATCCGACCGGAATTGGGAGGGTTTCCATGGGATTTCGCGCAAACAGCGGGGCTGAGCGTCCTTTGGCCGTCCCCCGAAACCGGTTCGGCACTTCACCTCTCAGTAACGGCACTTAACGTTAAGAAAACGTTGATGATCGGTTAGCGGAATCGCGCGCCTTTGATCCGCATTCGAGTGATACCCTCGCGACCCACTCCGGGCACAATGGCGCGGCGCATCATGCGGATCGTGGAACCGGCAAGGGCCGATTGCGCGGCCCGCACGGTAAAGGAATAGTAAACGCCTATTTGTTTATCCATATGTCAAAATGCTTTCTCCTGGTTCGGGTTTGAGTGATTCGTATGGCTTCAAGTTCGTCTTCGTCCGGCAACGCTGATCCGAAGCGTCAGCGCGCCCTCCCTGTTCCAAAGGGGGTGGCGGACGCGAAGACGTTCACGCCGGATTCCTCGATCGCCTCCGACGTGATCCCGTCGGCGAACTTCGGCGATCGCGCCAATGGCCGGCAACCCGACATGATCGTGCTGCACTACACCGGCATGCCCGACGTCGAAGGTGCGATCACCCAGCTCTGCACGGCCGGCACCGAGGTCTCGGCGCACTACATCGTGCTCGAGGACGGCCGCATCGTGCAGTGCGTGCCGGAGAGCAAGCGCGCCTGGCACGCCGGCGTATCGGCGTGGGCCGGCGATGACGACATCAACTCCTGCTCGATCGGCGTCGAGATCGTCAATCGCGGTCACGATTGGGGCTATCCGGACTTTCCACTGCGCCAGATCGCGGCCGTCATCGCGCTGTGCCGCGGCATCATGCTTCGCCGCAAGATCGTCTCGCATCGCGTGCTCGGCCATTCCGACGTGGCGCCGGCGCGCAAGAAGGATCCCGGCGAGAAATTCCCATGGCACTCGCTGGCCAATTCCGGCGTCGGGCACTGGGTGCAGCCGGCGCCGATCGTGCGCGGCGACGCGCTGCAGCTCGGTGCGATCAGCGACAGCGTCTCCAACATGCAGGCCGCGTTCCGGCGCTACGGCTACAACATCCCGACCAACGGCAAGTTCGACGGCCCGACCATGGAGGTCGTCACCGCCTTCCAGCGCCACTTCCGCCCGGAGCGCATCGACGGGATCGCCGACCGCTCCACCATGGCGACGCTGCATGCGCTGCTCGAGAGCCTGCCGCCGGATGCGGCGACGGCGGTCGCGTCGAGCTAGGCTCGCCTCCGTCCGTCACTGCGAGGAGCCGTGCATTTTCCGGCCAAGTGTGCATGCACGTTGGAACTTTTCGGCATATGCGGTCTTTGTAGCTGGGGCGGTCCGAGTGGAGATTCGTCCATGTTCAAAGCACTGATCGCAGGAGCTGCCGCCGTCGGCCTCATTGTCGCTCCGGCAGCCGCTGGCGCTATGTCGACCCAAAGCAAGACGATGTCGTCGACCCATCACAAGACCCAGAAGGTCCATCACGCGCAGAAGAAGATGGCACCCGGCACGACGACCGGCATGTCGAAGGGGACGACGACCGGGCAATCGAGCACCGGCGCCAAGGCAAAGACAGGGTACTGAGCACGCTCAACGCCGCACGGCGCGCTGACCATCGTGGATGAATCGCGCGCCGCCACTGGCCACGCACGAGACGGGGTGCGTCACCCCATCTCGGCGATCCGCCGCGCATAGAGCCGCCGCAGCGGTTCGAGTTGCGTGGCTGCCGTTGCGGCGAGATAGGCCTGCCGCGCTTCGTCCTTGCGGCCGAGGCGGCGCAGCAAATCGGCGCGCACCGCGGGCAACTGGTCATATCCCTTCAATGTGCCGCGCGCGTCCAGCGCGTCGATCAGGTCGAGCGCGCGCGCCGGGCCGTCGACCATCGACACCGCGGCGGCATGATTGAGCTCGATCACCGGCGACGGGCTGATGCGCAGCAGCACCTCATAGAGACCGGCGATCTGCGGCCAGTCGGTGTCCTTGTAACTCGGCGCCCGCGCGTGCAGCGCGGCGATCGCGGCCTGCACGGCGTAGGACTGCGGCCGGCCCGGCATCCGCAGAGCCTCCTCGACCAGTTCGAGGCCTTCGGCGATCTGCCGGAAATCCCACAGCGAACGGTCCTGCTCCTCGAGCAGCACGATATCGCCGCCGGCGGTCTGGCGGCCGGCGCGGCGCGCATCATGCAGCAGCATCAGCGCCAGCAGCCCCTTGATCTCGCCGCGCGCCGGGATCAGCGCATCGATCAGCCGCGCCAGCCGGATCGCCTCGCGCGCAAGATCGGGCCGCATCAGATCCTCGCCGGCGGTCGCCGCATAACCTTCGGTGAAGACGAGGTAGATCACCGCGAGCACGCCGGTGAGGCGCGGCTCCAGCGCCTCACGCTCCGGCACCTCATAGGGAATGCCGGCGAGTTTTATCTTTTGCTTGGCGCGCAAGAGGCGCTGCGCCATGGCGTCCTCGCTCACCAGGAAGGCGCGCGCGACCTCGACAGTCGTCAGCCCGCACACCGTGCGCAAGGTCAGCGCGACCTGGACCTCGGCGGCAAACGACGGATGGCAGCAGGTGAAGATCAGCCGCAGCATGTCGTCGTCGAGCGTTGCATCGGCCGGCTCGGGCGAGGACTCCGCATCGAGCAGGATTTGATGCGTCAGCTCCTGCTGCTTGCCGCGAAACGTCGCCGCGCGGCGGACGCGGTCGATCGCCTTGTTGCGGCCGACATTGACCAGCCAGGCGCGCGGATTGGAGGGGAATTCGCCGATCGGCCAGCGCTGCAGCGCGACCGCAAAGGCATCCTGAAGCGAATCCTCGGCCAGGTCGAAATCGCCGACGAGCCGGATCAGCGTTGCGAGCGCCCGGCCCGCCTCGTCGCGAAACACTTTTTCGATCTGGCTGGGGGTCATGGCGATCGATCGTTGCTCAGCGGCCGCGCCAGGCGACGCGGCCGCTACATCCATCTGGCGATGATGCCGCTATCGCGGGTTGTCGTAGATCATCACCGGCCTGACTTCGATCGAGCCGGTCTTGGCGCCGGGAATCCGCGCCGCGAGGCCGAGCGCCGTGTCGAGATCCTTGGCATCGACGAGATAGTAGCCGCCGAGCTGTTCGCGGGTTTCCGCAAACGGCCCGTCGGTCGTCAGCGTCTTGCCGTCGCGCACCCGCACGGTGGTCGCGGTCGATACCGGCTGCAGCCCGTCTCCCGCCTTGAAGTGTCCGCTCTGGATGATGGACTGGGTGTAGACCGCATATTCCGCCGACAGGGCCTTGCGGTCGTCGGCATTCATACGGCCATACTCCGCGTCGCTCCGGTAGATCAGCAACAGATATTGCATCTTATGAACTCCTCTTGATCGGCTGGATCGCCGACACCCAGTCGAACGGGCGACACGCAGGACGACATCGTCAGGATAAATTATTTTGGCCGCCCGGCGTGAATGCCTCGCCTGCCCGGCGGGCCGCGGCGCCGGCTTATATCGGATAGTCCGATAGTAACCGCCAGTATTATTCGTTTGTTAAATTCATGGCAGCGCGTAGCCTTGGGTGGCGATAACCTGGAGGGCTTCGCAATGACACCACTGCCGCAAACAGGACCGCGCCTTTCCCGGTTGCTGCTGTCGATGCTGTACCGGATCCTGCGCAGCCGGATCGTGGCGAAACCGCGCCACCACGCCAGTCAGGTCGCCTCGACCGTCGCCGCGGACGGCAATCCGCTCGGCGTGTGAGCGGGCAATGCAACGGGGCACCACGCGCCTGAAGGCGCTGCGTCAGCTGATCGCCGACGAAGGCCTGACCATCGCGATCCTTGCGGCGGTCGCCGCAGCGACGGTGGTCGCATTTGGTTTCGGTGCGGAAGCCGACATCGTCGCCTCGATGCTGATCATCGGCCTCGTGACCGCGCTGGCGGAAACCCGCATGCGATCGGGAAAGTAGCGGTCATCCCACCGCCGGCGTCATGACGATGTCCCGGCCTGCTGCGCGGCGCGGCGCCGCAACTCCTTGAGCTCCTCGAAACGCCTGGTCACGTCGCGCATCACGGCGACGGTGCCGGCGACCTTGTGCGCCGCATCGTGCAGCATCTCGATGGTGAATTCGACGGAGATGCGCGTGCCGTGCCTGGTCAGCGCCGGCACCGACAGCAGATCGCCCTGACCGTAGCGGCTCGTCCCGGTCGCCATCGTGCGCCGGAAGCCGGCCCAGTGACGCGCGCGCAGATTCTCCGGAATGATCAAATCGAGCGATTGTCCGATCGCCTCCTCGGCGCTGAAGCCGAACAGCCTGACCGCGCCGGGATTCCACAAGGTGATGCGGCCTTCGGCATCGGTCGCAACGATCGCGTCGGAGGCGCCCTTGAGCAACGCGTCTCCCACTTCTGCCGCAATATCCATCGTTTGACCTCCCGCTGACGCCATCCTGCTGTGAACGCGGACGTTTGCGCTGACAAGCGAAGAAAACCGATGGAACTGATCGGTGATGCCGATAGCAATCGCGGTCAGCGTCGCCGCCGCGTGGCGGGCCTCGGCCGCGGGAGGTCCGCGCTCGTATTCACATGTGACGCGGCGAGCCGATGCATGGTCTCGACCGCGCGCGCCAGATGATCGTCCTGGCTGTCAGCCGGATAGGCGACATAGGCCGGCATCGCAAAGCCAGGTGCGCCGGCGACGGCGTGCAGCCGCCGCGCCTTCAGGAGCGGCTCCACGATACGGCGCGCAAAGAATCCGGAGCCGCCATTCTCCAAGAGATGCTGCAATCCGAGCCAGCCGATGTTCACCGTCAGCGCGGGGCCGGCGAAATTCGGAAACAGCGTGGCGTGACGCGCGTAGAATTCGGGTCCCCAATCGACATAGACATAGCCCGGCCCCGGCTCCGGCGCGCTCTTCGAATCGGTCGACACCAGGATGAGCTGCTCCTCGAACAGCTGCTCGACCTTGAGGCCGGGGCGGCTCTGCGGCGTGTACATCACGCCGATATCGATGCGTCCCTCGACCAGCCCCTGCATCAGCTCGGGCTCGAGCGCGCTCTCGGCGCGGATCGAGATGTCGGGATGCGCGCGCGTCATCAGCGGCAGCCAGCGCAGCAGATACTCCTCCCAAAGGCCGATGCGGCCGCCGACCACCAGCGTCGCGGAAAATCCCTTGGGGATTCCGACGTCATGGCGCGCCTGCTCGACGGTGCGGACCAGCACCGAGGCGTGGCGCTGAAACTGCCGGCCCGCCGGCGTCAGCGTGGTGCCGGCCTTGTTGCGCACGAACAGCACGCAGCCGAGCTGCTGCTCGAGCGTGTGGATGCGGGTGCTGACGGTCGACTGGCTGACATGCAGCCGCTCCGCCGCGGTGATGAAGTTGCCGGCGCTCACCACCGTCAGGAACGTCCGGGCCAGTTCGGTATCCATGGCGCCTCGACCTTTGAATCGATCAAATCGATATCAAAGGCCCCTGCTCTGCGAATGTCAAAATCGAGGACCGGCCAGGCGCCACGCCAAGGGTTAACCATCGCAATCGCTTGACGCGGGCGGCCAAAGCCCGCATGCGTACGCCGTCAGTCGGCCGGACGGCCGCTCCCGCAAGCGCCGAAAGGCCGCGGGGGAGGAAAGTCCGGGCTCCATCGACATGCGGTGCCGGATAACATCCGGCGGGGGCGACCCCAGGGAAAGTGCCACAGAGAACGAACCGCTCCCTCCTCGGAGGAAGTAAGGGTGAAAAGGTGCGGTAAGAGCGCACCGCGTTTCCGGCAACGGAGACGGCATGGCAAACCACACCGGGAGCAAAACCGAATAGGGACGGCAACGCGGTTAGTTCGCGCTTGCGCGATAACACCGCAGGGCGATGTCAGGCCCGCTGTCCGGGTAGGTTGCCCGAGGCAAGGTGCAAACCTTGTCCCAGAGGAATGGCCGTCGCGCATCATTCGCAAGAATGGTGCCCTACAGAACCCGGCTTACAGGCCGGCTGATATTCTAAAGCGTTTTCGAGCGAAGTGGAGTTCCGGTTCACATCAAGAAAACGCGTCTTGCTTAGATGGACCATGAGGGGCTCGGCGCAACACGCCGGGCCCCTCGCCATTTTCAGGTGACCGTCATTCCAGCCAGGCTCGCCTTGCGGCCAGCAGAGTAGACCCATCACCCTTGCGTCAGAACGACCCGAAAGCGGTGCCGATCGCAATCACCGCTACGAGCGCGATAACTGAACTCACAATGCCGACCATGACAATGTCGAGATAGCTTTCGCGATGCTTGAGCCCACAGATCGCAAGCAGGCTGACGACCGCGCCGTTGTGAGGCAAAATGTCCAGTGTTCCCGAGCCGATCACCGCGACGCGATGCAAGAGGCCGGGGTCGATACCCGCCTCCGCGGCAAGGTGCATATAAGTCTGGCCCAACGCATCGAGCGCGATCGTCAAGCCGCCGGAAGCCGACCCCGTCAGCGCGGCAAGGATGTTCGTCGCGACCGCGAGCGACACCAATGGGCCGCCCTCAATTTGTAATACCCAGTCCCGCACCACGCCGAAAGCGGGAAGCGAGGCGATAACGGCGCCGAATCCGACAAGGCTTGCGACGCTCAGCGCCGGCAGGACCGACGCGTTGGCACCCGCATCCATGGTTCGTCGGAGTGCGGGCAGCCGCGTCCAGTTGCAGAGGATGACCGTCACGATCGCTCCCGCCAACGCCACGACAACCGACCAGACACCGGCCACGGCAGCCAGCGATGTATTGCCCCACCGCTGTTCGGCCAGGAACGAGAAATCAAGCCGAGGCAGCACAACGAGCGACATCACCAGATTGACGGCGACGACGACGATCAGGGGAAGGATGGCGTTGAAAATCGGGACAGCGGCGCTGCTGTGATGTCCGTGGCGGAGCTCCGCCGGGTCGAATTCCCGCGCCGTCGTAGCCCGCTCGCGCAACAGCTCATCGTCGGCGGCATCCGCCGGAACCGGCGGCTCGTCGCCATAACCCTCTTTTGCCCGATGCGCTGCCTTCTCCGCGCGAAGAAGCCACCACAGCCCGACGCCCAGCATGATGATCGATGCGACAACGCCGAGGCCCGGTGCGGCAAAGGGGGTCGTGCCGAAGAAAGGCATCGGTATCGCATTCTGTATCGACGGCGTGCCCGGCAGCGCCGACATGGTGAAGGTCGAAGTCCCGAGAATGACCGCCGCCGGTACCAGACGACGTGGAATCCCCGCGCTGCGAAACAGCGACTGCGCCATCGGAACGATGACAAAGAAGGCGACGAACAGGCTGACGCCGCCGTAGGTGACCAGCGCGCCTGCGAGCACGACCGCGAGGATGACCCGGCGTTCGCCCAGGCACCGGGAGATGAAGCTCGCGACCGCAGCGACCGCGCCGCTGTCGTCCATGAGCTTTCCGAACACGGCGCCGAGCAGAAAAATAGGAAAGAACTGCGCGAGAAACTCCGACGCACTACCCATGAAGGTCTGCGTCCAGTTGGCAAGCAGCGGCTCGCCGCCGAAGGCTGCGGCCACCAGCGCACAGAGCGGCGCGAGCAGCAGCACGCTCCAACCGCGGAAAGCAAGACAGACCAGCAGTCCAAGCCCGACGAGAATGCCGAGAAGACCCATCGTCTCAGCACTCCGCCAGCAGAATATCGAGATCTGCCGTCGAACGCTCACCGAGATCGGCGCCATGCGCGTCGAGGAATTCGCCGGCGGCTCGCCGCCCCTCCTCGTGCAGCTTGGCCACGAACGCCCATTCGGCATTAAGCTTGGATGACGAACCGAACGTCGCAAGCATGTCGCTCTTGATCCGGTGCGTCTTCATCTGCGCCCAGCGGGCGCCCTCCCCGGTACCGGGGTCGGCGACCTGGCGAAGCAACGCGATCATCCGCAGTTCCTTTGCCAGCGGCGAGTTGAATGAGATCTCGTTAAGCCGGTTGAGAATGTCAGCGGCCGTGCGCGGCTGCTCTGGCCGCTCGGTCGGGTTGATCTGGACGACGACGGTGTCGCGCGCGTCGGTCTCGCGAACGAGCGGCGTAATCGTCGGATTACCGGCATAGCCGCCGTCCCAATAGGGCTCGCCATCGATCTCGATCGCGCGAAACATCGTTGGCAGGCAAGCCGACGCAAGCAGGACATCCGCGGTAATCTCGGCGTTGCGAAAAATCCGTCCGCGGCCGGTACGCACGCGTGTGGCGGTGATGAAGAGCTTGATCGGCGCGCGTGCAAGACGCTCGAAATCGATGCTGTCGTTCAATATGTCGCGAAGCGGATTGAAGCCAAGGGGATTGAGGTCGTAGGGTGAAAGCATCCGCGACATCAAATCGGTGAAGAGATAGGCCGGGGAGCTGTCAAGCGACCAGCGTCCCATCAGGCGGTCGAGCGGCGACCGTTGCAACGGACTGAATGCGGCGGCGCGCGAGACGCTTCGCCAATATTTTTCAAGCGCTTCGCGTGCGCCGGCAGCGCCGCCCGCGGTCCAACCATCCGCCAGCACGGCTGCGTTCATCGCTCCGGCCGATGTCCCGGATATGCCCGCAATCTGAAACCATGGCTCTTCGAGAAGCCGATCCAGGACACCCCACGTGAACGCACCGTGCGATCCCCCACCTTGAAGCGCCAGGTCTACGAGCACGGGGCTGCGGTTCATGAATCCATGCTCACCAGCACGCGAGACATGAATTATGTCGCAGTTTAACCGAACATGCGAGACAAAGTTGCGGTCGCAGCCCAGTTCCGATGGCGAACTTCGAACGAAATTGTCTCAACTCGAAGCGAAGTCAACAGATCGCTTCATTGCAGCCGCAGGCTCGCATTTCTTGGAAGGCGACATGCATGGGTGGCGGGCGTAGAGTGTGTCCCGCGCGGAGGAACACAGATGGACCTTCAGAAGATCATGGCGAAGGCAAGGGACATCGCCAGGAGCAGCGGCACGATCACAACCGAGCAACTGAACGGGATGTGTCCCAACAATATGGAGCCTGAAGATATCGCGGCTCTCTTTGCGGCTCTGCGGACTGAGGGGATTCGTCTCAAGGACGACGAAGCAGAAAAGTAGCAGCCACTGTGCCTTGACACTATGGCAAGGCAATCGATCACTGCGATCGAAGCGCTGGCCGAGTTTGCATAGTGGCGGATTAGCCATCCGGCGGCATTGCAGCTATGATCCGCCAGAGCCGGACGTGTCCTTCTGCCCCGAGATTCAAGAAGATCAAAAGGAGGAATAGGAATGTCGGTCGCCTGCAAGTTCGAACGCAGCATCCTCAGCCATGAAGAATATGAGGCGATCCGCCTGACGCATCATCCCGCCATCTACAGCGTCGAGGTGGCTGAGCTCGAGGCCATGCGACCCGCTTGCGCAAGATGCGCGACAAGGAGCGAACGGTCGGCCGCCAAAAGCAACGAGAGAGCCGCGGAAAGGCCGAGGCTCGCGGCACGAGCTTTCCGGGAACCGCCAAGCATGCTTCGGAGCGTAAGCAGGTGTTCGCAGCGGCGCTGAAACGGGTCAACACGGAGCTCCGGCGTCAGCACAATTTGGCAGCCCGGACGGCACATGTCGAAGCGGCTCGAAAGGCCCTCGCACTGCACCGGGCCGCGAACTTCACGACGCGTCCCCCGGCTGGAGCCACCGCGAGCGAAGGCATGGCGTCGAAGCCGAGCGAACGCCGCCGAAAGATCGTTGCAGGCGCGAAGATCGGACGCGTATCGCAGGCGACAAAGGTCGCTCAAGCCGTGCGCGACGCGCGCGGTGCATGACCCGGGCAACAACCGCGTCTGATTGATTTCGACGCGGCGTCGGCATCGGCGGGATGCGCCAGCTGTCGCGGTTGCGCGCGGCCTCCCGCATGCTGAAACGGACGCGCGGCGCGGCATTTCGCCGGCATTGGCAATCCCGCCGACCTGGCCGGGATCAGCCCAATCTCCACCCGCGCTTTCCCGGGCTTGACTTAGATCAATGTTGCAACGGCATAATAAGTGACGCTGCCCATATTTTTTGAATTGGGAGCGTCACCATGCATTGCCCGAAAGCTGTGTCGGCTCTTACCCTTGGATTGCTCATCTCCACTTCGGCGCTAGCCCAGCAAAACACCGCTGCACCCGGCTCGCCCAGCGCCACGGCAGCGATCGACGGAAGGCAGCTTCCGCCACCCGATCCCAAGTTCGGCGGCGTTATCAAGGACGGCGCCCTGCAATCGAAGCCCTGGTGGCCGCCGCGTGTCGCCCCGCCCAAGGACGCACCGAACGTGCTCCTGATCATCACCGACGACGCCGGTTTCGGCGTGCCGAGCACCTTTGGCGGCGTCATCCCGACGCCGACGATGGACCGCATCGCCAATGAGGGCCTGCGCTACAACCGCGTCTTCTCCACCGCACTTTGCTCGCCGACCCGCGCCGCGCTGATCACCGGACGCAATCACCATTCCGCCGGCTTCGGCGTAATCTCGGAGCAGTCGACCGGCTTCCCCGGTTACAACAGCATCATTGGCAAGGACAAGGCGACGATCGGACGGATCCTGCTCGACAATGGCTACGGCACGTCCTGGTTCGGCAAGGACCACAACACGCCGGTCTACACGGCGAGCCAGGTCGGCCCGTTCGACCAATGGCCGATCGGCATGGGCTTCGAGTATTTCTACGGCTTCGTCGGAGGCGACGCCAACCAGTGGGAGCCAAATCTCTTCCGCAACACGACGCAGATCTATCCGTTCCAGGGCAAGCCCCCGGGCACCTGGAACCTGGTCACCGCGATGGCGGACGACGCCATCGATTGGATGACACGGATGCACCAGACCGATCCGTCGAAGCCGCTCTTCATCAAATATGCGCCGGGCGCGACGCATGCGCCGCATCACCCGACCAAGGATTGGGTGGACAAGATCAGCGCGATGCACCTGTTCGACGACGGCTACGAGAAGGTGCGCGAGCGCATCCTGGAGAACCAGAAGCGGCTCGGCGTGGTTCCGAAGGACACCAAGCTGGCACCATGGCCCAAGGAAATGCTGAAGCCGTGGGACCAGCTTAGCGCCGATGAGAAGAAACTCTTCATCCGCCAGGTCGAGGTCTTTGCCGCCTACGCCGCTTACAGCGACCACGAGATTGGCCGCGTGATCCAGCAATTCCAGGACCTCGGCAGGCTCGACAACACGCTCGTCATCTACATCAACGGCGACAACGGCACCAGCGCGGAAGGCGGACCGCTCGGCACGCCAAACGAAGTTGCGTTCTTCAACGGCCTGAATGAACTCCCGGTCGATGTACAGATGAAGTTCTACGACGTCTGGGGCACCGAACAGACCTACAACCACATGTCGGCCGGCTGGTCATGGGCATTTGATACCCCGTTCGACTGGTTCAAGCAGAACGCTTCCACGCTCGGCGGCATCAACCAGAACATGGTGGTGTCATGGCCGGCACGCATCAAGGACAAGGGAGCCTTGCGCGAGCAGTTCGTGCATGTGATCGACGTCGTGCCGACGATCCTCGAGGCCGCCAGTATCCGACCGCCGGAAATGGTGGACGGCATCAAGCAGGCGCCAATCGAAGGCACGAGCTTTGCCTACACCTTCGACAAGGCGAACGCCAAGATCGCGTCCCGCCACAAGACCCAGTACTTCGAGATGATGGGCCAGTGGGCGCTCTATGACGACGGTTGGATGCTGTCCACCAAGGTCAACCGTGCGCCGTGGGAGGCGTTCGGTCCGGCGAACCCGGATCCGCTCAACAACCAGGTCTTCCAGCTCTACAACCTGAACAAGGACTTCAGCCAGACCGACGACATCGCGGCGCAGAACCCGCAAAAGGTAAAGGAGATGCGGCAGAAGTTCGTTGCGGAAGCCAAGAAGTACCAGGTCTTCCCGCTCGATGCTTCCGTCGCGGCCCGCATCGTGGCACCGCGCCCGAACATCACCGCCGGTCGCAAGGAATTCGTGTACACGCGGCCGATGACGGGATTGCCGCAGGGTGACTCGCCCCTGCTGCTCAACGCCTCCTACACGATCACCGCCGACATCGACGTGCCGCAAGGCGGCGCCGAGGGCATGATCCTGACCTCCGGAGGCCGCTTCGCCGGCTATGGCTTCTACCTGCTGCAGGGCAAGCCTGTGTTCCTATGGAACATGGTCGACCTCGAACGCATCAAATGGGAAGGTCCGGATGCACTGTCGCCAGGCCGACATACGGTCGAGTTTGATTTCAAATACGAAGGCATCGGTGCTGGCACGCTGCAGTACAACAACTTCAGCGGCCTGGCACAGCCCGGCACCGGCACGCTGAAGGTAGACGGCAAGGAAGTCGCCACGAAGCGAATGCAGAAGACCCTGCCGATGATCCTGCAGTGGGATGAGAGCTTCGACGTCGGCTCCGACACGCTCACGGGCGTGAACGATGCAGACTACAAGCCCCCATTCCCGTTGACGGCCAAGCTCAACAAACTCACGATCGAGGTCGACCGGCCGCAACTCACGCCCGCGGACATCAAAAAACTGCAGGCGGCGATGCAGGAAAAGGCCAGCGCCGACTGATCTCACAGCATGCGTGCGGGCCGCGCCACCCGGCGGAGAGCCCGCACCTGCGGTCCATCGCGCGGCGGCGTTTTCGAGAGCAATGCGCCGCGAAGCTCGGGATGCCGGGTGCGATGTTTGGCATCGCCTCGACTAGGCGGCAATCTCCATGAGCATCGCCATCAGCGCCTCCGGCGCGGTGACGTTCGGCGAATGGCTGGCGTCGATCTCGAAATAGCGCCAGCCGGCTTCGTTTTGGGTGCGCCTGGCGAACTGGCCGAACGTGTCGGCCTGCGTGGCGCGGGTGGCGTAGATGTAGCTGCGTGGCAGGCTCGTCTCGCCGTGCTTCAACCTCAATTTCTCCTCGAAGCATTTGATCGGCATGTCGACGCGCCGCGCGGTCAGCCATTCGACGTCGGCGGCGGACGTGTCCGGCGGCACCGGCATCGGCGGAATACGCCAGCCGTCGCCGTCGCTCGCGAACTCACGCATGGTCTCGACGGCCGATTCGTTGAGATCGAACAGCGACTGGCCGTCGCGCGGCACGAAGGCATCGATATAGATCATCTGCGCGATGCGCTCGCGCACCCGGTCGGCGACGCCGGTCGCGACCATGCCGCCATAGGAGTGCCCGATCAGGACGATGTCGTGCAGGTCTTCGTAACTGATGACGCTGAGCACATCCTGGATATGCGCCTCGAGGTCGAGTCCTTGATGCGCAAGGTGCGCGCGCTCGCCGAGCCCGGTGTAGCTCGGCGTGACCAGCCGATGCCCGGCGGCCTGCACCAGGGGATGCATCTTCTTCCATGCCCAGCCTGCCGACCAGGCGCCGTGACAGACCAGAAAGGTTTTTTGCGAGTTCGCAGTCATGGGATGCTTCCGTTCCGAATGTCGTTGATGAGCCGCGATTTTGAAGTGTACCCACAGCTTGCGTCGTGTAAACGTCCCGGCAACGATCATAAGAACGAGATGAGGATGACTCCGGCAAGCTATGCGATCCTGTTCTTCGGCGCGCTTGCCGGCGGTTTCGTCTCCGGCCTTGCCGGCTTCGGCACGGCGCTGATGGCGCTCGGCATCTGGCTCTATGTGCTGCCGCCGACACTCGCGGTGCCGCTGGTGCTGGTCTGCTCGGTCATCGCGCAGCTCTCGACGCTGCCGTCGATCTGGAAGAGCATCGATTTCCGTCTGGTCTGGCCGTTCGTCATCGCAGGCCTCGCGGGCGTGCCGATCGGCATCCTGCTGATCGCGCGGGCCGATCCTGAAGTCTTCAAGCTGACCATCGGCGTCTTTCTGCTGGTGTTCCCGACCGCGTTGTTCCTGCAGCGCAAGCCGATGTCGATCGCCTTCGGCGGCAAATGGGCCGACGGCGCGATCGGATTTGCCGGCGGCATCCTCGGCGGCCTCGCCGGACTGTCCGGCCCGCTGCCGATCCTGTGGGCCAGCGTGCGCGGCTGGGGTAAGCAGCAGCGCCGCGGCGTGTTCCAGATCTTCAACTTCACGATCCTGGCGGCCGCGCTTTGCGTGCAGATCGCCAGCGGCCTCGTGAAGCCCGAGCTGATCTGGCTGGTGGCGTGCGCGTTTCCGGGGACGCTGCTCGGCGCCTGGCTCGGCGCGCGGCTCTATCACGCGCTCAGCGACCGCAATTTCTCCGACGTCGTGCTGCTGCTGCTGTTCCTGTCCGGCGTCGCGCTGGTGTGGAACGGACTGGCGCCGAAATAATGCATTCGCGCGTGGCTGAAGGACAAATGTCCATCAGCCACGCGCTTTCGCTCACTCAGCCGCGGCCTGGCCGAACTCGGTCGCCTGGCGCTCGAACAGGCCGCGATAGATGCCGCCGGGACGCGCGGCCAGCACCTCATGCGTGCCCTGCTCGACGATCTCGCCGCGGTCGAACACCAGGATGCGATCCATGCTGCGCACCGTGGAGAGACGGTGCGCGATCACGATCGAGGTGCGGCCCTTCATCAGCCGTTCCATCGCCTGCTGGATCAGCGCCTCGGATTCCGAATCGAGGCTCGAGGTCGCCTCGTCCAGGATCAGGATCGGCGCATCCGCCAGGAAGGCGCGCGCCAGCGCCACGCGCTGGCGCTCGCCGCCCGACAACTTGACACCGCGCTCGCCCACCAGCGTGCCGTAGCCCTTCGGCAGCCGCATGATGAAGTCGTGCGCATTGGCAAGCCGCGCCGCCTGCTCGATCGCCTCCATGCCGGCGCCCGGCCGGCCATAGGCGATGTTCTCCGCCAGCGTGCGGTGGAACAGGATCGGCTCCTGCTGCACGATCGCGATCTGGCTGCGCAGCGATTGCTGCGTCGCCTTGGCGATGTCCTGACCGTCGATCAGGATCCGGCCAGCGGAGACGTCGTAGAGCCGCTGCACCAGCTTGACGAAGGTCGTCTTGCCGGAGCCGGAGCGCCCGACCAGGCCGACCCGCTCGCCGGCGTCGATGTCGACCGAAAGCCCGTCATAGAGCGGCCGGCGATGGCCGCCGTAGTGGAACGTGACGTCGTCGAACACGATGCGGCCGCCCTGGATGTCGATCGTCCCGGCGTCATCCGCATCGACGATGCCGAGCGGCTCGCCATGGATCTGCACCAGTTCCTCCATGTCGTTGACCGAACGCTGCAGATTGTTGATGTGCATGCCGACATCCCGCAAGTACGCGTGGATGATGTAGTAGCTGGTCAGCACATAGGTGACGTCGCCCGGCGTGGCGCGGCCCTGCGCCCACAGCAGGATCGCACCGCCGATCACCGAGGCGCGGAAGCACAGCAGCACCACGAGCTGCGCCGTCGAGGTGTGGTTGTAGCGGAACCAGGTCCGCCGCACCCGCCGGCGCCAGCGGCTGATGACGCCATCGAGCCTGATGTCCTCGCGCGTCTCCGCGCCGAACGACTTCACCACCGCGTTGCAGGTCAAGGCGTCGGCCAGCGTGCCGCCGACCTTGGTGTCCCACGCATTGGAGACCCGCGCGGCCGGCGCGACGTAGCGCACCTGGAACACCATGGTCATCGCGACATAGATCACCGAGCCGACCGCGATCACCGCGCCGAGCTGCGGCCAATGCACGCCGAGCAGGATCATCGAGCCGACCAGCACCACGACCGACGGCAGCAGCGCCATCAGGATGGTGTCGTTCAGCAAATCGAGCGCCCACATGCCGCGCGTGATCTTGCGCACGGTGGAGCCGGCGAACGAATTGGCGTGCCAGTCGGTCGAGAAGCGCTGCACCCGCATGAAGGCCTGCTGCCCGACATCGGACATCGTCTTCAGCGTGAATGGCACGATGGTCTGGATGCCGACCAGCCGCAGCACCAGCGACAGCGCGCCGAGGCCGACGATGGCGCCGAACGCCAGCATCGCCGCATGGCGCGCGGCCGCATCGGTGGCGCCCGCGGTCAGCGCGTCGACCAGATGGCCGGAAAACACCGGCATGAACAGGTCGGCCGCGGTTGCGCCGAGAAATCCCGCCGTCACCGCGGAGGCACGGAGCGGCTGTTCCAGCCAATGGCGGAAGACAAAGGGAAGCACGATCCGGATCGCGGCCGGCCGCTTGGTCGTCAGAGAGGTCATGGCACATTCCGGCCACGCCTTTGCAGCGCGAGCCGGCTCCATCTGAGGCGACGTGCGGGCGGAATCCGACCGCGAGCGCCGCTGGAAATTGTCGATAGATTGTTGGGAAGTTTTGCTGATCGGGGATCAGGCCCGATCAGCGCCGGGAGCTAACGCGTAAAAGCGTCCAGCACCGTCGAACGCGGGCGCGCGATCTGCGAAATAGGCGACTTCATGCGCATCTCCCCGGTTCGAGTAAGGAAGCGCTGCTTATAAATGCATCACGCGCGATTGGCAAGATAACATCGGCGTGAGTGCGTCAATGTGTCGACGATATCAGCTATTCACGCGACCGGGCGCAGCCCGCGGCCGATGCGATGCACTCAACCCGGCGACATCGGCACACTTTCGTAGCCCGGATGAGCGAAGCGATATCCGGGGCCGCGTCACGTTCGGCGATGAACTGCTGAGATCGGTCCCGCATGTCGCTTCGCTCATGCGGGCTACGAAAACAGATGACACCACCTAATGCGCGTCGCCGCCGCTCGCGGTCATCGACGGTGGCTTGTTGACGAACAAGCACACTTTCGTAGCACGGATGAGCGAAGCGATATCCGGGAGCCCTGGTTGCGATCATCGGATCTGGTCAGCGCGTTCCCCGCATATCGCTTCGCTCATGCGGGCTACGAATAACGATCCCCCAACTCTCCTCACTCAGGACGCTCGCCAAAACTTCCGCCTTCTCCCACATCGCCCGCCCAATCGATTGGCAACACGCCCTCCCTCACATAACGATGAAACGAGGAATGTGGCCAGTCGCACACGCGCCGGACCAAGGCATGCTTGACTGGGTTGAAATGGATGTAATCAACGTGCCGCGCGAAGTCATCTTCATCGCGGATTGTGTGCTCCCAAAACCGCCGCTGCCAGAGCGCCAGATCACCATTCGATCGACGCTTCAGCTCTATCGAGGCAGCGAGCAACCGGCTGCTGAAGTGTCCCTTGATCCGACGCCAACGACCTGCAAAATCGGAATCGCCTTGCGGCAGTGTAAGGATCGCGTGGAGGTGATCGGGGAGCACCACCACTGCGTCGACGGAGAACGGACGTTCGCGACGGGCGGTGCCGAACGCATCCCGCAACGCCGTGATATGATCCACGAGTAAGCCGGATCGCCGATCATCGAGCGTGACCGTGAAGAAGAATGTGCCGCCCGGGATGAAGTTGCGCCTGTATCTGACCACGTCCAGCAAACCTTGACGTCCCGCATATCGCTCCGCTCATGCGGGCTACGAATGACGACGTCAAATTATTGCAGACAATCAGGTGCACGCGTCAATGCATGTTTCTACCCGGCTCGCCAGCTTCGTAGCCCGGATGAGCGAAGCGATATCCGGGGCCGCGTCACGTTCAGCGATGAACTGTTGAGATCGGTCCCGCATGTCGCTTCGCTCATGCGGGCTACGAAAACAGATGACACCACCTAATGCGCGTCGCCGCCGCTCGCGGTCATCGACGGCGGCTTGTTGACGAACAGCACCAGAAGGCTGAGCGCGACATAGAACAGCGACAGCATGAAGAAGGCGTCGCCATAGCCCATCACCGCGGCCTGGCGGTGCACGATCTGCGAGAGCTGCTTCATCGCCATGACGGCGGAATCGCCCATGCCCTGCATGCGCTGGGCGAACATGTTGAGGGTCTCGACCGCGGTGGTGTTGCCCCAGGTCACGCGGTCATGCAGCCGCGAGATGTGCAGGTCGGTGCGGTCGTTGAGCACCTCGTTGATGACGGCGAGCCCGACCGCCCCTCCGAGATTGCGCATCAAATTGAACAGGCCGGAGGCGTTCTTGACCCGATCCTGCGGCAATGTGGCGAGCGCGATGTTGTTGGTCGGCACCATCGCGCACATCATGCCGATGCCGCGCAGGATCTGCGGCAGCAGCAGCTCGTAGAAATCATAGTCGCGGGTGATCCAGGTCATCTGCCAGGAGCCGAGCGCGAAGGTGACGAGGCCGAAGGCGATGATGTAGCGCAAATCGACCTTCTGCATCAGCCGCCCGACCACCGGCGCCATGAAGAACATCGTGACGCCGGAGACGAACATGGTCTCGCCGATCATCAGCGCGCTGTAGCCGCGGATCTCGGCGAGATAGCGCGGATAGACATAAGTCAAGCCATAGAGCCCGATGCCGATGCAGAACTGCAGCACGCAGCCGACCGCGAAGTTGCGGTTGGAGAAGGCGTAGAGATCGACGATCGGCTCCTCCGCGGTCAAGACGCGCCAGAAGAACGCGACCGCCGAGACGAAGCCGACCGCGGCGCAGACCGCGACCGAGGTGTCCTGCAGCCACTCATATTGCGGCCCTTCCTCCAGCACATATTCGAGCGAGCCGAGGAAGCCGCCCATGAAGATCAGGCCCCACCAGTCGAAGCGCTCGAGCAGCGCGAAGTTCGGCTGGTCGAAATCGACCAGCGCCAGCACGCCTGCCGTGATGATGACGCCGGGCACGATGTTGATGAAAAACAGCCAGTGCCACGACATCAGGTCGGTGATGTAGCCGCCGACGGTTGGGCCAACCGTCGGCGCCAGCGTCGCGACGAGGCCGATGATCGGCGCCACGATGTGGAATTTGGTGCGCGGGAAGATCGTGTAGGCCGAGGCGAACACCGTCGGGATCATGCCGGCGCCGAGAAAGCCCTGCAGCGCGCGCCACAGGATCATCTGCTCGATCGAGGAGGCGAAGCCGCAGAGCAGGCTCGAGGCGGTGAAGCCGAACGCCGAGATCGCAAACAACAGCCGCGTGCCGAGCGCGCGCGACAGGAATCCGGACAAGGGAATCGCGATCACTTCGGCGATCAGATAGGCGGTCTGCACCCACGACACTTCGGTCGAAGAGGCCGACAGGCCGGCCTGGATCTCGGACAGCGAGGCCGAGACGATCTGGATGTCCAGGATCGACATGAACATGCCGAACACCATGATGATGAAGGCAACCAGCCGCTTCGGCTGGATGCGCTCGGACTCCGGGGCGCCGGTCATCATCGAGGGCGAAGCAGTGGTCGTATCAGCCATGGGCTATGAGCTCGCTGCTTCCTAACACCTCTCCCCGTTGGGGAGAGGTCGCGCCGAAGGCGCGGGTGAGGGGTCGCAGGTCCCACGAGAGGCCGGAACCCCTCACCCGGATTGCATCTGGCGATGCAATCCGACCTCTCCCACAAGGGGAGAGGTGGACAGTTGATGCGGCAATTCTCCGATCAGACGTCATATGCCGCCTGCTCTCAGGACATCACTGCGGATGGATCATCATCGGCGCGTCGAGATCGGTTTCGGCATCGGCGTCCGCCGCGCCCTCGCGGGTGTCGACGGTGGTGTAGACCGACATGCCGGCGCGCAAGAGGCCCTGCCTGGCGACGCTGGCCGGCACGCGGATGCGGACCGGCAGGCGCTGCACGATCTTGGTGAAGTTGCCGGTGGCGTTGTCGGGTGGCAGCAGCGTGAACACCGAGCCCGCCGCCGGCGAAATGCTGTCGACGAGCCCGGTGAACTTGCGGAAGCCGTAGGCGTCGACCTTGATCGTCACCCGCTGTCCGGTGCGGATGCGCTTGAGCTGGGTTTCTTTATAGTTGGCGTCGATGTAAACGCCGTCGAGCGGCACCACGTTGCCGAGCCGCTGGCCGACATTGATATAGTCGCCGGTGTTGACCAGGCGGTTGGAGAAGGTGCCGTCGACCGGCGCACGGACGTTGGTGAATTCGAGATCGCGCTCGGCCTTGGCGAGCTGGGTCTGCAGTTCGGCGAGCTGGGCACGGGCCTCGGCCTGCTGCGCCTTGGTCACCTCGACATTGTCCTTGGCGGCATCATAGGCCGCCTGCGCGGATCGCACGCTGGCCGCGCCCTGATCGCGGCCGGCCTCCGAGACTTCAAACGTCGCACGCGAGGCAAAACCCTTGGTGCTGAGCGCCTGCTGGCGGTCGAAATCGAGATCGGCGCGCTTCAGGCCGGCCTGCGCCGACACGAGCTGGGCCTGGGCCTGCTCGACCGAACTCACCGCCGCCGCAACCTGGCGGCCGATGCGCTCGATCGTCGCCTGCTGGGTGGCGATCCGGGTGCGCGCGGCGTCGACCGCGATACGGTAGTCGCCGTCATCGATCCGGAAGATCACGTCGCCCGCGCGCACCAACGCGTTGTCGCCGGGCAGGATCGCCGCGATATGGCCCGCGACGCGCGCGCCGAGCATGGAGTTGTTGGCGCGGACATAGGCATCGTCGGTCGAGACGTAGAACCGCCCGACCATCAGGTAATAGGCGGCATAGCCCGCGGCGGCGAGCGCGAGCAGGCCGACCACGCCCATCATCACGAATTTGCGTTTGCCGGATTTCGGCGCCGGCGCCGCAACGGACGAAGCCGCCGGCTGCTCGGGCGCAGAAGCGGGCGGCGCGTCCGCGGGACGCTTGGCTTCATCAGCCCGGCCCTGCTCGCCGAGATCGGCGGATGCATCGCGCGCGATCGCGTCCTCGGCCATCTCGGGCCCGGAACGAACAATGCGTGCAGCCTGATCCCGTGCTGCGGCCATAGCCGAGGCTCCCCAAAAAAATCTTGACGCGCGCGATGGCGGAATAAGGGCCGTGCGGCGCATCGTCACTCCCAAGATACCATTGACCGAACGGTTCGGTCAATCTATATTCCCATCTGCCAGATTATAAGGCTTCGATTCTTCCCTTTCCTACTATGGGTTGAGTTCTTTCCCGAGAAGCTAAATCAATGGTTGCAGCGCCCCAAACCTCCCTCCAGTCCGTCGGCGAGGAGGAATCGTCGAAACGCCGCCAGATCCTGGACGGCGCCCGCAAGGTGTTCCTGGAGCTCGGCTTTGACGGCGCGAGCATGGGCGAGATCGCGCGCGCTGCCGGCGTCTCCAAGGGCACGCTCTATGTCTATTTCCCCGACAAGGCCGGGCTGTTCGCGGCGATCGTCGAGGAGGAAAAACTCGAGCAGGGCCAGGTCGCCTTCAATTTCGATCCGGCGCGCGACGTCGACACCACCCTCCCCGAGTTCGGCCGCGCCTATGTCGCGGTGTTGTGCCGGCCCGGCGGCGGCTCGGCGATCCGCACCGTGATGGCGATCGCCGAGCGGATGCCCGAGCTCGGCAGCCGGTTCTACACCCACGTCATCGCCCACACTGTCGACCGCTTCGCCGCCTATCTCGAGGCGCGCGCCGCGCTCGGCGAGCTCGTGATCGACGACTACCAGCTCGCGGCCTGGCAATTCATGCAGATGTGCCAGGCGACGCTGTTCCAGGCGTTCATCTTCCAGGCCAAGCCGTCGCCCTCGCCGGAGCGGATCGCAACCGTCGTCGACAGCGCGACGCGCGTGTTCTTCGCGGCGTACCGGCCGAAGCAGGCGAGCTGATCGCGCACCGTCATTGCGAGGCGCTCGCGACAAAATTGCAAAGCATTTTTGCGCTGAAGCGACGAAGCAATCTATTCTTCTTTCTTGCGGCCCGATGGATTGCTTCGCCTCGCTCGCCATGACGAGGAGACAGCGGCGCGCTACCATGGCAAATCGAAGGTAATCATCCGCCATGAATGACCTCAGCATCCGACACATGCGGCCGGACGAGATCGCGCTCGCGGTGGACTGGGCCGCGGCGGAGGGATGGAATCCGGGTCTCGCCGATGCGCCCTGCTTTGCCGCCGAGGACCCGCAGGGTTTCTCCATCGGCGAGCTCGATGGCGCGCCTGCCGCGGTGATCTCCTGCGTCAATTACGGCGCGCAATTTTCCTTCCTGGGCTTCTACATCGTGCGCCCGGACCTGCGCGGCCGCGGCCACGGCCTGAAGATCTGGAATGCGGCCATCGCACATGCGCGCCCGCGCGTGATCGGGCTCGATGGCGTGGTGGCGCAGCAGGCGAACTACCAGAAGTCCGGCTTCGCGCTTGCCTACGCCAATGTGCGCTATGGCGGCACCGTCGCCGCACCATCTGCGCCGAAAGCCCGCATCGTCGCGCTGAGCGATGTGCCTATGGCGCTGATCGAAGCCGATGACGCCACGGTGTTTCCGGCCCCGCGCCCCGCCTTCCTGCGCAGCTGGATCAATACGCCGGGACATGTCGGGCGCGCGCTGATGCGCGACGGCAGGCTGGCCGGCTGGGGCGTGATCCGCCCCTGCCGGACCGGCCGCAAGATCGGCCCGCTCATTGCCGATGACCGTGCCGGCGCCGAGGCCATCCTGTCGGCATTGCTCGCGAGCGCAGGCGGCGGCGAGATCTTCCTCGATGTTCCCGCGGTCAACCGCGACGCCGTCGCGCTGGCGCAAGACCTCGGGCTGTTACCGGTGTTCGAGACCGCGCGGATGTATACCGGCGCGATCCCGCCACTCCGGATCGATCGCGTGTTCGGCGTCACGACGTTCGAGCTCGGCTAGGGCATGACGCGACGACGTCGCACGGCAAGGATGCGGCGTTCTGGCGCGTTCGCATAGATTTCGGAATATTGGAAATATGCCCCTGAGTTGCCCGACGTGTCAAGTCGCCTGGTCGAGCGCCAGCCGCCGCCGGCTACTTTGCATGGGGTTGTTTTCGATATTCTGGCGAAACGCCCCCGCGACAACAGGTGGGTGCCCGGGACGAGCCCGGACATGACGCGCCACCTGATCACATTCCCGAACTAGTTCGCCGCCGCGTTGACCTCCGGCGCGGCGACGTTGTCCTGCTCGATCTCCTCGGGCAGGCCAGCGAAGCGCCGCAGTGCCTTCGCCATCTTCACGCGGCCGCTGACGCCGGTGATGATGACGTCGACCATCACGAACGACGAGTGGAAGTGACCCTGCGCCTTGAGCTGCTCGACCCTGACGCCGGCCTTGGCGAGCGCGTCGCCATAGGCGATGCCCTCGTCGCGCAGCGGGTCGAACTCGCTGGTCGCGATGAACGCCGGCGGCAGGCCTTCGAGCTTGCCGCGCAGCGGCGCGACGCGCGGGTCGGTGCGGTCGGCCGGCGAGCAGTACAGGTCCCAGAACCAGTACATCAGGCCGCGGGTCAGGAAGTAGCCGGTCGCGTTGTCGACATAGGACGGCCGGTCGAATGTGGAATCGGTGACCGGACAGATCAGGAGCTGGCCCGCGATCTCGGGCCCGCCGCGATCGCGCGCGAGCTGGCAGGTGACGGCCGCGATGTTGCCGCCGGCGCTCCAGCCGGCGACCAGCAGCGGCCCTGCCCTGCCGCCGAGCTCGGCGGTGTGGGCCGCGATCCAGCGCGCCGCTGCATAGCCGTCCTCGGCCGCGGCCGGGAAGCGATGCTCGGGCGCGTGGCGATAGCCGACGCTGACGATGATCATGCCGGTGCGACGGCACAGGTCGCGGCAGAACGGATCGTCCGACATCTCGTCGCCGAGCACCCAGCCGCCGCCGTGGAAATACACCGCGATCGGATGCGGCCCCGGCGTCGCCGGCCGGTAGAGCTTGTACGGCAGCGGACCGTCCGCGCCCTGCAGCATGCCGCTGCCGACCTCGCCGACCGGGCGGCCGGCAGGACGCCCCTTGTTGAACTCGGTGAGGAAGTCGCGCGTGCCCTGCGCCCCCATCGTCTCGAGCGGCGGCAGATTCAACTCGCCAAGCAGGTTCAGCACCAGCCGCACATCCGGCTGCAAGCGCACGACCTCGCCGTCATTGCATTGCTCGGCAACGCCGGGACCCGAGAGCTTGAAGCCGAGCATGCCGCGGCCGACCACCTCGTTGCAGATGCTGCGATACGGACCGACGCCGCCCGTATAAGGCATCACGCCTTGCGGCTTGCCGGGTACGTTGGCGCCCGTGTACCAGGTATTGGCGAGCCGGTGCAGCGTCAGCGTCGCGCAGTCGGCCATGTGCCGTTCCCAGCCGGCTTGCGCCGTCTCTGTCGCTTCCATCGTGGTGAAGCCGGCGTCGCGAAGCGCGGCGATCCGTTCCACCACCCAATCGACATGCTGCTCGATCGAGACAGCCATGTTCGACAGCACCGACGGGCTGCCGGGACCGGTGATCATGAACAGATTGGGGAAGCCCGCGACGGTGACGCCGAGATAGGTCTGCGGTCCGTGCGCCCAGACATCCGACAGCGACTTGCCGCCGCGGCCGGAGATCGGATGCACCGCCATGATGGCGCCGGTCATCGCGTCGAAGCCGGTGGCGAACACGATGACGTCGACATCGAAGCTGCGCTTGTCGGTCGAGATGCCGCTGGCGGTGATCGCCTTGATCGGCTCCTGCCGCAAATTCACCAACGTCACGTTCGGACGGTTGTAGGTCGCGTAGTAATTGGTATCGAGGCACGGACGCTTGGCGCCGAACGGATGATCATGCGGGGCAAGCGCCGCCGCCGTCTCCGGATCCTTGACCACGGCGCCGATCTTCTCGCGGATCAGATCGGCGACCAGTCTGTTGCCGTCGACATCGACGGCCTGGTCGGCCCAGAGCTGGGTCAGGATGTGGACAAGGTCGCCCGCCGCCCACGCCTTCTCGAACCGCTCGCGGCGTTCGGCGTCGCTCAGTTGCCAGCTCACCACGGTCTGCTGCGGATAGGGCACGCCGGCCATCGACCAGCGCGCCTGCTCGCGATAGGCGGCGCGGTCGCTCTCGAAATAGGTCTTGCGATCCTCCGGCGCCGGGCCGTTGCCCGCAGGCAGCGCGAAGTTCGGCGTGCGCTGGAACACGGTGAGTTGCGCGGCCTGCTCGGCGATCAAGGGAATCGACTGAATGCCCGACGATCCGGTGCCGATCACCGCAACGCGCTTGCCCTTGAGATCGACGCCCTGATGCGGCCAGCGGCCGGTGAAATAGATCTCGCCCTTGAAGTCCTTGACGCCGTCGATCTCCGGCGGCTTCGGCGACGACAGGCAGCCGGTCGCCATGATGTAGTAGCGGCACGAGACGTTGGCGCCGTTGTTGGTCGCGATCTGCCAGCGTCCGGTCGCATCGTTCCAGGTCGCCTGCGTGACTTTGGTGCCGAACCTGATGTCGCGACGCAGATCGTAGCGGTCGGCGACGAAGCCGAGATAGCGCAGGATTTCCGGCTGGGTGGCGTATTTCTCCGACCAGGTCCAGGCCTGATCGAGCTCGGGATCGAAGGTGTAGCTGTAGTCGATGGTCTGGATGTCGCAGCGGGCGCCGGGATAGCGATTCCAGTACCAGGTGCCGCCGACGTCGGCGCCCTCTTCGAGCGCAACCGCCGAGAAGCCCGCCTTGCGCAACCGATGCAGCAGGTAAAGTCCGGCGAAGCCGGCGCCGACCACCGCAACGTCGACCTGCTGCGTGGTTCCGCTCTGCGTGGAGTCTGAAGCGCGTGCTGCAACTGCTGCGTCTGGCATGCCATTCCTCCCGTATGTTTTGATTTGACGGAAGGCTAGCCCTGCGCTTTCAGTTTGTCATCACGACAAACGCAATCAGAGGTCGCCGCAATTGTGACGCCCGCGGCCTGGAGCGCGCCGCGCAGCGCGTAGACGCAAGTGGTGACGTACGTTGTGGCGACGCAACGGGTACGAACGGCGCCGCACACTTTGATGTCGTCCCGGCGAACATTTGGTGCCGCTTGTGAGTCACAAACTCACTTGCCTTGAAGATGACGGGTTTACCAGTTGCCTCAAATCGACCGCATCAATCCGCCATCGACGCGGATGTTCTGGCCGGTGATATAGCCCGCTCCGTCGGAGACGAGGAAGCTGATGGTTGCGGCGATCTCTTCCGCCTTGCCATAGCGCTTCATCGGCACGCTGTCGCGCCGCTCGTCGGTTGCCGGCAGGCTGTCGATCCAGCCCGGCAGCACGTTGTTCATGCGCACATTGCTGGCGGCGTAGCTGTCGGTGAACAGTTTTGTGAACGCGGCGAGCCCGGCGCGGAACACCGCCGAGGTCGGAAACATCGCGCTCGGCTCGAACGCCCAGGCGGTGGAGATGTTGACGATCGCGCCCGACTTCTGCGCCTGCATGTGAGGCGCGACGAGACGCGTCGGGCGGATCACGTTCATCAGATAGACGTCGAGACCGGTGTGCCACTGCTCGTCAGTCAGTTCGAGCACACCCGCGCGCGGGCCGTGGCCGGCGCTGTTGACCAACGCATCGATGCGGCCCCAGCGCGCCACCACGCCGTCGACGGCGCGCTTCAGATCATCGTTGGAACGGTTCGAACCGGTGAAGCCGAGGCCGCCGAGCTCCTTCGCCAGCGCCTCGCCCTTGCCCGACGACGACAGGATCGCAACGCGGAAACCATCGGCCGCGAGGCGCCGCGCCGCCGCCGCTCCCATGCCGCTGCCGCCCGCGGTAACGAGCGCGACCTTCTCTGCTGCCATGATCCGATATCCCTTCTTATTGCTTCGTTCGGGGCGACCCTAGCACCGCCAATCGCAGTGCGCGACATCGCGCCTGCTTTGCGCCACCGGACGAAATGCGGCAAGGTGACCGACATCATTCTCCGATAAGCAGCATTCACATGGCATCGTTCGTTCGAAACCTCCTCATCGCCGCCGCGCTGTTGTTCGCCGGCCCGACGCTCGCGCAGACCCGGTCCATCATCGTGGCCTCGACGACATCGACCGAGCAGTCCGGCTTGTTCGGCTATCTGCTGCCGCGCTTCTCGGAGGCCTCGGGCATTGCCGTGAAGGTGGTCGCGGTCGGCACCGGACAGGCGCTCGACATCGGACGGCGCGGCGATGCTGATGTCGTGTTCGTGCATGATCGTGTGGCCGAAGAGAAGTTCCTGGCCGAGGGCTTTGCGACCAGGCGATATGACGTGATGTACAACGACTTCGTCATCGTCGGCCCGAAGGCGGCCGATCCGGCGCATATCGCCGGCGGCAAGGATGTCGCGGACGCCCTGCGCAAGATCGCCGCGACCAAATCGGCCTTCATCTCGCGCGGCGACCACTCCGGCACGCACGAGGCCGAGCTGCGGCTCTGGAATGCGGCCGGCGTCGATCTCGGCTCGGCGAAAGGCCAGTGGTATCGCGAGATCGGCCAGGGCATGGGTCCGGCGCTCAACATGGCATCCGCGTCGAATGCCTATGTGCTGTCCGACCGCGGCACCTGGCTGTCGTTCAAGAACCGCGGCGAGCTCGCCGTGCTGACCGAAGGCGACCGGCGGCTGTTCAACCAGTACGGCGTGATGCTGGTCAATCCGGCGAAGCATCCGACGGTGAAGGCCGCGGACGGCCAGGCCTTCATCGACTGGCTGGTCTCGCAGGCCGGGCAGTCGGCCATCGCCGGCTACAAGGTCGGCGGCGAGCAGCTATTTTTCCCCAACGCCGCGCACTAGCAGAAACGCGATCGTGCTGACGCTGACGCTCAGCGCAAGCAGGATGACGCCGAGCCCGAGGCCGAGCGCCAGCTCGCCCTTGCTGGTCTCGAGCGCGATCGCGGTCGTCATCGTTCGCGTATAGCCGCTGATATTGCCGCCCACGATGATGATGGCGCCGACCTCCGCGATGGCGCGGCCGAACGCGGCGAGGAACGCGGTGAGCAGCGAGGCGCGGCCGAGCGAGAACACCAGCGCAAGGCTGCGCAGGCGGGACAGGCCGTCGGTGCGGATCAGGTCGGCATATTCCGCCCACAGCAGCGCGACCGGACGATGCACCAGCGCAACCACGATCGGCGTCGCCAGGATGACCTGCGCCACCACCATCGCCGTCGGCGTGAACAACAGCCCGGCGAAGCCCAACGGTCCGGATCGCGACAGCAGGAGATAAAGCCCGAGGCCGACCACGACCGGCGGCAGGCCGAGACAGGCATTGGCGAGCACGATCACCACCTGCCGTCCGCGAAATCTCGATATCGCAAGCCAGCCGCCGATCGGCGCGCCGATCAGCAGCGCGAGCAGGCTCGCCAGTAGGCTGACACGCAACGACAATGCGACGATCCCGAGCAGGACCGGATCGCGACCGGCTATCAGGGAAGCTGCCGCCGTGATCGACTGTGCGAAGTCATTCATGCCGGCCTGGAAGACACGTTAGCCCCGTCCAACCTCCGCATCGCCGATTTCGCGCGGGCGATCAATCGCTGAGGCCTAGGCGGCATTCTCGAGCAGCTTCGCCACGGCCGCAACCAGTTCATCGGGCGAGAACGGCTTGTTCAGCAGCACGCTGTCCGGCACGCCCCTGGTCGGCCACTCGTCGCCGCCGCCGCCGGTGATGTAGAGCACCGGGAATGACGGATCGATCTCGCGCGCGCCGCGCGCCACACGCCAGCCGTCGAGCCGGCCGAGCAGGCGAATGTCGGTGACCAGTGCACTGTATTTGGTGCGGAACGCCTTCAGCAGCGTCAGGGCTTCCTCGCCCGAACCTGCGATCGCCGGCTCATAGCCGCCGTCTCTCAGGGCGTCCTCCACCATCATCTGAAGATCACGATCGTCTTCGATGACGAGAATGATCGGCGCGTCTTGCAAAGCTATCCCCCAAACAATCAGCCGGGTGCGCCCGACTCAGCGAGCATATGCAACAAAAGTGGCTACCGTTTGCACGGTGTCACCCAGTAAAAATACGGGTATCAGACGCGCCCCTATTCGTCGGCGAATTCGTCTTCTTCGTTGACCCCCGCCTTACCCCGCGGGGCCGGCTTTCTGCCGCCGAGCGATCCTGTGACATAAGGTTCGCGCGTTGCATAGGGGTTACGGCCGCCGGCACGCGCCGCGACCTCCTCGCCCGAGACGGCGGCGGGCTGGCAGATCAGGCGCCGGCTGGCCCGGCGCATCAGATCCACATGGATGTGGTCGTAGTGATAGACGTTGGACCCCGGCGCCAGCACCGTGGTGAATTGCTGGCAGGCGGCGGCCTGGACATCGCGCAGAAAGCCCTGCTCTTCCGGCAGGCCCTTCCAGCCATCCTTCACGGTGATGCGGCGACCGTCAGCCAGCGTGAAGGCTGCGATGTCGAGCGCATTGCCGAAGGCGTGCTCGGAAATATGCGCGTGCGAATTGCCGTTCATGCCGCGGCAGGAATAGGCCGAGATCTGCTTGATCTCGACGACACGCGCGCCGAACCAGCGCTGCGCCGCAGGCTGCACGGAATCGGCGAGCCAGCGCTCGAGCACCGAGACGATCGGGCACGCCAGCGTTGCCGCCGGCTTCACTGCGACCGGGCCGACCGTCACCACCGGATTGCCGCTCGAGGGACCGAGCCGCGGCGGCGGTGGCGCGCCGGGCGGCTGCTGGGAATACGGTGCCGGTGAAGAGGGCGCAGCCGCGCTGTCGCGCTGCGGATTGGAGGGCAGGCCCGGATAATAAGGTCGCTCGCCCCTGGCGTCGGGCGAGCCATCCGGCGGCAAATCGATCTCGTCCTGCTGCGGCGGAACGCCGGGCGCCGACAGCGAGACCGGCCCATTCTGACGGCTGCCATAGCTCGGCTCATTGCCATAGCTCGGCTGGCCGACGGCCTGATTGGAATACGGCACCTGCGCGGGCGGCGGAGACGGCTGGCGGTTGATCGGCCAGCGCGGCTGGTTGCCGACTGATGCCGGCGGACGCAGGCTGTCGTCGGCAAATCCGTAAGCTGAACTGGCTTCACCGAGCGCGGCGACCTTGAGCGGGAACTCGGCGCCGCAGACGCCGGGACCGGAGATCGGATCAATGCGGACGAGATCGGCGCTCTCCTTGACCGCGCCCGACTTCAGGCATGCGGCCTCGGCCTCGGCCCGCCACGGTTCGCGCTCGGCGGTCTGAAACAGACCGCGACCGCAACCAGCAAGCGACACAAGGACAAGGGAGCCGACGAGATACAAACGAACTCCACGCGTCATGGCGCGGAGGTTCTGCGAATTTGATTAAAGACTCTTCAACGCATTTCGATGCGTTGTTTTCAGCTGTCCTTAACCATGCAGCGGAACCCGGCAGGCCAACACGCGCCCTGCCGAGAATGATCGTCATCACCACGTGTAGCGAACGACACCCTTGCCGCCATAGGACGACGTGACGTCGGAGAACTCGCCTTCGAAGGTGAGCGCCGCCGACCAGCCGCTGGTCCAGTTCATCGCCGCGCTCGCGGTGGTGAGCACCGCATCGCTCGCCGGCGCCGCACCGTTGACCACGAAGGACGCGCCCGGCAGCGTCTGGAATGTCGCGGCAACGCTGCGATCGGTGTTGTAGTCGTGCGCCCAGGCAAGTCGGCCGCGCAAGCTGAGAATGCCATCCTGCAACGCGATCGAGCGGTCGCTGCGGACGCCGAATTCGCTGCGCGTGGCGGTAACGGTCTTGGCGCCATAGGCCACCGCGAACGCGCTCGATCCCGACAGCACCTGCTCGGCACAGGACGGCAGATCGTAGGTCGTGAACTGTCCGGCGGCATAGGGCGTCAGCGCCAGCGACCACGGCGTGATGAAGCGATAGCCGCCTTCGATCCGGCCAGAGAGCGCATTGGCGTTGAACTGCGCGCGCAGCCGGTCGATGCCGGCGATCGTCACGGTGCGATCGGTGGTGACGTCCTGCCAGCCATAGGCCAGCGCGCCCAGCAGATAGGCCGGGCCAAATCCATGACGGATGAAGGCGCCGGTCTGGAACAGGTCGGAGCGTCCGCCGCCGAGTGCATTGGCCACGGTGAAATTGGTACCGCCGCCGGCGAGCGCAAGGCCCGCGATCGTGTCGGGCGAGATCCGGTAGTCGGCGCCGACGGCGACACCGAAAATGCGGCTCGTCGTCGAATTCGATCCGACGGCGGTGCCGCCATCGGTGCTCTGCCCGCCGCCGAAGCCCGCCGCCCAGACGCTCCAGCGCTGCTCGAACGTCTGCGGTGGCGGCAGCGCCTTGCGATAGATCGCGGCATAGGCGTCGCGCGCGGCCATCGCACGCGACATGCCGGTCGATGCGTAGCTCATGGTGTCACCGGCGAATTGCGACGCGCCGCCATTTGCAGACATGCCGCCGCGCCCTTCGGTGAAGGGATCCGTCATGACGCCGAGGAACATGTTCATGGCATCGAAGGTGGTCTGCTGCGAGCCGGTGCCGAGTTCGCCCGACGCCTGCGTCAGCCCGGCCGGAGTCAGCGCGCCGAATGCGGCGGGAACGCTGCCGGTGCTGTTGAACGAGTTGGTGATCGCATTGCCGACCGCGGCCTGGTTGCCGCTGAGCTTTCCGGTTGCGGCAAAATTCAGCGCCAGGTTGAGATAGACGTTGTTGGCGTCATAGCTCAGGCTGGAGATGAGGTTCGACGGCAAATTGCTGTTGACCGGCCCGGCAAAGCTGCCGCTAACACCGCCGGCCGCATTGAGGATGGTGTACTGCTTCTGGAACGTGGTGCCGGTGAAGGACGCGTTGACCGTGGCGCCGCCGAGCGTTGCCGCGCCTGTCACGTTGGTGCGATCGGACGCCGCGGCCGACACTTCGACCAGATAGGTGGATGCGGCGGTGAAGGTCAGGCTGCCCTGCACCGTGAGCGTACCGATCGAATTGCCCGGTGACAGCGTGCCGCCATCGACCAGGACATTGCCGACGCTGCCGTTGCCACCGAGCGTGCCGCCGGCATTGACGGTCACGGCATTGCCAAGCGAGCCATTGACCAGCAGCGTCGCGCCGGAGCCGATGGTGGCGCCGGCCTGGTAGCTCTGCGCGTCGGTCACAGTCCAGACGCCGCCCTGCACGTTGAGCAGCTCGAAATTGATCACGTTCGAGAGCGTGCCCGTGCCCGGACCGAACAGATTGAGCGTGTCGGCGCCGACCCCACCATCGATCCGGCCGGCGACAGTCGAGCCGCCATAGAGATTGAGCGTGTCGTCGCCGCCTTCCATGCTGATCGCGCGGCCGGTATTGCCGATGATGGTGCCGTAGTTGGACAGCACGTCGGCGCCCTCGCCGGTCTGGATCGCCGCGCCGTCGCCGCGGATGAAGCGGGTCGAGCCGGTGCCGGTATAGGTCACGCCGTTCAGCGTACCGACCGAGCCGGTGTCGGGCGTGCCGTTCTGCAGCAGCGTAACGCCGTTGGGATCGGGAATTGTGCCGTTGCCGATGATGGTGCCGTAGTTGACGATCCTGTCGTTGTCGACGGCGGCATTGCCGGTCTTGTTCTCGGAGCGGATCGCATAGCTGTTGTTGCCGACGATGGTAGCGCCGGCATAGTTGATCAGGTCGAGCGCCGCCGATCCGCTGCGCGAATGGTCCGGATTTGAATCGTTGTTGACGACGATGCCCGCCGCGGCGCCGCTGATGGTGCCGTAGTTGCGGATGGTGCCGCCGCCGATCGCAAGGCCTTCGCTGTTGTTGAAGCGGCCGCCGTCGTCGGCGCCGGTCGCGCCGGTGCCCTGCACGATGCCGTAATTGGTCAGCGTCAGGACATTGTCGATATCGATGCCGTCGCCATCGCTGCGCGTCGACACGCCGTCGATCGCCCCGGTGATGGTGCCGTAATTGGTGACGATGGCGTTGCCGCCGCCGACGCCCGCACCGTTGCGGCCGATGATGGTTGCACCGGCAAAATTGTTGACCGTGATGGTGCCGGCATCGCCCGCGGTGCCGTTCTTCGCACCCGAGATCAGGCCGCCGGCATAGTTGTTGACGGTACCGTTGTGGCCGCCCTGAAGATCGATCGCATCGGCGCTGGGCCGGCCGGTTGCCGGATCGATCGTGCCATTGGCGATGATCTGGCCGTAATTGTCGATCGTGAAGTTCTCGCCGGGACGGATCGCATCCGCATTGGCCGCGGTGATCAAGCCGGTCGCGCGGTTGGTGATGTGAACGCTCGCGGCGGTCGAGGTGAGATTGTCGAAGTCGATCGCCTGGCCGGTCGCCGATTTGATGGTGCCGGCATTGTCGACCGAGAACCTGGCCGCCGTCGTGCTGTTGCTGCCCGACGCGCCGTTGATCTGGATGGCGTCGTCCGCCGACTGGATCGTCGCGCCCGCATTGTTGACGACCGACAGCGAGATCACGTTGTTGAGATTGGTGGTGGCGCGGATCGCGCGAGACCCGGCCGTATTGGTCGCGTCGATCAGGCCGGAATTGGTAATCGTGGTGGCCCCGCCGCCGATCCGCATCACGTCGCTGCCGGATGACCTGATGGTGCCGCCGCTCTGGTTGGTGATCGAGAACACGGTGGTGTTCGACGTCGCGTTGACGAAGTCGAAGACGCGGCCGTTGCCCGTCGACTGGACGGTGCCGGCATTGTCGACGGTGACCGACCCGCTGCTCAGGCCGCCATTGATCCGGAATGCATCGTTGGACGCGGCGAAGACCGCGCCGGCATTGTTGATCAGCGTGAGATTGCCGCTGATGGCGCTGCTCGAGGTGTCGATGCCGCGCGACGTCGCCGAGATGGTGCCATTGTTGGTGATGACGACGCCGGGCGACGACAGGCCGGTGATCCAGGTGATCGCGGTGCCCGTCACCGACAGGCTGCTGCCGGCGGCGACCGAGCCGGTGTCATTGTTGGAGACGGTCTGCGCCGTCGTGCTGTTCGGAGGAGTGCTGAAGCTTGCGGCCAGTGCCGGAGAGGAGAACCCCAACGAAGTCGCAGAAATAGCCAGCGCAAGCCGGCTTGCGCGGCTCAGAAACTCAGATTTCACGTAACGCTCCCAAATACGTTACCGGGGGTGAGCCCCGGTCATTCCGGCGGCAATCTGGGTATGGTTTGTGACAGGCGCACAACAAATGACGATGCTGCCTTGCGGCGCAACGACACAGGCTCACGATGCGTACGGCAGAAGCGAGAGCAAC
Organism: Bradyrhizobium sp. CCBAU 21365; assembly: GCF_015291305.1. NCBI lineage: Bacteria > Pseudomonadati > Pseudomonadota > Alphaproteobacteria > Hyphomicrobiales > Nitrobacteraceae > Bradyrhizobium > Bradyrhizobium sp. CCBAU 21365. The sequence goes on from NZ_CP030036.1 coordinate 6,811,870, forward strand.
CGACGGACATCCGAACGGTACCGTTATCCGGCGCCTGGAACCGGCACCGCCGCCGAATATATTTGCGGCGCGTCAACGCCTTGATTCGGCGGCTATTTGAGCCGCGCATCGCAATGCGGCATTGCCGCGAATAGCGGGCCTGACAACAAGACTGACTTTTTCGGCCTGGAACCCCTTGCTAACTTTGACGTTAATCGGGCAGCGTTGTGAACCGAGGGAGTTTCCCCAATGGATTTCGCGAGTCCTCTGCTGAGCAAGCTGAGCATTGTGGCCGCGTACATCGCGTTAGCCTTCGTCGGCGCCATTATTCTCGGCGTGTTCTAGAACATTCGACCAGGCATGAGTTCAGCGCCCGGCGGCCGCCCCGCCGGGCGCTTTGCTTTTTTGCGTTCACTCCGGCCGCAACCACGACTCGACGATCGCGATGAGAGGGCTCGCATGCGATGCGCGCGCAGGGCCGCGCCTTCGGTGGCGTGTTCTGCATTGGTCAGACCTGGAAGCGGCCGGCTCGCCCGCGAGTACGACCTGATGTCCGCTGCTGTGCAACGGCCAGGCGGACATCGAGTTTGGCGAGTCGCCTCCAGGTAATGGCTTGTATCTGCCCGGCGGTCGCTTCATGTGGGTCGCCGGACCCGCTATAAGAGCCGCATTGTCGAAAATGAATTGAACCTGCGGGCGATTGGCAATCAATGAAGCACTTCCTCACCGCGGCAAGGCTGTTGGCCCTCGATCTCGCCTCGACGCTTGTCTTTCTGGTGCTGTTCCTGCTGACGCACAACACTGCGCTTGCGGTCGGCCTCGGCGTCGCATTCGGCGTCGTGCAGATCGGCGTCCAGATGGTGCGCGGCAAGCGGATCGACACCATGGAGTGGCTCAGCCTGTTCCTGGTCGTCGCCGCCGGCGCCGCCACGTTGCTGACCCATGACCCGCGCTTCGTGCTGTTCAAGCCGAGCGTGATCTACGCCATCGTCGGCATCGTGATGCTCAAACCCGGCTGGCTCAACCGCTACCTGCCCGAGATCGCCCAGAAAGTCGTGCCCGATGTCGCAGTCAATGTCGGTTATGCCTGGGCCGCCCTGATGTTCGTCTCCGCCGGTGTGAACGCCTTCGTCGCACTGACCTGCGGGATCACGACATGGGCCGTCGTGATGCCGATCTTCGGCACCGCGAGCAAGATCGTGGTGTTCCTCGGCGGCTTTGCCGCGCTCCGCCTGATCGCGAGACGGCGCATCCGCGCCATGCCGGAGACGCAGCGCGAGGCCGTGCTCGCGCTCGAAGGGGCAGCGGCGCCAGCGGCGCCGTAGCCCCCGACCGGGTGTGGTCGACGAAACAAACGGCCCGCGCGACGAAACCATTTTGCCATGACGACGAAGAATTGCCGAAACCAAGCCTGCCTAGTGATGGCTTCGACAACGCGCTGCTTCGGCGCGATCACAAGGGGGACATGATGGCTTTCACCGCTTCCGCGCTTCGTCACGGCAAACTGCTGGCGGCAACTGCGTTCACGCTCGGTCTGCTGAGCTCGGCGTCCTATGCCTACACCGACGAGCAGCAGCAGATGTGCACCAGCGACGCCATGCGGCTGTGCAGCTCGGAAATCCCCGATGTCGATCGCGTCACCGCCTGCATGATCCGCCAGCGCACGCTGCTCAGCGACGGCTGCAAGGCGGTGTTCCACCACGTGCCGCCGGCGGCTGCGCAACCCGCGGGTTATGCGCCCGCGACCAAGCCGGCGAAACCGCTCAATCTCACTCCTCACAAGCGCGGCTAACCAAAACCCCAACAGCGACCAGGCACCGCGCTTCCGGCAACGGAGCGCGGTGCTTGATCGTTTCGGTCTGCGATGACAACAAGGCGGGACCGTTCATCCGGCATTCAGCCTGACGCGGCTCAATTGCCGTCCCCACTGCCTCCCCGGGAATCGATGGTGATGCGCCGCCCCCTTCTATTTGCGCTGCTGCTTGGCGCCGGCGTCACGATCGGTTGGCAACCAACGGCCAATGCCGCGCCGGACCTGACGCGGCTCGCACAAGCGCAGCCTGCACAGGCGCCCGCCCCGGCGCCGAGTCCGACGCCGGCAACACCTGCTCCTGCTACGCCCGCTCCTGCAACGCCGGCGCCGGCCGCGAATGCGCAGCCCGCGGCGCCGGAGCCGATCGGCAACGTGGCAACACTGACAGGAACCGCGACCGTCACGCGCAACAACACCGCGACGCCGCTGCAGATCCGCGACGACATCTTTGCCAATGACGAGGTCGCGACATCGGCGACCTCCTCGCTCGGCATCACCTTCAACGACGGCACCACCTTCAACCTGCGCGCCAATGCCAGGATCACGATCGACAATTATGTCTATGAGGACGGCGGCCAGCAGAACAGCGCGCTGTTCAACGTCACCAAGGGAACGGCGGCCTTCGTCGCCGCCGCGGTCGCCAAGACCGGCGACATGAAGATCTCGACCCCGACCGCGACGCTCGGCATCCGCGGCACCACCGGCCTCGTCGAAGTGCCCGAAGGCGCCACCGCGACCAGCAGGAATGTCGGCATCAAGCTCTATCCCGACGCCGACGGACATGTCGGCCGCATCGAGGTCAACGACCGCAGTGGCGCTTCGCTCGGCGTGCTGACGCGCGGCGCGAGCGGCTTTGCGATTCGTCCGGGCACCGGCGGCGCCCGCTTCGCCGCGGTGCCGCTGACGATCTCGCCGCAACAGATCACGCGCGACCAGGGCTTTGTGCGCCAGGTCCATAGCGCGCAGACACTGGGCCGTCAGGTCGTGACCGAGCAGCGCGACTTCCGCCGCGCCAATCCCGATTTCCGCAGGGCGAATCCGGCCGCGCCCTATCCGAACCGCGGCCAGCCGGTGCAGCCGAACCCGCAGCGGCAGAACGGCTTGCCGGGCCAGAACCGCAACGCGCCGCAGCAGCCGGGTCAGCAGAACCGTCCGGGCCAGTTGCAGCAGCCCGGCCAGCCGAACCGTCCCGGCCAGCAACCGGGCACGCCTGGCCGGCAAGGCTCGCAGCAGCCCGGCACGCAGCAGCAAGGCGGCGCACAGCATGCGCTGCCCGGCCAACCCGGCGGCGCGACGCTGCCGCACGCGACCGGCGTCCAGACGCCAGCCGGACAACAGCCCGCGCGCCAAGGCGGCGCGACGCAACCCGGCGGACAACAATCGCCGGCACGGCCGGGCGGCCTGCAGCCCGGCCGCACACAGGCGCCGGGCGGCGTGCGCCAGCCAGGACCACCAGCGGCCCAGCCGGGTCAACCGGGCGCGCCGCGACAAGGCACCGCGCAGCCTGTGCCACAGGCGCCCGGCCAGATGCGACCCGGCGTCCAGCAGGCCGTACCGGGCGTGCAACGGCCCGCCGTGCAGGCGCGTCCAGGCTTCCAGCAACGGCGCGCGCCGCCTCCGCCCAGGGACAAGCGTCAGTAACCGAGCGATCGCATCAATGTCGATCAAACGTGCGAATGGCGCCGGCGAGAACGCCGGCGCCACGCGCAGATCGACCGAAGGCGGGCGGCAGATCAGCCCCGCCTGGTGATCACAGCCTCCAGATACTCACCCGGGATCACCAGCGTGCCGTCCCTGGCGATATTGAACTGGTCCATCAGGCTGAACATGTCGGCGGCGAGCAATTGCTGCTTGACCGGATCGATCGCCCCGAACGCCTTCAGCACCGGACCGTAATAGGTGCGAAAGATCTCGAGGAAATGCTCGCGCGACCTGTAACGGAAATGGAAGTGCCTGCGCTTGGCATCAAGCCTCGCCTGCGGGCCGAACAAGGCGCCGAGATGCGCCTCGGTGCCCCACAACGCGGGAGACTTCACGCCCGGCGCCGGCGGTACATATTTGCCGATGGTCTTGAACACCTGGCCGATGAACCCTTCCGGCGTCCAGCTCGCAAGGCCGATCTTGCCACCGATGCGGCAGACGCGGCGCAGTTCATTCGCCGCTTGCTGCTGATCGGCGGTGAACATGACACCGAAGGTCGACAGCACGACATCAAAGCTGGCGTCGGCAAACGGCAACTTCTCCGCGTCCGCTTCCTGGAACGTGACGGGCAGACGCTCCGCGGCCGCCCGCTCGCGGCCGCGCTCGAGCAACGCTGCGACGTAGTCGGTCGAGACCACGTCGGCAAAGCGCCGCGCCGCGGCCAGCGTCGCATTGCCGTTGCCGGCGGCGACGTCGAGCACCATTTGATTGCTGCGCAGGTCGACTGCCTCGCAGAGCATCTCGCCGACGATCTGGAGCGTGGTGCCGACGATCGCGTAGTCGCCCGAACTCCAGGTGGCTTGCTGGCGCGCCTTGACGGCGGCGAGATCGACAGTCGGCATTTCGGTCTGAACGTTCATGTGCATCTCCTTTGAAAATGTGATGCGGCTCGTGGCGAGGCCACCGGCTTCGCCGAAAGTCCGCGAGTTGCGCCAAAACGGCGTCGAGCAGTGCAATGACTTCAAATGTGCTGCGCGCTACGTGCGGCGGTCGAGCAGGACCGGGATGGTCGATGCGGCAACTATGCTCCAGTCCGAGCGATGCCTGCAGCCGTGGCTGCCACGCTGAGTCGAGGCCTCCTGCTGCGCCGGAGCTGCACGATGCTCCCGAGCGACAGGCTCCTCCGCTCTGGTGAACACGGGTGAGGACAAACCCGCGATCACCAGCCCGAGCAGTGCGCTTCGGCCGACCGGCCGCGAGCAGCGGTTACCGGCGCCCTTCGACTGACGGCCGCCGGCCTCGCGCGGCATCAGGCGACTGGCCTGCCGCTCGCGATGTGCGAGCATGCCTGCGACCAATTGATTGACGATCCGGCGGATACGCAAAAGCAGGAAGGAAAAATGCCTTCGTACCGGACTTGAAATGGATTCCATGAATGAAATCGACATAATCGTTTCCTTGATCGAAGTGTGATGGCGCCCCGGATCAGCTTTGGCCGGGATACGCCATGCGACGCCGCGCAGGCGTCATTCGGCTGCAATGGGCGGTTGGACCGGATCACCACGCACCACCACGGTTGCCGCGACCTTGTAGAATTCCTCGCCCGGCATGCCGACGCAGCGCGCATGCTCCCGGATCGAGTCACCGTCACGCGCCTCGTATATGCAGAATGTGCCGATGCGACCGTCCGCCTCATGCACCACATAGCTGCGGATCCAGCGGACGCGGTCCGGCATCTGCTCGTCGCCGATCCTGGCGGATGTTGCGCCGGCGAGTTCCAGCTCGCCCATGTTCGCCCAGGCGCTCGGACGGCGAATGACATAGAGTTCCATCGAAATCTCCTCGGTTGCGACCGTTGAACGGCAGGCTGCGCTCATGGCGAGCCATGATGAGCTATAGACGCCGTCGATGCCGACTGTCCTTACCGCGGACTGATCATTGCCTGATCTTTGTCTGATCTTTGCCTGAACCTTTTCCGCCGAGCCCGAACTCATACACATGGCATTCTCATTTGGACTGTTCGAGCTTGATGAAGCTGGACGCGTGCTGCTGTGCGCGCGCCAAGAGGTCCCATTGCAGCCGCGTGTGTTCGATCTGCTGATCTATCTGGTTCGACACCGCGAGCGGGTCATCTCCAAGGAAGAACTCCTCGAAGCCGTCTGGCCGGATGTGACGGTCACCGACAACTCGCTGCAGCGGGCGGTGAGTGCGTTGCGCGCCGCGCTCCGCAACGGCGGCATGGACGGCGCGATCCGAAATCTGCCGGGCAAAGGCTATCGCTTTTTCCTCGAGTCCGAGATCAGGCAGCCGGAACGCATTGACCCCAAGCAAGTCGATGGCACCGTCGGTGCAATCGGTGCAATCGGTCTCGCCCGACGCGCAGCGGCCGGACAATTGTGGTTGCAGGCAGCGACCCTGTTCGCGAGCGCGGACGAAAGCGGCCAGCTCAACGCTGAAGATTTCCACGATTGGGCGCTTGCCCTGCAGTGCCTCGGCAGGGCCACGGCAGCGATTCCGATTCTGGTTCGCGCAGTCGCGGCACGCAGCCAGGCCGGTGACGCGGCAGGCGCCACGGTCGACGCGATAGCACTCTCGGCCTTGCATTTCGAAAGCGGCCAGGCCGCGATCGGAAAGGGCTGGCTCGCGCGGGCGGAGGATTGGGCTTCAACGCTCGACGATCCCCCGACGACGGCCCTGGTGTTGTGGATGAAGTCGAAACTGGCTGCTTTCGATGGCGAGCCGGAACAGGCACTCGGGTTGGCCGACGCTGCCTACACCGCCGTCAGATACAAGGATGCGATCAATATCGAAGCGCTGAGCCTGGCCTATCGCGGCTTCTATCGGCTGTGCCTCGGCGACACACACGGAGGACTGTCCGATCAGGACCATGCCGCCGCAGTTGCCCTGTCCAGCAATAATCTGGACCCGATCATGGGCGGCAACCTCTATTGCAACATCCTCTGGGCGGCCCGGATGTTCGGAGATTGGGCACGCGCCGACCAGTGGACGCGGAGCTACCAGAATTTCTGCTCGGGCAGCGGCATGGAGCTGACGGGCTCATGCCAGTTGCACCGCTCCGAGGTGCTCGGCATCAGGGGCTCGCTCGACGAAGCGCTGGCGCGCATTCAGGATGCGCTCGCGCGCCTGACCAGCGATGCGCCCTGGTCGCTGGGCGATGCCAACCGGGTGCTGGGCGATATTCAGGCGGCGATCGGCAATGACGACGCAGCGCTCGAAGCCTATGACAGGGCTTACACGCTGGGCTGGTGCCCGGAACCGGGCCGCGCCATGCTGCTGCTCGCAAGAGGCGAAGCGGAAGCCGCCTATGCCAGCCTCGAGCGGAGCCTGATCGGCAAGACCTGGTGGACGCTGCAGCGGCGCGGAATCCTGCTCGCGCATCTGGCGCTGGTTGCCGCACACACGCATCGGACCGCTCGAGCGAAGGCATTGATCTGCGAACTTTCGGGAAGTCCGGATCGCTGGCCGATGCCCTCGATCCGTGCGCTGACCAACGAAGCGCAGGCGATCCTCGCGATTTCCCGGCAGGATCATGAAACAGCCATGCGGCATCTCCATCTCGCTCGCCAGCTGTGGTCCAGCATCGAAGGGCGGGTTCAGATCGTGCGGCTGAGGCTTCAGATCTCCAGCCTCCAGCTGCAGCATGGCGACGTTCGCGGCGCCATTGCCGAAGTTCATGCGGCACAGCTTCTGGCGCGCGACCTGGGTTCACCCAAGCGGCTTGCCGAGTGTCTTGCCTTGCAGCGCGACATCGACGCCTGGCAGCCAACGGCGCGACGTCAGATGTGCGGATGATCACGCCGCGCGACGCAGCCAGTCGCGCACGCGTTCGATCAGATTCTTGCGCGGCGCGGGCTGAGGTGCCGCGCCGGCCGGCGCGACCTCGTGCATCAATGGCGGCGCTTGTTCAGGGATCACCGTCTCGGCGCCCCGCTCGGTCTCGGCAGCTGCATCGGGTGCGGCCACCGGAACGTCGTGCGGCGCCATGGCCGGCGGATCGGGTTCGCCTTGCGCCAGCGGCGGCTGATCGATGGCCGGCGCCTCTGCCGGGGCGGCCGCATCGGCAACATCCGGCGCGTCGGCAACCTCCTGCTCGTCGATGACCTGTGGCACTGCGGCTTCGCGACTCCGCCGGCGCTCTGCGGCCACGGCCCTTGCCCGCGCGCGCCGCTCGCGCTCGGCGAGCGCCGCGGCCTGCAACGCGATCGGTCCGACATTCTCCAGAAACGCGCGCTCATAGCCGCGCGACAGACGCTCGAGCGCCGCGTCGAGCGGCAGCCAGTCCACTTCGCGGATGTCGTTCATCAGCGCCCGCACCGGCTTGCCGCCGGCATCCATGCGCCAGTAGTGCACCACCTTGGAACGGCCGCCTGAATCATAGACCAGCGTGCCGAGGAATTCGTGCACGTCGACGTCGTGGCCGGTTTCCTCGAGCACCTCACGCTCGGCGGCGGCGCGCGGCGTCTCGCCGTCGTCGAGCTTGCCCTTCGGCAACACCCACTCATTGCGCTTGCGCAGGCGCACGACGGCAAAGCGCGGCGGTGTCTCCCGCCGCAGCACAATGCCTCCCGCCGCCAGAACAGGCGTCCGCGCCATCTCGTGTCCATCAGGTTTGCGATTTAGGATCGTCGCACGACGATCCCGACCATTCTAAGCATGATCTCGAAAAGTGGAAGCCGGTTTTCATGCTCAAACGATGAGCGCGATGGAAACAAGGCTATAAAGGCTTTCGCAGCAACGGTTCGCCGCATTTGATCCGCGTTCCCTCCGCGACATTGTCGCAGAATTCGAAATTGCCGGGCGCCAGCACGATAATGGTCGAGCCGTGCTCGAACCAGCCGAGCTCATCGCCCTTCTTCATATGCGCGTCACAGGAGAAATCCACCGGGCCCCGCGACTGCGCGTTCAGCGTGATATCGAGGAAATGCAGGCGGAGGCTCGCCACCAGGATGGCGGCGACCGGAACCAGCGTCAGTGCTTCGCCGGTTGGAAGCTTGGCGCGCAGCACCGCGCGCTCGTTCTTGCAGAACAGCCGCTCGATCCGCTTCAGCGCGATCGGATTGACGTTCCAGACATCGCCATGAATGAACGTCACCTTGTCGATGGCAAGATCATAGGGCGCGTGGAAACGGTGATACATGCTCGAGGTCAGCCGCAGCGTGACGAAGCGGCCGTTCCGGTGCTGCTCCAGCAGCGCGGGATCGCCGACCAGATCGAGCAGCGAATAGGGCGCGCCCTTGACCTGGAACAATTGCCCGTCCTCGATCCGCCCATGCGCGCCGATGATCGCATCCGACGGGCTCGCGATGATGGCGGGATCGGCTGCCGCCGGACGCAGGCCGGGCTTGAGCTCGCGGGTGAAGCAATCGTGCAGGCTCCTGAACTCCGTCTTCTTGGCCTCCGACAGATCGAGGTCGGAGAACAGCTTCCAGCAGGCGATCGAGGCGACGCGCACCAGGGGGTTCTCGACCTTGGAGAACCAGCCCATGAAGCGGGTCAGCGCGGCCCGCGGAATCCGGTTGGTTAGCAGGAAATTGAGGTCCTCCTGCTGGGTGAACGCCGAGATCAGGCCCTTGACTGTCATGAATCTGTTAGGTGCTGAGGCTAGCGCTTCTGTCATGGAAACATCCCTTCCGATTCTCTCGCTGTCCGCCGCCGCGCTTGCCGGCGCCGCCGCAGCTTTCCCCAAAATTCAGGCCCGCATCGCGCTGTCGCGCGCCAAGCACCGCTCGCTGACCGGACATTCCAAGATGTCCAAGATGGTCGCGCGGATGGTCCCGCACTACGAATTCGACATCGACGACTTCTTCCGCTCCGACGGTGCGCCGAAGGACATCGCGATGCAGCGCCAGGACGGCTTCTTCCGCCTCGCCGGCCTCTACGGGGATCGCTACCCCAAGGGCCGCGCGTTGACCGCCGAGGTGACGGAGCGCATCTCCGACCTGCAGTTCACCGAAACCTACCGCGTGCCGTTCCAGTACAGCCGCCTCGTGCGCGAGCATCTCGGCACCTCGGCGTTCGTCGAGGCTTCCAGCGGCGTCACTGTCACCGACGTCGACGGCAATGTGTTCTACGACCTGACCGGCTCCTACGGTGTCAACATCTTCGGCAACGACTTCTACAAGGAGTGCGTCGCCGAGGGTGAGAAGCGCGCCCACGCGCTTGGCCCCGTGCTCGGGCCCTATCACCCGGTCATTGCCGACAACGTCAAACGGCTCTGCGAGCTGTCCGGCCTCGACGAGGTCTCGTTCCACATGTCCGGCACCGAGGCCGTGATGCAGGCGGTGCGGCTCGCGCGCTACCACACCAAGCGCAAGCGCCTCGTGCGCTTCGCCGGCGCCTATCACGGCTGGTGGGGCGACGTGCAACCCGGCGTCGGCAACCCGGTGTCGCCGCACGAGACCTTCACGCTCGCCGACATGTCGGAGAGGACGCTGCACGTGCTGCGGACGCGCAATGACATCGCCTGTGTGCTGGTCAACCCGCTGCAGGCGCTGCATCCGAATTCCAACGCGCCCGGCGATTCCGCGCTGGTCGACTCCTCGCGTTCCTCCAAATACGACCGCGCCGCCTACACCGAATGGCTGAAGAAGCTGCGCGAAGTCTGCACCGAGCGCGGCATCGTCCTGATCTTCGACGAGGTGTTCGTCGGCTTCCGCCTCGCCGCCGGCGGCGCCCAGGAATATTTCGGCGTCAAGGCCGACATGGCGACCTACGGCAAGAGCCTGGCCGGCGGGCTTCCGGTCGGCGTGGTGTGCGGTCGCAAGGACCTGATGCGCCGCTTCCGCGACGACCGTCCGGCCGACATCTGCTTTGCCCGCGGCACCTTCAACTCGCATCCCTATGTGATGACGGCGATGGACGAGTTCCTGAGCCGGCTCGCCAGCCCGAACTTCCGCTCGATTTACAACGGGCTGGACGAGACCTGGAACGGCCGCGCCAGGGCGCTCAACGAGCGGCTCAAAGCCGCGGGCCTTCCGGTTCGCGTCGGCAACATCTCGTCGATCTGGACCGTCTATTACACCGAGCCGTCCCGCTACAACTGGATGCTGCAATACTATCTGCGGGCCGAGGGACTGGCGCTGAGCTGGGTCGGCACCGGCCGCCTGATCTTCACCCTCAACTACACCGACGCCGACTTCGCCGAGGTCAGCGACCGCTTCGTCGCGGCGGCCGAGAAGATGAAGCGCGACGGCTGGTGGTGGCACAAGCCGGGCCTCACCAACAAGAACATCAAGCGCCAGATCCTGAAAGAGATGGTCGCCGTGAGGTTCGGCCGCTGAGCCAACGCGCTGTTCCTCCGCCCCCTCGCCCCGCTCTTGCCTCTTCGCCTCTCCCGCTTGCGGGGGAGGCCAGATCGCATCGCAAGATGCGATCTGGGTGGGGGCTCTCTCCACGCAAAGGTTCCGACTCGCGGCAACACCCTCACCCCAGCCCTCCCCCGCAAGCGGGAGAGGGAGCGTAGTCCGGTTGTGGCCAGCAGCGCGGCGTAAAATCTTCACGGGAACCCTAAGAACGTAGATGCCCGGGACAAGCCCGGGCATGACGCAGTTTGAAGACGCTGGGAGCAACGATCAGGCGTGCTTGACGTGCTTCTCGAGACCCGGATCGATCAGTTCGCCCTTCATCAGGAACAGCGGCGCCTTGTGATAGAGCTTCAGGTCGTTGAAGGGGTCGGTGATGATCTTGGTCATCCAGACGAGGCCGGTCTCGACGTCGCGGATGAAGAACAAATGGATGGTGCGGAACAGGAGGCCGCCGACGCCGACCACGAGCCAGATCTTGGCCACCTGGCGGGTGAAGTCGCCTATCGTGACCCAGGGCTTGAACAGGCCGAACAGGGTCGGATCGAAGTACAGCACCATCGGCGACAGCGCCCAGATCGCCATCAGCACGACCTTGCGCTGCAGATTGTAGCCGACCTTGATGTCTTCCTTGTGCTCGTGGGTCGCCTGGTTGACGTGGTCGTAACCCTTCGGCTCGAAGAAGAAATGACCGGCCTGGCGCGAGGTCATCGAGACCAGCCAGCCGACCAGTGCCGATACGACCGGATCGAAGAACAGCATCACATAGGCGAACAGGAAGCTCAGCGCGCTGACGAAGTGCAGGCTCTGGTTGATCCGGCTGTGATGATAGAAGCGATGGTCATCCCAGCGCTGGGTACGCAGCTCTTGCAGGAAATTCTTGATCATTGGTTCCCCCAACATCTTTCGGGACAGGATTTACAGGGATTCGATGTATCGCGTGTGACATCATCATAATGACATATGACAATGCGGAGCGACGCCTTGACGCAACCGGAGCAGGGTTTTGCCTCATCCCGACGAAGTCTGCGGGGATAAGGCGAAGGAGATCGTAGCCTCCCGGTTCGGGATGCGCTGTGCGCTACCTCAGCCGGGAGGAGCGGCGGGCTGGGCCGCCTGGCCGGGCCGCCTCAGGCGGCTTTGGCGACATCCGCCTTGCGGAAGCGGACCAGCGAGAAATGGCCGAGCGGCGGAATCAGGCGGCGCTCCGCGAGCTCCATGCCGCGCGCGCCCGCGAGCCATTTGGTGTAGCGCGACCAGGCGAATTCGGCGGTCCGGAACCCGAGCGGGCGCACCACCGGCTGCAGCTTCTGCTCGATGAAGCGGCGGACGCCGGCGTCGGCGCTGACGCGGGTCAGGATGATCAGTTCGCCGCCCGGACGCACCACGCGGGCGAACTCGTCGAGCGCGGCTTCCGGGTTCGGCACCGCCGACAGCACATACTGCGCCATCACCACGTCGAACGAATTGTCGGAGAACTCGAGCTTCTCGGCGTCCATCACCGCGAGGCCCTCGACATTCTTCAGGCCCTGCTCCGCAACCCGCTTCTTGGCTTTCTCCAGCATCGCTTCCGAGATATCGGTGCCAAAGATGCGGACGTTCTGGCTGTAGAGCGGCAGCGAGATGCCGGTGCCGACGCCGACCTCGAGCACCCGGCCACCGATCTTGTTGGTGGCCTGGATCGCGGCCTGCCGGCCCTTGCTGAACACACCGCCGAACACGAGGTCGTAGATCGGCGCCCAGCGGTCATAGGCCTGCTCGACCGTCTCGCGGTCGAAATCCATGGAACGGTCGGCACCCAGCTTGATGATTTCAGCCATAGATCGTCTCTCGTCTCTCGTTCGATTGAGCTGTTAATTCGGAACCGCACTGCGGCCGGCAACGCGGCGGGCGTGCCGCGGCGCGCGGCTCGGCTGCAGCGTGGCCAGATTGCCGATGAACTGACGCGCACTGTTTTCCCAGGAACGCTCCAACGCAAAATTGCGGCAGTCCGTGCGCGACATCGTCAGCGCGCGCAGGCAGGCGTTGCGCAGGTCGTTGTCGATCGCGCCGATCGGATGGTTGGCGATGACATCCTTCGGGCCGGTGACCGGGAATGCCGCGACCGGCGTGCCGCAGGCCAGCGCCTCGAGCTGCACGACACCGAAGGTGTCGGTCAGGCTCGGGAACACGAAGACGTCGGCGGCGGCAAGGTGCGAGGTCAAATCCTGCCCCTTCTTCTCGCCGAGAAAAATCGCGTCTGGATATTTCTGTTCCAATGCCGCCCTTTGCGGGCCGTCGCCGACCACGACCTTGGAGCCCGGCAGGTCCAGCGACAGGAAGGCGTCGAGGTTCTTCTCCACCGCGACGCGGCCCATGGTCATGAAGATCGGCCGCGGCAGATCGAGCAGCGCCGGCTGGTCCGGATTGAAGATCCTGGTGTCGACGCCGCGGGTCCAGAAGCCGAGCCTGCGGAAGCCGCGCTCGGCGAGCTCTGACCGCAGCGAGTCGGTCGCGACCATCGTCATCGAGCCGGCGGCGTGGAAGTGGCGCAGCACCGCATAGCCGACACTGTCGGGAATGCCGGTACGAACAGAAACATATTCCGGGAAGCGCGTTGTATAGGATGTGGTGAAGGCCAGCTTGTTGCGCCGGCAATAGCCGCGCACCGCCCAGCCGATCGGCCCTTCGGTCGCGATGTGGATCGCCTCAGGCGCAGCCTCCTCGATCCGGCGCGCGATCTCGCGGCGGTTCGGCAGCGCCACGCGCAGGCCCGGATAGGTCGGCACGCCGACCGAACGGAAACCGTCGGGAGTGAGGAATTCGATCTCGGCGCCGAGCCCGGCTGCGCTGCGCGCAAGCGACGTCAGCGTCCGGACCACGCCGTTGACTTGCGGATGCCAGGCATCGGTCGCAACGAGTATGCGCATTGCAGGAGATCCAAATCGTTAATCTTGATTCTGCTCGCACGACGTTCTGACATGGATGTTTCAAACGTATGACGTCATCGAAATGTTAGGTTGTTTTTCACGGCAAACGGCCGGTTTTTCGTGTAACGTGACAGCCAGATGTCAGAGCAGAGTGAAAATCCCGGCGCCAAGCGCCGCAGGCTCAGGCGACGAAATTCGTCGCTGCTGATCCTTGCGGCCGGCATGCTTGTGTTCGGTCTCGCCGCCGGCGCGCTGTATTACGCGCTGCGTCCGGTGACGCTCGCGATCGCGGTCGGCCCGACCGGCAGCGAGGACGTCAAGCTGATCCAGGGCTTCGCCCAGGCCTTTACGCACGACGGCAGCTCGGTGCGGCTGAAGCCGGTCACGACGCAGGGGTCCGCCGAGAGCATCGCGCTGTTCACGGCAAACAAGGTCGACCTCGCGGTGGTGCGCGGCGACCTCGATCTGCCCGCGAGCGCCGAGTCGGTTGCGATCCTGCGCAAGAATGTCGTCGTGCTGTGGGCGCCCTCGGGCGCCAAGGGCAAGCGGCGGTCCGCGAAGATCAAGAGCATCGATGACCTCGCCGGCCACAAGGTCGGCGTGGTCGGCAGCACGCAGGCCAACGTCACGCTGCTGCGCGTGATCCTGACCGAGTCCGGCGTCAACCCCGACAAGGTCGCGGTCAGCCAGTTCGCCGTCAACAAGATCGCCGACCTCGCGCGCGATCCCTCGCTCGATGCCTACATGACCGTCGGCCCGCTCGACAGCAAGGTGACGGCGGAAGCGATTACGGCGACGGCGGCGGCGCGCGGCGAGCCGGTCTTCCTCCCGGTCGACGTCTCGGAAGCGATGGCACAGAAACATCCGCGCTATGAGTCCGAGGAGATCGCCGGCAGCATCTTCTCCTCGTCGCCGGCGCGGCCCGAGGACAAGGTCGAGACCGTCAGCGTCAATCACCTCATCATCGCGCAACATGCGCTGAGCGAGGCGACTGTCGGCGCGCTCGACCGGCAGCTGTTCACGCTGCGCCTCCAGGTCGCGCGCGATCTGCCGGCGGCGGCCAAGATCGAAAAGCCCGACACCGACAAGGACGCCGCGCTGCCGGCGCATCAAGGGGCGGCCGCCTATATCGACGGTACCGAGCGCACCTTCCTCGAAAAATACTCCGATTACATCTGGGGCGGCATCCTGCTGCTTTCCGGCCTCGGCTCGGCGGCCGCCTGGCTGCGCCACTACATGAAGCGCGACGAGCGCGAGCACTACGTCACCCATCGCGACAATCTGCTGACACTGATCTCGCGGGTGCGCGGCGCCGAGACGCCGGAAGAACTCGCAGCGATGCAGGCAGATGCGGACGGGCTGTTGCGCGAGGCGCTCGATTGCTACGACGACGGCGCGATCGAGGACGGCGATCTCTCGGCGATCGGGCTGACGCTCGAGCAATTCCATCACGCCGTCTCCGATCGCCGCGCCGTGATCAATGGCGACAAGCCGGGCCTGCCGCGGATGCGCGCCGGCTAGGCCGCGTGCACGCCGAATTGCACCGAGAGCAATGTGCACCGAGAGCAATGTTTCGATTGCGCGTACAGGCGCGCGTGGCCATGTTGAGTACCACCACAACGCCTCGCACGACACCATGATCACGTCCATCGTCGCTGACCTGCCCGCGCCGTTTGTGCTCGCGGTCGCGCTGGCCGGCGTCTTCCTGATCGCCTTCATGAAGGGCGCGTTCGGCGGCGGCTTTGCCATCGTCGGCATCCCGCTGCTGTCGCTGGCGATGGACCCGATCGCGGCGGGCGCGCTGCTGGCGCCGTTGTTCATCGTCATGGACGTCACCGCGCTGCGGTTCTGGCGCCCGAGCACATGGTCGCGCATCGACCTCGCGATGCTGCTGCCGGCGCTCGTCGTCGGCATCGGCCTCGGCTACTTCGTGCTGCGCGATCTCGACCGGCATGCCGTCGAGATCGTGATGGGCGTGGTGACGCTGGTGTTCGCCGCGCTGTGGTTTCTCGGCGGCGGCGAGATCAAGCCGCGTCCGCGCTCCGCGTTCAAGGCGACGTTCGCCGGCTTGTCCTCCGGCGTCACCACGATGGTGGCGCATTCGGGCGGGCCGCCGCTTGCGATCTATCTGCTGCCGCTCGGCATGCCGAAGGCGCTTTACGCCGGCACCACCAGCCTGTTCTTCACGGTCGGCAACCTCTTGAAGGCAGGCCCGTGGCTCGTGCTCGCCACACCGTCACACAGCCTGTGGATGCTGATGGCGCTTTGCGTGCCGGCGGTGCCGGTCGGCGTCTGGGCCGGATGGCGGCTGCACGAACGTCTCGACCAGCGCGCGCTGTACCGCGCCTGCTACGCCATTCTGGTCATCACCGCCGCCAAGCTGCTGTGGGACGGATTGGCCGGATATCTCAGCTCCTGAACCGCGAGAGTGCTGGCTCCTCGTCAGGAGGACTGCCTGCTGCGGACGGCGTTCGCGGCAACGGCAAGCGGCGCAATGTCCTGGCGCGTCGCGGCCGCGTCGTCCGGCGCAAGGCGCTGGCGCGCCACGAACGAGAAGCGGCTGCGCAGTTTCAGGATCGGCTTCTCGATCCAGTGCCAGGAGAACGCGGCGAACAGCGTGATCAGCAGCAGTGCGATCGCGAACTGAACGATCACGGGCGCGTGCGGCAGCCATACCCGCACCACCTGCTGCACCGGAAATCCGTAGAGATAGATGCCGTAGGAATAGTCGCCGCGCGAGACCAGCGGCAGCCGCGGCAGCTTCGAGACGCCGAGATATGCGGTAATGTAGACCAGCGCCGGGGCGATCAGGAGATTGAGCACCGGCTGGCTCATCCAGTCCGCCGGACCGAGCAGCGCGGCGCCCGCGCAGAGCGCGCAGCACGCGGCGAGAAGCCATCCGTTGTAGGGAATGCGGTCACGATAGAGATAGATCGCGATGCCGAGCATGAACGCGACCGGCAGCTTCGCGCCGCGTCCGAGGAACGGCGCCGTGCTGAAGATCCTGTCGTGCAGCGTGCCGGCGACGCCGGCGGGCAGTTGCGACGATTGCGCGCTATGCCCGGTGAGTGCGAGCGCAAGGCCGATGCCGACCAGCACGAGCGCACCGAGCACGATGAGCGGCGGCTTGCGCAACAGGCCGAACAGGATGAACACCGTCATCAGCGCGTAGCAGCCATATTCGAACGGCACCGTCCACAGCGAGCTGTTGACCTCCGGCGCGGGATTGCCGCTGAACACGCCGGGCAGGACGTAGTTCACGAGGCCGATGATGTTGGTGAAATATTTGTAGGTGCCGAAACTGGTGAAGTAGTCGTGCAGCGGCAGCGCGGTGAAGATCGGCCCGAGGATCAGCGCCGACAGCACGATCTCGACCGCGAGCGCCGGAATGATCCGCATGCCGCGATTGGTGAGAAATTCCTTCAGCGAGAGCCGCAGCCCGCTCGCCGCGATCAGAAAGCCGCTCAGCGCGAAGAACATCACGAGAATGGCGTAATGCGGAAACCAGGCGATCCACGCCTGCTCGCCGCCGCCACTGCCGCTCGCGACATAGGGCGCGTGGGCGGCGACGACGGAAATCGCCAGTGCGATACGGAGAAAATCGAACCCCGGGCCGAAGCCCTTCTGCCGATCCAGCATGCTGCCGATCGTGTGCCCCAGCATCATTTCCACTCCATTCCGAAACAATGCGCTGGGACAGCAAGCGCCGTGCCAGGAAGACTGTCTTGCGGCGGTACACCCCCTTCCCGGCAACCCGGCCTTAACCGTGCGATGAAACACGCACGAAACAATTCCCTAACGGCACGAAACCATTTTGGCGATTTCGTGCAAACGTACTGAAACGCCTCACCTGTACTGCTTTGACCCAACGACGCGCCGGAACTGGCGCGCAGGGCGCAAACAACAGGGGTCGACAATGTTCAATTCCATCAAGCTGAACTCGCGTCTCGCTGCCGCCGCCTTCGGTGCGCTGGCGATTGGCACCGTCGCATTCGCAAATACCGCCGCGGCCGCTCCGCTGCCGATCTTCCCCTTCATCCTGACGCCGCCGACCGAGGCCGTGCAGCCCCCGGTGCAGTCGATGCCGCAGGCGCAGGAGGAAGACCGTTCGGTCGAATTGCCCGCCCGCCTGCGCCGCCAGGTCGTCGCCTATCCGACGCGCGAGGCGCCCGGCACCATCATCATCGACACCCCGCACACCTATCTCTATCTCGTGCTCGGCAACGGCCAGGCCATGCGCTACGGCATCGGCATCGGCCGCGACGGCTTCACCTGGTCGGGTACCCAGACCATCACCAAGAAGGCGGAGTGGCCGGATTGGACGCCCCCGCCGGAAATGATCGCCCGCCAGCCCTATCTGCCGCGCCACATGGCCGGCGGCCCCGGCAATCCGCTCGGCGCCCGCGCCATGTATCTCGGCGGCACCATCTACCGCATCCACGGCACCAACGCGCCGGAGACGATCGGCACCCGCGTGTCCTCCGGTTGCCTGCGCCTGACCAATGCAGATGTCTCCGACCTCTATTCGCGGGTCAGCGTCGGCACCAAGGTGATCGTGCTGCCGATGACCGACCGCCGCGCCGATCTCGGCTCGGCCGTCCGCTAAGCCCCTCCCCTCCAAGGCGTCCTTCGTAAAGGCGTCCTCGACGACGGCTCCGGCACTTCGTGCCGGGGCCGTTGCCGCGTTCATCAACCTTAACGCCTTCCGCCCCTGAAGCAGCTTGATCCCGCCACACTGGCGCCCTCGTCGGGGGGCCTGTACAA
Organism: Bradyrhizobium sp. CCBAU 21365; assembly: GCF_015291305.1. Lineage (NCBI taxonomy): Bacteria > Pseudomonadati > Pseudomonadota > Alphaproteobacteria > Hyphomicrobiales > Nitrobacteraceae > Bradyrhizobium > Bradyrhizobium sp. CCBAU 21365. The sequence goes on from NZ_CP030036.1 coordinate 6,830,298, forward strand.
GCCGTCAAGTTGATTTTCATCCGGGGGAATGATGCGTCTACCGATGCATCCAAGGACGATAGCGCTCGGGACCGCGGTGGTACTGGTCTCGTTCGTGATCAGCCTCAAGGCAATGGACTGGCTCGCGCCGAGCGTCACCGTGCAGAAGCCGAAGCTCGCAGAGCTGCCGCCGCTGCCGCAGGCGCCGCGTTCCTCGACGGTCGTGGCGCAGGTCTCGGTCGCGCTGTCGGCGATCCGCGATGCCGCCGAACGCGGCGCGCCCAAGACATTCGGCGGCAAGGCCGACAACCCGGTCCAGCAAATCCTGCAAAATGCCGACATCGGCTGGACCGCATCGCGCGGGCCGATCGCGGCCACCGGCGCGCAGGACGTGCTGACGCTGACCACCCCGATCAACGGCACGCTCAAGGTCACCGGCGCGTTGTCCGCCAAGGCAACCGGCGCGGTCAACGACGCGCTCGGCAGCCTGCTCGGCGGCAATGTCGCCAAGCAGATCGGCGCCGTGAACATCAAGAACATCAACGCCAACGCCGAGATCAAGGGCAACGTCACCCTCACCGCGCGGCCGAAGCTCGGCGCATCCTGGCGGATCGAGCCGAACCTGCAGGCACAGGTCAATCTCGGCGACACCAGCCTGTCGACGGCCGGCGTCCGCATCAGCGTGCCGGCGCAGGTCAAGCCTGTCATCGACAAGGCGGTCGCCGACCAGATTTCTGTGGTCGAGGCCCGATTGCACAACGACCCGGTGTTCCAGAACAACGCCCGCACGCAATGGGCCAAGGCCTGCCGCTCGATCCCGCTGCAAGGCACCGGCGGCACCACCTCGATGCCGCCGATGTGGCTCGAGCTGCGACCGACCCGCGCGATCGCCGCGCAGCCGAAGGTCGATGCGTCCTCGTTGATCCTGACGATGGGGATCGAGGCCGAGACGCGGATCACGGAGGCGCAGACCACCCCGAACTGCCCATTCCCGGAAAAACTCTCGATCGTGCCGCCGATGGCGAGCCAGGTCGCGATCGGCCTGCCGGTCGACCTGTCCTTCACCACGCTGAGCCAGCTGGTCGAGGCGCAGCTCAAGGGCAAGACCTTCCCCGAGGACGGCTCTGGTCCGGTCGACGTGACCGTCAAGAGCGCGAGCATCGCCGCCTCCGGCGACCGGCTTCTGATCTCGCTCCTGGTGCACGCCAAGGAGAAGGCCAGCTGGTTCGGCCTGGGCGCCGAGGCGACCGTGCACATCTGGGGCCGGCCGCGGCTCGACCAGCCGTCGCAAACGCTGCGGCTGACCGACGTCGAGCTGGCGGTGGAATCCGAGGCCGCGTTCGGCCTGCTCGGCGCCGCCGCGCGCGCCGCGATCCCGCACATGCAGCAGACCCTCAACGACCGGCTGGTGGTCGACCTGAAGCCATTCGCGACCAACGCACAGCGCAAGGTCGCCGCCGCCATCGCCGACCTGCAGAAGAACGAAGAAGGCATCCGCGTCGACGCCGAAGTCAACAGCATCCGGCTGGCCGGGATCGACTTCGATTCCAAGACGTTGCGGGTGATCGTGGAAACCGACGGCACCATCAAGGCCGCCGTCACCGCGTTACCGGCGCTCTGACCGGCGCAGCAGGACCTGTACCCTCACCCGGATTGCCTCGTAATCCGACCCCTCTGCGCGAGCGGGGCGAGGTAAAAGCGCGCCGGCGATCAAGCCGGGTTCCGGCGCATGCTCAAAAAGTCGCCTTTGCGACAGCTTGTCGCAGCGGCTAGAACGCCCCGGTGGAAGCAACCCTCAATGAAAAAGTCAGGGAGAAAAACACGATGAAAACACTCTTGGCCGCAGCGGCGGCCGGCCTCGCGCTCGCGGTTTCAGCGACCGCGGCGAACGCCCAGATCTCCGACGACGTCGTCAAGATCGGCGTGCTCACCGACATGTCGAGCCTCTATGCGGACGCCACCGGCAAGGGCTCGGTCGCCGCCGTCGAGATGGCGGTCGCCGATTACGGCGGCAAGGTGAAAGGCAAGCCGGTGCAGGTGATCGCAGCGGATCACCAGAACAAGCCCGACGTCGGCGTCAACATCGCACGCAACTGGTACGACAACGACAAGGTCGACGCGATCCTCGACGTGCCGACCTCGTCGGTCGCATTGCCGATCTCGGCGCTGACGCGCGAGAAGAACAGAATCCACATCAATTCCGGCGGCGGCTCCTCCGATATCACTGGCACCGCCTGCTCGCCCAACACGGTGCACTGGACCTACGACACCTATGCGCTGTCGAACGTCGCCGGCAAGGCGATGGTCAAGCGCGGCGAGGACACCTGGTTCTTCGTCACCGCCGACTACGCCTTCGGCATGGCGCTGGAACGCGATGCCGCCAATGTGGTCAAGGAAAGCGGCGGCAAGGTGCTGGGCGACGTGCGTCATCCGCTCAACTCGTCGGACTTCTCGTCCTTCCTGCTGCAGGCGCAGGCCTCCAAGGCCAAGGTCGTGGCGCTGGCGAACGCCGGCGGCGACACCACCAACGCGCTGAAGCAGGCTTCCGAATTCGGCCTGACCCAGGGCGGCCAGAAGATGATCGCGCTGCTCCAGGAGATCACCGACACCCATTCGCTCGGCATCAAGGCGACCCAGGGCCTGATCGTCACCGACGCCTTCTACTGGGACATGAACGACGAGACCCGCGCCTTCTCGAAGCGCTTCAACGAGAAGGTCGGCCACATGCCGACCATGATCCAGGCCGGCCTCTACTCGGCGACCATGCATTACCTGAAGGCGATCGAGGCCATCGGCACCGACGAGGCGCCGAAGGTGATGGCCCAGATGCGCGCCACGCCGGTCAACGACTTCTTCGCCAAGAACGGCCATATCCGGATCGACGGCCGCATGGTGCACGACATGTATCTGTTCGAGGTCAAGAAGCCCGAGGAATCCAAGGGCGAGTGGGACCTCTACAAGCTGATCGCCACCGTGCCCGGCGACGAGGCGTTCCGCCCGCTCGACAAGGGCGGCTGTCCGCTTGTGAAGTCGAACTGACGGCTAGTCCACACCGGATCGCATCTGGCGATGCGATCCGGCTTCTCCGCGCAAGCCGGGCGGGGCGAAAGTTCACTGCAAGCATTACGCCTGGAAGACCCGCAGCGTTGCGATCTGGAATGGACGCAGCGCCAAGCGGTACCGCCGACCCTCGGTCGGCAGGGCCTCGATGCGGTCTTCCAGGGTGTTGCTCATCCACACCGACGCGATGTCGACGCCGAAATCGAGCGTCGCGGCGGCGCGAATGCCTGCGCTCTCGTAGAGCCGCACCACCCAGCCGTCGCCATCCTCGGCGGGCTTGATCGTATCGACGATCACGTTGGCCGGGGACGCGGCCAAAAGCGAGTGTCGCAACGGCGCGCGCGGTTTTCCTTTCGTCCACAGCACCGGACGCTCGAACCGCAGGGCGCGCCCGACCGTGTCCGCGCTGCGCCAGTCGCCGCGATGAGGATAGATCGCATAGCGCATCCGGTGCCGCCTGATATCGGCCTGCGGATCAGGCAATTCGGAGCCGCGCAGCAGCGTCAGCGCGAGCTGGTTGCCGAACGCCGAATAGCCGTGACGGCAGTCGCTGAACAGCGACACGCCGAAATCCGGCTCGGCGAGATCGGCCCAGCGATGGCCGGGCACCTCGTACTTGGCCGCATCGGCATCCGTGTTGGCATGCGTCGGCCGCTCGGTTGCGCCGAACATGGTTTCATAGGTTGCGTTGGATGCACGGCACGCGACGGGGAACATGACCTTCAGCGCCGTCTTGCGCTCCTGCCAATCGACCGTGGTTTCGAATTCGAGATGATCGGCGCCGGCATCGAGGCGGATCGCCTGCGCGAGCCGGCTCGCGCGTCCGAGCCCGCGCTCGAAACGGACCTCGCCGCGCAGTCCGCCATCCGACAGCACGGCGCAGCTCACCTCCCCTGCCACCTCGCGCACGGTCTCCAGCGCGAACGGATCGATATCCCATGCCTCGAAATCGAGCGGCCGGTCATCGAGCAGCAGCAGCCGGGCTGCCGGTGATGCGAAGGTCTCGCGGCCGGTCGCAACATGCAGCAGCGACCGAACAAGCCCGCTGCGATCAATGCGCGCTTCGAGCCGCGCGTTCGACAGCACGAAGCCGTCCGCATCGGCGGCGACCACAACGCGATCGTCGGTCGTCGTCGTTTCGCCCGCCGCAAACGGCGCGGCGACGATGTGACGAAGCTCGCCGTCGGGGTCGGACGCGACCCCGGCGCGCGCGCAGCCCAGCGTGTTGACGGGTGTCCAAGTGCCGTCTTCGGGATCGCACAGTGTCGCCAGCACGGCTTGCGTGCGACGCCCGGCCTCCTCCGCCACGCCGGCGAGTTCGACCTCCGCACGTTCATAGACCTCGCGGACGCTGCTGCCGGGAATGATGTCGTGGAACTGGTTGACCAGCAGCGTGCGCCACAGCGCTTCGATCTCCTGTGCGGATGGTGCCGGTTGCCGGCAGGCAGCCGCGACAGTGGTCACGAATTCGAGCGCCTGAAGGCCGGCCTCGCAAGCGCGGTTGAGGCGCTTGGTCTCGGCCTGCGTGGTGTAGGTGCCACGATGATATTCGAGATAGAGCTCGCCTTCGATCGTCGCCAGATCCGGCGTCGATATCGCCAGGCGGTCGAAGAACTCGTCGACGGAGCGAATCTGGATCCGCGGCAGCCCCTGCAAGTCCCTTGCGCGCTGCAACGTCTCGAGCATCGTCTCGTCGGCACCGCCGCCGCCGTCGCCATAGCCGAACAGATAGAGTGCGTCGGACGAACGGTCGGCGTCCTTGTAATTGGCGGCGTGATAGCGGAGCTCCGCGACCTGCGCCGATCCGTTGTAGGTGTCCGCCGGCGGGAAATGCGCCAGCACCGCGCTGCCGTCCAGTCCGCGCCAATGGAAGCTGTGATGCGGCGGTGAGGTGAACTTGTTCCACGACAGCTTCTGGGTCAGGAAGCGCGACATCCCCGCCTGCTGCATCAGCTGCGGCAGCTGGGCGTCGTAGCCGAACACGTCTGGATTCCAGAACACGCTGGAGCGCGCACCGAACGTTCGCTCGAAATAGCGCTGCCCATAGAGGAACTGACGGCAGATCGACTCGCCCCACGGCAGATTGCAGTCCGGCTCGATCCAGCTGCCGCCGACCGGAATCCATTGGCCGGCGGCGGCCTTGGCGCGAATTCGGGCGAACAGGTCAGGGTCATTCTGTTCGATGACGGCATACTGATAGGCCTGCGAGCAGGCGAACTTGAAATCGGGATAGCGCTCCATCAGCGCAACCGCCGTGGAGAAACTGCGTTGCGCCTTGCGCCGGGTTTCCGCCAGCGGCCACAGCCATGCCGTGTCGAGATGGGCGTGGCCGATCGCCGACATCTCGTGGGTGATGCTGCCATTTCGTGCCGCGAGCAGGCCGTCGAGGATCGCCCGCGCCGCCGGCCATGTCGCGCGATCGTCGGGGTCGGTGATGTTGCAGATGCGGTTGAGATCGTGCAGCAGGCGCCCCGCCCAGGTCCGATCCAGCGCCGGCTGCGCCGTCTCTCCGACAGCTCCGTATGACCTCGACTTTGTCGTGGGATCGCGGTCAGCCTCGAGCTGGCGCAGCACTTCGTAGTCGAAATAGAATGCCGAGGCCTCGGGATCGAAGCGGCGCAGCTCGCAGGCGACCAGCGCGTAGGCCTGCGGATCGCTCCAGAACGCACCGAACAGGCCGTTGCAGGCCACCTCCACATGGAAGCTGATCGTCTCCCCGCCGCTCGCCGACTGAACGAGCGGCGCGGTGTGGCGGCCGGGATTGAGACCCTGCGAGGAACGTCCGTTGAGCCACAGCAACGCTTCCGAGCGGCTGTCCCAATACAGATCCACGCGCGAGCCGGCCCAGGCCTGCGGCACCTCGGCCACGACGTGCACCCAATAGGTCGCCCATAGCGGTCCCAGCGTCTCGCCCAATGGGGCCGGCCGATAATCGAGCGTGAGCGCGTCCTCGAGGCTGATTCGCTCGGTGGGACCGGCAAGCGCGAGCGAGGTGACCGGCACGCGGTCGGCATGAATCTTCTGTTGCAGCCGCTCCGCAAAGCCTTGCAACCGGCGCCGCGTGTATTGCGGGTAGCGGCCGCGAATCCGGGCTACCGCGGGATCGCCGCTCTCGCGGTCCTTGTCATTCATCAGGTTCAGCCATTTGAAGAATGATTGCGTAAGCTCAATCGGTTGATGATGATTGCAACGGGTCGCTTCGCGGACCTCACCTCTCCAATGCCTGGAGACGCGCTGTCCGAACTGGATTGCCCGACCTGATCCTTACACTCTTCCCGGATTTTATCCATCGGCCAGCAAGAAGCGCGCCCGGCAGCAGCCGGACGCGCTTTTTTCCTGCAGGTCGCGATATGCCTTAGTCGGTCGAGTACTTGAACTCAGGCATCGCCTTCAGCTCATCCTTGGACGCGTTGAACACGGCGTGATCCGGATACCAGGGATTCGGCTTCGCCGCCGCCGCCGGGGCTGCGCCCGTGGTGGTGTTCGTCTTGGCGGTGCCGCCGGTACCGTTGGACGCGCCGGTATAGGCGATCGGCTCGCTGACGAACTTCACCTTGTCGAGCGGCACGGCGACCAGATGCTCGCCGACGCCAAGGAAGCCGCCGACACCGATCACGACCGCCTTGATCGTACCGCTCTTGTCCATCAGCAGATCGTTGATCGACCCGACGCTCTCGTTCTTGTCGTTATAGACGCTGAGTCCGGCGACCTTCGACGCACGCCAGTTGCCCTTGAACTCGGTCGGCGACGTCGCTGACGTCGATGCCGCTGGAGCCGGCGACGTGGCCGCAGGAGACATCTTGTCGCCCTTGTCGGTTGGCGTCTGCGCAACGGCGACGGTTGCAAGCAGCGCGGTGCCGGCGAGGCCGGCGATGATGGATTTGACCAACATTGATGGCTCTCCTCTCGCAAAATCGATGCTGGGAAAACCCGTCATCTTCGCAACCGTTCCTAACGGACCTGCGATCAAAAGCCGCTTGGATGCCGAGGAACACGATAAGGCGATGCGGCCGACTGGAGCGGGGCTTTTCAGCGCATGGAACGCTGCGCCGCTTGACGGAAGCGATCGTGATCTCTCAACTAAGCTTGCGGTTGAGCCTCACGACTGCGCCGGACGCGCAGTCCATGATGTGACGATGTTTGGCTCACTAAGTCGTCCCGGCGAACCGCGCTGCACACGCCGCGTGCTCGTCCCAGCGACCGCATCATCGATCGACGTGCGCCGTCATTCGCGCATGTTGCCGCGCGATCAGAAGCCGCCCCAATAGGGCGGCACGCCGTAGAAGCGATGCAGCTCGACTTCCTGCGAGCGATCGCCCCAATCGAAATCCTTGTCGGCACGGAACGACGGCGCGCGCTTCAGCTCCTCGTCCTCGATGTCGAGCTCATAGGCCTCGAACGTCGGGTTGTAGTGCAGCCGGCCCCAAGGTAGCGGGATCAAATTGGTTCCGATGCCCAGGAAGCCGCCGAAGCTCAACACCGCGTACGATACCTTGCCCGAGATCTTGTCGATCATCAGCCGCTCGATATGGCCGATCATGTCGCCATTGGCCCGGCGCACCGCCGTCCCCTCGACCCGGTCGCTTGCGATGAGCTGATGCGGCCTGGTCTCGACCTCGACAGCCATCTCACCCTCCCTGACTTGAAAGGGAAATAACGCGTCGCAAGGGGGACGGGTTCCGCCCCTGGATATGACAGCCGCCCTGCCCTTCCTCCGGCTGCGATGGCGACCAGGGACCGGTGCACTGTCCCGGGATGGTTCTGCCTGCATTTCAGGGCATCAGGATTGATGACAGAACGATAACTTTTCTCCCTGCCGCCGACCTGTTAACCGGGATAGCCGGGCAAGATTTCAGACACATACTGAAACAAAATTCCTGAGCCGCTTTCCCCGAATCACGGACAAAAGATCGGTATGACCCAGGCTGCGCCCAATATCCTTGTCGTCGAGGACGACCGCGAGACGCGGTCCCTTATCGCAAAATATCTCCGTACCAATTCCTGTCATGTCACGACCGCCTCCGACGGCCGCGAGATGGCCAAGGCGATGACCGACCACCGAGTGGATCTCCTGGTGCTCGACGTCATGCTGCCCGGCGAGGACGGCCTCAGCCTGTGCCGCAAGGTGCGGGCGGAATCGCAGACGCCGATCATCATGCTGACCGCGCGCGGCGAGGACGTCGACCGCATCCTCGGCCTCGAGATGGGCGCCGACGATTACCTGGCAAAGCCGTTCAACCCGCGCGAGCTGCTGGCGCGGATCAACGCGGTGCTGCGCCGGCAGGCCGCCGCGCGCAACGCCAGCGCGATCGAGGGCGCGACCACGCTGACCTTCCTCGGCTGGCGTATCGACATCCGCCTGCGCGAGCTGCGCAACCCCGAAGGCGCGCGCGTCGCCATGACCAGCGCCGAGTTCGACCTGCTGCGCACCTTCTGCGAGCGGCCCGGCCGCGTGCTGTCGCGCGACAGCCTGCTCGACCTGACCCAGGGCCGCAGCGCCGGCTCGTTCGAACGTTCGATCGACGTGCTGGTCAGCCGCATCCGCCGCAAGATCGAGCCCGATCCGCAGGAAGCCACCATGATCAAGACGGTGCGTTCCGGCGGCTATGTGTTCACGCCGAGGGTGGAGGCGGTTGCCGCCACGAACAACTGACCATGAAGCTGCTGCGCGTGCTGAGTCTGCGGGGAATCGGCGCCCAGATGGCGGCGCTGGTCGTCGTTTCAATCGTCGCGCTGCATTTGATCATCACCGCCACCTTCCTGATCCATCGCCCTGATCGGCTGGAGCCTTCGGATCGCTGGCACACCCAGCTCGCCGCAGCCGCGCAGCTGCTCGGGCATGCCCCGGCGTCGGAGCGGCCGCGGCTCGTGGCCGACGTCGCCCGTGCCTTCCCGCAACTTGCGATCGGCGACCTGCCGGCCGATGCCGGCGCGCTCACCGAAACCGACACGCCGAGCCTGCACGCGCTGCGCCGGCTCGGCGCCGGCTATCGCATCTTCCTGCTGCCGCGCGAGGCCGGCGGCACGCCGCATGACGGCGAAATTCGCCGCGTCGCGATCCGCCTGCCCGATGGCGCCATGTTCGCCGCCAACCTGACGCCGGATCAGCACATGCGGCCGTTCTGGGGCGGACCGTGGATGATGACGGTGCTGTTCGCCGTCATCAGCGTCACCCTGCTCGGCCTGTGGGCGGCATGGGCGCTGACCGCGCCGCTGTCGTCCTTCGTCAAGGCCGCCGAGACCTTCAGCCTGAACGGGGCCGCCGCGCCACTGCCCGAGCGCGGTCCGGAGGAGATCCGTTCGCTGGCCCGGGCGCTGAACCGGATGCGCGAGCGCATCACCGCGCTGATCGACGATCGCACCAAGATGCTGGCCGCGATCAGCCATGATCTGCGCACGCCGATCACGCGGATGCGGCTGCGCGCCGAATTCATCGAGGACGAGACCCATCGCCACCGCATGCTGCGCGACCTCGACCAGATGCGCTCGATGCTGGAATCGGTGCTGTCGTTCCTGCGCAACGACCGCAAGCTCGAGGAGATGACGCTGGTCGACATCGCGAGCACGCTGCACCTCGTCACCGATCAGTTCGCCGACATGCGACACAAGGTCAGCTACGCGGGCCCACAGCACGCGATGGCGACCGCGCGGCCGGCCGACCTGCATCGCTGCATCACCAATCTGGTGGACAATGCCGTGCGGTTCGGCGGCGAAGTTGCCGTCCGCCTCGACGTCAAGCCCGACCGCCTCGTCGTCGACATCGAGGATGACGGGCCCGGCATTTCGGATGCGCACAAGGCGAGTGTGCTGCAGCCGTTCGTGCGCGGCGACCAGGCGCGCAACATGGATGAGGCCGAAGGCTTCGGCCTTGGTCTGTCGATCGCCAACGCCATCGTGCTCGCGCACGCCGGCACGCTGTCGCTGCACGATCGCAAGCCGCACGGGCTCGTGGTCCGGATCGAATTGCCGACGCGGCAGCAACAGTTGCAGCCGCGGCAGAAATCCGCGGCCTGATCAGCCGAAGCTGATGCGATGAGGAGACGTCAGGCGGCGAGCGGTGTAATAAGCTCCGCTTCTTCGTAGATCGCGATGGCCTCGAAGCGGTAATTGCAGGCGCGGCAATTCCACAGGAATGACGTACGGCCTTCGCTGTGCTCCACCCAGTCGGGGCGGGCGATCGGCTTGCCGCATTGCGCGCAGGGATTTTCGCGAGGCAAATAGCCGGTGTCCTGACGGACCATGGCGCATCTCCCGAATGTTGTTTCTTGCGTGCTTGCAATGGACAGAGCCGCTGATTGAACGCTCGCACGCTCTGTCGTGGGTTGAAGTCTAGACCCTCATTGATTCGTTTGCACGACAAACTGCTGTGGATAGCGTGCGGCAAAATTAGTCAGGAAAATTGCGAGGAAATTGCAGGCCAAGACAATTTTTGGCTGAGACGGTTGAAGCGAACAATTTGAAGCGTCATTCGCGCAATCGTCGGCCGGCCCACCGGCATCCGGACAATCACGGACGCATAACGTTCGCTGATGCGAAGGTTTTGCCACATTCCTGCCCGGTCGCCGTACCAATGAGACCGCAGAACCGACGCGCATCTGAAGGCCCCGAGCGACCGAGATGAAGACCGTACAAGCCCTTGGCTGCCTTGCCGCGATCGCGGTGCTGGCGTCCTGCGCGAGCGCGCAGGCGCAATCGCGCGCGCAATATGAGGCGATGGTAGCGGCCGAGGCCCAGGCGAACCTCGTGCCGGAAGAGCTGGTGCATCGCGTCATCGTGCGTGAGAGCAAGTACCATCCGCAGCTGATCGGACGTGGCGGCACCATCGGGCTGATGCAGATCAAGCTCGGCACTGCACGCGGCCTCGGCTACACCGGTACCGCCGAGGGTCTGCGCGATCCGCAGACCAACCTCAAATACGGCATCAAGTACCTCGCCGGCGCCTATCGCGCCGCCAATGGCAATCACGATCGAGCCGTGCGTTATTTCGCGGGCGGGTATTACTACGTCGCAAAGCGCCAGCGCGGCGATCGCCTGAAGGAAGCGAAGCATGGCGGCGCGGGTGCACCGCCGAAGGAACTCGCCAAGTCGGAGCAAATGACGGCCGATACCGCCGAGCCGAAGCCGGAACAGGCCGAAAAATAGCGCCACATAGCGTGGCCGGCCTCCTCGACACCGCCTCTCAACGCAGATCGCGCGATCGTTCCGCTAGCACCTGATGTGAAGAGGTGCGGCACCGCAGGGCGCCCGCGTCTGGCATACAAGTTGACACACAAGCCTATCCGCCTACATTAGGGGCGTTCCGAGGGGTGCTCCGAAGGAGGAGCTGAGATACCGCAAGCTTGGACTAGCCAGTAGGCGAATAGTCCGGGACCGCGGTGACCCTTTGAACCTGATCCGGGTCATGCCGGCGAAGGGACAGGGATGTATCAGACGTCAAGACTGCGGGGGGATTCCCCTGTCACCATCATCGGCGCAGGCATAGCCGGCGCCTGGCATGCGCTGTTGCTCGCAGAGGCCGGACGTGCCGTCACCCTGCATGAGCGCAGTGACGCCGCGATGACGGAATCCACAAGCTACTTCGCCGGCGGGATGCTGGCGCCGTGGTGCGAGGCGGAGGCCTCCGAGCCCGTGATCTCCCGGCTCGGCATCCGCTCGCTCGAGCTCTGGCGGCAGCACGTCCCGGAAACCCCGTTCAACGGCTCGCTGGTGGTGGCGCATCCGCGCGATCGCGCCGATTTCGAGCGCTTTGCCCGCCTCACGTCAGGCCATCGCCGGCTCGACGCCGAGGGCGTTCGCGCGCTCGAGCCGTCGCTCGAGGGCCGTTTCCGTGACGCCCTGTTCTACCCCGACGAGGGCCATGTCGAGCCGCGCCGCGTGCTGCCGCGGCTGCATGCCGCGATCGCCAAGGCCGGCGGCGCCATCAAGTTCGGCAGCGACGCCGAGGCAACCGATCTCGACGGCCTCGTGATCGACTGCCGCGGCTTTGCCGCGCACGACCGCGAGCCGAGCTTGCGCGGCGTCAAGGGCGAGATGATCATCATCGAGACCTCCGAGGTCGAATTGGCGCGTCCCGTGCGGCTGATCCATCCGCGCTGGCCGCTTTACGTGATCCCGCGCGGCGACGGCCGCTTCATGCTGGGCGCGACCTCGATCGAGGCCGAGGACAACGGCGTCAGCGTGCGCTCCGCGCTGGAGCTGTTGGGCGCGGCCTATGTCGTGCATCCGGCGTTTGCCGAGGCGCGCATCGTCGAATTCGGCGCCGGGCTCAGGCCCGCCTTTCCCGACAATCTGCCGAAAATCAGGATCGAGCAGGAACGCATCACGGTGAACGGACTCTACCGTCATGGCTTCCTGCTGGCGCCGGCGCTGGCCGAGCTGACGCTCGCCTATCTCGCGCGCGGCGAAATCGACAATGAGGTGATGCAATGCGCGTGATCGTCAACGGCGAGCAGCGGGAGATCAGCGCGGGCAGCGTCGATGCGCTGCTGGCCGAACTCGACTACGAGGGCACGCATTTCGCGATCGCGCTGAACTACGACGTGGTGCCGAAGGGCCGCTGGGCCGACACCGCGCTGAAGGCCGGCGACGAGATCGAGATCATCACCCCGCGGCAGGGAGGGTGATGATGGCTGGCGCACACACTCTCCCCATGTCGTCCCGGCCGAGTGCGCGCTTGCGCACGGAGCCGGGACCCATACGCCGCGGCCCTTCATTGATGCACGCGGGGAGACGTCCCATCCGACAATTTTCGGTCGTGGTTATGGGTCCCGGCCTTCGCCGGGACGACGGCATAGTTTGAGGAGACACATGGTCACCTTCTACGGCAAATCCTTCTCGTCCCGCCTGCTGATCGGCACGGCGCTGTATCCCTCGCCTGCGATCATGCAGAACGCGATCCGCGCCTCGGGCGCCGGCATCGTCACGGTGTCGCTGCGGCGCGAGGCGGCGGGCGGCAAGACCGGTGATGCATTCTGGTCGCTGATCCGCGAGCTCGGCGTCACCGTGCTGCCGAATACCGCGGGCTGCCGCAGCGTCAAGGAGGCGGTGACCACCGCCAAGCTCGCGCGCGAATTGTTCGGCACGCCGTGGATCAAGCTGGAAGTGATCGCGGACAATGACACGCTGCAGCCCGACGTGGTCGGCCTGGTCGAGGCGGCCGGCATCCTGATCAAAGACGGCTTTGAGGTGTTCCCCTATTGCACCGAGGATTTCTCGGTCGCCTTGCGGTTGGTCGACGCCGGCTGCAGGGTGGTGATGCCGTGGGCCGCGCCGATCGGCAGCGCCAAGGGCATCACCAACCGCGACGCGCTGAAGCTGTTGCGCGACCGCCTGCCCGACATCACCCTGGTGGTCGACGCCGGCCTGGGCGCGCCGTCGCATGCCGCCGAAGCGCTCGAGCTCGGCTATGACGCGGTGCTGCTCAACACTGCGGTCGCCAAAGCCGCCGATCCCGTTGCGATGGCCAATGCCTTCCGCCTCGGCGTCGAGGCCGGCCGCACCGCCTATGAAGCCGGGCTGATGGAAGCCCGCGACTTCGCCTCCCCCTCCACCCCTGTCGTTGGGACCCCGTTCTGGCATGCCGTATCCTGATCCGTTCTATCCCGTCGTCGACAGCATCAAGTGGGTCGAACGACTGACCAAACTCGGCGTCGGCACCATCCAGCTGCGCGCCAAGGAGCTCGACGATGCCGGGGCGCTGCAGATCGTCAGCGACGCGCTGGCGGTGACCAAGGGCACGCCGACCAAGCTCGTCGTCAACGACTATTGGCGCGCGGCGATCGTCGCCGGCGCCGAGCATCTGCATCTCGGCCAGGAAGACCTCGCTGAGGCCGACCTCGCCGAGATCCGCAAAGCGAAATTGACGCTCGGCGTCTCCACCCATGACGACGCCGAGCTCGTCACCGCGCTCGCGGCCAAGCCCGACTATGTCGCGCTCGGCCCGATCTTCTTCACCACGCTCAAATCGATGCGGTTCGAGCCGCAGGGCATTCCGAAGATCACCGAGTGGAAGAAGCGGATCGGCTCGATCCCCCTTGTCGCGATCGGCGGCATCAAGTTCGAGCACGCGGCCGAGATCTTCGCCGCCGGCGCCGATTCGATCGCCGTCGTCAGTGACGTCACCCAGAACCCCGACCCCGACGCGCGGGTCAGACAATGGCTCGGCCTCAGCGCGGAGGCCGCGTGATGCACACAATACCCTGCCCATTCCGTCACCCTGAGGAGCGCGGCACGCGCGTCTCGAAGGGTCGACGGCCCGGCTCGTTTATCCTTCGAGACGCGCTTCGCGCTCCTCAGGATGACGAGGTCAACATTTCGCACACGAATTAAAACGGAGGATCCCTCATGAACATCCGCTCCAATCCCGACACCACCCGTCCCGCCGTCACCACCGGCGCGCTGCCCGCCTCGCGCAAGATCTTTGCGACGCCGGAGGCCGCGCCCGACGTTCGCGTGCCGCTGCGCGAGATCATGCTGTCGGAGGGCGCCGGCGAGCCGAACCTGCCGGTCTACGACACGTCGGGCCCCTACACAGACCCGAACGTCACGATCGACGTCAACGCCGGCCTGCCGCGCAATCGGCTCGCCTGGGTCAAGGAGCGCGGCGGCGTCGAGGAATATGAGGGCCGCACCATCAAGCCGGAGGACAACGGCAATGTCGGCGCGGCGCATGCCGCCAAGGCGTTCACCGCGCACCACGCGCCGCTGCGCGGGCTCGACGGCCACAGGATCACGCAGCTCGAATTCGCCCGCGCCGGCATCATCACCAAGGAGATGATCTACGTCGCCGAGCGCGAGAATCTCGGCCGCAAGCAACAGCTCGAGCGCGCCGAGGCCGCGCTTGCCGACGGCGAAAGCTTCGGCGCTGCGGTGCCGGCCTTCATCACCCCGGAATTCGTCCGCAGCGAGATCGCGCGCGGCCGCGCCATCATTCCCTCCAACATCAACCATGCCGAGCTCGAGCCGATGATCATCGGCCGCAACTTCCTGACCAAGATCAACGCCAATATCGGCAACTCGGCGGTGACCTCGTCGGTCGAGGAAGAGGTCGACAAGATGGTGTGGGCGATCCGCTGGGGCGCCGACACCGTGATGGACCTCTCCACGGGGCGCAACATCCACACCACCCGCGAATGGATTTTGCGCAACTCGCCGGTGCCGATCGGCACCGTGCCGATCTACCAGGCGCTGGAGAAGTGCGACGGCGATCCCGTCAAGCTGACCTGGGAGCTCTACAAGGACACCCTGATCGAGCAGTGCGAACAGGGCGTCGACTATTTCACGATCCACGCCGGCGTGCGCCTCTCTTACATCCACCTCACCGCCAACCGCGTCACCGGCATCGTGTCGCGCGGCGGTTCGATCATGGCGAAGTGGTGCCTGGCGCATCACAAGGAGAGTTTTCTGTACACGCATTTCGACGAGATCTGCGATCTGATGCGCAAGTACGACGTCTCGTTCTCGCTCGGCGACGGCCTGCGTCCCGGCTCGATCGCCGACGCCAACGACCGCGCGCAGTTCGCGGAGCTGGAAACGCTCGGCGAACTGACAAAAATCGCGTGGGACAAGGGCTGCCAGGTCATGATCGAGGGCCCCGGCCACGTGCCGATGCACAAGATCAAGATCAACATGGACAAGCAGCTCAAGGAGTGCGGCGAGGCGCCGTTCTACACTCTCGGGCCGCTGACGACCGACATCGCGCCGGGCTACGACCACATCACCTCGGGCATTGGCGCGGCGATGATCGGCTGGTTCGGCTGCGCGATGCTGTGCTACGTGACGCCGAAGGAGCATCTCGGCCTGCCCGACCGCAACGACGTCAAGACCGGCGTCATCACCTACAAGATCGCGGCCCACGCCTCTGATCTGGCCAAGGGCCACCCCGCCGCGCAGTTGCGCGACGATGCGCTCAGCCGCGCCCGGTTCGACTTCCGCTGGGAGGACCAGTTCAACCTCGGCCTCGATCCGGACACCGCGAAGAACTTCCACGACGAGACCCTGCCGAAGGAAGCCCACAAGGTCGCGCATTTCTGCTCGATGTGCGGCCCGAAATTCTGCTCGATGAAAATCACCCAGGACGTCCGCGACTACGCCGCGACGCTCAACGACCCGACGGGCGTTGGGATGTCGGTGTCAGCCACCATCGAGGACGGCATGGCGACGATGAGCGCCAAGTTCAAGGAGATGGGGTCTAGCGTGTATCTCGATGCGGACAAGGTGAAGGAAAGCAATCGGGTGTTGTGAGGGCTCGCCCTCACCGCTTGTCGTGCCGGGCAACAGTGCGAAGCACGTCTTCGCGCGAGATGACCCGGGCATCCATCCAAAAACGAAAGGCCGGGTGAAAGCCCGGCCTTTTTGCGTCTAGACCATTCACTTGTAGTCCATTGCGGGTGTGCGGCTTGTAGAGGGCCGGTCACGACGGCAACCGGCCCAGGGCCACACCAGGCGCTCCGCAGAACCCTTGACTTGGATCAACGAAAAATCCGTTATCTCATCGCTTGCTATGACGCTCAAAAGCGATGAAGGTCGGGTCGGGGATATTGCCCCTGCCCCCTCAGGCAGGCGATTGAGCGCCAATTCCACGTTCGGTCGCAGAGGGTCCAGCAGCCTAATGACCATTTGATTGGAGAGTTTCATGAGAACCTTCAACGCCGTGCTATTCATACTTCTCGTTGCACAAGCGGCCTCGACTCAGGCTGCGGATTTGAACGGAGCCTGGACGATCGACGCCTCGGCTTGCAACCAGGTCTTCACCAAGGAGAACAACAAGCTCGCGTTCAGGAAAGATGCCGATTTCAACGCGGGTGGCTTGATCGTCCAGGGCAAGCAAATCACCGGCACGTTTCAAAAATGCACTGTTAAATCGTTGCATGACGACGGGCAGAATGTCCGCGTGATTGCGGCGTGCTCGGACGGCGTCGCGGTTTCGGACGTGTCATTCGACATAAAGCTCTCCGGCGAGAACAAGATCATACTCAGCTCAAAGGAACCGGTGCCGGTGGAGACGCCGTATGTTCGCTGCTCGATGTGATAGCGGTGGCGACAGCCGGAGAGCAACGCGGATGATCGGCTAGCGAAGGTCCTACGCCGCGCTTTGCGCGGACCCGTCGGCTAACCCTACCCTATGACGCCGTCGCGCCAACGGTCGCTTGCGCGCCACCCCGCGCCCCCGCCCCAAACGCAATCTCCCGATACCCCTCCGCCGCGACCCCGTTGATGATCCCCAAAAACTTCGGCGTACCGCCGTTGTAGACGAAGTAGCGCACGGTGCCCTCCTCGTGGCCGGCGACGTTGGAGTTGTAGCCGGTGAACCACGACTTGGCTTTGCGCATCAGCATGATCTCGTACATCTTGACGACATGCGCGGTCCAGCGCTGCTGCGCCTCCAGCGTGGCGTCGGCGCGGGTGAGGCCGCGGTCCCACATGTATTGCAGCAGATTGGTGCACCAGTTGACGCCGTTCTCGATGCCGCGCGGGAAGTTCGTCGACGCGGAGGCGCTTTGCGGTCCGGTCGGCATCAACAGGTTCGGGAAGCCGTGCACGAGCATGCCGAGGAAGGTCGACGGCGCGTGCTTCCACTTGTCGGCGAGGCGCTCGCCGCCGATGCCCCTGATATCGATCAGGTCGTAGGCGCCGGTGATGGCGTCGAAGCCGGTGGCGTAGACGATGATATCGAAGTCGTAGTCGCGCGCCGTGGTGCGCAGGCCTTTCTCGGTGACGCGGACCAGCGGCGTCTCGGAGAGATCGACGAGCTGCACGTTGTCGCGATTGTACGCCTCGAAATACCTTGTCTCCAGCGGCAGGCGCTGCACGCCAAAACCGTGATCTCGCGGGATCAGCTTCTCGGCGACATCAGGATCGTTCACGCGCTGGCGGATGCGGCCCGCGATATATTCCGAGAGCTCGGCATTGGCGGCTTCATCCATGAAGATCTCACGGAAGTTCGCGAGCCAGATGCCGAAGCCGGGCTCGTCGTAGAGCTTGTCCCACAGGTTGAGGCGCTCCTCGCGGCTCACCTCGTAGAAGCCGCGCTTGTCGGGCCCGTGCACGAAGCTGCCCGGCGTCAGCGCGCAGGCAGCAAAAATCTCGTCATAGCGCGCGCGGATGTCGGCCATCTCCTGGTCGGAGATCGCGGAGTTGTTGAGCGGCGCGCTCCAGTTCGGCCGGCGCTGAAACACCGTGAGCTCGCCGACCTTGTCGGCGATCTCGCCGATCAATTGAATGCCGGTCGCGCCGGTACCGATCACCGCGACCTTCTTGCCGGCGAGATCGACCGGCTCATGCGGCCAGTAGTAGGTGTGGAACGACCGGCCCTTGAAGTCATCGATGCCGGGCACGCGCGGCATGGTCGGCGCCGACAGCAGCCCGATCGCGAGCACCACGAAGCGGCAGGTCAGTTCGCGGCCGTCACCGATCCTCAATTGCCAGAGATCGCGCGTCTCGTCGAACTGCATGGTCTCGACCTTGCAATTGAACTGCATGTGCTTGCGCAGGTCGAACTTGTCGGCGACGTAGTTGAGGTAGCGCAAATTCTCCGGCTGGCCGGAGAAGCGCTCCTTCCAGTGCCATTCGTCGAGCAGTTCGCGCGAGAACGAGAAGCCGTAGGTGTAGCTCTCGGAATCGAAGCGGCAGCCCGGATAGCGGTTCCAGTACCAGGTGCCGCCGAGGTCGGGCGCGGCTTCGAGCACGGTGGCGTCGATGCCGAGATCAGCCAGCCGCTTGATCTGGTAGATGCCCGCGACGCCGGCGCCGACCACGATCACCTCATAATGGGTTTTCGCCTCTCCCGTCATGTCCGCTCCCGAATTCTTCTTGATCTGTTTGGCTGGATTACAGACCCTTTTGCACCTGCAGGCAACCGCGCGCGAGCGGGCGCGACTTGCGTTGAGGCGCTGCCTGCACCACATCGATCACTGCAATTCACCAAACGCAGTCCGGGCAAGCGACATGACCGACAATCTCACCGGCGTCTGGGACGGCAGCTATGTTCAGCCGAGCGGCATGGTCACGTTCCTGGCGACGCTGATCGACGCCGGCGGCGCGCTCGGCGGCAGCGTGACCGAACCTTGCGTGACGCCGGGCTGTCCGATCAGCACGCACAACGCCTCGCTCGCGGGCCATCGCTCCGGCAGCGCTGTTACGTTCGTCAAACGCTACGAGCCGCCGGGCTACGGCTATGACACCGTGCACTATGAAGGCGCGGTCAACGCCGACGCGACCGAGATCGACGGCCGCTGGAGCATCCGCGGCACGGCGTTCTCGGGCACGTTCCTGATGGTGCGCGCGACCGGACCGTCGCAAGCGGTCACGACGGAAGAAAAGATCAGGGAGCCGGTACGCTAGCCCGTGACGAAGTTTGGTTGAATGGGTCTTGCGGAGAGGGCCGCCACCCCACCCCTCCCCGCGGAGAGGGAGCGCAGCTCGTTCGCGGCTGCTACTCAACTCTGTCTCATCAATGCTCTATTGGCCCTTCCGAGATGCCCGATCACAACCGCCACCGCCTCCCCGACCAGCTCCGCGCCAATCTGCGCCTGGTGTTCGTCGGCACCGCGGCGAGCACGCGGTCAGCCGCCGTCGGGCACTATTATGCGCATCCTGGCAACCGGTTCTGGCGCGCGCTGCATGAGGCCGGCATCACGCCGCGGCGCTATCGGCCGGACGAATTCGCCGCGCTGCTCGCGCTCGGCATCGGCTTCACCGATCTCTCCAAGACCGGCGCCGGGATGGATCACGAAATCAGCAGGCAGTCGTTCGACGTCGTCGGCTTCAGGGCGAAGATCGCGACCTACCGGCCGAAGACTGTCGCCTTCACCAGCAGGAAGGCGGCGAGCCTGTTTTACAGCAGGCCGACCACCGCGCTCGTGCCCGGCCGGCAGCCACCAATGAACGGCTTTCCCGAAGTGTTCGTGCTGCCGTCGCCATCAGGCGCGGCCTCGGGGCATTGGACCTTAAAGCCGTGGCGCGAACTCGCCGAGTGGATCACGGAATCGGATGGGTAGAGCCCGCGGACGAAGCCCGCGCCCCCTACTCCTTCAACGTGATCGCAAGCCCGCTGAGGTCGACATTGGCCATCAGGCCGACCTGCTTGCCGCTCAGCTCGAGCACCGCGCCGTTCGGGTTGGTCAAAAGGATGCCGCGCACGCCGGCGCCGAGCGCAACGCCCATGCCCGCCGCGGCATAGACGCCGTTGATGTCCTGCGGACGGCGGATATTGCGCACCCGGCCCTGCAACGTGGTCTGCGAGCCGCCGAACACGAGGCCATAGTCCAGCCCGCCGGCCGTGAGCCCGTAGGTCTGGCCGTGGAAGGTCATGACGCCCTTGCCGGCGGAGCCGCCGAACACCCAGCCGCCCTTGAAGATCACGAGCGTCACCGCGCCCTCGTCAGCCAGGGCGGCGGACGTTCCGGTGAGCATCGCCAGCGCGAGCAGCGCGGCGCGGGCGACGGATGGCAATCTCATGGGAGTTCTCCGGACGAAGTGAGAGCGAATCGCGGCAACCCAACCGACCGGCGGCACCACTGAAATGCCGCGAAACATGCGGGATTGCGCTTGTTCCTGATGGCGCGGAGTCTATCATCGCCTCCGCAGCCGCGCGACCACTGGCGCATGCGCGCCCACCGCTTTGCCGGTTCGCTGAGGAGTTTGCGCAACAGGGATCTGCATCGATGCACGATTTCACCCCACTTTCCGGCCTTGCCGGCGGCGCGCTGATCGGGCTTGCCGCCGCGCTCTTGATGCTGCTGACCGGGCGAATCGCCGGGGTCACCGGCATCGTCGGCGGCGCGCTGCAGGCCGATACCGCCGACCGCGCCTGGCGCATTGCGTTCATCGCGGGACTGATCGGAGCGCCCCTGATTGCGGCGCTGTTCGGCGCGCCGCTGCCGCGGCCGGCGATCAACGCGAGCCTTGTGGTGGTCGCGATCGCGGGACTGCTGGTCGGGTTCGGCACAAGGATGGGCAATGGCTGCACCTCGGGCCACGGCGTCTGCGGCTTTGCGCGGCTGTCCGGCCGCTCGATCGTGGCAACATGCATCTTCATGCTGACGGCGATCGCAACGGTCGCATTCGTCAGGCACGGGATCGGAGGCTAGCGATGGCACCTCTCGTAAGCTTTATTTGCGGCCTGATCTTCGGCGCGGGGCTTCTGATCTCCGGCATGACCGATCCGCAGAAGGTGCTCGGCTTCCTCGATCTGTTTGGCGCGTGGGACGCGACGCTCGCCTTCGTGATGGCGGGCGCGGTTGCGGTCGCAGCAACCGGCTTTGCGATCGCGCGGCGGCGCACGACACCCGCCTTCTCGGCGCGCTTCCTCTGGCCCGACCGCAACGACATCGATGCGCCGCTGGTTGCCGGCGCGGTGCTGTTCGGCATCGGCTGGGGCCTCGTCGGCATCTGCCCAGGGCCGGCACTGGTCAATCTTGCCGGCCTCTCGCTGCCGATCGTGGTCTTCGTCGCCGCGATGCTCGCAGGCATGATCGGCCAGAATCTCTTCGGCAGGAATCTTTGGCGCCGGCGTGCAGCGGCGCCGCGCGCCATCGAAACTTCTCCCCTTCCATCTCGCGCAGACGGGTGACCCAATGACTGAAAAGACCGCAATCAAGCACTTCCCTCCTCCGCCCGGCATCCAGGCGCCGCCACTCTCGTTCGGCGCTCGCGTCGGCGATTTGCTGTTCATCTCCGGCATCCCCGGCTTCGACGCCAATCGCGAGCTGCCCGACGGCTTCGAGGCGCAGTTCGCCAATGTCGTCATCAATTTCAAGCGCGTGCTGAGCGAGGCTGGCGCGACGATGCGCGATCTCGTCAAGGTCAACGTGCTGCTGACGCGCGCCAGCGACGTCGCGACGATGAACGCGCTCTATGCCGGCGCGTTCGGCCCCGCGCCCTACCCCGCGCGCACCACCTGCGTGGTGGTGGCGCTGCCGAATCCGAAGATGCTGATCGAGATCGAGGGCGTGGCGTCGGTGAAGGGGTGATCTCTGGCTCTGTCATGCCGGAGCGTGCCACTTGGCGCGAGCCCTCAGGTGCGCAATTGCGCACCGGTTGAATCGAGGTCCATCTTCATCGTCGTCCTGGCGAAGGCCAGGACCCATTACCCCAAATCTCAATTGTCGCGCGACGCTGGGGCCGCGTTCCCGTTCACAAGCAAATTCGGTGGTTATGGGTCCTGGCCTTCGCCAGGACGACGATGTGGAGAGAGCTGACGCAAATCCGCGCTGCATCACGCCGGTTCAGTGAGCCCTCAAAACAACGACCCCTGCCCGTCGTCCTCGCGCATAGTCGCCTTTCTCGGCGCGGCCTTCTTCGGCTGCGGCGCGTCCTCCGCGGCGATCTCCTCCGCGGTCATCGGCAGCAGCAATTGCGCATCGTCGTTGGCGACGGCGTTGACGCGCATCGTCACCTGGTGCCAGGCGAACTCGCCGACCTCGGGGCCCTTCAGCATCGGCATCACGTCGTCGACATCGTTCGGCAGGCAGTCGAGCCAGCGCGCGAATTGCTCGGGCCTGATCGTGACCGGCACGCGGTGATGCAATTGCGCGAGGTCGGGGCTCGCGGGCGCGGTGACGATCGCAACCGTGTCCTGCTCCTCGCCGTTCGGTCCCATCCAGGTCTCGGCGAGCGCGGCGAAGGCGAGCGGATGGCCGTCGCGGCGATGGATGAAGAACGGCCGCTTGCGGCCGCCGGCGTCCTGCCATTCGTAGTAGCCGTCGGCCGGGATCAGCGCGCGGCGCCGCTTGATCGCGTTCTTGAATGCGGGCTTCTCGCGCACCGTCTCGGAGCGCGCGTTGATCAGGAGCGAGAAGGTCCTGGGGTCCTTGACCCAGGACGGGATCAGGCCCCAGCGCATCAATTGAAAATGCCTGCCGCCATTCTGCAGCAGCACCACCGGGATCGGCTGGGTCGGCGCAACATTGTACCGCGGCGGAAAATTCGGCTGCTCGATATAGCCGAACATTTCGCGCAGGACCGCCGGCGGCGAGGTAATGACGAAGCGTCCGCACATTTGCCGTCCAGAGTGGTATCCGTTTATTCTGCCTTAACTTGGACCGTTAAAGACTGCGATCAATGACCTCAACGGCCGCCATAGCGGGCTCTTCCCCGCGACCGACGTATCCCGACGAGGCGCGGGCGGCGCTGTTGCGCGCCGCCAACATCAATCCCCGCACCGGGCTTGCCACCGACTACCTCAATCACTTCAACGAAGCCATCATGCTGCTGGAGATGGTTCCGGACCTGCCGGAATGCGCCAGCGATTTCCTCGAATGGCAGCCGCTGTCCTATGCCGAGCATTTCACCGCGTCCAATTTCCGGGCGCGCGATCTCGCGATCGAGGCCTATGAGACCGCGGATACCGCAATCCGGGCCGAATTCGACCAGCTCACCGACAGCATGACGAAGATCCTGACCGAGGTCGGGGCGGCGATGCGGCAATTGCAGCAGGACAAGAGTCGGGTCGCGCTCGCCGAGCAGGCGATCGTCTGGGTCAAGCCGCTGGTGATGCTGACCGCCGGTATCATCAACGGCGCCGCAGAGGCCGATGTCGACAGCATCATGGCGGGCGCCTGAGATATCGGGCATGATGGCCTTCACAACCGGCTGCCAATCACCTTGACCTCTCCCGAACCTACGATCCGCCCGCAGCTCGCCGTGTCCGGCGTGATTTTCCGTGACGGCAAGGTGCTGCTGGTGCGCCGCGCCCGCTCGCCGGGCAAGGGCTTCTATTCGCTGCCCGGCGGCCGGGTCGAGTTCGGCGAGACGCTGCACACCGCCCTGCACCGGGAGATCGACGAGGAGACCGGTCTGAAGGTCGAGATCCTCGGCCTCGCCGGCTGGCGCGAGGTGCTGCCGGCCGGCCCCGGAGGCGGGCACTATCTGATCATGACCTTCGCCGCGCGCTGGGCATCCTGCGAGCCTCACCTGAACGACGAGCACGACGATTTCAAATGGCTGGCGCCGGAGGAGATCGGCGACCTCAAGGTCACCGGCGGCCTGCATGAGGTCATTGCGGCCGCCCGGCGGCTGGCTTGAGGCCCGTTTTGGCGGCTTTGGCGGGTCCTGCCGCCTTGCCTCGGGCGCATTGAGGGGGCATACCACCGCCATTCCGGAACCCCTGATGATCAGAGCCTTTCTCGCCGTTGTGATCCTGATGTCGGCATGCCTTGCGACGCCCGCCCGGGCGCAGGACGCGGCTGCGCCGTTCGACGGCGATTTGCAGCGGCTGGCCGAGATCCTCGGCGCCCTGCACTATCTGCGCGGCATCTGCGGCTCCAACGAGGGCGCCAAATGGCGCAACGAGATGCAGGCGCTGATCGATGCCGAGACCCCCTCCGGCGACCGCCGCGCCCGCATGATCGCGGGCTTCAACCGCGGCTACAACGGCTTCCAGCAGACCTACCGGACCTGCACGCCCGCGGCCACCGTGGCGATCCGCCGCTACATCGAGGAGGGCTCGAAAATCTCCCGCGACCTGACGGCCCGCTATGCCAACTGAACGGGCGATCTTCTTCGACCTCGACGGCACCCTGACCGACCCGAAGCCCGGCATCACCGGCTCGATCCAGTACGCGCTGGAAAAGCTCGGCCGCCCGGTTCCCTCGCAGGATGACCTGACCTGGTGCATCGGGCCGCCCTTGCGGGCGAGCTTTGCGATGCTGCTCGGCGGCGAGGAGCTCGCCGACCGCGCGGTCGGGCTCTACCGCGAAAGATTCGGCGATGTCGGGCTGTTCGAGAACGCGGTCTATCCCGATATCGCGGAGGTTCTGGCGGCGCTGCGCCAGCGGCCGGGCCAGATGTTCGTGGCGACCTCGAAGCCGCATGTGTTTGCGACGCGGATCATCGCGCATTTCGGCCTCGGCGGCTATTTCGACCACGTGTTCGGCTCGGAGTTCGACGGAACCCGGGTCAACAAGGTCGACCTGCTCGCCTATGCGCTGGCGCAGACCGGGGCCGATCCGGCCGAATCCCTGATGATCGGCGATCGCAGCCACGACGTGATCGGGGCGAATCGAAACGGCATCCGGGCGGTCGGCGTCACCTATGGCTACGGCACGCCGGAGGAGCTGACCGAGGCCGGCGCCAGCCATCTGTGCGCCACGCCGCGCGCGGTGCTGGACCATATCCACAGCTCATTCGGCTGATCGCGGCCCGGATATCCGGAATTCCCCTTTAAATGCCGGGTTGGCCGTTAACCTTTTCGAAAGATGTGGGCTAGGCGGTACCCGCATGCGTGATACATCTCGCACGTCGCAGTGGTTCGCTCCTCGGACCGCGCGCAGTCAATTTTGCAGAGTTTCATGCGCCATCCAGCGTCCTTCCCCCATCACCAAGACCCGCGACCCGACCACGAGCAGAAACAGGCCGCGCTGGGCTACCTGAACGAGGCCTGGGCTGAAGCGCGTCACGACGGCGTCGATGGCGACTGCCTCGCGCAGGCGAGCCTGTTCGCGGCGCTGGCCGAGCTCGTCGGCACCTATGGCGAGGACGCGGTGGCGACATTCGCCGAGGGCCTCGCCGCGCGCGTGCGCAACGGCGAGTTCTCGCTGGCATTGGCCAGGCAGTAAAACGATAGCGTTGTCGAGCGAAGTGGGCCGCCGGTTCGCGTCAAGAAAACGCGTCAAACGCGAACCTACTGCTTCAGCGTCTCGAGGAACCGGACCGGTTCACCGGTGGACGGTGTCGTGACTTCGCCCTGCCACATCACCCGCCTGCCGCGCACAAAGGTGCCGACCGGCCAGCCCTGCACCCGCACGCCGTCATAGGGCGTCCAGGCGGCGCGCGAGGCGATCCATTTGTTGGTGATGGTCTCGCTCCGCTTCAGGTCGACGATGGTGAAGTCGGCATCGTAACCCGCCGCGATGCGACCCTTGCAGGCGATGTTGAACAGGCGCGCGGGCCCCGCGCTGGTGAGATCGACGAAGCGCTGTAGCGACAGCCGCCCGGCATTGACGTGATCGAGCATCAGCGGCACCAGCGTCTGCACACCGGTCATGCCCGACGGCGAGGCCGGATAGCTCTTGGCCTTCTCCTCCAGCGTATGCGGCGCGTGGTCCGAGCCGAGCACGTCGATGATGCCCTGCTCGATGCCGTACCAGATGCCGGCGCGATGATCGGCCGAGCGCACCGGCGGGTTCATCTGGGCCAGCGTGCCGAGCCGCTCGTAGCACTCCGGCGCGGCCATGGTGAGATGGTGCGGCGTCGCCTCGCAGGACGCGACATCCTTGTGGTCGCGCAGGTACAGAATCTCTTCCTTGGTCGAGATGTGCAGCACGTGGATGCGCTTGCCGGTCTCGCGCGCCAGATTGACCAGGCGCTCGGTCGCCATCAGCGCGGCGGTCTCGTCACGCCACACCGGATGCGAGCGCGGGTCGCCCTCGATCCGCCGCGGCTTGCGCTCGTTGAGGCGATATTCGTCCTCGGCATGGAACGCGGCGCGGCGCCGGATCACCTGAAAGATCCGCCGCAGGCTCTCGTCGTCCTCGACCAGCAGCGCGCCGGTGGAGGAGCCGATGAACACCTTGACGCCGGCACAGCCCGGCGCGCGCTCGAGCTCCGGCAGGTCCTGCACGTTCTCGCGGGTGCCGCCGATGAAGAACGCGAAATCGCAATGCATGCGATGGCGGCCGCGCTTGATCTTGTCGGTGAACGCCTCTTCGGTGACCGTCAGCGGATTGGTGTTCGGCATCTCGAACACGGCGGTGACCCCGCCCATCACCGCGCTGCGCGAGCCGGTCTCGAGGTCTTCCTTCTGGGTCAACCCCGGCTCGCGGAAATGCACCTGGGTGTCCATCACGCCGGGCAGGATGTGCAGGCCCTTGCAGTCGATCACCTCGCCGGCCGAAGCCTGACCGAGCGAGCCGATCGCGGCGATGCGGCCGCCCGCGATACCGATATCGCGCACGCCCTCGCCGTCCTGATTGACCACGGTGCCGGATTTTAGAATGGTGTCAAAATGCTGATTCATCGGTCCTCGACGCCCGCTTTCGGCTGTCGCCCGGGCCTTGTTCGGCGCACTCTAGCGCCTTAGCTTGGCAGGGGATATCGCGGCCTGCGCGTTTCCCAAGGAACTTGGAAAAAGAGCCAATTTTGCGAATGAAAGCAGCGTTTCTTCCAGATCGGGGCGTAGTCAAGGTCTCTGGCGAGGACGCCCGCAACTTCCTCAACGGCCTCATCACCGCCGATATCGCCGAGCTGCGCGCGGGACAGGCCCGGTTTGGCGCGCTGCTGACGCCGCAGGGCAAGATCATCGTCGATTTCCTGATCACCGAGATACCTGCCGGCCATGGCGGCGGCTTCCTGATCGACGCGCCGCGCGCGCTCGCCAAGGGCCTCGCCGACAAGCTCGGCTTCTACAAGCTGCGCGCCAAGGTCGTGGTCGAGAACCTTTCCGACAGCCTCGGTGTGCTGGCAGCCTGGGATGGCGATCCGGTGGCGACACCGGATCTCGCGTTCGCCGATCCGCGCACCCCCACGCTCGGCTGGCGCATCCTGATCCCGGAAGATTTGAAGCAGAAGCTCGCCGAGCTGATCGGTGCCGACCTCGTCGACTCCAGCGCCTATGAGGCGCATCGGATCGCCACCGGAGTGCCGCGCGGCGGGCTCGACTTCATGTATGGCGACGCCTTCCCGCACGAGACCAATATGGATCGCCTGAGCGGCGTCGATTTCGACAAGGGCTGCTATGTCGGCCAGGAGGTGGTGTCGCGCATGCAGCACCGCGGCACGGCGCGCACTCGCACAGTGAAGATCATTCTCGATGGCCCCGCGCCAGAGGCTGGCGCAACGATCCTGGCCGGCGACAAGCAGGTCGGCACCATCGGCTCGACCGCCGGCGAGAAAGGTCTCGCGCTCGTGCGCATCGACCGCGTCGCCGACGCGCTCGATGCCGGCCTTGCGCTGACCGCGGGCGGGCTGTCGCTTCACCTCGCCGAACCTGACGCCGTCCGCATCACACCCAAGCAGACCGTCGCATGAGCCGTACCGCGCAACTGCATCCCGACGGCAAGACACGCTGCCCCTGGCCGGGCGAGGATGCGTTCTACGTCGCCTATCACGACAATGAATGGGGCGTGCCGGAATATGACGACCGCGCACTCTATGAAAAGCTGATCCTAGACGGCTTCCAGGCCGGCCTGTCCTGGATCACGATCCTGCGCAAGCGCGAGAATTTCCGCAAAGCCTTCGACGATTTCCAGCCCGAGAAGATCGCGCGCTACAACGACAAGAAGGTGCACGCGCTGATGAACGACGCCGGCATCGTCCGCAACCGCGCCAAGATCGAAGGCGCGGTGGCGAGTGCGAAGGGTTATCTGGAGATCATGGAGAAAGGCCCGGGCTTCTCGAAATTCCTCTGGGACTTCGTCGACGGCAAGCCGAAGGTCAATCAATTCAAGACCACCGCGAGTGTGCCGGCCTCGACGCCGGTCTCGATCAAGGTCTCCAAGGAGCTCGGCGCGCGCGGCTTCAAATTCGTCGGCCCCACCATCGTCTACGCCTTCATGCAGGCGACCGGCATGGTCAACGACCACCTCGTCACCTGCTTCTGCCACGAAGCCTGCAGCGGCAAGCTCCGCACGCCGCGGCTCAAGAAAAAATGACGGCGCGCAAATCGACGGAGGCTACCCGCGCCTGGCAGCGGATGTTGTCCGGACGCCGGCTGGACCTGCTCGATCCGTCACCGCTCGATATCGAGATCGTCGATATCGCGCACGGGTTGGCGCGGGTCGCGCGCTGGAATGGTCAGACCAGCGGCGCGCACATCTTCTCGGTGGCGCAGCATACGTTGCTGGTCGAGGCGGTAATGCGCCAGCAGATGCCACGCGTCGATATCAGCCATCGTCTCGCCGCACTGCTGCATGACGCACCCGAATATGTCATCGGCGACATGATCTCGCCGTTCAAGGCGGTGCTGTCAGGCGAATACAAGACGGTGGAGAAGCGGCTGTTGTCGGCGATCCATGTCCGCTTCGGCCTGCCCGCGGTGCTGGCGGACGAGATCACCCAGCAGATCAAGGCCGCCGATCGCGGCGCCGCGTATCTGGAGGCGACGCATCTGGCGGGATTTTCGCAAGCCGAGGCCAAGCGGCTGTTCGGCCGCGATCCGGAACTGCCCGAAGCGACCGAACGCGACTATCTGACGCCGTGGACCGCAGCGCGGGCCGAAAAGCAGTTTCTCGAGCGCTTCAAGGCATTGCACGCGTCATAGGAGCGGCACACGTGCCGCCGGTTGCGCCGCAAAACGCAGAATCGGCATAGCACCCCCGCCTTTGCCCGTTCGGGAGCAGCCGTTATAATCCGGTGTACCCGATAAAAGGACCATCATGCTTCACGTCTGCTCGCTTGCCGCACTCTCCGACACGGTTCGCGCCACCGGCGCCAGCCATGTACTGACCGTGATGGCCAATGTCGACCAGGTTCAGCGGCCGCCCTCCGTGCTGCCGGCCAACCACCTGAAAGTGTCGATGGACGACATCATCGAACAGATGGACGGGTTCGTTGCGCCCAACGAGACGCATATCGAGAAGGTGCTGAGCTTCGTGCGCGGCTGGGATCGCCAAGCACCGATGGTGGTGCATTGCTACGCCGGCATCAGCCGTTCGACCGCGAGCGCATTTGCCACGGTCTGCGCGCTCAACCCGCACCGCGACGAAATGTCCATCGCCCGGATGATCCGCGAGGCCTCGCCGATCGCGGCCCCCAACCGGCTGATCGTCAGCCTCGCCGACAAGGCGCTGGGACGCGAGGGCCGGATGCTGCGCGCACTCGACGCGATGGGTCCCGGCAGCATGAGCGTCGAAGGGCGGCCTTTCCACATCGATCTGGACTAAGCGCGGCCGGTGACGGCCGATCGCTTGAACTTCCGGTCCTCCTTACTGCACTACTAGGTTGCGACGGGCCGCCGGCTGGCCAAGTCCGGCGCGTCCTGCCGGAGGCCCGATGTTCGATTCGCCATTCGACTTCCTGACGCTCGTCCTCGCCATCGTCGCGATCATTTTCGCGCGCAAGGCGCTGGGCCGGATCGACCTCCTGCAGCGACGGCTGGATGCGATCGAGGCCGCGGGCGGCGCCGCCGCGCGGACGGCCGTGCCGCCGCCGCTGGCCCCTATGCAGGAGTTCGAGCAGACGCTGCCGACGGCGCCTTCCATCACGCCGCCACCGCTCCCGGAGGCCGCTCCCGGCGAGCCAGCCGCGCAGAGCGAGCCAGCCGCGGACGCTGTAGGCGCCGCACCGCCGCCCCTGCCAGAACCGCCGGCGCCGCCGCAGCCGGCGCCTGGCTTCGAGGAGACGCTCGGCACGCGCTGGGTGGTTTGGATCGGCGGCCTGACGCTCGCGCTCGGCGGCTTCTTCATGGTGCGCTATTCGATCGAGGCGGGGTTGCTCGGCCCCGGCGTTCGCACGATGCTCGGCGGATTGTTTGCGCTGGCGCTGCTCGGCGCCGGTGAATGGACCAGGCGCCAGGAAGGCATCTCCAATATCGCGGCGCTGCCGATCGCCAACATCCCGGCGATCCTCACCGCGGCCGGCACCGCCGTGGCATTCGCCACCGTCTACGCCGCCTACGCGCTGTACGACTTCCTCGCGCCCGCAACCGCTTTCATCCTGCTCGGCATGGTCGCGCTCGGCACGCTGGCCGCCGCGCTGCTGCACGGACCTGCGCTGGCCGGGCTCGGCACCGTCGGCGCCTTCGTCACGCCGCTGCTGGTGTCGTCAGACAAACCCGACTTCTGGTCGCTTTACATTTACCTCGCCATCGTCACGGCGGCGGCATTCGGCCTCGCCCGCATCCGGCTGTGGCGCTGGCTCGCGGTCACGACGATCGCCTTCGCGCTGCTGTGGACCTTCCCATGCCTGGCGTGCGGGCCCGAGATGATCGCGCCGCACGTCTTCCACGTGATCGCAGGCTTCGTGCTGGCGGCGCTGCTCGTGGTCTGCGGCTTCATGTTCGGCCCCGACGGCGATGGTGAGGAGATCGAGCCGATTTCGTCGGGCTCGCTCGCCGCCTATCTGCTCGGTGCGATGCTGATCGTGCTCAACAGCGCCCACGCCGACACCGCGATGATCGGCTTTGCGCTGCTGACAGCCGCAAGCCTGCCTGTCGCCTGGCGGGCGCCTGCCGCTACCCGTGCGATCGGCGCCGCGTCGATCTTCGTGTTCATTGTGTTCGGCGAATGGGCCGTCCGCCGCAACGTCGACATGCTGGTGCTGCCGGGCGGCGCGATCCCCGGCATTGGTCCGTCCGCGACTGATGGCTCGGTCTCGCTGCATCTCGTCACCGCGGCGCTGTTCGCAGCCGCCTTCGGCATCGCCGGCTTCCTCGCGCAATTCCGTTTTGCCACGACGAAGGTCACGGTGACCTGGGCCGCGGCGGCGGTGTTCACGCCGGTCGCGCTGCTGGTCGCGCTCTATGCACGCATCGCGCATCTCGACCGTTCGATCCCGTTCGCGATCCTCGCCGTGCTGCTGGCGGCGGCCTACGCAGCCGCGACCGAGGCGCTGACCCGGCGCGGCGAGCGGCCGGAGCTGTCGCCGTCGATTGCGTTGTCCGCCACCGGCGCCCTCGCCTCGCTGGCGCTGGCGCTGACCTTCGCACTCGACAAGGGCTGGCTCACCATCGCGCTCGCGCTGGTGTCGATGGGCACGGCGTGGCTGTCGGTGCGGCGGCCGATTCCGTTCCTGCGCTGGCTTGCCGCGATCCTGGCCGGCATCGTGATGCTGCGCATCGGCTATGAGCCGCGGATCGCGGGCGACGCTGTCGGCACCACGCCGATCTTCAACTGGCTGCTGTGGGGCTATGGCGTGCCGGCGCTGTCATTCTGGGCGGCAAGCCATTTCCTGCGCCGCAGCGGCGACGACGTCCCGCTGCGCATCGTCGAGGCCGCCGCGATCCTGTTCACGGTGCTGCTCGCCTTCATGGAGATCCGCCACGCGGTCAACAGCGGCGATGTCTATTACGCCAGCGCCGGGCTGACCGAGGTCGCACTGCAAGTCGGCGTGACGCTTGCGATGGCGATCGGACTGGAGCGGCTGCGCCTGCGTAGCGGCAGCATCGTGCACAATGTCGGCGCGATCCTGCTGACCGCGTTCGCCGGGCTTGCCAGCCTGTTCGGGCTGCTGGCACTGGAGAACCCGATGCTGTGGTGGCAGGACGTCGGCGGCAGCTTCATCAATCTGCTGCTGCTCGGTTACGCGCTGCCGGCGGTGCTGGCGCTGCTGCTGTCCTATGCGGTGGCGCGCCACCGTCCTGCCGGCTATGCCAACACGATCGCCGCCGCCGCGCTGGTGCTTGCGCTCGCCTATGTCACGTTCGAAATCCGCAGGCTCTACCATGGACCGGTGCTAACGCGCGGCGAGACCACGGGCGCGGAGCAGTACACCTATTCGATCGCCTGGCTGATGTTCGGCGTCGCGCTGCTCGGCATCGGCGTCATGGTCAACTCGCAGCGGGCGCGCCTCGCGTCTGCTGCGGTGATCGGGCTGACGATCCTGAAGGCGTTCCTGATCGACATGTCGACGCTCACGGGTGTCTACCGCGCGCTGTCGTTCATGTGCCTTGGCATCGTGCTGGTCGCGATCGGCTGGTTGTATCAGCGGATCCTGTTTCGCAGGCGAACCGCTCCGCCGCTCGCGGAGGCTGAGGGTTAGGACCTGCCGTCCCGAAAGACAGCCTTCAGTCGACGGACTCGGCGACCAGTCGAATCCTGAACACGGGTTTTCTGCCCTCGTCGAGCAGCTCCATGTGCCATTCGCTGTTCTGCTTCAGATTGCGCGAAATGCTGCCGAGAAAATTTCCGCAGACCTTGGTCATCTCGGCCCAGGCCACGTCGCGGCTTTCAAACTCCGTCGCGTGGTCGGATGCACCAGCGTAATCGCCGTCACTGATTCGAAAAAAATATTGCGCCATATGACTACTCAAAATCAGAGGCCCCAATGTCCCGCCTCGCGGCGAACGCCAGGTATTGAGTAGCGAGCAAGGCGTGGCGACCGCCATCCGTATGACTACGGTTTGGCGGCGCTATTCCCGCTAGCGCGCAGATGAAAGGTTAGTCGGTGGAGCGGCGCAATTCCGGCGCGCTCTCGACCTTGGCGGGCTCGGCCTTCACCGGCTCGAGCTTCGCGCTTCCGACCTGCGGCGTCTCAACGCGCGACACTTCGGTCTGCGAGGCATCCGCGGATCGGGTGCGCGGATGCAGCGAGCGCGGACGCGCCGCCGCGCGCGCCATCAGCATCTGCTGGCCGCCTTGGTGATGGAAATCGCAATAGGCAAAGCCCATACCGGAGACCGAGCCGCGGAACGAGCGGTCGTCCTGCTTGTCGAGATTGAAGCACGGTTCGAACGGAATGCCCTTCAGGGACGCGCAAACGCTCTGACCGCGGATCTGCAGCGTGTTGCCGGGCAGGCGCAGGTGACGGATCGGCCCCGAGCCGGAGAACTGGACCGAGCCTGCCGCGCCCAGATCGTCGAGGATGCGGCCGGCACCGCGGGTGCCATCGAAACAGGTGAACTCGAACACCTTGCCGGCGACGAACCTGCGGGCCTCATCGGCGTTCATCTGGCCCGCGATTGCCGGCACGACCATCGCTCCGGCCGTGACGGCCCCCAACACCAAACGCGCAAGCATGAGCTACTCCACTGACGAGCGCGGGCACTCGCTCCTTGTTGCGCATGACCCCGCACCAACGCTTTTCGGCGTCTGCGCGAGGAAACCCGGCCCCCCGGGATCATGCCGCAAGTCTCTTTACCCGCTGCTTACCATACCAACAGTGGCAACATTGGAGCAGCTTGGTTGGTAAAGTCTGAACGTCCTCAGACTATTTTGACCACGATGCGGCCGCGGACCTGGCCACCGAGGATTTTCGCGCCAAAGCCCATGACTTCGTCCAGGGCGATTTCGTGAGTGATATCAGCCAGTTTCGCCTTATCCAGGTCGCTGGCAAGACGGCGCCAGGCAGTCCTCCGCAGCTCGATCGGACACATTACTGAATCGATACCGAGAAGGCACACACCCCGCAAAATGAAGGGCGCGACCGACGACGGCAGATCCATACCGGCTGCCAGACCGCAGGCCGCGATGGCTCCGCCATACTTCGTCATCGACAGCAGGTTGGCGAGCGTGGTCGACCCGACGCTGTCGACGCCGCCGGCCCAGCGCTCCTTCGCCAGGGCCTTGGGCGCACCTGACAGTTCGGCGCGGTCGATCACCTCGGTGGCGCCGAGACCCTTGAGATAATCGGTCTCCGACATCCGCCCGGTCGACGCGATGACGTGGTAGCCGAGCTTCGAGAGCACGGCGATCGCCACCGAGCCGACGCCGCCGGCGGCACCCGTGACTACCACAGGGCCGCTCTTCGGGGTCAGACCGTGCTTCTCCAGCGCCAGCACCGAGAGCATCGCGGTATAGCCGGCGGTACCGACCGCCATCGCATCGCGGGCCGAGATGCCGTCGGGCAGCCGCACCAGCCAGTCGCCCTTGACGCGGGCCTTTTCGGCGTAGGCGCCGAGATGGGTCTCGCCCATGCCCCAGCCGTTGCAGACGACCTTGTCGCCCGCCTTCCAGTCCGGATGGCTGGATTGCTCGACCGTGCCGGCGAAATCGATGCCGGCGATCATCGGGAACCGGCGCACCACCGGCGCCTTGCCGGTCAGTGCGAGGCCGTCCTTGTAGTTCAGCGTCGACCACTCGACGAGGACGGTGACGTCGCCGTCCATCAGCTCGGCTTCGTCGAATTGGGTGAGTGCGGCGGTGGTACCCTTGTCCGCCTTGTCGATCCTGATTGCCTTGAACGTTGCCACGATGTGCACTCCCCGTAATCTTGGTTTCGGGGAATGGTTTACCCCATCAGGCAGGCTGCGCAACCGGGCGAACGACGGGCTTTTCGACAATCGGCAGGTTGATCAGCGCCGACAGCACGCCAAACAGCACCGACAGCCACCAGATCGGGGTGTAGGAGCCATACTGCTCGAACACGATGCCGCCGAGCCAGACTCCGAGGAAGCCGCCAACCTGATGGCTGACGAAGGCGAAGCCGTACAGCGTCGCAAACCAGCGCGTGCCGAACATCAGCGCCACCAGCGCCGAGGTCGGCGGCACCGTGGAGAGCCAGGTCAGGCCGGAGATGGCGCCGAACGCAATCGCCGAGAAGGTCGTGATCGGGAACGAGATGAAGGCGATGATCGACAGCGCGCGGGTGAAGTAGATCACCGACAGGATGTAGCGCTTCGGGAAAACGTTCTGCAGCCAGCCGACGCTGAGCGAGCCCACGATGTTGAACAGGCCGATCGCCGCGATCACCCAGCCGCCGGTCGATGCCGGAATGCCGCGGTCGGCGAGATAGGCCGGCAGATGCACGGTGATGAAGGCGAGTTGGAAGCCGCAGGTGAAGAAGCCGAGCACCAGCAGCACGTAGGAGCGATGGCCGAACGCCTCCGCCAGCGCGGTCTTGAACGACTGCTGATCGGCCGGCGCGGCATCATTCGTCTCCGCCGGCGGTGTCGAGAGCGCCAGCGACAGCGGCAGGATCAGCAGCATCAGCGCGCCGAACACGAGGAGCGCGGTCTGCCAGCCGAAATTGTCGATCATCGCGACGCCGAACGGCGCGAACAGGAATTGGCCGAACGAGCCCGCGGCGGTGCCGGCGCCGAGCGCGATGCCGCGCTGCGCGGGCGGCAACAGCTTGCTGAATGCCGACAGCACCAGGTTGAACGAGGAGCCCGACAGGCCGAAACCGATCAGGACGCCGGCGCCGATATCGAGCGACAGCGGCGTCGTCGAATAGCGCATCAGCAACAGACCCGCGGCGTAAAGCAGTGCGCCGACGACCATGACGCGCAGCAGGCCGAAGCGGTCGGCAATCGCACCGGCGATCGGCTGGCCGAGCCCCCACAGCAGGTTCTGCAGCGCCAGCGCGAGGCCGAACACGTCGCGGCCCCAGGTGAATTCATGGCTCATCGGCTGCACGAAGAAGCCGAGGCTGGAGCGCGGCCCGAAGCTCAGCAGCGCAATCGCGCAGCCGCAGACGATGATGACAAGCGGCGTGCGCCACGTGCCCGACGTCGATCGAAGATCCCCGGTGGTAGCGGCCATCTTGTCTTCCCCCGCAACTGCTGCGCGGGGAGCCGCCCCGCCGAACGTTACGGGGAGTTAATGCAGGTGCATGAAAACCCCAAGAGGGGCCGGAGAAAAATATTCGCCTGCAGGGCTGCTCTGCAGAATCGGAGAGGATGATGACCGTCATTCCGGGGCACGCCGGCCGCGGAACGGGAGGCGGAGGGCCCTATCGCCGGGCGCTGGCCTGCTCGGCCGAGCTCTGGGCGGCCTCGGCAAGTTGCGCCGAGATCTTGGCGGTCTCGGCCGGGTTGCCCCAGCTCGGCGCGTCGCTGCCGTCGCCCCAGGCGCGCGGGCGATAGAAGGTATGGACGCCGAACTTGTACATCTTCTTCATCTCGCTGACCCAGGACGGCCGCACCCAGTAGGCGTGGTAGTGGGTCGAGCGGTTGACTTCCGGCAGCCACAATTCGCCGTCGAGCATCGCCTTCGCGATCTTCCTGGCGCGATCCCACATGTCGGGCTCGCGGACGACGTCAGGGATGTTGTCGCAGGCGAAGGTGAACTGACAGGCGTAGTGGCGGTTCTTGTTCTGGTAGACCACGCCGCACACCGTCTCCGGATATTTGCCGGAGAAGGCGCGGTTCAGCACCACCTGGGCGACCGCGATCTGGCCACGCACCGCTTCGCCGCGGGCTTCGAAATAGACCGCCTCGGCGAGGCACTTCTCCGACTTGGCGCGCGACTTCTCGTCGAACAGGCCGAGCCGCTCCGCCGGCGTCTTGGTGTGCTGGTCGTCGGCATTGACCTCGCCCTTCGGCGCGATGCTCTCGCCCATCTCGCCGGCCTTGACCGGACCGTCGGCATCGACCGGCAACGATGCCATCACCTTCATGTCGGGATCGGGCGTTGCTGCCGGCGTCACGACAACCGGCGCCTCGCCGGGCTGCCAGCGCTCGAGATTCTCCGGCGTGCCGAGCGACGAGCCGAAGAACAGGCTGGCGGTCTGGAATGCGAACGGGTCGCGCTCGCGCGCCGCGTCGGCGGGCGCAGCCGCGGGCTTCGCGGGCGCGGCCTTCAGATCGTCGAGCGGGTTGGCCTCGAGCGAGAGCGACACGTCGTCCTGCTGCGGCGACGGCTTGGCATATTGCGGCAAGGGCGGCGCGCGCAGCGCCTCCTGCAATTCAGGATCGAGCGGCGCGCTGTCGGCGGGCGCGGTCGCGGTCTTCATGCCTTTGACCGACGAATTCGATGTCGCGGGATCTTCGTTCGCCGGCGCGGTATTTGCGGGCTCCGCCGGTTCGACCTGATCGGGCCGCCTGACGACGAGGCGATCGCCCTTGAGGGTGCGATCGACCTTGGGAAAATCGGATGCCTGGTAGCGCGGCGGCGGGGCTGCGATCGGATTGCGCGTCACCGTTCCGGTAATGTCGAGGTTCGAACTGTCCAGTCTGGCGAGCAGGATTTGCGGGCTTTGCGGCGCGGACGTGCCGATCGGACGGCCGAAGCTGTAGGTCGCGACCTGGATGGAGCCGACGGCGGAGGCGAAGACGCGCTTCTGCCAGCGCTCGGCGACGCCGGGCTGCCGGGCCAGGAGCGAGGCAATATCCTGATATCCGATCTCGGTCGGCATCAGTGCGAAGATGCCAAGACCGAGACCGAAGAGCGCAAGACGTGCGCCCTTCGGCTGGTTACGCGACACAAACATCGTACGCTCACGCAACGCTTACTGAGTGCAATCGAACGCGGTACATCCGCGCAATTCGACCTTTCTCGTTGCTAAACCGTTTAGGTTGCCGCGGAGTTAATCGGCGTTGCTCGCGCGCTACACTCAAGCGATCGCGCATCTTTCGCATGTTGCATTGCGCGCTTTGGTAAACGCGCGGCGCATGAAAGTCGTAAACGACAGGTCAACGAAGATGGTGAACAAGGTGTTACGCGCCACCGTCGCTGCGTGCTGACGACGGCGCACGCAAGAAGCAAAAATGGCCGGGACTTGGTCCCGGCCATTGCACTTCTCTGAACTACATAATCGCTCACGCCTGGCTGGCGATCTCCTTGCCGAGCGCGGCCTGCGCTGCGGCGAGACGCGCGATCGGCACGCGATAGGGCGAGCACGAGACGTAGTCGAGCCCGACCTCGTGGCAGAACGCGACCGACGCGGGATCGCCGCCGTGCTCGCCGCAGATGCCGACCTTGAGGCTCGGCCGCGTCTTGCGGCCGCGGGTGACGCCGATCCTGACGAGTTCGCCGACGCCGTCGCGATCGACCGAGATGAACGGATCGATCTCGAGAATGCCCTTGGCGACATAGGTGCCGAGGAAGCTCGCGGCGTCGTCGCGGCTGATGCCGTAGGTGGTCTGCGTCAGGTCGTTGGTGCCGAAGGAGAAGAACTCCGCGGTCTCGGCCACCTCGCCCGCCATCAGGCAGGCGCGCGGCAGCTCGATCATGGTGCCGACCTGGTAGCTCAGCTTGACGCCGGTTTCCTTCATCACCGCGTTGGCGGTCGCATCGATCCGCGCCTTGACCAGATCGAACTCGGCCTTGGTCGCGATCAGCGGCACCATCACCTCGAGACCGACCGGCTTGCCGGTGCGCTTGCCGGCCTCGACGGCGGCCTCGAAGATCGCGCGCGCCTGCATCTCGGCGATCTCCGGGTAGGCGATCGCAAGACGGCAGCCGCGGAAACCGAGCATCGGGTTGAACTCGGAGAGTTCGCGGGCGCGGTCGGCGAGCTTGCGCGGATCGGTGTTCATGGCGCGCGCCACTTCCTCGATCTCGGCCTGGGTGTGCGGCAGGAACTCGTGCAGCGGCGGATCGAGCAAGCGGATCGTGACCGGCAGACCCTGCATGATCTCGAACAGCTCGACGAAGTCGGCGCGCTGCATCGGCAGCAGCTTCGACAGCGCGGCGCGGCGCGACTGCTCGTCCTCGGAGAGGATCATCTCGCGCACGGTGCGGATGCGGGTCTCTTCGAAGAACATGTGCTCGGTGCGGCAGAGGCCGATGCCTTCCGCGCCGAACTTCACCGCGGTGCGCGCGTCATCGGGCGTATCGCCGTTGACGCGGACGCCGAGCTTGCGGACCTCGTCGGCCCAGCCCATCAGCGTGCCGAACTCGCCGGACAGTTCCGGCTCGATCATCGGCATGCGGCCGGCCAGCACCTGTCCGACCGAGCCGTCGATCGTGATGACGTCGCCGGTCTTGAAGGTGCGCGACCCCACGCTCATGGTGCCGCGGCCGTAATCGACGCGAATGGTGCCGCAGCCGGAGACGCAGGGCTTGCCCATGCCGCGCGCGACCACCGCCGCGTGCGAGGTCATGCCGCCGCGGGTGGTGAGGATGCCTTCCGCGGCGTGCATGCCGTGGATGTCTTCCGGGCTGGTCTCGATGCGGACCAAAATCACCTTGCGTCCGTCGGCCTGCAGCTTGGCCGCTTCGTCCGACGAGAACACGATCTCGCCGGAGGCAGCGCCGGGCGAGGCCGGCAGGCCGGTCGCGATCACGTCGCGCTTGGCGGCCGGATCGATGGTCGGGTGCAGCAGCTGGTCGAGCGAGGCCGGATCAATCCGCGTCACCGCGTCCTTGCGCGAGATCAGGCCTTCATTGGCGAGCTCGACCGCGATGCGCAGCGCCGCCTTCGCGGTGCGCTTGCCGCCGCGGGTCTGCAGCATCCACAGCTTGCCCTGCTCGACCGTGAACTCCATGTCCTGCATGTCGCGGTAATGCTTCTCGAGCAGCGTATAGATCCGCGTCAGCTCCTTGAACGCGACCGGCATCGCGGCTTCCATCGACAGCTTGTCGGAGCCGGATTCCTGGCGCGCTTCCTCGGTGATGTCCTGCGGCGTGCGGATGCCGGCAACGACGTCCTCGCCCTGCGCGTTGATCAGGAACTCGCCGTAGAGCTTGCTTTCGCCGGTCGAGGGGTTGCGGGTGAACGCGACGCCGGTGGCCGAGGTCTCGCCCATGTTGCCAAACACCATCGCCTGCACGTTGACGGCGGTGCCCCAGGATTCCGGAATGTCATGCAGCTTGCGATAGGTCACCGCGCGGGCGTTCATCCAGGATGAGAACACCGCGCCGATCGCGCCCCACAGCTGGTCGTGCGGATCCTGCGGGAAGTCGTGGCCGGTCTCCTTGGCGACCGCCTCCTTGTACTTGCCGACCAGTTCGACCCAGTCGTCGCCGGTGAGGTCGGTGTCGAGCGAATAGCCCTGGCCGTCCTTGAAGGTATCGAGGATGTCCTCGAAGTGATGATGCTCGAAGCCGAGCACCACGTCCGAATACATCGTGATGAAGCGGCGATAGCTGTCATAGGCGAAGCGGCGGTCACCGGAGAGTTCGGCGAGCGCCTCGACGGTGCGGTCGTTGAGGCCGAGGTTGAGCACGGTGTCCATCATGCCCGGCATCGAGGCGCGCGCGCCCGAGCGGACCGAGACCAGCAGCGGGTTCTTGGCGTCGCCGAACGTCTTGCCGGTCAGCTTGCCGACATAGTCGAGCGCCTTCTCAACCTGTGCTTTCAATTCCTTCGGATACGTCTTGTCGTGCTCGTAGAAATAGGTGCAGACCGAGGTCGGAATGGTGAAGCCGGGAGGCACCGGCAGGCCGAGATTGGCCATTTCCGCCAGGTTGGCGCCCTTGCCGCCGAGCAGATTGCGCAAGGTCGCCTGGCCCTCGGCCTTGCCGTCGCCGAACGTATAGACCCACTTGCCGGCCTTGATCGCAGCCGGGGCCGCCTTCTTCGCAACGGCCTTCGCCGGCGCCTTGCTGGCGGGCTTTGCGGCCGGCTTTGCAGCCGATTTGGGGGCGGCTTTCGGCGCCGCCTTCGGGGCGCTCTTCTTCAGCGCCTTGCGCGCTGGTGCGGCCTTGCGGGCTGCGGCGGAGGGCTTTGATTTCGCTGCTGTTTTCTCGGCAGTTTTCTTGGACTTCGCGACGGCTTTGGCCATGTCAGACAACAATCCGAAAAGAGGGGTCGAAGATGCGCGCCTTACACCATTTTGAGGGGTTCCGCGCAAGCCGCGAAACCCTGCTTTCCCGCTAGAGGTGCAGCCAGCGCAGCAGACCCATCCCCACGAGCCCGACGAAGATCAGATAGATCGCGACGATGTAATTCAGGAGCCGCGGCATGATCAGGATCAGGACGCCTGCGATCAGAGCCACGATAGCAGGCAGATGCCCAGCGGTGATGGTCATTGAAGTTTTCTCCGGGGGTTTCTTGGAAGAGCGAATCGAGCGGCAGTTTATCCGCTGAGGGGGTTCCCACATCAAGACGCCCGCACGGCCTGAGAGTTCCCGCAACTCACGAAAATTGCTCCAAATTGCCGCGTATATGGCGGCGGTTTTCCGGAACATCACCGCAGCCGATGCATTGGCTCGCCGTGCGCATCGGCGAAGGCTGGCGCGCACCGAAAAAGAATGGAGCGAGCCATGCGAAACAGAATACTTGCCGTTGCAGCGGTTGCTGCTGCGATCACGGTG
Organism: Bradyrhizobium sp. CCBAU 21365; assembly: GCF_015291305.1. Classification (NCBI taxonomy): domain Bacteria; kingdom Pseudomonadati; phylum Pseudomonadota; class Alphaproteobacteria; order Hyphomicrobiales; family Nitrobacteraceae; genus Bradyrhizobium; species Bradyrhizobium sp. CCBAU 21365. Next base: position 6,871,850 of record NZ_CP030036.1, read on the forward strand.
CCGGCTGTTGCCGCACAGGCCCAGACCGTTGGCGTCGTCCGCGGTGGCCCGCCGGTTGCAGTCGATGATGACGAGGGCATTGCTGTCGAGCAGCGTCCGGCCTTCCGTGAGTACATCGTACGCGAGCGCGTGCCGAACTACACGGTTCCGGATCGCATCGTGGTCGGCACCGTGCTGCCGGACGCCGGCGTGACCACTTACGACGTGCCGCAGCGGTTCGGCGCGACGCCCTATCGTTACACCGTCGTGAACGGTGAGACCGTTCTGGTCGAGCCGCGTTCGCGACGGATCGTTCAGGTGGTCGACTAGATCAACGTCAGCACGATCGCCTGAACGACAGTCCGGGCGCCGCGCAAGCGGATGTGCGCGAGGATCGACCGGACCAGAAAGCCCCGTCCGGTCTCCCCTCCGGGCGGGGCTCTTCCGTTCTAAAGCATGATGTCATGTTGAATCGGTGTTGCGGCGGACTGGCTCACCTCTCCCGCTTGCGGGGGAGGTCGCCTCGCATCGAAGATGCGATGATGCGGATGGGGGCTCTCTCCGCGATGTGACTCGCGGAGAGAGCCCCCACCCCCACCCTCCCCCGCAAGCGGGAGAGGGAGCGAACCGCCTTCGCGGTGCTATTCGATCTAATCTTATCTCGTCTCGATCTACGACTTCAGGATCGAGAGCAACGTCGAGGTCGACTTGTAGCTCTTGATCGCTGCGTCTTGGAAATCCTGCGTCCAGTTGGCCGCCTGGCGCTCCTCGGCGCTCATCGAGGAGTATTGCTTGAGGATGCCGAGGCTGAACTGGCGCGGATCGCCGGCGGTCTGGCTCTGCTTCAGCGCGTCGAGCACGGCGAGACGCGTCCGCGTGTTGAGTTCCTGCTTGGCCACGAAGATCTCCTCGGTGGAGAACTTCTTGTCCTGGTTCAGCGAGATCGCCGAGAGCGAGCGGTTGTCGAGCGAGGACAGGTCGGCGAGCTGTCCGGTCTTGCGGCGGGAATCGTAGACCAGCTCCTTGCCGCTCTTCGCCGCCTCGCCCTTCTGCCGATCGAGGAAGGCGCGCACGTCGCTGGCGATGCTGCTGATGTCGCGCGTGGTGCTCTTCGTGGGAGGCGCCGTCCCCGCCAGCGCGGCCGCGACCGGATCGCCGGAAATTCCCGATGGCGCCGTGTTGGGATCCTGCTGCGTCGCCTGAACACCCTTCAGCACCGCGGCGCGCTGGCTGGCCCAGGTTGCGGTGGCCTTCTCCTCATCGCTCGCGCCATCGAGATAATCGAGCGCGGCCTTGTAGCTGACGCTGTAGTCGCCGGTCAGGCGCGTGGTCGCCAGCGACGGTTCCAACGCCTTGTCGAAGCGCCGCTTCAGTTCGGTGGCGGCAACCGCCTGCTCGTCCGGCGTGAACTTGCCGCCATTGTTGGTCGAGATCGCAAACAGCGAGCGACGGTCCAGCGTCGAGAGATCGATGGTGGTCTTGCCGTCGACGATTGGTGCCTTGACGCCGGCGACCGTGTAGAGCCGGTCGAGCGTGATGCGTGCATCGCTGGTGACGGTGGCAAAATCCGGCAGCGGCGCCTTGGCGAGCCGCGCGCGGGCGGCGTCCGACAGCGTGAGGTTGGTTGCGGCGTTGGACGTCGAGGACGCCGACAGATCGCCGGCGGTGCCGTCGCCCGACAAGGTCGCCGCCAGCGAGGGCGTCGCTGCTGCCCGCGCATAGGCCGAACCATATTGGGCGTAGGGATTGGGCGTGGTGCCGATCGAGGTCATCGGGCGGTCCCTGCATTGGCGCGAGGGGCGATGTCTTAAGAAATCGTTGCTTCGTCAGGACCTTCGCAGGGCATGGTTAACAAATTGCAAATTGTGTCGAAATATTTCAGGAGGCCGGATCAGTCCCGTCTTCGCGCGATGATGCGGTGAATAACCTTGCCGGACGAGGCGCTGACGACCTCGGCATCAAGCAGCAATTCGGCCGCCGCCAGTTCGGTCCGCACCAAGGCCGTATCGAACGCCACGTAGAGCCGGCCGTGCCCATCGCGCGCATCGTCGCCTGCGGTGACGCGCCAACTCAGATAGAGCACGCCGCCGGGCTTCACGAGTTCGAGCATGCGGCGCACCGATGGCACGATCAGCGCGTGATCGAGATGCATGATCACGGTCTCGCACAGCACATTGTCAAAGCTGCCGGCGGCGATGCCGGACAGGTCAGGCAGCTCGGCGCGCGCAAAGCGCAACGTCGGATAGCGAGCACGGGCCTCCGTGAGCAGGCCCTCAGAGGCGTCATAGCCTTCGGCCGGAAAGCCGTGGGCATTCAGCCAAGCCACCTCGCGGCCGCTGCCGCAGCCGATATCGGCGGTCGCGCCGCCCTTGATGAAGAAACGCGTGACGATGTCGTGCAGATCGACCGGGGCCGGCTGGTCGTGCCAGTCCTGCGCAAACGCCGCCGCATCCTTGTCGTAAGCGGCGAGCGTCGCGCGGTCCATCGATCAGCCCTCGATCCGGGAGAAATCCGCCACCGCGCGCGTCGCGGCACGGATCTCGTTGAGCAGCTTCAGGCGGTTTTCGCGCACCTTCGGATCGTCGTCATTGACCTTGACCTTGTCGAAGAACGCATCGACCGCCGGGCGCAGCTTCGCCATCGCGCTCATCGCGGCGGCGAAGTCTTCCTTGGCGACGGCGGCGGAGGCCTCGGCCTTCACCTGGTCGATCGCCACAGCCAGCGCCTTCTCTTCGTCGAGCCTGTAGAGCGCGGCGTCTGGCGCGCCATCGAAGGTCCGCTTGTCCTTCTTCTCCTCGATGCTGAGGATGTTGCCGGCGCGTTTGGTGCCCGCGAGCAGATTCTTGCCGTCGTCGCTGTCGAGGAATTTGCCGAGCGCCTCGACGCGTCGAACGACGAGCAAGAGATCGTCCTGGCCGCCGAGCGAGAACACCGCATCGACGAGATCGTGCCGCGCGCCCTGGTCGCGGAGCTGGACCTTCAGGCGGTCGGCGAAGAAGGCAAGCAGATCTTTCGGCAGTGTTTCGGCATCGGCCTTGACCGACAGTCCGACCAACGCGGATTTGGCCGTCCTCAGGATCGGCAGGCGCAGCGTGTTCTCGACGATCAGCCTGATCGCGCCGAGCGCCGCCCGGCGCAGCGCGAACGGGTCCTTCGAACCCGTCGGCTTCTCATCGATCGCCCAGAATCCCGCGAGCGTATCCATCTTATCCGCCAGCGCCACCGCGACGCTGACCGGATCGGTCGGCACCCGATCGGTCGGCCCCTGCGGCTTCCAATGTTCCTCGCTCGCGGCAGCGACGGAGGCGTCCTCGCCCTGCGCCAGCGCGTAATACTTGCCCATCAGGCCCTGCAACTCGGGGAATTCGCCGACGACTTCGGTCAGCAAATCCGCCTTGGCGAGGCGGGCGGCGCGCCTGGTCTTCTCGACATCGGCGCCGACCAGCGGCGCGATCTCGGCGGCGAGCCGCTCGATGCGCTTGATCCGTTCCGCCTGGGTGCCGAGCTTCTCATGGAACACGATCTGCTCGAACTTCGGCAGCCGGTCCTCGAGCTTGGTCTTCAGATCGGTCTCGTAGAAGAACTTCGCGTCCGACAGCCGCGGACGGATCACGCGCTCATTGCCGGCGACGATGGTCTTGCCGCCGTCGGGCGCCTCGATGTTGGCGGTCAGCACGAACTTGTTGGTCAGCTTGCCCGTCTTAGGGTCCCTGACCACGAAGCACTTCTGGTTGTTGCGGATGGTGGCGCGGATCACCTCATCCGGGATCGACAGGTATTGCTCCTCGAACGATCCCATCATCACGACCGGCCATTCGACGAGGCCCGAGACCTCGTCGAGCAGCACCTGATCCTCGACCAGTTCGAGGCCCTGCGCGAAGGCCAGCTGCTTGGCGTCGGTCAGGATCGTATCCTTGCGGCGGTCGGGGTCGAGCACGACCTTGGCGTCGAGCAGCTTGGCCTCGTAATCCTCGAAGCGGCGCACCGAAATCGGACCCGGCGCCATGAAGCGATGGCCATAGGTGGTCTGCCCGGCCTCGATGCCGTCGACGGAGAACTTGACGATGTCAGGCTCCTCGGTCTCCAGACCGAAGGTCGCGGTGATGGCGTGCAGCGGGCGCACCCAGGTGAGCGAGCCTGATTTGGCCGAGCGCGCGCCCCAGCGCATCGATTTCGGCCAGGGGAAGGTGCGGATGATCACCGGCAGCATTTCCGCGATCACGTCGATCGCGGCGCGGCCGGGCTTTTCGATCAGCGCGATGTAGAAGTCGCCCTTCTTGTCGTGCTGGATCTTTGCCTCGCTGATTGAGGACAGGCCCGTGGCCTTCAAAAATCCCTGGATCGTGGGCTCGGGCCCGCCGACGCGCGGGCCGCGGCGCTCGTCCTTCAAATCGGGCTGGCGCGCGGGAATGCCGTGCACGGTCAGCGCAAGGCGGCGCGGGGTCGCGAACGCCTTGGCGCCCTCATAGACGAGGCCTTCGGCGACGAGCTTGTCAGTCACCATGCGGCGCAGATCGTCCGCCGCCTTGGCCTGCATGCGGGCGGGAATTTCTTCGGAGAACAGTTCGAGGAGAAGATCGGGCATCAGATCGCCCTGCCCGTTTCAGTGTGGATCCATGCCTCGCCACAGGCCTTCGCCAGATCGCGCACGCGGGCGATGTAGCTCTGCCGCTCGGTCACCGAGATGACGCCGCGGGCGTCGAGCAGGTTGAACACGTGGCTCGCCTTGATGCACTGGTCGTAGGCCGGCAAGGCCATCAGATGTTCCTTACTGTTGCCACCCTCGCGCCAGCCGGCGGCGAGATATTTGCGGCAGGCCTCTTCCGCCATCCTGAATTGCTCGAACAGCATCGCGGTGTCGGCAACTTCGAAATTGTGCCGCGAATATTCCTGCTCGGCCTGCAGGAAGACGTCGCCATAGGTCACCTTCTCGGCGCCCTCGCGGCCGTTGAAGTTGAGATCGTAGACGCGGTCGACGCCCTGCACATACATCGCGAGCCGCTCGAGCCCGTAGGTGAGTTCGCCCGCGACCGGTGCGCATTCGACGCCGGCGACCTGCTGGAAGTAGGTGAACTGCGACACCTCCATGCCGTCGCACCAGCATTCCCAGCCGAGGCCCCAGGCGCCGAGCGTCGGGCTTTCCCAGTCGTCCTCGACGAAGCGGATGTCGTGGACGGCGGCGTCGATCCCGATCGCGGCCAGCGACTTCAGGTACAGGTCCTGAAGATTCGCCGGCGACGGCTTCATGATCACCTGGAACTGGTAGTAGTGCTGCAGGCGGTTGGGGTTTTCGCCGTAGCGGCCGTCCTTCGGCCGCCGCGAGGGCTGCACATAGGCCGCGCTCCAGGGCTTTGGCCCCAGCGCACGCAGCGTGGTCGCGGGATGGAAGGTGCCGGCGCCCATTTCCATGTCGTAGGGCTGCAGGATGACGCAACCCTGCTCGGCCCAGAACCGCTGAAGGGCCAGGATGAAGCCCTGGAACGAACGTTCCGGGCGCATGTGGTCAGGCAGGGCGTCCATCGTTGGAATCGATCTCGCGAGGGGGTGTGAGGCGCGCGGGACCGTATCGGCGGCAGCCAATGGAATCAAGGCGATGCCGGAAATCCGGCACCGCCATTTTGCGGATTCTAGAGCTGGTTAGCCCGGGCGATAGGCCCCGGTCACGGGGTCGCGGCGCAGGGTCTTGATTTCGCCCGCGCGGGTGGCCTCGGCCACACGGGACAATCGCGCCTCTTCGAGTTCCTGGTTGATCCGGACGGCCGTCTTGTACGCCCAGCGGACCACGGCCAGGCTTCCCAAGACGCCTGCGAATGCAATCAGCGGCGGCATCGGTCGATCCTTGTCGTTCACGTCTGTCAGGCCCCCAATGACAGGCATTCTCGCGCAAGGCGGCCTGCGCCGCAATCGCGGTTTTGGGACTAAATGGCGCGCTCACATCCCTGTGTTCACAGCCCGAATCTGGCCCAAATTGCACGGGTTTCCAGCGCCGAGATCACCTCGTCCGGCAGCGCGGCCAGCCCATCCAGCGCCGCCATCGACCCCGCCCCCGGCGCCCGCCGGCCCAGCAGGCCGGACAGCAAGCCGCTGGCCGGCGCAATCACCGGGGTCAGCACCTTGTCGCCATAGCGGGCCCGCAGCGTGGAGCGGATGTCGCCGATGCCATCGGCGAGCCCGAGACCGATCGCGGTATCGCCGGCCCAGTATTCGCCGGTGAACAGCACGTCGTCGGCGCCGTTGAGGCGGCCGCCGCGGCTCTGCTTCACCAGCGCGATGAAGATCGCATGGATCTCGCGCTGGATCGCCTTCAGCCGGGCGACGTCGTCGGGGTTCTCGGGAAGGAAGGGGTCGAGCATCGCCTTGTGGTTGCCCGCCGTATAGAGCCGGCGCTCGACCCCGATCTTCTTGATCAGCCCCTCCAGGCCAAAGCTGCCGCCGACGACGCCGATCGAGCCGAGGATCGAGGACGGGTCGCAATAGATCTCATCGCCCGCGCAGGCGATCATGTAGCCGCCGGAGGCCGCGACATCCTCGACGAACACCAGCACCGGGAGCTTCTTCTCGGCGGCGAGTTGCCGGATGCGCAAATAAATCTGCCGCGACTGCACCGGCGATCCGCCCGGCGAATTGATCACCAGCGCCACCGCCTTGGCATTCCGCGTGCCAAAGGCGCGCTCCAGCATCTTGGCGACGCCGGAGAGTGTCATGCCGGGCCGCAACGGCGTCACCGCGCCGATCACGCCTGCCAGCCGCACCACCGGCACGACGGCCGCGCCGCGCCTGAAGCGCGCCGGCAATACTGCCTGCACGCGTTCGAGCAGTCCCGAACGTCCAGCGTGATCACTTATTTGTTCACTCATGCCGTTACCTCGAATTAACCACTTTTTATCACGCCACTGTCATTGGAATCCGTGGAACGCGTTTTGCATTTTGTCATTGGGGCTGCAATGCGCGGGCGGAGAGGGACTCATGAAAATCTATCTGCTGATTTTGCTGATCGGTACACTCCTGGCGGCGATCCACTTCACGTCCACGCCGGACCGCCAGTCGGAAACGGCTTCGCAGTGATTTAGTGCCTCTGACGACGTGGGCAGCGCCCTGCCCGCTAGCGCCGCGCCAGCGGCAATTCCCCCTTCCCAGCCAACACCTCCTGCACCCATTTATTGGGCACGCCTGACTCTTCATTGAGCAGCAGTGCGGCATGCAGCCGCGTCGGTGCCCGGCCGCCCTTGGTCGCCCGCACCAGGATTCGGATCGCTGGCGACGTCCCGTCGCCGTGAACCGGCAGGATCTCGAGACTGCCAAAACCGCGGTCCAGCGCGGCCAGCACCTCGGCAATGCCGTCGGCCCGCCAGATCAGCGCAAGCTGCCCGTTCGACTTGAGAATCCGCCGCGCCGCGTGAACCCAGCCGGCCAGCGTGGTCGCGGTCGCGACATGGGCGCGCTCGCGCACACCGTCCGGCGAGGCGCGGTGCCGCGACGGATCGTTGAACGGCGGGTTCATCAGCACGACGTCAGCGCTATCGGGCCCGAGGCCGGAATCATCGAAGGCCGCGGCGCCGGCTTCGACATCAAGCACGATCACCTCCGCCATGATCGCGTTGGTGCCGGCATTATTCCGCGCAAGCTCGGCCAGGGCCGGGTCGATTTCGACCAGAACGAGATCGATCCCCCTCACCCGCCGCGCCACCGCCAGTCCGGCCGCGCCGACACCGGCGCCGAGATCGACGACGCGGTCACCGGGGCGTGCCGGCGTCGCCGCGGCGAGCAGGATCGCGTCATGGCCGGCGCGGTGGCCGCTGCGGGGTTGCCGCAGGCGCAATTGGCCGCCGAGAAATCCGTCTTCGGTGATCCCGGCGGCCGGAGACTCCTTTTTTGACGCGTTTTCTTCACGCGAACCGGGGTCCACTTCGCTTGAAAACGCTCTAGTCATCGGCCCGCAATTCGTGGCCGAGGCCGGCATCGGTCAGGAGCTGGCGGGCCTCGTGGTTGTCGTCCTCATGCACCAGGATCCGCCGCGGCAGCACGCCGAGCGAGCCCTCGATGATGCTCATGTTCTGGTCCAGCACCAGATGGTGGATGTTAGCGCTGTCGAGCAGCGCGCCGATGGCGGAGACCAGCACCATGTCATTGGTCCGTACCAATTCCCGCAAAATACGCTCTCCTGTCGCCCCGCCTGTGCGGCACTTGCGCCACATGTCAATAACTTGATGGCCTTGCCGCTGCACCGCGCAGTTTCTATTGTTATAGCTGAGCATAGTGCGTATTCGGCAAAATTGGAGACCAGCGTGGCGGTTATTGTACCCTTCGAAAGCCCGTCCAATGCTTCGATCGACGGGCTGGTGGGACTTGTCGCCGCCGACATGGAGCGCGTCAACGCGACGATCCTTTCGCGGACCGGCTCCGAGGTCACCATGATCCCCGAGGTCGCCAACCACCTGATCTCCTCCGGGGGCAAGCGGTTGCGCCCGATGCTGACGCTGGCGATGGCCCAGCTCGCCGACTATTCCGGCGACGGCCATATCAAGCTCGCCGCCGCGGTCGAGTTCATGCACACCGCGACCCTGCTGCATGACGACGTGGTCGACGAGAGCGAGTTGCGCCGCGGCAAATTGTCCGCGCGGATGCTGTGGGGCAACGAGGCCAGCGTGCTGGTCGGCGACTTCCTGCTCGGCCAGGCGTTCCGGATGATGGTCGAGGTCGGCTCGCTGCGCGCGCTCGACATCCTCTCCGCCGCCGCCGCCACCATCGCCGAGGGCGAGGTGATGCAGCTTGCCGCCGCCAAGAACACCGCGACCACCGAGGACGAATATCTCGCCGTGATCCGCGGCAAGACGGCGGAGCTGTTTGCCGCGGCCTGCGAGGTCGGCCCCGTGATCGCCAACCGTCCGAAGGCCGAGCAGACCGCGTGCCGCTCGGTCGGCATGAATCTCGGCATCGCCTTCCAGCTCGTCGACGACGTGCTCGACTATGGCGGCAAATCCGCAAAACTCGGCAAGAATGTCGGCGACGATTTCCGCGAGGGCAAGATCACGCTCCCGGTGGTGCTCGCCTTCCGCCGTGGCAACGACACCGAGCGCAAGTTCTGGATCCGCGCGCTCGAGCGCGGCGAGATCGGATCCGCCGACCTCGACCACGCGATCGGGCTGATGACCAAGCACCGCGCCCTCGAAGACACCATCAGCCGCGCCCAGCACTACGGCGCGATGGCCGTCGACGCGCTGGCGCTGTTCCCGCCCTCGCCGATGAAGACGGCGCTGGAAGAGGTCGTCGCGTTCTGCCTGGCGCGCTCGCATTGATCTTGGCACTCGCGAGCAACAAGACGGTGTCGTCCCTGCGAAAGCACTAGGGCATGCACATATCTCTGAGGCTCCATCCTGCTGCGACGGCCAGGAAGTATTCGAGGCCATTTTTGAAGGTGATGGGGCCTGGAGGTTTAGACGACGGGTAGCCGTCCCAACCGCCAAGGCGGCCGATGATCCAGGCTGCCCAGGTGAGGCTGTCGGGCGGATGTGGGTTTTTCAGTCGCTTGCTCCTGGCCTCGAGTTGCCGGTTGAGGGCGGCAAGCGCGTTGATCTCGTTGTCGTTGAAGGCAACGCGAATGGGCTGCTGACCGCCATCGCGCGCTTGCAGAAGCTGGATGGTGATGACGGCTGCCTTGGCGGCGATAGCGACCAGTTTGAGGAGACGATCGGCGGTTCCGATCTGGCTGTCTTCGAGCTTGAGGCCTTGCGTCTTCAGGACGCGGAAGAACTGCTCGATGATCCAGCGCTGCTTGTACCATTCGACGATACGCCAGGCGTCGTCGACGGTGGCGATCTCGTGAGAGGTGATCAGACGCCAGTGCAGCGGCTCTGCGCCGGGCCCGGCATTGATCTCGCACACGTCGACCACCGCCAGCGGCAAGCTTTTCGGCAAATGGCGCAGGAACTTGCTCTGCGGGCGGGCAAGCTCGATTGCGCCAAAGCGGAGTTCGAGATGGGCCTGACGTGCCGGTCGCGCCGCGCGCGCAGGCAGTTGGATCGCCCTCCGATCCACCACAGGCATGGCGTCGGTGGCCTCATACAGGCCGGTGCGGTCGGCAAGCTTGCGATCATGCATGCTGCGCGCGATGACATGGAAGTGCTGCTCGGCCGAGCTGGCATAAAGGGCAAAGATATCGCTCTCGCGATCACCGAGGACCGTCACCGTTCCGGCAGCGGTGAGCAGCGGCTTGGCCGCAATGGCGGTGGATATCCAGCGTTGCGATTCCTTGTCAGACAAGTCACGTGCGTCATGCGTCGTGGTGCGACGCCCCTGGCGCGTCCATACCTGCCCACTCAAAAGTCCAAGACAGCTGCCATCGTCGGCATCCACGGCCAGCAGCGGATGCAGCAGCACGCCGTGGTTATTGCCCTTGCCGATTTCGCCGAGCCCGCGCCGGCGTTGCGGCGTGGTGTTGAAGTGGATCTCGCTGGTGTCCTGGATCGCCAGCACATGGCGGCCCTCTACCGCGGCAACCGTGCTGTCGCCCCAGCTTTCGATGATCCGCTCCGCCGTCACCTTGTCGTGGCCGAGAAAGCGGTTGAACCGCACCTCCAGCGCACGATCACCCCTGGAAAGCCGCCGCAGGCAGACCGTCTTGCCCGCAACCATGCGTTCGACGAGCGCCGCCCCCCTTTATCGAGACGACGATCCCCGAACCGTCCTAACGTCCAGTCAATTCGTAACAACACCCGACACCCCCGTCCAACCTGGAGCGTCGCAATAGAAATCACACGGATCGCCGATTCTGGAATCCCCTGTCTCCATCCCGAGTCAATCCGCCGCACCAAATACGTGCATGCTCTAGGTGGTGTGGACACTTACCGCAGCCAGAGAATGATGGCTGCGAGGGTGACGACCGCCCGATAATTTCGAGCGGTCTTTTCGAAGCGGGTTGCGACACGGCGGAATTGCTTGAGCTTTGAGAAGCAGCATTCCACGAGATGGCGCTGGGCATAGAGATGCTTGTCGAGCGGATATTTGAGCGCGCGTGACGGGTTGTTGGGGATGACGGCAAGCGCGCCTTTGGCAGCGATGGCTTGGCGCAAGTGATCGGCGTCATAGGCCGTATCGCCCATGACGACCTCGGCAGGCAATCCCTCGATCAACGCGGCGGCTTGCGGTGCATCGCCCTTCTGGCCTGCGGTGAGGGTGAACCGCACGGGGCATCCCAACCCCCGAACGGCCAGATGGATCTTCGTGCTCAGACCACCGCGCGAGCGGCCGAGCGCCTGATCTTCAGACCCCCTTTTTTGGCCCCGGCAGCGTGCTGGTGGGCGCGGACGATGGTGGAATCGACGATCAGATATTCGAAGTCCGGATCATCAGACATCGCCTCAAAAATCCGCCACCAGACGCCTTTGGCACTCCATCGACTGAAGCGCCGGAACACGCTGTTCCAATCTCCGAACGCTTCCGGAAGATCACGCCAGGGAGAGCCCGTACGCACGATCCACAGCACCCCTTCCACGAACATCCGATTGTCGCGGCCGGTCGAACCCTTCTGGTCCGGCCGGCCTATGATCAACGGCGCCATCCGCTCCCACGCCGCGTCGTTCAAAACCAAACGATCCATCACGCCCAAGACTGCCTCCCCAAAAGCAGTCTTGAATCTGATTTGGTCCTAAAAGGGAATCCTTAGAGTCCACACCACCTAGTGCGAAAGCAGGGACCCATACTTTGCGGCCGAAGTTGTGACGCGGACTCGTCGTTCCAACATCGCACAAGCAGCATCGGTGGTTATGGGTCCCTGCTTTCGCAGCGACGACACCAGGGTTTGCTGCACCGGCGCCCGCTACTCCTTCACCGGCACCCAGATCTCCAGCCCGCCATTGCCGGTGCTCGCGTCGAACTTCTCGTCGTAGCGCTCGAAGTTCGGCGCGTCCGCGACCTTCATGCCGGATTGCGGCAGCCAGCGATTCCAGATCGTGTTGACGGTGCGGCGGATGGTCGAGATGTGGTCGGCGTGGGTGAACACGACGTATTTCTGCTCGGGAATCCGGACGCGCGCGAACTCGCGCGGCAGGTCGGAGAAATCGGCGACCTCGACGCCGGCGATGTAGTCGAAATTGCCGGCATCGTCGCCGTTGCAGCAGACGCCATAGGCGATGTTGCCGACCTGACGGGGGATGTGCGCGCATTGCTGGTGGAAACTCTGCCACTGCTTCGGAATGCCGGCACCCCTGCCATTGTCGTGGTTGTAACGCTCGCCGATGCCGGCGACGAGGAACGCCTTTCCGGTGGCAATGCGCGGCGGATCGATGTGATCGAGAGCTGTCGAGATCATGGTGATCGGCTCCTGGAGATTGAGCGTCGTCAGGCACGTTGTCGCGCGCACCGTCTCGGGCGTGACGCCGAAATGGTCGCGAAACGCGCGGGTGAATGCTTCGTGGGAGCCGTAATCCGCATCCAGCGCGAGGCTGAGAATATCGGGCGCACCGGCCGCGAGTTGGCGCGCGGCTTCGCTGAGCCGGCGCGCCCGCACATAACGCATCACCGAGAACCCGGTCGCCTCCGCGAACGCCCGCACCAGATGGAAGCGCGAGACGCCCGCAACGGCGGCAATCTCGTCGAGCGTCAGCGGCGCGCCGAGATGGCTTTCGATGTACCAGAGCGCCTTCTGGGCTGGATTCATGGATCACGGCTTTCCTGCAAAGCTCGGCCATCATGCACGGCTGCCGCGCGCGGCATTTGACAGTCCTTGCTGCCCGGCGGCGAAACTGCGGTTCCGCTCCACGGAAATTTACCCGCAAAGCCGTCGCTGGCAACAATGTTGCAATCGTGCATACTCGCCGACGCATCGATCCGACGGCTCATCAAGCTGCCCGATAATCAAGACTGCAAGAGCCGCGGCCAGCATGTCAGGGAGGACAATGATGCACCACCAACGCTTGAGCTATGCCAACTGCGTCAAGTCCGCGGCGCTTGCGGGGCTTTTGACGATCGCCGTCGCAAGCGCAGCCAACGCGCAGAAGAAATACGATCCGGGCGCAACCGACACCGATATCAAGGTCGGCAACATCATGCCCTATTCCGGTCCGGCGTCCGCCTACGCCACGATCGGCAAGACCGAAGCCGCCTATTTCAACAAGCTCAACAGCGAAGGCGGCATCAACGGCCGCAAGGTCAACTTCATCTCCTACGACGACGCCTACTCGCCGCCGAAGATGGTCGAGCAGGCCCGCAAGCTGGTCGAGAGCGACGAGGTGCTCCTGATCTTCAATCCGCTGGGCACGCCGGGCAATACCGCGATCCAGAAATACATGAACGCCAAGAAGGTGCCGCAGCTGTTCGTCTCCACCGGCGCGGCCAAGTGGAACGATCCGAAGAACTTCCCGTGGACCATGGGCTGGCAGCCGAGCTACCAGGTCGAAGCGCGCATCTATGCCAAGTACATTCTGCAGAATTATCCGGGCAAGACCATCGGCGTGCTTTATCAGAACGACGATTTCGGCAAGGACTATCTGATCGGCCTCCACGACGGGCTCGGCGACCAGGCCAAGAAGCTGATTGTCGTCGAATCCTCCTACGAGACCTCGTCACCGACGGTGGATTCGCAGATCGTGCAGATCAAGGGCGCCAACCCAGACATCTTCGTCAACATTGCAACGCCGAAATTCGCGGCGCAGGCGATCAAGAAAGCCGCCGAGCTCGACTGGCATCCGGTGCAGTTCCTGACCAACGTCTCCGGCTCGATCGGCGGCGTGATGAAGCCGGCCGGCTATGAAGCGAGCCAGGGCGTGCTGTCCACGGCGTATCTCAAGGATCCCAAGGATACCGAGTGGAAGAACGATCCGGCGATGACCGAGTGGCGCGCCTTCATGACCAAGTGGTATCCCGAAGGCGACCTCGACGACGCCGCGACCGTATTCGGCTACGGTGTCGCCAAGGGGCTCGAGCAGGTGCTGCGGCAATGCGGCGACAATCTTACCCGCGAGAACCTGATGAAGCAGGCGGCCAGCCTCAACTTCGAGATCGGCATCTATCTGCCCGGCACCAAGATCAAGACCGGGCCGGACGACTATGCGCCGATCGAGCAGCTGCAGATGATGCGCTTCAAGGGCGAGAGCTGGGAGCGGTTCGGCCCTATCATGAGCGGCGAGAAGAGCAGTTGAGGGCTTTCCTCCACAACTTTGCGGTTCGTGATGCCCGGCCGCGCGCCGGGCATCCACGTCTTCGACATGATTCACGAGCAAGATTTGTCGCAAGCAAGACTCGTTACAAGCAAGATTTGCGATGGCCGGAACCCAGACCAGCCGAAGCGACGTCGTTCTTCAGGCTCAAGTGTCCGGCCACCACGAATTCCAGGCACATCCTGCGATCGGAAGGACAACAACAATGAAAATCACCGACGTCCGCGCCCACCATATCCGCATTCCCTATGACGCCGGGCCCGCGAGCTTCCGCCAGGGAGCCTCCGCGATCTCGGCGCTCGACATGGTGCTGGTCGAGGTTTCGACCGATGCCGGCCTCACCGGCTGGGGCGACGCCTTCGCTTATGTCTGCCCGAAGACGAGTTGCACGGCGGTGGCCGAGATGATCGCGCCGCAGGCCCGCGGCCTCGAGGTGCCTGACGCCGCCAGCATCCCCGCCGCGATGGAGCAGATCCAGCGCAACCTGCATCTGTTCGGCCGCTACGGCATCACGATGTTTGCGATCTCGGCGCTCGACATCGCGCTGTGGGATCTCGCCGGCAAGGTGAAGGGCGTACCGCTGCATCAACTGATCGGCGGCGCGAAGCGGAGCACGATCCCGGCCTATGCGAGCCTGATGCGGATCGGCAATCCGGCGCATATCGCCGCCGAATGCAAGAAGGCGATCAAGCTGGGCTATTCCGCGATCAAGCTGCACGAGACCACCGTGCCTGCGGTGGCCGCCGCGCGCGAGGCGATCGGCCCCGGCGTGCCGCTGATGGTCGACATGAACTGCCCGCTGGACGGACCCGCGGCGATCCAGTTCGCGCGCGACTGCAAGCAGGCCGCGCCGCTGTTCCTGGAGGAGCCGGTCTGGCCGCCGGAGGATTTTGCGACACTCGCCGAGGTGCGCAGAGAAGGCCGGCTTGATATCGCGGCCGGCGAGAACGCCTGCACCGTGCATCAATTCCGCCAGATGATGACCGCGGGCGCGGTCAGTCACGCGCAGCCCTCGGTGATCAAGGTCGGCGGCATCACCGAATTCCTGAGGGTTGCCGTCCTCGCCGACGAGTTCGGCGTCCAGGTGATTCCGCACTCGCCCTATTTCGGGCCGGGCTTCCTCGCCACGCTGCATCTGATGGCGATCCGCGACGCGGGGCTGATCGAGGTGTTCTTCATGAAGCGTCCCGCCTGCCTGTGGGGCGACCGCATCGACGTCGACGCCAACGGCCATGTCGCCGTGCCGCAAGGCCCCGGCCTCGGCTACGAGCCGGATCGCGACGTGATGGAGCAGTATCGGGTGGCGTGAGTCGAGCCGCGCCGCGAAGGCAGTGCATCCCCTCTCCCGCTTGCGTTGGGCAATCGCATCTGGGAGCTTGAGGCGATCGATGTTCGCGCAAACTTGTCATGCCCGGGCTTGTCCCGGGCATGACGGTGCGGAAAAATCATAGGCGATTGCCCTGCCCCGCAAGCGGGAGAGGCGAGACAATTCGCAGATCGACCTTTGCTACTTCGTCCCGTCCTTCGCGGCGGGCGCGGCATCCTTCGCCGGCGGCGCGTCGGCCTTCTTCTTCATATCCTCGGTCAGCTTGACCTGCTCGGCCCGCAGATCGGTGACGAGCTTCTGCAAGCTCGCGATCTGTCGGTTGGCGGCGTCGAGCTTCTGCTGATGATCCGATGTGAGCTTGTTGATCGTCTTCTGCAGGAAATCGACATTGCTCTGCAGACAGCTCGTGCGCCGCTCCATGGTTTTCTCGACTGTGCAGATCTCGATGCCGGGAACGTCCTGCGCATGCGCGGTTGCGGCGACGCCGAGTGCAAGCGGCGCCAGCAAGACGAGAACAAAACGAGCGGTCATCGGCGTCTCCAGGCAAGTGCGTCATTCACAGTTTTGTGCTCGCGACGCTGAAAGCAAGGCAGACATACCACACTGAAACCGCATTCGAGCGGTGTGCTTCACCCATTACGGGGACTACTCGTGGGGACGGGGGCCTTCGGAACTTGTTTGGTTCGATCCCTTTTGGCTCGACCTTGGGCAGTGGAGACAGATCGCATGGCAACGCGCGAAAAACGGTTGGCGCAATTCGATGGCAATGGCGAACCTGCGCCGGAACAGCGCGTGGAAGTGCTTTGTGAGGATCATAGCGGAACGTATCAGCTGCCGTTCGCCTGCCGCTTCGTCAACGGCCAGTGGCGCAATGACACCACCGGCGGCGCGCTGGAAGCCAACGTCATCGCCTGGCGGATGCCGCGCGAGAAGCAGGCGGGCATCGCCTGAGGCCGGCATCGGCGCGCGCTGTTTCAAAACGCGACGCGCGCGCGCCGTGTCTTAAGATTTGGAACGCGGGTGGAACGAACCGCGTCCGAATCATTGATCGAGCAGCGTACTGCGTTGTTCACGGCTAGATGTGGTCATCAGCCCGAGGCTGCGCACCACATACAGAAGCATGACGATCGGCCGCAGCCAGCGGCCGATAACAAAGGTTAACTCCTCCGCAGACGACATCGCGATCCCTCCTCTCTGTCCCCCTGACGATCATTTCCAAGGCGTGATCGGCGGCACCGTTTCGGTCGCCGGAGGCACATCCACGGTCTTGAAATCGGCGGGGCTGACGATCTCGAGGTATTCCATGTCCTTCGAGTAATCGAACAGGTAGTGGGTGATGCCGGGACGCTGATGGATGACGTCGCCGGCCTCGACCAGCGTCTCCTTGTCCTCGTACATGAAGCGCGCCCAGCCCTTGGTCATGATGACGATCTGAAAATCGCACAGATGCTTGTGCCAGCCGGTGCCCTGCTCCGGCGGCATGTCGGGATTGGCCTTGACCAGATGGCAGATCACCTGCCCGCTGGTGGCATCGGCGATGCCAAGATCGCGATACAGGAAGAAGTCGCGCAGACCTCCGCCCTTGAACTCGGTGTCACCGGGTTTGACGTGGGAGAATTTGCTGACGACGGCGTGCTGGTTCATTTCAAGCCTCCACGGTTCTCGTGTTCGCGAGATCGCGGCGCGGCTCAGCGTCCAAATTTTCGGCAGCGTCGCATCGTCGCGGTCACAGCTCGGTCATTGCCATGCGAAATCCTTGCCAGCCGGGTTGGGCTGCGGCGAACCGTCTCGCCATGCGCTGATATCGCCGCGGAAGCAATTGGAGCGAGGCGCGAATTTGCGCCTCAGTGGCTGTCGCGCGCGTCCGTCGCGCATGGCCGGAGCCCGGTGCCGACGGCACGTCCATTGAGCAAGGCTTGCCTCGTGCTTGAGCCGCCGATGCAGGCAGGCCGGGCCGGGCGCTGCCTAATATTCGACCTCGAGCTCCTCGACGTCGGCTGGCTCCGCCTTCGCGGCCTCGATCCATTCCTGCATCTCGGGCATCGTCATGATGGTGCTGGCATACACCGCAAGCGCAGGCTCGAGCTTGACGTCATAGGTCATGAATCGGGTCACGACCGGCGCATACATCGCGTCCGCCATGGTGCGGCGTTCGCCGAACAGGAACGGACCGCCCGACGTGCCGAGGCAATCGCGCCAGATGGTGCAGACGCGATCGATGTCGGCCTGCGCCCGCGACCAGATCTTGAAGCCGGGGAAATGGCCCTTGAGATTGACCGGCAGCGACGACCGCAGCGTGGTGAAGCCGGAATGGATTTCGCCCGAGATCGAACGGCAATGCGCGCGCCGGATCCGGTCTTCCGGCAACAACCCGGCATGCGGCATGAGCTCGTTGAGATACTCGCCGATCGCCAGCGTGTCCCAGACCGTCGCACCGTCGTGGCGCAGGCACGGCACCAGGATCGAGGACGACAGCAGCAGTAGCTCGGCGCGGGCGGACGGGTCGTCGGGCGCGGTGACCACCTCCTCGAACTCGAGCCCGGCGAACTTGGCCAGCAGCCAGCCGCGCAGCGACCAGGAGGAGTAATTCTTGCTGCTGATGGTGAGTGTCGCTTTCGCCATATCGGTCCCTCACGCCTGAACGCGTCCTCAGCTCCCGGACATCGCGCGCCGGTTCAGCCGCCGCGCACCCGGCGCCATCGGTTTTTGCAGCAAGCCACGTGCCAATTTGCCGGGCGGCCAGCCCCGCCTCTGGCGTCGATATTGCATGGCAAGCCCGGCCACGGGTGGATGCGTATGATGTCAATGCTGTACCAGGCCTATCAGAACCATATGGACCTCACGGCGCCGTGGCGGACCGGCGCCGCCGCGGCATTGCGTTATCTCAATCTGGTGCCGCGCGGCGCGTCGGACCGGACGTTCGGTCGGCTCGCGGCCGCGCTCGAGCTGATCTCGCGCTCCAGCCTGAGCTATGCCCGCCCCGACTACGGCATCGGCAGCGTGACCGTCGGCAACAGGGAATTGGAGGTGACCGAGGAGGTCGCCTATGCCACGCCGTTCGGCTCGCTGCTGCATTTCAGGAAGGTGGACGGCCCGGAGCAGCCGCGGCTGTTGCTGGTGGCGCCGATGTCCGGGCATTTTGCCACGCTGCTGCGCGGCACCGTGAAGACGCTGCTGCAGGACCACGACGTCTACATCACCGATTGGCACAATCCGCGCGACATCCCGCGCAAGGAGGGCCGGTTCGGGCTCGAGGACTACACCGACCATCTGATCGACTTCCTCGGCCAGCTCGGCCCGCGCGCGCATATGGTGGCGATCTGCCAGCCTTCGGTGTCGGCGCTGGCGGCCGCCGCGATCATGTCGGAAGACAATCATCCGGCGCGGCCGGCCTCGCTGACCTTGATGGCCGGGCCGATCGACACCAGGATCCAGCCGACCAAGGTGAACGAATTCGCCAAGAGCAAGCCGATCAAATGGTTCGAGGACAATCTGATCAACTACGTGCCGATGCAGTGCAAGGGCGCGTTGCGTCAGGTCTATCCCGGCTTCGTGCAGCTCACGGCGTTCGTGTCTATGAACCTGGAGCGGCACATCAAGCAGCATATCGATCTCGCCGACCATCTCGCCAAGGGCGAGACCGCCAAGGCCGAGGTGATCAAGACCTTCTACGACGAATATTTCGCGGTCATGGACCTGCCGGCGGAGTTTTACATCGAGACGGTGCGCGATGTGTTCCAGGAACATCTGTTGCCACAGGGCATGCTGATGCATCGCGGCCGCCCGGTGAACCCGGCGGCAATCCGGCGCATGGGGTTGATGACGGTGGAAGGCGAGAAGGACGACATCTGCTCGATCGGCCAGACGCTCGCCGCGCAAGACCTCTGCACCGGGGTCCGCACCTATCGCAAGGTGCATCACATGCAGGCCGGCGTCGGCCATTACGGCGTGTTTTCCGGCAAGCGCTGGAACAACGAGATCTACCCGCTGCTGCGCGATTTCGTGCATGTGAATTCGTGAGAGATTCCCCGTAGCCCGGATGAAGCGAAGCGCAATCCGGGAAGGTGTTTCCACGGAGAAGCCGGTCCCGGATTTCGCTCCGCTTCATCCGGGCTACGAAGTCTCGCCTTCCGACACTGCTCCATCTGCATCGTTGCGCACCTCGCAAAGACGCTGCGGCTAGCCACGCATCCCCTCAAGCAGTAGTCTCCCCGGCCACGACGACCCGCTTCCGAAGAATCGTCCAGGGAGAAACTCCATGCGAGCCGCCACCGCCTTCCGTGCCCTCACGCTCGCCGTCATCGGCGCCCTCGCCTTCACCTCAGCCGTATCCGCCGCCGAAGTCCATGTCATGATCTCGGGCGGGCTGACGGCGGCCTACAAGGTGCTCGTGCCGGAGTTCGAGCGCAAGACCGGGCACAAGGTGGTGACCGCCTTCGGGCCGTCGATGGGCACGACGACCAATGCCATTCCGGTACGGCTGGAGCGCGGCGAGCCGGCCGACGTGCTGATCATGGTCGGCTATGCGCTCGGCGATCTCATCAAGCAGGGCAAGGTGGTGGCTGATAGCCGCGTCGACCTCGTGAAGTCGCCGATCGGGATCGCGGTGAAATCCGGCGCGGCGAAGCCGGACATCGGCTCGGCCGCCAGCGTCAAGCAGGCGCTGCTGGCGGCGAAATCGATCGCCTATTCCGACAGCGCCAGCGGCGTCTACGTCTCGACCGAGATGTTCGCAAAGCTCGGCATCGCCGATCAGATGAAGGACAAGGCGCGGATGATCCCGGCGACCCCGGTCGGCGAGATCGTGGCCAAGGGCGAGGCCGAGATCGGCCTGCAGCAGATCTCCGAGCTGAAGCCGGTGTCCGGCATCGACATCGTCGGCCCATTGCCGGAGCCGTTGCAGAAGATCACGGTGTTTTCCGCCGGGATCGCGACGGCTTCTAAGGAGCGTGAGGCCGGCAAGGCGCTGATCAGCTTCCTCGCCTCATCAGATGCGCGCGACGCGCTGGTCAGGAGCGGGCTCGATCCGATCGCCGCCGGCGCGACGCATTAGCGAGGCATCGCCAACTCTATCTCCGTCATCCTGAGGAGCGCGTAGCGCGTCTCGAAGGATGCACGGCCCGGCTGGTGGTCGTCGCCCCTTCGAGACGCGCGCAAGAGCGCGCTCCTCAGGGTGACGGGCACAGGCCGGCGGATTTGGTTTTCCCTACCGCAAATGATGCGCGCCGTAGGCGAGCAGCAGTACCACGACCAGCGCCAGCAGCAGCGTGGTCGACTTCCAGAACAGCACCGGGTTGCGCTCGATCAGCGGGGTCGATGACGTCGTCAGATATTTCGCGTTGGGATTGCGCAGGTCGAACAAGAACTCCGAAAAGCTCTCGTAGCGCTTGAGCGGGTTGGCGTGCACGGCCCGCTCCAGCGCGCCGTCGACCCAGGTCGGGACGTCGCGGCCGCCATGCGCGGCCGGTCGGTAGACCAGCCGGTTGAAATCGGATCGCGTCCGTGCGCGCGCGATCTGCGCGCCATAGGGCAAGCGTCCCGTCAGCATCTGGTAGGTAACGACGCCGAGCGAGAACAGATCGGAGCGCGCGGTGCCGCCCTCGCCCAAAAAATACTCCGGTGCGGTGTATTGCTGGGTGCCCAGAATATCCTCGACGCCCGCCGGCACCGCCTCGGCGACACCCGAGATCCGCGTCGAGCCGAAATCGATGATCTTCACCGTGCCGGTCCTGTCGATCATGATGTTGTCGGGCCTGACGTCCTGATGCAGCATCTCCTTGCGGTGGAAGGCGCGCAGCCCTTTTGCAATTTGCTCGGTGATGTCGCGCACCGTCTCCAGCGCCGGTGCGGGATTGTCCGTGATCCACTGCGTCAGGGTCTGACCGTCGATATATTCCATCGTGACGTAGAGGAAGTTGCGCTTGCGCTGCGGCAGAAACGGCTTCAGCACATGCGGGCTGTCGATCCGCCGAGCGACCCACTCTTCCATCACAAAGCGCTTCAGATAGGCCGGATCGTCGCGCAGGTCGATCGAGGGGATCTTGATCGCGACCGTGGTGGCGCTGTCCTCGTCGACAGCGAGATAGATGTGGCTGCGGTGCGACGCGTGCAGCTCGCGCACGATGCGATAGCCGTCGAACAGCATCCGCGCCTCGAGCAGCGGCGGCAGCGGCAGTTCAGCCGGCTGGCCGAACACCTCGCTGGCATCGGCGTCGGGCAATTCGTCGATCCGGACGATCTGCACGGTGAGATTGTCCGGGCTGCCGTTCTCATAGGCCTGCTCGACGATCGACTTCGCGGCAACATCGAGATCGGCGGCGCCGTCTTTGATCGCCTCCGCCAGCTGCCGCGCCGGGACATGCTCGTAGATCCCGTCGGTCACCAGCAGGAAGACGTCGCCGCGCTCGAGCGGGAGAGCCTGGTAGTCGATCTCGAGCTGCGGGTTCACGCCGAGCGCGCGGCCGAGATAGCTCTGCTGCGAGGAGATCACGACGCGGTGGTCGTTGGTCAGTTGTTCGAGGCTGTTGCCGGCGACGCGGTAGATTCTCGAGTCGCCGACATGGAACAGATGCGCCGTGTTCGACCGGACGACCAGGGCGCTCAGCGTGCAGACGTAACCCTTGTCCTTGTCGTAGGGATTCTGGCTGCGCCTTGTCTGCGCGTGCAGCCAGGAATTGGTCGCCTCCAGCACGCGCTGCGCCGAGCTCTTCACCGACCAGGATTCCGAGGTGCAGTAATAGTCGGTCAGGAAGCTCTTGACCGCGGACTCGGCGGCAATGCGGCCGACGCTGCTCGAGGAGATGCCGTCGGCGAGCACCACGGCGATCCCCTTCAGGCCGAGCAGCGGCTCCTCGGGGATCAAGGCGCCGTGGAAATCCTGATTGGCGTCCTTGCGGCCCTGATCAGAGAATTGCCCGACCGATATTTTCAGCGCGCGCGGCATCGACCGTCCCAAAGCGAATGGGGCCCTCCGCGACAGGAGAGCCCAACCAAAGCGCGATGAGATTATGTTGAATCGTCATCGCGCTTTGGCTTCTTGTCTGAGCATGATCTCCGCGCAAACGCTGCGCGTTTGTCGCGAGGGAAAACCGCTTCACACTTTTCCGGATCATGCTCCAGCCGGCCAGGATCAAGCCGCGAGGCGCTGGCGCTTCGGCGCCGTCTTCACATGCGTGGTGTAGAGCGTGAGCCCGGTGAAGGCGAGGCCGCCGGCGAGGTTGCCCAGCACGGTCGGGATCTCGTTCCAGATCAGGTAGTCCATGATCGAAAACTTCGCATGCAGCATCAGTCCGGACGGGAACAGGAACATGTTCACCACCGAATGCTCGAATACCATGTAGAAGAACACCAGGATCGGCATCCACATCGCGATCACCTTGCCGGGCACCGTGGTGGAGATCATGGCGCCGACGACGCCGGTCGAGACCATCCAGTTGCAGAGCATGCCGCGGATGAACAGCGTGGCCATGCCCGCCGCGCCATGCGCCGCGTAGCCCAGCGTCCGCCCCTCACCGATGTTGCCGATGGTCATGCCGACCTTGTCGGGCTCCTGCGTGAAGCCGAACGTCGTCACGAACGCCATCATGAACGCCACCGTGAGCGCGCCGGCGAAATTGCCGATGAAGACGAGAGCCCAGTTGCGCAGGACGCCGCCAAGCGTGACGCCGGGGCGCTTGTCGAGCAGCGCGAGCGGCGAGAGCACGAACACGCCGGTCAATAGATCGAAGCCCAGCAGATAGAGCATGACGAAGCCGACCGGAAACAACAATGCTCCGACAAGCGGCTGACCTGTATTGACGTTGATCGTCACGGCGAACCAGGCGGCCAGTGCGAGGATCGCGCCCGCCATATAGGCGCGGATCACGGTGTCTCGGGTCGACATGAAGATCTTGGATTCGCCGGCATCCACCATCTTGGTGACGAATTCGGACGGAGCGAGATAGGCCATTCGTAAAATCCCCTTGCGCAATTCGGCCGCGCCGGTTGCCTGCCGGAAGCGACGCGGGTTGGTTGAAATGCTCGTCCGGGGAAATGGGGCTGCAACGATTGCACGAGACGCCCGGGCCGGGCGCCTTGATCCCCTCGCCTCGGCCAGCACTGGCCTCGGCAATCCGGAGAACGGCAGTCGTCATTGACTGGTGCAATCACAAGCAATGCATATGCCAAGCGGAGACGCTGGCGTCAGGCCTGAAATTCATTTTAATACAATGAGTTAGGCAGACAACGCAGGAACCGGCCGGCACGATGGCGCGGAATTATGCAGCATGCCCAGTTGTCGCCCAGAGGATGCGCATCTCTCCATCCCCGTCATCCCCGCGCAAAGGCCTCGCCTTTGCGCGGGGGTGACGGGGAAAGAGTCGATAAGCACCGCTAGGTCACTTCACCTCGGTGCGGACCGGCGAGCCCTTCAGCCCGTTGTTGTCATAGGCCTTGCGCAACGTGCCGTTGGCGATCGCCTCGGTCATGAACCCGGTGGCAAAGGCCGCGGCGAGCGGATGGTTGAGCGGCACCGCGACCGCGGTGACGGTCTGCTTGAAGGTCTCGTCCAGCACGTGCGTGCCCGGGATCTTCTTCGCCATCGCATTGAGCTGATCGCGCGACAATGCGAAGGCGTCGATCTCGCCGCTCTTCAGCAGATTGAAGATCTCGTCATAGGTCTGATAGCCCGTGACCTTGGCGTGCTTGAGATGGGCGATCGCGCCGCGCATCGTGGTGGTGGCATTGACGGCGGCGACCTTGACGCCGTCCTGGTCGAGTGTGGCGAAATTCGTGATCGTCGAGCCGGGCTTGACGATATAGGTGGCGTCGGCAACCTCATAGATCGGCCCGAACGTCATCTTGGTCTCGCGCTCGGGATCCTTGGGCAGGAAGGTGATGTCCCAGGTGCTCTTCGCCGCCGCGTCGGTGATCTGGCCGGAATTCTGATGCACGACATATTCGACGGGGATGCCGAGTTGCGCCGCCATCTCGCGGCCGAGATCGACGGGAACGCCCGCATAGCCGTTCTCGGTCTTGCTCGACCAGAACGCGCCGCCGGCCGGGCTGATCGCGATCGCGACCCGGAGCTTTCCGGTCGGCGCGATCTGATCCTTCAAGGCGTCGGCATCCGCTGATGTGGCCATGACAATCACTCCCAGAACGAGGCCAGCCAGACGCAGCAGTCGAGACGACATCAGACGTCCTCCACGCCGAATCTCGCTGTCCGGCAGGCGCGCAACAAACCGCACGGCGCGGCCTTGTGCAAGCGCCGGTTCTCGCAAGGGAGCTATCCGTATCGGCCTATCTGACCCGGATGGTGATTTTTTCGGAGACGACCGGCGGGCTGAATGGATAGTGCTTGGCGTCGCCCAGCACCAACTGCAGGGTGTGCTTGCCGGGCGCCAGATCGAGCTGCGTTTCGGTCTGGCCCGCACCGAAGTGCAGATGAGACTTGTCCGACGGAATCGGCTCATTCGGGTTCAACGGCTCATTGACGTCGATCAGAAGATGGTGATGGCCGCTGTTCGGGTAGTCGTCGCCGGCATGGGTGACGCCCATGTTGCGCAACCCAAAGCGGCACCAGAACGGGCTCTTGAGCTTGGCGCCGTCACGCGGCCAGATGAAATACAGCTTGGTGTCCTTGCCGGCCGGCTTGTTCTGCGCGACGGCCGGGGCGGCGAACAGCGTCAGTGCCGCAGCGAGCATGATCAAGCCTGCAGTTTTCATAGCCCCTCCATGAAGCCCGGCGATCAGGGATGACCGCTCAGGGAGACAGCGCGACCCGGAAACCGTGGGTCGGATAACGAACATTGGTGTCGTAATTATCGCGATTGGCCGGACGCACATAGCGTGCGTCATTCTTCCACGAGCCGGAGCGGATGACATGCGAGGCGCAGTCGCCGGCGGACCAGACCGCACCGTCGGTCGGCGCGCCCTGGTAATTCCTGTGCCAGCAATCCTCGACCCACTGATCGACCCCGCCGCCCATGTCGTAGAGGCCGAACGGATTCGGCTTGTAGCTGCCGACCTTGACCGGCTGCTCGGCCGCACTGTCGCCGCCGCAATCCTTGCACCCGGCGTGGCCCGATTGCATCTGGTCGCCCCACCAGTACTTCGATTGCGTCCCGCCCCGCGCCGCATATTCCCACTCGGCTTCGCTCGGAAGCCGGTAGGGCTTCTTGGTGCGCTCGGCGAGCCAGGTCACATATTGCTTCGCATCGCTCCAGCTCACATTGGTGACCGGAACGTCGTCCTTGCCGCTGGCCGTGAAGCCACAGGCTTTGGCCGCCGCGCAGGCATTCCATTCGCGGATCGTCACCGGATATTTGCCCATGGCAAACGGCTTGACCGTCACGCGGCGGATCGGCCGCTCGGAAGGATCGTCATTGCTTCCCATCGAGAAGCTGCCAGCTTGAAGCAAGACCAGTTCGGGTTCCGGCAGGTCCGGGGTCGGGCTCGCGGAGGGCGCGGGTTGAGGCGACGCTTGCTGCGTCGGCGCCGCCGGGGTCGGACTTGCGGTTTGCGTCGGAGCCGGGCTTGGTGCCGGCGGCTGGACGGCAGGCGATGCCGTCGGTGACGGAGGCGCCTGTACCACGTCGGCCGGCTTGCCGCGCGGTTGGGCGAGCAGATACCACAGCACGCCACCCGCGATGATCGCGATCGCCAATCCGAGCAGCGTGAGCAGAATGGACTCGCGGCGCCTGCGTGTCCTCTGATACGCGGCGGCGTCCGGCAGCACGCGATAAACCCGGACCGGATCGGTGATATTCTTGACCTTGCGGTCGCCGAGCGATTCGTATCCGCAGACCATCTTGTGCTTGATCTGCTCGTAGATGCCGCCGGAGATGAAGACTTCACCCGGCGCTGCGATCCCTTCCAGGCGCGAAGCCACGTTGACGCCGTCGCCATAGATATCATCGGCCTCGATGATGACGTCGCCGAGGTTGACGCCGATCCGGTACTCGATCCAGCGATCTCTCGCGATCGCCGCGTTGCGGCCGATCATGTTCTGCTGAATCACGATGCTGCACCGGACGGCTTCGACCGGACTGTCGAATATCGCGATAAAACCATCGCCGGTGGTCTTGACCAGCTTGCCATGGTGCTCGGCAATGGTGGGCTCGATCAGATCGCGCTCGGCCCGCTTGACGCGGGTATGCGTACCCTCTTCATCGAGTTGCATCAGCCGGCTGTAGCCGGCGATATCGCCGACAACGATCGCCGCCAGGCGCCGCGGCATCGAAGTGCCGGGCGGCTGTGTATTGTCGGACTGTGACCGGCCTGACTTGAAGTCGCGAATTTCGCCCATGGCGCTCTGGCTGCTCCACAATCACGTGTTCGCGGCGCAATCGGCGCCTTCGTCCCCGAGGCCCGTTTGAACTTACCACACCTTCGGGTTGGAACAAAGTTGGCGAACCGTGACCAGGTCACGGTTTGCCGGCGGTGCCCGAGCGGCGCACCGCAGGTCGGCGCACGCATTGCCTCAACGGCAGATGGCGCAAAACGCCCCGTGTCAGCCCGCCTGCGTGGCCGGGGTGCGGATCTCGCGCGGCAGGATGATCGCGGCCGCGATCGCCAGCAGGCAGAGTGCCGCGAACGCGCGCAGCATCATCGAGAAGCCGCCCTGGTCGTACAGCCAGGCCACCAGGCCGACGGAAGCGCCGGCCGCGGTGAAGCCGACGAAATAGCGCACCGCATAGGCGCGCGAGCGCCATTCCTCGGTGGTGTACTTGCCGACCATGGCATCGTTCACCGTGACCTGGCCGAACGCGCCCATCACGATGCCGATCGAGACCACGATCAGCGGCAGGTTGGACAGGCTCGCCGCCAGATAAAGGAACGGCGCCAGCAGGAACGACAGCGGCAGCGCCACCGTCTTCAGCGAATATCTGTCGAGCAGCTTGCCGATGGTGTACTGCGTCATCGCGCCGAACACATAGACCCCGGCCGCGATCACGCCGAGCAGCGCCGGGCTCCTGGTCAGATCGGCGAGCCGTTCGGCGAACAGCTTCGGCAGCGCCACCGTCACCGCGTTGAAGGTGGTGGAGATCGCGATCACCACGATCAGCAGCGACAGCACCACCCGCCACATGTCCTCCTTGGCGACCCGCACCTGGGCTGCGGCCTGCCTGGAGCCCTTGCGGTCCTCATGCACCACCGTCATCGCAAAGACGATGCCGATCAGCACGGTGACCGTGCCGGGCACGATGAACGCCCAGCGCCAGCCGAGATACTGGCCAATCACGCCGGTGACCAGCGCCGACGAGGCGACGCCGAGATTGCCCCAGACGCCGTTGATCCCCATCTGGGCGCCGAGCTTCTCGGCATAGGACACGATCATCGCGGTGCCGACCGGATGATAGATCGAGGCGAAGATGCCGATCGCCAGCAGCGCGGCGCCGAGCTGCAGCGGCGTCTGCACGAAGCCGACCGAGATCATCGACAGGCCGATGCCGACGAAGAAGATCACCATCATGTGGCGGCGGCTCCAGCGGTCGCCGAGCCAGCCCGTGACCAGCGAGCCGGCGCCGAAGGCGATGAAGCCCGGGGTCGCATAGGGCAGCAGTTCCGAATAGGCCATGCCGAGCGCCGGGCCCATGATGATGACGGCGGCGGCGAAAATCAGCATCGCGTAGTGATCGATGAAATGGGCCGCGTTGACGAAGGTGATCACCCGGCTGGGACTGTTGCTTGGACCGTTCATCGGCACGTCTCTCACGCGATTCTTCAATTGCTCGAAAATAGGTTATAGGTGCTTGTCCTGACGGGATGTCGCCAATGACTATCGCTGAGCCGCCAATAAGAGCCCTCCACCAGGACCGGCGCGTCACCGGGGACGGCGTGCATCTGGTGGCGCGCAGCTACCGCAAGGGCGTCCGGCTCGACCCGCACATGCACCGCGAGGCACAGCTGGTCTATGCCGCCAGCGGCACCATGCAGGTGACGACGCCGAAGGGGCGCTGGCTGGTGCCGCCGGACCGCGCGGTGTGGGTCCCTGCCCTGCTCCCGCACGCGATCGACGTGCTCGCCGACATCGAGATGCGCACGCTGTATTTCGACCAGGCCTGGCTTGCGCGCGAAAAGCGCAGCGACAGCCTCGACCACGAATTCGTGGTGCGGGTGTCACCGCTGGTGCACCAGGCGATCCTGGCACTGTTCGACGCCTCATGCGGACGCGAGCGCACCGCTCTGTTGATCCGCCTCGTGATGCTGGAGCTGCACCAGGCCGAGGATTCCGCGACCTTCATCCCGCTGCCGCAGGAGCCGCGCTGCCGGCGCGCCGCCGACATCGTGCTGGCCGATCCGACGAAGGACCACGACATCGATGCGCTGGCGCGCACGGTCGGCACCTCGGCGCGGACGCTGTCGCGGCTGTTCTCGGCGGAGACGCAGCTCTCGTTCAAGAGCTGGTGCCAGCGCGCCCGCATCGCGGCCGCCATCGAACGCCTGTCGAGCACCGCGAACGTTTCGGTCAAGCAAGTCGCCTCCGACCTCGGCTATGCCAGCGTGCCGGCATTTTCCCACGCATTCCGCCAGGTTACCGGCAAGACACCGACCGCGTTCGCGGAGAAAACGTGAACGGGATTCGCCATCGGGCGCAGCGACGACGAATTATACCGCTGTCGCGCTGCGACATATTTCCGTACGATCCATGCGCTTGATTGCAGTGCTCCCGACCTTAAATCCCGTGTAAGGTCCGGCTTCACTGGATACGACCTGCTGGATACGACCTGCTCATGGCCAATGCCTTCTTCTCCGATCTGCTCTCGACGATTTCCGAACGTGGCCGCGTCCTGCTCGGCCGCGCGAGCCCGGCCAACGACAAGCAGGATGCTTCCGAACTGCTGGAATTGTGCGAGGCGCTACTGTCCGGCCGGGGCGAAGCCTCCGGCACCGCGATGGCGCGCGAAGTGCTCGACCGCTACCACCACCTCGATGCCGCCGGCCGCCTGTCGTTCTTCCAGACGCTGGCCCGCGATTTCGGCCCCGATCACGCCAAGCTGGCGCAGGCGATCGAAAGCTGGCGCACCAAGGCCAATGGCGACGACGCCAGCGACCTGCATTTCGCCTCCGAGCCGCGCCGCCAGGAATTGATCCGCCGGCTCAATCGCGCGCCGGGCGGCACCGGCGAGCTGGTGTCGATCCGCTCGGATCTGCTTTCACTGATGAAGGGCAACAAGGACCTTGCCGCGCTTGATCGCGACGTGGTGCATCTGCTCTCGTCCTGGTTCAACAGGGGATTCCTCGTGCTGCGCAGGATAGACTGGTCGTCTCCGGCCAATATTCTGGAGAAGATCATCCGTTATGAGGCCGTGCACGAGATCCGCGATTGGGACGATCTGCGCCGCCGCATCGATCCGATCGATCGCCGCTGCTACGCCTTCTTCCATCCGGCGCTGGCCGACGAGCCGCTGATCTTCGTCGAGGTCGCACTGACCGAAACCATCCCGGGCGCAATCGCGCCGCTGCTTGCGGAAGAGCGCGAGCCGGTCCCGGTCGAGCGCGCCCGCACTGCGGTGTTCTATTCGATCTCCAATACCCAGCGCGGCCTTGGCGGCATCTCCTTCGGCAGCTTCCTGATCAAGCAGGTGGTCGAGGAGCTGCGCCGCGAATTGCCGAAGCTCGACAACTTCGTGACGTTGTCGCCGGTGCCGGGCTTCATGCAGTGGGTCAAGCAGGCCGACGACGTGCCGCTCACCGATGAGGACCGCCAGCTGCTGGAAAGCCTCGGCAAGCCCGACTGGTTCGAGAACGCCGAGCTCGCCACCCAGCTGCGCGCCGTGCTGGAGCCGCTTGCCGCCTACTATTTCCTGAAGGCGCGCACGCCGAAGGGACGACTGATCGACTCGGTCGCGCGCTTCCATCTCGGCAACGGCGCACGGCTGGAGCGGATCAACTGGCTCGGCGACCTCTCGCCCAAGGGCCTGCGCGAATCCGCAGGCATCATGGTCAACTACCTCTATCGCCTCGACGACATCGAGAAGAACCACGAAGCCTACGCCAACAACGGCGAGGTGATCGCCTCGAGCGCGGTGAAGAAGCTGTTGAAGGGCGAAGGCCGGCGGCTGCTGGACATGCGGTTGGGGTAGGCAAGCCGAACTCCATCCCCGTCATTGCGAGCGCACCTCTCTATCGTTGTCATGGCCGGGCTTGTCCCGGCCATCCACGTCTTTCTTGTAGGCCGCGGCAAAGACGTGGATGCCCGGGACAAGCCCGGGCATGACGGTGAAAGCTAGAACCTCGCCCTTGCCATCAGCCGCACCGTGCGCCCCTGTCCCGGCGAGATGTTGTTGTTGCCGTCGGCCGACGCCCAATAGCCCTTGTCGAAGATGTTCTCGACGTTGAGTTGGGCGCTCCAGGTCTCGTCGATCTTGGCGTAGACCGCGGCATCGAAGCGCACGAAGCCCGGCAGCCGCACCGTGTCGTCGGACGAGGCGAAGGAATCGCCGAAATAGATCACGCCGAGCGCGGCCGCCCACATCGGCGTGAACTGATACTTGTTCCACCAGGCAAACTGATTGTACGGCACCAGCTGGACGCGGTTGCCGGGCACGACGGTCGTCGAGGTCGCACCGGTGATCTTCGCGACGGTGTAAGCATAGGCCAGCGACGACTGCCATTGCTCGGTGACATAGCCGGTCAGGCTTGCCTCGACGCCTCGCGTGAGCGTGCTGCCGGAGGGGAAGAAGAAGCCGGGATTGTTGCCGTCGGCGATCGGCTGGTTGGTGCGGTTCAGATTGTAGACCGCGGTCGAGAACAGCAGCTTCGGATTGATGTTCCACTTCATGCCGAGCTCGACATTCTCGAAGCGCTGCGGCTGCAGGATCAGGGTGCCGTCGTTCAGCGCGCTGAACTGGTCGCCCGAGGCCGGCAGGAAGGAGATGCTGTAGGCGGTGTAGACCGACATCGAATTGATCGGCTTGATGATCAGGGCGCCCTGCGGCGACACCAGATTGTCGACGCGATTGCGATTGATGTTGGTGTTCATGTCGGTGGCCGACATGTCGTAGCGATCGAACCGCGCGCCGGCGATGATCTGCACGGCGCGCGAAATCTCGATGGTGTCCCTGAGATAGCCGGACTGGATGTTCAGCGCGTAGCGGCTGTTCGAATCGGGCGTGGTGACGCCGTCGCTGTTGGTGCCGGTGAAATGGTGAAGAAACGTCACCGGTCCGAAATAGGTCGGCGCGAACGGGTTCTGCACGATGGTGTTGGTGCCGTTCGGGAACACGCCGGTGTTGCGGATGTCGACGCCGGTCTGCCGGCCGAACTCGGTGCCGAAGCCGACCGTGTGGAACAGCGGCCCGGTCCAGGTCTTGTAGGTGAAATCGGTCTGGTTGAAAACATTGTCGCGGTTCGTCGTGTGCTGATAGGCGCCGAGATTGACCGCGGT
Source organism: Bradyrhizobium sp. CCBAU 21365 (assembly GCF_015291305.1). Taxonomy (NCBI): domain Bacteria; kingdom Pseudomonadati; phylum Pseudomonadota; class Alphaproteobacteria; order Hyphomicrobiales; family Nitrobacteraceae; genus Bradyrhizobium; species Bradyrhizobium sp. CCBAU 21365. The sequence goes on from NZ_CP030036.1 coordinate 6,903,681, forward strand.
GTCGGCTGGATTGACCGCGCCCGCGAGCGGGCCGCCGGTCGGATAGACGTTCTGATAGAACTTCTGGTAGTCGGCGGCGATGGTGCCGTTGCGCACCGTCAGCCCGTTCTCGAAATCGTGCTCGATGATGGCCATGCCGGTCTGCACCGTCGCCTGCGCGGTGTTCAGGCTGGGGCTGCCGAAGAAGGTCGACAAGTCGCCGTTCGGCGCGAACGGCGTCGTCGGGTTGAAACGGGTCGCGCCACCCGGCAGCCCCTGCGAGGGATTGCCGCGATCGGCGGTGCGCTCGTCGTGGAAATATTCGTAGCTCAGTTTGATTTTGGTGTTGTCGTCGGGCTTCAGCGTCACCGTTGGATTGATGCCGTAGCGCTCCAGGTGATTGAAATTGCGGAAGGCATCGGCGCCTTCGTAGAACACGTTGAGCCTTGCTGCGACGTTGTCGTTGATCGCCTGTCCGGCATCGAGGCTGACGCGGCGATCGCCCCACGAGCCGGCCTGCGCCGTCGCCTCGTAGACACGGTTGCCGTCGGCCTCCTTCAGCGTGCGGTTGAGCAGGCCGCCGCCGGCGCCGCGGCCGAAGGTCAGCGCGCTCGGCCCCCTCAGCACCTCGATGCTCTGGGCGTTGTACGTGTCGCGGAAATACTGCACGTCGTCACGAAAGCCGTTGACGAAGAAGTTGGCGCTGGAATCGACGCCGCGGATCACGAGCTCGTCGCGATTGCCCTCGCCCTGGTGCACGGCAACGCCGGGGACATAGCGGGTGACGTCGGTGAGGCCCTGGTAGTTCTGGTCGCGGATCTGCGCCCGTGTGATCACGTTGAGCGATTGCGGGATGTTGACGATGGCGGTGTTGGTCCTGGTCGCAACTGACGTACTGTTGGTGAAATAGCCTGAAGTGCCCGTGCGCGCGTCCTGCGATTGCGCGAAGGGTTTTGCCGCTGCCGCGGGCGCGATCCGCCGTGCCGTCTGGGTGCGGCGGCCTCGTGCCGCGGCGGTGTTGCGCGACGTTGATGGCGCGCTGCGGCGACGTTGCGTGGCCGGCGGCGTGACGGTCACCGGCGGCAGCGACGAGGCGCCGGCCTGCGCCGACTGCGCCTGTGCGGCAGATGTTGCGAGCGGAACGCCCAGCGCGAGATAGCTCGCCGTGAGCAGCGACAGCTTCGCAAGCAAGGCAATGCGACGATGGGCTTGTGTTCTTGATGTCATGACGTCGTCCCCAAGCAACTCTCGCCTTCGCTGAAGGCGATGCGCCGTCCTCTAGTGAGGTGAGGCGCTGTGCGTCCAGACGACGGGCGCGAGAAAATTTTTGCGTGACGACGGAATAAAATCGCGACGAATGGACGCGGATATACCTCGCGGCGAGCGCAGGGTTGGAAAAGTCAAGGATGCGAATGGTTTCTGTCAGCTTCCGGATTTGCGCCTGGAAACGAAGTGCGGCGCTTGCGCGCCGCACTTCTTGTAGCGATTCCAGATTGTAGCGGTTCTAAACGATCGGGACGTCTCGGTCATGCGGTTGCGGACCGCGGCCGCAACCCCGCCGGCAGATGCGCGTCAATCCAGCCGGTGATCGCACGCTCGTTGCGATGGTAGAGCAGGCCTGCGGCGATCACGGCAATGCCGATCAGCGACAGCGAGAACGGAAACCACAGCGAGTCCTTGAACACGACGTCGGCGAGATGGCCGAGATAGAGGCAGATACCGAACGCGCCGAACACCGCATAGGCGCGTCGCGACAGGATCACGGCGATCGCGATCAGGCCGACATTGAGCAGGCAGTAGACCGCTTTGCCCAGTTCGGTCGCGCCTTCGGACGCGGTGATTCCGCCCCAGAACGCCATCAGGCCGAACAGATGCAGCCAGAACGCAAAGTCGCCGTTGCGACTGCGATAGTCCACGATCCACGCCACCGCGAGCACGGCCAGCCCGAACCAGATCGACACCCTGCGGCGCATCTCGAAATCGGCGTGAGCCATGCCGCTGAGCCACGGCGCCAGGTCCATCGACATGAACCACAGCGCGACCGAGATGATCGCAACGATGAACGCGAAGCGGTAGTAACGCAGCGCGACGATGCCGGCGGCGACGGTCGCAATCTCCATGAATATCCAACTGCCCTTCACCCAGACGTAGAAGTCCTGCACGGTTCCCGGCTTTCCGAACTTGCCCCACCAGCCAAGCTCGTCCTGGATGCCGTAGACCGCGAGCGGCGCCATCGAGACCGCGATCGCGATCAGCAGGCCGCCGGGAACCCGCAGATTCTTCCGGTGCCAAAGATGGTGTCCTGCGAAGGTGAAACCGGTGGCGTAGGCCATCGCACAGATCGTCAGCGCCCGGCCGCCCATCTGGGTGAAGGCCAGGGTCGAGAACAGGCCCATGGCGCCGATCACAATGAGCGCGCCGGCGTACCAGAGCACATGCGCTGCATCGAACTTGGCGGCAGGGCTGGCGTCACTGGCCGCCCCCTGCCCTGCGCTGCTCGCCAGGAAAGTGAGCAGCCGTTCCAGATCAGCCGAGCTGATCACCCCGGCATCGGCGGCTTCCCGGAGATCCTTCGCTGAATATGGCATGCGGCACTCCTCACGGCCGGTTCCGCGCCTGCTCCCGATCATCCGGGAGAAAGACGCTCTGTTCTCATGAGTATATCCAGAAATGAGCAACGTTCAATAATTTCTTGAGCGTCGCTCACAAAATTTTGCAAGCGAACTCAAGCCCGCCCCGCACCGAGGGGATCGCGGTCGCTGGCCGGACTTAGTCCGCCAGCGCCTTCATCTCCCTGTAGAGATCCGACTTGCCCTCGAAGCCGATGCCGGGAAGCTCGGGCATCACGATGTGGCCACCCTCGACGCGCACGCCGTCCGGGAAGCCGCCATAGGGCTGGAACAGGTCGGGGTAGCTCTCATTGCCGCCGAGGCCGAGGCCGGCCGCGATGTTCAGCGACATCTGGTGGCCGCCATGCGGGATGCAGCGGCTCGGCGACCAGCCGTGGGTCTTCAGCACCTCGAGCGTCCGCTGATACTCGCAGAGCCCGTAGGACAGCGCGCAATCGAATTGCAGCCAGTCGCGGTCCGGCCGCATGCCGCCGTAGCGGATCAGGTTCCGCGCATCCTGGTGGCTGAACAGGTTCTCGCCGGTCGCCATCGCACCCGGATAGAACTCGGCCAGCGCGGCCTGCAGCGCGTAGTCGAGCGGATCGCCGGCCTCCTCGTACCAGAACAGCGGGTACTCGCGCAGCATCTTGGCGTAGGCGATCGCGGTCTCCAGATCGAAGCGGCCGTTGGCATCGACCGCAAGCTGCGCCGCGCTGCCGATCTCCTTCAGCACCGCCTCGATCCGCTCGCGGTCCTCGGCGAGCGGCGCGCCGCCGATCTTCATCTTCACGACGTTGTAGCCGCGGTCGAGATAGCCGCGCATCTCCTTGCGCAGCGCGCCGAGATCCTTGCCAGGATAGTAATAGCCGCCGGCCGCATAGACGAAGACGCGCGGATTGGCTGATAGCCCGTGGCGCTCGGCGAGCAGCCGGAACAGCGGCTTGCCCGCGATCTTCGCCACCGCATCCCACACCGCCATGTCGATGGTGCCGACCGCGACCGAGCGCTCGCCATGGCCGCCCGGCTTCTCGTTCGACATCAGCGTCGACCAGACCTTGTCCGGATCGAGATTGCCGCCATCGGCATCGAGCAGCGATTTCGGATCGGCTTCCTTGAGGCGCGGCGCAAAGCGCTCGCGGATCAGACCGCCCTGCCCGTAGCGGCCGTTGGAATTGAAGCCGTAGCCGACCACCCGCTCGCCGTCGCGCACCACGTCGGTGACCACGGCCACCAGGCTCGAGGTCATCTTGGTGAAGTCGATATAGGCGTTGCGGATCGGCGAGGAGATCGGCTTGGTCACCTCGCGGACGTCGACGATACGGACGGACATGGTGTTTTGGTCCTTGATGTTCGTCATGGCCGGGCTTGTCCCGGCCATCCACGTCTTACTTCTGTTGTACCGTCAAGACGTGGATGCCCGGGACAAGCCCGGGCATGACGGTGTTTGATGCGTGAAGTGCGCCCGAGTCAGGACTTCGCCTTATCCCGGAAATACGGCTCGACCGGCCCGTGCACCTTGATGGTGAGCGGATTGCCGTAACGGTCCTTGGCGTTGCCCGCGGTGACGCGGACCCAGCCTTCGCTGATGCAGTACTCCTCGACATTGGTCTTCTCGGCACCCTTGAATCGGATGCCGACATCGCGGGCGAGAATATCCGCATTGTAGTACGGGCTGTTCGGATCGACCGAGAGGCGGTCGGGGAATTGGTCGTTGGTGTCGTTGTCGTCGCTCATAGCAGCGCCTCGATGTCCTTCCTCAATCCTTCGGGCCGGGCGGTCGGCGCATGCCGCGCAACGACCTTGCCGACGCGGTCGACCAGGAACTTGGTGAAGTTCCATTTGATCGCGGGCCCGAGCAGGCCCGACTTCTCACGTTTCAGGTGTTCGTACAATGGATGCGCACCTGAACCATTGACGTCGATCTTGGCGAACATCGGAAACGTCACCGCATAGTTGGTCTCGCAGAACGCGGCGATCTGCTTCGCATCGCCCGGCTCCTGCGCGCCGAACTGGTTGCAGGGAAAGCCGAGCACCGCAAAGCCGCGCACCGAGAGGCCGGCGTGCAGCTCCTGCAGGCCCTTGTATTGCGGCGTGAACCCGCAGGCGCTCGCGGTGTTCACGATCAGCAGCACCTGGCCCTCGAACCGCTGCAGCGGCACGTCGTCGCCGGCGAGCGACTTGGCGGTGAAATCGTAAACGGTCGCCATCTCAATTGACCGGATCGATCGGCGACGACGGCGTGCCGCCGGCCTCGACCGCCTCGCCGGCGGCAAGGCAGAGATCCTCACGGTAGCGTCCGGCCACCAGCTGCACGCCGACCGGGATCCGTCCCACGAGACCGGTGGAGACCACGAGCCCGGGAAGCCCCATGAACGGGATCGCGATCTGCGGCAGCTGCGCGTGCCACACCCGTGCGAACGACGCCTCGTCCTTGCGGTCGAGATGGTCGGGGAACGGCAGCTCGCCGGACACCGGCATCAGCAGCACCGGATATTTCTCGAAGAAGGCGAACCATTCGCGCGTCAAGGTCGCGCGGCGGGTCAATGCCTGCGACAGGTCGAACGGATGCACCCGGGCGCGGACGCCGCGCAGGCAGGCCAGCGCGCCGGGATCGCCCTCGCGTTCGGCGAAGGCGAGCTGGGCCTCATAGCCGTCGCCGAGCCAGAGCCGGGTCTGGATCTCGGCCGCCTCGCGCAAGGACGGCGTGTCGGCGATCTCCTCGACGATCCAGCCGGCCTTCTGCAATCGCTTGCCGGCGTCGGCCACCGCGGCGACCACTTCCGGCACCGGGTTGAGACCATCGGGATTGAGGCACATCGCAACGCGCTTCTCGCGCGGCGGACCCTCGAGCGGCACCGGCGCATACCAGGGGTCGCGATAGTCCGGCGCCGACATCGCCGCGAGCGAGATGCGCAGGTCGTTGACGGTGCGCGCCAGCGGGCCCGACACCGCGCTGATCTGCGGGCCGATCGGACGCTCCGGCAAAGCCGAATTGAAGGCCGGGATGCGACCCATGCTCGGCCGCAGGCCGTGCACGCCGCAGGCATAGGCCGGATAGCGGACCGAGCCGGCGATATCGGTGCCGTGAGCGATGTGGCCGATGCCGGCCGCGACCGCCGAGCCCGCGCCGCCGGACGAGCCGCCCGGCGTGATGCCGCCATCGCGCGGGTTCTTGGTGTCGCCGTGAATGAGGTTGGTGGTGAACCAGCGATAGGAGACCGCCGGACAATTGGTGCGGCCGAGCAACACCGCGCCGGCCTTGCGCAGATTGGCAACCACCGGATTGTCGACCTTGGCGATGACGTCGCGCTGCGCCTTCAGCCCGTTGGTGGTGGCGTAGCCCTCCTGGTCGACATTGACCTTGATGGTGACGGGCACGCCGGCGAGCGGCCCGACCGCTTCGCCGCGTGCTATGGCCGCATCGACCTTGGCGGCCTGCGCCAGCACGTCGTCCGGCCGGTGGTCAACCACCGCGTTAAGCTTCGGGTTGACCGCGTCGAGCCGGGCGAGCCCGGCCTCCGCCGCCTCCTTCGCCGACACCTTCTTCGATTTGATGAGGCTGGCGAGCTCGGCCGCCGACAGACGCCAAATATCCTGCATGTGCAACTCCGTGTGACGCTGCGTTTTAGCGCCGCGCGGAGAACATGACCAGCGGCCCGCCGCCCGATGTTTCAGCGGACATGCGCGATGTAATAGGCAAGGTCGCCGATCTGCTCCTTGGTGACCGTCTGCATCACGTCGGCCATGGTGGCGTCATAGCCGTGGCGGCTGTTGTCCTTGTATTCGGCCAGCGTCTTGGCGAGGTAGTCCTCGCGCTGGTTGGCGATGCGCGGGACGTTGTCCTTGCCGGAGAAATCGGTGTTGTGGCAGCTGTTGCAGCGGTTCTGCTGCGCCAGCGCCTGGCCACGCGCCATCCGCGCGGGACCGCCGGCGTCAGCTGGCGGCGTGGGCTTCGGCAAGGTCGCGATGAAATCCGAGAAGGCGCGCAAATCGTCGTCGGTCAGCGGCTTCGCCATCTCGTTCATCGGGTCGAACACCCGCAGCTTCTCGCGGAACATGAAGAGCTGGATCAGCGCATAGGGCGCCGTCTGGCCGCCGAGCGACGGCGTGTTCTCGGTCTCCGACGTGCCACGCTCGCCATGGCAGGCAAAGCACGCCGCGGCGCGCTCCTGGATGGTCTCGGCATTTGCGGAGAAGCTGAGAGCGGCGAGCGCCGCGACGAGTGCGAACTTACGCATCGGTCCATCCTTACATGTACTTCAAAAGAAAATCGGGGGCAGCGGACGCTGCCCCCGATCCGTGGCTGCAACTTACTGATTGGCGACCTTCGGCTTGCCGTAGCTGACGCGATAGACCGCGCCGTTCCAGTCGTCGGAGACCAGCAGCGAGCCGTCCTTCAGCAGCATGACGTCGACCGGGCGGCCGACATACTTGTTGTCCTCGAGGAAGCCGGTCAGGAACGGCTCCATCGACTTCACCGTGCCGTCCTTGTTCAGCCTGACGGCGACCACGTCACCACCCTGCTTCTGCGACTTGTTCCAGGAGCCGTGACGCGCGACGAAGATCACGTTCTTGTAGCTCTTCGGGAACATACTGCCGGTGTAGAAGCGCATGCCGAGCGAGGCGGTATGTGGGCCCATCAGGCCGACCGGCGCGGTGTAGTCCTTGCAGTTCTTGCCCCAGCCGAGCTCCTGATCGATGATGTTGCCCTGGTAGCAGTACGGCGCGCCGAAATCCTCGCCCGCCTTGGTGATGCGGTTGAGCTCGTCTTCCGGCACCGTCTCCGACAGCCAGTCGCGGCCGTTGTCGGTGAAGTACATCTGCTTGTTCTCGGGATTCCAGTCGAAGCCGACCGTGTTGCGCACGCCGAGCGCGTAGACCTCGGCGCCGGAGCCATCGAGATTCATGCGACGGATCTGGCCGTGGTCGGCGTCATGCAGCACGTTGTTGCCGGGCTGTCCGACCGGAACATAAAGCTTGTTGTCGGGACCGATGGCGATGAACTTCCAGCCATGCGCCTCGTCCTTCGGCAGCTTGTCGTAGATGACGGTGGGCTTCGGCGGGTTGTCGAGATTGTCCTCGATCTTGTCGATCTTGGAGACCTTCGAGAGCTCGGCGATGTAGAGCGTGCCGTCCTTGAAGGCGACGCCGTTCGGACGATAGAGGCCGGAGGCGATCACCTTGACCGAGCGCTTGCCGTCCTTGTTGACGATCGCATAGACCTTGTCGACGAGCCGGCTGCCGACGAACACCGTGCCCTTGTCGCCGAGCGCCAGCGAGCGCGCATTGGCCATGCCGGCCGCATAGACCTCGACATTGAAGCCAGCCGGCGCCTTGAGCTTGGCGAGCGGCAGCTTGTCGGTCGCGGACGGCAGCGGCGGCGGCGCCACCGGCGCGAGCTTGGCGGCGGCCTCATTGTCCGGACGCCCGATCAAGGGCGAGCCCGGCGGCAGCGGCTGGGCGGCGGGGGTGGCACCTGGCGCCGGCGCGGCCGGCTGCTGCGCCGCAGCAGAGAGCGTGAACGCCCCGAGCATGGCCCCCGCGAGCAGCAGGCTGCGCGGTGCGAACGAATGTTTTTTCATGAAGATCTCCCCTGGGTGGAAGCCGTTGTTGATTGCGCCATTGATGTCGCGCGGCGCCGTTCGGCTTTCCGTTCATAGTCTTGTGAATTTGTCCGGACAATTGCAATCGGAAACATGCTGGCATCGGCCAACGCACGGTTGTGACCACACGGGCGGGCCAGCCCGCGTCAGTGCCTTGTCATCGAGCGGTCCGGGCGGTCGAGGATCGCCTCCGTGAATGGAAACTCCAGCACGATCTCGCCCTCGTCGTCGGTCACCTCGATCACGGCGCTGAGCAGCGCGCCGTCGGCGCCCTCGGTCTTGAGCAGTTCGCGAATCATCGCGCGCGCCATCTCCCACGCGCGATCGGGATCCCGCAGGATTTCGCCGTCGGGATCGGAGATCAGCTCGTCGCCGATACGGGTGTTGAAGAAATAGCGTGGCATCGGCTGAACTCGGCTCGGTTAGTCGCCTCCCGTCACGGGGAGGCACCAGGATCGTCACAGGACCTTCGGAGGACCACAGGGCCCTGTCTACTTATTCCAAGATCACCATTCACCGTGTGGCGAACAACAGGAAAAAGGTCTGATGCCACGGGCTTTTGACGGGAAACGCGCGCACAAATTTGTGAGTGGGCAGAACTTGCCTGCCGCAGTGCAGCATGCCCTTCGAGGCGGCACCTTACAGAAAATTTAACTGGCGAACTTTTCCAACCACAGTACTTTACTCTGCAGGGCGGAAAGTTCGTCCGGTTGCAACAAGGAGAGCCAAATGGCCTGGAAAGCACCGAAGATCGTGGAAGTGTCGGTCGGCATGGAAATCAACATGTATATGTGCGCAACCCGCAAGTAAGCGGCAGCGCCCCATACACGTTTAGCGTTTTAGCGCAGGTGGACATCCGGGCGTAACGCGCTCCCGAGAGAGGGAGTGTGTTTCAAATCCGGGGTCCACCTCGTAACGTTTTTGGGTCCACAAACTTCTCCAGGGCCAAGCTTCTCCAGGGGACGGATTATGCTTCGTGTCGTCGTCCTGGGTGCCGCGGCGGGTGGCGGCGTTCCGCAGTGGAACTGCGGCTGTGCCGTCTGCAGGACGGCGCGAAGCGGCCACCCCGAACTGCAGAGCACGCAAGCCTCGATCGCCGTCAGCGGCGACGGCGTGCACTGGTTCCTGGTCAATGCGTCCCCGGATCTGCGCCAGCAGTTGATTGCCACGTCGCAGTTGCATCCGAAGCACGGCGCACTGCGCCATAGCCCGATCGCGGGCGTCATCCTCACCAATGGCGAGATCGACGCGGTCGCCGGGCTGTTGTCGATGCGTGAGGGCTCGCCGTTCACGATCTACGCGCATGAGCGGGTGCTTGCGATCCTGCGCTCCAACAGCATCTTCAACGTGCTCAGCGACAAGAACGTCGACCGCCGGCCGATCGCGGTCGACCAGGCCTTCGAACCGGCCCTGCCCGACGGATCGCCGTCCGGGCTTGAGGTGCTGCCGTTCGAGGTTCCCGGCAAGGGCGCGTGGTACCTCGAGGGCAAGGCGCATCCGGCGGGCGCCGACGGCGTCGGCGATACGCTCGGCCTGCGTATTGCGGACAGGCGCAGCGGCAAATATTTCTATTTCCTGGCCGCCTGCGCACGGGTGACCGACGATCTGAAAGTGCGGCTCAAGGGCGCCCCGCTGGTGTTTTTCGACGGCACGGTGTGGCGCGATGACGAACTGATCGCGGCGGGCCTTGGCAACAAGACCGGCCAGGGCATGGGACATATCGCGATGTCGGGCGATCAGGGTGCGATCGCCAGCCTCGCCGGGCTCGACATCGGACGAAAAGTGTTTTTGCATATCAACAACTCCAACCCGGCGCTGCTTGGGACCTCGGCCGAACGCAAGGCGGCCGAACAGGCGGGTTGGCAGATTCCCGCCGACGGAACGGAGATCGTGCTGTGAATGTCGTGCCTACCACCGGAATGACCGCGCTCTCGATCGGCAAGGGCATCACGCTCGACAGTGCCGAGGAGATGGAGGCGACGCTGCGCACGATCGGTGCCACGCGCTATCACAGCCTGCACCCGTTCCACCGCCTGCTGCACGGCGGCAAGCTCAACAAGGGCCAGGTCCAGGCCTGGGCGCTGAACCGCTACTACTACCAGAGCACGATCCCTCTGAAGGACGCGATGGTGATGACACGCTTCCGCGACCGCATGACGCGGGTCGAGTGGCGACACCGCATCGAGGACCATGACGGCGATCTCGGCAGTGAGGGCGGCATCGAGCGCTGGCTGAAGCTGACCGAGGGCCTCGGCCTCGACACGGCCTATGTTGAATCCACCGAAGGCATCCTGCCGGCGACGCGCTTTGCCGTGGAAGCGTATGTGCATTTCTGCCGCGACCGCACGCCGCTGGAGGCGATCGCCTCCTCGCTCACCGAATTGTTCGCGCCGAACCTGCACGAGGAGCGCATCTCCGGGATGCTGAAGCACTACGACTTCGTCAACCCCGACATCATGAGCTATTTCAGCCGCCGCCTGACCCAGGCGCCGCGCGACGCCGGCTTCGCGCTCGACTACGTCAAGCAGCACGCCAGGACGGCCGCCGAGCGCGAGGCAGTCTGCAACGCGCTGATCTTCAAAACCAACGTGCTGTGGGTGCAGCTCGACGCGCTCTATCACGCCTATGTCGACGGCCAGATTCCGCCCGGCGCCTTCGTGCCGAAGACAGGCTAGGGACAAGATCATGGCCAGCCGCAACATCAGCGTCAGCGAGACCAGCCGGCCGAAACTGCCGCGCCATACCAAGCTGAAATTCGACGAGACGCGGCAGGTCTGGGTGATCCTGGCACCGGAGCGCGTGCTGGCGCCGGATGACATCGCGGTCGAGGTGCTGCAGCTCTGCGACGGCGTGCGCAGCGTCGCCGCAATGGTGGACCAGCTTGCGGAGAAATATGCCGCCCCGCGCGAGGCGATCGCAACCGACGTGATCGCCATGTTGCAGGATCTGGCCGACAAGGGCTTTCTGACCGAAGCGCGCGAGAGCACAGCATGAGTGACACGCTCGCCGACAACAAGACGACGACAGCAGGCCCAACCGACGGGCTCGCGGTGCTCGAGCAAACGCGCTCGGCGGCCGAGACCTACGGCATCCCGCTCGCGGTGCTTCTCGAGATCACCCACCGCTGCCCGCTGCAATGTCCCTATTGCTCCAACCCGGTCGAGCTCGACCGCGGCTCGACCGAGCTCACCACCGAGGAATGGAAGAAGGTGCTGAGCGAGCTCGCCGAGCTCGGCGTGTTGCAGGTCCATTTCTCCGGCGGCGAGCCGACCGCGCGCAAGGACATCGTCGAGCTGGTGCAGCGCGCGTCCGATGTCGGGCTGTATTCCAACCTGATCACCTCGGCGGTGCTGCTGACGAAAGACAAGCTTTCGGCGCTGGCCGACGCCGGCCTCAGCCATGTGCAGATCAGCTTCCAGGGTAATGAGCCCGTTGTGGCGGACCGCGTCGCAGGTCTGAAGGATGCGCACCGGAAGAAGCTCGAAGTCGCGAAATGGACGCGCGAGCTCGACATGCCGCTCACGGTGAATGCGGTGATGCACCGGCAGAACCTGCATCAGCTGCCCGACATCATCCAGATGGCGGTCGACCTCGACGCCGACCGGCTCGAGGTCGCCAACGTGCAGTATTACGGCTGGGCGTTGAAGAACCGCGCCGCGCTGATGCCGACGATCGAGCAGATCGAGGAGACCAGCCGCATCGTCGAGGAAGCCCAGGTGCGCCTGAAGGGCACGCTCGCGATCGACTATGTTGTTCCCGACTACTACGCGCTGCGGCCGAAGAAATGCATGGGCGGCTGGGGCCGCCAGTTCTTCAACATCTCGCCGGCCGGCAAGGTGCTGCCGTGCCACGCCGCCGAAAGCATCACCGGGCTCGAATTCGAATCGGTGCGCTCGAACCATTCGATCGCCTGGATCTGGCAGAACTCCGAGGCCTTCAACCGCTATCGCGGCACCGGCTGGATGCCGGAGCCGTGCAAGAGCTGCGAATTCCGCGAGGTCGATTACGGCGGCTGCCGCTGCCAGGCCTTTGCGCTGACCGGCGATGCCGGCAACACCGACCCGGCCTGCGCGCTGTCGCCGCGACACGAGGAGATCTTCAAGCAGGCCGAGCGGGAATCCGCCGGCACGCAGAACCGCTTCCTGTATCGTAACTTCGCCGGCGGCACGCTGGAGACGGACGAACCCCGGAGCGAATCCCAGGACAAGCGCAATGGCGCCTGACGCCGATGTCGGCAAGGTCGCGAGGCGTGCCGATCCCTTTGCGCCGCTGACGTCGGAATGGCTCGACGTCGGCGATGGCCACGATCTCCATGTCGAGAGCGTCGGGCGCGAGGGCGGCATCCCCGCGGTCTATCTGCATGGCGGCCCCGGCAGCGGCTGCCAGCCCGATCATCGCCGGCTGTTCGATCCCGAGCGCTTTCACGCCGTGCTGTTCGACCAGCGCGGCTGCGGCCGCAGCCGGCCGAAGGGCAGCCGCGACAACAACACGACGCAGCACCTGATCGCGGACATGGAGAAAGTCCGCGAGCGGTTCGGCTTCGCGCGCTGGATGGTGGTCGGCGGCTCCTGGGGCGCGACGCTGGCGCTGGCCTATGCGCAGGCCCATCCCGAGCGGGTCAGCGGGCTGGTGCTGCGCGCGACGTTTCTCGGCACCGCGGAGGAGCTGGACGACGTTTTCCTGCGCGCCTTGCCACGCTTCTATCCCGCCCTCTCCGAGGACTTCCTCAACTTCCTGCCCGAGAGCGAGCGTGCAGCGCCGCTTGCGGCCTATTATCGCCGCATCCTCGATCCCGACGCCGCCGTGCATGCGCCGGCCGCGCGGGCCTGGCACGACACCGAACGCGCGTTGTCGGAGCACACGCCGAAGCAGACGCGGCTCGACCTCAAAGCTTCAGGCGCCCTGCCCTCGACGCCGTTCATGGAGGCGCATTACTTCGCCAACAATTGCTTCATGCGGCCGCGTCAATTGATGGACGAAGCCGGCAAGCTCGCCGGCATTCCCGGCATCCTGGTGCAGGGCCGCTACGATCTGTTGTGCCCGCCCGCGACATCGCACGCGCTCGCTGCGCGCTGGCCGGGCAGCGAGGTCCGCATCATCGATGGCGCGGGCCACATCCTCTACGACCCCGGCATCCGCAACGCCGTGATGAAGGCGATCGCCGACCTCGCGGCCAAGCGCTAAGGCCTGATTGTGAGATTGGGGTGAATCGGCTTGCCGCGATTTCGATCCACCTCTCCCCACCGGGGAGAGGTCGGATTGCGAAGCAATCCGGGTGAGGGCTCTTGTTCTCTCGATAGACCGTAACCCCTCTCCCGATTTGCTGCGCAAATCGACCTCTCCCAAGGGAGAGGTGAACCTTCGATGCCGCTCCAGCTCAACCTGATCTCATCGCGCTTTAGACCGCCGCGGAACACCCTCGACATCAGGAGCCGGTGAAGAACTCGACCGGCTCCCTTGCTTCCCTCAATGTTTGCACTTGCCCGGAGGACAAGCCGGCGCTGCCCGTGGCGCGGGCGCGGGCCTTGGCGGCGCCGCCATTCGCGGCGGCGGTGCTGCGCGTTGCACCTGCATCGCCGGCCGTGGCGGCGGCGCAACGTGCGGAGCCGGTGCCGGTGCAGGACGCGGCGCGATGGCGGCGGCGCGCGGCGGCGGAGCAACCGGCCGCGGCGGCGGAGCTGCGGCCCGCACCGGCGGGGCTGCCGCATGCGCCGGCGCGGGTCGGGAGACCGGCGGCGGCGACACCGCGGCGCGGGCGGGTGCCGGGCGCGCGGCCGGCGTCGGCCGTGTCGACATCGCGCGGTTCGCCGGTGACGGTACCGCCGAGGGCTTCACGTTTGCGGTCGGAGCGGTCGCGGCATGCGGGAGCGGTTGCGCGCCCGGCTTGCCGGCGGCCGCGGGTGAGGCGGGCGCGTTTGTCGCCGGGGCGGCACCGGGCTTGGCCGGAGGAGCAGGCTGCGCATTGGCAGGCGCCATGGCAGTCGCCGGCTTGCCCGGCACCACCGTATTCGGCTTTGCCCCAGGTTGCGCGGCGCCGGGTTGTGCGGCTCCCGGCGGCACAGCGCCATGCTGCATGGCATTGGCCGGTGCGGTCGCCGACTGCGGCAGCGGCGGTCCATTTTTCGCGCCCGGCAGGGTATGGGCACCCGGTGTGCCCGGCGCGCCCATCGCATTCGGAGCGGCGGCAGCATTCGGAGTGGCAGCAGCGTTCGGTGCCGCGGCCGCGTTTGGTGCGGCGCGTGGAGCTCCCATCGCCGCACCTTGCGCGGGCGTCACGCCTTGCGGAGCGCCCGGCAGGTTGGCGCGCTGCATCGCCGCAGCCGGCAGTCGCGGTGCCGCCGTCACCGGCGCGCCGCCCATCGCCGCTGTCACCCCGGCCGCATGGAGCTGCGCCGGCGTCGGGTTGGGGTTGTTGATGACCGTGTTGATGACGGTGGTGTTGTGGATGTTGTTGAACACGATGTTGTTCTGCGGCGGCACGACATAGGCCGGTGCGGCGACATAGGCCGGCATCGCCACGAACATCGGCGTCGGCAGCACGTACAGGCCGATCGGCGGCGGCGGTGGCGGCAGCACGACGAAGTCCGGCGGCGGCGGCGGCAGGAAGACCACCGGCGGCGGCGGGGGCGGCGCGAAGTCGAACACCGGATCGCTGTAGTACAGCACCGGACGGTCGACATAGACGACCTCGTCGGGCGGCGGCGGCGGCACGTCATAGTCGAGCACCGTGAACTGCGGCGGCGGCTCGAGCGCGGCCGACAGATAGGCCAGCCGGCGCCGGGCGTCGTATGCATGCGGCCCGCGCGGATAACGCCGCAGGTACGACCAATACGCATCAGGCGTGTCGGCATTGTAGGTGCGCCGCCAGGTGATCGCCTCGCGCCGGGCCGCCACGATCGCGCGCACGCGCCTCGCCAGCGGATCGTTCGGATAGGCCTGCAGGTAATCCTCGTAGCCCTGCAGCGTGTCGCGCTCCAGCGCCGCGGCGTAGGCATCCTGCGCCGAGAAATCGCGGATCGGCTTGGTGCGCAGCCCGGCATCGACCTGCTGCGGCGGCGCGTCCGGCTTGCGCTCGAAGAACATGAAGGGCGCGTCGACCTTGTGCGCATCCCACGGGATCTCGGCGCCCTTGGTCATCTCGTTGACGCGCAAGCGGACGCGGTCGAACACCTCGGGCAAGGTCAGGCCGCCGGTGCGGATCATTTCCGCCAGCGCTTGCGCATAAGGCCCGTAAGGCGGCGCACCGTCAGGGGCGACGGTGCCGGGCGCCGAGTTGAAGGCGATCAACAGCTTCGGATCGGGATCGACCAGCGCAAGACCGCCGGCCAGCGGCTGGCCTTCCTTGGCGAAGGGATTGCTGCGCGCCGCATCGAGCACGATCACGCCGGCCTTGATCGGCAGCGCCGAGAGCTGATGGCTGTAGTCGGAGATGCGGATCGCCTCGACCGGCACGTCGGTGTCGCGGGCAATCTTGGCGTCCACAGGCACGAAGTAGTTCTCGCCGGTGAGCTGCACGCCGTAGCCGGCGAGATAGACGAAGGCGACGGCATTGGGCCCCGCCTCCTGCACCTTCTGGATGAAATCGCGGAACGATTTGCGCAGCGTTTCGCCGTCGAGGTCGCGTGCGCCGATCACGTCGAAGCCGGCGGCCTGCAAGGTCTGCGCGATCAGGCCGGCATCGTTCGCGGCGGTCTGCAACGCGCCGGCCTCATAGGCGCCGTTGCCGATGACGAGTGCGAGGCGCTTCTCCTGATCCTGCGCATGCACAGGAAGCGAGGCGAGCGACACCAGACCGACGATCAATGCCCACAGAATGCGTGCCATGGTGGTCGTCCCTTTTCTTCTCAAGAGTTGGCGAAACGAATGAAATGCTACCTCTGTGAACCGGTGCTGAACAGGCTTGCAGCAATTGTGGCAATCCTTGGTCTACGGTGCCGGGAACCGGCTTCCCTGGTCCGCGCGATCAGGCGATATTGCGCGGATAAAACAGGCAAAAAAGGAGCACTCGATGCCGATCGCCGGACAAGGCATGCTGCTGACCTCGATGGATATCGACAGCTTGCACGAAGCTGAATTCAATCGCTGGTACGACCGTGAGCATCTCGAGGAACGGGTCGCCATCGACGGCTTCCTGGAAGCCCGCCGCTACGTCGCCCATGACGGCAAGCCGAAATATCTCAGCCTCTACTCGACCGCGACCTTCGATGTGCTCGAGAGCCCGGCCTATCGCAAGGCGCTCGCCAACCAGACCGACTGGTCGAAGGCCAATATCGCGCGCTTTCAGAACATGATCCGCGGAGTCGCGCGGATCACGATCAGCCGCGGCGTCGGCAGGGGCGCAGCGCTCGGCATCATCCGCCTGCGCCCGCCTGCCGAAGGCGCGGACAAGCTTCGCGCTGCATTGCGGGAGCAACTCGATCCAGCGTCGCGCGACGGCATCATCTCGATGCACCTCCTGGAGAACGACGCTGACCTGTCGAAACCGCTCACGCCGGATGCGCAGAAACCCGATCCCGGCGCCGGCGACTGGTTCGTGCTGATCGACGCCACCGACGTCAGCGTAGTCCCCAACGCCGCTGCAGGCATCACCGGTAACGCAGCCCTGAAGCCGCTCGTGGTCAGCAGCGGCGTCTACAGGCTGTTGTGGGATATCGCGAAGAGCGACCTTCCGCGCCCATAAAGCATGATCCGGAAACGTGCGAAGCGGTTTCCCGAAAACATATTCTCAAGCAAGCGTGGCGTGCAGATCATGCTGCACCGCCACATAACGCAATCGAGATTAACGCTACACGCGCATCAGCCGCGCGAAAGCTGATGATCGGACAATTTAGCCTTTGCCTTCTCTGGAACGGCTCTAATAAGATAAGCCTATGATCCAATTCAAAAACCAGAACAACGCCACGTGAGCGTTCGTCGTCAACGATAAGGCCGCGCGGGTCTGGCATTTTCGCGCGGGTCAAAGGTAGGAATGAAACCGACTGATATCTCGGCGCCGGATTACTTTCATAAAGTAGTCGATTGCCAATGGGCCTGTCCCGCACACACCCCTGTTCCCGAGTACATCCGGTTGATTGCTGAGGGGCGTTACAGCGACGCCTACATGATCAATTGGAAGTCCAACGTGTTCCCCGGCATTCTCGGGCGCACCTGCGACCGTCCATGCGAGCCGGCATGCCGCCGCGGCCGTGTCGAGGACAATCCGGTCGCGATCTGCCGCCTGAAGCGTGTCGCCGCGGACTTCAAGGACGACATCAAGCATCGCCTGCCGAAGCCCGGGCCGAAGAACGGCAAGCGCATCGCGCTGGTCGGCGGCGGCCCTGCCTCGCTCACCGTGGCGCGCGATCTCGCGCCGCTCGGCTATCACTGCACCGTGTTCGACGGCGATCCCAAGGCCGGCGGCATGATGCGCAGCCAGATTCCGAAATTCCGCCTGCCCGACAGCGTGATCGACGAGGAGACCGACTACATCCTGGGTCTCGGTGTCGAGTTCAGGGGCGGCCAGCGCGTCGACAGCCTGAAGCAGCTGCTCGCCGAGAACTATGACGCGATCTTTGTCGGCAGCGGCGCGCCGCGCGGCCGCGAGCTCGACATCCCCGGCCGCAAGGAGGCCGCCGCCAACATCCATATCGGCATCGAGTGGCTGGCCAACGTGTCGTTCGGCCACGTCGACAAGATCGGCCGCCGCGTCATCGTGCTCGGCGGCGGCAACACCGCGATGGATTGCTGCCGCACCGCGCGCCGCCTCGGCGGCGAAAGCGTCAAGGTTATCGTCCGCTCCGGCTTCGAGGAAATGAAGGCCTCGCCGTGGGAGAAGGAAGACGCGCTTCACGAGGACATCCCGATCCTCAACTACATGGTGCCGGTGGCATTCAAGCATGTGGCCGGCAAGCTGATCGGCGTCACCTTCCAGAAGGTGAAGGCGGAGTACGACGCCAAGGGCCGCCGCAATCTCGTGCCCTCGGGCGAGCCTGACGAGACCGTGCCCTGCGACGATGTGCTCGTTGCGGTCGGCCAGGAGAACGCGTTCCCCTGGATCGAAGCCGATTGCGGCATCGAATTCGACAAGTGGCACATGCCGAAGGTCGATCCCAAGACGTTCGTCTCGACCAATCCGAAGGTGTTCTTCGGCGGCGATGCGGCGTTCGGGCCGAAGAACATCATCTGGGCGGTGGCGCATGGCCACGACGCCGCGCTCTCCATCCACCGCATGCTGTCCGGTGAGGACATCAACGAGCGCCCGCTGCCCGAGGTGCACGTCTCCTCGCAGAAGATGGGCATCCACGAGTGGAGCTACGACAACGACATCTCCGCCGACAAGCGCTTCAAGGTGCCGCATCGCGACAAGGTGGTCGCGCTGAAGGACATCCGCGCCGAGGTCGAGCTCGGTTACGACCTCAAGCTCGCGCTCGGCGAGGCGCAGCGCTGCCTGAATTGCGACGTGCAGACGGTGTTTTCCGCGCCGCTCTGCATCGAATGCGACGCCTGCGTCGACATCTGTCCGATGGACTGCATCAGCTTCACCGAGAACGGCGAGGAGGATGATTTGCGGCAGCGGCTGAAAGCGCCCTCGCCGCATCACGACCAGGCGCTCTATGTCTCCGGCGACCTCAAGACCGGCCGCGTCATGGTGAAGGACGAAGACGTCTGCCTGCATTGCGGGCTGTGTGCCGAGCGCTGCCCGACCGGCGCCTGGGACATGCAGAAGTACCTCATCGATATGGTTCAAGCGGGATCCACATGCCAGTCCAAAGCCCGATCAGCAGCGTAAACGACTTCGTCGTCCGCTTCGCCAACGTCAACGGTTCGGGCTCGGCCTCCGCCAACGAACTGTTCGCGCGCTCGATCCTGCGCCACGGCGTGCCGGTCTCGCCACGCAACATCTTCCCGTCCAACATCCAGGGCCTGCCGACCTGGTATGAGGTGCGCGTCACCGAGGACGGCCATCTCGGCGCCCGCGGCGGCGTCGACTTGATGGTGGCGATGAACCCGCAGACCTGGGACAAGGACGTCGCCTCGATCGAGCCCGGCGGCTATCTGTTCTACGATTCGACCAAGCCGATGCCATCGTCGAAATTCCGCGAGGACATCACCGTCATCGGCGTGCCGCTGACCGCGATCACCAACTCGACCTACACCGATCCCAGGCAGCGCCAGCTGTTCAAGAACATCATCTATCTCGGCGCGCTCTGCGCCCTGCTCGACCTCGATCCCAAGCTGGTCGAGCAGCTGATCGGCGAGCAGTACAAGGGCAAGGAGAAGCTGCTCTCCTCCAACGTCCATGCGCTGCATCTCGGCCGCGACTGGGCGCTGCAGAACCTGAAATGCCCGCTCGGGCTGCGGGTGAAAAAGTCCGACAAGGTCGGCGACCGCATCTTCGTCGAAGGCAACAGCGCGGCCGCGCTCGGCGCCGTCTATGGCGGCGCCACCGTATGCGCCTGGTATCCGATCACCCCGTCATCGTCGGTGGCGGAAGCCTTCACCAGCCACTGCAAGAAGTATCGCCACGATCCCGAGACCGGCAAGGCGAAGTACGCCATCGTGCAGGGCGAGGACGAACTCGCCTCGATCGGCATCGTGATCGGCGCCTCCTGGAACGGCGCACGGGCCTTCACCGCGACCTCGGGTCCCGGCATCTCGCTGATGACCGAGTTCATCGGCCTGTCCTATTTCGCCGAGATCCCGGCCGTGATCATGAACATCCAGCGCGCCGGCCCCTCGACGGGCATGCCGACCCGCACCCAGCAATGCGACGTGATCGCCTGCGCCTATGCCTCGCACGGCGATACCAAGCACGTGCTGCTGTTCCCGGAGGATCCGGCGGAGGCGTTCGAGTTCGCCGCAGCCGCCTTCGACCTCGCCGAGCGGCTGCAGACCACGATCTTCCTGATGCTCGATCTCGACATCGGCATGAACCACCGGCTGTGCCGCCCGCTGAAGTGGGACGACGCCAAGCAATACGACCGCGGCAAGGTGATGACGGCGGAGATGCTCGAGGAAGGCCGCGACTTCGGCCGTTATCTCGACGTCGACGGCGACGGCATCCCCTATCGCACCTATCCCGGCACGCATCCGACCAAGGGCTCCTACTTCACCCGCGGCACCTCGCGCGACCGCTACGCGCGCTATTCCGAGGAAGGCGCGGTCTACGCCGACAACATGCAGCGCCTGGTGCGCAAGTTCGAGACCGCCCAGGACATGGTGCCGCGGCCGCTGCAGGCCAATGCGGCGAAGCCGACCAAATACGGCGTGATCTATTTCGGATCGACCTCGCCCGCGATGGACGAGGCGATCGGGATCCTGGAGGCGCGCGGCCACCAGCTCGACCGCATGCGCATCCGCGCCTTCCCGTTTCACTCCAGCGTCGCGAGCTTCATCGCCGACCACGACTTCGTCTACGTGGTCGAGCAGAACCGCGACGCGCAGCTTCGCCAGCTGATCGTCAACGAGAACGGCATCGACCCCGTCAGGCTGGTGCCGATCCTGCACTATGACGGCACGCCGATCACCGCGCGCTTCATCGCAGGCGCGATCGGCGACCACCAGGATCATCTCAAGGTGACCCCTCTCCGCAAGGCCGTGACATGATCGATCAGTTGACCTCTCCGGCGTCATGCCCGGCCTTAGCCGTCCGAAGGACGGCGTCGCTTCCGCTCGCCTATGGCCGGGCATCCACGACTTCCTTTCTCCTGGCCAAGACGTGGATGGCCGGGACAAGCCCGGCCATGACGTCGTCGGGATCGCAGGTGCAGTCATGACCTACATTGCAAAGCCGAAGTTTCATCATCCCGGCCTGAAGAAGAACGAGCTGGGCTATACCCACCGCGACTACGAGGGGAAGATCTCGACCCTGTGCGCCGGCTGCGGCCACGATTCGATCACCGCCTCGATCATCGAGGCCTGTTACGAGCTCTCGATCGAGCCGCACCGGGTGGCGAAGATTTCCGGGATCGGCTGCTCGTCGAAGACGCCGGACTACTTCCTCGGCAATTCGCACGGCTTCAACTCGGTGCACGGCCGCATGCCGTCGGTGCTGACCGGCGCCAACCTCGCCAACCGCGACCTGATCTATCTCGGCGTCTCCGGCGACGGCGATTCCGCCTCGATCGGCTTCGGCCAGTTCGCGCATTCGATCCGGCGCGCCGTCAACATGACCTATATCGTCGAGAACAACGGCGTCTACGGCCTGACCAAGGGCCAGTTCTCGGCCACCGCCGACCGTGGATCGAAGTCGAAAAAGGGCGTTACCAACACCGACAATGCGATCGACCTGGTCGCGATCGCGCTGCAGCTCGGTGCCACCTTCGTGGCGCGCAGCTTCTCCGGCGACAAGACCCAGCTGGTGCCGCTGATCGCCGCCGCGATCCGCCACAAGGGGGCGTCCTTCATCGACGTGATCAGCCCCTGCATCGCCTTCAACAACCACGCCGGCTCGACCAAGAGTTTTGACTATGTCCGCGAGCACAATGACGCGGTGAAC
Source organism: Bradyrhizobium sp. CCBAU 21365 (assembly GCF_015291305.1). NCBI lineage: Bacteria > Pseudomonadati > Pseudomonadota > Alphaproteobacteria > Hyphomicrobiales > Nitrobacteraceae > Bradyrhizobium > Bradyrhizobium sp. CCBAU 21365. The sequence continues at coordinate 6,925,349 of NZ_CP030036.1, forward strand.
CGCCTCGACGTGCTGGTCGGCCGCGATCCGATCAGCGTCGACTATGCGCCGGGCAGCGTGCAGGTGGTCGAGCAGCATGACGGCTCTCGGCTCGCGCTGCGCAAGCTCGACGCCGACTACGATCCGCACGATCGGCTCGGCGCGATGACCTTCCTGCAGAAGCATGCAGCCAAGGGCCAGATCGTCACCGGGCTGCTTTACGTCGATCCCGAAGCCGAGGATCTGCACACCCATCTCGACACCGTCGAGACGCCGCTCAACACGCTGGACGAACAGGCGCTCTGCCCGGGTTCAGCCGTGCTGGACAAGATCAACGCGAGCCTGCGCTGAGCACTCATTCTCGCCGTCACAATGACGTGGCGAGGACATGCAACAAACTCTATGTCGTCCCTGCGAAAGCAGGGACCCATAACCACCGATGCAGATTGTCTAACTACGCTGGGACGACGAGTCCCGTTCACAAAAGAAGGCGCGGCGGCGGATGGGTCCCTGCTCCCATGCGCAATTGCGCACTAGGCAGGGACCACAGCGGAGTTGGTGACCGCTACTTGTCGCTCAAGACGTCGCCGAACAGCGCCCAGGACTTGCCGTCGAACCGCGCCATCTGGATTTGGCGGATCGGCGTCACATTGTCGGGCTCGGTCTGCACCTTGATGCCGGGCAACAGCATCGGCAGCTCGAGCGCCTTCAGATTGGTCGCCTGCTTGATGATGTTGTCGCGGCTGTAGTCGCCGTTGCAGTTCTTCAGCACCGCCGCCATCACCTGCGCCACCGTATAGCCCTGCACGTTGAAGAGGTCGCCCGGGCTCGCATTCGGCTGGTACTTCTTCATCCAGGCCGCAAACTCCTTCTGCGCGGGATCGTCGGCCCAGCGCGGATCGGTCGGATCCTTCAGATAGAGCCCGGTCACGACGCCGATCACGTTCTCGAGGCCGGCCGGTTCAAGCACCGCAGAGACGGAATTGGAGACGGTCGGCAGGATGGTCAGCGGCTTCCAGCCCATGCTCGCCGCCTTGCGCAGCGCCTGCGCCGCGAATTTCGGCGTCGCCTCGGCGAAGAACACGTCCGCGCCGGACTCGCGCATCGTCACCATCTGGGAATCGATGGTAGGATCGGTCGTGAGATACGTGGTCTCCGCGACGATCTGGCCGACATGCTCGCCGAGCCCGTCCTTGAAACCCCTGAGATAGTCCTTGCCGGCGTCCTCGTTCGGCGTAATGACGGCGATCTTCGCATCCGGCTTGGTCTTCAGGATGTATCTTGCGTAGAGCCGGCCTTCGAGCTCGTAGGTCGGATTGAAACCGACCGTCCACGGGAACTGCTTTGGATCGTTCCAGCGCGTCGCGCCGGAGGACACGAACAGCTGCGGCACGCGCTTGATGTTGAGGTACTTCTGCACCGAGATGTTCGGCGCGGTGCCGACCGCGCTGAAGACCGCGAGCACCTCGTCCTGCTCGACGAGCTTGCGGGTCTGCTCGACGGTCTTCGACGGCGAATAGGCGTCGTCGAGGCTCTCGAAATCGATCTTGCGGCCGTTGATGCCGCCGTGATCGTTGAGCATCTGGAAATACGCGGCTTCGGCGCGCGCGATCGTGCCGTAGGCCGACGCCGGGCCGCTATAGGGCGCGGTGTTTCCTATCTTGATTGCGGTGCCGGCTGCAACGGACGGCGAGATCGAGGAGGCCGTCAGCGCGGTGAAGGCGAGAAAGCCCGCCAGGCGGGAGCGAGTTGACAAGAGCGTATCCTTTTCTTGGTTTTCTTGACGCGGCGCACATTATCCATCGCGTCCGCGCAGGCAATCACCAAGAACGTCTTGCGAGATTTCCGCATGCCGGCAGTCGCGTTCGCGCATAGAACGCCATGCGCTTTCAGAGTCGGAATGTTGCCGGGATGTTCATGATGTGAGCCTTCGATAGTCAGGAAGGTTCACCGAGCAAGACTCGCATTCCGCACAGCGGTGTGCGCCGCGCTCATGTCAGCGAGAGCGTGATCCTCATGCCGCGACCGCAGCCGCGCGCGGGCTGACGACGTATTCCTTCAGCACCTTGTCGGTACCGTCGATTTCGGTCAGCGCCACGTCGTAGGACCACAGATCGGCGAGATGCTGCAGCACGCGCCGCGCGTCGGTCTCGTTGAGTTGCGCGCCCTTCACGGTGGTGTGACGCAGCATCAGGCGGCGATCGCCGTCGAGATCGACATCCACGACCTCGATATTGGCGTCGACGAAGCCGACGTCGTATTGCCGCGCCAGCTCGCGGCGGACCCGGCGGTAGCCGCGCTCGTCGTGGATCGCGTCGACCTTGATCCCCTGGCTTTCCGCGGGGTCGTCGTGCAAATGGAACATGCGGAAGCGCCGGATCAGCGCCGGGCTGAGGAACTGGTTGATGAAGCTCTCGTCGCGGTAGTTGCCCCAGATCTCGCGCAGCACGCCCTCGACGTCGCCGTTGCCGGCGATGTCGGGGAACCACTCGCGGTCCTCGTCCTCCGGATTTTTCACGATCCGCTCGATGTCCTGCATCATGGCGAAGCCGAGCGCGTAGGGGTTGAAGCCGGAATAGCGGCGGTCGTCGAATTCGGGCTGGAACACCACATTGGTGTGCGACTGCAGGAATTCGAGGAAATTGCCGTCGGTGATCCGGCCCTGCTGATGCAGCCGGCTCATGATCCGGTAATGGACGTAGGTCGCGGTGCCCTCGTTCATCACCTTGGTCTGGCCCTGCGGATAGAAATACTGCGCGATGTGGCGCACGATGCGGATGAGCTCGCGCTGCCAGGGTGCAAGGCGCGGCGCGGTCTTCTCGAGGAAATAGAGGATGTTCTCCTGCGGCAAGCCGAGCAGCGCGCGGCGGCGCTCGGCCGTGAGCGCAGCCTTGCTCTTGGCCTTGGTGTTCGGCACCGTCCGCCACAAATCGTTGAACACGCTTTCCTCGTGCTGCCGGCGCTCGCCGGCCCGCTTCTCCTCGGCACGCAAATCGAGCGTCTTCTTTCCGGGATAGCGGTCGACGCCATGCGACATCAGCGCATGCGCGGCATCGAGCGTTCGCTCCACCGTCTCGCGGCCATGGCGGTCCTCGCAGACCGAGATGTAGCCTTTGGCGAATTCCAGATAGTCGAGAATGCCGTCGGCATCGGTCCACTGCTTGAACAGATAGTTGTTCTTGAAGAAGTGATTGTGCCCGAACGCCGCGTGCGCGATCACCAGCGTCTGCATCGTCGCCGTGTTCTCCTCCATCAGATAGGAGATGCACGGCGAGGAATTGATCACGATCTCATAGGCGAGGCCCATCAGGCCCTTGCGATAGGACGCTTCCTGGAACGCGAACTGCTTGCCGAACGACCAGTGCTTGTAGAACAGCGGCATGCCGACCGAGGAATAGGCGTCGAGCATCTGCTCGGCGGTGATCACCTCGATCTGGTTGGGATAGACGTCGAGCCCGAGCTCGGTGCGCGCGATTTTCTCGCAGGCGTCGTGGACCCGCTGCAAGGTCTGGAAATCCCAATCGGCGCCCTCGAACAGCCGTTCCCCGGAAGAACCCATCACGCTACACCCTTTCCTGCTTGCTGCGGCGCTTGAACAGGTCCTGGAACACCGGAAAGATCTCGCCGCGCTCGCTCACCTTGCGCATCGACAGCGGCGCGCCCTCGTTGCGCAGACGCTCATAAAGCGTCCAGAGCGAGGAGTCCGGCATGTCGAAGGTGTAGTTGGCGGCTTCACCGACCTCGAGATAGGCGAAGAACTGGCAGACCGGCAGGATCTTGTCGGTCAGGAGGTGACCGGTCAGCGCGCTGTCGGAGGTCATGTTGTCGCCGTCCGAGGCCTGGGCGGCGTAGATGTTCCAGTCGGCCGGACGGAAGCGGGTGCGGACGATATCGTTCATCGCGACCAGCGCGCTCGACACCAGCGTGCCGCCGGAAGCCGGTCCGTGGAAGAAGGTGTCTTCGTCGACCTCCTCGGCGCGGTCGGTATGGCGGATAAACACGATCTCGACGTGCTTGTAGCGCCGCTTCAGGAACACGTAGAGCAGCATGTAGAACCGCTTCGCCAGATCCTTCATGTGCTCGGACATCGAGCCCGAGACGTCCATCAGGCAGAACATCACGGCCTGCGCCACCGGCTTCGGCACCGTCTCGAAGCGGCGGTAGCGGATGTCGATCGGATCGATGAAGGGAATCCGTTTGGCCTTGGCCTTCAGCGCTTCGAGCAGCGCCAGCAGCTCGCGGCGGCGCGCGGCGTCGTCGCATTCCGCAAGCTCGGCCTCGAGCGCCTCGATCTCTTCCTTGCGCGGCCTGCGCAGCGCGACGCGTCGCGCAAGCGCCCGGCTCACCGTGCGGCTGATCGAGATGTTGGCGGGCGATCCCGAGGTCGCATAGCCGGCGCGCTGGATGCCCTCGCTCTCGGTCTCCGCCAGCTTGCGCTTGGCAAGATCGGGCAGTTCGAGGTCGTCGAGGAAGAGGTCGACGAATTCCTCGCGGCTGAGCACGAAGCGGAAGGCGTCCTCGCTGTCGCCCTCGCCTGCGCCGGAGCCCTTGGCGCCGCTTTGGTTCGGGCGCTGCAGCCAGTCGCCCTCGACGAATTTCTTGTTGCCGGGCAGCACCATGTCACGCGTGCCGCCCTCGCGCCGGAACCGCGGCTCGTCCATGCCGTCCAGCGGGATTGTCACTTCGCCGCCCTCCAGGACATCCTTGATGTCCCGGTCCTGTGACGACTTCTTGACGGCTCCCTGCACCAGCGCCTTGGCGCGCCGCAGGAAGCGCTGGCGGTTCTCCAGGCTCTTGCTACCCGGATTCAACCGCCGATCGACGATATGCATGACCACGTTGCATCTGCCTCACGCCGGATGCGATCATGACCAGTCGCATCACATTTTTCTTGGACGAGACGGGACGGGACGAAACGGAAAGCCGGTGCCGGCTTTCCGGATCGCGCATTAGCCGGCCTGCTTCACCCGCATGTACCACTCGACGAGCCGGCGGACCTGGCGCTCGGTATAACCGCGCTCCACCATCCGCTCGACGAACTCGCCGTGCTTCTTCTCGGTCTCGCCGTCCTTCTTGGAGCCGAACGAGATGACCGGAAGCAGATCCTCGACCTGCGAGAATATCCGCTTCTCGATCACGTCGCGAACCTTTTCGTAGGAGGTCCAGCTCGGATTCTTGCCGCCGTTGTGCGCCCGTGAGCGCAGCGAAAACTTGACGACCTCGTTGCGGAAGTCCTTCGGATTGGCGATGCCGGCCGGCTTCTCGATCTTGGTCAGCTCCTGGTTCAGGAGCTCGCGGTTCATCAGCTGGCCGGTGTCGGGATCCTTGAAGTCCTGATCCTCGATCCAGGCGTCGGCGTAGTCGACATAGCGGTCGAACAGGTTCTGGCCGTAGTCGGCGTAGGATTCCAGATAGGCCTTCTGGATCTCGTTGCCGATGAACTCGGCATAGCGCGGCGCGAGGTCGGCCTTGATGAATTCGAGATAGCGCTTCTCGGTCTCGTCAGGCAGCTGCTCGCGGCGGATCGCCATCTCCAAGACATACATCAGGTGCACCGCATCGGCGCCGACCTCTGTCGTGTCGTGGTTGAAGGTCGAGGCCAGCACCTTGAAGGCAAAGCGGGTGGAGACGCCGTCCATGCCCTCGTCGACGCCGGCCGCGTCCTTGTATTCCTGCACGCTGCGCGCCTTGGGATCGGATTCCTTGAGGCTCTCGCCGTCGTAGACCCGCATCTTGCCGAACAGCGTCGAGTTCTCGTGCTTGCGCAAGCGCGACATCACCGAGAAGCGGGCCAGCGTCTCCAGCGTCGCCGGCGCGCACGGCGCGGCGGCGAGCTCCGAGCTCTGGATCAGCTTCTCGTAGATCTTCTGCTCCTCGGTGACCCGCAGGCAGTACGGGACCTTGATGACGCAGATGCGGTCGATGAAGGCCTCGTTGTTCTTGTTGGTCTTGAAGCTCTGCCACTCGGCTTCGTTCGAGTGCGCCAGGATGATGCCGGTGAACGGGATCGCGCCGATATTCTCGGTGCCGATATAGTTGCCTTCCTGCGTCGCGGTCAGCAGCGGGTGCAGCATCTTGATCGGCGCCTTGAACATCTCGACGAATTCGAGCACACCCTGGTTGGCGCGGTTGAGGCCGCCGGAATAGCTGTAGGCGTCGGGATCGTTCTGGGCGTAGGTCTCGAGCTTGCGGATGTCGACCTTGCCGACCAGCGAGGAGATGTCCTGGTTGTTCTCGTCACCGGGTTCGGTCTTGGCAACCGCGATCTGGCGCAGCCGGGAGGGCTGGATGCGCGCAACGCGGAATTGCGAGATGTCGCCGCCGAAAGCCTCAAGCCGCTTGTAGGCCCAGGGCGACATCAGCCCGCTCAGCCGGCGGCGCGGAATGCCGTACTTCTCCTCGATCATCGGCCCGAGTTGCTCCGGATCGAACAGCCCGAGCGGGCTCTCGAACACCGGCGAGAGCTCGTCGCCCGCCTTCAGCACGTAGATCGGATGAATTTCCATCAGCGCCTTGATGCGCTCGGCGAGCGATGACTTGCCGCCGCCGACCGGCCCGAGCAGGTAGAGGATCTGCTTGCGCTCTTCGAGGCCCTGCGCGGCGTGACGGAAGAAGCCGACGAGGCGCTCGATCGTATCCTCCATGCCGTAGAAGCCGGCGAAGGCCGGATACGATCTGATCGTACGGTTCAAAAAGATACGGCCAAGGCGTGGGTCCTTGGCCGTGTCGATCATCTGGGGCTCACCGATTGCCGCCAATAACCGCTCGGCCGCATTTGCATATCGCATCGGATCGCTTCGACACGACTCCAGATACTCGGCCATCGACATGTCGGTCTGGCTTCGCGCTTCAAACGACCTTGCGAAGGCGTTGAACAAAGAATCGTTGTACATGATCCCTCTCTCCACGATATGTATCGCCGCACGACTGACACGAGTCGTAACAAGAGCGTCCTAGGATCGAATCAGCGTCGGCACGCTGGGTCCATTGGACACTCGACCGACTCAGTTCGGCAATGCACGGCGCGTGCAGCCTCTGCCTTATCAACAGGCAGGAAGCTTAATGGTTCATCAATATCCCCTTGTTTTTGGTGGCTGTAACCCCCTCGCCACATCCGTGGTTTACCGGGGCCCAGTCCTCCGAAGCGGACATCCGAATGGGTAGCTTCCCCCTCCGGCGATGAACGTTGGGCTTCCCTGAAAAAGTGTGACCGTCCAGCCGCGGCGTCAAGATGCATGGGCCACAGACTCGCATGAACAAACGTTCAGAAGCCTTTGAACGTGCCTTCGTGTCGCCGCGACTAAGGCAACGAGCCCGCGCAGTTCCGCGCGGCACCATTGCCGCGCTTTAAAGATGACACCTTGGAGGCGCCGACTATTCCCGGGGCCGGCCATGAAGCGGACGTTCCTTGTTGTCGCACTCGCAGCCGCCGCCTGTACCGGCGCGCCATTAACCGTCCAGGCGCAGGAAGGCGTCGACAAGGCCGCGGCGGCCGCCTTCGACAACAGGATGTTCGCGGGCCCGCCCGGCGCGAAAGCCTACGCCTGTTTCGTGCGGCGCTACGATGAAAATCATCTGGCGCAGCATCCCAAGCAGAAGGTCAGCGCGATGAAGCTTCTGGGGTCAGCCGAAGACCCGCCGGAGGACAAGGCTACCAACTATTCGTTCCGGCTCGGCGTCACGTACCGCCACCGCTCCGGCAATTTCGACTCCAGCGGCTACTGCAATCACGCGATCGCGGCCGAATCCGGACGCGAAATTCGCTTCGAATGCGGCGTGGATTGCGAGGGCGGCGGCATCACCGTGGGGGTATCCAGGGACAATAGATCCGCGATTGCGCGCCTTGGCCGCATCATGGTGTGGAATCGCAACAAGCCCGACGACGATGCGGGCGAGGCGCTGTTCGCCGGCGCCGACGACAAGATCTTTCGCGTCGATCGCGTGGACTTAGGCGAATGCGCCGAACCTGTGACCGACCGCAAGGAACTCGCTGCGCTCCGGCACAAATGATAGGTTTGCCCAAAGCGACAACACTGGATCAACAATAATTGCGCGAGGGAGGCCATGCACCGACGCAGCATCCTCTGGGGCACGCTGTCGGCGATCGGCGCTGTCTTGGCAGCGTCACGGGCCGACGCCGCCACCGAAGCGCCACCGCAAAAGCTGAAGGCGGTCTACCACCTCGACGACCTCGACAAGGTCAATTTCGTGATCGGCAACATCCAGAACCATCTCGACGGCGTCGGCGGCCCCGGCAATGTCACGATTGCGCTGGTGGTGCACGGCCAGGCGCTGAAGGCGTTTCATTCAGCAGCCGCCAACCCCGACCTGTCGAAACATGTCGCGCGGTTCACCAAGGATGGGATCGAGTTCGCCGCCTGCGCCAACACCATGAAATCGCAGAACATCGGCCTCGCCGACTTGCTCCCCGGCTTCGCCGCCGCCGAGCGCGGCGGGGTGGTCCGCCTCGCCGAACTGCAATCCCAGGGTTACCTCTACTTGCGGCCCTGACCCGCGGTCCTGCGCCGCAACGCGTCATAAAAATGTGCTGAGATCAGGGTCTGCTCGCACCGCGTCCGAGGGGGATCGAACTGTTGTGAATGGCGTTATCCCTTGGAAATGCTGATATTCCGCCCGGGGCTCCAGCCATGTTGACAATCCCACTCCGCCCCCGAAAGCTGCCCGGGAACCCAAAAATCGACCCTCGACCGAACGAGAACAGGCACCCATGAACCCCGTCAAAGCACTCGAAAATCACCGCCAGGCCGTCTGGCTGGACTTCCTCGCCCGCGGCTTCGTCGCCAACGGCGACCTGAAGCGGCTGATCGAGACCGACGGCGTCAAGGGCGTGACGTCCAACCCCTCGATCTTCGAGAAGGCGATCGGCAGCTCGGACGAATATGACGGGGCGATCGGCAAGGCCCTCAAGAGCGGCGACCGCTCGGTCGCCGACCTGTTCGAGCACCTTGCGGTCGAGGACATCCAGCGCGCCGCCGACGTGCTGCGCCCGGTCTACGACCACAGCCACGGCGGCGACGGCTTCGTCAGCCTCGAGGTGTCGCCCTATCTCGCGATGGACACCACGGGCACGATCGCGGAGGCCGAACGGCTCTGGAAAGACGTCCACCGCAAGAACCTGATGGTCAAGGTGCCGGCGACGCCGGAGGGCCTGCCGGCGATCGAGTACCTGATCGGCGAAGGCATCAGCATCAACATCACGCTGCTGTTCTCGCAGAAGGTCTATCGCCAGGTCGCCGAGGCCCATCTCAAGGGCCTGGAGAAATACGTCGGCAAGGGCGGCGATCCCTCCCACGTCGCGAGCGTCGCGAGCTTCTTCGTCAGCCGCATCGATACCGCCGTCGACAAGCAACTCGACGAGAAGATCGCGAAGGCCAACGATCCGCACGAAAAGGAGCGGCTCGCCGCCTTGAAGGGCAAGGTCGCGATCGCCAATGCAAAGCTCGCCTATCAGGACTACAAGCACCTGTTCGCAGGCAGCCGCTGGGACAAGCTGACGGCCAAGGGCGCCAAGCCGCAGCGGCTGTTGTGGGCTTCGACCGGTACCAAGAACAAGGACTATAGCGACGTGCTCTATGTCGAGGAGCTGATCGGCCCCGACACCGTCAACACCGTGCCGCCGGCAACGCTCGATGCCTTCCGCGACCACGGCAAGGTCCGCGACAGCCTCGAGGAGAATGTCGAGGACGCCCGCCATGTGCTGGAGGAGCTGGAGAAGTCCGGCATCTCGCTCGATGCGATCACCGAGGAGCTGGTCAAGGACGGCGTCAAGCTGTTCGCCGACGCGGCCGACAAGCTCTACGGCGCGGTCGCCCACAAGCGCGCCACCTCGCTCGGCGGCGGCATCGACCGCCAGAAGCTCGCGCTCGGCGCCGCCATCGAGAAGGCGGTCGAGAGGAGCACCGAGGAATGGCGCGCCTCGGCCAGGATCCGAAGGCTCTGGCACAAGGACAAATCGGTCTGGACCGGCGACGACGAGGACAAATGGCTGGGCTGGCTCACCAGCGCGGCCACCGCGAACGTCGCCGACTACGAGGACTTCGCCCAGCGCGTGAAGGGGCAGAACTTCACCGACGCCGTCGTGCTCGGCATGGGCGGGTCGAGCCTCGGGCCGGAGGTCTTGGCCCAGACCTTCCCGCACCGGTCCGGTTTCCCGCGGCTGCACGTGCTCGACTCCACCGATCCGGCGCAGGTGCGCGCGATGGAGGAGTATGTCGACATCGCAAGGACGCTGTTCATCGTCTCCTCCAAATCCGGCGGCACCACCGAGCCGAACGTGATGAAGGACTACTTCTTCGATCGGGTGGCGAAGGCGATCGGCAAGGACAAGGCCGGCCACCGCTTCATCGCGGTGACCGATCCCGGCTCATCGCTGCAGAAGGTCGCGATCAAGCAGGGTTTTGCCCGCATCTTCTACGGCGACCCTGCGATCGGCGGCCGCTATTCCGTGCTGTCGCCGTTCGGTCTGGTGCCGGCGGCCGCTGCCGGCATCGACGTCCGCAGCCTGCTCGGCCATACGCTCGCCATGGTGCGCTCCTGCGGTGCCGACGTGCCGCCGCAGGAGAACCCGGGCGTGCAGCTCGGGCTCGCGATGGGCATCGCCGGGCTCGAAGGCCGCGACAAGGTGACGATCTTCGCCTCGCCGGACGTTGCCGATTTCGGCGCCTGGGCCGAGCAGCTGATCGCGGAATCGACCGGCAAGGACGGCAAGGGCCTGATCCCGATCGAGGGCGAGACGATTGGCGAGGCGGCGGTCTACGGCAACGACCGCTTCTTCATCGACCTGCGTACCGATAGCGAGAACGACGCCGCGCATGAGGCCAAACTCGCGGCGCTCGAGGCCGCCGGCCATCCTGTGGTTCGGATCGTGATGCAGTCGATCGACCATATCGGCCAGGAGTTCTTCCGCTTCGAGATCGCGACCGCGGTGGCCGGCTCGATCCTCGGCATCAACCCCTTCAACCAGCCCGACGTCGAGGCCGCCAAGATCAAGACCCGCGAGCTGACGGCCGCGTTCGAGAAGACCGGATCGCTGCCGGCCGAACAGCCGGTGGTATCGGCGGACGGGGTCGATCTCTACACCGACGCGCAGAACGCCGAGGAGCTGCGCAAGGCCGGTGCGAACGGCGATCTCAACTCCTGGATAAGAGCGCACCTCGCGCGCTCCGGCCGCGGCGACTATGTCGCCCTGCTCGCCTATATCGAGCGCGACGGCGACACCATCGACGCCATGCAGGCGATGCGGCTGAAGCTGCGCGACGCAAAGCACCTTGCGACCTGCGCCGAGTTCGGTCCGCGCTTCCTGCATTCGACCGGGCAGGCCTACAAGGGCGGGCCCGACAGCGGCGTGTTCCTGCAGGTCACGACCGACGATACGCAGGACCTGCCGGTGCCCGGCCAGAAGGCGAGCTTCGGCGTGATCAAGGCGGCGCAGGCCCGCGGCGATTTCGACGTGCTCACCGAGCGCGGTCGGCGGGCGCTGCGCGTGCATCTCAAGGGCGATCTCACCTCCGGGCTCGCGGCGCTCGATGCCGCGATCTCGGCTGCACTGAACTGACGGAGGCGAGGGATGCAACTCGGCATGATCGGCCTCGGGCGGATGGGCGGCAACATCGTCCGCCGCCTGATGACCCAGGGCCACACCACCGTGGTCTACGACAAGGACCCGAAGGCCGTCGCGGCGCTCGTCGCCGACAATGCCACCGGGTCCTCGTCGCTGGAGGATTTCGTCCTCAAGCTGGAGGCGCCGCGCACCGCCTGGGTGATGCTGCCGGCCGGCAAGATCACCGAAGCCACCATCGAGGCGCTGTCGAAGCTGATGCAGCCGGGCGACGTCATCATCGACGGCGGCAACACCTTCTGGCAGGACGACGTCCGCCGCGGCAAGGCGCTCAGGGAGCGCGGGCTGCACTATGTCGATGTCGGCACCAGCGGCGGCATCTGGGGCATCGAGCGCGGCTACTGCATGATGATCGGCGGCGACAAGAAAGTCGTCGACCGGCTCGACCCGATCTTCAAGACGCTGGCGCCAGGGATCGGCGACATTCCGCGCACCTCCGGCCGCGAGGGCCGCGATCCGCGCATCGAACAGGGCTACATCCACGCCGGCCCGATCGGCGCCGGGCATTTCGTCAAGATGATCCATAACGGCATCGAATACGGCCTGATGCAGGCCTATGCCGAAGGCTTCGACATCCTGAAGAACGCCAATATCGAGGCGCTGCCGGCCGAGCATCGCTTCGACCTCGACATCGCCGACATCGCGGAGGTCTGGCGGCGCGGCAGCGTGATCCCGTCCTGGCTGCTCGACCTCACCGCATCGGCGCTGGCGCAGAACCACACGCTCGACAACTATTCCGGCTTTGTCGAGGATTCCGGCGAAGGCCGCTGGACCGTCAATGCCGCGGTCGACGAAGCCGTGCCGGCCGAGGTGCTGACGGCCGCACTCTACACGCGCTTCCGCTCGCGCAAGGATCACACCTTCGCGGAGAAGATCCTCTCGGCGATGCGCGCAGGTTTCGGCGGCCACAAGGAGCCGCCGAAAAAGGCATAAAGCGTTTTCAAGCGAAGTGGGCACCGGTTCGCGTGAAGAAAACGCGTCAAACAAGAATCGAGAGCTCGGTTCCGATACAATCGGAACGGAGCTCTAAAGAGAACCGCGGAAGGTCACGTGCAGAAGAAACCCGATCCTTGCTCCTTCATCATCTTCGGCGCCACCGGTGATCTGACGCACCGGCTGGTCATCCCGGCGCTCTACAATCTCGCCGCCGGAAATCTGCTGCCGGACAGATTCTGCGTCGTCGGCATCGCCCGCAAGGGCATGTCGAGCGACCAGATGAAGGACAGCCTGATGCAAGGGCTGCGCAAATTCGCGACCCGGCCGCTCGATGAGGCGGTTGTCACGCGGCTGTTCGAATGCGTCACCTCGATCGAGGCCGATCCGAGCGATCCGCCCTCCTTCGATGCCATGAACGAACGGCTCGACAAGCTCGAGACGGCGCGCGGCACCGGAGGCAACCGGCTGTTCTATCTCGCGACCCCGCCGCGAGCGTTCCTGCCGATCAGCCAGCAGCTCGGGCGCACCGGCATGCTGGAGGAGAACGGCGCCTGGCGCCGGCTGATCGTCGAGAAGCCGTTCGGCACCGATCTGGCATCGGCCAAGGCGCTGAATTCAGCGCTGCTGAAGCTGATGGACGAGCACCAGATCTACCGGATCGATCACTATCTCGGCAAGGAAACCGTCCAGAACATCCTGGTGCTGCGCTTCGCCAACGGCATGTTCGAGCCGATCTGGAATCGCAACCACATCGACCACATCCAGATCACCGTGGACGAGAAGCTCGGCGTTGGTCATCGCGGCAGCTTCTACGACGCCACCGGCGCGCTGCGCGACATGGTGCCGAACCATCTGTTCCAGCTGCTGTCGCTGGTGACGATGGAGCCGCCGGCGCGGTTCGACGCCCACGCGGTGCGGTCCGAAAAAGCCGAGGTGCTGAGCGCGATCCAGACCCAGAGCGAACATGAGGCGCTGCACAATTCGGTGCGCGGCCAGTATCGCGCCGGCCGGATCGGCGACACCGAGATCGAGGACTTTCTCAAGACGCCCGACGTCAGGCCCGACAGCTCGACCGAGACCTATGCCGCGCTGAAGCTGACCATCGACAATTGGCGCTGGGCCGGCGTGCCGTTCTACCTGCGCACCGGCAAGGCGCTGACCACCAAGCGCACCGAGATCGCGATCAAGTTCAAGCAGGCGCCGTTCGCCATGTTCCGCGACACGTCGGTCGATCGCCTGTCGCAGAACTACCTCGTCATCTCCACCGAGCCGACCGAGGGCATCGAGCTGCAGTTCAACACCAAGGTACCCGGCCCGACCATCAATATCGACGGCGTCGAGATGAAGTTCCGCTACAAGGACTACTTCAAGGCCGAGCCGTCGACCGGCTACGAGACGCTGATCTATGACTGCATGATCGGCGACAACATCCTGTTTCAGCGTGCCGACAGCGTCGAGGCCGGGTGGCAGGCGGTGCAGCCTTTCCTCGACGCCTGGAAGAGCGCCGGCGGACGCGGTTTGCAACCCTACAAGGCCGGCAGCGAAGGCCCGGAGGCCGCCAATGCGCTGCTGACGCGCGACGGCCGCAGCTGGCGGAAGCTGGGCTGACATGACCGCGACCGGCGAGCGCAGGATCATCACGGTCGCCGATCCGGCGGCACTGGCGCAGGCGGCCGCCGAGCGGGTGATCGCCAGGATCGACCAAAACAGCGGCCGGATCGCCGTGTGCCTCACCGGCGGCTCCAGCCCCAAGGCGCTCTATCAGTTGCTGGCGACGCCCGACTATCGCCAAAGGATTCCGTGGGACCGCGTCGACTGGTTCATCGGAGACGAGCGCCTGGTGCCGCGCAAGGACAAGCTGCACAACATGAGCATGGCGCGTCAGGCCTTCCTCGACCGCTGTGCGCCGGCCGCGAATGTCCATCCGATTGCGACCGACACCGCCGATCTCAGGGATCCCGACGTCAGCGCGGCGCTGTACGAGAATGAGTTGATGGCGTTCTACGGCGCCGAACAGCTCGATCCGAAGCGTCCGCTATTCGACCTGGTGCTGATGGGCATCGGCCCCGACGGCCACACCGCTTCGCTGTTTCCGGGTTATCCCGCGGTCGAGGAAACCCAGCGCTGGGTGGTCGGGGTGCCCAAGGCCAATGTCGAGCCGTTCGTGCCGCGCGTGTCGCTGACCTTGCCCGCCCTCGCCTCGTGCCGCGAGATGCTGTTCGAGGTGGCGGGCGAGAACAAGCGCGCGATCTTGACGCGCCTGTTCGCAGGCGAGAACCTGCCGGCAAACCGCGCGCGATCGCAGGGCGAGACCGTCTGGCTGATCGATCAGGCCGCGCTGCCGGAGGACTTTCGTGGGTGACGAACAAAACCCCTGCGCACTGGTCGTGATGGGCGTCTCCGGCTCGGGCAAGAGCACCATCGCCGACCGCCTGGCGATCAGGATCGGCTGGCGCTTCGAGGACGGCGACAGTTTTCATCCGCCTGGCAATGTCGCCAAAATGCATTCCGGCCAGCCGCTCACCGACGAGGATCGCTGGCCCTGGCTGCACGCGATCGCCGACGAGATCGACCGCACCTGCGGCGTCCGCGAACGCGCCGTCATCGCCTGCTCCGCGCTGAAGCGTGCCTATCGCGACATCCTGGTGCATGGCCGGGACGATATCCGCATCGTCTTCCTCGACGGCTCGCAGGAGTTGATCGCCACGCGGCTCGGCGCGCGCAAGGGCCATTTCATGCCGCCGGGGCTGCTCGCCAGCCAGTTCAAGACGTTGGAGCCGCCGACACCGGAGGAACGCCCGATCACGGTTGCGATCGACCGTCCGGTCGAAATCATCGTCGAAGACATCGTCACTCAACTGAAGCTGGACCGCCCATGACCCGCATCGCCCTTGTCGTATCCGATGTCGACGGCACGCTGCTCACCAAGGACAAGACCTTGACCGACGGCGCCAGGGCGGCAGTGCGCAGGCTGCATGAGGCCAGCATCGGCTTCACCATCGTGTCCAGCCGGCCGACGATCGGGATGGGTTTCCTGATTGCGCCGCTTGCGATCACGCAGCCAATTGGTGCCTTCAACGGCTCCTCGATCGTCGATCCGCAGCTCAAGCCCCTCGAGCAGCATTTGATCCCGGCAGCGGTCGCAAAACGCTGCATCGACATGCTGCACGAGCGCGGCGTCGATATCTGGCTGTTTACCAACGATCGCTGGCTGACCCGGAATCCTGACGGCGAGTACACCGCCCACGAGCAGCACACGATCAAGCATGATCCGACCATCGTCGGCGATTTCACTCCCTATCTCGACCAGGCCTGCAAGATCGTCGGCGCCAGCTCGGATGCAGCCCTGCTGCGGCGCTGCGAGGTGGAGATGCAGCAGATGGTCGGACGCGATGCCACGGCGGTCCGCTCGCAGACCTACTATCTCGACGTCACCCCGCCCGGTCACGACAAGGGCACCTTCATCGAGGGCATCGCGAAGCGCCTTGGCGTGCCGCTGGAGAATGTCGCCACGATTGGCGACATGCAGAACGATTTGCCCATGTTCGCGCGAAGCGGCGTCTCCTTCGCGATGGGCAATGCCAGCGATGACGTGAAGGCGCGCGCCACGCATGTCACCGAAACCAACGAGCAGGACGGTTTCGCGCGCGCGATGGACACGGTGTTGCAGCTTCGCTGAGGTGTGCGGACAATCGCCCCACCCGTGATCGAGCGCGGGCCGCAGCGTGATCGTCGCCCGCACAATTTCTGATTATTGGAAATATACTCCTGATTTGCCCGACATGTCAAGTTGACTCGTCGAACGCCGGCAGTTGCCGGCTCCTTTGCATGGGGTTGTTTTCGATATTTTGGCAGCGCGCACCTGCGGCGGTCCCGCAAGCGGAAGACGGAGGGCGGCATCGCCGCGGTGGTTTAAGTCGAACGCTGCACCGCGGGCTTCTCGGCGTCGGCCCTGGCAGCGCTGAGATTGTGCGCGGTGTTGATCAACGCGATATGGGTCAGCGCCTGCGGAAAATTGCCGGTCTGCCGGCCGGCGCCGGAATCGAACTCCTCGGCCAACAGTCCGAGATCATTGGCGACCGCGACCACGCGGTCGAACATGGTCTGCGCCTTGTCGACATCTCCCGCCAGCACATGGGCGTCGGCCAGCCACAGGCTGCAGGCCAGGAACGCGCCCTCGATCGGCTGGATCTCATCGGAGACCTCGCGCGGATCGTGGCGCAGCACGAAACCGTCTGGCATCATGTGCCGCTCGATCGCCTCGATCGTGCCGCGGATACGCGGATCGGCGGACGGCAGGAAGCCGACCGACGGCAGCAGCAGCAGGCTGGCGTCGAGCAGCTTTGAGCCATAGCTCTCGACGAAGCTGTTGAGGGTGGGATCGAAGCCGCGATGGCAAACGTCGCGATGGATGGCGTCGCGCAGCACCCGCCATTTGACCAGCGGTCCCTTGAAGCCCAGCCGTTCCGCGCTCTTGATGGCGCGGTCGAAGGCGACCCAGCACATCACCTTGGAGAACACGTAGTGTCTTGGCGTGCCGCGGCGCTCCCAGATGCCGTGATCCGGCTGATCCCAGACATCGGCGAGATGGGCGACGACGGTGCATTCGAGCGACCAGTTCTCCTTGTCGAGCTTCAGTCTGGCCATGCGGGACTGGTGGAAGGCATCGATCAGCTCGCCATAGACGTCGAGTTGCAGCTGCGCATGCGCGGCGTTGCCGACACGCACCGGCTGCGCCCCTTCATAGCCGGGCAGCCATCCGGCCTCCCATTCCAGCAGGCGCCGCTGGCCCAGGATGCCGTACATGATCTGCATGCTGGCCGGCGCGCCGGCCGCGGCCCGCAGCAGCCAGTTGTGCCAGGCCGCCGCTTCCTCGGTGTAGCCCGAATTCATCAGAGCCAGCAGCGTAAAGGTGGCGTCGCGCAGCCAGCAGAACCGGTAGTCCCAATTGCGCGCGCCGCCGAGCTTTTCCGGCAACGACGTGGTGGGTGCCGCGACGATGCCGCCGGTCGGCCTGAAGGTCAGCGCCTTCAGCGTGATCAGCGAGCGCATCACGAGGGCGCGTTGATAGCTGCCGTCATAGGTCGAACGGCTGCACCATTCCCGCCAGTATTCCTCGGTGTCCTTCAGCGCAGCCTCTGGGTCGATCGGCTCCGGCACCGGGTGATAGGACGGTCCATAGGTCAGGACGAACGGCACCGTGTCGCCCTCGCCGACCTCGAAATCGGCGATCGTGGTCAGGTCCTTGCCGCGGGTTTCGACCGGCGTGCGCAGCACGGTCATGTCCTGCCCGCTGATCGCCAGAAGCCCGTCGCCATCCGGATTCTTCCGCACCCAGGGGACATCGACACCGAAGCCGAAGCGGATCACCAGCTCCATGCGCATCTTGACGCGGCCGCTGATGCCGCGAACGAGGCGGACCACATCGGAGGCGTTGCCGCGCGGCGGCATGAAGTCGATCAGCGCGACCGCGCCGCCTTCGGTCTCGAACCGGGTCTCCAGGATCAGCGTATCGTCCCAGTAGCGCCGCGCGGTCTGCTTGATCTCGCCTGTGGGCGCCAGCAGCCAGCGACCATTCCTCGACGTGCCAAGCAGCGCCGCGAAGCAGGGGTCGGAATCGAACGCGGGCCAACACAGCCAGTCGATCGAGCCGTCGCGGCCGACCAGGGCTGCGGTCTCGCAATCTCCGATCAGTCCATAGTCTTCGATACGAGAGGCCACCCGCTGCGCTCCGCGTTACCCGGTGTGGGAGCGCTCGCGGGTCGCGCGCTTGAGCGCGTCGACGTCGATCGCCGACGCGAGATGCTCGATCGAGACCGGGAGCCGCCGCTTCCAGTTCGGATGCTCGTAGACGGTGCCGGGGATGTTCGGCTGCTCGACAATGCCGAGCAGGTCCTCCATCGACACCGCCATCATCCGCGACCGCGTGCGTGCCAGCAAGCTCGCCACCGAATAGAAATCGTTCGCATGGATGTCGTGCCGGCGCAGCACGTCGTCGAGTTGGCCGAGCGCGTGCCAGCGCCCCTCGTCGGTCTCGCCAGGATCGATCCCGAGCGCACGCTTGGTCTTGAGGTCGCTGAACGAGCGCCAGCCCGCATAGGTCGAGAGGTCGTGGGTGTTGAAGGTCACCAGCGCATCCGGCAAATAGTAGTCCGCGTTGCGGAAGACGCCCCGGTCGTTGGTCTCGAACATCATCACGAGATAGGACCAGATGCCCCAGCCGTTCATCTGCTCGCGGAACCCCGGAGGTACGGTGCCGAGATCCTCGCCGATCACGACGCAGCGGCTCGCCATGCTCTCCTGCGCGGTCGCCGCCAGCAGCGCCTCGAACGGCATCAGCACATAGGCGCCATTGGCCGGGCCGAAGCCGCGCGGCACCAGATAGAGGCGCTTCAGCCCGAACGCATGGTCGAGCCTGATTGCGCCGGCGTGGTGCATCGAGGCGCGCAGCATCTGCCTGAACGGCTCGAACGAGCGCTGTTCAAGGCCCGCGGCATTGAAGCCGGCAAGCCCCCAGTCCTGGCCCGCCGTGTTGAGCGGGTCCGGCGGCGCGCCGACGCCGAGATGGCGCGAGATCGCGGTCTGCTCATTCCAGGCGTCGAAACCGTCCGACTGCACGCCGACGGCAACGTCGAGATAAAGCCCGACCCGCATGCCGAGCTTGTGCGCAAGCGCCTGGCAGGCGCCGAGCTGACGGTCTGCGGTCCATTGCACGAATTCGACGAACTCGACCTCGGCGGCGGAGTCGCGCGCACGGCGCAATCTGGCGCAAGCTGCATCGCTCGGCTGCCGCCATTCGTCCGGCCATTCCCACCACGGCGTGTTGAATTTGTGCCGCATCACCTCGAAGCAGGCGAAGCGCGACAGCAGCGTGCCCTGCTCGTTGCGATAGGCCTCGAAATCCTGCCAGCGGCCGAGGCCCGGGTTGGCCTTGAAGGCCGCGAACGCCGCGCGCAGCGCGGGCCATTTCTGCGCCGCGACGCCGACATAGTCGACCATGTCGTGGCTGCGGAGCGGTGCCAGCGCGGCCTTGGTCTCGGCATCGGCGCGGAATTCGGGAATCTGCTCGACGTCGATGTAGAGCCCATTGAGGAACAGCCGGCTGTTCGGTGAGTACGGACTGCAATCGCCGGGCCGATCGTCGAACAGCGCATGCAGCGGATTGAGCCCGACGCCGTCGGCGCCGAGCCGGTGGGCGAATTCGAGCAGGTGCTGCAGGTCGGTGAAGTCGCCGATGCCCCAGTTGCGCGCCGACCGCACGCCGTAGAGTTGCACCGCGATCACCCAGCAGCGGTCGAACTCGCCGCCGAACGCGCCCTGCGGCGCCACCAGCAGCGGCAGTTCCTCGCTGGCGCCCGATGCGTCCGACAGTTGCAGCCGATGCACGCCTTCGGGCAGACCGGACGGCCACGTCACGCTGCGCTCACGCACCTCGCCCTGCGCGAGCACCCCGGTGCCATTCGCAAGCTTCCATTGCACCGGAAGCCGCGCCGCCTCGGAGAGCCGCGTTTGCGCAGCCTGGCCGCCTCGGATCACCACGGGATCGGCGATGATCCGACGGGGCGCCTGCGGCGGCAGCGCGTCGAGGATCGCCGTGAGCGCCTCGGGGGTTGTCACACGGCGGTGACCGCTGCCATCGATATACTCGGTCTGGATTCTCAGGGTCTGGGCTTTGGCGTAAAGGTCCATTCGGCACGCTGCCTGCTCGCAACGGTAGGTGGGTCGTTGCTAAATTGTACAGATACGGGAAAGGGATAGTTGATGTTCAACGCTCTACCCTATCCGGCGTTCCCACCGGGAACCATTGCCCGGCGAGCGGCTTTCTATATGGGTCTGGCGCGCCTCCTTCCCGGCGCCGGGACGTCATTTGCATTTTTAATGGCGGCATCACCGTGAACAAAACCCTCCGGCCTGTCGAGAGTGCCAATGGCACTTTTCATATCACCGATGTCTATCCGTCGGTTGATGGCGGCCGCTTTCCGGTCAAGCGCATTGTGGGCGAACCTGTCGAGGTGTGGGCCGACATCTACCGTGCCGGACATGACGTGATGTCGGCGACATTGGTGTGGCGGCGCGAGGGCGACGACGAA
The DNA here is from genome assembly GCF_015291305.1 of Bradyrhizobium sp. CCBAU 21365. Lineage (NCBI taxonomy): Bacteria > Pseudomonadati > Pseudomonadota > Alphaproteobacteria > Hyphomicrobiales > Nitrobacteraceae > Bradyrhizobium > Bradyrhizobium sp. CCBAU 21365. The sequence continues at coordinate 6,945,992 of NZ_CP030036.1, forward strand.
TGGCAGGTCGCGCCGATGACGCCGCACAGCGATGACCGGTGGGGCGGCGCCTTCGTGCCCGACCGGCCCGGCCGCTACGCCTTCGCGATCGAGGCCTGGACCGATGAATTCGACAGTTGGCGGCATCGCTTCGAGCAGAAGCCGCGCGATGGCGGCGACCGCACGCTGGACGCGCTCGAAGGCGCGGGCATGCTGACCCGGGCGCAGGCCGGCAGCCCGGCGGCGGCGGCCGTCATCATCAGGCAGTGCGAAATCTTTCTGCAGACCGGCGAACCAGGTGCGCTGCTCGCGCCCGAATTGCGGGAGGCGATGGCCGGCAGCCAGTTTCGCCGCGATCTGATGCGATCGCAGCTCTACCCGCTGACTGCGGACCGCCCGCGGGCGCGCAGCGGCGCATGGTACCAGATGTTTCCGCGCAGCCAGGGCAAGACACCGGGCATGCATGCAACCTTCAACGACTGCATCGCGCGACTTCCCGACATCGCCGCGATGGGCTTTGACGTCGTCCTGCTCGCGCCGATCCACCCGATCGGCCGGCAGCATCGCAAGGGCCGCAACAATGCCGCGATCGCACAGGCGGGCGATCCCGGCAGCCCTTACGCGATCGGCGCAGCCGAGGGCGGCCACGACGCCGTGCATCCGGAACTCGGCACGCTCGACGACTTCCGCGCCTTCGTGGCGGCAAGCCAGGCGCATGGCCTCGAGGTCGCGCTCGATTTCGCCGTGCAGTGCTCCCCCGATCATCCCTGGCTGAACGCGCATCCGGAGTGGTTCAAGCGGCGCCCGGACGGATCGATGCGCACGGCCGAGCATCCACCGCAGCGCTGGGATGATGTCGTCAATCCGGATTTCGGGTCCGAAGACGCCGGCGCGTTGTGGCGCGCGCTGCGCGACGTCGTGCTGTTCTGGATCGAACAGGGCGTCAGGATCTTCCGGGTCGACAATCCGCACACCAAGCCGCTGGCGTTCTGGGAATGGCTGATCCGCGAGGTGCGGGACCGCGACGCGGACGTGCTGTTCCTTGCGGAGGCCTTCGCGCGACCGAAACTGATGAAGGGCCTCGCCAAGCTCGGCTTCACGCAGTCGTACAGCTATTTCACCTGGCGGACGCAGCGCTTCGAGCTCGAACAATATCTCGGCGAGTTGACCTCCTATCCCGAGCGTGACTTCTTTCGGCCGAATTTCTTCGTCAACACACCGGACGTCCTGCCCTTCCACCTGCAAAGCGGCGAATCCTGGATGTTCAAGTCGCGTCTCGCGCTGGCCGCGACGCTTTCAAGCAGCTATGGCATCTACAGCGGCTTCGAATTGCTCGAGCACACGCCGGTCCCCGGTCGCGAGGAATATCTCAACTCCGAGAAGTACGAGATCAGGGTTCGCAACTGGGAGCAGCCGGGGAACATCAAGCCCTATATCGCAGCTCTCAACCGGATCAGACGCGGCAATCCGGCCCTGCAACAATTCGCCAATTTGCGCTTTATCAGTGTCGATGACGGCGGCGTGATCGGCTTCATCAAGGAGGCGGTCGATCAGGGCAATGTGATCGCGGCCGCGATTGCATTGTCAGCCGAGCTGCGTGAGGTCTGGCTGCCGCTCGGCGACGTCATGGTCGGCCGTGGCGATGCCCGCCGCCCCGTCTCGGCAGTGGAAGACCTTGTCACCGGAGAGCGCCACGCGCTCGAATGGGGAGGCATCCGTCTACGTCTAGATCCTGCGCGCGATCCCGCGTTGCTGCTGCGCTGTGTCGCCTGAAGGAGCCGTCATGAACGTATTCTCCTCCGTCAATACCCAGGAGAAGGTCGCAACCGAGACTGCGGACCAGCTGTGGTACAAGGACGCGATCATTTACCAGCTGCATGTCAAGGCATTTGCCGACAGCAACAATGACGGCATCGGCGACTTCGCGGGGCTGACGGAGAAACTCGGCTATCTGCAGGAGCTCGGCGTCACCGCGCTGTGGCTGTTGCCGTTCTATCCCTCGCCCGGCCGCGACGACGGCTACGACATCGGCGACTATGGCGACATCAATCCCGATTTCGGGACGATGAAGGACTTCAAGCGCTTCATCCAGGAGGCCAAGAAGCGCGGCCTGCGCGTCATCACCGAGCTGGTCGTCAACCACACCTCGGACCAGCATGCGTGGTTCAAGCGCGCGCGCCGCAGCCCGCCGAATTCGAGCGCGCGAAGCTGGTACGTCTGGAGCGACACCGACCAGAAATACCTCGATACAAGGATTATTTTTACGGATACGGAGAAGTCGAACTGGACCTGGGATCCGGAAGCCGGCCAGTTCTACTGGCATCGCTTCTTCTCGCACCAGCCGGACCTGAATTTCGACAATCCGCGCGTGGTGCGCGCCATCGTGCAGGTGATGAAGCGCTGGCTCGACACCGGCGTCGACGGTTTCCGGCTCGACGCCATCCCCTATCTGTGCGAGCGCGACGGCACCAACAACGAGAACCTGCCGGAGACGCATGCCATCATCAAGCGGCTGCGCCAGGAGCTCGACGCCTATGCCAAGGGCAAGATCCTGCTGGCCGAAGCCAATCAATGGCCGGAGGACGTGCAGGAATATTTCGGCCATGGCGACGAATGCCACATGGCCTATCACTTCCCGCTGATGCCACGCATCTACATGGCGATCGCCCAGGAAGACCGCTTTCCGATCACCGACATCCTGCGGCAGACGCCCGACATTCCCGCCGCTGCGCAGTGGGCGCTGTTCCTGCGCAATCACGACGAGCTGACGCTGGAAATGGTCACCGACGTCGAGCGCGACTATCTGTGGTCGACCTACGCCAACGACCCGCGCGCCCGCATCAATGTCGGCATCCGCCGCCGCCTTGCGCCGCTGATGGACAACGACCGGCGCAAGATCGAGCTGATGAACTCGCTGCTGCTGTCGTTCCCGGGCACGCCGATCATCTATTACGGCGACGAGATCGGCATGGGCGACAACATCTATCTCGGCGACCGCAACGGCGTGCGGACGCCGATGCAGTGGTCGCCGGATCGCAACGGCGGCTTCTCGCGCGCCGACCCGGCGCGGCTCTACGCGCCGATGATCATGGATCCGGTCTACGGCTATGAATCCGTCAATGTCGAGGCGCAGTCGCGCAGCCTGTCCTCGCTGCTTTCGGCGACCAAGCGGCTGATCGCAGTACGCAAGTCGACGCTTGCCTTCGGGCGCGGCACCATGACCTTCATCCGCCCGGAGAACCGCTCGGTGCTGGCCTATGTGCGCCAGTACCAGGGTGAAGCGATCCTGTGCGTCGCCAATCTGTCGCGGTCGGCGCAGGCCACCGAGCTCGATCTGTCCGCCTTCAAGGACCGCATTCCGCTCGAGATGCTCGGGCGCACGCGGTTTCCGGCGATCGGCGAGCTGCCCTACATGATCACGCTCGCGCCGTATGGCTTCTACTGGTTCCAGCTGCAGGAGCGCGACAAGTCCGAGCCGGTGACGCCGCGCGCGGTGCCCGAATTCGAGACGCTGGTGGTGCCGCTGAATTCGACCTGGATGTCGTTGGCACGCACCCGCGGCGTGTTCGAGCACGACGTGCTGCCCGGCCACCTCGCCCGCACGCGCTGGTATCCGGAGCGCTCGGCCAGCGCGATCCAGCCGATGCTGGTCTCCGCGATCCCGTTCTGCGACATCGGCGACAACCGGCCGTGGCTTGCCTTCTTCGAGACCACGCAACGCGGCACCACCAGCCGCTACGTGCTGCCGATGCAGATCGAGTGGGTGCGCTTCGACCGCGAGCGCTACAACCCGCGCGCGTTCGCCGCCGTGCGCCAGGGCGCGCGCGAGGGCACCTTGCTCGATGTCGCCACCGACCAGATCTTCACCGGCCTGTTCCTGCGCAACTTGCGGGAGAACCTCACGGTCGACGAAGGCGAGCAAGGCCTCAAGCTCGAATTCCGCCCGACCAGCCGCTTCTCCGACCGGCCGGTACGGCAGCCCGAGCGCATCCGGGTCTTTGAGAACGACCAGCCGCATTCGACCGCGCTGGTCGACAACGAATATGTCACCAAGATCTACCGCAAGCTCGAGGTCGGCATCAATCCGGAGATCGAGATGGGCCGCTTCCTCACCGAAGTGGTCAATTTTCCGAACACCCCTGCCTTGCTCGGCACCGCCGAGCTGATCGAGGGCGACAAGCGCAGCGCCATCGCCGTGCTGCATGCGATGGTCGTCAACCAGGGCGACCTCTGGACCATCGCAGGCGCACACCTCGACCGCCTAGTCGAACGGCAGCGCCTGCTGACAGTGAGCGAGCACCCCGTGGAGAACGGCGACCAGGCCACCTATCTGCGCCACATGTCGCATAGCGGAAAGCGGCTCGCCGAGCTGCATATGGCGCTCGCCAGCAACCGCGACCTGCCGGACTTCGCGCCCGAGCCGACCAAACCCGACGACCTGCAGCGCTGGGCCGACGAGATCATGGCGCGGGCCGAGCGCGTGTTCGATACGCTGAAGCAGCGGCGCGGCTCGCTGAAGGAGGCCGACCGGCTGCTGGCCGATCAGTTGCAGGCCCAGCACGACACGCTGCCGGAGCGGCTCAAGGCACTGCTGCCGCGCGAGACCGACGGCTTCAACATCCGCCATCACGGCGACCTGCATCTCGGTCAGCTGCTGGTGGTCAAGGACGACGTCTTCATCATCGATTTCGACGGCGGACCGGGCCGCACCATCGCCGAGCGGCGGCGCAAGGCACCGCCGGCGCGCGACGTCGCCGGCCTGATCCGTTCGATCGACTATGCGGCGACCGCCGCGCTGGAACGGACGCTCAAGGTCTCCCCCGACGAGAGCGGCCGGCTGAGCCTCGCCCTGGCCGAATGGCGCGACCAGGCCGCGGATACCCTGCTGGCGGCCTATCGCGAGACGATGGCCGGCCAGCGCCTGTGGCCCGCCGACGCCAAGACGGCCGATCGCCTGCTCAATTTTTTCCTGCTTGAGAAAGCCTTCTATGAGATCGAGTATGAGCTGGCCAACCGGCCGGATTGGCTGCGGGTGCCGCTCACCGGCCTGCTGAGGATCCTGGCGCAACAGCCGCATGAGGTTGCATGAGCAAACTGCCCGCCGAGGCCTATGCCATCATCGAGGGCCGCCACTCCGACCCCTTCCACTATCTCGGGCTTCACCCCGAGGGGGACCGCAACGTCGTGCGCGCCTTCCTGCCCGATGCCAGCAATGTCGAGGCGATCGGCGAGCATGGCGAGACGGCGCCGCTGGCGCGGATCCATGACGCCGGCCTGTTCGCAGGTCCCCTGCCGAACGGCTCGACGCGCTACCAGCTCCGCGCCCGCTTCGGCGACAACGTCGTCGAGCTGGAGGATGCCTACCGCTTTCCGCCGATCCTGAGCGATTTCGATCTCTATCTGCTCGGCGAGGGCACGCATCAGCGCGTCTACGACACGCTCGGCGCGCATCCGATGACGCTCGACGGTGTCGACGGCATCGGCTTCGTGGTGCTGGCGCCGAATGCGCGCCGGGTCAGCGTGGTCGGCGACTTCAATTTCTGGGACGGACGGCGCCATCCGATGCGCGTGCGCGGCCCTGGCTACTGGGAACTGTTCATCCCGCGTGCACGGGTCGGCGACCACTACAAGTTCGAGATCATCGGGCGCAACGGCCAGCATTTGCCGCTGAAGTCCGATCCGCTGGCGTTCGCCGCCGAGGTGCGCCCGAAGACCGCCTCGATCGTGATCGACGAGCGCAGGATCCCGCATCCGCGCCCGGCGCCGGATCGCGCCAATGCGCTGAGCTCTCCGATGTCGATCTACGAGGTCCATCTCGGCTCGTGGCGGCGCAAGGGCCGCAACGAGTGGCTGACCTATCGCGAGATGGCGGAGCAGCTGCCGGCCTATGCCAGCGACATGGGCTTTACCCATGTCGAATTCCTGCCCATCACCGAGCATCCGTTCGACGGCTCCTGGGGCTACCAGCCGACCGGCATGTTCGCGCCGACCAGCCGGTTCGGCTCGCCGGACGATTTCGCCGCGCTGATCGACGCCTGCCACGGCGCCGGGCTCGCCGTGCTGCTCGACTGGGTGCCCGGGCATTTCCCCGACGATCCGCACGGGCTCGGCAATTTCGACGGCACCGCGCTCTACGAGCACGCCAATCCGCTGCAGGGCCGGCACCTCGATTGGGGCACGCTGATCTACAATTACGGGCGCACCGAGGTCACCAACTTCCTGGTGTCGAACGCGCTGTTCTGGCTCGATCGCTACGGCATCGACGGGCTGCGCGTCGATGCCGTCGCCTCCATGCTCTATCTCGACTACAGCCGTCCCGCCGGTGGCTGGATTCCGAACAAATATGGCGGCCGGGAAAACATCGAGGCGATCGACTTCCTGCGCCGCTTCAACACCGAATTGTTCGCGCACTTCCCGCAGGCGACGACGGCGGCGGAAGAATCCACGGCGTGGCCGCAGGTGTCGCGTCCGGTCGAATATGGCGGGCTCGGCTTCGGCTACAAGTGGAACATGGGCTGGATGCACGACACGCTGAAATATATCGGCAAGGATCCGATCCACCGCAAATACCATCACGGCGACATCCTGTTCGGCCTGCACTACGCCTTTTCGGAAAATTTCATTCTGCCGCTGTCCCATGACGAGGTCGTGCACGGCAAGCGTTCGATCCTCGGCCGCATGCCCGGCGACGACTGGCAACGCTTTGCCAATCTGCGCGCCTATTACAGCTTCATGTTCGGCCACCCCGGCAAGAAGCTGATGTTCATGGGCTGCGAGTTCGGCCAGGAACGCGAGTGGAATCACGACTACTCGATCGATTGGCATCTGCTGCAACAGCCGAGGCACAGCGGCATCCAGAACCTGGTCCGCGACCTCAACCGGCTCTATCGCGCGCTGCCGGCGCTGCACGAGCTCGATTGCGACCAGGCCGGCTTCGAGTGGGTCATCACCGACGACGCCAACAGCAATGTGTTCGGCTGGATTCGCAAGGGCAATACTGAGCGCGCACGCTGCCTCGTCGTCGCGAATTTCTCGCCCAACATCTACCGCGACTATCGCGTCCGGGTGCCGTTCGCGGGCAAGTGGCACGAGGTGTTCAACTCGGATTCCGCGCATTACGGCGGCACCAATGTCGGCAATGTCGGCGAGGTGCGCGCGTCGGAGGCCCCCACGCCCGAACTGAGCCTGACCATTCCGCCGCTGGCTGCGATCTTCCTCGTACCGGAAAGCTGATTGATGCGACTGACCGGGGGCACGTCCGCACGGCTCGGTGCAAGCTGGGACGGCAGAGGCACCAATTTTGCGCTGTTCTCGGCGAATGCGGAGAAGGTCGAGCTGTGCCTGTTCGACGGCCAGGGCCGCCGCGAGCTCGAGCGGATCGAGATGCCGGAGCGCACCGAGGACGTCTGGCACTGCTACCTCAACGACGTCTCGCCGGGCCAGCTCTACGGCTATCGCGTTTACGGGCCCTACGCGCCGGAGCGCGGCCATCGCTTCAACGCCAACAAGCTGCTGCTCGATCCCTACGCCAAGCGGCTCGCCGGCAGGCTGGTATGGAGCGACGCGCATTTCGCCTATCGCACCGGCAGCGCGCGCGAGGACCTCTCCTTCGACCGGCGCGACAATGCCCGCGGCATGCCGAAGGCGGTGGTGGTCGACGAGAGCTTCAACTGGGGCCGCCGCGAGATCCGGCCGCACATTCCCTGGGAGGACACCATCATCTATGAGGCCCACGTCAAGGGCCTGACGCAGAGGCGCGAGGACGTGCCGCCGAACCTCCGCGGCACCTATGGCGGCCTGTCGTCGCCGGCGATGATCGACCATCTCAAGCGGCTCGGCGTCACCACCATCGAGCTGTTGCCGATCCACGGCCTGATCGACGACCGCATCCTGGTCGAGAAGAAGCTGGCGAACTACTGGGGCTACAACACCATCGCCTTCTTCGCGCCGGAAGCACGCTACGCCCAGGACAATGCGCTCGATTCCTTCCGCACCACGGTGGCGCGGCTGCACGATGCCGGCATCGAGGTGCTGCTCGACGTCGTCTACAACCACACCGCCGAGGGCAACCATATGGGCCCGACGCTGTGCTTCCGCGGCATCGACAATGCCTCCTATTACTGGCTGAACCGAGAGAACCCGCGCTTCTACGACGACTTCACCGGCTGCGGCAGCTCGGTCAACCTCACCCATCCGCGCGTGCTGCAGATGGTGATGGATTCGCTGCGCTACTGGGTCGAGGTCTGCCATGTCGACGGCTTCCGCTTCGATCTCGCTACGACCCTGGCGCGCGGGCCGAACGGGTTCGACCGCAACCACCCCTTCCTCACCGCGATCCGCCAGGACCCGGTGCTGGCGACCGCCAAGATGGTCGCCGAGCCCTGGGACCTCGGTCTCGGCGGCTACCAGGTCGGTGCGTTCCCATCGCAATGGTCGGAATGGAATGATCGCTATCGCAGCGCGATGCGGCGCTACTGGAGCGGCGAAGGCAGCCTGATCGGCGATATCTCGGGCCGCATGACCGCGTCCTCGGATCTGTTTCACCACGACAACCGCGCGACCCGCGCCAGCGTCAACCACATCACGGTGCATGACGGCTTCACGCTCGCCGATCTCTTCAGCTACAACGAGAAGCACAACGAGGCCAACGGCGAGGACAATCGCGACGGCTCCAACGACAATCACAGCAACAATTGCGGCCATGAGGGCCCGACCGACGATCCTGCCATCATCGCGCTGCGCCGCCAGCTCAGGAAGAATGCGCTGGCCTGCCTGCTGCTGGCGCAAGGGACACCGCTGGTCCTCGCCGGCGACGAGGTCGCGAACACGCAAGACGGCAACAACAACGCCTATTGCCAGGACAACGAGACCGGCTGGATCGGCTGGGAGAACCTCGGCACGGACGACGACGCCATCGATTTCATCGGCCACCTCACCGCGCTGCGCCAGCGCTTCGGCCAGATCCGCTGCCAGCGCTGGCTCGACGGCCGCCGCACCGACGGCAGCTACGGCGTGCTCTGGCTGACGCCCGCGGCGGAGGAGATGAAGGAATCCGACTGGAAATTCCCCGAGAGCCGATTCCTCGCCTATGTGCTGGGACCGATGGAACCAGGACAGGCGCCGATCTTTATCGTTCTCAATGCCGCACCGCAGGAGATCGTGTTCAGGATGCCGAGGATGGCGGAATACAAGAACTGGCAGCAGGTCCTGAACACGACCAAAGCCGAGCAAACGGCTGAGCAATTCGCATCCGGCGCCGATACCACGGCACCCCCGCGCTCCGTGCTGGCATTTGCAGGCTCCGCATGAACAGACAACATTTCGGCGCCGAGCTGACACCTGACGGCACGCGCTTCCGGCTCTGGGCGCCGGCGGCCAAGCGCGTCGACCTCTTGATCGACGACCCGCATACGCGAAGCCGCGATGCGCACGCGCTCACGCGCGACGCCGCCGGCTGGTACGTCGCCGAAATCGCAGGCGCGCGCGCCGGCACGCGTTACAAATTCCGCGTCGATGACGAAGTCGATGTGCCGGATCCCGCCTCCGCATTCCAGCCGGACGACGTGTTCGGCCCGAGCGAGGTGATCGATCACGCCGCCTTCAAATGGCGCGCCAACGAGTGGCGCGGCCGTCCCTGGCACGAGGCCGTCGTTCTCGAAGCCCATGTCGGCACCTTCACGCCGGAGGGCACCTACCGCGCCATGATCGACAAGCTCGATCATCTCGTGGCGACCGGCATCACCGCGCTCGAGCTGATGCCGCTGGCGGATTTCGCCGGCAAGCGCAACTGGGGATATGACGGCGTGCTGTGGTACGCGCCCGACAGCGCCTATGGCCGGCCCGACGACCTCAAGACCCTGATCGACGAAGCGCATCTGCGCGGGCTGATGGTGATGCTCGACGTGGTCTATAACCATTTCGGCCCCGAGGGGAATTATCTCGGCCGCTATGCGCCCTCGTTCTTCAGCGATGCCCATACGCCGTGGGGCAGCGCGATCGACTATCGCGTGCCCGAGGTGCGCGCGTTTGCGATCGGCAGCGTCGTGAGCTGGCTGCGCGACTATCGATTCGACGGGCTGCGCTTCGACGCGGTCAACACCATCGTCGAGGCCGGCGAAGTCTCCGTCCTGCATGATTTCAGCAGGGCCGCCGGCAAACTCGCCACCGAGACCGGCCGCGACATCAACCTCGTGCTCGAGAACGGCGACAACATTGCAAGCCTGCTCGATGCCACCGAGGATCCGCCGCACGGCAAATTCCGCGGCCAGTGGAACGACGACTATCATCACGCCTGGCACGTGCTGCTGACCGGCGAGACGCAGGGCTACTATGGCGACTACCGGGCGCCGAAGCAGGACCTCGCACGCGCGCTGTCGTCCGGCTACATCTACCAGGGCGAAATCTCGGACTTCTGGGGCGGCAAGGCCCGCGGCGAGCCAAGCGGCGCACTGTCGCCGACCTGCTTCATCAACTTCCTGCAGAACCATGACCAGATCGGCAACCGGCCGCTCGGCGATCGCCTCGTCAGCATTGCCCGGCCGGAGGCGGTCGCGGCGGCGCTGGCGGTGACGCTGATCGCGCCGACCACGCCGATGCTGTTCATGGGTGAGGAATGGGGCGCGACGACGCCCTTCCCGTTTTTCTGCGATTTCAAGGGCGACCTCGCCAACGCGGTCCGCGCCGGACGGCGCAAGGAATTCGCCTGGGCCTATGCCAAATATGGCGACGACATTCCCGACCCGCTTGCCGACGAAGCGGTGCGGTCGGCCGTGCTCGACTGGGCGGCGCTCGGCCATGATCCGGCGCGCGCACGGCTTGCGCTGGTGCGCGGCCTGCTCGCCGTGCGCCGGCAGGAGATCATGCCGCGGCTCAGAGGGTGCCGCTTCGGCGATGCCGTCGTGGCAGGCGACCTGTTGACGGCGCATTGGCAGATGGGCGACGGCGGCACGCTGCGGCTGACCGCCAATTTGTCCGATCGCGACATCGCCGATGGACCGGAGCCGAAGGGAACTGCGATCTGGGGCGGCGCGTTGTCGAGCCGCCTCCCCGGCTGGGCGGTGCGCTGGCACATCGGATAGCACAATGCCTCCGGCGATCCCGATCGCAACCTACCGTCTGCAACTCACTGCCGATTTCGACTTCGATGCCGCCGCCGGCGTGGCGCCGTATCTGAAGGCGCTCGGCATCAGCCATGTCTATGCGTCGCCCTTCATGAAGGCGCGCAAGGGCTCGACCCACGGCTATGACGTCGTCGACCACACCAAATTCAACCCGGAGCTCGGGGGCGAAGAGGGCTTTGCGCGGCTGAGCGACGCATTGAAGCGCCATGATCTCGGCCTGATCCTGGATTTCGTGCCGAACCATGTCGGCGTTCACTTCGCCGACAATCCGTGGTGGCTCGACGTGCTGGAATGGGGACCGGCGTCGCCGCACGCGGTCTCCTTCGACATCGACTGGGACCAGCTGCCCTATCGCGCGCGCGGCGGCGTGCTGCTGCCGATCCTCGGCTCGTCCTACGGCCAGGCGCTGGAGCGCGGCGACATCGAGCTGCGCTATGACGCGAACGAAGGCAGCTTCTCGGCCTGGTATTTCGAGCACCGCCTGCCGATCGCGCCGGAGCGCTATGGCGAGGTGCTGCGCACCACCGTCCGCGAGGCCGCCGCCGAACAGAGCACCGCCGGACGTGCGATGCTCGAGCTCGCCGCGCAATACCGGGGGCTGCGTCACCCCAACCGCCTCGAGGCGCCGGCGCTGAAGGCGGCGATCAAGGCGATCGAGGGCGGCGCCGACATCATCGCACGCGGCCTCGATGCCTATCGCGCCGGCGAGGACCGCCCGACCCAGACGCTGGCGCTGCATCATTTGCTGGAACGCCAGCACTACAAGCTCGGCCACTGGCGGCTGGCGTCCAGCGACATCAACTATCGCCGCTTCTTCGACGTCAACACGCTGGCCGGCCTCAGGGTCGAGGACGCCGCCACCTTCGAGGCGAGCCATAGCCTCGTCAAGCGGCTGATCGCCGAAGACCGGCTGCAGGGCCTGCGGCTCGACCATATCGACGGCCTGCGCGATCCCGCGCAGTACTTCCAGCGGCTGCGCCGCCTGGTCCGCTCCGCGCAGGGCGCGAAGGCCAGACCCTTCTACATGGTGATCGAGAAGATCCTCGGCGAGGACGAGAAGCTTCCGAGATTCAGCGGCGTTCACGGCACCACCGGCTATGAATGGATGAACACGATCAGCCAGGCACTGGTCGACGGTCGCGGCCTCGATCCGCTCAACGAGATCTGGCGCCAGATCAGCAACCAGTCGCCGAACCTGACGCCGGTGTTGCGCGAGGCCAAGCAGCGCGTGCTGGAGACGCTGCTCACCAGCGAATTCACCGTGCTGGCGCGGCTGCTCGCGCGCATTGCCAGCGGACACTACTCGACCCGCGACTTCTCCGGCGACAGTCTGCGGCAGGCGCTCGAGCTCTATGTGCTGCACTTTCCGGTCTATCGCACCTATCTCACCGCCTCGGGACCGGCCGCACATGACCGCGCGCTGATCAGCGAGACCATCGAGCGCGCCCGCGCCGACTGGTTCGCCGCCGACGAGGGTATCTTCGATTTCCTGCGCGATGCCTTGACCATGGACCTTTTGCAGCCCGGCCGGCCGCCGCATGGCGCGCCGCGAGTCCGGCGCTTCGCGCTGAAGGTGCAGCAATTCACCGGGCCGATGATGGCGAAGTCGCTGGAGGACACCGCCTTCTACCGCTATCACCGGTTGCTGGCGCTCAACGAGGTCGGCGGCGATCCGGCGGCGAGCGCGATCGCGCCCGAGACCTTCCACGCCATGATGACCGCCCGCGCCCGCGAATGGCCGCACGGCATGACGGCGACCGCGACCCATGACACCAAGCGCGGCGAGGACGCCCGCGCCCGCATCATGGCGCTTGCGGAGATCCCCGGCGAATGGACCAGCGCGGTGGCGCGCTGGAAGGTGCTGAATGCGCCGCATCTCGTGCTCGACCGCGAGATGCGCGCGCCGTCGGCGACGTTCGAATACATGCTGTATCAGGCCCTGCTCGGCGCCTGGGATCCCGATGATGCGTCGCTCGTCGGTCGCATCCAGGCCTACGCGTTGAAGGCGGCGCGCGAGGGCAAGCAGGAAACCAGCTGGCTCAATCCGCACGAGCCTTACGAAGCCGGCGTGAAAGCCTTTATCGAGCGCATCCTCGATCGCAAGACCTCGCCGGAATTCCTCGATGCGCTGGGGACGCTGGCGCAGCGCACCGCGTTGATCGGCGCGCTGAATTCGCTCAGCCAGATCACGCTGAAGGCAACCATGCCTGGCGTGCCGGATTTCTACCAGGGCACCGAACGCTGGGATCTTTCGCTGGTCGATCCGGACAACCGCCGCCCGGTCGACTTCGCCGAACGGACAGGAATGCTCGCCGCACTGGAGACGCCGGATTGGGACGCACTGGCCCAAAACTGGCGCGACGGCCGTCTCAAATTCGCATGGACGCGGCATCTGCTACGGCTCCGTAACGAGATGGCCGATGTGTTCACCAGCGGCGACTACGTGCCGCTCGCGGTCAGCGGCCCGCACCGCGATCACGTCATTGCCTTCGCGCGGCGCCATGGCCGCGAGGCGGCCATCGTTGCGGTGGCAAGATCATTCGCCCCGTTTACGCAGGGCGGCCGCAACTGGCCGCGCCCCGAAGCTTTTGAGGGTGAGATCGACGTGACGGGGTATGCACTCCCGGATGGAGCCACCAGGATTCAGCTCCCGGCGCTGTTCGCCAATCTTCCGGTCGCGGTGCTAAAGGCCAAGGCCGCAACGGCGTCGAAACCAACCTCAAAACGAGCGCGCTCGCACGCCTGACGTCCTGCATCAGCGCTTGGTCAGCAGCAACTTCCCGCGCTTCTGGATCGCCACCTGCGCGACCTCGGCGAACCGTTGCAGCAGCCACGGCAGCGTTACCTCGACGCGCACATGGGCATCCTCGACATCGACATGCCCGGCCGCGACCTGCCCCAGCGCGCGGACGCGAAAACTCATGCGGTTATCGTCCCAGCGCTCCTCGTCGACGCTCAGCACCGGCAGGTTCGCCGTCGCGCGCGACAGGCCCGTTTTCAAGCGGCGCATCGCCTCGTCGCGGCCGAGGCTATGGGGTATCGAAACGATCAGCGGCGCCGACATTGCGATGCACTCCTCTGTGGATTTCGTTGATGTAGTTCTGTTCCAAGGCAAACGGAAGAACCACACAGTTTTATCGCACCGCCAACTCCGGAACCTTCACAGTTACGGGTTGTTTTCCTTCCCGAAGGGCAGAAACGAGACGAGCCCGCGGGGCTGAGGAGACGCTAGATGTCAATTGGAACGATCCTTCTCATCATTCTGATCATTGCGCTGCTTGGTGGCTTCAGCGGCATCGGCGGCGGACCGTTTTACGGCACCGGTTATTACGGCGGCGGCGGGCTCGGTCTGGTCATCGTGATCCTGCTGATCCTGCTCCTGATGGGACGACTGTAGCGCGTGGCGGCACTGTACCCGATCCACCATCAACGACTGTCATCACCCGCGAAAGCGGGTGATCCAGTATTCCAGAGACGCTTGCGATTGAACCGATAAGCCGCGGCATACCGGATACCCCGCTTCCGCGGGGTATGACGAACCAAGCCCGGCGGCACGAGCTTGCCCAACAGTTTCTACTGCGCCGCGAGCTTCTTCATCGCCGACTTGATCGACGACGCTGCGTCCTCGTAGCCATCCCAGGCTTTCGTCTTGGCGAGCAAGGCCGGCACGGTGCGTAGCGTGAATTTCTTCGGATCGAGATCACCGCGCAGCTGCGGCCAGGTCAACGGCATCGACACCGTCGCTCCCGGACGCGCCCGCGGCGACAACACCGCGACCGCCGTCGACATCCTGTCGTTGCGCAAATAGTCGAGGAAGATCTTTCCCGTGCGCTTGGCCTTGGACATGTTGATCAGATAGCGCTCGGGATCGTCCTGGGCCATCCACTGGCAGACCGCCTGCGCGAACGCCTTGGCCTCCTTCCACGTCACCTTGTCCCTGCTGCCTGCGAGCAGCGGTGCGACGACGTGCAGCCCCTTGCCGCCGGTGGTCTTGCAGAAGCTTTCGAGGCCGACCGCGGTCAGCCGCTGCCGCATGTCCTTGGCGGCGTCGATCACGTCGGCGAACGCGACATCGGGCGCGGGATCGAGATCGAACACCAGCCGGCCCGGCGTGTCATAGGCATCGGGCGCGCAATTCCAGGGATGCAGTTCGAGGCCGCCGGCCTGCGCAACCGCCGCCAGGCCCTCGACCTGGTCGATCTGCAGATAGGGTTTGCGGTCGCCCGAGACCTTCGCAAGCTTGAGCAGTTTCGACGTGCCGGCCATCGCATGACGCTGGAAGAAGGTCTCGCCCTTGATGCCGTCGGGCGCACGCACGATCGAGCACGGCCGACCTTTGAGATAGGAGATCATCCATTCGCCGACCGCCTCGAAATAGTTGGCGAGGTCGAGCTTGGTCACCGGCTCGCCATCGCCCGCATCAGGCCACAGCGCCTTGTCCGGATGCGAGATGACGACGCCCATCACCTCGCTGGACGCCTTCCCGGTGCCCTTCTTCGCCACGCCCTTGGCCATCGGCTTCACCACTTTGGTTACAACCGGCCGCTCGGCCACGACCTCGTGCGCCGGCTTGTCCTGGCGCAGGCCCTTGAAGGCGGCCTGGCGGATATTTCCGGCATCGGTCCAGCCGGCGAACTCGATTTCGGCGACCAGCTCCGGCTTCAGCCAGTGCACGTCGCGGGTCTTCTTCGGCGCGTCCTTGCCGCCGAACGGGCTCTTGTCCGCCTCCGCCGCCTTCAGCGCCGGCATGATGCGGCGGACGGTATCCTGGCCGAAGCCGGTGCCGACGATGCCGACAAACGCCAGATGATCGCCGCGATAGACGCCCGCCATCAGCGAGCGGAATTTGCCGTTGGTGGTCTTCCAGCCGCCGAGCACCACCTCATGGCCGGCGCGAACCTTCGCCTTGGTCCAATCATCCGACCGGCCGGAGCGGTAGGGCCTGTCCAGCCGCTTGGAGACGATGCCTTCGAGGTCGAGCTTGCGGGCCGAATCCAGCACGGTCTCGCCGCTTTCCTCGAAATGCTCGACGTAGCGGATCAAAGGGTTATTCTTGCGCACGGCGAGCAGCTTCTTCAGCCGCGCCTTGCGCTCGATGAGCGGCAGCGGGCGAAGATCTTCGGTACCGGCGAACAGCAGGTCGAACGCGTAGAAGATCAGCCGATCCGTCTGGCCGTCGGAGAGCGCGGCCTGCAGAGTCGAAAAATGCGGCGTGCCGTACTTGTCGAGCGCGACGATCTCGCCATCGATCAGCGCGTTGGGCAGCTTCTCCGCCTCCTTCACGATCGCGCCGAACTTGGCGGTCCAGTCGAGCCCCTTGCGCGTCTTCAGCACGGCCTCGCCGTCTTCGACACGGAGCTGCACGCGGTAGCCGTCGAACTTGATCTCATGGCACCAGCCGGCGCCGCCGGGCGGCGCTTCGACGGCCCGGCACAGCTGTGGCGCGACGAAATCAGGCATCTCCGATACCTGCTTCGGTTTCGCCTGCCGCGCCACTTTCAGCCGCTCCTTGGGCGCAGGCGCCTTGGTCCTGGCACGCGCGTCCGCGGCCATGCCGTGGTTGGACTGCCAGACCGCGTCAGCTTTGGCCTTGCCGTTGCCCTTGGCCAGCATGAACGGCTTCGGCGCCCGGCCCTTGCCGGCCGCGATCTGCGCCATCGAGCGTCCGGAGGCGACCGAACGGTCCTCGTCGAGGATCTCCTCGCCGTTGCCGTCAACGGCATATTCGTCGCGGTGCTTGATCAGGAGCCAGTTGGTGCGCTTGCCGCCAAAGCGGTCCCCCTTCATCCGCACCAGCACCCAGCTGCCGTGCAGCTTGTCGCCCTCGAGCGTGAACTTCAGGTCGCCCTTCCTGAAGCCGCGCTCGGGATCGTCCGATTCCCAGGTGCCGCGATCCCACAGCTGCACCGTGCCGCCGCCATACTGGCCTTCGGGAATGGTGCCTTCGAAATCGCCATAGTCGAGCGGATGATCCTCGACCTCCACCGCCAGCCGCTTGTCATGCGGATCGAGCGACGGCCCGCGCGTCACCGCCCAGGACTTGAAGACGCCGTCGAATTCGAGCCTCAGATCGTAATGCAGCCGCGTCGCGTCGTGCTTCTGGATGACGAAGCGCCGCTGCTTGCTGGGTGCGACCTTGACGTCGCCCGACGGCTCGCTGGTCTTCTCGAAGTCGCGCTTCTTGCGATAGGTGGACAGGTTTCTCAGCGACACAACAAACCTCGGAAAACCCTCGGCGCAAACGACGGCCGCCGCCTCCGTGCGGCCATCAGGAACCAAAACCCACGGTATCCGTTCAAGTTCCAAACTCAAGCTGTTTGGAGGCGATCATGGCCGCTCCCCGCGCCTACTGGAAAGGCACGCTCAAGCTCTCGCTGGTGTCATGCCCGGTGGCGCTCTACCCGGCCTCGACCGCGGTCGAGAAGACCCGCTTCCACATGATCAACCGGGAGACCGGCAACCGGCTGAAGCAGCAGATGGTCGATACCGAGACCGGCGACGTCGTCGAGGGCGACCAGAAGGGCCGTGGCTACGAGGTCAGCAAGGGCAAATATGTCGAGATCGAGAAGGACGAGCTCGAGGCGGTCCAGATCGAGAGCAACCATACCATCGACATCGACAGCTTCGTGCCCGAGGGCGAGATCGACAAGCGCTATCTCGACCACCCCTACTATATCAGGCCCGACGGCAAGGCCGGCGTCGACGCGTTCGCGGTGATCCGCGACGCCATGAAGGATCAGGACCGCGTCGCGCTGGCGCGGATCGTGCTGACCAACCGCGAGCATGTGATCGCGATCGAGCCGCTCGACAAGGGTATGCTCGGCACCACCTTGCGCTACCCCTACGAGCTGCGCGACGCCGATGATTATTTCGACGACATCAAGAGCCCAAAGGTCACGAAAGACATGATCGAGCTCGCCGGCCATATCCTCGACAGCAAGGCTGCGCATTTCGATCCGTCGAAATTCAAGGACGAGTATGAGACCGCGCTGAAGGCCCTGGTCCGCCGCAAGGCGGCCGGCAAGCCGATCAAGGCCGCCGAGCGCGAGGAGAAGCCAAGCAACGTCGTGAGCCTGATGGACGCGCTGCAGCAGAGCCTCAAGGGCGGCAAGAGCGGCGCAAGGCGCTCCACCGCACGCCGCCCGACCGCGCATCGCCGCGCCGCCAAGAAGGCGCACCGGTCAAGCGCGCGGCGGCGCAAGGCGGGGTGAGATCTCTCGTCCTCGCGAGCGCAGCGAAGCAATCCATCTCTCCACACACGCGGAGGGATGGATTGCTTCGTCGCTACGCTCCTCGCAATGACGGATGGATGCAACTCGTCCGCTACTTCTTCTTCGAGCTCTTCCGCTTCTTGGCAGTCTTGCGCTTCTTCGCCGTATTCTTCTTGGACGCCTTCTTCGGCACCTTCCGCCGCTTGGCACGCGCCTCGGATAGCCCGATCGCGATCGCCTGCTTGCGGCTCTTCACCTTCTTCTTGGACCGGCCGCTGCGCAGCGTGCCGGCCTTGCGTTTCTTCATCGCGCGCTCGACATCGCGCGATGCCTTCCGCGAATACTTCCTTGCCATGGGTTGTCTCCCGCTAACGGAAAACAAGCCTCGATGGCAGCGAAAGTTCCGTTTGGTGTCGTCGGGCGACGGCACCAACGTAGCCCGCATGAGCGCAGCGACATGCGGGAGATGCCCCGGATATCGCTTCGCTCATCCGGGCTACATGTCAGTCCGCCGCGCGCAGCCGATAGCCGATGCCGGTCTCGGTCAGCACGAATTGCGGACGCTCGGGGTCGGCCTCGATCTTCTGGCGAAGCTGGCGCACATAGACCCGCAGATATTGCGCGTCGGTCAGCTCGTCCCACAATTCCTTCAAGAGGAAGCGGTGGGTCAGCACCTTGCCGGCATGCTGCACCAGCACGCGCAACAGGTCATATTCCTTCGGCGACAGCTTGATCTCCCTGTCGCCGACCTTGACGATCCGGCGCACCAGGTCGACCGAGAGATCGCCGGAGCGGAACACCGGCCGCTCGCCCTGCACCTGCAACTGGTGCCGCAGCGCCGCGCGCAACCGCGCCAGCAATTCGTCCATGCCGAACGGCTTGGTCAGATAATCGTCGGCGCCGAGGTCGAGCGCCTGCACCTTGCCGGCCTCGTCGCCGCGGCTCGACAGCACCACGATCGGCACGCTCTCGTTGCGGCCGCGGATCATGCGCAGGAGATCGTGGCCCTGGATGTCGGGTAAGCCGAGGTCGAGGATGATCAGCGCCGGCCCCTCGGCCAGCATCTCCAGCGCCAGCTTGCCGTTGGATGCCTCGAGAATGTCGTAGCCCTGCGTGCTCAGTCCCATCCGCAGCAGCTTGCGGATCGGCGGCTCGTCGTCGATGATCAGGACCTTGATCGGCGTGGCGTTCATGCAGCAGTGTCCAGCGCGTTGGTGTCGGCGGGGATCGGCAGGCGGATGGTAATGACGGCGCCGCTGCGGTCGGCGCGGTTGGCCGCTGCGATCGTGCCGCGCATCGCCTCGACGAAGCCGCGCGAGATTGCAAGTCCGAGGCCGGTGCCGGGGCGGACATGGTCGCCCTTCTCGGCGCGATAGAATTTGTCGAACACGCTTTCGAGCTCGGCCGCGGGGATGCCGTTGCCTTCGTCGAGGACCTGCAGTGCGATCGTGTCGCGGTCGCGGGCGCCGCGGATCGAGATCGTGGTGTCCGATGGGGCGTATTTGGCGGCATTGTCGAGCAGGTTGAACAGCACCTGCTCGAACAGCACGGCGTCGAGCTCCAGCATCGGCAGGTCGGCCGCGAGCTCCAGCGACACCCGGTGATGCACCAGGATCTTGCTCGCCCGGCGCAGCGCGCTGCCGACGATCTCGCCGACATCGTGCCGCGCCGTGTTGGGCACGATCGCGCCGGATTCCAGCTTGGTCATGTCGAGCAGATTGGCGATGAATCGATTCAGCCGCTCGGACTCGTCGATCACGGTGGCGAGCAGATCGTGCTTCTGGGCATCGCTCAGGTTGGCGCCGAGGTCGCGCAGCGCCGAGGCCGAGCCGAGCACCGAGGCCAGCGGCGTCTTGAGGTCGTGCGAGATCGAGGTCAGGAGCGCGCCGCGCAGCCGGTCGGATTCCACCGTGCGCTTGACGCGGTCCATGTCCTCGACCAGCAGCACGCGCTCGATCGCGAGCGCGCCCTGGTCGACCAGCGCATCGAGCAGCCGGCGCTGGTCCGGCGTCAGCAAGGGCCCGGTGCGGTCGTCGTCGATGCCGATCACCCCGATCGGGCCGCGGCCGGTGCGCATCGGCAGGAACAGCCGTTTTCCCCCCGGCAGCGTGTCGGAGCCGCGGCCGGCCGGGCGATCGTTGCCCCAGGCCCAATTGGCGGCGGCGAGATCGGCCTGATCGAGCTGATCCTCCGGCGGATAGCCGCTCTTGACGGTCAGCATTCCGTCCTCAGGCAGCAGCAGCACCACGCGCACCTTGAGCATCAGCGCGATCTGGTAGGCGGTCGCCCACAACACGTCGTCCAGCGTCGCGGTGCCGGCGAGCTTGCGGCTGAAGGCATAGAGCGATTCGGTGGTGCGGACGCGGCTGATCGCGGTGTCGGCCTGGGTGCGCACCCGCGCCGCGACGTTGGAGACCAGAAGCGCGATCAGCATGAAGAAGAAGAACGCCGCGACATTGGTCGGGTCGGTGATGGTGAAGGTATAGACCGGCGGCAGGAAGAAGAAATTGTAGCACAGCGAGGCCGCGACGCTCGCCAGCAGCGACGGCCCGAGGCCGTAGCGCGCCGCGGCGCCGACCACGGCGGTCAGGAAGACGAGGTCGACATTCTCGATGCCGAAGAACGGTTGGATCAGCTTGGCCGCGCCGAGCCCGAGCGCCGCCAGCAGCAGCGCCATCAGATAGGGCCGCGGATTGAACGGCTCCTGCCGCTGCGCGGTTTGCACCGCCGCCTTGCCGACCGGCAACTCGTCGCCGGCGATCACGTTGACGCTGATATTGCCGGCGCGCCGCACCAGATCGTGCACCACGGATCCATGCGTCAGCTCGAACCAGCGCGAGCGCGTCGACTTGCCGATGATGATCTGGGTGACGTTGTTGGCCTGGGCGAAATTGATGACGTCGTCGGCGATGCGGCGGCCGACGCCGGGAAGCGTCAGCGCCTCGCCGCCGAGCGATTCCGCGAGCCGCATGGTGTCGGCCAGCCGGTCGCGCTGCTCGTCGCTCAGCTGCAGGCTGCGCCGCGTCTCGATGCTGACCGCGGTCCATTGCGCATGCAGCCGGTCGGCGAGGCGCTTGGTGTAGCGCACGAGGCCGGCCGCGCGCGGATCCTCGCTCAGGCAGACCAGGATGCGCTCACCGGCGGCCCAGGGCCCTTGGATCGCATTGGCCTGCATGTGGTTGAGCAGCTGCTCGTCGACCCGCTCGGCGGTGCGGCGCAGCGCCAGCTCGCGCAGCGCGGTCAGATTGCCGGGCGAGAAATAGTGTTCCAGCGCCCGTTCGGCCTGCTTGGGCACATAGACCTTGCCCTCCTTGAGCCGCTGGATCAGATCGTCGGGCGTCAGGTCGATCAGCTCGATCGCATCGGCGCGATCGACCACCGAGTCGGGCACCGTCTCGCGCACCCGCACATGGGTGATCTGCGCGACGACGTCGTTGAGGCTCTCGATGTGCTGGATGTTGATCGCGGTGTAGACGTCGATGCCGTGCGACAGCAACTCCTCGACGTCGAGATAGCGCTTGGGATGCCGGCTGCCCGGCGCATTGGTATGGGCGAGCTCGTCGACCAGCGCGAGCTGCGGCCGTCGCGCGATCAATGCATCGAGGTCCATCTCTTCGAGCGTCTGGTCGCGATAAGCCAGCCGCTTCCGCGGTATCACTTCGAGGCCCTTGAGCAGGGCCTCCGTCTCCGCCCGTCCGTGGGTTTCGACGACGCCGACCACGACGTCGACGCCCGCCTTGAGGCGGGCGTGGGCGCTCGAGAGCATCTCGTAGGTCTTGCCGACGCCGGGGGCGGCGCCGATGAAGATCTTCAACCGGCCCGATCGATCGGTCTCCCGGCGCGCCGCCTCCAGCAGCGCATCCGGCGAGGGTCGTTTGTCAGGGTCGCGCTGATTGGCCATACCGCAATATAGTCATCCTGCGAGAGACAGCCTACTCCCCTATTTTGCGTTTGCCGCGTCGAGCGCCAGGTTGAGCGCAAGAACGTTAACGCGGGGCTCACCGATGACGCCGGCGAAGCGGCCTTGCGTGTTCTGCGTCACCAGCTCGCGCACCGCGTCCTCGGACATGCTGCGCGCCTTGGCGACCCGCGGCACCTGGAACAGCGCGGCGTCCGGCGAGATATCCGGATCGAGCCCGCTGCCCGACGTGGTGACGAGATCGACCGGCACGCTGGCGGACGGGTTCTCCGCCTTCAGCTTCTCGACATCCTCCTTGACCCGGTCGTTCAGCGCCTTGCTGGTCGGACCGAGGTTGGAGCCGCCGGAATTGGCCGCGTTATAAGGCGCCGGCACGGTCTTCGCGGAGTCGTTCGGATCGGGCGCGACCGTTGCCGACGGCCGGCCGTGGAAGTATTTGTCTTCCTTGAACTCCTGCCCGATCAGGGCGGAGCCGATCACCTTGCCGTCCTGCTCGATCAGGCTGCCTTGCGCCTGCCGCGGGAAGATGACGCCGGCGATCCCGGTGATGGCGAGCGGATAGGCAAGGCCCGTGATCGCGGTCAGCAGGACCAGCACGAGGATGGCGGGGCGGATTTCTTTCAGCATGATTGCGGCTCCTTAAGCCAGGCCCAAAGCGGCGACGACGAGGTCGATCGCCTTGATGCCGATGAACGGGATGATGATGCCACCCACGCCGTAGATCATCAGGTTGCGGCTGAGCAACGCGCCGGCACCGACCGCGCGGTACTTGACGCCCTTCAGCGCCAGCGGGATCAGCGCAATGATGATCAGCGCGTTGAAGATGATCGCCGACAGGATCGCGCTCTGCGGACTCGCCAGATGCATGATGTTGAGCACCTGAAGCTGCGGATAGAACGCGAGGAACATCGCCGGGATGATCGCAAAATACTTCGCGACGTCGTTGGCGATCGAGAACGTGGTCAGCGCGCCGCGGGTCATCAGCAGCTGCTTGCCGATCTCGACCACCTCGATCAGCTTGGTCGGGTTGGAATCGAGGTCGACCATGTTGCCGGCTTCGCGGGCGGCCTGCGTGCCGGTGTTCATGGCCACGCCGACATCGGCCTGCGCGAGCGCCGGCGCGTCGTTGGTACCGTCGCCGCACATCGCGACCAGCTTGCCCTTGGACTGCTCGTCGCGGATCAGCTTGAGCTTGTCCTCGGGGGTTGCCTGCGCCAGGAAGTCGTCGACGCCGGCCTCGGCCGCGATCGCAGCCGCGGTCATCGGGTTGTCGCCGGTGATCATCACGGTGCGGATGCCCATACGACGCAATTCGGCGAAGCGCTCGCGGATACCGCCCTTGACGATATCCTTGAGGTGGATCACGCCGAGCAGGCGGCCGTCCTTGGCGACAGCCAACGGTGTGCCGCCGGCCTTGGCGATCTCATCGGATATCGCCTGCAACTCGCGTGCGGCATCCGTGTTGACATTCGCCTGGATGGCACGAACGGTGCTGCCCTCGGTCGTTGTCGACGCGCTGCCACCGTTGATGTGGTTCAGGATGGCGTCCACCGCGCCCTTGCGGACCGAAGATGAGCCGGCATCGATACCGCTCATGCGGGTCTGCGCCGTGAACGGCACGAAGGTCGCGGCAAGCTCGTGCATGTCGCGGCCGCGGATGCCGTACTTCTCCTTGGCGAGCACCACGATCGAGCGGCCCTCCGGCGTTTCGTCGGCGAGCGAGGCAAGCTGCGCCGCGTCAGCCAGCTCCTGTTCGGAGACGCCGCGGATCGGACGAAACGCGGTCGCCTGGCGGTTGCCGAGCGTGATGGTGCCGGTCTTGTCCAGCAGCAGCGTATCGACGTCGCCGGCGGCCTCCACCGCGCGACCGGACATCGCCAGCACGTTGAAGCGCACCAGGCGGTCCATGCCGGCGATGCCGATCGCCGACAATAGCGCGCCGATCGTGGTCGGGATCAGCGTGACGAACAGCGCGACCAGCACCACGACCGAGATCGAGCCGCCGGCATAGGCCGCATAGCTCGGAATCGTCACCGTGGCGAACACGAAGATGATGGTGAGACCCGCCAGCAGGATGTTGAGCGCGATCTCGTTCGGCGTCTTCTGCCGCTCGGCGCCCTCCACCAGCTTGATCATGCGATCGATGAAGGTCGAGCCTTGCGCCGCGGTGATGCGGACGCGGATCCAGTCCGACAGCACCTGGGTGCCGCCGGTGACCGCGGAACGATCGCCGCCGGACTCGCGGATCACAGGCGCGGATTCACCGGTGATCGCGGCTTCATTGACCGAGGCCACGCCTTCGATCACCTCGCCGTCGGAGGGGATGTTGTCGCCGGCCTCGACCAGCACGATGTCGCCGACCTTCAGCGAAGTGCCGGGCACCATGCGATAGGTCCGGTCGGTGCCGGTCAACAGCTTGGCCTGGCTCTCGGTACGGGTCTTCTTCAGCGACTCCGCCTGCGCCTTGCCACGGCCTTCGGCGACGGCCTCGGCGAAGTTGGCGAACAGCACCGTGAACCAGAGCCAGAGGATGATCTGGAAGGTGAAGCCCAGGCTGGCGCCGCCGGTGACGAGATCGCGCACGAAGATGACGGTGGTCAACGCGGCGACGATCTCGACCACGAACATGACGGGGTTCTTCACCATCAGCCTCGGATCGAGCTTGACGAAGGCCGACGAGATCGCCGGCACCAGGATCTTCGGGTCGAGCATGGTCGACGCCTTCACCTGCTTCTGCAGTTTCATGGTTTCCATGGATGTCACTCCAATCTAATTCGATCAGAACAGGTTGTTGGCGTTCATCGCGAGGTGCTCGACGATCGGTCCGAGCGCCAGCGCTGGGAAGAAGGTCAGACCGCCGATGATCAGGATGACGCCGACGACCAGGCCGACGAACAGCCCGCCAGTCGTCGGGAACGTCCCTGCCGACGGCGGATGGGTCTTCTTCTCCGCCAACGATCCCGCGATGGCCATGGCCGGTACGATCATGAAGAAGCGGCCGACGAACATCGCGCATGCGCCGGCGAGATTGTAGAAGAGAATATTGCCGGTGAGGCCGGCGAAAGCCGAACCGTTGTTGGCGGTCTGCGAGGTGAAGGCGTAGAGTACCTCGCTGAAGCCGTGAGGGCCGGCATTGGCCATCGATGCGACTGCGGTCGGGTACACCACGCCAACGGCGGTCCAGCCGAGATACATCAGCGGCAGCACCAGGATCGCGAGCATCGCCATCTTGACTTCGCGCGCCTCGATCTTCTTGCCAACGTATTCCGGGGTGCGGCCGACCATCAGGCCGGCGACGAAGATCGCCAGCACGACGAACAGCAGCATCCCGTAGAGGCCGGCGCCGACGCCGCCGACGATGATCTCGCCGAGCTGCATGTTGATCAGCGGGATCATGCCGCCGAGCGCGGTGAAGCTGTCATGCATCGCATTGACCGCGCCGCAGGAGGCGGCGGTGGTGATCACGGCAAACAGCGAGGACGCGACGATGCCGAAGCGGACCTCCTTGCCCTCCATGTTGCCCCCGGTGAGGCCGAGCGCGTGCAGCGCCGAGGTGCCGTTGGCCTCCGCCCAATAGGTGACGGTGACGCCGGCGACGAACAGGATGCCCATCACGGCGAAGATCGCCCAGCCCTGGCGCTCGTTACCGACCATGCGGCCGAACACGTTGGTCATGGCGGCGCCGAGCGCGAAGATCGAGACCATCTGCACGAGGTTCGACAGCCCGGTCGGGTTCTCGAAGGGATGCGCGGCGTTGGCGTTGAAGAAGCCGCCACCATTGGTGCCGAGCATCTTGATCGCAACCTGCGAGGCGACAGGCCCGAGCGCGATGGTCTGCTTGCCGCCCTCCAGCGTGGTGGCGTCGATATAGGCGTGAAGCGTCTGCGGCATACCCTGCCAAACCAGGAACAGCGCATAGACGATGCAGATCGGCAGCAGCACATAGAGCGTGCAGCGGGTGACATCGACCCAGAAATTGCCGACGGTGCGCATCGACGAGCGGGTGAAGCCGCGGATCAGCGCCATCGCCAGCGCGATGCCGGTCGCGGCCGACAGGAAGTTCTGGTGGGTCAGGCCCAGCATCTGGACCAGATAGGACAGCGTGCTCTCGCCGCCGTAGTTCTGCCAGTTGGTGTTGGTGATGAAGGAGATCGCGGTGTTGAAGGAGAGGTCCTCGGCAACCGCCGACTGCCCGGCCGGATTGAACGGCAGCACCGCCTGCAGCCGCATCAGGCCGTAGATGATGGCGAAGCCGCCGACATGGAACAGCAGCATGGCGACCGTATAGGTCAGCCAGTGCTGCTCGCGCCGCTCGTCGACGCCGCCGACCCAGTAGATGCCGAGCTCGACCGGGCGCAGCACGGGCGACAGGAAGGTGCGTTCGCCATTGAACACGCGGGTCATGTACCAGCCGAGCGGTTTGACCAGCGCGGCAACGATCGCGCAAAACAGAATAATTTGAATCCAGCCGATGACGGTCATTGCGTCAAACCTTTCGAATGGGAGCGAAGCGCAGCATCGACGCGAACACGCCGAGCAACAGCCCGGTCAGCACCGCGTCGGCCAACAGAATTGTGCAAAGCGCAAGCATCGCCGACCGCCTAGAAGCGTTCGGGCCGCAGCAATGCGTAGGTGAGGTAGAACAGCAGGCCGAGCGAGACGAGGCCGGCGAGCGAATAATCGAAGATCATCGCCGCCTCCGTTACAGTCGTTCACAGGCGTAGGCGTAGCCGATGCCGGCCGCGAAGAAGCCGATCGCGAGCGCCGCCATGAGAATATCCATCATGAGAGACTCCTATGCATCCGAGGGGGCGCGGGGCGATCGTATAAGCGCTCCGCGCCGGATGGCCGTGAGGTGCCATCCGGGGCATAGGTTTTCGAGAGGTGGCGAATAAGGACGTTATAGGAATCGTATAAGTGCCACGACCTGCGCAGCCGTCGTCCCGGCGAAGGCCGGGACGACGCGTGGTCTTTATGGAATCCCTATATCTCCGCCCCTCCCCTCATCTCGTTTTCAAATGGCACTCCGGCCATTTTCAGCCTGCGGCCAATGCCTTGAGCTTGGCTTTCTTGGGCCGCGCAAGACGAGATGACGCTATGTCAGTGCTTTCCCAAAACACCTCGACCGATCTCGGCGAACGGCTGCGCGATGCCTATGCGGTGACAGCCGAATTCATGGCCGACATCATCACCCAGACCTGCCGGCGCTTTCCCTCGGTCGGACAGAGCGGCAAGACCCGCCAGATCGAGCGCCTGATCCAGTCAGGCGCCTGGACCGACGCCGCGATCGCGCTGCTCGATCTGGAACTGCCGCAATGGCAGATCCGCCGTCTGGTCTATGACGAGGGCGAGTGGCACTGCGCGTTGTCGCGCGAACGCGAGCTGCCGGACTGGCTCGACCAGTCGATCGAGTCCCGCCATGCCGATCTTGCGCTCGCGATCCTCAGCGCCTTCGTCGAGGCGCAGCGGATCTCGACGCCCGATAGCCGAACCAGCGTGCCGACCGTCCGTCGCGACACGCGCGCGCTATACGAGCCGCTGTTCGTCGACAATATCGGCTGAAGGCGGCGCCGCCGTGGACACCAAACAACTGCCGCGACAGCTGCAGTCGGTCCAGGTCATGGTCCGGTTCGGCTTCCGGCTTGCCATCATGATCGGCTTTGCCGTGTTCGCCGGCGCGGGCTTCGGCAAGGGCATCGTCACGCTGTTGTGGATGTCGGCCGTGATCTGCGCCTTTGCCGGGATCGCCAGGCGCGAAATGCCGTTTGCCGCAAACCTCAACCACTGGGATGAGATGACCGCCTACGTCGCGCTGTGCGCGCTCGGCACCGGCATCGTCCAGCGCCTCTGAATCCATCCCGGAAAATCCTATGCCGCTCCTATGAAGTCGGCCGTCCTTCGCGCTCGATTTCATATCCGGCAAATCAGACATTGATCGCGTGACTGTGACTGAAGCGCTTTCGAGCGAAGTGGATACCGATTCGCGTGACGAAAGCGCTTCAGAAATAAAAAGAAGGAATACCACCGTGAAACTCATCGAGCCTCCCTCGTGTAGCGCAGCGTCCACCATCGTCTTCATCGGCCGCAACCATCGCGGCCAGTGGGTCGCCCAGCAACAGAACGGCCTCTATGGCGGCCTGTTCGTCAACCGCGCCCAGGCTGTCAAATACGCGCTGTTCGAGAACGGCCAGCATCCCGAAATGATCGTCGAGCTGTCGCGTGAGATCGAGCTCGATATGCGCGGCGAGACCGCGAGCCTCCCCGCAAGCCGCGTGGCGTGAGCCGCCCATGACCTGGCAAACGGCTGCGAAAGCCGACACGGCCGCATGGCTGTCGGGCTTCATCCCCGATCTTCCGACCCCCTTCAACCATCGGGGCGAAATCGACGCGGACGCGTTCGGCCGGCTGTGCGAGCGCCAGATCGCGGCGGGCGCCACCGCGCTGGTGGTCGGCGAGACCGCCGGTGAAAGCACGACGCTGGAGCCCGCGGACCGCGTGCAGCTCGTGCGCATCGCCGCAAGCGTCGCGCGCAAGCGGGTTCGCATCATCGCCGGCGCCGGATCGAACGCGACCGATCATGCCGTCACGCTGGCCCGCGCCGTGGAAGCGGCCGGCGCCGACGCCGTCATGTCGGTCGTGCCCTATTACAACAA
The DNA here is from genome assembly GCF_015291305.1 of Bradyrhizobium sp. CCBAU 21365. Classification (NCBI taxonomy): domain Bacteria; kingdom Pseudomonadati; phylum Pseudomonadota; class Alphaproteobacteria; order Hyphomicrobiales; family Nitrobacteraceae; genus Bradyrhizobium; species Bradyrhizobium sp. CCBAU 21365. The sequence goes on from NZ_CP030036.1 coordinate 6,974,874, forward strand.
GCCGATGCCACAGGGTACGGCGGCGCATTTCCGCGCCGTCGCCGCGGCCACCACGCTGCCTGTCATCCTGCACGACATTCCGTCGCGCACGGTGAAGGGCCTTGCCGACGAGACGCTGCTCGAGCTCGCCGCATCGCCGCGCTTCGTGGGATTGCGCGACGGCAGCGGTGACGTTGCCCGGCTGGCACGCCTGCGCTCACGCCTGCCGGCGACATTCCGGATGCTGAGCGGCGACGACGCCTCCTCGCTGGCCTGGCTCGCCGCCGGTGGCGATGGCTGCATCTCGGCCGTGACGAACGTCGCGCCCGATCTGTACGTGGCCGTTCACAGGCATTTCCGCGAGGGACGGTTGTATCAGGCGCGGGAGTTGCACCAGCGGCTGGTGCCGCTTGCGACCTTGCTGGAGCGCGAGCATCCCGCCGCATTGAAGTTCGCGCTGGCGCTTCTGGGATTCATGCAGCCGGCGACGCGGCTGCCGATCGTGCAATTGAACGGGTCGGCAAAGGCCGAGGTCTCGCAGGCGATCGCTGAGCTTGCCGACGAGTACCTCGCGGCCGCGCATTGAGATTTGCCGACCCGACATAGCCCATCGCAATGCACAATGCGATCAGCACACGGGTGTCGGTGACACGACGCCAACTTGAGGTTCCGAAACGGCGCCCCATATCCACGGCAAGGGAGTGCTTGCCGTGCACACCACCTTCAAGGCGGCCCTCGTTGTTGCGACCGTCCTGGTCGCTCTGGTTGTCTCCATCCGTCCCGGTCCGGCCGCGGACAACAGCCATCTTGCCCTGACCATTTCAATCGACGGGGCAATCGGGCCGGCAGCGGCCAGCTACGTCAAGGACGGCCTGGCCAAGGCCGCCGAGCGTCGCGCCGAAATTGTCATCCTGCGTTTGAATACGCCGGGCGGCCTCAGCACCAGCATGCGCGAGATCATCGCCGACGTGCTGGCCTCGCCCGTTCCCGTGGTCGGCTATGTTGCGCCCTCCGGCGCCCATGCCGCGAGCGCCGGGACCTATATCCTCTATGCGACTCATCTCGCGGCCATGGCGCCCGGCACCAATATCGGCGCCGCGACGCCGGTGCAGATTGGCGGCCCGATACCGGGGCTGCCGGGCAGCACCCCGGACAAGGGCGGCAAGGACCAGAAGGACGGCGGTCATCCGTCCGAAACCAAGGATGCCATGACGGCGAAGGTGACGAATGATGCCGTTGCCTTCATCCGCAGCCTCGCCGAATTGCGTGGCCGCAATGCCGACTGGGCCGAGAAGGCGGTGCGCGATGCCGCTACCCTCTCCGCCAACGCTGCGCTGCAAGCCAACGTCATTGATCTCACCGCGCGCGATCCGGCCGACCTGCTCAGGCAGGTCGATGGCCGGACCATCGAGCTCCCAGGCGGCAAGACGCAACGCCTGGCGACCAGGGACGCCGCGATCGAGGCCATCGATCCCACCTGGATCGCGCGCACGCTTGCGGTCATCACCGACCCCAACATCGCATTCATTCTCCTGATGGTCGGCATCTACGGCCTGATCTTCGAGTTCATGTCGCCCGGTGCCGTGGCGCCGGGGGTTGTCGGGACGATCTGCCTGCTGCTCGGTCTCTACGCGCTCAACATGCTGCCGATCAACTACGCCGGCTTCGCCCTGATGCTGGTCGGGATCGCGCTGCTCGCAATCGAAGCCTTCAATCCGACCGTCGTGATCGGCCTCGGAGGAATAGTCGCCTTCGTGCTTGGAGCAGCCATGCTGTTTCGGATCGAGGCGCCCGGATACCGGCTGTCATGGCCGGTCATCGGCATCGTCGCCGCGATGTTCACGGGGCTCATTCTCGTCGTGCTCGGCGCGCTCCGCCGCGCGCGCAAGGGCCCGGTGCGGATCGGTGCGCAAGCCATGCGCGGGCTATCGGCCGAGGTGCTCGACTGGTCCGAGACCACTGGTCACGTCTTCACCAACGGCGAACGCTGGCAAGCGCGCAGCACCGAGACATTCACGGCGGGAGACACGGTCGAGGTCGCCAACATCATCGATTTGACGCTGGTCGTGCGGCGTGCGCCGGCATCCGCCGGCGAAGGAGGTACAGCATGATGCTTGATTATTTCACCTATGCGGCGATCGCGCTGCTGGTCGTCATCTTCCTGACCCAGGCGGTGCGCGTGCTGCGCGAATACGAGCGTGGCGTCATCTTCACGCTCGGCCGTTTCACCGGGGTGAAGGGCCCGGGGCTCATCATCCTGATTCCGGTGGTGCAGCAGCTGGTGAAAGTCGATCTCAGGGTGGTGGTGCAGGTGGTACCGCCGCAGGACGTGATTTCGCGCGACAACGTCTCGGTCAAGGTCAACGCCGTGCTGTACTTTCGCATCGTCGATCCCGAGCGCGCCATCATCAAGGTCAGCGATTACATGGCCGCGACCAGCCAGCTTGCGCAGACCACGCTGCGCTCGGTGCTCGGCAAGCACGAGCTCGACGAGATGCTGGCGGAACGCGACCGGCTCAACGCCGATATCCAGGAGACCCTCGACAAGCAGACCGACGTCTGGGGCATCAAGGTCACCGCGGTCGAGATCAAGGATATCGATATCAACGAGACGATGGTGCGGGCGATCGCCAAGCAGGCCGAGGCGGAACGGCTGCGGCGCGCCAAGGTGATCAACGCGATGGGCGAGCAGCAGGCCGCCGAGAAGCTGGTCGAGGCCGGCCGGATCCTCGCCCAGGAGCCGCAGGCGATGCAGCTGCGCTACTTCGCGGCGCTGCACGACATTGCCGGCGAGCGCTCCTCGACCGTGGTCTTCCCGCTCCCGATGAACCTGCTCGATCATCTGGCGCCGCGACGTGAAGCGACATGAGCTGGTTTGCCAAAGCTTGATGAGATTGGGCTGTGTAGCGACTACGACGGCACCGCGCTCCCTCTCCCCGCGCTTGCGGGGAGAGGGTTGGGGTGAGGGGCCGTCTCCGCTTACACAGTGATAGCTGCGTTTGCGGGGGCTCCCCCTCACCCGGAACGCATCTAACGATGCGTTCCGACCTCTCCCCGCACGCGGGGCGAGGTGAAGCGGAGTCCGTCGCCGATTCCGAGTAAAGTCATCTCGTTCTAACTAATCTAACTCCCGGGATGCTTGGCCCGCCACGCAGGCCTTGGACCGCGCATGTAATGCGCCTCGGGCCGATAGCCGCCGATCGGCTCTTCGCCGATCCAGGCGAGGAATGTGAGCAGCCCTTCAGCGGCGCGGCGCGGCAGGGCAGCGATGAACGAAACTGCGCGCATCTCAGTAGTCCCACTTCTCGCCGAGCACGACCGGCGCCCGCGGATATCTCTCGGCGTCGCCGCCGAGCATGCCGACATTGAGATGGATCCGCGCCCAATCCTGCTGGCCGCGATGCAGCAGCAGCTCATTGCGCAGCCGATGAATCTTGGCGGCGGCGACCGCGCGGTGAACAGTCCTGAAGACGAGGCCGATCCGCCTGACGGTCCGCCGCAGCATCAAGGGCATCGCGCTGGCCGAACCGTGCGGCCGGGCATCGTGGTAATGGAGCAAGGTCATGTGCCACCTTCCCGTTTGGCAGCGCGCGCGAGCGCACCGCATCACGCTAGAAGATGCTGGGAAGGCCGTAGGAATTCGAGAGCAGCCGCAGCCCTGTCACATAGCCGCGGCATAAGCGTCCGGACGCGGTCGGTGCATCGCGACCATGCCTCAAATCGCGCGATTTCGGACAATTTGACCCCCGATCAGCAGCGCAAGGGGCCGGTTTACGGTCGGCGGCAAGACCGGTAACCTCGCCTCCCAATGCGACGTGGAGAGTGCCCATGCGGCCCAAGGATCAGATCAACTGGATGCTGTCGGATGCGATCGAGGCGCTCGCCCGCGCCGAACGGTTGCACCAGAGCTTCCTCAATTTGCACCCGCGCGCGGGAAGCAGCGAGCCGAGCTGGGAACCGCCGACCGACGTGATCGAGACCGAGGATGAAATCCTGATCCTGGTCGCGTTGCCGGGGGTCGATCCCGACGAGGTCGAGGCCGCGCTCGACGGCGGCACGCTGGTGATCTCCGGCCGCCGCACCCTGCCCCCTGAACTCCGCAACGCCCGCATCCTGCGCCTCGAACTGCCGCAGGGCCGGTTCGAGCGCCGCATCGCGCTGCCGACCGGCCGCTACACCATCAGCCGTTTTGCCGCGCATGGCTGCGTCGGCCTGCGGCTCGGAAAGTCGAGCTAAAGGATTTCGACATGGCTACCTCAGACGTTTCAAGCCCAGCATCGACTTCGACGCCGATCCCGAGCGACGCGCTGATCATCGTCCCGGTGCGCAACACCGTGCTGTTTCCGGATGTCATCATTCCGATCACGATCGCCCGCGCGACGTCGATTGCCGCGGCCCAGCAGGCGGTGCGCGAGCAGCGGCCGATCGGCATCCTGCTGCAGCGCGATCCCGAGACCAACGATCCCGGTCCGGACGGGCTGTACCGCGTCGGCACCGTCGCCAACATCGTGCGCTACATCACCGGCGCCGACGACACTCATCACCTGGTCTGCCAGGGAGTGCAGCGCATGCGCGTGCTCGACTATCTGCCCGGCACGCCGTTCCTCGCGGCCCGCGTGCTGCAGATCCCGGAGCCGACCACCACCTCGCCCGAGATCGAGGCGCGCTTCCTCAATCTGCAGCGCCAGGCGCTGGAGGCCGCACAATTGCTACCGCAAGTGCCGCAGGAGCTGATCGCAGCGCTGCAGGGCACCACCTCGCCGGCAACCCTCGCCGACCTTGCGACCTCCTACATGGACATCAAGCCGTCGGAGAAGCAGGACATCCTGGAAACCATCGATCTCGTGGCGCGGATGGACAAGGTGTCGCGTCACCTCGCCGAGCGCATCGAGGTGCTGAGGCTGAGCCAGGAGATCGGGCAGAAGACCAAGGCCGTGTTCGACGAGCGGCAGCGCGAGGCGATCCTGCGCGAGCAGATGGCGACGATCCAGCGCCAGCTCGGCGAAGGCGACGGCAAGGCCGCGGAAGTCGCCGAACTGACCAAGGCGATTGCAGAAGCCAAGATGCCGCCAGAGGCCGAAAGCCAGGCGCAGAAGGAACTGCGCCGCTACGAGCGGATGCCGGAGGCCGCGGCCGAGTCCGGCATGGTGCGCAGCTATCTCGACTGGCTGATCGAGCTGCCCTGGAGCCTGCCGGAGGAGAAGCCGATCGACATCGCGGAGGCACGCAAGATCCTCGACCAGGACCATTATGGCCTCGAGAAGATCAAGAGCCGCATCATCGAATATCTGGCGGTGCGCAAGCTCGCGCCCGGCGGCAAGGCGCCGATCCTGTGCTTCCTCGGCCCGCCCGGCGTCGGCAAGACCTCGCTCGGCCAATCGATCGCACGCGCGATGTCGCGGCCGTTCGTCCGTGTCTCGCTCGGCGGTGTGCATGACGAGGCCGAGATTCGCGGCCATCGCCGCACCTATATCGGCGCGCTGCCCGGCAACATCATCCAGGCGATCAAGAAGGCCGGCGCGCGCAATTGCGTCATGATGCTGGATGAGATCGACAAGATGGGCCGCGGCATCCAGGGCGATCCGTCGGCCGCGATGCTCGAGGTGCTCGACCCCGAACAGAACTCGACCTTCCGCGACAATTATCTCGGCGTGCCGTTCGACCTCTCGCGCGTCGTGTTCATCGCTACCGCCAACATGCTCGACGGCGTTCCCGGGCCACTGCTCGACCGCATGGAGCTGATCAGCCTCGCCGGCTACACCGAGGACGAGAAGCTCGAGATCGCCAAGCGGTATCTGGTGCGGCGCCAGCTCGAGGCCAACGGGATCAAGGCCGAGCAGGTCGAGATCGATCCGGATGCGCTGCGGCTAATCATCCGCAGCTACACCCGCGAGGCCGGCGTGCGCAACCTGGAGCGCGAGATCGGCAAGGTTCTGCGCAACGTCGCGGTGCAGATCGCCGAAGGCAGCACGAGCCACGTCACCATCGCGCCGAAGGAGATCGTGTCGCTGCTCGGCCAGCCAAGGTTCGAGAACGAGATCGCGATGCGCACCAGCATCCCGGGCGTTGCCACTGGACTCGCCTGGACGCCGGTCGGCGGCGACATCCTGTTCATCGAGGCGTCGCGCACCGCGGGCCGCGGCGCGCTGATCCTCACCGGCCAGCTCGGCGAGGTGATGCGCGAGAGCGTGCAGGCCGCGCTGACCTTGGTGAAGAGCCGCGCCTCCCAGCTCGGCATCGATCCCGGCGTGTTCGAGAAGAGCGACATCCACGTCCACGTTCCCGCCGGCGCGACGCCGAAGGACGGCCCGAGCGCAGGCGTTGCGATGTTCACCGCCCTCACCTCGCTGTTGACCGACCGCACGGTGCGCAGCGACACCGCGATGACCGGCGAGATCTCGCTGCGCGGCCTCGTGCTGCCGGTCGGCGGCATCAAGGAGAAGGTGGTTGCGGCCGCGGCCGCCGGCCTGACCCGTGTGATGCTGCCGGCGCGCAACAGGCGCGACTTCGACGACATCCCCGCCGGCGCCCGCGCCAAGCTGGAGTTCATCTGGCTCGAACGGGTCGACGAGGCGATCGCAGCGGCGCTGGAGCCCGCCAAGACGACGCCCGCCGCCGCAGAGTGATCGCGTCCCAAACCCAACAAGAGGGCGTGACGGCGATCGCCGTCACGCGTTGCAGATGGCGGAGCGATGCCGCTCAGCTCTTGCCCATGCATTCTTCGATGTAGAACCAGCGGTCGTCGCCGGTCAGGCCCTTCGACTTCACCTCGGCGCGGCAGACCTTCAGCTTGGGCTTGTTGGCCTTCCACTGCGCCTTCATGTCCTTCACCTTCTGCATGGTGAGCTTGACCTTCGACGGCTTGGCCTCGGTCGTCTGGGCTGACGCGGTGTGCAGCGAGCCGGCGAGAAGCAACGCGGCCACAAGACAGCTTGCGGTACGAAACATGACTGAAATGTCCTTGATTATCTGTTGAATTGAACGGCGTAGAGCTTCTTGTTTGACGCGTTTTCTTCACGCGAACCGGCATCCAATTCGCTGGAAAACGCTGTAGGCCGCGCGCGGGATGCCAGATGTCCCGCGCGCGGCCCGGTATGCGATCAGAGGATTTTGACCGCGCTGAGCAGCGTCATGTAGACGCCCCACGCCAGCGGAATGCCGACGAACAGCCAGAACAGCGCCGCCTTGGCGTCGAGCCCGCCAAACCCGATCCCGTAGGAACCGTGCGGTCCGGCCGCCGCGGCGCTGGCGCTCGCATCCTGCAGCTTGGCGACCTCGGCGTCGCTCATATGCCATTTCGGATCGACCGGCTTGATCAAATAGTTGCAGATCAGGCCCGCGATCAGCATGGCGCACAGGATGTACATCGTGGTGTTGTAGAGCTGGTCGCGCGGCACGCCGGCGGCCAACTGGAACTCGCGGATGTAGTTCACCACGACGGGACCGATGATGCCGGCGGTCGACCACGCCGTCAGCAGACGGCCGTGGATGGCGCCGACGAACTGGGTGCCGAACATGTCGGCGAGATAGGCCGGCACGGTGGCGAAGCCGCCGCCATACATCGACAGGATGATGCCGAAGCCGAGCACGAACAGAAGCTTCGATCCCATCGCGGCGAAGGTCGGCGCCAGCGCGTAGAGCGCGATGCCGAGGATGAAGAACGTGTAGTAGGTGTTCTTGCGGCCGATCTTGTCCGACAGCGACGCCCAGAAGAAGCGGCCGCCGATGTTGAACAGCGACAGCAATCCGGCAAAGCCGGCCGCGATCGCCGCGATCTGCGCCTTCTGTCCGGCATCGAGCTGGTTGAAGCCGACATTGGGCAGGCCGATCAGCTTGCCCGCGAAGATCTCCTGCAACATCGGCGAGGCCATGCCGATCACGCCGATGCCCGCCGACACGTTCAGGCAGAGCACCCACCAGATCAGCCAGAATTGCGGCGTCTTGTGCGCGTTGTCGAGATGGACGTGCTTGCTCGAGATCATCGCGTTGGCCTTCGCCGGCGGCGTCCAGCCCTCGGGCTGCCAGCCGGCCGGCGGAATGCGATAGCGGAACGCGCCGATCATCATGAACACGAAGTAGATCGCGCCCATGGCGAGGAAGGTCTCCCAGACGCCGACCGAGGTCGGGGTCTTGAAGTAGTTCATCAGCTTGTCGGCGAGCGGGGCGCCGATCATCGCGCCGCCGCCGAAGCCCATGATCGCCATGCCGGTCGCCATGCCGCGCCGGTCGGGGAACCATTTCACCAGCGTCGACACCGGCGAGATGTAGCCGAGGCCGAGGCCGACACCGCCGATCACGCCGGAGCCGAGCCACATCAGCCAGAGCTGGTGCGTGTAGACGCCGAGCGCGCCGATCACGAGACCGCCGGCCCAGCACAGCGCCGCGACGAAGCCGGCCTTGCGCGGACCGACCTTCTCAAGCCAGCCGCCCCAGATCGCGGCGGAGACGCCGAGCAGCACGAAGAACAGCGTGTACATCCACCCGAGGCTCGCGACCTTCCAGTCGCAGGTGGTGGTGAACAGCTCCTGCACCAACGAGATGTCGGGGCACGCCTTCGGCGCAGTCAGGCCGATCGCGCGCGACAGCGGCAGCCAGAACACCGAGAAGCCGTAGGCCATGCCGATGCACAGATGGATGCAGAGCGCGGCCGGCGGCACCAGCCAGCGGTTGAAGCCGGCGGTCGCGATTGTATGTTCCTTGTCGAGGAAACCTGCACCTGACGCGGATACGCGTCCGGCGCTGCTCACTGTGGTCATTGACACCTCCCCTGCAGCCGCCATTACGACAGGCGCATCTGCGTCTTCGATCCCGTCTCAGCCCATTGCGGCCAGCGTCAGCCGGCAGCTCCGCACATTTCCTCAATGCGCCGGGACCAACCACGCACATTCCGGAAATGCTAACCCCCAATACGACCGGATATGCCCGGCCGTGCAGCCCGTGATCTGGACACAGGCCCAGTCGTTGTCCGTCGATGCGGCCACGCTCGAGCACAACTCCAGCACCACAACCCGGCGGACATTATCAATTCGCGCAGAATGGAAAATAGGTGTCGATAGGCAAAAGGTAGATATCAAGCTGCATCTAGCGCGTACGCGGCAACGCAGCATTTGAGTTATCTATCGCTCCATTGATCTTCTCGATCAAGAATACGATCCTTGCATCGCTTCGTTCGGTGATCTCGACCTTGTCGCCGGTCTCCTGGATCAGGGCCGGGATATCGATCACCGAAAGCGGATCGGTGCAATGCACCTCGAGGAAATCTCCCGCCGTCACGCTCCTGAGGGCCTTGCGCGTCTTCAGCGCCGGCAGCGGGCATTTCAGGCCGGTGAGATCGAGCTTCGTCGTTGTCATGGTTCGACCATGGCGAAGCCGTCCTGCATCGTCAACGCCGCCTCCTCATCCACTTCAGCCTTCGGCCGGAGCCGACGCGAGCACGTCGTCGACGGGGGTCGCGGCGCGCAGCATCAATTTGGCAACGTCCTCGATGTCGTCGAGATGCGCGACCGGCAGCGTGGTTGCAACGGCGACGTCGCTGGCGATCCCGACCACGCGCGGGTCGTCGGGAAACAGCAGCGGCTTGCCGTTGGCGGCGCGGTACACCTCGATCTTGTTGACCGGCTCACGCTTGAAGCCTTCGACCACGACCAGATCGACCTGCGCCATCTTGGCGAGCAGCTCCGGCAGCCGCGGCTCGTCGGCGCCGCGCAGCTCGTGCATCAGCGCCCAGCGCCGCGTCGAGGACACCAGCACCTCGGTCGCACCGGATTGCCGGTGCACCCAGGAGTCCTTGCCGGGCACGTCGACATCGAATTCATGGTGGGCGTGCTTGATCACGGAGACGCGCAGGCCGCGGCCCAGCAGGCAGGGGATCACCCGCGACAGCAGGGTGGTCTTGCCGGCACCGCTCCACCCCGCGAGGCCAATCACTTTCATACGCGTCTCCGAAGACATACCGATCGTTAGGGCATCGACGCCTGCGGTTCCGCCCGACATGGCCGGGACCAGCCGTGACGACGGAAAGCCGCGACTTGCGCCCAACGCTGCTTATATCAGCCTTGGAGCAATGTCATGCCAGGCTTGCCGGCGGACGAGGATCGACTGGCTCGCTAGAGGACGACCCTCGGAAACTCCTGCAGCAGCTGTGCCCACAGCACCGCGAACGCGATCAGGCCACAGACCCCAAGCGCCGCGGTGAATCTCGGCAATCGGCCGATGGCGACGAGCAGCCAGGCCGGCAGGAAGAACAGGCCGAACACCATGCCGAGCGGAAACACCGCCAGCCACTGGAAGCCGGTGCCGTCGCCAGGCGGCACGTGGGCGATGGCGTAGAAGGTGTAGAGCCAGAACAAGGTGCCGGCCGCTGCGATGAGCGCGGCGATCCTGCGAAAATTGACGGTGTCGAGTGCCATGATGGGTTGGTCGCCGCGATCGGCGAACCCGTTCACGGGCCACCGCGCAACTCGGGCTCGGCGCGCTATTCCGCTGGGTCAGTCGGTCCGTTGACTGACCGGCCGCCCCGGCTTGGCAAGCCTTGCCGATCGGCTCTCTCTCGGGGGCTGGTCACGCATCCGCAGCCTCTTCCGCGGCCGCTGCGTATCGACTGCCAGCACTTCTTCCAGCGTTGTATTCCTAAAACGAAGCCTTCTTAACATCGCTCCGCTCCTCGAGCGGGTGGGAGCCCCATCGGTCGCTCAACCACCGACATCCACAACAGGGCCCATGTCGGTGACAAGAGATAACCAGCGACGGGACGGTTTGCTCCAATGCATGTTGCAGCCCCCGCTCACGTCACGCGCGATCCCGCTATCCAGCGGATATACCTCGAAATTTCCAATACGCAGGGCGATCGGAACACGATAATGTGCACCATGGAGGACTATGTATGCCTCGCTCGCCTTCGATTGTGCCGCATTCAATCGATCACGACACCTATCTGGTGCTGAACGATTTTGGCCGACTGGGTCGTGCCTGGAGCGAAACCGACGAAGAAGGCACCGACCGGAAAACGCTGATCCGGCGCCTGCTGGATGACCAGTACAGCCGTCCGGTCCGCATCGTGGCCTTCAATACCAACGAAGGATGGTCGCGCGACGTCACCACCGACATTGCCGACGAGCTTCGGCGCCGTTTCGTCGAATACGAAGAGGTCCCGCGCTCCGTGCTGGAGTTCGTGGAGACGGCCATGCGGCACTGAGCCGGATCCGCAACGCACAGGCCCTCTCACAGCGCGATCGTCGGCCCCGGCAAGCATCCGCCAAACGACAATTTTTCGAGCAATCTCAATGCGATTCGGCTGCCGCGCAGCGCCGCTCCGCCATAAGGCAATAATATAAGAGCATTTGCCTTACCTGTTCTCCCGTTCAACGGGAGACCGGTCCAGTGCGCAATCGTGATGGCGTTCGAGACGCCGTAAGCCTGAAAAACCGGGTTCTGGTCACGGCGATCTTTTGGCGTCGGGCGCGGCATCGCTGATCCTGCAGGTTCTCTGGTTCAAGCAACTGCAATTCGTGCTGGGAAGCGCGACCATCTCCGTCAGCGTCACGGTGGCAAGCTTCTTTTTCGGTCTCTCGCTGGGCAGAGCCTTGGGAGGCCGGATCGCACTATCCCATTCTGCTGCACCAGGGCCCGGTTGAAACGGCTGTCGTCATTTGCATCGGGACCGGAACCACGGTGGGAGCGGTCAGCACCCATGAGGAATTGCAATCCATCGACGCGGTCGATCTGGCGTCGACGGTTTTCGAATTCGCGCCCCACTTCGTGCCGATCAACAAGCAGTTCTATCAAAACCCCAAAGTCCATCAGATCGTCGCGGACGGGCGCCACTTCCTGCTGGGGACCAAGGAGACATTTGACGTCATCACGCTCGAGCCTCCGCCGCCTCATGATGCCGGCGTCATCAACCTCTACACGGAGGAATTCTATGCGTTGGCAAAGCAGAAGATGCGTCCCGGCGGCGTTCTCGCGCAATGGGTGCCGCTGGATTTCAACCGCGGCATTCTTCCGAAGATGATACTCAAGGCCATGATGGGCCAGTTCAGGCATGTCTCGCTGTGGCTGCCGTCCAGAATGGAAGGCGTGGCGATCGCCTCTGATGAACCGTTGAACATCGATCCGCGCGAGCTCGCCATGCGCATCTTCGCCTGGCCGTCAAACTGGACCCGGACAATTCCTACGTCGACTTCCTGGACCGCAAGCTAAGCGAGTGATCAGGGTGCCTCCGGCAGGACAATTCATGTCGCGAGAACGCGGATGTGTGATCCTCTGGCCGCGCAACGCATTCAGTGTCGTCCCTGCGAAAGCAGGGACCCATAACCACAAATGCAAATTGTTACGCGATGCTGGGACGACGAGTCCCGTTTCTCAAAACCCGCCGCGGCGTATGGGTCCCTGCTTTCGCAGGGACGACAGCTGTGATGGTGCGGCAGAGCGGCACACCGGCTACGCCGGCCTGAACCCCGCCTTCGTCAATGCAGCCCGCCCCTCATCCGACGCCAGCGCATCGAGAAAGGCCCGCACTGCCGGCCGCTGCTTGCGCGCGGTCACCAATGCGAAGTCATAATGCTCTTCGGCAAGCGGTATGAAGCCGAGTCCCGACGCATCGGCGACCGGTGCGATGGTCATGCCCCAGTCGGCGCGGTGCTGCGCCACCGCGGCCGCAACCGCATTGTGCGAGCGCGGCTGATTCCAGTAACCGTCGGGCCGGCTGCCCGCCAGCAGGCGATCGATCAGGATACGGGTGCCGGCACCCTGGTTGCGGTTGACCATGATGCAGGCGGGATCGGCGAGCGCGGCGCGCACCGCCTGCTCTGCGCTCAGGCCGGCAAAGCGGGTGTCGTCCCTGCGAAACACGATGCCCTGCATGCGCCGCCAGCCCGGCACCAGCTCGAGCCCGTCGGCCAGATACGGCGTGTTGTAGGTCTCGGTCTTGTCGTCGAACAGATGGATCGGGGCGAGATCGCATTCGCCGCGCTTGGCGGCAGCGAGCCCGCCGAGGCTGCCGACCGCGATCGAACGCACCACGAGACCGGCATGCGCCAGCGGCGCGGTGACGAGATCGAGCCCGGTGCAATGGCTGCCGACGATGACGAGATCGGGCACCCGCACATGCGGCGTGAACAGCGTCACCTCGGCCTCGCTGCCGGCCGGCAGCTGGTCGGCGAGCGCCTCGATCTTCAGGAAGCCGTCGGCCTGCGCGAACGAGGTGATCGCGCCCGAACCCTTGCCGCTGGGGTAGGCGATCAGCCCGTCGGCGCCCTCGACCAGCGACACCATAACGAACTCGGTACGCCCGAGTTCGGAGGCGATGCGCACCGGCACCTTCGCCGCCACCGTGGCATCCGATCGCGGCGGCAGCCCGGCCATCCGGCGCAGCGCCGGCACGATCATGTCGTGGAAGGTGAACATCGCCGAGGTCGGAAAGCCCGGCAGGATGACCACCGGCTTGCCGTCGCACACCGCAAGGCACAGCGGCTTGCCGGGCTTCAGCGCCACGCCATGCGCGATGATGCCGGGCTTGCCGAGGCGAGTGATGATCCGGTGCGAGACGTCGCCCGCGCCCTTGGAGGTGCCGCCCGACAGCACCAGCATGTCGCTGTCCGCCAGCGCCTTGCGCATCGCGGCCTCGAGCATTGCCTCGTTGTCGGCGATCGCGCCAAGGAACGCCGCGCCGCCGCCATTCTCGGCAATCGCCGCGGCGACGATCGCACCATTGGTGTCGTAGATCGCGGCCGGCCGCAGCGTCTCGCCCGGCTGCACCAGTTCGTCGCCGGTCGAGAGGATTGCGACGCGCGGACGACGCACCACCTGAACGTCGGCGATGCCGCAGGCCGCGAGCATGCCGATCTCGCGCGACCCGATCATCGTTCCCGCGCGCAGCAGGGCCTCGCCGCGCGCGATGTCGGAGCCGGCATAGGACACGAACTGGCCGGGCGACGCCGCACGCCGGACCTCGATGGTGCCGTGGCCAGCAGGCTGAGTGTGCTCGACCATCACGATGGCATCCGCGCCGCGCGGCACCGGACCGCCGGTCGCAATCGCAGTTGCAGTACCCGGGAGCACCGGCAGGGTGGGCGCAGTCCCGCACGAAATCGTCTCGTCGTTCAGCGCGAGTTGCACCGGCGCGGCCTCGCCGGCGCGCGCCAGATCGGCCGAGCGCACCGCAAAGCCGTCGACATTGGAGCGATCGAATGGCGGCACGTCGATCGGTGCCACCACGTCCTCCGCCAGTGCACGGCCGAGCGCATCGGCGAGCAGCCGTCTCTCGAACGGCAATTGACGCGGGAACAGCGCCGCCTCGAAGCGTTCGAGCGCCTCCTCGCGCGACAGAATGGTCAGGAACTGGTCCTGCTCGACGGATGGATTGGGTTTCGGCGTGAAACTGTTGCTCATCTCGGGAACTCACTCCCGCAATATATAGGCATCGACCACCGTGCCCGCAGCGAAGCCCTCGGCGGCGCCGGGCACGATCAGCAGGGCTTCGGCGCGCGCGATGGCATCGAGCGACAGGTCGCCGGTCGCAAGCGCCGCCCAGGAACCTTGCTCGCGTATCAGCAGCACGACCTCGGCAACGCCGACGCCGGAGGCGATCTTGCGTTCCAGCGGCAGCGCCAGCGTTTTGCGCGAGCGCCGGCCCGACAGGCGGTCGAGCAGGGGAAGCGCAATCGCCCACCAGGCCGCGAAGGCCTGATCCGGCGCGCCAGGCAGGGCGACGACCGGAGTGGTATGGATCCGTCCGATCGCCGTGGTGCGCCCGGGCTGCAGCGCGATGCCGTGCGCGATCAGCGTGCCGCGCGTTGCCAGCGCATTCGCCACAGCATCGGTGTGACCGACGCCGGTGCCGCCGATCGTGACCATCAGATCGCAGCCGTCGGTATCGAGTGCGTTTGCAATCGCCGCCACATCGGGTGCCGACTCGATGACGACGACCGCAGCACCGGCGAGGCGCGCGGTGTCAGCGATCAGTTGTGCGGTCAGCTCACCATTGGCGACGTTGACGATGCGGAGTCGCGGCCGTCGCACACGCAACACCTGCAGTCCGGCCGCGCGCGCGAGCAGCTGGCCGCGCGGCAGCAGCGGCTCGCCTGCTGCGATCACGGTGCGCCCAACGGCGATGTCGCTGCCGGCACGCCTGACGCCCTGCCCCGGGATTGCTTCGGCGAGCACCTGCGGAAGCGGACCGGAGGTATCGACGGCATCCGCATCGACCACGCAGTCGGTGCCTTCAGGCATCGCGGCGCCTGCCGCGACCCAGACCGGAGGTTCGGCCAGCGGCAACGGCGCATAGGACGACGCGCCGACCAGGTCATTGGCGCGCATCGCCCACCCGTCGCTGACCGCGACATCGTGCGGCGGGTAGGCGCGCAAGGCCGGCATCTCGGCTGCAATGCAGCGCAAGGCGTCGGCCGGCGGCAACACGATCGGCTGGACCGGTCCGACGTCGCGCAGCACGGCAGCCAGTGCCGCATCGAGCGGGATGAGCGAAGGCGGAAGGCGCTGGGCGGTGACCATGGCCCGCTATGGACTGAATCGGCCCCGAAAGAAACTGCCTCTCGCCACACCGGGGCTGCGTCATTAGACCGATGGCGCGTTGACGCGGTCCCCAATATAGTTGCAAAAGAAACCAATATGACCGGTCCCCGAAGGCCCGGCACAACCAATAATGGCCAATGCGCCAATTCAGGAGGGAGACAGAATGAAGGCCACCAGACTAGCCATGTTCGGGACGTTCGCAGCCGCGCTGCTGGCCTCCCCGACCGTATCGGCGCAGGTATCCGACGACATCATCAAGATCGGCGTGCTGACCGACATGAACGGCCCCGCCTCGACGCCGACCGGCCAGGGCTCGGTCACCGCCGCGCAGATGGCGGTCGACGATTTCGGCGGCAAGGTGCTCGGCAAGCCAATCTCGGTGATCGTCGGCGATCACCAGCTCAAGCCCGATATCGGCGCGACCATCGCGCGACGCTGGTATGACGTCGATCAGGTCGACCTCATCGTCGACGTGCCGGTCTCGGCGGTCGGGCTCGCGGTGCAGAACATCGCGAACGAGAAGAAGAAGCTGTTCATCACGCACTCGACCGGCGCGACCGATTTCCACGGCAAATTCTGCTCGCCCTATGCGATACAGTGGGTGTTCGACACCAGGGCGCTCGCGGTCGGCACCGCGCAGGAGGTGGTGAAGCGCGGCGGCGACAGCTGGTTCTTCATCACCGACGATTATGCATTCGGCCACTCGCTGGAGAAGGACGCCTCCGCGATCGTGACCAAGAACGGCGGCAAGGTGCTCGGCGCGGTGCGGCCGCCGTTTGCGACGCCCGATCTGTCGTCCTTCATCCTGCAGGCGCAGGCCTCGAAGGCCAAGATCATCGGCATTGCCGGTGGACCGCCCAACAACACCAACGAGATCAAGACCGCCGCCGAGTTCGGCGTCTTCGCCGGCGGGCAGCAGATGGCGGCGCTGCTGGCGCTGATCACCGACATCCACTCGATCGGGCTGTCGGCCGCGCAGGGCCTGCTGCTGACCACCTCGTTCTACTGGGACATGGACGACAAGACCCGCGAATGGTCGAAGCGCTATTTCGCCAAGATGAACCGGATGCCGACGATGTGGCAGGCCGGCGTCTACTCCTCCGTGACCGCCTATCTGAACGCGATCAAGGATGCCGGCACCGACGATCCGCTCAAGGTCGCGGCCAAGATGCGCGAGAAGCCGGTCGAGGATTTCTTCGCCCGCAACGGCAAGCTGCGCGAAGACAATCTGATGGTGCACGACCTCTGGCTGGTGCAGGTCAAGACCCCGGCCGAGTCGAAATATCCGTGGGACTACTACAAGATCCTGGCCAAGATCTCCGGCGAAGACGCGTTCGGCCCGCCGGACCCGGCCTGCGCGATGGCGAAGAAATAGGATAGGCGAATGGCGAATAGAGAGTAGCGATGGCGCTAGATCGGAATTTCCATTCGCCATTCGCTACTGGCTATTCGTCCTCATCATTTCGCCACCCCAATCTCGCGGAAATATCTGAGCACGCCCGGGTGGATCAGGTTGATATCAGGCGCGGCGGCGACGGTGTTCGCCGCCGTGGTCTCGCACGCTTGGGCCAGCTTGTTGCAGAAGGTCGTCTCGATACCGTGCAGCGTCTTCGCCAGCCGGTAGGCGACGTCGTCGGGCAAGGTCTCGCGCACCAGGATGTAGCTCCAGGAGCCGACCGAAGAGATGGCTGCGGTCTGGTTAGGATAGCTGCCGGCGGGGATCGTCAGCGGCTTGAGGAAAGTGTGCTTGGCGCGGATGCGGGCGATCTCCTCCGTGGTCGGCGCGATGAAGCGCGCGCCGGTGGCGCTCTCGGCCATCTTGGTGAAGCCGGGCCAGCCGATGCCGGCGCCCCACAATGCGGCGGCGCGGCCGTCCTCGACCATCGCCGGCCCGTCGCCGGCGCGATCGAGATAGATCGACTTGAAGTCCTCGTCCTGCTTCAGCCCGATGCCGTCGAGGATGTAGCGCGACAGGATCGGCAGGCCGGAACCCTTGGCGCCGAATGCGACGGGCTGGCCGACGAGATCCTGGATCGTCTTGTACGGGCTGTCCGCCCGCACCACGAACATGCCCGGGCTCGAATACATCGCGGTGAGGATCTTGAGCTTCGTGGCCTTCGGCCGGCCGATGCCCATGAAGGCTTCATAGGACGGCTCGCCGGCCACCGTTGCAATATCGACGTTGCCGGCCTCGAGCAGCGGGATGTTCTCATTGGAGCCCTTGGTGTTGCGCGGGTCGATCGACAGCGTCGGGTCGGCCGCATTCATCACCTCGGCGAAGGCATTGCCATACAGCGGAAAGCCGCCACCCGGCGTCGCCGTGGCGAAACTGATCGTGGTTCTGGAAATGATCTTGCCCCCCTCCTGCGCCGCCGCCCCGCCCGCGAGCAGCAGCGCGCCGGCGTATATCATAACAGCGAATTTCATCCCGAGCCTCAAGCATTCCACACGAGCCCGACTATCGTCGCACGAGCGACGTCGTAGGCAAAGCCAGCGTTTTGTGAAACCATGCCGGCAACAGTCACAAGAAAATGACGGGAGAGACGATGATCCGGTTCGTGCGTGCTGCCTTGCTTGGTTTGATTTGCTGCCTCGCCTCGATTGCCCCCTCATCCGCATCCGACTATCCGAACCGCCCGGTGCGCTGGGTGATCGGGTTTGCCGCCGGCGGCCCGGTCGACATCGTCGCCCGCATCATGAGCCAGTGGCTGTCGGATCATTTCGGCCAGCAATTCATCGTCGAGAACCGCACCGGCTCGGGCGGCAACATCGCCGCCGCCGCCTCGATCAACTCGCCGGCTGACGGCTATACGCTGTTGTTCGTCGCGCCCAACAACGCGATCTCGACCTCGCTCTACAAGAAGCTGCCGTTCGACTTCCTGCGCGACACCACTCCGGTCGCGAGCATCATGCAGCTCACCAACATGCTGGTGGTCTCGAACGCGATGCCGGTGAAGACCGTCCAGGAGTTCATCGACTACTGCAAGGCCAATCCCGGCAAGATCTCCTATGCCTCTTCGGGCAACGGCACCTCGGTGCACATGTCGGCTGAGCTGTTCAAGGCGATGACCAAGTGCGACATGCTGCATGTGCCGTATCGGGGATCCGCGATCGCCTTCCCCGACATCATCTCCAACAAGGTACAGCTGATCTTCGACAATCTGCCGTCGGCGCTGGAGCAGGCCCGCGGCGGCAACGTCCGCGCGCTCGGCGTCACCTCGCCGAAGCGCTGGGCGGGCGTGCCCGACGTGCCGGCGATCGCCGAGACCGTGCCGGGATTCGAGGCGGTCGGCTTCTACGGCATCTCGGCGCCGAAGGGCACCCCGCCGGAGATCGTCGATGCGCTCAATGCGGCGGTCGGCGAAGCCTTGAAGGATCCCAAGCTCGTGGCGCGACTTGCCGAAGTCGGCGGCATCCCGAAGCCGATGGCCCCGGCCGAATTCGGCAAGCTGGTGGCCGACGAAACCGAGAAATGGCGCAAAGTCGTCGAGTTTGCCGGCGTCTCGGTGGATTGAGGCGCCGGTCGCCAGGGAGACGGAGGCCTAGGCAAGATGGCTGCCCGGCCGCTGTTCCAGCATGCCGGCCGCAAGACGTGGCTGGCCCGGCGGCGACGGCACAGGGACGCGGGGGCAGCATTGCCGAAACCGCAGTCACCCTGTAAACGGAGCCCGCACCGTTGCCGGCCGCGCCCCGCGGCCCGCAAGGCGGCGGGGCCTGTAGCTCAATGGTTAGAGCCGGCCGCTCATAACGGTCTGGTTGCAGGTTCGAGTCCTGCCGGGCCCACCAAAGGAAATCAAATACTTATAGGTCATTGTCCTCAGTGCTAAAGCCTACCCCGAAACTGCAACGGTCTGCTCACACGTTGAATTGAGGGAATCCGTTGTGCGTGTCACGCGACCGAAAGAATCAATCTTTGCGTCTAAGCGAGCGCATCACTTCGCCCGTGATCCCGGACATTCGAGCAGCGCACCGTTGAGTCAGGTACGGACTAAGAACGGGAAGTCGCTCAGGCTGCAATGAAGCTAAGCGACCGCTCGATTAGCCAGAAGCCTGCGATCATGCCGATCCCGTAGGTGACGACCTGTCGGGCCCTGAGGAGGATTGGTTCACCATGCGGGATTCGCTGAACGATGTGGGCTCCGCCCAGTAGCGCGGCAATGAAGATGAGTTGTCCGCATTCGACACCGACGTTGAAGGCGAACAGGGCCAGGGGCACGTCCTGTTGAGGCAGACCGGTGTCCAGTAATGCGCCAGCGAAGCCGAGCCCATGCAGGAGTCCGAAGGGGAAGACGACCGCCCACGGGTAGCGGACAGTGATCCCGATTTCACCTCGAGACATTTTGACCACCTCGGTGGCGACGATCATGATGCTCAGCGCAATCATGGCCTCGATCGGCGGCCGCGGCAGGTTCACGACGCCCAGCGACGCCAGCGCCAGCGTGATGGAGTGCGCAACGGTGAACGCAGTAATCGTGCCAATCAGACGGCGCAAGCCGGGTACGATCATCATTATCCCAAACAGGAACAGCAGATGGTCGTAGCCGGTCAAGATATGCTCGATACCCATTCCGACATAAGTCATTGCGATGGTCAGAGCAGTTTGGCGCGGCTCAAGCTGGAAGGCGGGCCGCGCTGGCGTGAGGCGCACGACCTGGCTGCCTCCGCCGCTCCACTCGATGCGGACGAGGGCATCCGTCAACGTGGATTGCAGGCCGGAGATTGCGATGGTTTTGCCAGCGAGCAAGCCAGGGTGGCTAACTTGCCAGCGGGTGACAAATGAATTGTTGGCAAAGGTCGAGCGTGGTTCAGTCACCACGACGGTGTCGTCAGGCAGTTCGACATCAAGCGCTAATCGAAGTTGATCGCCGAGAGCCGGCACTTTCCAGAGAATGTCAAAGACGTCATTCCCGCTCTGTCTGATTTCGAGATATGCAGGGCGCAGCTCGTGCGCGCTGCCCGAAAGGCACATCCAGCCAAGCAGGATAGCGATGGCGCAAACCAGACGCATCATGGTTACTGTCTACGTGACGGCTCGGAAGCCTGTTCAATGACGATGCGATAGCGGCCGCGAAGCCGGGCGAACGCCTCCGCATTGGCCTTGATACGTTCGCGTTCATTCCATTCGCGCAGGAGTTTTTCTCTCGCTTCGTTGAGCGAAGGAAGCCGCGCTTGATCCCGGCCTGTCAGTCGGATGAAATGGAGCCCGTAGGAGGACTGAATCGGCCCCTCCCAGGAGCCCAGCGGGATTTGGGCAAGTTGTTCCGGAAAATCCTCACCGAACAAACGGCTCAGCTCATTGGCCGGCACATCGGCAAACGATTGGCCGAGCAGGAAACGGTCGCCGAACTGGGATGGATCGAGGCCCTCATCAGGTTCCTTGAGCGCTTTCCGCAGAGTGCTCTGCTGGTCTGCCAGATCGTCGCGATGACGGCCGGGATCCAGAAAGACATGCGAGAAAGAATAGCGGCCGTCGGTTCTGAACCGCTCGGGTTCGCTCTGCAGCAGTCGGTTCAGCTCGTCATCGGTTGGTGCGCGCTGTGTCGCGACGTTTTCGGCCAGGAATTCGAGTTTTTGGCGAAGTCGTCTCCGGATTACGGGGTCGTCGTTGTCGAGTCCCATCGCCTTGGCTTCGCGATAGAGGACTTCCTCGTGGACATAGTCATTGACCAGCTCGTTGAGTTCGTCCGGATTCGGCTCGCGGCGCCAGCTGCGGCTGAACATACTTGCCAGATGTGTGATACGGCTCCGCGAGACGATGATGTCCTGGACGGGCGCACTCCCACTCCGGGTCACGCCGGCATGAACGGCGAACAGGATTGTGCCGAGAATGACGAAGTGAAGCAGGGGTTCGCGAAGAATCCGCCGCATGACTGAACTCTCGCGCTATTTCTTCGGCGTGTACCAAATCGGGGATGTATACGCCCGCTCCGTCACGGTCATGGTCGTCCCCGGCAGCGGGGTGACGCTGAACCGCTTCGCGTCATAGGCCGTCCACCGCGGAGTTGGAATCTCGATGACCCGACCGTAATAGAAGGCTCGCAGCGCCGGATCGAACTCAGGGTCCTTCCAGACCGTAATCAACTCTGGCGCCCCGATCGTGTTGGTCCAAGTAGCGTTGGCAAGATCGACCGTGCTGCCCACCGAAGGCAACTTGCCGGTCTTAGCGTCGGGTTTGCGGTCGCCCGACCAAGTGACGTCATACACCTTCTCTTGAGCATTGCCGTCCTTGTCGAGCCATCCCTTGACGATCTGGTAGCGGTCCAGATTGGCGCCGATCGGATCCTTCAGCGCCGCGACAAGGAACGTCGGGGCCTTGCCTTGCGGCGCGGCAGCGAGGTCGCCGCCCATCGGCACCCCCTTGGTGTAGCCGATATTGGCCGGCAGGCGATTGTCGGCATCACCCGGCGCGAAATCCCAGCCGCCGAAAAAGCGAACGATCATACGCGAGCCAGTGGTCGCGTATGTCTCCTTGCGCTCCATCGCGTCCCACAATGAAGCCCGCGTATTCTCCTTGGCCCAGACCGCCGCGTAGCCGGAGGCCGACACCTCCCAGTCCATGACGTTTATGCCGGTCTCCTTGTTGTCAATGAAGGTCGACAGCATCCGCTTGGGGCTCGGCTCTTGGGGTGCAGTCTTGCCGAAGAAGTTCTCTTCCTCGATCGCGACGAGGCCCGTGTGAGCATCGGTGCTTCCGACCATTCCAAACTTGTACGGATTGACGCCCAGTGACTGCTCCAGTTTGAGGCCGTTCTTGAGAGCCGACCGGGCATATTCAAACTCGAGCATTTCCTTCTTCTTGGCGACGCTCCCGTCAAGGTTGCCCTTGTCCCATCGTTCAAAATTCGCGAATTCGTCGTTCGGCGACAGGAAGGGGTGCGTTTCGCTATCACCTTTGGTCTGAGTGGTCTCGTAGAGTCGCTCCCACTTCGCGCGGGTCTCGGCATAGTCTCGGTCAACCTTCTTGCCGAATGTCTCGACGGTTGGGAACATCAGACCGTTGCTGAGATTGCCGTTATGGCTGATGGCGAGCACACTGCCACCAGTCTTCTTCTCGTAGTTGTCCATCCACTTCCAGAGCTCGGCGGGATTGTCGCTGCCGAACGGAGGCGTCACCGTGAACGGATCGACCTGACTCGCCTTGTCACCATTGTCACGGAAGATGACGTTGCGGTGCAGGTTGTTTCCGCCGGTGTTGGAGGTCCACTCGTAACCGATGAAAGCCGTGAAGCGCCCAGGATCATTGTACTGTTCTGCCGCGGCGATATTGTCGAGCCAGGTATTGTGATAGGCCCGGGTACCCGGGAAATAGATGAGGTCCTTTGGAAAAGTTCCGTGAGAGAAGGCGATAATGATCTCGATGGCCGCCTCGTCGCCCTTGCCAGACTGGATCATGTCGTACCAGCGTCGCCCAGTCGGATCGGCCAGGATTTCCGGTTTGCCCGCCATCATGTCAGTGAAGAAACCCATGTTGTCGGAATGGTCGGCGACGACGAGAAAATCGAGCGGACGCGATAGCTTCACGGGTTGTCCGCTATTGGATGTGATTTGTTCGCCCCGTGCAAAGCGGTAGGCATCCCGCGGCTTCAGGCGAGCGCCGAATGCACCGGCATCAAAGGATATCGCCGTGTGCAGATGGGTATCCCCGAAGAACGGTCGAGTAGGGAAATCGCGATCAGCGTAAGGGGAGTAGTTGGCAGGCTTCTTGAAGACTGCTTCCGCTTTGTCCTTGGTGAGAGAACCCGTATCGTCCGCGGTCGCAGGCAAGATCGTCCCTAGCATCAGGGTCGACACCAATGCGCACATAACGCTTCGAGACGTCATGACAATCTCCCCCCCTTAATCCCCATGCAGATTCAGTAATCTTGGCGATCAATTAACAACCATATGATTGAGAGCGTCCAAAACCCTTGATCCAGCTCAAAGCGTAGGTCTGCTTCCGGCCATTGCCGACATTGCGTCTAGGGACGGCATAATGGACCTTGGCCCAACAGCGCGCTTTGCGCGCTCGGGGAGCCATGCGAGATCTATGCTGATCCGCCGCCCACCAGAAATCCCACAGAAACCCCGTGAACGAACGTGCATGAAAACGAACAAATGAGCACGAAAATCGTTGAAAACGTTCAGATTTGCCGGATGCGCGCTGCGCTCATAACGGTCTGGTTGCAGGCTCGAGTCCTGCCGGGCCCACCAAGAGGATCAATATCTTACGGAGTTCTCGTTGCTCCTAAGGCCACTGCCGCACCAGATACGTGCATTCGTTCGTGAGCAGGTTCGCACACCATGATCATTTGACGGCGTCAGACCGATAGCTGATTTGGCACTCGAGATTTCCGCATGCCGCTCACTGTGAGAAAATCGCAGTGACGTTTTCGCCCGACGGATAGTCCGTTTGGGCCATGATCCTTTGGCCACGGAGGGTGCAGACTTCGAGCCGTCAGGATTTTGCATCACCTTCCTGGGCCTGGAGCCAATGGCCGCCCGCACGCATTTTAAGCGGGTCCCGCTGTGCTGACGAACCAACGGCCCGTTGCAGCATCCCGCTCCCGCGCACGGAGGGCCGGGCCGTCATGGACAGACAGCCGATACCCATCGGTGAACAAATCATCACCATCGTCTTGCTGGTGATCTTCGCGCTCGTGATTTGGTACGGCGCCATGATCTGAGACTCGGGCGCTTTCTTATTCACGGGGTTCGCATTCGCGCCCGGCTGGCCGTATCGAGCAGCGCTTCATTCAAAGGCGCCTTGGTGACCATGGGTATATTGCACCGGCTTTCCCACTTCGAAGTCACCACGGTTGTGTCTCAACCTTTCCGTCTCGGCACTGAGGCCGAGACACCGCCCTGTTCGGTCCCAGCCGATTAGGACGGGATTCCGGATCTGGAAGTCTGGAATCGCCGCTCACGAGGCTAACCACCTGCCTTCCAGCAGTTCGGCGCGCTGCTGTCTCTGTGCCTCGCGTTCGGCTTCGGAACCAAAAATGCCCTGCCCGGGTAGCCACCGCAACAAAAACACCAAGGCGGGTAATGGCGCCATTCAGACGTCCATCCAATGCATGTCATTGAATTCGCTCAAGATATCCCACCTGCCGGGATCGCCGCGTCATTTCCCGCTGCAGTGTTTTCAATGTGTTAAGCCTCAATTTGGCTCGCTGGGTGAGAAGATGAGCCAACAGCGGAAGGACTTTCAGCTCGGGGATATTCGGTAGGAAAGCCCAGCTTGTGCAGAACGAGCAGCCTCGTGAAGACTGGACCAAAGCAAAGCGTCGAAAGCTGAGAGAGCCAGTGAGCCGTCCATTGCCGCGCGTTCGCGCCGCCTCATGCGCACGGCTCGGCCAGCCCTTCATGTGCACGTCAACATGAAAACACCGAGCCTCCTCAAGCACCACATCCGCTCGGCGCGTGAGTGGCAAGTCATCGCCTGTGGTCGCGCTCTTTCCGGATCACGGACGGACCCAAGGTTTGACGATCATTGTGAGCCACCCCACAGCTCGCATGCCACCAAAGTGATAAAAGGCATTTTAGACATAAAGGCATAGTGTCGAGCAATTGGACAAGACCGCTGACGGTCTCCCGGCGGTCCGCGAGCCGCTGGTTTGTTGATTTTCTCTCCAAGACAGGGTTCCATTCCGGCTCCATTGAGCCGAGGTCGTGCAATGCCTGCCGGAGCTGTCGCAAGGGAGCAAGCCGCCCACACGCCAAAATGGGTGAATGCACGCCTCCAGTCTCAGGACTGGTCAAACAACCCTCGCGCGGAAGCCCGGACCGCGGCAGTACTGCTTATCGACATTGCTGGCTTCACGGCGAAGACCGACCGCGCTGCCGGCGACGGCGCCGAAAGCCTTACCTACTTCATCAACGATTGCTTTGCGATACTGGCCGACGTGATCGATTCAGCGGGAGGCGACATCGTCGCTTTCGCCGGCGACGCCATTCTCGCGATTTGGGTCGATCCGGACGCTGCAGTCGCTACCGCGCAGGCCGTACGCTGCGGCCTTGCGCTGCGACAGGCCATGACCGCCGGGCCGGGCCGAGAAGCGATCAATGCGCGTACGGCAGTAGAAACCGGCGAAGTGTTCTTCTGCAGGCTCGGCGGTTGGCAGGACAAATGGCACTATGTTGCAGCCGGTGCCCCCTTCTACAGCATCGGCCTCGCTTATCAGAAGGCCGAGATCGGCGACATCGCGTTGTGTGCAAACGCCGCGCGGCTGTTGGCGGGCTCGGGCTCGTGCGAACTCGAACCCATGCCCTATGGGGCGCGGCTCCTTGGAATGAACTCGCCTAGTGCCGTGGCACCGATAATCGGCACTATCTTCGGAAGCCACACGGACAAGGCCGACGCCAGCGACTGGGTCGGCGAGTTTCGCACGCTCACAGTGGCGCGGGTCGGCCTTCCCGATTTCATTTTCGATGATGATTTCTTGACGAGACTGCAGGCCTTCGTCGTTGACGTCCAGCAAATCGCCGAACGGCTCGAGGGAACCGTTCATCAGGTCCTGATGGACGACAAGGGCCTGACTCTCACGCTCGTCTTCGGATTGGCTCCGCTTGCCCACGAAGACGATCCCTTCAGAGCCGTCGAGGCGTGTCTGCGCCTCCGTCGCCAGCTGGAAGCGAAGGCCATTCCTATTTCTGTCGGCATGGCGACGGGCCGCCTGTTCTGCAGCAACTATGGCGGCCTCCATCAAAGGACGTTCGGGATTTTTGGGCAGGCGATCAATGTGGCCGCGCATTTCGCCGAGGCCGCACAGGGCGACATCGTCTGCGACGCCACGACGGCCCAGGCCGTCGGGCGCAGGATCGTGTTCAACCTGCTGCCACATCTCCAGGTCAAGGGGACGGGCGCATCGATGTTGGCGTTCAGCCCGGCGGCAGTGTCCGACGATTTCCATGCTCCGCCCCGGCGCACCATCATTGACCGCGTCAGCGAAGCCGCGATGCTCAGGAGCTGCCTCGACGGTCTGAAGACGGGAACCGGTAAGCTCGTCCTCATTGCAGGTGAAGCCGGCATCGGAAAATCGCGCCTGCTCGAAGACTTCATCGGATCGGCGCAGGCCGACAATCACGCCGTCCTGATCGCAAATGCCACGGCCATCGAAAGATCGACGCCCTATTTCGTGTGGCGCGCCGTGTTGCGGCAGATCTTGCAGTTTGAAGGACCGGGTGACGGACTGCGGGTTCGACGCGAATTGTCGGAAGCGCTGCTCGAAAACGAGTCGCTGCTGAATTGGCTTCCGCTGCTCGAAGAAGTCATTCCACTGGGATTTTCCGAATTCGCCTTCACCGAACAGATCGTCGGCTCGGCTCGCGCGAGCGCGATCGAAGAACTCGTGATCTTCATCCTACGCCGATCGAGCGTTCGCATCCTCCTGATGGAGGACGTCCACTGGTTCGACGGCCCCTCGATCGAACTGCTCGGCGCCGTCGCGCGCCGGCTTTCTGACTTCCTGATCGTGGTTACCCAGCGGACCCAGACGACAACGATCGCAGAGCAGCGCCTTGCCGTCGAACTCGCCTCGTCGCTGCAGCTGCGGCTCGACCGGCTGTCGCGCGACGACGTGCGGCTGCTGGTGAAGCGGCGCCTGAGATCGTCCGAGGTTCCGCCGGAATTAGTGCGATATGTCTACGGTCATGCCAGCGGAAATCCGTTCTTCAGCGAGGAGCTCGCGCTCGCGCTCAGGGATACCGGAAAGATTCAGGTTACGCGGGGGATTTGTTCGTTCGACGAACAGAGTCTCGCCGAGTCCAGCATCTCGCTCTCGACCAGCGTTGAACGCGCAATCGTCAGCCGGATCGACCTGCTATCGCTCGACGACCAGCTGGTGCTCAAGGCCGCCAGTGCTGTCGGCGACGCCTTCTCCTCCGAGTTGCTGGATCAAATCGTCCCGGAGTTGTCCGCTGCCACCAAGGCGGAATGCATCCGCCGACTGATCGACTCCGACTTCCTGCAACTCGATCGCGAGACGAAGCCACTGTCCTTTGTGTTTAGGCACTCCATAACGATGGAGGTTGCCTATCATGTCTTGTCTGTTGCGCAGCGAAGGACCCTCCATCGGCGGATTGCCGGCTTCATCGAGCAGCATCACGCCGAGGAGCTGCAACCGAATTATGCGCGCCTGGCAAGGCATCTCGAGCTTGGCGGTGAGCCGTTGCGGGCGATCACTTACCTCGAGCTTGCGGCGCAACAGTCGCGCAACAACTCGGCAAATCGCGAAGCGATCCGTTACGTGGAGAAGCTATTCGATCTCACGCAGCGCGAAGCGATCCAGATCGGAAGCAGCCGCAAGGCGGCTTGGGAGGTCATCCTCGGCGATGCCTGTCACGAATTGTCGGACTACGAGAGCTCGGCCAACCACTACCAACGCGCGATGGAGTTGCTTGGTCATCGTCTCCCGGCGAGCAAGACCGAACGAATCGGCGCGCTTGTTCGCAACGCCGCAACCCAGTTGAGGTTACGATTTACTTCGTCGAAACAAGTGGACCTGGCTGAGCAGGACAGGTCCGACATGCAGCGCGTCGCTCATATGCACGAATTTCTGTCGGAGCAGTATTTTTACCAGAACGACTCGCTGGCCGTGCTCAACGGAACCCTGGCCTCGTTGAACCTGGCCGAAAAATGCGGCGCGACCCCAGAGACGATTCGAGGATACAGCGCGCTGGCCCTCGGAATGGGGATGTCCGGCATGGTGGGGATCGGCCGCACCTACGGAGCGCGCGCGATCCAATTGGCGGAAGATTACGGCTCGCTGCCAGAGATCGCGCGGGTCCGACTCGTTCTCGGCGTTCTCTCTTATGGCCTCGCCGAATGGGACAATGCCGAGGCGCATGGCGAACATGCAAGACGTTGTTACGAGCGCTTGGGAGACCGAAAGCGTGCGCAGAACAGCGAGACGATGTTGATCTTCATCGCGCTGTTGCGGGGATATATTTCGCTCGCCGACGAGCGGCTTGCCAGGCTGTTCGCGGAACTCTCCGACGATTCCCCGCCGCAGATCCGCGCTTGGAGTCTTTCCTTGCGGGCATTGATCGACATCACCCGGGGCGGGGCTGATAACGGATGCCTCGACAAACTGAAAGCGTTGGCGGGTCAGCGGTTGATCCGCACGGAACAATTGCTTTGCACGGGCGTGGCCGCGGCCGGCTATCTCGAGCGCGGCGAGGTCGCAGTCGCCCTTGAGCTTGCGGAACGGGGACTTCCAATCTTGCGCGAATGCGGCGTTGTGTGGGGCGGATATGCCTTCGGACCGGCAGGAATCGCCGATGTCTTACTGAGCCATTGGGAGCGAGCTTCCGGCTCGGTCTCTCCGAACATTCAAAGCCAGGCGAAGCTGGCGTGCCGGGAGCTTTCCCGGCTCGCTCGAACATCGCCGATCTGCCGTCTCTACAGTCTGTTAATGAACGGCCGATTGCGCTTCCTGACCGGTCAACCGGCGCGGGCGCTCGAGAATTGGAAGCGCGCCGCCAAAATGGCCGAGCTGCTGCAAACCCCCCGCGAGCAGGCGCAGGCGATCTATCGAACCGGCCTTGCGATCAGCGCGAGCGATCCTGAGCGTGAGTCTCGCCTGCGGCAGGCGGCTGACATCTTTGAACGCCTCGGCGCCGCCAAGGAACTCGCCGAACTGAAACGTGTCCATCCATCGCTGTCGTCGCAATGGAGACAGACTTGAGTCAACGCCGCATCATCATCGTGGGCGGCGGAATGGCGGGACTTTCCGCCGCCTATCAGCTCAGCCTTACCCCGGAATTGCGCAAGCAGTATCACGTCACGGTCTACCAGCTGGGATGGCGGCTCGGAGGCAAGTGCGCCAGCGGGCGCGATGCGCAGGGCCGCAACATCGAGCATGGCCTGCATATCTGGTTCGGCCACTACCTGAACGCCTTCCAGATGTTGGAGGAGGTTTACCAAAATTTGCCGCGGGAAGGACCGACAGTCGGATTGAACTGCTTGATTCTCCCGCAGGGTTACACGCCGATCGGCGATCCCGATGGGGCCAAGCCGAGCGTGTATGACGTCAGCTTTCCGACATCGAAGAAAGTCGGTATACCCGGCAGAGAACCGGCTGACCTCAGCATCGCCAATTGTCTGTCGCACGCGATAGGGCTGTTGATCGCCTTCCACGATTATGCGCTCGGGTCAGACTCGCCGATCGTCAAGCTCGACGAAGTTTCGATCGAAACGATCAAAATGCGCGACGATCCGCAGTTTCCACCCTCAAGACTACTCGGTGTGGTGACGGCCAGAACCTGTCTGGAGATTGCCTCGGCATGGCTGTTGCATCTCGACGAAGACATGATCTCGTTTGGCCCCGCGGACATGGAATTGGTCCGCCGGGTGCTTCAGGGCGCTGCCGGCGCCAGTTGTCATATGACCTTTGCGAATACCGCAGCCGGTCACTTGTTCGACCAGGCCTTGCGACTAGCGTGGCCGCTGGTGGACGGCATTTTCGACGACATCGTGATTGAGCAACGATCCATCCAGCAGATGGACGGCGAGGACTTTCGCCGCTGGTTGGTTCGTCATGGCGCCGAGCCCTCACTGGTCAAGCAGTCGCCAATGGTGAGAGCGCTCTACGACACGATGTTTCAGTATCCGGACGGAGACATCGCCAACGCGAGCTACGGCGCAGGAACCGCGGTCCAGGTCCTGCTTCGAGCACTCGGAACCTATCAAGGAGCCGTGGCGTGGGAGCTGCAGGCCGGTGCAGGCGAAGTGATTGTCGCTCCCCTGTTCGAGATACTCAAGCAGCGAGACGTCGAGTTTCGGTTCTTTCACAAACTGACCGATATCCGGGTCTCGTCGGATGGGCGATCTGTCGATTCACTGCACTTTGACGTGCAGGCGATACCGAAGTCCGGCTATGAATGGACCGTACCGATTGGCCATGGACTGTTCGGCTGGAGCAGCCAACCCGACTGGCTTCACCTCGACGTCCCCCCCAACGGCTGCGTTGATTTTGAATCGTTCTGGTGCAACGAGCGGGTCGGCACCGACGTAAAGACACGAATCGACGATTTCGACGATGTCGTCCTGGCGATACCGCTCGGCGCTTTCAAGAAGTTCACGGGTAACAAAAGTGTCGAGCGACCGCCCGGACCGGGCCTATCTAGCATTGAAGCAAAGCACGAGCCGTTCGACGACCTTTACAACTACAGCACCGACTTCTGGAATATGGCGGCAAAGCTTCGCCTGGTGCCCAGTATCGCAGTTCAGCTCTGGAGCACGCGCCCGCTTGCCGGCCTCGGCTGGTCCGGACAAAAGCCGGCGCTGGTGTCAGGCCCCAATCCTCTCGACATCTGGGCGGACATGTCTCAGCTCCTGCGATATGAGCGCCGCGACCCTCCCTACTCGCTTCACTACCTCTGTGACGTCTTCCCTTCGAAATTGTACGCAGCGCCGCGGACAAGCCGGCATGCCCAGGAGATGGCAAATCTGCTGGCCTATCTCAAGACGTTGGATTGGCTCGAGCACAAGGCTAAATTCATCTGGCCGAAGGTAATGACGAACGGTGCGTTTGACTGGACCGTGCTCTACGACGACCAGGATCGCGACGACTATCGCCGGATCAGGGCGCAGCACGTCAAAGCCAATGTCAGTCCCTGGGATTGCTGTGTCGCGACGGCGGCCGGCACCAGCGCCTGGCGCCTGAAGACCGACGAGTCCGGCTTCAAGCACCTGTACCTCGCCGGAACCTGGATCGACACCGGCTTCAACACCGAATGCGTTGAAACAGCCGTGATCTCGGGAATGCAGGCGGCGCGCGCGATCACCGGCGCAGAGCTCGAAATTCCCGGCGAGCGTTTTCTTCACGCGACCCGACAATATCTGTCTCTCTGTGATGTTATGCGCAGCTGCGCGCCCGCTCCCGCTGAATGAGGATTGGCTGCATGGCGCGCAGAAAGATTGCAATCCTGGGAGGCGGTGTCGCGGCGCTCAGCGCGGCGTTCGAGCTGACGGAGCAGGATCCCCTGCATCAACTGTTCGACATCACCGTCTACACGATCGGCTGGCGGCTTGGCGGCAAGGGAGCGGTCGGCCGCGACAAGGAAAAAGGGTATCGCGCCGAGGAACACGGACTTCATGTCTGGACCGGCTTTTACGATAACGCATTCGAACTGGTCGACCGGCTTTATGCCGCGATGAACGATCTCGATCTCAGCCCGCCGTTCGGATCACGCGAGAACGCCTTCGAGGGCCTCGATCGATCCGTGCTCATGGAGCCGTTCAATTCGGGTTGGGCTTCATGGACTATCGACATTCCACCCCATGAAGGAATTCCGGGCACACCGCGTCCCGCATTCTCGCTCATCGATTTTCTGCGCTCACTGCTCGAATGCTCGGTGCAGCAGAGCCAGTCGATCGCTGGCTTCACGGACCAATGGCCGGAGGGGACCCAGCACTCCGCTGTGGCGGCCGGAGCAACCGACGGTCCTTTCAGAACGGCGCGGGCGAAGGTCGATATCCTGCCGCAGGATCCCAGGGCGGTCAGCCCGAGTGACGCCGCCGAACTACAGACGATACTAAGGCATGCGCGGACTCAGCTCTGCGGCAAGCCGGCGTCGGCCGCCATGTCTCGCGACCCGCGCGAGGTCGTGGCGGAGGTCGCGCTGACGATCGCGATCGGCATGTTGAGCGACGGCGTGCTGTGGCAGGGCTTCGACTGCATCGACCATCAGGAGTGGACCGATTGGATGAGGTCGAACGGCTGCTCGGATTCGGCGCTGGATTCCGCCATCGTCCGTGGCTGCTATGATTATGTGTTCGGGTTCTTCGGTAGCCACACGGATGAACGCGGGAATGTCATTCCCTGCAGGAATGTGGCGGCTGGCACCG
Organism: Bradyrhizobium sp. CCBAU 21365; assembly: GCF_015291305.1. Lineage (NCBI taxonomy): Bacteria > Pseudomonadati > Pseudomonadota > Alphaproteobacteria > Hyphomicrobiales > Nitrobacteraceae > Bradyrhizobium > Bradyrhizobium sp. CCBAU 21365. Next base: position 7,007,209 of record NZ_CP030036.1, read on the forward strand.
GCACCCGCATCCTATTGAAGCTGCTCTTCACATATCGCGGGTCGTTCTTCTACCTTCTCAAGGCGACCATGGGCGAGCTGCTGTTCGCTCCGCTCTACCAGGTTCTCACGAAACGCCACGTCAAGTTCGAATTCTTTACCAAGGTCGAGCACATCGGACTGTCTCAAGACAAAGCTTCGATCGAATTCATCGACACCACCGTTCAGGCGACAACCCACTCCGGCAATTCTTACGATCCGCTGATCTGGATCGGCGCAGATGGCACAATCCCGAGCTGGCCTTCCCATCCAGACTCCTGTCAGCTGGTCCAAGGGCAGGATCTGCGAGACCAAAGAATAGACCTGGAATCGGCGTGGACGAAGTGGCCCGGCGTCGACCCTCCCCGGAAGTTGCTGCGAGGGAGGGACTTCGACGATGTCGTGCTCGGCATCGGCATCGGCGCATTCCGCACGATATGCAAGGACCTGATCTGCCACACGCCCGGCTGGCGAGAGATGGTCGATGCCATCAAGACGACGGCGACGGTAGCCTTTCAAGCATGGACAAGCGTCGGCATGCGAGAGCTCGGTTGCAAGCAGGATCGAACGGCTCTTTCGGGATTCGTATTGCCGCTCGATACCTGGGCCGACCTGAGCCTGATGTTGCCGCTGGAAAAATGGCCTCAACCGCCTCCCAAGGGGTTGGCATACTTCGTCGGCTCCCTGGTCGACGATCCCGCGGATCCGCCGCCCCCGTTCTGCGAACACAGCTATCCGGCCAGGATGCTCGCGCGGCAGAGGCGAAGGATGCTGCACTGGGTCGAGAACAACCTTCACTTCTTGTGGCCCGGAATTGAAGGCCCCGGCCATGCCATTCGTTGGGAGCGATTCTTCGACTATCGTGCTTATTGCCCCCCGACTCGAAGGCGGTTCTTCGCGCAATATCCGCGGGTGAACATCAATCCCTCGGACCGATATGTGCTATCAGTTCCTGGCAGCGTGTTCAAACGCATGGAGGCCGGCAATTCGGGGGTCGACAATCTCTTTCTCGCCGGCGACTGGGTTCGTACCGGTATTAATGCGGGTTGTATTGAAGCATCGGTCATGGCGGGCCGCTCTGCGGCAGCCGCAATTGCAGGAGTAGATATTGCCATGCCAAACGCCAACGACTTCGACGACGTTTCGCTGCCAACCGCCTTGTTGCCGGCATTGGACCTGCTGCGCAAGCTTGCCACAAACGCCGTCGCCGGCACCGGCGAAATCGAGGCGTTCTGCGTCGTCCAACAACGGTCGCGCTCCGAACTCGAGAAAATGCTACCCGATGGGCTGACACTCCTCGAACCTCCAGCGCCCCACAGCACGATCAAGACAGCGCATTACGGCGCGTCGCCCGATGGCAACACGGAAGAGACACCGGAGCATATCCCCGAGCCACCGCATCATGTCGTCCTGATCTTTGCCCGGCAACGCAACGTGCGTCCGGGACCACTACCCTTCGGCGGCGCGCACTACCTGGAAATAGCCCAGCTGATTCCCGACGTTATCCATAAGAACGCACCTTCATTGCAGAACGTCCTGTTCAGCTACATGCCGCATTTGTTTGTGAGCTCGCTGGCAGCCACGTTGATCGGCCAGAATCTTTACGGCTTCAACAAACAGGTCGCACGAATCCAGGATGACAATGACTCCTTCTCCATGCGAAGCTCATCCGGCACCATAAGAACCTGGTTCGAGCGCGACGGCGTGCCCGGTGGCATCGACAGCTATCTCGTCATCAAGCAAATCCGCGACAAACTGGATCAGCCTCTGGTCGGCGTCCAGCCGGATGGCAATTTCATCTACTCGATGCTGAAATACGGTCTTGGCGGTGCGGTCGTTCAACCCATCAAAGGCAAGATCGCGCTATCCTCGCCTTTCGCCCATAAGGCAGAGGAGATCGAACTCGCACCGATCTCAAAGCCGCCGCAAAAGGACGACGCTTGGGGATTCCGGTTCATCGCGCCTTGGACGCTCAGCCTGCCCTTCAACTTTCCGGCCGGGCGGCCGAGTTCGAGCGCAAGAAATCTGGCGAGGGCCACCGGCGAGTACAGCACGGCATTGCTGGGCCGTATCTTGGTACGACGCTGACGGCCTGGAAGCTTGGCGCCACTAATTCGCTCAATGGTCGCCAAGACACCGCGCTCGTACGAAGCTCTTAGGATGACGACCGCCATCAAAACGGCGAGAGTCGACCAGCTTTGGTCGTGGCTGTACCTGCCGCTCGTACTCGAAGGAGGTCTCTCCCGACCTCAGCACCTTCCGGACCGTGTTCCGCGACACTTCAGGTCGCGGACGATCTCCTTGATCGTCTTGCCCTTGATGAAGTGCTCGCGCCGTATCCGCGCAATCGTCTCCACGACCAGCATCCCCGACCACCTGCTTCATTCCAAAGCAGGCAGCGCAACAGCCCGACCTTAGGGAGGCTGCTTCGGAGCAGGGCAGCGCAGGATGATGCCGCACGACACGTGATCGCGCGAGCCGTTACCATTTCAATAGGCGCGCGCGAAGTCGCCCTCCTGTTTGATATCGGTGAATACAGGAAAGCGCGCCTTCCACGGCGTGCCCTTGGCCGTCGTCAGCTTGTTGAGCCGCTCAAGCACGCCGAGGCCATCCTTGCGCAGGCTCGCCGAAACCGCCGTAAGGTCCGGGAAATTCTTCAGGACGGCATCGAGCCAGATGGTGCGGCCCGCGAGGAAACCGCCCGCGCCCGCGGCATAGGCGAAGTCGAGGACGCGCTCGAATTTTTCCGGCGCGGCGCCGCCCGACAACAAGACCCAGGGAATGCTCCGCTCACGGCAGATATCGCCGATCGCATCGAATTCCTTCTGCGCGGCCCTGGCTTCGGTGCTGCCGTCACGGGCCGGCAGGCTGTTGGCCGCGAGAGGGCTCTCAAGCTTCAGCAGATCGACGCCGTATTCGGGCTTGGCAAACTCGCGCACGCTGTCGATGACGAGGCCCGGGAGCTTGCCAGGCGATTCCACATAATCGGCGGTGTGATTGGCGCTACCAAGGAACGGATAGACCAGCAGTTCAAGAACATAGGGAACGTCGTGGCGGGCGCACTCCTCGCCAATCTCGCGCACGAACCGCTTCTGATGCTGGTTTACCGCGGCGTCCGCATCCGGCCGATACCAGGCCAGCACCTTGACGGCGTCGCCGCCCATGGCGCGAATTTTCTCCACACTCCAGTTGGCGATCGCGCGCGACTTGCGTCCGCCCGCGGTTTCCTCGACGCGATGCTCCTCCAGCGTCATGATCAGACCGCAGCGCGGCGGCAACAGATCGATCGCGGCGGGCACGGCAAAATTCGGGTCGAACAGCATCGAACTGCAATGCGGCGCGAGGTTTTCCACGAGGAGCCGCTTGGCCGCAGTGACGTCGGAATATTCGACCTGATCCCGCGTGATGCCCTTCGCCTTCGCAATGGCATCGAACAGCGGCGGCCGCTGATCCAGCGCGACCATGCGAAAGTGGCCTTCCGCGTCAGCAAGGCGTCCCAGCCCGCGGTTCTTTCCAATCGTCCTCATGGCTTCGTCCTCATGAATGCAAGACAGTCGTTGATGGTGGGGATTCCGTTGCGGCCACCGGCGTGGCGACATTTCATCGCGGCCGTGGCTGCAGAAAACGCCATGGCGTTGCGCACATCGAGGCCGACGCCGATCGCAAGGGCATAAGCGCCGTGGAAGACGTCGCCGGCACCGGTGGTATCGACGACATCGACGGCATAGGCGGCGCGCCGGTGCAGCTGGCCATTCTCGTACCAACTGACGCCACCCTCGCCGCGCGTGACGGCGATGACGCTGCAGCGGAAGCGCGCCAGTGCTGCGAGAGATTCGTCTTTGGCAGATCCGGCGAACGAAGCGAGCGCGGGCTCGGAGAAGATCGCGTGGTCGGTCAGCGGCAGCAGTCTCTCGAATACCTCGGCATCAGCCATGTCGCCGTCGAGCACCGTCGGTATGCCGCGCGCACGCGCCTCGCGAAACAGCGTCGCGGCGCCCTCCACCCAGCGCGGATCGGCCAGCACCGAGGATGCGCGAGCGACGGCTTCAAGCGGAAGCCAATCGGCCGCTTCCGGAAAGAGACCACGGAAGTTCACGATCTGCCGCTCGCCCGAACTGTCGACAATGATCCCTGAGACCGAAGAACGGCCATCGGGAAACAGCCGAAAATTCTCGACCTCGACACCTTCGGCAGCAAAAGCCGACCGCATCTCGTGCCCGGCGGCATCGTCCCCTGCCCGCCCCCAGAACGCGACGGAGGCACCGAGCCGTGCGACCGCGACCGCGGCATTGGCGGCCATTCCGCCGCCAAGGGTACCGTAGTCGATGGCCTTTATCTTCTCGCTGTTGCCCGCAAAGAGCCGATCGACGCGCCAGACCTGATCAAGCGCGGATAGCCCAAGGCAGATTACCTGGACACACCTGGCTCCGGACGCCACATCCGCGAGCGCCGAAAGATCTTCGATATTCGCCGATGCGCTCACCGCAAGACCTGCCCGTTCGCTGCATCGAACAAATGCGTCTTGCCCGGCTGCGGCCGAAGGCTGAGGCGATCGCCGAGCTTGGGCCGCAACGACGGATCGACCCTTGCAATCGCGGAGACGCCGGCGAGATCGAAATGAATCAGGGTGTCCGAGCCGAGCGGCTCGACGAGCTTGACGTTGATCGCAACGCTATCGGCCGTATCAGTGGCCGCGACGAAATGCTCGGGACGAACGCCGAGGATCGCGCTGCCGGCCCGGCGCAGGTGGCTTGCGGTCTCGCCATCCAGCGGCATCGCCTCTGCGCCTTGCGAAAGGATCGCGCGCTCCCCGCGCCATTCGACCGGGAAAAAGTTCATGGCGGGCGAGCCGATGAAGCCGGCGACGAACTGGTTGGCCGGCCGCTCGTAGACCGTCTCCGGCGTGTCGTATTGCTGGATCGTCCCGCCCTGGAGCACCACGATCCGGTCGGCCATCGTCATGGCCTCGATCTGGTCGTGGGTCACGAAAACCATGGTGGTCTTGAGCTCCTGCGATAGCGCCTTGATCTCGGCCCGCACCTGCCCGCGCAGTTTTGCGTCGAGGTTGGACAACGGCTCGTCGAACAGAAACGCCTTGGGATTGCGCACAATCGCACGGCCCATGGCGACGCGCTGGCGCTGTCCGCCGGAGAGCTCCTTCGGCTTGCGATCGAGATAGGGCTCGATGTGCAGGAGCGCGGCGGCACGCTTCACGCGCGCATCGATCTCCGCCTTCGGCGTTCCCCGCAACTCCAATGCGAACGACATGTTGTCGTAGACGCGCATGTGCGGATAGAGCGCGTAGTCCTGGAACACCATCGCGATGTCGCGCTGTGCCGCTTGCACGCCGTTGACGCGCTTGTCGCCGATGTAGAGGTCCCCGGACGTGATCGGCTCGAGACCCGCGATGATTCGTAGCAGTGTCGACTTGCCACATCCGGATGGCCCCACGAACACGACGAATTCATGGTCCGCGATCTCCAGATTGAGATCGGGGATCACGGTGAAATTGCCGTAGCGCTTGACGAGGTTGCGGATCGAGATCGAGGCCATGATCGCCTAACCCAGCGCCAGTACCGGCTTGATCAGCTCGCCCCTGGCAAAGCGGGCGAAATTCTCAGGCAGGGCCGACAGGCCGAACTCGCCGTCGACGAGGACGCGGTATTCGTCCTTGAACTTGCGCAGCAGCTCGATGTTCGGCTCGAAATCCGAGACCGGGAAGTAGAAGGTCCGGATCATGTAGAAGTCCTTGCGGCGGAACACCTTGCCTTCTTCGATGGTCCAGGGCGCGGCGTTCTCGCCGACCAGCACCAGCGCGCCACGGGGCAGGACAAGCTCGATGCCGAGATTGCGCGCCGCATGCGCACCGGAGCATTCCATGATGAGAGCGAAGCGCTGCGATGTGTCGCCGACGGGATGCGCCTTCGCTCCGAAGGATTGCGCGATCGTCAACCGCGTCGCATTGGGGTCGGCGACGTGGATGTCGTTGTAGCCGAGCGCGCGGAGCGCCAGCACGACGCCGAGACCCACTGGCCCGGCGCCCATGACAAGAACAGGTCCGGCCTCACCCGGCGGCACCACGCGGCTGACGAAGCGGACGGCGTGGCCCGACGTGCCGATGGTGTCGAGCAGCAGCGGCGCGAGGCTGTCCTCGATATCGTCAGGCACCGGCAGCAAACAGTTTTCCGGCACCGGAACATATTCGGCATAGCCGCCCGGCCGGTTCCAGCCGATCAGGCTCGAGACCTCCAGGCACATCTGGGTGTCGCCGCGCTTGCAGGCGGCGCAGTGGCCGCAATGCAAGGGAATATAGACGGCACAGCGCCGACCATGCAGCCGGTGACCGGGCTGCTCGACGACGCCAAAGATTTCGTGTCCGGCAGTGAACTCTGCGCCCTTGTGCCAGAGCTTCAAGTCCGAACCACACAGCGCGGTGCGCGAAACGCGCACGAGCACTTCACCCGTGCCGACGTCGGGCATTGCCACGCGCTCAATGGTGATGCGGTCGTTGCCGTGGAAGACCGCGGCCTGCATGATCGAATTCGGACGGGGTGACACGTTCATCAGATACTAACCTTTCACCGCGCCGAGCGTCAGTCCGGACACCAGCCAGCGCTGCACCAGAGCCGCCAACACCAGCGGCGGCAGCGCGATCAGCGTCGCCGCGGCCATGAGGGCGCCCCATTGCGTCGAGCCTTCGCCGATGAAGTTGAAGGCCGCCGCGATCAGCGTCTTGGTGTCGCCGTTGGAGAGCACCAGCGCAAACAGGAAGTAGTTCCACGAGAAGACGAAGGCGAGGATCGCCGAGACGGCGACGCCGGACGCCACCAGCGGCAGCGCGATGCGCCAGAGGATGCGCGTGACGCTACACCCGTCGACCTGCGCCGCCTCGAAGACGCTGCGCGGGATGCCGTCGAAGGATGGCAGCAGCACCCAAATCACGATCGGCAGCGTGATGACCGCGTGGCTCAGGATCAGCGCGGTGTAGGAGCCGATCATGCCGATTTGCCGGAACATGACGTACCACGGCAGCAGGAACAGCGTGCCGGGCGCCATGCGCGCGGCGAGCGTCAGGATCGCCGGCCACGAGATCCGTGTCCAGGACACGGCGAAAGCAGCCGGGATGCCGAACAGTAGGCCGAGCGCTGTCGAGCCGACGGTGACGATGAGGCTGTTGAGCGCATAGCTGAGGAACGGCGTGGTCTTCGTCAGCTCGACATAATTGTCGAGCGTTGGCGTGAAGATCAGCGTCGGCGGATAGGCCGTCACCTCGAACGACGGCTTGAACGAGGACAGCACCATCCAGACGGTCGGGGCCATGATGAGCACGCCGGCCAGCACGAGTTGGACGGTGTTGAGCCAGCGGATCCAGCGGTCGGTGTTGGCGGCATCCGTCATGACATCACCACGCCACGGCGCCGCGCAGGCGGTTGAAGGCGAGCACGGCGCCGAACACGATCGCGGTCAGCGTCAGCATCAGGGCGCTGGCATAGCCGATGTTGAAGAACTCGAAACCCACCCGGAAGCCGTAGATGTTGAGTGTGTTCGAGGCGTTGCCCGGCCCGCCCTGAGTCGTGATGTAGATGATGTCGAAGAAACGCAGGAGATCGACGCTGCGCAGGATGGCCGCGGTGACGATGGTCGGCAACAGCAGCGGCAGAGTGATGCGCTGGAAGGTCTTGAACGGCGAAGCTCCGTCGATCTGCGCCGCCTCGTAGACGCTCGGCGGCAGGGATTGCAGGCCGCCCAGCACGATCAAGGCGACGTACGGCGTCCACTGCCAGCTGTCGATCAGAGCGACGGTCGGAATGACCCAGGTCGGCGACGCCAGCCAGTCCGACGGCGGCAGGCCGAACGACTGGAGGATGTAATTGGCCGCCCCGAGCGAGGGATCGAGAATCACGAGCCACATCATGCCCGCCACCACCGGCGGCATCATGAACGGTGAGATGAACAGCGAACGCACGATTCCCGGCAGGCGCTTGGCGTGAAACAACACCAGAGCCAGCCACATGCCGAAGACAAGCTGGAGCACCAACGACAGCACATAGAGCGCTATGGTGACCCACAGCCCGTGCCAAAACTCGTAATCGGAGATCAGCTTTGAGTAATTGGCGAGACCCGCGAAGGACTGCTTGCCGGTCGAGGAGAAATTCTGGAAGCCGAGCCAGATCGTATAGACGACCGGAAACGCGATCATCGCGACCGTGAAGATCACCGCCGGCGCCGAGAGCGCCGACATCTCCAGCCTCTGCCGATCCTGCGTGAGTGTCGCAGCCGTATCCGACATGCGTCCATGTCCTTGATCGAATGAGATGCCGACCGGCGCGAAGCCGGCCTCGGACCTTTACTTCTGCGCGATCAGCGCATCGAGCGCCTTGTCTGCGTCGGCACAGGCCTGATCGACGCTCTTCTGCTTCAGGATCAGATCTTGTACCGCCTGACCGATGAACTCGCGCGATTCCGGATTGGCAATGATGGGATAGCCGACTTCCGATGAACCCTTGGTCGCAAGCACGTCGAGTGCGCCCTGCCATTCCTTACGCACCGGCTCCTCGTCGATCCATTTCCGGTACTCAGGATCCTTGGCGACCGATGGCCGCGGCGGGGCAATGCCCTGGAGCGCCATCTTCTTCTGCACCTCGGGGCTGGTCGCCCACTGCACGAAGTACCAGGCCGCGTCCGGCTGTTTGCTGTGCGAGGACACCGCCATGCCCCAGCCGATCGTGGTCGGCACCTGGCCGGCCTCGCCTGCCGGGAACGGCAACAGACCGGTGTCCTTCAGGCGCGCGCCGCCCTCCATCACAGTGCGCAACTCATTCGAGGATTCGAACGCCATCGCGGCGCGGCCGCTGCGGTAGAGCGCCGAAATCTGCTGGAAGCTGTAGTTGACCACACCCGGCGGACCGAAGTCGCGCAGCAGCCGGCTGTAGGTGTCGAGTGCTTCCTTGCCCTTGGCCGAGCAGAGGTTCGACTTGCCGCCTGCGATGTAGCTGCCTCCGATGTTGTGCAGCATGTTGCTGAAGGTGTAGGCGACCGCGGGCTTGAGGCCACGCGAGACGAAGGGCGTGACGGCGCTGTCGCAGGTCTTGATCTTCTCGGCGGCCGCCTCGACATCCTTGATGGTGTTTGGCGCCTCAATGCCGCACTTCTTGAAGATGTCGGTACGATAATAGAAGATCGGACCTTCGATGTTCATCGGCATGCTGGTCAGCTTGCCGCCGAAGGTCGCGGCCTTGAGCAAGGCCTGGCTCAAGCCGGCGGGGTCGTATTCCTTGGCCACCTCGTTCTTGGCCATCGCAGTGAGATCGCCGTACCAGCCGGCCGCGGCGAACTGCTCGCCCTCGCGCGAAGGCAGCGTCATGAACACGTCAACCTCGTCGCTGTTCGCATTCATGACGGTGACCAGACGCTGGCGCATCTGCTGTTCCTGATAGCCGTCGACCTTCAGGGTCATGCCGGTCAGCTTCTCGAAATCGGCCTTGTAGGTCAGCAGCGCCTGCGCGACCGGATTGTTGTTGGCGAGAAAGGTGACGGTCCTGCCCTTGAACTTCATCCAGTCGAAATCGGCCGCATGAGCCTGCGCGCTGACGGCGACAATCGCAAGAACGGGCAACGCGACGTGCGTCGCGAGCATCCTGGCCTTCATCGAACTCTCCTCCCGGCTGGCCGCCTTAAGCTGGCGGGCCATTTGAACGCGGCTTGAAAACGGTTACAATTTAGACCTCACATCGGTCGTGTCAAGCAATGGACAAACTGCATATTCTGCGGCAAATTTACAAGATTACCGCTACCACGCGGTTTGCCTCATCGAATGTAACGTTACATTGATGCGATTGACCAACGCCAAATCCGTGAAACAGGGCATCCGCGCCGTCGCAGCCCGCGCCGGCGTCTCCACGGCCTCGGTGTCCCGCGCACTCAACAATCCCGATGCGGTAAGCCCTTCCTTGCGGGCGCGCATCGAACAGGCCATCGACGCGCTCGGCTACATCCCGCATGCGCCGGCGCGCATCCTGTCGTCACGGCGCTCGCGCACGCTCGGCGCGATCGTTCCGACAATCGACAATACGATGTTCGCGCGCGGCATCGCCTCGCTCCAGCAGTACCTCTCCTCGGTCGGATACATGCTGTTTCTCACCACGAGCGGCTACGATCTCGACGTCGAATTGCAGCAAGCGCGCAATTTGATCAGCCGCGGCGTCGATGGACTTGTGCTGCGCGGCGATTGCCATCACGACGGACTGCGCAAGTTGCTTGCGGACAATGCGGTTCCCTTCATCAATGTCGGCATCTACCAGCCTGATCGACCCCACCCTTGCGTCGGAACCAACAACGAAGCGGCCGCCCATCGCGCCGCCGCGCACGTCATCGAGCTTGGCCACCGCCGCATCGGGATCGTCTCGGCGCTCCAGCGCAACAACGACCGCGCCAGCGCTCGCGTCGCCGGCTTTCGTCGCGCCCTCACCGAGAACGGCCTGGAGCTTCCTCCACAATGGCATGTCGAGGTACCCTACACGCTGGACGACGCGCGCGAAGCGGCCCGCTATCTCCTCAACCTGAAGGATCGTCCGACCGCCGTCGTCTGCGGCAACGATGTGATCGCCTACGGCGTGTTGCTCGAGGCGGAGCGCGACGGATTTTCGGTGCCGCGCGACCTGTCGGTGGTCGGCTTCGACGATCTCGACTGGAGCCGCCATTTGCGGCCGAGCCTGACCACGATCCACGTACCGACCGGAGAAACCTGGCAGCGCGCCGGGGAATATCTGGTGCGCAGCCTCGCCGGCGAGCAGACCATCATGCATCGCGAGATCGACTTCTCCCTGGTGGTCCGTGAATCGACGGCTCCCCCTCTCAAATCCTGAAGCGAGACCTATCCGATGCGCTCAAATTTCTCTCTTGCGCCCGACTTCCATGCCGTGGTGATCGGCGGCGCCGGCGACATCGGCGCCGCAATCAGCAATCAGTTTTGCGACCTCGGCGCGACGGTGACCGCAACGGCGGCCAACGAGACCGATCTGGCGCGCACTTTGCTGAAATCGCGCGCCAGCCTCACACTCGCAACGCTCGACGTCACGAACGACGACGCTGTCGCCTCTTTCGCCCGACAGCAAAAGCGCGTCGATGCGCTGGTCAACTGCGCGGGAATCCTTGCCCGCGACAAGGAATACGAGATCGAAACCTTCATGAAGGTTCTCGACGTCAATCTCACGGGCACCTTTCGAACCTGCATGGCGTTCCGTCCGCTTCTCGCCGAGAGCAAGGGCTCGATCGTCAATCTTGCCTCGATGAACGCGACATTGGCGCTGCCGCGAATCCCGGCCTATTGCGCCAGCAAGGGCGGTGTCGTGATGCTGACCAAGGCGCTCGCCCTGGCATGGGCCGAGCAAGGCATCCGGGTCAATGCGGTTGCCCCCGGCTATATCGAAACGGCGATCAATGCAGCCGGCCGCACCGATCGCGCGCACTATCAGCGCATCGCCGATCGCACCGCGTTCAAGCGCTGGGGTCAGCCGGAGGACATTGCGGGAGCCGTCGCGTTCCTCTGCATGCCGGCATCACAATATGCTACCGGCACCGTCGTCACGGTGGATGGCGGGTTTCTTGCCGGATGAGCCAGGAAAGCAACGGATACGGCCTGCATAATGTCGCCGGAAATGTTTGGGAATGGTACGAGGACCGCCTCGCACCGTCGGGAGTCCCCTTGAATCGCGAGCCTGCACCGAACCGCTCGACGCGCGGTGGATCCTTCCTCAGCGACGAGTCCTGCGGCAGCCGCCGCTTCGCAGCGCGATGCCCGAACGCGTCGGTCGGCCCGTCGAGCAAGATCGGCTTCCCTGTCGTGCGCACCGAGCAGCTACAGGATCCGGCATAGGATGACGCTGGCGACAAATGCCGCGAAGCCGGCCGCTGCTCCCGGCACCCGTCTGTTGCCGCAGTTCTTGCGCAATTTCGTGCGCAATCGCGAGACTGGCCTCGTGCTGGTCGGCATTGTCGTCGGGTTGCTGAGCGGCGTCCTCGTTGCGGCGATCTCGGGCCTCAGCCAGGCCTCGCACGCGCTGCTGTTCGACATTCCCCTCGACGCACATCTCAGCGCCACCGGCGTGATTTCCTGGCAGCGCACCCTGCTGATCCCGGCAGTTGGCGGCCTGGTCCTGGCGCTGATCGGGCTGTACTTCGCGCGACGCGTGAAGGGACAGCAGCTCGCTGACGCCATCGAAGCCAACGCGCTCTATGGCGGCCGGGTGTCCTTCCGCGGCAGCCTGCTGATCTCGATCCAGACGCTGTTGTCCAACGGGTTCGGTGGGTCGGTCGGACTGGAAGCGGGATACACGCAGATCTGCTCGATGTTTGGCTCCCATGTCGGCCAGCGCCTCGCCGCCCGCCGCAACGACATGCGGCTGTTGGTGGCCTGCGGCGCGGCGGGGGCGATCAGCGCAGCGTTTTCGGCTCCGCTGGCCGGCGCCTTCTATGCCTTCGAGGTCGTGCTGGGAGCCTACACCTCGGCCGCTCTCGTGCCCGTCATCGCCAGCGCCGTCACGGCCTGGCTGGTGGCACGGGAGTTGACGCATCAGTCGTTTCTGATGGTGCCTGGCTTCCCATCGCCCGTGTCCGTCGAGATGATCGGACAGACCGTTCTGATCGGCATCATTTGCGCATTCGTCAGCATCCTCGTCATGCTCGCGGTCGCATTCTCAGAACGTTGCTTTCAGCGCGTCAGCCTTTTCAGCGGATTCATGCGTCCGATCCTTGGCGGCCTGCTCCTCGGCGGCCTCGCCCTGCTGACGCCGACCGTGCTCGGCGCCGGCCATGGCGCAATGCAGATCCTGCTGGTCAGCAATCCGACCTGGCTCCTGCTCACGACGACCATCGTGCTCAAGATCCTGGCATCGGCCGTCTCGCTCGGCTCCGGCTTTCGCGGCGGCCTGTTCTTTGCCTCGCTGCTACTTGGCGCGCTGATCGGCCAGCTCTACAGCGTCGTGCTGACCGGCCCCTTCCCCACACTCGCGCTTCAGCCCGGCACCGCCGCCATCGCGGCTCTTGCCGCGCTCGGAACCGGCGTGCTGGGCGCACCGTTCAGCATGGTTTGTCTCGCACTCGAGATCACCGGCGATTTCTCCGTGACCGTCGGGGCGGTGGTCGCATCATCGGTCTGCGCGCTGATCGTCCGCGAGTTGTTCGGCTACAGCTTTGCGACATGGCGCTTCCACCTGCGCGGCGAGGTGATCCGCGGTCCGCAGGACATCGGCTGGGTCCGTCAAATGAGCGCAGCCTCCCTGATGCGTGCCGACTTCGAGAATGCGCTGACCACAATGCCGATCGGCGAGGCGCAGAAGCTGTTTTCGCCGGCGCAGGTTCGGCAGGTCGTGCTGCGCGATCCGAACGGCAGCTATGCCGGCATCGTTGCGTCGGCGACGCTGCATTCCGTCACCAATCGGGACGACGATCCGCTCGGGTCGCTGGCCCAGCAGCAGGATGAGTACCTGCTTCCGACCACGTCGGTTCGCGAGATCCTGAAGGCCTTTGAACGGAGCGAAGCCGACGTCCTCGCGGTCATTGACCGTGCCGACCATCGCGTCACGATCGGCACCTTAAGCGAATCCCATGTGCTGCGCACCTATGGGGAAGAGCTCGAACGCCGGAACCAGGAGCTGTTTTCGCGGTGATACTTGCGCGCTATGGCCTTAGATCCATATCGATCCGCACAAAATCGCCGCGATAGGTGACTTCACCGAGATAGATCACGGTGCGATCGCTCGCCGTGAAGACACGGCGGACTTCGGCAACCGGCGAGTTCAAAGGCACGCGCAGCAGCCGCGCGGCCTCGATGTCTGCGGTTCCGATGGTCAATGTCTGGCGTGCGCTGGCAATCGCCGGATCCCTGAGATCGTTGAGGATCGGGATCACCGTCTCGTTGCGAAAGCGCTTTGGAGACCTGCGAAAGATCTTCTCATCGAGATAGATGGAAATGACGCAGTAAGGCTGCTTCTGGCGCGAGTGCAGACGGCGCATGAAGACATATTTCTCGGCCGGCTTGCCGTCTTCGGGAAGCAGCGGCGCATCGCTCCGGCTTTCCGAGATGTTGATGATCTCCGGAGAGGTGTCGCGGTACATGTCCGCGAGATCGGCCAGGGTGGTCTCGACCTTGAGCCAGCGGTCCTGCCGTACGGTCCCGGTGACGAAGGTGCCGCGGCCCTGCTGCGCCTCGATGACACCGTCGCGGGCGAGCAGTTCGACGGCCTGCCTGATGGTGACGCGCGAGACGCTGAACTCGGCCGCCAGCTCCTCATTGGCCGGCAGGCGAAAACCTTGACTCCAGACACCGCGCGCGATCCGCTGGCGAAAAATATCGGCAATCTGCGCATATTTGGGGACGTGACTGTCGGAACTCAATTCCATCTCGCCCTCCGGAAATCAAGCGGCCCAATCACGGCATCACAAGGGCTGCACCGCGTTCGCCGATCATCAGGCTCGTCGCATTGGTGTTGGCCGAGGTGATTTGCGGCATCACCGAGGCGTCGATCACGCGCAGCCGCTCGACGCCGCGCACCCGCAGCTGCGGATCGAGTACCGCCCGCGCGTCGCTACCCATGCGGCAGGTCCCGACGCAGTGAAACACCGTGCCGCCGGTGTTGCGCGCGAAATCCCACAGCCCGGCATCATTGCTTGCGGCCTCGCCCGGCACCATCTCGACATCCCAGAACGGGCGGAACGCCTTTTGCTGATAGATCTCGCGCAAGATCTTGAGGCCGGCAACAATGGTCTTGCGGTCGATCTCCTCGGCGAAATAATTGGGCACGATCAGCGGCTGCTCGAACGGATCGGCCGAGCGGATCGCGAGCTGTCCGCGCGACCGGCCGTGGCATTGCCAGACCGAGGCCGTGAAGCCGGAATAGCTGTGGAGGGGTTCGCCGGGCTTGTCGACGGACAGCGGCATCACGTTGAACTGCACGTCCGGACGCCCACCGACCGCATATTCGGTACAGGCCGCTCCGCCCACCTGTCCCGCCCCCACCGTCAACGGCCCCCGCCCGGCCAGCATCCATTGCAACCCCATCTTCGCGAGCTCGACAGGATGGCGGACCTGGTCATTGAGCGAGATCCGCTCCTTCAGGCGCACGATCAGCCGTGCCTGGTAATGGTCCTGCAGATTGGAGCCGACTTCGGGCGAGTCGGTGACGACGGGAATACCGTGCTTGCGAAGCAGGTCGGCCGGACCGATCCCGGAAAGCTGGAGGATTTGCGGCGATTGCAGCGCGCCGCCGGACAGGATGACCTCGCGATCGGCTGTCGCGCGATGAACCTGCCCCTTGCTGATCCACTCGACGCCGGTCGCGACGCGGCCGTTGAAAGTGACTTTGCTCACCTGTGCGTGCGTGATGATGGTCAGATTGCGCCGGTCGGCAATCGGTCGAAGAAAGGCGGATGCCGAGCTGGTCCGCCAATGCCGCCCGATGCCGAGCTGATAGGACCCGACGCCAAGCGTCGTCGCGCCGTTGAAGTCGGGATTGCGCGGCAGGCCGAACTGCACGCCCGCCTCCACCCAGGCCCTCGACGCCGGATTGTCGTTCCGCAGGTCGGAGACCTCGAACTCTCCGAGGCCGCCGTGAAACTGGCTCTCGCCGCCGCGATAGCGCTCGTAGCGCCGGAAATAGGGCAGGACGTCGCGATAGCTCCAGCCGTCGGCGCCGAGACGTTCCCAGTCGTCAAAATCCTCGTGCTGGCCGCGGATGAAGATCAGGCCGTTGATCGACGACGATCCGCCGAGCACGCGGCCGCGCGGCCAGACGATGGCGCGGCCGCCGCTTCCTTCCGACGGCTCGGTCCTGAACAGGCGCGAGAAGCGCTCGTTGTAGATGGTCCGGTAATAGCCGACCGGCAGCTTGAGCCAGAAATTCCGGTCCGATCCGCCGGCTTCGAGCAGCAGCACGCGGCAGGCAGGATCAGCCGACAGTCTGTTTGCGACCACACAGCCGGCCGACCCCGCACCGACAATGATGTAATCGTAGCCAAGTCCCGACATCAAGCGGTCCGGTATCGTTCGATCGAGGCAAGATCGGGCGTGATGCCGAGACCCGCCCCGTCGCCGAGCTCGATCATGCCATCGCTGACGTCCAGCACGGGGCCGCAAAATTGATCCCGCAGCGGGTTCTCATTGCTGTCGACCTCCAGCAGTCCCTCGCCGCCGACGCCCGCCAGCAGATGCGCCGACGCCAAGAGGCCGATGCCGGCGCCGAGATAGTGCGGACAGAACATCTTGCCTGACGCCAGGATGTCACGGGCGATGCCGGCGCAAGCCGAGAGCCCGCCCCACTTGGCGATGTCGGGCTGGACGATACCGAGAACCGGCTCGCTCAGCACCTCGGCAAAGCCGGCGTGGCTCGCGATGTTCTCACCGGCCGCGAGCGGAAAACGGATCGTCTCGTGTAGCTGCTTCCATTCCTGCCGCGGACGGTCCGCGCGGATCGGCTCCTCGAGCCAGGCAAGGCCGAACGGCTCGAGCTGCGGCGCACGCTCGAGCGCCTGCGCGATGGTCCAACCCTGGTTGACGTCGGCTGCAAGCATGCCATCGCCGACGAGGCGGCGCAGCGCGGCGAGATTGGCCCGGTCGTCTGCCGGATCGAAGCCGATCTTCAGCTTCAAGGCGCGATAGCCGCGGCCGAGGGCTGCTTCCGCCGCCCGCTCCGATCCGACGGGATTGATGCCGCTGGCATAGACCTTGATCCGCTTCCGCGATCCGCCGAGCAGTTTCCACAACGCAACGTTCCGGCGGCGCGCATGGAGATCCCAGACGGCGAGATCGATGCCGGCGATCGATTGCGCGAACGGGCCCGCTTCGCCGGATTGCAACGCGAGCACCGAAGTTCCCCGCGTCAATCGCTCGAATGCGGCATCAGGTTCGCTTGCCCTCAATCCGACAAGCGCCGGTGCCAGAACCTCGTTGACCAGCCGAACACGATGCTCGGCACCCGGCGAGGGAAAGTTGCACCAGACCTCGCCCCAGCCCGCGTAACCGTCCGTGTCCTCGATCCGAACGAACACGGCAGGCCGGTCCCCCATGCGCCCGAACGAGGTGATGACCGGTGTCGTCAGCGGATAGCGGAAGCCAAAGGCCTGGACGCTCCGGATAGTGAAAGGCGGCGATGTCATGCGCGGAAATGCCTGCGGCGCCTGCGACCAAAGCGGCGCTTGTATGGTCCTCCTATTTATAATATGACTCGGCCAAACATCAACTGCAATCTGGGTGGATGCGTCGAATGGACGGAGCTGGCGTGAGACGCCTTGGTCTCGGATTGATACCTTGGGTCGGTGCGATCCTGCTCTGGTATGCCGTGCGCTGGAGCGGCTTCGTCAACGCATCGCTGATCCCCGCCCCGCATCAGGTCGCCGCGAAGTTCGTCGAGCTTCTCACCAAGGAAGGCCTTTTGATCGACATCTTCGCCTCGACGAGGCGCGTCTTTTTCGGCGTCTCGCTTGGAATTCTCGTCGCGGTGCCGGTCGGCTTTCTGCTCGGATGGTATCGCCCGGCCCGCACCTTCGCCGACCCCATGATCAACTTCTTCCGCGCGCTGCCGCCGATCGCCCTGATCCCGCTTGTCATCGTCTATTTCGGCGTGGACGAGCTCGCAAAGCTCGTCATCCTGTTCTACGCCTCGTTCTTCTCCGGCGTGATCGTCATGTATGAGGGTGTCTCGCAGATCACGCCGCTCTATATCCGCGTGGCGCAGACCCTCGGCGCCAATCAGGCGGAAATCTTTCGCAAGGTCATCATTCCTCTCACCGTTCCGCACATCCTCACCGCGCTGCGGGTCGCGCTTGGGGTAGCCTGGGCAACGCTGGTGGCATCCGAACTGATCGCGGCCCAGCGTGGGCTTGGCGCCATGATCCAGAATGCGTCGACCTACTTCCTGCTCGACGTCATCTATGTCGGCATCATCTGCATCGGCCTGATCGCGCTGATCATGGACATGATCCTGCGCAAGATCACGGCCCGGTTGCTGGTCTGGCAGGATCGGGCCATCGCATGACCACGCGTGCACGGTTCGACAAGGTTTCGCTTGCCTTCGAGACCCCGAAGGGACGCCTCAACGTCGTCGAGGATGTCAGCTACGATATCAACGATGGCGATTTCATCGCGGTGATCGGCCCTTCAGGCTGCGGCAAGACCACGATGATGAGCATGCTCGCCGGCTTCCAGAAGCCGACGACCGGAACCGTGCTGTTCGACGGACAGCCCGTCGCCGGTCCCGGTCCCGAGCGCGGCGTCATCTTCCAGGAATATGGCGTCTTCCCGTGGCTGACGGTGAAACAGAACATCGCTTTCGGCCTGACGCTCCGGGCCAATCACGTCGCCGCCGGCGAGCGCGATGCGATCTGCGATCACTATCTTGGCCTGATGGGGCTGTCCGACTTCGCCAACTCCTATCCGAAGCATTTGTCCGGCGGCATGCGGCAGCGGCTCGCGATCGCGCGGGCTTACGCCGTCAAGCCGCAGTTCCTGCTGATGGACGAGCCGTTCGGTGCGCTCGACGCCCAGACCCGTTCCAACATGCAGAACCTGCTGCTCAAGGTGCTCCAGACCGAAGGCAAGACGGTCATGCTGATCACCCATTCCGTGGAGGAGGCGATCTATCTCGCGTCCCGCATCGTGGTGGTGACCGCGCGGCCGGCGCGGATCAGGCAGATCATCGACGTGCCGTTCGCCTATCCGCGCGACGAATCGATCCAGGAGCGGCCCGAATTCGGCGAGTTGCGAAGCCATATCAAGCATCTGGTGATGGACGAGTATCGCGCCCAGCAGGCGCAGATGCGTCCGGTCTCATTCTCGGAATAACAACACAGCGGAGGACGACCTATGGATCGGCGACAATTTCTGACCACGACGGCCGGGCTTGCCCTGGGGTCCTTCACCGCCGCAGCGCCTGCGATTGCGCAGGCAAAAACAAAAGTTCGGGTCGGCTATCTGCACACCGTTGCCGTCGACGGCCAGATCTGGACCGGCATGGACCGCGGCTCCTTTGAAAAGCAGGGACTGGATCTCGAGCTGCGGCAGTTCAATACCGGCCTCGAAATCTTCCAGGCGCTGATCGGCGGCAGCCTCGACGTGCTGGCGACGGGCGCCGTGCTCTCGAACTTCCCGGCCCGCGGCCAGGGCAAGGTCTTCCTCATCAACGACATCGAGGTCGCGACCGCACAGCTCTGGGTGCGCGGCGATCAGGGCATCAAGTCATTCGAGGATCTGAAGGGTAAGCGGATCGCAACTGCGACCGGCACCACCGCGCATGTGTTCCTGGACACCGCGCTGCGCGCGAACAAGGTCGATCCCAAAGAGGTCGAACTCGTCAACCAGACCATGCCTGCCGCCGTAACCGCCTTCATTTCAGGCGCGGTGCCTGCCGTTGCGCTCTGGGTGCCCTTCAACGTGACGGTTCGCGACAAGGTGCCGGGCGCGGTCAAGCTCGCCGACGCCTCAGCCTATTATCCAAAGGCCGCGATCATCGGCGGCTGGGCCGCGGCCAACGACTATTACGAGCCCAACAAGGAAACGCTGGCGAAGCTGATCCGTGGCTGGGCCGATGCCAATGACTACATCATCGCGAACAGCACCGAGGCGATGGAAAAGCTGCAGAAGGGCCATTACAGCCAGACCCCGATGGCCGACATCGACGAATCGTTCAAGGCGCAGAAGATGTTCTCGTCGCGGGACTGGAAGCGGATGTATTCCGACGGCACGGTCACCAACTGGCTGCAGCAATCGACCGACTTCTTCATGGCCAATGCCGGCATCAAGGACTTTACGCCGGCAAGCAAGTATTTCGATCCGAGCCTGTATTTGAAAACGATTGCGTGACGCATCTGGACGCGGATGCCGTCCTAGAGAAAGCTCTCGAACGCGAGGCGCTGTGCCGGCGTCAAATGCAGGCCGTGCTTGGTGCGCCGGTCCAGGAAGTCGGCAGGCTTCCTGGCCCACTCCTTCTCGCGGAGATAGACCGCTTCGCATTCATAGAACTCACCGCCGAAATGACGGCCGAGGTCGACGGCGCTGCGGACCGGCCCCAGCAGTTGGCGCGCGCGCGTCCCATAGAGACGGGCATAGTGATGGATGAGCATTCGCGGCAAATCGGGATAGTCGCGTGCCAGGCCGTTTGAGAATTCATCGAAGCTGCCGCCGATGTCGCCGCCCGGCAGCGGCCGATGCGCGGTCCAGGCCGACGACAGCTTCGGAAACCACGGCGCGAGGCGCTGCAGCGCCTGCTCCGCCAGCCGGCGGTAGGTCGTGATCTTGCCGCCGAAGATCGAGAGCAGCGGCGGCATGCCCTCGGCGCCGTGAACCTCGAACACATAGTCGCGCGTCACCGCCGACGGATTGTCGGCGTTGTCGTCATAGAGCGGCCGGACCCCGGAGAACGCGTGCACGATCGCGCTCGCCTGCGGCGGCGTCTGGAAATAGCGGCGCAAGACCTGCAACAGGTAATCGGTCTCGTCCTCGCCGATCGCGACGTCCTCGGCGCGGCCGTGATAGGGAATGTCCGTGGTGCCGATCAACGCGAGACCGTCCTCATAGGGGTTGACGAAGATCACCCGGCGATCGCTGTTCTGCAGCAGATAGGCCTGCGGCCCGTTCCAGAATTTCGGCACCACGATGTGGCTGCCCTTGACCAGCCGTACGCTCTGGGCGGAGTTCAGGCCCGCCACGCCCTGGATGACATCCTGAACCCACGGCCCGGCGGCGTTGACCAGCGCGCGCGACCGCACGACCTGCGTTGTGCCGTCATCGCCGTGCATCTCGAGCAGCCAGGTCCCGCCGTCGCGGCGCGCACGCACCGCCCGCGTGCGCGGCAGGATGCAGGCGCCGTTCTGCGCGGCATCGATCAGATTGAGGATCACCAGCCTGCTGTCATCGACCCAGCAGTCCGAATATTCGAAGCCTCGCCGGAACTCCTGACGCAGCGGCGCGCCCTCCGGAGCGCGCGACAGATCCAGGCTGCGGCTCGCCGGCAGCTGCTTGCGGCCACCGAGATGGTCGTAGAGCAACAGCCCGGTGCGGACCAGCCACGCCGGCCGCTGCTCCGGCGAATGCGGCAGCACGAAGCGCATCGGCCAGATGATGTGCGGCGCCGACGCGAGCAGCACCTCGCGCTCGATCAGCGCCTCGCGCACCAGGCGGAACTCGTAATATTCGAGATAGCGCAGCCCGCCATGGATCAGCTTGCCCGAGCGCGACGAGGTGCCCTCGGCGAAATCATCCTTCTCGCAGAGCAGCACCTTCAGCCCGCGGCCGGCGGCGTCGCGGGCGATGCCGGCGCCGTTGATGCCGCCACCGATGACCGCGATATCGACCAGCCCGTGATCTTTACCTGCGACCGGCGCAGTGCCCGTCATCGCTTGCTGCTGCGCCGTTTCTCGGCGCGGCGCGGCGCTGCCTTTGCCGTTGCGCGGGCCTTGTTCGGCTTCGGCGCCTGCAGACCGTAAGTGGAGAATCCCTTCGCGGTGTCGGCAATCTCCTCGTCGGTCAGGATGACGCGCGAATCGAGCGCCAGCGAGAGGTAGTACTGCCGCGCGATGGTCTCGAGCTCGACCGCGAGCCACATCGCCTTGTCGAGATTGGCGCCGAGCGCGATCATGCCGTGATTGGCGAGCAGGCAGCCGTTGCGTCCTTCGAGCGCCGCGATCGCATGGTCGGACAATTCCTTGGTGCCGTAGCGCGCATAGCCGGCGCAGCGGATCTCGGTGCCGCCGAACGCCGCCATCATGTAATGGCAGGCCGGGATCGGCTTGCGCGCGATCGCGAGCACGGTCGCGTAGGTCGAGTGAGTATGGACGATGGCGCCGACATCGGGCCGGGCGCGCGTGATGTCGAGATGGAAGCGCCATTCGGTGGACGGCTGCAGCGGCCCCTCCCACGCGCCATAGTCGCCCTCGAGCGGCATCGAGGCGATCATCTCCGGCTTCATCGAATCGTAGGGCGTCGCCGACGGCGTGATCAGCATCCGGTCCTTGTAGCGGGCGGAGATGTTGCCCGATGTCCCCTGGTTGAGACCCGACGCATTCATCCACCGGCACTTGGCGATGATCGCCTCGCGCAATTGTCGTTCCTCACGGGTCATACGAACTGCCTTTCTCTTCAGCACGGATTGCGTGGCGGCTCGCCGGCCAGGAAGCGGCGAACCTCTTCGGCCGCCTGCCCGGCGGCCACGGTGACGGTGCGCACGGAAGCGCCGGCGATGTGCGGCGTCAGCGTGACGTTGGGAAGTCGCAGCAGCGGCCAGTCCGCCGGAACCGGCTCGACCGCGAAGGTGTCGAGCATGGCGCCGCCGAGATGCCCCGATGCCAGCGCATCATGCAGCGCATCATAGTCGACCAGCGGACCGCGCGCGGTGTTGATCAGGAACGCGCCCGGCTTGATCCGCGTCAGCGCCTCGCGCCCGATGAAACGGGTAGTCTCCGGCGTCACCCGGGCGTGCAGCGTGACGACGTCGGCGCGGCCGAGCAATTCGCCGAGCGCGACATGCTCGACGCCGTCATTGCGGTCCTGGGCGCTGAGCTGGACATAGGGGTCGGCGACCAAAATCTTGCAGCCGAAGGCCTTCAGCAGCTTGACCACGCGGCTGCCGATCGCGCCATAGCCGACGATGCCGATCGTCATCTCGCCGAGCTCGCGCCCGGTACGGTCGGCCCGATAGAGATCGCCCCGCCATTCCCCACCTCGCAGCGCCTCGTGACCGCTGCGGATCAGGCGCGTCTCCGCCAGAATGGCGCCGATGGTGAACTCTGCGACCGCACCCGCATTGCGGCCGGGTGTATTGACCACCAGCACATCGTGGTCGCGCGCCGCCTGCATGTCGATGTTGACCGGGCCGCCCCGCGACACCGCGATGAACCTCAGCTTCGGCAGCCGCTCCAGCATCGACCGCGAGATCGGCGCCAGATGCGTGACGAGCAGCTCGGCATCGCCGATGAAGCCGATGATCTCGTCGGGCTGCCCCATGAACTCCTTCAGGCCATCGAGCTTCGAGCCGGCGTAACCGTGCTCCATCGGCTCGTCCGGCCAGGGCTGCTCCAGGGTGCGGATGTCGACGCCATCGCCGCAGGCTGATCGGATGTGCTCGGCGAACACCGAGGGCAGCATGAAGCGGTCGCCGACGATGGCGATGGACTTAGACATGATCGCCTCCGGCGCGCAGCGCGGCGAGTTGCTTCCAGACCGGCCGCGACGCCAGCCTTGCCTCGAGATAGGTCGGGAAGATGCTGGCATAGCGCTTCGCCAGCGCTGCGTCCGGCGATTGCGGCGCGCTTAGATGCGGCGCGACCCACTGCTCGGCGCATGCGCGCATGTCGGGATAGGCATCGATCGCGACCGCCGCGATCATCGCAGCGCCCGCCGCGCCGGCCTCGGCACGGCTGCAAATCCGGACGTCGCAATCCAGTGCGGCCCCGAGGATGGCGCCGAGCGCACGGCTCTTCGCCGCGCCGCCTGTGATCCTGACATCGCGCGGCAGCGACCCCATCGCCGCGTAACAATCCCGTGCGGCGAAGGCCAGGCCCTCCATCACGCCGCGCATCAGGTCGCCATAGCGGTGGCGCGAGCGCAAGCCGAAGAATTGCGCGCTGGCCTCATGCGCGACGAACGGACCGCGCTCACCGGCATCGGAAATGAAGGGATGAAACAGCACCTCGCCGGGCCTCGCTCGCAGCACCTGATCGTCGAGCCGGCGGATCAGCTCTGTGCGCGTGCGCGTCACGCCTTCCGCCGCCAGCATGTCGCGGGCGAGATCGAGCATCCAGTCGATATTCAGCGTCGCCGCCATGTTGGACTGCATCTGGGCATAATGACCTGGCACCGGGAACGGCATGGTGTAGCCGGTTGCCTCCCGATTCAGCGTCACCGCGTCGGCGCTCGGAACCAGCCGCATATGCATGCCGGTCGAGCCGATGATCGTGCAGCCGACATCGGGTGACGGATCGTAGAGCCCGGCGCCGAGCGCATTGCAGATCACGTCGACATAGCCGAGGCAGACCGGCACACCTTCCGGCAGGCCGATCTCGATGGCGGCGGCCGCTGTCAGCGGATGCGTCATTACCGCGCCGTCGACGACCGGCGGGAACAGGCGCGTCAGGTCGGCGATACCGATCAACCGTGCGGTCTCCGCATCGAACGCTCGCCTGCGGAAATCGCCGCAGGAGAAGGTGGCTTCCGACGGATCGGTTGCGCGTTCACCGGTGAGCAGGAAATAAAGCCAGTCCTTGCAGTGGAAGGCCGTGGTCGCGCTGGCGATCGTGTCGGGCATATGGGCCTGCAGCCACGCCAGTTGCGGCCCCTGCTGGCAGGCATTGAGCCCGGAACCGGTGCGACGGTAAAGGATCGCGTTGTGCTCGCTGCCGCGGATCTCCTCGACCAGCCGGCCGGCGCGCGAATCCAGCCACAGCAACGCCGGCGCAACCGGCCGGCCGTCGTCATCGATCAGCCAGGTGCCGTCGCCCTGCCCGGTCACCGCGATCGCCGCGATCCGCGCCGACAGGTCGGGCACTGACTTCGCCAGCGCGCGAATAACCGCGACCGTGTCGCTCCAGGTCCGCGCCATATCCTGCTCGACATGGCCGCCGGCCAGGCTGCTATACGCATTCGGCCGCGAGACATCGGCAAGCTGCTCGCCGGTCAGCGTGAACGCCACCGCCTTGATCAGCGAGGTGCCGGCATCGATGCCGATGATGACGTCGCGGCTTGCGGAAGCGGTCATCGTCACGCTCCCTCCGCATGGCGAATGCAGGTCCCGTCGCTGCCAAAGATGTGCAGGTGACGCGGCTCCAGCGCGAACGAGATTACGTCTCCCGGCCGCGCGGCGACGCGGCCCGGCGTGACCGCGATCAGCATGCGGCCGCCGCAATCGCCCGCGACATGCGATTGATCGCCGAGCCACTGGTTGGAGACGACCTTGACCCTGACGTCACCGGTTCCGACCACAATCTTCTGCGGACGAATGCCAATCCGGACCTGCGGCGCGGCAGCGAGCGTCTTCGCCGCCTCAACGTCGAGGCCGGCGCCGGCGATATCGAAACGCATGTCGGTTCCGACCGACAGGCGGAAGCCGCCATCCGAGCGCGTCACCTCCGCGTCGAGCAGGTTCATCGGCGGCTCGCCGATGAAGCTCGCGACGAACAGATTGGCCGGCCGGCCCTTCAGCTCCTTTTCGCTGGCGAATTGCTGCAGCACGCCGCCTTCCATGACAGCGATGCGGTCGGCCAGCGCACTCGCTTCGGTCTGGTCGTGGGTGACGAAGATCGCGGTCATGCCGCGCTCGGCAAGCAGGCTCTTGATCCGGCCGCGCAACACCGCGCGCAGCTGCGGTTCGAGCTGCCCCATCGGCTCATCGAGCAGATAGAGATCGGCGTCCCGCACCAGCGCACGCGCCAGCGACACGCGCTGCTGCTGGCCGCCTGAGATCGCGCGCGGATAGCTGTCGAGGATGTCCTCGATCTCGACCAGACGGGCAATCTCGTCGACACGGCGCGTTACCTCAGCGCGCGGCAGCTGCGCGGATTTCAGCGCAAACGCGATGTTCTCGCGGACCGTCAGCGGCGGATAGAGCGAGTAGCCCTCGAAGGCCATCGCGACCTTGCGCCGCGCTGGCGGCAGCTCGTGGATCCGCCGTCCGCCGAGCGCAATCGATCCGGCCGAGACGTCCTCGAACCCTGCGATCATGCGCAATGTCGAGGTCTTGCCGCAGCCCGACGATCCCAAAAGCGCGACGATCTCGCCCTTCTCGACCGCCATATCGAGCGCGCGCACCGCATGCACCGGCTCCTTGCCGCGGCTGCGATAGACCTTGTCGATGCCTCGTAGCTCGAGCATGTCCATGACCATCCGCTCCTATGCCGCCTTGAGCCGGTGCGACGCCCCGATCCGCAGCCCGGTCGCGCGATCGAACAGCATCGCCGCGTCGGGCGAGAAGCGAACGAAAACGGCATCGTCGGCCGCGCCTTGCGGCGCATCCGGCGGCAGCGCCGCCAGCCATTCCGTTCCGTCGGCCAGACGGAGCAGCAGCACCGCCTTCTCGTGCATCGGCGTGATCGCGAGAATGCGCGCCGGAACGGCGTCATCGGTGGACGCGGAGGAGACCGCGAGATCCTCGGGCCGGACGCCGAGCCAACATGCACCGGCAGGCGCCGCGCCATCGGCCGCCCCGAGCCGCATCCTGGCGCCGGCGACCGTGGCCGACAACGTGCCGTGCTCCGCCACTGGAGATACCTCGGCGAGGTTGATGGTCGGATCGCCGAACAGGCGCGCGACCGCGACCGATGCGGGTTGGGCATAGATATCGGTCGGCGTCGCGACCTGCGCGAGCCGGCCGTCGATCAAGACCGCGATGCGGTCGGCGATCGCCATCGCCTCGCGATAGTCCTGGGTCACGTAGAGCACCGCCGCAGTGCCGCGGCGCAGCAGGTTCGGCAGCTCGAGCCGCATCTCGTAGCGCAGCTTGGCGTCGACATTGCGCAGCGGATCATCCAGCAACAGGACATCCGGATTGCCGATCAGTGCCCGTGCCAGCGCGGTGCGCTGCTTCTGTCCGTTCGACAGTTCGCGCGGCGCGTGGCCGAGCACGTGCTCGATCTTGAGCAGCCTGCTGATCGCGGCAACCCGTCCGGCGACATCGCCGCCGCCGGCCCTGGCGCGCAGGCCGCTTGCGATATTGTCGCGGGCGGTCATGTGCGGGAACAAGGCAAAGTTCTGGAATGCCATGCCGATCCCGCGCCGCTCCGGCGGAGCACCGACGACCGAGCGGCCGCCGATCAGGATGTCGCCGTCGTCGGGCTCGAACATGCCCGCGATCATGCGCAGCAGCACGGTCTTGCCGCTGCCGGACGGTCCGAACACCGCCACGATCTCGCCGGGCTCGACCGCCAGCGACAATCCGTCGGCGGGCCGTGCCGCACCGAATGCCTTGCTCACCGAGTTGATCTCGAGACGCGCCATCGGATCAGCCTTTCACCGCGCCGAGCGAGAGACCCTCGACCAGGTAGCGCTGCGCATAAAGCGCAAGCAACAGCGTCGGCGTCACCGACAGCACGATCGCCGCCGCGATCTGGCCGTACTGGATACCGGACGCAGTGACGAAGGCGAGCGCGCCGACCGTCACCGGCTGCTTGTCGGCGGAGGCCAGGATCAGCGCGAAGACGAAATTGTTCCAGCAGAAGATGAACGACAGCAGCCCCGCCGCGGCGATTCCCGGCCCTGCCAGCGGCACCGCGATTCGGGTGAAGGCCTCGCGCCAGGAATGCCCGGCGAGCCGGTAGGCATGCTCGATATCAGGGCTGATATCCTCGAAATAGCCGCGCACGATCCACAGGATCAGCGGCAGCGCGATCAACTGATAGACCCAGACGATCCCGAAGTAGGTGTCGTTCAGACCGAGCTCCTGGTAGTACAGTGACAGCGGCAGAAGCACGAGCAGCGGCGGCGCAAAGCGGAACGACAGCAGCGTGAACGCGATGCTCTCGCCGAGGCGGAATTTGAAGCGCGCAAAGGCGTAGGCCGCCGGCACGCCGAGCAGCAGCGCCAGCAGCACCGCTGCGCTCGACAGCACGACGCTGTTGAAGAGATTGCGCATGAAGGAGATCTGCAGATTGCCGGCCGCGGTGCGCAGCTGGCCGGAGATCAGCGCCTCGTAGTTCGCAAGCGTCGGCTCGAACAGGATTCGCGGCGGGATCCGCAGGATCTGCTCGTTGGTCTGGAACGACATCAGGAAGATCCAGACGATCGGAAACATGAAGAAGATCAGGATCAGCGTGAGCGCCACGCCGCGGAAGATGCGACCGGCAAGGCTGGAATGTTCCATCGCGCCCCTCCCCGTCACGCGTGGCCGTGCGCACGCGCGCGCAACCGCAGCCAGTTCTTGATGAAGATATTCGACAGGATGTTGGTGATCAGCCAGAGGATCATCAGCAGCGCCGCCGATCGGCCGACATTGGTGTACTGGAAGAATTCCAGATAGGCCTGCACCTGGAACACCATCAGCCGGTCGCCCGGCCCGCCCTGCGTCATCGCATAGATGATGTCGAACTGCTGGATCGAATCGAGCAGGCGGAACAGCGACGCCGTGATGATGTAGGGCGCGAGCATCGGCAGCGTGATCCGGAAGAAGACAAAGCTAGCCGGCACGCCGTCGAGCGCCGCGGCCTCGAACGGCTGCCGCGGCAGCGAACGCAGGCCCGCCAGCAGCAGGATCATGATGAAGGGCGTGTAGACCCAGACGTCGACCAGCACGACCGTGAACAGCGCACTCGACGGATCGGAGGCCCATTTGAAGTCGGTGACGCCGAACAGACCGACCAGATAGGACAGGATGCCGAAGCTCGGATTGGTCATCAGCTTCCACATCAGCGCGGCGATCGCCGGCGCCGTCATCAGCGGCAGCAGCAGCATGATCGACACGGCGTTGTGGAAGCGGGTCGGCCGGCGCAGCAGCAGCGCGATGCCAAGACCGAGCAGCAGCTCGAGCACGACCGTGAGCGCAGTATAGGTGATCGAGACGCGGAACGTATTCCAGAACGCCGGGTCGGACAGGAAGTCGATATAGTTTCCGGCGCCGATGAAGCCGCGCAGATAAGGCAGGTTCAGCCGGTAGCGCTGCAGCGAGTAGACCGCCGCGGTCACGAACGGAACCAGGATCGCCACGCAGACGAGTAGCGCCGGCAGGCTGAGCAAATAGGGCAAGAGGCGCACGCGCGGCCTTGGTTTGGCCGGCGCTGCCTGCGCGTTCGTCTGGAGAAGTTGGACCATGCTCATGATGATAAGAGATCGCGTTCGGCTGGCAAACGCCGCCGGCTCGGATGGGACAAGGGTCCGAGCCGGCGGATGGGTGCGGTGCGGGGGATCAGGCACCGCACAGTTGATCCGTCAGCCGAGACCGGCCTGCTTGAGCTGGCGGTTGATGCTGTCGGCGAGCTTGTCGAGCCCCTCGTCGACGCTGACCTCCTTCGCCACCATCTTCTGCAGCGAGGCGGCCCATTCGGTCGTCAGGTCGAAGAACAGCGGCTGCGCCGTGAAGTAGATCTTGGCGCCGGGCGACGACATGTCGTGCTGCTCGAGATAGCCGGGATAGGATTTCGCGATGCGGTCGCGGAATTCGCTGTCCTTCCACACCGATGCGCGAACCGGATTGACGAAGTCCATCTTGCGCGCGCCGAACAGATCGTGCTCGACGGATGCCGCCCACTGCATGAACAGCCAGGCCGCCTCCTTCTGCTTGGAGAAGCTCGACATCGCGAGCGACCAGATCCAGACGTTCGGGGTCGGCGCCTTGGCGGCCGGATTGGCCGCGAACGGCGCGTAGCCGAGATGCCCCTTCTCCTTGTTGTCGCCGCCGTTCATGAAATAGCCGAGAATGTCGGCGTCGAAGATCATGCCCGAGGCGCCGGCACCGAGGTCGGTGCCGACCTGATACCAGGTGTAGGTCGACCAGTTCTTCGGGCCCGAGGTCTGGATCATCTTGACCCATTTGTCGTGGAAATCCTTCGAGGCCTTGGTGTTCATCGCGGCCTTCAGCTTGCCGCCCTCAATCACGAAATCCTTCTGACCGAAGTTCGAATAGGCCGACAGGAAGCCGGGATGGATGGTCGCCCAGGAGCGCGAGCCGCGCACGCCGACGCCGTAGGGACCGCCGGCGTCCTTGGTGATCTTGGCCGCGACCTCCAGCATCTCGTCGAGGTTCTTCGGCGGCTTGACGCCGACCTTGTCGAAGACGTTGCGGTTGTAGGTGATGTTGTTGAGCTCATAGCCCCAGGGGATGCACCACTGCTTGGCCTTGCCCGAGCCGAGCTCGGAGCCGGCGACGCCGTCCCACGCCGTCGAGGCCCGCAGGCCCGGCAGCACGTCGTCCCAGGCGAAGGCCGGACTGGTCTTGGCCGGATCCTTGATGTAGGTGTTGAGGTCTTCGATCCAGCCCGCCGGACCATAGGTCCAGGTCATGTAGGCGCCGGTCATGAAGGCATCGTACTGGTCCGACTTCGACGACAGCGCCGCCGTCACCTTGTCGAAATAGACGTCCTCCGGGAAGATGTCGTAGGTGACGTTCATGCCGGTGAGCGACTTGAACGCCTCGATGTCGCCGATCATCGCATCGACGTAGGGGTGCTTGTTGAGCAGCAGCTTGACGCTCTTGCCGCTCTGCGCCTTCCAGTTGAAGTCGGCGGCCATCGCCTTCGACATCGAGGAGGCGAAGGCGGCGTTGGCGGCGATGCCCGCGATGCCGAGCTTGGCGGCGCCGTCCAGGAGATCGCGGCGGCTGATGCGTTTGGCAGCGTAGGAGTCGAACAGATTCTTCTCGCGATCGAACATGTATTTCCTCTCCTTGTTGACGCTTTGTTTTATGTGTCCTTCCGGGTCTTGCTTCTTGTCTTGCCGGATGTGGTCTCCGGCTTGTCGGTGGCGAGCGCCTTTGCGGTCGCTTCGTCGATGATGAGGCCGTGCAGCACGCCGCTGCGCAGCACGCCGCGCAGCGCGGTCACCTTGGCCGGCCCGCCGGCGATGGCGACGATCCGGTGCTTCCTGAGATCCGCCATGCTCATGGAGGTAGCGCGGGCCGACAGATCGGTGTCCAGCACCGTTCCGTCGGCGCTGAAGAAATGTCCGAGCAGGTCGGCGCAGGCACCGACGCGCTTCAGCTCGACGACCTCGTCGGGCTTGATCATGCCGCTCGACACCAGGAAGCCGTCGCGGCTGACCTGGCCGATGCCGACGAACAGCAGCGAGGCCTTGCGCGCCAGCGCGAACACGTCGGCGATGCCGAATTGCTGCATCAGCACGGCGCGGTCGGCGACCGAATTGGCGAACACCGGCACCGGCAGCAGATAGGCTTCCGCGCCGGTGCGCTCGGCGAGCTTGTGAATCACGTCGAACGGATTGGCGGCAAATTTCCGCGTCAATCCGCCGAGCAGCGACACGAATTGCGCGTCGCGCGCCGGCGTCTGCGGCATCTGCTCCACGACCGCCGCGAGCGTGCGGCCATGGCCGAAGCCGATCACCTTGTCCTGGCCGCGCTCCAGGATCTGGCGCAGGAAGCTCGCGCCCTCCAGCGCCAGCGCCTTCAGCGGCAGATCGCCCTCGCCGAGATCAGGCGCAACGCGGCAGAGCGAGAGGCCGAAGCGCTGCGCGAGATCGTTCTCGAGCGCGACGCATTCGGCGACCGGCCCCTCGACGAACACGCGGATCATGCCCTCGCGGCTGGCGCGCGCGATCAGGCGATGCGCCTTGGTGCTCTGGATGTTGAGGCGGTCGGCGACCTCCGACTGGGTGAGCCCCGCCGCGAAATACAGCCACGCCGCGCGCGTCGCGAGCGACGCCTCGCCGTCGATCACCGGCAGCCTGTCGGGCGGGGGTGCCATATCAGGAAAAGTCCGCTTGCAAATTTCTTCACGTCCTGCAAAAAATTGCAGAGGCCGAACGGGGCGTCAATCCCCCAAACGTGCTGCAGCGCAACCAACATCGACGCGCGCGCACCAGAGAGCGATGAGGTCGCATGGGAGGTTTGTATCTCGGCATCGATGTCGGAACCGGAGGCGTGCGCGCCTGTGCCATCGATGCGCAGGCCGGCATCCGCGGCTTCGCATCCGTCGCGCTGCCCGCACCGCGCGTCGACGGCAACGCCATCGACCAGACACCGGAGCTGTGGTGGCAGGCCGCGTTGGCGGCCATCCGCAAGCTCGGCGACACCGTCGGTCTCGGCGACGTCACGCGCATCGTCGTGGACGGCACGTCGGGCACGCTGCTGCTGGTCGACGCCGCTGGCCGCCCCTGCTCGCCGGGTCTGATGTACAATGATGCACGCGCCACGCGTGAGGCGACGCGCGTCGCGGCGGTCGCCCCGCGCGAGAGCGGCGCGCATGGCGCGAGCAGCGCGCTGGCCAAGCTGCTCTATCTGCTGAGCCATGACTATATCGGCGATGCGCGCCACGCCGTTCACCAGGCGGACTGGATCGCCGGCCGGCTCGCGAGCCATCACGGCATCAGCGACGAGAACAACGCGCTGAAGCTCGGCTACGACCCGGTCGCGCGCGTCTGGCCGCCCTGGCTCGACCAGCTCGGCGTGCGCGACGATCTGCTCCCCGAAGTGCTGGTGCCTGGCACGCCATTTTCCGAGATGGATCCGCAGATCGCGCGGTCGCTCGGACTGCCGCCCACAGCGCAGGTCGCAGCCGGCACCACCGATGGCGTTGCGGCCTTCATCGCGACGCGCGCCGACCAGCCGGGCGATGCTGTCACCTCGCTCGGCACCACGCTGGTGGTCAAGCAGCTTGCGACCCAACCGATCTTCGCGGCCGATCAGGGCGTCTATTCGCACCGGCTCGGCGAGCGCTGGCTTGCCGGCGGCGCCTCGAACTCCGGCGGCGCCGCGCTGCTGGTGCATTTCACCGCCGCCGAGATGGAACGGCTGGCACCGCAGCTGACGCCGGACCAGCCGACCGGGCTCGACTACTATCCGCTGCCAAAGCCCGGCGAACGCTTTCCGATCGCTGATCCAACGCTGGCCGCGCGGGTCACGCCGCGTCCAGTGGAGGATGGCCGCTTCTTCCAAGGTCTGCTCGAGGGCATCGCCTCGGTCGAAGCCCTCGCCTACCGCCAGCTGGCGCGGCTCGGGGCGCCGCGCCTGCGCCGCGTCATCGGCATCGGCGGCGGCGCGAAGAACGACGCATGGACCCGGATCCGGCACCGCGTGCTCGGCGTTCCCGTCTCGGTCGCCGAGCAGACCGAAGCCAGCTACGGTGCCGCGCTGCTGGCGCTGAACGGAGGTCCGCCATGAAGGCCGACGCGACCGCGATCGCCGGCCTTCACGCCATCGCCGACCGCTTCGATCATGTGCTGCTCGACCAGTGGGGCACGCTGCATGAGGGACTTGCGGTGTTCCCCGCAGCGCTGGAGTGCGTGGCGCGGCTGCGCGAAGCCGGCAAGCGCATCCTGATCCTGTCCAACTCCGGCAAGCGCGCCGCCAGCAACCAGCGGCGGCTCGCGACGCTCGGCCTGCCGCGCGATGCCTATGACGGCGTGTTGTCCTCGGGCGAGGTCACCTGGCGCGGCCTGCATACGCGCGAGCAGGCTCCCTTTGCCGAACTCGGACGCGCCTGTTTCCTGATCTCGCGCGACGGCGACCGCTCGATCGTCGACGGCACCGACCTTGTGGTGGTCTCGAACATGCGCGAGGCCGATTTCATCCTGCTCGGCGGGCTCGACGATGATGCAGCAGAGCCCGAGCGGTGGCGTGCGCAACTGACCACGGCCGCCGCACGCCAACTGCCGATGCTTTGCGCCAATCCCGATCTCGTGATGTTCGGAGTCGCGGGCCTGATCCCCGCGCCGGGCGCACTCGCCGCATTCTATCATTCGCTCGGCGGCACCGTGCTGTTCGTCGGCAAGCCGTATCCGCCGATGTTTGCCGCCGCGCGCGATCAATTGGGGCATCCCCCGCCGGACCGGGTCCTCGTCATCGGCGACTCCCTCGATCACGATATCGCCGGTGGACGGACCGCCGGCATGCTGACCCTGCTGATCGGTTCCGGCGCCCACCGCGCGACGCTTGCGCAGGCGAGCGATCTGCCGCGGGCCATCAAGACCGTGGCCGGCACGGCGGCGCGGATGCCGCACTGGACGATGGACCATCTGACCTGGTGAGAACAGCCCCGATGCGACCGCCTCAAATGCTGGATGAACTGCGCCGCATGTCGGCACGCGTCGGCAGGAATATCCTGCTCGTGCAAGGCGCCGGCGGCAATTCGTCGGTCAAGGATGGCGACGTGCTGTGGGTGAAGGCGTCAGGCACCTGGCTCGCCGATGCCGAGGACAAGGAGATTTTCGTCCCGGTCGCCTTGTCGGCCGCGCGCGCGGCGCTGATGCATGGCGACGAACGCGTGCCGCTGGCGCCGAACGCCGGGACAACGCTGCGCGCCTCGATCGAGACCTCGCTGCATGCGCTGATGCCGCAGCGGATCGTGCTGCACGTCCATTCCGTCAACACCATCGCATGGGCGGTGCGTACCGACGCCCGCGACGAATTTGCCCGGCGCCTGGACGGACTGGCGTGGCGTTATCTCGACTATCACCACCCGGGGCTGCCGCTCGCGCGCGCGGTCAGCGAAGCGATCGCGCAGGATACGGTCGACGTCCTGATCCTCGGCAATCACGGATTGGTGGTCGGTGCGGCTACCTGCGACGCGGCGGAGGCATTGGTCGCCGAGGTCGAGCAACGCCTCGCGCTGGAGCAGCGCGGCGCACCGGCGGCAGATCATGACGCGCTCCGCACGATCTGCGCCGGCACCAATTATCGCCTGCCGCGGGATCCTCGCGGCCACGACATCGCCACCGACCGCTACAGCCGCGCGATCGCGACCAGCGGCTCGCTTTATCCCGATCACGTCGTCTTCCTTGGCCCAGGCCTGCCGATCCTGGAGCATCGCGAGAAGCTGAGCGTCATGATCACGCAGACCACCGCGAACGGCCTGCCGCCGCCGGTGGCCCTCCTCGTCCCCGACCTCGGCAGCCTGATCCGCGAGGATGCGAGCGACGGCGCGGAAGCCATGCTGAGCTGTCTCGCATTGGTCACCTGCCGCCTGGCCCTGACCGCACGGGTCAATTATCTGACCGCAGAGAGCGAGCATGCACTGCTGAACTGGGACGCCGAGCGCTACCGCCAACAACTGACCGCCGATCGCTGACCGTCGGTCCACCGAAGCGCTCGGTGCTTCATCCCTTCTCGGCGGAGAGAAACAGGCGATAGGCCGGATTTTCGCTCTCGTTCCAGTAGGGATAGCCGAGCGCATCCAGCGCCTGAACGAACCGGGTGCGCTCGCGAGGCTTGACCTCGATGCCTGCCAAAATGCGTCCGTAGTCGGCGCCGTGATTGCGGTAGTGAAACAGCGAAATATTCCAGTCGGGCGCCAGGCTCTCGAGGAATTTCAGCAGCGCGCCGGGACGCTCCGGAAACTCGAAGCGGTAGATGACCTCGTCCTTGAGCAGCGGCGCGCGACCGCCCACCATGTAGCGCACATGGTCCTTGGCCATCTCGTTCTCGCTGAGATCAAGGATCGGATAGCCTTCGCGCCGAAGCAGCTCCATGACTTCCCGCTTCTCGACCTCGCCGCGGCTCAGCGCAATGCCGACGAACAGTTGCGCCGGCGCGGTGGTCTCGGCAAAGCGGTAGTTGAACTCCGTGATCGCGCGCGAGCCGAGGATGCGGATGAAGTGCCGATAGCTGCCCGGCTTCTCCGGCACGGTCACGGCAAGCAGCGCCTCGCGATGTTCGCCGACCTCAGCGCGGTCCGCAATGGTGCGCAGCCGGTCGAAATTCAGATTGGCCCCGCTGTTGACGGCAATCAGGCTGCCGTCACTGAGCGCGCCGCGCTCGGCGTAGGCCTTGAGGCCGGCGAGCGCCAATGCCCCGGAGGGTTCGGCGACCGATCGCACGTCGTCGAAGATGTCCTTGATGGCGGCGCACATGGCGTCGGTGTCCACCGTCACGACCTCGTCGAGCAGGTCGCGGCAGAGCCGGAAGGTCTCGGCTCCCACCTTGCGGACCGCGACGCCGTCGGCGAACAGTCCGACCTGATCCAGCGCGACGACATTGCCCTTGGCAAGCGCGGCCGCCATCGACGCGGCGTCAGCCGGCTCGACGCCGACGACCTTGATCGACGGGTTGAGGAATTTCACGAAGGCGGCCACGCCGGCCGCCAGTCCGCCTCCGCCGATCGGCACGAAGATCGCCTCGATCGGATCGGGATGCTGGCGCAGGATCTCCATCCCGACCGTTCCCTGGCCGGCGATCACATCGGGATCGTCGAACGGATGCACAAAGGTCAAACCACGTGCGGCCTCGATCTCCCTGGCCTTGGTCTGCGCGTCGTCGAACGTATCGCCATGCAGGACAACGTCACCGCCCAAACGCCGGACGGCCTCGACCTTGATGGCGGGCGTCGTCCTCGGCATGACGATCGTCGCCGGAATCCCGAGCTTGCGCGCCGACAGCGCCACACCCTGCGCATGATTGCCCGCCGAGGCGCAGATGACGCCCAGCCTGCGCTGCGCGTCCGGCAGCCTGACGATCTTGTTGTAGGCGCCGCGAAGCTTGAACGAGAAGATCGGCTGGAAGTCTTCCCGCTTCAGCAACACCGTGCGCGACAATCGTTCGGAGAGCCGCGGCATGGGATCGAGCGGCGTCTCGACGGCCACGTCGTAGACACGGGCGGTCAGGATGCTTTGGGCGTAGTCACGGAGCGCGTTGGCGGCGGTGGTCATCGGGTCGCTGCTGTCGATGGGGAGGCAATCGATATCGGTTGCACCTCCCCATCGTCGGCGCCGACCCGGCGAGCGGACGGCACGAAGCCGGTCGCAGGCATCCGGTTCGAAGCATCGCATGACCGGAAGCTGGCGTGAAGCAAAAGACCGCCGGGTCAATCGCCTGGCCGAGCGCATATGAAGCCGCTGCAAAAATATCGAAAACAACCCCATGCAAAGTAGCCGGCGGCGGCCGGCGCCGACCGGGCGACTTGACACGTCGGGCAACTCAGGGATATATTTCTAATATTCCGAAAATCGTCAGCGAGCGCCTCCATCTCGGCTGAATCGGGGACCCAGCCAAGAATGCCGCCCTCGCGCTGACCGCTTCACGCCATAAGAGTGGACGAATTCCATCCCCTGCCATGGTCTCCGGGCGCCTCCCAGCCCGATTCCGTGACGATCAGCGTATCCTCGAGCTTGATGTAGCCGCGCACCGGATGCAGCAGCGCGGTCTCGATCGAGATCACCATCCCGCGTTCGAGCGGCCGATCAGCGTCATACGGCGAATAAGGCACCGGACCTGTTGCAGTCAGGCGCGGCGCTTCGTGGCTGACAAGCCCAATGCCGTGTGCGGTGAAGTCGAGCACGGCACGATGCGGAGAGGATCCGACGACCGCCTCCCCCGCCGCAATGATGTCGCCCCCCATGACGCCCGGCCGGATCGCGCGCCGGGCCACCTGCTGGATATCCTCGATCTCTTGCAGCAACTCGCTCAGCTCGCTGTCGGGCTCACCCAGGATGCCCATGCGGCTGAGGTCGCCGATATAGCCCCGGTAGTTTCCTCCGGAATCGATCGAGATCACGTCGCGCTCAGCAAGAAGCTGGTTCGACGGCGCGCGGTTATGGCTCTTGCCTGCGGCAATCAGGCAATATTCGAAGACCAGATCACGTTCCTGCTCCTCACGGCGCAAACGAGCGACGACGTCGTTCTTGGTCATACCGGGTGCGCACCCCTTGAATGTGGCCATCATCGCGTCGACGACCCGTTCGGAAGCCTCTCTGATGAGGTCCAGTTCGGCGGGAGACTTGACGGCACGAAGGCGTTCCAGCGTGAAATGGGCCTCGCGGAACTCGACGTCGCCAAGGCCGGCATGCAGATGATCCCTAGCGTCGGCCGGCAGGAAGGCTGCCTCGTTGCCGATGCGCCTGGCCGAGCCCGCGAGCTTCCTCACATGATCGATGGCGAGGCCGATCGCATCGATCGTTCCCCATGCCTCCGCCTTGACAATCGGCGTCCATATCCGTCCGAGCGCGTGCTCGAACTTTTCCATCCGGTTGCCGATGTAGGCGGAATTCTCCGGGTGTCCCTTTTGATAGACGAACACCGGCAGATAGCGGCTGGTGCCTATCGCCTCCATGACGTCGAAGAAGAAGAAACGATATCCACCGAGCAAATACTGCACATTGTGACGCGAGGTGACGATCAGGATGTCGAGCCCTGCCTCATCCATCAGCCGATCGAGCTTTGCAGTATCGAACGGCGCTGCCGTTGCGATTGTATCCAGCGCATGATCCATCGTATGCCCTTTCGTCCTTCACTGTCCCGCTGCCGCTTTTGCGGCCAGCGACTTCGGTGCGGCGCTCGCTCCCGCTTTTTCGCCGAACAGGGCGACCGGACGCCCGTGCGGCTCGACGCCGAGGAACGTAAAGGCGAGCCCGATCAAGAGGCCTGCGCCGGCAAGAAAGCAGAACGCCGGCATCACCGCCGCGGCGGTCGCACCTGGATGCACGAGATTGTCCGCACCGGCGATCAATGCGAGACACAGGGGACCTACGATCTTGCCGATCCCGTTCGAGAGCTGGGCCAGGCCGACCGCGCGTCCCGAAAGCTGAACCGGGAAGATTTCCGCCGGATAGGGCCCGATGTTCGAAAACCCACCGTCGAAGAACACGGCGCCGACGATCAGGAAGACCAGAAACAACGGTACCGTGCCGGCAAAGTCGTTGTGAAAATAGGCGGCGAGCGCCAGCGAAACCGCGGTGCCGTAGCCCATCAACTGGCCACAGGGCTTGCGGCCGATCCGATGGGCGAGGAAGGCGAAGCCGGTCCGGCCGAACACGCCGGCGAGGCTGACATAGATGAACATCTTCGCCGCATCCTGGGGAGAGACGCCAAGCAGCAGCGCCACAATCGTCGGTCCCCACAAGAACACACCGTAGTTCGCCGTGCTGGCGCCGAACCAGATCAGGACGGTCAGCCAGAAGCGCCGTTGCTCGGCAAAGAGATCGGCAAATGTCGCGGAGCTCGCCGGCGGCAGCGTGGGCAGGACGAACGCATCGCCACCGACCCGATAGAGTTTTCGGATGCTCGCCTGCGCCTCGCGGACGCGACCCTTGCTGATGAGCCAGCGTGGCGATTCCGGCATGATGATCATGGTCAGAATCCCGAGGATGATCGGCAAGAAGCCGACCGCCGCCAATCCACGCCAGCCAACCAGCGGCAGCAGGAAGCTCGCCGTCACCGATGCCGAAAGCACGCCAAAGGCGACCGGAACGACCACGAGGCTCGTGACCAGCGTCCGATGACGGGTCGGCGCAAATTCGACGATGGCAGGAACCGCCGCCGCCGCGCCCGCGGCAAGGCCGAAGCCGACGAAGAAGCGCAGGATCGCAAACGCAACCCAGCCGTCTTCCGGAATGAACGCGATCGCACCCGAGGTCAGGCCGCAGAGCAGAACGCCTGATATCGCCAGCGGCTTGCGCCCGAAACGATCTGCGAGGACGCCCGCGACGAACGCTCCCAGCATCGCCCCGATACCGGCGCTCATCAGCATGATCGAGGTCTGCCCAAACGTCAGGTGCCATTTCGGCGCCAGCACCGAGACCAGGAATCCGACCACAAAGAAGTCGAAGAAATCGACCACGCCGGTTACGGCGAAGATGATGATCGATAGCCAATAGCGCGCCGTCACCGGCGCTTCATCGAACGGCACTGCGTTCGCTTGCTCAGCCATGGTTTCCCCCTGTTGTTGTCAAGCCGCCTTCTTGTTTGAATTCAGAAATGCCGTCACCGCCTCCGCAACCCGCTCGGGGGCCTGGATCGACGCGACGTGACCGGCGTCCGCGATCGCCTTCATCTCGACGGAGGCAAGGTCGCGGGCGAGCGCAAATGTCTCTGGATTCGGGATCAGCCGGTCGTCGCTGCCCACGAGCAGCAGCGTCGGGCGATCGAAGCCGGTCAGATCGGCAGCGACAGGCTGTGCGAGCAAGGCGCCGCGTCGTGCCTTCTGACCCTCGTCGCGGCTGGAGCCGCGGAAGATGTCGATGAGTTCTGGCCGCGTGCGCAGATAGTCCGGCGGGAAGAAGAACTCGGCGATCTTCGGTGCGTTGCCGGCGGTGTCCGCGCGGTAGGACGCGAGGGTGCGGAAGGCCTCCGCATTGACGTCGAGCGGGCTTCTGTTGACCTTCCATGTGCTGCTCAGGATCAGGCGATCGATACGGCCGGGATGGCGAGCCGCCAGCACCTGCGCGATCTGGCCGCCCAGCGAGGCGCCGAACACATGGACTCGATCGTAGCCGAGGCCCGTGATCAAGGCCGCGGCATCGTCAGCCAAATCGGCCAGCGAATAGGCCGACGCAGGATTCCTGGTGGTGCCGGAGTCGCGCTGGTCATAGGCGATCACCGTGAAGTTCGCCGCAAGGACAGGCGCGAGGCCGTCAAACATCGAATGATCGGCCTCGCCGCCATGCAGCAGCACAATCGGTTCGCCATGTCCGGTCTTCTCAAACGCCGTGACGACGCCGCTCGCTTCGAACGATTGCATCGGAGCCTCCGTCAATGCAGCAGCGTTGACAGCGCGCCGGCCAGTTCCTTCGCCGGATCCGACGGCAGCCACGGCATCCGCCACGCCACATGTCCATCGGGGCGCACCAGCACGGCGCCGCGCATGCCCAACTGGAATCCGTCCGCCGGATCGGCTGAGGGCAACTGCTTCAGCGACAGCGGCAAGGCGGTCTTCTCGGATACCTGTTTTCCCGCTTCCAGCCACTCGTGGCCGAGTGGGCCCGCGACGACGGTGAACGCCTTGTCGAACCAGTCGAGCGTCGATTTCTTGCGCGAAGGCTCGAGCCACATATGCGGAAAGCGCGCGCCGGGACGGTCGGTCGGCGTGTAGTAGCGCGAGTTCAACGCCTTCGCGACCGTGCCATCGGGGATCACCGCGCCCTCCTCGTAATTGTGGCCGAGGTTCTGGCCGATGCTGTGCAGATGATTGTCCATATCGTTGATCCAGAACCTGATCCGGTCCGGATTGCGCGATCGCACCGCGTCGTCGGTCAGCCCGAAACGCAGCCTGTTGCCGTAGCTGAAATTGGCATTGGACTGTGCGATCGGGCGGCGTTCGCTGGAATAGCTGTCGAGCAGCTTTTCATCCGCCAGACCCTTCAACACGAAGGCGAGTTTCCAGGCGAGATTATGCGCGTCCTGAACGCCGGAGTTCAGGCCGAATCCGCCGGTCGGCGGAAAGCGGTGCGCACAGTCGCCGACGAGAAACACCCGGCCCTTTCGAAAACTCTCGGCCACCTGCATGCTGACACGCCAGATCGAGCGGTTCAGAAGCGTCACATCGAGGTCGGGAATGCCGACGTGGCCGCGCGCGATCTCGATGAATTCCTGGTCGGTCCACGGCCGCTCGCGATCGTCCTTGGTCAGGCCGATTTGGGTCACGGTCAGCCAGCGATCGCGGCCATTGGTGTTCAGGATGCCGGCGCGCGGCAGATCGGGCTTGTCCGGGACGATGATGAAGCCGGCGGCCTCGCGCGCGATCGGAAGCCGCGAAAGATCGGCACGCCAATACTCGTTCGACATGACCGCCAGCGTGGACGGCCCGACCATCTCGATGCCGGCGCTGCGCCGCGTCTGGCTGCCCGCGCCATCGGCTGCGATCAAATATGTCGCCGTCCATCGCGTCACTTCGCCGGTCTTTTCGCAACGCGTCGTGACGTTGACCCCGCTGTTGGTCTCCTCGAACGATTCACAGGCCGTGTTGAACAGGACCGTGGCGTGTTTGGACTTTTCGACCACCCGCAGGATTTCCTCCTCGACGGCGTCCTGGGCGACCAGACTCTTCCAGGCGGGGGTATGACCGACATTCGGTTCGGGACGGGTGCGGCCGAATTCGTGACCCGCGATGCTGTCGAGGAACACGAACATGTCGGAGTTGTCCTGCAGGCCGCGGTCGCGGATCGCCTGCTCGATCCCCCATTGCCGGAAGATCTCCATGGTGCGGACCCAGCAGCCGCGCGACTTGGGATGATCCGTCGTCGTCGCGCTCTTCTCGACCACCACGCAGTCGATGCCGAAGCGATCGAGCAGCAGCGACATCGCAAGGCCGACCGGCCCGCCGCCGGCGATGAATACGGACGTCTGGCGTGCCTCATCGGTGGCGATGCCCATCCTCGTCTCTCCTCCGTTTGATCGTTGCGAGGAGACTGCTCCTTTTTTGGTATCTCACAAGAATATGTTTGATATGGTATCCATCTCGATTTGAGATGGAGTGCCCGTCATGGACCTGCGGCAGATCCGCTATTTCGTCGCCGTCGCCGAGCGTGGCGGCTTTGCCGCGGCGGCGAGCACGCTGAATGTCGCCCAGTCGGCGCTCAGCCGCCACGTCAAGGAACTCGAAGACAAACTCGGCGGCGCCTTGCTCGAACGCGGCGCACGCGGGGTCTCGGTCACGGAATCCGGCAAGGTGCTGCTTGCGCGCGGGCGCTGGCTGCTTGGGACGATCGACGACATCAAGGCCGAGGTGCGCACGGAAAATCGGGAGCCGAGCGGTACGGTGCGGATCGGCGCGCCACCAAGCCTCGGCGATATCCTCTACCCGCCGCTGGCCCAGACCTTCGTCAAGCAATTTCCACGCGTGCGGCTCGAGCTGAGCGAGGGCCTGACCGAGAGCGCATCCGAGCGCCTGCTGCGGGGTGAGCTCGATCTGGCGATCGTGACGACGCCGCCGCCTAACGACCACCTCGACTATGAATTGCTGATCGTCGAGCAGGTGTTCCTGATCGGGCCGTCGCGCGACCCGCTGCTGAAGCGCGGCCGGCTGACCCGCAAGGAGTTCGACGCCTTGCCATCCGCCGTCGCCCCGCTCAGCCGCAACCCGTTCCCGTCGACCATGCTATGCGCGGTGCGGGTCGACAACAGCACACCGATGAAGCGCATGGTGGCCGCAGGCCTCGGCTATGCTTTGCTGCCCTTCTCGGGCATTCACCAGGAAGTGGCCGCCGGCGCGCTGTCGGCGGCGCTGTTGCCCTGGATGCGCGCCGAGCGCGTGCTGGCGCTTCCGCGCGGGCGGCCGGTGAGCCGGGCAACGCGTGAAGCAATTGCCGTTCTTAAGAAAATCTGCCGCGCCCTGATCGATGAGGGAATTATCCTGACGGTGGCGACGCGCAAAGCCTGAACGCGCCGCTCCACGCCAAGCGGTCTGCTCATTCCTCGCTGTAGTCCGACGCGCGAGCCGTATCCGTTGCGTCCGGCTCCAGCTTCCGATCGACCAATCGGCTTGACCATAGTTGTCATGACAACTATAGAGTCATTCCAAGATTGGCGATCAAGCCGGCTGTTCCCGCCGTGAGAAGACGCGAGCCGTGATGCGGCTCTGCGGCGACTTTGCACGGCCGGCGGTTAGTCGAAGGGAGGACGTTATGAACGCTGCTCCGCAGACCCACGCGGCAAGGCTGAGCGAGATTTCCCGGCTCATCGACGACCGCCCCGGCGAACGCATCTTCGAAGTCGATCGCCGGATCTTCACCGATCCCGCGGTGTTCGACGCCGAACTCCGGCATATCTTCGAGGCCACGTGGAATTTCATCGGCCTGGAATCCCAGATCGCCCGGCCCAACGACTTCGTCACCACCCATATCGGCCGCCACCCCATTCTGGTGATGCGGAGCACTGAGGGCAAAGTCGGCGCCTTCCTCAACACCTGCCGGCATCGCGGAACGATCGTCTGTCCGTTCAAGCAGGGCCGGCAGAAATTCCATGTCTGCCGCTATCACGGCTGGGCCTACGATTCGGGCGGCCGCAACATCTCGGTGACGGAGGAAGCGAGCGGGCAATATCCGCCGTCGTTCTCGAACAGCAATCACGACCTTCTTCCGGTCGCGCGGCTGGGTTCGTATCGCGGATTCCTGTTCGCAAGCCTCTCGGCCGACGTTCCGCCGCTGGAGGAATTTCTCGGCGACACCCGCGCGTTCCTCGACCTCATCATCGATCAGAGCGACAGCGGCGAGGTCGAGTTCGTGCCCGGCGCCAGCACCTACACGTTCGATGCAAACTGGAAGCTGCAGTTCGAGAACGGTCTCGACTATTATCACTTCGCGACCACGCACAGTTCCTACGTCGATATCCTGAAGAAGCGCAATGCCGGTGCCGGACCGGATGCCGGATTCACCGTCGAGCCGGAAGGCGAGCAGGAAGGACAAGGCAGCTTCAGCTTCGATTACGGCCACGCCGTCAACTGGTCGATCAAGCGCACGCAGCTCTATGGCCGGCCGCTCGGCATGGACCCGGCGCGCCTCGACGCCGTGCGGCAGCGCGTCGGCAGCACGCGCGCCAAGTGGATGCTTCGGCAACGCAACCTCACGATTTTTCCGAACCTGCAGGTCATCGACATCCTGTCAGCGCAGGTGCGCACCTGGCGGCCACTGGCGCCCGACAAGACCGAGATGGTGTCGCATTGCCTTGCCCCGGTCGGCGAAAGCGCCGCGGCGCGCACGCTTCGCATTCGCAACTACGAAGACTTCTTCAATGCCTCCGGGCTGGCAAGCTCGGACGACAACGTCATGTATGAGTTCTGCCAGACCGGCTACGACGCGACCACCGCCGCGCCCACGCAAGGTTATCTGCGCGGCGTCGCGGAGGTCGGCCACGGCGAGAGCGCACACACGCGCGAGCTCGGCATCACCGCTTCCGAATGGTCGTTCGGCCCCACCAGCTT
Organism: Bradyrhizobium sp. CCBAU 21365; assembly: GCF_015291305.1. Lineage (NCBI taxonomy): Bacteria > Pseudomonadati > Pseudomonadota > Alphaproteobacteria > Hyphomicrobiales > Nitrobacteraceae > Bradyrhizobium > Bradyrhizobium sp. CCBAU 21365. The sequence continues at coordinate 7,051,488 of NZ_CP030036.1, forward strand.
CGGCGGCGAGACGAACTTCCATCCCGGCTATCGCGAGTGGCGCAGGCTGTTGCAGCATGCCGCCGGGGAGACGGCGTGATGGCTGCCAGCGCAATCAGGCAAACCGATGCCCACGCGGTCGCGGCCGCAACCATCTTCTGCGAGGCCCGCCTGCTCGATACCGGCGAATGGGCCGATTGGGTCGCGATGTACAGCGAGGATGCGGTCTATTGGGTGCCGGGATGGCTCGACGAATACACCACCACCAATGATCCCGACACGCAGGTCTCGCTGCTCTACCACGATGCACGGCGCGGGCTGGAAGAGCGGATCGCGCGAATCGAGTCGCGCAAATCGATCACCGCGCTGCCGCTGCCGCGCACCGTGCACCAGATCTCGAACCTGGAAGCGTCCGAAACCGGGCCTGAACAGATCACCTGCCACTCGGTGTTTTCGGTCCACGTCTACGACCCGCGCGTGGCCAAGGAGCATCTGCGGCACGGCCGCTACCAGCACACGCTGCGGCGTGACGGCGACACCTGGAAGATCGCGCGCAAGGTCATCACGCTGGTCAACGACCGCGTCCCGACCGTGCTCGATTTCTACAGCATTTGAGAGGGCACATGACGGACGATCAGGGGACCTGGCACGAAGCAGCCGCACTCAGCGCGCTGACCGAGGGCGAGCCCTACGGCATCGAAATTGGCCGCCACCACGTCGCGCTCTATCGCGTCGGCAATGAGTACTACGCCACGAGCAACATCTGCACCCATGCGGAGGCGCTGCTGTCCGACGGCATTCTGGAGGGCTGCGAGATCGAATGCCCGCTGCACATGGGCCGCTTCGATATCCGCACCGGCGAGGCGCTGACCAGCCCGGTCGAGATCGACATCCGGACCTATCCGGTACGCGTGGCGGGCGACAGGCTCGAAGTCTGCCTGCCCGCATAGGACGACCATCAAAAATCAAGAATCGGGGGAAACAGGGATGACCGAAGTCGTGATGGACAAGGCGGCGATAACCACCGCCGATCCGGAGATCGAGCGCAGCACGATCCGCAAGGTCGCGCTGCGCCTGATGTGGTTCGTGATGGCGATGTACTTCCTCGCCATTCTCGACCGCGGAAACATCTCCTTTGCGGCGCTGCAGATGAACAAGGAGCTCGGGCTCAATGCCGAGAAGTTCGGCATCGCGGTCGGCATCATGTACTTCACCTATTCGATCTTCGAGATCCCGAGCAATCTCATCCTCAGCAAATACGGCGCCCGCGTCACGCTGACGCGGATCGCGATCCTGTGGGGCATCGCCACGGTGCTGATGGCATTCACGCAAGGCCCGCTCAGCCTCTATGCATTCCGCGGCTTCCTCGGCTTTGCCGAGTCCGGCCTGTTTCCCGGGGTGATGCTGCTGCTGAGCCTCTGGTTTCCGTTCAGCTACCGCGCCCGCTACAACGCGATGTTCAACTATGCGGTGCCGATCTCCTACATCTTCGCCTCGCTGATCTCCGGCGCCATCCTCGAGCTGAACGGGGTGTTCGGCATCTCGGGCTGGAAATGGCTGTTCATCCTCGAAGGCCTGCCGCCCGTCATCCTCGGGATCGTCGGCATCTTCTATCTGACCGACCGCCCGCAGCAGGCGAGCTGGCTGTCGACGGCGCAGCGCAACTGGCTGATCGGCGCGCTGGAGCGCGACGCCAAGGCGACCGGGGTGGTGCATGCCGAAGGCGTGCTCAGGACCATCACCAAGCCGATGGTGCTGCTGTTCGGCCTGTGCAATTTCGGCCTGTTCTGCGGTCTGGCTTCGCTGTTTCCCTGGCTGCCGCAAATCATCAAATCGTTCGGGCTGCCGAATTCACAGGTCGGTTTCGTGACCGCGATCCCGCCCGTCGCCGGCCTGATCGGCATGATCGCGCTGTCGCGGCACTCCGACCATGTCGGTGAGCGCTTCTATTATGCTGCCATGACCTTCGTGATCGCAGCGGCCGGCTTCGCAATAGCGGCCTTTTCAACATCGCCGGTTTGGATCATCATCGGATTCATGGTTGCCAATGTCGGTGTCTATGGTACGCAGGCCGTGTTCTGGACCATTCCGCAGTCCTACATGTCGCGGCAGAGCGCGCCGGGCGCGATCGGCTTGGTCAGCACCATCGGCAGCATCGGAGGCGCGACGATCCCGATCGTGATCGGACGCGCCAAGGATGCCTCGGGCAGCTTCACCATCGGATTCCTCGTGGTGACAGGCGTTCTCCTGGTCGCGGCGACGCTGGTCTTGATCGCACGCACCCAACTCGTGAAAGAATGAGCAGTCGGACCGCCATAAATCGTACCAAGACCCCTGCGCCGCGCCGCGCCGCCCAGGAGGATACGCGCTCGGAACTGGTGATTGATTTCGAGCGCTACGTGCCGACGGTGCTGTCCAGCCTGGTCGCGAAATTGCGCGCCAACGCCAATGCCTTCTTCCCGCAGGCCTATGGCGTGTCGCTCGCGGAATGGCGGGTGCTGTCCTTTCTCAGGGAGCACGAACCGGCAAGCGCCTACGACATCTGGACCAATGCGCAACTGGACAAGGCCGTCGTCAGCCGCGAGACGACCTCGCTGAAGAAGAAGGGGCTGATCGAACTGACGCCGGTGCGAGGCAGCGCCCGGAACCGGACCGAGATCCGGCTGACATCGCAGGGCGTCGCGCTGCTCGACCGCAGTCTGGATGAAATCCTGCGCCGGCACAGCAACCTCACGGCCGGCCTCGACGCCAGGGCGCTGGAGAGCTTCTTCCGCGTCGTGGCGCATATCGAGCACCGCATTCCCCACATGGCCGACCAGACCTCGAAGGCCGTGCCGGCCCATGCGCCGGTCAAGCGCATCGTGAAGCGGAGACCGCCGACCGGCGCCTAGAGCTTTTCCCGTTCCGATGGAATCGGAACGGGGCTCTAGATTCTTGTTTTGACGCGTTTTCTTCACGCGAAGCGGTATCCACTTCGCTCGAAAACGCTCTAGCGACACTTGTCCGGTGAGGAACCCGCGTAATTTATGTTTCAGTAAGCAAGTTGTAGCTAGGATCGATCAGTGAGTTGCGTATGGGAGACTTCCAGTGATCGACTTTGACGAACTTCGTAGTATCGCAGCGGATGTTCGTATCTTTATCGACGCGTCGGAAGACAAGGGCGGCGCCTTGAAGGCCATCGTCGAGGCCTACGACGTCGTTCTGGGGATTTTCCCGGCCGGCCCGGGAATGGATCTTCACGTGGTCAAGGGCACTGAGGTCCTCAATCACATCGCGCAGACCCAGGCCTCGTCGGGCTTTACCCACACCGCCATCGCATTCCAGACCCGTGAGCAGGCTGTTGCGCTTCAGCAACTGATGGCGGCCTAGCCACCGGCGTTGCGCTCCCGCATTTGCGGGGCGGCTGAAGCGATCGCATCGGCGGATCGCAGGGTCCCGATCGATGACCGAAGCGACTTGGACCATCGAGAGCTCGAGGGTCGGATCAAAATTCCTCCCCTGCATCTCAGGGCACGGGCAGATCAAGCAGCGGCTGCTGAGCGGCATTGCGCAGTCGTTCGGCATGGTATTGCGCGACACAATCCCAGGGGTACTCGACCAGGAAATCGGCGATGCGCAGCGCCGCCGCGGCGGGCTCCGCGTACCGGATCGAGCTGTAGACGGCTTCCCAGCGCGCGCAGAACGTCAGCTCGGAATCGCCGCGTTCGCCGCACAGCTCGTAGACCGTGATGGCGTCGGCAAAGCCCTTCGGCCGGATCTGGTCGACGCTGCGGAACGCAAATCTGTGTTCGGCGCGCGCCCTGACGGCTGCGCTCACCAGGACCTGCGTGCCGTAATTCTTGTTGAGGCCTTCGAGACGCGAGGCGAGGTTGATGGTGGCGCCGAGCGCGGTGTAGCTCATGCGGGCGGCGGAGCCGACATTGCCGACCACGGCATCGCCGAGATGCAGGCCGAACCGCGTGGTATAGGCCGGCCAGCCTTCGCTCCGGAACGCGCGGTTGAGCTCTGCGTTGCGGTGAATGCAGTCCAACACGGCCTCGCAGGCATGAACGACGTGATCGGGGTCCTCGTCCGGCGCATTCCACAGCGCCATCACCGCATCGCCGATGAACTTGTCGATGGTGCCATGGTGTTTCATGATCGCCTCCGACATCGCGGCGAAATAGCGCGAGGTGAAGATCATGACCTGCGAGGGGTCCGCCTTCTCGGTCTTCGCAGTGAAGTCGGCGACGTCGGTGAAGAGAACCGTGACCTCGCGCCTGATGCCGCCGAGCTGCAGCGAGGCTCCGGACTGCATCAGCTGACGGACGATCGGCTGCGGAATGAAGCTTGAGAAGTTGCGTACGACGGTGCGCATCGTAAACACCGAGCGCCCCAGTTCATCGATCTCGTCGATGGCCGATTGCATCCGCGGCCGGTCGGCGAGCTGAAAGCGCTGGATCTCGTCGGTCTGCCGCGCCAGCTCGCGCAGCGACCGGGCGAGCAGCGAGCCGAGCCAGAACGCGAACGGCAGCATCGCGATCACAAAGCCGAGCGCGATGGCGAACAGCGCGCGCCGCTCCGAGATGATCTTGGCAAAAAACTCGTCGAGCGGGGCGACCACCGCGAGGTGGATGTTGGCCGCACCGGCCGTCTCGATGCGGTGAAAGGCCGCGACAAGGGTCCGTCCGTCGGCGTCGGTGAAGAACTGCTGGGCGAGCCCGTCGCTGCGCCAGGACTGGATCGCCGCGGACAGGCCGGGAAGCTTGATGGCATCGATCCGGGGCAATGCGTCGCTGCGTTCCGTCATCAGCTCGCGCATCTCGGGATGGCCGACGATGCGGTCGGCGTCGTTGAACAGGAAGGCGAGCCCGGATTTTCCGAGCTTTTGCCGGCTCAGCATCTCCTCGAGGCGATTGAGCAGCAGGTCGGCGGCCACCACCCCGCGGCGGCCCTCCCCAAGCGGCGTGCGCAGCGTGTAACCGGGCTCCCCGGTCGCGTAGAACACGTAGGGCCCGGTGAGCAGCGTCTTGCGATCCTTGAGGGCGTCGACATACCAGGGACGCTGCCGCGGGTCGTAACTATGCGGCCCCGCCACCTTCGCGACCTGGGTCAGGCTTTCCGACAGGAACAGCGTCACCGGCGCCGCGGCGGCCACGCCGGAGCGGGCAATGACGACGACGCGGTAGACGGCGTCGGGGGCAACATTCAGCGCCGTGCGGAATTGCGGCTTGGCGCGATCGATGACGTCCATCTCCAGGAAGGAGCCGTCTTCATAGCCGACATAGAGATTGAAGATCTGCGGATTGTTGCGCAGCATCGACGCCAGCAGGGCGTAGAGCCTGACATTGTCGGCGACGTCGGCCTCCTGGATGGCCGGTATTCCTGCCAGGATCTCGAGGCTGTCGCGCACATTCTTGAACTGCGCGTCGATGCGATCGGCGCCGATCTGGCCCACCTTGTCGATGAAGGTGCTCGCAGCCATCTGCGTGATCGACGAGACCCGCCTGAAGCTGAGATAGACCAGCGTCAGTCCGACCACCAGCACCGCGGCGATGACCGCCGTGACGATCGAGGTGCGGAAGCCGATACGAACCGGCCCCCGGCCGGCCTCGCGCGCATCACTCATCAGGCTCGTCGTTCGCCTCCGCTAATACTTGCGCACGATCGGCTTCGCCGAGGCCGGCGCGGGTGGCGCCGGCGAGATCGCGAAGGTAACCCAGGTGTTCCAGCCATCGGGACGGTTCTCGGCCGCGAACTCCTTGTAGCCCTTGATGTTGAGATAGCCTTGCATGTCGCCCACCGGGAACATGAAGCCGACCTGCGGTCCGACGCCGGCAATGCGCGAGCGGAAGCCTCCAAGCGTGGCGCCCGGGCCGGTGTCGTCGGAGATTTGCTGCATCACGTAACCGACGAGGCCAAGCTGGACGTTCGGCGTGAAGAAGTGCGACGCGCCCCAGTCGAAATGGAAGTCGACGCCGCTCTGGTATTGGGTGTCGGGATTCTTGAAGTTGTAGGTGAAGCCGACAACGCCGGAGAATTCGTTGCCGCTGTGCGGGTCGAAATAGGTGTAGCCGCCGCCAAAATCCATCGCACCATGTCCGATGCCGATATTGGCAAGGCGCACCGGATCATAGGCCCCGACCGGGACGTCGCCGGTCGCATAGACCATGATATTGTTGACGCCCTTGTTCCACTTCAACGTGACTTGCGGAATGACGTCGCCGATATCGGTCAGCGCCTCGGAGCGCGACAGGTTGATCGTGTTGCCCAGCGGGCCGGTCAGGGACGCGGCGACCGAGGCATTGTTGCGCCCGCCGAAGCCGAGCAGGCTGACCGAGCCGACCGCGCCGAGGCCCGGCACCGCGAAAGTATAGGTGGGTCCGAAGATCGCCAGATCGCCCTGCCCGCCGATGCCGAGATCGATGCGCCCACCGCGCGGAAAGCGTGCCCCGGCGGCAGAGGAGACCTCGGTATGGTAGTAGACCGTCGCCCACGACCAGCCCGGCGTTCCCGGCACCGCGGCAAGACTGCCGAAATTGCCAGGCAGCCAGAAGCTGATGCCGCCTTCGTCGGCGAACGCGGCTTGCGGCATCGCCGACAGCGCGAGCGCGCCAACCATGCCCAGTGCGGCGCGCTTGCGATTCTTGACGGTCTTCATCCCGAGTTTCCCATTTCGTCCAAGACATCATAGCGGATTCGCGGGCGTCTCAGTTCACCGCCTGCGCCTCCGGGAATTTCCACTTCCCGTTCAGGATCTCCGGGCGCGGCCGATAGAGCCGGACCGTGTAGTTCCAGCCCTTCATGATCGGCAGGCAGTTCGGGATCTTGCCGTCGCAGCCGCCGAACTGGATCGCGATCGACCCATCGGCGGATTTCTTCGCGGTGATGTTGTTCAGCGTATACGCGTCGTAGGGATTTTTCTCGAAATATCCCTTCGCGTCGTACACGCTGATCGACCAGAATGCATCGACCGGCACCTCCCTGACGGTCAGCTTGTAGACCGTGGTGCCGTCGTTCCGGGAAGGCGTGATGCTGAGATAGGACGCGTCCTTGTCGGGATTGCCGCCCCAGCCGGCGGCGGTGCCGATCAAGTGCCTGACCGGATCGACCTGCCCCTTGGCCCCGAACGCGTGGGCGAAGCCGCCGGTGTAGTCATTCAGCACCAGAAGCGCATCGCGGATGCTCTTCTGGCTGGCCTGGTCCCAGTTCGGCACCTCGAACTTGCCTTGTGCCTTCTGGCTGACCTTGATGGCGTCTTGCAGCGCGTGAACCTGAGCCACATCCTTTGAATCATTGGGATCGACCAGCGTGCGCAAAGCGAGCAGCAGGTAGCGCGTGCCGGCCTTCGCCTTGTCGTAGGTGAAGCTACCCGCGCGATATTCGATGTTGCCGACCACATAGTGATCTTCATTGACCGCCATCAGCGAACGGAAGCGCTTGCCTGCATCCGGCAGTGTGATGGTCACCGGGCCGGCGTCGAGGTCGAAGACACCAGAGGAATAAAGCGTATCGCGATTCGCCCGGATCACCGCCTGCTTGTCGATCGACATCGGCTCGCGGTGATGGAACAGCTTGCCGGTCCCGCCCGCATCCTTGACGTTGCCGCCGAAATAGAGATCGGATTCGGCGCGGGCGAAATTGTCGACGGTGACCGGCACCGTGCCGCCAGCGGGTGATTGCGCGTGTGCGCTCGTGACCACCGCAAATGTTACCAAGCCAAAAGCAATTTCTCTGATCATCATCTGTCGGCTTCCCTACGAAATCTGCTGGATCGGCGGCGCTTTCCATTGCCCGGACAGCGCCGTGGGCTTCGGCCAGTACAAGCGCATCGCCGCGAAGAACGGCCCCTTTGGCGCCGGCAGCCAGTTGGCTTCCTTGTCCTGACCAGGCGATTCGTTCTGGACATAGAGCGTGATCCCGCCGTCGGCATCGCGCTTCAGGTTCGGTAACATCGGCGAATTGATCAAATAGCGGTTGAGCGGGTTGGCGTAGAGCAGGCTCGCCGGCAGCTGGTACATCGTCAGCGACCAGAACGCGTTGACCGGCGGCAGCTGACCCGGCGCAAAGCGCATCGTGTAGCGATTGGCGCCGTCGAGCTTCCGTTTGGCAGCATCCACGAAGTAAGCGGGATACATTGCCTCTTGCTTCGAATTTCCATAGATCCCGAGCACCGCCGCCGACATCCGCTGCATGTAGTCGTTCTTCAGATACTCTCGTGTTCCGAACCCGTCGGCGCTCGACGATTTCCCGGTATCGATCTTCGTCTCCTTGAACTCGGCAAAAGCCTTCCAGGCATCGGCCATGCCGTCCTGCAAAGCCTTGCGGGTCTCCGGCGACAGCGAATTAGCGTCAAACGGTTTCCCCGCACCGATCCCGATCCTGGCAAAGCGCGCCATCAGCGCTTTCTCGCTCGGATGCGTCGGGCAGAACTGGAGGAGGAAGTTGAGGATGCCGAAGAATTCGAGCGAGTTGCGCTCCTGCTCGGCAGTGATCGGCTTGATGAACGCAACCTCGGGCGCAGCCGCGGGCGCCGGCTTGCCGAGAAACTGCGACAGCGTCTGCACCTTGTAGCCGGCCTGAATCTTCTTCACATTCTCGATGTCGCCGGGGTTGAAGAGCTGGGTGCGATAAAGCACGAAGGCAAACTGGGTCTCGCAGCGAATGACCTTCCTGATCCCCTTCGGCTTTTGGCCCTTCCAGGTTGGCCCCGCCAGCAGGTAGCTCCCTGCGCCGTTGCCGGTGGCGCGGCTGCCGACATAGGCGAAGTCGAACGTGTACATGTCGATGAATTGCAGCGAGTAGTAGCGGCCCTTCTCGACGGCCGGCACCGTGAACACGATCGGCTCGGCACGCAGGTCCGCGCCGACATAGGAATACGGCGTGTCCGAATTAGGAGTCTGGATCGCCTTGTCGTCGGGCGTGTAGACCCGCGCGTTGTTGAAGATCGTGTTCCACGGCGCCTTGTATTCGGCACCGCCACGATCGACGAAGTAGGAGTATTGGATCCGGTAGCTGTCGACGAGCGGGAAGCCGTAAATGTAGGCATCCTTGGCGATCGCCCGCGCATCGTCTGCCGACACGGATTGAGCCCAGGCGCGAGACGGCGCGAGCAGCCCGCTGGTCAGGAGCGCGGCAGCGCCGAGCAGCGTCTGCCGCCGGTTCACGACGCCTCGCCCGTCGCGCCGCGGCAACGCTTCGTCTTCAGCAAATGACCTCTTCATCGATATCGTGCCCCTTCCTGCTCACTCAAAACGGATTGACATAGTTGATGATCGCAACCTGCCGCAGCAGCACGCGGCGGACCACATGCGTCGGCTTCAAATGCTCCGTATAGATTGCCGCCGTCCCGGCGCTGCCCGCAGGCAGCCGATTGACGAAGGTAGCATCGTCGAGCTTTACACGCACGACGAAAGGTGCCGCCTCGATCGCTTTCGGCGCCACGGCGGTGCCCGAGGTCTGGGCCTGGCCGGTCGCGATCGCCTGCAGCACGCTTTCGACCTTGCCGGAATAGATCTGCCCGGGCGCGAACTTGAAAGTGACCTCGACCTCCTGCCCCGGCGCGACGTAGCGGGCATCGATCTGGTTGATCTCGACCCCGATGATCGTGTTCGAGGTATCGATGAACGCCATCACCGGCGACAGCGGCAGATTGGCTACCCGCGCGCCCTTGCGCAGCGCAACATTGGTGACGTAGCCGTCGGCCGGCGCCTTCACCACCGTCTTGTCGAGATTCCACTGCGCGGCCTCGAGCTGGCCGCTGAGCTGGTCGACCTCGGACTGCCGCTGCTCGACGTCGAAGCCGCGCCCGGCGTCGCGCTCGAAAAGCGTCGTCATCTGCGTCAGCCGCGTCTTCGACAGCTTGAGCTGCGCCGTGATCGCCTTGACCTGTGCATCGTAAGGGGTCGGATCGATCTTGAACAGAACATCACCGGCCTTCAGCGGCGCGTTGGCGACTACGGGCACCTCGGTCACTTCGCCCGCGACGCTAGGCACGACCGACACCGCATTGCGCACCACCAGCGCCGAGCCCTGCGGTGCGCCCCAGTTCATCGGGACCAGGAGACCGAACATCACCAGGACCAGCACGATGAACGGCGACAGCTTCCAGAACAAATTGAAGCGCACGATCTTGAAATGCACCAGCAGGAACAGCAGCACCAGATAGGTGTTGATGATCGCGACGCCCATCACACCGCTCCACTCTTGCGTTGAGGCACGTCGACATAGGCCCAGATCAGCGCGATCGGCCACAGCGCGAAGCCGAACAGCAGCGTGACCCAGCCGGCCACCGTCACGGCCTGCACGTAGGGATGGTTGCGCGACTTCGCGATATGCCCGGGCAGCCAGCCCGCGATGCAAAACACACCGATCGCGCTGGCCAGCAGGATGACCAGCACGATCCAGGCGAAGATGTCGTATCCGCTCATGGCTTCGTCTCCTTCGCGGTACCGGATGTGGCCAGAGGTGGAAACACCTCCTTCCAGTCCTGCTTCATGTCGACCACGGTCCAGCCGCCCGCGGCGGCGGCGTCGAGCGCCTTGTCGAGCTTGCCGACCTTGGATTGACGGTCGTAGGCGTATTCGCGAACCTCGTCGGTGTGGTGCACGATGCCGGCGAAGCGCGCGCCCGGCCCCGCTGCGGTCCATTGCAGCATCTGCAGGTCGCCGTCCGAGTTGCCGAACGCGAAGATCGGGCGGCGGCCGATGAAGCGGTTGATGCCGACCGGCTTGCCCGGGCCGTCATCGATGAACTCGACCTTGGCTTGCTTCATCAGGACCGGCTTGCCGTCGGGGCCGATCTGGAATTTGACCACGCCGGATGAACCGACCACCTGCTCCGGCGGGATGCCGTAGACCTTCTCCATCCACGGCCGCATGAACTCGACCCCGCCGCCTGAGACGACGAAGGTCTTGAAGCCGTTGGCCCTGAGATAGGCCAGCAGCTCCAGCATCGGCTGATAGACCAGGCTGTCATACGGCCGGTTGAAGCGCGGATGCCTGGCGGAAGCGAGCCAGTCACGGACGGACTGCGCGAACGCATCCGTGGTGATGCCGGCATGCGTCGCCGCCACGATCTGCAAGAGGCCCTTCTCGCCGCTCGCGGCCAACGCTTTGGTGTCCTTCTCGAGAAGCGCCTTGAAGGGTTGCCGCATCTTCCAGTCGGGGTGCTGCGGCGCCATCGTCTTGACGCGGTCGAACGCGAAGGCGAGCTGGAAATAGAACGGCTGCTCGGTCCACAGCGTGCCGTCATTGTCGAACGTCGCGATCCGCTCGGCCGGCGGCACGAAGTCGCGCCCGCCTTCCGTCGTGACGCGCGCGACGAAATCGACAATCGCCGATTTCGCCGCGCCGTCTTTCCAGGATGGCAAAGGATCCGCCGGCTGCGCCACCGCAACGGTGATGGCCACAAGACACGCAAGCAGCACAGCGGCAAGCCGAACCATCATCGCACTTTCCCTCTTTCTGTCCGTTGCTCTTGCTGCATCACTGCGGCTTCAAGCGTTCGAGGTCATTGAGCCGCTTCAATGCCGCCTGCTGCCGAAGCAGTCCGTAATTGATGCCGCCCGCGTTCAGCGAACTGCCCTCCTGATAGGGGAACTGGTCGAAGTCGGAGAAGAATTCCTTGATTTTTCCCTGCACCGGCACGATCAGCCACATGTTCTGGGCGAGGAATTTTATCGCCTCGCCGCCTTCCTCCAGGCCGCGCTCATAAGGATCCATGCGCAGATTGGTGATCAGCGACCACGCCGTGACCTCACGTGTGCCGGTTGCGATGTTTCCCTTTGACGAGGCAAAGCTCAGCTTCCAGTCGTTCCACCGGATCGCATTGAGATTGCCGCCCTGGTCGAAGTAGTAGATCGAGTCGCGCGGCGGCTCCTTTGCCTCTCCCTTGAAGAACGGCATGAAGTTGTAGCCGTCGAGATGAACCTTGAAGGTCTTGCCGCCTGCGCCGGCAAATCCGGTCTTCATCTTCTCCTTGACGTCATTCATCCCCGCCGCGGCGCAAAGCGTCGGAAACCAGTCGATCAACGAGATGATCTCGTTGTACTCGGTGCCGGGCTTCACCACGCCCGGCCATCGCACCATCATCGGAATGCGCATGCCGCCTTCCCAGGTCGTGCCCTTCTCGCCGTGGAACGGTGTCATCGCCCCATCGGGCCAGAGCGCGATCTCCGCGCCGTTGTCCGTGGTGTAGAGAACGATCGTGTTGTCGGTGATGCCGAGATCGTCGAGTTGCTTGAGCAATTCGCCGACCATTCCGTCGTGCTCGACCATGCCGTCCGCATGGATACCCTTGCCGGTCTTTCCGAGAGACGCCGGCTTGAGATGCGTGAAGACGTGCATGCGCGTCGAGTTGAACCAGACGAAGAACGGCTTGTCCGCCTTGGCCTGGCGGCCGATAAAGTCCTTGGCAGCGCCCAGGAATTCCTCGTCCACCGTGGGCATGCGCGCAGTGTTCAGCGGACCGGTGTCCTCGATCTTTCCATCCGCGGACGATTTGATCACGCCGCGCGGGCCGAACTGCTTACGGAAGTTCGGATCCTTCGGATAGAAATAGCCTTCCGGCTCCTCCTCGGCGTTGAGATGATAGAGGTTGCCGAAGAACTCGTCGAAACCGTGCTTGGTCGGCAGATGCTCGTCGCGGTCGCCGAGATGGTTCTTGCCGAACTGGCCGGTGGCATAGCCCTGGGTCTTCATCGCATCGGCGATGGTCGGCATCCAGTCCTGGATGCCGTGGGGATCGCCGGGCATGCCGATGGTGAGCAGGCCGGTCCGGAACGGCTCCTGGCCGAGGATGAAGGAGGCGCGGCCGGCGGTGCAACTCTGCTGACCGTAGGCGTCGGTGAAGATGGCACCCTCGCGCGCGATCCGGTCGATGTTGGGCGTGCGATATCCCATCATGCCCATGGTGTAGGCGCTGATCTGCGGGATGCCGATGTCGTCGCCGAAGATGACGAGGATGTTCGGCTTGCGGCCACCGGCCGGCGCCGCGGCAGGCGCGGCCTTCTGGGCCTGCGCGAGAGCCTGCGACGTCAGCGCGGCAGTAGCAGCAAGCGATGACGTGCCGAGCAGAACGGCCCGGCGATCAATGGTCGAGGCACCGCAATCGGAATTGGCGCCGGCGTCATGTTTCTTCGTCTCATTCTTCATTCGACACTCCTGAGTTACTCTAGGATCGCTCGCTTCGGTGACTACGAATCATGCGTTCTGCTCGATCGGTTTCAATGTGCTTCGTTCATCTGGCGGGCTTTGGTCGACCAAAGGACGTGGTGGAGGAAGGCCCGACCGGATTCAGGTTTTGAAGTAAACGCGTGTGTTCGTGGCGTCTCGCGCGCCGACTCAAGTTGCGCCGGGCGCCGCCGACCTGGCGCAGCAGCCGACGTGGTGACCAGCGCGCCGCGCCGGCAGACGGCGCGAACAGCTCGCGCTCGACCGCGCCGATCTCGTCATCGAGCGCGGCATCATGGGCGACCGCCTTGAACGCCTCGAGCGTGTGCTGCGGCGCGACCGGCTCGAACCGCTGCAGCCAGTCGAGCAGCGCGAAGTAGACCGCCTTGGCATCGCCATGACGCGCGGCGCGGCGCAGCTCGCTGAAGGCGAACGCTTCCGAGCGCAGATAGGCCTCGCGATGCCGGCGATAACGCGCCACGATCGCGCGGATCGTCCGCCGCATCAGCCAGCCGAGCCCGGCAAGCGCCAGCAGCACGAGCGCGATCGACTTCCAGCGATCGGCGATGACATCGCGCAGCGCGCCCCATGACCGGCGCGCGCCGGAGGTGCCGATTGACGACGCGGCGCCGGCTGCGGGGTTCGCCTCCACGTGCAGCGTCACCGGGTCGAGATGCGCCACATCGATGCTTTGCGCGCCGGTGTTCCACCAGCGGAGGTCGATCGGCGGCAGCACATAGTCGCCGGCCTTCTCGAGCATGTAGACGCCGCTGTCGGTGCGCGCCGAGGACAGCACATCGGTGCGTCCATCAGTCTTGTCCTGGAGCGACGGCTGCGCGGGGTAGAGCTTGAGCCCGTCGATCGCGGCGAACTTCACCGGCGGCAGCAGCATCGCCGGAATGCCTTCGGCCTTGATGGTGACGGTTCGCGTCACGGCATCCCCGGTCTTGAGCTGATCCGACGGTCGGTTGACGGTCTGCTCGATCGATAGATTGCGCGCGGCCAGGAACGGCTGCAGGGCGGAGGCCGCGTCCGGGATGAAGGCCTCAAATGCGATCGGCGGCAGCGCGAGCGTGGCCTCGCGCGTCGCCGGCGGCTCGGCGGCGTATTTGATGGTGATCGTCTGATCGGCGATGGCGTAGCTGCCCGGCTCCTGCGGATGGATGGCAAATTCGAACCTGACGCCGGCATAGCTGACGCCGTCCCGCTGCTCGTTCTCGTTGACGCTTCGCAACTGACGGGTCACGGCATTGCGGACCTGGAAGTCGGGCAACTCGGGCGGCGCCGTCATGTAGTTCGGCGCCAGCACGTCGATCCGAAGCGTGGCCGCCTGCCCAACCACGACGCGCGGCGGATCGATCGCCACCCGCAGGATCGGCTCCGGCGGATTTTGCTGGGCCAGCGCCGCGCAGGGTATGAGCAGTCCGAGCAACAGGGCTACGGCGGCGAGCGGATGCCTCATGGCTTTGCTCCCGCCGGTCGCGACGCATCCTGGATCGCGAATTTCAGCTTGAGGAAGTCGGCCGGCGTGGTCTGGACCTGACGCATCCAGGCTTCGGCGGCGCCGGCCGTGGTGAGATCCGTCGGCTTCACCTCGATCCGCTTGCCGCCCTTCTGGGTCGGGTCGACCCGCATCTCGTCGGCCTTCTCGTCCGGCGGCGCGCTGTCGTCCTGCTCCTGCTTCTTCCGCTTCTCCTCTTTCGCCTGCAGCGCCGCCACCACGATGGCACGGTTGGTCGTCGCGGCGACATGGCCGGGCGCGATCTTCAGGACCTCGTCATAGGCGGCGATCGCCTTCTCAAAGGCGTGGTTCTGCGCCTGGGCGTTGCCCAGCGCGAAGCGTCCCTCGAGCGTATCGACATGCGCGAATTCCTGCGCGGCGGTCAGGAAGTCGAACGCCCGATAGGCGGCGATGCCGCGCCACATCGGATCGGAGAAGCGCTTGGCCGCGGTCGCATAGTCGCCGCGATCGAAGGCGATGCGTCCTTGCTGATCCGGCGTCAGCCACAGGTCGGCAAAACGGCGCGGCTCCTCCGCCCTCGCGGACGACACGTGCGACAGACAGACGAAGGCGACAACCCAGGCCACCGTCGTGCCGCGCCGGAACCAGAGCAGGCTGAGCAGTGCAATCGGCAGCAGCAGCCAGAAGCCCTCGTCGCGCCATTGCGTACCGAACGCGGCACCCTGCGCGGCCTGATAGCGGGTTTCGATGCGGCGCTCGAGCGCCGCGATGTCGGCGTCGTCGATGCTGACCTGGACGACGTCCGAACCGAGCGCGAACCTTTCGCGCTCGCCCGGCGTGACGCTCAGCTTGACCAGGCCGTTCCGTCCGGCAGCCTGACGAGCCGCTGCTTCCTCGTCACCGGGATCGTCGGCGACGAGCAGGATCGTCCCGGGCACCGTTTCGGTCGCGAGCGCCTCCGCGGCGAGCGCCGCCGCCGCGACCGCGTTCTTCCCGGGCGACGGCATCAGGCCCGGGGCAAGCGCGGCGAGGAAGGGTTCGATGACGGCGCGATCGTCGGTCAGCGGCATCACCAGATGCGCGGTGCCCGCATAGGCGATCAGCCCCGTGCGCGCGCCGGCACGCGCCGCAAGCAGATCCCTGATCTTCTGCTTGGCGCGTTCGAGCCGCGTCGGTGCGACGTCGCTCTGCCCCATCGTTGCATCGAGCGACAGCGCGATCATCAGCGGCGCCTTGTCCTCGACGAAGGGCGGCAGCTCGCGCCGCCAGGTCGGGCCCGACAACGCGACGATGCCGAGCGACAGTGCGGCGGCGACCAGATAAAGCGGGCTGACGCCGCGTCCCGTCCCCGGTTGCATGATGAGATGGTTGAGCAGATGCGGCGCGATCACCCCGCCCCATTGCGCCTGCGGGCTCTGCCGCCACCGCACCCATGCGAATACAGCAGCGACGGGAATCAGCGCGAGCAGCCACAGCGGCCGCAGCAGATGGAACGGGATGGCGGCCGCGTCATGCATGGCCGATCGCTCCCCTGCGTCCCAGCCCGCCTTCCAGCGAAAGGCCGAGCCACAGCAGCAGCGACAGCACCACGGCGGCGCCGAGCGGCCACTGGAACAGCGGCTGCTTCGGCCGCCATGACAGCGTATCGAGCTTGGCCGGCGCGAGACGGTCGATATCCGCGTAGATCGCCTGCAGCTGCGCACCGTCCTCGGCACGGTAGAAATGGCCGCCCGTCGTGGCGGCGACCGACCGCAGCACGCCGAGATCGACGCGGTTCTCGCCGGTCGCGGCCGGATCACCGACGCCGATCGTGTCGATCACGACGCCGTTCTGGTGTGCGATGTCTGCGGCATGCTCCGGAGGCACGCGGCTCGCCGTGTCGTTGCCATCGGTGAGCAGGACGAGACGCTTCTCGCGCGCCTTGCTTGCCTCGAAGGTCTTGATCGCAAGCCCGATGGTGTCGCCGATCGCGGTCTGCTGTCCGGCCATGCCGACCTCGGTCTGTGCCAGCAGCGCGGTCGCGGTCTGCAGATCCTGCGTGAACGGCACTTGCACATAGGGCCTGGTGCCGAACAGCACCAGCGCGACGCGGTCGCCATGCCGGCGCGCGATGAAATCCGCGACCACGCGCTTGACGCCGTCGAGCCGCGTCAGCATCGCGCCGTCGCTGTTGCGGAAATCGCGCTGGTCCATCGAGCCGGAGATGTCGATCGCGAGCATCAGATCGCGCGCCGAAACCTCGCGTGTGACGGGATCGCCGACCCATTGCGGCCGCGCCAGCGCTGCGACGACCAGCGCCCAGATCAATGCGGCCGTCACCATCTGGATGCGCCGGCGCTGCAGCACGACGGCGCCGCGTTGCGGGGTCTGTCCGGTTGCCGCCGCAAGGCGGTCGAAGAACGGCACCATCACCGAGGCCTGCCGCGCGCGATACGGCGGCAGCAGCCACCACACGAGGATCGGCAGCGGCAGGAGCGTGAGCATCCAGGGCCATGCGAACTCAAACATGGTGCCCCCTGATCCAGCGCCGCACCAGATCCTGCAGCGCCGTTAGATCGCCGGCATCGGCCGTCGTCCGCCCGTACGGCGCCGTCGCGAGCAGCCGTCCGGCGCCTTGCGAGAATTCGTCCCCGCCATAGCTGCGGTCGAGGAACGCAAGCCAGCCCGCGCCGGCAAGCGGCGCGATGGTTTCGCGCGGAAAGGCATCGAGCGCAGTCTGCCGCACCAGCAGCGCGAGGCTCGCGGCCATTCCCTCCGGGACGCCGCCTTGTGTCTGCAGCAGCCGGTCAAGCTCCGCGAGCGCCGCGCGCCGATAGCGGTTGGCGCGGAAACGCCGCAGCAGGCGCCACGCCGCAACGGCGACCCCCGCGGCAACCAGCACGATCACGATCCGCGACGCCCATGTCGCCGGAAGCAGGCTCACCGACGGCGGCAGCGGGATATCGATCAGGCCCGCGACGGGATCCACAATGACCGGCTGGGTGTCAGCCAAGGGCCGCCTCCGCTCTGGCGTGACTGCCACCGCGTCCGTGCCGGGCCGGCAGCCCACCCAGGAGACGCCGGAGTTGCGGCGCCGTTTCCTCGGCCGTGCTCAGCGGCAGCACCGGAATGCCGAGCTCGCGCGTCCACGCGAATACGCCGCGCAGCCGCTCCTGCGATGCCTGCGCGATACTCTTGCGGACACTCTCGCGGCCGACTTCGAGCTGAATCTGCAGCTCGCCGTCGGTGACGGTCATCCGGCTCGAGGCCGGCAAATCGCTTTGCAGGGGATCGTGGACCAGCACCGCGACCACGTTGTTATGCCGGGCGATCGCCCCGATCATCCGGCGCGTTGCGGCATCGGCGCCATCGAAATCGCTGATCAGGATCACGGTAGCGTCGTGCATCGTCCGCCGCTCGGCATGTTCGAGCGCCCGGTTGAGCATGCCTGACGCCGGAACGATGCTGCGGCCGACGCCGAGCGCCTGGTTCTGCGCGACGATGGTGGACAATATCTGCAACACCGTCGCCCGGCTGCGCCGCGCCGCCAGCTCGACGACATCGCTGTCATTGAACACGATCGCGCCGACCCGGTCGCCGACGCCGAGCACACGCCAGGCGCCGATCGCGGCGGTCTCGGCCGCGGTGACCGACTTCATGGCGCGCCGGCTGCCGAAGAACATCGACAGCCGCTGATCGACCACGAGCAGGGCCTGGCGGTCGCGCTCCTCGTTGAAGACGCGCACATGCGGCTTCTGCAGCCGCGCCGTGACCTTCCAGTCGATCTCGCGGACATCGTCGCCCGGGCGGTAGTCCCTGATCTCCTCGAAGTTCAGCCCGCGGCCGCGCATGCGCGAGGCGAACCGGCCCGACAGCAGACTATGCACCGGCTGGCGCGGCAGGAACGAAACCCTGCGATCCCTGAATTCGAGCGCGATCAGATCGTCGAGACTGACGTAGACACCGGGCGTTCTGGCTGATGTCTCCGTCATCACGGCCCTCACGCTGCAGCGACAAGCTCGGTGATCTTGTCGATCACCTGGTCGGGGCTGATGCCCTGCGATACGGCCTCGTAGCTCAGGATCAGCCGGTGCCGCAGGCAGTCGTGGATGACGGCGCGGATGTGGTCGGGCGTGACGAAGTCCTGCCCGTCGAGCCATGCGCGCGCCCGCGCGCAGCGGTCGATGGCGAGGCTGCCGCGCGGGCTGGCGCCGATCTGGATCCATTTGCTCAGGGGCTCGCCGTAGCGGCCGGGAAACCGCGTCGCGTAGATCAGGTCGACGATGTATTTCTGTGCGAGGTCGGAGACGAAAATGCCGTCGAGCTCGCCGCGCGCATCGAGGACCGCCTGCTGCGGCACCGGCGGCGGCTCGGCAGCACCGGCTTCCGGCTTCCGCGCATTCTCGGCGCGGTTGAGCTTGATGATCTCGCCTTCCGTCGCCTCGTCGGGATAGGTGATCACGACATGCATCAGGAAGCGGTCGAGTTGGGCCTCGGGAAGCGGATAGGTGCCCTCCTGCTCGATCGGATTCTCGGTCGCGAGCACCATGAACAGGTCAGGCATCTTGTAGGTCTTGCCGGCAACGGTGACCTGACGTTCCTCCATCGCTTCCAGCAGCGCCGACTGCACCTTGGCCGGCGCGCGGTTGATCTCGTCCGCCAGCACGAGGTTGGCGAAGATCGGCCCCTTCTGGAACTGGAACTGGCCGCCCTTCTCGGTCTGCAGGTAGATCTCCGCGCCGGTCACGTCCGACGGCAGCAGGTCCGGCGTGAACTGCACGCGCGACAGGTCCGCGGCAAGGTTCTTCGCCAGCGTCTTTACCGCGCGCGTCTTGGCAAGCCCCGGCAGGCTCTCGATCAGGAGATTGCCGTTGGCGAGTAACCCGATCAGCATGCTCTCGACCAGGTGATCCTGCCCGAGTACCGACTTGCCGATGCGCGCCTTGAGATCGAGCACCGCATCGCGGGCCGCCGAGCTCTTTGCGCCTTCCTGCTCCGTCGCGGCTTTCAACTGACTCGATCGAAGATCCGGCATGTGGACTGAACCTGAAAAAGGGTCCGGCCGCCGGCGAGCGGCGGCCGGATCCGCGCATTGCTCGCGCTATTTTGCACCCGGTTGCTTGTCCAGCGTCTTCATCAGGGCATCGACCATCTGGTCGATGCTGAAGCTTGCCGACCGCTGGCTCGGCGGGAATTCCTTGAAGGTCTGCAGGAACGGAGCGACCCGCCATACGCCGTATTGAATGAGATAGGCGTTCTTGGCCAACCAGTCGTAGTACTGGTCGGAGACCACATCGGCGCGTTCGAAGGGATCCATGCGCAGGTTGAACACTTTCGGCGCGCGCAGGCAGGTGAACGGATTCGCCCAGACGACGAATCCGCCGGGTTCACGCTGCTCGCAGAACACGATCTTCCAGTCGTTATAGCGGTACGCGACGACCTGGCCGTCGTCGTT
Organism: Bradyrhizobium sp. CCBAU 21365; assembly: GCF_015291305.1. NCBI lineage: Bacteria > Pseudomonadati > Pseudomonadota > Alphaproteobacteria > Hyphomicrobiales > Nitrobacteraceae > Bradyrhizobium > Bradyrhizobium sp. CCBAU 21365. Next base: position 7,071,514 of record NZ_CP030036.1, read on the forward strand.
GAAGTAGTAGAAATCGTTGCGCGCGGACTTCGGCTGTTGGCCGGTCAGGTACGGCAACTGGTTGTAGCCGTCGAGGTGCACCTTGAACGACTTGCCGCCAATATCGGAGCCCTTCAGCAGCTTATCCTTGACATCGGACTCGCCCGCCGCAGCCAGCAACGTCGGGAACCAATCCAGGCCCGACATCATTTCGTTCGACACTTCACCGGCCTTGATGTGGCCAGGCCAACGAACCATCGCCGGCACCCGGAATGCGCCTTCCCAGTTGGTATCCTTTTCGCTGCGGAACGGCGTCGTGGCCGCGTCCGGCCAGGACCACTGGTTTGGGCCGTTGTCGGTCGTGTAGACGACAATGGTGTTGTTGGCGATCCCGAGGTCGTCCAGTGCCTTCAGGAGCTTTCCAACATCGCCGTCGTGCTCGATCATGCCGTCGGCATATTCGTTGCCGGGCATGCCGCTCTGACCTTGCATGGATGCGCGGACATGGGTGAACGCGTGCATGCGCGTGGTGTTCATCCAGGTGAAGAACGGCTTGTTCGCTTTCGCCTGACGTTGCATGAAATCGATCGCCGCCGCCGTGGTCTCGTCGTCGACGGTCTCCATCCGCTTCCGGTTCAGCGGGCCGGTATCTTCGATCTTGCCGTCGGCGGACGCCTTCAACACGCCGCGCGGGGTGTTGCTCTTCGTGAATGCGGTGTCGTTCTTCGGATAATACGGCCGCTCCGGCTCCTCCTCGGCGTTGAGGTGATAGAGATTGCCGAAGAACTCGTCGAATCCATGCTTGACCGGGAGGTACTCATCGCGGTCGCCGAGATGGTTCTTGCCGAACTGACCGGTCGCGTAACCGAGCGGCTTCAGCGCCTGTGCGATGGTGACGTCGCGATCCTGCAGGCCGACGGTCGCGCCGGGAATGCCGACCTTGCAGAGGCCGGTGCGCAGGCAAGCCTGCCCGGTGATGAAGGTGGATCGGCCGGCCGTACAGCTGTTCTCGGCGTAATAGTCCGTGAACATCATCCCTTCATTGGCGATGCGATCGATGTTCGGCGTCTTGTAGCCCACCACGCCGCGCGTATAGGCGCTGATGTTGGACTGGCCGATGTCGTCGCCGAAGATGACGAGGATGTTCGGCTTCGCCGTGCCCGGCTGCTGCGCGAGCGCGGGCGACCTGGCCAATGGCGACAGGCTTGTCGCGACCAACGCCGCCGCGAACAAGCTGCGAAGTAACGAACCGCGGCTGTTACCATTGAGTTTGGCCGCCCCATTGTTCTTCAATTCGGCTTCATCACTCATTCGTCGCTCCCTACTCTCTAAGCTGGCTGAGACGTTCGCGACCGCACCACGCATCTGAACCCGACGTGACTGGTCGACGTGTCGACCGGTTCGGCATGCCGCGCGGCGGGGCGATAGCGGCGGCAATAGTTCGGGGCACAGAGATGCGAGCCGCCCTTCAGCACCTTCCGCGGAATCTTGATCGCGGGCTGGGCGGGGTCGTAGCTCGCCTCCTCGAGACCGCCGCGCGGATTCTGCGGGATGCAGCAGGGCTTCGCGGCGTCGGCCTCATGACGGGCCGACCACCAGTCGGCGGTCCACTCCCAGACATTGCCGATCATGTCGTGGACGCCATAGCCATTCGGCGGAAACGCGGTCACCGGCGAGGTCCGGTCGAAGCCGTCCTCGCAGAGGTTCTGAATAGGGAAATTGCCCTGCCATGTGTTGGCCATGTGCTTGCCGCCGGGCGTCAAGGCATTGCCCCAGGCGAACTCCTCGGCCTCGAGCCCGCCGCGCGCCGCGAACTCCCACTCGGCTTCGGTCGGAAGGTCCTTGCCGGCCCATTTGGCGTAGGCGAGCGCATCGGCATAGGCGACGTGGACGACCGGGTGGCTGCCGAGCACGTTGATGTTGCTGCGCGGGCCGTAGGGGCGCCGCCAGTTCGCGCCCTTCATCAGGGTCCACCATTGGCTCCAGTCGCGCAGGGTGGTGACCCGGCGCGGCGGCTGAAACACCAGCGAGCCGGCGTAGAGCATATGCGGCAGCGCGCCCGGATATTGCGCAGGATCCGGCGGTCGCTCGGCGACCGTGATGTGCCCGGTCTCCCGCACGAATTCGCGGAATTGAGCGTTGGTCACCGGGGTGCGGTCGATCCAGAAGCCGTCGACCGACGCGCGATGCGCCGGCGCCTCCTCCGGATAGTGATGGTCGGAGCCCATGCGGAACGTGCCGCCGGGAATCCAGACCATGTCGTCGGTCTGGACGCGGTCCGCACCCTCTCGTTCAGTGGAGGCGATCTCTACCCGGGACATGGCGATGCACCTCTTCGCACATTACCGCGAGCAGTAGTCCCAGAAGCCCTGTGTTCGCGACGGGTCGGTGTAGTACCAGCACATGCCCGCTGCCGGCGGCGGTCCCGCCCAGGCGGCTGCGCTCGCCGCGCTGACGAAACCGATCGCTGCGCCGGCCGCGACCGCGCCCCCGATCGGCCAACCGTACCAGCCGGGCCGCGCCCAACCTCCCGGCCGTGGTCCAACCCAGCGCGTGCCGCCGCCGTGCCAGCCTGGCCTCACTCCCGGGCGCACCACCGTCCGGCTACGATAGGCAACCGCACCGCCGCGCGGTCCGACGGCAACGCCGCCCCGGCGCGCGACGGCGCGCACCTGCACAACGTTACCGCTGCCTTCTTGCTGTTGAACGAGCGGCAATGAAGCGGAAGAGCCGATGCTGACCGCCGACGCCGGGCCGGCTTGCGCGAGGATCGCGGCTGCTCCAACGAGCGCCAGACGGAAAATCCTGTTGAAGATCGCAGCCTTACGATCTCGGTGACCGAACGTCGTCAATGATTGCGTCTTGCCTGAGTGCATTGTCGCGCCCTTCCATTTTTCTGTGCTGCACTTTTCGGCAGCGTTGATCCGTCAGGCCTTCTTCCCTTTTCTCCTCCGTTGCCAATCCATGTGCACACTTGCGTGCACAGGATTTCTCCATCGTGACTCGTTCCACTGGACGTTGTCACGAGCGAATTCTGCTGTCAGTTCAAACGATAGCGGAACACACTATACAAGTGATGTGCACTTTGTGCCAATCTCAACCCCGAGGCGTGCAGGCTTAACGAAAGATGCTCCAATTCGATCAATCCGATCCGGTCGGCCTTATTGCTTTCTCGGAAAAACAAGCGAAAATCCGTGCGTTAGCAAATCCACCACCACGATCTCGCCATGCGAATCAAACCAATTTAGGCACATTGTCGCGGCCGCACTTTTTGTACCGACTTCAAGCATTTGGTTTTAGTGGATTAATCGCGCTACAGTTGTGAACGTGGATATGGGCCAGCACCTGACGGTCAGCACCGGCGAGCTTGATGGCTTCGAGGGTCTCCACGATGCCGTCAAAGGTTCGCATGTCGAAGTCATGCAGCTTGAGCGCGGCAAGCTGCGCGGCACATTGTCTCACGTCGGGATCGGTGACTTTTCGCTCAGCATCGGCGCGTTCAATGTCGGGGTCCGCACCCAGCGCATCTCGACCGATCCCAAGCTGATCATCGGAATGCTGCTGAACGCGACCGACCGCGTCACGCATTGGGCGTTCGACATGCAGCCGGCCGATGTGCTGGTGATCCCTCCTTCGGTCGAGCATGACGGGGTCTTTCACAGCGCTTCGTCCTACGCGGCCATCCGCTTCGACCTTGCCGATCTGCCCGACATATTCGGCGGCGAGCCGCGGCTCGCCGACGCCGAAACCTGGCAAGCGAAGAACCACTTTCGCGCCGACCCCGCGATCGGCATGGGCGCAGCAGACAAACTGCCGCGGATCGTCGCGCATCTCGCGCGCTATCCGGACGCCTTGACCGACGCGTCGGCCGACTTCTGGAAGCGCGCGATCATCGATTGCGTGACCGCGACGGTCGTCACATCGCTGCCGCCCGATGGAACGAGCTACCTGCCGTCGGCGATGCGACTGGTGCGCCATGTCGAGGACTATCTGCACGCCGCGGGCACGCGCCCGGTCCATGTCTCGGAAATCTGCACCGAGCTTCGGCTGTCGCGACGCAGCCTGCACCGCGCCTTCCACGAAGTGTTCGGGGTCGGCCCGGTGACGTTCCTGCGCTACAAGCGGCTTTGCATGATCCGTTCGATCCTGCGCGAAAGCACCCCGGACCAGACCACCGTCTCCAAGGTTGCGATCGAACAGGGCTTCATCGAGCTCGGGCGCTTCTCGCAATATTACCGCGCGATGTTCGGGGAATACCCGTCGCAAACGCTCGGCTACGCCGGGTAGAGCGGGATGAGTTTTGGTTGAATCGGCTTGCCGCGCTTTCGGTTCACCTCTCCCCGTTGGGGAGAGGTCGGATTGCGTCTGGCGATGCGAAGCATCGTCCAGTGCAATCCGGGTGAGGGCTCTTGCTCTCTCGATAGACCGTAACCGCTCACCCGATTTGCTGCGCAAATCGACCTCTCCCAAGGGAGAGGTGAACTTTCGACGCCGTTCCAGCTCAACCTGATCTTATCAGGCTCTCGCGCAAACCAGCCGCTACGCCCGCGCAAGTTCATCATTTCGGTCGTCCCGGATCGCCATTGCCCGACAGCACCTGCGCGGCGCCGCCGATGCCGCGGCGGAAGGCTTCATCGAAGGTGACGCCGCGAAACTGCCATTTGTAATCCTTGCCGTGCCAGGCCATCCGCCATTGCGTGGCCCAGCCGAGATCCTTGTCGTCCCAGACCAGCCGACCGAGCAGAGTGGCCTCGCCGCCTTGCGGCGCGACGATCGAACTCAGCTTCGCCGGCGGCGTCTTCAACAGTTCGGCGGCGGTGACGCTCGCGCTCGTCAACGCCGCTGTATCGGGCAGCACGAAGCGCATGCCGCGTTTGGCGGCCGCAGCCGCAAGCGCGTCGCGTTGCAGGTCGGACTGCGTCCCGTCGGATGTGACGATGTAGTCCTTGGGACCGTGCTGCATCTCGGCGAAGACGCCGAGCACCGGCCGCTGCGACCGCCACGGCTTGAGACCGAGCCTGGCGAGAATGCCGTCGATCTTCCTCTCGTCGAAATCCACCGTCAGGTCGTAAGGCCGGTCGCGGGTGCCCTGCTCGTCATGATGCGGTTTGCCGGCATATTGATCGTGATAGTCGAAACTGCTGACGAACGCCTTGGCCTTCGATTTGTATGCGGCAAGCCGGCGGTCGCCTGCCAGCATTGGCTGACCGGAAACCTTGATCAGGACGTCCTCCAGACATGCACCGAAGCCTATGATGCGGTTCGGCTCGCCCTGGCCGGTGACGACGGTCTGCGCGCGGTAGAGGCTGTCGTCTGCTGCGGCCATCGCGCCACCGCAAGCGATCCATGCAGCGGCAAGCAGCACGCGAACCGCGCCGCGTGCGAGCGTGGCGATCAGATCGCGCCTCGTCTCAAGCAAGGCAGCCATGGTCACCTCCGCTCGGTCACTTCATTGACGGCACAGATTGGCGGTATTTTCGGGCAGCGCCAGCACGTTCGGACATGGGCGCCATTCCATCGGCCCCGTTACGCGCTATGGCCACGCGCGGCAGGCCTGACATATGCTCGGAGCATGCGCGGCGGCGCCGCAAGCGCTGCCCAACACAAGAGCACCGAGCAGGAGACGTTCCGTGAAATGCTATGAGTTGCAAGGCCCCGGCGGCGTCGACGCGCTGGCGCTGGTCGACAAGCCGGTTCCGCAAGCCGGCCCCGGCGAAGTCCTGGTGCGGCTGAAGGCGGCGACGCTGAACTATCGCGACCTGCTCACGGTCAAGGGCGGATACGGCTCGCGCCAGAAATTTCCGCTGGTGCCGGTCTCCGACGGCGCCGGCGTGGTCGAGGCAGTCGGCGCCGGCGTCAGGAGCTTCGCACCCGGCGATCGCGTGATCGGCAGCTTCTTCGAAAGCTGGCTCGGGGGCGAGCCGAGCGAGGCGCGGATGCGCGCGGCGCTCGGCGGCAGCGTCGACGGTGTGCTGACCGAGTACCGGGTCTTCCCGGCGCATGCGCTGGTGCGCACGCCGGATCACCTCAGCGACATCGAGGCCGCGGCACTGCCATGCGCCGGCCTCACGGCGTGGAGCGCGGTGGTCAAGCTCGGCGACCTCAAGCCGGGACAGACGGTGCTGACCCAGGGCACCGGCGGCGTCTCGCTGTTCGCGCTGCAATTCGCCAAGATGTGCGGCGCCCGCGTCATCGCCACCTCTTCCAGCGACGCCAAGATCGCGCGGCTGAAGCAGCTCGGCGCCGATGTCACGCTCAACTACAAGTCCACGCCCGACTGGGGCAAGAAGGCACGCGAACTGACCGGGCGCGGCGTCGACCTCGTCGTCGAGGTCGGCGGCGTCGGCACGCTGAACGAATCGATCCGCGCCACCAGGATCGGCGGCACCATCGCCTTCATCGGCGTGCTCGCAGGTCCCGCCCCGTCCGACACGCGGCTGCCGCTGATGGTGATGCAGCAGCAGCGGCTGCAAGGCGTCACCGTCGGCTCGATCGAGGATCTGCAGGCGCTGTGCGACGGCATCAGCCTGCACGGCGTCAAGCCCGTGATCGACAAGGTGTTCGCGTTCGACCAGGTCAAGGCCGCGTTCGCCCACATGGCGAGTGGCGCGCATTTCGGCAAGGTCGCGATTGCGATCGGCTAGCGTGCCTGCGATCAAGGATTACCGTCCCGTGAACTGGGCCTTGCGTTTCTCGACGAAGGCCTGGCGGCCTTCCTTCGCGTCGGCGCTTTCGCGGATCACCTGCTGCAGCTCGATCTCGCGGCGGAACGGATCGGCGTAGCTGGCGTGCTCGCTCTCCTCGAGCAGCTGCCGCGTCGCGACCAGCGCGCGCGTCGGTCCGTCGGCGAGACGGCCGGCGAGCGCCTTCGCCTCGTCGAGCAGTTTGGCATCATCGACCACATCGCGCACCAATCCCCACTCCTTGGCCCGCTCGGCGGGCAGCGGCTCGTTCAGCAGCATCAGGTCGAGCGCGCGCTGGCGGCCGATCAGGCGCGGCAACAGCCAGGTCGAGCCGAGATCGGGCACCAGGCCGATCCGGCTGAACACCTGGACGAAGCTCGCCGAGCGCGCGGCGAGGATGATGTCGCCGGACATCGCGAGGCTGAAGCCGCCGCCGGCCGCGACGCCGTTGACCGCGACCACGACAGGCACGCGGCATTCGCGCAACGCCTGCATCGCCGGCCAATAATGCCTCATCACGCCGGTGTAGATGTTGTCGCCGAGCGACTGGAACGCCTTGAGGTTCTGCCCCGAGCAGAAGCCGCGTCCCTCCCCGGTCAGGACCAGCGCGCGGATGTCCGGGTCGAGGCTCATCTCGCCGACGGCGCGCGCGAGATCGCCGAGCAGTTCCGGCGTCATGGCGTTCAGGCTCGCGGGATCGTTGAGCGTCAGGATGCCGACCTTGCCGTCCCGTTCACGCTTCACACCAGTCATTTTCCGCTCCCTGAAATTGGTTCTTGTTGTTGCACTGACAGTGCCATGCTTGGCATGCTACGCCAACGTGCCCCACCCGCAACAAGAACAGCGAAAGCAACGCCATGTCCGACCAATTCTCCAACTCGCAAGTGATCCGCAAGCCGGCCGTCAGCGCCAAGGGCGGCATCGTCGCCGCACAGTCGCGCAAGGCGGCCGAGATCGGCGCGGAGGTATTGGCCGCGGGCGGCGATTGCGTCGACGCCGTGATCGCGACCACCTTCGCGCTTGGCGTCGTGGAGCCGTGGATGAGCGGCGCCGGCGGCGGCGGCGCGATGGTGCTGTATCGCGCCAAGGAGAACCGCGTCGAGGTGATCGACTACGGCATGCGCGCCCCTGACGGCCTGCGCATCGAGGATTATCCGCTGACCGGCGGGGCGGCCTCCGACCTGTTCCCCTGGGCGCGGGTCAAGGACGACCGCAACCTGCACGGCCCCGGCTCGATCGCGGTGCCCGGCGTCGTTGCCGGCATGGAGGAAGCGCATCGCCGCCACGCCAAAATGCCGTGGAAGGACCTGCTGGCGCCGAGCGTCAAGCTCGCCGGCGAAGGCCTTCTGGTCGATTGGTGGACCACCGCGATGATCGCAAGCTCCGCCGCCGATCTGCGGCGCTATCCCGCCAGCGCGGCGGCGTATCTGCAGGACGGCTTGCCGCCGAATGCGCAATGGGGCATCAGGTCGGTGGTCCGCATGCCGCAGGACAGGCTGAAGGCCACGATGGCGCAGCTCGCTGCCGCCGGTCCGCGCGATTTCTACGAGGGCGATCTGGCGCGCAGCATCGCCGACGACATCCAGGCCGCCGGCGGCGCGCTGTCGGTGCGCGACCTCGCCGCCTTCCGCGCCCATCTGCGCGAGCCGCTGAAGATTCCTTACCGCGGCGGCACGGTCTATGCGACGCCGGAGCTGACCGCGGGTCCGACCATGGCGCGCACGCTCGGCCTTTTGCAAAAGGCGCTGGCGCCCGCGCAGGGCGGTCCGGATGCGGCGGCCTACGCTGCCTATGCCGAGGCGCTGCAAGCCGCCTATCGCGAACGGCTGAAGGACATGGGCGACGTCGACGGCCGCCGCGCGCTCGGCGCCGAAGCGATCGCGCCAAGCTGCACCACGCATTTCTCCGCGGTCGACCGCGACGGCAACATGGCCGCGGTGACGCAGACCTTGCTGTCGACCTTCGGCTCCAAATTCGTGACGCCGAACACCGGGCTGACCATGAACAACGGCATCATGTGGTTCGATCCGACGCAAGGCAATCCGAACTCGCTTGCGCCCGGCAAGCGCTGCCTCACCAACTACACGCCGGTCGTGGCGCAGGCGGCCGACGGCCGCACGCTCGCCGCGGGCGCATCGGGCGGCCGCCGCATCCTGCCGGCGGTGTCGCAACTGCTCTCCTTCGTGATGGATTTCGGCATGGATCTCGACGCCGCGATCCACCAGCCCCGGATCGACGCCAGCGAGGGCGCCGTGGTGATCGGCGACAAGCGCCTGCCCTCCAGCGTGCGCGAGGCGCTGCGCGGCCGCTTCGACTTCGAGGAGGCCCGTATCCAGACCCTGCCGATGAAGTTCGCCTGCCCGAGCGTCGTGCTGCGCGACGGCACCACCAACAGCGGCGTCACCGAGCCGTTCCAGCCCTGGGGCGATGCGGTCGCGGAGGGGTGAGATGTGCTCACGACTCGCTTCCCACCGTCGTCCCGGCGCAGGCCGGGACCCATACGCCGCGGCGGGCGTTGTGAAGGGGCTCGTCGTTCCAGCGTCGTTCAACAATGACCATTTGTGGTTATGGATCCCGGCATTCGCCTGGACGACACTGAGTTTGTTGCATGACCCGAACGGGCCGATACATTTGGACCGACAACAATCGCGGTGACCGGCTTGAGTGAAGCAAGCGCAGACATGCCACCCGGCGCGCAACTTCTTGGACGCGAGTGGCTGGGCTTCGACGGTGAAATCGCCACAGTCCGTTTCGAGGCGCAACCCTTGTTCACCAACCGCCATGGAACGATCCAGGGTGGTTTCCTTGCCGCGATGCTGGATTCAGCGACAGGCCTCGGCGCTCTCGCAGCGCTGCCCGCAACGCGGACCGTCGTGACCAGGACGCTGACCACGCGGTTTCTCAAACCAGCGCGCATCGGCCCGATCACGGCCAAGGCGAAGGTCATCTCGCAGACCGACCGCGACATGATCGTGGAAGCCGATCTGATCGACGCCAACGATGTGACGGTCGCCAGCGCCACGGCCGAGTTGCGGGTTCTGGACAAGCGATAGTCCGCAGTTCGATCAGCAATCCCTGCATCGCGCCAGCAGGGTGACTTCGTTCATTCCGTAGCCGTCGACGGTCTCGACGGTGCAGCCCAGCTCGCGTTCGCAATACTGGATCCACGGCTCGGGCCTCGTGCAGTAAAGCTGGTGCGCCGGCACTGCATTGGCGGCTGCCGTGGGGTCCGCCTCCCCGGTGACGAAGTTGACGCTGAAGCCGCGCAGGCTGGCGCGGCGCAGGTCGGCCAGCATCCCGGCGACGAATGCCTCCCAGGATCGGCGGCAACCGCCGACATCGACATTCATGATGCCGCTCGCGACCGAATAGGTCGCGCGGCGCGGGCTGCCCTTGCCGACCTTGAAGCGGCGCCCCGGCGCCGAGAAACGGCGGCGCGCGCGGCTGATCATGGCGCGCGACAGGTCGATCCCGAGATAGTCGATCTCCGCTTGCGGATGGCGCCTTGCGAGATAGGCGCACAACGCGCCGTATCCGCAGCCGATGTCGTTCAGGCTGAACGGCGCGGAGAAGTCGCAGAGCTTCAGCAACTGGACGAAGCGGAGGTCCTGGGTGGCCTGGCAGGACCAGTCCACCCCGCGCGGGGTGGCGCCGTATTTGGCGACCCGCGCGCTGTAGTAGGATTCGACATCGGCATAAAGGACGGAGAACCGCGCCCGGTCGCCTTCGGCGCCGAAACCTGCGGTCTCCGCTGCGATGCTCACGTCTTGCTCACTTCTTGGCCTTGGCCCGCCGCTGCTTCGCCATCGCAGCAAGCTCCTTGCGGGCGACCTGGCTTGGCTTGGTCGGGATCGACAGAACCCGATACGACTGGGTCGAGTAGATCAGCGGCGTGTGGCCGTCGGCCGCAAACGTCACCTTCGGATTTTCCTTCATGGCGTGAACGCTAACCAGCACCGGCAGATACGGACTCTGCGTGAGCGCCTGGCGGAACGCCTGGACCACCCGCTTGTATCCGCTCACATTGGGCTGATCGGAAGGATAGTCCTTGAGCGTGCCGAGGAAGGTGTACCAGCGCTTCCGCTCGGCCCGGTCGGCCGGCTCGATCCCGATCAGCCTGAACGACTGCTCGAGGGGATGATTGGGAGAGAAGATGTCGAACTCCTTTTGCAGCTCGACCATCTCCATGATCCCGCCGGGACCAAACCGCTTGTTCAGCAGATCCAGAACATCGCGCGTCGTATCGTCTTGAATCATCCGTCCCATTAGAACCCCCTCAATACCTTGTTTCCAGAAATGAAAAAATCGTCGCGTCTAGCGACGTCGCTCAAGATGCAATCGAAGCTGATCGAGTTGTGGCGTGAAGTAGACTGCCCCCGAGACATCGAGCAAATTCTGAGCGCCGCCGACAATCTCGTCAAGCTCATCATGCGACGTGCTGCCCAAAGCGCAAATGATCAGGCCGCGCAGCACGGTCGCGTGCAGCTCGGCGACGCGATCGGTCCTTCGCCGCGCGACCATCAGCGCCTCGTCCACCGCTTGCAGGGCCGCATGGTGGTCGGCGGCGCGATAGAGCGCTTCGGCCAGATCCGCCAGCATGCGCGCCTCGAATTCGAGGCCGGCTCGCGCAGAGCGCGCAAAGTCGATCGCCTCCTGAAGCTGGGCGGCGGCAACCTTGAAGTCGCCTGCGGCGCCGCTGGCGAGGCCGGCGCTGGCGAGCGCCGCGACCCGCAGATAGGGCGTGCCGGACTGCTCGGCCAGTTCGGCGATTCTCGCCGCATGCGGCTTGGCGAGGTCCGGCCGGCCGCGGCTCCAGCCCATCTCCACCATCGCAAAATGCGGAATGAACTGCACGACGGCGGCGAAGCGCTCCGGCTCGGCCCGCAGCACCTCGGCGATCCGCCGCTCGGCCTCGTCGAACCGGCCCAGCCGCACCAGAATTCTGGTGCCGAGACACCTGATCCAGTGCTCGACGTCGAAGCCGAGAATCTGGTTCGGGTTGAGACCGAGTGTGACGTTGTTGTGAAAACCGCCCTGCTCGGCAATCGCGGCAACCGCCACCTGCCCGGCGTCGAGCGCCTCGGCAAGACGGCCCGACAGGAAGAACGCCTGGCTCAGCATGGCATTGACCGTCGCAAACCGTCCGACGTCCCCGGTGCCGGAGGTGAGCTTCAAGGCGTCCTGCACGAGATTGACATAGTCGTCGGCCGCCGCGGTCGCGGCCAGGATCCTGCCGTAGGCTCCGAGCAGGATCGGCTCGTGCACCGGGTCCGCCGCGCGTGCGTATTTGATCGCCTCTTCGGCGTAGGGCTTGACCTCTTCGGCGGACATGCCTTCACGCCAGCCGAAGTTGAGGATCTGGCCGCTCGACATCGCCCGCAGCCGGTCGACATATTCGGACGGGGGCTGGTCCTGCAGCAGGGCGCGAACCTTTTTCCAGCTCTTCATTGCCTCGGCGGAGTTGGTCTTGCCGATCCAGCGCGCTGCGCGCTGCAAATGGGTCACCGCCTCCAGCGGCTGGCCCGCGGCCTCGTAGTGATAGGCGAGCAGCCCGGCAAACTCGTCGAGCTTGCCCCAGTCGAAGCCCTCGATCGCCTTGGCGACGGTCGCATGCAGCGTGGTCAGCCGCGACCGCAACTGGGTTGCATAGGCGACCTCCTGGATCAACGGATGGCGAAACGCCAGCAGTCCCTTGTCGTAGGGCGGCAGGTCGTACAGCAGTTCGGCCTGGCGGAGCTGCGCGATGGCGTTCTGCAAATCGTCGTTCGGCAGCGCCGCGACCGGACGCAGCACCGACATCGCGACCAGCCGGCCGATCACCGCCGCCGTCTCGAGCACCTGCTTGGCGATATCCTCGAGGTGATCGATGCGGGCGGCCACGACGGCCTGCACCGTTGCGGGCAGCGGCACCGCATCGACGCCATGCTTGAGCCGGTAGTTGCCGCGTTCGCCCTCCACATTGCCGCGCTCCACGACGGTGTTGGCAAGCTCCTCGATGAAGAACGGATTGCCCTGCGCGCGTTCGATGACATTGCTGCTCAGCGAGGCCAGCGAGGGATGCCTGCCGAAATGCTCGCGGAGCAGCTCGTTCGAATCGGACCACGGCAGCGGCGGGATTGCGATCTGACGGTAGTGCGACCGCTGCATGAAAGGTGCCGTGAAGCCCGGCCTGAAATTGACCACCAGCAACGTCGCGGTGCCGACGATGGCATCGACCAGCGTCTCGACGAACTCTTCGCTGGCGGCATCGATCCAGTGCAGGTCCTCGATCATGACGACCGCCGGCGTGTCCCCGGGGCGCGCGCGCACCAGCGTTCGAACGAGATCGAGCAACTGCAGCCGCAGCGCGCGCGGATCGAGCTTCGGAGCCGGATGCTCCGGATCGGCAAGCCCGAGGAATTCGAGCAGCACCAGCAGTTCCTGCTCCGACGCGGCCATCTCGGCGAAACGATCGATGACGCGACGCCTGGATGTCTCGATCGGCTCCTTGACGCGGATGCCGAAGATGTCGCGCAACAGCTCGAGCACGGGCTGGAACGGCGTTGCGCGGCCATGCGCCAGCACGCGCGCCTCGTAGACGCGAATGCCCTTGCGGCGGCAATTTTCGGCGAACTCGAAGCAAAGCCGGCTCTTGCCGATGCCGGCATCGCCGACCATGCCGACGACCCGGCCGTCGCCGCCAACCGCACGCGACAGCTCATGCTCCAGCGCCGCCATCTGCTCGGTCCGGTTGACCATCGAGGTCAGGCGGCGGCCGCTGCGGAAAACGTCGCTGGCGGGCGCGCTGAGCAGCCCGGTCAGCTTGAAGACCTCCACCGGCATGGAGATGCCGCGAATGGTCTGCATGCCGAGCGGCGACACCTCGACGAATTGCCTGGCGCCGACATAGGTGTCCCGCGTGATGAGGATCGCGCCCTCATCGGCCATCTGCTCCATCCGGTTGGCGATATGGACGTTGGCGCCGGCGGCGTCGTAGGTCTGATAGATGGTGTTTTCCACCGTTTGCACCACGACTTCGCCGGTGTGCAGCCCGACCCGGATCTGCATCCCGGGATCGGCGAGCCTGGCGACCGAATCCTGCATGGCGAGCGCGGCGAGACAGCCGCGGACCGCATGGTCTTCATGCGGGCGCGGCGGCGCGCCGAACAGCGCCATGACGCCGTCGCCCTGGATCTTGTTGACGATGCCGTCGTAGCGGTGGACCGCTTCCTTCATCAGGTCGAGCACCGGCTCGAGGCGCCGCATCCCGAGCTCGGGATCGCCGAGGCTGTCAATCAGGTTGGTCGAGTTGCGGATATCGGCAAACAGCAGAGTGAGGTTCTTGCGCTCGCCGCCCTTGGTGCTGAGCGAACGCAGCAGCCGCTGCGAGGGCGCATCGGGACGGACGCTGCCCGCGGCGAGCGCGGTGCCGCAGCGGCCGCAGAAGCGGCTGGAGGGCCCGTTCACATGCTGACAGGAGTCACATTTGAGGCCTAACGGCGCACCGCAATCTTCACAATAATCGTTGCCAGCCCGGTTCGCATGACCGCATCGCTCGCACTGCATGAACAGCCTTTCAGTAAAGACTGCGAATATATCCGACGCACGAGATTAGCCCAGCACATTCTGTAATTGTGTTAAATGCCTCACACACCAAACCGGTCCCGCACCCGGCCGGTCAGCACGGCCGTGGTGACGCCGACCCGCCAGAAGGCGTGCATCGGGATCGGCTTGATACCGGTCACGGGCATGTCGATCCCGGCCTTGGGGCCGCCGATCAGGCGGCGGGCCAGCTCTGCGCCCATCGCGGTCGAGAGCGCGACGCCGCGGCCGTTGCAGCCGAGCGAGATCAGCAAATTCTCCGCGGGCTCATGGACATGCGGGTAGTGATCGGCGGTGATGGCAAGACGGCTGTTCCAGCCGTGGGTCCAGCCGACGCCCCTGAGCTGCGGCCACAGCCGCTCGGCGTAGCGGATCAGATAGGCGACGTCGGTCGGCTTGCTGATCCAGCGCATCGGGCCGCGGCCGCCCATCAAGAGGCGGTTGTGCTGGTCGATGCGGTAATAGACCGTGATGTGGCCGCTTTCGTAGAGCACCGGGCGGGTCGGCATGATCGCGCGCGCGATCTCGTCGGACAGCGGCGCGGTCGCCGCGATCGACGAGAACACCGGCACGATGCTGCGGCGAAGCGCCGGCCAGAGATCATCGGTAAAGCCGTTGGTCGCGAGCAGCACCTTGTCGGCGAGCACGACCGCGCGCGGCGTCGCGATCCGCCAGCGGCCGCCGTCGCGGCGGAGCGACAGCGCCGGGGTCTCGCCATGGACGGCGACGCCGGCCCCGATCGCGGCGCGCGCAAGACCCCGCGCATAGCTCAGCGGATGCAAGTCGCCGCCGCGCGCATCCAGCATGGCGCAGAGGTAACGGTCGCTGCCGGTCATCGCCCGCATCTCGGCGGCGTCGAGCAGCTTCACCGGCATGCCGCGCCGGATGCACTGCTTTGCCGTGGTCTCGAGCGCCGCCGCGCTGGCTTCGTTGTAGGCGGCGCGCAGCGTGCCGTTCTGCCTGGCCTCGCAGGGGATCTGGTAGCGGCGGATCAAATCATGCGTGAAGTTGGTGGTGCCGTAGGAGAATTCGATCATGCGGCGGCCGAGATCGGCGCCGAAATCCGCTTCGATCTGATCCGGGTCGTGCTTCAGTCCCGGATTGGTCTGCCCGCCATTGTTGCCGGAGGCGCCCCAGCCCGGCTCCTGCGCTTCCAGCACGGTCGCAAGCACACCCTGCTCGGCGAGGTGCAGCGCGGTCGACAGGGCGGTGAAGCCGCCGCCGATGATCGCGACCGGCACGCTCTTGTCCGACGTCAGCGGAGGCGTCGGCGTCGCCTCCACCGCGGTGTCGGCATAGAGACTCGGTGGCAGCGGCAGGCGGGTGGGTGTGGTCATGGGAGGAGCTCGTATTTCACCTCTCCCCATCGGGGAGAGGTCGGCGCGCAGCGCCGGGTGAGGGGTTCAGGTCCCACGAGAGAGCGTAACCCCTCACCCGGATTGCATCTAACGATGCAATCCGACCTCTCCCACAAGGGGAGAGGTGGACCATCGATGCTGAAACGGCCTGACCAAGCGGCATCATGAACCGATCACAGCGGATGCAGCACGCGGCGCAGGAAATCCTGGGTGCGCGGGTGCTGGGGTTGGTTGAGGACGGATTTGGCGGAGCCCTGCTCGACGATGACGCCGCCGTCGATGAACAGCACGCGGTCGGCGACGTCGCGGGCAAAGCCCATTTCATGGGTGACGACGACCATGGTCATGCCGTCGTCGGCAAGCTTGCGCATCACCGACAGCACCTCGCCGACCAGCTCCGGATCGAGCGCGGAGGTCGGCTCGTCGAACAGGATCGCCTTCGGCTGCATCGCCAGCGCCCGCGCGATCGCGACGCGCTGCTGCTGGCCGCCGGAGAGTTTTGGCGGGTGCACCTCGGCCTTGTCGGCGAGCCCGACCTGCGCGAGCAGCGCGCGGCCACGGGCGACCGCCTGCTCGCGCGGTTCCTTCTTCACATAAAGCGGCCCCTCGATGACGTTCTCGAGCGCGGTGCGATGCGGAAACAAATTGAAGCGCTGGAACACCATCGAGACCTGGGTGCGGATCGCCACGATCGAGCGGTCATTGCTGTCGACGCGCGCGCCCTCGACGCTGATCTCGCCGCGATCGTAGCTCTCGAGCCCGTTGATGCAGCGCAGGATGGTCGACTTGCCGGAGCCGGACGGGCCGATGATGCACACCACCTCGCTCCTCGCGACGGAGGCGGTGATGCCCTTCAGCACCTCGACCTTGCCAAAACTCTTGTGGACGTCGCGGAGCGCGATCATTTGCGGTTCGCCTTGTTCTCGAAGTGCCGAACCAGCAGGATGAGCGGAATGCTCATGGTGAGGTACATCAGCGCCACCAGCGTGAACACGCTGGTGTTCTTGAAGGTCGAGGAGGCGATCAGCTTGCCCTGCAGCGCGAGCTCGGCGACCGTGATGGTGGACGCCTGCGAGGAATCCTTCAGCATCATGATCATGATGTTGCCGTAGGGCGGCAGGATGATCCTGACCGCCTGCGGCAGCACCACGCGGCGCATGGTGAGCCACCAGCCCATCCCGATGGTCTGCGCCGCCTCGATCTGCCCCCTGTCGATCGCCTCGATGCCGGCGCGGAAATTTTCCGCCTGATAGGCTGAATAGGCGATGCCGAGCCCGATGATCGCGGCCTGCAGCGCCGACAGCGCGATGCCGAAATCGGGCATCACGAAGTAGATGTAGAACAGCAGCACGATGATCGGGATGCCGCGGATCACATTGATCAGCGCGGCGCTGAAGCCGACGAGGATGCGAATTCCGGACACCCGCATCAAGGCCCACACCAGCCCGAGCACGGTCGACAGCAACAGCGAGCCGACGGTGACGACGATGGTCAGCCAGACACCCTGCAGCAGGATTGGCACGAACTCGACGGCGTCATGGAAGAATTTTTGCATCGGCTAAATTTATCCCGTCCCGTCACCCGCTCCCGTCATCCTGAGGAGCGGCGTCTTCGCCGCGTCTCGAAGGATGAATCGGCCCGGCTGGTGGCCGTCGACCCTTCGAGACGCGCTACGCGCTCCTCAGGATGACGGGTCACTGAGCTTGCGTGGCCCGGCAAGTCCAATAGCAGCACACGCGCGTCACGATGCGTTGGCCTTCTGGCCCCACCTTTCCAGGATCTTCGCGATCGTGCCGTTGGCCTTCAGCTTGGCCAGCGAGGCGTTGATCTTCGCGAGCAGCTCGGTGTCGCTCTTGCGGACGCCGATCGCGACCGTGCCCACCGTGACCGGCTTGTAGCCGTCGACCAGCCGCACGTCGGCGAAATTGCCCTGCTGCAGATTGTAGGCGAGGATCGGATAGTCGGCGAAGCCGGCCTTGAGGCGGCCCGCATTCACGTCGCGCAGGATGTCGGGAATGGTATCGTAGACCTTGACCTCGCTGAACAGCCCGGTCTTCTTCAGCGCATCGACAAAGGCAGTACCGACCTGGGCGCCGACCACGGTGCCCTTCAGATCCTCCTGCGAGGCATAGGCCTTGGTGTCGGCCTTCGGCACCACGAGGCCCTCGCCGTAGGTGTAGACCGGCTCGGAGAAGTCGATCACCTCCTTGCGCGCGGCGGTGGCGAACATCGCAGCCGCAATGATGTCGATCTTGTTCGCGGTCAGCGAAGGGATCAGCGCCGAGAACTGCATCGGCTCGATCTGCACGGTAAAGCCGGCGTCCTTGCCGATCTCGGTGGCGAGATCGACCATGATGCCCTGGATCGAGTTGGTCTTGGTGTCGAGGAAGGTGAAGGGAATGCCGGTCGGGGTCGAGCCGACCTTGAGCACCTGCTGCGCCCCTGACGGCGCGGTCAAGGCAAGGGCAAGGGCGGCCACCGCGGCCTGGACGAGACGCTGAAACGACATCGCAACACCTCCCGAAGCTGGCCCTGGCGCCGCATCGCCCGCGCGTTTCGGGCTTTTGGTTGCGGTCGACGCCGTTCCGGCCTATTTTCACCAATATGAAATTGTGGTCACGAAACCGCGGCCAATGCAAGCGGTTTTCATGCACATGAAGGAAGCGGACTGACGTGAGCGGCGGCAACAGAATGCGCAAAGGCACGGCAGCAAGGCCCGCGACGGCACGCCGCGCGGCCAGGACTCCGGCCAAGAAACCGGCCGGCAAGCCGGCCGAGCCCGCGATGGATCTCGCGGTCGGACGCCGCATCCGCGACCTGCGCCGCAGCAAGGAGATGTCGCTGGAGGTGGTTGCCGCGCGCACCGACTTGTCAATCGGCTTCATCAGCCAGATCGAGCGCGGCCTGTCGTCACCCTCGCTGCGCGTGCTGGCGACATTGGCCGACGTGCTCGGCGTCGGCATCGCCGCGCTGTTCGGCGCGACGCCGAAAGATGACGGCGCCGGGGGCGTCGTGACCCGCGAGGTGCAGCGCGCCGAGCTGAAGCTGTGGCGCACCGGAATCTCAAAGCAGCTGCTGAGTCCGGCCGGCAGCGAGAGCCGGCTCAATCTGTTCCTGGTGCATCTCGAGCCCGGCGGCAACACCGGCGACGAGTTCTATACCCATGACGGCGAAGAAGCCGGCCTCGTGCTCCAGGGCGAGATGACGCTGACGGTGGACACCGAGACCTGGACGCTGAAGCAGGGCGACAGCTTCCGCTTCGCCAGCCGCCGCCCGCACCGGTTTTCCAACCCGGCGCGCGATGCGAAGGCTATGGTGCTGTGGGTGAACTGCGTGACGGCGGCGGGGTGAGGCCCCGCTCTCTCCATTCGTCGTCCCGGCGAAGGCCATCCCGCGTCGTCCCGGCGCAGGCCGGGACCCATTACCACAGGGTTGTGTTGTTGAAGACCGCTGCGGCCCCAGCGTTGCATCACAACTTACATTCGTGGTTATGGGTCCCTGTGTCTTGGAAGTGTGTCAGGATGAGGGTGGGCGGGAAGCCGTTGGGTCCTTGGCGCTCGACGCCGTGAGCCGGCTCGGTCTCCCGCCCGTTCCATCTATCAACCTGAACAGTTGCACGAGGCTGCACCAACAGACCTCGCATCACAGGGACAGGCACCGTGATCATAGCTCTTCGTTACGTCGGAATCGACATCTCCAAGAAACACCTCGATATCTTTGATGAGGCTGACGGCGTGCCGAGGCGCATTGCCAACGCGACACAGGCCATCACACAGCAGGTGGCGCGTTGGCAATGCGATGCGCTGGTGGTCTTCGAGGCGACGGGTATCTATGACCTCGCGCTTCGCGAGGCGCTGCGTCAGGCCGGGATCCAGTTCGCACGGATCAACCCGGCCCGTGCCCGCGACTTTGCACGGGCCAGCGGCCTACTCGCCAAGACCGATCCGATCGATGCGCGGATGCTGGCGGCCTTTGCGCGGGCCATGCAGCCCGCCCCCGAGCAGGTCGCCGATCCTGCACGGGGCGCCTTGGCGAGGCTTGCAAAACGGCGGGATCAGCTGGTCCTCATGCGCGCCCAGGAGAAGAACCGGCGCAGCGAGGCCGACGATCGCGCCATGGCCGAACGCATCGGCCGCCTCATCGAGGTCCTCGACAGCGAGATCGCCGAGATCGAGGCCGACATCAGCGCATTGATTAAAGCCGAAGCGCAGATCGCGGACGATGCGAAGTTAATGCGTTCGCTGCCCGGCGTGGGTCCCGTGGCCTGCATGCAGCTCATCGCGCAGATGCCGGAACTCGGGCGGGTCGGACCGAAACAACTCGCAGCGCTCGCTGGCCTTGCTCCCTTCAACGTCGACAGCGGCACCTTCCGCGGCAAGCGCAAGATTGCGGGCGGCCGAAAGCGCGTTCGTGACGCCCTCTATATGGCGGCCCTCAACGCAGTTCGCAGAGCTGATCCGTTCAAGGCCTTCTATGCACGACTGCGACAGGCCGGAAAACCAGCCAAGCTCGCCCTCATCGCCGTCGCCAGGAAGCTGCTCACGGTCCTCAATGCCATGATGCGAGACCGAAAGCCGTACCTGCAGACCAAACCAACATAACAGTTGCCGGCTTTCGCCGGGACGACATCGATGGTTACACCGCGATCGCATCGAGCAGTGTCAACTTAACCCCATCACCACTTCCTCGATCTTGATCGGGAAATTCCGCACGCGGATGCCGGTGGCGTGGAAGACGGCGTTGACGACGGCGCCGGCGCTGCCGGTGATGCCGATCTCACCGACGCCCTTGATGCCGAGCGGATTGACGTGCGGATCGTGCTCGTCGACCGTGATCACCTCCATCGGCGGCACGTCGGCATTCACGGGCACATGATACTCGGCAAGGTTCGCATTCAGGATGCGTCCGGACCTCTTGTCCATCACCGCCTCCTCGTGCAGCGCGAAGGAAAGGCCCCAGATCATGCCGCCGCGCAGCTGGCTCCGTACCATCAACGGATTGATGATGCGGCCGGCGGCGAACGCGCCGACCAGCCGCGTGGCGCGGATCTGGCCGAGCTCCGGATCGACCTTCACCTCGGCAAAGACGGCGCCATGCGCGTGCATCGCATATTGCGATTGCGCCGCGGGATCAGCCGCACCCGTGCCAGAGGCCTCGACCTCGGCAACGCCGGCGCGCGCCAGGATC
Source organism: Bradyrhizobium sp. CCBAU 21365 (assembly GCF_015291305.1). Lineage (NCBI taxonomy): Bacteria > Pseudomonadati > Pseudomonadota > Alphaproteobacteria > Hyphomicrobiales > Nitrobacteraceae > Bradyrhizobium > Bradyrhizobium sp. CCBAU 21365. The sequence goes on from NZ_CP030036.1 coordinate 7,092,302, forward strand.
TCGGCGTAGCTTTCGCTGCGCGCGTCATCGTCGCGGCGATAGAGCCGCCCGGCCCGCGCCACCACGCCGGCATTGCCGGCGCCGAACAGCGGCGAGCGCTGATCGGAGGTCGCAAGTTCGGCGAGCTTTGCGATCACCGCCGCGCCGGCATTGTGGATCGCGGCACCGACCGTTGCAGTGTGCGCGGAGCCGCCGGCGATGCCGGCATCCGGCAGATCCGAGGTGCCCGACAGGAACGAGATCTGCTCGAGATCGAGCGCGAGCGCGTCGGCCGAGATTTGCGTGAGCGCGGTCCAGGCGCCCTGCCCCATATCGTGCGCGCCGCTCTCCATCACGCCGCGTCCGTCGGCGCGGATCACGGCGCGGGCATTGCCCTGGAACATCAGCGCCGGGAATGTCGCGGTGCCCATGCCCCATCCGACCAGAAAGCCGTTCTCGTCGCGCATCTGCCTTGGCTGCAGCGGACGCCCCGCCCAGCCGAAACGTTCGGCGGCCCTGGCGTAGCACTGCCGCAGCGCCTTCGAGGAAAACGGCTTGCCGGTGGTCGGCTCGACCTCGGCGTAGTTCTTCAGCCGGAATTCCAGGGGATCGATGCCGCAGGCGAACGCCGCCTCGTCGATCGCGCTCTCCAGCGCGATCGATCCGGTGGCCTCGCCCGGCGCGCGCATGAACAGCGGCGTGCCGGTGTCGACACGCACCGCCTCATGCGCTGTGCGGATTGCCGGGCTCGCATAGAGCGTGTGCGAGGCGTCCGCCGCCGGCTCGTAGAAATCGTCGAAGCTCGATGTCGTGACGCGCGCTTCGTGATCGAGCGCGGTCAGCAGGCCGTCGTCACCGGTGCCGATCCGGATGCGCTGGCGGGTCTGCGGTCGATGGCCGACCGGGCCGTACATCTGGCTCCGCCGCAGCACCAGCTTGACCGGACGTCCGACCAGCTTCGCCGCCATGATGCCGAGCACCTGCGGCCCGGAGACCAGGCCCTTGGAGCCGAAGCCGCCGCCGAGGAACGGGCTGTTGATGTGGATGTTGCCGGGCGGAATGCCGAACAGGCCGCCGATCCGCATCTGCGCCATCGCCATGCCCTGGCTCGGCGTGTCGAGGAACAAGCGGTCGCCGTCCCACACCGCGACGATCGCGTGCGGCTCCATCGCGTTGTGATACTGCGCCGGCGTCTCGTAGGTTGCGTCGATCCGCTTCGATGCCGCGGCAAGGCCCGCATCGATATCGCCGTGGCGGACCTCGGCGGGATTGCCGATGCCGACCACCGGCGGCGCATAGGCTTCGCCGGCGTCGAGGCCGACGCGCGCGATCTCGACCTGATAGCGCGGCGACAGCAGCGCGGCGCCTTCGGTGGCGGCCTCCAGCGTCTCGGCGATCACCACCGCGATCGCCTGGTTGGCGTAGCGCACCTCGTCGCTCTGCAGGAGCTCCATGCGGAAGGCGAACGGATTGCCCTTGGCGTCCGGGTCCTCCGCGAGCTCCGGCTTGTGCGCCGGCGTCATCACATCGAGGACGCCGGGGTGGCGCCTGGCGGCAGCGACGTCGAGCGCGGTGACGCGGCCGCGCGCGATGCAGCTGGTCGCGATCACGGCATAGACCATGCCGGGCGGATGATTGTCGGCGGCATAGCGCGCCTTGCCGGTGACCTTCAGGGTGCCGTCGGTGCGGGTCAGCGGCTGGCCGATATTCGAGCCGTGCCTGACATGGGCGGGGTCGCGGGTGAGATTGAGTTCAGCCGTCATGCGTTACGCTCCTGCAACGGACGAGAAGGGAGAGCCCGGCAGCGCGGGAATGCGATCCGGCGTGCCTGCGGCAGCAAGGGTGAGCGCGCGCGCGACGATGCGCTGCGCGAGCTCGATCTTGAAGGCGTTGTCGCCGGACGGTTTTGCGCCCGCGAGCGCGGCGCGCGCCGCCTCGCGATAGCTAGCCGCATCCGGCGCGGCGCCCGCGAGCACCTGCTCGGCCTCGCGCGCCCGCCACGGCTTTGCCGCGACGCCGCCGAGCGCAAGCCGCGCCTCGCGGATTTTTCCATCCTCGATGCGCAAGCCGGCCGCAGCCGAGACCACGGCAAACGCATAGGAGGTGCGCTCGCGCACCTTGATGTAGCGCGCATGCCCGGAGAAGCCTTGCGCTTCGGCCGGCAGCCGCAGCGCGACGATCAGGTCGCCGCGCTCCAGCGCGGTCTCGCGCTCCGGCGTCTCGCCCGGCAGACGGTGCAGCGCCTCGAGCGGCAGCTCGCGCCGGCCGGTCTTGCCCTCGATCTCGACGACGGCGTCGAACGCGACCAGCGGCACGCAGAAATCCGACGGATGGGTCGCGATGCAGCCCTCGCTCCAGCCGAGCACCGCGTGCAGGCGGTTCTCGCCCTTCAGGGCGTCGCAGCCGGCGCCCGGCCAGCGCCGGTTGCAGGCGCTGCCGGCGTCGTAGAAATAGGCGCAGCGTGTCCGCTGCATCAGATTGCCGCCGACGGTCGCGGCATTGCGCAGCTGGGCGGACGCGCCCGACAGCAACGCCTCGGCAACCGCCGGATAGTTGCGCGCAAACTCCGCGTCATGCGCGAGATCGGCATTGCGCACCAGCGCGCCGATCCGCAAGCCGCCGTCGGCCGGATGCTCGATGCGGTCGAGCCCCGGCAGACGCGTGACGTCGACGAGAAGGCTCGGCCGGCTGACGCCGCCCTTCATCAGGTCGAGCAGATTGGTGCCGGAGGCGAGATAGCTCGCGCCCTTTTCGGATGCCGCCGCGATCGCGTCCGCGACGCTGGCCGGCCTGACATAATCGAAGTTCATCATGCGGAGCGCCTCTGTTTGGTCGCGTTGATGCCGGCCTGCGCCTCGAGCACGGCCTCGGTGATTCCTTGATAGGCCCCGCAGCGGCACAGATTGCCGCTCATGCATTCGCGCACGCGCTCCGGATCGTCGCCGGCCTGGCCCTCCTGGATCAGGCCGATGCCGCTCATGATCTGGCCCGGCGTGCAGAATCCGCACTGGAAGCCGTCATGGGCGATGAAGGCGGCCTGCACCGGATGCAGCTGGTCGCCGCGCGCGACGCCTTCGATGGTTGTGATCTCGGCGCCGTCATGGCTGACGGCAAGCGCGAGGCAGGAATTGATGCGGCGGCCGTCGACCAGGACGGTGCACGCGCCGCACTGGCCGCGGTCGCATCCCTTCTTGGTGCCGGTGAGGTCGAGGCGCTCGCGCAACAGGTCGAGCAGGGTCACGCGGGGGTCGTCGAGGACAATTTCCCGGCGGACACCGTTGATGGTGAGGCTGAGTGGGAGATTCATGCAGGGCTCCGATCCGTGTATGGTCGGGTTGAATCGAGGCAACGGAAACCCGTGGCCACCGATGCAGGATCGGCGCGCCTTGTCAGGTCCGGTGCTGGTCGCCATATACGGAGGCATCCTCCGTTTACAAGGGAGGGTGAAAAGAAAAAGCCAATGAAAAAACTAATGGCCGCTCGATCACCAGAAATTGCACGCAAGCCCCGCGCCGACGCCGTGCGCAACCGCGAGCGCGTGCTGGAAGCGGCCAAGGCCGTGTTCTCGGCTGGCGGCAGCGAGGCGAGCCTCGAGGCAGTGGCGCGCCATGCCGGCGTCGGCATCGGCACGCTCTATCGCCACTTTCCGACCCGCGAGGCGCTGTATGAGGCGGTCTATCGCCGCGAGGTCGAGCAGCTCGGCGATCTGGCCGAGCAACTGCAATGCGCACCCGAGCCGGTCGAGGCGCTGCGGCGCTGGCTGCGCGCCAATGTGGAATTCGTCGCCACCAAGAAGGGCATGGTCGCGGCACTGGCGCTGGTCGCGCACGGCTCGACCGAATTGCACGCCTATTCGTTCGACCGCCTGACCAGGGCGATCGGCACCCTGCTCGCGCGCGCGGTCGCGGCCGGCGCGATCCGCGGCGACATCAGCGCCGAGGACGTGCTGCGCGCGCTGATCGGCATGTGCTACATGCACGACCAGCCCGGCTGGCAGACCACCGCGCTCAGGCTGTTGGACGTATTCGTGGATGGCCTGCGGGTGCAGCCGGTCGGCACGGCAGCCTCCGCGGCAAAGCCTGCGAACAAGGCCGCGCGAAAAGCCCCGCGCAAGGCATAGTTACTGGCCAAGAGCGGTCCGATACAATCGCCGGTTCTGCCGATCGCCTCTACGTCCATTGTTGGTCTTCGCGATCCGGGGCGTAACGAAAAGCCCCGCACTGAGGCGGGGCTTTCGCGATCATCGCGGATTGGTCCGCGTTCCGCTGTTGTTGCCGGGCAGGTTCGAGGTCCCGGTCGCGGTCGCCGAATTGTTGTTCGGGTCGGTCGAGTAGTTCGGCGTCGAGGTGCCTGGGTTGTTCATGTTGCCAGTCGTGCTTCCGGGCGGATTGCTCATTCCCGAGCCGGTTCCCATCCCGGTGGTGCCGCCGGTGCCGGTTCCTGTGCCGGAGCTTCCGGTCCCCGCGCCTGCACTCGCGCCGCCGGCCGATCCGGCGCCGCCGCCACCCTGCGCGAAGGCGAGCGATGTCGACAGCATCATGGCCGCAGCCAATCCGATCGTTGCCAGTTTCTTCATGTGAGGTCCTTTCCTGGTTCGACCGGAAGCAACGTGGACCGCAAGGCGGACGTTCCAGGACGGCGGGACACGCATCCGGCGCGGGCTCGCGAGGAACATGATGCTGGCTGTCCTGTTGAGCGGGATAGCGTTCCCGGAGATGCGCGATGAAGACACTCCAGATGCAGCACGAGATCACTGCCGAACTGGAAAGAAGGTCGGGTGTCACAGGCCTGAAGCTGATCCGGCTCAAGGGCTATACTCCGAGCTGGGATCTCGGCGGCACGCGCGAGACCGCACTGGATGAGGCGAAGGAAAAAGAGCTTCGCGACATCGTGACCAGGATGCAGGACGAGTTCGACATCGCCTAGGACCGCCGCACGAGCACGTTGCACTGGACGAGCCGCGCCTGAACAATCATGACGCCCCTCGTGGCGTCGAGCCAACCGCGCGTGCAATAATATATCGTCCCACGATATATTATGCGCCAAGGGACATGTTTGACGCTTCCCAAGCGGCGATAACAACACGCGAATTCCGGCCATTGAACGAACGTCGAATGCGCGATCCGACGATTCCATTCGCGCGGCGTGCTCCAGAGTGATTATGCTGGCAAAAAACAGGTAGGCGCGGAGGCAAACTCCGCGATCTGCCGATTGGCCATGGCGAGGAAAACGCGCGTTCGCGCTCGAGCTTTCGAGGACGACTCCCGACTTTCGGGAAAAGATGCGCCTGCCGTTCATTTGGATCGCAGAAATGAACGAGAGCATCTCATCTCCGTTTATCCGCTACCCGATCGGCACCTCACTGTTGATGGCCGGCCTCCTGTTCGTCGGAATGGTCGCCTATCCGCTGTTGCCGGTCGCACCGCTGCCGCAAGTCGACTTTCCGACCATCCAGATCTCCGCAAGCTTGCCTGGCGCCAGCCCGGAAACCATGGCGTCCTCCGTCGCGCAGCCGCTGGAGCGGCAATTCGCGCAGATTCCGGGCATCGCTCAAATGACCTCGACGAGCTCGCTCGGCTCGACCGCGGTCACCATTCAGTTCGATCTGAACCGCAGCATCGACGGAGCCGCCAATGATGTCCAGGCGGCGATCAATGCCGCAGGCGGTCAGTTGCCCAAGAACCTGCCGACGCCCCCGATCTACCGCAAGGTCAACCCGGCGGACTCGCCCATCCTCATATTGTCGGCGACCTCAGACACCCTGCCGCTGATCAAGGTGAGCGATGCGGTCGACGCCCAGCTCGGGCAGCAGATCAGCCAGATTTCGGGCGTCGCCCAGGTATTCATCGGCGGACAGCAGAAGCCCGCGATCCGCGTGCAGGTCGATCCCGCCAAACTGGTCGCCAAGGGGCTCTCGCTGGAAGATATCCGCAGCCAGATCGCCATTACGACGGTCGATGGTCCGAAGGGCAACATCGACGGCGCGACGCGCGCCTACACGATCTACGCCAACGATCAACTGGTGGAGGCAAAGGACTGGAATGACGTCATCATCGCCTACCGCAACGGCGGCCCGTTGCGGATTCGCGACATCGGTCGGGCGGTCGCGGCGCCGGAGGACATGAAGCAGGCCGCCTGGGCGGATGGCCAACGCGGCGTGTTCCTCGTCATCTTCAAGCAACCCGGTGCCAACGTCATCGGAACGGTCGACCGGATCAAGGAGCAACTTCCGAGACTCATGGCCGCCATCCCGCCCGCCATCAAGATCAAGATCATCAGCGACCGGTCATTGACCATCCGCGCCGCCGTCGAGGACGTGCAGATCACGCTGCTGATCACCATCGTCCTGGTCGTCATAGTGATCTTCCTGTTCCTGCGCAGCTTCTGGGCCACGGTGATTCCGGCCGTGACAGTGCCGCTCGCGCTGCTCGGCGCCTGCGCACTGATGTGGGTGTTCGGCTATACGCTCGACAATCTTTCGCTGATGGCACTGACGATTGCGGTCGGCTTCGTGGTCGACGACGCCATCGTCATGCTGGAAAACATCACGCGATACGTCGAGCAGGGTGCCCGGCCGCTCGCCGCGGCGTTCCAGGGCGCCGGCGAGATCGGATTCACGATCCTGTCGATCAGCATTTCATTGGTCGCGGTGCTGATCCCGCTGCTCCTGATGGGCGGCGTCATCGGCCGGCTGTTTCGCGAGTTTGCGGTGACCCTGGCGATGGCGATCTTCGTCTCCCTGGTGGTGTCGCTCACGCTGACGCCGATGATGGCATCGCGCTTTCTGCGCGCGCACGGCGAAACCAGGCACGGCCGGCTCTACCAATGGAGCGAAGCGGCATTCGACAGGATGCTGCACGGCTATCAACGGGGCCTCGATCTGGCGCTCCGCTGGAGCAGGACCACGCTATGCATCTTCTTCGCGACGCTGGCACTGTCGGTCTACCTGTTCGTGATCATTCCCAAGGGATTCTTCCCGCAGCAGGACAACGGATTCCTGATGGCCGTGTCGCAGATGGCCCAGGACATCTCGTTTGCCGACATGAAGCGGCATCAGGAAGAACTCAGCAGCATCGTCCGGGCTGATCCCGCGGTCGAGAGCATGGCCGAGTTCATCGGCGGCGGCGGCACCGCGCTCAATTCGGGTCGCATGTACATCACACTGAAGCCGCGCGAGGAACGCGACGCGAGCGCGCAGCAGATCATCGAACGGTTGCGGCCGAAGCTCGAGGCCGTCGAGGGAGCACGCCTCTACATGCAGGCCTCGCAGGACGTCCGGCTGGGCGGCCGCGCCACGCGGACCCAATTCGAATACACGCTGCAGGACGCGAAGCTCGACGAGCTGAACGAATGGGCGCCGAAGATTCTGGCCAGGATGAAAACGTTGCCGGAACTGCGCGACGTCGCCACCGACCAGCAGACCGAGGGAACGACGCTGACACTGACCATCGATCGCGACACCGCGTCGCGCTTCGGCATCCAGCCGCAACTGATCGACGACACCCTGTACGACGCGTTCGGCCAGCGCCAGGTGACCCAATACTTCACCCAGCTCAACAGCTACCACGTCATCCTGGAGATCCTCCCCGAATTGCAGGGCAAGCTCGACACGCTCAACAAGCTCTACATCAAGTCGCCGACCACCGGGGACGAGGTGCCGCTCTCCGTGTTCTGCAAGTGGACCACGATTCCGGTGCGCCCGCTCGCGATCGCGCACCAGGGGCAGTTTCCTGCGACCACGATCAGCTTCAACCTCGCGCAAGGAGTGGCGCTCGGCCAGGCCACCGACGCGATCCAGAGTGCCGTCGCCGATCTCGGTGCTCCAGCCACGCTCAGCTCGAGCTTCCAGGGCACCGCGCAGGCCTTCCAGCAATCACTGAGCTCGGTGCCGCTGCTGATCCTGGCCGCGCTGGTCGTGGTCTATCTGATCCTCGGCATACTCTATGAGAGCTACATCCATCCGCTGACGATCCTTTCGACGCTGCCGTCGGCCGGGGTCGGCGCGCTGGCGATCCTGATGGCGTTCGGGTTCGATTTCAGCCTGATCGCGCTGATCGGCATCATCCTCCTGATCGGAATCGTGAAGAAGAACGGCATCATGATGGTCGACTTCGCGATCGCCGCCGAACGCGAGGAGCATCTGTCGCCGCGTGAATCGATCCGGAAAGCGGCTCTGCTGCGCTTCCGCCCGATCATGATGACGACGATGGCGGCCTTGCTCGGCGGCGTCCCGCTGATGCTAGGCACCGGAACAGGATCGGAAATCCGCCAGCCACTCGGCTATGCGATGGTCGGCGGCCTGATCGTGAGCCAGGCGCTCACGCTGTTCACCACGCCGGTCGTCTATCTCTACCTCGACCGGTTCTCGAATGCGCTGTCGAACTGGACGGCTACGAAGCGAGACGACGATGTCGAATCGCCCGTGAAGAACGCCGCCGAATAGGAGCTCGCGTGCGACGATGAGGTCTAACCGAACCGGTGGTCGTAGCGCTTGATCGACAGCTCCTTGGTGTCGATCTCGGGCTTTTTGCCGGAAAGCATATCCGCCAGCACCCGGCCGGAGCCGCAGGCCATGGTCCAGCCGAGCGTGCCGTGGCCGGTGTTGAGGTGCAGATTGTCAAAGCGCGTCGCGCCGATCACCGGCGGGCCGTCCGGCGTCATCGGACGCAGCCCGCACCAGAAGGTGGCCCTGGGAAGGTCGCCGCCGCGCGGAAACAGGTCGGTCAGCGAATGATCCAGCGTCGCGCGGCGCGCGGCGTAGAGCTTGGTCGAATAGCCCGAGATCTCCGCGGTGCCGCCGACCCGGATGCGATCGCCGAGCCGGGTGATCGCGACCTTGTAGCTCTCGTCCATCACGGTCGATTCCGGCGCGCCGGACGCGTCCTTGATCGGCACGGTGATCGAATAGCCCTTGACCGGATAGACCGGCAGCGAGATGCCGAGCGGCCGCAGCAGGATCGGCGAATAGCTGCCGAGCGCCAGCACGTAGGCATCCGCCGTCATCATCCCGGCGCTGGTCGCGACGCCGGTGATCCGCGTCGTGTCCGCATTCAGGGCGTCGATGCCGACATTGAAGTTGAAGCGCACGCCGAGCTTCTCGGCTTCCAGCGCCAGGGCCTGCGTGAACATATGGCAGTCGCCGGTCTCGTCATGCGGCAGCCGCAGCCCGCCGGCGAACTTTTCCTTCACGCCGGCCAGCGCGGGCTCGGCGGCGATGCAGCCCTCGCGGCCGAGCACCTCGAACGGCACGCCGTATTGCTTCAGCACCGCGATGTCGTCGCCGGTGTGATCGAGCTGGGCCTGCTCGCGAAACAGCTGCAGCGTGCCGCGCGCACGCTCGTCATAGCGGATGCCGATCTCGCTGCGCAGCGCCTGCAGGCAGTCGCGGCTGTATTCCGCGATCGGGATCATCCGGCTCTTGTTCACCGCGTAGCGCGCCGTGGTGCAGTTGCGCAGCATCTTCAAGAGCCAGAGCCACATCACGGGATCGAGCTTGGGGCGGATCACCAGCGGGCCGTGCTTCATCAACAGCCACTTCACCGCCTTGACCGGCACGCCGGGGCCGGCCCAGGGCGATGAGTATCCGGGCGACACTTCGCCGGCATTGGCAAAGGAGGTTTCCAGCGCGGGCTTCGGCTGACGGTCGATCACCGTCACCTCGTGGCCGGCGCGCGCAAGGTAATAGGCAGAGGTGACGCCGATCACGCCACTGCCGAGAACAAGGACCTTCACTTTTCCTCACATCCTGCAGCGAAAACGCAATCGCCGCTGCGAAACCACTCTGCTTCGCAACGGCGACAGCAATTTGTAGAGCCAGCTAATATCTAGCTAGCAATTATCAGGCCACGCGCTTGATGGAGTCGCCGAGGATCGAGACGATGTCGTCGATATGCGACTTCTCGACGATCAGGGGCGGCGACAATGCCAGCGAGTCGCCGCTCATGCGGAAGTAGAGGCCGCGATTGAAGCAATCGACCATGATGTCGTAGCCGCGCGCGCCGACGGCACCATCGCGCGGCGCGACTTCGACCGCGCCCATCAGACCCTGGTTGCGGATGTCGACCACGTTCGGCAGGCCCTTCAGCGAATGCAGGGCATCGCGCCAGTAGTCGGCGAGCGAGGCGCCGCGGGTCAGCAGAGCTTCGTCCTTGTAGATGTCGAGCGTGGCAAGACCCGCCGCGCAGGCCACCGGATGCGCCGAATAGGTGTAGCCGTGGAACAGCTCCATGGCGTTGTCCGGGCCAACCATCAGCCCGTCGTGGATCTGGCGGCTGGTGAACACCGCGCCGCACGGCACGGTGCCGTTGGTGATGCCCTTCGCGGTCGTCATCATGTCGGGCGTCACGCCGTAGAAGTTGGCGGCGAACGGGGTGCCGAGTCGGCCGAAGCCGGTGATGACCTCGTCGAAGATCAGCAGGATGCCGTGCTTGGTGCAGAGCTCGCGCAGGCGCTGCAGATAGCCCTTCGGCGCCGGCAGCACCGCGGTCGAGCCCGGCACCGGCTCGACGATCACCGCCGCGATGGTGTCGGCGCCATGCAGCGCGACCATCCGCTCAACGTCGTCGGCGAGCTCGGCGCCATGGTCCGGCTGGTCCTTGGCGAAGGCGTTGCGGGCGAGATCGTGGGTATGGCGGATGTGGTCGACGCCCGGCAGATGGGTCGCGAACTGGCGGCGGTTGGCGACCATGCCGCCGACCGACATGCCGCCGAAGCCGACGCCGTGGTAACCGCGCTCGCGGCCGATCAGCCGGGTGCGGCTCGCCTGGCCGGCGGCGCGGTGATAGGCCAGCGCGATCTTCAGCGCGGTATCGACCGATTCAGAGCCCGAATTGGTGAAGAAGACGCGATCCAGCCCCTTCGGGGCGATCTCGGCGAGCCGCTCGGCGAAATCGAACGCCAGCGGGTGGCCCATGTTGAACGAGGGCGCGAAGTCCAGCGTCGACAGCTGCCGCTCGACCGCGGCCGCGATCTGCGGGCGGCCGTGGCCGGCGTTGACGCACCACAGACCGGCGGAGCCGTCGATCACCTGCCGGCCGTCGACCGAGGTGTAGTACATGCCCTTGGCGGAGGAGAACAGCCGCGGCGCTTTTTTGAACTGCCGGTTGGCCGTGAATGGCATCCAGAACGAGTCGGTCTTGATGGTGTTCGGAATCTGATGAACGGTCACGGCGGCGCTCCATTGCTGACTGATGCTAGTCGGACCACTCTTCCAGGCACTCAACAAGTCCTTTTCTGCCGCACCGCAAGCCATTGATCTTGTTGAAGCGGTCTGCCAAGATTTGTTCGATCCGCAACACCTGCAACAGGGATTCGTCATGAGCGTCGACATCGGCGGTCGGCTTCGATTCATCCGCGCGCGGCACAAGCTGTCGCAGCGCGAGCTCGCCAAACGCTCCGGCGTGACCAATTCGACGATTTCGCTGATCGAATCCAACCAGATGAACCCGTCGGTCGGCGCCCTCAAGCGCATCCTCGACGGGATTCCGATGGGGCTCGCCGAATTCTTCGCAATCGAGCCGGAGCGGCCGCGCAAGGCGTTCTATCGCGCCGACGAGCTGACCGAGATCGGCAAGAAGCCGATCTCCTACCTGCAGATCGGCGACAGTCTGTTCGGCAGGGCGTTGCAGATCCTGAAAGAGCGCTACGAGCCCGGCAGCGACACCGGCCGGGTGCCGCTGGTGCATGAGGGCGAGGAAGGCGGCATCGTGGTCTCGGGCCGGCTCGAGGTCACGGTCGACGACGAGCGGCGGGTGCTCAACGCCGGCGACGCCTATTACTTCGAAAGCCGCCGTCCGCACCGCTTCCGCTGCATCGGCGCCAAGCCGTGCGAGGTGATCTCGGCCTGCACGCCGCCGACATTTTGAACCCGGCGCGCGCGGCGGGCGACGTCCAACCGGCCGAAACCGGCGTGTGCTAGGATACGTATCTGCTGGTATCCGAGATGGAGCCGCGCATGCGCGCGATCGCCTTCATTGCCGCCATCCTGTTCGCCCTCGCCTCGCCGGCAGCGGCCGATGACGTCGGCGCCGCGCAGGCCGTGATCCGCGCGCAGGAGCAGGCGTTCGGCCGCGACGACGCCGCGGCGGCCTATTCCCATGCCGCGCCCGCGATCCGGCAGATCTTTCCGCAAGCCGACATCTTCATGTCGATGGTGCAGAACCAATATGCGCCGGTCTATCGGCACAGAAGCTTCGAGTTCGGCGAGGCGCGCAGCGACGGCGACCGGATCGCGCAGCGCGTCCATATCGTCGACGCCAAGGGCGAAGCGTGGGAGGCGCTCTACACGCTGGAGCGGCAGGCCGACGGCAGCCTGAAGATCACCGGCTGCTCGTTGCTCAAGGCCGGCCAGTCGGTGTGACCGAGAATCATGCCAGCGCCACCCGCTGCCGCACCCGCATCATGAGCAGCAGGATGATGCTGACATTGAGCAGGTTCCAGGCGAGGCCGTTGGCGAATGCGGCGGCATAGGAGCCGGTGGCGTCGAAGATCACGCCCGAGATCCAGCCGCCAAAGGACATGCCGAACACCGAGGCGAAAATCACGATGCCGATCCGCGTCGCGGCCTCCGACGCCGGCATCGCCTCACGCACGATGATCGCGTAGCTCGGCACGATGCCGCCCTGGAACAGGCCGAACATCGCCGAGATGATGTAGAGCGAGGTCAGGCTGTCGAAGAACAGATAGAACAACAGCGCCGCGCCTTGCGCGATCGAGCCGATCAGCAGGGTGCGGATACCGCCGATCCGGTCGGCGAGGAAGCCGGAGCCGATCCGGCTGATGATGCCGAAGCCGAGCATCAGCGACAGCATCTCGGCGCCGCGCGCCACGCCGTAGCCGAGATCGCCGCAATAGGCGACGATATGGACCTGCGGCATCGACATCGCCACGCAGCAGGAAATCGACGCGAGCGACAGGATCGCGGTCAGCGCGTTGGTGGAAAGCTTGAGGTCGACCCGGGGCGGTGCCGCGTTGCCATGGCTGCGCCTGGTCGCTGCGCCCATCAACACGCGCAGCACCATGAGTGCGAGCAGCATCGCGATCGCGGTGAAGATGCCGATTGCAATATGGGTAGTGCGCCAGCCGACACTCTGCATGCCGAAATTGACCAGCGGCGGCCACACCGTACCACCGACGTAATTGCCGCTCGCGGCGATCGCGACCGCGAGGCCGCGGTAGCGCTCGAACCAGTGCGACGCCTCCGCCATCAACGGGCCGAAGGTCGCGGCCGACGACAGGCCGATGGCAAAATGCAGCAGGATGAAGGCCCAGATCGACGGCGCGTAGCCGGCGCCGACATAGCCGAGGCCGAGGATGCCGATCCCGGCGCCGATCGCCGCGACGATGCCGTAGCGGTCGCTGATCTTCCCGGTCACGACCTGGCCGAGGCCGAAGCCGAGCATCACCATGGTAAAGGCGAGCGAGGCCGTCCCGCGGGTCGCGCCGAAGTCGGTCTGCACCACGGGCAACGCCACCACGACCGACCACATGCCAACGCTGCCGAGCGAGCCGATCACCACGGCCACGACAAGGCGCAGCCATGCCCGGCGCGAGTCGGGAATGAACATAGCGACTTCAGGGGAAAATTCAGAAGAAATTACCACGGCAGGCGGAACTTCGTCGGCATTTGCCTCCGGGTCAAGCCACATTGCCGAGAGATTAGGCATGCGCGAACAACGGGACGCGCGTTCTGCGACAGTAAAATGAACCGAATCAATTGCCGAAATCGGGATCCTGCGACTGGAACGGGCCGCACTTCGCGTGCTTTGCGAACCGCTGGTCGAAATCGACGGTGCCGCCGGTGACCGGAATGCGGGTCGGCGGCAGGCTCCGGAGGTATTGATCGACGGTCACGGTCTTCTGGTCGGTGCTCAGGGTGACACGCACCGGCTCGAGCGGCTTGCCCTTGTTCACGTCGGTCAGATCGAGCGTGTAGTAGCCGATGACGGATTGTCCGCCCCGCATATGGCGATCGACCGAGAGCGGCAGATAGACCTCCATCCGGACGCCCTCGCCGTCGCAGGTGATCATGCGGATCATCACCGCCTCGGCGCCGGGCGGCTTGGCGGCCGCGGCTGTCGCAAGGCAAATCGAGCAAACGGAAATGGCTGCGACAAGGCCGCGTCGCACCAACGTGTATCCGTCAAGCACTGCAATGCTGCGAAGCATCGGTTCTGACATCAGGCATCCCTGACCAAGACATTCAATTTGCGTTTGGTCGGACGCCGGTCCCGGCAAGTTCAACCTCCGGCGCGGTTCCTGACGAACCCGGGAATACCGGCCGTCGAACGGTGATCCATGTTGACGAAGAAACTGCTACAATGCGAGCCGGTTCACACTGGCGGCCCGCCATCCGGACCTATCATTCCGCCGGATGGCGCGCAGTTCGCAAGGTTGCAGTTCACAAGGTTAAAGGATCGAAGCGCATACTGTCGGAGGGTCATCATGCATTCGTCGTCAGCAGAGTGGTTACCCGTTGCATCAGCGCCCTCGGACCGCGAGCTCGAGGTCTGTGTTCTCGATTATGATGGCATGGTCCACGCGCTCATGTTCCCGTGCCACCGCGACGGCGCCGAATGGGTCGACCATGCCGGCAGCAGGCACCTCGACATCCAGCCGACGCATTGGCGCAGATGGACGCAGTCGGCCAACTAGCGCCGCTGCGATCGGCCGAGGCGGCCGGCGCCGATCTCGCGCCGGTCCGCACCTTGGGCTAGAATGGTGACGTGGGTTCAGGGTGGGCCAGGAGGCTCGTCATGAAATCGCACGTGGTCCCTTTCGAAAATCGCTGGACCAACGGCAAGCATGCCTGGGAATGGCACTGCGAGCTCGAGCGGCTGGGCGTGCCGACGGTCCGGACGATGTACTGCGAGCATGAAACGCATCGTCGCAACAAGTCGGCGGTGGTGTTCGACATCCCCGCGGGCTTTGTCCACGACTGGCTGGCCTTTCATGACCGGCGCGCCGCCCGGCAGCAGTTCTTGTGGCGCGTCAGCGTCATCACGCTCGGCATCATCGCCGCATCGGGCGTCGTGCTCGGTGCGCTCAGATAGAGGCTGCAAGGCCGGCGGCGTCATCCGTGGCCATCCTTCGAGACGCCCGCCTTTGGCGAGCTCCTCAGGATGACGCCGTGTTGCTCGGCAAAATCGTGGTCTGGATCCTCATGGTGAGGGCGGCGCGTCTCGAACCACGAGGCCTTATCGCCCCTGCTCCCAGCAGACTCCCCTGCCCGGCGCCTGCGACGACCCGTGCGGCCGCGCGAAAGCACTTATTAACCCTTTGCTAACCATACACCCGGCAAGAATTGCCGAGTGAAGTCGAGTGTCGTCGAACGCGTCTAACGGGCGGAGATCCCCGTGAACGCCAGCGCGGTGCCTCACTTTCGGAACGGCGGCCCTGCGGCCGTCGCGCAGACGCTTGGCGGCCGCAGCCGCCAGTCGCGGGGGAGAGCGGCTACCATGGTCGACGTCACGGCGGGTCAGGGCACGGCAGGCAAGAGCGGATTGCCGAGCCTCGGCGAGATCGGCGACATCTTGAAGCGCGGCGATATCGCGCTGGCGATCGGCGTCCTCACCATCCTGGTGGTGCTGATCCTGCCGCTGCCCTCGATCGTGCTCGACCTCTTCCTGGCGGTCTCGATCACGGTCTCGATCCTGATCCTGATGACCTCGCTGTTCATCCAGGCGCCGCTGGAATTCTCGTCGTTTCCGACCATCCTGCTGATCTCGACCATGCTGCGGCTGTCGCTGAACATGGCCTCGACCCGGCTGATCCTGAGCCACGGCCATGAGGGCACGGCGGCCGCCGGCCACGTCATCGAGGCGTTCGGCAACTTCGTGATGGGCGGCAACTTCGTGATCGGCATCATCGTGTTCGCGATCCTGGTGATCGTGAACTTCGTGGTCATCACCAAGGGTTCGGGCCGTATCGCCGAAGTCGCGGCGCGCTTCCAGCTGGACTCGATGCCCGGCAAACAGATGGCGATCGACGCCGACCTCTCCGCCGGCCTGATCGACGAGAAGGCCGCCAAGGAACGCCGCAAGGCGCTGGAGGACGAGAGCGGCTTCTTCGGCGCCATGGACGGTGCCTCGAAATTCGTCCGCGGCGACGCCATCGCCGGCCTCCTGATCGTCGGCATCAACATCGTCGGCGGCATCATCATCGGCGTTGCTCAGCAGGGCCTCTCCTTCAGCGAAGCCGCCCGCACCTACACCGTGCTGACGGTTGGCGACGGCCTCGTCACCCAGGTGCCGGCCCTGATCGTCTCGACCGCCGCGGGCCTCCTGGTCTCCAAGGCTGGCATCACCGGCGCCGCCGACAAGGCACTGATGCGCCAGCTCTCGGGCTATCCGCAGGCGCTCGGCATGTCGGCCGGCGTGATGCTGGTGCTGGCGCTGCTGCCGGGCATTCCGACGCTGCCGTTCCTGGCGCTCGGCTCCGGCGCCGCGGTGCTGGCCTGGAACGCACGCAAGCAGAAGCGGGCTGCGAAGGCGGCCGAAACGGCGGCCGCCGCCGCCCCGACTGCTGCCGCGGCCGCCGCCGCTGCAGCCGCGGAGGAGCCGATCGCCGCCGCGCTGAAGATCGACGACCTCAAGATCGAGCTCGGCTACGCGCTGCTACCGCTGGTCAACGGCCCCGACGGCACCGACCGCCTGACCGAGCAGATCAAGGCGCTGCGCCGCTCGCTGGCCATAGAGATGGGTTTCGTGATGCCGGCGGTGCGCATCCTCGACAACGTCCAGCTCGAAGCCAACAGCTACGTCATCAAGATCAAGGAAGTCGACGCCGGCACCGGCAAGATCTGGCCGAGCCAGTTCATGGTCATGGACCCGGCCGGCAACCAGGTGCAACTGCCCGGCATCCACACCATCGAGCCGACCTTCGGCCTGCCGGCGACCTGGGTCGACGCCGGCCTGAAGGAAGAGGCCGCGCTGAAGGGCTACACCGTGGTCGACGCCGCCACGGTGCTGTCGACGCATCTGACCGAGCTGCTCAAGACCAACATGGCGGACCTGTTGTCCTACGGCGAGGTGCAGAAGCTCTTGAAGGACCTGCCGAAGGAGCAAGGCGAGCTGATCAAGGACATCGTGCCGGGCCAAGTCACGGTGTCGGGCATCCAGCGCGTGCTGCAATTGCTGCTCGCCGAGCGCATCTCGATCCGCGATCTTTCGACCATCCTCGAAGGCATCGCCGACGCGCTGGCGTTCTCGCGCAATCCGGCCACCATGGTCGAACACGTCCGCGCCCGACTGGCCCGCCAGATCTGCGCGCAAAACACCTCGCCGAACGGCTATTTGCCGCTCATCGCGCTGTCGGCACGCTGGGAGCAGGCGTTTGCGGAGTCGATCGTGGGCACCGGCGACGACCGCAGCCTGGCGATGCAGCCCTCGAAACTGTCGGAATTCATGACCGCGGTGCGCAACGCCTTCGAGCAGGCGGCGCGCGAGGGCGAGGCGCCGGTCCTGGTGACGTCGGCCGCGATCCGGCCGTTCGTTCGCTCACTGGTGGAACGGTTCCGCTCGCAGACCACCGTCCTGTCGCAAGCCGAGATCCATCCCAGGGCCCGGCTGAAGACGGTCGGCAGCGTTTAGAGTCTCTTGTTCGGAAGCGTTTTCTGCACGCGAGCCGGGCGTCCACTTCGCGCGAAAACGAGCTAGGGGCCGCAAATCACTTGCGTTTTCGTCTGTGTTTTCTCGCCACAGGCAACTGATTTATGTGGAACAGGCCGGAACGGCCCTATCTGGGATGCAGCATTCCAGCACGAGCTCAAGATACTGATATTAAATAACTTTAATGCGTCTCAGGTTACCAAAGGGTCATCTTTGATCGCGCCAGATCACGTCTCATCACGGCCTTGTGATGGCCTCTAGGGAACGGAATCGGCAAATCCTACGTTAGCGGGGCACGAGACGTTGAACCGGACAACAGACCGAACCGACAGATTTACTGAGAGCAGGAAGGCGGCAGGAGACTTCCATGAACCACTCGATCTACAGCGCCGATCGTATGACGCACCTGAAGATTGTGGTTGTGGCGTTGTTCGCCGGTATCCTGGTCGCGGGCTTCGGCATCGCGGCACATAATTCGTCGGATGAGGGATACACGCAGACGGCGCGGGTCATGAAGGCCGGCAAGCCCGTCGCGATCACCAGCTCCAGCAACTCGCTGGTCCGCTAACAGGAGAATTTCACGAATTCACGTAGTGTTCTTTACAGCCCCCCAAAGTCGCTGCGTGGATATTTAAGACCCCCAACTACCCCCAAGTTGACTATCGAAAACGCCCGCTCCCCACGGGCGTTTTCTTTTTTTGCGCTACGCATCACGGTCGTTTGGACGAACAAATCGGCAGGCCCGATCGGCGCGAACTCTCCAATTCGTCATGCCCGGGCTTGTCCCGGGCATCCACGTCTTCGGCCCCGATCTCAAGAAAGACGTGGATGGCCGGGACAAGCCCGGCCATGACGAGAAATATCGGCATCTGCCGAGAACGACGAAGGCCAAGGCTTTTATCGCGGCGGCGAACCCGACGCGCCCGGCACGGTCTCGATCAGCTTGCCGGTGAAGATCGGCGCCGAGGTCGGCTGGCCGTTCGGCGAACCGCCGGCCTGCTCGACGGTCACCGCATAGGTGGCGCCGTTGATCACGTCGGGATCGTAGCCCGACAGCACCGGGCGCGCGGTGAAATCATCGGCGCCGATCACGCCGAGCGAGCGCGGCTGCGGCAGCTTGTCGGAGATCAGCCAGAGCTCAAAGCTCTTGCCGGGCTCCGACGGAGCGCCGACCTTGCGGACGGTAAAATTCTTGGTGGCGCCGTCGATGGTCATGATGAAGGCCGGCCCGCCATTCGGCCCCTGCAGCAGCGCGACATATTGCGCCGACGGCGTCAACGCCGGCGCCGGCGTCTTCACTTCGACGGTGTGGATGCGCGGCTTCGGTCGGATCGCATTCGGCAGAGCATCGGGCTTGTAGATCTGCAGGCCGAGCGTGATGAGCAGCGCGGCCGCGATCGCGGTCGCGGCCGACGCGATGCCGCGCCAGCGTTTCACGCGGCCCGTCAGCGCGGTCACGTTGCGTTCGTCGAAGATGACCCGTGGCGGTCGGGCCTCGGGCAGCCTCCGGGGCTCGGGCGACTGCGCAGGCTCCGGATCGAACGCCGAGCCGAATTCGGGATCGTCCGTGATTGGCGAAGGCGGCGGCGCCTGCGGCGCGCTTGTGTGGCCGATCGCCGCCTTGATGTTGTCCCAGACCACCGGACGCGGCTCGACCAGGCCGACCATCTGGTTCAGCGGCCCGAGCCTGAACTGCCAGGCCTGCACCAGCGCTGCGAACTCGCTGTCGACGGCCATCATGGTCTCGACTTGCGCGCGCTCCTCGGCATCGAGCGTACCGAGCGCATATTCCGCGGCGAGCGCGATATGGTCTTCGCTATAGGCCATCAATCAGAGTTCAAGACACTCCCGGATATCCATCAGGCTGCGGCGCAGCCAGGTCTTCACCGTGTTCACCGGCGTCTCGAACTTTGCGGCGAGTTGCTCGCGGCTCCAGCCGTTGTAATAGGCGAGCAGCACGAGCTTCTGACGATCCGGCTCCAGACGACCGACGCACTCCAGCAATCGCTTCAACTCTTCCGTCATTTCCCGTCGCGCCAGCGGATCGGGCTGGTCGGCGGCGACCTCCATCGCCGCCGGCTCGTCCTCCAGCGAGGCCTCGCCGCGCTTGCGCACCACGTCGATGGCGCGGTTGCGCGCGATCGACGTCATCCACGTGATCGGTGACGACAGGGCTGGGTTGAACTGCCCGGCGCTGTTCCAGATCTTGACGTAAGCCTCCTGAATGACCTCCTCGGCGAGGTCCTGTCGCCGCAAGATACGGAGCACGACGCCGAAGAGTTTCGCGCGGGTCGCGGCGTACAGCCGCTCAAAGGCGGCCTCATCCCCCTTGGCGACGGCGGCGATCAGCCAGACCAGCTCAGCCGGCGTCAGCACTTTGCGCCCTCCAAGCCTCGATCCCCCATCGCGTCATTGCCACCGTGCCGCCGATCGTCCCGTCCAGACCGGTGGTAGCATATTTTGGGACACCACGATCCGCCAAATGGCCGACAGGCCGCCGGCTTGTGGACAGCGCCCAGCAAGAAGCCCGGGCGATCGGCCCGGGCTCTCAATCTGGTCAGCGGAGGGAGCGAGGATTCAGGCGATGACGCCTAGACGGGCCCGCATCAGGCCGATCGAATCCATGTCGGCTTGCTCTCGAGCGCTCTCCTCCGCGCGTTCGCGCGCCTGGTCGCGCTCGTCGAGCAGCTCGACCTTCTTCAATTCCTCGAATGCCTCCGACAGCAGCGCCTTGGCGTCGTCGAGCTGGGCACGCAGTTCGTCGGCCGAACGGGTCAGGTTCTCGCGGCGCTGGATCGCGGCCTTGGCATAGGTCGGATAGGCGAAGTGCGTGGGGTCGTTGATCCCGGCGCGCTCCTGCTCGGTCTGGATCTCGCGCTCGAGCTCGACCGACATGCGCTGGAAGTCGGCGATCATGCCTTCGATCTGGGTAACCCGACGGCGCTTTTCGTCGACCTGAAATTTCTTCAGGCGAATCAGCGTTTCACGTGACTTCATCGACTCATACTCCCCAGAAGTCCCAGATCTGAACGCGGGACAGAGCCGGCTCCCCGCTGGGCCCCGCCGGCATAGCTATGGTGTTCCGGCGATGATGGCCTGACAAAGTTAGCGTTCCGTTTCCAAACCCGACAGGATTTGAGCCAGTTGCCGGTAGCCGTCGGAAAGGCTGGTCGCCTCGTCCTTGGCCTGGCGCAGGTAGGCCTCCAGCGGCTCATGCAGCCGGATCGCCTCGTCGACCTCCGCGCTGGAACCCGGCCGGTAGGCCCCGAGCCGGATCAATTCCTCCATGTCGGCATAGGTCGCCATCACCTGCCGCGCCTTGTTGATGTAGGGCAGGAAGTCGGGGTCGGCCGACCGCGGCATGGTGCGAGAGACCGACTTGAGGATGTTGACCGCCGGATAGCGGCCGCGCTCGGCGATCGCCCGCTGCATCACGATATGACCGTCGAGGATGCCGCGCACCGCATCCGCGATCGGCTCATTGTGATCGTCGCCGTCGACCAGCACCGTGAAGATCGCGGTGATGGTGCCGTCGCCGGTGCCCGGCCCCGCCCGCTCGAGCAGCTTCGGCAGTTCGGTGAACACGGTCGGCGTGTAGCCCTTGGCGGTCGGCGGCTCGCCCGCCGAGAGGCCGATCTCGCGCTGCGCCATCGCAAAGCGCGTCACCGAATCCATCAGGCACAGCACGTCCTGGTCCTCGTCGCGGAAATATTCCGCGATGGCGAGCGTCAGATACGCCGCCTGGCGCCGCATCAGCGCCGGCTCATCCGAGGTCGCGACCACCACGACCGAGCGCGCCAGCCCCTCCTCGCCGAGATCCTCCTGGAGGAATTCCTGCACCTCGCGGCCGCGCTCGCCGATCAGTCCGATCACCGAGATCGCGGCATCGACATTGCGCGCCAGCATCGACAGCAGCACCGACTTGCCGACGCCGGAGCCGGCAAAGATGCCGAGCCGCTGGCCGCGGCAGCAGGTCAGGAAGGTATTGAGACCGCGCACGCCGAGATCGAGCGGCGGGCCGACCCGCTTGCGCGAATGCGCCGGCGGCGGCGAGTTGCGGTAGGACATCGGCGAGGCGCCCTGCACCAGCGGGCCCTTGCCGTCGATCGGCTCGCCCATCGCGTTGACGACACGGCCGAGCCAGGCCGGCGACGGCCGCACCTGGCTTGCCGCATTGGCGATCACCGCGCGGCAACCGCGCCTGACGCCATCGAGCCCGCCGAACGGCATCACCACCGCGTTCTCGCCGGAGAAGCCGATCACCTCGGCCGGGATGGAGCGGCCCGCGCCGACATCGATCACGATGCGGGCGCCGACCGACATCGCGTGAATGGGGCCGGCGATCTCGACCATCAGCCCGCGGACGCCGACCACGCGGCCATAAATATTGACGCCGTCGATGTCGCCGATCTGCTCCGCGAGCGCCTTCATTGCGAAAACCTTAAGTTTCCACGATTTTGCTCCGGCCGCTTAACTTCGTGTTTACCCGCATCATTAATCATTGCGTCACTGTCTTTGGTGACTGAGGTCGCTTGCCCATCAGAAGAAGGGCGAGTCGCGAGAGTCGGTTAGGCCCGGCTCTTAATGTGGAAACTGAACGAGCGCGGTTAGGAAAAGCTTCTTCTACGCAATATCTTAGGGCGATTCGACAAAAATTGCACGGTTAGAGCTTGCGTCGAGGAATCAGTTTTTGTTAACCATATCTCGTCAGGATCCGAATCAGTTGTTCAAAGGCGTTTTGTGAGTGCCGCAAGTGCGGCCGACCTGACGCCCGGAGCGGCGACTATAGGGGACTGGCATGCGCGTTTTGCTGATTGAAGATGATAGCGCCGTCGCGCAGTCGATCGAATTGATGCTCAAATCCGAGAGTTTCAACGTCTACACGACGGATCTCGGCGAAGAGGGCGTCGATCTCGGCAAGCTTTACGACTACGACATCATCCTGCTCGACCTCAACCTGCCCGACATGTCCGGCTACGACGTGCTCAAGCAGCTCCGGGTCTCGAAGATCAAGACTCCCATTCTGATCCTCTCCGGCCTCGCCGGCATCGAGGACAAGGTCAAGGGTCTCGGCGTCGGCGCCGACGACTACATGACCAAACCCTTCCACAAGGACGAACTGGTCGCTCGCATCCACGCGATCGTGCGCCGCTCCAAGGGCCACGCCCAGTCGGTCATCCAGACCGGCGATCTCGTGGTCAATCTCGACACCAAGACGGTCGAGGTCGGCGGCCAGCGCGTGCACCTGACCGGCAAGGAATACCAGATGCTGGAGCTGCTCTCGCTCCGCAAGGGCACCACCCTCACCAAGGAAATGTTCCTCAACCATCTCTACGGCGGCATGGACGAGCCGGAGCTGAAGATCATCGACGTCTTCATCTGCAAGCTCCGCAAGAAGCTCGCCAACGCCTCCGAAGGCCGCAACTTCATCGAGACCGTGTGGGGCCGCGGCTACGTGCTGCGCGAGCCACACGAGGCCGACGAACGCATTCCCGCCTGACCTTCTTGGCCCGCAGAGAACCGCAAGGTTCGCTCCTTTCGACCTGAACCCCGCCGTAAATGGCGGGGTTTTTGTTTGGGATTGAACCGGCTGTCGGCATGCGCCGACCAAGGGAACGTGCAATCCTGCCTCGCGCGAATCCCGACGAACTCCCGGACCGCCCCGACATGATCCTGCAATCCCTCGCCGGGCTGCCGGCGTTCCTGGTCTATTTCTGCACGGCGCTGATCGCCGTGGTCGCCTACCTCTTCGTCTACACGCGCGTCACGCCGCATGACGAATTCCAGCTGATCCGCGACAACGATCCGGCGGCGGCGATTGCGCTGGGCTTGAGCCTGCTCGGCTTCGTGCTGCCGGTGGTCAGCGCCATCGCCCATTCCGCCAATGTGGTGGACTGCCTGATCTGGAGCATCATCGCGCTGATCGTGCAGATCATCGTCTATTACATCGTGAAGATCCCGGTGCCGAACCTGTCGGCGCGGATCGCCTCCGGCGAAATGGCGCCGGCGATCTGGCTCGGGCTGTCCTCGCTGGCCGCAGGCGCGCTGAACGCGGCCTGCATGATCTACTGAGCCGTTGAGCCAAACCATGGCGCGCAAACCGAACCCGGACTTCGGCAAACGGCGACCGGTCGTCCCGGCGGTGCCGACGCCGCCGCGGCCGGATGCGCCATCCAAGCGCTCCAACCACGTCGCGCTGCTCTTGATGGGTACGCTCGCGGTCGGCGGCAGCGCCTACGCGCTGATGCCGCGGCCGAATTGCCAGCCGGTGCCGCCGACGCCGCCGGGCGTCACCGCACCGGGCGTCGCCACGCCGGTCCCGCCACAACCCGGCGTCGATTGCACGGCGCGCAATTCGTCGTCCGGATCGGGCGGCAGCAGCGGCTCGCGCAGCAGCTTCTACAGCGGCAGCTCGTCGTCGAGCGGCTCCTCCTCTTCCTCGAGCTCATCGTCAAGCTCGTCGGTGAGCCGCGGCGGCTTCGGTTCATTCGCGCATGCGTTCGGCTTTAGCGGCGGCTGATGCTTGTTGCCGTGTCATCGCCGTGTCATCGCGCTTTCGCTTGCCCGGCGAACGCAGCTGATGGAAACTCGGCATGGCTCCGCAGACGGCAAGGCAGGGATTGCGTCCATGAAACGCTCGCGCCGCGTATGGCTGAAATTGATGGGAAGTATCGCGATCGGCGCGGCGTCGATCGGCCCGACGCCAAGCCATGCCCGCAGCGACCACCATGCAGGACACGGAACAAAGGGAAAATCGGCGGAACGGTCACCCTCCGGCGGCTTCGGCGGCGCGCCGCGCACCATCGCGCGCTACGGCGATGACGATCCGTCGCATGGCGGAAGCTGACACCAGGCTGACGAGCGAGCTCGGTTTCCCCTCATGCAACGCATCGCATGTCCCGAACGCGACGATTGGCGGACGACTGCCGAGAACGCCGGCTTCACCTTCCACACCATCGACGGCGAACGGTACTGGGACGAGCGCGCCTATTACGCCTTCACGCTGGACGAAATCGAGCGTTCGATCGAGGCGCCGACCGGCGAGATCGACGCGATGTGCCTCGAGCTCGCCGGACGCGCGGTCAGGGACGAGCGCTATCTGCGCCGGCTGAAGATACCGGATGCGTTCTGGGATCTGATCGCGGCAAGCTGGCGCCGCAAGAATCCGAGCCTGTACGGCCGGCTCGATCTCACCTTCGACGCCCGCGGCCCGGCCAAGCTGCTCGAATACAACGCCGACACGCCGACCTCGATCTTCGAGGCCGCGGTGTTTCAATGGACCTGGCTCGAACAGGCGATCCAACGCAACATCATCCCGAAGCGCGCCGACCAGTTCAACTCGATCCACGACCGGCTGATCGAGGCCTGGAAGAGGATCGGCGCGACCCACCCGCTGCATCTCACCGGACTGACCGGAAATCCCGAGGACGCCGGCACGCTCGCCTATCTCAAGGACACCGCGGCGCAGGCCGGGCTGAAGACCACGCTGCTCGACATCGAAGAGATCGGACTGCGCGACGACGGTCAGTTCGTCGACCTCGACGAACGCCCGATCGCGCTCGCGTTCAAGCTCTATCCATGGGAATGGATGTTCCACGACGCGTTCGGCAAGAATCTCTCGAGCGCGCCGACGCAGTGGATCGAGCCGCCATGGAAGGCGATCCTCTCCAACAAGGGCATCCTGCCGCTGCTCTGGGAGATGTTCCCGGACCACCCCAATCTGCTGCCGGCCTATTTCGAGGACGACCCGCAGGCCGCCCAGCTCGGCACTTCGTTCGTGCGCAAGCCGATCTATTCGCGCGAGGGCGCCAATGTCGAGCTGGTCAGCGCCGGCGTCACGCTGATCGCCGAGCAAGGCCCCTATGGCGCCGAGGGCTTCATCCGCCAGGCACTGGCGCCGCTGCCGAATTTTTCCGGGCAGTATCCGGTGCTCGGCAGCTGGCTGGTCGACGGCACGCCCTGCGGACTGTCGATTCGGGAAGACGAGAATCCGATCACCGGCAACACCTCGCGCTTCCTGCCGCACGCGATTTTGTAGCGCGTTGACGCGGTTGCGCTTTCAACCCCGTCATCCTGAGGAGCCGCGAAGCGGCGTCTCGAAGGATCGACGGACCGGCTGGTGGCCGTGCATCCTTCGAGACGCGCGCAAGAGCGCGCTCAGGATGACGGACGAACAATTGACGATCGTTCAGGAAACGCACTCACCGCGCAGCGGACGCGACCGCCTTCAGCACGTGCAGCGCGGCGCCGGCGCGCGCGACTGGCGCAGTGTTCGGCTGATACAGCCCGCGCCGGTCGGGATAGGGCCTGAACAGATTGGTGATGCCGACCACGGATTCCGCCGCGCCAAGCGCCAGCACGCCGTCGGGCTCGAGCATCCGGGCCACCTTGCCGAAGACACCGGCCTTGGTCTGCTGATCGAAATAGATCAGCACGTTGCGGCAGAAGATCACGTCGAAGGTGCCGAGATGCGAGACGTCCTGCAGCAGATTGAGCTGGCGATGCTGCACCATGCCGCGGATATCGGCGTTCAGCTGCCAGAGCTCACCCTTCTGCACGAAATACTTGACCAGCAGCTGGATCGGCAGGCCGCGCTGCACCTCGAACTGGCTGAACAGGCCGGCCTTGGCCTTTTCGAGCACCGCCTGCGACAGGTCGGTGGCGATGATCTCGATGCGCCAGCCGGCAAACAGCGCAGTCATCTCCTTCAGCAGCATCGCGATCGAATACGGCTCCTGCCCGGTCGACGACGCCGCGCACCAGATGCGCAAGCTGCGGCGCGCCGCGCGCGCCTGCGCGAGCGCGGGCAGCACCGCTTCCTTCAGATGGTCGAACGGGATCTTGTCGCGAAAGAAGAAGGTCTCGTTGGTGGTCATCGCTTCGACCACCTCCGATGTCAGCGGCTCCGCACCGCCCTTCATCCGCTGCACCAGCTCGGGAATCCCGGCGAGGTTCGACCGGCGCGCCAGGGGCAGCAGGCGGCTCTCGACCAGATACTGCTTGTCGGCGGAGAGATCGAGGCCGGAACGCTCCTTCAGCAGCTTGCGCAGATACTCGTAGTCCAGCGGCGTCACGAACGGTCTCCCGCAAACACCCGAACAAGCTTCGGTGCGATCTGGTTGAGCGGCAGCACCGCGGCGCAGATGCCGGCATTGACCGCGGCACCGGGCATGCCCCACACCACGCTGGTTGCTTCGTCCTGGGCGATCACGCTGCCGCCGGCGGCGACGATGTCCTTGCCGCCGCGCATGCCGTCGGAGCCCATGCCGGTCAGGATCACCGACATGATGCTGCCCTGCCAGACATCGATCGCGGAGGTGAACATCGGATCCACCGCGGGCTTGCAGAAATTGACCGGCGGCCCGTCGTCGAGCGCGATCGTGGCATCGACGCCGTGGCGCGCGATGCGCATGTGGCGCCCGCCCGGCGCCAGATAGATCTGGCCCGGCTTGATGCTCTCGCCGTCGATCCCCTCATGCGCCGGCCGCTTGCTGGTGCGCGCCAGATGCTCGGCGAGAATAGTCGTGAAGGTCGGCGGCATGTGCTGGGTGATCAGCACCGGGAAGCGATCGATCACCGGACCGATCTCGGCGACCAGCGTCATCAGCGCCTGCGGTCCGCCGGTCGAGGAGCCGATCAGCAGCACCTTGGGCGGCAGCAGGCCGAACGAACGGCGCGTGGCCTGGGCCGGCGCCGGGTGCGCGGCAGCGGGAGCCAGCGGACGCGGTCTGTCATGACCGGGCGCAAGCGGCGGGCTTGCCGTCGTATGCACCGGGCTGCGCCGCGCCTTGGCGCCGAGGTGACGGATCTTCTGGATCAGGTCATGGCGGAAGGTTTCCGCGGCGGTGGCCTCGCGCGTGCTTTCCGGCTTCGGAATGTAGTCGGACGCACCGAGCGAGAGTGCCTTCAGGCTGATCTCCGCGTTGCGGCGGGTCAGCGTGGAGGCCATGATGACGACGAGATCGCGCTTCTTTGCCAGCAGCTGCGGTAGCGCCGAGATGCCGTCGAGGTCGGGCATCTCGATATCGAGCACCGCGACATCGGGGTTGATGCGCTCGAGCTGGTTGACGGCGTCGAGGCCGGTGCGCAGCGAGGCGACGACCTCCATGTCGGGCTCGGCGCCGATCCAGCGCGAGATCATCCCGCGGATCACCACGGAATCGTCGACCACCATCACCCGCACCTTGTCGGAACGGGTCGATGTCGGGACCGCAGTACTTGTCAACGCAACACTCATGACTTCACCAGCGACGCAACACGACGCACAACAACCGTTGAGCCGAAGGCTTCTGCCGCCGGACCGAACGTAGACCTAAATGAGTCCGACTTCCTGGAACTTCGCGGTGACGATGTCCCGGTCGAACGGCTTCATGATGTACTCGTTGGCACCGGCATGCAGCGCGCGTGCGATATGCGCGACGTCATTCTCGGTGGTGCAGAACACGACCTTGGGCTGATCGCCGCCGGGCATGCGGCGGAGATTGCCGAGAAACTCGTAGCCGTCCATGACCGGCATGTTCCAGTCGAGCAGCACGGCTTCCGGCATCGCGCGCTTGCAGGCCTCGAGCGCCTTGGCGCCGTCCTCGGCCTCGACGATCTGGAAGTCGAGTCCTTCCAGGATGCGGCGGGCGACCTTGCGAATGACGCTTGAGTCATCGACAACAAGACAGGTTCTCATCTGCGACCTCTACTTCCTCATCCCCGGTGGGATGTTTCAGTTCTTCAGTTCGGGCGGCCCTATTCACGCCGCTTTGGCATCGGGCACCAGTTCGAGCACGCGATCGACATCGAGGACGACCATGAGCTGGCCGTCGAGGCGGTGGACGCCGCCGGCGAGCTTGGCCATGCGGGGATCGAGGTTGACCGGATTGTCCTCGCGGCTGTCGTCGGGCAGCCGCAGCACCTCGCCGATCTGGTCGATCAACAGGCCATAGGATTCGCCGCGCTGGTCGACGCCGACCGCCATCGGCAACTGGCCGTCGTCGGCCTTCGGCAGCCCGAGCCGGGCGCGCATGTCGACCACGGTGACGATGCGGCCGCGCAGATTGAGCACCCCGGCGATCTCGCTGGAGGCCAGCGGCACCCGCGTCAGCCGCTCCGGCATGAACACGTCCTGCACCCGCGAGATCGGCAGGCCGAACAGCTGCCCGCCGATCACGGCGGTGACGTATTCGGCCATGGCGCCTTCGCTGGTCTCGGTCTTGCTGGTCATCAATTCTGTTCCTTGCATCCGGTCAGGCCGCGCGGCGCAGTTCGGCGGTCTGCTCTTTCAGCGCCGCGATCAGCCCGGGACGATCGAACTTGGCGACATAGTCGTGGAAGCCGGCCTGCCGGCCGCGCTCGATCGCCGCCGGCGACACCATCGCCGACAGCGCGATGATCGGCAGCTGGTTGAAGTTGTGGTCGCTGCGGATGTTCTCGGCGAACTCGAAGCCGTTCATCTCGGGCATCTCGATGTCGGTCAGCACGACGTCGAAGCTCTGCCCCGAACGCAGTGCGGCGAGCCCTTCCTGCGCGCCGCCCGCGGTCCGCACCTTGTAGCCGGCGGCTTTCAGCACCGGCGCCAGCATGTTGCGGAAGAACGCCGAGTCATCGACCAGCAGCACCGACTGCGCCGAGGCCGACGGGCGCATCTCCTTGCGCGAGAACCAGTCGGCGAACGCCATCGGCAGGAAGTGGCCGACGTCGATCACCTCGGTGGCCTGGCCCTTGATCACCGCCGAGCCGAGGATGCCGTCCTGGCTGCCCGCGACCTCGATGTTGAGCCGCTCCTCGACGATGTCGATGATCTCGTCGACCACGAGCCCCATCGAGCGGCCGTCGTCGGCGAACACCAGGATCGGCTGCGAGCCCTGGTTCTGCACCTCGACCCCGGCCATCTGCACCAGCGGCATCAGCTGCTCGCGGTACTGCACCATGTAGCGGCCGTTCGAGAGCTCGATCTTGTCGGTTGCGATCTCTTCCAGCCGGGTGACGAGGCCGAGCGGCACCGCCTTGGGCTGGCTGGAGCCGGCGCGGAACACCAGCAGCGAGGTCAGCTGCTCGCCGCTATTGGCGTGCGCGCTCGCGCTGTCGTCGGCGAGGTCATGGGCCGAGGAGCCGGACGCGCCGAGGGCTTTCGCAATCCCGTTGGGGTCGATGATCATGATGACGGCGCCATCGCCCAGAATGGTGTTGCCGGAGAACATGTCGATGTGCCGCAGCTTGGTCGACATCGGCTTGACCACGATCTCCTCGGTGTGGAACACGCCGTCGACCACGATGCCGAAGGTCTGGCTGCCGACCTGCGTGACCACGATGAAGCCGTTCTCGGCGTCGGTGGAGGTCGCGCCGTCGTCGATCTTGAGCAGCTTCTTGAGGTGGATCAGCGGCAGCAGCTTGTTGCGCAGTCGCAAGACCGCGGTGTCCTTGATCCGCTCGATGCGGTGCTCGGAGTTGGCGCGGGCCCGCACCAGCTCGACCACAGACAATTGGGGAATCGCAAAACGGTCGCCGCCGGCTTCCACGATCAGCGCGGAGACGATCGCCAGGGTCAGCGGGATCTTGATGGTGACGGAGGCGCCCTCGCCGGCCACGCTCTTGATGTCGATGGTGCCGCCGATCTGGTCGATATTAGTGCGCACCACGTCCATGCCGACGCCGCGGCCGGACACCGAGGTCACCTGCGCGGCGGTCGAGAAGCCCGGCGCGAAGATGAACTTGTGGATCTGGGCCTCGGTCATCTTCTCCAGCTCGGCCTCGGTGACGAGACCGTTCTGGAGCGCCTTGGCCTTGATCCGCTCGGTGTTGAGCCCGCGGCCATTGTCGGCGATGCAGATGATGATGTGGCCGCCTTCGTGATAGGCGGAGAGGCGAATGGCGCCCTGTTCCGGCTTGCCGGCGGCGACCCGCTCGGCGGTGGTCTCGAGCCCATGATCGGCGGAGTTGCGCACCATGTGCGTCAGCGGATCCTTGATCAGGTCGAGCACCTGGCGGTCGAGCTCGGTGTCGGCGCCGTGCATCTCGAGCTCGATCTGCTTGCCGAGTTCGCCGGAGAGATCGCGGACGATGCGCGGCAGCTTCTGCCAGGCATTGCCGATCGGCTGCATGCGTGTCTTCATGACGCCTTCCTGCAGCTCGGCGGTGACGTTGGAGAGCCGCTGCAGCGGTACCTTGAACTCGGTGTCCTCGTTGCGGCGGGAGATCTCCAGCAGCTGGTTGCGGGTCAGCACCAGCTCGGAGACCATGGTCATGAGGTGTTCGAGGGTGTCGACATTGACCCGGATCGACTGGTTGGCGATCTTGTCGCCTTCCTGGACGTCTTCACCCGCGGCCTTGCGGGCGGGCTTCTTCACAGCCTCAGCGGGCTCGGCGGCGGGCGCCGCAGCGGCGGGCTTGGCGACCGGCGCAGGCGCGGCGACTTCGGTCTCGGTCTCGCGGAAGGCGCGCTCGAGCTCGTCGAGCGAGACCTCGCCCGGACGCAGCGGACGCTCCAGGGTCTGCACCACCAGCGTGCCTTCGGTCATTGCCGCCTGCACCGACGGAGCTTCGACGACCGGCACATCTTCTTCAGCAGCAGACATCGCCGCCATGCCGTGCTCGACCATGGCCTCGAGCTGATCGATCAGGTCGCGGTCGTTGCCTTCAGGCTCGGCCTCGGTCGCCTCGAGGCCGCCAAGGATCTCCTTGATGCGGTCGATCGAGGACAGGATCAGCGTCACGGCTTCCGCCCTCACCGGCATGCCGTCGCGGAATTTGCCCATCAACGTCTCGCCGGCATGCGCCAGCGCCTCGAGCCGCGGCAGCCCGAGAAAGCCGCAGGTCCCCTTGATGGTGTGCACAAGGCGGAAAATGTTATCCAGGATCTTTGCGTTGTTCGGATCCTGCTCGAACTGCACCAGCTGGTTGTCGACCGTATCCAGGCTCTCGCTGCTCTCCGTCAGGAACTCGCGCAACAGATCGTCCATGAAACCAACCTTCGAAAAACGCCGAAAACGCTGCGGCGCGCGACATCGACGCGCCTGACGGGAACCCGGTCAGCTTCTCCGCAAAGCGTTTAAGTTTGGTTGAGCAAATGGAAAGGAACGGGATCAACAAAGAGATAAGGCCGCGCGATCGAATCGCGCGGCCGGTCGTAACCTTTGATTAATGATGTCGGCGCGGCCGCGTTCAGGACGCGGCGACGATGACCTTTTCACCGTCGAGCGCGAGCGTCACCTTCAGCCCGCAGGCTTCCGCAAGCAGGCGGGTGTAGTGCGGCTGTACGGCATGCGCGTCGACCGTGTTCGACGAGCTTCCATTGAGGAGGTCGACGATGTTCTGCGGCACGCGCGCATTGAGGCCCGCGGACGTGATGCGGAAGCTCATCGCCTCGCCTTCGCCGACCGGATCGATCGTGAGCGTGCCGCCGCGCGGGATCGTCTGCTGCGCGATGACCAGCATGTTCAGCAGCAGCTTGACCCGGTTCTTGGGCAGCAGCAGCCGCGGCAAATTCCAGGTCAGCGTCACCTTGCCGTCCTCGATATGCCCCTTCGCCATGTTCTGGGCATCGCCGAGGTCGATCTGCGCGCCGGAGGAACCGGCCGCGCCGAACGCCAGCCGGCAGAACTGCAACCGCGCCGAAGCGGTCTTGGCGCTCTTGCGAATCAGATCGAGCGCGAAGTCGCGGTCTTCCGGCTTGGGATTGTCGTCAAGGACCTCAAGCCCATTGACGATCGCGCCGACCGGACTGATGAGATCGTGACAGACCCGCGAGCACAACAGCGCCGCGAGTTCGAGCGCATCGGGAGCGGGACCGGGAGACGAAGTGCCAGACATCAATTGTTTCCTGGAAAGCCGCACGCCGACCGAGGAGTGCGAATCACGCATGCCTGTCGGCTTGATACACCGCGCAGACGGATGCTGCCAGCTTGCGGCGGGGCTGATAAGGGAACACAAACAGGATATGCGACCCGTTGATATGAGACCCGCACATGAATAAGGCACAGCCGCCCCTGATCGGCTGCGAGGGCGCCACGACGCTGCTCGAATCACTGACCGAACTGGTGATCCGCGCCGGCGAGGCGATCCTTGCGGTCAATCGTTCGACGATGAATGTTGCCGGCAAAGGCGACGGGTCGCCGGTCACCGAGGCCGATCTCGCCGCCGACCACATCATCGTCGAAGGCTTGACGCGGCTTGCGCCGCAGGTGTCGCTGCTGTCGGAGGAGCGCGTCGATCTGGCGACGCCGCCCTACAAGGACAGTTTCTTCCTGATCGATCCGCTCGACGGCACCAAGGAGTTCGTCGCCGGACGCAATGAATTCACCGTCAATGTGGCGCTGGTCACGCAAGGTGTGCCGCTGCTCGGCATCGTCGGCGCGCCGGCGCTCGGCCTGATCTGGCGCGGCATCGTCGGCAAGGGCGCGGAACGGTTGACGCTGCAGGGCGGCGCGGTTTCGCAGGCGGTGCCGATCAGGACCCGCCCCTGCCCGCCGCGCGGCG
This sequence comes from Bradyrhizobium sp. CCBAU 21365, assembly GCF_015291305.1. Classification (NCBI taxonomy): domain Bacteria; kingdom Pseudomonadati; phylum Pseudomonadota; class Alphaproteobacteria; order Hyphomicrobiales; family Nitrobacteraceae; genus Bradyrhizobium; species Bradyrhizobium sp. CCBAU 21365. The sequence goes on from NZ_CP030036.1 coordinate 7,125,349, forward strand.
CGCCGTGGACGGTGGCAGTGAGCCGCTCACATGGCGATGCGCGCACCGAAGCCTTCATCGACGCGCGCGGCGGCGCGGTCCGCGCCGTGCTGGGCTCGGCCGTCAAATTCGGCCGCGTCGCCGAGGGCGAAGTCGACATCTATCCCCGCCTGTCGCCGACATCGGAATGGGATGTGGCGGCCGGTCACGCGGTCGTCGTTGCGGCCGGCGGCAAGGTCACCGATTCGAACGGAAGCCCGTTGCATTTCGGGCTGGGCCGCGAAGACTTTCTGGTGCCGGAATTCATTGCCTGGGGCGATCCGGCCGCGGCGCCGTGATCACTGCGCGAGATTGTCTTCCAGCTCCGGCCAACGCGCCGCGGCTTCCTTCAAAAAGCGCGCGGGATCGGCGGCGAACGCGTCACGGCTGCGTTCCCGGTTGAACAAATAAAGCCTGTTCCCGACCACGGCCCAGAATCGCGGATTGCCCGCGCAGGTGACGCCCCGCACCAGATCGGTCGGATCGTAGCCGCCGAATTGCGGGCCATAGATTTCCGGATGCGCCACGAACGAGGCGCGGTTGCCCTCGTTGCGGAAACGCCAGACCACGCCGCTCTCGGCAGCCTCGAATTCGGGCCGCCCCTGGGTGGCGGCGGCGTCGGTGAAATAGGCGACGGGATCGAATCCCTCGATCGCCAATCCGGAGTAGCGGTTCGTCACCACGCGCTCGGTTGTGGTGGCCTCGACAGGCAAAGAGGGCCAGACGGCCGCCAAAATGCCCGCCAACAGGCCGAAAAACGCCATCCCCCGGCGCGATCCATATCTTTCCTGCCGTTGTGCCGTCATAGTTGATACCGATAACATCCGAGTCGAGGGGACACCGGGCGCAACCTAGAGCCGTGCCTGTTGGCATCAGGTTAAAGGGCAGCGCCCGGATTTCGATAGCAGGGGTTCTTAATGACTTTCGCATCACGCCTTGCCGCGGTCGCGTTTGCCGCGCTGATGTGCTGGAGCGCAGGGGCGTCCGCGCAGCAGGGCCCGCCACCGCAATATCCGCCGCCACAGCGTGAACCGACCCCGTATACTTACGGGCCCGACGAACTGGTCAATGCCGGACACAAGTTCTTCGGCAATGTCTCGCGCGGACTCGCCTCGGTCATCGAACGCGCCGTCAGCCAGTGGGGCCTGCCCAATGGTTATGTGCTCGGCGAGGAAGGCTCCGGCGCCTTCGTGGCCGGGCTGCGCTATGGCGAGGGCACGCTCTACACCAAGAACGCCGGCGACCTCAGGGTTTACTGGCAGGGCCCCTCGGTCGGCTTCGACTGGGGCGGCGACGGCGCGAGGACCATGACGCTGGTCTACAACCTGCCCTCGACCCAGGCGATCTATCAGCGCTTCGTCGGCATCGACGGCTCGGCCTATATCGTCGGCGGCTTCGGCATGACGGCGCTGACCGCCAACAACATCGTGCTGGTCCCGATTCGCTCGGGCATCGGCCTGCGGCTCGGCGCCAGCGTCGGCTATCTCAAATTCACCCCGCGCGCGACCTGGAACCCGTTCTAGAGCGTTTCCAGCGACGTGGACGCCGGTTCGCATCACGAAAACGCGTCAAGACAGAATCCAGAGCCTCGTTCCGACTCAATCGGAACGAAGCTCGAGGTCGCAGCCTGATCGGGCGATGAGGCCGGCGCTCCGGCACGGTTGGCAATTCAGGTTAACGCGGCAATCGGGCTGGCCTTCGGCCGGCCCGCCGTGGCATTGTGATTAACAAATTCCTTCTTTCCTTGGAGTGACCCTTCATGATCGAGCCGATCATGTACGCGGCGATCGGTTTCCTGATCTCGATGCTGTGCGGCCTGATGATCGTTCCGCTGGTGCATAACCGGGCGGTGCGGCTGACCACGCGTCGCATGGAGGCGGCCACCCCGCTGTCGATGGCCGAGATCCAGGCCGACAAGGACCAGCTCCGCGCCGAATTCGCCATGTCGGCCCGCCGGCTCGAGATGAGCGTCGACCAGCTCAAGAGCAAGACCACGAGCCAGCTCGCCGAGCTCGGCAAGAAGACCGATGCGATCAACCGCATGAAGATCGAGCTCGGCGAGAAGAATGCCGCGATCTTCGCGCTGGAAGCACGCGAGAAGGCGATGAAGGAGCAGCTTCGCGCCACCGAGGAAGAGTTCTCGGCCAAGACCGAGCTGTTGCGCAACGCCGAGCAGGCGCTGACCGACAAGCAGGGCGAGCTTGGCAGGATCAACGCCGAGCTCAACGACCGCGCGATGACGGCCGACAGCCGCCAGATCGAACTGGTCGCGGTGCGGACCCAGGTCGAGGAGTTGAAGAACCGGGTCGGCGATGCCGCCAGGGAATTCGCGGCAACCGAAGCCCGCCTCGCCCAGGAGCGCAGCCAGTCGGAAACCGCGACGCGCGATCTCACCGACGCGCGCGGCCGGGTCGAGAATCTGAGCCAGCGCGTCACCGATCTCGACCACCAGCTCGTCGCTCAGGTCAAGGAAGCCGAGATGCTCGGCAACCGGGTCAACGACCTCGAGACGCGGCTTGCGACCCAGGGCAAGCTGCTGGCCGAGCGCGAATTCGAGAACGGCCAGTTGAAGCAGGCCAACGCCGCCGCCGAGCGCACCGTGCAGGAGCTGCGCGAGGAGATCTCAGCAGTGGGCGGCGGCAAATCCTCCGCGCTCGACAAGCTGCGCCAGGAGAAGGCTCAAGTCGAGGAGCAGCTGCGCACCGTCAGCGACGAGCGCGGCAAGCTGCAGCGCGACATCAACGCGATTCAGCAGCAGGCCGAGAGCTCCTGGGCGACCGAGCGGATGGAGAATGCGCTGCTGCGCGAGCGCATCAACGACATCGCCGCCGAGGTGGCCAAGCTCGCGATCCAGCTCGAGGGCCCCAATTCGGCGATCGAGGCCATGCTGGCGGCGGAGCCGACGGTGCCGGCCAAGGCGGCGGCCAAGCCCGCCAACGGCGCCTCGCCGGGCAGCGGGATGCCCGAGGGCGGCGGCACGCTCGCCGAGCGCATCCGGGCGCTGCAGTCACATGCCTCCCGCGCCCGCCAGCAAGGGGCGTGATTCCCGCAGGGTTTGGCTTGACACCCCTGCCCGGCACTTCGTAAATCGCACGCTCTGACGAAGCGCCGCACTCGACCGGCCGCCGACCAGCGGCCGTTGGCACGTCACATCCCGGACGCATAGCTCAGCGGGAGAGCGTTCCCTTCACACGGGAGAGGTCCAAGGTTCGATCCCTTGTGCGTCCACCATTCCCCTTCGGGACCGCCTCGTCAAAAATATCGAAAACAACCCCATGCAAAGTAGCCGACGCCTTAGCGGCGGCGGCCCGGCGTTTCCGGCTCACTGCCGGCGGCGCTGCGGTGCGGATGGCGGCTTGGCGGTGCGGCGGCTGAGCTCGCCGAGCAGGTCGCGAACCGCGCCGTCGAGTTCATCGGGTGGCGGGATGGCGTGATCCGCGCCCTGCGTGCCGGTCGGCCGATACCAGCCGCGGGCGGAGCTGTCGTCATTGGCGGCACGAACCTGCGGCGCGCGAATGCGAACGCGCGGGGCAGACCGCCGCCGGCGGCGCGAGATCAGCTCGCGGACGCGTACCCCGATACGAACCCGATCCCGGCGACGAGGACGACAATCAGAAATTCCAGCATTGCGGTGCCCCACAATCACCCTGCTGCGATGCAATAAGCGCGACAATGCGGCGGCGGCTTGACCGGGACGGTTCCTTTTCACGGTGTCGAGCAGAACGCCGCCCCACGGAGTCCTACGGGGTTTTGTTTGCGGGCCTCCTCGGCTACCTTCCGGGAACTCGCGGGGGCCGGGAGTCTCGATGCGCAAGGGCAACGACTACATTTTGAAGCTGCGGCCTTGGTCCTTGTCGACATTCGTCGTCGCCCTGCTTGCGGTGGTGCTGGCCACCGCGACCCAGGAGATGTTCGCGAGCTTTGGGATGCAGTTCTATTTCGCGGGCTTCGTGCCGGCGATCCTGATCGCCGGCCTGATGGGCGGCGCACCCGCCGGCGCCTTTGCCACGATCATCACGGTTCCAATCGTCTGGTGGGCGTTCATGCCGCCCTATTTCGAGTTTTCCTGGCCGACGGCCGACGACTATGACAGCTTGGCGATGTTCCTGCTGTCGAGCGCGCTCTTGGTCTGCTTCTCGCAGCTCTATCGGGAAGCGCTGGCAATTCTGCGGAAGTAAGCGAACGGCGCAGGTCGCGACCGGCCGCCGGCGATAGCGCGCCGGCTTCCTGCCGTGGCTCGTTCGCCCTCAGATCCCGAACATCCAGATCGCGACGATGGTGGCCAGCGTCGCCACGCCGCTGATGGTCCAGCCTACCGCGTAGAAGCTGTCCTCGGGGGCGGTGTCGAGCACCGTATTGGTGGTTTCCGTCATTGACCGCCAGCGCATGGCGTCTCTCCTCGGAACTCCTGCCCGGCCAGATAACGCGGCGCCCGGTTCCCGGTTCCGCCGGCTTCGCGGCGGCCATGCCGTTCACGCACAGCTCACGGACTGCTGATCGGCGCCGCGGAACCCTGCGACATTCTGTCCCGTTGAGGCTCGCCGGAAACCAACTTGGGAGAATATCCGATGCGAACACTGATCCTCGCCGCCACCGCCCTTGCCTTCGTCTCGTCCACCGCGCTCGCGCAGGACAAGGCGGGCGGCAGCCCGGCCCCCACCGCGCAAAGCGGCGACACCGCGACCAAGGGCGAGGCCGCCAAGGCGCCGAAGAAAGCGAAGAAGACCGTCAAGAAATCGAGCGCCAAGACCGGTGCCAAGACCGGTGCCGCCACAACCGGCAGCGATGCCACCAAGCAATAAACAGAAACAATCGCGCTCGGTGATCCACTTGTCGAGCACGGACTTGTCGAGCACGGACTTGGCGATCACGGAAAAGGCCGCCCGAAGGCGGCCTTTTTACTGTCTCGGTGCGGATGCTGCCTCGGCCTGTCACGTCGCAATCAAGTGCGCCGACCACCTCGGGCAGTGCAAGTTGGATCAGTGGAAGTTTGGATCAGTGCAAGCTGGACCAGCGAGAGTTGGACCAGCGAATTCAAGTGCGGGAGGGGGAGCGAAAGAGTTGCGGAGCTGATAATCCGCACCGCCATCGGATCGTTCTGAAAATTGACCACCAGCTCCAGTAATTGCTCCACCTCCCGCACTTCTGTTGTGCCGCGCGTGCAGAGGCCACGCATGATCCAAACGGGCTATCACTGCAACGCGGAGCAAGATTCATCGATAGACTTAATGCGGAGCGCCATGGTCGCGCCCGCTCGCGAGCCCGCTCTCGCGTAGCCGCTCGGCAAACCAGAGCGATGTCGCGCTATCGATGGCACCGCCGACATAGACCTCGGTAAAGCTCACCCCGCTTTGTCCGACGATCACCAGCACACCCATCGCATAGGCAAACCAGACATTCGGATCGGTCAGCGCCTGCAGCTTGCGCTGATCGTGCTCGATCGGCTGGTGATTGCTGTCCTTGCGCAGCTCGATGGCCAGGAGATTGTTCGGGATGTCGCGCTGATGCACGACGATATCGGGATAGATCGACTTGCCGAGATGGTCGTCGGTCGAGCTTCCCGAGCCGCGCGGCAGCCGCAGCGTGCGCTCGCCGAGCCGGTCGTAGTTGCAATCGACCTGCCAGCCGGAAAATTGCCGCTCGACATAGACCGCCAGCCGGTGAGTGAGCGTTCGCTCGCCGAGATCGCGCTCCAGCAGGAACATCTCCTGCGCATAGAATTCCTCCACCGCGGCGATCACCTTGTTCAGCTCGGTCTGCATCGACGCCTCCGACTGGACTGGGCCGCCGCCGCGGCCTTTCAACTACGTCCTTACATCTGCACTTCGATCAGCCGCGGTCCCGGCTCCGCAACGGCTTCCGCGAGCGCCTTGTTGAACTCGTCGGCCGTCGTCACCGCCCTGCCCGGCACTCCCATACCCTTGGCGAGCGCGACGAAGTCGAGCGTCGGCCGGTCGATCTTCAGCATATCCTGCGCCCGCTTGCCCGGCTCGCCGGCGCCGACGCCGTCGAACTCGCCGCGCAGGATCTGATAGATGCGGTTGGCGAACACGATGGTCACCACGTTGAGCCCTTCGCGCGCCTGGGTCCACAGCGACTGGATCGTGTACATCGCGCTGCCGTCGCCGACCATGCAGATCACCTTGCGGTCCGGACAGGCGACCGCGGCGCCGGTCGCCACGGGGGTCGAGAAGCCGATCGAGCCGCCCATGTTCTGCAGCCAGTCATGCGGCGCGGCCGCCGCGGTCGGCGGGAAGAAGCCGCGGCCGGTGGTGACGGATTCATCGACCATGATGGCGTTCTCGGGGATCGCGCAGGCGATCGCCTGCGCGATCGTGGCATGGTTGAGCGCGCCGGTCGGCTTGACCAGTTCCTGGTGCTGCTGCGGCTTGACGTCCTGCGCGGTCGCATGCAGCGCACCGGCGAGCGCCTCGAGCGCCGCGACCGAATTCTCACCCCAGGCGGTCATGCGATGCACCTCGCAGCCTTCCGCCTTCAGCATGCTCGGCTTGTTCGGATAGGCGAAGAACGCGACGGGATCGTTGGCCTCGACCAGCACGATGTGACGGAAATTTTTCAGGATCGGCAGCGCCTGCTCGATCACATAGGGAATCCGGTTGACCGAGAAGCGGCCGCGGCCGCGCGCCATGCGCGGGTGATAGGTCTGGCCCATCACCGTGCAGCCGGTCTTGCCGGCGATGCGCTCGGCGAGCGCCAGCCCGTGCTCGGTCAGCGCGCTGCCGGTGACGAGCAGCAGCGTATGCGCGGCATCGCCGTGCAGGATCTTCGCCGCGGTATCGACCGCCTGCGGCGAGTAGCTCGGGCGCTGCGTGTCGACGGGCACCTCGGCGATGCCGTCGGCTTCGTTCCAGGCGGTGTCGGCCGGCAGGATCAGGGTTGCGATCTGCGGCGGCGCGCTCCTGGCGGCGGCGATCGCGGCCGCGCCGTCGGCGGCAACCGACCTGGCATCCGGCGAGGTGCGCACCCAGGACGACATCGGCCGCGCCAGGCCCTCGATGTCCGATGTCAGCGGCGCGTTGTAGCCGATGTGGTAGGTGGCATGCTGACCGACGATGTTGACGATGCCGGAATGCGCCTTCTTGGCGTTGTGCAGATTGGCAAGGCCGTTGGCGAGGCCGGGCCCGAGATGCAGCAGCGTCGAGGCCGGCGTTCCCTTCATGCGGAAATAACCGTCGGCCGCACCGGTCACCACGCCTTCGAACAGACCGAGTACGCAGCGCATGCCCGGGACCTTGTCCAGCGCCGCGACGAAATGCATCTCCGAGGTGCCGGGATTGGTAAAGCAGACATCCACGCCGCCTGCGACCAATGTCCGCACCAGACTTTCCGCACCGTTCATGCTCTCGCTCCCGTTTCGAGATGTTCTTGAGGTCGCTTCCGAGCATGATCCGATCCGACTGGATCGGATCATGCTCGTATCCTTTTGTTTGGTCGCGTTTTCTTCACGCGAACCGCTGCCCACTTCGCTTGAAGACGCTCCAGCTTTTGTTTGGTCGCGTTTTCTCGACGCGAACCGGTACCCACTTCGCTTGAAGACGCTCCAGATCAACCATTCTTCATCCGCTTCGTCAAAGGCTTGGCCGGACAATGCAGCTATCGCTTCCGATCTGTTGCCTTTTTAAACCGTGTTGTTCGAAAATGCCTGAGGTCACGGCTTCGTCGCTTGCGAAACGCCGGCAATTATGGCCTCTCTGACTGCATATTTGATTGTTCGCGAGGACGACGACCATGCGCCCGATTGCCTTGATGTTTGCCGCGCTCACGATCCTGGCAGGTGCCGGCCAGGCCCACGCCCAGTTCTTCGACTCCCGCGGCTACCAGGCCGAGCCCCCGAGCTTCTTCGGCGGCGGCGGCGCAAGCCCGATCCCGCGCACCACCGTCAACTACCCGACCAACTACGCCCCCGGCACCATCGTGGTGAACACCGCCGAGCGCCGGCTCTATCTGGTGCTGGCGAACGGCCAGGCGCTGCGCTACGGGATCGGCGTCGGCCGCGACGGCTTCCGCTGGAGCGGCGTCCACCGCATCTCCGCAAAGAAGGAATGGCCGTCGTGGACGCCGCCGTCGCAGATGCTGCGCCGCCGCCCCGATCTGCCGCGCCACATGAACGGCGGTATCGAGAACCCGCTCGGCGCGCGCGCGATGTATCTCGGCTCGACGCTCTACCGCATCCACGGTTCGAACGAGCCGGAGACGATCGGCCAGGCCGTCTCGTCGGGCTGCTTCCGCATGACCAACGACGACGTCACCGATCTCTATGGTCGCGTCTCGGTCGGCACCACCGTGGTGGTGAAGAACAACTGATCGCGTCGATTTCAACGGAACCAGGCGCCGCCATTCGGGAAGATCGCTGATCCCGCCTTGCGCTGCCGCAAACCTTGCGGCAGCGTTGTCACAATGCCCCAGCACCGTCCCTCGATCCTCGTCCTTCTCGCCGCAGCGCTCGCCGCTTGCCTCGCTGATGCCGCGGTGCCCGCGGCTGCCACCGAGGTACCGGCGATCGCCGCGCGCCAGCGCAACGAGAAGAAGGTCTTCACCGACGCCGAGATCGTCGAGGGCTTTCTGAAAACCGCGTTCGGCGCCGAATATCATCTCGCCGGACGGGTCGACCGCATCCGCAAATACGACAGTCCGGTGCGCGTGTTCGCCGACGGCAGCCGCGCCGACCGCAAGACCCAGCTCGCCAAGGTCGTCGCCGACATCCGCGCCAAGGTGCAGCATCTCGACATCGCGATGACCGAGAACAGCGAAGCGGCCAATGTCGTGGTCAAGCTGGTGCGCGACCGCGAGCTGTACCGCACCATCGCGACCTTCTACGGCCAGGAGCGCGCCAGGGAGATCCGGTCCTCGCTCGACCCGCAGTGCCTGTCCGGCTTCCGCAAGAACGAGAACTACGAGATCGAGCATTCCGACGTGATCCTCACCGTCGACAACGGCGATTTCGTCTTCCTCGACTGCGCCTATGAGGAGCTGTTGCAGTCGCTCGGCCCGATCAACGACACCGCCACCGTGCCCTGGACCATGTTCAACGACAACGTCTCGATGGGCTATTTCGACGTCTACGACCAATATCTGCTCAACCTGCTCTACGACCCCCGCATCAAGCCCGGCATGACCGTGCAGGAGGTCAAGGCCGTGCTGCCCGCCGTGCTCGCCGACGCCCGCGCCTGGGTGGCGAAGGTGAACCATCTGGAGTGAGGGGGCGGCTTTTTTGTGTGCAAATGCTCGTCGCACACAACACCGTCGTCCCGGCGAAGGCCGGGACCCATCACCACAGGGTCGCGTTGTTGAAAACAGGCAGTGGCCCCAGCGTCCTACAACAATTCGCATTCGTGGTTGATGGGGTGGACGGCCCCCTACGGCATCAGTTGTGCCAGAATGAGGTTGTTGCAAATCTCAGACAAGGGAGCCGTCCGTGAGAGAGATTATCCGCATCGGTATGGATACGTCGAAGCATATTTTTGTGCTGCATGGGGTTGATGCGGCCGAGCAGGTTGTGTTGCGCAAGAAGCTGTCGCGGAAGCAGGTGCTGGACTTCTTCGCCAAGTTGCCGCCGACGGTGATCGGGATGGAGGCCTGCGGAGGCTCGCAGCATTGGGCGCGAGAGCTTGGCAAGCTCGGCCATGAGGTGAAGCTGATGGCCCCGCAACTGGTGAAGCCCTACGTGATGCGGAACAAGAACGACGGGCGGGATGCGGAAGGGCTGTGTGAAGCGATGGGCCGGCCGAGCATGCGCTTTGTGCCGGTCAAGACGGCCGAGCAACAGGCCGCGCTGATGCTGACGGGTATCCGCGATGGATTGATCGCCCGGCGCACCCAGCTTGGCAATACGATCCGTGGCCATGCGGCGGAGTTCGGCCTGATCGCAGCCAAAGGGGTCGACAAGGTCGAGCCGCTGCTGGCGCGGATTGCGCAGGACGAGACGCTTCCCGCCCTGGCGCGCGAGTTGTTTGTCGTGCTGGGCCGCGAGTACACCAGGCTTGAGGGCGAGCTTGGGGAGATCGAAGCCAAGCTGATGGCCTGGCACCGATCCGATGCCACGGGTCGGCGTCTGGCGCAGATCCCCTCGATCGGTCCAATCATTGCGACGATGCTGGTGATGAAGACGCCGGATCCGCTTGCCTTCCGTTCCGGCCGGCACTTTGCGGCTTGGCTCGGCCTCACACCTCAAGACCATTCCACCGGCGGCAAGACCAGGCTCGGCAAGATTACGCGGGCGGGCGACGAGGACTTGCGACGGCTGCTGGTGATCGGGGCCACGGCGGTGATCCAGCAGGCCAGGCGCGGGCGCGGTCATCACTCGCGCTGGCTGCTGGCACTGATCCAGCGCAAGCCGCCGAAGCTTGCGGCCGTGGCGCTCGCCAACAAGGTGGCCCGCATCGCCTGGAAGCTGATGGCAACAGGTGAGAGCTACGATGTGGCACGGATGAATCCCATTCCGGCCACCTAACAGATTGGCCGGCCGGCGGGCTCGCTCGCCGGTCGACCCGGAGCTGCAGGAGCAGATGGAGCGATCGATCGAGCAACGATGCGAGACAATCCGTGGGACCCATCGGCCGTCAACAGGTCGCCTGGTTGTTTGGAACTCGCATCGCGCAACCCATCTTGGCCAGCGATCGACCCGATCGCACTCAACAGGCCGGACATATGGATGCAAGCGATCCGATCTCACCAAAAAGCTCTTGTGCCACGGGGGCCGTCCACATATGGGTCCCGGCCTGCGCCGGGACGACACTGAGTTTGTTGCGCGACTTGTGAGTCACTGATCCGCATTCTCGCGACATAAGCGTGCGATCTCCCCAATCGTCGTCCTGGCGAAAGCCAAGCCTGCGCCGGGACGACATCGAGTTTGTTGCGCGAGCTGTGAGTCAGACTTCCGCATTCTCGCGCGGACTCAACCGCGTAAGGGACGCACCGGCAGCAGGGTTCCCTCTCCCCTTGCGGGAGAGGGTTAGGGAGAGGGGTGCCACACGACGTGAGCTCTCCGAATGCGTCTCGACGACGAGCGAACAAGTTGCGAGAGCGACGCACCCATCGATCATCGCGCCCGGGCCTCACCCCTCTCCCCACCCTCCCCCGCAAGCGGCAGGGCTATCGCATATGGGAGGAAATGGATTTGTCCGCACCGTCATGGCCGGGCTTGTCCCGGCCATCCACGTCGTTCTTCACCTGGAAACAAAGACGTGGATGCCCGGGACAAGCCCGGGCATGACGAGTTTGTGGAGCGACCGAGCTCATATGCGATAGCCCTGCCGCAAGGGGGGAGGGAGCCTGACCGGCGTGCTCACCTCACTGCTCACACCCCAGGATACGGAATCACCGTCCTCCCCGCTTGACCTTGCCCCTGCGGCCGCCTCCATAGAGGCGCGGTCAGACGATGCGAGGCGATTCGATGAATGCTGCTGCCGCCCGTTTCCTCAGCCCGTCCGAAGCTGCAAGGCAGCTCGGCATCTCCGCGAAAGCGCTGCGCCTGTACGAGGAGCGCGGCCTGATTGCACCCGGCCGCACGCCGGCGGGATGGCGCGCCTATGGTCCGGCCGAGATGGCGCGCGGCGCCGAGATCGTCGCGCTGCGCGCGCTCGGCCTTGGCGTCGGTGAAGTGGCGCGGATCCTGAACGGCGATGCCGTCGTCCTCGGCCGCGTGCTGGCCGCGCACGAGGCCGCGCTCGAAGCGCGCATCCGCCAATGCGGCGACAGCATCGCCAAACTGCGCCGGCTGCGCGCCGACCTCGGCGGCGGCAAGATGCCCGCGACGGGTGACATCATCGGTGCGGTCCGGACCCGCCCGGCGATCGGCGTCGCGTTCGATCTGCCGTGGCCGTGGGGCGGCGAGCGCTTCGAGCTGCGCGACATCAAACGGCTGAACTACATCGTCGGCCCGCTCGGCAGCGGCAAGACGCGCCTTGCACAACGGCTCGCCGAAGCCCTGCCCGGCGCCAGCTTCGTCGGGCTGGACCGCGCAGCCGACGGCGGCGCGGCCGTGCGCGCGCGCCTCGACGCCGATCCGGCGCACAACGCCAGGGTCGCGGCCAGCCTTGCCACCCTGCTGGCCGACGGCGCTGTGGACTCGCCGGCGCTGACCGCCCTGCTCGCGGCACTCGAGGCCGGCGACGACGCGATTCTCGTGATCGACATGCTCGAGCAAGGGCTCGACCCGGCGAGCCAGGAAGCGATCGTCGCGCATCTGCGCCGCCGCGGACCCGAGGCCCGGCCGCTGTTCTTCCTGACCCGCTCCAACGCGATCCTTGATCTCGACGCGGTCGGCGACGACGAAGCGATCATCCTGTGCCCCGCCAACCACAGCCGGCCGATCTGCGTGACGCCCGTCCCGGGCGCGGCGGGCTATGAAGCGGTCGCGACCTGCCTCGCTTCGCCCGAAGTCCGCGCGCGCACCGAAGGCACGATCGCGTGGCGGCCGTCCTGACTTCTCGCATTGGTTGTATTATAATCTCATGACAATGCACGACGCAGGTCGGATGCGCGCCAAAAAAGTGTGCTATAAGCGCGTGCGATGATCGAGCTTCCCCGTACCCAGGCCTTGCGTTGCTTCATCACGGTTGCCCGTGAGGGCACGGTATCGCGCGCAGCGGCGATGCTGAAACTGACCCAGCCCGCGGTCAGCCTGCAGCTGAAAGCACTCGAGGAAAGCACCGGGCTGCAGCTGTTCAACCGCACCCCTGCCGGCTTCACCCTGACCGAGGCCGGCGCCGCGCTGCTGCCGCTGGCGCACCGGGCGGTGGCGGCGGCCTCCGACTTCAAGGCGATGGCGGACTCGCTGAACGAGGCGCAGCGCGGCACCTTGCGCGTCGGCACCATCCTCGACCCCGAATTCACCCGGCTCGGACCGTTCGTGCGCAGCCTTGCGATGTCCTCGCAGCGCACCGAGGTCTTCCTGCGCCATGGCGTGAGCGACGACGTGCTGGCGCAGATCGGCCGCGGCGAACTCGACGTCGGCTATTATGTCGACGCCACGCCTCAGGACCAGCTCGCCCATCACAGCTTCACCGAACGGACCATCGCCGACGGCCGCTACCAGCTTGCCCCGCTGCTCTGCTACGACTACCGGGTGATCGCACCGATCGCCTGGCGCGACCGGGTGATGGGCAAGGGCTGGGCCGAGCTCGCCGAGCTGCCCTGGCTCGCGACACCGCCGCACTCCGGCCACCGGCGGCTGCTCGACGACATCTTCCGCCCGCTCGGCGCATTGCCGAAGCGGATCGGCTACACCGACCAGGAAGAGGCGATGATCGACTTCGTCGAATCCGGCCTCTGCCTCAGCCTCGCACGCGACAACGTGCTGGCGCCGCGGATGGCGCGGCCGCATCAGTTCGTGGTCGCCGACAAGGTGAAGCTGACCTGCGATCTCTCCTTCGCCAGCCTCGCCGCCCGCCGCCAGGAGCCGGTGATCGCGCACGCCTTCGCAAGCGTGCGCGCAGTGTGGAATATCAAGCCGGCGATCGCCGGCGCCGGTCCGACGCGGACACGGAAGGTCGCGAAGAACGTTTAAACCGCGCACGGACCTGCCAGGCTGGCACCGCAGGATGCTGCGTCTGGAAGACTGCGCCGGTCGAAGACGACGCACGTCGGCGGCGCCGCGATTCAGCTACGAGCCAATTGCCGACAAAGCAATGGTGGCTGGCCCCATCGAACTCCCCGCTTCTTGTCGAAACAAGCCGTACTGAGGCAGGACCTGCCATATTGGCGCCGATATATTCTTGTGCAGCCGAAATGAGAGTTTGCACCGCGGATTGATCGTACGCAGGATGCTGCGGATTCAGGTGCAAGTCAGTTTCGACGATCATCACCTGAATCGTCCCGGAGGGTAGAACTTCAACGGCGAATGATACGAAGGATACGTGCGGAGCTTTGAAAGGCATTTGGGGCCGCTCTCACTGACGTCGAGCGTAGGCGACACCCCAGCCAAGACCGAGTGTGCCGGCGACAAGCGAGCCGAAGAGTACGCCCAGTTTCGCGGCCCGCAATGCTCCCTCATCGGAGAAGGCGAGCATCGCGATGAAGATTGACATGGTAAAGCCGATGCCGGCCAGCAGGCCGACCAGACAAACTCCGCCCCACGAAACGCCAGGAGCAAGGCGACACCAGCCCAGCCGCACCGCGACCCATGTCGCGCCGACGATTCCGAGCGGTTTCCCGGCGATCAGGGCAAGCGCGGTGCCCAGCATGACCAGGAGGCCCCCAGCGGAGAGGTCCGCGCCGTTCAGGCCGACGCCGGCATTCGCCAGCGCGAAAGTCGGCATCACGCCGTAGGCCACCCACGGATGCATCGCCATCTGGACCCGCGACACCGGCGGCAATATTTCGCGATGTGCGACGCGAAGCTCGCGCAGCGGCCGCTCCAGTCGGTGCGAGTCTCCTGCACTCACCGCATCACTGCTCCGCAACTGCTTGAGCACGCGCGACACCACGTCCAGCGGCTGTTCCCGCATGGGTAGCGGACGCGCCGGAGTGATCAGCCCGAGCACGACACCTGCGAGTGTTGGATGGACCCCGGCCATCATGAACCCGATCCAAACCAGGGCACCCGGCAGGAAGTAGGGAAGAGCAGAACCGATTCCGATTCGCTGAAACCCGAAGACAGCGAGAGCGCCAAGCAACGCGACGGCGAAGCCGCCGAACTGAAGGCTGGGCGTGTAGAACACGGCAATGATCAGCACCGCGATGATGTCGTCGATGATCGCCAGAGCAAGCAGGAAGACTCTCACGTTGACCGGGATCGATCGTCCAAGCAGCGCGAGCACCCCGACCGCAAAGGCGATGTCCGTCGCGGTTGGTACAGCCCAGCCCTGTGCATGGGCCGGATCGCTGTTGATGCCGAGATAGATCAGCGCGGGGACGATGACGCCACCGGTCGCCGCGATCAAAGGCAGAATCGCCTGGTCGAATTTGCTCAGTGCTCCCTCATGAATCTCGCGCCGTATCTCCATGCCCACAACGAGGAAGAAGGCTGTCATCAGCACGTCGTTGACCCAGAAATGCAGCGACCGTGAAAAGACGTAATCCCCGACCCCGATTGAGAGCGGCAGGTTCCAGAAGGCGTGATAGTCATGGGCGAACGGGGAGTTGGCCAGGATCAGCGCAGCGGCGGCGGCGGCAAGAAGCGTGGCGCCGCTGACGGCCTCGACATGCAGGAAGCGTTGAAGGGTGTTGAGGGCCTGTTCAGCCAGCCTCTGGGCTCGCGGCAGGTCGTCGAATAAGGGGTGATCGTTCACGGGGCGCACGCTCTCCGCGTGGCGGCCCGACCATCGCTTGACCTGTCGCCGCGCAATGCGGCAAGCACCCGAGCACCGTTATATATCGCGACCGCGACAATTCAACCGTGCAGGAATGAGCCAACGCGAATATTTGCCCTCGGCCAAGGTGACATCCGTTCCGCACTGCCGCGATGTCGGCTCAGGGCCATTATGCCGCCCTGGACGTTGGGACACGCGTTGAACATGGAGCGGAGCGAGGACCTAGGCTGCGACGACCAGCGGCCGCGTCATCTCCGCCAGTGTCGGCACCAGCGACGGCGCTTCACAATCCTGCAGAGCGAGCTCGTCGACCAGCGCGCGCAGCCTTGGCGGCAGATCGGCGTAATCGCCGCGCAGGGCATGGCGCAGCCGCTCGCCGATCTCTTCGCAGATGGCGCGCGCGTGCTCGGACGCAATCGGATGAGACTCAATCATGGACGTGGACCGCTGGCGATGGCCGCGCGCCCGTCCCCCTGCACTTCCGCAACCACGGATCCCGCATGTGCACATGCGATCAAGACGAGGATCCGAACAATGCTGAACATGGTTCGTACTCCCTTTTCCGGTTCTTCAATAACAGGAGGTCGTTGCCGCCCGATTAGGGAAACTGGTTCTCACGGCCTTTAAGGGATTGGTAAACGCGAGGTTCACGACCGGCGGAGCCCGATCAGGTGCTCCGGACGGCGTCGGCCTCGCCATCTCCGTTCGTCGTTGCGGCACCTCTATGTCCCCAATCAGGGGGACAGACGGATCGGGCGGAATCGATATGATGCGCGACCGGACGGCGGTCGGCCGTCATCGGCCGCAGATAAAAAGAACCTGCTGGGAGGATTTGCAATGAAGCTGGCCATGGCCGGACTGTTGACATTTGCGAGCGCGATCCTGATTGCGCCGGGCGCGCGTGCCGACATCAAGGTCGGCGTCGTGGTGTCCGGATCCGGACCGGGCTCGGCGCTCGGCCAGCCGCAGATGCGCACCATCGCCGCGCTGCCGAAGGAGATCGGCGGCGAGAAGGTCACCTATATCGCGCTCGACGACGAGTCCGATCCGACCAAGGGCACGCAGAATGCCCGGCGCCTCGTGATCCAGGACGGCGTCGACATCCTGATCGGCTCCTCGCTCACCCCGGTGACCATGCCGATGCTCGACGTCGCCGTGGAGAGCAAGACGCCGATCATCTCGCTGGCGGCGGCGACCGCGATCGTGCAGCCGATGGACGACCGCCGCCGCTGGGCGTTCAAGGTGGTGCCCAATGACGACCTGATGGCGGCGGCGATCCTGAAATACATCGCCAAGTCCGGCATCAAGACGCTCGGCTATATCGGCGTCTCCGACGGCTATGGCGAAGGCTATTACAAGGAGGTGTCGCGGCTCGCCCCGCAGCTCGGCCTCACCGTGACGACGCATGAGGTCTATGCGCGCGCCGACACCAGCGCGATGGGCCAGGCGCTGAAGGTGATCGCGACCAATCCGGAAGCGGTGTTCATCGCTTCCGCCGGCACGCCCGCCGTATTGCCGCAGGAGGCGCTGCGCAGCCGCGGCTATGCCGGCAAGATCTTCCAGACCCATGGCGTGGCGTCGGAGGAGTTCATCAAGCTCGGCGGCGCCAATGTCGAGGGCGCGATCTTCACCGGCGAAGCCTTCACCATCGCCGACGACCTGCCGGCGAACGATCCGTTCCGCCAGGTGCGCGACGAGTTCGTGTCGTCCTACGAGAAGGCCAACGGCGCGAGCCCGAACATCTTCGGCGCGCATCTGTGGGACGCCGTCACGCTGTTCAAGCGGGCGGCGGCGAATGCGCTGAAGACCGCAAAGCCCGGCACGGCGGAATTCCGCGCCGCGCTGCGCGACGAGCTCGAACGTGGCAAGGACGTCTACCTCAACAACGGCCTCTCGACGATGAGCCCGACCGATCACAACGGCTATGACGAGCGCTCGGCGTTCCTGATCAAGGTCGAGGGCGGCAAGTTCCGGCTGGTGAAGTAGCGAGGGACCGTCGGCCAGCAAAGATGTAGCCCGGATGAGCGAAGCGATATCCGGGGGCGACCGACCCGCATGTCGCTTCGCTCATGCGGGCTACTGCTTCTTACCTTTCCAGCCCCGGAGACTGCGGCAGAATCGTCGCGGCGACGATCGCAATCAGCGCGACAAATCCAGCGACAACCGACCAGCCCTGCCAGCCCGCTTCACAGCTTACCCTTGCCCGATCCGCAGACCCCCTTCAGCGCCTGCCATTCGGCCGACGACAGCAGCGGCTGGCCGCCGGCCGGGCGGGCGGCATCGGCCTTGTCCATGCGCGCGAGGCGGTCCTCGGTCAAGGGATGGCTGGAGACCAGCGAGAGCCCCGTGCCGCCCTCCTTGCCGGTGACGCGGAACATCAGTTCGCCCATCGGCTTGGCCGGACGGCCGAGCTTGTGCATGGTCTCGATCGCGAAGCTGTCGGCATTGGTCTCGGCGTCGCGCGAATAGGACGACGTCACCAGCGAGCGCGAGGCGAAGATCAGCGCGCCGGAGCCGGTGACGTCGCCGAACAACAGCCCGATCAGGAACGAGGTGCCGCCATTGTGGATCAGCTCGCGCATGCTGTCGCGGTGGCGGAGATGGCCGAGCTCATGCGCCAGGACGCCGGCGATCTCGTCGGGGTTCTCGGCTTTCTCGAGCAGCCCGTCGAACAGATAGACCTTGCCGCCGGGCAGCGCGAAGGCGTTCGGCACCGACGTCGCCAGCACACCCGACTGCACCGAATTGTCGAAGCCCGCGGACTGCCGCAACTTGCCGACCAGCTTCGCGAACGCCGCCTGGCCGGCCGGGTTACTGCAGGGCTTGCCGTCGAACAGCACGTTGACCTGCGCCTCCGCGACATCGCCGATGCGGCGCTCGAACGAGTCGGGCACCAGCGGCGTCAGCCGCTCCGCGGCCAGCGGCACGCCGAACAGCACCACCAGCACGATCGACACCGCGGCCGCGAGCGACCAGCCGACGATCGCGGCGACGCCCCTGCGGTTCGGCAGCCCTTCCTCGAGCGTGTCGCAGCGCGCGATGAGCGCGGCGATCAGCCCGGCATCGCGGATGTCGAGCCGCGCCAGAGGCGGCGCGGTCAGGCAGCTCAGCCGCAACAGGCCGGACGGGCTGTCGGCGCGGCGGATGTCGTGAAACGCCCAGCGCGCCAGCAGCGCGCCGTCTTCGCGGATCTCCAGCGCATCGGACAGTCTGAGCGCGACGATGCGCCGCCGGTTCGACAGACCGTCGAAGAAGACGCCGCCGGGATTAGGCAGCGCCGCGGAACTGGTCTGGCCGGAATCGGATTCCATGTAGCTAGACCCCCCCGACGTCGAGGCCGTCGGCAAAGCCTTCGCCGAGCGCGTTGGCGAGCTCGCCGCGCGCGGTGACGTTGGCCGCCGCGCCGATGTTGTGCACGATGGTCGACGACAGCACCCGGACCCACAGATCGCGCATCAGATAGACCCGCAACACCACGTTCAGCGCCAGCGCGAAGGCGAGATAGCCGATGCCGAGCAGCACGATCAGCGGAATGCTCTTGGCGAACGCCTCGGTCCTGAAGAAGTCCGCGATCGAGGAGCCGTCCATGCTGGCGACCAGCAAGGTGCAGAGCGCGAGATAGGCCGCGAACACCACGCCGAGCAGCACGACCCAGCCGATCACCTTCCAGTACAGGCCGATCAGCGCGCCGCGGCGGAGGGTGGATTCCAGCCTCACTTCGCCGAAGCGGATGCCCGACAGCCACCAGCGCCACTCGACCGCCTTGAACGCGGCATAGGCGAACGGGGCGAAGATCGTGCTGTAGAGCGCGAACGGCATCAGGACCCAGAGCCACCAGCCCCGCTTGAAGAACTCCCAGCCGCGGCCCTCGAACGAGCCTTGCAGGTCGCCGTAATAGGAATGCCGCATCTTGTAGCGTTCGAGCGCCGCCTCGCGCCACGGCAGCGCGAGGCCGAGCGTGATCACGACCAGCACGCCCCAGAGCGAGGCCTTGAGCGCATAGACCCAGCCCGAGCCGCTCATCCAGAAGCGGACGCCGCGCCACACCGTGCGGGTCAAGCGGTAACGCCGCGCGCGATAGATCGCGAACTGGCCGAACAAATAGAAGAAGGCGACCAGCGGCAGCGAGGCGAACGCCTTGAGATGCTCCGCCTCGATGCCGATCAGGAAATAGCCGAGATAGATCGGCACCAGGATCGCGAGCGCGACCAGGAAGCCGATCAGGAGCTCCTTGCCGCGGCCGGTATATTCCGGCGCGTCGCCATCGATCTGGCTGTTCGACCAAAGATGACGGCGGATATCGGTGGTGAGCCAGAACCGGTAGAAGCCGACCGTGACCAGCTCGAGCCCGGCGCCGCGCGCGACGAGGCGAAAGAACTCCTTCCGGTTCCCTGAGAACGCCACCGGCATCGGCGGCGGGGCCGGCTGCGGCGGCCCCAGCGGGGTCCAGCTCATGTCGTTCACGGGATAGCTCCTGGACGGGACAATCTCTGGGTATCAAAAGCACAGATTTGTCGTCGCGAGTGTGATCCAGGTTTCACACAAGGTCGAGATCGCCGGCCGATTTTTGGCGGGGTGCGGTTGGCTTTGCCTTAACGGGATTGCCGGAAACCGCGCAGGCCTCGATCGACCGCCGGCGTCGAACCCCAGGGCGGCAATGACATACTTAACGATCAGGCGATCGAGGCGAAGACGCCACCGCAAAGCGAGGAAACCGCAGCGATGAACAGATGGATCCTGTCGGCATGTCTTCTGGCTCTCACGGCAGCTCCGGCTGCTGCCGTCGACGTGCGGCTGGATTCCTATCGCAATCCAAAGAATGAGAACTTCCGCATCTTCAATCATATGTACCTCGACGGCGTCAGGGGCGGCCTGATGGCTTCCAATGCCTGGCTGAAACGGCATGGCGGCCAATTGTTGTTCTGCATGCCCGACGACCTTGCACTGAGCAGCGAGCAGACCGAAGAGATCATGCTGAGGTCCGCCGACAAGCGGGCGGCGAAAGGCGAGATGGTGATCGCTCTCCTGCTGCTGTGGGGCATGCAGGACACCTATCCTTGCGAAAAACCCGCCGGCGAGAAAACCGGCAATCAATAAACGGCGCCCGCAACGTTCGCGCCGCCGCCCGACCAAATCAAACGCCGTTTCAAACGAGGCGTAGTCGCGGCCGCAGCCCCCTCGCCACCGGAAAGGCCCGGATTCGGCCGCTTTGGCCTGACATCAATGCGGCCAAATGCGCGTCGAGAGCCCTTGCGCAAACCGCCGAATGGGAATGTAATTCGGTAAAACATGCCGCGCCGGCCATGCCCCGGCAGCTCAAACGGTTGAGGAGCCGCTCATGCACGGGACCATCGATCTCGTCGACAACACGAATCTGGACGCCGCACGCGAACGCGCCAACTCGCTTGCGCTTTCGGACTACGATCCCGGCAATCCCGAGCTGTTCAAGACCGATACCTTCTGGCCGTATTTCGACCGGCTGCGTCGCGAGGATCCGGTGCACTACTGCAAGGACTCGATGTTCGGTCCGTACTGGTCGATCACCCGCTACAACGACATCATGGACATCGAGACCAACCACTCGGTGTTCTCCTCGGCCGCCTCGCTCGGCGGCATCACCATCCGCGACGTGCCGCCGGATCTGCGCCGCGAAAGCTTCATCGCGATGGACCAGCCGCGCCATTCCGCGCAGCGCAAGACCGTGGCGCCGATGTTCACGCCGACGCACCTCGACGAGCTCGCCACCAACATCCGCAAGCGCTCGACCGAGTGCCTCGACAATCTGCCGCGCGGCGAGGTGTTCGACTGGGTCGACAAGGTCTCGATCGAGCTGACGACCCAGATGCTCGCGGTGCTGTTCGACTTCCCCTGGGAAGACCGCCGCAAGCTGACGCGCTGGTCCGACGTCGCGACCACCCTGCCCGGCGCCGGCGGCCTCGTCGCCACCGAGGACGAGCGGCAGGCCGAGCTGATGGAATGCGCGGGCTATTTCGCACGGCTGTGGAAGGAGCGCGCGAACCAGCCGCCGAAGAGCGATCTGCTCTCGATGATGGCGCACAGCGATGCCACGCGGAACATGGACCCGAAGAACTTCCTCGGCAATCTGATCCTGCTGATCGTCGGTGGCAACGACACCACGCGCAACACGCTGTCCGGCAGCATCTATGCGCTGAGCAAGCATCCGGAGCAGTACCGCAAGCTGCGGGAGAACCCGGCGCTGATCGACAGCTTCGTGCCCGAGGTGATCCGCTGGCAGACGCCGCTCGCCCATATGCGGCGCACCGCGCTCGCCGACTACGAGTTCCGCGGCCGCCAGATCAAGAAGGGCGACAAGGTGGTGATGTGGTACGTCTCGGGCAACCGCGACGAGGAAGCGATCGAGAAGCCCTACGAGTTCCTGATCGACCGCGCCCGGCCGCGCACCCATATCTCGTTCGGCTTCGGCATCCACCGCTGCGTCGGCCTGCGGCTTGCCGAGCTGCAGCTCAAGATCATCTGGGAGGAGATCCTCAAACGCTTCGACACCATCGAGGTGGTGGACGAGCCGCAGCGGGTGTATTCCAGCTTCATCAAGGGCTACGAGACGCTTCCAGTGCGCATCGCCGCCTGACGCATGGAAGGTTTACCCCCTCTCCCGCTTGCGGGGGAGGGTTGGGGTGGGGGTGTCGCCGCAAGTGACACTCTTCGTGTGGAGAAAGCCCCCACCCGCATCGCATCTTCGATGCGATGCGACCTCCCCCGCAAGCGGGAGAGGTGGAAGTCAGAACATTCACTGGAGCTAGCTGAGATGAACGTCCAGACCGCTATCCGTGCCGACCGGGCCGAGCTGCTGCGCCAGGCCCGCGAGGAAGCCTATTCGACACCGCTTAGGGATTTTCATCCTGGCGCGCCAAAACTGTTCCAGAACGACACGCTGTGGCCGTGGTTCGAGCGGCTGCGCAAGGAAGAGCCGGTGCACTACTGCACCAATGCGCCGATCGAACCCTATTGGTCTGTCGTGAAGTACAACGACATCATGCATGTCGACACCAGCCACGGCATCTTTTCCTCGGACTCCACGCTCGGCGGCATCTCGATCCGCGACGTGCCGCCCGGCTACGACTATCCGAGCTTCATCGCGATGGACCAGCCGAGGCACGCCCATCAGCGCAAGACCGTGTCGCCGATGTTCACGCCCACGCATCTCGACGAGCTGGCAAAGCTGATCCGGCAGCGTTCGGCCGGCGTGCTCGACAATCTGCCGCGCAACGAGACCTTCAATTTCGTCGAGCGCGTTTCGATCGAATTGACCACCCAGATGCTGGCGACGCTGTTCGACTTTCCCTGGGAGGAGCGGCGCAAGCTGACGCGCTGGTCCGACGTCTCCACCGCGCTGCCGAAGAGCGGCATCGTCGACTCGCCGGAGCAGCGCCGGCAGGAGATGGACGAGTGCTACGCCTATTTCTCCAAGCTCTGGAACGAGCGCGTCAACTCGGCCCCGCGCAACGACTTGCTGTCGATGATGGCGCATAGCGACGCCACCCGGCACATGGACCCCGATAATCTGATGGGCAACATCATCCTGCTGATCGTCGGCGGCAACGACACCACGCGCAACACCATGAGCGGCTCGGTGCTGGCGCTGCACGAGCATCCCGATCAGTTCAGGAAGCTGAAGGACAATCCGGCGCTGATCGACACCATGGTGCCGGAGGTGATCCGCTGGCAGACGCCGCTGGCGCATATGCGGCGCACCGCGCTTCAGGACACCGAGATCGGCGGCAAGACGATCAGGAAGGGCGACCGCGTCGTGATGTGGTACGTCTCCGGCAACCGCGACGACGAGGTGATCGACCGTCCGAACGAGTTCATCATCGACCGGCCGCGGCCGCGCATCCACCTGTCGTTCGGCTTCGGCATCCACCGCTGCGTCGGCATGCGGCTCGCCGAGCTGCAGCTTCGAATCGTCTGGGAAGAAATGCTGAAGCGCTTCGACCGCATCGAGGTGGTCGGCGAGCCGAAGCGGGTCTATTCCAGCTTCGTCCGCGGCATCGAGAACCTGCCGGTGCGGATCCCGGGCTGAAGCCTAGATTGTCCTTGGCCACAAGCGCGATCGGCCCTATGTCTTTGCCGGGCGTAGTGGGTCGATGCACCGCGTCTTGCAGTTTGGGCCAGTTGACGGAACATGAACCGAAAAGAGCGGCGGGCGGCTGGCAAACGACAGGATGAGTCCGCCAAGAATGCACCAGGCTTCGCCTCCGCAGGCGTCAGCATCGCCGACCTTGTTGCCGAGGCCAGCCGCTTCTACGGGATGCGCCGCTTCAACGAGGCGCAGCAGATCTGCCGGCAGATTCTCGCGCGCGAACCTGGCCATGTGCAGGGCCTGAATCTCCTCGGCCTGATGGCGCAGGCATCCGGCGATCACCGGGCTGCTGCGAAGATGTTCACGAAAGCGATTGCTGCGGACGACGTCAACGCCGCCTGCCACTACAATGCCGGCAATTCGTACCAGGCGCTGGGCAATCGCGCCAAGGCGGCCGCGCATTTCAGCAAGGCGCTGGCGCTCGGCATGGATGCGAAGGCGGTCGGCTTCATCCTGCAAAGTCCTGTCGTCACCAGCTATGCCGGGCGGATTGCAAGCAAGTGGCCGCTCCCGGTGACAAGCTCCGAATTGTTCGGCAGCGAGGGCGTCGCGCCGCTTGCGCGCGACCTGTTCCTGCGCTCGGCGATGGAAGCGACGACGCTGGCAAGCATGCAGCTCGAGGTGCTGCTCGGATATGCGCGGGCCGAGCTGCTGCAGCTCGCGGGCGAGCAGGGTCAGGATGAAGTCGACGACGAGATCGTAGCCTTTGCCTGCGCGCTCGCACGGCAATGTTTCATCAACGAATATGTCTATGCGCAGACCGCGGCGGAAAGCGAAGGTGCCGGCGCGCTGCGCGATCGATTGCTGCAGGACCTGACATCAGGCGCCGCGATCTCGCCGCTCACGCTGGCCGTGGTGGCCGCCTATTTCCCGCTTCATGCCCTGCCCGCGGCGGACGCGCTGCTGCGCCTGGATTGGCCCGCGACGGTCGCTGGCCTGTTGCGGGTGCAGCTTCGCGAGCCGCGCGAGGAGATGGAGGAGCGCAGCGCTATTGCAGGGCTCACACCGATCAAGAACAGCGTGTCGGTCGACGTGATGCGCCAATACGAGGAAAATCCTTATCCGCGCTGGACCGTCAACCCGCTGACGGCATTCGCGGCCGATCGGGCGCGGGGACGAACCGTCGCGACCGCGGACCAGCAAGCCGAGCGGGATATCCTGATCGCCGGCTGCGGCACCGGCTCGCACGCGATCCAGATCGCGCAGGTCTATCCCAATGCCCGCTTGCTCGCCGTCGACATCAGCATGACCAGCCTCGCCTATGCGCGCCGCAAGACCCGGGAGCTCGGCTTGCGCAACATCGACTATGCGCAGGCGGACATCCTGGAATTGGGCTCGATCGGGCGGACCTTCGACAGCATCGAGTCGGTCGGCGTGCTGCATCATCTTGCCGAACCCCTGGCCGGCTGGCGCGTGCTGGTCTCGCTGCTGCGGCCGGGCGGCACGATGCGCATCGGGCTCTACAGCCATCTGGCGCGCCGCGTCATCGTCGAGGCCCGCGATCGCATCGCGGCGCGCAATTATCGCGCCACCACTGAGGACATCAGGCGTTGCCGGCAGGACATCTTCCGCGAAGCCGACAAATGGAAACCGCTGATCGGCGCCAAGGATTTCTACAGCATGAGCGGCTGCCGCGATTTGCTGTTCAACGTCATGGAACACCGGCTGACGATTCCGGAGATTGCGGCATTCCTCAGCGAACACGGCCTGACGTTTGGGGGCTTCGAGCCGTTTGACGATCCGGCGGTGCTCGACCAATTCCGCAAGCAGTTTCCGAGCGCGGCCGACGAGGCCAATCTCGATCAGTGGCACCGCTTCGAGGTCGATCATCCAGAGACGTTCTGGGACATGTACGTCTTCATGGTGGGCAAGAGCGCGCGCTGAGAGCCAAGGCCCGGCCTATAGAGCGCGGCCAACAAGATAAGGCACTTTTGGCTAGCTCGTCATGCCCGGCCTCTTGCCGGGCATCCACGTCTTTGCTTCGGCCACGCAATAAAGACGTGGATGGCCGGGACGAGCCCGGCCATGACGGAGAGCTGAGCCGACACGGCAAAACGCTAGCGGGCGTGCTGGCCCTTGCTGGTCGGCAACGGGCAGTTGGTGCAGACCCGGTCGTCGCACATCCGGCAGATCGTGAAGCGATCCATTTCGGAGGTGTCCTGCCTTGCCAGCAATTCGCGGATCAGCGTTGCAAGCTGCTTCCTCTCCGTCGACGACAGCACGTCGAGAAGCGACGTCACGGCGGAAATCCGCGAGGCCAACAATTCGTTCCGGGACGCGGCGCCTGACGCCGTCAGGTGCAGGGCGACCTCGCGGCCGTCCTTGCCTGCCCGGCGTTCGACAAGCCGATCCGAAACCAGCCGATCCACCAGCCGGACCGTTCCGGAATGCGATAGGCCGAGGATTCGCCTCAGCTTGTCGTTGGTCATGCCCTGGCCATAGCCGATGACGATCAGCGCCGCGGGCGTTTCGCCGCCGCGGCCGACCACCTCGCGCGCGCCTTGCTCGATCCGATCCATGACGGCGAGCGACAGCGCGCCCAGCAGATTGGCGATTCCGTTCTCCATGCGCCGAATAATATGTGCGCTGCGCACAAAAAACAACTTGACCAGATATGTGCGCTGCGCACATATTTAATCGGGAGAGCAACGACGACAAAAAGTGGAGGGCAGCGATGACGATCCGAAGCGCCGCACTGGCAACGCCTGACGCATCCAGCAGCGAACCCGCCCTGAAATACGTGCAGGCCAACGGCGTGCGGTTTGCCTATCTCGAACAGGGCAGCGGGCCGCTTGTCATGTTCATGCACGGCTTTCCCGACAACGCCTGGTCGTACCGAAAGCAGCTGCAGGTGTTCGCAGATGCGGGATATCGCGCGGTCGCGCCGTTCCTGCGCGGCTATGCGCCGACCGAGATTCCGGCCGACGGCATCTTCGATCCGATCGCGCTGGGCCAGGATCTCGAAGCGCTGATCGCGGCGCTGAGCGACGACGGACGGGCCTACGTCGTCGGTATGGATTGGGGCGGCACCTCGACCTTCCAGGCGCTGGCCACGGCGCCTTCGGCGATCAAGGCCGCGGTGGTGATGAACACCGCACACCCGATCACGATCCCGAGCCTCAGGAGCGATCCCGACGCCGTTCGATCGGTCTTCCATGTCTATTTCTTCACGGTGCCTGGCGCTCACTCGGCGGTCAACATCGAGGGGCTTCCCTTCGTCGACTACCTTTGGAAGTTGTGGTCGCCAACCCTGCAGAACGACGAGCATCTCCGCTCGGTCAAGCAGACGCTCAGCTCTCCCGGCACCATGAAGGCGGCGCTGAAATACTATAACGGCTTGGTCGATGCGGGCGTTGCAGGCCGGCTGCCGATCAACGACATGCACACACCGACAATGACGATTTATGGCGGCAACGATCCGACGGCGCGGTATTCGATCAAGGAAGAGCCGCTCTTCAAGGGGCCACATCGGCGCATCGTCCTGCCCGATGTCGGGCACTTCCCGCATCTCGAGCGTGAGGCCGAGGTCACAGGTCTGATCATGGACTGGTTCACAACGCACGCCGCTGGCTGATCGGCCGCGCCGCAAGCAGCGGCTACGTCAGTCAATCTATCAATTTTTCTGAGAGGGAGTGCGCGCCATGGACGCCACGACACAGCAGCAATATGCCGAAGCCTTTCACACTCTGCACAGAACGGGCGATCCGCTCGTCCTGTTCAACGCCTGGGACGTCGCCACCGCCAAGGCCATCGCAAAGAGTTCGCGAGCGATCGCGACCAGCAGCGGCGCGGTCGCGGCCGCGCTCGGCTACGCCGACGGCGAAAATGCCCCGCTCGAGATGGTCGAAGGCCTGGTCTCGCGGATGACCGCGTCGGTCTCGGTTCCGGTATCGATCGATCTGGAGGCGGGATATGGCGACACTCCGGACGCCGCCGCGCATTCGGCGGCGAGGATCCTGAAGGCCGGCGCGATCGGCATCAATATCGAGGACGGACTCGTTGGCGGAAAGCGGCAGCTCGCCACTCCCGAGCAGCATGCCGCGAAGATCAGGGCGGTGCGGGACGCCGCGCAACAACTCGGGATTGATCTTTTCATCAATGCGCGAACCGATCCGTTTCTGCTGAAGTTCGGCTCACCCGAGCAATGCCTGACCGAGGCGGCAGGGCGTGCGAAGGTCTATGCCGAGGCCGGCGCTGACGGAATTTTTGTGCCGGGGCTCACCGACCTCGCGCTGATCGAGAGGTTCGTTCAACTGACGCCGCTGCCGGTCAACATCATGGTGACGCAAGGCGTGCCCGAAATCGGGGAGCTCGCCCGTGCCGGTGTTCGCAGGGTGAGCCTTGGGCCGTGGCCGATGATGGCGGCAATGCGCGTCATCGGACAGGCGGCAGCCGCGGTCGCCGCCAGCAAGCAATACGGCCCGTTTCTGCAGCCCAACGGTTGAGCCCGTGAGGGCACGCGATGCCACCGTCCGGCCGGACCATTCAGTCCGTGCCGGCCGGACTACCGGGTTCATGAACGGATGCCTCACTCGATCACTTCGTCTGCGCCGCTGACGACTGACGCAGAGAACTCGTGGCCGAGCAGTTTGGCGGTCTTCAGGTTGATGACGAACTCGACCTTGGTGACCAGCTGGACCGGAAGATCGGCGGGCTTCTCACCCTTCAGAACCCGGCCGGCGTAGACGCCCGCGCGTCGATGCGACTGCACGAAATCTCCGCCATAGCTCATCAAGCCTCCGGCCGTCGGAAAATCTCGGGTCTGCGTGATTGCGGGCACACGATACTTCAGCGCGAGATCGGCCAAGCGCCGGCTGCGGAATGCAAAATAGGGATCGGAGGTGAAAACGAGCGCGTTTGCCGACTCTCTCGCTACCGAAGAGAATACGGCTTCGAACTCGTCCTCCTTGCTTGCCCTCAATATCTGCAGATGGACCCCCAAGGTTTCGGCAGCGGCCTGAAGCCTCTGCAGTTGCGAGCTGGCGGTTGGACTTGTCGGGTTGGTCACGACCCCCAACGTCGTCGCCGCCGGCAGGAGTTCGTGCATCAACTCGAGCCGCTTCGGCGACACGTCGACGCTCAGGCTCGAGATTCCCGTGATGTTGCCTCCCGGCCGCGACAGGCTGTCCACCACACCCAGCTGAACGGGATCGCCGCCCATCTCGAAGACGATTGTCTTGGTGACGCCGGCAGCTTTGGCGGCAAGCGCGACGGGCGCGCCGCCGGGCGCCACCACCACATCGACGTTACGCGCGATCAATTCGCCGGCCAGCGCAGGCAACTGGGCATATTGCCCATTGGCCCATCGATACTCGATCGCAACATCGCGGCCCTCGACAAAGCCGGCCTCACGAAGTCCCTGGTGGAAAGCCTTCAGCCGGCTGCCAAACAACTCCGGCGATTCCGGACAAAGATAGCCGATCACAGGCATCGACGGCTTCTGCGCGTGCGAGGATGTGGTCCAAGCCGCGGCGGCGGCCATCCACAACAGGACCTCACGCCGGCCGGCGCGTCCGTGCGATGTTGCTGCACGAGAGTGAGCGCAACTCATGCTCTATCGATCCGCTGGCGTTCGCCGTCGGCGGAAGTATATCCCACGATCCGAAACCAGTCGCCAATGGACTGCACCGAACCGCTCCTCGCGGCATCAGCCCCAACGCATCAAGAAGATATTCCAAACACCGGAATGGCGTCATCGAAGCCCTTGATTTGTCGACTCCCGATATCCTCCAGGGAGCGCTTGCCTCTGACGCTTGCGGCGGTCCCTGCGTCCATCAGGATCTCCCGATCTGCGGCAGATGCGCACAGGCGGGCGGCGAGATTCACGACACTGCCGATGGCCGTGTAATCGAGCCGGTCGTCGTAGCCGATCCGCCCGACCGTCGCCGATCCGCTGGCAAGCCCTATTCCAAAGCCAACCTGATAGCCCCGTGACCGCCAGCCGCCGATCAAGCCTTGCACGTGCTTCTGCATTTCGGTCGCAAGGTCGACGGCTCTCAGCGCCGGCTCCTCGACCGGCACGGGTGCGTTCACCAGCACCATCAGCCCGTCTCCCGAGAAGCTGATGAGCGTTGCTTCGAACCGCGCAATGACCCTGCCCAGAACCTCATAATATTCGGACAGCACGCTCATGACTTCCTCGGGAGTGACGCCCGCGGAAAACGCGGTGAACCCGCGCAAGTCACAGAACACAACGACCACGTCGGTGCGGCGACCATCCAGCACGCTGTCATCGCCGGCACGATCGACGAGATCGGCGACTTGAGGCGCGAGAAACCGCTTGAGCTTCGCGATCCGCTCCTGGTGCTGCTGCGCCAGCGCGAGCTCGCCGGCCATCCTGTTAAAGCTGTTTGCCAGACGCTGAAATTCGTCCCCGGTCTGGATCGCAATGCGGTGTTCGAATGATCCGGCGCCGATCCGCTCCGTCCCCTCCTCGAGCAGCCTGATCGGCTCGGTCATCCGGTGCGCGAATGCATAGGCGAGCAGCCCTGCAAATACGGTGCTGCCCGCGAGAAGCACTGTCGTCCGTCGCAACGCGGCATAGATCGGGGCGTAAGCCTCGGAGAGCGGTTGCGCCACCACCACGGTCCAATCGGGCCCCGCCACAGGAGCCGCGCTGGCAGCAACCCGACGTCCCTGTCCGTCCCGGCCGGTTGCAACGCCCGCTCCCGGGCCGATTGCGTCGCGTATGGCGCGAAACGGCTGAGAGGTTGTTTCTTCCAGCCCGCGGAGCACAAGGCTGATGTCGGGATGGGCAATGAGACGGCCCGGCCGGTCCAGCACGAAGGCGAGGCCGGTCTCTCCCACCTTGATCGCCGATACGACATCCCAGATCAGCTTGAGATTGACTTCGGCGATGACTGCGCCGACCGCGGATCGGTTACCCACGAGCGCAATGGTCAAATATGGTTCCGAGCCTCTGTTGTAGCTGACATCGCTGAACCAAACCTGGCGCGCGTGGGCGCCGACCAGCGCAGGTTCAGCCGATCGGTCGATACGACTTTCAATTCGATTGAGGCCGACCCGTGAGACGTAGAGACGCTCCAACCCATTGTTGTCGATGAGTGTCAGGCTGACCACGGCCGGTGCTTGACGAAACAGACGCAACGCATCGGTTCGGCGTCCCTCATCGGCCTCGTCGGTCCAGGGAAGCTGGACCAGCCACCCCAGCTGGCTTGCGATGCCGGAGATGAAGTTATGAATTTCAGCGGCCGCGGACGTCGCCTGAACCCCAAGCAACTGGTCCAGCCTCGCGCGCTGATCGCGGTAACCGAACCAGGCCTCGATCGACCCGTTGATCACGAGCGGAAGCGCGACGGCCAGGAACAGTGCGAAAAAATACTTTGGGAAGAGGCCGCGAAACCGATCTCGGACAATCATGCCCTGATCCCTGAAAATGCGACAGATATATCGATATGCGAAATGAAGCCTTGAAAATGAAGCCCCGGCGCTGCCGCCAACCGGCATCTTCCAGCATAGAGCGTCGTTTTAGGCCGTAATGGGGCTGTTGTTCGACCCGGCCAAAGGACGCAGTCGGCTCCGGCCGCCATTTCGCTTGCGTCGGCCCCGCAAACCTTGGCCCTATAAAATTCCGGCATAGCTGGGCGAGCCAGATGCGAAGAGAATTAAGCCCCCGCCTGCCCTAAGCCTATCGGTGTGAGGACGCGCCAATGCGCGTCCCTTGTATTGACGCGTTTTTCTTCGCGAACCGGTACCCGGTTCGTTCGAAAACGCTACCGCCGAGGCCATGATGGACCAGATTGCCGTTCACCAGGACAGCGCGACCAGCCGGGACTGGCCGGTTGCGATCTACCGCACGCTGAAGAGCTTTGGCGTGGCGCAGGTGTCCTACGTTCCCGATGCGGGACATTCCAAGCTGATCAAGCTGTCGCACGCCGATGCCGACATCAAGACCACGGTGCTGACGACCGAGGAAGAAGGCGTGGCGATGGCGGCCGGCGCCTGGCTCGGCGGCGACCGCGCGGTGCTGTTGATGCAATCGAGCGGCGTCGGCAATTGCGTCAACATGCTATCGCTGATGGCGAGCTGCCGCTTCCCGCTGCTGACGCTGGTGACGATGCGCGGCGAATGGGCCGAGTTCAATCCCTGGCAGATTCCTATGGGCCGGGCGACGCCGCAGGCGTTCGAGATCATGGGCACCACCGTGCTGCGGCTGGAGAACCCCGACGATGCCGAGGAGGTGATCTCGGCGGCCGCCTCGCTCGCCTATGACGGCGACCAGCAGGTCGCGGTCTTGATCTCGCAGCGGATGATCGGCCGCAAGAAGTGGACCAGGGAGACGCACTGATGTCAGCATCGACAGGCCCCCTCGATCGCCGCGCCGCCGTGAAGGCGCTGCTTGCCGACCGCGGCGAGCTGCTCGTGATCTCCGGGCTCGGCTCCTCCTCTTACGATTTGTTCGACGCCGGCGAGCATCCCGGCAATTTCTATCTGTGGGGCGCGATGGGCGGCGCAGCGATGGTTGGGCTCGGCCTCGCGCTGGCGCAGCCGAAGCGCCCGGTGCTGGTGATCACCGGCGACGGCGAGCAGCTGATGGGGATCGGCAGCCTGCTGACGATCGCGACCAAGCAGCCCGGCAATCTCTCGATCGCGGTGCTCGACAACGGCCATTTCGGCGAGACCGGCATGCAGCCGAGTCACTCCGGCCTCGGCGCCAGGCTCGAGGTGATCGCTGATGGCGCGGGCATCGGCAATGTCTCCGAGATCGCCGACATGGCCGGCATCGAGAACTTCCGCACCAGCCTGCGCGATCTCGGCGGCGGCCCGCGGCTGGCGCGCATCCGCATCGCCGCCGGCGAGGTCGAGCGCGCGTTGCCGCCGCGCGACGGCACCTATTTGAAGAACCGCTTCCGCGGCCATCTCGGCTTCAAGGTCAGCTGATGCGAAGCCGCGCTCAGGCGAGCTGGATATCCCAGAGCCCCTCGGCGCGCAGCGTGGCGACCTCGTCGCGCAACAGCTTCGCGATCAGCGTCATCGCGTTGGAGCCGGGATGCTCGACCGGCGAGGCGAGCGTCAGCTCGCGCCGCGGCGCCGGCCGCGCGATGGCGGCGGTCTCGAGCCGGCCCTCCGCCACCTCGGCGCGGACCGAGGACGGCGGCAGCAAGGTATATCCGAGCCCCTCCTCGACCAGGCTGGTCAGCACCCGAAACGAATCCGCCTCGAGCTTGACGTCGAGATCGATCTTCTTCTTGGCCGCGGCATGTTCGAGCAGCGCACGGAGGCCGTGCGAGTGACTGGGCAGCACCAGGCGCTGGCGCATCAGCCAGCCGAAGTCGACCTGCTTCTTCGGCTTCAGCCCGCTGCCGCGCGGGCCGACCGCGACGATGCTGTCGCGGCCGAGGCTCTGCACCGCCAGATGCAGATCGACCGATGGCCCGTAGATCACGGCAAGGTCCATCTCGCCGCGATGCAGCCACTCGATCAGATGGCCGCTGTAGCTCTCGACGATGCAGAGCGAGATGCCGGGATAGCGCTCCACCGTGCGCCGCGCCAGCCGCGCCGACAGCACGCAGCTCACCGTCGGCACCAGCCCGAGCACGACGCGCCCGGACGGTGCGCCGCCGGCGGACTGGATGTCGTCGCGGATCTGGTCGATCTGCCGCACGATACCGCTGGTGCGCGCCAGCAGCAGCCGGCCGGCGTCGGTCAGCACCATGCCGCGGCCGTTGCGCGTGAACAATTCGGTGCGCAGCTCGTGTTCCAGCAGCTTGATCTGCCGGCTCAGCGCCGGCTGCGCGACCCGCAAGGTATCGGATGCCTTGCTCAGGCTCCCGAGTTCCGCGACGCACGCAAAGGTCCTAAGCTGGCGGAAATCCATACTTGCCAATCCTGGAAGGCAGGTTCATACGCTATAACAAAACAGCATAGGGAGTTTACCGGGGCCCCACAACAGCGGGCGTTTCACCCGGCATCCGCGCAACCTCGCGACAAGAAGAACCGATGACCTCACACGATCAACACACCGACGACCATTCCGACATCCGCGACGCGGTGGCAAAGCTCTGCGCGCAGTTTCCCGGCGAATACTGGCGCAAGCTCGATCGCCAGATGGCCTATCCGAAGGAGTTCGTCGATGCGCTGACGGAGGCCGGCTATCTCTCGGTCCTGATCCCCGAGGAATATGGCGGCGCCGGCCTGAAGCTGTCGGCCGCGGCGGCGATCCTGGAAGAGATCCAGCGCGCCGGCTGCAACGGCGGCGGCTGCCACGCCCAGATGTACACGATGGGCACCGTGCTGCGGCACGGCAACGACGCGCAGAAGGCCAAGTATCTGCCGAAGGTCGCGACCGGCGAATTGCGGTTGCAGGCGTTCGGCGTCACCGAGCCGACCAGCGGCACCGACACGTCGTCACTGAAAACCTTCGCGCGCCGCGAGGGCGACCATTACGTCGTCAACGGCCAGAAGATCTGGACCAGCCGCGCCGAATATTCCGACCTGATGGTCCTGCTGGCGCGCACCACGCCGAAGGAGCAGTCGAAGAAGCGCACCGACGGTCTCTCGGTGTTCATCGTCGACATGCGCGAGGTGAAGGGCAAGGGGCTGGAGATCCGCCCGATCCGCACCATGATGAACCACGCCACGACCGAAGTGTTCTTCACCGACATGAAGGTGCCGGCGGAGAATCTGATCGGCGAGGAAGGCAAGGGCTTCCGCTACATCCTGTCCGGCATGAATGCGGAGCGAATCCTGATCGCCGCCGAGTGCGTCGGCGATGCCAAATGGTTCATCGCCAAGGCGACCAATTACGCCAAGGAGCGCAGCGTGTTCGGCCGGCCGATCGGCCAGAATCAAGGCATCCAGTTCCCGATCGCAAAAGCCTATGCCTCGATGCGCGCGGCGGAATTGATGGTGAAGGAAGCCACCCGCAAATATGAAGCCGGGCTCGACTGCGGCGCCGAGGCCAACATGGCCAAGATGCTGGCGGCGGACGCCTCCTGGGAAGCCGCCAATGCCTGCGTGCAGACCCATGGCGGCTTCGGCTTCGCCGAGGAGTACGACGTCGAGCGCAAGTTCCGCGAGACCCGGCTGTACCAGGTGGCGCCGATCTCGACCAATCTGATCCTGTCCTACGTCGCCGAGCACGTGCTCGGCATGCCCCGCTCCTACTGAGTTGCTTGATCATGCTGCCGCTTGAGGGATTGACCGTCATCGCCGTCGAGCAGGCGGTTGCCGCGCCGTTCTGCTCGTCACGCCTCGCCGACGCCGGCGCCCATGTCATCAAGATCGAGCGCCCCGAGGGCGATTTCGCCCGTGGCTACGACGCCGCGGCGAAGGGCCAGAGCAGCTACTTCGTCTGGCTGAACCGCGGCAAGGATTCCGCCGTGGTCGATCTCGCCACCAAGGAAGGCCGCGCGCAGCTCGAGGCGCTGATCGCCGGCGCCGACGTGCTGCTGCAGAACCTCAAGCCGGGCTCGATGGACAAGCTCGGCTTCTCGCGCGGGCGGCTGCGCAAGGATTACCCGAAGCTGATCATGTGCACGATCACGGGCTATGGCGACACCGGGCCCTATGCCGACCGCAAGGCCTATGACCTGCTGATCCAGGCCGAAAGCGGCCTTGCCTCGATCACCGGCGGCCCCGAAGGCGCCTCGCGCGTCGGCATGTCGATCGTCGACGTCGCGACCGGCGCCACCGCGCATGCCGCGATCCTCGAGGCGCTGATCGGCCGCGGCCGCACCGGAGACGGTGCCGACATCCGGATCTCGATGTTCGACGTGATGGCCGACTGGCTCACCGTGCCGCTGCTCAATGCCGAGGACGGCAAGTCGCCGAAACGGATCGGCCTCGCCCATCCTTCGATCGCGCCCTATGGCGTGTTCCGCTCCAGGGACGGCAAGGAGATCCTGATCTCGATCCAGAGCGAGCGCGAGTGGAAGACGCTGTGCGCCAAGGTGCTGGGCCAGCCCGGCCTGCCCGACGACCCGCGCTTTGCCAACATGGTCGAGCGCGTGCGCAACCGGGTGCTGACCGACGGAATCGTCAGCGACAGCTTCGGCAAGCTGACGCGCGAGGAGTTGCTGGCGAAGCTTGCCGAGGCCGACATCGCCTTTGCCGAGGTCAACAGCATGGACGACCTCGCGAAACACCCGCATCTGCGCCGCATCGAGGTCGACACGCCGAACGGCAAGGTCAGCTATCCGGCGCCGGCCGCGATCGTGGTCGGCGAGGACAGGCACTACGGCAAGGTGCCCGCGATCGGCGAGCGCACCAGACGTTCCTGAAATCCCTCCTGCCCGGGCAACACAATCATGAGCGACAAACTCGACCTCGATCATCTCCGCCAGTGGATCGGCCGCAGCACGGAGGCCTCCGACGTCGTCACCAAATATCTCGTGATGGGGCTGCGCGCGACGCTGTTCCAGGAGATCGGCGAGCCGAAGGCCGGTGACGCCGCGCCGTGGACCACGCATTGGTGCCTGGCGCAGCCGGTGTTTCCGATGTCGCAGCTCGGCCCCGACGGCCACCCGACCCGCGGCGGCTTCCTGCCGCCGGTGCCGCTGCCGCGGCGGATGTGGGCCGGCGGCGAGCTCGAATTCTTCGACAGCTTGCGGATCGGCGACGAGGCCAAACGCACCTCGAAGATCGCCGACGTCACGGTCAAATCGGGCTCGACCGGCACACTGTGCTTCGTCTCGGTCAATCACGAGGTCACGACGTCGCGCGGGCTTGCGGTGCGCGAGCGGCAGGACATCGTCTATCGCGAGATGACGAGCACGCAAGGCGCAGCGCCGGCCAAGGCGCCGCCGCCTCCCCCGGTCGCGCAGCATCGCGAGAGCCACGTCTCCGATCCGGTGCTCTTGTTTCGCTACTCGGCGCTGACCTTCAACGGCCATCGCATCCATTACGACCGCGATTACGTCACCAAGGTCGAGGGCTATCCGGGCCTGATCTTCCACGGCCCGCTGCAGGCTTCCTTCATCGTCGAGTTCGCCGCCAGGCTGCGCGGCGGCAAGCCGCCGAAGAAGCTCGCCTATCGCGGCGTGCAGCCGCTGTTCGAGGGCAGCGAGTTCTCGATCAATGCCAGCGACAAGGACGGCGGCATGGAGCTGTGGACCGCGAATGCCGAGGGCCAGCCGACCATGAAGGGCACGGCGACCTGGTAACGCACGAGCCCGACGCGTGCCATGATGCGAGGGAATAACGAGGCGCTTTCATCGGCGCCTCGTATTCCTTATTGTGATCGCGTTCATCCCTGGATCGCAGATCATGAGTCGCTTCTGGAGTTCGGTCGTCCACAATCTGTCGCCTTACGTGCCCGGCGAGCAGCCGAAGATCGACGGCCTCATCAAGCTCAATACCAACGAAAATCCCTACCCGCCGTCGCCACGCGCGGTGGCGGCGATCACGGCGACCACGGATCGCCTGCGGCTCTACCCTGATCCGCGCGCAACCGCCCTGCGCGAGGCAATCGCGAGGCGCTATGGCGTCACGGCGGACGAGGTGTTCGTCGGCAACGGCTCGGACGAGGTGCTCGCCCACACGTTCCCGGCGCTGCTGAAGCACGATGCGCCGCTGCTGTTTCCCGACATCACCTACAGCTTCTACCCGGTCTACTGCCGCCTCTATGGCGTCAGCTACGAGACGGTGCCGCTCGACGCCGCGATGCGCGTGCAGCTTGCCGACTACCGGCGGCCCGGCAGCGCCATCCTGCTGTGCAATCCGAACGCACCGACCGGCACCGCGCTGCCGCGCGCCGCGATCGAGGCGCTGCTCGCCGAGCATCCCGACCGGCTGGTGGTGGTCGATGAGGCCTATGTCGACTTCGGCGCCGAGAGCGCCGTGCCGCTGGTCGCGCGCCACGACAATCTGCTCGTGATCCAGACGCTCTCCAAGTCGCGCGCGCTGGCCGGCTTGCGGGTCGGCTTCGCCATCGGCCAGCGCCCGCTGATCGAGGCGCTGGAGCGGGTCAAGGACAGTTTCAACTCCTATCCGCTGGACTGCTTCGCGATCGCGGGCGCGGTCGCCTCGATCGAGGACGAGGCGTGGTTCGAGGAGACGCGGCAGCGCATCATCCGGAGCAGAGAGGCGCTGGTCCGCGGCCTCATTGAGCTGGGCTTCGCGGTGCTGCCGTCGCAGGCGAATTTCGTGTTCGCCCGCCATCCCAGCCATCGCGGCGCCGATCTCGCCGCGAAGCTGCGCGAGCGCGGCGTTTTGGTGCGGCATTTTCAGAAGCCGCGGATCGAGGACTTTTTGCGCATCACGGTCGGCACCGACGATGAGTGCGGCCGCCTGATCGGCCTGCTGCGCGGCATGGTCTGATAGCCGTTCACAAGCGACGCAACTTGCGATCGACGGCGCCAACCTGCATAGTGACTGCGCGTTGGGATGCACGGTTCTCCGGGAAGGAGCGGTCATGCAATTTGCGATCGGCGACGCGACCGTCGACGTCATCGTCGACGACGACGATTTCGGCCTTCCGCTCGCCGAATTCCTGCCCGGATACGATCGGGGGTTGATCGAAGCGCATCGTGCCACGCTGGAGCCGGTGTTCATCGACCTCGCCCGGGGCGTCGCGAAACACGCGATCCAGAGTTTTGTGGTGCGAACCGGCGGCCGAACGCTGCTGATCGACGCTTGCATCGGCGAGCACAAGGACATCCCCGAGATTCCCGCCTGGCATCGGCGGCGCGGCAGCGGCTTCCTCGATCGGTTGCGCACATGCGGCGTCGACCCGGCCGGCATCGACGTCGTATTCTGCACCCATCTGCATGTCGATCACGTCGGCTGGAATACGCGCCAGGACAACGGCCGCTGGCAGCCGACCTTTCCCAACGCGCGGTATCTGTTCGGCCGCCGCGAGCTTGCCGACTGGATGACGCAGCATGATGCCGGGCGTGCGCCGCCGATCCACGCCCGCGCCCT
This sequence comes from Bradyrhizobium sp. CCBAU 21365, assembly GCF_015291305.1. NCBI lineage: Bacteria > Pseudomonadati > Pseudomonadota > Alphaproteobacteria > Hyphomicrobiales > Nitrobacteraceae > Bradyrhizobium > Bradyrhizobium sp. CCBAU 21365. The sequence goes on from NZ_CP030036.1 coordinate 7,163,644, forward strand.
CGAACAGAGCGTCATACCGATCGTCGATGCAGGCCGTGTCGATCTGGTCGACGATGGCCATCAGTTGGGACCGGGCCTTCGGCTGGTCCCGCTGCCGGGCCACACCAGCGGCCAGATGGGGCTGATGGTAGACTACGCACAACATCGCGCGATCTTTTGCGGCGATGCCGTGCACAATCCGGTGCAGATCTTCCAGCCCGGTCTGTCGACATCATCCTGTACCGACCCGCAGCTCGCGGGCGAGACACGCGCGAAGATCCTGGCAGAGGCGGCGGATAGCGGCCGTCTCGTCATACCCGCCCACTTCCGCGGCCCGCGCCGTGCCCATATTCGTCGAGACGGCGGTGGCTATACACCGGTGTTCGACGCCCGGCATCGGTGAGAAGCAACACCCGGCGCCGCGGCTCACACCGCGTGAAGGCCGGGCGTATCATCCAGTCCATTGGAACCGAAACCGGGCTTGCGCGTTCCCCGCCCTGACGGAGGACGCCATGCTTAGAGACGAACAGGTCGCGGTTCTCTGCGACATCGCCCAATCCATTGCCTTCGCCGACGACGTGCAAGGCGAAGTCGACCGGCTCATCAGGGAAGGATACGTCGCCAAGGACGGCGACCTCTACGAGCTGACGCCGAAGGCCGAGAAGGTTTTGTCCGAGCGCGGCGCCAGCCTCAAGGCGTGACGCCGCTCGCGGCCAAACTTACGCGGCGGGCGTGCACCGTGTCGCAGTGATCTTGATACCGAGCCCTGCAGACTCCTCGCGAAACTGCGCGATCGAGCGCGCGTTGCGATGCGCCTCGAACGCGGTGTCATCCTGGTAGACCTCGTAGATCAGGAGCTTCGCGGCATCCTCGCGCGGCACCAGGATCTCGAACTGCAGCGTGCCCGGTTCGTCCCCGAGCGACCGGGCGCGATGCGCCGAGAGCAGCGGCAGCACCTGATCCCGCTTTTCCGGCGCGACTTCGAGGGGTGGCGATGAGTGCGAGTTTCGGCATGGCGAATACTCCTTTCGGTCCCTTTGAATGTTCAGATCAGCGGCGCAGAGACCGAAACGCGTCCCTAACCTCTCGGCTGAAAATGTCCGGCTGCTCCCATGCGGCGAAGTGGCCGCCGGCTTCGGCCTGATGGAAGTAGATCAGCTTGTGATAGGCCTTTTCCGCCCAGCTCCGCGGCGCCACAAAGCTCTCGCCGGGAAACGCGGTCACCGCGGCCGGGATCGTGACATTGGCGGGCAGATAGAGGTTGGCCTTGTTCTCCCAGTACAGGCGGCCCGAAGAGATCGCCGTGTTGGTCAGCCAGTAGAGCGTGATGTTGTCGAGCACGTCGTCGCGGGTCAGTGCGCCGGCGGAATGCCCGTTGACCTCGCGCCCGAGCACGGCTGATTGCATCGCCGAGGCCGGCTGGGCATAGCCGTCGCCGTGATCGAGCAGCCAGGCGGCGAGGCCGGCCGGCGAATCTGCAAAGGCCGCAAGCGTCTGCGGGCGCGTGCCCATGATCTGCGCGTAAGCGCGCCGTTTCGCGAATTGAAGCTTGATCTGTTCGAAAGCGTGCTGCTCCTCCGCCGACATATTGTCCGGCGCAGGGCCGCCGGTGGTGACTGCCTCGAAGACCTCGGGCGGAACGACACCGGGCAGATTGACGTGGATGCCGAGCAGTTCCGGCGCACCCAGCTTGGCCATTTCATTGGAGACCGGCGAACCCCAGTCGCCGCCCTGCGCCACGAACTTGCTGTAACCGAGCCGCTTCATCAACTGGGCCCAGGCGCGCGCGATGCGCTTGGGATCCCAGCCGACCGTGGTCGGCTTGCCGGAGAAGCCGTAGCCGGGCATCGACGGGATCACAAGATGAAAGGCGTCCGACGCGCTGCCGCCATGCGCGGTGGGATTGGTCAGGGGGTCGATGATCTTCATCTGCTCGATGACCGAACCCGGCCAGCCATGCGTGACGATCAGGGGCAATGCATTGTCGTGCTTCGAACGAACGTGAATGAAGTGGATGTCCACGCCGTCGACTTCGGTGATGAATTGCGGCAGGGCGTTGAGCCGCGCCTCCACCTTCCGCCAGTCGTAATCGGTTTGCCAGTAGCGGACGAGATCGCGCAGCATCGTCTGCGGAACGCCCTGGGAGTCGTCATTGACGGTCTCCTTGTCGGACCATCGGGTTGCGGCCAGACGGCGGCGAAGGTCGACAAGGTCTTCCTCTGGAATGTTGATGTGGAATGGCCGGATCGCATCATTCTCTGCTGCCGCGGCGAGATGCGCGGGGAACACGCTGGTCGCACTGGCAGCAGCCAGGCCGAGCGCCGCGCCCGTCAGCAGCTTGCGCCGGGTTTGGTCGATGGCCTCCTGGGTCGATTGGCCTATTGCGGTTGCAGCTGGTGTCTTCGGCGTCGTGGTCATTTGACTGCCTCCTCGGAATGAGAGGCCGCCGGCAACGCCGCGATCACCTGCGTGGTCGTCAGGATGGAATGGGCGTAGGTCGGGCCATTCAGCTCGTGAGCGGCGTGCATCATGTCGTGCGAGAAGGCGGCGGTGGCATCGCGCACCAGCGTCACGTGGTAGCCGAGCTCCATCGCGAAGCGGGCGGTCGATTCGATGCAGGTGTTGGCCAGCAGCCCGACCACGATCACATGCGTGATGCCCTTCTGCTTGAGCAGGAAATCCAGGTTGGTGTTGGCGAACCCGCTCTGCCCCCAATGCTCCTGGGCGACCAGATCGCCGGGCTTGGGCGCAAAGTCCGGATACCAATCCCCGCCCCATTCGCCGCGCGCAAAGCTATGGCGCTGCATGATCAAGCGCTGAGTCGGATTGGGATGATCCCAATCCTCATAATCGCCCGGCTCCCAGCGGCGGTGCGGGACGATCACCACCTGGATGCCAGCGGCCCGGACCGCGCCGTCGAGCTGGCGCAGATTGTCGAGCAGCCCGACCTCGTCGGCGATCGGCTTGATGCGCGGAAAGACCATGCCGTCCCCGGAGAGGAAATCATTGTAGGGATCGACGAGAAGCAGCGCAGTTCGCTCGCGTGGATAGATGATCTGGGTCATCGATCGCTCCTTGGCCATCAGGCGCCCGGTTGGATTTGCTTCAATGACGCGCTCCGTTCACTCGGGCAGCGGCTTGCCGGCCTGTTCGCGGACGATGTACTCGGCGTACCAATCGGGCCAGTTCGCATCGTGGCCACCGGTCCGCTTCTCGTGCTCGCCATGGGCCATAGCCGCGCGGCGCAGTGCGGCGGCGAGATCCGCCGATGAAGAGAAATTCGTGCTGTTGCCGTCGACCCGCCCGGGCAGGCGTTGCGTCACCTGCTGCAGCAGCCAGACGTTTCCGTCGGGATCGTTGAAGGTGGCGAGCGACCCGTAGCTCGGCCGCTCCGGATCCGGCCCCTTGATGCGGCCTTCCGCGCCGCGGTGAAACACCTCGCTGACATCGGCGCCGCGCGCGATCAGCTCGGCGCGCGCCGCTTCGATATCACTGACGATCAGAAAGCGCGGCAGCGCGGGTCCCGAGCCGAGATGGATCGAGGTCGGCGAGCCCGGCGGCGTCAGCTGCAGGGCGCGCGAACCGTCGGGCCTGACGAAGTCGGCATCAAGCCGCCAGCCCAGGTCCTGATAGAAGCGCTTGGCGCGGTCGACATCCGAGACCGGAATGACGACGACTTCGAGCTTCAAATCGACTTTGGCCGCTGTCGGCCCCTGTTCGGTGGTCATGACCCGCTCCTTGGTGATGCAGACCGGGCCATCAGCGGCCCATTGCATTTGCGATGATGTCGGGCCATATTGCTATGAAAATCATAGTAACAAGCCTGATGAAGAAAACGTGATGACCAAAATGAAGGACAACACGGCTGACCAAACGCTGTGCCCTGTCGCTCGCGCCGAAACCGTCGTAGGCGACCGCTGGACAGTACTTGTTATGCGCGAACTGTTCGCGCGGAATCATCGCTTCGAGGAGATCCAGGCACAGTCGGGCGGCACGCCGCAGATGATCACGGCACGGCTGAAAAAGCTGGAAGCGGACGGTCTGGTGACGCGGCAAGTCTACAACAAGCGCCCGTTGCGCCACGAATATCACCTCACCGAGAAGGGCGAAGCGTTCTTTCCAGTGCTGATGGCGCTGCGCGCCTGGGGCGAAACCTGGTGCAAGTCACCGCGGGAAGGCCGCGCAATGAGCTACACCCATCTCGTCTGCGGCAAGCCGGCCGGGCTCGGTCCGGTCTGCGAGTCCTGCGGCGAACCGGTCCATCGCGCCGACATGGTGGGCGAGCGGACGCCCAAATACCAAAGAGAGCGCGATGAGCGCTGGGAGGCCTTCAAGGCGACCCGCTGAATTCTTCGACGCCGCCGGCGCAAGCGGACGACGCGAGAGCCTTCGCACCGTCGCACATCCCGATCAACGCGGGGCCGAGCCCCGCACAACACAGGAGACCACCATGCCATTCGTTCGCATCGACCTGAAGCGCGGCAAGTCCGCCGAATATCGCAAGACGCTGGGCGAGATCGTCTACAAGGCAATGCGCGAGGTGATCAACGTCCCCGAGAACGACAAGTTTCAGGTCATCACCGAGCACGACCGTGGCGATCTGAACTACGCCGACAACTATCTCGGCAATACCTACAGCGACGATCTCATCTTCATCCAGATCACCATGAATGCCGGGCGCACCGTCGAGATGAAGAAGGCGTTCTACAAGCGGATCGTGGACGACTATCAGAGCCAGCTGCAGGGCCGGCCGGACGATGTCGTCATCAACCTCGTCGAGGTCGCCAAGGAGAACTGGTCGTTCGGCCACGGCATCGCCCAATACGCGAGCTGAACGCAGAACAGGAATGCGCCGGACGGACGGTCGCCTGCCCGGCGGCTTGCCGTCCGCAGCTTGCAGTCGGCGTTGCCAGCACGCATAGTGCCGCCCATGCACGAACAACAACAAGCAGGGAGGCAACCATGAGGACGATCGCAGCCGCGCTGTGCGCGCTCACGCTGATCGCAACCGGTGCGCAGGCACAGACGCTCAAGGATTTCATGGCCGTTGTCATGAAGAAATGGACCGCGCCGTTCGAACCGTTCCAACTCATCGACAATATCTTCTACGTGGGCACTGACGGGATCGCGGTCTACGTCATCAAGTCCTCGCAGGGGTTGATCCTGATGGACACGGCGATGCAGCAGTCGACCGGCATGATCAAGGACAACATCGCCAAGCTCGGCTTCAAGGAGGGCGACATCAAGATCATCCTCAACACCCACGCCCATCTCGACCACACCGGCGGCTTTGCCGAGATCAAGAAGGAGACCGGCGCGCAACTGATCGCCGGCGAGCGCGACAAGCCGCTGCTCGAGGGCGGTTACTATCCTGGCGACGAGAACAACGCCGATCTCGCCTTTACGCCGGTGAAAGTCGACCGCACTGTCAAGGAAGGCGACAAGGTGACGCTCGGCGACGTCACGCTCACCGCGCACACCACGCCCGGCCATTCGCCGGGCTGCACCAGCTGGGAGATGACGGTCAAGGACGGCAGCCAGGCGCGCAACGTGCTGTTCTTCTGCAGCGGAACGGTGGCGCTGAACCGGCTGGTCGGCCGTCCGACCTATCCCGGCATCGTCGACGACTACCGCTCGACCTTCACCAAGGTCAAGGCGATGAAGGTCGACGTGTTGCTCGGGCCGCATCCGGAGGTCTACGACATGCAGGCCAAGCGGGCGCAGATGAAGGACGGCGCGCCGAACCCGTTCGCCAAGCCGGGCGAGAATGCCACCTATGTGGCGGGGCTGGAGCAGGATTTCGACAAGCAGCTGGCCAAGCAGACCGCGGCGCTGCAGAAGGCCAATTAGGTAGTCACCCCGTCATCCTGAGGAGCGCGTAGCGCGTCTCGAAGGATGAACGGCCCGGCCGTGGCCGTCGATCCTTCGAGACGCGCGCAAGCGCGCTCCTCAGGATGACGGGATAGCCGCCCACTCAAACTTGCAGCCGTTGCCGCGGCAACTATGGGCCCAGCGGCTTGACATCGTCGGGCAATCCATCGACAGGTGGATTGCCTTTCCGCTTTTGCCGCCCGCAATGACGGAACGTAACAAGACAGAAATGGGAGCCGCCCGATGTCCTCGCGCAAACCCGCCGCCAGCAAAGGCAAGACCGTCACCGTCAAGGACGCCACCTTCGGCCTGCTGCGCGCATGGGGCATCAACAAGGTGTTCGGCAATCCGGGCTCGACCGAGCTTCCGTTCCTGAGCGACTGGCCCGACGACATCGACTACGTGCTCGGCCTGCAGGAGGCTTCCGTCGTCGGCATGGCCGACGGCTATGCGCTGGCGACGCGCAATGCCGGTTTCGTCAATCTGCACTCGGCCGCCGGCGTCGGCAACGCGCTCGGCAACATCTACAACGCTTATCGCAACCAGACCCCGCTGGTGATCACCGCGGGCCAGCAGGCGCGCTCGATCATGCCGCTGCAGGCCTTCCTCTATGCCGAGCGGGCCTCCGAATTCCCGAGGCCTTACGTGAAATTCGCGGTCGAGCCGGCGCGCGCCGAAGACGTGCCCGCCGCGATCGCGCGCGCCTATTATGTCGCGATGCAGCCGCCCTGCGGGCCGACCTTCGTCTCGGTGCCGATCGACGACTGGGCGCATGCGACGCAGCCGCTCGACGCGCGCCAGGTCAGCCGCGAGATCGGCCCCGATCTGTCGGCGATGCAGGCGCTGGTGTCCGCGCTCGGCGAGGCCAAGCGCCCTGCCCTCGTCGTCGGCCCGGCCGTCGATCGTGCCGAGGCGGTCGACCTCATGGTTGACGTCGCCGAGAAGTTGAAGGCCGCGGTCTGGGCCAGCCCGTTCTCGGCGCGCTGCTCGTTCCCCGAGCGGCATCCGCAGTTCGCCGGCTTTCTGCACGCTGCACCGGGCCAACTCTCCGATGCGCTGCGCGATCACGATCTCGTCGTCGTGGTCGGCGCGCCGGTCTTCACCTTCCATGTCGAGGGCCATGCCGCGATCTTCGACGGCTCGACCACGATCTTCCAGATCACCGACGATCCGGATGCCGCCGCGATGACGCCGACCGGCCACAGCATCGTCGCGACGATGAAGCCCGCGCTGACGGCGCTGCTCGAGATGCTGCCCGAGACCAGGCGCACTGCGCCGGCCGGCCGTGTCCGGCCGCCGGCGCCGGCGGCCGGCGACCCGATCCCCGCCGAATATGCGCTGCACGCGCTCTCGGCCGCGATGGGCCCCCACGATGCGCTGGTCGAGGAAATTCCGTCGCACCGCCCGCTGATGCAGAAGGCGATGCCGATGCACGGCCAGGACAGCTTTTACACCATGGCGAGCGGCGGCCTCGGCTACAGCCTGCCGGCCGCGGTCGGCATGGCGCTCGGTCGACGCCAGGGACGCACGGTCTGCCTGATCGGCGACGGCTCGGCGATGTATTCGATCCAGGCGCTGTGGACATCAGCGCAGCGCAAGCTGCCGCTGACCGTCGTCGTACTGAACAATTCCGGCTACGGCGCGATGCGCTCGTTCAGCCAGGTGATGCAGGTGCGCAACGTGCCGGGCCTCGATTTGCCGGGCATCGATTTCGTCAAGCTCGCCGAAGGCATGGGCTGCGACGCCGTGCGGGTGACGAAATCAGCCGAGCTCGCCGGCGCCTACCAGCGCGCCCTCTCGCATCAAGGCACCAGCCTGATCGAGGTGATGGTGGATTCTGCGGTGCCGCTGCTCTACGCGCAAAAGAGCTGAGCGGCAATCTCGCCACGACTGGTAAGGAAGGCACCGGCGGCCGGATTCCCTCCCCCCTTGCGGGGGAGGGTTAGGGAGAGGGGGGCCACACGGCACGCTCTCTCAACACGAGTCTCAACGTAACGCGGTCGAAGTTGCGAAAGCGAGACTCACTTCAGTCATCTCGCCCGGGGCTTACCCCTCTCCCCAGCCCTCCCCCGCAAGGGGCAGGGCAATCGCATATGGAATGAACCGATTCTTCCGCGCCGTCATGGCCGGGCTTGTCCCGGCCATCCACGTCTTTTCTTCGCGTGGAAACGAAGACGTGGATGCCCGGGACAAGCCCGGGCATGACGAGTTTGTGGGAACTCCGATTACCTCAAACGGCCATATGCGATTGCCCTGCCGCAAGGGGGGGGAGGGAGCCTGATGAGCGTGCTCACCTCACAAGAGCGATTCCGCTGCCGACGGCGCCGGCACCTCACAGCCGGTTGCGCAGCAGCGTCCGGGCTGCTTCGACACCCGTTGTCCCTGGTCGACGAGGTCGCGGCCGAGCAGATTCTCGACCAGTTCGGCCTTCTCCATGACAGGATAGTTGCGCCAGATCTCGCGCTTCATCGCCTCCGGCGAGCCGCCGCCGTGCAACGAGATCACCGAATACCAGCCGGCCTCGTGCGAGACGGTGAGGTCCTCGATCAGCCGCGCCACCTCGGCGCGCTGCTCTGCCGGGATATCGGGACGTCCGCCCATGACAGCGGCAAGCGAGGCGCGCGTTTCCGGATTGTGATCCTCGTCGGGACCCGGCAGCGCGACGATCAGGCCGCCGGACACGTAATGCGCGACGCGGTGCATGTCGTAGATCTTGGTCGCCAGCAGCAGCTTGCCGATGTTGGAGAACACCGCATCCGGCATCACCGAGCCCGCCGGGTCCTTCGTGCAGTAGACCGAGGAGGCGACGCCGCAGGCGTAAAAGCTTTCGGTGATGGTGATCAGCTCGACCATCGCCTCGCGGATATGCGCGTGCTTCTCGGCATCGAGCCCGTTGGCCTCGATCATCAACGCACCGGCGCCGATCAAGAGATCGCCGAAGCCGGCACGGGCGCCGATGCAGGAATGCCGGTGATGCGTGGCGTAGGACGTGGTGAGGAAGCCGCCCTCCTCGGTCTCGCCGGCGAGGAACACGCGATCATGCGGCACGAACACGTCGTCGAACATCACGACGCCGACCGACTGGCCGTACTTGGCGGAAAATTTCGCCGCGGCATCGCCGGGCCGGCCGGCCGGACGCGCAACGATGGTGACGCCGGGCGCATCGACCGGCACGGCGCAACAGACCGCAAAATCCTTGTCGGCAGGCACATGGGTGCGGCACGGCATGACGAGGAATTCGTGCATGTAAGGCGCGCCGGTCACGATCGCCTTGGTGCCGCGGATCACGATGCCGTCGGGCCGGCGCTCCCTGATATGGACGTAGACGTCCGTGTTGGCCTGCAGGCCGGGACGCTTCGAGCGGTCGCCCTTCGCATCGGTCATGGCGACGCCGAGCGTCAGATCCTGGTCCTGCACCTCGTGAAGATAGTTGAGGAAGCGCTGGCTGTAATCGGTGCCGTGGCGATCGTCGGTCAGCCTGGTCGCCTGATAGAGACCGTTCAGCGCATCATGGCTCAGGTAGCGCTGCGCGCAGCCCGACGTCCTGCACACCAGCCGCACCGCCTCGAGCTTGTCGAGCAGGTCCTGCGAGCTCCGATTGATGTGGAGCATGCGGTTGACGGTCTTGCCCGAGGTGCCCTGCCGCGCCGTCATGATCGGGACATGCTCGGGCTGCAGCGCGAAATCATAGGTCACGCCGACGCCCGCCACGCCGGGCGCCAGCAGCGGCTCGTCCGCGACGCTCGCAACGGCCGCGCCGTTGACGAACACACGCGGTTTGTAGCGGCGCAGGGATTCCCGGTAGTCCGCAGCCGTCATCAGCATGGCGCTTCTCCCTTGCTCATTTATTCTAACACTGTTAAATTATCTAACGCTGTCAGAATTGAGTCAAGAACGGATTCGCCGGGCCATGCAGATGCGCGAGAGCAGGAAGGAAGCGGTCAGCCGCCACAAGCGGGAGCTGATCCTCGACGCCGCGCGCAGCGTGTTCGCGGAGGAAGGCCTCGAAGGCGCGAGCCTGCGGGCGATCGCGACGCGGGCCGGCTACACGCCGGCGGCGCTGTATTTCCATTTCGATTCCAAGGAGGCGATCTACGCCGAGGTGTTGCGGCAATCGCTGGTCTCGCTCGGCGAAGCCGTCAGTGCGGCGGTCGCAACGACGCGCGGCGCCAAGCAGAAGCTGCACGCCGCAGGCATGGGCTTCTTCCGCTATTATGCGGAACACCCGCGCGACCTCGATCTCGGCTTCTATTTGTTCCGCGGCGGCATGAAGCCGGCCGGGCTCGGCCATGACCGCGACCACGCGCTGAACGCCGCACTGGAGGCCGCACTGCACCCGATCGCCGAAGCCGCTGAAGCGCTCGGCGCGTCGAGGCAGAAGGCGAACACGGCGATGGTCGACTGCTTCGCGCATGCGACCGGCCTGCTGTTGTTGCTGCACACCGGCCGCATCAGGATGTTCGGCGCGTCCGCTCCTGACCTGATGGACGCATATCTGCGCGACAGGATCGCGCAACTCGCGAAGGTGTGACGTCTACCTCATGTGAGGAAGGCACCGGCGGAGGGGTTCCCTCCCCCCTTGCGGGGGAGGGTTAGGGAGAGGGGTGCCACACGGCGTGCTCTCTCAATGTGCTCCAACGGAGCGTGACCGAAAATTGCGATGGCGAGACTCGATCAATGATCTCGCCCGGGGCTTACCCCTCTCCCCAACCCTCCCCCGCAAGGGGGGAGGGAGCCTGACCAGCATGCTCACCTCACATCGCAGCGACATGCGCGGTCAGTCTTTCCCGCGAGTCACTTCCCGTGCGCTTCCCGCATCTTGGCCTGGATCTTGGCCATGCCGCCGATCCAGCGGTCGTAATTCTCGGTCTTCTTGCGCATGTAGCCGAGCACCTGCGGGTGCGGCAGGATCAGGAAGGTCTCCTGCTCGATGCCCCTCAGCGCATCCTGCGCGACCTGCTCCGCGGAAAGATCGCCGTCACCGGATTGCGGGCCCTTCGGGATCGCGCGCAGCATGTTGGTGTCGACGCCCTGCGGGCAGAGGATCGAAACCTTGATGTTGTCGGCGCGGTGCGAGATCGCGAGGTTTTCCGCAAAGCCGACCGCGGCGTGCTTGGTGGTCGAATAGGCCGGGCTGCCGACCTGCGACAACAGGCCCGCGGCCGAGATGGTGTTGAGGAAGTAGCCGCCGCCGCGCGTCTTCATGCGCGGCACCAGATGCCGCGCCGCGTAGACATGCGCCATCACATGGATCGCCCAGCTCCGCGACCACGGCTCGTCCGAGGTGCCGCCGGCGTTCACCGACAACGGATCGAAGCCGCCGCCGATGCCGGCATTGGAGCAGAACAGCGCGATCGGGCCGAACATCCGCTCGGTCTCGTCGATCACATGCAGGATGTTCTTCTCCTGCCCGACGTCGCATTTGAAGGCGGCACCGCCGACCGTGGCCGCGACCTTCTCGGCCGCGCCGTGATCGAGGTCGACGACCACGACCTTCGATGCGCCCGCGGCGTGGAATGCCTCGCACAACGCCTTGCCGATGCCATTGCCACCGCCGGTGACCACCACAACCTTACCTGCCACCTGCATGGCCATCCTCCCGATATCTCTGCTTGCACACTGTCGCTTTACCCACTCGCTCCTGCGTGCCCCGTCACCCCCGCGCAACGGCGAAGCCGTTGTCGCTGGAGGAGCGCGGCACGCGCGTCTCGAAGGGTCAACGGCCACCAGCCGGGCCGTGCATCCTTCGAGACGCGCTCCGCGCTCCTCAGGATGACGGGACAAAGCGCAACGGGCGTATCACGAAACATGATAGCTCATTCGCCGCGGATGGCGAGAACTTCAGCTCGCCAGCACGACGTCGAACACCGCCGTGTAGTGGCAGGCGGCCCCGAGCAGCACGAAGCAGTGCCAGATCGCGTTCTGGAAGCGCAGCCGGCGCCAGGAGTGGAAGATCACCCCCAGGCTATAGAGAATACCGCCGGCCAGCACGAAACCGAGCGCCATCGCCGGCAGCGCCTTGACGACGGCGTCGTAGAGCATGATGCCGCTCCAGCCCATCGCGAGATAGAGCCCGACCGAGAGCCGGTCGAAGCGGCCCGGATAGCGCAGCTTCAGCCAGATCCCGACGATCGCCACGCACCACACCCCGGCCAGCAGCGCGATCGCGAAGGTGCTGTCCTTCAGTTCCACGATGAACGGCGTATAGGTCGCGGCGATCAGCAGATAGATCGCGGAGTGATCGAAGCGCCGCAGCACCCATTTGGCGCGCGACACCGGCCACAGATTATAGGTCGCCGACAGCACCAGCATCGCGAGCAGGCCGGCGACATAGACCGAGACCACGGCGATGTCGAACGGGCCGGCATAGACCGCGGTCAGCACGATCAGCGCGGTGGCGGCCACGAGCCCGAAAGCGACGCCGACGAGATGGACGACGCCGTCGGCGATCAGCTCGGCGCGGTCGTAGTTCCACAGCGCGGCGCCGGCAGCGTGGATCGAGGTCGAGGCAAGTTGCTTCAGGCGGAAGACCGTCATGCAGGCTTTCCCGTGGGCCGATGGACGATGGGTAGCGCGGGCATGGTGAGGCGTTCAATTCCCTTGCACCCCCGACAATCCCCTCGCCTGCAAAGGCGCCGGAAATGTGAAGCTTGATTTTGGCCCGATAATCGCCACCTTGCGGGTGATCGCCCGCCACTTTTGGTCCCTCCTGCCGGGTTTTTCGTTACCCCTCCATGCCCCCCAGCTTCACTGATATCGTCGAGGAAGCCCGTCTCTCGGCGCGGGCGCTGCTCGACTATAGCGAGGGCTTCTTCAACCCGACGGTGCGGCTCGGCGTCACCGGCCTGTCGCGCGCCGGCAAGACCGTGTTCATCACCGCGCTGGTGCACGGCCTGACCCGCGGCGGCCGCTTCCCGGTGTTCGAGGCCTATGCCTCGGGGCGGATCGCGCGCGCCTATCTCGCCCCGCAGCCCGACGATGCGGTGCCGCGCTTCGCCTACGAGAACCATGTCCGGACATTGGTCGAGGAGCGGACCTGGCCGAGCTCGACCACCGACATCTCCGAGCTCCGTCTCGTGATCGAGTATCAGCGGCAAAATGGCGCGGACCGCACGCTGACCCTCGATATCGTCGACTATCCCGGCGAGTGGCTGCTCGACCTGCCGCTGCTCAACAAGAGCTACGAGCAATGGTCGGCGGAGAGCCTTGCGCTGTCCCGCGAGCCGCTGCGCGCCAAACTCGCGGCGCCCTGGCACGCCCATCTCGCGACGCTGAAGCCCGAGGCCAGAGAGGACGAGCAGGCCGCGCTCAGCGAAGCACGCCTGTTCACCGATTATCTGCGCGCCTGCCGCGACGAGCGCTTCGCGATGAGCCTGTTGCCGCCCGGCCGCTTCCTGATGCCCGGCAATCTCGCCGACACGCCGGCGCTGACCTTTGCACCGCTCGACCTGCCCGCAGGCGGCAGCGCGGGTGACGGCTCGCTGTGGGCGATGATGCGGCGGCGCTTCGAGGCCTACAAGGATGTCGTGGTGCGGCCGTTCTTCCGCGACCATTTCGCGCGGCTCGATCGCCAGATCGTGCTGGCCGATGCGCTTGCCGCATTCAACGCCGGCCCCGAGGCGCTGCACGATCTCGAGGCCGCGCTCGCCGGCATTCTCGACTGCTTCCGGATCGGCCGCAGCACGATCCTGAGCGCGCTGTTCCGGCCGCGCATCGACCGCATCCTGTTCGCGGCGACCAAGGCCGACCATCTGCACCACCTGAGCCACGACCGGCTGGAAGCGGTGCTGCGGCGGATCGTGGCCAAGGCCGCCGAGCGCGCCGAATATGCCGGCGCCGACATCGACGTCGTCGCGCTCGCCGCGGTGCGCGCCACGCGCGAGGCGCAGGTCCAGCGCGGGCGCGACCGGCTGCCGTCGATCCTCGGCACCCCGGCGCCGGGCGAGGTCGCCAATGGCGAGCGGCTTGACGGCGAGACCGAGGTCGCGACCTTTCCGGGCGACCTGCCCGACAATCCGGAGGAGCTGTTCAACGGCGGATTCCGCGGTCTCTCAAACTCAGACACAGAAGCCGCAGACTACCGCTTCCTGCGCTTCCGTCCGCCGAAGCTGGAACGAAACGGCGATGCAGAGCCGGCGCTGCCTCACATCCGCCTTGACCGCGCCCTCCAGTTCCTGATCGGAGACAAACTGCAATGAACGAGAAGACGCCCCCGCGGCGGCCGACGACGTTCAAGCTCGACGATCCCGGCGTGGTCGTGATGGATCCGGACGACGGCGGCCGCCTCACCCGCGGCACGATCCAGATCGTGCCCGAGGCCGAGCCCGCGCAGCTTCCGGTCCCGCTTGATACGCCGCTGGTGCCGGCGCGCCGCGGCTTCCGCTGGGGCACGCTGTTCTGGAGCGCGGTCGCGGGCCTCGTGGTGCTGGGCACCGGGCTTGGCGTCATCAATCTGGTCGAGGATCTGTTCGCGCGCAATGAAGGCCTCGGCGTCCTCGGGCTGGGACTGGCCGTCATCGCCGCGGTGGCGCTCGCGGTCGTCACGACGCGCGAGCTGGTCGGTCTGGCGCGGCTTGCGACCATCGAGAAGCTGCATCTGCGCGCCGCCGAGGTGCTGATCAGCGACGACCGCGCCGCAAGCCGGGTGATCGTCGCCGATTTGCTCAAGCTCGCGCACCAGACCCCGCAGCTCGCCCGTGCCCGCAGCACGCTGCAGAGCCACACCGACGACATCATCGACGGCGCCGACATGATCCGCCTCGCCGAGCGCGAGTTGATGACGCCGCTCGACGAGGAGGCGCGGCGGCTGGTATCGACCGCCGCGCAACGCGTCTCGGTCGTGACCGCGGTCAGCCCGCGCGCACTGTTCGACGTGCTGTTCGTGTTCGTGGCGAGCTTGCGGATGATCCGGCAGCTGGCGCGGCTCTATGGCGGCCGGCCCGGCGCGCTCGGCATGATCCGCCTGCTGCGCCACGTCATCGCGCATCTCGCCATCACCGGCGGCATGGCCGCGAGCGACAGCCTGATCCAGCAGATGCTCGGTCACGGCATCGCGGCAAAACTGTCGCAACGCCTCGGCGAAGGCATGCTCAACGGCCTGTTGACCGCCCGCCTCGGCCTCGCCGCGATCGACGTCACCCGCCCGCTTCCCTTCAACGCCCTGCCGCGCCCGGCGCTGACCGATCTGGCGAAAGACCTGATCCGCAAGCGCGAGGAAGAGGAATAGCGCGCGGCGCGCTTGTGCGCGCCACCTTCTCCCACAAGGGGAGCCTTTAAGGGTCGTTAGGCTGTACACGCCCCGTCATCCTGAGGAGCCGCGAAGCGGCGTCTCGAAGGATGCACGGCCCGGCTGGTGGCCGTCGATCCTTCGAGGCTCGCTCCGCTCGCACCTCAGGATGACGGGGTGGGAGACGGCTGCACGTTTCCGTCCGTCGTCCTGGCGAAAGCCAGGGGAGCAGGAAGACGCATCGCCAGCACGCGCCAGCGGAAGAAGGTGGTGTCCGGCGGCGGCGACAGATCGGGCGTCCAGCCGCTGATCTTCTCCAGCGAATAGGTGTCCATCACCATGCCGCGCCAGTTCCGCGTCACGCGCTCCAGCGGCTGGCGCACCGCCGTCGTCTCGCTCCACAGCGGCAGATTGTTCTCGGGCTCGCGCCCGACATAAATGCCGGCGTGATCGCGGATCTTGCTCATGCCGGGATCGGCAAAGCCCTGGAAGCGGCCGCGCTCGTTGATCTCGATGACCGTCACCTTCCCGCGCAGCAACCAGCGCAGCATCGCATAGGTGCGGTAATCCGTGGTCGCGACCCAGGTCGCGCCGGTCGCCTCAACCTGCGCCAGCGCGCGCGCAGCCACCACATCGTAGCCTGCCTCGGTGCCGATCGGATCGGTGCGGCCGATCAGATTCCACGGCGCGAACATGTAGTAGAGGAAGACGCAGACGACGAACACGATGCCGGTGGTGATCGCGGTCCGCGCCCAATAGACCGTCGATTTGACGAGCCCGACCGACCAGCCCTCGAACGGCATTCGCGTGACGTTGATGGCAATTGCCGCGAGGCCGGCCGGCCACAGGAACATCGGCCAGGTGTCGCCGACCCGCAGCGTCAGGGACTTCCAGAGGAAGTAGATGAACGGCACCAGCACCGCGGTCGCCAGCAGGATCGCGACGGGCTCGCGCTTGCGATAGCCACGCCATGCCGTCAGCGCGGTGCCGAACAGCGTCACCGGCAGCAGCACGAAGCCGACCAGGCCGAACTGCATGCCGACGAACTCGCCGACGGTGCGCAGCGTGAAGGCGCGTTCGGCGGTGGCGCGCACCGCCTGGAAGCGGAACGAGGCCCAGTCGTGCCCGGCATTCCAGATCAGCACCGGCGCGAACACGACGATCGCGATCAACGCGGCGAGATACGGATACGGACTGCGCAACCAGCGCCAGCGCCAGTCCGGCACCAGCGCAAAGGCGAGCACTGCCGGCGCGAACATGATCGCGGTGAATTTCGACAGCAGCGCCAGCCCGGCAAACAGCCCCGCCGCGAGCCACCACCGTCCGTCACCGCTTTGCGCAAGCCGCACCAGCGACCACAGCATCGCCACCGAAAACGGGATCAGCGCCGTATCGGGCGCGACCTTGGCCATCAAGAGGCCGTAATACAGCGCCGCCTCCGGCAGCAGCAGCGCCAGCATCACGGCGCGGACGTTGTTGGCCGTCACGCGGCGGACGATGTCGGCGAGCAGGAGCTGGGTGGCCAGCATCGCCACGATGCCGCCGAGGCGGACGCCGAGATTGGTGTCGCCGAGCATCGCGGTGCCGAAGCGGATGAACCAGGCGACCATCGGGGGATGGTCGAGGAACGACAGCACGTTTTCCTTCGACCAGGTCCAGTAATAGGCCTCGTCGGTGCGCAGATCGAGCGCATGGGCGTAGACCAGCCGCATCGCGGTCATGGCAACGATCACGGCGATGACGCCCCGCCAATCCGGCGCGCGCGAACGGGCCGGCTTAACGCTGTTGTTATCGGCTCCAGGTTCGGCTTGGGCTATCGTCACGGCGCGCTTTTTGTTCGACTCTTAACGGGGTGTCAACGTGCCGCGCGGCCCGCTCTCGCGGCTGGTCCGGACCCGCGGTGGTGTTCAGCGCGGGAATT
Source organism: Bradyrhizobium sp. CCBAU 21365 (assembly GCF_015291305.1). Lineage (NCBI taxonomy): Bacteria > Pseudomonadati > Pseudomonadota > Alphaproteobacteria > Hyphomicrobiales > Nitrobacteraceae > Bradyrhizobium > Bradyrhizobium sp. CCBAU 21365. Next base: position 7,180,641 of record NZ_CP030036.1, read on the forward strand.
AACCACTAGACTTGCCGATCATGAATCACATGGCCTCCCCCTCGCGCGAGCACTTGCAGGACATGGCCCGCGGTATCGGCCTGCGGCAGGTCCGCATCGTCACGGGGGCGATCATGTTCGCCTACCTGATCAGCCATTTCCTCAACCACGCGCTCGGCAATATCTCGACACAGGCGCTGGCGATCGGGGTCTACTACCACACCGAGTTCTGGCAGTTCCTGCCGGTCGCGATCGTGTTCTACAGCGCCTGCCTGGTGCATACCGGGCTCGGCATCTGGGCGCTCTATCAGCGCCGCGAGTTCCACTGGAAGGCGATCGAGCCGCTGCAGCTCACGCTCGGCCTCAGCATCCCGATGCTGATCGTCGCGCACGTCGTCGGCGTGCGGCTCGGCCAGACCCTGTACGGGCACGAGAAGCTCTACCCGCAGGAGCTATACACCTTCTTCATCGCAGCGCCGAACCGGCTGTGGACGATGCTGGCGGTGCTGGTGATCGCCTGGGTGCACGGCTGCATCGGCCTGTATTTCTGGCTGCGGCTGCGCCCGTTCTTCCAGCGCGCCGCGCCGTTCCTGCTCGCGACGGCCGTGCTGATCCCGACGCTGGCGATGCTCGGCATCTATCAGGGCGGCCGCGCCACGATCGCCGACTATCAGGACGCCGACTGGCGGCGCGAGGAGCTCTCGGTACAGAAGCTCGGCACCGCGGCGCAGGGGACCACGCTCGAGAAGATCACGGATGACCTGACGATCGGCTATCTCGGCCTGCTCGGCCTTGTGCTGCTGGCGCGCGGCGCGCGTGCGCTGCTGGAACGCCGCGGCGGCATGATTGCACTGTCCTACGGCAACGGCCGCACGCTCAGGGTGCCGAAGGGACTGAGCGTGCTGGAAGCGAGCCTGCGCTACAACGTGCCGCATGCGAGCGTCTGCGGCGGCCGCGCGCGCTGCTCGACCTGCCGCATCCGCATCATCGGCGATCACGCCGGATTGCCCGAGCCCTCGCCGCGCGAAGCCTTCGTGCTGCACCGGGTCGGCAATGACGATCCGTCGATCCGGCTGGCCTGCCAGTTGCGGCCCACCGCCGACCTGAATTTCTTCCAGCTGTTCCTGCCGAGCACGACATCGGCCAACGCGCACGCCGCCAATCCGGCACGGGTCGGCCAGGAGCGCTATCTGGTCAGCATGTTCGTCGACATGCGCGGCTCGACGCAGCTTGCCGAGAAGCGGCTGCCGTTCGACACCGTGTTCATCGTCAACCGCTTCCTCGGCGCGGTGTCGCAGGCGGTGCTGGAGGCCGGCGGGCGGCCCAACCAGTTCATCGGCGACGGCATGCTGGCGCTGTTCGGGCTTGCCACCGACCGGCAGGTGGCCTGCCGCCAGGCGTTGCGCGCGGCGGCGCTGATCGCAACCCATATCGACGAGCTGAACCAGTTCCTGAGCCACGATCTGCGCGAGCCGATCCGCTTCGGCATCGGCATCCATGGCGGCGAGGTGATCGTCGGCGATATCGGCTATCGCGACCACATGGTGTTCACCGCGCTCGGCGATGCCGTCAACGTCGCGGCACGGCTGCAGGACATGACCAAGGCGCTGGCCTGCGAGGCGATCATCTCGGACGAGGTGCGCGTCACCGCCGGGCTGGCCGACGATGCCCTGCCGGCGCAGGAGGTCGCGATCCGCGGCCGCAACGAGCCGATGACCGTGCGCACGGTCGAAAAGACGCAGTTCCTGTCAACGCTGGTCGACGACCGGCGTGCCGTCGCGGCCTGACTGGTTCATCTCCGCTCCAGCCCAATGTGACCTGCCGCACGTCCGACGGCGCGTTCAGCAGGGATGCTCGAACGTGCCCGGTGCCGGATGCGACTGACTGGCGATGGGTAACACTGCAACCGCGCCGCGACAGAGCTCAACGCGCATCCGAAGGAGAAGACCATGCTTCGCAAAGTCACGCTCGCTCTCGCCACTGCCGCAACCCTCGGTGCCGCCGCGCTGGCGCCGACCGCAGCTTCCGCCAAGCCGTTCTTCTGGCATCCGCATCATCATCACTTCTGGGGTGGCCCGGGCATTGCCGTCGGCTTCGTCGACTCCGGCTGCTACGCCACCCGCCTGGTGCTGACGCCCTACGGCTATCGCTATCGCACCGTGAACGTCTGCTACTGATCGAACCTTCTACTTGGATGGAAACGCCCCGGTCGTCCACGCGACCGGGGCTTTTCGTTGTTGCGACGCAACGCTGCGAAAGCTCAATTGACTCGCGGTTGTCAGGTGCGACATTTGGACCGCGCGCATTCCATGATGCGAAGGCGCGCAAGGCAATCTGGGCCTGGTGATGACCGGCTCACGACAGAACAGCTTCGGAGGAAGCGGAATGCTCGATCGACGAGACTTGATGAAGCGCGCCGGATTGGCCGCTTTGGTGACGGGGCTGGGATCAAGGGGTGCATTCGCCCTCGACACCGTGACGCTGCCCTTTGGCAATGGCGAGCGGCCGCTGGTGCGCTACCCGCAAAAGCGCCCGATGATCGGCCTGACCGCCCGCCCGCCGCAGCTGGAAACGCCGTTTGCGATCTTCAACGACGGCCCGATCACGCCGAACAATGCGTTCTTCGTCCGCTATCACCTCGCCGACCTCCCCTACAATCTCGATCCGGACAAGTTCACGCTGGAGATCAAGGGCACGGTCGACAAGCCGCTGAAGCTGTCGCTGAAGGACATCAGGAAGCTGAAGGCGACCGAGATCGTGGCCGTCAACCAGTGCTCCGGCAACAGCCGCGGCTTCTTCAGTCCGCGCGTCGCCGGCGGCCAGCTCGGCAACGGCGCGATGGGCTGCGCGCGCTGGCACGGCGTGCCGCTGAAGACCGTGCTCGACATGGCCGGCGTGCAGGCCGGAGCCAAGCAGGTCACCTTCAACGGCATGGACGGCCCGGTCAGCGACAAGACGCCGGATTTCGTCAAGGCGCTCCACATCGACCACGCACGCGACGGCGAGGTGATGCTGGCCTGGGGCATGAACGGCGAGGACCTGCCGTTCCTCAACGGCTTCCCGCTCCGCCTCGTGGTGCCCGGCTATTACGGCACCTATTGGGTGAAGCACCTCAACGAGATCACCGTGATCGACAACGTGTTCGAGGGCTTCTGGATGAAGTCCGCCTACCGGATACCGGATACGCCGAACAATGCGGTCGAGCCCGGCACCGTACCGAAGGCGACGATCCCGATCAATCGCTTCACGGTGCGCTCGTTCATCACCAGCGTTGCCGACGGCGCCAAGCTGAAGGCCGGCCGCACCATGCTGCGCGGCATCGCCTTCGACGGCGGCAAGGGCATCAAGGAGGTGATGGTCTCGACCGATGGCGGCAAGAACTGGACGCCGGCCAAGCTCGGCAAGGACCTCGGCAAATACGCCTTCCGCGAATGGAAGCTGCCGGTGAAGCTCGCGGCCGGTCCCGCAGAGCTGAAGGTGCGCGCCACCAACAATGCCGGCGACACCCAGCCGATTGATCCGTTGTGGAATCCGGCCGGCTATCTGCGCAACGTCGTCGAAACCGTGCGCGTCACCGCGGCGTGAGGAGAAGCATCATGACCAGCAAGCTGCTTCCATCCCTCACCACGATCGCCGCGCTGTCGATCGGCGCCGCCGTCGCCGCGCCCGTGAACTACACGGTCCCCGAGGAGACCGCGGCCTTCAAGCCGGGTCCCAACCTCGAGGTGGTGCAAAACAACTGCACCGCCTGCCACTCGGCCGACTACATCAAGACCCAGCCGCAGGGCGAGAAGTTCAAGAAGGATTTCTGGCAGGCCGAGGTGACCAAGATGATCAAGGTCTACGGTGCGCCGATCGACGAAGCTGACGTCGGCAAGATCGTCGAATACCTCTCCGCGACCTATTGAGAGAGGGCCGGTCGATCCCCCGCGCGCCGGCCGAAAAAGCCGCGCGCAGGACGATCGATCCAATTCGGTACACCGGAACCGATCCGTTTTTGCAGCGCATCAATTGACCACGAAACGGGCAATCCGGCGTCAAACCCCCGCAAAGCGGGTTGTTTCCGGCCAAAAACACACCGTCGTTTGATCTACCCAGCTTTTTTCAAACTGCTATCCTGTCGTCGCGGACAAGCCGGTTTGTGCGGGGGCCGGCTGGTCTGTTTTCGATTGCTTCCGCGGAGACGACTGGAATGCCCAAAGGTACAGTGAAGTGGTTCAACCCGACGAAGGGCTATGGATTCATCCAGCCCGCAACGGGCGGCAAGGACATTTTCGTGCATATTTCAGCAGTTCAGAAGGCTGGTCTTCAGACCCTGAACGAAGGCCAATCCGTCGAGTACGAAGAGATCGCTAATCGCGGCAAGACGTCAGCCGAGAATCTCAAGGTCTAGCGTATCAGCGCCAGATCCGGCGGCGCACTCTCGGATACCGTCCGGGAGTGGGGGCCGACCCAACATCAGACAACGTGACGTTCGGCGGGGCGGGCACGATGCCCGCGCGCCACGCCGTTGAGCTTTTTTTCGGCCGCCATCGCCAGCGCGCGCCGACGTTCATCCTTTGCTCCAGCAAAGCGCGCGGCCGCTGAGTTGCCGCGTCACAGGCAGGTGCCGCTCTGGCCGTTGCCGCACGGCACCCGCTTCGACAGCTCCTGAACCTTGCGCTTCGACTCGGCCTGCGCCAGCACGTCGAACACGCTTGCCGGCGTGAGCTGCGTTGCCTTGCGGAAGTCCTCGGTCGCCTTGTCGGCATGGTTGAGCGCCTCCTGCGCCTTGGCGCGGGCGAACAGGCCCTCCACCGTCTCCTTCTGCGCAATCGCCCGGTCGAGATCCTCGACCGCCTTGTCGTAGTTGCGCAACGCCGACCAGGTGATGCCGCGCAATGTCAGCGCCGGCTGATAATCGGGCCGCGCAGAGAGGATGAAGTTGAGATCCTTCATCGCGTTATCCGGCTTCTTCAGCCCGAGATAGGCCCGGGCGCGCAGCACATGCGGGAAGGCATCGTTGGGCGCCCGCGTGATGATCTGGTCGAAGGCAGCGATGGCGCGGTCGTACTGTGACGAGGTCAGCATCGCGAGCCCGCGGCCGAGTTGGGCCGTCGGATTGTTCGGGCTTCGCTCCAGCACAGCGTCGATATCGACCAGCCCCTCATCGGCACGGCCCTTGAGCATCAGCGCGAGGCCGCGCCACGATTTGGCGACCAGATTGGTCGGCACCAGCGCCAGGGCCTGATCGAAATCCAGCAGCGCCTTGTCGAGCTGGTTGAGACCGATATGGGCGAGCCCGCGCTCGGTGAAGGCGAGCGTCTCCTTGGGATTCAGCGAGATCGAATGATCGTAGTCGGCGAGTGCGTCCTGCACCTTGCCGGTGCCTGCCTTGACGAGGCCGCGCGCCAGATAGGCCAACGAATTGTTCTGATCGAGCGTGATGGCACGTCCGGCATCAGCCATGGCCTCATCGAACTGCCGCATGCCGGCGGCATTGAGCGCGCGGGACGCCAACAGCTGCGGATCGTCCGGCTTGAGCTTGAGCAGGGCATTGAGATCGTTGCGCGCGTCCGCCAACCGGCCGAGCCTTGAATAGGCCAGTGCACGCAGGCGCAGCGCAGCCTCGTTGCGGGGGTCGCCGCCCAGCACCTGGGTGAGATTGGCAACAGCGCCCGCGTTGTTGCCCTGTGCGACGAACTGCTTGGCCTGCTCGACCTGCTGGTTACCCGCCGCCGGCGCGGCTGGCCGCCCCGCCATTGCACCTGGCGGCGGTGCGGCCTGTGGCGGCGCGGCGCCGCCTGCTGCCTTGGCGAGTTCGGCCTGCATCGCGACCGCCTGCTGGCGCTGCTGCTGGATTTCCTTGTTGTCGGGAAGAGCCGTCAACAGCCGGTCGAAGTCGGCAATCGCGCGGGTATAGTCGCCCTTGGCGCTGTAGAGCTGGGCACGGGCGAAATAGGCGTTGCGCTCGGCCTGCGGCGCCTGCGCGATCGCGCGCGAGAAATCCTCGATCGCGCGATCCATGTCGCCCTTGCGGCGATAGGCCTGACCGCGCCAGTAGAACGCATTCGGCGTGCTCGCGTTGACGGCAATCGCGGTGTTGGCGTCGGCCAGCGCCGCATCGGGCTGTCCGGATTCGACATAAGCCCGCGCGCGCCCGACATGGGCAGCGGGGAGATCCGGCCGCAACGTGATCGCCTGACCGTAATCCGAGATCGCATCGCTCCAGGCGTGCTGGTCGGCGCGAAGATTGCCGCGCGCCAGGAAGCCGAACGGGTTCTTCGGCTCGAGCTCGATCGCGCGATCGAAATCGGCGCGGGCCTGATCCGGGCTGCCCTTGCGTTGCTGGACATAGCCGCGCGCGATCAGCGCCGGCACGAATTGTCCATTCAGCTGCACCGCCGCATCGGCATCGCTGAGGGCCTGATCGATCTTGCCGCGCGCGATGTCAAATCGCGAGCGGCCGGTGAAGGCCTTGGTGCGATCCTCCGTGGAGCGTGCGGTATCGTTGATGATGCCCGAGCACGCCGCCTCGGCCTTGTCCGTCGGCGGCCCGCCGCAATCCTCGACATCGCTCGCGCGGGCCGGGCCGGCGAACACAGGCCCAAGCAGCAACGCAAGCGCCAGCAGCTGTGGGAAACGAACGCCGCCGGCGGCGGCGTCAATGCAGATCGAGCGTGAACGCATGTGGTAGCCTCGGGTGACCGAATGCTGCCGGTGTTAACGCGTCACTTGGTTCTTATGGTGATGGGCGCTGAACGTATTTTTTGGAACCATATCGTTCGAAGCTTACTGTTCGAATCCTGACGTTCGGTTCCAGCGTCACGCGGAACGCTATCGCTGCGATCAATGAGGTTGGAACGGCGCGGAACGCGCAGCTGCAATGCGCAGCCGTTCAATCTTCCGTCACCCATTTGGCGATGGTCATGACGTCAGGCGGTTGCAGATAGCCGCGGGGCCACAGATCGATGGCCCATTCCACCTTGCTCGCGCGTTCGACGAGAACGGCGGTATTGTGCGGCGTTTGCGCCAACGAAAATCCGCGGTAGTGGGGATCCCCGACGTCGTGAAACCTGAACAGGTTCCACGCCTGCATCACCAGCATCAGGCTGGTCGTGTTCCGCGTGGTGTCCCAGCAATCATAATTATGCTTGTCGTCGTTGGCGCGAAAATCCGCTTTCGCCACGCGCTTGTCGGTGCCGAGGATCGGCCCCATGCGGCGGTCGAACCAGATCACGGCCTTTTGCACGGCCGCGCGTTCGGCAGCGGCATTGGCGCGGCCCGCGGCCATGATCTTGGCCAGGGCCGCTCGGTCGGCTGCGCTGAAGTCGAGCATCTCGCGACGTCGGCAGACGAAGCCGTAACAGACCGTCATCCCCGTCGCCGATGGCGGATAGATCGAGACCGAGGTGTAGAGCTGCATGATGCCGGAGCTGAGTTCGGCCGCGCGGGCCGGCATGGCTGACGGCAACGACAGCATGAGCACAGCAAGCGCGCCGGCAAATCCGGCCCGCTTCATTCGTATCGGCTGATCAGCGTCTTTCATGAACCACCGCCCCAACTCGACCAAAGGATTATCGCGGGTGCGCCACGATGCCAAGACATCCGGCGCATGGCTGTGGATCAGACCGGCAGCGGCGCGTCGCGCTTGACTTCCTCCATCACCGCGTAGGTTCGCGTCTCGCGTACGCCCGGCAGCGCCAGCAGGGTCTCGCCGAGAAACCTGCGATAGGCGGTCATGTTGGCGACCCGCGCCTTGACCAGATAGTCGAAGCCGCCGGCCACCATGTGACATTCGAGCACTTCCGGCGCGGTCTGGACCGCCCTGGCGAACTTCTCGAATACATCGGGCGTGGTCTTGTCGAGCAGCACCTCGACAAACACCAGAAGGCCAAGCCCGAGCCGGTGCGGATTGAGCCGCGCGCCATAGCCCTCGACGAAGCCGTCGCGCTGCAGCCGCTTCAGCCGTTCGCCGACCGAAGTCGGCGACAGGCCGATCCTCTCGGCCAGTTCCACATTGGCAATCCGGCCATCCCCTTGCAGGATCGAGAGGATTTTGCGGTCAATCTTGTCGATATCAGTCATATCTACGGCAATTATCGAATTGATCCTGATTTTCTAAGGCAAATCTGCTAATTTGTCTATCGAACTACGGTTCGCTAGCGCGTACGTGTTCCCACACAATCTCAAGGAACCGCCATGCCAGACCCGTCGCTGCTCCCGTCCCCGTTCAGCGCGCCCTACGCGCCCGACGACGCCGCCATCGCCGCCCGCCTGCGCCAGGACGCGAAGCTCGGCGCGGAGGCGGAGGCGCAGATCGACCGCACCGCAACCCGCCTGATCGAGGCGATCCGGGCCAATGACGATCCGCTCGGCGGGGTCGAGGACATGCTGCGGGAGTTCGCGCTTTCGACCAAGGAAGGGCTGGCGCTGATGGTGCTGGCGGAGGCGCTGCTGCGGGTCCCGGACGCGCGCACCGCCGACCAGTTCATCGAGGACAAGCTCGGCCAGGGCGACTTCGTGAACCACGAGACCAGATCGAGCGCGTTCCTGGTCAACGCCTCGGCCTGGGCGCTCGGCATGTCGGCCCGCGTGATCCAGCCCGGCGAGACGCCGCAGGGCACGATCGGGCGGCTGACCAAGCGGCTCGGTGCGCCGGCGGTGCGCGCCGCGACGCGGCAGGCGATGCGGCTGATGGGCAGCCATTTCGTGCTCGGCGAGACCATTGAGGCGGCGCTGTCGCGCGCGCAATCGCACACGGCGCGCGGCTCGCGCTATTCGTTCGACATGCTCGGCGAGGGTGCGCGCACCGCCGACGATGCCCATCGCTATTTCGAATCCTACGCCCGCGCGATCGAGGCGATCGGCAAGGCGGCCGGCGACCAGCCCCTGCCCGACCGGCCCGGCATCTCGGTGAAACTCTCCGCGCTGCACCCACGCTTCGAGGCGGTGAGCCACGCGCGGGTGATGACCGAGCTGGTGCCGCAGCTGATCGATCTCGCCCGCCGCGCCAAGGCGTTCGACCTCAACTTCACCGTCGATGCCGAGGAGGCCGACCGCCTGGAGCTGTCGCTCGACGTCATCGCCGCCGCGTTCGCCGACCCCTCGCTCGCCGGCTGGAGCGGCTTTGGCCTCGCAATCCAGGCCTATCAGAAGCGCGCCGCTGACGTCATCGACTATGTCGATGCGCTGACGCGCGCGCTGGACCGCAGGATGATGGTGCGCCTGGTCAAGGGCGCCTATTGGGACACCGAGATCAAGCGCGCGCAGGAGCGCGGGCTCGACGGCTATCCGGTGTTCACCCGCAAGGCGATGACCGACCTGAACTACGTCGCCTGCGCGCGCAAGCTGCTGGCGCTGCGGCCGCGGCTGTTTCCGCAATTCGCCACCCACAACGCGCTGACGGTCGCAACCATCCTCGACCTCGCCGACGATCCCTCGAGCTTCGAATTCCAGCGGCTGCACGGCATGGGAGAAGCGCTTTATGCGCAGCTCGGCGAGGACCGGCCCGAGATCGCCCACCGCACCTATGCGCCGGTCGGCAGCCACCGTGATTTGCTCGCCTATCTGGTGCGGCGGCTGCTCGAGAACGGCGCCAACTCGTCCTTCGTGGCGCTGGCCGCGGACAATCGCGTGTCCATCGTGGACCTGCTGCGTCGCCCGGCCGAGATCGTCGGCACCGACGACAAGGCGTCGCACGCCGCGATTCCGTTGCCGGCCGAGCTTTATCGGCCGCAGCGCGAGAATTCGCACGGCATCGAATTCGGCGAACGCAAGGCGCTCGACACGACGACATCGGCGATCGCGGCCGAGCGCAAGGCCCCGCCTTCCATCACCCCATCAACCACCGAGCAGGCGAATGCCGCCGTTGCCGCGGCGCGCCGCGGCTTCAAGGCCTGGAATGCTACGCCGGCCACAAAACGTGCGGCGATCCTGGACAAGGCCGCCGACCTGCTCGAGCAGCGCCGCGCCCACTTCCTCGCTCTGCTGCAAAGCGAGGGCGGCAAGACGCTCGACGACGCGCTATCGGAAGTGCGCGAGGCGATCGACTTCTGCCGCTATTATGCCGCGCTGGGGCAAAAGCTGTTCGGCGAAGGCGAGACGATGCCGGGCCCGACCGGCGAAAGCAATGTGCTGGAGCTGCACGGCCGCGGTGCGTTCGTCGCGATCTCGCCGTGGAATTTCCCGCTCGCGATCTTCCTCGGCCAGGTGACGGCGGCATTGATGGCCGGCAATGCGGTGATCGCAAAGCCGGCCGAACAGACGCCGCGCATCGCAGCCGAAGCCGTCGCCCTGCTGCATCAGGCCGGCGTCCCGACATCGGCGCTGCATGTGGTCCAGGGTGACGGCGCGGTCGGCGCCGCGCTGGTGGCGCATCCTGCCATTGCCGGGGTCGTCTTCACCGGCTCGACCGAGGTCGCGCGATCGATCAACCGCACGCTCGCGGCCAAGGACGGCCCGATCGTGCCGCTGATCGCCGAAACCGGCGGCATCAATGCCATGATCGTCGACGCCACCGCGCTGCCCGAGCAGGTCGCCGACGACGTCGTGACCTCGGCGTTCCGCTCCGCCGGCCAGCGCTGCTCGGCGCTGCGGCTGCTTTTCGTGCAGGACGACGTCGCCGACCGCATGATCGAGATGATCGCCGGCGCCGCACGCGAATTGAAGATCGGCGATCCCTCCGAGCCGTCGACGCATATCGGACCGGTGATCGATGCCGAGGCCAAGCAGCGGCTCGATGCGCATATCGCGCGGATGAAGCAGGAGGCGCAGGTCCATCTCGCCGGCGAGGCGCCATCAGGCAATTTCGTCGCGCCGCACATCTTCGAGCTGTCGGCGGCCGGGCAACTGAAGGAAGAGGTGTTCGGCCCGATCCTGCACGTGGTGCGCTACCGCGCCGACAAGCTCGGCGAGGTGCTGACCGCGATCGAGGCGACCGGGTTCGGGCTGACGCTCGGCATCCATTCCCGCATCGACGACACGATCGAGCACGTGATCGACCGCCTCCAGGTCGGTAACATCTATGTCAACCGCAACATGATCGGCGCCGTGGTCGGCGTGCAGCCGTTCGGCGGCAGCGGCCTGTCCGGCACCGGCCCCAAGGCCGGCGGCCCGCATTACCTCGCGCGCTTCGCCACCGAGCAGATGATCACGATCAACACCGCCGCCGCCGGCGGCAATGCGGCGCTGATGGCGGGGGTGGAGTAAGCGCTTCACCCTCCCCTGGAGGGGGAGGGTCGTGTCGCATCGCGCGAAGCGAGATGCGGCGCGGGGTGGGGTGAAGGTCCCTCCACGCGAACGCTGCCCGTGTTGAGAGATTCACCCCACCCCGTCTCACATTCGCCTCGCTCAATGTGAGCCGACCCTCCCCCTCCAGGGGAGGGTAAGAAAGTGCCGTTGCATCGTGCCCCCCAGATGGGTCAAATGGCGGTCCGATCGGGATCATTGCTTACGATAATTCCAGCTACCGGAAAAACACCAACAAGCGCCACGGGAGCGACGGCACGATGGAAAAAGGCATTTTTGACGGGCTCAAGGTCCTGGACTGCGCGAGCTTCATCGCGGCGCCCGCGGCCGCCACCGTGCTGTCCGACTTCGGCGCCGACGTCATCAAGATCGAGCCACCCGGCGCCGGCGACCCCTATCGCAATCTGCCCAACCTGCCCGGCTATCCATCGAGCGAGCACAATTTCGCGTGGATGCTGGAAGCCCGCAACAAGAAGAGCCTCGCGCTCGACCTCACCAAGCCCGACGCGCAGCAGGTGCTGTACAAGCTCGTCGCCGAGGCCGACGTGTTCATCACCAACATGCCGCCGCAGGTACGCCAGAAGCTCGGCATCACCCACGACCATCTTGCCCATCTCAACGACCGGCTGATCTACGCCTCCTTCACCGGCTATGGCGAGAAGGGCGAAGAGGCCAACAAGCCCGGCTTCGACTCCAACGCCTACTGGGCCCGTTCCGGCCTGATGGATCTGGTGCGCGCCGACGAGGAGACCACGCCGGCGCGTTCGGTCGCCGGCATGGGCGATCACCCCTGCGCGATGGCGTTCTACGGCGCGATCGTCACCGCGCTGTTCCAGCGCGAGAAGACCGGCAAGGGCTCGCACGTCTCGACCAATCTGATGGCCAACGGCGTCTGGGCCAACGGCGTGCTGGCGCAGGCCAAGCTCGCCGGCGCCAAGTTCAAGAAGCGCAAGCCGCGCGAAGAGGCGCTGAACGCGGTCACCAACCACTACAAGTGCAAGGACGGCCGCTGGCTGATCCTGTCGCTGCTCAACGAAGACCGGCAATGGCCGACGCTGGCGCGCTGCATGGGCCGCGAGGACCTCGTCGCCGATCCGCGCTTCGCCACCAAGGCCGACCGCCATGCACGCTCGGTCGAGCTGATCAAGATCTTCGACGAGGTGTTCGCCGGCAAGGACCTCGCCGAATGGCGCAAGATCCTCGACGGCAATGGTCTCGTGTTCGGCGTCGTCGGCATCCTCGACGACATCCCGAACGACAAGCAGATGATCGAGAACGAGGTGCTGGTGCGCTTCGAGAACGACACCATGCTGACCGTCAACAGCCCGATCTTCATCGACGGCGCGAGGAAGGTGCAGCCGCGCAAGCCGCCCGAGGTCGGCGAGCATTCCGACGAGATCCTGCGCCAGGCCGGTTACGACGAAGCCACGATCCAGAAGCTGCGTGCATCCGGCGCAGTGGCGTAGCGGACGATCCCCGTCGAGCGTCGCTTCAGCGCGTCATCCAGGCCCAGACCAGGGCCACCGCGATGATGCCGACGATGACCGCGAGCCCGATCGCCCAGCTGCTGACGCGGACGGCGCTGACCGCCTGACGCTCGGCCTCGTTGGCCGCGATCTCGCGGTCGCGCTGCTTGTCGTCCTCGGGAGCACTCATCGGCCGGTCTCCGCTCAAGGCTGGGCTGTTCGGGATATGGTCGCGACGTGGAATGTAGCATCGAATAATGACGCGCAGCCGCTTCGGTTCCGGCTGAAATCACCGGCCTTTCACGAAGCACATGCCGATGCGCGAGGCCTTCCCGGCAACCTGGCAGGCAAGGCCCTCGGCACAGGTCCAGCCGCGGAAGCTGCGGTCGCTCTCGGCCGGCCTCGCGCCCGGCAGATAGCAGTGCGCGCCCCAGCCGTCGCTGTATTCGGTGCCGGCAAGCTCGGTGCTGCCGCGCGGCTGCGGCCGGTTGGAGAAGCCGCGCGAGAAGTCCGGCGCCTTGCCGTCGCGGAAGCTTGCAAGGATATCGCGGCGGCGAGGCTGGTCGCCGAAGAAATGCGGCGAGGCCGGCACCACGGTGGAGTTCGACGGCTTTGCCGCCATCCAGTCGACGCCGGGGAAATGGAAGCCGCCGATGCCACGAGTCTGGTGGCAACCGGCGCAGGTGACATCGTTGAGGCGCCGCTCGAAGCCGGCCAGCGACTGGATGTTTTGCAGCTTCGTTCCGTCGGCCGCAGCCTTCTGCAGGGCGCCGACGACGTCACCGTCCGAGAACACCGCATTGCCGGCCGTGCTGTCGCCCTGCACCATGCCGAACTCGGGCTCCAACTCGCTGACATCGAAACCGGTCGGCGTCGGCGCGACCGCTGCGGTCGCGAGGAAGCGATCCGGGATCAGCAAGGTGCCGCGATCGAGCTCGGCAAAATGCCTGGGATCGAGCAGCCACGCCTTGAAGTCGCGCCTCAGCGCCTCGTCGGCCAAGATGCGGTCGCGATCGATCTGGTTCTCCAGCGGCGCTTCGGCAAAGCGCTTTGCCGCGCCGTCATAGTCGAACACTTTGAGCAGATAGTCGGTGCGGAAATCGCGCACCGCGGATTTCGGCGCGTGCGCGATCTGCAGATTGGTCTCGATGCGATCGATATTGCGCGCATCGATCAGGTCGAGCGGACCATCCTTGCCGGACAGTTTCTCCATCGCCGGCGGCGCGCTGCCGGTCGCGAGCCAGCGCCGCGCGATGTCGCGGCAGCCGAGCGATGCGTCGTTGCCGTCGCCCTTCGCCTTCAGCACAAGGTTCAGCGTCATCGGCAGCCGCTGCGACACCGCGTTCTCGCCGATCGGCGGCACATCGGTGCGGGTCAATCGGTAGATCAGCCGGATCTCGCCGCAGTCTTTCGGCGCCACATAGGCACGGTCCATGCGGTTGACGATGCCTGACAGCACGAAGCGGACGTCGGCGGATTCAAGCAGCGCGCGGTCGAACAGCTGAAACGCGAAGCCGTCGCCGACACCGATGCTCTCATTCGGCAGGCTTGACTCATGCTTTGCGACGTAGCGATCGAATTCGCGATCCAGCGCCTCGCGCACCGGCACCATCGCAGGCAAAGCGAACAGATCGCGGTTGGACGGCGGTGTGTCGGCGGAACGCTCGGGTGCGAGCATCCGGCCGAGGTTGAAGCGGCCGTGATCGAGCGCGCGCAGGATGGCGGGATCGATCACCGCCGCGCCGCGCTCGAGCGCGCGATCCTCGGCGGCACGCGCGGGCACGGCGCCGCAGAGCAGAACGGACATCAGCAGGAGGCATTTCAGCGCGCGGCTCATGCCCTCACTAACACCGCGCGGCAAACCCTATTCAAGAAAAAAGGCGCTTCACATCGTGGTGAAGCGCCTTGGTGTTGTCGTGTTGCGGAGATCATAGCGTTTTCGAGCGAAGTGGACCCCGGTTCGCGTGAAGAAAACGCGTCCAAGCGACGAGCTAGATCTTCGGTTCTGATTCAATCAGAATCGAGAATGCTCTAGCGCGAAACGATCAGGCCCTTGCTGGTGATGACCACCCAACGCCCATCCTGCTTGCGGATGGCGTCGACACGGCCGAGGCCCGGGACGGGGTCGCCGGCGTAAACCTCGTAGATGCCGCCGCGGCCCTCGATCAGCGCGCCGCCATTGCCGACGTCGCGCAGCGCCCAGCCGTCGACCACCGGCAGGCGGCCGACCTCGGGCCTGGGCGCGGCGGGCGCCGCCGCGGCAGTCGCCGGGGTGACCGAGCCCGTGACCTCGCGGGCGGGCGTCGCCGCGGCGACGGTCGTCTGAGGCGTGGCGCGAAGCTTGTCGACCGCCTCGCTGAGCTTGTTGAGCTTGGCCATCGGCTCGGCCTGGGCCTTCTCGACCTTCTCGATCCGGTCGCTGGCCTTGCTGAACTGGGCCTGGCCGGCCTTGGCGGTCTGCTCGACGCTGGCCTTCAGCGCGGCGATTTCGGACTCGATCCGGGCGAGCGCGGCATCGGCCGCTTCCTTCGCCGCCGCGTCCCTGGCAGCCGTATCCGTCGCGGAGGCGACGGCGGGGGTGGCAAGATGGCCGAGCCCTGCGGTCGCGAGCGCACCGCCGATGGCGCCGGCCACGGTCGCCAGCGCGATCACCGCGGCCATTGCCCCGATCCGGCGCGTGCCGGCCGGCTTGCCTGCCGCCTTGGCCGCCTGTTCGGCGCCCGGCCTGGATGCGGTCGCCTCATGGTCCCAGGTGCGGTCACCCGGCGCCATGATCATCAGCTTGCCCGGAAAATGCGGCTCTTCCCGCTTGCCGGTCTCGACCTTGGGAACGTCCATACTGGTCGGCTCGATCATGGACTCGATCTTGGGCGGTTCAACCTTCGAGGGTTCAATCTTGGACGCGTCCATCCGGGGGGCGTCCGCCTTCGGCGACGTCTCTTCCTGCTCGGGCGCAAGCCGGGGAGCTTCGACACCGGCCGCGGCCATCACAGGCTCGCTTTTCGCCGCCATTTCGGCGCCGGTTTGACCGCTGACCGGCTCGCTCTGCTGCTCACTCACGTTCAAAGTCTCCAGACTAGGTTGACAATTCGGTAACTTTTATTGCTTGCGAAATGGTTACCCCGCTCCGCCATTACCTAAATTTTAGGGAGTTTTCCGGGCCGGATTTGGGCGATGCTGCCCTGCGGCAATCTGCGCCACTTCCGTTTGCGCGCGGCGCTTTCCCGATTAACATACCGCCATCTTCCAGCCAGAAGGCAGGAGAGCGCAATGACGATCGAGAAATGCATCAAGGAATTTGGTGTCGATGACGTCATCTTTGAGGAAGGCTCGACCGGCCGCGAGCTGTTTGTCGTGCTCGACGGCAAGGTCGACATCGCCAAGATCGATCGCGGAAACAAGACTGTTATCGTCAGCCTCGGCAAGGGCGAGTTCTTCGGCGAGATGGCCGTGATCGACGGCTCGGCGCGCTCGGCGACCGCAATCGCCTCCGCGCCCGCAACGCGGGTGATGCGGATCAACCACGCCCGCTTCGTCTATCTGGTCAGCCAGCAACCGGCGTTTGCGCTGATGGTGATGGATGCGCTCTCGAAGCGCCTGCGCGCATCCAACGCGGTCACTTACCGGACGGCGGCAACCCCATGAGCGACCGCAAGCCAAGTCCGTTCAAGACGCTGTTCGACGCCGAGGTCGCAACGCTGATCCAGGCCGCCGACGACGTCTATCAGATCCGCTTCAAGAACCGTGCGGCGAACGCCTATCTGGTGCGCGGCAGCAAGCGGACGATCATGATCGACGTCGGACTGTCGAGCAATTATCCATCGCTCGTCGCCTGTCTCAACCATCTCGGGGTGACGCCCGAGATGATCGACATGGTGGTGCTGAGCCATGAGCATCTCGACCACATCGGCGCGGCCTATCATTTCCACGGCAGCGCCTATATCGCCGCGCACCGGCTCGCCGCCAACAAGATCATGCTGCGCGACGATTTCTCGATGCTGCGCAAGATGTTCAACGAGCCGAACGTACCGATCGATATCGACATCTGGCTCGAGGAAGGCAACCTGATCGACCTCGGCAATTTCCGCCTCAACGTGATGTACACGCCGGGGCACACCTCGGCCTGCATCACGCTGTTCGACCAGGACAAGGGCCTGCTGTTCGCCGCGGACACGCTGATGCCTGGCGGCGTGATGGGCGGCGTGTTCGGCTCCGGCTCGATCGCCGACTACATCCAGTCGCTGGAGCGGCTGAAGGGCCTCAACTCGAAGATCCTGCTGTCGGGTCATGGCCGGCTGTCCGATACACCGCAGGACGATGTGCGGATCGCGCTGCAGCGCTCGCACGGCCTGCTCGAGGACACCGCGCAACTGTTCGACGCGCTCGATGCGCGCTCGAATTTCGAGCCGATCATGCAGTCGGTGCGCGACCTCAACAAGCTCGACGATTGAGCTCAATCCTTCCCCGTCGTTGCGAGCCAACGGGTCGCAATGACGTTCGGGCGACCGAGCACCTTCACATTTGACAAATCCGCGCGCGGCCTGTTCAACAGCGGCAACAACAACGCTGAAGAAACAGGGAGCGAGGACCATGAAGCTTTACGACTCGATCGGACCCAATCCGCGCATCGTGCGCATGTTCATGGCGGAGAAGGGCATCGAGATACCCAAGCAGACCGTCGACCTGCGCAAGGGCGAGAACCGCGAGACGGAACACCTGAAGCGCAATCCGCACGGCCAGATGCCGGCGCTCGAGCTGGACTGCGGCAACTACCTCTCCGAGATCACCGCGATCTGCGAATATCTCGAGGAGAAGCACCCCTCGCCCGCGATGATCGGCACCACGCCGGAAGAGCGCGCGGAATGCCGGATGTGGACGCGCCGCGTCGATCTCAACATCGCCGAGCCGCTCGCCAACGGCTACCGCTTCGGCGAAGCGCTGAAATTCTTCGAGAAGCGCATTCCCGTTGCGCCCGAAGCCTCGCCCGGCCTGAAGATGATCGCCGCCAACCGCATCAAGTGGCTTGATGACCAGATGGGCGACGGCCGCGACTACATCTGCGGCAAGCGCTTCACGCTCGCCGACATGCTGCTCTATTGCTGGCTCGATTTCGGCAACCAGGTCGGCCAGCCGCTCGACCAGTCGAACGCCAACATCGTCGCCTGGTTCAACCGCGTCGGCGCGCGGCCATCGGTGAAGGCGTAAGCGCGCCACTCGTCGTTGCGGGAATCCTGATGTTGTAGCGCGAGATTCGGGGTTCGATGCTCTCGCATCGCCCCGGAATGACGCGCTCAAATCACCACCGGCTTATCCGGCAGCTCATTCGGGCCGGCCGGAGGCGGAAAATATTTCGCCAGCTCGCGCGACACCGCCTCAATCCCCTTGATCACGCCCTGCTCGAAGCGGCCTGCCCGGAAATCCGTTTCCATCGTGCGGCAGATCGCCTCCCAGCCGGCATGGCCGACCTTCGCGTCGACGCCGCGGTCGGCGACGATCTCGACATCGCGGTCGGCGAGCAACAGATAGATCAAGACGCCATTGTTGTGATCGGTGTCCCAGATCCGCAAATGCGAGAACACGTCGAGCGCGCGCTCCCGTGCAGGCTGGTTGCGGAACAGCGGCACGCCGTCGAGCGCGCCCTCGACGACGAAACGTATCTGGCCGGAATGAGTGGCCTCGCCGGCCTTGATCGCCCGCTCGATGGCGTCGAGCACGCGCGGCGGAAAATCACGCCGCACCCGCCAGCGGTGTTCGAGCAGATGCTTGCCGATGCGCTTGATGCCCATGCCTACCAGCTCCCCGAGGCGCCGCCGCCGCCGAAGCTGCCGCCTCCGCCGCTGAAGCCGCCGCTATCGCTCGAGCTCGAGCCGCTGCTCCAGCCCCCGCCGCCGGACCAGCCGCCGGAATAACCGCCGCCGCGACGGTACGGTCCCGAGCCTGCCGCCGGACCGCCAAAGTTCAATCCGCCGAAGATCAGCGCCGCAACGGCGGCGAACAGGCCGACCACCAGCGCCGTGGCGAGCGAGCCGGCCATCATCCAGGTGAAGACGCCGACGATGCCGCCGGTCGCGACCGAGCCCAACAACCGCCCCAGCAGGGCGCGCAGGAAACCTGCCACAATGATGACGCCAAAGATCACGACCGGATTGGCGAAATCGACCAGGTTCGGCGCCTGCCAATGCTCGGGCTCCGGCGCCGGCAACTGCTCGCCATTGATCAGGCGGACCATCCGGTCGACGCCGGCCGAAATGCCGCCGGCGAAATCGCCGGCCTTGAATTTCGGCGTGATGTCTTCGTCGATGATGCGGTGGGTGACGGCATCGCTCAGCACGCCTTCGAGGCCGTAGCCGACCTCGATGCGCAAATGCCGGTCGTTCTTGGCGACGACAAGAAGCGCACCATCATCGACTTTCTTGCGCCCGATCTTCCAGGCCTCGGCCACGCGGATCGAGAACTGCTCGATGGTTTCTTCGCCGGTGGTCGGCACGATCAGGACCGCGATCTGGCTGCCCTTGCGGGCCTCCAGGTCCTTCAGCCGGTCTGTCAGCGATGCGATATCGCCGGCGGACAGCGTCCCGGTCTGGTCGACGACGCGGCCGGTGAGCGGAGGCACCGCGACCTCGGCCCATGCCGGGCACACGAAGCCCAGCAGGAAGGCGAGCAGGATAACGCGTGCGGCGGTCATCGCGATGCGCGCACTCCGGCGTTATTTCGACGGCGCCGGTGACGGATTATTGAAATCGACCTTCGGCGCGGTCGATATTTCCTTTTCATTGTCGACCGTGAAGTTGGGCTTCTCCTTGTAGCCGAACGCCATCGCGGTCAGATTGTTCGGGAAGGTGCGGATGCCGACGTTATAGTCCTGCACCGTCTTGATGTAGCGATTGCGCGCCACCGTGATGCGGTTCTCGGTACCCTCAAGCTGCGCCATCAGGTCGCGGAACAGCGCATCCGATTTCAGCTGCGGATAGTTTTCGGTGACGACCAGCAGCCGCGACAGCGCGCTGGTCAATTCGCCCTGCGCCTGCGTGAACTTCTGGAACGCTGCCGGATCGTTGAGCACCTCGGGCGTTGCCTGGATGCTGCCCACCTTGGCGCGCGCGTTGGTGACGCCGAGCAGCACGTCCTTCTCCTGCTGCGCAAAGCCCTTCACCGAGTTGACCAGGTTGGGCACGAGATCGGCGCGCCGCTGGTACTGGTTCACCACCTCCGACCAGCTCGACTTGACCTGCTCGTCGTTGGTCTGGATCGCGTTGTAGCCGCAGTTGGTCAGGCTCAATGTCGCCAGCGCTGCGAGCACGGTCCAAAGCTTGCGCATGAAGATGGTCCTCCCCGGTGGATTCTGCATCAGCTTAACAGATTTTCGCCGGATAATCCCGTGCGGCGGATTTCGCGGCTTCTTTTGCGGATGATGACGCTTGCCTATCCCTGCCCGCGCCGTTCATCATGGCAAAAAAATCGATCGCGGGAGGATCCATTGGCGTCTGAACAATTCGAGACGATTGTCGTCGAACGGCCCGAGCCCGCGATTGCGCGGATCGTGATGAACCGCCCCGAGGCCCGCAACGCCCAGAACCTGCAAATGACCTACGACCTCAACGCTGCCTTCGACCGGGCGGTGCAGGACGACGCGGTCAAGGTCATCATCCTCGCCGGCAACGGCCCGCACTTCTCGGCCGGTCACGATCTCAGGCCAGGGGCCAAGAACCAGGCGGGTGTCGATTTCCCGCCAGTCGGAAATTGGGGCGGCTTCGCTGAGCCGAACGCCCATGGCCGTTTCGCGCGCGAGCAGGAGATCTACCTGCAGATCACAAGGCGCTGGCGCAATCTGGCAAAACCGACGATCGCCGAGGTGCACGGCAAGTGCATTGCCGGCGGGTTGATGCTGGCCTGGGCCTGCGACCTGATCGTTGCCAGCAACGATGCCGAGTTCTGCGACCCCGTGGTGACGATGGGCGTCTGCGGCGTCGAATGGTTCGTGCACCCCTGGGAGATCGGCGCGCGCAAGGCCAAGGAGATGCTGTTCACCGCCGACGTCTGGAGCGCCGACGAGGCGCATCGCCTCGGCATGGTCAATCACGTGGTGCCGCGCGGCGATCTCTCGTCCTTTACGCTGGCGCTGGCGCGGCGGATCGCGGCAAAGCCCGCCTTTGCGCTGAAGCTTTCCAAGGAAGCGGTGAACCGCTCGATCGACATCATGGGGCAGCCTGCCGCGATCGATCAGGCCTTCGCGCTGCATCAGCTCTGCCACGCCCACAACCTGCAGGAATTCGGCATGGTGGTGGACCCCGCGGGTCTGCATCCCTCCGTCAAGAAAACCGCCAACGTGTAGTCAGCCAGATGGACCTCACCCTCAGCGACGAGCAGCGCCTGCTGCGCGAAAGTGCCGACCGCTTCGTGGCGGAAACCTTTAACCCCGAGCATCGCAAGAAAGCGGCGAACGATCCGCTGGGCTATTCGCCCGCAATCTGGAAACAGTTCGCCGAGCTCGGCTGGCTGGCGCTCCCGATCAGCGAAGCCCATGGCGGGCTCGGCGGCGGCGCGATCGAGATCGGACTGTTGATGGAAGCGTTCGGCCGCGGGCTGGTGTCCGAGCCGTTCCTCTCCACGGTCGTGATCGGCGCCGCGCTGGTCGCCGAATGCGGCACCGAGGCGCAGAAGCAGGCGACCCTGCCCAAAATCGCCGAGGGCGCGCTCACGCTCGCCTTCGCGCATTCCGAGCGCGCCGCGCGCTTCGACCTCGGTTATGTCGACACCACGGCCAGCAAGACCGCCGATGGCTGGCGGTTGAACGGCAGCAAGATCGCCGTGCTCGACGGCGCGGCGGCCAGCCGGATCATCGTCTCGGCCCGTATCGCCAACGCCAATGGTGCATCCGGCAAGCTGGGCCTGTTCCTGGTGCCGGCGGGAACGCCCGGACTCACCTTGCGCGATTACGCGCGGCTCGGCGGCGGGCGCGGCTGCAATCTCGATCTCAAGGACGTGCAGTTGCCCGCCGATGCGCTGCTCGGCGACGGCAGCGATGCGCTGCCCGCGATCGAAACCGTGGTCGACCGCGCGATGGCCGCGCTCGGCGCGGAGGCGGTCGGCATCATGCAGACGCTGCTCGACACCACGCTCGAATATACCAAAATCCGCAAGCAGTTCGGCCGGCCGCTATCGGCCAACCAGGTGATCCGCCATCGCCTCGCGGACGTGGCGATGCAGGTCGACGAGGCGCGCTCGATGGCGTTGCGCGCCGCGCTGATGGCCAATGCCGAGCCCGTGGCCCGCGGCCGTGCGGCGTCCGGCGCCAAGGCGAAGATCGGCAAATGCGCGCGCTTCGTCGCCGAGCAGGCGGTGCAGCTACACGGCGCGATGGGCGTCACCGAAGAGCTCGACATCGGCGCCTATTTCAAGCGGCTGCTCGCCTTCGACACGCTGTTCGGCAACAGCGCCCATCACTATCGCCGCCACGCCGCGCTGAGCGGCCGCGCCCACGCCTAACAGAGAGCGCACCATGGATCTCACCTTCAGCGCCGAGGAACGCGCCTTCGAGCAGGAAGTCCGCGATTTCATTGCCGGAAGCCTCACGCCGGAGATGAAGCGCGCCACCGCGCTGACGCCGTCGGTGTTCTCCGACCCCGATATCGGCATGGCCTGGCAGCGCGCGTTGCACAAAAAGGGCTGGGGTGCGCCGGGCTGGCCGGTGGAGCATGGCGGACCAGACTGGACGCCGGCGCAGCGCTGGATCTTCGAGGCCGAGTGCGCCCGCGCCGGCGTGCCCAATGTCAACGTGATGGGGGTGAAGATGGTCGGCCCCGTCATCATCGGGTTCGGCTCGCCCGAGCAGCAGAACTTCTACCTCCCGCGAATCCTCTCCGGGGAGGATTACTGGTGCCAGGGCTATTCCGAGCCGGGCTCGGGCTCCGACCTCGCCTCGCTGAAGACCCGCGCGGTGCGCGACGGCGGCGACTACATCATCAACGGCACCAAGATCTGGACCACGCACGCCCACCACGCCAACCGCATGTTCGCGCTGGTGCGCACCAATGACGGCGAACGGCAGCAGGACGGCATCAGCTTCATCCTGATCGACATGAAGACGCCGGGCATCACCACGCGCCCGATCCTGACCATCGGCGGCGACCACGAGGTCAACCAGGTGTTCTTCGACGATGTCCGCGTGCCCGTCGCCAACCGCGTCGGCGAGGAAGGCAAGGGCTGGACCTATGGCAAATATCTGCTGGAATTCGAGCGCGGCTCCGGCATCGCGTCGGCCAAGCTACGCGAGGCGCTGAAAACAATCTCCGATCTCGCGGGCTCCGACGTCACCGGCCGCGCCATCGAGGATCCCGATATCGCGATCCGGATGTCGGAGGCCGAGGTCGATATCGATGCGCTCGAGATGACCGAGCTCAGGGTGCTGTCGGCGCTGCAGACCGGGCAGAATCCGGGCGCGGTGTCGTCGCTGATCAAGCTCCGCGTCAGCGAGATCCGCCAGGCGGTGACGCGGCTCGGCGTCGACGTGATCGGCCAGGACGGGCTTGCCGTCGAGCCGGCGCGGCCGTTCTACCGGCTCAACCACGAGCCGGCGATCCCCGAAGAACTGCTGCCGGTGGTGCCGGAATATCTCAACGGCCGCGCCTATACGATCTTCGGCGGATCGTCCGAGATCCAGCGCGACATCATCGCGAAGATGGTGCTGGGGCTGTAGGGCACCGTCGTTCCGGGGCATCGCAGAGCGATGAACCCGGAACCTCGATGTTGTGGCGAGATTCCGGGTTCGCGCTGGCGCGCGCCCCGGAATGACACTACGCCGCCCCCACCTTGGCGTCGCGGATCGCCTGCCATATCTTGGCCGGCGTCAGCGGCGTATTGAGCTGCGTGATCCCGACCTCGCTCAGCGCATCCATCACGCCGTTGGTGATGCAGGGCGGGCCGCCGATCGCACCGGACTCGCCGCAGCCCTTGGCGCCCAGCGGATTGGTCTTGCACGGCGCGGAGCCATCGAGCGTCACCGTGATCGGCGGAATGTCGTCCGCGCGCGGGATGCAATAATCCTGATAGCTCGCGGTCAGCAGCTGGCCTTCTTCGCTATAGGCCACGCCTTCATACAACGCCTGGCCGATGCCCTGGACAACGCCGCCATGCACCTGCCCCGTCACCAGCATCGGATTGACCGCGACGCCGACGTCGTCGACCGTGGTGTAGCGCACCACCCGCGTGACGCCGGTCTCGGGATCGATCTCGACCTCGCAGATATGCGTGCCGTTCGGCCAGCTCGGCCCGTCGACATTGCCCTCGCTCTCGACCGAGAGCTTTGCGCCGTTCTCCTTGGCCGCGATCTCGAACAGGCTGATGCGCCTGTCGGTGCCGACCACCGTGAGGAAGCCGTCGCGATACTCGATGTCCTCGACGGAGGCTTCCAGCAAATTGGAGGCCTTGTCGCGCGCCTTGTTGATCATGTCGTTGGTCGAGACCGCAACCGCGGTGCCGCCGACGAACAGCGAGCGCGAGCCGACGCTGCCGAAGCCGGTGGCGAGGTCGGTGTCGCCCTGGACGACGTCGATCTTGTCCATGGAGATGCCGAGCGTATCGGCAACCATCTGGGTGTAAGTGGTCGCGAGGCCCTGCCCCATCGCCATCGTACCGGACCAGAGGATCACGCGGCCCTCGGCGGTCGCGTGCAGCGAGACCTTCTCGGTGTGGGCGCGGCCGCCGGTCCACTCGATGTAGCTGGTCAGGCCGCGGCCGTAGAGCAGGCCCTTCTTCTTCGCCGCCTTCTTGCGCGCGGCAAAGCCGTTCCAGTCGGCCAAATCGGACGCGCGCTCCAGCATATGCGCGAAGGCACCGGAATCGTACACCTGGCCGACCGCATTGGTGTAGGGCAGCTGCGCCGGCTTGATGTAGTTGACCTTGCGGATGGTGCGCGGGTCCATGCCGATCTGGCGCGCGGCGGCGTCGAACAGCCGCTCGACGATGAACACCGCCTCGGGCCTGCCGGCGCCACGATAAGCGCCGACCGGCGCGGTGTGGGTCATCACCGACTTCACCTCGAAATGCACCAGCGGGAGGTCGTAGACGCCGGTCTGCACGAACGGGCCGAGCACCAGCGGGATGATGTTGGCGGTGCCCGACGAATAGGCGCCGGTGCCGCCGATCGAGCGCACCCGATAGGCCAGCACGCGGCCCTTGGCGTCGAGCGCGAACTCGCCGGTCGAGGTGAGGTCGCGGCCATGGGTACCGCCGACGAACTCGTCGGTACGGTCGCCGCGCCAGCGGATCTTCTCATTCAGCTTGGTCGCGGCATAGGCGACGATGCCGTCTTCCGGATACAGGCTGGTTTTCTGGCCGAAGCCGCCGCCGATGTCGCCGACCAGCACGCGCACGCTGTCCTTCGGACGCTTCAGGATCGATTCCGCCAGCAGGTCGCGGGTCGAGCCCGGGGTCTGCGATTGCACGTGGAGGATCAGCCGCCCGGTCTTCTTCTCGATCTCGGCAATGGTCGAGCGCGGCTCCATCGCCGACGGCACCAGGCGCTGGCTGACCAGATCAAGCGACACCTTGTGCGCGGCATTGGCGAAGGCTTCCTCGACCTTGGCGGCATCGCCATAGCTCATCGCGGCCACGATGTTGTCGGGCGCCTCCGGCCAGACCGCCGGCGCGCCCGGCTTGATCGCCTCGACCGGATCGACCACCGAGGGCAGCACCTCGTAATCGATCTCGATCGCTTCGGCCGCGGTCTGCGCCAGCACGCGCGAGGTCGCGACCACGGCCGCGACGCCCTCGCCCGCGTAACGCACCACCTCATGCGCCAGCAGGCGCCGCGGCGGCACGGTCATCGGCGAGCCGTCGGGCCGCTTGAAGATCGCAAGCGTCGGCAGCGTGCCGATATCGTCCTTGACGAGGTCGGCGCCGGTATAGACGGCCTTGACGCCGGGCATCTCCAGCGCCGCCTTGGCGTCGATCGACTTGATGTTGGCGTGGGCGTGCGGCGAGCGCAGCACGTGCAGCCACAGCGCGCCGTCCTGCGGCTTGTCGTCGATGAAATGCCCCTTCCCGGTGACCAGCCGCTGGTCCTCCAGACGCTTGACTGGCTGGCCCGCACCAAAACGCATATTGCCGGGAAGAATGTTCATCAGAGGGTCCTTCGAGCTTCCAAGAATTTCCAGAGAATTTGGCGGGGGTTTTAGCGGATTTTGGCGGCCTGACAACCACGCGCCGGCCGGAGGACAGGCGCCTCGTCGCGCGGCGCGCGAAAGCACAATCCGGTGGCACGCGTCAGGCCAGTGACGACATTATTGCGCCCGGCCGATATCGACGATGGCGACCTCGACATCGCGCGCCGAGCCGTCGCGGTTCACGCTGAGCCGCACCTTCTTGCCGACCCCGATCTGCTCGAGCTGGTCGGCCAGATCGGAGAGCCGATGCACCGGCTTGCCGTCGATCGCCGTGATCACGTCGCCGAGCTCACCGGTCGACATGTCGACGCCGCGTATCCCGGCGCGCTCGGCCGGCGACCCCGGTGTCGTGCGCACCACGATCAATCCTTCGGCACCGATACGGGTGGCGACCGCCTCATTCGCGGTCACGATGCCGATTCCCGGCGTCGGCACGCGGCCGTTGCGGATCAGCTCGGGCACCACGCGATTGACGATGTCGACCGGGATCGCGAAGCCGATGCCGGCATTCGAGCCCGACGGCGACAGGATCGCCGTGGTCACGCCGATCAGCCGGCCGGCGGAATCGAGCAACGGGCCGCCGGAATTGCCCGGATTGATCGCGGTGTCGGTCTGGATCACGTTGGAGATCTCGCGGCCGCTCGAGGTCGGCAGCCGGCGCTTGAGCGCGCTGATGATGCCGCTCGACATCGATTGATCGAGCCCGAACGGGTTGCCGATTGCATAGGCAAACTGGCCGACCTTCAGATCGGACGAGCTGCCGAGCGCCAACGACGGCGGCAGCTTGCGCGCGCTGCGGATGCGCAGCACGGCCAGATCGTAATTCGGCGCCGTGCCGACGATTTCGGCGCGTACCGCTTCGCCGGAGGCAAAGCGGATCGCGACCTGGCTTGCGTTCTGCACCACATGGTTGTTGGTGACGACGTGGCCGTCATTGTCCCAGACAATGCCGGTGCCCGACGCCGCACCGCCCTCCTGCTCCTCGCTCAGCGGATTGGCAGCGTTTTGCGTCACCACCTGCACGACCGACGGCGAGACCTTCTCGAAGATCTCGACATTGGCCTTTTCGGCATCCGACAGCGCGCCGCGTTCGGCGACCGCGCGGGCAACCGGGCCACTCCACGGCGCCTGTCGGATGCTGCCGGCCGCGAATATCAGCAGAACGGCCGCAATCACGGCCAGGACAAGGACGGTACGCCGATTCATTGGTGTGCTCCACGCAACAAACGCGCTGACCAAGCGGAGGTTTCCGGAATAGCCAAGGCGGATTGCCCGGCATTTTGCCGCGCAGCCCCCGACGGCTTCAGGCCAGATCGCGCAACGCCGCCTCGACCACCTTGCGCTGCTCGGCCGTGAGCGGCGCCTGCGGCGGCACGGGATCGCCGACGTCGTAGCCCTGGCTCGCGAGCCCGGCCTTGATGCAGGCGGCGAGGTTGAAGCGGGCAAA
Organism: Bradyrhizobium sp. CCBAU 21365; assembly: GCF_015291305.1. Taxonomy (NCBI): domain Bacteria; kingdom Pseudomonadati; phylum Pseudomonadota; class Alphaproteobacteria; order Hyphomicrobiales; family Nitrobacteraceae; genus Bradyrhizobium; species Bradyrhizobium sp. CCBAU 21365. The sequence continues at coordinate 7,207,925 of NZ_CP030036.1, forward strand.
CGCCTCGTTGATGCGCCACAGCTTGCGCTGCAAGGTCATCGCCTCGTCCCAGCGGGTGCGACGGCACAGATTGTAGAGCTCGACGCTCTGCCGCGGGATGATGCAGGCCGGGCCCGCCATCCAGCCGTGGCCGCCGATCAACATCACCGCGGCCGGAATATGGGCCGAGGCCGAGAACACTTTGAGGCTGTCGCCGCAGCGGTTCATGATCGACAGCAGCCGCCCGGTGTTGGTCGAGGCGTCCTTGATGTAGCCGATGCGCGGATGCCCGGCGAGCCGCGCGATGACGTCGAGCGTGAGGTCGGAACGCTGGAAATTCGGATTGGTGTAGATCACGACCGGAATGTCGACGGCATCGGCGATGGCGCGGAAATAGGATTCGACCTGCGCATCAGCGACCGGGAAATAGGCCTCCAGGATCGCGAGGATGCCGGTCGCGCCGCGCTTCTGGTAGGCCTTGGCCTGCGCCACCGCATCCGCCGTCGAGGTCGAGGCAACGCCGGCGATCACAGGCACGCGGCCCTGCGCGGCCTCGATCGTGGTCGCCACCACCTGCATGCGCTGCGCATTGTTGAGATAGGCGAACTCGCCGGTCGAGCCGAGCGGCGTCAAGCCGTGGACGCCGGCCTTGATCAGATCGTCGCAGAGCCGGCCCAGCACCTCGGTGCGGACATGGCCGGCGGGGTCGACCGGGGACACCAGGTACGGAAAGACGCCGTGGAAATCAGCCATTTGCGAGCCTCGTTGACGGCGAGACATAGTCGGGATCGTGCGCAAAGGGAAGCGGCGCACCGCTGCGCAAGGCGCCGAGCACCGCTGCGAAATCCGTGCCAGCGCGGAAACCGAGCAGGCGCTCGGCCTTGCTCGCGTCGTAGATCCGGCCGATCGATTTCGGCAGGTGCCAGCCGCGCCGCGCGAACAGCGCCGGCGCATCGGGGAAGGTGCGCCCGATCACCCCGGCCGCATCCGTCTTCAGGTCGGCGACATCGCTGCGCGCAAACGGCGTCGGCGCGCTGATCACAAAGACCTCGAAGCCGCGGATCTTGTCCAGCGCCACGACATGGGCATCGGCGGCGTCCTCGACGGTGAGGCGGCGGTACAGCAGCTCTGTCGCCTTCAGGTTCTCGCCATGGATGTCGCGGATGGTGTCGTCATCCTCGGGGAAGAAGCGGCTGGTGCGCAGCACCGCGCAGTTCAGCCCGTGCTCGCGGCTATACAGACGGCACAGCCCTTCGGCGGCGAGTTTTGTCACTCCGTAAATGTTGCGCGGCTCGAGCGGTCCTGTCGTCTCGTCGAGCCACACCGCAGCATGGCCTTCCTCGTCGCGGATCGCCTGCGAGATCATTAGCGAGGTCGTGGAGGTGAAGACGAAACGGTCGTGGCCGGCAGCCACTGCTGCCTGCAGCAAATTGAGCGTGCCTGTGACGTTGACGTCGACAAAGGCCTGCGGCGCGAACCGCGCGATATCGGGCTTGTGCAGCGCGCCGCCATGGATCACGGCCTCGATGCCGCGATCGGCGAACACGCGATCGACCACCGATCGTTCGGCTACCGAACCTGTAACATCGGTCGCCTCGCCCGGGACGACGTCGAGGCCGACCACGTCATGGCCGGCCTGTCGAAGCCGCGGCGCGAGGAAACGGCCGAGCCAGCCGGAGGAGCCGGTCAACAATATTCGCATGAATTCCGCCCGGCCCGCGCCTTTCAGAACACCTTGGCGATCGCGGCCTGCGCATCGCGCTGGATCTGCTTCAGATGATCCGGCCCGCGGAAGCTTTCGGCGTAGATCTTGTAGACGTCCTCGGTGCCGGAGGGACGCGCGGCGAACCAGCCCGCCTCGCTCTCGACCTTGATGCCGCCGAACGGCTGGTCGTTGCCCGGCGCCCTGGTCCTGACCGCGCGCACAGCATCGCCGGCGAGCTGCGTCATGCTGAGCTGCTCGGGCCCGAGCGCCTTCAGCGCGTTCTTCTGCTTCGGCGTCGCCGCGACATCGATGCGCTCGTAATAGGGAACGCCGAGTTCGGCGGTCAGCTCGCCAAACAATTCGCTCGGATCGCGGCCGGTCTTGGCGATGATCTCGGCTGCCAAGAGGCCGAGGATGATGCCGTCCTTGTCGGTGGTCCACACCGAGCCGTCGCGCTTCAGGAACGAGGCGCCCGCGCTCTCCTCACCGGCAAAGCCGAAGCCGCCGCTGCCGAGCCCGTCGACGAACCATTTGAAGCCGACCGGCGTCTCGACCAGCTTGCGGTTCAGCTTCTTCGCCACGCGATCGATGATCGAGCTCGACACGATGGTCTTGCCGATCGCGGCGTCCTTGCTCCATTGCGGGCGGTGCGCGAAGAGATAGGCGATCGCGGTGGCGAGGAAGTGGTTCGGGTTCATCAGCCCGTTCGAACGGGTCACGATGCCGTGGCGGTCGGCATCGGTGTCGTTGGCGAAGGCGACGTCGAACCGGTCGCGCATCCCGATCAGGCTCGCCATCGCATAAGGCGACGAGCAGTCCATCCGGATCTTGCCGTCCCAGTCCGCGGTCATGAAGCGGAAGGTCGGATCGACGGCATCATTGACGACGGTGGCATTGATGCCGTAGCGCGCGATGATCGGCTGCCAGTAGTGCACCGCCGCGCCGCCGAGCGGGTCGATGCCGATCTTGACGCCGGCAGACTTGATCAGCGCGAGATCGACGGTGTTGCCGAGATCGGCGACATAGGGCGTGATGTAGTCGTGCAGATGCGTGGTCGCTGCCTTGCGCGCGCGATCATAGGGCAGCCGCGCGACGCCCTTGAGGCCGGCCTCGATATAGCGATTGGCGTTCTTCTCGACCACAGCGGTGACGTCAGTGTCGGCCGGACCGCCATGCGGCGGATTGTATTTGTAGCCGCCGTCCTCCGGCGGGTTGTGTGACGGCGTGATGACGACGCCGTCGGCAAGGCCCGTGCTGCGGCCCTTGTTGTAGCTCAGGATCGCGTGCGAGATCACCGGCGTCGGGGTGTAGCCGCCCTGCGCATCGATCATGATCTCGACGCCGTTCGCCGCGAACACTTCGACCGCGCTGGCCAGCGCCGGCTCGGCCAGCGCGTGGGTGTCGATGCCGATGAACAGCGGCCCGGTAAGGCCCTTCTCGCGCCGGTAATCGCAGATCGCCTGCGTGGTGGCGAGGATATGGTCCTCGTTGAAGGAATTCTTCAGCGACGAGCCGCGATGGCCCGAGGTGCCGAACGCAACCCGCTGGGTAGGATCGCTGGCATCGGGCTTACCGTCAAAATAGGCCGTGACCAGCCGCGGCACATTGGCTAGCGAGGCGGGATCGATGGGTTTGCCGGCGGCAGGATTTGGTGCAGTCACGTGACCTCTCAGATCTGGTATCGCCGACCATCTGCGCAATGGTGATGCCATTGCGCGATATCTTGGCGTGCTACCATGGCGGCTGACGTTCAATCAAGCCGATGGCATTTCGTTCCGTGCCGTCAGCGACAATCCGCTATTCGACATCGATCTGCTGCACCTTCTCGCGCAATTCGTCGACCAGCACCCGCTTGTTCTCGGTATAGTCGATCGGCGCCACGACAAGATGCACGCCGCCGCCGGAAAACGCCCGTTCCAGGGTCGGGACGATCGCATCCGTGCTCGTGATCCGCGAACCCTTGGCGCCGTAGCTTTCGGCGTATTTGACGAAATCCGGATTGCCGAAGGTCAGGCCGAAATCAGGGAAATGATCGACCGCCTGCTTCCAGCGGATCATGCCGTAGGCGGAGTCCTCCAGGATCAGGATCACCAGATTGAGCTTGAGGCGGACCGCAGTCTCCATCTCCTGCGAGTTCATCATGAAGCCGCCGTCGCCGCACACCGCGAGCACGCGGTTCTTCGGATACAGCATCGCGGCCATCATCGCCGACGGCAGGCCGGCGCCCATGGTCGCGAGCGCGTTGTCGAGCAGCAGCGAGTTGGCGAGCAGCGTGCGGTAATTGCGCGCGAACCAGATCTTGTACATGCCGTTGTCGAGTGCGACGATGCCGTCCTCCGGAATCACCTGCCGCACATCGTGCACGATGCGCTGCGGCGTCGGCGGCCAGCGGCCCTCGGTGGCGCGATCGGTGATCTTCGCCAGAATGCCCTGGCGCAGACTGAGCAGCGCGCTGGCATGCGGCAGCTTTCCCTCGACCCGATCGGCCAGCAGCTCAAGGCTCGGACCGACGTCGCCGATCACCTCGCATTGCGGGAAATAGACCTGCTCGACCGTTGCCGGCATGTAGCTGACATGGATCACCTGCGGGCCCTTCGGACCCATGATGAAGGGCGGCTTCTCGACCGTGTCGTGACCGATCGCGATGATGAGGTCGGCGCGGTCGATCGCCTCGTGCACATAGTCGCGCTCGCTCAGCGCAGCGGTTCCCATATACTGATTGGTGCCGCCGGATACCGTGCCCTTGCCCATCTGCGTCGTGAAGAACGGGATTTTCGTGCGCCGCACGAAATCGCCGATCCCGGCGGTCGAACGCGGACGCGATGCCGCCGCACCAAGCATGATCAGCGGGCGCTGCGCCTTCAGGATCATGTCGGCGGCGCGGTCGAGCGCGGCCGCGTGTGCGATCGGAATCTCGATCGGATGCGGCGGTATCATTTCGACCGGCGCAATCTCCTCGCCTGCGATATCTTCCGGCAGTTCGAGCAGCACCGGCCCCGGCCGTTCCTGCGTCGCAATGCGGAAGGCATCACGGACCAGCGTCGGAATGGTCGCGCCGCTGACGATCTGCAGCGATAGCTTGGTCAACGGACGAAACGTGTTGACGATGTCGACAATCTGGAACTTGGCCTGCCGGCTGCTCAAAATGCCCTTCTGTCCCGTCAGCATCACCATCGGCATCGCGCCGAGCAGCGCGTAAGCGGCGCCGGTGGTCAAGTTGAGCGCGCCGGGGCCGAGCGTCGTCATGCAGACGCCGGGCTTACCGGTCAGCCGGCCATAGGTCGCCGCCATGAATGCCGCGGCCTGCTCGTGGCGCGTGACGATCAGTTTGATCGAGGATTTGCGCAGGCTCTCGACGACGTCGAGATTCTCCTCGCCGGGGACGCCGAACACCCGCTCCACGCCCTCGTTCTCGAGGGCAGCGACCAGCAAATCGGAACCTTTGACCATCTCAGCCTCGCATCGTTGATTGCATGCCGCGCACGGAGCATAGCCGCATCGCGTGCCGCCGGAAACTCCCTCGCGATCTCACGGCTTGTGCGCCCTGATCCAGGCATCGGCGGCGGGCAGCACGCGCGCGGCAAGATCGGCCGAGATCGCGATCGCCTGCACGGATCGCGCCACCATCACCCGTCCGCCGGTGGTCGATTGCGACGGAGCAAACGCGGCTAGTTCCGCCGCGTGCGCCTCATCGGTAAAATTGGTCATGAAGTTCGGCACGAACTGGTCGCGGAAGTTCGGCCCCTGCCTTGCCAGCAACGTATCGAAGTTGGTCCGGACGAAGTCCCAGGCAAGCTGCGGCTGCTCGCTGGCGGACGCAACCGCGTTGATCATCCCTGTCACGATCGTGTCGGGCAATTCGCCGGTCAGCGTCAACGCCAGCGTCGCGCGCGCCAGTTCGGCATCGCGGGCGCTTGCCGCCGCGAGATAATAGCGCAGCCTTTCATTGGTCGCCGTGCTGTTGCGCGCGAGCGCCAGCAGCTGGTCGTAGGTTGCCCGATCGGCGGTCACACCGACAACATGCGTGACGGCATCGCGCAATGCGGTCGGAAGCGAATTGGGATCATCGGCGAATGCCGCAAAGCGCCGCTTCGCTTCCGCCACAATAGCCGCATCCCCGAGGTCGCCAAGCGTCGAGATCAGGCTTGCGCGCAACAACGCAGTGTCATCGTCGCCTGAACCGGCACCGTCCCATCCGATCCGATCGAACACCGGGCGCAGCCTGGCGCGGGCATAGGCCTGGATCACCGGCCGCTCGGTGCGGCCGCGCGACAGGCGGTTCAGCGCGGCGAATGTCGAGATCACCTGGTCCCACACCGCGCGATGGTCACCGGCATCGAGCGCATCGAGCAGCGCGAGATAGGACGGCGCCTCCGCGCGGCCCGCCTGCACCAGCGCCCAGCTGTCGGTGACGACATTCAGACGGTCGGCGACCTGCATTTGCGGAAATGCATTCAGCAACGCTGCACGGTTCTTCGGACCGTACTCGACCCTGTAGTAGCCGACGTCGCCGAGGTTGACCTTGATCGCATCGCCGCACGCGCCGGCCGGGATATTGGTGTTCTTCTTCAGCAATATCTCGTCGAACGGCTTGCCATGCGACGGTCCGACCGCGACCGGGATCTGCCAGTTGCGGGCCGGCAGCGGCGGATCGTTGGCAGGCGCGATCACGAAGCGATCCTGCCGCAACGTCAGGCGCTGCGCCACGCCATCGCAGGCTGCCTCGGCCACGACCAGCGGCACGCCGTCCTGCTCGGTGAAGGAGGCGGCGATGCCGGTGATGGTCTTGCCGCCGCTACTCTCGAGCGCCTGCCAGAGATCAGCGGTCGTCGAGTTGCTGTAGGCATGCGCGGCCATGTATTTGCGGATGCCGTCGCGAAATGCCTGTTCGCCGAGATAGGTCTCAAGCATGCGGATCAGCGCCTGCCCCTTGTTGTAGGTGATGGCGTCGAATGCCGTGACTGCTTCACTGTGATCGGCAATCGGCTGCTGCACCGGATGCGAGGTGCGCCGCGCATCGAGCGTCATGGCAAACTGCTTCGCGCCGTAGCCGTTCAGCCAGCCCTGCCACTCTGGATGGAACTGCTCAGAGGCCTTGGTTGCCATCCAGCTGGCAAAACCCTCGTTGAGCCAGAGATTGTCCCACCACGCCATGGTGACGAGATCGCCGAACCACATATGCGCCATCTCGTGCGCGATGATCGCGAAGATGCCGCGCCGCGCGGTCTCCGCAGAGGTCGCGGGGTCGAACAGCAACCGGCTTTCGAAGAAGGTGATGCCACCCCAGTTCTCCATCGCACCGCCGAACCCGCCGGGAACGGCGATCAGGTCGAGCTTCGGCAGCGGATATTTGACGCCGAAATAGTCGTTGTAATAGGCGAGCAGCTTCACCGCGCTGTCGAGCGCGAACCGGCCCTGCCCGCCCTTGCCCTCCGTCGTCACCACGCCGACCGTGACGCCGCCGGCAGCCGCCGTGATCCGCTCGAGCTCGCCCACCACGAGCACGAACAGATAACTCGACATCTTCGGCGTCGGCGCGAACGTGACCTTCTTGAGATCGCCGGCGACCGGCTCCTCGCTCGTGACAGGCATATTGCCGACCGCGAGCAGGTTGCGCGGAATGACGACGGTCAGCGCGAAACTCGCCTTGAACGACGGCTCGTCCCAGCATGGGAAGATCCGCCTTGCATCGGCCGGCTCCAGCTTGCTGGAGATCAGCCGCTTGATCCCGGTCGGGGTCGGATAGTCGACCGAGAACAGGCCGGTGCCGAATTTGTTGATCTGCGCCGTGAAGGCGATGCGCAGTCTGTGGCGGCCCACCGCAAGCGGCTGGGCGAAGGTCATCGTCGCGGTCTGCGCGGTGGCGTCGGTCGCGACCTCCGCGCGCTGCGCGCTGTCATCGATCGTAACCTCTGCGAATGTCGTGTTGACCGCGTTCAGCGTCAGCTGCGCGGTCGCCTCGCGCACCTCGATGTCGACGGTCTCCACCCCAGGCAGAGCGAGGCTCGTGATGTCAGGCCTCAGCTCGATCGCGTAATGCAACGGGACGACCGTCTTCGGCAGCTTTCCGGGCGTGCGGTCGAACGAGAATGTCTGCTCGGCCTGCGCGCTTGCGGCCATCGCCAAAGCCAGGCCGATCGCAGTGGCAAGACGACGCAGCAGCGCCCTTCGGACATGGGTTGCAGGCTTGTTCATCGCGCCCAGCTCACGGGAATCTCGGGGATATTCGGATGTCATTGCGGAAGGACGTAGCAGGCAATCTAGTAGAGAAAATGTCGCCACAAAACTGCCAACTCCGCGACATTGACATCACAATGGTTCGCATTGATTGGTGCGCCGTTCGCCACGGCGCTTTGGCCCACCGACCCTTGTTGCTCAACGGCGGGATGGAAGGCTAACCTACGGCCCGCATTCCAGCGGCAACGTCGGCGACGGGAGACAACAATGTTCGGAAAGTTCTCGCGCCGGCAGTTTGCGGGCCTTGCAGGCCTCTCGGCGCTCGGTTTGACCGGCCCCGCCGAGGCGGCAAACCGTGCGTCGCGGCCGGACGGCACGAACTTTCCCGCGGGCTTCGTCTGGGGCACCGCGACCTCGTCCTACCAGATCGAGGGCGCCGTCAATGAGGACGGCCGCGGCCCATCGATCTGGGACACGTTCACCCATACATCGGGCAAGATCGAGGACGGCTCGACCGGCGACCGCGCCAACGACCACTATCACCGCTACAAGGAGGATGTCCGCCTCATCAAGGAGCTCGGCGCCAAGGCCTATCGCTTCTCGATCGCCTGGCCGCGGGTGTTTCCCGACGGCACCGGCGCGCCGAACCCGAAGGGCCTCGACTTCTACAACCGCCTGGTCGACGAGCTGCTGGCGAACGGCATCGAGCCCTACGCCACGCTCTATCACTGGGACCTGCCGCAGGCGTTGCAGGACCGCGTCGGCGGCTGGCGCTCGCGCGACACCTCGAAGGCATTCGGCGACTATGCCGGCTACGTGGCGCAGCGACTGACGGACCGCGTGAAAAACGTGTTCACCCTCAACGAGGTCGGGCGTTTCCTGCCGTTCGGCTATGCGCTCGGCGTCGACGCCCCGGGGCTGAAGCTGCCGGCGGGCGAGGTGAACCAGGCGCGCCACCACGTCGCGCTGGCGCATGGCCTTGCGGTGCAGGCGATCCGCGCCAAGGGCCGCGCCGGCACGCGGGTCGGGCCGGCCGAGAACATCACCGCCTGCGTACCCGCCTTCAACACGCCGGAGAACATCCGCGCCACCGAGATCGCGACCCGCGAGCTCAACGCAGGCTTTCTCGGTGTCGTCCTCGAAGGCAAGTACACCGAAGGCTTCCTGCAATATGCCGGCGCGGATGCGCCCAAATTCACCGCGGACGAGCTGAAGATCATCTCGCAGCCCAATGATTTCGTCGGGCTGAATATCTACGCGCCGCAATGCTACGTCCTTGCCACCGACCATGCCCCCGGCTGGAAGCCGCTGCCGATGCCGGCTTCCTTCCCGCATATGAGCTCGGAATGGCTGCGGATCGCACCGGAGACGATCTATTGGGCGCCGCGGATCGCCGCCAAGCTGTGGAACATCAAGAGCATCTATATCAGCGAGAACGGCACGTCCGGCGAGGACAAGGTGCATCCGGACGGGCAGATCTACGACCTCGACCGCATCATGTTCCTGCGCAACTACCTCGCGCAGTTGCAGCGCGCGACCGCCGACGGGGTCCCGGTCCACGGCTATTTCCTGTGGAGCCTGATGGATAATTTCGAATGGATATTCGGCTACGAGAAGCGCTTCGGCCTCTACCGGGTGGATTTCGAGACCCAGGCCCGCGTGCCGAAATTGAGCGCGGCGTTCTATCGCGACGTGATCGCGCGCAACGCGATCGGGGTGTGATCATCCGGCTTGCGGCCGCGACCCGGACCACGCACGCTTCAGCAGATCGCGGATACCGCTCTCCTCGATCGGCCGCGGATTCCAGTAGGGATTTTTGGTGGCGAGAGCGGCCGCCTTTGCGATGCCGTGTTCGGGCATGCCGATCTCGGCGAGCGAGCGCGGCGCGCCGAGCCTTGCCGACAGATCGAACAGGCCATCGGCGGCGTCAGCCGTCCCAAGCGCCCTCGCCGCGCGGCTGACTGAATCACGCGCGGCCGGCTCGTTGTAGGCGATGGTGTGCGGCAGCAGCACCGCATGGGTCTCGGCATGCGGCAGGTCGAACAGCGCGCCGACGGTGTGGCAGAGCTTGTGATGCAGCGCCATGCCGACGGTGCCGAGACAGACCGCGCACAGCCACGCGCCATAAAGCGCGTCCGACCGTGCCTCGAGATCGCGCGGCCGCGCGATCACGTCGGGCAGCGACGAGGCAAGCTTCGCGATCGCCTCCTCCGCCATCAGCGAGGTGATCGGGTTGCCGTCCCGCGCGTACAGCGCCTCGGCCGCGTGCGCGATGGCGTTGAGGCCGGAGATCGCCGAGAATTTTTCCGGCATCGAGACGGTCAGGTTGACGTCGTAGATCACGGCCTCGGGCAGAATCTTCGGCGACGATTGCGTGGTCTTGACGCCGTCGACGGTCTCGCCGAGTACCGGCGTCATCTCGGAGCCGGCATAGCTGGTCGGCACGATCAGTTGCGGCAGGTCGGTGCGTAGCGCAATCGCCTTGCTGAGGCCGGTCGCAGCGCCGGCACCGATCGCAACCACGCCGTCCGGCTTGAGCTCGCGGACGATCTCCATCGCACGTTCGGTCACCGCGACCGGCGTGTGCACCACCGCGCCGTCGAACAATCCGGCCACACGGCCGCCGGTCAGCTCAGCGAGATCGCCGAGCTCGGCCTGCTGCCGCCGGCTAGCCAGCACCAGCGCGCGGCTGATGCCGAGCCGGTCGAGCTCGTCCGCCAGCTGCGCGACGGTGCCGACCCCGAACACGACCCGCATCGGGCTGACCTGGTAGGTGAACGGCTGCGCCATGGCGATTTCCAAGCGTTGGTCAGCCGCGGCGCCAGTCGCGCGGCGTGCAGCCGAAGCGATGCCGGAAGCGCCGCGTGAAATGCGACAGGTCGGAAAAGCCCCAGTCGAACGCGATGTCGCCGATCGCGCGCCCGGCGATCACGGGGTCTCTCAGATCGCGCGCCGCGCCGTCGAGGCGGCGATCCATCACATGGCTGGCGAATGTCGTGCCGGCGCGCTCGAACAGTTTGTGGACATAGCGTTCGCTGATGCCGATCGCAGCCGCAATGGCGGCAACGCCGAGCCCGGGCTCGCGCAGCCTGCGGTCCACGGCGCGGCGCAGCGCAAGCCACGTCGCATCGGCAAGGCCGGCGCTTTCGGCAACGCCTGCACGACCGCTGCGCGACAGGCTGAGCGCGACCAGATCGAGCAGCACGCCGAACAGCCGGGCGTTGTCTGTATCGGACGCGCGGAGCGCCGCCGTGTTCAGGACCTGCGCCGTTTCTGTGATGAGATGGCCGACGAAGGGATCATCCGAGACCCGCGCCGGCGCGGCCTCGGGCGCCGACGGCAGCCGTTCATCCAGCGCCTCGGCCGGCACCCAGAACGAGGCGACCTGCAGCGCCGGGCCGCGGTCGTGCAGCAGCGCAAAGCGCTGGCCGCTGTCGAAGATTCCGACCTGTCCCGGCGACAGGCTGATCTCGCGTCCCGCCTGCTGGATCCGGCAGCGGCCGGCGAGCTTCAGATTGAGGTAGTAGCAGCGCCGGCTGGACGCGGCGATGTCGGCAGCGGAGCGCCGCACGACATGCTCCGGGAAGCTGACCCGGTTGACCGCGCCATCCCCGAGTCCAACGGTCTCGACGCGGGCGAGGAAGCCGGGCGTCGCCGGCGGCTCCGGCGTCAGGTTCATGAAGGCCTGGCAGATCGCCTCGCGATAATAGGCAAACTGCTCGCCGGGCCTCGTGTCCGCGGTATTCCAGCTCAGCCTGCGCGAGCGATCCGCGGCGGCGATTTGCTGCATCAGTTCACTCCGAGCCCAGTCCGGTTCGCTCACAGCCAAGCGCGTTCCGCGGGTCCAGGTCAATATCCAGGTCAATATCCATCAGCAACCGGATGAAACTTGCATGTATCCCGGGCCGTCCGGACGCGGCAATCGATCTAACCAAAGCAGACAGGGAGGTACACATGTCGACCTATGTTCTCGTCCATGGCGCCTGGCATACCGGCGCCGAGTTTGAGCCGGTTGCGGCTGCCATCCGCAAGGCCGGCCATGTCGTCCACACCCCGACCGTCAGGGGCAACCGGCCCGGCGACCGGAAGGACTCGGGCCTTGCCGAGGCGATCCAGTCGATCGTGGATTATCTCGCCGAGCATAATCTGAACGACATCGTGCTGGTCGGCCACAGCTATGGCGGCATGGTCATCACGGGCGTCGCCGACGCCGCCATGAACCGCATCCGCCGCCTCGTCTACTGGAACGCGTTCGTGCCAAACAATGGCGAGTGCCTCAACGACATGGTGCCGCCGCACTATCGCGGCCTGTTCGATGCGATCCACGCCGAGCGCGGCGACGGCTCGGTGGTGCTGCCGTTCCCGATCTGGCGCGAAGCCTTCATCAACGACGCCGATCTCGAGACGGCGCAGCGCGCCTATGACAAGCTCAACCCGCATCCCCTGAAGACCTTTCAGGACAAGATCGCGCTGCGCACCAATCCGGCCGAGATGCCCATCGCGAAGTCCTACGTGAACTGCACGGAGGACACCGCGATGCCGCACAGCCTGCCCTGGCATCCGAGGTTGTCGGAGAAGCTCGGGCTGTTCCGCCTGGTCCAGGTGTCCGGCAGCCACGAACTGTGCTTCTCCAATCCCGAGCGCCTGGCGCAGGCCTTCCTCGACGCCGGCCGCGATTGATCGATGCCGGCGAGAGAGCGGCTGCACCTCTCCCCAACGGGGAGAGGTCGATTTGCGTAGCAAATCGGGTGAGGGGCGGCAGTTCCAACGAGAGACCGTAACCCCTCACCCGGCGCTGCGCGCCGACCTCTCCCAAGGGAGAGGTAAACCCTCTGATGCCGCATCAGCCCAATCTAATCTTATCGCACGCTACGCCACCGCCCTGTATGCCGGCGCGGTCGCGAGGAAGCGGGCATAAGCGTCCGCGTCCGGCGGCGTGAACTTTTCGACCAGCGGGTTGCGGCGCGACGCCTTGGTGCCGATGTCCGCCAGCAGCTCGTCGAAATGCTTGAAATGATACGGCGCGACGCACAGCCCGCCATAGACGCCCGCTGCCGGACGCTCGACGCGCTTGAAGTTCAGCATCATCGCGATGTTGCTATTCATCTCGGCCGCGCTCGGCTGCCGTGCCAGCTGGCCATCGGCGTAGCGCACCAGCCAGTTCGCGGCGAGATCGGCGCACAGCACGGTGCAGAAGCTCGAATTGAAGCCGACAAAGCCCATGTCGGGCAGATCGGGATTGGCGATCAGCCGGTAGAGCCGGTACTGCCCGTCGGGCTCGACCAGCTTGTTCTGATACTCCTCGGGCAGGAACGGCACGCCGAGCTTGTAGCCGATCGCGAGCACCGCGATGTCGGCCGCGACGCGCTGGCCGCCGCTCATCACGATGGTCTTGCCGTCGTAATGGTCGAAGGTGCCGCGCACTGCCTTGATCCGGCCGTCGGCGACCATCGGATAGAAGCCGGGTGTTGCGATCGGCACCGAGCAGTTGACACCGTCCTCGATCCGCTCCTTCGGCACCATGCCGCATTGCTTCAGCTTGAGCTGCATCTTCAGCATGCTCTCGAGCCCGCGCCAGTTCGCCCAGACGAACGGCTTTGCCGCGACATGCGCGAGGCGTGCCATCGGCCCGATGCCCCAGCTCGCAAACATCTGCTCCTGGGCGCGGATGTAGAGGATGCGCTTGAAGTTGACGAGGCCGCCGACGAAATAGGGAATCCGCCAGACCGGCTCGCGAAACACGATGGTGACTTCGCTGGCGCCGGAATTGACCGCATTCACCGCGATGTCGGTCGCCGATTTGGAGCCGCCGAGCACCACCACCTTGCGGCCCTTGGCGAGCATGGGATCGCTGTATTGCGATGAATGCAGGATCTGCCCGCCCTGCGCCTTGAAGCCTTCCTCGCCGGCCAGCGGCAAGGTCTGCGGCTCGTTGAATTGCCCGGTGCAGACCGCGACGAAGTCGAAATCCTCGTGGCCGGTGGCGCCGTCGGTCGAGCGCAGCGCCAGCGTCCAGCCCGGCCTGCTGTCGGCACGGCGCTTCATGCCTTCGACCTTGGTGTCGAATCGCATCGCGCCGTCGAGCCCGTGGCTGCGGGCGTAGTCGCGCAAATAGGCATGGACCTGCGGACCCTTCGGCCATTCCGGATAGGACTCCGGCATCGCCTTGTCGGTGTAGCGATAGAGCTCCTTCGGGCTCTGGGTCTGCACGTCGGGATAGGAGCGCGCCGGCTCCCAAACCCCGCCGAGATCGCCGCTGCGCTCGATGACGGTCACCTTGTGGCCGCGACCGGCAAAGGCCTTGCCGGCGGCGAGCCCGGAAATGCCGGCGCCGATGACGCACACATGCTTCTGCTTGACCATGAAACCGCTCCGAATTGAATGAACAGGTCCAATTTCGTTAGACGCACGCGTCCCCGTCATCGCCGGAGTCCAGCTCCGGCGATTGCCGCCTCGCGTGCGTATTGTCTGTTTGGCCGCCGGCTAGTCGTTGGCTTCCGGCGGCAGAAAATCCACCTCGTGCTCGGCGGAGATACGTACTACCTCGACGGGGTCCTGCAGATTGTGCAGCTTCTCGAACAGCGCCTCGAGCTTCTGCATCGGCGACACCCAGAACAGCGCCCGCGCCGGCTTGTCCGACTTGTTGAAATAGCCGTGCGGGATGCCGCGCGGCATGCGCACCAGGTCGCCGGCCTTGGCCTGCACCCAGACACCGTCGAGCTTGAGGTCGAGCACGCCCTCCTGCACCAGGATGAACTCGTCCTGGGTCGGGTGGATGTGCACCGGCACGAACTGGCCGGGGTCGCTGTTGGTCTCGAACGCGAAGGTCGAGTCGGTGATCGCTTTCGGATAGTAGACCTGGCCCAGGATATTCCAGGTCTTGCCGCCGTAGCCGGTGCCGGTTCGGGTAATGCCTTTTTCGAGCGTGCCCATGTCAGCCTCTCCAGTTTTGATGCGCATTGCCGGCACGGAGCCTGTCGCCGGCCGGTGAGGCTGTCTAGCCGATAAACGAATCCGCACCCGGCACCTCATGCTGCAATGCGGGAGCGCGGCGCCGAGCAGCGTCCGCCCAATGCCGCCGCATTCGCCTGCGCTCAGATCGGGCAGATTGCACGACGAAACGGCGTTCCCCTTTGCCGCGGGATGCTCTAGGCTGCACGATGTTTTAGACCTCAAACAACTCCGGACGGCCGGCGTGACTGCTGTTGGCAACGAGGTTTCGGCAAGGGCAAGTTCGGCAAGGCTCAAGGATTTCGCGCGCGTGGCGACGGCGCGCGTCGATGACGCGGCGGAAGCGATCGGCCGCATCTTCTGCCCGCACGATCTGACGCCGGTCGATCATTCCGCGAGCGATTTCTCCGCGCATCACAATTGCGCCGGCTTCGACGGCTTCTCCGTCAACTATGTCGCCTATGGCGGATCGGTCGCGATCAATCCCGGCTGCCTCGACCGCTTCTTCCTGTTTCAGATGCCGCTGTCCGGCTCGGCCTCGGTGCGGACCGCCGCGCGCGAGCTCACCACCGGACCACGACACACCGCCTCGCTGCTGTCGCCGACCATTCCGACCGAAATGACCTGGCGCGGCGACTGCGCCCAGCTCATTTTGCTGCTCGACCGCAAGCTGGTCGAGCATCGCGCCGCGGCGCTTGGCGGCGTGACGGTGAGGCCGGTCGAGTTCGATCCGGCCATCGCGCTGAGCGGGCCGCTCGGGCAGACGCTCTCGGCCAGGATCGAGCATCTTGTCACGGCCGCCGAGCAGCTCGGGCCGCGCAAGACCTTGTCGGCGGTCGCGGCGGCTGATTGGCGCGAGTCGTTTCTCAATGTCCTGCTCAACGGGCAGCGGCACAGCCTGAGTTCGGCGATCGATGTCTTCAACGGCCGCACTGAGGCCCAGCCGGCCGCCTTGAAACGCGTGCGCGCCTTTCTGGAGAGCCGGGCGACCGAGCCGCTGGACCTCGCCGAGCTTGCGGAGATCGCGGGCACCGGCATCCGCGCGCTGCAACTCGGCTTCCGCCGTCACTTCGGCACCACCGTGTCCGAGATGTTGCTCGACATCCGCCTCGCCCATCTCAACGCCCGCCTCAAGACGGCGCGGCCGGGCGAACGCATCGTCGATATTGCATTCGACCTCGGCTTTACCCATCTGAGCCGGATGGCGAGCGCCTACCGCGCCAAGTTCGGCGAGAGCCCGAAGGCGACCCTGCAGCGGCTGAGCTAAACGGCAGTTCCGGGCGGCCCGGCCACGCCCTGCCCATCCGGCCAGTATCGCCGTCAGCCGCGACGTCCCAGATTGAGGGAAGCCAACGGAGTTTCCCATGACCGAACCGCATATCCTGTCCTCGCTGTCGTCAGCCCTTGCGGAGACCATTGCGCGCGCTGCGCCCGCAATCGTCTCCGTGCATTCGCATCGCGCGCGCGCCACGGGCTTTGTCTGGAAGACGGGCCTCGTCGTCACCGCTGACGAAGCGCTGGCCGACGAGGGCGAGATCGAAATCCAGTTCGCCGACGGCAGCCGCAGGCCAGCGACCGTCGTCGGACGCGACCACACCACCGACATCGCGCTGCTGCGCGTCGAAGGCGACGTCGCCCCCGTCAAGCTCTCGACCGGGAGCCCCGCGCTGGGATCGCTCGCGGTGATCGTCGCCGCCGACCGCGGCGCGCCGACCGCGCGGCTCGGCGTGGTCGCCCTGTCGGGCCCGGCCTGGCGCAGCCTGCGCGGCGGCGAAATCGATGCACGGATCGAGCTCGACGTCCTGCTGCGGCACAACCAGCAGGGTGGCCTGGCGCTGAACGCCGCGGGCGAGCCGTTCGGCATGGCCGTGCTCGGCCCGCGCCGCGTGCTGACGATCCCGGCTGCGACCATCGAGCGGGTCGCAACGCAGCTCGAGAAGAGCGGCCGCATCGCGCGCGGATATCTTGGCGTCGGCTTGCAGCCGGTCCGTCTCGACGACGGCCTCGGCGCGATGGTGATGAACGTCGACAAGGCCGGCCCCTCGGCCGCGGCCGGCATCCGGCAGGGCGACGTGATCATTGCCGTGAATGGCGAGAAGCTGTCCGGCGTGCGGGCGCTGTCGCGCGGCCTCGGACCGCAGAGCGTCGGCATGGTGGTCGAGCTTACCGTGCATCGCGGCGGCGAGCCGCTGAACTTCAAGGTGACGGTCGGCGAGAGGCCCGAGACGTGAGCGGCGAGCCGGCCAACGAGATCGTCATCGCGCTCGAGGTCGACGACGCCGTCCTCGCCGATCGGCTGGCGACCCTGCTCGGCAGCGTCGCCGACCTGCGGCTCGCCGCGCCGGGCGAACAGGCCATGGCAGCGGTCGTCGCACGCAACCGCGAGGCCGCGGGGGCCGGCGACTTCGAGCTGACGCCGCGCGAGCTCGACGTGCTGGCGCTGCTGGCCGAAGGCGCATCCAACAAGATGATCGCACAGCGGCTCGGAATTTCCGTCCACACCGCCAAGTTTCATGTCGGCTCCCTGCTCGACAAGCTCGACGCCACCGGCCGCACCGACGCCGTCGCCCATGCCGCGCGGCGCGGGGTGATAAATTTGTGAGGTAGACTGCGGGACTTGGTGGAGATGGGTTGACCTTTCCTTCGGCCGTCCCTGCGAAAGCAGAGGCCCATACGCCGCGGCGGATGTTGCAGGCGAGACTCATCATTGTCGTCCTGGCGAAAGCCAGGAGCCATAACCACCGCATTTGATTGTGAACGAGATCGTAGCCCCAGCGTCGCGCAACAATGCGTACTTGGGGTAATGGGTCCTGGCTTTCGCCAGGACGACACTAAGAAGCGCCCCTCGATCGGGTGAGACGCGCAAACCATACACTGAGTTGCTCTTCCGATAACGCGAAATATTGTTCATCCGGCCACTGAACAGCGACCCCAAATCAGTGATTGGGAAAAATTCCGCCCTGCGGACACCCGACTCAGTATTCGACCGGATACAGACGCCTTCACGATCTGGCTATGCAATCTTCAGCCAACAAGAAGAAACGGCATGAAGAAGCTGATCGGTCGTCATCGGGACATTCAATACACACTCACCAACATCGAACCCGACCTCTGGGCCTGGTCGTTCGACATCAACGGCAAGACCAGGCAAGGCACCACGCGCGCGCGGCTCGACCTGCTGGCGCGGCGGCGCGTCTGCACGCTGATCGATCGCGAGTTGAAACGCGCGGAACGTGCCAGGCCCAACCAGCCTGACTGATCGCTTGCCCCGGTGAACGTCCACTGGACGGGCCGCGTACCTATGAGAAATGAAAACTCCCGCAGCGCCGGCTGCGGGAGTTGTTGGCATCGGTGGCCGCGGGGAGGTCCAACCACCGATACCGACATTCGCTGACCCTGGTCAGGCCGTTTTGGCGAACATCGTCAGCACGCCATCGGCAATGTTGATGGCGACGACCTGCGACGAAGTCAGGCCCTTGGCCTTGAGCGCGGAGACCGCCTGCGGTGTCGCGTCAATCGACTTCCGAAGCGACTGGATGTCGTCCTCCTTGGTCTTTGCCATCGCATCCTCGATCTTCGATCGCATCTCGGGCTTGAGGTCCTTGATGTCGACGACCTGTATGCTCCGGATGACAGTGGATTGATCAGATGACTGCGGCGGCTCCTTGGGTTGCGCGCCTTGCGCTTGCACCAAGGCGGGCGTTCCGAGGACGAGCGCGGCAACAGTGACGGATGCTGTGAGATTGCGCATGGTCGATTCCTTTTCGAGGTCAGCAAGTGATAAAACCTACGCGCGAAGTTTGGCTGGCGTCTGATTTTTCCGTGGCTATTCATTGGAGCCAATGCGACCGCAATGCGGGCATCGACGCGCGCCCGACCGCCGCGCCGACGTCCAGCGCGTGTCACCGCCACGGCACGTCGGCCGATCCCATGTCCGGTATGACCGCCGATCTGCACGGTGGTCATATGCCTTGTATCTCCGAAGGCACGCCGATCGCTCAAGGCAGACATTCGCACGCGCAAGGTTGCGGCCGGCAGGCGCTTTTGGAATCGTGCACCGCGCATTGCATCGTCCATGACAAGGAGTTCCGGCGTGGCCATCCTCAAGGACTTCAGCATCGGATTCTACAAGATCCCGCTCCCGGTGGTGCTGAGCGACAGCACGCATGGCGAGATCAAGGCGTTCGAGCTCGTCGCGATCCGCGCCCGCGATGCCGACGGTGCGGAAGGCACCGGCTACACCTACACAGTCGGCCGCAATGGCGGCGCCGTCGCCGATATTCTGAGCCGCGAAATCGGCGACATCGCGCGCGGGATGGAGGCCGACGACACCGAGCAGCTTTGGCACAAGGTGTGGTGGGCGCTGCATTATGGCGGTCGCGGCGGGCCGGCAGTGCTGGCGCTGTCCGCGCTCGACATCGCGTTGTGGGACCTCAAGGCGCGGCGGGCATCGCTGCCGCTGTGGCGGCTGCTCGGCGGCTTCGACCGTCGCGTGCCCTGCTATGCCGGCGGCATCGATCTTGATCTGCCGCTGGATGGTTTGCTGAAGCAGACCGACGACAATCTGGCCAAGGGCTTTCGTGCCATCAAGATGAAGGTCGGCCGGCCGAGCCTTGCGTCCGACGTGGCGCGCGTGAAGGCGATGCGCGGTCATCTCGGCGACGAGTTTCCGCTGATGGCCGACGCCAACATGAAATGGACCGTCGAGGAAGCGATCCGCGCCGCGCGCGCCCTGCAACCGTTCGACCTGACCTGGCTCGAGGAGCCGACCATCCCGGACGACGTCGCGGGACACGCCCGCATCCTGCAGGCCGGCGGCGTGCCGATCGCGGCCGGCGAGAACCTGCGCAGCCTGTGGGAGTTCAAGCCCTATATCGCCGGCGGCGCGCTATCCTACGCCGAGCCCGACGTCACCAATTGCGGCGGCGTGACCAGCTTCATGAAGATCGCGCGCCTCGCCGAGGCCTTCAATATTCCCGTCACCAGTCACGGCGCGCATGACATCACCGTGCAGCTGCTGGCGGCGTGCCCGAACCGGTCGTATCTCGAGGCGCACGGCTTCGGTCTCGATCGCTATATCGAGCATCCACTGGTTCTGGAGCAGGGCATGGCGATCGCGCCGGATCGCCCGGGGCACGGCATCGCCTTCGACTGGAAGGGCCTGGAGCGGCTCAGCGCCGCCTGACGCAGAAATATTTCTGCACACCAAGACGTGACATTCGGAAAAGCAGGTCCGCCGCGGCGCGCTAGGCGGCGTCGCGGCAAGCTGCTAGCGTTTCGCGCTTCAGATTGCCCTAGTTGAGGATCGGAGCAAATGGACAACCGTAGTGATGTTTGGCGCGGCGTCGACGCGATCAAGCCGCGTTTCATCGAATTGAGCGACCGGGTCTGGGCGATGCCCGAGGTCTGCTACACCGAGGCGCGCTCATCCGCCGAACATCTGGCCGAACTGCGCCATCAGGGATTCCGCATCACCGAGAACGTCGCCGACATCCCGACCGCGGTAATGGGCGAATGGGGTGAAGGCGGCCCGGTGATCGCGTTCCTCGGCGAATATGACGCCCTGCCCGGTCTCAGCCAGGAGGCCGGAATCGCGGAGCATCGCCCGGTCGAGAGCGGCGGCCACGGCCATGGCTGCGGACATAATCTGCTCGGCTCCTCCGCGCTGCTCGCCGCGACCGCGGTGAAGGACTGGCTTGCGGCCAACAAGGTGCCGGGCCGCGTGCGCTATTACGGCTGTCCCGCCGAGGAAGGCGGCGCGGCAAAGGCCTTCATGGTGCGCTGTGGCGCGTTCGAGGACGCCGACATCGCCATCACCTGGCATCCGCACAGTTTCTGGGAGGTGGCGGTGACACCGTCGCTCGCCAATACCCGCGCCGACTTCATCTTCACCGGGCGCACCTCGCATGCGGCGGCCTCGCCGCATCTCGGCCGCAGCGCGCTCGATGCGGTGGAATTGATGAATGTCGGCGTCAACTACATGCGCGAGCACATGCCGAGCGACGCCCGCGTGCACTACGCGCTGCTCGACACCGGCGGCATCGCGCCCAACG
Organism: Bradyrhizobium sp. CCBAU 21365; assembly: GCF_015291305.1. Lineage (NCBI taxonomy): Bacteria > Pseudomonadati > Pseudomonadota > Alphaproteobacteria > Hyphomicrobiales > Nitrobacteraceae > Bradyrhizobium > Bradyrhizobium sp. CCBAU 21365. The sequence goes on from NZ_CP030036.1 coordinate 7,228,790, forward strand.
TGGTGCAGGCCCATGCCCGGGTGCGTTATTCAATCCGCGCCCGCGACCTGCCCGGCATGAACGAGCTGGTCGAGCGCGTGCACAAGATCGCGCAGGGCGCGGCGCTGATGACCGAGACCAAGGTGGAGATGAAGATCATCTCCGCGGTCTCCAACATCCTGCCCAACACGCCGCTGGAACAGACGCTGCACCGGATCATGGAAGAGCTCGGCCCGCCGCATTTCGACGATGCCGACAAGGATTTCGCCGGCAAGATCCGCGCGACCCTGACCGACAAGGACATCGCCTCGGTCTATTACGCGATCGGCATGGAGCCGACCGACCGGCCGCTCGCCGATTTCCTGGTGCCGATCGACGCCAAGCGCAATCCGCTGATCGGCTCGACCGACGTCGGCGACGTCAGCTGGGTGGTGCCGACGGTGCAGGTTCATGCACCGACGGTTGCAATCGGCACGCCGTTCCACACCTGGCAGGTTGTGGCGCAGGGCAAGACGCCGGCCGCGCACAAGGCGATGGTGCAGGCCGCCAAGGCGATGGCCGGCCTCGGCGTCAAGGCGCTGATGGAGCCGGAACTGATCGCGGCCGCCAAGGCCGACCTCAAGAAGCGGATCACAAGAACGCCCTATGTCAGTCCGCTGCCGGCGAATGTTGCACCGCCGTTGGACATGTCGATCGCCTGAGAGCCGCATTGAGGCCGGACCTGCTCTCCGGGATCAAGCAATCGCATATCCGCATCGTCATGGCCGGGCTTGTCCCGGCCATCCACGTCTTTCTCACGCGGAAACGGAGACGTGGATGCCCGGCACAAGGCCGGGCATGACGAGTTTGGGGAGGGATCGCTTCAGACGCGGACTCCGGCCTGCGTGGCAAAAAAGCATCTCGGAACAAAGGATAACGAACAAATTTTCCGCACTGCGAGGCGCGCCCGGGCGCGCTTTTGGCGCCGATCTGCTGAACCGATGTGCGGCGGGGGGAGGTTCTGCACAAGCGATAGCCAAAAGACCTAGGCGCTGAAGGGCGGGAGGCGTTGACCTTCGCGATCATTCGGTGTGCCATCCTGCCGCCAACACGGCGGCCGGTTCCACGGCCCGCCGCAATAGCCAATTGAGCCGGACCGAGGGGACAATGTTCGACAAGAATCTGCGTGGCATGATCGACGACGTGAAGGACGGGCGGATGGATCGCCGCGCCTTCGTCAAGCGAATGATTGCCGTCGGCCTCACCGCGCCGATGGCCAACCAGATTCTTGCGATCGGCGGCGTCGCGATGGCGCAGAGCCCGAATCCCTACAAGCCGACCAAGCGCGGCGGCGGCGGTCCGCTGAAGCTGTTGTGGTGGCAGGGCCCGACCTTGCTCAATCCGCACTTCGCCACCGGCACCAAGGACCAGGACGGCTCGCGGCTGTTCTACGAACCGCTGGCAAGCTGGGACGTCGACGGCCATCTCAACCCGATCCTCGCCGCCGAAATCCCCTCGATCCAGAACGGCGGACTTTCCAAAGATGCCAAGACGGTGGTCTGGAAACTCAAGCCCGGCGTCAAATGGCATGACGGCAAACCCTTCACCGCCGACGACGTCGTGTTCAACTGGGAATATGCCACCGACCCCGCGACCGCGGCGGTCTCGAGCGGCACCTATTCCGGCATGACCGTGGAGAAGGTCGACGACCTCACGGTCCGCATCAAGTTCAAGGATCCGACGCCGTTCTGGGCCAACGCGTTCGTCGGCGCCTATGGCTGCATCATCCCGAAGCATTTGTTCGCCGAGTACAAGGGCAGCAAGTCGCGCGAGGCGCCGAACAATCTGAAGCCGGTCGGCACCAGCCCCTACAAGTTCGTCGAGTTCAAGCCGGGCGATCTGGTGCGCGGCGAGATCAACCCCGATTATCACATGCCGAACCGGCCCTATTTCGACACGATCGAGATGAAGGGCGGCGGCGATGCGGTGTCGGCGGCGCGCGCGGTGATCCAGACCGGCGAATATGATTTCGCCTGGAACATCCAGGTCGAGGACGAGGTGCTGCTGCGGCTGGAAAAGGGCGGCAAGGGCAAGACGCTCTATGCCGTCGGCGGCGACATCGAATTCATCGCCATCAACTTCACCGACCCGAATACCGAGGTCGACGGCGAACGCTCGTCGATCAAGACCAAGCATCCGATCCTGTCGGATCCGGCGGTGCGCAAGGCGCTGGCGCTGCTAGTCGACCGCGACTCCGTCAAGAAGGTGATCTACGGCCGCGCCGGCCGCACCACCGCCAATTATCTCAACGGCCCCGAGGAGTTCGTTTCCAAGAACACCAAATGGGAGTTCTCGGTCGAGAAGGCGAGCGCGCTGCTCGAACAGGCCGGCTGGAAGGTCGGCTCCGACGGCATCCGCGAGAAGGACGGCAAGAAGCTGAAGCTCCTGTACCAGACCTCGATCAACGGCCCGCGGCAGAAGACCCAGGCGATCGTCAAGCAGGCCTGCCAGAAGGCCGGCATCGACGTCGAGCTGAAGTCGGTGGTGGCCTCGGTGTTCTTCTCCTCGGACGTCGCCAACCCCGACACCTATTCCAAGTTCTACGCCGACATCGAGATGTTCCAGATCCCGATGACGCAACCCGACCCGGGCCTGCACATGCGCCGCTATCTGTCGCGCAATGTCGCGACCAAGGAGAACAAGTGGCAAGGGCAGAACTTCCCGCGTTGGGTCAACAAGGATTTCGACGCCGCGATCGAGGCGGCCGATACCGAGACCGATCCGATCAAGCGGGCCGAGCTCTACATCAAGTGCAACGATCTGATGTGGCAGGACACGGTGGTGATCCCGGTGATGCACCGCCTCGCGGTGGAAGCCTGCTCCAACACGGTGCGGCCCGCGCTCTCCGGCTGGGCCAACCAGACCGACAATCTGCAAGACTGGTATCGTGAAACCTGAGATGTGACGTGCTCGGAATCGAACGGGCACTCTTCTCCCTCTCCTCGTTCTTACGGGTCGAGACGAGCGGAGCTCGCTCTTGGAGGGTCGGGGTGAGGCTCTATCCGCAAATGCGTTGGAAGATGAGTTCGTGGAGAGTCCCCCTCACCCGGAATTCAAGGTGCGCTTGAATTCCGACCTCTCCCCGCACGCGGGGCGAGGTGAAGCTCGCCTTTCGACTGGAAGCAAGATCAACGTGCTCAAGGTGCGAGCGTAAGTTAGATGATCTCTCGATGAGTCAATATATCCTGCGTCGCCTGATGATCGCGATCCCGAGCCTGCTCGGAATCTCGCTCGTGCTGTTCGTCGTGCTGGCGCTCGCGCCGGGCGATCCGTTCAGCGAGCTCGCGACCAATCCGAACGTTCCGCCCGAGGTGCAGGCCGCGCTGCGCGCCAAGTTCGGCCTCGACGACCCGATCTATCTTCGCTACCTGCACTGGCTCGCGGCGATGGCCCAGGGCGACTGGGGCTTCTCCTTTGTCAGCCGGATCAATGTCGACACCCTGATCCTGCAGCGGCTGCCGACCACGCTCTACGTGATCGGCTCGGCGCAGCTGCTGGCGCTGCTCATCGCGATCCCGGTCGGCGTCTATGCCGCCACCCGGCCCTACTCGATCTTCGACCAGCTCGCCAACACCTTCGCCTTCATCGGCTTCTCGCTGCCGACCTTCTTCACCGGCATCCTGTTCATCCTGGTGTTCTCGGTGAAGCTGGACTGGCTGCCCTTCGTCTACACCGACGTGCCGGGCAGCGGCATTCCCTGGCTGCTCGAGATGATCCGGCAGGCGATCATGCCGGTGATGGTGCTCGGCCTGTTCCAGGCGGCGTCGATGACCCGCTTCGTGCGCTCGGCGATGCTCGACGTGATCCGGCTCGACTATGTCACCACCGCCCGCGCCAAGGGGCTCGGACAGGCCAAGGTGATCGTCAAGCATGTGATGCGCAACGCGATGATCCCGGTCGTCACGCTGATTGCGCTGCAAATGCCCGCCGTGTTCGGCGGCGCCATCGTCACCGAGCAGATCTTCCGGATTCCCGGCATCGGCTCGCTGCTGATTTCCTCCATCCTCGCCAATGACACGCCGGTCGTGATGGCCGTGACCTTCGTCTTCGCGTGTCTCGTGGTGCTGTTCAACCTGATCGCAGATGTCCTCTATGGCTGGCTTGACCCTCGCATCTCCTTCCGCTGAGCGGCGCGGCTATTCGCCCTGGCGCGAAACCTGGCGGCGCTACCGCCGGCACCGGCCGGCCGTGGTCAGCGCCGTGCTGCTGCTGCTGCTGATCGCGGCCGTCGTGATCGGCCCGTTCGTCTGGCGCGTCTCGATCAGCGACATGGACGTCGTGGCCGGCCTGCAGGGGCCGTCGCTGGCGCATCCGTTCGGCACCGACGATCTCGGCCAGGACCTGCTCGCCCGCATGATCTATGGCGGGCGCATCTCGCTCGCAGTCGGCCTCGCCGCGATGCTGGTCTCGGTGTTCGTCGGCACGCTGATCGGCGCGCTCGCCGGCATGTCGCGCGGCGCGCTCGGCTACGCGCTGATGTGGCTGACCGATCTGTTCCTGTCGCTGCCGCAACTGCCGCTGCTGTTGATGCTGATCTATCTGTTCCGCGACGGGCTGAAGGCGATGTTCGGCCCGGAGGGCGGCATCTTCATCCTGATCGTGCTGGTGATCGGCGGCTTGCGCTGGATGCCGGTGGCGCGCCTGGTGCGCGCCCAGTTCCTGTCGCTGCGCGAGAAGGAATTCGTCGAGGCGGCGCGCGCGCTCGGCGCGAGCCCGGTGCGCCAGGTGGTGCGCCACATCCTGCCCAACGCGCTGGGACCCGTGATCATCGCCGGCACGATCGACGTCGCCGCCGCCATCATCGCGGAATCGACACTGTCATTTCTCGGCCTCGGCTTCCCCCCGGACACCCCGACCTGGGGCCGCATCCTCTATGACGCCAAGGACTTCCTCGACATCGGCCCGCATTGGGCGCTGTTTCCGGGCGGCGCGATCTTCATCGCGGTGGTCGCCATCAATTTCATCGGCGACGGGCTGCGCGACGCGCTCGACGCGCGCAAGGTGATCTGATGGCGCTGCTCGACATCAAGGGCCTGAAAACCCATTTCAGCACCGACGACGGCATCCTCCAGGCGGTCGACGGCGTCGACATCAGCATCAACCGCGGCGAGACGCTGTGCGTGGTCGGCGAATCCGGTTGCGGCAAGACCGTCACCGCGATGTCGATCCTGAAGCTGATCGCCATGCCGCCGGGCAAGATCGTCGAAGGCGAGATCATCTTCGAGGGCCGCGACCTGGTGCCGTTGACCAGCCATCAGCTCGACGACATCAGGGCCAAGGAGATCGGCTTCATCTTCCAGGAGCCGATGACCTCGCTCAATCCGGTGCTGACCATCGGCGAGCAGATCGCCGAGAGCCTGCACCGCCACGAGGCGGTGACCAAGAAGCAGGCGCTCGAGCGTACCATCGAGATGCTGAAGCTGGTGCAGATCCCCAACGCCGCGGGCCGCGTGCATCATTATCCGCACCAGTTCTCGGGCGGCATGCGCCAGCGCGTGATGATCGCGATGGCGCTGGCGTGCCGCCCCAAGCTCGTGATCGCCGACGAGCCGACCACCGCGCTCGACGTCACCATCCAGGCGCAGATCCTCGACCTGTTGCAGGACATGAAGGAACGCTTCGGCATGGCGGTGATGCTGATCACCCACGCGATGGGCGTGGTCGCCGAGACCGCGCAGCGCGTCGTCGTGATGTACGCCGGCAAGGTGGTGGAAGAGGCGCCGGTCGACGAACTGTTCGGCAATCCCGGCCACCCCTACACCCAGGGCCTGATCCGCTCGATCCCGCGCATCGATCTCGACGCCGAGCACAAGACGCGACTGGAAGCGATCGGCGGCTCGGTGCCGATCCTGATCAACCCGCCGCCCGGCTGCCGTTTTGCTGCCCGCTGCAAATACGCCATGAGCATCTGTACCGAAAAGGAGCCGCGGCTGCGCGAGATCGCACCCGGCCATCGCATGGCCTGCCACCTCGGAGACGCGTCATGAGCGAGCCGCTGCTGCGGGTTTCCAATCTGAAAAAGCACTTTCCGGTGCTGGGCGGCCTGCTCTCGCGCGAGGTCGGCCAGGTCTATGCGGTCGACGGCGTGTCGTTCTCGGTCAACCGCGGCGAGACACTGGGGCTGGTCGGCGAATCCGGCTGCGGCAAGTCGACCACCGGCCGCTGCGTGTTGCGGCTGATCGAGCCGACCTCGGGCGAAATCGTGTTCGACGGCCGGAGCGTGACCGGCCTCGGTGGCGGCGACCTGCGCGCCATGCGGCGCAACATGCAGCTGGTGTTCCAGGATCCGTTCGCCTCACTCAACCCGCGTATGACGGTCGGCGCGATCCTCGGCGAGCCCTTCATCATCCACAATCTCGTGACCTCGGCCAGCGAACGCGAGGACCGCGTCGCGAGCCTGTTGGTCAAGGTCGGGCTGAAGGCCGAGCACATGCGCCGCTACCCGCACGAATTCTCCGGCGGCCAGCGCCAGCGCATCGCGATCGCCCGCGCGCTGACCTTGGAGCCGAAGCTGATCGTGTGCGACGAGCCGGTCTCCGCGCTCGACGTCTCGATCCAGGCCCAGGTCATCAATTTGCTCGAGGATCTGCAGGCCGAGCTCAACCTCACCTATCTGTTCGTCGCCCACGATCTCTCTGTCGTGGAGCACATCTCCGACCGCGTCGCGGTGATGTATCTCGGCCGCATCGTCGAGCTCGCCAAGGCCAGCGATCTCTACCGCAATCCGCAGCACCCCTACACCAAGGCGCTGCTCTCGGCGGTGCCGGTGCCGGATCCCAAGGCGAAGCGCGACCGCATCCGCCTGAAGGGCGACGTGCCGAGCCCGATGAATCCGCCCAAAGGCTGCCACTTCCACACCCGCTGCCCGATCGCCGAGGAACGCTGCCGGCAGACCGCGCCGGAACTGCTGGAAGGCAGGAACGGACATTCCGTGGCGTGCCATCTGGCGTAGGTCGCGCGCCAGATGCGATAGCCAGCCGGCGCGGCAGCGCACCGCCAAAAATATCGAAAACAACCCCATGCAAAGTAGCCGGCGGCTGCGGGCGTCCGACACGGCACTTGACATGTCGGGCAAATCAGCGGCATTATTCGATAATTCCGAAATAGTGGCGACGATAGTTGAAGTCACGTCGTCAGACGTTAACGCCGCTTGGTCCTGGTCCGCGGCTTTGGTCTGGCCTTTGTCTTGATCTTCCGCCGCGGTGCAGGCGCAACGGCGTCCTCCACCTCATTCGCCTCCGTCCGCAGCGTCTCGAGCAGCCAGTCACGAAACGCGCGCGTGCCCGGCGTCACCTCGCGCGACTTCAGCCAGGTCAGCCAATAGGATCCCGCCGGGACCTCGGCAGCGAACGGCCGCAGCAGCCGGCCGGACGCCAGCTCATTTTCGAACATCGCGATCGGCACCAGCCCGACGCCGACGCCGCGCGCGGCGGCCTCGGCCATCGCCACCGAGCTGTCGAAGATCGGTCCCTGGATTTTCGGACACGGCGCGCCGGCGACCGCAAACCATAGCGGCCACTCCTCGGCGCGGTAGGAGCGCAGCAGGAATTCCTGCGCGAGATCGGACGGCTTGCGCAGCCGGTCGGCCGCGTCGGGGCAACACACCGGCGAGAGCGGCGCGGACAACAGATGGATCGCCTCGGTGCCGTGCCACGAGCCGTCGCCGAAGCGCAGCGCGAGGTCGAGCCCGTCGCCCGCGATGTCGACGCGGTTGTTGTTGGTGAGCAGACGCAAATCGATATAGGGATGCGCGCGCTTGAAGCGGTCGACCCGTTGCAAGAGCCAACCGGTCGCGAACGTCGTGACGCAGCCGACGGTGACGACTTCGCGCGTGCCCTTGGCCTCGATGCGGTCGATCGCGGTCCCGATCCGGTCGAGCGCGTCTGACAGCACCGGCAGCAGCGCCAGCCCTTCGTCGGTGAGCACCAGCCCGCGCGGCAGCCGGCGGAACAGGCTCGTGCCCAGGAGATCCTCGAGCTGCTTGACCTGATGGCTGATCGCGGTCTGCGTCACACGCAGCTCCATCCCGGCGCGGGTGAAGCTGAGCAGCCGCGCGGAGGCCTCGAAGGCGCGCAGCGCGTTCAGCGGGAGATGCCGGCGCACGGCGTCATGACCAAGTTTTCCTCATGTCTCGCTGTATAAATGATTGTTTGTGCGCCGTCACGCCGCCAGGCAGGTTCGCGCCGCCAACGGGAGATTCGACATGCTGACGAGACGGACATTTGGATTGCGCGCGCTGGGCCTTGCGGTGTCCTGCACTTTGCCGCGGCAAGGCGCAGCGGCAGGACCAAGCGAGCCGGCGCAGCAGCTGCAGCAGGAGTTTGCGCGCATCGAGCTGGCGACCAGCGGCCGGCTCGGCGTCGCCGCGCTTGACATGGAAACGGGATTGCGCGCGAGCCGGCGCGGCGACGAGCGGTTCCCGATGTGCAGCACCTTCAAGGCGTTGGCCTCGGCTGCGGTGCTTCACCGGGTCGACCGCGGCGAATCCAGCCTCGATCAGCAAATCCGGTTCGAGGCCAAGGATATCTTGGCCAACTCGCCCGTCACCAAGGAGCACGTCGCCTCGGGCATGACGCTTGCCGAGCTTTGCGAGGCCGCCATCACAAGGAGCGACAACACTGCGGGCAACATGATCCTCCGCGAGATCGGCGGGCCAGCCGGCCTGACCGGCTTCTTCCACACCATCGGCGACAATGTGAGCCGGCTCGATCGCTGGGAGCTGGCGCTGAACGAGGGGGTATCAGGCGATCTGCGCGACACCACGAGCCCGGTGGCGATGCTGAAGAACCTGCAGCGCGTCGTGCTCGGCGACGTTCTGCAGACCGTCTCGCGCCAGAAGCTGGTGGACTGGATGGTCGCCAACAAGACCGGCGACGCAAGGCTGCGTGCCGGCGTGCCCCGCGACTGGCGGGTTGCCGACAAGACCGGCACCGGCGAGCGCGGCACCTACAACGACATCGGCGTGTTCTGGCCGCCCGGCCGCAAGCCGATCGTGGTGACGGTTTACCTGACCGGGGCAAGTGCCCCCATGGAGAAATGCAACGAGGTGATCGCCAATGTCGCGCGCGCCGTCGCCAATGCGAGCACCGGGCAGACCGGCTAAACCGGCGACGCCGCGATCAGCGTCGCCAACAACATCAGGCCGGCCAGCGACCAAGCAAGTCGCTCGCCGCCTCGAACAACGCTGCAACGCGCAACAGTTCGGCATCGGCCCGGAAGCGGCCGGCCAGGTGCAGTCCGATCGGCAGGCCGTCGCGGCCGAAACCTGCGGGGATGCTGACGGCGGGATGCCCGGTCATGTTGAACAGCATGGTCCAGGGAAACCAGTGCGGCCGCACGCTGTCGAAACTCCGGCCGTCGATCTCGATCGTGCCGAACAGGTCCTGGTCGATCGGCAGCGCCGACCTGGTCAAGGTCGGCATCGCCAGGAGATCGCCGCGCGCGAACAGCGACTGCACCCGGCGGAACAGCGCGGTGCGCTCGAACATCGCCCGCTGGTAGTCGACACCGCTGACCTGCGCCGCCAGCGCGAGCTGCTTCAGGAAGGTTGCGCTGAGATCATCCGGATGATCGGCCGCGAGCTTCTCGAAGCGGGTGCGCCAGGCGGTGTGATTGATCGCACGCCAGATCGGCTCGATGTCAAAGCCGTCGCCGGAAAACTCTTCGAGCTCAGCGCCGAGGCTCGCCAGCCGGTCGAGGCTTGCCTTGAACGCCGCAGCCACATCGGACGTGACCGGACGCCCCGGCGGCGACACGCAGAACAGCACCCGCCGGCCCTTGAGGTCGCCGCGCGGCGCGGCAAGCCCGAGATAATCGGGCGCCGGCACCCCGATCGACCAGGGGTCCGACGGATCCTCTCCCGCCATCGCCTGCATCATCAGCGCCGTATCGGCAACGGTGCGCGTGGTCGGTGTGACATAGGTCTGGTTGCCGAAAGCATCCTGCACCTGGCTATGCGGGATCACCCCGTTGCTCTGCTTGATTCCGACCACGCCGTTGCAGGCGGCGGGAATCCGGGTGGAGCCGCCGCCATCGGTCGCAACCGCCAGCGGCGCGATGCCGCTCGCGACGGCCACCGCCGCGCCGCCGCTGGAGCCGCCACTGGACCGCTCGGCACTCCATGCATTGCGCGTCCGCCCGAACAGCGGCGAGTCGGTCAGGCACTTGCTGCCGAACTCCGGCGTCGTGGTCTTGCCGATCAAGATGCCGCCCTGGGCACGGAGGCGGGCCACCGCGACGGCGTCATTGTCGGGCACGTTGTCCCGGTACGGCACCGCGCCGAAGGTCGTCCGGACGTCTTTGGTGTTGACGATATCCTTCACGGTGAAGGGGATGCCGTGGAGCAGACCTAGCGGCTCGCCAGCCGTGATTTGCCGCTCGGCGGCTTTGGCCTGCGCCATCGCCGCATCGCCGCACAGCGTGATGAAGCAGTTCAATTCGGGTTGCAGCCGCTCGGCACGGGCAAGCACCGCGCGCGTAACCTCGACGGGCGAAACCTCCTTGCGGGCGATGCGCCCACGAAGCTCAACGGCAGACAGCAGACACAGATCGTCGCTCATTCGGGCAAGGACTCGCGTCAGACATGGTCGACGCCCGCATCGTGCCGCGCGGCATGCGGCAAGTCCATCGGCTCGGACGCATGGCGCAACGCCGCGGCGCCGCGACGGCGCATGGCCTGCCGCGTGCCGGCAGTCCGTTCCCGGCCGCGCGGCTTGGCAGCGACGGAGGATCATGCGACGCTCGATCCCCCATACGGAGGAGCACGTCTTGTATCGCCGCATTGCCCTCGCCGCGCTGATCGTTGCCGGCAGCGTGCACGGCAGCCTCGCGGCGGCCGATCCGGCGCGGTGCCGCGAGCTGATCCGCAAATACGAAACCGACAAGGCCCAGCTCAGCGCGATCGAGATCTCGCTGTCGCTGTTTGCGGCCGCCAATGCCGATTGCATCAACCTTGCCACCGAGCTGCTCGATCACGGCGCCTCGGTCGATGCGCGGGACCGGCTGGGCGCAAGGCCGCTGAGCCACGCCGCCCGCTCCGGCCATCTTGCGATGGTCGACCTGCTGCTCGCGCGCGGCGCGCCGGTCGACGCGCGCAACCTCGCGGGATCGACCGCGCTGTATTTTGCCGCCGAGCGCGGCCATGTCGCGATCGTGCAGCGGCTGCTCGACCGCGGCGCCGACGTCAATCTCACCGGACGCAGCGGCGCCTCCCCGGTCGCGGCCGCGGCCTATGCCGGCAGGGACATGGTGGTGCGCGTGCTGCTGGCGCACGGCGCCGACGGCCGCAAGGCCGACGATACCGGCAAGCCGCCGGTCGTCTATGCCGCGGCCGGCGGCCAGCTCGGCATCGTCAAGCAACTGCTCGCGCGCGAGATCGACGTCAATGCGCGCTACGCCAACGATCTGACGCTGCTGATGTGGGCGGCCGGGCCGGATGAGACCGTGCCGGAGGCGCAGGCGCTGGAGGTCGTCACGTACCTGCTGGAAGGCGGCGCCAAGGTCGACGACCGCGATGCGCGCGGCCGCACGGCGCTGATGATCGCCGCCGAAGGCAATCATCCGGCGATTGCCAGGACGCTGCTGGCACATGGCGCCGACCCTGCGCTGGCCGACAAGGCCGGCAAGCACGCCGCCGATCTCACCATCCTGTCGGCGCTGCGCGAGGAACTGACGCCGCGTTAGCTGACGCGAGGGCAGTGCGCCCCCTCTCCCGCTTGCGGGGGAGGGTTGGGGTGGGGGCTCTCTCCACGAATCATTTGGTGGAGAGAGCCCCCACCCGCATCGCATCTTCGATGCGATGCGACCTCCCCCGCAAGCGGGAGAGGTGAACCTGTCCGCCGCTCACAGCCCCGCCAGATAGTCCACCAGCGCGGCAAGATCGTCGGGCGACGTTGCCAGCATCAGGTCGGACATGCCGGGATTGTTGCCGCGCGCACGGGTGCGGAAATCGGCGATGGTCTTGGCGAGATAATCCCGTCCCATTCCGGCCAGCCGCGGCACCGTGCCGTCGCCCTGGAAGCGATCGAGATGGCAGGCCGGGCAGCCGACCGAGCGGCTGGCACTGACCGCCTTCTCCGCCACGTCCTTGGGCGCGCGCGGCTGGCCGAGGTCAGGCCACGGCTTCTGCGAGAAATATTCCGCGATCGCCAGCATGTCGTCGCGCTCGAACTGCGCCGCGATCGGCTGCATGATCTCGCTCTTGCGATCGCCGCGCTTGAAATCGCGCAGCTGGATGTAGAGATAGCCGGCCTGCTGGCCCCAGATCGTCGGAATGGTCTTGTCGACCGGCTTGCCATTCTCGCCGTGGCAGCCGGTGCAGACCTGCACCTTGTCTTCAATCGTCTCCGCGCGCGCCTGTACCGCCATCAGCAGCAGCGCGACGCCGCAAATCATCAATCTACTGAACATCTGCTCATCCGTAGAAAACAGAAGCGGGACCGAACCGGTCCCGCCTCGCCGTCAATGTTCGCACGCGTGCTGATGCATCAGGCCCGGGCTCAGTCGAGCGTGAAGGCGATGATGTTGTTGCCACGCTTGTAGTCGAGCTGGGTATTACCGCCCGCGCCGACCACGACATATTGCTTGCCGCCGACCATGTAGCTCGACGGCGGCGCGTTGACACCGGCGCCGGCCCGGAAGCTCCACAGCTCCTTGCCGTTCGACGAATTGTAGGCCGCGAACTTGCCGTTGCCTTCACCGGTGAAGACCAGGCCGCCGGCGGTGGCGAGGATGCCGCCGATCATCGGCTCGGGCGTGTTGACCTGCCATTTGATCTTGCCGTTGTTGTAGTTCACTGCGGTGATGTTGCCCGCCTGCTTCTCGCCCGGGATCACCTTGAAGGCGCCGCCCAGCCACAGCTTGCCGTTCGGATAGGCCGAGCTCTCGACGTGGTAGGTCATCGGCTGGTGCAGGTTGATGGCGTAGGCTAGCTCCTGTCCCGGATCGGTCGCGATCGGCGACCATTCGACGCCGCCATTGGCGCCGGGCAGCATGCGCGCACCTTCCTTGGTCGGCAGCACCCACATGTTCTCCTGCGGCACCATCGCCTCGGAGAAGCGGATCAGGCTGCAGTCCTTGCGATCGTGCACATAGATGTGCCCGGTCTTGCCGGCATGAATGACGCCGGGGATCGTCTTGCCGCTCTTGTCCTTGACGTTGACCAGCACCGTCGGGCTGACCGCGTCGAGGTCCCAGACGTCATGGGCGATGTACTGGAAGTGACAGACATACTTGCCGGTGTCGAGATCGAGCGAGACCAGCGAGTTGGTGTAGAGGTTGTCGCCGGGCCGGTTCGAACCGTCGAGGTCGGGCGACGGGTTGCCGACGACGAAGTAGATCCGGTTGGTCGCGAGATCGACCGACGGGTTCTGCCACACGCCGCCACCGAGCTTGGCATAGGGATCGCCGATCTTGGCGAGCATGTCCTTCTCGGCCTGGATATTGCGATGCATGTCGCGGCCGGTGGCATCCTTGGTCGCCCAGACACCGACGGAATTCTCCGGAATGGTGTGGAAATTCCAGAGCTGCTTGCCGGTCTTGGCGTCGTAGGCGCGCACGAAGCCGCGGATGCCGTATTCGCCGCCATTGGTTCCGATCAGGACCTTGTCCTTCACCACGGTCGGCGCCATCGTCTCGCTGTAGCCGAGCTCTGGATCGGCGATGTTGGTGGTCCAGACCACCTCGCCGGTCTTGGCATTCAGTGCCATCAGCTTGGAATCGAGCGTCGCCAGATAGACCCGGTCGCCGAGCACCTGCACGCCGCGATTGTTGGGACCGCAGCAATAAACCGTAATCGGGCCCATCTTGTGGGCATAGTGCCAAAGCTGCTGACCGGTCTTGGCGTCGAGTGCATAGACATGGCTGAACGACGTCGTGACGAACATCACGCCGTCGACGACGATCGGTGATGTCTCAAGCGATTCCTTGACGTCGGTCTGGAAGATCCATGCGACGTGCAGGTCCTTCACATTGTCCCGGCTGATCTGCTTACCCGGATAGAATCGCGTCTGGGCGTAGTTGCCGTTGGTGAGGAGGAAATCCCTGGTGCTCTTGTCGGCGGCGTTGAGCTGCTCCTGGGTCACCGGAGAAACATTGGCGTTACCGAGGACCGACTGCTTCTCCTGCTTGACTTCCTGCGCGATGGCGGCGCCCGACAACAGGCCAACGCCAAGCGCGGCGGCGAATGCCGCAAGCCCTTTCACATACATGTCTTCCCCCGTTATTTCTTGGTTGCAATATTAGGGATGCGTATCTGCTACTTCCCTTCGAGGCCCGGTCGCCCTGGCGAGCGCGCAACCCGTTGCGTGGTCCGGTTGCGCTGCAATAGACGATCAAAAAAAGACGACGACAGGTATCGATGGATGGGTTCCATGTTAGCGCGGTCTTTCACAAAGACAACCGATGCGCTCAATGCGAAGCGAGAATGGCATGCGTTCGCGCGACCGAAATGCAGCGATCGCGGGCAGGCTGCAATCCAAGCGATATCGGGTGCTTCCGACGCCTTCGTACATCGCCGGACGAAATTGCCTTCGCAAACGCAGCACGCAAAATGAGACTAGACGTCAAGCGACGGCTTCGCGCGAGCAGCGGCTCCGGCGGAGACCGCACAAGGCCTACCAGGTGCCCGCGGGCAATTCCCGGCTCCGCGGCGGATCGGCGCCGGGCCGCGTGCAGGTGAAGGCGGCGCATTTGCAGGCAAAGGACAGCGCACGGGTCAGCTCGGCCGCAGAGACGTCGCGCAGCCGCGGTCGCGCGATCCGGCCCAACCGATGCAACGCGGCGAGCAGCGCGGCCTGAAAGCTGTCGCCGGCGCCGATCGTATCGACGACGTTCACCGCCGGCGCTTCGGCCGCGATCGGCCCGGTCTTGCGATGCCAGGCGCAGGCGCCATCATTGCCGCGCGTGATGACGACAAGCGATGCGCCGCCCGACAGCAGCGCCTCGGCCCTCGCAGCGTAGGCCTCGTCACCGAACAGATAAGCGAAGTCGACGTCGGACATTTTCACAATGTCGGCCTTGCCGCAGAACGCCAGCATGCGCGCGCGATAGGCGTCCTCGTCCCTGACGAGATTCGGCCGGCAGTTCGGATCGAGCGAGATCGTCACGTTCGGCCGCGCATCCTCGATCAAGGCCAGCGTCTCCGCCGCACCCTTGTCATGGACCAGCGTGGTGGAGCCGGTGTGGAGGCAGGTGATGCCGTCAAGCGCGACCGCATCGCGTCGATAGGTCCAGTTCCGCGATGCGGTGTCGGCGTCGTAGAAGGCGTATTGCGTCTCGGTGCCGGTGACGCGCGCAAAGGCCAGCGTGGCCTGGCGATTGCTGCGCGTGGCGCGGCTAAGATCGACGCCGGACTCTGCGGCATGATCGGCGATCATCCTGCCGAAGGTGTCGCTCGAGATGCCGCCGACAAAGCCGGTCGGAACATCGAGCCGCGCGCTGCCGATCGCGATGTTGAGGCAGGAGCCGCCGACCGCGGGCGTCAGGGCCTCGCGTCCATCCGCCGTCTTCGACGGCAGGAAATCGATCAGCGCATCTCCGCAACTCAGCAGCATGGGACAAACCTTACGTCGGCGCTTCGCCGGGCGCCCGCCTCATCGCCTCGCGGCTGTCGCGGTCCAGCTCTCGCAGCATTTTGTGCACGCGGCGCTTCTTGCGGTGGAAATCGGCGAGCTCCGGCCTGGTCGGCTCGCTCAACCGCCCGAGCGCCGACATGCCGGCCATCGCCGCATTGATCGAGTTGTACGCACCGCTGGCGACCGCGCCCAGCATCGCGGCACCGAGCAGCACCGGCTCCTGGGTCTGCGGCAGCGCCACCGTATAGCCGGTCGTGTCGGCCATGATCTGGCGCACCAGGGGGCTGCGGCTCGCGCCACCGCCGATCACGATGGTCTTGCCGTTGACGCCATGCGCCTGCAAGGCATCGATGACGTCGGCAAGGCCATAGGCAAGCCCGCACAGGCCGGCAATGAACAGGCGCTCCAGCGCCGACACGTCGGTATCGAGATCGAGCCCCGCGATCGCCGCGCGCGAGCCGGGATCGGCATAGGGCGAACGGTTGCCGAGAAATTCCGGCAGGACGTGAACGTCGCGCGCAAGCAACGCCGCGGCACCGGCATTGCCGCTACGCGCCAGGATCCGCCTCTCGAGGTACTCGATGACGTCGACGCCGTCGCGCTTCGCCGCGAGCACAACCTCGGCATGCGCCGGATGCGACTTGAGCAGGTGATCGATCGCAGCGCCCGCCGCCGATTGGCCGCCCTCGTTCAGCCAGAAGCCCGGCACCATGCCTTCAAAATACGGCCCCCAGACGCCGGGCACGAAGCAGGGATCGACCGTCGTCGCCATGATGCACGCCGACGTTCCCATGATGTAGGCGAGCCGTTGGCAGACATCGACCTCGGCGCCGGAGCCATCGCGGCCGCCGATCGCGCCGACGCCGCCGGCATGCGCATCGATCAAGGCGGCACCGACCGCGGTTCCCGGCAGCAGGCCGAGATCGCGCGCGGCATCCTCGGACAGCCCGCGGCCGAGCGGCGAGCCGGGCGGCACGATCTCGCTGCCGATCCGCCCAAAGCGGTCGGCCGCGAGCGCCTCGAGGCCGACCCGCCCGAAAAAGGAATCGCTCCAGCCGCCCTCGCCGGCGACATAGGTCCATTTGCAGGTGACGGTGCAGGTCGAGCGCGCCAGCGAGCCGGTGGCGCGGAACGACAGATAGTCGGCAAGATCGAAGAAGTGCCCGGCGGCGTCGTAGGTCGCGGGCAGATGCCGCTTCAGCCAGAGAATCTTCGGGATCTCCATCTCCGGCGAGATGGCGCCACCGACATAGCGCAGCACCTTGTCGCCGGTCGCATTGACGGATTCGGTCTCGTCCATCGCACGGTGATCCATCCAGACCACGACATTGCGCGCGGGATCGCCGGACGGGCTGACGGTGAGCGACCGGCCTGCCCTGTCGAGCACGACCAGCGAACAGGTCGCGTCGAAGCCGATGCCTTTGATGCTTTCGGCGGCAACCGCAGCCTCCCGCATCGCATGGCGCACCGAGGCGACGCAGGCCGCCCAGATGTCGTCGGACGAGTGCTCGACGATATCGCCGGGCTCGTGCCAGACCCGGATCGGGTGCCGGGCCGAACCCAAAAGCTTCCCCGACTCGTCGAATACGCCCGCCCGGGCGCTGGTGCTTCCGACGTCCACCCCGATATAGGCTTGCCGCATGACCGCTCTATCTGCTGTTGAGCATGATCGCCCGGCGCAAGCCTACCAGCAAGTGTAGCCGCCATCGACCAGAACGATGCTTCCGGTCATCAGGCTCGCGGCGTCGGAGGCCAGGAACAAGACGACGGAGGCGATCTCGTCGACCTGCCCCATCCGTGCCATCGGGGTTCCGCCGATCCAGGCGTCGTACATTTTGGGGCTGTTCTTCACGAAGGCGTTCAGCGGCGTCTCGATATAGGTCGGCGCCACGGCGTTGACGCGAACCCCGCGCGCGCCCCATTCGGCCGCGAGCGATTTCGTCAGGTGATGCACCGCGGCCTTGGAGGCGTTGTAGAAGCATTGTTCCTGCGGCTTGTTGACGATGAAGCCGGACATCGAGCCGACATTGACGATGGTACCGGACTTCGCCTTCAGCATGTGATTGCCGAAGGCGCGGCAGCACCAGAAGGTGCCGTTCAGGTTGACGTCGATGACGTTGAGCCAGTGCTCGTCGGTCACCGTTTCCGCCGGCGTCTCGCTGCGCGCGATGCCGGCATTGTTGACGAGGATGTCGACCGTGCCGTACTTGCGCACCAGCTCGTCGGCGACCGCGGAGACACGGCCGGAATCCGTCACGTCCATCAGCGCGATGTCGGCGTCGAAGCCCTTGGCCTTCAGCGCAGCTGACGCGTCATTGGCGACCTTGGCGTCGCGGTCGCCGATGATGACCTTGGCGCCGGCTTCGGCGAGCGCTTCGGCGCAGGCGAGCCCGATGCCCTGACCGGCGCCGGTGATGATGGCGGTCTTGCCGCCGAGCCTGAATTTTTCGAGATACATTTTCTTCTTCCTTACGCGTGAATCGATTTTCCGCTGTCCTCGAAACGGTGGATGCGCGCCGGATCCGGGATCAGCGACACCCGGTCGCCGGGATGCAGGTCGAGCTCGCCGACATAGCGCGCGGTCAGCATTCCCAGCGGTCCGGCGTCGACATAGAGGAAAGTGTCGCTGCCGAGATGCTCGGCTACCGAGACGGTGCCGTGCCAGCCGCCCTGCCCGTCGCGCTCGACCTTCAAATGCTCGGGTCGCACCCCGATGGTCGCGGCGCCCTGCTGCTTCGCGATCTCACCGGTGACGAAATTCATCTTCGGCGAGCCGATGAAGCCGGCGACGAACAGGTTGGCCGGCCTCTCATAGAGCTCGAGCGGTGAACCATATTGCTCGATCTTGCCGCCGTTCAGCACCACGATCCTGTCGGCCATGGTCATGGCCTCGACCTGGTCGTGGGTGACGTAGATCGCCGTGGTGCCGAGCTGCTTCTGCAACCGCGTCACCTCGAGCCGCATCTGCACCCGCAGCGCGGCATCGAGATTGGACAGCGGCTCGTCGAACAGGAACGCCTTCGGCTCGCGCACGATGGCGCGCCCGATCGCGACGCGCTGGCGCTGGCCGCCGGAGAGCTCGCGCGGCTTGCGGTCGAGATAGGGCGTCAGGTTGAGCGTCGCCGCGGCCGCCTCGACCTTGCGGTTGATCTCGTCCTTGGCGATCCCGGCCATCTTCAGGCCGAACGCGATGTTGCCGCGCACGCTCATGTGCGGATAGAGCGCGTAGGACTGGAACACCATCGACAGCCCGCGCTTGGCCGGCGGCACATCGACCACGTTGCGTCCGTCGATCAGGATGGCGCCGCCGGTGACGTCCTCGAGCCCCGCGATCAATCGCAGCAGCGTGGTCTTGCCGCAGCCGGAGGGACCGACGAAGACGACGAAGGAGCCGTCGGCGATGTCGAGGTCGGCGCCCTTGATGATGTGGACCGGCCCGAACGATTTTTGCACACCCTGCAGCGTAATCTGACCCATGGGACAAGCCTTTCTGCTACTTGACCGCGCCGAAGGTCAGGCCGCGGACAAGCTGCCGCTGACTGAACCAGCCGAGCACGAGAATGGGCGCGATCGCGAGCGTCGACGCCGCCGACAATTTCGCCCAGAACAATCCTTCCGGGCTGGAATAGGACGCGATGAACACGGTGAGCGGCGCGGCCTCGAGCGTCGACAGATTGAGGGTCCAGAACGCCTCGTTCCACGCCAGGATCAGATTGAGCAGCAACGTCGAGGCCAGCCCCGGCACCGCCATCGGCGTCAGCACGTAGATCAGCTCGCGCCCGATCGTGGCGCCGTCCATCCGCGCCGCCTCGAGGATGTCCTTCGGGATCTCCTTGAAATAGGTGAACAGCATCCAGATCACGATCGGCAGATTGCCGAGGCACAGGATGAAGATCAGACCGGAGCGGGTGTCGAGCAGGCCGAAGGTGCGGTAGATCAGATAGATCGGCACCAGCACACCGACCGGCGGCATCATCTTGGTCGAGAGCATCCAGAGCAGCACGTCCTTGGTCCGCTTGGTCGGCGAGAACGCCATCGACCATGCCGCCGGGATCGCGATCAGCATCGCGATCAAGGTCGAGCCGCCGGCGATGATGATCGAGTTGAGCGCGTGGTGGAAATAGTCGCTGCGCTCCTGCACCGTGGCGTAGTTCTCGGTGGTCCAGTGGAAGAACAGGAACGAGGGCGGGATCGCGAACGCCTCGAGCTCGGTCTTGAAGCTCGCCAGCACCATCCAGAGGATCGGGAAGAAGATCAGGAAGCCGACCAGCCAGGCCGCCACCGTCGAGATCACCTTGCGCCGTGTCGTGACCATCCGCGCCATGACGTTACGCCTCCAGATTCCGGCCGACGATACGGACGAGGAAGAAGGCGACGATGTTGGCGAGCACCACCGCGACCAGGCCGCCCGCCGACGCGCTGCCGACGTCGTACTGGATCAGCGCCTGCGAATAGATCAGGAAGGCGATGTTGGTGGTCTGCAGGCCGGGGCCGCCGCCGGTGGTGACGAAGATCTCGGCGAACACCGTGAGCAGGAAAATGGTCTCGATCAGGATCACCACGGTGATCGGGCGCGCCAGGTGCGGCAGCGTGATGTAGATGAAGGTCGAGATTGCGCGCGCGCCGTCCATTTCGGCCGCCTCCTTCTGCTCCTCGTCGAGCGATTGCAGCGCGGTGAGCAGGATCAGGGTCGCGAACGGCAGCCATTGCCAGGAGATGATCAGGATCACCGAGAACAGCGGCGCGTCGTTGAACCAGTCGATCGCCGGCAGCCCGAACAGATGCGCGATCCAGGCGAACAGGCCCGACACCGGATGCATCAGCAGGTTCTTCCAGACCAGCGCGCTCACCGTCGGCATCACGAAGAACGGCGCGATCACCATCAGGCGGACGATCGAGAGCCCGACCACCTGCTGGTCGAGCAGCAGCGCCAGCGGCACGCCGAGGATGATCGTGATCGCGAGCACCGAGCCGACCAGCACCAGGGTGTTCTGCAGCGAGGCGAGGAATGCGGGATCGGTCAGGAAGTAGCGGAAATTCTCCAGCCCGACGAACGATTCAGACCCGGGATCGAGCAGATTGTAGTGCAGGGTCGCGAAATAGATCGTGAGGGCCAGCGGCACGATCATCCAGACGAACAGCAGCGCCACCGCGGGCGTGAGCAGCGTGCGTGCGAGCAGTTGGGTCTGCTGGGTCGCCATCCCCGCCTCCTTCTCAAGGAAAGGAGCGACCACCCCGCTGCGGGACAGGATGGTCGCAAGTACCCAGCTCGGGAGGTCTAAGCTGGTCGGGCGGCCAGGGCGGCTGTCGCGCCCTGGCTTTGGTTCAGGCGCGCTCTACTTGATGTAGCCGGCGCGCTTCATTTCGCGCTCGGTCGCGGACTGCGCAGCGGTGAGCGCCGCATCGACGGAGGTCGAGCCGGACAGCGCCGCGGAGAACTGCTGGCCGACCTGGGTGCCGATGCCCTGGAATTCAGGGATCGCCGCGTATTGCACGCCGACGTAAGGCACCGGCTTCACCGTCGGCTTGTTCGGATCGGCGGCATCGATCGAGGCCAGCGTCAGCTTGGCGAAGGGGGCGACTTTCAGATAGTCGGGGTTCTTGTACAGCGAGCTGCGCGTGCCCGGCGGCACGTTGGCCCAGCCTTCCTTCGACGCGACGAGCTTGGTGTAATCCTTGCCGGTCGCCCAGGCGATGAACTTCTCGGCCGCGTCGACCTTCTTCGAACCGGCAGGAACCGCGAGACTCCACGCCCACAGCCAGTTGGCGTTCTTGCCGAGCCCGGTGTTCGGCGCCAGCGCAAAGCCGACCTTGTCGGCGACCGTGGATTCCTTCGGATTGCTCACGAACGACGCCGCCACCGTGGCATCGATCCACATCGCGCATTTGCCGGCGTTGAACAACGCGAGGTTCTCGTTGAAGCCGTTGGAGCTGGCGCCGGGAGGGCCGGCCTGCTTCATCAGGTCGACATAGGTCGTGAGCGTCTTCTTCCATTCCGGCGAGGTGAACTGCGGCTCCCACTTCTCGTCGAACCAGCGCGCGCCGTAGGAATTGGCCATCGCGGTCAGGAACGCCATGTTCTCGCCCCAGCCGGCCTTGCCGCGCAGGCAGATGCCGTAAACGCCGGCGGACTTGTCGGTCAGCTTCTTGGCGGCGTCGACCACGAAGTCCCAGGTCGGGCTCTCCGGCATCTTCAGGCCGGCCTTGTCGAACAGGTCGGTGCGATACATCACCATCGAGCTCTCGCCGTAGAACGGCGCGGCATAGAGCTTGCCGTCGACCGAGACCGCATCCTTGATCTTCGGCAAGAGGTCGCCGACGTCGTAATCGGCGCCGAGCTTGTCGAGCGGCACCAGCCAGTTCTTCTTGGCCCAGATCGGCACCTCATAGGTGCCGATGGTGAGGACGTCGAACTGGCCGCCCTTGGTGGCGATGTCGGTGGTCACGCGCTGGCGCAGCACGTTCTCCTCGAGCGTCACCCATTTCACGATGATATCGGGATTCTTCGCGGTGAATTCGCTGGTGAGCCCCTGCATGCGGATCATGTCGCCATTGTTGACGGTCGCCACCGTCAGCGTGGTCTGGGCGATCGAGGGGGCAGAGATCAAAACAGCAGCCGCGCCCGCTACGGCGCAAAGGACGTTTTTCAAGGTGACCTCCCTTATGTCACGTTGAGCATATGCCCACGTGTTGGGCGTATGTTCACTCTGTCGCCAAATTTTGTCAAGCGCGCCGGGACGCCGTCCCGCGCGATTGCGGGTTCCACCACAGCCTGAAATGGAGGTGTTTGCGGAGGCGAAGACAACGGTTGACTGGAATTGGATTGAGCTGGAGCGGCACCAAAGGTTCACCTCTCCCGCAAGCGGGAGAGGGAACGCACCCGACTCGTGGCTTCTAGCGATCCAGCACCGCGCGCGCGGTGGCCTCATCGGTGATGAGGCCGTTGATCACCCGGCCCGCCAATGCGGCCTTGATCGACGGCACCTTGGCGGCGCCGACGGCCGCGGCGATCGTGGTCGCTTCCGCGGGGATCTGCGGCGGAATGCTGGTCAGCCGCTTGTTGGTGCCGCCCTTGATCAGTTTGCCCTTGGCGTCATAGGCCCAGCCGGTCACCTCGCCGACCGCACCGAGCCGCATCATCTCGAGCAGCTCCTCGCGGGTGACGAAGCCGTCGACATGGACCTGGGCCTTCTGGTCCATCTGGCCGATGCCGATCAGCCGCAGATCGGCCTTGGCGGCGACCGCCCTCACCCGCGCGATCGGGTCGATGCGCACCATGCGGTTGCGCTCGTCCTCGCTCGACATCAGGAACGGCAGCGGCATCGGGTAATGGCGCGCACCGGTGCGGTCGGCGAGCCGCCCCACCGTGTCGTAGAAGCTCGCCGAGCCGTCGGCGGAGATGTTGCCGACCAGCGAGACGATCTGGTGATCGGGCCGCTCGATCGGCGAAACCCGCTCGACCGCGGCGCGCACGGCGCGGCCGGTGCCGAGCGCGACGATCACGGGCGTCTCCGAGCGCAGCGTCGTCTCCAGCAGATTGGCGCTGCGTTCGGCGATCCCTGCATTCGACAGCGGCGCCGCCGGATCGGTCGGCACGACGTCGCAATGCACCAGATCGAACCGCGCCTTCAGCCGCGACGCCAGCTCCATGCAGGCCGCGATGGGATGCTCGAGGCGAAACGTGATCAGCCGCTCCGCGAGGCACAGCGACACCAGGCGCTGCGCCGAGGCGCGCGACACCTGCAGCATTTTGGCGATCTCATCCTGGGTGTGGCCCGCGATGAAATACAGCCAGCCGGCGCGCGCCGCATCGTCGAGGCGAGACTTTTCGTTGTCGGGCGCAGCCATCGTCTTGCGTCAGCCCTCCATCCAGAAATCCGTCATCGCGGCGAAGATTCGATCCGCCCCGGCCTGCCGCAGCAGAGCACTGCCATCCGCCAGCCGATAGTGGGCGCCGCCGACAAATCCCCACACTTTCATGCCGGCCGCCTTCGCGGCCATCACCCCGCTGACGCTGTCCTCGATCACGAGCGTGCGGCGCGGCACGGCGCCCATCGCGCCTGCCGCATGCAAGAACAGATCCGGCGCCGGCTTGCCGTGCTTGACCATCTGCGCGGTGTAGAGCCGCGGTCCGAAGCTGGCGGCGAGGCCGGTCAGCTCCAGCGAAAACTTCACCCGCTCGAGATCGCTCGATGAGGCGACGCAATATGGCAGCCGCAATTCCCTGAGCACCGCCGCGATGCCGGCGATCGGCTTCAGCCGGGAGCGGAAGGTCTCACGCACCTGCAGCGCCAGGTCAGGCAGAAACGTCTCGGGCAACGGCTTTCCGACGCCCCGGCAGTAGTCGACCAGGGCCGCGGTGCTGCGGCCGAGGAAGAGTTCGAGCGCCCGTTCGGTGCTCATCTCGATGCCGGCCTGCACCATCGCCTCGGCAAGGCAGCGGCAGCTCAATTCCTCGCTGTCGACGAGCACGCCGTCGCAGTCGAAGATGACGAGATCGGTCCCGGGAAGCCGCGGATTCATCCGGACATGAGATCATATGCTCATGACATGAGCAATAGATCACAGTTTCGCGCGGAATGCCGCGCCTCAAATGGTCGCGGTGCACCGCCAGGGATGCTGTGCGACAAGGCGAAATGCCGCATGACACACCTCTGATCGCGACCGTCGTCGCGGGTCTCGGATTGGCCTTCGTGTTCGGAACCATCGCCCAGCGCTTTCGGGTTCCGCCACTGGTCGGTTATCTGCTCGCCGGCGTGGCCGTCGGTCCCTTCACGCCCGGCTTCGTCGCCGATCAGGCGCTGGCAACCGAGCTCGCGGAGCTCGGTATCATTCTCCTGATGTTCGGCGTCGGCCTGCACTTCTCGCTGAACGATCTGTTGTCGGTGCGCGCGATCGCGGTGCCCGGCGCGATCGCGCAGATTGCGGTCGCCACATTGATGGGCCTCGGCCTCGCGCTGTTGATGGGCTGGACCGTCGGCGCCGGTCTGGTGTTCGGCCTCGCGCTGTCGGTCGCAAGTACCGTCGTGCTGTTGCGCGCGCTGCAGGAGCGTCGCCTGATGGACACCGAACGCGGCAAGATCGCGGTCGGCTGGCTGATCGTCGAAGACCTCGCCATGGTGCTCGCGCTGGTGCTGTTCCCGGCGGTGGCGAGCTTGCAGGGCGGCGATGGCGCAGCGCTCACCTCCGACCCGCTCGCCGCCCGTTTCGGTCTCGGGCTGACCGGCGTGCTGGTGCTGACGCTGATCAAGATCGCCGTGTTCATCGCGCTGATGCTGGTGGTCGGGCGCCGGCTGATCCCGTGGGTCCTGCACTACATCGCGCATACCGGCTCGCGCGAGCTGTTCCGGCTGACCGTGCTCGCGATCGCGCTCTGCATCGCGTTCGGCGCCACCAAGCTGTTCGGTGTCTCGCTGGCGCTCGGCGCCTTCTTCGCCGGAATGATGCTGCGGGAATCGCCGCTCAGCCAGCGCGCGGCCCAGGAAACCCTGCCGCTGCGCGATGCGTTCGCGGTGCTGTTCTTCGTCTCCGTCGGCATGCTGTTCGATCCACTCAGCGTGGTACGCGAGCCCTGGCCGTTCGCAGCGACTTTGTTCGTCATCGTGGTCGGCAAGTCGCTCGCCGCCCTTCTGATCGTCGTGCTGTTCCGTCACCCGATGGCGACTGCCCTGATGATCTCGGCGAGCCTCGCCCAGATCGGCGAATTCTCCTTCATCCTGGCCGAACTCGGCGTTGCGCTCAATCTGCTGCCGAAGGCCGGCCGCGACCTGATCCTGGCGGGCGCGATCGTCTCGATCATGCTCAACCCGCTGGTGTTCGCGGTGGTCGACTGGCTGACGTCGCGGCTCGAGAAGCCGCAGGCTTCCTCGCCAACCGCCGCAGCTTCTGAACCAATCCCGGTCACCGAATTGCAGGATCACACCATCCTGGTCGGCTACGGCCGGGTCGGCAGCATCGTCGGCGATGCGCTGCATCAACGCAGCGCGCCGTTCCTCGCGGTCGAGGCGTCCGACGATATGGTCGCCAAGCTCAAGGAGCGCGGCATCGAAGCCCTGATGGGCAACGCCGCGCGCGCCAGCGTGCTGCGCGCGACCAATCCGGCCGCCGCGCGATCGCTGGTCATCGCGATTCCCGAAGCCTTCGAGGCCGGCCAGATCGTCGAGCAGGCGCGCGTCGCGAATGCCGATATCCAGATCATCGCTCGTGCGCATTCCGACGCCGAGGTCGATCATCTCAAGGCACTTGGCGCCGACATCGTGATCATGGGCGAGCGCGAGATCGCCCGCGGCATGATCGAGGAGCTCGACAGGGCGCGTCCGGGGACTGTGCGAGCGGCCGAGCAGGATTCAGCGGCCTGAGACAGGCTGCGCCCACGAGACCGATGCACGCCGCGCATCACGCGATGAGGGGAGATCAAAACATGGCCTTCAAGAGCCCGCATGTTTCGCTGGTGTCGTTCTCCGTCGAGATCGGCGCCGCGGACACGACAAACGTCATGCAGGTCGAGACCGACCTGCATCTGAACACCCGTCATCCGAGCTATGATGCGGCCGCCGTGGAGCGGCTGGTGCGCGACGCACAAGCCTATCTCGCCGGCAATGCCGGTCAGGTCACCCGGATCCGACTGGTCTCCACCCGCAGTGGCCAGACCTGACGCCTCCTTATTTGAGCATGATCTCCGCGCGCACGCTTCGCGTTTGTCGCGCGAGGGAAAACCGGCTTCCACTTTGCGCTAACGCGGCCCTCCGGGTCCGGATCGTGCTCTAGCCGCCAAGGAATGCCGGCGCCAGATCTTCCTGCACGATGATGTTGGCGGCTTCCGTCGTCAGCTCGCTGCCGACCAGATCGAGATTCTTGGCAGCCTCGAACAGCATCGAGCGGACGTCGTCCGGCGTCAGCACGCCTTTCGCGATCAGCTTGCGCACCAGCGCCTGCAGGATAAGAACGTCGATCTCGCCATGCGCCAGCGGCGTCGGCTTGTCCGTCATGATCGTCTCCCAGGCTGATCCCAAGGCTGAGGTTCGTCGTAAGTGAGGCGCCTAGAGCGTTTTCGAGCGAAGTGGATACCGGTTCGCGTGAAGAAAACGCGTCAAAACAAAAATCTAGAGCCCCGTTCCGATTCCATCGGAACGGGAAAAGCTCTAGCGCGGCGGTGACGCCATATCCTTGTGCAATTGCTCGAACGCGCGGCGCAGGCCGTGCAGCTGGTCGACCAGATGCAGGATGACGTCGATCCCCTCGTCGTTGACGCCGAAGTCGCCCTTCAGATCCCGGATCAGATGCGCACGCGCCACGTCGGTGTCGGAGAAACTGGTCTCGTGCGCCGTCTCTTCCGGCACGAGCCATTGCTGCTCGATCCAGAACTCCAGGGTCTGCACCTCCAGGCCCGTATCGATGAGGAACTGCTGCTTGTTCATGATGCACCATCCTCACGTGGATTGAATCCCTTGCGATCCCAGTTCGAGACGAACGCCTCGAGCGTGGGATCGGGTCCCTTGGGCAGAACCACCTTGAGCTTGACGAACTCATCGCCATGACCGCCGCCGACCCTTGGCGCGCCCTTGCCGCGCAACCGCATGGTCGTGCCGGTGTTGGAGCCCTTCGGAACCGTCATGGTGACCGCGCCGGTCGGCGTCGGAACCTGGACCTTGCCACCGAGCACAGCCTCCGACAGCGAGATCGGCAATTCCAGCGAGATGTCGTCGCCATCGCGGGTGAAGCGCGGATCGGCGCGAACGTCCACCTCGATCAGAGCATCGCCGGGACCGCCCTTGCCGCTGCCGGGCATGCCCTTGCCGCGCAGACGAATGACCTGTCCGTCGATCAGCCCGGGCGGGATCGTCACGTCGAGCGTGCCGCCGTCGGGAAGCGTCAGCCGCTTGCTCGCGCCGGCGATCGATTCCGCGAAGTCGATCGCAAGGCTATAGTGCAGGTCGCGGCCGCGCCGGTTGGCGCGCGCCTGCTCAGTGCGCCGAAGCAACTCGGCAAACGCGTCGTCCTGGTCCATATAGTCGGCATAGCCGGAACTATCGGCATAGGGATGCCCCTCACCCGCGGTGGCGAAGTCGCGGTAATAGCGGTGCTGCGGCCGCTCGGTGCCATCAGCATCGATCTCGCCGGCGTCGAAGCGCTTGCGCTTCTCGGCATCCGAAAGCAGATCGTTCGCAGCCGCGACTTCCTTGAATTTGTCTTCGGCCGCCTTGTCGCCCGGATTGAGATCCGGGTGCAGCTTCTTCGCCAGCTTTCGATAGGCCTTCTGGATATCGGCCGAGGACGCCGTCGGGGCAACGCCAAGGACCTCGTACGGATTTCTCACAACCTGCTCCGCAACACCGTGAGTGCACCTGCAATCATCAGGGCGCAAAAGCAGGCGATTTGCAAGTGCGCAAGCGCGACGCCGGGCAACGGCCGACGCAGCGTGCGCTCACGTCACATGACGAGTCAGGATGTATGTCCGGGGTCCAGATAGTTCGGCATGTTCTTTTGCTGCTGCGGCGTCATCTTGGCAGCATCCGGCTTGCCGGGCACGCCCCTCGGACCGAGCAGGGCGCGCTGCATGTCGTCCTCGCTCAAGCGCGGCTTGCCATCGTCGAGCTGTCCATCGCCAGCGTGACTCTGTGCCATGACCAACCTCCAGGTGATGATCGCTTGCGCACAGGCGGGACAATACCGCGCTCCGCCGGAACGAGCCAGCGGAGCGCGGACATGCCTTAGTGTTGTTCCTGCCGCTTCTCCTCCGCGGGATGACCGGCGGGCGCACCACGCGGCGCGGCCTGACCATGCGGCGCGGCCTGAACGTGCGGCTCTGGCCGCGCCGCCGGCTGCGGATGCGCCTCAGGGCGCGCCATCGTCTCCGGATGCGCTTGCGGCCTTGCCGCCGGCTCCGGTCGTGCTTCGGGCTTCGCTGGTTCAGGCCGCGCGACGGGCTTCGCGGCAGGCTCGGGACGCGGCTCTCCCTTGCGCACCTCTTCGGACCGCTTCTCCTGCACGGCGGGCCGCGCCGCTTCTGCAGGATGCGGCTCAAGCTTCGGCTCGGCGGCAGGCGCTGCGCGCTTCTCTTCGACCGCGGGCTTGTTCGCTTCGGCGGGCGGATGCGCCGCAGCGCCCTTCTCGGGAACCGGAAGCGCGTGGGATCCGGCAGGCGCCGGCGTAGCAGGATGCGGCTCGGCCTTGGTCTCGGAAGCAGGTGCCGCGCGCTTTTCCTCGGCCGCCGCGGGCCTGTTCGCCTCGGCGGGTGGATGTGCCGCCGGAAGCTCCTTTCCCGGGACCGGCAGCGCGTGGGAAGCAGCCGGTGCTGTTGCGGGTGCGGCTGCAGCACCCGGATGCCCCGGCTCCGCAGCCGCCGGCCGCGCGGCGTTGGCAGGCACCGCCTCGCCGGCCGCGCGCGCGCGGACAACGCCCGGTCCCTTCAATTCGCCGGGACGCGCCGTTGCGGCGACGGCGGGCACGCCATTGTTGGTCCGCTTGAACAGGCTCGGATCCTGGCTTGCGGTCTCGACCTGCTTGCGTTGCAACGGCGTCGCTGCGAAGTGCTGCTCTTTGGCGACCGCGCGCTCGGCCGGCGTCGGCCGCACCTCGATGCCGCCGCGGCCGCCATTATAGCTGACGTTGTTGACCGTGGTCTGATTGATCGTGACGTTCTTCTCGTAGACGTTGGTGATCCGCGCGCCCTGCAGATTGTTCACGGTGCGATTGTAGAAGAACGCGCCGTGATCCCAGCGGCCGCCTTCATAGCCTGAACCGCCGTAGCCGAAGCCGTAATTGATGCCGCCGTAGAAGCCGACGCGATCACCCCAATAGCCCTGATGGAAGATGAAGCCGCCGCCGAACGCGCCCCAGTAGCCGGGCGTCCACAGCAGCCCGACCCGCGGCGGCTGCACCCAGGTGCCCGGCACCCAGTAGTAATCGCCGCGCTCCTCGTCCCACGACCAATTGCCCGGCGACCACATATAGCCGGGACCAGGCACCGGCGGCTGATCGTAAGTCGGCAACGGCGGCGGCGCGGTCTCGACGGCAGAGACCGGCGCGCATGCCGCATCCTGCGCGATTGCGGGCACCGCAGTCGCATAGAACAGCGCCGTGGCAATCGCTGCACACGACACGGTCGAAAGGAGAGGAGTTGTCATTGGGAGCCTCTTCGATGAGCACGTTCAACGTGAGACGGAACAAAAGTTCCGTGCATCGGCAATGCACCGACACACTGCATCGCTAGCGCCTTGACCTTACACCAGCCTGAAACGCAGCGACGCAAACGGAAGCGCGCTCATGCGGCCATTCATGGTCGGTTCAGAGTGCGCCGTGATGCAACGTTCCGCGATTCAGCGGAACATCGCGCGTCGCTTCTCTGCATCATCGAGCGAGCTACGCGAAACGCGACGTGATCGATTCCGATAGTGTGTCCCGATCATGACTTGGGCCTCTGTACGATCACAGCGATCCGTGCCTATCCAGCGCGCGCTTCGCGAGCACAGCGAACCATCGAACCGCAATCAGCGCGATGCGTGCATCCGGCTTGCCGGCGCGGCCGTAGCAGTGCCCCCGGATGAGTGCCAAAGACGAACGTCAGCCCTCGCAACGGCTTAACTGCAGCGGCCCAGCGTGCGCGCTCCGCGATTGACACTCTCCTGAAAGGACCACACGATGCGAGATGCGGCGGCCTCAGGCCCGCGGTATTTCCGCCGGCGCAATTGCACGGGGCCGTTGCATGATGGATGTCATCGTTCCGCCATCTGTCGCCGGCGGGACTGCGTGGCTGACTTGATCTCGACGAGCCTGCGTTGCCTTGAGGTGCCACGATGAACATAGAAAAATATACCGATCGCGTTCGCGGCTTCATTCAGTCGGCGCAATCGCTCGCGATGCGCGAGGGGCATCAGCAGTTCTCGACGCTGCACATCCTGAAGGTGCTGCTCGACGACAATGAGGGCCTCGCGGCCGGCCTGATCGACCGTGCCGGCGGTAACTCACGCGCGATCCTCAAGGCGACCGAAGACGCGCTGGCGAAAGTGCCGAAGGTGAGCGGCGCCGGCTCGGGACAGATTTACCTAGCGCCGGAGACCGCGCGCGCCTTCGCCGCGGCGGAACAGGCCGCCGACAAGGCCGGCGACAGTTTCGTCTCGGTCGAACGCCTGCTGCAGGCGCTCGCAGCCGACAAGGACAGCGAGGCCGGCAGGCTGCTCGCCAAGGGCGGCGTCAATCCGCAGAACCTGAATGCGGCCATCAACGCGCTGCGCAAGGGCCGCACCGCCGACAGCGCGTCGGCCGAGAACGCCTATGACGCACTGAAGAAATACGCCCGCGACCTCACCCAGGCCGCGCGCGACGGCAAGCTCGATCCGGTGATCGGCCGCGATGAGGAGATTCGCCGCACCATCCAGGTGCTGTCGCGACGGACCAAGAACAATCCCGTGCTGATCGGCGAGCCCGGTGTCGGCAAGACCGCGATCGTCGAGGGCCTCGCGCTGCGCATCGTCAATGGCGACGTGCCGGAAAGCCTCCAGGACAAGGCGCTGCTCGCGCTCGATCTCGGCGCGCTGATCGCCGGCGCAAAGTATCGCGGCGAGTTCGAGGAACGGCTCAAGGCGGTGCTGCAGGAGGTGACCTCGGCCGAGGGCGGCATCATCCTGTTCATCGACGAGATGCACACGCTGATCGGCGCCGGCAAGGGCGACGGCGCGATGGACGCATCCAACCTGCTGAAGCCCGCACTCGCCCGCGGCGAGCTGCATTGCATCGGCGCCACCACGCTCGACGAGTACCGCAAGCATGTCGAGAAGGATGCCGCGCTGGCGCGGCGGTTCCAGCCGGTGTTCGTGTCGGAGCCGACGGTCGAGGATACCATCTCGATCCTGCGCGGCCTCAAGGACAAATACGAGCAGCATCACGGAGTGCGTATCGCGGATTCGGCGCTGGTCGCCGCTGCGACGCTGTCGAACCGCTACATCACCGACCGCTTCCTCCCCGACAAGGCGATCGACCTGATGGACGAGGCGGCGGCGCGGCTGAAGATGCAGGTCGATTCCAAGCCGGAAGAACTCGACTCGCTCGACCGCGAGATCATCCGGCTCAAGATCGAGCAGGAAGCGCTGAAGAAGGAGACCGATCTCGGCTCCAAGAGTCGCCTGCAAACGCTCGAGAAGGATCTTGTCGATCTGGAAAAGAAATCGGCGGACATGACGTCGAAATGGCGCTCGGAAAAGAGCAAGCTCTCCGACGCGCAGAAGATGAAGGGCGAGCTCGAGCAATTGCGTACCGAGCTTGCCAATGCGCAGCGCAAGGGAGAATTCCAGAAGGCGGGCGAGCTCGCCTATGGCCGCATTCCCGAGCTGGAAAAGAAGCTCGCGGCGGTCGAGGCCAGCGAGACCTCGTCCGCCAGCGAAACCGTGACCGCCGACAATATCGCGCAGGTGGTCTCGCGCTGGACCGGCGTGCCGGTCGACAAGATGCTGGAGGGCGAGAAGGACAAGCTGTTGCGCATGGAGGAGATGCTGGGCAAGCGCGTCGTCGGCCAGGCCGAGGCGGTCCGCGCGGTGTCGACCGCGGTGCGCCGCGCCCGCGCCGGCCTGCAGGACCCGAACCGGCCGATCGGCTCCTTCATGTTCTTGGGTCCAACCGGCGTCGGCAAGACCGAGCTTGCGAAAGCGCTTGCCGAATATCTGTTCGATGACGAGACCGCGATGATCCGCCTCGACATGTCCGAATACATGGAGAAGCACTCGGTCTCGCGGTTGATCGGCGCGCCGCCCGGCTATGTCGGCTATGACGAGGGCGGCGCCCTGACCGAAGCGGTGCGGCGGCGGCCTTATCAGGTGGTGCTGTTCGACGAGATCGAGAAGGCGCATCCCGACGTCTTCAACGTGCTGCTGCAGGTGCTCGACGATGGCCGCCTGACCGACGGCCAGGGCCGCACCGTCGACTTCCGCAACACACTGATCATCATGACCTCGAACATCGGCGCCGAATATCTGGTCAACCAGCCGGAAGGCCAGAGCACGAGCGCGGTGCGCGAGCAGGTGATGAACATGGTGCGGGCGCACTTCCGCCCGGAATTCCTCAACCGGATCGACGAGATCATCCTGTTTCACCGGCTGCAGAAGAGCGACATGGGCCGCATCGTCGAGATCCAGTTCTCGCGGCTGCGCAGGCTGCTGGAGGATCGCAAGATCGAGCTGGAGCTCGATCCGAAGGCGCGCGACTGGTTGGCGGACAAAGGCTGGGATCCGGCTTACGGCGCCCGTCCGCTGAAGCGGGTGATCCAGCGCAGCGTACAGGACCCGCTTGCGGAGATGATCCTTTCCGGCGACGTGCGCGACGGGTCGCAGGTAAGACTGTCGGCCACCAAGGCCGGCCTCACCTTCAACGGCAAGAAGCCGGAGAACGCGGCGGCGGACGAATTCGAACCGGTGTGAGACAGCCCGGATTGCCCACGACGCGCTGTCATCGCCGCGTCGTCTGCCGGCATCATATGCAAGCCGACTATACAAGCTGACCTGCAACCAGGGAGAGCGCCATGACGCAGCACGAGATCAAGGACAACATGGAGGTCATCGGCGCCGATGGCGTGCATGTCGGCACCGTCGATCACGTCGAGGGCAACCGCATCAAGCTCAAGAAAAACGACAGCGACGGCTTCCACAAGGGCCATCACCACTTCATCGAGCTCGGCTTCGTGGCGGGTGTCGAAGGCTCCAAGGTTCGGCTCTCGGCCAACGCCGCGATTGCGGTGACCCTCGAGGAAGAGAAGTCCGGCAAGCCCGTCGATTGAGGCAGGCACCTCTGCAAGCGCGTGAGCCATTCGAGCCCTTGTAAAGGCTCCACCGGCATGCTCCTCTGCCCCTGTCTGGACGCCGATCCGGCGTCCTGCGCCTGCCTTTTGTCCTCGTGGAAGTGCCGTTTTAGTCAAGGAGACCTGCGTGCCATCAGCCGTTCCGCAACCGGTCGCTGCGAAGCTGACGCGCGCGGCCATCTTCCTTGCGGTCACGCTCAAGCCCAATCCGGAATATGATGCGGTGGTGCGGTCGCTATGCGCCGACCTGGGCGCGCTGCTGCGTGCCGTGGGCTTCCGCGATCTCGAGGGCCGGCTGTCATGCGTCATGGGCATCGGCTCCGACGCATGGGACCGGCTGTTCGATGCGCCGAAGCCGAAAGGTCTGCATCCGTTCCGCGAGATCAACGGCGTCCACCACGCCGTCGCAACGCCGGGCGACCTGCTGTTTCACATCCGCGCCGTGCCGATGGACCTGTGCTTCGAGCTCGCGACCCAGATCATGACGCGGCTCGGCGATGCGGTTGCGACCTCCGACGAGGTGCACGGCTTCAAATATTTCGACGAACGCGACCTGCTCGGCTTCGTCGACGGCACGGAGAATCCGGAGGACCAGGCGGCCACCGACGCCACCATCATCGGCGACGAGGACACGGCGTTTGCCGGCGGCAGCTATGTGATCGTGCAAAAATACCTGCACGACCTGAAGAAGTGGAACGAGCTGCCGGTCGAGATGCAGGAAAAGATCATCGGCCGAACCAAACTCTCCGACATCGAGCTCGACGATGCGGTGAAGCCGAGCTACGCGCACAACGCGCTGACCACGATCGTCGAGAATGGCGAGGAGCTCGATATCGTCCGCGACAACATGCCGTTCGGCAATATCAGCAAGGGCGAGTTCGGGACCTATTTCATCGGCTATGCCAAGTCCCCGCACCGGATCGAGCAGATGCTGGAGAACATGTTCGTCGGCAAGCCGCCGGGCAATTACGACCGCCTGCTCGACTTCAGCCGCGCCGTCACCGGCATGCTGTTCTTCGTCCCGTCGGCGACCTTCCTGGAGGATGTCGCGAGCGAGGCGCCGGCAGCTTCGCCCGCCGAGCCGTCTCCGGATGACGCCGGGGCGGGCGACACACCTGCACCAGGAATACCGCCGTCCGACGGCTCGCTCGGGATCGGCTCACTGAAAGGAGAGGCTGGACATGAATAATCTTCATCGGGGACTCGCCCCTATCTCGGATGCGGCATGGGCCCAGATCGAAGAGGAGGCCTCGCGCACGTTGAAGCGCCATCTGGCGGCGCGCCGTGTCGTCGATGTCGACGGTCCGAAGGGAACGGATTTCTCCGCAGTCGGCACCGGTCATCTCAAGAAGATTGCGGCGCCGGGCGACGGGGTCGAGGCGACGCAACGCGACGTCCGCGCGCTGGTCGAGCTGCGCGTGCCGTTCGAGCTCTCGCGCCAGGCGATCGACGATGTCGAGCGCGGCGCCAATGATTCCGACTGGGATCCGCTCAAGGAGGCCGCGCGCAAGATCGCATTCGCCGAGGATCGCGCGGTATTCGACGGCTACGCGGTTGCCGGGATTCAGGGCATCCGTCAGGGCACCAGCAACCCGGTGCTGACGCTGCCGTCGAGCGTCAAGAACTATCCCGCCGTGGTCGCCCAGGCGGTCAGCCAGCTGCGGCTTGCCGGCGTCAACGGTCCCTATACGCTGCTGCTCGGCACCGAGCCCTATACCGCGATCGGCGGGGCCACCGACGACGGCTATCCGGTGCTGCAGCACATTCAGCGCCTGATCGACGGCAAGATCATCTGGGCGCCGGCGATCGAGGGCGGCGTCCTGCTGACCACCCGCGGCGGCGATTTCCAGCTCTCGATCGGCCAGGATCTTTCGATCGGCTATCTCAGCCACTCGGCGAAATCGGTTCAGCTGTATTTCCAGGAGACCATCACCTTCCTGATGCTGACGAGCGAGGCGTCGGTGGTGCTTGCGCCGGAGGCGAAGAAACCCGCTTAGCCCTATCGGCGTTCACTCTTCCAGGAGGCTTCGGCCAATCCGTGCCGGAGCGTCCGTCGAACTGCAACGGAGAGGAGGCGCGCAATGGACTACGATCTCTACATCAATCCGAAGAAGACATCGGTCGGTCTTTATGTCCGCAAGGGCGCGGGTCTTCCCGATCTTGCCGATGCCAAGGACTGGGTGTTCGACGGCACCTCGGCGCAGGCCAATCTGCCGCCGCAGCTCGTGAAGGAAATCGAGGCCAACGGCCACGCCTTTCGCGACATGAATTAATAAGCGCGGGCGCTACTTCTCGCCGACCTTCACCGGGGCGGTCTCGGGCATCAGGCTCATGGCCACGATGCCGACCGCGGCCGCGAGCAGAAGATACCAGGACGGCGCCAGCGGATCTCCGGTCACGTGCAGCAGCCACGTGACCACGAGTTGCGCGGTGCCGCCGAACGTCGCGATGGCGACCGCGTAGATCGTGGCGAACACGCCGCCGCGGATGCTCTGCGGCAGCGCTTCGGTGAACGCGGCATAGAACGCCGTGAACGGCAGCGATCCGATGAACGACAGGATGCCGAAGCCGAACAACAGCGACCACGCACCGGGGTCCTGGACGATCCACAGGAAGGCCGGATAGGTCAGCACCAGCACGACCAGCTGCGGCCAGATCATGATCGGCTTGCGTCCGAGCCGGTCGGCAAGCCAGCCGCCCAGCACCGCGCCGATGATCTGCAGTCCGTTGCTGACCAGCGATACCGTGAACGCCAGCGACGGCGACACATGCAGCGTGTTCTTGGCGTAGGTCGTCATGTATTGCGTCACATAGGTCGAGATCGTGCCGCTGGCCAGGATCATCACCGCCAGCACGATGACGCGAAGATGCCGGCGCGCCAGCGCCACATGGCTCGAGCGTTCGACCTGCCCGGCGACGTGCTCCCCATGCGAGACCGTTTCCGGCAGCGTGCGGCGCATCCAGATGCCGAACGGCAGACAAACGGCCCCGAGCAGGAACGCGATGCGCCATCCATAGGCCTGCAGCATGTCGGGCGCCATCGCGCTGCTCAGGATGACACCGACAAGCGCGCCGACCGTCGCCGCGATCTCCTGGCTGGCGGGCTGCGAGGCGACCACGAGGCCGCGGTTCCTCGGTGCAGCGATCTCGATCAGATAGGCCGTGGTCGGCCCGACCTCGCCGCCGAGCGCAAACCCCTGCACCATCCGCGCCAGAATCACGATAACAGGCGCCACAATGCCGATCGCGGCATAGGATGGCGTCAGCGCGATGGTCAGGATCGCGCCGCCCATCAGGGCGAAACTCAGCAGCATCGCCGGCCGCCGCCCGACCCGGTCGGAGAAGATGCCAAGCACGATGCCGCCGATCGGCCGCGTCAGGAAGCCGGCGCCGAAGGTCGCAAGCGACAGCATGAGGCTGCCGTATTCGCTATGCGCGGGGAAGAAGGTGCGTCCGATCTCGGTCGCAAAGAAGCTGTAGGTGATGAAGTCGTAGAACTCCAACATGTTGCCGATGGTCGCGGCAAAGGCCGCGCGCTTGACGTCGAACTGTTCCCTGCTCGCAATCTTCGGCAACGCTCTCGGTTCCTTGTCTGCTTGTGCGAGCGGAGTATTATTCCTCCGACCATGTTAAACAAGGCATGGAGAGCCGCGCGATCTGCATGCGACGCAAGCGACAAGAGGAACAGATCCGATGCCAGCCGACAAACTCTTCATCAATGCCAGGTTCGGTGACGGCACCAGCCGCGATCTGCTGGTCCGTGGCGGCCGCATCGTTGCGATCGAGGCGAAAGGCGAACGGCCGAGCGGGATCGAGATCGTCGATCTCGGCAATGCGCTGGTCGTGCCCGGCTTCGTCGAAGGCCACATCCATCTCGACACCAGTTTTTACGGCGACGCCTGGCGGCCGCACCGTCCCTGCACCAACGGATTCGACGTCCATGAGCGGGTGGCGTTTCAGGCCGAGAACCTTGCCGCGGCCGCGCCGATGGACGTGCGCGCGCGGAACCAGCTCGACCTCTGCATCGGGCACGGCACGACGCAGATGCGCAGTCACGTCATGGTCGACGGTTCGGTGGGGCTGAAGTCGCTGGAGACCATCCTCGGGGTTCGCGAGGAATACAGGGATTTGATCGATATCCAGCTCGTGGCGTTTCCCCAGAACGGCATCCTCACCAGCCCCGGCACGCCGCAACTGCTCGACGAGGCCATCAAGCTCGGCGCCAATGCCGTCGGCGGGCTCGATCCCGCAAGCTTCGACCGGGACGTCGAAGGGCATCTCGACGTCGTGTTTGGCGTCGCGCAAAAGCACGGCGTCGATGTCGATATCCATCTTCATGACGGCGGCATGCTCGGTGCCTTCGAGGTCGAGCAGATCGCGGCGCGCACCCGTGCGCTCGGCATGGCGGGCCGCGTCACCGTCAGCCACGCTTACGGGCTCGGCGACATTCCCGCCGACGCGCTGAAGAAGACCGCCGACAGTCTGGCGCGCTCGGGCGTCGCGATCATGACGAATGCGCCGGGCAGCCGGCCATTCCCGCCCGTCGCCCTGTTGCGGAAAGCCGGCGTCACGGTGTTCAGCGGCAACGACAACATCCGCGACTCCTGGTGGCCCTATGGCGACGGCGACATGCTGGGCCGCGCCATGATGATCGGATACCGCTCGGGTTTCTACACCGACGAAGAGCTCGCGATCGCGTTCGACATGATCACCGCGGCCGGCGCCCAGGCGCTCAGGCTCGAGCACTACGGCCTGCATGTCGGGGCCAAGGCCGATTTCGTGACCCTGAACGCCGTGCATATCCAGGAGGCCGTGGTCGCGCGGCCGTCCGGGCGTTCAGTCTACAAGGGTGGCGTGCTCGCGGCGCGCGACAATCGCGTCGTCAAGGCCGCCGGCCGATCCTGAATCGGACGCGGCGTGCAATCGAAGGGCTTAGCGGACCGGAGGGATGATCGCGCGGAGAATGTCCGTCTTCCAGCGTTGCCGGGCGCCGTCGAATGCCGCAAAATCGTGGTCGAACTGCCAGTAAGCCCACGCCCAGCCATTTCGTTCCGCGCGTCTCGCCATGAACGACAGATACGTCGCGCGGCTCTCCGCGGGAGCACGTTCATAGACACCGAACTCGCCAAGATAGATCGGGCGCTTCTCTTTCTCGGACCAGGATCGGATCTTGTCAAAATCGGCCGAGGCCTTGGCCAAGTCTTCCGCAGAGCCCCAGCGCAATGGACCGATCTTCGAGAAGGTCGGCGACCACGGCGCGCCCTGATGGGTGAATTGCAGCGGCAGGTAATAGTGGAATGTGACGATCAGGTTTCGGTCGCCGGCCGGCAGCGCCAGCTGATCGATCGGCAGCTCCTCGGTGTTCAGGATCGCGACCACGACATTGCGCTTCGGGTTGGTACCCCGGATGATGGCAAGACAATCGCCGAGCAGCTCGTTCCATTCGGCCGAGGTCATGTTGCCGCCGGGCTCGTTCAGGATCTCGAACACCAGCGCCGGGTATTTCCCCGCATAGCGCGATGCGATCTGGCGCCAGAATGCCTTGAGCTTCACGCCGCATTCGGCCACGTCGCGTTGGCAGAGATCGGTGTCGTGCTCGTCGAGGATCGGAACGAGCCTGCTCGCCAGCACCTGCTCGATCACGGCATCGAGCCGCCGCAGGACGGCATCATCGAGGATGTTGCCGGAATCCATATGCCTGAAGCCGAAGAAATTGATCCGGACATGGGAAAAGCCGGCCCTGCGAATCGCGGCGAGGTTTTCCCGGCGGAACGGCGCGTTGTGGTAGCCCTCCCAGATGCCGTCATAGCCGAGAATATTGATGCCGCGCCCCAATGTCGCGGCGTCCGACGATGCCCCCTGCCCCGCGGCATTCGCCGGCGCGATCAGCGGGACAGCAAGCCCTGCCGCCGCCAGCATGACGAAGGCTCGTCGCAGAAGTATTCGGAACGCGGTCATGGCCGCTCCGGCTCGCGCGGCTGCGCGCACGATGACGGCACCGGCCGGCAAATGGCGAGGAAGAAGGCGATCAGCAACACCGACGTGAACATCGTCGAGCGAAGGAAAACCGTCTCGGTGAAATTGGTCTGGCAGTTGAGAAAAACAAATCCGATGATCAACGCGCAGTGCAGGCGGTCGATTGCCCGCCCTGCGATCAGGCAGAGCACCTTGTAGGAAAACAGAAAGACGCTCGCCGTGAACAGGAAATAGCCCAGGAATCCGGTCTCGACGAGAATGGCGATATAGCCGTTGTGGTAATTGTCGAGCACCCAGCCGTGGTTCTGGTTGAAATAATCGTAGATCGCCGGATTGGTCCAGAATCCGTTGATGCCAAATCCGAACAGCGGCGCGTCATCGAAATGGCTGATGGCGTACTGCCAGATGAAGGTCCGCTCGGTGAAGTCGATCGTCGTGTCGAAGGCATGAATCGAGTCGTATCCGGTCGTGTAGAAATACAGGATCAATAGCGCTGCCGCGACGCACATGACGGATGGCAGGATCGCGTAGACCTGCATGCACCGGACCGACCACAGGGAGGTGAGCAGCAGCGCGCAGGCAACCAGCGACAGGGTGCCGGCGCCGCGCGACTCCGAGAGCATGACGCAGGTGGAGGCCAGCACGAACGTCACGAGGAAGGGCAGCCATCCTTGTCCCGTTATCTTTCGATAGCAGGCGAAGAACATGAGATAGGCGCCGGCGAAGCCGAGGGTTTGCTTCGACTCGAAGACGCCCTGCCACTGTCCCTTGTGCATCCAGGTCTGATCGATCCCGATGTCCGGGAGGATCACCGCACAGAGCGCAGAGGCGGCGATCAGCACGAACAGGCCGCGGGTGGCCGATGTCACGATGTCATCGATATCGACGCGGGTGATCATGCAGAACGCGCCAAGCGTCGTGATTACGAGCGCA
Organism: Bradyrhizobium sp. CCBAU 21365; assembly: GCF_015291305.1. NCBI lineage: Bacteria > Pseudomonadati > Pseudomonadota > Alphaproteobacteria > Hyphomicrobiales > Nitrobacteraceae > Bradyrhizobium > Bradyrhizobium sp. CCBAU 21365. The sequence continues at coordinate 7,269,074 of NZ_CP030036.1, forward strand.
GCGGCCTTCATCAGCGCCGCCACGCCGAGGTTGGTCCACAACACGGAGATAGTGGCGAATGCGTAGAACGCGACGATCACGAGCGTATCGAGATTGAGGGCCAGCCGCAGGCAGGGACGGATGAACAGGCTTGCGTAGATCAGAACGCCCCACATCAGCAGGGCGACGGCCTGTTGCACCAGGGTCAACTCGGTCGGAAGCAGCGCGGCGTGGAAGGTCCCCATCGACATGATCACATTGATGGTGATCGACCAACCGACGACGGCCCTGGCGAAATTCTCCGCCCCGACACCGGGTGCCTGCCAGATCGAACCGTCGATCGCACGTCCGTCCATTCGGTTGTACTCCGCTCATGGAATGAGCCTGCTGCTCCGGTGGATCGGAGCCGCACATTGCACTCGTTAGAGGCGTCAGTCTTTCGTCGACGAGGATCGGGTCCGGTTGAACAGCAGATAGAGCGCGTGCGGATTGGTCGTCAGATAACGCCAGAACAGCCGCCGCGGCTCGAGCCATAGGCGCCAGGCCCATTCGAGGCCGACGATCTGCATCCATCTCGGCGCACGCGGGCGCGAGCCGGACAGGAAGTTGAACAGCCCGCCCGAGGTCTTGATGACGCCGACATTGCCGAGCCGAGGCATGAATTCGTCGACGAAAGCCTGCTCATAGGGCACACCGAGCGCGACCCAGAGAAAATCGGGCGCCAGGGCATTGATCTCGTCGACCTTGGCCCGCAATGCGTCGCCGCGCAGATAGCCGTGCGAATGGCCGACGATCTTGAGTGCCGGATAGGCCCGGCGGACATTGGCAATGGCAGCCTTGTTCTCGGCTTCGTTGGCGCCGAACAGATAGAAGGTCAGCCCGAGCTCTTCCGCCTTGCGCGCGACGTCGTGAAACAGATCCGTGGTCGCGACGCGCTCGGGAAGCGGATTCGGCGACCGAAGCTTGGACACCATGACCAGCGGTTGCCCGTCGGCGTTGATCAGGTCGGCGGTACGGAACAGCCGGTCCGTCATCGGCTCGGTCGAGCAGCGCGACAGCACCTCGCCGTTGGCGGAGGTCAGATACAGCGGACGATTGGCACGCCGGTTCGGATGCACAGCCTCGACCATGAACTCGGCGGTCTGCTCGCGATCTAGCACGGCGAGCCGCAGCCCACCGACGGTTGCCCGGGGAACACCGGCCGTCGCAGCCCTGCCGACAGGATTGATGCGCCGCTCCCGCGCGCCGTGTGGCAATGATCCGATTTGCGCCGGAGCCGAGGACATCTGCTCGGCCCGCGATATGTCGCAAATCCGGACAGGCGGCGCAGCCATGTCCGAATTGGGACGCCGAGGCGGCTTGCGGTCGGCCTGCGGGAACGAAATTGCGTAGGAAGCGCGGGTTTTTTGGCTGTGACTCAGCATTTCGGCGGGACTCCAGGACTTGCGAGCCCTTAACTGCAATATCCGGTCCAGACCGGGTGCGATATCTCACCACGGCGCGATTGAGCTGAGTCTTAAAGGATTGTTAACGATGCAGATCCCTCGGACGCAGCGACGTTCAGATGACGGCCGACCGCAGCCGATGCGATGAAGGTAATGGCTCGACCCAGCAACAATGTGCAAAGGTCGAGGCATTGCATTAATACAAATCGTATTCTGCCGCTGCCCGAGCCGATCGACCTTTGCTATAAGGGCGGCGTGCCGGATTCAATCGGCGCTTTGAAACTGTCGATTTGTTTGGTCTCACATGAATAAGAATGATGACGCGTTCGATGTCAGCATCGACGACGCATTCGACTTCCTGTCTGAAGAGTACGTGAAGTTATTTGAAGGCTCGGACGCGACCGCCTTCCAGCATCCGATATGGCTGGACAGCCTTTATCGCAAGCTCGCTTCCGCCGCGTCGGCCAAGCCGCTGGTCGTCGCCATCCGCCATCGTGCGAACAAGTCGCTTGCGGCCGTGCTGCCGATGCTGCGCGTGCGGCGCGGCCCGATGCGCACCATCGAATTCGCCGATCTCCGCGTGTCCGACTATTTGTCGCCGGTGTGCAGCATCGCGACCTTCGCCGACCTGCTGCAAGACCGGCGTGCCTGCGAAAGGCTTCGACAGCTGCTGCGGCCGTTCGACCTGCTGCGCATACCCAAGCTGCTCGATGCGAGGATGCCGATCGAGAATCTGCTCGGAGCGCCCCATCGCAGCCTGATGGATACCAATGCTTACGCGACGGTCCTGGTTGCGCCGTTCGAGCAATGGCAGATCAATGCAATGGGAAAGTCGTACCAGAAGGAGCTGGCAAAGAAATGGCGCCAGATCCACAAGAAAGGCACGCTCACCTTCTCATGCTGCGACGATAGCGCCTCCGTCGGCGAAGCCATGGAGACGATGAGAAAGTTTCGCGGACCGCGGTTTCACGAACAGGGTGATGGCGATCTGTTGCAGCGACCGGAGTACTTCGATTTCTACTCGAGCGTGGCGCTTCGCGGCATGGGCTCGTTTACCCGGCTCTACGCCATGAAGATGGACGGCATCGTCATCGCCACCGCGCTTGGGCTGGTCCACCGTGGCAGCGTCCTCGTCGTCATGACGGGGTTCGATGTCGACGGGTACAAGAGCCAATCGATCGGCGCGCTGACATTCGAGGGCGTCGCCAGGGATTGCATCGAGCGCGGCGACCGGGTGCTCGATTTCACCATCGGTGACGAACCCTACAAAATGCAGTTCGGCGGTCAGCCGACGCCGATGTCTGCGGTGACGCAGGCCGGCAGCGCGGCCGGCTCGCTGGCGCTGTTTGCCTTGAAGCAGGCGCCCTGGATCAAGCAGGCCGCCAAGCGCGTGACCGACCTCAGACCGATCCGCACCTCGACCGGCACGCGCTAAAGCGCGATGAGATCGGGTCGGATCATCATCGCGCCTCAGCTCATTGTGAACATGATCTTGGCGCGACCACTCGCCTAGCGGAGCGCGCTGCGGACGCGCATCACCCATCCCGGATGAATGCGGTCGACCCGGTGGGTGATCATGCGGCGCAGGAAGTGCAGCTTCCGCCGCAAGTTCCAGCGCATATCGGTGTTCAACGTCAAGGCCTGGCGGAAGCTCGCCAATTGCAGCGAGTGCTGATCGGCGGCGAGCTTGTCCCGATCGGAATAGAACTGCGCAATCTTGTCCACGCCCATACCGGCGGTCTCCAGCCAGCGCGGCACATAGTCCGTGCAAAGACGTTCGACATCCACCAGCAGTCGGCCCACGCCGGTTCCGGCTGCGGGACAGTTGGTCTGAAACGCATCGCCGATCAACACGACGCCCGGCCGCAGATGGCCCTCGGTCACAGTCAGATCCATGACCCAGTTCTGCACCTGGCCGACCACCTCGAAATCGCCGAGATAGGGCTGCAATCCCGGCATCAGGCGAAGCAGCGTCCGTCTGGTGTCGCGGCGCAGCTCGCGCATGATCGGATCGGTCGGATCGCGGAACATGAACAGGTTCGCCCGCATGCCGCCCGACATCGGAAACAGGCTGAGATAGTCGACACCGTCAGCCGCCTCCTCACCATAGCAGGTCAGCGCATCGAAATCGAACGGCGCATTGTCCGGCCGTGCGATCGTGAAGCCGAACGAGACTGAGTGGCGCGCAGCAAGCATCCGCCGACGCATTCCGAGACTGTGGCCGAGCACGTTCGTCATGCCGGTCGCCAGAATGACCAGACGCGAGACGACGCGCCTTCCGGAGGCCAGCGTCAACTGCTGGCTTTGCTCGCTACAGCTGACATTGGTCACCTGGTCGAGCAGGAAGCTCGACGCATCGGGCGTCAGGCCGCGTGCCATGTTGACGAGGTTGGCATAGGAAATCCCGTAGGACCGGCCGACGCCGATATCGACCAGCTTGCCGCTCCTGATGTTGAGCACCCGGTCATAGGGCGCGGCAATGGCCTCGACGTCGTCGATGAAGCCGAGGCGGCGCAGAATATCGATCTGCCGTCCGGCGATCTTCTCGACGCGGAATTCATCCGGCGGGATCGAACGCTTGTCGATCAGGATGACCCGGTACCCGGCTCGGGCGAGCACAGCCCTTGCCAGCGAGCCTGCCAAACCGGCTCCGACAATTGCGACGTCCGCTTCGATGACTTCGGCCTCGCAGGCCACGATCGGCTTGGTCGCACTTTTCTCGGCAATCATGTTTGTCCGCTCCGACGGCTAGAGCGTTTTCGAGCGAAGTGGATACCGGTTCGCGTGAAGAAAACGCGTCAAAACAAGAATCTAGAACGCCGTTCCGATTCCATCGGAACGGGAAAAGCTCTAGTTGGCCGCAGAACTGCAAATTCCTTGCCCCCAGTGCCGCCTTGCCGATCGAGCACGGCGAGTTCGAGAATCGAGGTTAATGAAAACGTCCGGACCACGATCAGCGGTCTCTCGGCACACGGCTTGCACGACGGTCGGCCATGAAACTGAACCTTTGCAGGCTCCGCAGCAGGATGGCGAGGCAATTGCCAGGCCATCAAGCTGCGACAGATGGCGTTGACGCGCAAGCCCAGTCGCATCCGGCAAGGTCCGCGCCACTGGACCGCGCTCCGGAGGCAAATCCAACCTGCGCCGTTTGGAGACAGGGCAGACGGCGCCGTTCCAGAATGGAGCAACGCGACCTGGCCCCGTTCACAACTGCGTTGGACCCTGAAGCCATTCGAAAGGAACGGAATCTTAGCAAGAGAACATTAACACTCCAGGCTTCACCGATTGCTACGGTCGACAGCCCGACTGGATATTGAGACGTCTCTGGTGATTGCCTCTGTGCTCCAATTGTTACGGCGCGACGTCACGCGCGGCGTTGCCGGGACCATCCTGCTCAAGGTTGGTAGCGGCGGGCTCGCATTCGCGTTGTTCTCGCTCGCCGCGCGGGCGATGACGCCCGACGCGTTTGGAAACTTCGCAACCCTGCTCTCCGTCGCCCAGATCGCCTCGGTCGTGGGCCTGGTCGGCCAGGAGCTGCTCCTGGTTCGGTTTCTCAATGAATATGAAGTGCGCGGCCAGACCGAGTTCACCAAGGGTGTGCTGCTGTCGAGCCTGAAGAACTCGGCGATCGGGATGCTGATTTCGATCGCCGCGATCGCCGCGGTGGCCAGCCTTCGCGGCGAGTGGTGGCTGTTGATCCTGTCGGTCTCGGCGTTCACCGCGGTCAACGCAGGGCTCATGCTCGGCAGCCAGATCGCGCGATCGCTGGTCAGCATCCTGATGGGCGAAGGCAATCGAGAGTTCTTCTGGCGCGTCGCCGTCGTCCTGTTCCTGATCGCGGTGCTGTTCGGCCACCGGCAGCTCACCCCCACCGAGCTGTTCAGCGCGATGTCGGCCGCGATGGCCCTCGGGCTCGTCGTGCAGATCGTATCGATCGTACGGGTGCTGCCGAACCTGCGGTCGGTGACGGCGCGCTTCGAGGCCTCGCGCTGGAACAAGAGCGCATTCCGGTTCTGGCTCGCCTCCATTCTCGAAGCGGCTAACCAGTATTTCGACGTCATCCTGGTCTACTGGATGCTGGATCCGGCCACCGCCGGCGTCTATTTCGCCGCCTCGCGGCTGGCCAACATCTTCGCCATGCTGTCGGCTGCGCTGTACACGTTCGGCGCGCGCCGGCTCCCCTCGCTGTACTTCAGCAAGAACCACGGCGAGCTCGAACATACGCTGAAGCTGATGGCCGAGGTGACCGCGCTCTGCGTGCTCAGCGGCCTCGTCATTGTCTGGGTGGGCGCCCCCCATCTGCTCGGCCTGTTCGGACCGCACTTTGCGGCGCAGCAGTGGGTGTTGATCGTGCTCGCAATCGGAACGGCCTTCCAGGCGGCAGGCGGGCCCTCTGCTGCTGTTCTGCAGCTGACAGGCCATGAGCGCGATTACGTTCCCGTTGTCGCAGCCAATGTGGCGCTGCGGCTGCTGGGATTTGTCATGCTGATTCCCTGGCTTGGCGTGCTCGGCGCCGCGATCTCTGCGACGGGTTCGCTGGTCGTCGCCACCGTCGCGCTCAACGTGCTGTGCCGGCGGCGGACCGGCGTCGACCCATCCATTCTGGTGCTGTCGCACCTGTGGCCGTCGAAAGGTGACGCCTACGCGGTCCGCGTTGCGGATAGCAACGACTAGAGCGTTTTTCGAGTGAAGTAAGATTACCGGTTCGCGTGACGAAAACGCGTCAAAACAAGAATCTGGAGCCACGCTCCGATCCTATAGGAACGAAGAAGGCTCTAGCTTCAGCCGAACCGCCTTTTCAACTCGCCAGGCCCAGCGTTTCGCCCTGGGCACCGCGAACGGTCGCATCGACCGCTACGCGATTGACGACCAGCGCGGTCGGGACCGAACCATACCCGGATAGATCGGCGCGCACCTTGCCGATCGCAGCCGAGTTGGCGGCCCCTTCGCGAGCCACGAGGATCACGAGGTCGGCATGGGCAGCCAGCGCCACCGCGGCCGGCTGCAGCGCAAGCGACGACGCGTCGACGATGATCAGGCCGAAATCGGCGCGAATATCGTCCGGCGGATAGGGCGGCGACTTGCTGCTGGCGCCCAGCAGTTCGACGATGGACGGCAGATCGGCCTTGATGATCCCCGATCCTTGCGGCGGCGCGGCCTCGGCGCGCCTGGATTCCATCTCGATCAGGACGCTGAGCATGCCGTTCTTGACGGCGGATCGGTTCAGCGACCGTGCGATGGTGCTGCCGCCGGCACCGCCCTCAACCGACAGCAGGAGCGCCACCTTGCCGTGGTCTCCCGGAAGTTGCTCGATGTTCTCGATCAGCAGCTGAAGATGCGGACCGAGATCGGGCTCGGCCGTCGTCGAGATCGGGGTCTGCCAGACGCTCCTGACGGCGTCCGGCGACGCCATGTTGGGAATGCGGGCCAGCACCGGCAATCCCGGCGGCAGCGCCGGTTGCGGCGCGGCAGGCGCCGGTGGTGCGGGCGCCTCGGCCCGACGAAGCGGCGGAATGGCCTTGATCGGGAGCTGCTTCAGATTGAGACCAGGAACGGCGACGATCGCCGTCGACGTCAGCAGCGAGACGATCGCGAGCGCGACCAGCAACAGCGGAAGCGGCGGCAGCGTCGAACGCACCGGCGGCGTCGCAGGCGATGCGACCTTGGTCTGCGAGCTCTGCAACAGCCGCTGCTCGTCGGTGGTCTTGTAGCGCGAGAGGAATTGCTCGTAGATATTCTTGTTGGCATCGGCGTCGCGCTGCAATTCCTGCAGCTTGACGAGCGCCTGACCGTCGACAAGGATCTGCTGTTCGACCGCCTTCTGCTGATCCTCGAGCGCCTTCTGCTGATCGCGCTGCGCCTCATATTCCGACTTCGCGGTGTCGATGTTCTTCTTCCGCTCGAGCTCGATCTGCCGGTTGAGATCGCCGAGCTGGCTGAGAGCCATCACGAGGTCCGGATGACGGTCGCCCAGCACCCCGCGCTTCTGTGCGATCTGGTCGTTGAGCGCGGAGCGCTGGGCGCGCAGCGCACTCAGCAGGTCCTGCTTGACCGGCCCGTCGACGTTGGCCTTCAGGTCGCGTTGCAGTTGCTCATAGCGGACCTTGGCCTCCTCGGTGCGGGCGCGCGCGGCGGCGACCTGCTGGGTCAGATCGGTGACGCGCAATTGCTGCGTCGTCGATTCCTTGCCGGCATTGACGATCCGGTGCTCGAGCTTGAACTTCGCAACGGCGTCTTCCGAAGACCGCAAGCGGTCGTTCAATGTCTTGAGCCGGCTCTTCAGCCAGTCGGCAGCTTCATCGGTCGCCACGCTGCGCGTGCCGCGCTGGCTGGCGACGAACGCCTCAGCCACCGCATTGGCGTAATACGCCGCGCGCTGCGGGTCGTTGGACGTGAACTTGATGGCGATGACATAGGTCAATCCGCGCCGGGAGATGTCGAGCCGGTTGCGAAACCGGTCGAGCAGGCGCGTGGGGTCGGTCCTGCCGCCGGAGATGTCGCTGTCCTCGGCGACCTTGAGCTGCTCGATCAGCGGCCCGAGAAATCCGTCGGATTTGGCGATCTCGACATAGCTCTGCAGTGCTGCGGCATCCTGACCGATCCCCGGCAGGACGTCCTGATCGGTGGTCACGCGCTGTTCGCGCGGGTCGACCACGACGAGCGCGGTCGCGGCATAGCGCGCCGGAATCAACATCAGCAGAATGACGCCGACCGCGAAGATCACCGCGGCGAGCATCAGAATGCGCTGACCGTTCTCGCGGAAAAAAGCCACCACGCCGGCAATGCTAAGCACGCCCTTGATGGTTTCCGCAGAGGATCGGCTGGCCGGCACGCCGGCAGTTTCCCACGACGCGGCGGGTTCCGTGGCTTCGGAACGTCTCGAGCCTACGCGGTTACCGAACTTCATGAGGCTGTGACTCGAATTCAACTGACAGTACTGCTCCAACGTAAATATCTATGGTTAATCCACGGTTACCCCCTCTCGATGCGGGCGTAACCAATTAGTTAACGAGCCGGCTGTACCCTTTGTGTGAGACAATGTCTCTCGATTGCTGGCGATGTCTGACCGCACTAAATGAGCAGTAACCTCAACACGCGCTACTCGGTGTACGAGCACGCTTCGCGTGATAAGCACGCGCGCAATATCGAGGGAGACGACTCCATTCCTTCGATGGGTGAGGAAGCCGTGCTCCATTACAGGCCAAGCACAGAATTGCGCGAGGCATCGACCGCATCGCGCAATCAATCGAACCAGAGCAAGCCAAAGCTGCGTGTCGTCCTGGTGCAGACCCAGGCCGAGAACGCCGGCGCGCAGGAGATATCGCGGCTGCTCGGTGCGGGCCTCGCCGCGCGCGGCTACGACGTCGCCAACCTGTTCTTCTTCCGCAAATCGGATTCCTTCGACGAGCCGCCCAATACATTCTATTGCGCGCCGAGCCGCCCGGGAAATCCGCTGGCGCTGCTGCGGATGCTGTGGACGCTCGCCGGCCATCTCAGGACCATCAGGCCCGATGTCGTGCTGACCTTCCAGCACTTCGGCAATGTGATCGGCGGAGGCGTGTCGCGCCTCGTCAGCCGCGCCCCGGTGATCGCCAATCAGGTGTCCTCGGCGATGTCGATGAGCATGCCGGTGCGCGCCGCCGACATCATCATGGGCTCGACCGGCTTCTTCCAGTGCATCACGCTGAATTCGCGCGACATGGAACGGGAATACGCGCGCTATCCCGCGCCCTATCGCTCGCGCATGACGCACGTCCCGCATGGCTTCGACGACAAGTCGCACAGCCTGCCGAAGGACGTCGCGCGGCAGCAGCTCAAGCTGCCGCCGGATCGCACGCTGCTCGGCTGCGCGGCAAGGCTGCATCCGCACAAGCGGCTCGATGCGGCAATTCGCCTGCTGGCCGCCGATCAATCCTGGCATCTTGCCCTCGCCGGACAAGGCGCGGATGAGGAACGGCTGCGAGCCCTGGCAAAAGAGCTGAAAGTCGCGGACCGGCTGCACTTCATCGGCGAGATTCCGCCGCGCCAGATGGCCGATTTCCTGGCCTGCCTCGACGTCTTCGTCTTCCCGACGCAGGCCGAAACTTTCGGCCTTGCCGCGGTGGAAGCCGCGAGCGCCGGCATTCCCTGCGTCGTCAACGATCTTCCCGTGCTGCGCGAAGTACTGTCCTACCAAGGGCAGCCGGCGGCGGTTTTCGTCGACGCTTCTGACGAGGCCGAGTTTTCGGCCGCCGTGTCGAAAGTCCTGACCGATCGTTCGTTGAGCGACCAGCTGCGGCAAAGCGCCGTGGGTCTGAAGTCGCGCTATTCGTTGGATGCCATGATAGAGGAATACGTCCGCATTCTCGGCAATGCCGTGGGAGTGGACGCGCACTAGGAAATTGGGCTGGACATGATTATCGAGTTTCGCTGCGATCGTGCGCAGGCGCGGCTCTGGATGCGTCGCGAGACGCTGCGCGTCAGCGATCAGGATATTCCCGTTCAAATCGCCTGGACTACGACGCCGGGGCCGAGGCTCGCCGGCCTCGACATGCTGTTCGAACTCGAACGCATCGTGCTGCGCAAGGGCAAGGCGGGCGAGGCCGACAGGCTGAAGACGATTGCGGAACGGCCGCGCATGGGCAACCCCGATGTGGTGGTCGACTTCACCACGGCCGAGCGGGACCCGAACTGCTCCCCTAGGCTCTATCTCCGTCCACGCTTCAACGGGCAGGTCGGAGAAGTCGCCGCACTGGCCGCCATTCTCGCCGGCGACCTGCCGGTGATTGAAATCGTCAACGAGCTCGGCGGCACGGTGATGGACCGCGGCCATCCCTCAGCGGAAATCGCCGCCGGCCTGAGCGGCGGGCTCGAAACGGTGATGGCGCGCACCTTGTCCATGCTGCCGCCGATCCTGTCGGGCGCTCCGCGGCTGGTCCCGCAACTGGCTGTGCCGGCGGCCGGCAGCGCGCCGCAAAATCCCGTGCCCTTTGTCCTGCGCGGCGTCGCGACCTCGATCGCGAAGGAAATCTACCGTCTCTGCTGCTACGCGCCGCATTGGCATGTCGGTTGGCGCTACGCCGACAACGCGGATGTCTGGCGGACCGGCGACCTGTCGGGACCTGCCTGGAACGTGCTCGGCGATCCCGGCAATCACTTCTATGCCGATCCCGTCCCGGTGAAATGGCAGGGCAGGACCTGCGTGTTCTTCGAGGACCTCGACCACCGCACCGGCAAGGGCATCATCTCCGCGATCGAATTCGACGGCAACGGACCGGTCGGCACCGTGCTGCCTGTGCTCGAAGAGCCCTGGCACCTGTCCTACCCGTTCCTGATCGAGAACAGCGGCGAACTGTGGATGATCCCGGAAAGCACCGCGCATCGGGATGTCCCGATCTACAAATGCGTCCGCTTTCCCGACAAGTGGGAACGGCAAGGCACGCTGCTGGCCGGGCTCGAACTCGCCGACGCGACCATCACGCGGCATGACGGCCTCTACTACATGTTCGGAGCCTGGCGCGACGGCACCGGCGGATATTCCGACACGCTGGCGATCTATTACGCCGAGCAGTTGTTCGGCCCCTGGCGGCCGCATGCAAGCAATCCGATCCTGATGGATCGCGCGACGACGCGGCCGGCCGGCAATTTCGTGACCATCAATGGCAAGCTGTGGCGGCCGGTGCAGGACTGCACCAACGGATACGGCGCGGCGCTCGGACTTGCGGAAGTGCTCGAACTGTCGCCGACGACCTACCGGCAGGCCGTGCGCTATCTGCTCAAACCCGGGCCGCTGTGGACCGGACGCAAGCTGCACACGCTCAACCGCTGCGGCCAGCTCGAGGTGATCGACGGCTCGCGGGTCCAGCCGAAGACCGCGGCCTTGCTGAACAGCCTGCGGTCAAGCGACCAGTCATTGCAGCGGGAGTGGCAAGGCACGCTGGCGAAGCCGATCGCACGTCGGCTCCACTAGCGCCTCGGCCGGCCCGGTTCAGTTCGGGTCGGCGCTCAGCACGCCGCCGAACTGCTCCCACGAGCTTCCGGTCCAGCGTTGCAGCTGCAGCTGCGTATAGGCCATGCTGTTGTCCGGACCTGTGTTGATGGTGATGCCCGGCATCAGGGTCGGCAGCACGAGCCCCCTGATGTTGCGCGCCTGCTTCACGATGTTCTCGCGCGACAGATCGTCGCCGCACTGCTTCAGCACCTGTTCCAGGATCTGACCCTGCTGGGTGCCGAACAGATAATTGTTGTCGCCGATGTCCGCGCCGGGAAGATATTTCTCGAAATGGGCGCGATACCATTTCATGCCGGAATCGTCGGCCCACTTCCTGTCGTTCGGATCCTTGGTGATGGTCGCCACGACAACGCCCACCGCCTTGTCGGCTCCCGCCGGCACGATGGTCGCGGAAACCGAGCTCGACACGTAGTTGACGATGGTCAGCGGCGACCAGCCGGTCTCGTTCGCCTTCTTGATCGCCTGGGCCGCGAATTTCGGCGTGCCGGCGATCAGGAACGCCTGCGCGCCCGACGCCTTCAACGTCACCACGCGGGATTCAATGGTCGGCTCGGTGACCTCATAGGGCGACGTCACCACCTTCTTGTCGAAATCGGCCTTCAGCACCTCCTTGAACGCGGCCACGAAATCGCGGCCGAGATCGTCGTTCTGGTAGAGGATCGCGATCTTCGCATCGGGCGCCGTCTGCGTGATGTATTTTGCGTAGATCTTTCCTTCGGTGTTGTAGCTCGGCAGCCCCGTGGTGGTCAGCGGAAACTCGGTGAAGTTCGCAAACTTGGTCGCGCCGCTGACGACGAACAGATGCGGCACCTTCTTCGCAGTGACGTATTTGATGGTCGCGCCGATGCCGGGCGTGCCGAGCGGGCTGAACAGGAACGCCACCTCGTCGCTCTCGATCAGCTTGCGGGTCTGCTCCACGGCCTTGGGCGGCGTGTAGGCATCGTCATAGGTGATGAGGTTGATCTTGCGGCCGTTGACGCCGCCGCGGTCATTGACGGAATGGACGTAGGCGATGAGGCCCTTGCCGGTGTTGCTGAGCGGCGACGCCGGCCCGCTGAACGGGAACGTCGCCCCGACCTTGATTTCCGACTCCGACACCCCCGGCGTTTCGGCGCGGACTGGAGCCACGGCAAGCGCCGCGAGCATCGCAACGGACACGGCAAACGTCTTCAACAGCATGAAATTCCTCCTGAGCTTTTATGAATTGACCAACTCTTGCGACCGGCGCGCGGCGCTACCAGGCTTCGCCGAACGGCCTGATCTCGACGTTGAACGACCACGCGCTGCGATCCTGATGGGCGACGTGCCAGACCTCGTCCGCGATCGCTTTCGGCTTGATGAAGAAGTCATCCGGCCGATCCGGCCAGCGCTTGCGCGTCCACTCCAGATCGATCACGGCATCGATCACGAGGTAGGCGACATGAACCCCTTGCGGCGCCAGATCGCGCGCCATCGCCTCGGCGAGGATCCGCTGCGCTGCCTTGGTCGGCGCGAACCCCGCGAAGCCGGCCTTGCCGCGCAACGCCGAGGTGTTGCCGGTCGCAACGATGGCGCCCTTGCTGGCGCCAATCATCGCCGGGGCAAATCGCCTTGCCAGGTACAACAGTCCCATCGTGTTGACCTGGAAGTTGCGATTGAGAATCTCCGGATCGATCTCGCGGAAGGTGCCGAACGCCCCGCCGACGGCGTTATGAATGACCACGGTGGGATCGCCGAGATCGCGCTCCACGGCGGAGGCCACCGCCTCGACTTGCGCGGGATCGGACACATCGCATCGATAGGCCTTTGCGCCCGGCAACTGCTGCTCGAGCGCGGCAAGACGCGCCTCGTTCCTGGCGAGCAGGGCGACGCGATAGCCGCCCTCGGTGAATCTCCTGGCGAGCGCCGAGCCCGTGCCGGGACCAACCCCGGATATCAGGCAGACGGGTGCGGTCATGCGATCAACCCTCCGCTTTGCGGCCCATGGCCTTCATGGTCAGGCGGCCGCCTTCGACAGCAACTTCTCGACATAAGGCTTGAGGTCCGGCCTGACATGCTCGTGCGCGATCAGCCGGTCAAAGTGGGCAAACATCAGCGGATACTCGTCCTGCACACCCGGGTGCAGGATTTTCGCCAATCCTTGCTTTTGCAGCTGCTCGGTCCGCGCGTGTTCGTTCATGAACAACGCGAGTTCGGCGGCAAAGCAGATGTCGGCAATCGAGATGCCGCTCCCGACCAGCGCCTCCCGCCGTAGCGACAGCGCCTGCTCAATGCCGGACGCATAGATCGCGAACGCATCCTTTGCACGCGCATGAATGGCCGCATCGACGGTGCCGCCCGACAGCGCCAGCAGATAGATTTGCGAGTCCCGCGCAAACACCAGGCTGACATCGAGAAAACTGTCGATCCTAGACGCCTCGTAGGCGTCGCGTCCGTAGAGCGGGAACGCTGCCTCGCCGAGCCGCGCCACCGCGCGCATGATGCTGTTCGATTCGAAGATTCCGACCTCGCCGTCGGCGCCGAATGCCGCCGGCACATTGCCGAACGGCTGTGCCGCCATGAACGCATCGGTCTTGAACAGCTGCGCGCCGGTCAGTCCGACCCGCCCGGTTCGTGCCAGCGACGACAGCGAGGCGCGCTCATGCTCCGCCAGCGGGCGGGCATCATAGTCCCACAACCAGTCGCGCAGCTCCTTGCCGGAGGCGCCCCGGACCTCGACATCCACACCGCAGAACCGCGCCGCGATGGTTGCCTTCCAGACCCGCGGGTTCGGCAGATAGGAGAAGATGCGCAAGGCGGCCATGGTGGACTGCTCCGGTGCTAATGCCTCAGGCGGCCAGCTTCAGGATCCTGACGACGTCGTCGGGTTCGCGGATCGGCTGCGGGTTGGCGCGCGTGAAGATCGACAGCATGGCGTTCTGGCCGATCAGCTCAAACCGATCTTCGCCGACGCCGACATCGGCAAGCCGCCGCGGCAGGCCGAGTTCCGCGATGAACGCCGCGAAGGCTTCGCCGGCATCGCGCCCCGGCGCGCCGAGCGCGGCGGCGATCGATTGCTGGGCGGCTTCCGTCGCCGGGCGGTTGTAGCGGAGCACGCTCGGCATCATCACCGCCGTGCAGAAATAATGCGGCACGTCGCAGGTGCCGCCGAGCACATGGCCGATGGCGTGACTGGCGCCCATCGGCACCCGCGACTGCAATCCGAACGCCGACAGCCAGGAGCCGAGCTGGCAGCTCAGCCGCGCCGCCTCGTCGTCGGGTTTAGCTTTGGTGCGCAGCAGGCCGTCATGCAGATAGCGCAGCCCCTGCTGGCACACCGCATCGACCAGCACATTGGGGCGGCTGGAGCAGATCGCCTCGATGCCGTGATCCATCGCCCGCGTGCCGGAACCGAGCCAGAGCTTCTCGGGCGTATATTTCGTGATCGCGGGATCGAGGATGATGCTGCGCGGCATCATCATCGGATGATTGAAGATCTGCTTCAGCTTGCGGCTGGTGTCGGTGACCAGCGCGCCGGAATTGTATTCGCCGCCCGAGAGCGTGCTGGGGATCGCGATCATGCGCACTTTCGGCGTGCGGAATGGCCCGAAGCGGCGGTCCGGCGTGGTCTCGAAGCCGTCGAGGCCATCAGGCTCGAAGATCTCGTGCTCCATGCACATCAGCACGATCTTCGCCGCATCGACCACCGAGCCACCGCCGATCGCGACGACAAGGTCTGCCCTGGCCTCGCCGGCTTGCCGCGCGATCTGCGTCACCACGTCGCGCGTCGTGTGCTGCGGCACGCCGTCGAAGGTCGCGGCATGGCGGTCGCCGAGCGCTTGACGGATTTTCTCGATCTCGTCGGTCGTGGTGTTCAACGTCCGGCTGGCGATCAGATAGACGCGCCTGGCGTCCAGCCGCTCGGCCTCCTCGCGCAGCGCTTCGGCCGCCGGCCTGCCGTAGATCACGGATTCCATGGTCGGGTATTGATGGCTGCCGGTGACGCGCATGCTTTCACTCCCTCGATGTGTCCGTGAATTCCCGGGGTCAGGCCGACAGCTTGGTGAAATCGGGCTGACGCCGTTCGGCGAAGGCGGCGAAGGCCTCGCGCGCCTCCGGCGTCGTCAACCTTTCCTTGAACAGCACGCCTTCCTCGGCGATCTGCGCCGCGATCTTCTGCTGCTCGCGCATCAGCTTCTTGGTCATGCCGAGCGACCCAGCCGGCCGCCTGGTCAGCGCAATCGCCGCGTCATGCGCCCTCTTGCGCAGATCGGGCTGCGGCACCACGGCATTGGCGAGGCCCGATGCCAGCGCGCCCTGCGCGTCCATCGGCTCGCCGAGCGCGAACATCGCATAGGCGCGCGCATGCCCGATCCTTAAGGGAAGCAGCCAGCTCGACGCCGCCTCCGGCACCAGCGCGAGGTTGACGAATGGCGTGATCAGCCGCGCGTTCTCGGCGAGATAGACCAGGTCGCAATGCAGCAGCATGGTGGTGCCGACGCCGACCGCATTGCCCTGCACCGCCGCGACGATCGGCTTGCCGACCTTGCTGATGGTTTCGATGAAAGTGTGGGCCGGACTGTCGACAGCGCTTTCACCGCGCGCCTGGCTTGCGAAGTCAGCCAGATCATTGCCCGCGGTGAAGCTGTCGCCGTCGCCCTGGAACAGGATCACCCGGACGGAGGCATCCGCCTCCACCTGCTTGAGCGCCGCGGACATGACATTGTACATCGCGCCGGTCAGCGCGTTCTTCTTTTCCGGCCGCTGCAGCGTCAGCGTCATCACGCCGGCGGCGATCTCAACCTTGACATGCTCGGTCATCGCACTCTCCCGTCAGGCGACCGCGCGGGCCGGCGTGGTTTCGAACTTGCCGTCGAGGAAGCCGGTCAACCGCTGCCGGATGATCGCTTCGGCCTCGGTCATGATGCGGTCGATCAGCTCCTTGACGGTCGGGATGTCATTGATCAGGCCGACCACCATGCCGCAGCTCCAGGCACCGGCATCCATCTCGCCGTCGATCATCACCTTCGGATAGACGCCGGCGACCTGCTCGTGGATATCCTCGATCTTCAGCCTGGCGCCCTTCTCGCGCTCGATCTCGAGCAGCTCATCGACGCCCTTGTTCTTCAGCACCCGCTCGGTGTTGCGCAGCGCGCGCATCACCAGGCGCGTATCGAGCTCGTCGGCGTCGAGCAGCGCCTGCTTCACATTGGGATGAACCGGCGCTTCCTTGGTCGCGATGAAGCGGGTGCCCATGTTCATGCCAGCCGCGCCCATCGACAGCGCGGCGACGAGGCTGCGCGCATCCGCCATGCCGCCGGAGGCGACGAACGGGATCTTCAATTCGTCCGCCGCGCGCGGCAGCAGGATCATGTTCGGAATGTCGTCCTCGCCGGGATGGCCGCCGCACTCGAAACCGTCGACGCTGACCGCGTCGCAGCCGATCTTCTCGGCCTTCAGCGAATGCCGCACCGAGGTGCATTTGTGGATCACCTTGATGCCGGCCGCCTTCAGCGCCGGCATGTACTGCTCCGGGCTGCGGCCCGCGGTCTCCACCGCCTTGACGCCGCCCTCGCGGATAACAGCGATATATTCCGGATAGGGCGGCGCGGTGAAGCTCGGCAGGAAGGTCAGATTCACGCCGATCGGCTTGTCGGTCATGTCGCGGCAGCGCGCGATCTCCTTGGCCAGCAACTCCGGCGTCCGCTGGGTCAGGCCGGTGATGATGCCAAGGCCGCCGGCGTTGGACACCGCCGCCGCCATCTCGGCGAAGCCGACGTAATGCATGCCGCCCTGGATGATCGGATGCTGGATGCCGAACAGTTCAGTGATTGCTGTCTTCACAAGTCTCTCCCGCGTTGCCGCTCAGTGGACGATTTCGAACAGGCCCGCCGCGCCCATGCCGCCGCCGATGCACATGGTCACCACGCCGTATTTCGCCTTGCGCCGCCGGCCCTCGATCAAGAGGTGGCCGGTGAGCCGCGCCCCGGTCATGCCATAGGGATGGCCGATCGCGATCGAGCCGCCGTTGACGTTCAGCTTCTCGGGATCGATGCCGAGCTTGTCGCGGCAATAGATCACCTGCACCGCATAGGCCTCGTTGAGCTCCCAGAGGTCGATGTCGGCGATCTTGAGGTTATGCCGCTTGAGGAGCCGCGGGATCGCGGCGACCGGGCCGACGCCCATCTCGTCCGGCTCGACGCCGGCGGCAACGAAGCCGCGGAATATGCCGAGCGGCTTCAAGCCCTTCTGCGCGGCGATCTTGTCGCTCATGATCACGCAGGCCGATGCGCCATCCGAGAGCTGGCTGGCGTTGCCGGCGCTGATGGTCTTGCCCTCGAACACCGGCTTGATCTTGGCGAGCCCGTCCGCCGTGGTATCCGGCCGCGGGCCCTCATCCTTCGCCAGCGTCACCTGCTGGTAGCTGACTTCCTTGGTGTCCTTGTTGACCACGGCCATTTTGGTCGTGATCGGCACGATTTCGTCGTTGAAGCGGCCGCCCTGCAGCGCGGCGCCGACGCGGCGCTGGCATTCAAGGCTGTATTCGTCCTGCTTGTCGCGCCCGATCCCGTAGCGCTCGGCGACGACCTCGGCGGTCTCCAGCATCGACATGTACATCTCGGGCTTCATCGCCATCAGCTCGTCGTCGACGGCATGGAACCTGTTCATGTGCTCGTTCTGCACCAGGCTGATCGACTCGATGCCGCCGCCGATCGCGATCTCGACGCCGTCAAGCATCACCGAGCGGGCGGCGACCGCAATCGCCTGCAGGCCGGAGGCGCATTGCCGGTCGATGGTGGTGCCGGCGACCGTCACCGGCAGCCCGGCGCGGATGGCACCCTTGCGTGCGACGTTCATCACCATGGTTCCCTGCTGCATGGCGCAGCCCATCACCACGTCCTCGACCTCGCCGGGCGCGATGCCGGCGCGCTTCACCGCCTCGGCCATCACATGGCCGGCCAAGGTCGGGCCGTCGGTGTTGTTGAGCGCGCCGCGATAGGCCTTGCCGACGCCGGTGCGCGCGGTGGAAACGATGACTGCATCCTGTGACATGCTTGCCTCTCTGGCTTTAAGCGACCGCGTCGAGCTGCGCATAGCGCAGCACGTGGTAGGCGGGATCGCCGAACTGGATGTTGATGGAGGAAATCCGCTTGAAGTAGTGGCCGACATTGAGCTCGTCGGTCATGCCCATGCCGCCATGGAGCTGCACCGCCTGGTCGGCGACGAACTTGCCGGCATAGCCGATCTTCGACTTGGCGCCCGAGGCGAGCCGGGAGACGCCGGCCTCGTCGTCGCTGAGACTGAGGCTGAGGTGCTGCATCAGCGACAACGCCTCCTGATGCGCGATGAACATGTCGACCATCCGATGCTGCAGCACCTGGAAGCTGCCGATCGTGACGCCGAACTGCTTTCGCGTCTTGGAATAGTCCAGGGTCGCCGCGTTCAGTTCGCCGATCGCGCCGACCGCCTCGGCGCAGAGCGCGCCGATGGCGCGGTTGCGGCAGGCCTCCAGCGCGGCGACGCCCTCGCCCTCCTTGCCGAGCAATTCCGCGCGCACGCCGCGCAGGCTGATCTCGGCCGCCCGGCGGCCATCGATCGTCTTGAAGCTCTGCAGGTCGAGATTGGCCGCGCGGCGATCGACCACGAACAGGCTGACCCCGCCACGATCATGGCGATGGCCCGAGGTGCGCGCGGAGACGATCAGGTAATCCGCCCACGGCGCCGCGAGCACCGCCGTCTTCTCGCCGGTGAGGACATAACCGTCGCCGTCCCGGCGCGCCGTGGTGGTGACGGTCGCGAGATCGAAGCGCGAGCCCTTCTCGGTCCAGGCCAGCGCCCAGAGTCTCGTGCCTGCGATGATGTCGGCAATGAACGCCTGCCTCTGCGCGTCGGAACCTGCCTGCTCGATCAAGCCACCCGCCACGACGACCGTCTCGACGAACGGCTCCACGACAAGGTGCCGGCCGAACTCCTGCATGATGATCATGGTCGACAGCGGCCCGCCGCCGAGCCCCCCGACCGCTTCCGAGAACGGCGCGGCGAGCAGGCCAAGCTCGGCGAACTCGGCCCAATGCCTGCGGCCAAAGCCCTCCTCGCTCGCGACGATCTTGCGGCGGGCGTCGAAATCATACTGGTCGCGCAGCAGCCGCTGGACGCTGGACCGCAACAATTCCTGCTCTTCCGTGAACTGGATATCCATCCGATCCTCTCGCGCGGTTGCTAGAGCCCAAGCACTGCCTTGGCGATGATGTTGCGCTGGATCTCGTTCGACCCGCCGTAGATCGAGAGCTTGCGCGAGTTCAGATATTTCTCAGACGCGGTGTGGCCGTAGTCGGGGCCCGGCATGAAGTGGTTGGCGCTGACCGGATGCTCGCGGATCGCAAGCCCGTAATTGCCGATCGCCCGATGCGTCAGCTCGGTGATATCCTGGAAGATTTCGGTGCCGCGGATCTTGAACAGCGAGGCCGCCGGTCCCGGGTCGATGCCACGCGCCATCTGGGCGACGACACGAAGCTCGGTCGCCTCCAGCGCCAGCACGTCGAGCTCGACGCGGGCGATATCCCTGATGAACTCCAGATGCGCCGGATCGTCTTCCGGAATCTCCGCTTTGACGATCCTCTTCAACCGTTCGAGATAGCGTGTCGAGCGGCCGATGCCGGCCATGCTGGTGCGCTCATTGCCGAGCAGGAATTTGGCGTAGGTCCAGCCCTTGTTTTCCTCGCCGATCAGGTTCTCGGCGGGGACACGCACGTTCTCCAGGAAGACGTCGTTGACCTCGTGCGAACCGTCGATCGTGATGATCGGGCGCACGGTGACGCCCGGCGACTTCATGTCGATCAGGAGAAACGAGATGCCGGACTGCGGCTTGGCTGCAGGATCGGTACGAACCAGGCAGAAGATCCAGTCGGCGTGCTGCGCCAGCGTGGTCCAGGTCTTGTGGCCGTTGACGATGTAATGATCGCGGTCGAGCACCGCCTTGGTGCGCACGGTGGCGAGGTCGGAGCCGGAGCCCGGCTCCGAATAGCCCTGGCACCACCAGTCCTCGCCGGACAGGATGCGCGGCAGGAATTTCCTTTTCTGCGCGTCGTTGCCGAAGGTGTAGATGACCGGGCCGACCATGGTGACGCTGAACGCCAGCGGCGGCATCGTGCCGGCGCGCGTCGTTTCCTGCTCGAAGATGAAGCGGCGGGTGATCGACCAGCCTGGCCCGCCATATTCCTTGGGCCAGAGCGGCGCGATCCAGCCTTTCTTGTGCAGGATCCGATGCCACAGCAGCATCTGTTCCTTGGAGAGATCGGTCTCCGGATTGGCGACGCGCATCTCCGCCGGATAATTGTCCTTGATGAAGGCACGAACCTCGTCGCGGAACGCCGCATCTTCAGGGGATAGCGCGAGCTCCATCTGCCGTGCTCCCTACCACTTCTCGCCGAAAGGCCGGATTTCCAACTCGAAGGTCCAGGCGCTCTTCGGCTGCTGATAGAGCTGCCAATAGGCACCCGCGACCGATGCCGGCGGCATCAAGAGATCGGGATTGTCGAGCGCGTTCGGGCCGAGCGCCTCGATACGGCGCTGCCGCACCCATTCGGTGTCGACACCGGAATCGATGATCAGATGCGCGACATGGATGTTCTTCGGGCCGAGCTCGCGGGCCATCGCTTGCGCCACGGCGCGCAGGCCGAACTTGGCGCTGGCAAACGCGGCATAGCCGCTGCCGCCGCGGAGCGAGGCGGTGGCGCCGGTGAAGAAGATGTTGCCCTCGCCGCGCGGCATCATCAGCCGCGCCGCCTCGCGTCCGGCGAGGAAGCCGGAGTAGCAGGCCATCTCCCAGACCTTGCGGAACACGCGCTCGGTGGTCTCCAGGATCGGGAAATTGACGTTGGCGCCGATATTGAAGATGCAGACCTCGAGCGGCGCATGCTTGTCGGCATCGTTGAGGAAGGCCGTGATCTCCTCCTCCTTGCGCGCATCGAGCGAGCGCGCGTGAATCTCGCCGCCTGCCGCCTCGATCTCCTTGACCAGCGGCGCCAGCTTGTCGCCGTTGCGGCGGCCGGCGAAGATCGTAAAGCCTTCGGAGGCGAACTTCTTGGCGATCTCGCCGCCGATGAAATCACCGGCACCAATGACGGCCACCGTCCTGTTTCTCTTCTGCATGGTGTTCTCCGGTCTTGTTTGAGTGGACTGGCTTGCGGCGACGGCTCAGCCTCAGCCGCGCAGCGATTCCGCCAGCTTGTGCTTCAGCAGCTTGCCCGTCGATGTCGCGGGCAGCGCGTCCATCAGGATAATCTCCGACGGACGCTTGTACGAGGTGAGTTGCGGGGCAATATGCGCCATCAGGTCCTGTACGGTGGCGGTCGAGCCCTTGATCAGCTGCACAAAGGCGACCACCTCCTCATTGCCCTCGACCGGCCGGCCGACCACGGCGCACTGCACCACGGCGTCGTGCGTGCTCAGCACCGCCTCGATCTCGGCCGGATAGACGTTGAACCCGGAGCGGATGATCATCTCCTTGGTTCGCCCGACAATGTAGAGCGCATCATTCTCGAAGCGGGCCAGATCCCCGGTGTTGAACCAGCCGTCGGGATCGATCGCCTTCGCCGTCAAATCGGGCGCGCGGTAATAGCCGCGCATCACGTTCGGACCGCGAACGTGCAGCTCGCCGACTTCCCCTGCCCCAACCGGCTTGAGGTCACGGCCGACCAGTTTTGCCTCGAGGCCCGGCATGACGGTGCCGACCGCATGATCCGCGCGCGGGTTGTCGGGCCGGACGCCGGAGATGCCCGGCGAGCATTCGGTGATGCCATAGCCGTTGAGCAGCGGCAGCCCGAGCTCCTGCTCGACCCGCGATTTGAGGTCGAGGTCGAGCGGCGCGCCGGCCACCGAGATTACCCGCAACCGGCCGCGATCGAGCTTCGGCAGGCCGGCATTGCGCCGGTATTCGAGCAGACGCTGATAGGTCGCGGGCACGCCGTTCAGGATCGTGATGCCCTCTTCAGTCATCGCCTTGACCAGCGCGGCCGGATCGTATTTCGCCACCAGGCGCACGGTGGCGCCGATCATCAGGGTCATCGTCAGCAACGAGATGCCGACGATATGCGAGATCGGCAGCACGCAATACTGTACGTCATCGGCCGCCATCTTGCGGAAGCTTGCCGTCGCCCGGGCGCTGAACAACAGATTGCGATGGGTCAGCATCACGCCCTTCGGCGTGCCCGTGGTGCCGGAGGTGTAGATGAGGACCGCAACCTGGCTGGCGCCGTCGGCCTCGACCGGCTCCGCCACGGTTGCCAGGTTCAGGCCGGTGACGGCGATGCCGCGGAGCGGGCCGACATCCTGCACGGTCGCCTCGTAACGCGCGGCATGCGTGGCCGCCTCCTGCGAGACCTCGGCGGTCAGCAGCACGCGGCGGGCGCCGCTGTGATCCCTGATCTGTTCCAATTCACGCGGCGACAGCCGCGGATTGACCACGATGGACCAGACATCGAGCCGGCTCGCCGCCAGCAGCAGGCAGGCCAGCGGAATCGAATTCTCGCTCACGATCATCATGCGGTCGCCGGCGCGGATGCCGAGTGCCCGCAGCGCCTCGGCAACGCGTCCGACCGTTCGATCGAGCTCGCGGTAGGTCAGCCGCGTCTTGTCGTCGATCAGCGCCGGATGATCCGGCGCCGCCCCGACGTGGTGATCGATCACCTCGTGGATGCGGTTCGGCAAGCCTTCCACACTTCCTTCAAACTGGGTCGACGCCTGCACTGAAACCTCCCTGTGGCAGCCCTTTGGGCCTGATTTGTTGTCTTGAGGAATTTTCCCGCTCAGGCGGTCTTGCGCCGCCCCGCGGCCAGCTGCGCGACGATCTCGTCCTCGACCTCGCGCAGCTTGTCCTTGCCGAAGAAGATCTCGTCGCCGACAAAGAAGGTCGGCGAGCCGAACGAGCCGCGCGCCACCGCGTTGCTGGTGTTGTCGATCAGCTTCTTCTTCACCTCGTCCTGCTGGGCGCGGGCGATGATGCGGTCGATATCGAGGCCGGAGGACAGGAACGCTTCGCGGAACACCTGCGGATCGTCCATCTTCTTGGGCTCGGACCACATGTGGTGATAGGCGGCGCGAAAGTACGGCTCGAACAGCCCTTCGAAATCGGCAGCGACGACGCCGCGCATCAGCATCAGCGTGTTGACCGGAAAGAACGGGTTGGTCCTGAACGTCGTGATGTTGTGGCGGCGCAGGAAGCGCTCGGTCTCGAGCGCGTTGTATTCGGGCTTGTTCTTGATGCCGCGCAGCGACTCGCCGGGCGACATGTTGCCGGTCGCCTTGTAGACGCCGCCGAGCAGCACCGGGATGTAGTCGAATTTCACGCCGGTGCGCTTCTCGATGCCGGGCAGCGCCAGCTCCGCCAGGTAGGCGTTCGGACTTCCAAAATCGAAATGGAATTCGACCTTGAGCGGAGCAGCCATGGAACGCCCTTCCCTTCGATTGCCGGCGGCCATCAGCCGTCGCGTTGATCGTGTCGGGACCTTAAGTTCTATTTTAGAACTGTCAATATGATATTTGTCATCTAATCGCCATGTCACGGCTGCCATCGAGGCATCCTATTGAAATGACATTAGTTCTGTTTTAGAATTTAAGCAGCAATGTCGTCGCCGACCGCAGGAGATGCTGATGAAATGGGATGCCCTCGAGGAGGAGCCGTGCTCGGTGGCCCGCACGGTGGCTGTCATCGGCGACCGCTGGAGCCTGCTGGTCCTGCGCGAATGTTTCCTGCGCATCCGCAGGTTCGATGACTTCCAGGCGTCGCTCGGGATCACCCGGCATCTGCTCGCCGACCGGCTGAAGAAGCTGGTGCGGTTCGGCGTGCTGCGCAAGATCCCGTATCAGGAGGCGCCGAAGCGCTACGAATACATCCTGACGCAGAAGGGGCTCGACCTCTATCCGATCATCATGTCGATCGTGCACTGGGGCAACGTCCACATGGTCGATTCGCGCGGCCGGCCGATGCTGCACGAACACAAGACCTGCAAGAAGATGTTCGATCCCGTCATGGTCTGTTCGGAATGCGGCGAGCCGTTGAGCGCGAAGGCGGTCCACGTCCATCCGGGCCCCGGTGCGCGGAAATCATCACCGGTGCACGCCAAGGCGCAGGAGCGGGCCAGGCGCGCCGCTGATTAGACCTGGATCCTGTTTACGAAGCCGGCTCGCCTTGCGCTGGCGGCTGCTCAGAGCGACGACGCGGCCATCAGCGCAACATTGCCGCCAAGCAGGCAGCCGACGGGACGGCCGCCAGCGAAGCCGATGCGGACCCGGATCTCGGACAGGCGCCTCATCGCCCTGCCCTGCAGGATTCGGATCTCGTCGTCATCAGGAGCGACCCAACCGTAGTCGAGCAGACCGAACGCCAGCGCCGCGGCCGCAATGCCGGTTGCGGCATCCTCCCGATAGCCGGAGGAGCGCGGGAATTGCCGCGCCTCGAACAGGCGAGCCTTTCGGTCGATCACGGCGAATGGATAGAGCCCGGTCGATCCGATCCGGCCGCAGACCGCCTCGACGTCCCCTATGGCGGGATCGAGCGCATTCAGCGCTTCGGGCGAGCGCATCGGAACGAGCGTCTTGATCCGCGATGTGACGGCATTGCACGGTGTTGCCGCATCGTTCGCTTCCGGCCCGACCGCGAGCGCCCGCAGGACATCGTCGCGCTGCCCCGTGGTGAGCGGAACGGTCTTCCCGACCGGCTGGGTGATCTCGACACGCGGCTCGCCACCACGATCACGGCTGATGAAGCCGGTGACCGGACCACTGCGCGTCGAGATCCGGACCGTGTCGCCCGGCAATCTCCCCTGGCGCGCAAGCAGCCAGAGCGCGCCGATGGTCGCGTGGCCGCACATTTCCATTTCGTGGTTCGGCACGAAGAAACGGAACGTCGCGTCGAAATCGTCGCTCTGCGCCGGCAGCACGAAGCCGGACTCGTGGCCATGGCGGCGGGCGACGTCCTGCATCTCGGACGCGCTCATGCCGCTTGCATCGACGACGATCGGACAGGGATTGCCGCCCTGCCCATCGACCGTGAACACGCTGACCAGTTCGGCTGTCGTCATGATGTCGCTCGCTCGTTTCACCGTCCCTACTTGACCAGCGTCGCGCCGGTCGCCGGATGCTGCAGCCAGCCGAGCAGCGCCTCGTGGAAGCGCGCCGGCGCCTGGATCTGCGGCGAATGGCCGAGGTCGGGGAATTCGATCAGCTGCGCATGCGGGATCCGCTTCACGGCCTCCTTGCCCAGCACCGGATAATTGCCGAGCGTCTTGCGGATCTCCGGCGGCGCGGTGTCCTTGCCGATCGCGGTGGTGTCCTTGTCGCCGACGAACAGCAAGGTCGGCGGCTTGATCTGCTCGAATTCGTAGAACACCGGCTGGGTCGCGATCATGTCATAGAGCCGCGCCGAGCTCGACGCCACAGCGGCGCGGCCCGGACCGCGATACATGCCGGCCAGCATCTGCACCCACGTCTCGTAGGACGCTTCCCAGGTGTCGGCGTAATAGGTGGCACGCTCATAGGCGCGGATGCTGTCCGCGGTGACGCGCGTCTCGCGCTGCATCCAGCCATCGAGGCTGAGCCACGGCACGCCCTTGGCCTTCCAGTCCTCCAGGCCGATCGGATCGACCAGCACCAGCTGGTCGGTGGCCTCCGGATACATCAGGGCATAGCGCATCGCGAGCATGCCGCCGGTCGAGTGGCCGACCATGATCGAATGCGCGATTCCGAGCGAGGCGAGCAGCGCGCGGCTGTTGCCGGCGAGCTGCTGGAAGGTGAACTGATAGCGTTCCGGCTTACTCGATTTGCAGAAGCCGATCTGGTCCATCGCGATCACGCGATAGCCGGCGCCGCTGAGCGCCTTGATGGTGCCGTCCCAGGTCGCGGCACAGAAATTCTTGCCGTGCAGCAGCACCGCGGTCTGCCCGTTCGGCGTCGCCGGCTTGACGTCGAGATAGGCCATGTCGAGCTCCTGCCCCTGCGAGCTGAAGCGATAATGCTCGACCGGATAGGGATAGTCGAAACCCTGCAGTTCCGGTCCATAGGCCGGCTCGGCGGCCGATTGCGCCAACGCGCTGGACGATCCGAGCGCGACGGTCGCAGCGACGGCAAGGTGAAACAGGGTTTTCAGGTGCATCTGGACAGGTCCGAAAATCAGGGTCGATCTCGTGATGCCGTAGCCGAACGGCTGAACGCCATCCAGCGCCCAGCGATGATTTGTTCGTGATCTCCGCGCGAGATTACGCCGGATCGAACGCCCGGATCGGCGGCAGATTGCCGTTGAACCGCTCGACCTCGACGCTGGTGAGCTGGCCAGTGCAGCCCTGCGCGAAGGATGACGTGCCGATGTCGCGCGTCAGGACGTTCGGATTGCCGTGCACGCAGAGCGGCGCCTCCTCCTCGGGGTCCATCGGGTCGTACCAGGCGCCGGTCGGCAGCTGCACCACGCCGGGCGCGATGCCGTCGGTGACATGCACCGCGGCAAGGCAGGCGCCGCGCGCGTT
This sequence comes from Bradyrhizobium sp. CCBAU 21365, assembly GCF_015291305.1. Lineage (NCBI taxonomy): Bacteria > Pseudomonadati > Pseudomonadota > Alphaproteobacteria > Hyphomicrobiales > Nitrobacteraceae > Bradyrhizobium > Bradyrhizobium sp. CCBAU 21365. The sequence continues at coordinate 7,295,965 of NZ_CP030036.1, forward strand.
GAAGATGCGGATGATGTCGCCGTCGGCGATGCCGCGCGCGGCTGCATCGCGCGAATTCATGCGCGCGACCTCGCGGCCGCGATGCTTGGCGTCAAGCGAATGGCCGCCGAAGTCGAGCTGGCTGTGCAGCCGCGTCACCGGCTGGTTGGCGACGAGGAAGCACGGCGCGCCTGATGTCGGCGTGTCGGTCTTCTCGAGCCAGACCGGATGGCCCGGACAGTCCGCATCGCCGTGACCTGCGATCTTCTGCGAAAAGATCTCGATGCGCCCGCTCGGCGTCGGCAGCGGCCGCGCGAGGGGGTCCTCGCGAAAACGACGCAGCGAGCCGCCGTCGTCGAGATGCTGCGGCACCACGAGGCTGCCGCGCGCCCAGAACTCCTCGAAGCTCGGCGCTTCGAGCCCGCGCGCGGCGAGCGCCTTGCGGGTCGGCTCGAAGAGATGTTCCAGCCACTCTCGCGACGTGCGCCCCTCGGTGAACGGCTCGCGGGCCCCTAGCCGCTCGGCGAGGTCGGCGAAGATCTCGTAGTCATCGCGCGCAAGGTCGAACGGCTCGGCGATCCGGTGCATCGCGACCATCAAGGGATCGTTGCTGGAATAGCCGATGTCCTCGCGCTCCAGCGTCATGGTGGAAGGCAGCACGATGTCGGCGTGACGCGCGGTGGCGGTCCAGGCCAGCTCATGCACCACCAGCGTGTCGAGCCGCGCAAACGCCTTGCGCAGGCGGTTGAGGTCCTGGTGATGGTGGAACGGATTGCCGCCGGCCCAGTAGACGAGACGGATATCCGGATAGGTCCGCGTCTCGCCATTGTAGCGATAGCTGGTGCCGGGACTGAGCAGCATGTCGGCGATGCGCGCCACCGGAATGAAGTCGGCGACGCCGTTGCGGCCCTGCCCGAGCGTCGGTCCGGGCACCGCATTGACGCGGCGGCCGTAATAGCCGATCGCGCCGAGCGAATAGGCGTAGCCGCCGCCGGGCAGGCCGATCTGGCCGAGCGCCGCCGCCAGCACCATGCCCATCCACACCGGCTGCTCGCCATGCTCGGCGCGCTGCAGCGAGTGCGACACGGTGATCAGCGCGCGCCGCCCGGCGAGCCGGCGCGCGAGCGCCCTGATGGTGCCGGCATCGATGCCGCAGATCGCCGCGGCCCATTCGGCGCTCTTGGACACACCGTCGCTCTCGCCGGTCAGATAGCGCAAAAACACCGGCCAGCCCTCGGTGTAGCGATCGAGGAAGGCCTGATCGTGCAGGCCTTCGCTGACCAGCGTGTGGACGATGCCGAGCATCAGCGCGGTGTCGGTGCCGGGCGTGGCCGTGATCCATTCGGCGCCGGCCTCGACGGGAAGATCGTCGCGCAATGGACTGACCAGGATGAACTCACAGCCGCGCCGGTGCGCGGCTTCCATCGCGCCGCGCTCGACATGCTTGCTGATCGAGCCGCCCGCCACCATCGAGTTCTTCAGCGCCATGCCGCCGAATGCCAGCACGATGTCGGTTTCGGCCGCGATCTGCTCCCAGGTGACGTTGCGCTTGGTGATATCCTCGTAGCCGGTCAAAATCTGCGGCAGCAGCACCGAGGACGCGCCCGAGGAATAGGTGTTCACCGAGCGGACATAGCCGCCCATGGCGATGTTGAGGAAGCGATGCACCTGGCTCTGCGCGTGGTGGAAGCGGCCCGCGCTGGACCAGCCGTAGGAGCCGCCGAACACCGCGCCGGGGCCGATCGTGTCGCGGATCCGCGTCAGCTCGCCGCCGAGCAGATCGAGCGCCTGCTCCCAGCTCACCGAAACGAAGTCGTCGCGGCCGCGACGGTCATCGGGACCGGGCCCGCGCTCGAGCCAGCCGCGGCGGATCGCAGGCTGCGCGATGCGCGCCTGGTGGCGCAACGCGCCGGGAAAATTGTTGATGATGCGGTTCGGATCGGGATCAGCGGCATAGGGCCTGACTTCGAGACCCGCCCTGCCGAGCCGCGCCGAGAACACGCCCCAATGCGAGGTGTGCGGCTTGAACCCGTCGGACAGATCGAGGCCGGGATCGGGGTGGCCAATGGTCTCGCTCATCGATGCTCCTTCATCCCAGGCCGGCGCCTCGCCACGCCTTCGCAACGTTCCGGCCAGTATAATGATCCAATCGGCGCACGGTACCCGCTAACACGGATCGCACCGTGCCTTGCCGGCATGACTGCGGGCGACGGCGGCGGAACTCGCCACTGGGGCGGCGCCGCCAAAATATCGAAAACAACCCCATGCAAAGGAGCGGGCGGCTGCGCGGCGCCCGACAGAGCCACTTGACGCGTCGGGCAAATCAGGGATACATTTCCAATATTCCGAAATCGTGCAAGCCCCCCTCGCCCGCAACAGCGGGCGCGACGGATGCACGTGCGACCGAAACCCCTCCCCACAATCGACATCGCACCGGCTGGCGCAGCGAGCGATCGCCTGCGCGCTTGCCGCGCGCGTTCCAGGAACCATCGACATGACACCTGCACCCGACATCACCGTGCCGACGATGGCCGCCGCACCCGGCCCGACCCAGGCTGCCGCACCGCCGCGGATCAAGTTCTCGCCGCACGGCTTCTGCATCGACCATCCTGATCCCGAACTCGGCGCACAGCTGATGGCGAACGCACTGGGCGTTGCCGATCGCGCCGCGATGGACGGCATCCTGCGGCAATTGGTCAAGGCCAGCGTGAGCGGCGGCAAGCCCTGCGAGGTCAACCTCGCCTTCATGATCTCGATGGTGAGGAGCCTTTGCCCGCGGGATTCCGTCGAGGCCATGCTGGTGGCGCAGATGGTGTCGGTTCATGTGATGGCGATGCGATGCGCCCATCACCTCGCGCATGCCAAGGACCTCGCCCAGCACGACAGCGCCGCGCGCGCATTGGGCCGGCTCGCTCGCACCTTCCCCGCCCAGATCGAGGCGCTGACCCGCCACCGCAGCCAAGGCGAGCCCGCCATCACCGTGCAGAACGTCAAGGTCGAGGACGGCGGCAACGCGATCGTCGGCAACGTCACGCAGCATGCGAGCGTGATCGTGTCCGACAACAACCCGGCATCCGCGGCACGGACTGCGCCGAAGGCTGCGGGTTCGAGCCGACGGCGGAATTCCGCCGATGCCGGGCGGGACGCACAGGCATGAGCGGCCAGATCCAAACGCCCGGCCCGATGCTGGCGAGCCCGCGCTGCGGCGCCAGGACCCGCCGCGGCGGTTCTTGCCGCGCGCCGGCGGTGCGCGGCAAGACGCGTTGCCGCATGCACGGCGGCGCCAAGGGATCCGGCGCGCGACGGGCGAACCGGAATGCGCGCAAGCACGGCCGGTTCACGGGGGATGCGATCGCCGAGCGAAGGCAGATCCGGGCGTTGTTGAGGGAGGTGCGGAAGCTGCTGGAAGGGATGAAGTGACTGCGTTTCGCAAAATGGCCGCGCGCATACGCGCGAGCGGATCAGGCAGGCGCGATCGGCTTCGGGGCAAAGGCATGATCTGGAGACAGGCCGCCGCCCGGCGTGAAATCCCGCTGGCCCATTCCTGCTAATGGATCATGAGGGCTGCGGCGATGCCGAACGCCGTGAGCGTTGCAACCGCCAAACTCATCAGGGTTATCGCTACAGGCCTCGGCATGAATATTAAACCCGCTGACGCAGTAAAAGGTTGCCGGTTGCCGACATTGCCGCGTTCCGCGAAGACGACAACGCACCCCTCGCGGCCCCGCGGGCAAGGATCCGGATTCCCGGCGGTCAGTGCACGAAAGCCAGCATCAGCGCAAAGGTGACCAGCGCGTAAGTGCTGGTGACGGTGATGCCCAAGTACAGACGCTCCATTGCGGCCTCCTGACCTCAAGGCGCCGCCCCCGCACCATCAACCTAGCGCCCGCTCCGGCGCCGGGCAGCTGGAATTCCGGGTCATGGTAGATCTACGGACCGTCCATCCGGGCTAGCCCTGTAAGCTGCCGGCGCCAACCCTGTGGGCTCTGCGTCCGACTGAGGAAGTAACCCTCCCTTGCCAATTGCCGGCCTGTCGGGCTTATCACCGTGCAGAACGTGAAGGTGGCGGGCGGCGGCAACGCCATCGTCGGCACCGTCATCCAGCATGCGAACTTGGTCGTGTCGGACCAAGAGCCGGCATCCGCGGCGCGGCGCCGAAGGCTGCGGGCGTCAGGCGAGCGCGTGATGCCGCCGATGCCAGGCAAGACGCGCAGGCACGAGCTATCACATCAGAATAGCCGGCCCGATGCTGGCGAGCCCGCGCTGTGGCGCCAGGACCCGCTGCGGCGGATCTTGCCGCGCGCCGGCGGTGCACGGCAAGACGCGCTGCCGCATGGCGGCGCAAGGGGATCCGGCGCGCCATGAGCAAACCGGAACGCGCGCAAGCACGGCCTGTTCAGCAGGGATGCGATCGAGGAGCGACGGCAGATTCGGGCGTTGTTGGGGGAGGTGCGGAGCTACTGGAAGAGATAAAGTGACTACTTGAACCGAAGGCGCGATTGGGATGGATCGCAGCGGCGGACAATCGAAAGAGGCCAACAAATACAACCGTAAGCGGCTTCGCTGCGCTGTGAATCCTACCAACTTAGCCTCATGCTCGACCAAGTTTATGGGCCTCGCAAGCCGCGGTTTCACGCCGCCTAGGGCTCAAGCAAATGTGTCAGTGGTCTAAGTCGCCCCAAACTAAGCAGTAAATCGCGACGGAAGTTGTAATGCGGCAGTTTGGCACTCCGGACAACTGCGGGTTGACTCTGCACCTAGGGGAGTATTCCACTCAGGGTAGCGCAACCGCTGATGGAGAGCATCTATGCCGACACTTGCGGACATTCACCAAGAAACTAGAGCGCTATGTGATATGAAGTTTGGCTTTGGCGTTAGCTTCGAATTCCTCCAGCACGCAGTCGACTTTGAGATCCAGAAGGTTGCCCAGGGGTCTTTCCTAAAAAACATGCCGTTTCCCTATTCGGGTCTTGCCGTTACCGCTGAAATTCCTTCCGGTTCTATCAAGGTCCGCATTGCAGGTGGAAGTACCGAGTTCACCGTCGACGCAGAAATTCGGATAGCCATTCACATCGATGGTGATCGAAACGCCTTCCTCGCTGAGGACGTAATCACCTATACTAACGGCAAAGCAACGGTTGTGCCCAACCCCAACGGCACAAGACTGCAGTACTCTGCAGGGGCTCATGGCAAATTCACCGTGACTCTTGGCCCCAACCCGGCGAATCTCGATGCACTGCTGACCCAAATTGGAATGGTCGACAGCAATGGGAATCCCGACGTCAATCAGTTCAACCTTTTGCGTAACTATGAAGCGGCGCATAGATCGGGACATCTCAATTCTTCCGACGGAAGAGCGCGAAAGGATCGAGGCAGCAGATGTGAATAGTACGCTGCGCGATCTCAACTTGAATCTGGCTGCAGAAGACGGAGATCAGGGCGTCGATTGGCCTGAAGATCCAGGTCAGGAAACCTCCCCTTTGGACGAACTGCGCGAATGGTATGAAGGACTTAATCCACGCCCAAGCGGGATTGACTTTGATCTCATCCGGGAGGGCGGATTCGGCGGCTCTCCCAACCTGAAGGACGGAGCGCTTCTCAAGAATATAGAGAATGTATATGTAGTTCGAGATTCAGATGTGGTTCGACGCTTTGTGCAGTTTGCAGAGGATAGCTGGAGCAAGGCGCTTCCGGATCTGGAAATGCCAATTGTCGATAGTAATCAGTTTAGGTGATTCCGTCGACCGGAGCGTTGAGAGCGAAGTCAATACCTTGACGTCCGGCCGGTCGAGACAATAGATGACAATCATCATATAAACGCGAACCCGACGCCCGGGCGGTTTCGAATCCTGGCCATGCCGGTTCGCACCAGGGGCGCGACAGGAGCACCATGCGTCGAATTGTTGTGACGGGCCTCGGGACGGTGTCTCCGCTGGGCTGTGGCACCGAACTGGTGTGGTCGAGGCTGCTGGCGGGGCGTTCCGGGCTTACGGCATTGCCGGAGTGGGCGGCGGCGCTGCCGGGGCGCGTCGCCGGCATGGTGCCTGACAAGGCCGGGGATGCCGAGGGCGGGTTCGATCCGGATTCCGCAGCGCCGCGCAAGGACCAGAAGAAGATGGACCGCTTCATCCTGTTCGCGCTGCTGGCAGCAAGCGAGGCCGTGGCGCAGGCCGGCTGGATGCCGGCCGAGGCACTTGCGCAGGAACGCACCGCCACCGTGATCGCATCCGGGATCGGCGGGTTTCCGGCGATCGCGGAGGCCGTGCGCACGGCGGAAAAGAGCGGCCTGCGCCGGCTGTCGCCGTTCACCATTCCCTCCTTCCTGGCAAATCTCGCGGCCGGACACATCACGATCCGCTTCGGCTACAAGGGGCCGATCGGCGCGCCGGTGACCGCCTGCGCCGCGAGCGTTCAGGCGATCGGCGACGGCGCGCGCCTGATCAGGTCGGGCGAGGCCGACGTTGCGATCTGCGGCGGCGCGGAGGCCTGCATCGATCCCGTGAGCCTCGGCGGCTTTGCGGCGGCGCGGGCGCTTTCGACGTCGTTCAACGACACGCCGGCCCGCGCGTCGCGGCCGTTCGACCGCGACCGGGACGGCTTCGTGATGGGCGAAGGCGCGGGCGTGCTCGTCATCGAGGAGCTCGAACACGCGCTTCGGCGCGGCGCGGAACCGATCGCCGAGCTCATCGGCTACGGCACGACGGCGGACGCCTATCACATCACCGCAGGTCCCGAAGACGGCGACGGCGCCCGGCGTGCGATGGAGGCGGCGCTGCAGCAGGCCGGCTTGCGGCCCGGCGAGATCCAGCATCTCAACGCGCATTCGACATCGACGCCGGTCGGCGATCTCTCCGAGCTGGAGGCGATCAAGCGCGTGTTCGGGCGCGCGGGAGGAATTGCGGTCAGCGCGACCAAATCGGCGACAGGGCATCTGCTCGGCGCCGCCGGCGGCATCGAGGCGATCTTCACCATCCTGGCGCTGCGCGACCAGGTCGCGCCGCCGACGCTCAATCTGGAGCACGCCGATTCCGCAGCACAGGGCATTGACCTCGTCGCGAACGTTGCGCGGCCGATGGCCATCGAGCACGCGATCTCGAACGGTTTTGGATTTGGCGGCGTCAACGCCAGCCTGGTGTTTCGACGGTGGTCCTGAGGCGGCCGGGCTTTGCGCGCAATGGACAGATACCGCGCGTGTCGCGTCATCGACGGATGAAAAGCGGAGCTAGCGATTGACTAGAATTGCTTAACCGCCCGCCGCCGCGTTGCGCACGCCGATCCGTTCCCCGTCCTGCTTGCGGACGTAGAGATGACGTTCCAGCACGGATTGCATGTTCTCGAACATCGAATAGAGATCGTCGCAATAAACCGACGGATTGTCGAAACCGTTCTTCCTGGAGAAGCGGTGCGGAAGATAGCCTCCGCCGCAGGCGTTCATGAACTTGCACTGCCGGCATTTCTCGCAAAGATTGACTGACGCATCGCGTGCGGCCTTCCAGCGCGGCTCGGTCCTGACGTCGTCGATCGCGTGATCGAAGATGTTGAACCTCGTGTTGGTGAAACCGTCACCCGCAATTCGCAGCACGTCGTGGGCCTCCACCGTGCCGTCGGTCATGACCGTGCAAAGCTCGACCGGCTTGTGGCCCACGCCTTCGGTCGGCGCGTTGTTGCCGATCAGGGCCGCGACCATGTCGGAAATGATGCGAACATTCGATGTCGGCGTCGTGCGATTGGCTTCCAGCCACAGGTCGAAAAGACCGTTATAGAACGGGGCAATGGACGACGGCTTCTCGTCCACCGTCGCGTCGGGAATCATGATGTCGTAGTTGGAGATGCCGCACGCCGCGAAAAAATCCGCATACTCCTGCGGCGCGTAGGCCGGGTTGCAGACCGCGAGGGCGATCACGCCGATGTCGCGCGAGACCAGCATGCGGGCGGCACGTTCCACAGCGGCATGGGTGCCGGTGCCTTGAAACGTCCTGCGGTGAGCGTCGTGAATATGTGCCGGCCCATCGATGCTTATCGCCACCGAAATATTGCGGGCCTCGAAGCAGTCGAGCCATTCATCGTCGATCAGGACGCCATTGGTGGTCACCGCGATGGGGATCTCGCAGCCGGTCCGGGATGTAACGCCCTCGCAGGCCTCGGCAAAACGGTGAAAATTGTCGACGCCCCAAAGCAGCGGCTCACCGCCGTGCAGGATCACGGGAAAGTCGACGAGGGAGTATCTGGCGACGTGTTGCTCGAGGCGCAGCAACAGCTGCTGCAGCACCTCCGCACTCATCAGCTTGGGCTTGTCATAGACCGCCGCATCGCGAAACCAGTAGCAATAGGAGCAATCGATGTTGCACCTCGCCGCTACCTTGACCAGCAACTGCGTGATCGGCTGCTCCTGGAACGCGACGGAATTTGAAGCGTCAACCGACATGCGGATACCGGCAAGCTGCGATCGGGCTAGATCATGATGCGTTTGCACGGAATCGCATCATGATCTCATTTGTTTGCTTGAGCATGATCTCCGCGCAAACGCGTCCCGCGTTTGTCGCGAGGGAAAACCGGTTTCCACTTTTCCGGATCATGCTCTAGTAGCCCCTGACGAAGCCGCCTCGTCGGAACGCGCCTGCTCCGGGATAATATCCGCCGGCCCTGCGAAATGCGCCGGCGCCCGGATAGTAGCCGCCGCCTCTGCGAAAGCCGCCCGCATAGGGCCCTCTGGCAAAGGCCCCGCGTCTGAAATAAACCTGAGTTGCCTCAGGCTGTTCGGAAACCACCCCCAGCTGCAAGACGTCCTGAGAGCTCTGATCCTGAAAGCTCTGTTCTTGAGGGCTCTGTTCCTGAGCGCTCTGTTCCCGAAGGCTCTGCTCGCGCACACCACTCAGCAATGCGTCGATACCCTGATGATCGCTTTCGATTGTCGCACCCGGCCCGTGCAGTTGCAGCAGGCTCGCCAAGACCGTCAGCGTAATCGCCATCGTCGAGCTCCTTTTCGCGATATGACAATCGAACGAAATGTCGGCGCGTGCCTTACGCCGGTCGAGCAACTGAAAGTATAGCAGCGGATTTGCGGCGGAGTCTAGCTATCGCGTCCGCGCCGCTCGGTTCGCACGGGGTGAACGACCAGGGCACGCTCGCGCGCGAGCCCGTTCCGAACGACCTGCGCAATCGCTCATGCCGGTGATCGCGGCCCACGGCACCGCGCAATCTGAATCGAGAGCCGTAGGCACGTGCTCGAAATCGCCGCTTTTGGGTGCCGAAGCGGGTCAGTTCCTGGTTTGCGGATGAGGGCTCAATGGCGCGCCACTGAGAACAAAACTGCGAACTCTTATATCATTGAAATTGCGATATAAAATTCGAGCGGCCTGGCCCGCTGGCTTTGCCGCAGGTCACCGGGCCTTCATCCACCTCACGCCTTCAGGATCGCATCGATCAACAGCTTGGCCACCGTGAACGCCGACTGCGCCGGCCCCTCTTCCGACTGCTGGCCGGTGACGTAGATGCCTTCGATCAGCAACAGCAGGGCGTCGCCGAGCACGGCCGGGTGGCGCGCGCCCATGCTAGCTGCGAGCTCGCGCAGGCGCTTGCGAAAGACCTTCTTGTGCGCTTCGGCGACCTGGCGCCGCGTTCTGACGGGGTTGGGCACTAATGGCCGACCGGACGTCGGTTCATTTCCTCCAGGAGCTCGCGCATTGCGTCGAACTGCGTGCCAAAGCCTTTCCAATCGCCGGAGCGCAATCGTTCAACGGCCTGATTGTAGCGATCGAGCGCCTCCCTTGCCTGACCTGTCGACGGGCCTGCGACAGGCGTTTCCCCATTTGTGCTCGAGACCGGCCGCGCCCCGCCAGGCTCGATGAACAACGCGGACAAGGCCTCGCCGAGCGTCTCCTTCATCACCACATGTTCACCATAGGCTGCGATCACACGCTTTAGTTCCGGCAGGTGTCCGTGCTCCGCGCGCAAATAGAGCGGCGATACATACAGGATCGAGTTCTCGATCGGGATCACAAGCAAGTTCGCGCCGCGTATCACCCGCGAACCCATCTGATTCCATAGCGTGATTTGTTGCGATATCTCGGTACTCTGGTTGATCCGCGCCTCGATCTGGAACGGCCCGTAGACGAGCTTCTCCTTGGGAAATTCGTAGACGATCAGCTTGCCGTAGTCGGGCGCGTCACAGCGCGCGGCGAGCCACGCGATCATGTTGTCGCGGCGGCTGGGCACCATGGGAAGCATGAGGAAGAACTCGGCCTGCGGCTCTCCGGGCAGCCGCATGACGATGTAGTACGGCGCCATCGTTGCAATGCCGCCGCCGCCTGGCTGGCGCGGGAATTGCCACAGATCCTCGCGGTTATAGAAAACGTCCGCGGCTTCCATATGGTAGGTCTGATAGAGCCGCGCCTGGATCAGGAACAGGTCCTCGGGATATCGAATGTGCTTCTGCAAGTCCGCAGGCATCGCCTCGAACGGCTTGAACAAGCCCGGAAAGATACGCTGATAGGTCGCCGCGACCGGGTCGCCGGTGTCCATGAGGTAAAAATCGACGGTCCCATGATAGGCATCGATGATGATCTTCACTGAATTGCGAATGTAGTTGAGATCGAAATCTTGCGCTGGCTGGGAAGCGGGGAAATAGGAACTGACCGTGTAGCCGTCCTGCATCCAGAACATCCGCCCATTGCTGATGACCAGATAAGGATCGTGATCGAGCCTGAGGAACGGGGCGATCGTTTGGACCCTTTCCCCGATATTGCGTCGGATCATGATCCGACTGTCGGTGGTGATGTAGCTTGAGAGCAGCAGGTTCGGGTCATTGAAATAGTAGGCAAACAGGCCTCTCCACACCGCCGCTCCGATCGGAATGCCACCCGTGCCGTCATAAGCCGCGTAGACATTGTCTTTTCCCTTCGGATAGTCGAACTCAGGTGTGCTCCCCTTGACGATGACGTAGTTGTCGCTCTGTTCGCTGTAGTAGATGCGCGGCTCGTGGATCTTGGGGCCTCCATCCGCGACGGGAGGGATGTCCCGCAAATAGAGCAGCGGCAGTCCTTCAGTGCTCTTGCGCGTGACCGGGCTCATCACCGCGCCATTGCCATGAGTAAACAGCACGTGGCGGTTGACCCATGTCTGGGCGTTCGGCGGCAGCAGGGAGGGCCGCAGCTCGCGTGCCGAGAGCATCACGCTTTGATAGGAGCCGTCGAGCCAGTAGCGATCGACGTCAAGATCATGGAATTTGTAGTAGGTGCGGATCTCCTGCAGCTGCGCGTAGGTGTCCGACAGGGGCAGCCAGTCCCACAGCCTGATATTATCGATTGTCGCCTTGTTGGCGTCGAGCGTCTTGGAGGTAAGCTTCTGTTCGGCGGCAAACGGCCTGGCTGCAATCTTGTCCAGATTGTAGGCCTGCCGGGTGAGCGCAATGTTGCGCTCGATGTAGGGCTTCTCCAGATCCAGCTCGCTTGGTTTGACGAAGAATTGCCGGACCAGAACGGGAGCCAAGCCGGACAGCACCCAGGTGCCGATGACGACGAGCAGGAACGCGGCGACAGGAAGCCGGTAGCTGCGAGTCCGCAAGTTCGCCCATGCGGTGAGAGCCGCGACGGTCGAAAGTCCGATCATCAGCCACAGGGCCGGCAGCCCCACATGGACATCGGTGTAACTTGCGCCGACGACCACGCCGTTGTCGCCGTAGAGCAGCAGATAGCGATCGAGACCATAGGACCAGGCCTTCACCGCGAAGAAGAGACCGAGCAGCGCCGAGCCGTGGCCAATCACGGTCGGCGACATTGAATGGTGGTGAGGGTCGTATTCGATATCGCCGTGAGCCCAGTAGATCGCTCCGGCGACAAGCGCACTCAGAGCGAGCGTGAGCATCATCCAGTTCTTGATCAGGATATAGGCGGGCAACGAGAACAGATAGAAGCCGATATCCTTGCCGTAGAGCGGATCGTCAGCGCCATATGGCACCTGATAGAGAAACCGCAGGAAGGTGTCCCAGTTGCCCGCTTCGGCCGCTGCGACGAGAAAGGCGAGCAGGACAGCCCCGCCCGCGATCATCGAGCGCCACGGCAAGCGATCGCGCCACTGTGCAAGCGGATCCGGCGGCGCGCTGCCCGCGGCCGGCCACACCGCAGCCGCCGCAAGCTGTGTCGACTGCTTGCCGGCGACACGCAGCGCGAGCCACCCGTTCACCCAAAGTACGAGAGCAGTTGCTGTCCAGGTCGCGACAAAGACGGCGGCTTTGGCGCCGATCGTTATCCAGAACACCTGCAGATAGCCGACCGACGAAAACCATAGCCAGTCGACCAGGAAATCGCTCGCGAGCGCGAGCAGGATCAGGCAAATCGTCATGACGACAGCCGCAACGATCAGCCCGACCACGCCGCATAGCCGTGGTGCCTTGCGTTGGGGTCCGGCAATCCGGATTGTCATGCGCCTGATCATAGCGGAAATGACGGGCATCCGCCGCTTGATTCGGGCCGGGATTGCCCCCACGGCGAGGGACGCATGTGGGCGAAGCCCCGGCGCGCGCGGAACTACGCAAAGCGGAAAGCTCGGCTGATGCTGCCGACGCAATCAGTCAGTCATCGCCCGAGATAGCGCTGCGGCTGCGCAGCCGTATCGTACAATGTGGTGCTATGGCGCCAGACTTGGCGCTCCCTAGGGGACGGCGCGAACTTAGCAAACACAAACACTTAGCCGATAATTTGGGAACTTCCTCGAGCATTGAAACTCAAAGCGTTTCTGAGGTCACCCCCAAATTAAAATTCGAACCGCTACGGCATTCTGTTTACTTAGGCCGTCAGCGGTTGGGCGGGTACGAGCGCGTCTCGGTGACCCTGTACGCTGCCCACGATGCGCTGAACCGGCCACTGGGGCGCTTCGCTAGGCGCCGCGACGCTTGGTCCGCTGTTAGCCAAGCGGCCTCCGGGGCGGCCCAATGAGCGCCCTCTCCACTGCAGCGGCGGCATTTTACACATTCATCAATGCCGCTACCTCGCCTGAGGAACTGAATGCGCTTTTGGATGCCCTCTGGCGCCGCCACTGGCCCGCTGGAACGTTCACCGGTGATGAAGCCCAGTTTCTCGCTGAGGCCATTCAGAAGCGGAAACCAGACCGCGGGATCGTTGCGAAATCGCCCATCGGCGAACTCCGTGCGCGCGTGTCCTCGCGTTTTGCGACCCGGCAACGGCCGCGTTCATCCAATCGCCAGGCCTCACGTGACCGGCGGCGCACGCTGGGCAGTTCGTCATCCATGCCGCCTGCAATGAGGGCAATGTTCACTGAAGGACAGCGCGCTGTGCTCGCCATCGTGGCCGGCGAGATCAAACATCATGGCGTTTGTGACTTGCCCTACGACAAGATCGCGGCCGTCGCAGGAGTATGTCGAACGACTGTGCAAACAGCCATGCATGAAGCCCGCCGGTTGGGCTTCCTTCACATCACTGAGCGACCTCAAAGGGGACAGAAGAATCTCACGAACCTTATCCGCATCACATGCGTCGAATGGGTGACGTGGATTAAGCGGGGACCTGCGGCTCACCGACCTGCAACCTACGGATTGCCCGTAGCTGGTCGGATAGGGTCCAAAGCGGTGAAAATGGTGAGCCCCACGAAGAACAGAGATTTAAGAAAGGAAGAGGCTTTGCAAGTAATATGCGGTGGAAGCTTGCTCTAGAAGATCTATCTTCATTGGGGGAGGTCAAGCTCGCATCGCGTCTAAACATTGGCGAAGGTTGACGAATCCGATCTTCCACACCGCTGGGCCGGCGTTGGGTGGTTGGATTGGTCTTGCGGTGCGCGACGCGAAGGCGGCTGGAACGGTTCCGCGAGAGATCCTCATGCCGCGTTCGAAGCAATCATCGCAGGGGATTTGCAGGGCCGCCGCAGGAAACTGTGTTCGAGACACATACGCTCGGCGTGTAGCGTCGCTGTCGCCGTCAATCGGCGGACAATCCAGCACAGGCGGCCCAGAGGCTTTCCGCGGCAGATTGGTCCGCAGTCTGGCGAACAGCCTGCGACCGCCGTTTTGACCCGGATGACAACGCTGCAGGGAACGGTTATCGTGTCGATCCAATCCCCTGTCAGGGAACGGCGGATCAAGCGGCAGCTTGACTCGGATCAGAAGGCCAATGAAGGCCCAATCATAGAGACGGAGGAATGTGTCAATGAGCCAGCGCCTGCGCTTCGGCATCTTTCTCGCGCCCTTCCATAAGCCCGGCATCAACCCAACGCTCGCATTGCAGAGCGATCTCGATCTTATTCAATGGCTGGACCGCTGCGGCTATGATGAAGCCTGGCTCGGCGAGCATCACTCCGCTGGCACTGAGATTTCGGCCTCTCCAGAAATCATGATAGCGACGGCGGCCGAGCGCACGCGTCACATCAAACTCGGCACCGGCGTGACCAGCATTTCGTATCACAACCCGCTGTGGGTCGCTGAGCGCATCGTCCTCCTTGACCATTTGACGCGCGGGCGTGCGATGCTCGGCCTCGGCCCTGGCTCGCTTCCGACCGACGGCGTCATGATTGGGCTACAACAGAGTCAGACACGTGGGCTGCTCGAAGATGGCGTTGCCATCATCACGAAGCTTTTGACCAGCGACGAACCGGTCACATTCAAAAACGATCGCTGGGACCTGCGCGAGGCGCGGCTGCACCTGCGGCCTTACTCCAACCCACTCTTCGACGTTGCCGTCGCTGCCGTAGCGTCTCCTACTGGCGCCAAGCTTGCCGGCCGATATGGCCTAGGCATGCTGTCGGTGGGCGCCACTACCGCCGCCGGCTTTGATGCACTGGCGCTGCACTGGGATGTACTGACCGCCGAGGCGAAGGCCCATGGCAAGACCGCTGACCGGAACAAGTGGCGACTTGTTGGCTTGTGTCACATCGCGGAAACCAAAGAGCAGGCATATCGCGACGTGGAATACGGCATCGAGCATTGGTTCCGCTACTTCCAGCAGGTCGCTGCATTCCCGCAAATGGCAGTGGTCGGCAACTCGGTTGCCGAAATGATCGAGTTTATCAACGGCTCTGGCCTTGGTGCTATCGGGACACCGGACGCGTGCGCCGCCCAGATCGAGCGGTTGTGGCAACAATCAAACGGCGGCTTTGGCGCCTATCTCCTCTTGGCGCACAACTGGGCCAATCCTTCAGCAACAATGCGCAGCTACGAACTTATCGCACGCGAGGTCATGCCGCAGTTCCAGGGGCACGCGCAGGCGACGATTGATGCTGCTCGCCGCGCCAAGGAGGTCCGCGAAAGCCTCGCGGCGGCACAGGCGCAAGCCGTCGAAGATGCCCGAGCGCGCTATGGCGCGGAGGTGGCCAAGCGGCCGGCTTGAGTTATTCGACAGGATTGCTTCCACACTCCGACGCACCATCCGCCGGATCTACAGGTTTGCCGCGCCGTCGGAGTGGGGGGCGGTCAGAACTCTAGTATTTGATGTCGGCCGACCGGCTGACCTGGTTCGCGCGCAGAACCGTGGAATTAAATACAAAAAGCCCACCTCACACTTTGATGGCCGACGAGGGGTGGGGGTGGGTAATTCCTCAGCGATATTCAGTCCTCGGACCGGCCTCACTCTCACTCAGGGATTTTTTTCTGCCAGCTCGAGATTTTTGCTGATGTCCAAGCGGTCAACCCGCGTTGCGATTTCCGATCCTGGCTGAAAACGGCTGTTAAGCTAGATACTTAGACCGTCACCTTCACCGAAGCGCGTGCGACCCAGCTGAACTTCGCGCCATTAAATTTCCGGACGATTCTTGCCTAGCGCAAAAAGTGGCAACAGCCCGGCTTCCCTGCCACCCGCATGGTCTCCCGGCTGTGGTCGCGGTCCAATCGCGAAGTCTTCGATAGCTTCGATGGAGCAAGCCGGCTACCTTTCATCCTCAATCATTCTGCCTGCCTCAACGAACCTGGTCACCGCCCTCCAACCGGCAATAAAGCAAAAGTTGATTCCGCGAAGTTGGCGGGCATTGCCCGGATGCGTTCATCATGGGCGTCGATGATGACCGATAGATCGACCATCCCAGACAAAGGCGGGTGCGCTTGTGAATGTCAGCGCAGCAAGCCCGGTGGGCGGTCAGGCTGCATCGGGTACTTCCCTAGCCAATCCCTGCGGCCCAAACGCGCCCGAAACAATCGCCAGAGGAGAGGTACGCTAGCGATTGCTGAGGCAATTGCGGACGTCAAACCAGATTGAATTGCGCCGAAAACGCAGTGACTAAAGCGGCGGCGGACTCGTATCATCTGCCCAACGGTATGCAAGCGGCGTGCTCTTCATGGATAAAATCGAAGAAGCAAACGACTTCGATTCACTTCTATCACATCGCCTTGACGATGTTCTCGGTGACCTTCTTGGCGTCGCCGAGCAACATCATGGTGTTGTCGCGGTAGAACAGCGGATTGTCGATGCCGGCATAGCCCGAGGCCAGCGAGCGCTTGATGAACATCACGGTACCGGCCTTCCAGACCTGCAGCACCGGCATGCCGTAGATCGGCGAGGTCTTGTCCTCTTCGGCGGCCGGGTTGGTGACGTCGTTGGCGCCGATCACGAAGGCGATGTCGGCCTGCGCGAACTCCGAGTTGATGTCCTCGAGCTCGAACACCTCGTCATAGGGCACGTTGGCTTCGGCGAGCAGCACGTTCATGTGGCCGGGCATGCGGCCCGCCACCGGGTGAATGGCGTATTTCACCTCGACGCCTTCCTTCTTCAGCATGTCGGCCATCTCGCGCAGCGCGTGCTGGGCCTGCGCCACCGCCATGCCGTAGCCGGGCACGATGATGACCTTGGAGGCGTTCTTCATGATGAAGGCCGCATCATCAGCCGAGCCGAGCTTGGCGGGCTTCTGCTCGCCCGAGCCGCCGCCGGCCGCCGCGGTCTCGCCGCCGAAGCCGCCGAGGATCACCGAGATGAACGAGCGGTTCATCGCGTGGCACATGATGTAGGACAGGATCGCACCCGACGAGCCGACCAGCGCGCCGGTGATGATCAGCGCCGAGTTGCCGAGCGTGAAGCCGATGCCGGCCGCGGCCCAGCCGGAATACGAGTTCAGCATCGAGATCACGACCGGCATGTCGGCGCCGCCGATCGGGATGATCATTAGCACGCCGAGCGCCAGCGCCAGGATCGTGATCATCCAGAAGTCGAACGCGCTGCCGGACATGACCAGGCCGACGATGAACACGACCAGCAGGACGGCGAGCACGATGTTAATGGCGTGACGGAACGGCAGGATGATCGGCGCGCCGCTCATCCGTGCGGAGAGCTTCAGGAACGCGATCACCGAGCCGGTGAAGGTCAGCGCGCCGATCGCGACGCCGAGCGACATCTCGACCAGGCTCTGCGGATGGATGTTGCCGGGCGTGCCGATGTCGAACGCCTCGGGCGCGTAGAACGCGCCGGCGGCGACCAGCACCGCGGCCATGCCGACCAGCGAGTGGAACGCGGCGACCAGCTCCGGCATCGAGGTCATCGGCACCCGGCGCGCGATCACGGCGCCGATGCCGCCGCCGATCGCGACCGCGACAATCACCAGCAGCCAGGCTACGCCGTCGGCCGGCGGATGGCTCGCCAGCGTGGTGGCGACGGCGATCGCCATGCCGATCATGCCGAACATATTGCCCTGGCGCGACGACGCCGGGCTCGACAGGCCGCGCAGCGACAGGATGAACAGCACCCCCGCCACGAGGTACAACAGTGCAGAGAGATTGGCGCTCATCTCAGGTCCCCCCAAATTCTAAACTCACCCCGAGGTGGTTGCCGTTACTTGGCTTTCTTCTTGTACATCGCCAGCATGCGCTGGGTGACCAGGAAGCCGCCGAAGATGTTCACGCAGGCGAAGATCAGCGCGACGAAGCCGAAGCCGCGGGCCCAGCCCGAACCGCTCGACACCATGCCGACGCCGACCGCGAGCAGCGCGCCGACCACGATCACCGACGAGATCGCGTTGGTCACGCTCATCAGCGGGGTGTGCAGCGCCGGCGTCACCGACCACACCACGAAATAGCCGACGAACACGGCGAGAACGAAAATCGACAGCCGGAACACGAACGGATCAACGGCCTGCGCGAGATGGTCCATGGCTTTCTCTCCTTATTTCGGCTGGAAGTTGGGATGGATGACGGCGCCGTCCTTGGTCAGCGCGGTGGCCTTCACCAATTCGTCGTCCCAATTGACCGCGAGAGCCTTGTTGGCCTTGTCGACCATGGTCTCGATGAACGAGAACAGATTGCGCGCATACAGGCTCGAGGCCGAAGCCGCGACGCGGCCGGCGACGTTGGTGTAGCCGACGATCTTGATGCCGTCGGCGTCGACAACCTCGCCGGGCCTGGCGCCCTCGACATTGCCGCCGCGCTCGACCGCGAGATCGACCAGCACCGAGCCCGGCTTCATCGATTTCACCATTTCGGCGCTGACGAGCTTCGGCGCCGGACGTCCGGGGATCAGCGCGGTGGTAATCACGATGTCCTGCTTCTTGATGTGCTCGGCGGTCAGCGCGGCCTGCTTGGCCTGGTACTCCTTGGACATCTCCTTGGCGTAACCGCCGGCGGTCTGCGCGTTCTTGAACTCCTCGTCCTCGACGGCGAGGAATTTTGCGCCGAGCGATTCGACCTGCTCCTTGGTCGCGGGCCGCACGTCGGTCGCGGTGACGACCGCGCCGAGGCGGCGCGCGGTCGCGATCGCCTGCAAACCGGCGACGCCGACGCCCATCACGAACACCTTTGCGGCAGGAACGGTGCCGGCCGCGGTCATCATCATCGGGAAGGCGCGGCCGAACGCTTCGGCGCCCTCGATCACCGCGCGGTAGCCGGCCAGATTGGCCTGCGAAGACAATACGTCCATCACCTGGGCGCGGGTGATGCGCGGCATCAGCTCCATCGCGAAGGCGGAGACGCCGGCATCGGCCATCGCCTTCAGCGCCGCGTCATTGCCGTAGGGATCCATGATCGCGATGACCAGCGCGCCACGCTTGTACTTGGCGAGCTCGGACGCCTCGGGCCGCTTCACCTTGATGACGATTTCGGCGTCCTTGAGCGCGTCGGCGCTGACGCTGGCGCCCGCCGCGGTGAACTCCGAATCGGGCAGTCCCGACTTGATGCCCGCACCCGGCTCCACCACCACCTCAGCGCCCAGCGCCTTGAACTTCTTGATGGTGTCGGGCGAGACCGCAACGCGCGGCTCGGACGGATCGATTTCCTTCGCAACGGCAATCTTCATTTTCTTTCACACTCTTGACTATTGCCACCAAGCGAACCGACGAGCCGGGTGAAGAACACGAGCCATCTTGCCCTTCATTGGGAAGCTAACTACTCACAATTTGCGGTCGCTCGAATGCGGTTACTGGAGGCGCGCGATCATACTTAACGATATTGACGAGAGCTGTTTGCGCGACCGATCCCTGCGACAGCTTTGACGTTCCGACTTCCATCGTCACAACATTGGGATTTCCGTGCTTCTCGAGCGTGCCGGGCTTTCCGCCTTCCTCAGGATCATACCAGGCGCCCGTTGCGATTTGAACAACCCCCGGCACTAGATGATCTGAAACTGCCGCCGCCGCTAGAAATTCGCCTCTATCGTTGAAGACTTTAACAATGTCTCCAGCCTCAATGTCGCGTACCGCGGCATCTGCTGGATGAATTACTATCGGTTCTCGATCTTTGATCTTGCTTGCGCGACTGACCGCACCAGGATCGAGTTGGCTATGAAGACGCGTGGCAGGTTGATTAGAAAGTAGATGAAGCGGAAACCGCTTTGCCGTCCTGCTGCCCAACCACTCTGCAGGCTCAAGCCACATAGGGTGTGGAGGACAATCGTCGTAGCCGTATCCAGCGATCGTCGCTGAAAATATCTCAATCTTTCCGGATGCTGTCGCCAAACGATTCCGCACTGGGTCCGCCCGAAATTCCCTCAAGACGCTCGGCGCAACGGCCGGTGCAGGAAACTCGTACCGTCCAACGGACCAAAATTGGTCGAATTCTGGCGGACTAAACCCACGATCCCGGGCTTTCTTTTGAGCGATTTCATACATGTGACGAAGCCAGCCTAGCTCGTCTCGCCCTTCCGTGTATTCACGAAGCAATCCCAATTGTTGTGCGACATCCGCTAGGATGTCAAAATCGTTTCTCGCGCCACCCACCGGTTCGACCACCTTATGCATAGCGATCCAGTACCGTTGATGTTCGTTGGCCAAAATGTCATTTCGCTCCATGGTCGTTGTAGCTGGCAAGACAATATCGGCGTGCTTTGCCACTGGATTCCACCACGGTTCGTGAACAACGACGGTTTCGAGACGCTGCCATCCTTGAAGAAATTTGTTCAGATCCGAGTTGTGATGAAACGGATTCCCTCCGATCGAATACAGAAGCTTGATGTCCGGGAACGTGATCTGCTCTCCAAAACATTCGATCTTCTTACCCGGGTTTAGCAACATGTCACCGACCCTACCGACCGGCACGAATTTTCTGATAGGGTTCTGACCGAGGGGAAGTGTTGGACGAGGCATTCCCTCGACCCTGGGGGCGGTGAGGCCGTTAACAGCTCCGAGTCCCAGACTAAATCCACCACCGGGAAGGCCAATTTGGCCAAGGATCGCTGCGAGCGTGACGGCCATCCACACCGGTTGCTCGCCATGATCAGCTCGCTGAATCGACCAACTCGCAGCTATTAACGTTCGATGCGACAGCATTCTGTGCGCAAGCTGCTCGATGGCTTCGGCTGAGACACCTGTGATTGCCGCGGCCCACATCGCAGACTTCGGTACGCCGTCTGTCTCTCCCAACAAGTACGCTTCAAACTTTTCGTAGCCTTCGCAATAACGTGATAGAAACTCTCGATTATGAATATCGCGGCAAACTAATGCGTAGGCTAGCCCCAGCATTAGCGCTACGTCGGTATTTGGACGAATTGGCATCCAGTCCGCGTACGCCTCCTCAGGTGAATCGGCTCGCGACGGGCTGACGTTGACAAATCGGACGCCCGTACTGGATGCCCGCGCATATCCTGATACACCTTCATGTACGACGGCGCCCCCCGCATCAATCTGCGCATTTTTTGCAGACGCTCCTCCAAACAGCACCACCAATTCAGTCGACGAGACAATCTCCTCCCAAGATAAACAAAGCTCGGTAATATCCGACCTTCCAAGGATGTACGGCATAACTCCAAGTGCCGCGCCAAAGCTATGATTACCGCGTTTGTCTACGTAGCCGCCATGCAACCCCAGGAGACGCTTCAATACACTGGGCCCATGGTGAAGCCGGCCGGCACTCGCCCATCCATAAGAACCACCATATATGGCTTCACATCCGAAATCGGCCTTTACTCTCCCCAATTCTCCAGCAACCATCGCGAGCGCACGGTCCCACGAAACCGGAACAAATGAATCGCCTCCCCTCTTCCGGGCTCCTTTCTCACCGCCGCGGAGATAGCCCAGTCTCACATAGGGTTGGTCAATGCGCAGAGGACTGCGAACGAGTTCTGGGAGACATTGAAGATACGTAGCCGGATATGGATCACCATCGAACGGTGTAACGCTAAACAACTCTCCCTTAGGATCGGCCTCGACGTTGTAAACTCCCCAATGCGACGCTGTTTGAATGAAGCGGCGACCATCGACCGACATTGAATTCTCCTCGAGTTGATATGCGATGCGACCAATCCGGTACGCCTATCATTTCGACGAATGCGCACCCGGACCAACTGCCAAGAGATGCAGAACAGCAAAAAGCGGCAACCTGTAACGGAGTTCGAACGGAGCCATCACCAACCAGCGCCACCATGGGCGACGCAGAAGTAACTGCGTTGCCCATGCGCCGCCGGTTTAGTCTTTTACGAAGCGCTGCTTGTTCGTCGGCTCGTCGGGCGCCCAAATTCTGAACGATGTCTTTAGGAAGATCGTCGACCCGGTCGGAGCGTTGATCGCGTCTCTGGAATAAAAGCCGTTCGCATAGATTAATTTCATATCAATGGGCCCGAAGTTGTATCCTACGAGCAATCCCACTCCGATATTGACGTCCTTCCCACATGTGGGCAGCTTGGCGTTTCTCAGCTCCTGGCACGTCCACGCCGCGGACGTCGCTGGATTGATCCCCCCCGGCGCGTCATCTGTTGTTTGAAATTTGAAGAAGCCAACTGGACCAACTTCCCATTTGTCAAACTTCTTCGTGGCAGTCCAATCGAGGTAAAGGTAATTGCCCGTTGTATATCCGCGGCCAGGATTGGCTGATCCTGTCAGGAAGAGCGACGTAGCCGGCAACGTGGCCGGATTTCGGGCGATGATTTGGTACAGGCCAGTATTCCCGCGTGAGGCTGTATTGATGTCGTAGACAAAGCTGGCGGTTAAATTCCATCCGTCGCCGAGGTAACTGAACGCCCAGTGCGGCCTGATTGTCCAATAGTCAGGCACCAATGAACCGGCAAAAGTGGTTCCGGACGGGACAACGACTCCCAATCCCGCAGCAAAATAGTATGCGCCACCAAACTTCCATGAGAAGTTGAGCGGATTAATGTAGGTATTTCCGATCTCGAAATCGAGAATGTTGCCGTAGACCGGGGAAAGTCCCGGACCTCCACCGGCCGGATAAGGAAGCGAGGTGGCCGACGCTTGATAACCAGTCTGCTGAATAGTTGGAAAGTAATCTCCGCCTAGGAACTGCAAACCCGTTCCCCAAGTCAAATTGACTGAGTCAATGGCGGCATTGTAGCGCGACTTGCATCCGTCCCCGCAGCTGGAGTTACCATTTCCTGATGCCATGGGAATGTAAGTGAAGGTATTTGTAAAATACACGCCAGGAGGCGGCGCGGTCGCGACCGTCGCACCCATCGTGCTGCCGGCCAGAAAGTTTCCGAAATTCCCCGGCTCAGTCGCCAAGCTCTTTTGCGTATTCGCTGCTAACGCGAGCGCAGCAGCTAATGACAATAGAATTGCCGTCGTCGTTTTCGTCATAGCGTCCCCCATGAGTATGAACACACATCATGATGGAGACCGACGATCGCTATCGACAATAGATAAAGGAGGTTTGTTCGGGTGACGAACGAGAACTTCTACTGTTCTGCGAAGAGCGCCACCAGTTTGCTTGCTCCATTAGCAACAAGGCCAATGTCCGAGCCGACCGCCACAAAACTGTATCCCCACTGGATATAACGCTTGGCACTTTCTTCCGAGCTACTGAGAATTCCCGCCGGTACGCCCAATTCCGAAAGTCTCTTTCCGACATCTGCGATCGTTCTCTGGACGTCTGCGTGCGATGGATTGCCGATGTGCCCCATTGACGCGGCAAGGTCTGACGGACCAACAAAGACGCCATGCACTCCATCCATCTTCGCGATTCGATCGAGCTCGTTGAGACCCGCGAGTGACTCGATCTGCAAGATGACGCAGATAGAATCGTTGGCCTCATAGAGATAGTTCGCATGGCGCCCGTATTGGCTGGCTCTCCCCGAACCGGTTACGCCTCGAATGCCGGCGGGCGGATAGAGACACGCCTTGACAGCTTTTTCGGCCTCTCCTTCGCTCTCGATGAAAGGAACAAGTATGGAGGTAAATCCAATATCAAGGACGCGCTTGATCAAGACGGGATCATTCCATGCCACTCGAACAATCGGGCTTGCATGTCCGGATTTCATTGCCTGCAATTGACTAAGCAACCCCGGTAACTCATTCGGCGAATGCTCGGTGTCGAACAAAATCCAGTCAAAACCGCTATGAGCAAGGATCTCCGCAATAATATTGCTGCAGAGACTGCTCCACAGACCAACTTGCACGCGCCTGGACGCCAAGCGAGACCTAAACAAATTTTCTACGAAAGGATTCATGGTTTTGGCACCTGAGTGGCGTTTTCTCGCGCATCATTCTCTCCGGATTCAAATCGATGCAAGCGCACGCCCCACGGCGTTCGGCATAAGAACAATTCGATTTGAAGACCCGGCTCGCGCGTTCCGATTCACTACCGCATCCGGTAGCGACTTTATCTGCATGAGGCCGTCCACTGCAGAACGACAGCTACCTTTCCGACAGCCGCCCCAGATCTGCCGCGGAGAGCTTGCGCCCCAAGGCAACATGTCGGGACACGCCAATAAGAGCGAGAATTGCTCCGCCCATCCAGATGTAAGAAGGGGCGGTTAGGTTGCCGGTCACCTGAAGGAGATAGGTAGCAAGCAGAGGGCTGAAGCCTTGAAAAATGGCATTACCCACGTTGTAGCAAAATCCGTATCCGGTGAATCGTACCTGGGTAGGAAACAGCTGCGCGATAAGCGGCCCAAGCGTACCAGTGATCATTGCCGTGAAAAATCCACTGATCACTATGATCTTCAGTGGCTCCGCGGAGTGCGTTGATAGCAAGTAATATGCAGGCCAAGCACCAGCCAGGATGCACAACGCGCCAATCGCATACAGCGTTCTCTGTCCGACGTAATCCGACAGCCATCCGTACAATAGTGAACTTGTCGCAATCACTATGCTTCCTGTGGCGATGATGTTCGGTATCGCCGCGGGCGTAACGCCGATTGACTTCGAGAGGTAGACGGGCATGTGGGCGAATAGCAGGCCGCCGAGGATCGCCAACGGCGCGACAATAACAGTCCCGACAAACAATTGAGATTTGTAATTCCGAAACAATTCCGACAAGGGCGCAGCCAGAACATGGTTTTGCATTTTCAAAAACTCCGGCGACTCATCCAGTCGTCTGCGAAGCAGCATCCCCAACAAGCCAAAACCCGCGCCAACAGCGAATGCGATGCGCCAACCATAGTCCGCAACCTCGGTCGGCGAGAAACTCGAGTGAATATAATTACTGATGACATTCGCGATGATAACGCCCGCGACGTTCAAGAAAAAGACAAAACCACATGCCAGACCGGCGCGATGGGGTGCAACTTCAATTACATACGTTAGCGCCCCCGCTTGCTCTCCGCCGTAACACAGCCCCTGGCTCAACCGAAGCAGCAAGAACACCACTGGCGCAACAATGCCAATTTTCTCGTAACTTGGCGTCAGCGCCATTCCCAGCGTCGCCATGGAAATAACGAACAGGCTGACCAGGAATATCTTTCGTCGGCCATAACGGTCACCGAAGCTACCGAGAATCATTCCGCCCAGCGGCCGAATAAGATAGCCGGCACCGAAAACGGCGAACGTGTTTAGTAGGGAGACGGCGGGGTCGGTCGAAGGAAAGATCTTTGCCGAAATATAGGAGGCGAAAGTCGCATAGACGATAAAGTCGTAGTACTCGATCCCATTCCCGAGGCTTGCAAGTACAATCGTCCGCCAGTCGCGTCCGCTTACTGCTCTCGCGTGCTCGTTCGGCATGGTGGGTTCAGCAACGGCCATAGTATGTCCCCTCGTTTGACCCGTTGATTTTCTGGCGTGGCTCGCGGCCCAAGGTCAGCAGGGGTTGTTTTCTCGGTCTAGAAACTTTTATGACTTGTTCGCGCGCCGAACGTCCAGTTCATGCCCTATTCGGGTTCGCTTTCGAGCCGGCGTCACAATGTCGCGCTTCGCGCAGCGGCTAAGCGTGCAAAAGCCGCCGCACAGAACATGCGGCGGCTTTGTATGAGGACTGCACTACGCTTGCGTAGCTTTTGTAAACTCCTCGCGTGAGAAGTCGTCCCTTACTTCGATCTCATGATCGGAGGGCTTGGTACCGCGAGCATTCTCGCACATCTTACGCCATTCAATAATGCTCAGATCGGGCCGATAGAGCTGCTCGGGTGGAGTGTTGGTCAGCTCGACCATCCACGCATCTTCATTGTTGAAGCTGACGTGGAAAATCCAACGAATGTAAGCCCAATACCGCAGGCGCAAGAAGAGACGATTGAACGCATTGGTGTGTTTCACCAGAAGCTGAACATATCGATGATGTCCAGCCTGTGTGGGTACATACCATTCAAAGTGCATGTACTTCCCCAACTCAACCCTCAGCACGCAGGGCAATTTGATTGAGGGGGTCGAAAGCACTCTCTTTGATTTCCACCAATGTACCTTTGGCCATTTTCCCAAGCGGGGAAACTCGCCTTCGAAGTCGACCTTCGTAGGCTTTCGAACCAGCCAGCCTTCATGATCCAGCTCCATTTTCGACTGGATCCAGCCAGGTAGCTGCATGAAGGTTGCAAACCACGAGGCGCGATGAAGAAACTTTCCGTGTCCGTCATCGAAGCCGTTCTCGGCCCCATAGCGCCAATCACCAGGCCTTTCGGTGAAACGCCACATCATGGCGGCATCCTTGCGCAGGATCTCGCTCGGAATGTCTTCCTCAACAGGCGGTGGCGTATTCTTCCCATTGTAGATCCAGACCAGCCCGATCCGTTCTTCAACTGGATAGACGCGAACATGGGCATTGCCGCAGACCTTAGAGTCGGGTCCGTCGGTCAATGCGGCAACGACCTTGCCGGTCTTAAGATCAAACGTCCAACCGTGATATATGCAGCTCCACGTCTTCGGGAATACCTGAGTTCCCTTGGAAAGGGGTATCCCTCGGTGGGGACAACGATCATGTAGAGCGAAAACTCGCCCTTGATCGCGGTAGAACATAATTCGTTCGCCAAACAGCGTAAGCGCCTTTGGCTTTCCTTGTTTCAGTTCTTTGGACAGCATTACCGGATACCAGTAATTTTCAAACCCCAAAGCAGCTTCGTCATATCTAGGAAAACGAGTCTTGCCTCGCTGGAGACCGGTAACTTGGAAATGTTGGTTCATGGATTTCGCTCCAGATGTTGGGGCTCATGATGACGGCAGTCAGATCGCCATCGATCGGCAAATCCTAACTCCCCTTCGATAGCGCGAGCCATCAAATTGAGCGAAAAGTTCATGCTGCGAACACCCTTTACGGTCGCCAACACGGCGCGCCGCACTGATAAAAACGCTTTATTACTCATGCGGTTACGAATGCCGCCCGCAAATCAAGCGAGTTGACGCCGTAAAGTGAGAAGCTCTTCAGCTGCAGTGGGGTGCAGCGCTATCGTGGAATCGAAATCGGCCTTGGTCGCCTTGAGCTTGACTGCAATAGCAATGGCTTGCGTGATCTCAGCTGCAGTATCGCCCACGATGTGACAGCCGAGCACGCGGTCGGTTGAACCGTGGACGACCAACTTCATCAAGATGCGGGAATCGCGGCCTGACATCGTCGCTTTGATTGGACGGAATTCGGTCTTGTAGACGTCGACGTGCGAGAACTGCGCACGCGCTTCTTCTTCCGTCATACCAACGGAGCCGACCTCCGGCTGGCAGAACACCGCTGTCGGAATGGTGGCGTGATCGACCTGCACAGGGCGCTTGCCGAACACGGTGTCGGCGAAAGCGTGCGCCTCGCGGATCGCGACCGGCGTCAGATTGGTGCGATGGGTGACGTCGCCGACTGCATAGATATTATCGACCGAGGTCTTCGACCAGCCGTCGACGGCGATGCCGCCGTTGGTCGGGTTTATGGCGACACCGGCCGCCTCTAGCCCAAGATCGGCGACGTTCGGATGCCGGCCGATCGCAAACATGACCTGGTGCGACGCAATGCTCGAGCCACGGTTTAGATATGTCGTAAATTCGTTGGCGTGCTTATCGATCTTGTCGATGGTGCAGCCGGTGAGAATATTGATGCCCTGCTTCTCCATCTCTGCGCGGACATGGTTGCGGACATCCTCGTCGAAACCACGCAGGATGTTATCGCCGCGGTAAACCACGGTCACTTCCGAACCATAGCCGGCAAAGATGCCTGCAAATTCCAGCGCAATATAACCACCTCCCTGAATCACGACGCGCTTTGGCAGTTCTTCCAGATGAAACGCCTCGTCTGAGGAGATGACGTGTTCCACGCCAGGAATAGCGGGTCCGTGATTGGGTCGACCTCCAGTCGCAATCAGGATGTACTTCGCGGTGACGGCCTTGCCGTCATCCAGGCGCAGCGTGTGGGCGTCCTCTAGCACTGCGCGAGCCTTGACCACTTTGGCGCCGCTCTTCTCGACATTAGTCGTATAGATACGCTCGAGCCGTGCGATCTCTTTGTCCTTGTTGGCGACCAAGGTTCTCCAGTCGAAGGAAACCGACGGAACGGTCCAGCCGAAGCCGGCGGCGTCCTCGATATCGTGCCTAAAGTGCGAACCGATCGCGAAAAGCTTTTTCGGTACGCAGCCGCGGATCACGCAAGTGCCGCCCATCCGGTATTCCTCGGCGACCATGACCCTGGCGCCGTGGCCTGCCGCGATACGCGCCGCGCGCACGCCACCCGAACCGCCTCCGATCACGAAAAGATCAACGTCGAACAAAGCTATCGCCGGCTCCAGTTAAATTTCTACGTGGCCTCGAGATCCATTCCTAGTTGAGTGCCAATCGCTGCTCTACCAATTGTGCAAATAGCGCGGAGCCGTAAGGGATTGCCTCGTCGTTAAAATCGTACGATGGCGTGTGCAATAGCGCTAAACCAGCTTGACCGGACGCGATGCCGACGTTCATGAACGCACCGGGGCAACGCTCGAGCATGAAGCTAAAGTCTTCTGAAGCCATGAGCAGAGGGCCATGCGCGCTCACATTGTCTTTGCCAACGAGGCTAGTCGCTGCGCTGATCAGCGCCTCTGTTTCCAATGAGGCGTTGATAAGTGGAGGTACCAACCTTTTGTACTCAACCGAAGCTGCAGCGCCGAATCCAGCAGCGATGGAGCCTACTATCGCTTTCATTCGAACCTCAACAGCATCAATGATATCGTTGCTGAAGGCTCTAACCGTTCCGCCAAGTCTTACCTTATTTGGGATCACGTTGAAGGCGTCACCGCCAGATATCTGCGTGACACTTAGCACTGCGGCCTCAACAGGGGAAATGTTCCTGGATACGATAGATTGAAGAGCTACCGTGATATGGGAGGCGACCAATACAGGATCGATAGACGCCTCGGGGCGCGCACCGTGTGAACCCTTGCCTACAACCTCAATAGCGAACGAAGCTCCTCCAGCCATCATCGCGCCGGACCGGACGATATACTTGCCCACAGCAAGCCCCGGTCGATTGTGAATGCCAAAGACCGCATCGCAAGGAAAACGATCAAATAGACCGTCTTCAATCATCGCTTTAGCGCCCCCAAACACTTCTTCCGCTGGCTGAAAAATGAAATGAACAGTTCCGTCAAACCTGCCCACTTCCGCCAGATAGCGGGCAGCGCCTAGCAGGCACGCTGTGTGCCCATCGTGCCCGCACGCGTGCATTTTATTTGGCTCTTTACTTGCATACCAGCGACCCGACTCTTCATTAATGGGAAGAGCATCCATATCGGCGCGCAAGCCGACCGAACGCTTCGAAGCTCCCTTTTTCAAAACTCCAACAAGGCCAGTCCCGCCCACGCCAGCGTGTACAGCCACGCCGTACGCTGACAACTCTTTCGCGACGACCGCAGCGGTCCTGTGGGTCTCGAACCCAATTTCCGGATGCGCGTGCAGATCCTGGCGAAGGTCAGCAAGAGTCCGCTGATAGCTAGCGATTTGATCAAGAATGCCCATGTTGAACCCGACCAATTAGATGTAGGAGCGTCTACCTGATAAGCCACCGTCAATGTTGATGACCGTGCCGCTCGTATATGAGGATAGATCCGAGATCAGAAAGGCCGCCGCGTGGGCAATTTCGATGGGTGTCGCTGGTCGGCGATAAGGGAGATTGGCCGAAAATTCAGACCAGCGGCTCTCATCCCCATACTTCTCAAGCGCCATTCCCTTTTGAAGTCGAATGAGACGCTCAGTACCGACCGGACCTGGGTTGATACCCAATACTCTCACTCCATCGTATATACTCGTTCCGCCCACCGCCCGAGTAAATGCAATGAGAGCGGCATTCCCCGTGCTTCCGGCGACATAGTTGGAATCGACCAGCTCACCTGCTATGCCAATGATGTTTAATATTACGCCCTTTCCTCTCTCTCTCATCTGCGACAGATACGATCGAGTGAGGTTGATATATCCAAACACCTTGAGATCCCATTGGGAGCGCCACAAGCTATCGTTCGTTGCTTCGAGCGATCCTCTTGGAATCGCACCGGCGTTGTTGATAAGAATATCCACGCCGGACGCCGCAGCGACCAAGCTGTCACGCTGTGCTTTGTCGGCAATATCGACTGCTATTGTTTGAACATCTGCATCCCATTCTGAACGCAATTTCAGCTGCGCCTCGTCCAAACCGGCCCGAGATCGCGCCGCAAGAATCACCTCGCAACCTTCGCTGATCAACAGGGAAGCGATGGCAAATCCTATTCCCTTCGAACCGCCACTGATAAGGACTTTGCGTTTGGAGAGCCCGAGGTCCATATGTCGTCACCATTTTTCAATACGAGACAAGCAACGTACGTGGGTCACACGTCTGCGCTCGGCACGCGTTGTAGATGTCTAGTGAATTCGTGGGCGGTTAGAATATTCGTGGCAATCACGCGAAGCGACTTCAAGGACGCTTCATGATACGACGGCTCCGACGAACAGCAGCAGTCCTCGATGAGTAGCGTGCGGTACCCCAACTGGGCCGCATCCCGCACTGAGTGGTCCACCGCTACGTTGGTGGCGACGCCCGTGAACGCAACCGTATCGATACCATGACCGATCAGAATGCTCTGCAAATCCGAGCCATGGAAGACACTCATGCGGCTGTGTTCGACAACGATATCCGAATCGGCCGCTCCCAATTCCGGTATTACGGAAACCCCTGTGGATCCCCGAATGAACGCGCCGCCACGTTCAGCAACTGTACGAAAGAGCGCATTGTTTTGGATAAGGCCCACATGATTGGGCCAGAAGGCTGCATTCGCGAAAATGATCAGCACACCCGCCTTCCTGGCGGCAGCAAATAATTCCGCCGTGCGAGGGATGATATTGCTCGATTCTACATAAGATCGAAAGATATCGCGCATATCCCCTCGTCCACCGACAACGTCTTCTTGCCAATGAATTCCAATGAGCGCGGCTCTTCGCTGATCCATGGCGTCGAGTTCAGGCACTCTATTACGCAGCAATCGTTCCATAGTTTTTGTTGTCCTTGTTGAGTATCAACGAGACGTAATGATCGGGCCCGATCGCCTAGTTCACGCCTGGCGAAGCAGTCATGATTCCCATACCGGTGATCCACTCCTCGATCGGCTCATAAAACACCACCCGGTTGTTGGTGGGCCCGGCGCTCTCCGAGGCGGCCAATGCAGCGATCCACGAGCGGAGCTCGTGCGCTCCAGACCCAGCAATCTCCGTCACGGCGTTGTCCTCGGTGTCATCAAGGATACTTAGATCACCGCTGGAGAACGCATCTAACACCTTGCGATCCCATGTGGGATTAAGAGGCCTTATCGGTACCGTTGGCTTTTTGTAATCGAGCTTGAATACCTGATTTTGTCGCGCAACTCGCTCAGAATAACTCGGCATCGTCCCGCTTGTGAGGCGCTCCCGCACGTGCGCGTTTGCCGTGGCCAATGTTGGAAGTGGCGGGTCATGCGCAAGGCCCCCTGAACCCACGAAAAGGATCCGCTCCGGCCTTGCCTTAGCCCACTGCCCGACGATACGCCCCAATGCCCTAGATCGCTGAAAAGAAGGCCGTGGAGCAGCGACACAGTTGATGAAAATGGGAATAATCTTCGTCAACGGATGAGCACTTGAAAGCAGCTCAATTGGTTGAGCGCCCCCATGATCAATCTTCATTTGATAGGAAATGCCCACGTCGACGCCGGACTGAATGCAGTGCGTCGCGCAATCCATCGCTATAGCTTCGGGAATGTCTAGGCGACCAGGAACCGTACCGTAATCTCCAATGGACTCCGCTTGGACGCCTACACAGAAGCAAGGAAGGAGGTTGTAAAAGAACCCGTTCAGATGGTCAGGAAAAAACAGAACAGTCAAATCTGGCTTCAACTCTGCCGCGAAGCTATTTGCCGCCGCGAGCGCCTCGTTGAAGCGCTTTTCAGCATCTGGAGAAGCACGCTTTCGATCCATAAGAGGGCTGTGAGAAATGCAAATCGTACCAGCGATCATGGCGCTACTCCAGTTTCGGCATCGACACTAAGAACTGCCCAGCAGACCATCAACGGCGCATTGACATTTGTTCGCCATGCAAACAGTTGCAGCGCCGGGCCGGCGACTAAATGGTACGTTCAGTTGAACGACACGCCGATTGCGCCCAATGGTCCATAATCAGCGCTGATCACGTCACCCGCAGCGACTGACACCGGGGCGAGTGAACGAGCCGGCCAATACAACTTCGCCCTCTTCCAGCCTGGCCCCCAACGGGGCCAGCTTGTTCACGAGCCATGCCACACCGGCTGCGGGATGCCCAAGTACCGCGGCAGATACTCCAGACTCCTCGATTACTCCGTTCTTGGAGAGGGTCGCCCCAATCCAACGGATATCCAGATCCATTGGACGGATAGTGCGGCCGCCAATAACCACCGCGGCCGCGGCTGCGTTGTCTGCAATCGTATCTGTAATCGCGCGGGGGACTTCAGTTCGATAGTCGATAATCTCGAGAGCCGGAACAATGAAATCCGTTGCCCTCATAACGTCGTAAAGGCGCGCGTTCGGGCCCTGCAAAGGACGACCGAGAACGAAGGCAAGCTCCACCTCCAGGCGAGGTGCGCGAAACCGTTCGGCTGGGATCTGAGCGCCATCGTTATAAATCATGTCATCGAGCAAATGGCCATAATCAGGCTCGGTGATATTGGACGCCATCTGCATCGCTCGAGACGTAAGGCCGATCTTATGGCCAACAATGCGGCTACCTTGAGAAACTCGGGTGTCAGCCCAAAGCTTCTGGATTGCGTAAGCGTCCTCCAGTTCGATGGTGGGGAACGATCGACTAAGCTGCGGAATAATTGATCGCTCCCGCTCCGCCCGATTTAGGTCCGCAGCCGCACGACGACGCTCATCTTCTGTCAGCATATCCGTATCCCTGATCCTAAAATGCCCTCGTTAGAGGCATCAATGTCGTGAAAGAACCCGCGCGAGTGCTTCTTTTCCTTCCTCTCGGCTGTTGGAATAGAGGGCTGATGCCCCCTCGCTAATCCACTTCGTTACCCCCTCGGTGACCGAAGGGCGTTTGCAGATACGGTCCGCCCATTCGGCAACGCGCGGATATCGCTCGAAGAGGAGATCCAGGCCCAACATCCTGAATCGAACCAGGTAAGGAGCGAATCCTACATCCGCTAAAGAGAATTCGGTTCCCGCCAACCAGTTTGATTCCGCAAGCGACGCGTCGAAATCCTGGAAAAGCCTGGCGCATCTAAGCGCAGCTGGCGCAAAAAAGGGCGAGTGAACACCGCTTTCCAGATTTGTCTTGGATCTTTCACGACGATCAGCTTGCGGGATCCCCGCAACCCACTTCTCTCGATCCGCCGCCGACCGTGCGAGCAACTCATGGCGAACAGCGATGCAGAACGAGAGCGTGCCAACGGCCGCGTGCACTCCTTCGTCGAGTTGCTTTGTCCACAATCGCATCTTCGCCCGATCCCAGGCAGATGCTGGCTTCAACGATGGATCAGGCCACTGATCGTCGAGATACTCGCAAATCACAGTCGACTCGATCAACGGGCGCCCATCCCGCGCAATTGTAGGGACAACGGCATTCGGATTAAGCTTCAGGTACTCCGGCTTCTGCGCGTCTCCGCCTCTTAGGTTGAGGAGAACGCCGGTCCACTCGATGTTCTTCTCGCTGAGGACGATCCGCACCTTTGCAGCGCAGACAGACATTTCACTGTGATATAGCGTAATGACAGACATGATCTTCTTCTTTCGATCAAACAGCTACGATCGAGTATCTTGTTGAAGAGAGGCCAGCAATCAGCTAATTGAAGTTGTTCGTGGAGCGAACCTGCAGGTCACTTATGACCAAGACTCTTCAGCCGTATCAATCCGTCCACGCACTCGAGCGAGGCCTACGAATTCTCGAAATTCTAAGCGAGAATGGATGGACAAAACCAAGCAAGCTCGCGGGCCTCACCGCCATCGATCGATCGTCGACATACCGGCTACTCAATACGTTGATAACCGCCGGTTACGTCGTAAAGCGTGACTCGGATGGATCATTTGCTTTAGGTCCGAAAATCGGACTGATAGCGGATGGCTTCATTCAAACTGATCTAGCTGCACAAATTGCGGCGCCGTTTATTGACAAGCTGACCAGCGAGATATCGTGGCCGAGTGATTTCGCCGGCCTGATTGCCGGGGAAGTTATTATCTTGGAGTCGACGCATCGCGTCAGCCCTCTTTCAATGCATCGAGCGATGATCGGGAAGCGGCGCTCGCTGGTTCACTCATCCCTCGGACAGGCGATACTAAGTATTCTCCGAACGGAAGAGCTGGATACGGTATTAAGCCTGGCAACGCGGCAAGGCGGCCCGGACTCGGCGATTGCGGCAAGCCGACCAACGATCTCCAAAATCATTCGCGAGGTTCAGCAGCGCGGATATGCTGCAGCTGTAGCTGCGGAAGCGGGGAAGCGTATGGGCGCCATCGCGCTGCCTATTCGCGCACCGAATGCGGTCATAGCCGCGGTAAACGTCATCTTCTTTCAAAGCGCCATGACGACTGATGAAGCGGCCAGACGGTACCTTCCTCAGTTGCGACAGTGCGTTGATGATATCACCGAGGCCCTTACGCTCGCACGTCCCATTCATCACTCCGGCACGCTTAACGAACCGCCGCCCTATTGAGTCTATAGATCCAGCACCAGCTCTTCTGACTTTGAGCCTGAGCAGCACACCATGATGGTGTTGTTAGCGGCCCGCTCCGAGGGCGTCAGGACAGAATCGCGATGATCCGGGATGCCGGCTAATACTGTTGTTTCACACGTCCCGCAGATGCCTTCTGCGCAAGAATGTTCGACGGGAATTCCGGCCTCCTTGAGGGCATCGAGTATCGTACCACCCTGCGGTACGTTGAGAACTTTGCCACTCCTAGCCAGCTTAATTCTGAAGCCTCCCTGCGGTGGCTCGCTCTCTCGAGCGGTAAAGTATTCAACATGCTTTCTTTGGTCTGGAATATCCGCCGTGGCGAGATCAAATGCAGCCATAAGCGGTAAAGGGCCGCAGCAATAGAAATGCGCACCAGCCGGCGCGCCGCCAACAATCTTGCTCAGATCAAGGTATTTTCCATCGCTCTCATCGTCTAGGTGGAAATGAGCGTTTTGACCCGCTGGTATTTCTTCGAGCAAGGAAAGGTCAGCCCGAGACCGGCACGCATAGTACAACTCCCAGGACTTTCCTAACGCCACAAGACGGTTAATCATACTCACGATCGGAGTGATGCCAATGCCGCCCGCAATAAGCACGGAGTGCGGCGCTCCTTCATCAAGAGGAAAGTTATTCCGTGGCGCTTTCACCTTCAAGATCGTTCCAACGATGACACTGCCGTGGATCTGCAATGAACCGCCTCGACTATTCACGTCCTTCTTGACGGCGATCCAATAACCCTCGGTTCGTTGCCGTCTCAATATGACGGAGTACTGTCGAATAAGGCCGGTCGGCAAAATCAGATCAATGTGAGCCCCCGCTTCTGCCATCGGTAACGGCTCGCTCGTCAACGGTTGCAGCTTGTATGCTTTGGTATCTCGTCCACACTCCAAAACCTCGCAAACTCGCACGTCGATAGTGTCGGCCTGGTGATGAATCATGGTGCTTTCAGTTGTCATAACTACAGTTGTCCCATCGCTCGCAGCACACTGTCAGGCCGCAATGGCAGCCGAAACAGTTGCTCTTCGAGTTCGACGCTTTCTGGATTGATGGCTCGTCTTACTGCATTCACGATAGCTGGCGGCGCCGCGATGGTTCCGCCTTCACCCACACCGCGGACCCCCAACGGATTCGTACTGGCGTGAGTTTCCAAGTGATCGACGCGAATGCGAGGCGTTTCGGGTGCTGATATGAGCAAATAGTCCGAAAGCGAGCCTGTAAGCAGCTGACCTTGGTCATCGTGGACAAACTCCGAAAACAGTGCGCAGCCGATTCCTTCAGCGGCTCCTCCGACGATCTGGCCTTCAACGATCTTGGGAACAAGCATTCGTCCTGCATCGTGGACCACAAGATAATCCAACACTTTACATGCGCCGGTTCGTTCATCGACAGCCACTTTTGCCGCGTGAACCGAGACAGCCATCGTGACCGTGTTTTTGTTATCGAATACAAATGTCTCGTCGAGGGCCGTAACATTTCCTGTGAAAAGCGGCCCGTTTGGTTGATATGCTTGAGCGAGGTCTCGAAGGGACAGTGTTGTCGCCGTCCCGTCAGAACGCAGAACTTGCCCCTTGGAAATCCGAAGGGATTCCGGAGCGCATTGTAACAGTTGACCCGCTCCGGCAAGGAGTGTTTGCCGAATTTTCTCGGCCGCTCCCAACGTGGCATTCCCACCCATCACTGCGCCGCGGCTAGCGAACGTGCCCCTTCCAAAGCCGAGCAGCCCCGTATCTCCCAGTGTCACCTTTACGTACCTGGGATCTGCACCGATCGCCTGGACACAAACTTCGCGCAAAGCTGTCGCTTGACCTTGTCCCTGCGAACTCAAGCCGCAATGAATGTGGATGACGCCAGACGCATCGATCTGAATGCGAGCGGTTTCGTAGTTGATGAGGCCCGTCCCCTCTATGCCGCAAGCCAATCCCCACGCAATGCGCTCTCGCCCAGGTCCGTTCTCGACACTCTCGTGGTATCCGCTTGCTTGTACGGCTCTCCTAACGAGCTGTGGAAAATCTCCGCTCTCAAATATCCCTTTCGCCCCTCCGTATGAAATTGACGGATCATACGGCATGTCTTGGGGGGCGACGATATTTCGTCTTCGCAGTTCGAAAGCCGTGAGCCCGCGTTCTGTCGCGATGAGATCTAGCAAACACTCGAGCGGAAAGGTCGCCTCGGGCTGACCGGCACCCCGGCAGGTAGCAAGCGGCGTCTTATTCGTGCCGATGCAGAATACGTCGAGAGCAACGTGAGGAATTTTATATGGCCCGCAGCAATGTGCAGCGGCCACCTCGGCTGTTATGATGCCGCTGGTGAATATGTAGGCGCCTATATCGACGACTAACCTGCCGGAGAGCGCACTTATCTGTCCCTCCGAGTCATAGCCGAGCTCTAGTTCAGTCTGGATGCCCCGCGATTGCGTGGTCGCCTGCATATGCTCGAGGCGGTCTTCGATCCACTTCACGGGACGACCGACCAGCCGACTCGCATACGATACCAATACTTCCTCATTGTATGGACGCGATTTGGCGCCGAAACCTCCACCAACATCCCCAGTTAGGACGCGAACGCTCTGCTCAGGAAGTTCCAGAACGTCCGCCACGTTTGCACGCACAGCGTAGTGTGTCTGTGTCGAAGTCCAGATGTTGAGCCTTTCGTTTGCAGTGTCGTAGTCGGCGACACACCCCCTTGTCTCCAGCGGCATGCCCCCTTGCCGGTTAAAGCAAAACCGACGCCGGATCCGGTTTGGCGACTGTCGGAGTGCTGCTTCGGCATCACCGATAATATGCCTGAATTCGGCCGCTATGTTGTTAGGCCACTCAGCATGTAGGGACGGCGGCTGTGCGAGCAGGCTTTGTTTGGCATCTGCCGAGACCTCCAGCGGTTCGTAATCGATCTCCACCAGCTCGGCTATATCTTCAGCCAGGTAACGGCTTTCGGCCAAAACCATCGCAACAGCCTCGCCCACGAAACGAACAACATCTACGGCAAGAAACGTTGGCAGCACCTTCCGAGCGCTTGGATGCCAGTATCTCGCCGCCAGTCGCTTTTCGATGAAGGGAAGGTCACTTCCAACAAGAACCGCACATGCGCCGGCGGCCAGCGCAGGCTGAATATTAATTGAAGCGATTCTCGCGTGAGCGACTGGACTTCTCACGAAGACAGCATGTGCCATTCTGTCCAAGTGAATATCATCGACAAACGATGCTCTACCGGTGAGCAACGCACGATCCTCGAGTCTGAGCGGATTTGTCGCCTCATCACCGGTCATCACTCAAGGACCTCTCGTATGACTTCGAGCAAGAACTGCGACGCCACATGGCGACGATATGCTCCATCTGCGTTCAGATCCGAGATGGCTTCAATTTGCTCTAGTTCGCTTCGTACCAGTTCCGCCGCTACATCAGCGTCGAACTGCGCCTTAGACAACGCAATGCTTAGCTGCCTGCAAAAGCGCGGAACGGCTCCAACGCCTCCGACACCCACCAGGAGGGTGTCTTCCGATTGCGATTTGTGAGCCGCTGCGCTCACAATCGCAAAATCCCCCTCACGCCTCGAATATTCTCGAAATGCGACTATAGCGGCGCCAGACTCTACGGGAATCATGACTTCTGAGACAATCTCGCCGGAACCGACAACCGTTGTCATCGCGTCGACAAAAAACTCTCTCGCATCAACGACCCGCTCGTTGTCGACACTTTGTAACCTGAGTTTTGCCCCCAGTGTCACCATTGCCAACGCAAGCTCGGCTGATGGATCCGCATGCGCAAGACTCCCACCGATGGTACCTCGGCTGCGAGTTTGAAAGTGCCCGACATGCTTCAGGGCCAGCGAAACAAGTGGCGCTCGCTGATCGACCAACGTGCTCGCCAATATGCTCGCTTGGCGCGTCATTGCTCCGATATGGAGCACCTCTCCATCAAGTCTTATCCCAAACAGCTCATCCACAGCATTGAGATCGACGAGAACCGATGGACGCGCCAGTCTGAGATTCATCATCGCGACGAGGCTCTGCCCACCAGCCAATGGTCGCGCATCGTCGCCATGGGCATCAAGCAACGCGAGAGCCTCCTTGAGCGTCGCCGGGCGATGATATTTAAAGGACGTCGGTTTCAGCGGCTCAGCTCCAGGATTGCATCGATCATGCCTTGGTAACCCGTGCAACGGCACAGATTTCCGGACAGCAGTTCACGAGCCTCATGAGCATCGGAAGGCCAAATACCTTGTTCTCCCGCGGCAGTGAGGGTCATCAGAATACCAGGTGTGCAAAATCCACATTGCAACCCGTGACAGCGGCTGAATGCCATTTGCATAGGTGTTAACTCGGCGCCCTTTGCCAGCCCCTCGACGGTGCGCACCACGCGTCCATCGACCTGAACGGCAAACATGAGGCATGAGCGTATGGCATCATCATCTACAATCACTGTGCACGCTCCGCACACACCGATCTCGCATCCAACGTGGGTCCCGGTCAGGCGCAGTTCGTGCCTGAGAAAGTCCACCAGGAGCATCCGTGGCTCAACATTTGCGGTCACGGGATGGCCATTCACCATGCATTTGATCTGCACGGCTTCGACTTCATCCATCTTGAAAACCCTCTGAGCGCTCTAAACTAGGCCAAGCAGCTGCCACGGCCCCCGTATGCTTCCCCAACTGCCCGGGAACAGCAAGATGATCGACCGAATAGTTCGCCCCTTGAACAGGAGGCAGAAAAGAGCGGACCATGCGTTCCGAAGACCGTATGGGTAATCGCATCGGGTTCAGCCTTGAGAGGGTTCAATGGCCTCCAAAAGTCGCACTGATCAGTTCGAAGAGAGCGTGAAAGCCGCACAATCGGCATTCGATCGTGACACGTTCAAGCATTTGATCGACCGGATGGTAAGTACACCAAGCCCTACGGGGGAAGAGCGCGAACTTGCGACGTTTCTCGCTGATTTCATGTGCAATCACGGTCTCGGCGGCGAACTCCAGAGCATCTCGGACACTCAAGCCAACGCCCTAGGCCGCTTACCTTCAAAATCCGGAGGCGGTCCCTCCTTGCTGATTTACGGGGGGATCGACACGCACATCGGTTATGGCCAAGACGAAGAACGATGGGTGGCCCGACCATACCCACAGATCCTAAAATCCCAAGCGGTATGGAATGGTGACGAAATCAGCGGCTTGTGCGCAGAAAATCCTAAAGGATACGCGGCGTGCGCCATTATGGCCGCGGTAAGCATTTCAAAGGCAGGCATTCCGCTGCGCGGAGATATTACCGTCGGGCTTGGAGCCGGTGGTATGCCCACGCTTTCACGCCCTGGCTGGTCGAACCATTTTATTGGTCACGGGCTTGGGGCCCTGTTTATGCTCCAACGAGGAGTACGGCCCGACTATTGCATCTTCTGCAAACCTCGATGGTCTGTCTCATGGGAAGAAGTCGGAATCTGCATTTTCAGGGTCATCGTTCGTGGCGGTATCTCGTACACGGGCACACGTCACGTGGTGCCAGATTATCCAAACCCGATTCCGAAGCTGCCACACGTAATCAACGCCTTGGAAGATTGGTTCAAGAGCTACACAAAAAAGTATGCTCGAGGCACCATTGTCCCGCAAGGTGGTCTCGCATCAATCAGTAGCGGGAGTACGTTTACCCCAATCGTATCGACCGGATGCGTCGAGCTCCTGGTGGATCTCCGGCCGCCGCCCGAGCTGTCGCCCTCGCAGGTGCATCGTGACCTTCGTAACTGTCTTGATGAAATTACGCGTGACCACCCGGATATCTCGACTGATCTTGAGCTCGTCCTAGCAATGCCCGGCGCGGCAACGCCAAAGGAAAATTGGATCGTTCAATCCATGATCCGAGCTTGGGAAACGATCGAACAGCAGCCTCATCAAGATCCACAAAATTTCAGTGGCTACACCGACGCCTCCGCAATCCGCCAATGGGGTATCCCCACTGCACGGCTCGGTGTACCACCTCGCGCGCGAACGGCAAATCCACAAGACACGATGCCAATGAACCGATTCCACGTCGACGACGCCCAACGTCTCATCAATGTCATTATTAGATCAGCAATCGACACGTGCTCGCGCAGCTTTGAGGAGACCTGCCAATGACGATGCAGATAACTCCCCTGGAGTCCGCAGAGACCAGCAGATACGTGTCGATCGACGGTCGCCGCGTGCACTACAATGCGCTCGAACATGCTGGATCGGCGAACACTCCGGTTATCTTTACTCACGGCGGCGGCCCCGGGGCCACAAGCTGGAACAATTTCTTGTACAACGCCCGTGAGTTTTCAGGTCGATACAACTGCTATTTTTACGATCTGCCTGGCTTTGGTGCGTCAGAATCTGTCCCGATCAGCGGGCCAGTTCATTCATGGTACGCCGAGCAGTTTCTCAAATTCATGGACGCCCTCAAGATAGATCGCGCCCATCTAGTTAACCAATCGTACGGCGGAGCAATGGCAATAAAAGTGGCGGCCTCCGCGCCGACGCGGGTTGACCATTTGGTCATTACTGGATCTCGGCCCATTATTGGAGGGCTAACCGCTCCAGCTTCTGCCCTTAGAGGCAAGAAGGCTCTCCAGCGCTATTATGCCGCTGCCGAAGGACCGACGATGGACCAAATGCGTTCACTCCTGGCGGATCTCGAATTTTACGATCCGGATAGGATCACCGACCTAAACGTGAAGTTGCGGTTTGAGATGAGTATTACGCCCAACGTTCGAGAATTCATTTCCCAGCCGACCAAGCGAGGCCAGCCAGAGAGCCTCTTTGAGGATTTCCGAAAAGTGACGGCTCGCACTCTCATCGTCCACGGTCTTCACGACGCCTTCGGCGGTGTTGACGTTCCGCTCACGATGGTAAACCAGTTCGCCGACGCGAGATTGCATTTAGTAGGGCATGCAGGGCACCACGTGCAAACGGAGTGCCCTGCCGAGTACAATGCGGTAGTTCTCGGCTTTTTGTCCTAACGAACAGCCCAGACGACTACGGCAATATCAAGAATCAAGATCGTTTCAGGGCGGCCTCAACAGTCTCCGCAACAATGCCAGCCGTTGCTGCGGAGAGCGTCCAACCCAAATGACCGTGACCAGTATTGTAGAAGACGCGTGGTCGATGCCCTGCGCCGACACGCGGCAGCATACTTGGCGTCATCGGTCGGAGACCTGACCAGGGGACCACTTCGGCTGTTGAAACTTCAGGAAATAACTTACGCGTCCAGTCAACAAGGGGGCGTACGCGATCGGCCCTGATATCACGGTTAAAGCCATTGAATTCGGCTGTACCCGCCACCCGAAATCGATCAACGCCCAATCGGCTCGTTACAATCTTCGCATCGTCATCTAGCAGACTCACCCAGGGAGCTGCGTTCTGGCTCTGTTGGTCATCCAAATTCACCGTGATCGAATATCCCTTCACGGGATAGATATTGATGCGATCACCCATGCTTGAGGCAATCTTCCTGCTCATCACACCAGCACAAACGACAACTGCATCCGCGTTGATCCTTTCGACTTCCCCGTGCACATTCAGCCAACTCAGGTCGATGCCGGTCGCCGATGTCGCGATTTTTTGCACGGACGATTCATAAAAGAAGCGAGCTCCACGTCGCACGCAAACCATCGCAAGCGCACGTGTGAATTTGTGTATATCGCCGGTTGCATCCGATGGGGTAAAAAAACCACCATAAATGTTGCCGCGGACCGCCGGCTCAATATCGCTGATCTCCTCGACCGTGACGGCACGCCGATCCAATCCTCCTGCGGTGAGTAGTTTGTTCACTTTTCTCGCATGCTCGAAGCTCTTGCGGCTCCAATAGAGGTGCAGAATACCCTTCTTCTCCAAATCAAACGACAATCCCTCTCGTTCGGCGATAGCGAACAGTGCACGCCGGGCTTCCAAAGCCAACTGTACGGTGGAGATTGTGTTGCGCCGGTAGTAGGGAATTTGAGCAATAAACTCTGCAAGCCAAGACATTTTGTGCCAACTCGGCTTGAGATTGAGCAGAAGAGGCGCATCCTTTCGTAGGATCCATTTCATCCCCTTTATTAGGGTCGATTGATGGTTCCATACCTCTGCGTTGCTCACCGAAAGCTGCCCGCCGTTTGCAAACGAAGTCTCCATGCCGGCGTATCGCTCTCGCTCAAAGATCGTGACTGCGTACCCCTTCTCCAAAAGTGAATAGGCCGTTGTAACGCCGGTTATGCCCGCGCCTATGACTAGAACATGTGCCATTTGTTTCAGCTCGCAACTTGGTTGAATGGATCGGAACAGCCGATCATGTGACCCCATCTGTTGCGGTACCTGAGAGTTTCGCCGCGCCAATTTGCGCACAGCTGGCCCCTTCGGTGGACGCTTTGAGCGCCTCTCTCCAGATCGTCGAGCCTGGCGGTCCGGTTTGCCTGAGAGTTTCCGGGGTGGTTGCTCCGTCGGCGCCGACACTCAATGAGTTATCGGACTCTCCCGCAAGGCCTTTGGATGACGTGTCTAAGTTCGCACAACTCTACCCGCGGCGCACCGAACTTAACGCGGCTGTTCGCACTTCGAACGTCGCGGGCATGCGCATGGACTCCGCTAAGGTTGGCCTTAATTTCCGTGATCGCTTAATCGCAAAACCCAGACAGAAAGTAGCTTGCAATGATCTTGAATGGTGACGTCGCGCTGAACGCATCACGACAAGCGATTTGGAAAATGCTTCTCGATCCGAATGTCCTTAAGGCCTGCATTCCCGGTTGTGAGGAATTGGTGAAGCTCGATGACTGCAATTTTGAAGCGACTGCGAAAGTCAAAGTTGGTCCGGTTGCAGCGCGATTCAAAGGCAAAGTTACTTTGGAAGATCTGGACGAGCCGAACGGATGCAAG
This sequence comes from Bradyrhizobium sp. CCBAU 21365, assembly GCF_015291305.1. NCBI lineage: Bacteria > Pseudomonadati > Pseudomonadota > Alphaproteobacteria > Hyphomicrobiales > Nitrobacteraceae > Bradyrhizobium > Bradyrhizobium sp. CCBAU 21365. The sequence goes on from NZ_CP030036.1 coordinate 7,339,446, forward strand.
ATTGTAGGCCGAGGAGAAGGGGGCATCGCGGGTTTCGCGAAAGGTAGCGCGACAGTAACGTTAGCGGACATAGATAGCGGTACACTATTGACCTATCACGTCGATGCGCAGATCGGCGGCAAGCTTGCTCAACTCGGACAACGACTTATTTCCAGCGCTGCTAAAACAATAGCTGATGCATTCTTTGCAAAGCTCGCAGCTCTTTCTCAGCTGGAGGTTCACTAGCAGGCCGCTCGGATTGTTAACGACGGAGGCGGCCATCTAACGATGTTCGGTGTTAGAACAGCGTCGAATGTCTTCTGGAATACTGCTTCCGATCGCTCTCTACTAAAGCCTACGGCTCGCGTCGAGCCATTGGTTTGGGAGAGTAGTTTGGCTCAGTTCAATGTCCGCAGTTTGACTCCTCATGATCGTTACAATTTAATAACTGGTACAGTTGGCCCGCGCCCCATTGCATTGATCACGACCATCAATGAATCTGGAGGCGTAAACGCGGCCCCCTTCAGCTTCTTTAACGTACTTGGTGCCGACCCACCGATCGTCGCGTTCACGCCCGGCTTTTATTACACTATGCCACCACGGTTGAAGGATACCGGCGTCAACGTGCTCGCTAACAACGAGTTCGTCGTGAATATGGTGACGGAGGAGCTGACGACGGCGATGAACATCGCCGGCGCCGACTTTCCTGAGATGCATAGCGAGATAGAAGCGATGGGAGTTACGCTTTCAACCTCGCGGCAGATTAAGCCCCCCAGGATTTTGGAATCGCCAGTGAACTTAGAGTGCGTCTTGGTTCGAACGGTCGAAATCGGCCAAAACCAGGTACTGTTTGGTGAAGTCATCGAAATTCATATCAGGGATGACCTGATCGATCCCAAGCGAATGCACGTTAAGTATGACCGACTGAACTATCTGGCTCGAATGGCAGGAGGCAGCGGTGTGTATTCAACAACTCGGGATTTGTTGATAGCTCCGCGGGTGTCTTACGAACAGGTCCGAGCCGACCTGAAGGACGTTCATTCAAAATAGCGAATCGCCTTCCGAGTCAGGTTGGCGTTCCTGCATGCAAGTGGGCAACAGAGTCGAGCAGCCGCAGTCGACTCACGGCAAGGCGCAATCTCGCTCCGCATGGCACCTTCGTGTCGCGGAGTCTGAACTTCGGTGTTCGTGATCCGAACGGAGACCAACTCGCGTTGGACTCACGCAGCGCGGTATTCTATGTCGCCTTCAAACGAGGTAAAGGCATATGCGTTCTATTGGGCATTTCATCGGTGGCAAGGAGGTCAAGGGCACGTCGTGCCGCACGGCCGACGTCTTCGAGCCGATGACCGGCGACGTCCAGGCCAAGGTGGCGCTGGCCTCCAAGGCCGAAGTCCGCGCCGCGGTCGAGAACGCCAGGGCGGCGCAGCCGGAATGGGCCGCAATCAACCCGCAGCGCCGCGCCCGCGTCATGATGAAGTTCGTCGAGCTGGTGCAGCGCGACTACGACAAGCTCGCCGAGCTGCTCGCGCGCGAGCACGGCAAGACCGTTCCCGACGCCAAGGGCGACATCCAGCGCGGCCTCGAGGTCGCCGAGTTCGCCTGCGGCATCCCGCACCTGATGAAGGGCGAGTACACCGAAGGCGCCGGCCCCGGCATCGACATCTATTCGATGCGCCAGCCGCTCGGCGTCGTCGCCGGCATCACGCCGTTCAACTTCCCGGCGATGATCCCGATGTGGAAGTTCGCCCCCGCGATCGCCTGCGGCAACGCGTTCATCCTGAAGCCCTCGGAGCGCGATCCCGGCGTACCGATGAAGCTCGCCGAACTGATGATCGAAGCCGGCCTGCCGGCCGGCATCCTCAATGTCGTCAACGGCGACAAGGAAGCGGTCGACGCCATCCTGGACGATCCCGACGTCAAGGCGATCGGCTTCGTCGGCTCGACGCCCATTGCCCAGTATATCTATGAGCGCGCCGCGCAGACCGGCAAGCGCTGCCAGTGCTTCGGCGGCGCCAAGAACCACGCCATCATCATGCCCGACGCCGACATGGACCAGGCGGTCGATGCGCTGATCGGTGCCGGCTACGGCTCGGCCGGCGAGCGCTGCATGGCGGTGTCGGTTGCGGTACCCGTCGGCAAGACCACGGCCGACCGGCTGATGGAAAAGCTGATCCCGCGCGTCGAGTCGCTCAAGATCGGCACCTCGGTCGATCCCTCGGCCGACTACGGCCCGCTGGTGACCCGCGAGGCGGTCGAGAAGGTCAAGAGCTACATCGACATTGGCGTCAAGGAAGGCGCGACGCTCGCCGTCGACGGCCGCGGCTTCAAGATGCAGGGCTACGAGAACGGCTTCTATCTCGGCGGTTCGCTGTTCGACAACGTCACCAAGGACATGCGGATCTACAAGGAAGAAATCTTCGGCCCGGTGCTGTCGGTGGTGCGCGCCAAGGACTATCACGAGGCGCTGGCGCTGCCGTCCGACCATGACTATGGCAACGGCGTTGCGATCTTCACCCGCGACGGCGACGCCGCGCGCGACTTCGCAGCCAAGGTCAATGTCGGCATGGTCGGCGTCAACGTGCCGATCCCGGTGCCGATCGCCTATTACACCTTCGGCGGCTGGAAGAAGTCCGGCTTCGGCGATCTCAACCAGCACGGCCCGGACTCGGTCCGCTTCTACACCAAGACCAAGACGGTGACCTCGCGCTGGCCGTCTGGCGTCAAGGACGGTGCGGAGTTCTCGATCCCGACGATGAGTTAGCGGATCCGCCGCCGACAGCGGATGAGCTTCATCGAGCTCGTGAATGTCGGCATCGCCCTCGGGCGTTTCCTCCCTTGACTAGCCCAGGGGCTTCTAAGAGTCCCTGGGCTATTTTTACGCCGCACTTCTGGTGGTGTTCGCGCATCGGATGTTATGGAATCTGCGCTCGCTTGCGCATTGAAGCGCGGGAGCGCCAACGAACACAATCACCACTTCTGCTCTGGAGACGAAAGAAGCCGCGTTAGTTCGTGAGAGCTTCCATCCGCCCAGCGCTTTACTCGGTCTCGACGCCATCAGGCATCCGCGGCGTTTCACTATCCACGGAGCAATTGCTACATGTGCGTGGTGCGCGCCCCGTCACTGCCAAGAGAGCCCTGGTATGCAGCACGAGCAGAACTCTCAGCGAAGAGGCGAAATCCTGGCAAACGGTGCACTTCACTCGCGCGTCGGCGCTCGCATGTGTTCAAGAATTTGCAAGAGACGAAACGCCGGATTGTTGGCGTCGGATGTCGAAGAGCTTGCCAGTTCGCGCAGTTCGTCGATAGCATCCCGGTACATACTGTTTATGAAAAGTTCAAAGCCGATACCCCGTAGCGGCGCAATCAAGCCCGGACGAACGACCGGTGACCAGAACATGAAGCGGGCGTTGAAGTCAGGAAGGTGAAGATGTCGCTCAGCATATAATTTCTGTCGCGCATGCTTGTCGGTCAATTTAGCTATGGTGGCTTCGCCACCTCCGCCGATCAGCAATCCATCCAGATGCGTGGTCACCTCGCACGTTGCGGTTGACGAAATCAAAGCCAATCACGTCAAGCTCGCCGAGCGCCTGAAGACCGCCGCCCTGCGGGCGGGCGTTGTAATCAACCACGCTGCATCCGAGCACGAGCTTTAAATAGGCTCCGACAAGATACTCACCCATCTCAGTCGGCATTGCCTTTGCTCTCCATTTCGTGTCAGGTTTGACTGTTATGCTCGGGGCCGCCATTAAATTCGATGAACTGGCCGGTTCGCTCATCGTGTCGCCAACATGCTCGGGTGACGTGCCCACCAGAGAACGTGCCGCGATATCGAATGATTACCCAGAAAAATAGCTCTTTGCCGCCCAGGTCCGCGGCGTCCCCCTGATAGGGGTCAATTATCACCTGATCCCAAGGAAGCCCTTCATACAAGTCGTTCCGTGGCTCGCCCGGCACAAGGACAGCGGATACCGCAAGGGGATGGTTGTAGTCGTAGTTCGCGGGCGGCAGCGGCTCATCGTGCACGCTCAGGCTGACTTGCATGTGTTCGATGACGGCAGGAAGCTTTCCGTAGTTTGCGACCGAGTATTTGACACTCAATGTCGTTCCAGCTTCCCCTTCATACTCCCAATGGTCGATCTTGAGAGAGCTGACATTGTAGACGAAGACATATGGACGCTCGATTTTAGTGAGCGTGTCTTCAGCAACGCGAGCTTGGCGCGTGGCCGCGGCCGATACGACCTTAGCATCTTCTAAGCTGACACGGATCAAGCGAAGCTGATAAATGAAAAGGGCAGCTTGGGCTGTTGCCACAACGAACTGTAGCCCAGTGAAAAAGCCACTGGCATCCTTAGAAAACCAACCCCATGCCTCGCCTGCTCGCGCGGCTGACATAAGCACCATTCCCACCGCGAGAGCGGCAACTGAGAGCAAGCAACCTATAACGACCTCGGGCACCCGTCGTGCCCCCCTCACTGCTGTGTCATCCATGCTGCAGCTCGTCTCGTTAACTTTGAACGTCATTGATCGACCGAATAGCTTCGCCAATACGGTCATTCAGTTGCGCACGCACGTCGAACGCCTGTGGAAGCACGTCACACTCCTGCGGCAGAAGTTGCCGGCGCCACTCATCGCCCTGGCGATAAGCCATAGATCGAGATGGTGTTCGCGGTGCATCAGCAAAGCCCTCACGGCTGATCGCTGTCGCAACCGGCCACTTACCTCAATGCAAGCGTCTTTTTTTGGCGCGTATACTTTGGCCCCACCGTGAGACCGCTTTTCTCAAGCGTGGGGTCCATCATCGACGTTGTAAAGATGATTTGGTGCGGGAACTTCGCCTTCTGCGATTCGCGAACAATGAGCCGCTGATAATTATGGCTACGCTCTTGCTCCATTCCCTTGTCCTCGATGTTATCCATCAGCAAGAATTTTGGGTGCCAAAATTCGGCATCATAGCAGGCAGCAAGAAACAGCGACAGGATAGCGGTGTTCTTCAGCACGACATTGCTGCTTTCGGCGAAATTCATTTTGTCATTGACGAGCATTGCATCGTCGCCAAAATTGACAGAGAAGGACTCCGGGTTTTCAAAACTGTCTTCTCGCGGCAAGTCTTCAGTTAAGAGACGCCGACCGATCGCGCTAACAGCGCTCATCGCCTTTCGGGTCCTCGCCATAGATGAAGCTTCTAGAGTCTTCAATCTCGCCCTCAGGCGATCGATTTCGTCATTCAAATTGGCTCGCTCTTTAGAGAGTTCATCGATCTTTTGTATCGTCGCTCGCAATTCTTCAAGATATGCGATTTCGTGCTCAAGCCGGCCTAGGCGTTTGTTTCGCTCAGCTAGAAAACCTTCTCGTGGCGAATTGCTGACGTCGTAGCGCCCCGCGAACTCAGCAACTGCAACCGCATAATCGCGCCGCCCGACTCGCAACTCACCCTGCAGCGCCTCGAACTCCGCGGCTTTCGACTTCAGAAGCTGCTGGGATTCGCGCACCTGAAGCTCATTGTCTATCTTGAGTTCGAAATACTTCGACTTAGCCTTATCCTCATCGATCTCCTGGTGGCATACGAGGCAATGCTTACTATCAGCGCCGTCCAGGGGCTTCAGACATGCCGGGCAATACTGAAATTCGATCGTACCAAGCTTCTCTGACAGTTCTTCTGATGCACCTAGTGAAGCCAGCTGGTTTGTGAGGTGCTCTACGAACAATCCTATTTCGGAAATCTCATCTGCGAGGTCACCTGAACGCTGCTCTTGTTCCTGAAGGTCAGAGGCCAACTTTCGCAGCTTGGTTTGCATTGCGCGGCGATCAGCAACGAATTTATCGGACTGTTCACTGGCGACATACGAATCCACGTTGGCGATCTCGTCTTGAAGCACGGTCCTTTGAGAGACAATCTCACCAATTCGCGTTTCCAATGCAGCGATCGACGCTAGGCCTTCCGACCTCGGCAAGGTGAGCAACGTGGCTTTGTAGACCCGATCTTTCTCCGCATAATCGGAGTTTAGCTGACGCAGTTTGATCTGGGTCTCGTATAGTTCATAGCCATTCACACCAATCACTAGCTGCCCAACAGCTTCACGAATATCGCGAGTATCGAAGCTCTCAAATCGGAAGAGCTTTCCTGCCGGGGTTTGCTGATCAGAATAGAGAAGCCTCATGATCTGATGCATCGTGACATTCGAATTGTCGACGTTTGGCGCCTCCGGGATTCCCGCCGCTCTGAAAAGAATTTGTGTGAAAGATAGCTCTTTGCCTCCGGGCGGACGCCGAATGGGAACTCTTTGCCATTCGTCAATTCCCCTCGAAAGCGAGTCCTCTAGTCCTCCATAGAAGACGAGGACTGGCTCTTGCCTACTCCCAACGTTTCTGTGAACGGTCAGCAGAGAGCTTCCCGTCTCGATCTCCAGCCGGACAGCGCTGCATTGCGCAGCCGCATCTTTCCAGCGATCGAACTCGCCACCAAGGCCGTAGAAAAGGAAATCCGATATCGTCGATTTCCCGGAGCTGTTTTCGCCGCGGATGATGTTGACGCCGCGATGAAACACCTCATCGTATACGGCTTTGTTTCCGTGGGCGATCCGTACACGGTTGACTGCGAAGAATGAAACCAATGCTATGTCCCCAGACGCCTAAGGCCTGTAACCGCACGCAAGCCGCCCTTGCCTTGCCCAATTGATGCGAACTCTGTCGTGAGGAAATGAAGCACACCTTCTTCAGTCGGAAGGGCTAGTCGGCCTTCCATACCGTTCGCGAGCGCGCTTCCCGTCTCGCTAAGACTGTATTGATCCTTGTCAACAAGTTCGAGGCGAAGAAGCCCTTTTCCCGTCAGGTTGTGAAGAGCCTGGGATTGTATCCCACCCATCTTGCCGTAAAGGATTGGCGGTGACGGATAATTTAGAAAGGTTTGGTCGGGCTTCCTGACTTTTAGGGAATTAAACGCACGCCGCACGTCAGCCGTCATGTGCGTGAGGTGCAGCAGACTTGGATTGGCCAGATAAAAGTCTGAGATGAACAGACGATCGCGAGTGGGCGCCGTGCCCTTCCATCTGACCAATAGCGCGAGATACCGACGTATCGTGTCATAAACATCAAGCTGGGCGTACCACTGGCGATAGCTCATGGCTTGTCCCATCGGATATGACAACGCTCAGTCAGGAAATAGAGCGCATTCATGATCGTTACAGCTGTGGCATTCTTGTCGGCATACTTCGCGCTGAGCGGATCCACCACATGCGTTTGAACGGCTGCTAGAACGGTTGCGTTGTCGGCTCCGCCGCAGATTAGCGGATGGAATATCAAGCTCTGAAAACGCTGCTCAATGTCGGCAAGTAGATTGTTGTACAGAGTGGAGGACGCAGTCTTTAGTCCGTGCTTCGCGAACGAGCGCGCAAACTTGTTCTGTGCATCATTGGCGTAGCCGTACTCGTGCTCGCGCCCTGCCGCAGTCATTTTCTCAAATAGGTCTCGCCGATCGCGACTGCTATCCTCGCCTAGATCGTCGTCGTCAAACGGCGCAGCCTCGTCTAGTTCAGCGACGGTGACCACGGGCACCAGCTTCTTTAGCTTTCGCAGAACGCTCGTATAGACCAAGCTGCTGCGGTTGCTCGGCTTACAGATATTCAAATGATCCGCATCGATCGGAATGGGCATGCTTGCGTTGACGCCGGGATCGGCACTTTTTGCGTCCACGATAACCGCCAGCTTATGAGTCTTGTACATCTCGTGGTAAGCGGTGACATGGATGTTGCGGGTCTGACAAAACGTCCGGAAGCTGGCGTTGAGTTCATCAAGTTGGGAACTATCTTCCAGGAGCTTATCAACATGCGGAGAACTAAAGCACCCGGAGAACGTTTTTAGAACATCAGCCAAACTGGACCCGCTATGAGGAGTGGCAAGGAACAGCACACCCCAACAATTGTCTGCAACCTTATGCCAGTCTTCGTCCGGCGACTCCTTAGCCGTGCGGAGGATTTGCTTGACGAGAAGACCTCCCAAGCTGTGACAAACGAAAACTAATGGGCGGCTCCCGCACTCGTATCCCGCCAAAGTTTCGAGGACATTCTTCGCGCGTTGGTAAAGGTCCATTTCCTTCTTTGCCCATTGAGCAAAGAGACTTGCCGGATAGCCCAGCGTGTAAAAATTGAGATGCGGCAAATCTGTTACTAGCCATTTCGGCCAGTAAGGTCCCTCAGCTTCATGGGTTCCTTTAGACGACCACGTTTCGACAGGATCACCAGTTAGACCATGCACGAAGATGACATCCGCGGAGCCGCCGTTTGCTGAAATTGTTGCAAAAAAAGTCGAGCTAGTGGACAAGCGAAACTCATTGAATCGGGAATTTGCAACCTAAGAGATATCGCAGTTTCCGCAAGTAACGTAAGATGTTTTGTCCTAGACTAAGGTCGGATCGTTCACAGGCCGGCTTCAACGCGAAGCCCGACTTGAGGCAACAACGCTAGTAGCGTCTCGCCGCCACCATAGGGCTTCCTTCGAATTGTGAGCGCCGGCTAGAAAGAAGCTGTGAGATTAAGGCTGCAAAGGTAATCTGTATCCAACGCGCCACCCATAAGTGCCACACAAACACAGATCGCCGGACCGAAAAATACAATAAAATCAATATGAACCAAGATCACCGCCTTAGTTCAATCCTGTCTGGCGGGTGCTACTTCTTGACGACGCTCTTCTCCCCTTAGCAATCCGATCCGCGCAAATTTATGAGCGTGGGCGGCGCGAGCTTGTGATTGCGGTAGTCCGCCACAGCGTCTGATCTGTTCGCGAGGATAGGATTTGTTGAAAACTATCAGGATGCGATCGGGGCTGTCGCCCTCGCGCGTCAGTTTAGCCGACGTATTCCCAGACTTTGCCTATTCGAGGCGGGAGAACCGCTTAGAAAGAAGATCGTGTCCACTGGCGTGGCGTAGCTGGCGGCGGTTACCGCGTTGCCGGCGAGAGCTGGCCTGATCAGCTGGCGATAGCCTGACGGCTGACGGTCGGATCATCACCCAATGGCGCGACAATTTACAGCGTCATGTAGCGGGCACGCTGGACGGCCCATTCGCGCGTCACTTGGAAAGGTCTTACTGGAAGCCGGAATACGTGGCTGGGGTGGCAGGTAACGAACTGACGAAGCTCCAGTTCGGGATTATTTGCTAGCTCGGTTAAGCGAGAGAGATTCAAACGGAGCTCTCCACAAAGGCTTTATTTCCCGCAAAATTCCGTACCGTACCGATTTCCAACGTTCTAGCATTCGGAGAAAAATGCATTCTCCGGCCCTATTCACGGCTCGCTTTTAGTACGGCCGGCATTCTCCGGGTCAAAAAACACGCGAAAACAGCCGGGTTTTCGGGCCTGTCTTCGTGTCTAAGTGCGAAACTTAGGTGCGAAGTGGCGGATCGTCAAAGACTCGAACTTGCAGTGCGGCCCTGGCAATGCGGCCCTGGCAATGCGGCCACCCCGCCAGCCGGCGAACACCATTAGCTATTTCACCAATGACTTGACTTTTTCATCAGATAAATCTCCTATGGATCAAATGCGAGGATCGAGTCGGTGGCAACGCCGGGGGAACTTTGTAGCAAGACCGCGGAGCTCTTGGGACTCCAACCGAACACAACCTTAATTGCCTGGCGGGCTTTGAGAGAGGATCGTCAAGTCACGACAGGAGGGCGGGGCAAGAGCGCAGCTCACTGCGTGCCCTCAGACGCAGCGAATTTATTGATCGCCACCATCGGGAATCTTCCGTTGCAAAGCTATGTGAAGAGCTGGGAGCGATTTTCGAGCTTAACTTGCACAAGGATACACAAACGGCGGGGAAATCCGATAAGAGAGATCAGCGGATTGGTACAGGGGCACTCTTTTCAAGAGGGCTTAACTGCGCTGATTGCATCCGCCATGTCGGGATCACTGCAAAAGCTCCCTCATCAGACGATCATCAAGGTTGATTTTCACGGCCCAATACCAGCCGCATCGATCGAGCTGGTTGGCGATATCAGTGTTTGGATTGGCTACGAAAACTCTGCTGATGAATTGTTGGACGTCCAACCCGAGCAAGCCGGTGACCTTGAACAATCAACAAGTATCAGCGGCAAAACGATCCTCGGCCTCGGTGAGCTTCTCCGAAGAAACGGGAGTTCGAATTGAGTAGCTCCCCTTTCAACAAGCACAATTTCGGTCGCTGCCCCAAGTGCGGCCATGTCACCGCTCTCAACTTCAAGCGATTGGTGTAATGGCACGGCAGCATGCGCTTCCACCGAACCTTGCGCCGCGGCTGATCGGCCGAAACGCCGCCGCTGCCTATGTTTCCCTTGCACCAAATACTTTCGACTCGCTCGTCCGTGACGGTCGGATGCCAAAGCCTCGGATTTTGACAAGTGGACGCAAGGCTTGGGACGTGAGGCTACTGGATCTGGCTGTTGATGAACTACCTCTCGACGGGGAAGACATTCTCGACGTCGACCGTGGATGGGACGACTAGTGATGCGTCGGAGGCTTCCGCCAAATGTTGAAAGGAACGTCGTCAAGGGACACGTTTATCTTTCGTATCGCGTGGGCAAAGGGGAAAGGACAAAACTTCCCAACGATCCGACCTCAGACGAATTCAAGTTCGCGTATGCTGCAGCTATCGCGGGAGAAGCGGCGAAAAGACCGAAGGTCGAAAAGGACATGGCGCGGTCCATCGGTGCGCTGGTGACGTCCTATCTGAACAGTGATGGTTTCGCGTCCCTCGGTGCGGGCAGCAAGGACGGCTACCGGAGCCGCATGGACCAGATACGTCGGGATCATGGACACCGAGCTGTTGCCGGCCTGACTAAGGACCGCATCGAAGAAAAAATCCTCAAGCCATTACACAATAGGCCCGGCGCCAAGATCGACACGCTTAAGAAGCTTCGTATCCTGATCCGGCACGCGAAGGACGATTTGAAGTGGCTTGATCGAGATCCATCCGAGGGGATCAAGCGCGGTAAGTCGAAGGAAATCCGAGCGTGGACAGATGCCGAAATGAAGGCCTTCGAAGATCGGTGGGAGTTTGGAACAAAGCAGCGCGCAGCCTACGAGCTGATGCTCAATGTCGGTACCGCGCGTATTGACACCCACCTGACGACATGGGTGCAGGCCGACGCCGATGATTTCCAGTACACGAGGCGCAAAACCGGAGTTTCTGTTCTCGTTGAGAAAGCGCAGTCTCTTCGCGCTGCCCTCGCCGCGCTTCCTCGCAAGCACGTCTGCATCTTGACCACCGAATGGGGCAAGCCGTTTACAGTCGACGGCTACAGCGGGTGGATGCGCGATGCGATGGCGGAGGCTGGGCTGCCGCTTGATTGCCGGCCGCACGGCCTTCGCAAGACCTTTGGCCGCCTCCTCGCTGACGCTGGCGCGACCGCTCACGAGATCATGGCCGCACTGGGCCATCTGACTCTCGCCGAAGCTGAACGGTATACGCGCGAGGCGGACCGACGCCGCGGCGGGCGTCGCGCAATCTTAAAGCTCGAAGATCACAAGGCGAACAGAATTCCCCAAACCTCTTCTGCCGGTTTGGGGAAACCGGCAAAAAGCGAAAGGAAATCAAAATGAAGGGAAGATCACTGGCGCTCCCTAGGGGAATCGAACCCCTGTTTCAGCCTTGAGAGGGCTGGAAACAGTTTCCGCCGGAGTTCGCAGTCGTTCGTCATAATATAGCCTTTTCAATAGTTTAGATAGACATCGTTCTTCGTTGTTCGGCTTTGTACGCCGATGCTTATTCGACGGATATTCGACGACTCCGGGTTCGTATGCCATGACAAAGACGCTCACTGAGGCTCAGATCACGACTGCCAAGGCGCGCTCGAAACTGGAACTTGGCGTACATTGGCGCCGCCTCGATGCCGGGGCGCATCTTGGCTATCGCAAGGGCAAGCGGAGCGGCGTTTGGTTCGTGCGCTGGCGCAATCACCATGAAGGAGCCAACTACAAGCAGGCGCCGGTCGGCATCGCCAACGACGTCAACGACAAACTTGCCGAAGGCACGCTGACTTTCGAGCAGGCGGTGACACAAGCGCGGGAACACGTCACCCGGTCCAGAACAGAAGCGGCGGCCCAAGCCGCCGGACCGGCACCCACCGTGCGGACGGCTGTAGAGACATACATCAGGGAACGTAATGCCCGTGATAGCCGACGGGCCGGTCGCGAGGTTCGATCCGATGCTGGTCACCGCTTACGGCGTTACGTTCTTGGTCAAGAGCAGCGTGGTAGCCAGGAAGCCGTTGAGGCCGCCTCTCTCGCCGCAGTCCATCTACACGCGCTACAGGAAGATGATCTTTTGACGTGGCGCGAGGGCCTTCCTGTAGAATTAAAGGCGACGACAAAACAGCGGCTCATAAACGACCTGAAGGCCGGGCTGAATGCAGCATGGCCTCGCCTGTCGGCGGAACAAAAGAAGCTGAACCCGACATTCCCTTCGATTGTGAAAGACGGGTTTAAAGCTGAGCGCATCGATGATGATGATGAGGCATCAGTCGCCCGAGATAACCAGGTCCTTACGGATGCGCAAATCGGCACCCTACTTCGAGCCGCGCGCGAGATCGACGATGAGCAGGGATTTGAAGGCGACCTACATCGCATTGTCGTGTGCCTTGCAGCCACGGGTGCGCGATTTGCGCAGGCGAGGCGGATGCGCGTCAGTGATGCACAACGGGAAGAGCAGCGCTTGATGGTACCAGGTTCCTACAAGGGACGTGGTGGCAACGGTGGCTCCGTTCCAGTTCCGGTGGGCGAAGATGTCATCGAACTCCTGTCGCCAGTCATTTTAGATCGCCCAAAAGAGGCGCCGTTGTTCGAGCGATGGAGCTACGAGCAGGAGGCCGGCAGCATCGTTTGGAGAAAGTCAGAACGCGGTCCTTGGAAGACGGCAGAACTTACTCGTCCGTGGCACGCCATCCGCGATCGCGCAGCGCTACCAGGGGCCATTCCCTATGCGTTGCGACATTCCAGCATCGTTCGCGGCTTACGAAACCGGCTCCCTATTCAACACGTTGCTAAGCTGCACAACACTTCCGTGAAAATGATCGAGCGACATTACGCGAAATATATCTCAACGGCGTTGGAAGATCTCGCGCGGGCGGCAGTTGTCCCCCTAGTACCGCGGCACGCCGAAAATTCGGTTGGGCGTGGATGATCAATGAGACGCGCTCGCCGGCGAACGCTCACTCTTAGTGGCTTCCACCACACGCCTGATAGTATCAGGCTTCAAGACTCGCGGCTTTTCGGACTGAGCCAGTGTAGTCGTCCGTGAAGATCGGCTAAGCGATTGAGGCAGAATCGCATTTGCTGGTGTGGACTGTTTTTGGATTGCAAGGTTTTGATGTTTCGAGCCTCGGAACCTTGCAATTTCATTTTCAGGATTCAGTCGAATCGCCAGTCATGATTCCGTGGTCGCGTCGGAGGTGACGATGCGACCGAAGAAGCAAAGGACGACGGGATCTGGCGATCTGTTCCGGGCCAGGCTGGACCAGATCATCAACATGAAGCACGAGCTGGTTCAGCTCGCCGGCAAGGTCGATTGGGACTGGATCGACGGCGAGATCGCGCCGCTCTACAGCGAGAACGGTCGGCCGGGGATCGCGACCCGCTTCGTGATCGGGCTGCTGCTGCTCAAGCAGATTTACGGCCTGTCCGATGAGGGGGTGTGCGAGCGCTGGGTCCACGACCCGTATTTCCAGTACTTCACCGGCGAAGAGTTCTTTCAGCACGCGTTTCCGCACGAGCGCTCGGACCTGAGCCACTGGCGCAAGCGGCTCGGCGACAAGCTGGAGCTGTTGCTGGCCGAGAGCCTGCGGGTGGCGCACGAGGCCGGCGCGTTACGCAGCCAGGACCTCAAGCGGGTCACGGTCGATACCACCGTGCAGCCGAAGGCCATCGCCTTCCCGACCGATGCCAAGCTGCTGCACGCGGCGATCAGGGGGCTCAACCGCCTGGCGAGGAAGCACGGGGTCAGGCTGCGGCAGTCCTATCTTCGCATTGCCAAGACCGCGGCCATGATGGCGGGACGCTACGCCCATGCCAAGCAATTCAAGCGGCATCAGCGGCAGTTGCGTATCCTGCGCAGCCGGCTGGGCCGGATCATCCGCGATATCCGCCGCAAGATCGAAGGTCAGGCCGTGCTCGAGAACGCGTTCGCCCTCCCGCTCGGCCGGGCCTCGCAGATCCGCTCGCAGCAGCAGCGCCAGCGCGGCTGGAAGCTCTATTCCTTCCACGCCCCGGAGGTGGAGTGCATCGGCAAGGGCAAAGCAGCCGCGCCTTACGAGTTCGGTGTCAAAGCCTCCATCGTCACCAACAACCGCCGTGCTCCCGGTGGCCTGTTCGTGCTGCACGCCAGGGCGCTGCCCGATAACCCCTACGACGGTCATACCTTGCGCGACGTCATCGACCGCACCGAGACACTCACCGGCTGCGCGATCGAGCGGGCCTATGCCGACAAGGGATATCGCGGCCACGACGCACAGAACCCGCGCCGTGTCTTCATCTCCGGCCAGAAGCGCGGGGTCTTCGGTATCATCAGGCGCGAGCTGCGCCGCCGCTCCGCCATCGAACCCATCATCGGACACCTGAAGACCGATGGTCACCTCGGCCGCTGCTACCTCAAAGGCCGCGCCGGAGACGCCGCCAACGTCATCCTCTCAGCCGTCGGCCACAACTTCCGCCGCATCCTCGCCTGGCTGAGGGGTCTTTGGCGCCTCTTCCTGGCCACCCTCATCGCAGCCATCAGCGACCGTTCACCGCTGCAATCGGCTTCTTAACGGACGACAGTGTAGGAGCCAATTCGCGATCGATACGGTAGCCGTGCCATAGTATCAGCTTCCGCACCTGCTCGCGTGGCCGTCATGAGGAGCTGCGAACCTGTCCAGTGTCGGCTGGTATCGTATCGACACCCACCAGAGCCAACAGAGATTGCACAATGACCAGACGACGGCGACCGACCGTCGTCGTGGTAACTCGACCATCCCCGATTAGTTCATAGATCTTGGTCCGCCCAAGACCTGTCGCTTCACAGGCCTCCGCGACGGTGCAGGTCAACCGCTGCGCAAACGGGAGGCGACGCAGATGGCTAGGCGCCGGCATATCTGCGACCGCACTACGTTCAACTTGGACACTGCTTTCGAAGTCCTGACCACGCCGTATCAAGATTACGTCTCCTCCATAATAGAACGAGCTAACCTGAGGCGCGCCGCATTCCACGTCAACGGAAGCAAAGGAGCAGAAGGGAGGGCATTAGCGAACGTCAGGAAGTGTCAGAAAAGACTCGGCTACGAAAGGCAACGTAGACTTTTTTCGTAACTAACATTGCAGGAATCAGTGGCGGCGACGGGTCGCATCGCCCAGTTCTTGCTTGCTCGACACGGCGTCCTTTTGCGCGACGGCGCGCAGGTGAGCGCGGGCAAAGGTACCATCGTCACTCCGCGGCTTGCGTAGGGCCGCATCGGCGAACGTGCGCAGACTTTTTGGCGTGATCGCGGGGCCGATACGCTCGATATGCGCGAGAGCGCGACCGGCGTCGCCGCTCGCCCTATCCCGTACCGCCTTTAGCTCGGCGATTCAATCCTTGAGCGACAGATCACTCACGCCATTCTCGATCCCGTCATAGAGGCGCTTCAACTTCGCTTCGGCCTCGGTCGCCCGCCGCTCCATTTCAGCGACGTGCTGACGGAGCCGCTCAAACCTACTTTCCCGATAGCTGGCGGCCCCTAGGCCTCGTCTCGGTGAACGTGTCCGACCGCCGATATCGGATCGGCGGTCGATTTCAGGAGCGAGGAATCAACGCCGAGGGCGCGAAGTGCTCGCGCGGCCACGCCATGCGACATTCCAGCGACGATTCCGGCGACATGAGCACCAGCAACGGACCATGGTTTTTCCGGATTGCGGCCAGCTCTTGCATGATCTCCCGACCAGAGGGGGCGGCATCATAGATACCGGGACTTGCCGGCATCGGCATATCGCGCGGGGCATCCGCTTTCAGACCGATTGAACGAAGGGCTTCGCCGTACTGCCGTTCGATCGCGCCCTTCAGGGCATCGGGCTCCCCCCGCCCAGGTGCCGTCCGGAAGATCGAGTGAGGCCAGCAAGAAGTGTTCGGCCCCAGGCTCCCGCTGCTGATCCTGCAAGGCGTAAGTTTCCGCCCTCTCGCAAAGAAACTTAATGGTGCCCATGTCGTTGAGCTTCGATCCGATGCCTTTGAACATGACAATCCTCTTATATAGAGCTGTTGCGTGTCGCCACGTCTGAAAGTCGTTTGTCGGCGGCCTGTTTGGTGATCCCTAAAGCTTGGGCGATCGTCGACCACGACAAACCTTGGCGTAGGGCCGAGCGGACGGCTTGGCGTTCGATCCTGTCCGCCAGTCGGCGCAAAGCTACGACACCGGCGAGCGCTTCCTCAGGGTCGGTCGGGAGAGAGGGAGGGAGATGTCGCGGCGATGTAGCCACGCGATTTCAAAAGATTCTCTGCCGCCGCACGGACTGGGGCGTGGTTGTCAACAACGGAAATCACAGGCATGGGTAAGACGAGCCTCCTGAAGGAGGAATAGCGGCTGCAAGCATTAGCCGCCTTCGGCGAAAATGGGCTCGACTGATGAAATTGTAAAATCATACTTCGGTTTGTTCAGGACGATTGGCGCGAATTCCCAACGTCCCAGTCATTCTGATCAAGTCGGCCAGCGACCGTGCACGCATCTTCCTCATTACGTGTCCCCGGTAGATCTTGACCGTAATCTCGGCGAGCCCAAGCTCGGCGGCTGCCTTGTTCATCATGCCGGTAGCGACCAGTTTCATCACCCCCTGCTCGCGCGGGGCTTGAGCTCTCAAATCGAGACTGGAGGTTCGCGACGATCTGCTGAGCCTCTCGTCTTTTGCGATCGCGTTCGGTCGCTGCAACCACGGCATCAAGCAGTTCCTGATCGCGAAACGGTTTGCTGAGAAAATCGACCGCTCCTTCCTTCATGGCCCTGACGGTCATGGGAATGTCGCCATGGCCGGTAATGAAATGATCGTAATATGTATGTTCAACCTCGCTAGCTCGGTCTGGTAGTCAAGGCCGCTCAAGCTCGGAAGCCGGACATCGAGAACTAGACAGCTAATAACGTCCGGAATTGTGCTCTGCAGCATTTCGCGCACCGATCCGAATGCAAGACGCCTAACCCTACCGATTGAAAAAGGTTCGTAAGCGAGCGACGCATGGAGATGTCATCCTCGATGATGAAGACAACCGCCTTTGTCGAGGACTCGGCATTGCTGACTTCACCCGGCGAGTCAAATCGTCCTGTCACGAGACGGCCTCCTTATGCAGCGGTAGGGCAAACTGGAAGGTCGCGCCCGGTCCATTTTTGTGGACCATTGACAGCCGTCCGCCATGAGCTTCCACGATCGACCGGCAGATCGAAAGACCCATTCCAAGGCCACTCGATTTAGTGGTGAAGAAAGGATCCAAGACGCGGTCCGCGTCGATCTCGGCGATGCCGACGCCGCAATCGGTCACTGCAAGCTGGATGTGCCCCAGATCGTCCTTTGATGATTGAATCAGCAGTTCGCGCGTCCGGTCGGTAACTGCGTCCATGGCTTCGATTCCGTTCATCACTAGGTTGATGATCACCTGTTGTAGCTGAATCCGGTCGCCGAGGATCGTAGGCAACCCTGCCGTCAACTCGGTGCGTAACGTCACTCGGTGGCTCACCAGCTCTCGTGTTACCAGCGCAATGACCTCCTTAACGAGCTCATTGATGTTGAGCGGCACCATCTCAATGTCGCCTTTCTTCGCGAGCGCGCGAATACGACGGATCACCTCGCTTGCCCGGATTGCGTCTTCGATGATCCATTCCACCGAAGAGCGCGCAGCGGAAAGATTAGGAGCTTCCCGCCCCATCCAACCGAGGCACGCATCGGCGTTGCTGATAATAGCGGCGAGTGGCTGGTTTACTTCATGGGCGATGGAAGTTGTTAGCTCTCCTAAGGTCGTTACACGCGTTACATGCGCAAGCTCCGCTTGTGCCTTTCGTAGTTCTTGTTCGGCTTGATCGGCGCGAATGGTCGCGGTGATGTCAGTGCTGACGCCCCGATAGCCGAGAAAGTTCCCCTTTCCATCGAAAAAAGGCTTGCCACTCGTGCGGACGTAGATCGGAGAACCTGTCCGATTCACGGTGCGGTAGACGAGATCCCGAAACGGAAGATGGGCCTCCAATGTCGCCCGATGCTGCCGCCGCTTCTCGGGCTCCTCTTCGACGTCGCACGCAAGGTCACAGCGAAGCAGGCCGATCAATCCTGTCGCCAAAAGTCCCGCAGCGCTGGTGTGCTCGGATAAGCGAGTGACCTGAAGATCCGGCCCAGTTTCCCAGAGCCAATCGGAAGCTGTTTCGGCGTAGTCGCGAAAGCGCTGTTCGCTTTCGCGCAGCGCGGCAAGTGTGTTTTCCAGGCGTTCCCTAGCTGCGTGTTGCCCGGTGACATCCATATGTGTTCCGATCAGCTCGCTGACTTTACCATCGCTGCCGACCACCACGTGCGCAACGGAGTGTATGCGTCGTATCCCGCCATCTGGTAGAAGGATACGAAAATCATATTCGAACCGCCCCTCCTTGTGCTCAATCGCCTGGCGCTGCACCTCCTCCAGCCGTGGCAAGTCGTCCGGATGGATGCGCGATCGGATGGTCTCGATCGATACCGGCTCTTGTGGGCGAAAGCCAAACAGACGATCGACCTCGGCGGAGCGATACACGAAATCTAGACCGTAGACGTCCCAGGACCAGCTGCCCGTGTGACTGAGATGCTGAGCTTCGGCTAGATAAGCCTCGTTGCGGCGCAGCTGTTGTTCTGCTCGCCTAGCCGCCGTAATATCCGTAGCTGCCCCAACAAACTCGATCTCACCAGAGGCTGTTCTCGTCGCTCGCGCCTGCGCATGGATGTGCTTTACCGAGCCGTCCGGTAGCAGAAGCCGGTATTCGTGCTCGAAATCGCTCGGGTCTCGCATCGCGCGATCAATAATTTCTTGAACCGAAGCCCTATCATCTGGATGAGTGCGCTCAACGACGAGCTGCGGCCCCAGCGGCACTGTCTGGCGATCTAATTGGAAAATCCGAAATGTCTCCTGTGACCAGAAGGCTTCGCCCGTAGTGGGGTTCCAGCTGAAGCTGCCTGTGTGACTCAACTCCTGCGCCTGGGCCAAATGTGCTTCGCTCCGCTGCAGGGCAAGTTCGGTCCGCCTTCGCTCCGTGATATCTTCGCAGGCGATAAGGACAATGGGCTGCTTATCCGCCCAGAGCATAGCTTTGGCGCTTTCACGTACCCACAAGACCGAGCCGTCCTTCCTGACCTTCTGGACGTCCCAAGTGCGCGTTTGTCCGACGTCCTTCAGGCACGTCCGAACGCACGCGCGATCCTCCTCGAGAAATACCTCCAGCACGGACTGACCGATCAGTTCAGCACGAGCATAGCCGAGTTGTGTCGCGCCGAATGTATTGACGTCGAGGACAGTGCCGGCTTCATCGACCATGAAGTACATGGCTGGATTGTGCTCGAAGATGGCGCGCCACCGCTTTTCGCGATCCTCCAAATCGGCCGCACTCCGCTGAAGCTTGGCCGCAATCACACGCGCAGCCTCTCTTTCCTGACGGAGCGTACCGATCAAGTGCGCTCCCACAATCGAGGCAATAAAGAATGCAACAACCACGGGCAGATCTCGGGGGGCATCGATTCGCAGGCTGAACGCCGGCGGCGCAAAGTAATAAGCGAGAGCAGCAATGGCTACGATGCAAAGCGCGGACGACGCGACGAAGCTGCCCATCAGCGAAAACAGCAAGACCACTAACAAATAGGCGAACGCCGTCGCGGCGAAATGCGCCTGAAGGTACAAGCAGGCTAGTGTTACCACGGCGAGCGTTATGCTGCCGGAGGTAAACTGAAGGGCTGAACGTTCTAAACTGCTGATTTGGCTACGCATTGTGATACGTCCGGCCTATTCTCCGGCGGGAGAGCTATAAGATTTTAGGGCGCGTACTCATAAAGCCGGGACAATACCGGGCGTCAGGTCGGTTGTCCGCGCAGTTCCGGTTCAGGTGATTAAGCGGGTTTGCGGCGCAACCATCCCTTCATTTTGAGACCGTCCCGCCCGTTGAGAGCAAGAAGTGTAATGTTTGTTGCGCCCGCGATGAGCTCGATCGCCTGCACAGCATAGAACATGGCATCGAATTCTGCCGCCTGAGCCTTCGACGCAAGGAAGAGCGCAGACGGAATAAGAATCAGGATGCCGTTTCCTGCAATGAATGGCATGCGCTTGAATTTGGCCCCGATCGGTCCGGCCCGGCGCCCCATTGCCAAGATGACACCTGTACCGCCGGTGGCAGCGAGCGCCGGAATCAGCAACAAGAAGCCCCACGGTATGGTGCTCTTAACCGCGGCAACTGTGGCATGGGACGCGAACAGCTCGCTGAGTACCGTCGATAGCCAAAATGTGCCGATCGTTGCGATAGCCAAGGCACCAGCGATAGGATGGATCAACTTGATCATGAGTATCTTCCCTTCCTAAAAACAGCAGGGCTAGGCAACGCAGATGCCGCGCACGGCAACTTTCTGGAACAGATGAGGGGAAGCTATCGCGGAGGCCGGATAGCTGGCTATTTTTGCTAGAAAGTCAGGATGGGTGAAGGCCGCGCGGAAGTGTGCGGTGGATTCCCAGACGGCGTAGTTCAGATAGGTCGAGCTGTCGCCGAGAGCTCTGTGCAGCTGAGTGGAAATGAAGCCCGGCTGTCGCTTCATGAACGCTGCGTCGTCCTGCCAGGTTTTGAGAAAAGCCGCCTCATCGGCTTTGTCGAGAGTGAATGGGTTCACCAGGACGACCGAATTTGCCTCAATAGCGATCTGGCGGTCGATCGGGAAGGAAGGGTCGAGTGCGCGTAGCAGCGACATGAGTGGCTCCATTGCTATTTAGCATGCGATACCTAATTGGTATTATGCCTACATGACAGATTGACATTATAATGTCAATATAAAACAATGGTGACAAATGAAAAGAGCCAAGCGAACCCCCGAGGGTGACGCCCTGACCGACCTTGTTCTCGATCTCTTCAGGCTCGACAGCCTACTTCTGACGGCCGGCGACCGTCTGGTCGCGCCGCTTGGCCTAACAAGCGCACGCTGGCAGGTGCTTGGCGCCATTGTGTCCGCCGAACGTCCCCAACCGGTCGCTTGGCTCGCACGCGACCTCGGCGGCAATCGTCAAAACGTGCAGCGGATTATCAATGATCTACACAGGGAGGGCCTCGTATCTTTTGAGGTCAACCCGCATCACCGACGGGCGCAGCTCGTCGTGCTCACTGCGAATGGACAGCGCGCCTTCGAAGCCGCAATGGAATTGCAGGCTCCCTGGATCAACGATCTTTCAGAAGGGCTGTCGGTCAAGGATATAAGGATTGTCCATCGCGTGATCACGGCCTTGCGAGATAAGCTTGAGGGCGGCCGTGAGGACAAGTTGGCCTGACATGGCAAAAGCATTGTGCTCGGCCCGGCGCCCGTGATTCAACTTCCCAAACTGGGGCTTCGAATCATTGCGCCATGACCTAAGGGACTACGAATGGGCACTTATCAAGTCTATGCTACCAAACAAGACGCGTGGAGTTCCTCGGGTAAACGACTGACGCGTCCTCATCTTCTGCGTCGTGCGATCTGGGGCACCTTGGCGCGATTTGCCGGATCATTTTGGTCCTTACACTACCTGCTATAACCGCTTTGTTCGCTGGCGTGGGCCGGTCTCTGGAGCCGAATCATAGATACACTCGCCGCTGCTCACGATGCGGCGGTCCAGATGATCGACACTTCTATTGTCCCCGTTCATCAGCACGGAGCGTGCATCGCCAAGAACCAGAGGCAATCGATAGGACGGTTACGGCAGACCAGCAAGATTCGTGCGCTTGTAGATGGCAATGGCCTCCCCGTACGGCTGCCACTGACGCCTGCCGTCGTATTCGGTGGCCGGCATGACGCCGTATCCGCCCCTGCCGGTGCGGAAGATAACGACGCAGACCATGAGGGTGGGCGAGGTTCTATGCATTGGCGAAGGCAAGGCTTTGAGACATCTATCCGGCTCCTGTTCTTAGGCGGGGACCATCCCCGCCCGACAGGCACCAGTCGCGTGGTTGTCAGGGCTGCATGGCTCTCGGCTGGAACGTCGTTGCCGTCACAGTGCGGTGGCTGATCGGCTAGAATGGATTGTAAGTCGATGTGCGGTTGGGAGGTCGACACGGCGGAGTTCAAAGGGCCGCCGACCGTTCACCGATCGCACCACCATGCTGGACATTGGCCTGTAGGAGCGGTGGATAGGAAGTTACTGCAAAATCTATTTCGATCGGACCGAGGTCTATGGCGCAAAGTCCGTCGTTCCCGATCATTTCTGCGCTCTTCTAGGAAAGCGACCGAGCCATCAGGCCGTCGGTCGATGAAGAGGCGGAAAGTTCCAACGTCGTCTACAAGGCGCCCAGAGCGGTCTTGTCGCGTTTGGATCTCTTGGGCTGCCACGGCCAGTACGGCGCGTGAACGGCTGGAGGCTTAGCTCGCAGCGACGCGCGAGACTGGGACGAATACTGCGCCGATGGCGATTGGGCAGAGGAGACGGCCGCGGCACTGCGCTCATTCTTTGTCGAGGATTGGTATCGGCGCGGGCACCCGAAGTGCTGGCGACCCTCTACACGCGCGAGGAGGCGACGGACGAGATCGATCGCCGGATGCGTGATCGCGACGGCGAAGGCCGGCTTTGGTTCGACGGCTATGGATCCTTGATGAGCCTTCGGGCTTTGTTGGATGCCTGCGCTGACGTGCGGCACGTCATCACGGCGCTGATCGGCGGCGGTTGGATCTAGTCGGGCGCCAGCATTTGCGCTGACAAGAGAGCTTCCGCTCCCCTTGATCCCCGTCGGCTGGCAACAACGGTCATTCTTGCCGAAGGCAGCACGGACATTCGGATATTACAACGCTCGCTCACGGCGCTATTTCCAAGCGAAAAGATTACTTCTCGTTCTTTATCCATGCCAAACTGAGCGTGGATGGCGGCGCTGCCTATCTTGTGAAATTCCTAAAGGCATTTGCGGCAGCGCGGGCACCGTTGGCCTCGTAGCCGTATTCGAGAACGACACCACTGCACGTTAGACGTATCGGCAGGCCACCGCCTTGGGACTGCCAGACAACATGATCGTGGTGCTCCCGGACACGGAGCGGAAGAGATACGCTCTTCCTGCACGAGGCCTTCGCCTAGAGAATCGCCCCAATGCCGATTTTTTAAGATCACGTCGCGCGCCTTCTATTGCGCGGCGCATACTCAATTGGCAGCTTGGGCCAATGGCGATTTCCTGGTAGCAGCAGAATTCGTCGGCTCTGGTCTCGACAGCCTTTAGTCGGGAGTCTTTCAATCACTCGGGATCGATCCCGACCACAGCGGCTGCTGACGTTGGTTCTGTAGGAGACGCTGCGGCGATCGAGCACGTTGCTGTAGTCGGAGTAGGCGCGCGCCAATGAGCGAACGGAATGTCGCCGTCTGATCGTCCGGTGCGCTTTGGAGGACGGCGTAGAGCTCCTACGAGGCTTTGATTACATACCGATGTACTTGCGGTGCATCTTTGTCGTGCCCCACCAAATATGGATATCTGGCATCTTCGACGAGGTCGGAACGGTTTAACTTGCCTGCTTTGGCGTGAGACTTTTTCGTAGCCATCGGCTGCGCCCTCGGGACCTCTAACCTTCGGCCGAAAATCCTTTCGGACCCAGATCTTTCATATATGGCGACAGGCATCGCTATCTCCTCGACAGGCCAATTCTCGCTCGTCCCAGGCTATCAAGGAGCCGTTAAAAAGATTTTTCCGGAGCTCGATTCATAAGGATAATTAATTGATCTGATTATATTTTTCTAGTCTAGGCACAAACCTGCGCGTGTTACCGAACGATGACATTTTCAAAAGTCGACGTTCGCTGACATTTTCAGTTGTCGCCGAACGGTGACATATGGTAATGTAAGCGAACGTCAACATTCTGAATTGCCATGCTCATACGCACGTCGGCCGATCTCGGGGCCATCATTCGAGGCACACGCAAACGCCTCAAGCTCGACCAGTCGAGCCTCGCCAAGCGCATTGGCGTCAGCCGTCAGTGGGTTATTGAGGTTGAGCGCGGCCACGCGCGCGCTGAACTCGGCCTAGTGCTCCGCGCTCTTGACGCACTCGGCATCCGTCTAGACGCAGGCAGCGAACAACCCCATGGCCGCGGTTTAGAAAAGCCAGTCGTTGATATCAACGCAATCGTGTCAAAAGCCAAAAAGAGCAGGCCATGACCAACGAACTCATCGCGCTTCTGGACGGCAGGGAAGTCGGCCGCGTGCACAACGACGCTCGTGGCCGTCTCACCTTTGTCTATGACAGCGATTGGCGGCAAACGAGGGACGCATACCCCATTTCGCTCTCCATGCCACTCGCGGCCGAGGAACACGGCCCCGCCGCTGTTCAGGCCTTTCTATGGGGACTGCTCCCGGACAATGAGCGCGTTCTCGATCGTTGGGCGAAGAAGTTTCAGGTCTCGGCCCGCAATGTGTTTGCCCTGATTTCTCATGTCGGCGAAGACTGCGCCGGCGCCATTCAATTCGTCACGCCCGATCGTTTGGAGAAATTGCAAAGCGGTACGGACGACAAGGTTGAGTGGCTTGACGAAGCAGCCGTCGCAAAACGTCTGCAAGCATTGAGAGAAGATCATGCCGCGTGGCGGCTGCCGCGTGATACGGGGCAATTCAGCCTCGCCGGTGCACAGCCGAAAACCGCACTGCTTCTGCAAAGAGGACAATGGGGTATACCGTCCGGACGCATTCCGACAACGCATATCCTGAAGCCGCCGACCGGCTATTTCGACGGCCATGCCGAGAACGAACATATCTGCCTCAATCTCGCGCGTAATCTCGGCTTGCCTGTCGCCGAAACAAAGGTCATGCGGTTTGAGAATGAGGTCGCCATTGTCGTCGAACGCTACGATCGGCAGTTCAGTGGCAATCACGTCATTCGCGTCCATCAAGAGGACGTGTGCCAGGCACGCGGCATCATGCCAACCAGGAAATATCAAAGCGAAGGCGGCCCGTCCGCCACGGATATTATCGAACTCTTACGTACCCATTCCACCGAGAGCGTTGATGATATCGATACGTTCATCGATGCTCTCGGCTTCAATTGGCTCATCGGGGGGACCGATGCGCACGCCAAGAACTACTCATTACTGCTAGCCAACGGCCCAACGGTGCGGCTTGCGCCACTCTACGATATCGCCAGCATCCTTCCCTACGACGATGTTGATCTGCAAAAGATGAAGCTCGCGATGAAGATTGGTGGGGAATACAAGCTTGGTCAAATAGGTGCGCGTGAATGGCGGAAATTCGCCCGCGAAATCCGTTTCGATGCGGAAAAAGTCATTGCGGGACTGAACTCCTTGGCCGATCTGCTTCCGGACAGCGTAAGCGGCGTGTGCGCTACCGCGCAAGCGGAAGGGCTAGATAACGCCGTTATCCAGCGCCTTGCCGCAAAGCTGATCGAGCGAACCAAAGACTGCCAACGCCTTCTGAAAGGCCTCTAAGCTTGCACAACTCACGGTTCGCGGTCGACTAGCGACGGTAGGGAACGGTATTTCCGAGCCTGTGGAGTGCAGGCCGCGAGGCTTTACTCTCCGCCCTCGTAGAACAGTTCCAACGGCAAGCCGACCAGCGCCTTGCCGATCCAGTCGCGTGCGATCACATTGGATGGGCCCATCGCGATCGCGGCGCGCGCGTCTCGATAGGAGCGCTCGATCGGACCGCGATGGTAGCCATAGCCCCCGGTCACGGTCAGCGCGGTGGCCGCGACCTTGTTGGCGACCTCGGCGGCGTGCACCTTGAATTCGGTCAGCGGAATCAGGATCTCGCTCTGCGGCCTGCCGGCGCGCCACAGCACGTCGAGTCGCGCTGCGAGCTCGTTGCGCCACGGCCGCAAGGTCTCGACCAGCACCTTGGCGGCGCCGAGCTCCTGCCGGATCGCCTGGTAATCCGATAGGCTCTTATTCCGATCCTTGTGCACGAAGCTCGTGGTGTGCGCCACCGCCGCGTTCAGCGCTCCGCGCGCCACGCCTTCCCAGACCGCGCCGAGCCCGATCAGATAAACCGGCGACACGCCGTCATAGATGATCTCCTTGCCCTGCCCCTCGGTGCCGAGCCGGTCGCGCTGTGGCACCCGCACATTGCTGTAGCGGATCGGACCTGAATGATTGGCCCGCACGCCGAGCGCATCCCAAGGCCGTGATTCGATCCCTTGGGCCTTGCCGTCGACGATGAAGAACACGATATCGGCCTGGTCCTTTGCGCCGGGCGTGCGCGTCTGTACCACATAGTAGTCGGCCTGACCCGAGCTGGTCGTGAACGACTTCTCGGCATTGACGAGATAATCCTCGCCGTCGCGCGAGGCTTCCGAGAGATTGTACCACCAGTGCCCGCCGGTGGCGCGCTCGCTGGTCGAATAGGTGCCGAGCAGACCACCATTGTTGGATTTGAGCCAGCGCTCCTTCTGGTCGGCGCTGCCGAACAGATTGATAGTTTGGGCCGCGCCGACATGCATCACATAGACGAGGCCGGTCGAGGCATCGGCTTGCCCGATGCGATACGCGGCTTCGGCGAAGTCGACGTGAGCGAGACCGAGCCCGCCATGCTGCACCTCGTTCAGCACGCCGGTCCATCCGGCCTCCGACAGCGCGCGCAGATTCTCGCGCGGAAACCGGCTCTCCTTGTCGTTGCGATCGGCGTTCACCTTCACGGTGGCGTCGATCGCGGCGTCGAGTCTTGCATAGACGTCGTCGTCGATCTTTCGGGCGAGATTTTCTTGGGCCATGGTCGTTCTCCTGTCCGGGTTGATGTCAAGCGACAGCCTGGGTCGGCTGCCGGCTCGGATCGACTTGTGACGATCCGCCGAGATAGAGCGTCTTGATGTCGCCGCGCCGCCGCAGCTCGGCGGCGGCACCCGCGAGCACGCTGCGGCCGTTCTCGAGCACGACAGCGTGGTCGGCGAAGCGTAGCGCCACCGTCGAGTTCTGCTCCGCGACCAGGATCGACAGACCCTGCTCGGCATTGAGCTGTTTGAGCGCGCGAAGAATCCCCTCCACGACGAGCGGCGCCAGCCCCATCGACGGCTCATCGAGCACCAGCAGCCGCGGCCGCGACATCAGGGCGCGGCCGATCGCTGTCATCTGCTGCTCGCCGCCGGAGGTCAGCCCGGCCAGCGAACGGCGCCGCTCCTTCAGCCGCGGAAACAGCGTGTAGACGCGGTCGAGATCATCTGCGGTCTCGGCGCGGGTCGCATCGCGCCCGATCGCGCCGGTGAAGAGGTTCTCCTCGACCGTCAGCGACGCAAAACAGTGCCGCCCTTCGAGCACCGGCACGATGCCGGCCCGCACTAGCGCGGCGGCCGATATGCCGGCAAGATCGTGGCCCTCGAACAGGATGCAGCCCGCAGTGATCTGGCCGCGACGGGCGGGCAGCAGCGCCGACACTGCCTGCAAGGTGGTCGATTTGCCGGCGCCGTTGGCGCCGAGCACGGCGACAATTTCGCCCGGCCGCACCACGAGCGACACGTCGCTGACGGCGCCGATGGCGTGATTGTAGGTCGCGGCCAGGCCGTCGACTGAGAGCAGGACTTCACTCATGGTTCGATCCGTCGAGTTACCGGCTGCGGGAGGCACAAGGCTCCCGCAGCGGCGCGATCGATTACTGGCTGACCGGATCGTCGCCGGAGGTGCGGGGCGTGATGCCATGCTCCTGGGCATAGGCGGCCGCGGACTTCTCGATGATCGGCCGCA
The DNA here is from genome assembly GCF_015291305.1 of Bradyrhizobium sp. CCBAU 21365. Lineage (NCBI taxonomy): Bacteria > Pseudomonadati > Pseudomonadota > Alphaproteobacteria > Hyphomicrobiales > Nitrobacteraceae > Bradyrhizobium > Bradyrhizobium sp. CCBAU 21365. The sequence goes on from NZ_CP030036.1 coordinate 7,367,271, forward strand.
GGGACGCCCAGTCCGGCGCGATCCAGTCCGACACCACCTTCCACTTCGCGCCATCCCACTGCTGGAAGGTGACGCGGCCGTCGCCCTCGTGATTGTCCCAAGTGACGTTGATCGAATGGAACAGCCCCTTGGCGCCGAGCGCCTCGACCCGCGCCGGATTCAGTTGCAGATGCTCAAAGCCCCAGCGCACCTCGTCGCCGGTCAGCGTGCGCTCGCCGAACTTGGCCTGCGCGATCCTGATCGCCTCGACGTTGAGGATGCCGTTCACGATGCCGAGGTTGTGGTAGACGCTGCCGATCCGCTTCTTGTCGTCGAGATTGCCCTTCCCTGCGCCATAGACGGTCTTGATCACCTCTTGCAGCACCGGATATTCGGCACCGGAGGCTTGCGTGGTGATCGCGATATAGCCTTTGGCTGCGTCGCCCGCTGGGATCACGTCTTCCTCGGAATTGGACCAGACATTACCGATGATGTGGTCGGCCGGGAAGCCGACCTTCTGCGCGGTCTTCAGCGCCACCGGATTCATCACGCCCCAGCCGCGCAGCACCACATAGTCGGGCTTGGCGCGCCGGATCGAGAGCCACTGCGACTGCTGCTCGTTGCCGGGATGCGGCACCTCGATCTGCTCGACGCTGAAATGATACTTGTCCGCGAGGAGCTTGTAGATCGGGATCGTCTCCTTGCCGTAGGGCGAGCCGTGATAGAGCACGACGATTTTCTTGTCCTTGAGCCTGTCGACGCCGCCTTCGCGGCTCGCGATGTAGTTCACGATACCCGAGGTCTCGCTGTAAGGATTGAGCAGCAGCGGGAAGACGTAGGGAAAGACGCGACCGTCGGTCGAATCGGTCCGGCCATGGTTGACGGTGATCAGCGGCACCTTGTCCTTGGTGATGCGGTCGATCATGGCGTAGGCGATGCCGACCGACAGCGGATTCCAGGCAGCGACGCCGAGCCGGTTCTTCAACCGCTCATAGACTTCGACGCCGCGCTCGACCTCGTACTGGGTCTCGCCCTCGTCCCAGGTCAGTTTTACGCCGTTGACGCCGCCGTCGCGGATATTGATTAGGTTCAGATAGTCGATGAAGCCGCCGAAGAAGCCGGTGCCGCCGGCGGCATAGGGGCCAACCCGATAGCTTTGCAGCGGAAAGAACTGCTCGTCGGCGTGGACCGCCGGTGCTCCAGCAAATGCAAGGACGCCCACTACCCCCAGCGCGAATTTCAAGTGTCGAAACCTCATCGTCAGCTCCTTGATGTGTCAGTTGCAGGAAACGTCTTGCGGAGGCCGGTCCACGCGGCCGACGCCGCGCGAAACCGGTCCCACAGCGCGATCAATCCGCGCGGCTCCGCGATCAAAAAGGCGATGATCAGCGCACCGATCACGATGCGCTGGCTCATCTCCAGCACGCCGGAGTCGAACACGCCACCGAGCAGAGCCGCGCCGAGCCGCGACAGGATCAGCGGAAACACCACGATGAAGGCCGCGCCGAGGAACGCGCCGCGCAGCGATGCCAATCCACCGATGATGATGATGAAGAGGATCTGGAACGAGCGATCGAGATTGAAGCCGGCCGGCTCGACTGTGCGCAGGTAGGCAAAGGCCCACAGCACCCCAGCGACCCCGATCAGGAACGAGGATACGCCGAACGCCAGCAGCTTGGTCCGTAGCAGCGGCACACCGATCACCTTTGCCGCGATCTCGTGATCGCGGACCGCGATGAAGTTGCGGCCGGTCTGCGATTGCAGCAGCAGCAAGGTCAGGATCGTCGCCACCGTCACGACGGCCAGCGAGAACAGGTAGCGGCCCGCCGCGCTGGTGAAGGAATAGCCGGCGATGGTCAGCGCTGGCGCATCGATCACGCCGGACGGATTGTCGTTGGAGAACCAGCCGAACTTGGTCAGCGCCCATTGTACGAAGAACTGCGCCGCGAGCGTCGAGACCGCGAGATAGAACCCGCGCAGCCGCAGGCTCGGCAGCCCGAACACGATGCCGATCGCGGCCGCGACGAGGCCGGCCAGCACCAGGTCGAGCAGCAGCGGCAACTCGGGCAAACGGAGATGCAGATTGTAGGCGGCATAGGCGCCGACCGCGAGGAACGCGGCCGAGCCGAGCGACACCTGCCCGGCATAGCCGGTGAGGACGTTGAGCCCGACCGCGGCGAGCGCCAGCGCGAGGAACGGCGTCAGAACCGCGTCCATCAAATAATCCGAACCGGCGAGCGGGATCACGCCGAACGTAATCACTGCGCCGATGCCGATCAGGATGCGGTCGATGACGGGGAGGGTCTGGCGCGGGTTCGAGGTTGCGTCCATGTGCTAGACCCTCTCGACCAGCTTCTGCCCGAACAGTCCCGAGGGCCGCACCAATAGGAATACCAGCGCGACGACATAGCCCGCCCAAGCCTCGATGCCGCCGCCGACCAACGGGCCGACATAGACCTCGGCGAGCTTCTCGATCGCGCCGATTAGGAGGCCCCCGACGATGGCGCCGGCGATCGAATCGAAGCCGCCGAGCACGAGCACCGGCAGCGCCTTGAGCACCACCAGCGACAGCGAGAACTGCACGCCGAGCCGCGCGCCCCACAGCAATCCGGCGACCAGCGCAACGATGCCGGCGACCGTCCACACGATGGCCCACACCCGCGGCAGGCGAAGGCCGACCGCAAGTGCTGCAAACGGATCGTCGGCGACGGCGCGGAACGACAGCCCTGTCCGCGTGGTGCGGAAGAACAGCGCGAACAGCGCAACCAGGCTGCCCGCCACCGCCGCCGCGAACAGATCGAACCGGCTGATGAAGACGCCGACGATATCGAGCGGCACGTCGCTGATGCCGATGTCGAGGCCGTGGACTTGGGTGCCCCACAACAGCTGCGCCGCGCCTTCGATCACATAGGACAGCCCCAGCGTCGCCATGAACAAGGTGATCGGCGGCTGGTTGACCAGCGGCCGCAACACCGTGCGCTCGACCGCGACACCGAGCGCGACCATGATCGCGAGTGTCGCCAGCAGCGCAAGCGGAAGCGCGACGCCGCGCTCGACCAGACTGACGAAGGTCAGCGCCGCGAACAGCAGCATCGCGCCCTGCGCGAAGTTGAGCACCCCCGAAGTCTTGTAAATCACCACGAAGCCGATCGCGACCAGCGAATACATCACGCCCGACAGCAGGCCGCCCACCAGCACTTCGATGAGGAATTGATAGTCAAACATCAAAGTGCGAGCTCCGTTTCGTCCGCATGCGCGACGCCGAGATAGGCATCGACCACCGCCTGGTCGGACCGCACCTGGTCCGGCGTGCCGTCGGCGATTTTGCGGCCATAGTCGAGCACCGCGACGCGATCGGACAGCCCCATCACCACACCGATGTCATGCTCGATTAGGACGATGGTGGCGCCATAGCTGTCGCGGGCGTTGCGGACATGCGCGGCCAATTCGTGCTTCTCGCCGAGCGTGACGCCCGCAAAGGGCTCGTCGAGCAGCAAAAGCGACGGCCGCGCCACCGGCGCACGCGCCAACTCGACGCACTTCTGCAAACCATAGGGCAAGGTTCCGGCGGCGCGGTCGCACACCTCGCGAAGGTGCAGGAAGCCGATGACGTCTTCTGCGGCGGCGCGGTTCTCCGCTTCGATCCGCCGTGCCAGAGGCGAGCCGGCGATCTGGCGCAGAAAGCCGGCGCGGACCCGGTGCGCCACTCCCATCAGGACGTTGTCGCGCACCGAGAGGCCCTTGAACACAGCGAGATTCTGGAACGTCCGCGCCACACCATGCTGCGCCAGCCGCGCCGTAGGTACATGGCCGAAGGAATGCTCGCCGAGCCAGACCCGGCCCCGGTCCGGCCGGTAGAGCCCGCTGATGACATTGAGCAGCGAGCTCTTGCCGGCACCGTTGGGGCCGATCACCGCGCGGATCTCGCCTTGTGCGACCTCGAGATCGATGTCGCGCAGTGCGGCGACGCCGCCGAACGAGAGCGAGATGTCAGCAAGCGCGAGCACCGGCTGGATCTCGCCACTGCCTCGTTTCACGAGCGCACGGTCCGCGACGTCCGCGCGCGCGGACAAGGGCGCAGAGAGAGCCGGCTCGACAAGGGCGCCATCCAATGGAAGCACACCCGCGCTTGCTGCGATCATGGTCACGCCAATGTTTCCCGAATCACTCGGCGGCCTGGACGTGCCGCGCCGCGTCCGCTTCCAGTGCACGCACCAGCGGAATGACGCGGCGGCCGAAATACTCGACCTCTTCCTGGAAATGGAGGAAGCCGAGCAGCACCAGGTCGACCCCGATCTTCTTGAGCGCGATGATGCGCTCGGCGATCTGCTCGGGCGTGCCTATCAGGTTGGTCTTGAAGCCGTCATTATACTGGACGAGATCCTCGAAGCTCGATTTGGCCCAATTGCCCTGACCTTCCGGTGAGGCTTTGCCGGCGTTCTTAACCTCGTGACCGAAGGCGTTGACGGCCTCCGGATCGGCCTTGGCGATGATCTCGTTGAGGACGCTGCGCGCCTCAACCTCGCTGTCGCGCGCGATCGCGAACGCATTGACGCCGATCCTGACCGAATGGTTGTTGGCCCTTGCCTTGGCCCTGATGTCATCGACCTGCTTCTTGATCTCATCGACCGAATTGCCGTTAGTGAAGTACCAGTCCGACACCCGCGCGGCCATGTCGCGCGCCGCGCGTGAGCTGCCGCCCTGGAAGATCTCGGGCAGCGGCTGGGCCGGCTTCGGCTTCAGCGTGTAGTCGCTGAAGCGATAGAAATCGCCGCGGAAGGTGAAGCTGTCCTGGGTCCAGATCCCGCGCAGCGACCGGATGAACTCTTCCGAGCGCCGGTAGCGTTCGTCGTGATCGAGCCAAGGTTCGCCGATCGCGGTGAACTCGCCACGGAACCATCCAGAGACGATATTAACCGCAACGCGGCCCTCGGTGAGCTGGCTGATGGTGGCAATCTGCTTGGCGGCAACCGCCGGATTCCAAGGCCCGGGCAGCAGCGCCGCGATCACCTTCAGCTTCGTGGTCGCCGCGAGCAGCGCGTGGCTGAAGGCGACCGGCTCGTGCTGGAACTCGGCGCCATAGCCGGCCGTGAAGCGGATCTGGCTCAGGGCATAGTCGAACCCCGCCTGTTCCGCGATCTGCGCCAGTCGGCGATTGTAATCGATATCCCAGCCGGTTCGCTGCTCGAGCTTGCTGATCACGAGGCCGCCGGAAACGTTCGGCACCCAATAGGCGAATTTGATCTGATCATGGTTCGCGGTCATAGGAATGTCCTTCTGAAGTTTGGATTTGCAGTGTGACGCAAGCAGCACGATGCATTCACGCTGCGGCTGGTCAGCGGGTTACGACACAGCTCGTTCAAGCCGTCACTGAGATCGGGATGATGGGAAACTTTGCGCGATCAGCCCTGATCCGCGCCGGCGCGCAATCGGTGCGTCAACAACACGGTGCGCGATACGACATCAGCTGCGCAACGCAGGTTCGAGATCGGTCAAAGAGGCCCCTGAAAGTCATCCGCGTTCCCCTCGCAAGCATCATCGGCGAGCAACCAATACTGTCAGAGAAAGTTGGGACCAGCGAGTCCAAGCCAAACTCTTTTTCAGCGCGTCCGGGAAAGCGGTATTCTTTTGTTGACGCGAAACGCGACGATTGTTGCCATGCGGGCGAAAACTCGGCTGCGAATACTCACCTGCTGAAGTTAATGGCAAGCGGTTTTGATAGCAAAATCGAGAGCCGTCCAACAAGTGTATCGCTGGACCTCCATTGCATCAGCAGTTGAATTTCCTGCCGTCGGAATAACACAAGCGCGAAGACTGTGGTTATCCATTTGCCAAATCCAAGCAGTTCCTTGCGATGCGGTGTCGCTGGCATAGTTTATCCAATAGGAGGTTGCGGCCGCCGTCGATCGATAGGTTGGATTGGACAGATTACGTTGCCCCCCTCTATTCAGAAACGAAATGATCGGCGCCGTCGGGCAGCGAGGGTCTACTTCGCCGCTGAGTCTCCCTCATAAAGCGAGGCACGTTTGTTTTTCATTTGGTATGCTATCTCGCGGTGAGATCCTTCTCCGTCGAGGCTGGTTCGAAGAACGCCTTTGCCTTTAGATGATTTCGCAGAGCGACTGGCCTGTACGGGCCAAAGCTCGTAAAGTTGCGGACCGAGCTCATCGCAAGCCTTTGATAGGCCGTCTCGTGAAGTAGCGCGTTTTCTAGCACGTCGCGGATCACTTTCGACCAACGGAATGCGGTTCGGTGTTGAATTCCACCATCCAGTCGAGTGTGATGTCAGACAGCCGAGAGGAAAGCTTCGGCTGTCACAGGTTGTTGAGATTGCAGAACCTGCGATAAGGCGGCGCCACCTCAAGCTCGAATAAGATCCTCCCGCCTATTGAGCTGCTCCCCACTGTCCCCGGAGCAAAGGGCCGCCGCCACTCCACTGCGCTTCAGGGCTGCAAGCAAAATTGTCCGATTCGCAGTCGTAAGCCGCCGATTACCCCATCCACGCGCCGGTAGGACTGCTCGACGAGTGGTTTTCGTCTACACTTAGGACCTAACGCTCTGATCCAAAGGCAGCGCCCCCCCACGAGCAACGCGTTCAAGGAATGCCGAAGCGCAAGATCGACAAGCTCGCTCGCGCAAAAGCGCGGCCCGATCCTGCCCAATGGGGTGAGGATGAAGTAATGACCCTTGTCGAGGCCGCGGCAGTGTTCTTCCCACTCGGTCCGTTGACAATATCATCGTTGCGCAGAGCCGCGGCCACCGGGACTCTTGAAATCGCCAAAGTTGCGGGCAAGGATCTGACAACCCCTCGAGCGATCTGCAAATTGGTCAAGCCGTCATGCCGGGCCGCAGAGCCAAGCCGCCACGACTCTGGTTTAGAGAGGACGATGAAACCTGGATCATCCTCGATCGTGGCCGGCAAATCCGCACAGGCTGCAGCCGCGACGACATTGACGGAGCTGCGAAGGCGCTCGAGACCTATATCGGCGAGCGACATACCAGCACCATCGGGGCAACTGACCCGAACGTCCTCGCGATAGCCGACGTCCTCACAGCCTACGAAATTTCAAAGCGGCCCAAGGACACGAGCGATGAACGCGCGTGGGCACAACATGACCTGCTGCTCATTCGCTTGCTCGATCTTAACAACTTTTTTGGCGATAAAACCGTCAGTCAGCTCAAAGCTCAGCTTTGTCGCGACTTTGTCGATTGGTCCACCGGTACTGCGAACGACAATCATAGGAAAGCCGGCATCAAGCCACGCAACGGGACAGTCTCTGATCAAACCGCACGACGCCGACTCGAAGATCTACGCGCTGCCGTGAACGCCTACCACGCCGAGCATACGCTCACCGTCGTTCCAAAGGTCACTCTTCCTCCTAAAGCCGAAGGACGACACCGATGGCTAACGCGCAACGAGGCAGCGCGCCTACTCGGAGCAACAATCGGCTACGTGTGGGACACGGAGCAGGAAACGTGGAAGCGCAGCGAGGATGGCGAGCTCGCGCGCCGGGAGCGGTGGATCATTCGTCGTCGCTATCCCGCGGCGCGCTTCTGCCTGATCGGTATCTACAGTGCTCGTCGCGAAGAGACCATCCGGCGCACCCAGTGGCTGCCAACAACGACCCATCCATGGATGAACCTTGACGCGATGGTCTACCAGGGCAAAGGGACGCTGGAGCAGTCGACCAAGAAACGGCGGCCGCCGGCAAAGATCGCTAGCCGCCTGCGTCCGCATCTGATTCGATGGCGCAGGATCGACCAAGCTCGATCTGCAGAACTCCGCGCCTCAGGGGTTATGAGAGACGGTGAACAAATCCGGTTCGTCGTGAACCGCCTGCACGACGGCCAGCCGCTTGCCGGCAAGATCAGGTCAGCCTGGAATGGTATTCTGGAGGACGCCGGGCTGGGCGACGACGTCGTCCGGCATTCACTGCGCCATACAGCGGCGACATGGTTGATGCAGGCGGGCGTCGACATGTGGGAAGCCGCTGGCTGGCTCGGCATGACCGTTGAGCAATTAGAGGCCAACTATGGCCATCACCACCCGGACTTTCAGGAAGAGGCGGCGGAAGCTTTTGGGGCAAGGCGCTGAGCTGACCACTACTCTGCGCGAGCTATTCGTGCTTTGATATCCGCCAAATCAGCTCGTAGGTCCGAAGGGAGGACTTGTGGTGCTCGATGGTGTTCGATGTAACATCCCGACAGGGGCTAGTTCCCTCGCACTTCCCGATCGTCTTTTTTCCGATTTAGAACAGTACAAGCCCGCCGCGGACCGCTGTTCGACGTCCTTGACGGGTGCTTCGAGGGCGACAGACATGGCTGCCGAGCTTCAAATCGTTGCGCATTTCGTTGCGCACAAAAAACACAGAACCTATAAGTGCTTGAAAGAATGGTCGGAGTGGCAGGATTCGAACCTGCGACCCCTGCGTCCCGAACGCAGTGCTCTACCGGGCTGAGCCACACTCCGACTGAGAGCCGGGCTTATAGCGTCGGGTTTCGGGGACCGCAAGGGACCACGAGGCACCCAATTGAGGAATCTAGTCACAGTGGATACAGGTCTGAAAACGCACGTTTTGTCCGCCGGCGCCGCCGCCACGGCGACCGCCGCCGGGGTCCTGGCCGAGGGCGGCCTGGTGGCGTTTCCGACCGAGACCGTCTATGGCCTCGGCGCCGACGCCGGCAACGCCGCCGCGATCGCCCGCCTCTACCAGGCCAAGGGCCGGCCGGCCTTCAATCCGCTGATTGCCCATGTCGCCGATCTTGGCGCCGCCCGCCGGATTGCCCTGTTCAACGGGCAGGCCCTGCGGTTGGCGGAGGCGTTCTGGCCCGGTCCCCTGACCCTGGTGCTGCCGAAGGCGCTCTCCTGCCCGGTTGCGGAACTCGCGACCGCCGGGCTCGATACGGTCGCCATCCGCATCCCGGCCCACAAAGTGGCGCGCGATATCATCAAGGCTTTCGGCGGTGCCGTGGTAGCGCCGTCGGCCAATCTCTCCGGCCATGTCTCGCCGACCACCGCCGAGCATGTGAACGGCGATCTCGCGGGCCGCATCGACCTGATCGTCGACGGCGGACCGGTCGAGGTCGGCGTCGAATCCACCATCGTCGGCTGCTTCTCCGATCCGGTGCTGCTGCGGCCGGGCGGGCTGACGCGCGCCGAGATCGAGCGTGTGCTCGGCCAGCCCTTGCAGTCGCCGCCGCAAGACGCGGAAACCGACGCCCAGCCGGTTGCCCCCGGCATGCTCGCCTCGCATTACGCGCCGCGGACGCCGGTCCGGCTCAATGCCAGCGACGTCCATGTCGGCGAAGCCTTGCTGGCGTTCGGGCCGGCCAAGGTCGCACGCAGCGAATGCGCCTCCGTGGTGATGAACCTGTCCGAGCGCGGCGACCTGGCCGAGGCCGCCGCCAATCTGTTCGGCTACCTCCGCACCCTCGACAAGAGAAACGCGGATGCGATCGCGGTGACGCCCATTCCCGAGGACGGGCTGGGCGAAGCCATCAATGACCGGCTGCGCCGCGCGGCCGTTGGGCGGTAACCAGCATGACCCGGACCGGAACGGCCGCGTTATCGCCAAGTGGGAACCGGCTTTCCCTCGCGACAAACGCGAAGCGTTTGCGCGAAGGGCACGCTTAGGCAAAGATCCCCGACTGAGTGAAAGACCAAGAAAAAATGAATATCGTCCAATCAGCGGTGCCGCCGCTTCCGCCCGAATTGCTTGAAAAATTCCGCGCCATCGTCGGCACGAAATATGCGGTGACCGACGCCGCCGACATCAAGCCTTACGTCACCGAGGAGCGCGACCTGTTCCACGGGCGCTCGCCGCTGGTGCTGCGCCCCGGTTCGACCGCCGAGGTCGCTGCGATCTGCAAGCTTGCGACCGAGCACAGGATCGCGCTGGTGCCGCAGGGCGGCAACACCGGCCTGGTCGGCGGCCAGACCCCGCACAATGGCGAGGTCGTGGTCTCGCTGCGGCGGCTGGACAAAATCCGCGACATCGACGTCGAATCCAACACCATGACCTGCGAGGCCGGCGTGGTGCTGCAGATCGCGCAGCAGAAGGCAGCCGAGGTCGACCGGCTGTTTCCGCTCTCGCTCGGCGCCGAGGGCAGCTGCACGATCGGCGGCAACCTCTCGACCAATGCCGGCGGCACCGGAGCGCTCGCCTACGGCGTGGCGCGCGAAATGGCGCTCGGGGTCGAAGTCGTGCTGGCTGACGGGCGCGTGCTGAACGCGCTGTCGAAGCTGAAAAAGGACAACACCGGCTACGATTTGCGCAACCTCTTCATCGGCGCAGAAGGCACGCTCGGCATCATCACCGCGGCAACGCTAAAGCTGTTTCCGCGGCCGCGTGCGGTCGAGACCGCCTATGTCGGTCTGAAGTCGCCGGCGGCTGCACTCAAGCTGCTGTCGATCTCGCGCGATCAAGCGGCCGGTGCGCTGACGAGCTTCGAGCTGCTCGCCGACGTCGCGGTCGACTTCTCGATCCGCCACGGCATCGATATCCGCGATCCCCTGACCAGCAAGCATCCCTGGTACGTGCTGATGGAATTGTCGTCGTCGCGCGACGATGCGCGCGACACGCTGGAGGCGATCCTGGCCCAGGGCATGGAGGACGGCATCGTCGACGACGCTGTCATCGCCGCCAATCTGAGCCAGCGCCAGGCGTTCTGGAAGCTGCGCGACGAGATGTCGGCGGCGCAGAAGCCGGAAGGCGGCTCGATCAAGCACGATATCTCGGTGCCGGTCGCAGCCGTGCCCGCCTTCATCGAAGAGGCCAATGCGGCGGTGGTAAAGCTGATCCCGGGTTCGCGGCCGGTGCCGTTCGGCCATCTCGGCGACGGCAACATCCACTACAATGTCAGCCAGCCGATCGGCGCCAATGCGGCCGACTTCCTGGCGCGCTGGCACGACGTGAATGCCGTCGTGTTCGAGATCGTGCTGCGGATGGGCGGCTCGATCTCGGCCGAGCACGGCATCGGCGTGCTCAAGCGCGACGAACTGCCCGACGTCAAGGACAAGGTCGCGATCGAGCTGATGCGGCAGGTCAAGGCGATGCTCGATCCGCTCGGCATCATGAACCCGGGCAAGGTGCTGTGACCGCGCAGGCGACGATGCCCTCCTCCCCTGCCTCCCTCGCCATTGCACCGATCACCGACGCCGACATCGCCGATGTCGTCGCGCTGTGGCAGGCCTGCGGCCTGACGCGGCCGTGGAACGATCCCGCTGCCGACATCGCGCTGGCGCGGCGCGGACCGAACTCGGCCGTGCTGGTCGGCCGCGACGCCAATGCGATCGTCGCGACCGCGATGGTCGGCCACGACGGTCATCGCGGCTGGGTCTATTACGTCGCGGTCGATCCCAACCGCCAGGGCAAGGGACTTGGCCGCAGCATCATGGCGGCGGCCGAGGACTGGCTGCGCGCCGCCGGCGTGCCGAAGCTGCAACTGCTGGTGCGGCGGGAGAATGCCAAGGCCGGCGCGTTCTACCAATCGCTCGGCTATGACGAATCGACTTCGGTGATGCTGGCCAAATGGCTCGACGGCCGCGAAGCGACGCCGTGAGAGGGTTGAGGATCAACGCATGAGCATCGCCGACCGCGTCCGCGTCAAGGACGTCGAGCTGCTTTCGAAGCGCCGCTACGAGCTGAAGAGCGCGACGTTCGATTACCGGCGCGCCAACGGCGAATGGCAGACCCAGGTGCGCGAGGTCTACGACCGCGGCAACGGCGCGGCGCTGTTGCCCTACAATCTGACGACCCGAAGCGTCGTGCTGGTGCGCCAGTTCCGCTACCCCGCCTTCGCCAACGGCTATGACGATCTCCTGATCGAGGCTGCCGCCGGCATGCTCGACGATGCCGAGCCGGAAGCACGCATCCGCGCCGAAGCGGAGGAAGAGATCGGCTACCGGCTCGCGCATGTGCGCAAGGTGTTCGAGGCTTTCACGTCTCCGGGCGCGGTGACCGAGAAGCTGCATTGCTTCGTCGCCGAATACGACGCCGCGATGCGTGTCGGTGACGGCGGCGGGCTCGCCGACGAGGGCGAGGACATCGAGGTGCTCGAGCTCTCGATCGACGACGCGCTCGCCATGATCAGCGACGGCCGCATCGTCGACGCCAAGACCATCATGCTGCTGCAATACGCCGCGCTGCATCTGTTCAGGTGACCGCGGCTTTGCCCCAGCTGGCCCCGTCATCCCCGCGCAAAGGCCAAGCCTTTGCGCGGGGATGACGGGGATAAACTGAACGAAATACTCTACCGCATGGTGATCGCAAGGCCGCTCAGATCGGCGTTGGCCATCAGACCGACCTGGTGTCCGGTCAATTCAAGCACCGCGCCCTTCTGATTGGTCAGCACGATCGCGCGCGCGCCGCGTCCGACGGCAAGCCCCGCGCCGGCCGCACCGTAGACGCCGGCAACGTCGGACGGACGGTTGATGTTGCTGACGCGGCCGCGCAGCACGGTCTTGGAGCCGCCGAATACCAGGCCGTAGTCGAGGCCGCCGGTGGAGAGCCGGTAGGAGCGGCCGCGGAAGGTCAAGACGCCGCCGCCGCCGGAGCCGCCGATGATCCATCCGGCCTTGTAGATCGTGAGCGTCACGAAGCCGCTGTCGGCACGGGCGGCGGAGGAGAACGCAAGGCCGGTGAGCGCCAGCAGCGCCACCAGCGCGGCGCGAAGGGTGGATGAAAATTTCATGTGCGGTCTCCCCAGGAATTGCTCACGTCGGTTTGCTCTCGTCGATTTGCTCGCGTCGCGACACGGCTGCGAATCGCGATGCGCCGACTGTAGCAAGCGCGTAAACAGGCGCAATTTGGCACAGCGATGGCCGATTTGTTGACGGGTGCTTTCGCAGGACCAGTGTTGAACCTGTTCCCGGGGTTGCAACACTCACTGCATGTCCGGGGCGATCGGCCCCTGAGCTCCAGGATTTCCCGTGGAGCATTCATTTTTCAAACCGGAGATTTGCCATGCGTCGTCTTGCGATTGCCTGTGCCGCCATTGCCGCCACCGTGTCCGTGCTTGCCGCGGCAAGCCCGGCCAGCGCCACGCCTTATCATCTGATCCGCTGGCAGGACACCGGCTTCTGCCAGATCTGGGACCAGAGCATCCCGACCACGCCGTGGCCGGCGAACTTCTCCATCGTCAGCGAGGAGCTGCCGACCTTCGACGCCGCGTTCAGCTACAAGACCGGCCTCCTGAACAACGGCACCTGCTCGTTCTGAGCGAACGCCATTCGATCACGCACAGGGCGGACACCCGGCAACAGCGCGGCGTCCGTCCTTGTGCTGTCAGGTGGTGACGCGATCCAGCGTCAGTGATGCTTGATCAGGGCGTCGCGTGCGGCGGCGAGTTCGAGGAATGCCGCGCCGTTGCCGCCACCGTCGGGATGCACCGTCTTGGCGGCGCGCTTGAAAGCCTGCTGGACTTCGGTCGCTGCGAGCCGGCGGCCGAACGGCAGGCCGAGCAATTGCCGGTACTGCTCCTCCTGCGTCAGCGCCTTCGGCGTCAGGCCGCGCCGGCCGAACCGCGGTGCCGACAGCATGTGCAGCGCATCGCTGACGATGCCGAGACGGCGCAGCGCCATCGCTTTGGTGCGGCGGTCGGCCGATTTCAGCGCCGCCTGGCGCAAGATCGGCAGCACCTGTGCGGCCGCATGCCGCAGCGTCTCGTCGATGTCGGTCGCGGCGATCTCGGCGACCATCTTGGCGATCTCGCGATAGTCAGGGTCCGGCGCCGCGCAGAAGCGCTCGATCGCAACTTTCCAGTGTCTGATATGCGGGTCCATGATCGGTCCGTGCTGTCATCCGAATCCGGATAACAGCAACGCGCAAACGCGGCTTGGCGTTTCGGTTGGCGCAGTTTTGAATAGTGTTGTCGACAACGCTCACAAATCAGAACGAGGAAACGCCATGGCCCTTCTCGACAATCACATCGCCGTCATTACCGGTGCAGGCTCGGGCATCGGGCGCGCCATCGCACTCGGCTACGGCCGCGAGGGCGCGCGCGTGGTGCTGCTCGACATGAACGGCGATGCGGCGGCGGAAGCGGCCAGGGAGATCCGCAATGCCGGCGGCAAGGCGGAGAGCTTTGCGCTCGACGTGACCAATCGCGACGCCTGCGTCGCGATGGCAAAGCGAGTGGCCGACAAGGTCGGGCCGGTCTCGATCCTGGTCAACAATGCCGGCATCGCGCGCCGCAACGGCATGCTCGGCACCGACGAGGCCGTGATCAAGGATTGGGAAGACATCATCTCGATCAATCTCACCGGCGTGTTCAACGTGACGCATTCGTTCCTCGCGCCACTGCGCAAGAACAAGGGACGCATTGTCAACATCGGCTCGATCCAGTCCTTCGTGCATCTGCGCACGCCGAGTTCGCCGGCCTATACCGCCTCCAAGCACGGCGTGCTCGGCTTCACCAAGGCGTTGGCCGCCGAGCTCGGCAAGGATGGTGTGCGCGTCAATGCAATCGGGCCGGGCTTCATCGAGACGCCGTTGAACGAGAAGGTGCGCGCCACCAATCCCGACCTCGTCAAGGTCTTCATGGACCACACCCCGCTCGGCCGCGCCGGCAAGCCGGAGGACATCGTCGGCCCCGCCATCTTCCTCGCCTCGGACCTGTCGGCCTATGTCTCGGGATCGATCGTGATGGTCGATGGCGGATACCGCACATTGTGACGGATGGAACCGCAATCGTGGCGATTTCTGGGTATTTTGCTTACAAAGCAGGGAGTTAGGAGCGCGTTAAGGGCTTGTTAACCAAACCGGCACACCGTGGATCTACGGGGTAGTTGGTTCTCGATGTCTTCGCTTCACCGACGAAGCGGGCGTTGATCGGGAGGAGTTCATGTCTTACGCGTCCACCGTACCGTCGCCGGAAGCGCTGCTGCCGTCGCTGGCTCCAAATGAAATCGTCCCACTGCTGATCGGCGCGACCGTCGATGAAGTCGAGCGCGAGCTCGTGCTGCAAACGCTTGCGCGCTGCGACGGCAATCGCACCCGCGCAGCGCGCGTGCTCGGGCTGTCGGTCCGGACGTTGCGGAACAAGATCCGCGAATATTCGGCCGACGGCATCGACGTGCCGCTGAGCGAGCACGCCGCAGCCTGACCGCACGTCGATCTAGATCGGCGGGTCGATCGCAAGCCGCCGCCAGCGCGACAATAGCTTGCTGCCGTCGGCATCGAGGCAGCGAGCGAGACGCACTTCGGTCATCGCGGCCCGTTGCAGCGTCTGCGCGACCAGCGCCGTCGCATAGTCCCAATAGTCGCGCCGCCCCTTCGGATCGTCGTCGACCAGGGATTTTGCGAGGATCTCGACATAGATCGCAGCGACGGCTCTTTGCCAGAGCTCACCCCCGCGCTCGCCCTGCACCGACGGCGCGCCGGTCCGCGACTGCCAGGCCAACCAATAATTTTCCTCCGCGCCGACCCAAGCGGATGGCAACAGCGATGGATCGAGGCATGGCGAGCGACACACAAGCGGCTGCATGCCGCGCGCGTCGCAGAAGAAGCAATAGCCGAGCTTGTCGTACCAGCTGACGCGCAGCAATCTGCGAATCCCGGTCTGTTGATCCGCGGCGAGCTGCCTCACGCCCGTCCGTTCGAGATCGCCGATGACCGCCGCCAGGCGATCGCGATCATACGGCTCGACCTCGAGCACCACGCCGATATTGCGTGGAAACAGGGCGTCGAGCATCTCGATCATCTCGCGATAGAACCGGCCCGCCAGGCCGCCGCCGCGCCACGCCTTCGCGACGCCGACATAGTTGCAGTAGATCAGCTCGCTTGCGTGATCGTAGGTGAAGAAACCGAGGCCGATCGCGCGCCCCTCCGCGCGCAAGATGAAGCACCGCGAGTCGAGACAATATGACAGCTTCCGGCCGCCGACGCTGAACTCTCGTCGCTCGCCGACATCGTCTGACAGCACCCAGCGCACAATGTCGTCGGGGGCGTCGCGCTCGTTCGGAGGAAATAGCTCGGCATAAAGGTCGAGGACGCCGGTGTTGCGAAACGCCGCTTCATCGCGCAGATCGTGCCGCGTCACCACGATGTCGAACGTCAGCGCCTTTGTTGCGTCGCCTGCAACTGCCCCGCGCCTGTCGTTCAGAATCCGCAACGCGTCCTCCCGTCACGATCTTCGCATCGAATTATGACTGTTGATCGCTTGCATCAGCGGCGCCGGGCAGAATTGAAGCCGTCATCCAACCTCTGTTACAAGCGGCTTGAAATCGCGACGGAGCATATCAGTGGCTGACGAGACAATCTCCCGCCAGGGGTCACGAGGGGCGCAGGGGCCGCAGGGCCGTCAGGGCGAGCCGGGTCGGCCCGGTCCGCAGGGACATCCGGGGCGGCCGGGGCCGGAAGGTGCGCGCGGCAAGCCGGGTCCGCAGGGCAAGCCCGGACTGGTTGGGAAGGCGGGTCCCCAGGGCAAGCCGGGAGCGCAAGGCAAGGCGGGCGTGCAGGGTCCGCGCGGCGAAGCTGGTCCACAGGGACCGCAGGGACCGGCCGGCCCGCGCGGTGAAGCCGGTCCGCCCGGACAATTGCCGTCGATCGAGCAGGTGATGCCGTGGCTGCACATGATCTTCGACGCCTGGGAAGACTACAAGCGCACCAAGGAGCGTGAAGCCGCCGAGTTCGCCGAGCGCGATGCCGCCGAGCGCGCGGCAGCGGAAGCGATCGCGCTTGACGTCGACGCCATCGACTTCGCTGATGATGATGACGACGAGGACGACGATCACAAGAAAAAGAAGAAGCACCGCAAGAAGGACAAGAAGTAACCCTTTTGTCCTCGCGCGACGACACGGCCAGCTCGGTCCGTGTCGCGCCCGATGCCTACCGCTCCGCGCCCGGATTGGCCGGAGGATCGGAGGGCCGGGCGAGGTGCATGAGCTGGAAGACCCAGCGCATCGCGTAGTACCAGGCAACGCCCGCGAGCGCCCCGCAGGCCGACAGGATGATGACGTTGGCAAGGTCGATCTTCCCGCTCGACCACAGCATGCCGCAGGTCCAGAGCACGGCGAACGCAATCGAACAGAACGTGAGCAGGGCAGGCTTCATGGCGTCGCTCCAGGATCGGGTGAACGGCACCGATGCCCGGACGCGCGGCGCCGTACCGTGATCTGCATCACGGTACGCCCCGCCCTCAGCCAAACCGCAGGCGCGAACGCTCCCTCGCCTTCTCCGCCTCCACCTCGCGATCGCGCGCCGGTGCCGTGGTCTGCAACGAGATCAGGAGCTTGCGCGCGGCGGTCGAGACCTCGGCCACGGCCAGGTTGAATGCAGCCTCATTGGAGTGCGACGGCTTGTTGAAGCCGGACAGTTTGCGCACGAACTGCAGCGCCGAGGCGTGGATCTCGTCCTCGGTGGCGGGCGGCTCGAAGTTGAACAGCGTCTTGATATTGCGGCACATGTCGGTCTCCCTCGCCCGCGGCAACGGGGCGGCTCCCTCAAGGACGATCGGCTGCTGCAAAATACGACATCGTGGTCTATTCTGGCAGTGTCATCGTCCACGGTGGAGCGAGGTTCCGGATGAGCCACGTGATCTACAAGGTCGTCCAGCACGACGGCGGCTGGGCCTATACCGTCAACGGGGTGTTCTCGGAACCATTTCCTACCCACGCCGCGGCACTTGCCGCTGCCCGACGCGCCGCCAACGAGCAGCGTGTCCCCGGCCGCACCGAGGCGATCCAGTACGAGACGTCGGACGGCAAATGGCTGACCGAAACCGCCTCCGGCAACGACCGCCCGGAGACCGAGGTCGAGGACGGCCGCTAGTTCACCTCGTCGCCTTCAGAACGGAACCTGGACGCCAAGCCGGTCAAAGAACGCCCGCCCCCGATCGGTGATCCGCAATGCGCGCGGAATCCGATGCGGCGCAACGCCGCGCATCTCGACCAGCCGCGCCAGCACGGCATTGGCAAACGGACCGGCGAGATGCGGCACGCGCTCGGTCCAATCATTGCAGAGCCGCAGATGCGGCTGCCGCGCCGGATCGAAATCGATCGCCTCGGCCCGGCACCAGGCCAGCCCCTGCTCGGTCACACGACCATCGCGGCCGTCGATCACGACGAGGCGGCGTCGGATCAGCGCATTCGACAACAGCACGCCGAGCTGACCCGCAAGGTGGTGGTAGCAGGTGCGCGATTGCCTGAGCTGCTCGGCCGGCATCGCACGCCGCCGCCCCACGGTGGCCTTGGCCGCAAGATCGACGAGGCTCTCGATCAGCGCCGCCACGTCGTCGTCCCTGATCCGGTAATATCTGAACCTGCCCTGTGCCCACACCGAAAGCACGCGGGCGTCGACCAGCTTCTGCAAATGCGCGCTGGCGCCTTGCGGCGAAATGCCGGCGACCGCAGCAAGCTCGCCCGCCGGCAACGCCTTGCCGTCGGCCAGCGCACTGACCATCGCCTCGCGGACCGGATCGCCCAATGCCTCGGCGATCCGCGAAAATCCTGTCTGCAAGGCTTGGGATGATCCCACCGCATCGTCCTCCAGATCGCGCCGAAACGTCCTACCCGCATTCGCCGTGCCGCGCAGCTCATTTCAGATTTTCCTGAAACGTCGCGGCGGCCTCTTCCGCTCAAATGGGCGGCAGTCGACCAAACACAAGGGAACCATCATGACAGCTGGCAGCAACGACGCGGAACGCATCTACAGGCTCTGGGATGCGGCGCTCGGCAACAAGGACCTCGAGGCGGCGCTCGCGCTCTACGCAGCCGACGCCTCGATCGAGAGCCCGCTGGTCCAGCATTTGATGCAGACCAAAGACGGGATCGTCCGCGGCCGCGACGCGCTGCGCGCGTTCATCACGCGCGTGTTCCGCACCAACCCGCCGCAACGGCGGCGCTTCAAGCAGGGTTTCTTCAGCGACGGCCGCGTCCTCACCTGGGAATATCCGCGGCAGTCTCCGGACGGCGATCAGATGGATCTGGTCGAGGTCATGGAGATCGATGACGGGCTGATCCGGCGTCACCGGGTCTATTGGGGCTGGTATGCGCTCAACGTGCTGAAGGCGAGCTAGAGCATGATCCGGAAAAGTGCGAAGCGGTTTTCCGAAAGGATCATGCTTAAACAAGAATCTAAAAGCGCGATGACGCTTCAACCCAATCTCATCGTGCTTTAGCCTGCCGCGCGGCGCGGCACTCGGACAACGCTTTGCCTCATGCTAGGCTTGCAGCGACGCGGCTGCACAAAGGCGCCGCGCATGGGGAGAAGCAGCATGATCCGTTTGTGCGCGGCGCTTGTGGCCGCCCTCGTCTCCACCGGCGACGCCAAATTCCGTGCCAGGCGATTGCAGGAGCTGCTGCAGACGGCGCCGCAGCGCACGATGTAGCGATCGAGTTTTGGGTGATGTCCGCAAATCGCTTCCGCAAGATCGCGCTGAGCCTGCCCGAGGTGATCGAGGGCGCGCATCACGGCACAACAGATTTCCGCGTCGGCAAGCGCATCTTCGCGACGCTCGGCTATCCCGACCAGGATTGGGGCATGGTGAAGCTGACACCCGAGCAGCAGGCGATGGTGGTCGAGGCTGAGCCGGAGATTTTCCGCCCGGTGCCGGGCGGCTGGGGCAAGAGCGGCAGCACCAATGTCCGCCTCGCGAAGGCGGATCAGGTCACGCTGCGCAGCGTGCTGAAAATGGCGCGGGACAATATCGCGGTGAAACCCGCGAAGAAGGCGCGCGCGAAGCAATCATCCTGAGCGCAACCATCCCGCACTGCATCACGCCTGACTGCGCGGCTTCGCCGATTCTTTGAGCATGCATCCCGCGCGCGGTTCGTGCCTAATCGCGCAAACACCGGATTCGCGTGACGCTATGCGCGGGTCACGTAGAAGTTTTCGCCGAGGAAGGCAATGCGAAGGCTCACGCATGTCGCGGTGCTTGCGTGGCTCGCCATGATGGCGGGCGCTGCACTGGCGTTCGACAACGGCCAATACGAAAACGTGCCGCCCGATATCCGCGCCTGGTTCAAGAGCGTGATCGCGCCGAATGGCGTGCCGTGCTGCGACATCTCCGACGGCCATCGCACCAGCTACGACGTTCGGGGCGGCGCCTATTGGGTGCCGATCGAGGGCGAGTGGATGATGGTGCCGGAGCGCGCCGTGATCCGCGATCGCGGCAATCCGGTCGGCGAGGCCGTGGTGTGGTACGTGCACCACCGCGGCAGCATCATCATCAGCTGCTTCGTTCCGGCGGATGCTGTCTGAACGGCGCCCGCCGTCTGCGCGGAAGGTCGCGTCAATTTGAAACAGTTACTCTCTGTTAACCTTACTTGTCAACCAATAATTAAGGATGAGTTTGCGGGCACCATGAGGCGCGGCCTAGCGTCTGCAGAAATGCTCCGTAACCGCGAGTTGGTGCGTGCCATGGCTCTTCGAAGAATGGCGTATCGAACAACTGGGGCGCTGATGGCGTCGCTGATGGCTTCCCTTGGCGTCGCAGCGCTGCTGCTGGCTTCCCCGACCGAAACCTATGCGAGATCCGGATCCGCGGCGCGCGGCACGTTCTCCTCGCACCATCCGGCCTTCCGCCATCATGTGCGGGTGCCCGGCATCGTGTTGCCCGACGCGGGCGGATATTATGATGGTGCGGCGAGCGTTCCCTTCGCCGCCGAGGTTCCGGCGCCGGTCTCGAACGACGTCCGCTACACCTACACCCAGGATGTGCCGTGGGATTGGGCGCATCGCTATCCGCCAGCCGTGGTGCCGTCGGATCGCCCCTATGTGTCGAGCTGCCCCACCGAGAGCGTCACGGTGCCCGGCCGCGGCGGCGACCGCACCGTCAACATCACGCGGTGCTACTGACGAATAGCTCTATCCCTTTCGCAAAAGCAAAAGAGGCCGCCCGCAAGGACGGCCTCTCGTATTTTGGCCGACGCTCGGCGCGCCGACAGACAGCCGGTCAGGAATCCTCGCCCTTCAGATGTCCGACGTGCTTCTGGGTGTAGAGCTCAAGGCCGATGCGCTTGATCAGGTCGAGCTGGGTCTCGAGGAAGTCGATGTGGTCTTCCTCATCCTTCATCAGCTGCTCGAACAGGTCGCGGCTGACATAGTCCTTGACGCCGTGGCAGTAGGTCGCCGCCTCCTGGTAGAGCGTGCGGGCGCCGATCTCGGCGGCGAGGTCACACTCGATGATCTCCTTGACGTCCTGGCCGATCTTCAGGGGATCGAGCACCTGCAGATTCGGGAAGCCGTCGAGAAACAGGATGCGATCGACGAATTTGTCGGCGTGCTCCATCTCCTCGATGGACTCCTTGCGCCAGACCTTGGCCATCTCCAGGAGGCCCCAATTGTTGAGCATCCGGTAGTGCAGCCAGTACTGATTGATGGCGGTCAGTTCGCTGCGCAGCCCCTTGTTCAGATAATCGATGACCTTCGGGTCGCCTTGCATGATCCACTCCACCTGTCGCGGCCAACCTTGGCCGGCGCTAAATTTAGAATGCTTCTAAATCAGATTACCGACAAGAGCAACCCTTCGCAGAAGCGGCGCCTGGACAACCGGATTCGGAGGGATTTGGTGAAATCAGCAGGCCGCGAGCGCGAATTCGGCCGGCTCGGCGTCCTCGTTGGCGGCGTGCGGATGGCCGCTGTGGGGGCAGCCGGAACAGCAGGCCTTGGCGCAAGGACCGAGCGCCTCGTCGATGATCGCCTTGATGGTGCGCGCACAGCGGCCGCATTCGGCACTGCAGCCGAGGCAGCCGTACACCTGCTTGGCATTTCGTGTCACGGACCCACCGCCGTTGACGGCATTGCGGACATCGTGGTCGCTCAGGACGTTACAGGAACAGACAATCATCGGAGAGAGGCGGGGTCCAACGGTGATGCTTCCCAATATTGATATTGTCGGCTCCCGCGCGATGCAAAAGGAAAAAGCTGTTTTTGTAGCAATTCCAAACTGATGCGGGATTCATATTGGAATGAGTCTAAATC
Source organism: Bradyrhizobium sp. CCBAU 21365 (assembly GCF_015291305.1). Lineage (NCBI taxonomy): Bacteria > Pseudomonadati > Pseudomonadota > Alphaproteobacteria > Hyphomicrobiales > Nitrobacteraceae > Bradyrhizobium > Bradyrhizobium sp. CCBAU 21365. Next base: position 7,389,173 of record NZ_CP030036.1, read on the forward strand.
GGTCGGAGGTCGAACCCGCCGGGTGGCTTAAGGGGCCAATAAGCGCTTCCCTCGCCGCCGAAATGAGCACGCGCCTTGCTGCGGTGCTATCGGGCTTGTGCGTTGCAAGATACTCGAAAAGCTGCAAGCATTTGGTCGCGAATACGGCAGCGTCGTTCATTGATCATTCAAGCTGAATATGGAACCCTTCGACGAGACAGATCGCCAACGCACGCTGTCCCTGCTGCCGTGAGAAAGGTGAGGCCATGAAGAAGACATTGCTGGCGCTTTGCGCCGTTGCCGCTGTTGCGGCTTCGACTGTGGCGGTGCCCGCCCCCGCCCAGGCACAACGCGGTGTCGCCGCCGGCGTCGCTGCGGGGTTGATCGGTGGCGCTATCGTCGGTGGCGCGATCGCATCGCAGAACCGCTATTACGGTCCCGGATACGGCTACTATGCGCCCGGCCCGGCCTATGTCGCCGAACCCGGCTACGGCCCCGACTGTTTCTGGCAGCGCCAGCGGTTCTGGGACGGCTACACCTGGCGCGTTCGCAGCGTCCGCGTTTGCGACTGATCGCCGTTCATCTCGATTAAATCGAACCAGTTGTCCCGGAAAACCGACTGTTTCTCCGGGACATCTGCTGTAGATGGCCAGAAAAAACCGCTTTTCTGCGCGATCAGCCTGCGAACGTTTACTTTCGGTTGACTGTTCTGCGCTGTTTAGCAAGACAGCAGTTCGAGATCAGCGTGCGAGTCACCTCAACCCGGCGCCGGACCACGACGCCACCACCTTCCAGGAGAGCCAAAGACATGAAGAAGACTTTAGCTGCCCTTGTCGCCGTTACCACGATTGCCGGTTCGCTGGCCGTTGCTCCGGCTGCCAAGGCTGGTGACGGCGGCGCCGTCGCAGCCGGCGTTGCCGGCGGCCTGATCGGCGGCGCCCTGCTGGGCGGCGCGATCGCAGGCGCTCGCCCCGCCCCGGTCTATGTCGCACCGGCGCCGGTTTACGTCGAAGAGGCCCCGTGCCGCATGGTTCGTGAGCGCTTCTGGGACGGCTACGGCTGGCGCTTCCGTCGCATCCAGGTTTGCGACTGATCGACCGACACGCTTTTCAGCATCACACTCGAAAACCCGGCCTTGCGGCCGGGTTTTTGCTTTGCGCCATCAGGCGGTCTTCCGAGCCAGCCCGGTCAGCGCTGCCCGTTCATCGCGCGCAGCACCGCCTCGCTCGGCCAGCAATCGACCTTCAGCCCGGCCTGCTTCTGATAGGCGCCGAGCGCCGCGCGGGTCTGCATCCCGGCCTTGCCGTCGAGCTTGTCCTTGTAGAGACCGATCTTCGTCAGCTGCTGCTGCATCGCCTCGACATCGGCGGAGCGCAGCTGCTTCGATGCCGACCATGGCGTCGCGAATGGCTGCGGGCTCGTCATGCGGTCGGCGAGGTGGCCGACGAACAGCACGTAGAGATCGGAGAAATTGTATTCCTTGATCACGAAGTAGTTCGGCGTGGTCAGGAAGGCCGGACCGTAGCTGCCTTCCGGCTGCAGCAGCGACGCCGATTGCGCCTGCTCGGCGGCGCTGAGCTTCTGCCCGCGCACCGGCACGAAGCCTGCGCGCAGCCACTGGCTGATCGGCTTCGTCACTTCAGGCACGCCCATCGTGCAGTCGGCATTGGCCGGCGCCTGCACCTCATAGGCCCAGCGCACGCCGGGCTGCCAGCCCTTGTTGACCAGCTGCTGCGCGGCGGAGGCGAGCGCGTCCGGCACTGAATGCCAGATATCGACGCGGCCGTCGCCGTCGAGATCGACGCCGTGCTTGTAATATTCCGACGGCAGGAACTGGGTGTAGCCGGTCGCACCGGCCCAGGAGGAGCGCATCTCCTTGCGCGTCACCGCACCCTCGCCGAGGATTTTCAGCGCGAGGATGAACTCGGTGCGGTACTGATCCTTGCGGCGGCCGACATAGGCCTGCGTCGCCACCACGCGCAGCGTGTCGTAGGGCAGCGAATAGCGCCCGTAATCGGTCTCGCGGCCCCAGATCGCCAGCACGACGGTGGCCGGGACGCCGAACCGCTTCTCGATCGCATCGAGCGACGGCCGATACTTCTGCATCAGACGCTGCCCCTCCGCGGCGAGCCGCGCGATCGAGGCTTCCCTGATGTAATCGGCCGGCACCTGCACGAACTCGGCCTGCGCCGGCGCGCCGGTCTTGGGACGTCCGGGCAGGATCAGGTCGGGCAGCTTGTAGTCGGGCTCGAGCGAGCGCGTCTCGCGATCGAAGGTCTCGCGCGACACGCCGGCGGCCTTGGCCTCCGGCCACAGCGAGGCGATGAACTGGGTGAACGCAGCATCGGCGGCGAATGCCGGCCGCTGCAGCGGCGCGCAAAGCAGCACCGCGAATGCGACAATGGTGGCTGGCCATTTCATGATCGATCTCACCCTGCGGAAACGGTCATTGCAACGCGGATTCGGCAATTGTCAGAATTCAATTCTGGGTGGTAAGTTTTGCCATGCGCATATTTCTGTCATTTCCCTCCGAACTGGAATCGCAGGCTGACAGCATCGCCCAGTCCCTGCGCAATTGCGACCATGACGTTTTCTTTTCGCACGACGATCTTCCGCCGGGCGACAGCTTCGATGCGCGCGTCGAAAAAGCCATCGAAAGCAGCGATTTTATGGTGTTCCTGATCAGTCCGGAATCGGTGACCAGGGGACGCTACACGCTGAGCGAGCTCGCCTTTGCCCGGAACAAATGGCCGAACCCGAGCAACCGCGTGCTGCCGGTGATGATGGCGCCGACCCCGCTCGACCAGGTTCCGACCTATCTCAAGGCGGTCACGATCCTCGAACCCCAGGGCAGCGCGGCCGCCGAGACACGGGCCGCCGTCGATCGCATGCTGGAGGCCAAAAGCGAGCAGTCGCGCGACCGATCGATTTTGCCCTTCGCCGTGCTGTCGCTTGCGTCGGCCGTCCTGTGCAGCCTGGTCGCGACCTATGCGCTCAACGTCCTGCAATATTCGTTCGTCGTCTCCGACGCCGGCGGCATCACGATCCTGCCCGGCGTGATATTCGGCATCGCGATCGCGGCCTGCAACGTCATGTTTGGCGCCAGGGACCGGTTTCAGCTGGCGCTGGTGGTCGCGATCACGGGGGCGGCGTGGATCGCGGCCTACGATGCCAGCGCCGTGACGCTTCAGGCGCTCGGCCAGTACGCGAGAACCGTGCCGATCGAGGGCAATGCCGCGAACCCGGCCCAGATCACCGAGACGCTCGGCAACAATCCCTACATGGGATTTTTGATCGGCGGCATCGGCGGCGCCGTCGGCGGAGCCATCACCATTCTCGGCGTGCTCCTGACCAACCCCGCGTTCAGGCGGATCGACAGCGTCGTCGTGACGTGGATCGCGGCCATCGCAGCCGGAACGGTTTACGGCGCGATCGTCAGGTTGCCGACCTTGCTGGGCTGGCTGGTGCTGTTCGGCGTCTGGCAGACCGCGTTCGTCCTCGCGATGGCGCGCGGATTTCCGCGCGGCGCGGCGCAGATCCCCGAATGGCTCGGCAGATCCGCGCCGGCATTGTTCGGCTCACGCGCGGCGCGGTGACGCCGCGCCGCCGTTCATCCCTAGTGCCCAACCTGCTGCTTGGCGCCTTCGATCGAGTCGTTCGACAGCTTGTCGACGATGGCGATGCCGATCGCCGACAGGATGAAGACGCAGTGGATGATGGTCTGCCACATCACGCCGGTCTCGGTGTAGTTGCCCTTGCCTGACGACAGTGCGCCGGCCTCGATGAAGGTGCGCAGCAAATGGATCGAGGAGATGCCGATGATCGCCATCGCCAGCTTGATCTTCAGCACGCTGGCATTGACGTGGCTCAGCCATTCCGGCTCGTCGGGATGGCCCTGCAGATTGAGGCGCGAGACGAAGGTTTCGTAGCCACCGACGATCACCATCACCAACAGGTTCGAGATCATGACGACGTCGATCAGGCCGAGGACGGCCAGCATGATCTGCTGCTCGCTGAAATCGAAGGCATGGGCGAACAGGTGCCACAATTCCTTCAGGAACAGCACGACATAGACGCCCTGCGCGATGATCAGGCCGACATAGAGCGGCAATTGCAGCCAGCGCGATCCGAAGATCAGCATGGGAACGGGACGCAGCGACCGGCCCTTTGCGGGGGCGCGCGCCTCGGAAAGTGCGGACATGGTGGAGTGCTCGCAGAATTTGATTTGCGGGAGCGCTCTATCTACGCAATCCCGCGCGCTTGAAAAGCGACAACTGGCCGCAGATTGCGCCGCGATGCCGTCACGATCCTGCAAATCAGGAGACGGCCGACGTTGTGAGAGACGCCATCAACTCGTCATGGCCGGGCTTGTCCCGGCCATCCACGTCTTTGCATCCGGAAAGCAAAAACGTGGATGCCCGGCACAAGGCCGGGTATGACGACATCTTGAATCAGCGCGTCAGCTTCTTGTACTTCACGCGATGCGGAATGATGCTGTCCTGGCCGAGCCGGCGCATCTTGTCCTTTTCGTAATCCTGGAAGTTGCCCTCGAACCATTCGACATGGCTGTCGCCCTCGAAGGCCAGGATATGGGTCGCGATGCGGTCGAGGAACCAGCGGTCATGGCTGATGATGACGGCGCAACCGGCGAAGTCCTCCAGCGCCTCTTCCAGCGCGCGCAGCGTATCGACGTCGAGGTCGTTGGTCGGTTCGTCGAGCAGCAGCACGTTGGCGCCCGACTTCAGCATCTTGGCGAGATGCACGCGGTTGCGCTCACCGCCCGACAGCGCGCCGACCTTCTTCTGCTGGTCGGCGCCCTTGAAGTTGAACGCCGAGCAGTAGCCGCGCGAATTGACTTCCTTCTTGCCGAGCAGGATCAGCTCGTTGCCGCCGGAGATCTCCTCCCACACCGTCTTGTTGCCCTCGAGCGCGTCGCGCGACTGGTCGACATAGCCGAGATGCACGGTCTCGCCGACCGTGATGGTGCCCTTGTCTGGCGTCTCCTGCTCAGTGATCATCTTGAACAGCGTGGTCTTGCCGGCGCCGTTGGCACCGATCACGCCGACGATGCCGCCGGGCGGCAGCTTGAAGGTGAGATCGTCGATCAAGAGGCGATCGCCAAAACCCTTGCTGAGGCCTTCGAAGTCGACGACGTTGGCGCCGAGCCGCTCGGCGACCGGAATGATGATCTGCGCGGTCTGGGTCTGCTTCTCGCTCGCCTTCTTGAGCAGATCCTCATAGCGCTGGTAGCGGGCCTTCGACTTGGCCTGGCGTGCCTTCGGCGAGGACGCCACCCATTCCTGCTCGCGGGCCAGCGTCTTCTGATGCGCGGCGTCCTCGCGGCCTTCCTGCTCGAGCCGTTTCTGCTTCTGCACCAGCCAGGACGAGTAATTGCCCTCGTAGGGGATGCCGCGGCCGCGGTCGAGCTCGAGGATCCAGCCGGTGACGTTGTCGAGGAAGTAGCGGTCGTGGGTGACGATCAGGATCGCGCCGGGATAGTTGCGCAGATGGCCTTCCAGCCACGACACCGATTCGGCGTCGAGATGGTTGGTCGGCTCGTCGAGCAGCAGCAATTCCGGCTGGTCGAGCAGCAGTCGGCACAGCGCCACGCGGCGGCGTTCACCGCCGGACAGTTTGGTGACATCGGCATCGTCGGGCGGGCAGCGCAGCGCGTCCATCGCCTGGTCGACCTTGCTGTCGAGATCCCACAGGCCCTGGGCCTCGATCTCGTCCTGCAGCTTGGTCATCTCGTCGGCGGTCTCGTCCGAATAGTTGACCGCGAGCTCGTTGTAGCGGTCGAGGATCGCCTTCTGCTTGGCGACGCCCTGCATGACGTTTTCGCGCACCGAGAGCTTGGGATCGAGATGCGGCTCCTGCTCGAGATAGCCGACGCGGGCGCCCTCGGCGACCCAGGCCTCGCCGTTATACTCCTTGTCGAGACCGGCCATGATCTTGAGCAGGGTCGACTTGCCCGAGCCGTTGACGCCGAGCACGCCGATCTTGGCGTCCGGGTAGAAGCTCAGATGGATGTTATCGAGCACCTTGCGGGTCGGGTACGCCTTGGTCAGACCCTGCATGAAATAGATGAACTGGCGCGCCATCCGCTGTCCCTGGAATTGATCCGATTTGTGGAAATTTTGCTGCCGCCGATGTAACGGCCGGCCCCCGAAAGCGCAACCGCGGGACCTCTGTTTTCCGTCCGTTCACCACGTTTCGCGGCTTCACCACGGGTGATTACGGGTTCGACGCCATGTGTGCGCCGAATCACGACAATTGAAACCATCTTTTAATAAATCAGGCCAAAACTCGTCCTCAACGTCGAAAAACGGCGATTTTCGCGGCAGAACCGCGGCCAAAACAGTTGAGGCCACGTCATGGCTACCATCATTTCAGCACCCCTTCCGCGCCCGACGACCAAAGGCGAGGCGACGCTGTTCGCCGAATTCCGCGCCTTTTGGCGCGCCTTCGTCGCCAAGGCTTTCAATCCCTACCGGCCGGAACTGCACTATATGCGCGGCCCAGGTCCGGCCTGCCGCGCCAAGCAGATGGCGCTGTCGCCGGCGGTCCGCTCGATGCTCGCCGATATCCGCTCCGCGAAGAAGCCGTCTCCGCGCGTGTGACAATCGCCGCTTTTTGAAACCGCGGCCGCTTGCGCGCCTGCCGATTGCGCGCGACCATGACGGGCATCCCGACGGTTGATCTCCCGCCGTCGTCCTCACCCTGAATGGACCTTTCCCGATGACGCGGCTCCGCTGTGCAATCCTCGACGACTATTTCGACATCGCGCTTTCGGTGGCGGACTGGCCAAAGGTCAAGGACCGGGTCGACGTCACGGTGTTCGACAAGCCGTTCGCGAGCGAGGCGGAAGCGGCGACCAAGCTGAAGGATTTCGAGGTCATCTGCGCGATGCGCGAACGCACCCCGTTCCCGAAGAGCCTGCTCGACGCGCTGCCCAGGCTGCAGCTCCTGATCACGTCAGGCATGCGCAACGCGGCGATCGACATGGAGGCCGCGAAGAGCCGCAAGGTGGTGTTGTGCGGCACCCAATATGGCCGCGATCCCACCGCGCCCCTCACCATCGGCCTGATCCTGGAACTGACCCGCGGCATCGGCCGCGAGAATGCGCGCATGCACGCCGGCGAGGCCTGGCAGACCTTTGCCGGCACCGAGATCGAGGGCAAGACGCTCGGCATCATCGGCCTCGGCAAGCTCGGCAGCAAGGTCGCCGGCATGGCCAAGGTGTTCGGCATGAACGTCATCGCCTGGAGCCCCAATCTGACGCCGGAGAAGTGCAAGGAGGCCGGCGTCGGCTATGCCAGCAAGGACGAGCTGTTCGCGACATCAGACATCATCACCATCCATGTCGTGCTGAGCCCGCGCTCGCGCGGACTGGTCGGCGCCGCCGATCTCGCCCGCATGAAGCCGTCGGCCTATCTCGTCAACACCGCGCGCGGGCCGATCGTCGATGAGGACGCCCTGTTCGCGTCGCTGCGCGACAAGACGATCGCCGGCGCCGGCATCGACGTGTTCTCGGTCGAGCCGCTGCCGTCGGATCACCCGCTGCGCAAGCTCGACAATGTCGTGATCACGCCGCATCTCGGCTATGCCACGCGCGAGAGCCTGCAGGCGCATTATCAGCAGATGGTCGAGTGCATCGACGCCTTCACCAAGGGCAACGAGCCGCCGCGGCGCCTGGCCTGAGATCGGACATCGATCGGCAAACAAAAAAGGCGCGCCGTTGGCGCGCCTTTTTCAATGATCAGTTTGCCTGTTGGCCTAGCGCACCGTCACCGGTGCGGGCAGCGGCTGCACCGTGGTCGGCTGCGTGCCGGGCAGCGGCGCGGCCGCCTGAGCCTGGGCCGCGGAGGGAGCCATCGGGTTCGCAGGCGCGGCAGAAGCCGTCGCCGTTCCCGGCGGCGGACCACCGGGCAGCACAACCACGCGGGTGCCGACCTTGGCGCGTTCGAAGAGGTCGGACACGTCTTCGTTCAGCATGCCGATGCAGCCCGACGAGACGAACTTGCCGATGGTCGACGGCTGGTTGGTGCCGTGAATACGGTACACGGTCGAGCCGAGATACATCGCGCGGGCGCCGAGCGGGTTGCCGGGTCCGCCGGCCATGAAGCGCGGCAGATAGGGCTGACGCTCGATCATCTCGGTCGGCGGGTGCCAATCCGGCCACTCGGCCTTGCGGGTGATCTTCTGCACGCCGGTCCAGGTGAAGCCGTCGCGGCCGACACGGACGCCGTAACGGACCGCCCGGCCATTGCCCAGGATGTAATAGAGATAGGTGTTCGACGTATCGACAACGATCGTGCCTGCCGGCTCCTTGGTCGCGAACGACACTTCCTGGCGACGCAGATTCGGCGGCAGTTGCGCCGGGGCGTCTTCGGGCTGCTCGTCCGGCGGCAGCGCCGCGATCTGTACCGGCTTGCCATTGGCATCGACCGGCGCCTGCTGCTGCGGCACGGCTCCGGTAACGCCCTCGGGCGGACGCATGCCGCCGCGGTCGTCGCCATAGGAAACGCCGGCGGCCGGAACGCCATTGTCGCGATTGGCTTGTTGCGCACCCGGACGGTCACCGTAAATCACGGGCGGCGGCCCCATCGGCCGGCCATAGCGGGGATCATCGGGCGACATCACCGGGCCAGTCGGCGCGCCACGGTCGGAATAGACCGGAGGAGCATTCATCGGTCGGCCATAGCGCGGATCGTCCGGCGACATCACCGGACCGGTCGGCGCGCCACGATCGGAATAGGCGGGCGCATTCGCCGGACGGCCATAGCGCGGGTCGTTCGGCGACAGCACCGGACCAGGCGGCGGCAGTGCAGCCGAATCCTGCCCGTCATCGTCATTGAGAGCGTCGAAATCCGGCATGCTGCCCTGAGGGTAGGGCTGGGGCGCCGTCGAATAGGCGGTGCCCTGGGGCGCCGGATAACCCTGCTGCGCATGCGCGAGCGAGGTTCCTGCCACGCCGAGAGCCGCGGCAGCGCAAATCGTCAGAATGCGGTTGATCATCATTGCTCTGTTATAGTCCCCAAGCCACACCGGACTGTTAACGGCCCAATGCAGGAAGATAGCGGCGCATTCAAGACAAATCCGCGAAACCCGGGCTATTCCGGGCCTTTTGTGATTTCGCGTCAACGCTGCGGCAAAGATGTCTCACGGGCTCGGAATGTTTGTCCACGTGGCCAAAGTCATCAATCACCCGCATTTTGTAACAAACAGTCCCGGGACGTTGCGATATCTTCGAATCGGCCTGATTCGCGCTCGCGACGCCGGCTTTCTTGTGTGGTCACCGCGTTCCCTCGACATCGAAGACCCTCCCGCAGAAGGGGGAACCGCGCCCATGCTCCCCGGCCTTCGTTTTCTGTTCGCCGCGATCGTGCTGGCGACCTCGCTGCTGGTGTTCGGGTTAGGGGCAGCCGCGCTGTTTCGCGCGGCGCATGAAGAGTTCGCCAGCATTCCGGCCCTCCGGGCGCCGCCCGAGCCGCAATTCGCGCAGCAGCCCGACGCCCCGCCAGTGCTTGCCATGGTGCGGGTCGACCCGCCTGCCGACAAGGTGACGACCGATATTCCGGCAGCACCCCCGCCCGAGCCAGCCGCGTCCGAACCGGCTGCTCCCGCTGAGATCACCCCTGCAGCCGAGCCGGAGAAGGTTGCCGCCGTGACGGCGGATGATCCGGTCCCGCCCGCTCCGCCGAAGCCGGAAGCCCAGGCCGCGACGACCCCAGCGCCGGCCCAATCCGCCGACACTGCGGCTCTGACTCCGACCGCAGATCCCTTGCCGGCATCGGAGCCGACGCCCGCTGGCGCCGAAGCTGCAGCGGCGGCCACCGAGGCCAAGGTCGCCGCCGTCGCCGATCCGCCCGTCCCCAGCGAGCCCGCACTTCCTCCGCCGGCACCCGCGATGGCAGCGCCCGAGCCGGCACCGCCTCCGTCACCCGAGGCGGTCGCAGCCGCGACCAAGATCGCGACGCTGGGCGGACCTGAAGTTGTTGTCGAAGCCCCGGCGACGCCGAAGGCTATTAAGGCGAAGAAGCCGGAGCGCAGCGCGGTCAGCAAGCCGGCCCACCGCAAGGAGCGGCGTCGGATTGTCCGCGCGCAGCCGGTTCGGCAGGTCGTTCAGCAGCAGCTCGATCCGTTCGGCCAGCCGACGCTGGTGCCGCTCACCCGACGCTAGCAAGCAGGGATTACCCTGTCAGGCCGGTCCCGTCGCGATCGGCGGGCCGCTCGCCTGCCCCCATTCCGACCATGAGCCGTCATAGAGCGCGCTCTCGGTGATGCCGAGCCGGTAGAGCGCAAGCGTCAGCACGCCGGCCGAGACGCCCGAGCCGCAGCTGGTCACGATCGGCGCATCGAGCTTCACGCCGGCGCCCGTGAACGACTTGCGCAGATCATCGAGCGGCTTCATCTCGCCGGTCGCGGCATCGAACAGCTGGTTGTAGGGCACGTTGCGGGCGCCGGGGATGTGGCCGGCGCGGATGCCCGGCCGCGGCTCCGGCGCGCGGCCTTCGAAGCGGTCGGCGGCGCGCGCATCGATTACCTGCTCGGCACGGCTTTCGACATTGGCGATCATCTGCTCGATGCTGCGCACGCGCTGCGGATCGTGGCTCGCCTTGAAGGTCGCAGGCTTCGGCTTCACCTCGCCGCTTTCGACCGCCCTGCCCTCGGCACGCCACTTCTTCAGGCCGCCGTTGAGAATGCGCACGTTGCGATGGCCATAGGACAGGAACATCCACCAGGCGCGCGGCGCCGCGACCCAGCCGCCGGAATCGTAGATCACGACGGTGTCGGCATTGCTGATGCCGAGTCCACCGATGTCGCGGCCGAACTGCTCGGCGCTCGGAAACATGTGCGGCAGCGGATTGGAATGGTCCGACACCGCGTCGACATCGAAGAACACAGCACCCGGCAGATGCGCGGCGAGATAATCATCCTTCGGCAGCGGCAGCACGCCCGGCAATTTGAAGGTCGCATCGAGCACCTTGACGTTGGCATCGCCGAGATGCGCAGCCAGCCATTCGGTCGAAACGAGCGGATCGTCGGTCGTCGTCATCTTGCATGTCTCTCCATCGTCATTGCCGGACTTGATCCGGCAATCCATCCTGCTGTGAAGCGATGGACACGCGGGTCAAGCCCGCGCGTGACATCCTGCCTAGCCCTTCTTCTTCGGCTCCCACGCCTCGATCGGCCCGCCGGCCTCGCGCCAGGCGGCAAAGCCGCCGCCCATATGCGCGACCGGCTTCAGGCCCATGTCCTTCGCGGTCTTGGCGGCGAGTGCCGAGCGCAGGCCGCCGGCGCAGTGGAAGATGAACTTCTTGTCTTCCTGGAAGATCGGCTTGGCGTAGGGGCTGTTCGGATCGATCCAGAACTCGAGCATGCCGCGGGTGCAGGAGAACGCGCCGGGGATCTTGCCGTCGCGCTCGATCTCGCGGGGATCGCGGATGTCGACGATGACGACGTCGTTCTTGCCGATCAGCGTGATCGCATCGGCCGCGCTGATGGTCTCGATCTCGGCGTTGGCCTCGTCGATCATCACCTTGATGCCGCGGTGGATGTTCTGGGGCATGGGGCTCTCCCTGGATGTTGTTGGCGCGCCCGCCGGCACGGGACGCGTTGTGCGTTTACCGCACCAGCTCCCGCATCGCGTTCTCCAGACCTTCGATCGTGATCGGATACATGCGTTCGGAGAACAGGCGGCGGATGATGGTGGTCGATTCCGAATAGTCCCAGTGCTTCTGCGCCACCGGATTGAGCCACACCGCGTGCGGATAGGTGCGGATGATGCGGTCGAGCCAGACCGAGCCGGCCTCTTCATTGACATGCTCGACCGAACCGCCGGGAACCATGATCTCGTAAGGCGACATCGAGGCGTCGCCTACGAACACCACCTTGTAGTCGTGCGGATACTTGTGCAGCACGTCCCAGGTCGGCGTGCGATCGGTAAAGCGCCGCTTGTTCTGCTTCCAGACGCCTTCATAGAGGCAGTTGTGGAAGTAGAAATATTCCATGTGCTTGAATTCGCTCTTGGCGGCCGAGAACAGTTCCTCGACCTGCTCGATATGCGAATCCATCGAGCCGCCGATATCGAAGAACACCAGCACCTTGACCGCGTTGCGCCGCTCGGGGCGCATGTGCACGTCGAGATAGCCGTGGTTGGCGGTCTCCTTGATCGTGGTGTCGAGGTCGAGTTCATCCGGCGCGCCGGTGCGCGCGAACTTGCGCAGCCGCCGCAGCGCCACCTTGATGTTGCGGATGCCAAGCTCGACATTGCCGTCGAGGTCCTTGAACTCGCGCTTGTCCCACACCTTCACGGCGCGGTTGTTGCGGTTCTTCTCCTGCCCGATCCGCACGCCCTCGGGATTGTAGCCATGGGCGCCGAACGGCGAGGTGCCGGCGGTGCCGATCCACTTGCTGCCGCCCTGGTGGCGGCCCTTCTGTTCCTCGAGCCGCTTCTTCAGCGTCTCCATGAGCTTGTCCCAGCCCATGGCCTCGATCTGCTTCTTCTCTTCCTCGGTGAGATATTTCTCCGCGAGCTTCTTCAGCCACTCCTCGGGGATCTCCGCCTTGCCCATGGCATCGAGCAGGCTCTCGAGCCCCTTGAACACGGTGCCGAACACGCGGTCGAACTTGTCGAGATTGCGCTCGTCCTTCACCAGCGCGGCGCGCGACAAATAGTAGAAGTTCTCGACCGTCTGCTCGGCGAGATCGGCGTCAAGCGCTTCCATCAAGGTCAGATATTCCCGTAACGTCACGGGGACCTGGGCGTCGCGCAGCGATGTGAAAAACTGCAGGAACATATTTACTTAAATCGCCCGCCCTGCCGGTGCCGTCAAGGGCCCCTCCCCCGGTTGCGGCTGCGGATCAGCCATTCACTTTCACTTAACCACCCCGGCCGGCTTCGGCTCCCGGCGGCGAAACGTGACATTAAGATCGGACGTTGATCGTTGCAGCAACACGCGCCAGTGGACCCGATCGACGTGCCCGATAGCCCCGCCAAGCTGCCGAAACTGTTTTCGCCGACGGCGATCGTCGCCGCCGTGGTGGCGGCGATGAGCATATTCGTGCTGGGTCTTTTGATCTGGAAGGCGGTCGAGGCGCGCACCACGGCACTGGCCCAGGGCGAGCGCGACATCCGCAACCTCACCCACTCGCTGGCGGAACACGCCTCGCATTCGGTCCAGGCGATCGACGTGGCCATGAACGCCATGGTCGACCTGCTGAAATACCAGAAGCCGCGCGTCGATCGCTTCAACGCGGCGCTGCGCAAGACCGCCGACGCGCTGCCGCAGATCAAGGAGATCGGCGTGATCGACCCCGACGGCAACCGGATCTACTCGTCGGCCGCGGAGCTGCCGGCGCACAACAATGCCGATCGCGGCTATTTCATCGGCCATCGCGACTCGACGGATGCATCGCTGCATATCAGCGAGCCGTTGCAGTCGCGCCTGACCGGTCAGCCGACCATCGTGCTGTCGCGACGCGTCACCAGGGAGGATGGCAGCTTCGGCGGCGTGCTGTTCGCGACCATCGAGACAAGCTATTTCGACAACTTCTACCAAGCCTTCAAATTCGGTCCGCACGCCGGAATTACCCTGCTTCGGCTCGACGGTATCGTGTTGGCGCACTGGCCGGCGGGCAAGTGGAACAAGGAGGTTTCCGCGGCATTCAAGGCGAAGATCGAGCAGGACCGAACCGGCTACACGAAAACCACATCGCCGTTCGACGGACGCGTCAAATATCTCGGCTTCGAGCGCGCTTCGCAATATCCGATCGTGGTCACCGTCGCCTTGCCCGAAGCCCAGGTTCTCGCCGCATGGCATGACGATTTGCGCAACGACCTGCTTGTCGCCATCATCCTGATGGGAAGCGTTATCCTGTTCGCGATCCTGCTCGGCAAGGAGTTTGCCAAGCGTACCAAGGTCGCGCGGATGCTCCGGGAACGCGAGGCGCGCTACCGGCTGCTTGCCGACAACATCGCCGATGTGGTGATCCTGCTGGACCGCAACGGTCGCTTCCTGTTCGTGTCGCAGTCGGTTGAGACCATCCTCGGCCGAAACCCGGACGATCTGATCGGTAAATCCTGCTTCGAGTTCGTGCACTCCGATCATCTCGCCGACGTCGCCAGGGCGACGTCGGAATTGACCAACTGGACCACCACCAAGACCGTCGAATTCAAGACCTTCCGCGCCGATGGCAGCGAGGTCTGGGTCGAGATCAACTTCAAGCTTGCCGGCGCGGCGGAAGACCACCATGCCATCGAGGTCGTCGGCGTGCTGCGCGACGTCACCGAACGCCGCAAGATGGAGGACGAGCTCAACGCACTGAACATCCGCCTGTCCGAGCTGGCGACGACCGACGGCCTGACGACCCTCGCTAACCGCCGCAGCTTCGACAGCGCGCTGCCGCGCGAGTTCCGCGACCGGGAGCAGATCTCGCTGATCATGCTCGATATCGATCACTTCAAGGGTTTCAACGACACGCAGGGTCACCAGGCCGGTGACGAATGCCTGCGGCGAGTAGCGCGCGTGATCGCGGACGCCACGACCAACACCACCGCGCTGGCGGCGCGATATGGCGGCGAGGAATTCGCGATCATCCTGCCCGGCGTCGGCGAGCAGGATGCACTGAAGGTCGCTGAAGCGATGCGCCTCACGGTGCGGTCGCTGGCGATCGCCAATCCGGCCGCCCGCCGCGGCGTGGTTTCGATCAGCCTCGGGATCGCCAGCCGGTCGGCCGCGACCGCGAGCGAGACCGAGCTGCTCGGTCGGGCCGACCTCGCGCTCTATGAGGCGAAACGTTCGGGACGCGACCGCACGGTGCTGGCCTCGTCGCTCGCGGGTGACAATCATTCCGCGGGACGGAAACAGTACGCCTGACATACTATGCGCCCGGTACTGTCCGGGGTACCGCTGCGCTGCGGAATCCGCGCTAGACCGCCCGGCTTTTTCAATTAGAATTGTACCGGACAAGATATCGGAGAGGACATGCGACCGCTGCGAGAGCGGTCGTTTCGTGTGGGGGCCCGGGCCGCCGACGAACGAAGCAAGGCAAACAGATAGATGAAATTCACGGGTACCAAGGACTACGTCGCCACCGATGACCTCAAGGTCGCCGTCAATGCCGCCATCGTGCTCGAGCGCCCGCTGTTGGTGAAGGGCGAGCCCGGCACCGGCAAGACCGTGCTGGCCGAGGAAGTCGCCAAGGCGATCGACGCGCCACTTTTGACCTGGCACATCAAGTCGACCACCAAGGCGCAGCAGGGCCTCTACGAATACGATGCCGTCTCGCGGCTGCGCGACAGCCAGCTCGGCGACGCCCGCGTGTCCGACATCAAGAACTACATCAAGCGCGGCAAGCTGTGGGAGGCCTTCACCAACGAGAAGCGCCCGGTGCTGCTGATCGACGAGATCGACAAGGCCGACATCGAATTCCCCAACGATCTGCTGCTCGAACTCGACCGCATGGAATTCCACGTCTACGAGACCGGCGAGACCATCAAGGCGAAGCTGCGCCCGATCGTGATGATCACGTCGAACAACGAGAAGGAACTGCCGGACGCCTTCCTGCGCCGCTGCTTCTTCCACTACATCAAGTTCCCCGACAACGAGACGATGGGCAAGATCGTCGACGTGCACTTCCCCGGCATCAAGAAGCGCCTGGTGGAAGAGGCGCTGCGGATCTTCTTCGAAGTCCGCGAGGTGCCGGGCCTGAAGAAGAAGCCCTCGACCTCGGAGCTGCTCGACTGGCTCAAGCTGCTGTTGAACGAGGACATCACGCCGGAGATGCTGCGCGAGCGCGATCCGCGCAAGCTGATCCCGCCGCTGCATGGCGCGCTGCTCAAGAACGAGCAGGACGTGCATCTGTTCGAGCGGCTGGCTTTCCTCAGCCGCCGCGAAGTCTAGCTCCGATATCGGCAAACGCCGGGGCGACGGCTCCGGCGTTTTGCTTCTGCAGCTCAACAAACAAGCCAACAAGCAAGAAGACCAGGGAAGATGAACGTCCAGACCCAGATCCGCGCCGCCGAGCCCGTCACCACAGAGCATTTCGACGTCCTGATCGCAGGCGCCGGCATCTCCGGCGTCGGCGCCGCCTACCACCTCACCACGCAATGCCCCGGCACCAGCTTCGTGGTGCTGGAGACGCAGAAGACTTTCGGCGGCACCTGGTCCACCCACCGCTATCCCGGCATCCGCTCCGACAGCGACCTGCACACCTTCGGCTATCGCTTCAAGCCGTGGACCAGCGCGCCGATCGCGACCGCGGCGGAGATCCTGAAGTACATGGGCGAGGTGATCGAGGAGAACGACATCGCCCGTCACATCCGCTATCGCCACACCATTACCGCGGCGAAGTGGTCGAACGAAACCAATCTCTGGACCATCGATGCGACCCGCATCGATACCGGCGAGCGGCTGCGCTTCACCACCAACTTCTTCTGGATGTGCCAGGGCTATTATCGCCACGACGCGGGCTATACGCCCGAATGGACCGACATGGCGAAGTTCAAGGGCGCCGTCGTGCATCCGCAGACCTGGCCCGACGACCTCGACTACAAGGGCAAGCGCGTGGTCGTGATCGGCTCCGGCGCCACCGCCGCGACCCTGATCCCGGCGATGGCCAAGGACGCCGGCCATGTCACCATGCTGCAGCGTTCGCCGACCTATTTCCGCACCGGCCGCAACGCGATCGAGATCGCCGAGGAGCTGCGCAGGCTGCAGGTCGACGAGCACTGGATCCACGAGATCACCCGCCGCAAGATCCTGTTCGAGCAGGACGCCTTCACCAGGCGGACCTTCGCCGAGCCCGAGGGCGCCAAGAAGGACCTGCTGGCAGCGGTCGAAGCCGTTCTCGGCAAGGACTGCGACATCGCCACCCACTTCACGCCGAGCTACCGGCCGTGGCGGCAGCGCATCGCCTTCGTGCCGGATGCCGACCTGTTCCACGCTATCAAGGGCGGCAAGGCGTCGGTCGTCACCGACGAGATCGACCGCTTCACCGAGACGGGCATCCTGCTCAAGTCCGGCAAGCAGCTCGAGGCCGACATCATCATCACCGCGACCGGCTTCCACCTCTCCGCCAATGGCGGCATCGACTTCGAGATCGACGGCAAGCCGCTCGACTTCGCCGATACCGTGACCTATCGCGGCATGATGTTCACCGGTGTGCCGAACCTCGTCTGGGTGTTCGGCTATTTCCGCGCCAGCTGGACCTTGCGTGTCGACCTGGTCGGCGACTTCGTCTGCCGCCTGCTGCAGCACATGAAGGCGACCGGCGCGAAGAAGGTGACGCCGGAGCTGCGCCCCGAAGACCACAACATGCCGCTGCTGCCGTGGATCGATCCGGAGAACTTCAACCCCGGCTACATGATGCGTGGCATGCACCTCTTGCCGAAGCGCGGCGACAAGCCGGAGTGGCAGCACAACCAGGATTACTGGGCCGAGAAGGACGAATTCCCGGCAATCGACCTCAAGGACAAGGCGTTCGTCTACGGCTGAGCTCCTGATATTAGTCCCGTCATCCTGAGGAGCTAACGGCCACACACTCTGCTGTCGTCCCGGCGAAAGCCGGGACCCATACTCCGTGGCGGATGTTGTGGACGGGACTCGTCATTCCACCAGCGCGCAACAATGACCATCGGTGGTTATGGATCCCGGTCCCCGTGCGCAATTGCGCACTAGGCCGGGACCACGCTGAACGATTATCGTCGTACGCATTAGTCCCCTCACGCATACTCCGGCAGCTTCGCGGCCGCCTCCGGCGCCTTGCCGCGGATCATGTCGGAGGCCTTGTCGGCGATCATCAAGGTCGAGGCGTTGAGATTGGCCGAGATCATCCGCGGCATGATCGAGGCGTCGATCACGCGCAGGCCCTCCATGCCATGGACCCGAAGCTGATCGTCGACCACGGCCCACGGCGCGTCGGCCGGACCCATCCGGCAGGTGCAGCCGGGATGGAAGGTGGTGGTGCCGCGCTGGGTCGCGGCCGCGAGCAATTCGTCGTCGCTCGTGACCTTCGGGCCCGGAAAGTCCTCATAGGCGTAATACGGACTGAGCGGCTCGGAGGCGAGCAGCCGGCGCGCCAGCTTCATGCCGGCGACGACGACGCGGCGGTCGATCTCCTCGGCGAGGTAGTTGGTCTGGATGATCGGCGGCGCGAACGGATCGGCGGAGCGGATCCGGACATAGCCGCGGCTCTCCGGCCGCTGCTGCCATGACGCCACCGTCATGCCGGGCTCGTCCTCGAGCTGGCCCTGCACGCCTTCCTTGTAGCTCGCCGGCGTGAAGGTGAGCTGCAGGTCGGAGCTCTCCGTGGTCTCGCCGGAATGCCAGAAGCAGTAGACCATGGTCGGCGACAGCGACAGCAGGCCGCGCCGTGTCGTCGCCCATTTGATCGCCTCGCCCCACAGGCTGAAGCCGCGGCGAAGCTCGTTGATGGTCCTGATGTTCTTGACCCGCGCCACCGAGCGCGGCGCGTAGTGATCCTGCAGGCCCTCACCGACGCCGGGGAGCGCGTGGCGCACCTCGATGCCGTGCGCCTGCAACAGCTCGGGCGCGCCGACGCCGGAGAGCTGCAACAGTTGCGGCGAGTTGTAGGCACCGCCGGAGAGGATGACTTCCTTGGTGGCGCGGATCTCCAGGGGATCGCCGTGCTTGCCGCCGCGGTTGTAGCGCACGCCGACCGCGCGCTTGCCCTCGAAGATGATGCCGGTGACATGGGCATGCGTGCGTACGTCGACATTGGGCCGCCGCCGCGCCGGATGCAGGAAGGCGGTCGCGGCGCTGACCCGGCGGCCGTTCAGGATGGTGCGCTGGCAGTACGACACGCCCTCCTGGATCTGGCCGTTGTAATCGGGATTGCGCGGAATGCCGAGGCTGACCGCGCCCGCCATGAAGGCCTCGCAGAGCGGGTCCTGCCAGTCCATCGTGGTGACGGTGAGGCTGCCGTCGCGGCCGCGATAGGTGTCGTCGCCCTCGCCGATCCTTCTCTCCATGCGCCGGAAATAGGGCAGTACGTCGGGATAGCCCCAGCCGCGATTGCCGAGTTGCGCCCAGGTGTCGAAATCCTGGCGCTGGCCGCGATTATAAATGTGGCCGTTGATCGAGGACGAACCGCCGAGCGTCTTGCCGCGCGGCGCATAGATGCTGCGCCCGCCGGTGTAGGGACCCACCTCCTGCTGATAGGCCCAGTTCACGCTCTTCATATGGAAGGTCTTGATGAAGCCGGCCGGCAGATGGATGTAGGGATGCCAGTCGCTCGGCCCCGCCTCGAGCACGCACACCCTGGTGCCCGCGTCTTCACTTAGCCGGTTGGTCAGCACGCTCCCGGCGGAGCCTGCGCCGATGATCACATAATCGAACGTTTCCATCGTCTCGTTTCTGGCGCCGACTATCGTGTCAGCGCGGCTTTTCGTTGAGTTGATAGGTCAGATGCGCCTTCACCGTCGGCCATTCGCCGGCGATGATGCTGTAAACCACGGTGTCGCGCAACGTGCCGTTGGGCGCGATCTGATGGCTGCGCAGGATGCCATCCTGCTTCGCACCCAGACGCTCGATGCCGCGCCGGCTCTGGTGATTGAAGAAATGCGTGCGGAACTCGACCGCGATGCAGTCGAACTTCTCGAAGGCATGGGTGAGCAGCAGCAGTTTGCACTGCGTATTGACCGCGCTGCGCTGCACACGCTTGGCGTACCAGGTCGAGCCGATCTCGACGCGACGGTTGGGCGCGTCGACGTTCATGTAGGTCGTCATGCCCGAGATCCGCCCCTCGGCGTCGAACACCGTGAACGGCAGCATCGATCCGGCCTTTTGCAGGCCGAGCCGGCGGTCGATCTCCTTGGCCATGTTCTCCGGCTGCGGGATCGCGGTGTACCAGAGCTTTGACAGCTCGCCGTCCTTCACCGCGTCGACCAGCCCGCCGCAATGATCGTGTGACAACGGCTCCAGCCGCGCATGCGCGCCGCGAAGGGGGACCGGTTCAAGCCAGGGCATTCGAGATCTCTCCATCTTTGTCATTCCGGGGCGATGCACAGCATCGAACCCGGAATGACGACTGCGCTTTTGCGCAATCGTCACTTGTTCAGAAAGTTCAGCGGCAATCCCGGCCGCGGCCAGTCCATCGCGATCAGCTCGCCCTTGCCCGACAGCGTGATGTAGGCGGTCTTCAGATCGGGGCCGCCGAAGGCGATGTTGGTGGTGACGCGGTCGCCGGTCGGCACCTGCTCGACCACGGTGCCATCGGGCGCGATTACCGAGATGCAGCCCGAGACCAGCGTCGCGACGCAGACATTGCCGTTCGCTTCAACGGCGAGCGAGTCGAACATCTGGTAGCCGCCGAGGCCGGCGATCGGCTTGCCGCGTTCGCCGCGATAGATCACGTCGCGCGGCTTGACGGTGCCGGGCTCTGAAACTTCATACGCCCACAGCCGCGCGGTCGGCGTCTCCGCGATGTAGACGGTCTTCTCGTCCGGCGACAGGCCGATGCCATTGGCCGGCAGGATGCCGTGCACGGCCTCGACGATCTCGTTCATGCCGGGCTTCAGATAATAGAACGCGCCGACATCCATGTCGCGGGCGCGGCGCTTGCCGAGATCGGAGAACCACAGGCCGCCCTGCCTGTCGAACACCAGATCATTCGGCCCGCGCAGCTCATGCTCGCCGCATTTCGTCACAACTGTTTCGACCTTGCCGGACTGCAGATCGACGCGCTGGATCGAGCCGCCGAGATAATCCTCCGGCTGCGGTCCCGGCATGATCATGTTGCGCGTCGGAATCCAGGAGAAGCCGCCATTGTTGCAGATGTACATCTTGCCGTCGGGACCGAGCGCCGCGCCGTTCGGGCCGCCCGGCACCTTGGCGACGATCTCCTTGCGCCCATCGGGATAGACCCGCGTCAGTCGCTGGCCGCGGATTTCGACCAGTACGACCGAACCGTCGGGCATGACGACCGGACCTTCGGGAAACTCCAGATCGGTGGCGAGAACTCGGATATTGGCCATGGCATCCTCCCGGCTCTTCGGCTGCAGGCGGATTCCGAACGGCCCCGCACGCGCAACGTTGTTGTTTCATGCTGTTATGGCAAACGGGGTCTGGCTTGCCAAGCAATGGCCCCGCAAGGCTGCCCGGCGTTGAGGCGGGATGATGCCGCAAATGCCCTGCGAAAGCAGGGACCCATACTCCGCGGCGGATATTGTGAACGGGACTCGTCGTTCGGGCGTCACTCAACAATGACTGCCTGTGGTTATGGTCCCTGCTCCCGTGCGCAATTGCGCACCAGGCAGGGACGACACCGAATAGGTGGCACGGTCAGTGAGTCAGACTCCGTCGTCATTCCGGGGCGTGCGGAGCACGAGCCCGAAATCCATCGGGCCGCAAAACTGATGGTGAAATGGATTCCGGGCTCGCGCTCCGCGCGCCGCGGAATGACAGAGAGAGAACGAGTACCCTAGCTCAACGCACCCGCATGCACCCACCAGCCGGGATGCGCGCCGCGGAGTTGTTCGCCGGCGGCCTCGGCGTCGGCGTCGGTTCCGAACACGGCAAAGCAGGTCGCGCCGGAGCCCGACATACGCACCAGACGAACGTCCCTGGTCTCACGCAGCGCGAATAACACATCACTGATGACGGGCTCGATGCGCGCCGCGGGGCCTTCGAGATCGTTGGTGCCGCGCTCCAGCGCCGCAATCCAGTCGTCGACCGAGCGGCCGGCGTCCGGCCAGTCCGGCGCCTGCATCATCACATCGGTGGCACCGATCAGGAGCTCGCCGTGACGCAGGCCTAGCGCGTTGAAGACGTCCCTGGTCGCAACCGGCACGCGCGGATTGACCAGCACGCAGGGCATTTTCGGCAAATCGAGCGGCAGCAGGCCCTCGCCGACCCCGGTCATGTCGCAGGCGCGCGAGGCGACGCAGACCGGCACGTCGGCGCCGGTTTGCAGCGCGACCTCCATGATCCTGCTGTCATCGAGCGAGAGCTCGTTGAGCCGCGCCAGCAGCCGCAGCGCTGCCGCAGCGTCCGCCGAGCCGCCACCGATGCCGGCCGCAACCGGCAGCACCTTCTCCAGCGTGAAGTGGCCGACCTCGAGGTCCGCAACGCGTTCGCCGAGCAGCCGCGCGGCCTTGAGCACCAGATTATCAGACTTATCGCCGCAGGCATCGGCCAGCGGCCCCAGCATCGAGAGCGACAGCTCGGGGCCCGGCTCGAGCGTGAGACGATCGGCGCAGTCGGCAAACGCGACGACGCTCTCCAGGTCGTGAAACCCATCGACGCGCCGCCCGACAACCTTCAGCGTCAGGTTGACCTTGGCACGCCCTTCTTCAATCAGCGCCGGCACGGCGATAAACCCCTAAAAAACAAACATCGTGTTGCGATTAGCGTAAATCGCCTCACGATCCTATCCCTTTGTTTGCATGGAAATTCCGGGATTTGGGGTGCCGTATCGGCCTGCCTTCACCTCTCCCGCTTGCGGGGGAGGTCGGATCGCATCGAACGATGCGATCCGGGTGGGGGCTTTACCCACGGAGAGAATCTCTTTGCGGAGGTATCCCCACCCTGGCCCTCCCCCGCAAGCGGGAGAGGGAACGGTGGGAGCTCAGCAAGCTGACGTGAGGTCTAGCCGCCCTTGCCGTCGTCGTCCTTCTTCTTGTCGGCGGCGGCGGCGTTGGAGGTGTCGTCCGGCAGGCCGTTGTCGATCTTGGCCTGGATCTTCGGCAGCTCTTCCGGCTCGGGCTTGAGGTCGCGGGCATGCGCCCACTGGAACTTGGCTTCCAGGGTGCGGCCGACGCGCCAGTAGGCGTCGCCGAGATGGTCGTTGATGGTCGGATCTTCCGGCTTCAGATCGATCGCGCGCTCGAGGTTCTTCACCGCCTCCTCGTAATTGCCGATCCGGTAATAGGCCCAGCCAAGCGAGTCCACGATGTAGCCGTCGTCAGGGCGCTGATCGACGGCACGCTTGATCATCTTCATGCCTTCGTCGAGGTTGATGCCCTGATCGATCCAGGAATAGCCGAGATAGTTCAGCACATGCGGCTGCTCGGGCTGCAGCTCGAGCGCCTTGCGCATGTCGGCCTCGGCCTTGTTCCACTGCTTGGAGCGCTCCTCGCAGATTCCGCGATAGTAATAGGTGACCCAGGCGTTCTTGTCGCCGCCGGCCGGCAGCGCGTCGATCGCCTGCGAATAGGTGGTGGCGCAGTCGGCGAACTTCTTGCGGCCGCGCTCGATATTGCCGAGCGCCAGGATCGCCTCGATGTCCTTCGGCTGATCCGAGGTCACTTCCTTGAGGATCTTGATCGCCTCGTCGCTGCGGTCGGCAGCGTCGAGATTGGTCGCGAGCTGGATCTGCGCGTTGCGCTTCAGCGGCGAGGACGCCGGCATCCGCTCGTAGACCTTGATCGCCATCTGCGGCTTCTTGACCGATTCATAGAGATCGGCGAGCGACAGCAGCGCCAACGGATGGTTGGGCTGCAGATAGAGCGCGAGCTGCAGATAGACCAGCGCGAGGTCCTCGCCGCCGCGGCGGGTCAGCGTCGCGCCGATGCCGTAGAGCGCCTCGGCCGCGCCGGCCTGCGGTGACTCGACCAGCGGCGGCAGCTTCTTGCCGGCCTTGGTCTCCTTGATGCCTTCCAGCACCAGCGGGTGACGCGGCAGCTTCTTGTCGAAGGCCTCGTACATCGCGGTCGCGGCGGCGGCGTCCTTGTTGCGCGAGGTCCAGCGCGCATATTCGTCGACCGTGCGCAGCATCGAATCGTCGAGCTTGTAGACGCGCTCGAAGCGGGCGCCGGCATCCTTCTCCTTGCCGGACAGCTCGTAGATCATGCCGGCATGCAGGTCCTTGAAGATCGGGTACCATTCCGGGCCGGTCAGCTTGTCGATCGAGGCGACCGCGGCCTTGCTGTCGCCGGCGCCATAGGCGGCCCAGGCCGACAGCAGCGTCGCGACGAGATCGGTGATCGGGCCGCGCACCGACTGGTTGATGTTGGACTGCGCGGCGGCATATTTCTTCAGCTTGAGATCGCGCACGCCGACGACCAGGCGCGCGACGCGGTTGGCCTTGTCCTGGGTCAGGATGCGGTCGGCAAGCTTGACCGCCTCCTCGATGTCGCCGTCGGCGAGCGAGGAGATGAAGGCGCGGTCGAGCAGCTCGGAATTCTTCGGGTCGGTGCGCAGCGCCGAGCGGTAGAACGCCGCGGCCGAGGTCGCATCGCGCTCGACGCTGGCGTGGCGGGCGGCGAGATAGCTGCCGGCGGTGGTCAGCGACTTCAGGTCGTTCTTGGACGGGAATTGCGCGGTATTGTCGGTCGGATGGTCCGGCGTTTGCGCTGCAAGCTGCGCAGGCACGGCAAGCGCCGCGGCAGCGAGAACGGCAATCGTCAGGCGGTGGAATCGGGTGGACAGCATCACGGTCGCCTTGCTCCAGGGATTTACGCCAAGATGGATTTTATGGCCAAGATCTTGCGATCAGTCTCAAAATGCGAACCCAAGCGGCGGCATCACGGCGAGGGACAATGCCGCTTTTGGCGCTTATCCGCAAGGATCGCCCAAAGGCAATCCATGACGAATCAATTGGCAGATTAGGCCTTTAGGCCCGCCGATCCAGCCAGCCCCCGCAAGACGCTTCCACTATGGCGGTATCGTGACCGGCCCAAGCATATTCGCACGCGGACGCAAAAAGCGCACCGGGAGGCTCGCCACGCGGCCAGTTCCACCTCACCCCTTGTGGGAGAAGCCGGAATTCAAGCGAAAGCTTGAATTCCGGGTGAGGGATTCAGGTCCATCCGTCGATCGAAGTCCCTCGATGGACCGGTACCTCTCACCCGGATTGCATCTGTCGATGCAATCCGGCCTCTCCCACAAGCGGAGAGGCACAGCGCAGGTTGCGGCGCAGACGGAATCTACCTCACGCAAATGTGGTCGGCCGCCTCGAGCTCACCCCGGCCTTACATCGCCTCGTAGTTCGGACCGCCGCCGCCCTCCGGCGGAACCCAGGTGATGTTGCCGTTGGGGTCCTTCACGTCGCAGGTTTTGCAGTGGACGCAGTTCTGGGCGTTGATCTGGAAGCGCGGGCCTGACGACTCCTCGACCCATTCATAAACGCCGGCCGGGCAATAGCGGTTGGAGGGACCGGCGAACACGTCGTGCTCGGAGGTCTTCTGCAGGTTCATGTCGGCGACCTTGAGATGGACCGGCTGGTCCTCCTCATGGTTGGTGTTGGACAGGAACACCGACGACAGCTTGTCGAACGAGATCTTGCCGTCCGGCTTCGGATAGGCGATCGGCTGATGCTGCTTGGACGGATCGAGCGTCTTGCGGTCCGGCTTGGCGTGCGACTGAGTGCCGAACAGCGAGAAGCCGAGCGTGTTGCACCACATGTCGAAGCCGGAGAGCACCGTTCCGAGCAAATTGCCGAACTTCGACAGCAACGGCTTGGCATTGCGGACCTTGAACAGGTCCTTGCCGATCGCCGACGAGCGCCAGGCGTTCTCGTACTCGACGAGCTCGTCATTGGCGCGGCCGGCGCCGAGCGCGGCCGCGGCATGCTCGGCGGCGAGCATGCCGGAGCCCATCGCATTGTGGACGCCCTTGATGCGCGGCACGTTGACGAAGCCCGCCGCGCAGCCGATCAGCGCGCCACCCGGGAACGAGAGCCGCGGCACCGACTGGTAGCCGCCCTCGGTGATGGCGCGCGCGCCATAGGCGAGCCGCTTGCCGCCCTCGAACAGCTCGCAGACATCGGGATGGGTCTTGAAGCGCTGGAATTCGTCGAACGGCGACAGATACGGATCGTTGTAGTTCAGATGCACCACGAAGCCGACCGCGACGCGGTTGTCGTCGTAATGATAGAGGAACGAGCCGCCGCCGGTCTTGTCGTTCAGCGGCCATCCGAGCGTGTGCTGAACCCAACCCTTCTTGTGCTTCGCCGGGTCGATCTGCCAGACCTCCTTGAGGCCGATGCCGAACTTCGGCGGCTCGGAGTTGGCATCGAGATTGAACTTCGCGATCAGCTGCTTGGACAGCGAGCCGCGTGCGCCTTCGGCGAACAGCGTGTACTTGCCGAGCAGCTCCATGCCGCGGGTGTAGGAATCCTTGTGGCTGCCATCCCTGGCGATGCCCATGTCGCCGGTGGCGATGCCGCGCACCGCGCCCTTGTCGTCATAGAGCACTTCGGCAGCGGCGAAGCCCGGATAGATCTCGACGCCGAGCGCTTCCGCCTTCGGTGCCAGCCAGCGGCAGACATTGCCGAGCGAGCCGATGTAGCAGTGATGATTGTTCATCAGCGGCGGCATGATGAAGTTCGGCAGGCGGAACCAGCCTTGCGACGTCGTCCAGTAGAAACGGTCCTGCTTGACCTGCGTCTTCAGCGGACAGTCGGCATCGTCGCGCCAGTCGGGCACGAGCTTGTCGAGGCCGGCCGGATCGATCACCGCACCCGACAGGATATGCGCGCCGACCTCGGAGCCCTTCTCCACCACGACGATCGAGAGCTCCGGATTGAGCTGCTTCAGCCGGATCGCGGCCGACAGGCCCGACGGGCCGGCGCCGACGATGACGACGTCGAATTCCATAGACTCGCGCGGAGGAAGGTCTTCAGCACTCATGATCTTTGGTCTCAGCCCATTGAGAACGCTTCTAAGCTTTTCAAAAGTCGTTGTTTCCGATTTTTGGCGGAAGGACAACCATGGAATTGCGCTTCCATGGATTTGCACGGCCCGGATACCGCAGAGAATAATCTTTTCCGAAAACCGGCCTCCACTTTTCCGGATCATGCTCTAGATTGCAGCCATGATGGCCCTGCCGCCCGAGCCCACCCCTACACTGCAGCAATTGCTGGCCTTTTACCTCGAGGCCGGGGTCGACTGCGCGCTTGGCGATGCGCCGATCAACCGGCTCGAGGAGCCGGAGCCAGTTCCCGCCCCTGCCGCACCGCGCCCATCAGCTGCGCTCAATCCGCTGCGTCCGCCGCCGATGCCGTCAGTTCCGCGCAGCGAAATCACCGTGGCGCCGGATGCCGCGATCGCTTCCGCGCGCGAGGCTGCGCGGACTGCGCCGACGCTTGAAGCCCTGCGCGCGCTGATGGAGAATTTCGACGGCTGCGCGTTGAAGCACACCGCAACCAGGCTGGTGTTCGCCGACGGCAACCCGCAGGCGCGCGTGATGTTCGTCGGCGAGGCGCCGGGCCGCGACGAGGACATCGAGGGCCTGCCGTTCGTCGGCCGCTCCGGCAAGCTGCTCGACCGCATGATCGCCGCGATCGGGCTCGACCGCAGCAAAGCCTATATCGCCAACGTGATCCCGTGGCGGCCGCCCGGCAACCGCACGCCGACGCCGCAGGAGACGCAGGTGTGCCTGCCCTTCATCCAGCGCCATATCGAACTGGTGAATCCCGACGTGCTGGTGACGCTCGGCAATCCCTCGACCCAGGCGCTGCTCGGCACGCGCGAGGGCATCATGCGCACGCGCGGCAAATGGATCGACTACGACACCGGGACCCGCACGATCCGCGCCGTCGCCACCTTCCATCCGGCCTATCTGCTGCGCTCGCCGTCGTACAAGCGGCTGTCGTGGCAGGATCTGCGCGCGATCGCGAAGGTGCTGCAAGCGGCGATAACTTCGTAGCCCGGATGGAGCCAACGGGTCGCGCGGACGCGCCCGATGACAGGCTCCGCGCAATCGGGGTGGATCAAGCCGAGTGAAAGAGCGGCCCCGGATTTCGCTGCGCTTCATCCGGGCTACGGCTCCACATCAAATCACGTCCCCTTCGGCCGCACGATCGCCCAGCCGATCCGCAGCACCGGCTGCCGTCCGTTGACCAGCCGGTCGAACGAACGCGGCACTTCGGGCACGAGGCCGGGGAAGCGCTGCGCGATGTCAGGCGGCGGCGTGCCGGCGGTGTCCTGTGCGCGCCACACCACGACGCCGCCGGTCTCGTTGAATTTTGCGACCGACAGCCACGGCGTCCGCTGCGGCGTGGCGTCGAGCAAAAGATGCGGGCGGCGGCGGTTCATCGCAATCAGGCTGGCAAGTTCGGGATCGCCGGCCACCGCGCGCAGGCGCTGGTTGGTGCGGCGCTCATAGCTGTCATCGAAGAAGCGGCCCATCGCGGCTGCCGGCAGCGAGGTGGACGCTTCCGTGGTGCTGGTCCAGGGCAGGAACAGGGCCGCCGCCAGCGCCAGCGCGGCGGGCGCCGCGACCGCCAGGGCCCAGACCGAACGCAGCAGCCGCTGCCGCCTGAGCGGGATCAGATCGCCGGTCGCAACGACGACGGCGAGCCCGGACATCAACAGCGCCACGCCGGCGCCGCCGAAGGCGCGATCGAGATTGAACAGCCCGGAGACGAAGCTGCTCGCGATTGCCGGCGCGAACGCGAAGAAATACACGAATTGCCGCGCCAGTGGACTGACCGGCGGACGGTAGATGATCGGGGCATCCTCGGTCTTGCCGGCGAACCAGCGCGAATTGAGGATCGCCAGCAGCGCGATCGCGGCGGTCGCCACGATCAGCCCGCCGAGCACCACGCCCCAGCGCAGCGCGCGCGCCTTGAGATCGGCCAGTGCCGGCAAGGCCGGCAGCGCCAGCACGTCGGCACGGACCAGCCAGATCAGGTAGGGCAGCGCCAGCACGATGATGACCAGCAGCGCGTAGATCGGATCGACCGATTTGAGCATGCGCCGGCCGCGCTCGGTTGCGAGCGCAAAGCCTGTCACGAGCAGGATCATGCCGATCGCCGCCGGCGTCGTCAGCAGCAGGAGGCCGCAATCGATCGACCAGGCGAACCAGGCGCTGCGCCGGTTCTGCCCGATCAGTTGCCAGGAATGCAGCAGCAGCAGCGCCCAGAGCGGGCGCGCCAGGATCAGCGGGCCGAACTCGACGCTCGGCGAGGAGAACACCACCACCGTCATCGACAGCAGCACCGCCAGCACGCCCTGCGGGCCGCCGACGATGGCGCGCGCCAAGGCGTAGAAGGCGATGAAGGTGACGATTTCGCAGACCTGCGCCAGGAGATAGACGCCGAACACGTGATTGCCGACGGCGCGGAAGGCGATGTCGGCGAGCCAGAACGCGAGCGGCGGCCCCATGTCGGTGCCGACCTGGTATTCGCGGCCGAAGGCGAGGATGGCGGCGAGGTTGCCGGGCGGGCTGCCGTAGAAGATGGCCGGCAGGAACAGCCAGATCGCGGCCTGCGCCAGCACCACGATCCAGACCACGAGGCGCGGCCGGGCGCGGATCAGTTCGACAACCAGGGAGGTAAACCGCATGAAACGCCTGAAATGCCCCAGCCACCCCTATCAAGCGGCGCCATCTGATCCCGAGGGTTTTTGATAAACGGCGGCGGCGGTGGAGGCAACGGTGTCGCGCCAGACTGCACTGTAAAGTCAGTCTCCGCTGTCATCCCCCGCTTCCGCTGTCATCACCCGCGAAAGCGGGTGATCCAGTACGCCGCGGCCTCTCGATCAAAAACGACTGCCTCTGGAATACTGGATCGCCCGCTTTCGCGGGCGATGACAGCGTCGCGTGGTTGGAGACGGTGCGCTTTACGCCGCTTCGGATGCCGCGGCTTCGCTTTCGGCGTCAACCGTGAACAGGTCGGGCTCCGCCGGGACCGGGAAATGCTTCAGCCGCGCGGCGACGACGGGCGCGAAGAAGCTGCGGTGATGGCTGCTGGGGCCGAGCCGGTCGAGCGCCTCGAGATGCTCGGGGACCGCATAGCCCTTGTGCTGCTCGAAGCCGTAGCCGGGACAATCCAGCGCCAGCGCGCACATCAGGCGATCGCGCGTCACCTTGGCGACGATCGAGGCCGCCGCGATCGAGGCCACGATGCCGTCGCCGCCGATCACGGCGTCGCAGTCGCAGGGCGTGGCGAGCTTGTCGCGGCCGTCGACGAAGACGTGCTTCGGCATTTCCGGCAGCGCGTGCACGGCGCGCGCGAGCGCCCACAGCGAGGCGCGCAGGATGTTGTCGCGGTCGATTCGCGCCCGCGACGCCACTGCGACCGAGAACGCCGATGTGACGCAGATCTCCTCGAACAGTTCCTCGCGGCGCTCGACGGTCAGCCGCTTCGAATCATCGAGCCCCTTGGGAATCCGATTTGGGTCCAGCACCACGGCGGCGGCGACCACGGGACCCGCCAGCGGCCCGCGCCCGGCCTCGTCGCAGCCGGCGACCGGCCAGACGCCGCGCTTGATCAGCGCGCGCTCGCGCCGAAAGCTCGGCCGCGTCACCACGATGACGCGCTTGTCCGGCCTGGCCGGCTCGGCCGCTTTCTTCTTCGACGCGGTCTTTGACGTGCTGTTGGACTTGTCCCGAATCATGCGGGGATCGTGATCAAGCCCGGCCCGCGGCGCAACCTGGAACCTGGCCCTTCCCCGTTATTCAATTCGCCGCTCTAATCGGGATCGGCGCTCTAATCGGGAATTGACACCCGGCGGTCGTCGCGAACCTCAAAGCCCGGCGCGCGCACCACCTCCCAGGCGTGGCCGTCGGGATCGCCGAAATAACCGCAATAGCCGCCATAGCTGGTGGGCTGCGCGGGCTTCAGCAGCCTGGCGCCCTTCGACAGCGCGAACGCCATCACACGATCGACCTCGGCGTCGTCGTTGCAGTTCCAGGCGATCGCGACGCCGCGGAACGCTGATGGCCGCGGCTGATCCGGCAGCCCGGCATCGGCGGCGAGCAGATGCCACGGGAACAGGCCGAGCACGGTGCCGCCGGTCTCGAAGAAGGCAACCTCCTCGCCGGTCGCGCGCATCTTCCTGGTGAACCCAAGCGATTCATAAAAGCCGATGCTGGCGCGCATGTCGCTGACGCCGAGCGTGAGGACGGTGAAGCGTGCGGTCGGGGTGTTACTCATTGTTGCACTCGCTGTTTGACGTCTTCGTAGCCCGGATGAGGCGAAGTGCAATCCGGGAAGTCTTTGGCCAGGGGTCGACGAGCCCCGGATTTCGCTGCGCTCCATCCGGGCTACGCGCCCTCACCTAGAATAGACTGAGTTGCTGTCCGTTGCGCTTCGGCTTGGCGAAGTGATCGGTGGTCAGCTTGGTCCGCCGCTTGTTGAGGCCTAGCTTTTCGCAGGCGATCTCGAAGCGGCGGCCGATCATCCAGGCCATCGGGCCAGTGCCCTTCATCCTGGTGCCCCATTGCGAGTCGTAGTCGCGGCCGCCGCGCATGTCGCGGATCAGCGTGAAGACGTGACGGTAGCGGTCGGGATAGTTCGCCATCAGCCATTCGCGGAACAGATCGCGCACCTCGAGCGGCAGGCGCAGCAGCACGTAGCTCGCCTCCCTGGCGCCGGCATGTGCGGCGGCATCGAGGATACGCTCGATCTCGGAGTCGTTCAGCGCCGGGATCACGGGCGCGACCATCACCGTGGTCGGGATGCCGGCATCCGCGAGCCGCTTGATCGCCTCGAGCCGCTTCGGCGGGGTCGAGGCCCGCGGCTCCATGGTGCGGGCGAGTTTCGGGTCGAGCGTCGTCACCGAGAGCGCGACCTTGGCGAGATTGCGCTTGGCCATCCGCGCCAGGATGTCGATATCGCGCACGACCAGTGCCGATTTGGTGACGATGCCGACCGGATGGCCGGCGCGCTCGAGCACCTCGAGGATGCCGCGCATGATCTTCCGGTCGCGTTCGATCGGCTGATAAGGATCGGTGTTGGTGCCGATCGCGATCATCCGCGCCTCATAGTCCGGCGCGGCCAGTTCCTTCTCGAGCAGCGCGGGTGCGTCCGGCTTGGCGAACAGCTTCGATTCGAAGTCCAGCCCCGGCGACAGGCCGAGATAGGCGTGGGTCGGCCGCGCGAAGCAATAGACGCAGCCATGCTCGCAGCCACGATAGGGATTGATCGACCGGTCGAAGCCGATATCGGGCGAGTCGTTTCGAGTGATCACCTTGCGCGAGGTGTCGAGCGCCACGCTGGTCGCAAACGGCGGCAAATCTTCGAGGCTTTGCCAGCCGTCATCGAAGGCAACGCGCGCCTCCGCCTCGTAGCGGCCGCTGGCGTTGGACTGCGCGCCGCGGCCGCGCCGCCGCTCGCGCTCGATCGCGACCGCAAGCTCGGGAAAGGGGGCAGGAATAGGTGAAGGTGCACCCGCCGGGTTATCGGAGGGCGCCGTTACCGGCGGGTGCTTGAGGGCATGAGAGGATGCTCGGCTCATGCTGTGAAGTTAACACAGCAAGAGAACAAATCAAGAACATGAACGCAGAAATTCCACAGAACCTTGCTTCAAAATTCTGCAGGCGAACAGGCTGCTTTGAATATGACAAGGTGATAACACGGCCGGAGTTTTTCACCGTTTGAGTCACCGAAGCCTCAAATCATGCTGAGCGTGATCATTCCGACCGATGGGGTCGAGCGCACTGCGGTCGCGACATTGGCTGCGCTGGTGCCGGGCGCGGCCGCGGGAATCGTCCGCGAGGTGCTGCTGGTCGATCGCAGCAACAGCGACGTGATGGAGCGCGTCGCCGACGTCGCCGGTTGCCGCTTCCTGCGTTTCGAGGGCACGCGCGCCGCGGCGCTTGCGGCCGGCGCCCGGCAGGCGCGTTCTCCCTGGCTGATGTTCCTGCATCCGGGCGCGGTGCTCGATGCCGGCTGGATCGAGGAGACCACCCAGTTCATCCAGATGGTGGCGGCGAGCGGCAAGGATCGCGCCGGCATCTTCCGCTACGCCCGCGCGCCCTATACCGACCCCGGCCTGCGCGACGGCCTCAAATTCGTCGCCCGGATGATCGCCGGGCCTTCGGCCGAACAGGGCCTTTTGATCGCGCGCGAGCATTACGAGCGGATCGGCGGCTACCGGCCCGACACCCGCCGCTCCGAGGCGCGCCTGTTGCGCCGGCTCGGCCGCTCCTCCCGCACCATGCTGCGCAGCCGGATCATGGTGGCCTGAAGCGTTTTTGACCCGTTTTCTCTGGGGGTGTTTTCGAGGAGAGGCAGACGCCGAAATTGAACGACTGGTTCAGCGATTTGTTTCGGGGGCAGATACGTCGATCAGCGCTGCCAATAAGATCGAGGTGGCACTCGATGATGGCTTTCCTGACGACGATTATGTGCAGGAGACCGTCGAGATGCTCGCAATGTACCGGCCTGAGGGTGGGGAGTTCCTGTTGGATACTGCCACTATCAGAGACCGACTGATTGAAACCATGAAACGCTTGCGGAAGGATGCATAGATCTCGACCCGAGATGGGCTTGCATATTATTTGATTCCGTCAAATAATATGTTTGATGAAATCAAATTCCCATGACGCCACCCTCGAGAGCCAGGTCGCCGCGGTTCGCGGCTTCAGCCGGTTCTATACCCGCAAGCTCGGCATCATCGAGCCGAAGCTGCTGCACTCCGCGTTCACGCTGCAGGAAGCGCGGATCATCTACGAGCTCGCGCATCGCGTGCATTGCACCGCGACCGACCTGGTGCGCGATCTCGACCTCGATGCCGGCTTCGTCAGCCGCACGCTACAGGCGCTGCAAAAGCGCCAGATCGTGACGCGCAAGCCGTCGAAAGCCGACAAGCGCGTCAACGAGGTGGCGCTCACCGCCAAGGGCCGCACTGCTGCCGCCGACCTCGACCGCCGCTCACGCAGCGAGGTCGGGGCGCTATTGAAGCAGATGGACGGCGACCGTCGCGCGGCGGTGGTGCGCGCGATGGGCACGATCGAGCAATCGCTGGAGCCTGCGGCCAGGAAGCCGGTCGGCTTCCTGCTGCGCAGCCATCGCGTCGGCGACATGGGCTGGGTGATCTCGCAACAGGGTCGCGTCTACGCGGAGGAGTATGGCTGGGACATCAGCTACGAGGCCTTGGTGGCCGAGATCTGCGCGCAGTTTCTGCGATCGTTCGATCCCGCCCGCGAGCATTGCTGGATCGCGGAGGTCGACGGCGAGCCGGTCGGCTCGGTCTTCCTGGTCAACGGCGGTGATGGGGTCGCCAAGCTGCGGCTGCTGGCGGTGGAGGACAAGGCGCGCGGGCTCGGTGTCGGCCGCGCGCTGGTGGAGCAGTGCATCCGCGCCGCACGCGAGATGGGCTACAAGAAGATGACGCTGTGGACCCAGAGCATCCTGGTCGCTGCGCGCGGCATCTACGCCCGCGCCGGCTTCCAGCGGATCAAGGAAGAGAAGCACCACAGCTTCGGTGTCGACCTGGTCGGGGAGACGTGGGAGATGGAGCTGTGACCCGTCATTCCCCGATGCGCAATTGCGCATCTGAAGGCATCGCGTAGCGATGAGCCCGGAATCCATCGGGCCACAGAACCTGCGGCAAAATGGATTCCGGGCTCGTGCTTCGCACGCCCCGGAATGACGGGGATAGAGGGTGGCTACGCGCTCGAGCCCTTCGTCTTCGGGCGGCGCAGATGTTCATCGAGCCGCGGCATGATCTCGACGAAATTGCAGGGCCGCGTGCGGTAGTCGAGCTGCGCGGCCAAAATGCCGTCCCAGCCGTCGCGGCAGGCGCCGGGCGAACCGGGCAGGCAGAAGATGAAGGTCGCGCCCGCAACGCCAGCGGTGGCGCGGCTCTGGATTGTCGACGCCCCGATCTTGGCGTGGCTCAGCATGTGGAAGGCGATCGAAAAGCCGTCCATCCGCTTCTCGAACAATGGCTCGACCGCCTCCGGCGTCACGTCGCGGCCGGTGAAGCCGGTGCCGCCGGTGGTGATGACGGCATCGACGGCGGGATCGGCGATCCAGCGCCGGATCACGGCCCTGATCGCCTCGACATCGTCGGTGACGATCTCGCGTGCAGCGAGCTTGTGGCCGGCCGCGGTGAGTCGGTCGGCCAGCGTGGTGCCCGACTTGTCATCCGCCAGCGAGCGGGTGTCGGAAATCGTCAGCACCGCGATGTTGAGCGGGATGAATGATTTGGATTCGTCGATCGAAGACATGGTAGTGCGCTCCTTCCGCACGTTCCGCCGTCATCCTGAGGTGCGCGTAGCGCGCCTCGAAGGATGGGCCGCGGGCGCTTCATCCTTCGAGGCTCGCCGAAGAGGCGAGCACCTCCCGAGTGAGCGCAGTCGCGCTCATCCGGGGATGACGCTACCGGCACACGGCTACAAGCTACCGCCGAACGTGTTGCAGGCCTGCACTGTGCCCTGCTGGTAGCCCCTCATGAACCACTCCTTGCGCTGCGCGGCGGAGCCGTGGGTAAAGGAGTCGGGCACCACCCTGCCCGTGGCCTGCCGCTGCAGCGTGTCGTCGCCGATCGCGTTCGCGGTGGTCAGCGCGGCGTCGATGTCGCCGGCCTCGAGGAAGCCCGGCCGCTTCTTCTCCTCGCGGTTGACCCAGACGCCGGAAAGGCAATCGGCCTGCAGCTCGACCTTGACCTGCAGCGCGTTGGCCTCGGCCTTGCTGCCGGCCTGCTGCTGCAGCCGGTTCACGCGCGGAATGATCCCGAGCAGGTTCTGGATGTGATGGCCGGCCTCATGCGCGATGATATAGGCCGCGGTGAACTTGCAGGCGTTGCCCGAGCAGCCGCGGAAGCGCGTCTCGACCTCGCGGAAGAAGCCGGTGTCGAGGAAGATGGTCTTGTCCGGCGGGCAGTAGAACGGTCCCATCGCCGACTGCGCCATGCCGCAGCGGCCGCCATTGGTGGCGTTGCGGAACAGCACGATCTTCGGACCGGTGTAGGTCTGGCCGCCGGCCTGGAAGATCTCGCTCCAGCGATCGTCGATCTCGCCGAGGATGCCGGCGATCATGCTGCCCATCTCGTCGGTCGGCGCGCCGCGCTTGGCCTGCCCGCCCGACGACTGCCGGTCGGTCTGGTAGGTCGGCGCCTGGCCGCCGCCGGTGAGAATCTCGGCGCCGCCGATCAGGATGCGCGGGTCGATGCCGAAGGCGTAGCCGAGCAGGCCGAGCACGATGATGGTGCCGATGCCGAGCCCGCCACCGCCGCCCATCGGAATGCCGAAGCCGCCACCGCCGCCTCCGCCCATCCCGCCTTCATCGCGACGGTCTTCGATGTCGTCGCTGCGGCGGAAATCATCATAGCGCATGGCGGTTTCCCTTCATTCCAGTCGGCGACCCAACGCGGGACACTCCAACTTAAAATTTCCATTCTGTTAATCAATATCCTGCCCGGCAATAATTGCCTAGTCCGGAAGGCGCGCATCCTTGCGGCGCAAACGGCTGCAAGTGAGGGCGAATCTACCGCGGAAATCGTGCCGGTTTGATGATCCGCAAATTTTTTCGCCGAACGCGCTGATGTTGCAGCACAACGCCGACGGCATTGCGCCATGCCGCGCAAAAGATGCTGCAATCTTTTGCATGAAGATTTCCAATTAAGTCGATTTTTACTTTGCCGGGTCAATGTGACGCCAGTCGGTTGTTTAGTCCCGCGTCGCCGACAGCGTCGCCTGAGTCAGAGTTCTTGAGTCATGGTAGTGTCGCGTCGCGGGGCGTCTGCAAGGGCGCCCCGCACTAAATTTGAGAGTGCCCCATCGAGCCACATCGTCATTGGCGATTGCGTGGCCGAATTGTCGAAGCTTCAGGCCGGCTCGGTCGACCTGGTCTTCGCGGATCCTCCCTACAATCTGCAGCTCAAGGGCGACCTCAAGCGCCCCGACGAGTCGCATGTCGATGCCGTCAACGACGATTGGGACAAGTTCTCGTCGTTCGCTGCCTATGATGATTTCACCCGCGCCTGGCTGCTTGCCTGCCGCCGCGTGATGAAGCCGTCGGCAACGTTGTGGGTGATCGGCTCCTATCACAATATCTTCCGCGTCGGCGCCATCATGCAGGACCTCGGCTTCTGGCTCCTGAACGACATCGTGTGGCGCAAGTCCAATCCGATGCCGAACTTCCGCGGCCGCCGCTTCACCAACGCGCACGAGACCATGATCTGGGCCGCGCGCGACGAGAAGGCCAAGGGCTACACCTTCAATTACGAAGCGCTGAAGGCGTCCAATGAGGACGTCCAGGCACGCTCCGACTGGCTGATCCCGCTGTGCACCGGGGAGGAGCGCCTCAAGGACGGCGACGGCAAGAAGGTGCATCCGACGCAGAAGCCCGAGCAGCTGCTCGCCCGCGTGCTGCTGTCGTCGTCGAAGCCCGGCGATCTCGTGATCGATCCGTTCAACGGCACCGGCACCACCGGCGCCGTCGCCAAGCGCCTCGGCCGCAGCTATATCGGCTTCGAGCGCGACAGGATTTATGCGGCCGCCGCCGAGGCGCGCATCGCCGCGATTGAGCCGCTGCCGGACGCGACGCTGGCGCCGTTCATGACCGCGCGCGAGGCGCCGCGGGTCGCGTTCTCCGAACTGATCGAGCGCGGCATGATCGTGCCGGGCGCCAGGCTGGTCGACGCCAAGAAACGCCACGGCGCATTGGTGCGCGCCGACGGCGCCATCATGCTCGGCGACAAGGTCGGTTCGATCCACCGCATCGGCGCCGTCGCGCAGGGCTCGGGCGCCTGCAACGGCTGGACCTACTGGCACATCGAGACCAAGAGCGGCCTGCGGCTGATCGACGAGCTGCGCGCCGAGATCCGCTCGGAGATGGCGGCGGGCTGAGGCAAGCCGACTAATCTTCCTCGTCATTCGGGGCCCGCCGCTTCGCGGCGCCCTCAGATACGCAATTGCGTAGCGGGGAATGACACGTCGGGAAAGATGACGCCGTCTTGAATGCGGGCCGCCTTGATGCTCCGGCGAAGCGGGCCTACGCTCGGCCCCGTCACTTGCCGCTTCGATTGGTCGCCGATGCGAAGACAATCCGAGACCTTGCTGCTGGTGCCGCTGCTGCCGGTCTTCCTGCTCGGCATGTTTCCGATGCTGTTGATCGGCCTGCTCGGCTTCTTCGGCCTGATCATTTTCGGCATCCTGCTCGTCTGCATCGGGCTGACGCTCGCGCTCGAGGCGCATGGCGAGTTCAATGAAGAGATCATCGTCCATGGCTACGCGCGGGGATCAGAACGCGCGACGCAGGCGTCCCGCCTGCATGCCGCGACCCGCTCCGCCGCCGTGCTGGACGTCGCGGGCATCGCGCTGATCGTCGCGGGTATCCTGGGCTTTTTCTGGGCCGGCTGACCAGCGCGCCACGCGACCCTGATTCACAAACTCGTCGCTTGCGCAGCGCAGCGAAATTTGCGCATGAGGGGATCGTCTGCGGCCTTCCCCGCCGCGTCCCGTCCTCGCCGGCTAAAAGAACCAAGGGAGTCCCTTCATGATCAAATTCTATTTCAACGGTGCACCGAACCCGAACAAGGTCGCGCTGTTCCTGGAAGAGTCCGGCCTGCCGTTCGAGGCGATCCCGGTCGACACCCGCAAGGGCGAGCAGTTCGCGCCGGAATTCCTGAAGGTCAACCCGAACGGCAAGGTGCCGGCGATCGACGATGACGGCGTGCTGGTGTTCGACTCGAACGCGATCCTGCTCTACCTCG
The DNA here is from genome assembly GCF_015291305.1 of Bradyrhizobium sp. CCBAU 21365. Lineage (NCBI taxonomy): Bacteria > Pseudomonadati > Pseudomonadota > Alphaproteobacteria > Hyphomicrobiales > Nitrobacteraceae > Bradyrhizobium > Bradyrhizobium sp. CCBAU 21365. The sequence goes on from NZ_CP030036.1 coordinate 7,427,508, forward strand.
CCGAGGAGCACGGCAAGTTCCTGCCTGCCAATACGCCGGCCAACCGCGCCGCGACGCTGTCCTGGCTGATGTTCATCGCGACCGGCCTCGGCCCCTATTCCGGCCAGGCCGTGCACTTCAAGCACTTCGCGCCGAAGGATCTCGACTACGCCAACAACCGCTACCAGTACGAGGCGCACCGCCATTACAAGATCCTCGACGATCACCTGGCGAAACAGCGCTACATGGTCGGCGACAGCTACACGATCGTCGACATGGCGTTCTGGGGCTGGGCGCGGATGGCGCCGTTCATCCTCGGTGAGGAAGGCTACGCCAAATATCCGAACGTCAAGCGGCTGGTCGACGAGATCTCGGCGCGGCCGGCGGCGGCGCGCGCGATCGCGCTGAAGGACAAGCACACCTTCAAGGCCGAGATGGACGACGCAGCCCGCGACATCATGTTCGGCCACCTCAAGTCCAAGGTGGCGTAAGCCGATCCACACGACGGCAGGACGACGGCGCCCGGACCGGCGCCGTCTTCGTTTGTGTCGCCCGTTAGCGGCCCGCCGCTACGCGGGAAACGCGCCGAGCGCCTTCTCGGTCAGGACCGAGTCGCAATATTCCCGCACCTCCTTGATCCGGCCGCCGTCGAAGCGGAACACCAGGCAATAGTCGTTGTCGTAGCGCTGGCCTTGCTTGGTGAGGTTGTTGCCCTTGGCTTCGACCACGACGATGTCGCCGTCGGCGAGGATGCGATGGGCGACGGTTCGGCCGCGCTCGGCCAGCTTCGAGCGGACATGGCCGTGCAGATCGTTGATGATCGATTGTTTGCCGGTGAAGGTACGCGACCAGGAATATTGCCCGGTCACGGTCCAGATCGCGTCGTCGGCAAGCGTTGCCATGAACAGCGAATTCTCGCGCACCGCAGGATCGGGACTGCCCGCGATCACGAACATCTCCTGCACCAGTTTCTTGTTGTCGGCTGCGCTCATGGCGCGTCTCCTTGCGATTGATGGACCCTGATTTCAGGCGTCTCCTCGCGCGATGCGGCCTTCGGCTCGCGTGAAAACGCCTTGGCCCAATCCTGCGGCCTGGCTGCGCATTCTTCCAATCGATAGGTGATATGATATATATTCACCCGATGAATTTGAATTCGCTTGACCTCAATCTGCTGGTCGCGCTCGACGCCCTGCTGCGCGAAGCCAATGTCAGCCGCGCCGCGATGCGGCTCAATCTGTCGCAGCCGGCGACCAGCCACGCGCTGCAGCGGCTGCGCGACCTGATCGGCGATCCGCTTTTGGTGCGCAACGGCGCGCGGATGGAGCTGACGCCGCGGGCGCAGGCGCTGCGCTCGCCGCTGGCCAATGCGCTCGACCAGGTGCGCGCGCTGTTCGTCTCCGACGATTTCGACGCCGCGCGCAGCGACCGGCACTTTCGCCTGATGATGCCCGACCTCGCGGTCGAGCTCCTGATGCCGCCACTGATGGAGAAGGTGACGCTGATCGCGCCGAACGTCACCATCGACGTGGTGCCGTGGCGGGGACCTGCGATCTTCACGCCCGAATTCGCCCGCACCATCGATCTCGTGATCTCGATCGGCGACTCCTTCAAGGGCTTTCACCGCCAGCGGCTCTACACCGACAGCGATGCGCTCGCGGTGCGGCGCGGCCACGGCGTCGGCACGAAGCTGAAGAAGCGCGAAGCGTTCCTCGCCGCGCGCCATGTCGCCGTGATCATCCGCGGCCAGAACGAGGACCTGATCGACACCTGGCTGCGCGCCAAGGGCATCGAGCGGCGGATCGCGCTGGTGGTGCCGGGCTATATCGAGGCGCTGCACGTCACCGCGCGCACCGACCTCGTCGCCTTCGTGCCGCGCCGGCTGATCTCGGCACTGTCGAAGCAATTGTCGCTGATGACGGTGACGCCGCCGCTCGATCCAGGGATCGACGAGCAGCACATGTTCTATCCGACGCGCGCCCAGATGGATCCGGGCTCGCTGTGGCTGCGCAAGCTGATGCTGGAGACGGGACGCGAGCTGGAGGGAAGAAAGGCGTAACGCGACACTCTATCCCCCGTCATTCCCCGTCGTCCCGGCGAAGGCCGGCACCCGATAACCACAGTTGAAAATTGGGAGCGAAGGGCTGTAGCCCCAGCGTCGTGCCACAATTGAGATTTGGGGTTTTGGGTCCCGGCTTTCGCCGGGACGACGCCGAGTTATTGCCGGCGTTACGCCTTCTGCTCGGCCAGCACCTTCTGCACCGCCGGGCGGCTCTCCATCGCCGCGCGATGCGCCTTCACCTTGGGCAGCGTTGCGATGTCGACCCCGTCGCCGTCGAGCCACAGGGTCAGCGTGTAGAGATAGGCATCGCCGACGGTGTAGTTCTCGCCCATCACCCACGGGCCCTTCAGCATGTCGCGCTCGATCAGGTTGAAGCAGGCGCCCATGGTCTTCGGCACCATCGCCTTCATGTCGGCGAACGAAGTCTCCTGCGTCGCCCAGCGCGCACCGCGCATCTTGTGGGCGTGGCAGATATGCACCGTCGAGCACAGATAGGAGTTGAAGGCCTGCAGCCTGGCGAATTCGAAGGCGTCGTCGGGCGCGAGCTTCGCCTGCGGAAAGGTCTGCGCGATGTAGGCCAGCATAGCCGGCGTCTCGGTCAGCACGCCGCGATCGGTCACCAGCGTCGGCACGCGGCCCTTCGGATTGATCTTCAGGTATTCCGGGCTGTTCTGCTGGTTGGTCTTGAAATCGATCTTCTCGGTCGTGTAGGGCGCGCCGGCCTCGGCCAGCGCGATGTGGGACGCGAGCGCGCAGGTGCCGGGGGCAAAATAGAGCTTGAGCATGTTGCTGTCCTCTCCGAGCCTTGTCGGTTCGTTGCGAACCCGGCTCTGGTTCTTGTTTAGACGGCGCGGAGGTTAACGGCAGCGCCATCGGCCGTCCACCCCTCGCCCGCCGCGGACCTTGCCCACGGCGGTGCCGTCGTGCGATGACCATGCCAATTGAGGGGATTTTTCATGACTGTGCTCATTGCAGGTGGCGGAATTGGCGGGCTGACGCTGGCGCTCAGCTTGCACCAGATCGGCGTGCCGGCCTGCGTCTTCGAGAGCGTGCCCGAGCTGCGGCCTCTCGGCGTCGGCATCAACGTGCTGCCGCATGCGGTACGCGAACTGATCGAGCTCGGCCTGCACGATGTGATCGACGCTTCAGCGGTGCGCACCCGCGAGCTCGCCTATTTCTCCAAGCACGGCAAGCCGATCTGGAGCGAGCCGCGCGGGCTCGAGGCCGGCTACAAATGGCCGCAATTCTCGATCCATCGCGGCCGGCTGCAACAGCTGCTGCTCGATGCCGCGACCGAACGGCTGGGAACTGCGAACATCCTCACCAGCCATCACCTCACCGGCTGGACCGAGACCGCGGACGGCGTCCGCGCCGATTTCATCGACCGCGCCACCGGCAAGCCCGCCGGCAGCTATGACGGCGCGGTGCTGATCGCCGCCGACGGCATCCATTCGGCGGTGCGCGAGAAGCTCTATCCGCAGGAGGGGCCGCCAATCTGGAACGGCCGCATCCTGTGGCGCGGCATCACCCGCGGCGATGCCTTCCTGACCGGCCGCACCATGATCATGGCCGGCCACGAGATCCTGAAATTCGTCTGCTACCCGATCTCGAAGGAGGCCGGCGCCGACGGCAAGTTCGACATCAACTGGGTCGCCGAGCGCCACATGCCGCCGACCTATCAATGGCGCCGCGAGGACTACAACCGGACCGCCAGGCTCGACGAATTCCTGCCGTGGTTCGAGAGCTGGAATTTCGACTGGCTCGATGTCCCCGGCCTGATCCGGAACTGCCCGCATGCCTACGAATATCCGCTGGTCGATCGCGATCCGATCCCGCGATGGACGTTCGGCCGCGTCACGCTGATGGGCGACGCCGCGCATCCGATGTATCCGATCGGCTCCAACGGCGCCTCGCAGGCGATTTTGGATGCGCGCGTGCTGACGCGCGAGATTCTGGCGCATGGCCCGACGCAAGCGGCGCTCGCGGCCTATGAGGCCGAACGGCGGCCCGCGACCACGGACCTCGTGATGCTGAATCGCCGCAACGGCCCTGAGCAGGTGATGCAGCTGGTCGAGGAGCGCGCGCCTGATGGCTTCAAGGTCGTCACCGAGGTGCTGTCGCAGCAGGAGCTGGAAGACATCGCCGCCAACTACAAGCGCGTCGCCGGTTTCCAGGTCGAGGGACTGAACGCCAAGCCGCCGATCGTGCAGCGGTCGGGCTAAGTTGTAGCGCGGCGCCCACCGTCACCCTGAGGAGCCGCGAAGCGGCGTCTCGAAGGGTGCACGGCCCGGCCGGTGGCCGTGCATGCTTCGAGGTTCGCTACGCGAGCACCCCAGTATGACGAATTCGCCAAAACGAGCGCGGGCAGCATGGACTAAGCGAGGATTTATTCCCGTCATGTCGCTGAGCGCGGAACGCGCGTCTCGAAGCATGGACGGCCCGGATAGTGGCCGTCGCCCCTTCGAGGCTCGCTGCGCTCGCACCTCAGGGTGACGGAACTAGGTTTAACGTGCGGCATCACCGCAGCGCTCGCGCAGCTTCCACCAGGCGGATGCTGCTGCTCGCGGTCGCGAGCAGAGTGCCGTCGGCTGAAGTCAGCCTTCCCTCGACAAAGGCGATGGTCTTGCCGAGTTGCTTCACCGTCGCCTCGCCGGTGATCGGCCCGGGTTTTGCCGGCGCGAGAAAATTCACGGTCATCGTGATGGTCGTGGTGAAGAGCCGGCCCTCGGTCATCACGAACACCGCCGGCCCCATAGTGTCGTCGAGCATTGCCGAGAGCATGCCGCCCTGGACGAAGCCGGCCGGATTGCAGAACTCCTGCTTGCCGTCGAAGGCCATCTTGATCCAGCCCTCCTGCGGACGTGCGTCAACGAGGCGCCAGCCGAGCAATCTTGCGACGGGCGGCATCGGAATGTGGTCGAGCGCGGTTGCTATCATGGCGGGCCTCCGTTGTGCCGGAGGTGATAGCCGAGCGCTGCTGCCAGCATGGTGTCAGCAGGTCAGAGCATGATCCGGAAAAAGTGGAAACCGGTTCTCCGAAAAGATCATGCTCAAGAAAATGAGCCGATGACGTGATTCATCGCATCGTCAGAGATCGAGCCCATGCGCGACGACCTTGCGCATCACGTTCGGGAACGCCTCGCCGTCCAGCGTCGCCACCGGCACCCAGCGCATGCCGTCCGGCGCGCGGCTCCGCGGCGGAACGCCGGCGGTGTAGACGACGAGCTCGAGCGGAAAGTGCGTGAACACGTGGGTAACGACGCCGACCTTGCGGTGCCAGCGCGTGACGCCCTTCAGTTCCGGCGCCTGTGCCAGTGCCGCCGCGTCCTCCTGCCCGGCAAGCCATTGCGATCCCGGCACCTCGGTCATGCCGCCGAGCAGGCCTTTTTCCGGGCGCGAGCGCACCAGGAGCTCGTCGCCGCGTGTCACCACGAAGGCCGCGCCGCGGCGCAACGTGCCGCTCTTCTTCGGCGCCTTGCGCGGGAACGTTTCCTGGTCGCCGCGCGTGCGCGCCGCGCAGTCGTCGTTCAGCGGACACAATGCGCAGGCCGGCTTCTTCGGCGTGCAGATCGTGGCGCCCAAATCCATCAGCGCCTGGGCACTGTCGCCGGCGCGAGCGTTCTCGTCGCCGGCGCGGGACGGGCCGAGCAAAGTCGCCGCCATCTCCTTGATCAGCGGCTTGGCCTGCGGCAGCGCCTCCTCGATGGCGTAGAGCCGACTGACCACGCGCTCGATGTTGCCGTCGACCGGCATGGTGCGGCGGTCGAAGGCGATGGCGGCGATCGCGGCCGCGGTGTACGGCCCGATGCCGGGCAGCGCGCGCAGGCCGTCCTCGGTGTCCGGAAACACCCCGCTGTGGTCGCCCATCACCGCGACCGCGCAGGCGTGCAAATTGCGCGCCCGCGAATAATAGCCGAGCCCGGCCCACATCCTTAGGACGTCGTCGAGCGAGGCGCGGCCGAGCGCGGTCACGTCGGGCCAGCGCGACACGAATTTCTCGAAATACGGTCCGACCGCCCTGACCGTGGTCTGCTGCAGCATGATCTCCGACAGCCACACACGGTATGGATCGGCGTGTTCCCCGGCGGCCGCGCGCCACGGCAGCGCCCGACGATGCCGGTCATACCAGGCGAGCAGCCGCGCCGGGCGGTCGGCGGCGTCTTCGGTCGGCTTGGCTTTGGCGGCTGCACGAGAACTCATGGACGTATCTTAAGGCAAATCCCGCTGCGTCATGCCCGGGCCTGACCCGGGCATCCACGTCTTTCTTTGTCCAGGACCGACGGCTGTCCTATAACCCCCTGATGTCCAAACCCGGTCCGATCAGCGCAAAACCCCTGTCGATCCTGCTCAGCGACGTCTTCACCGACGCGTATGCCAAGCAGGGCTTTGCCGCGCGCGAATTGGTGACGCGCTGGACCGAGATCGCGGGCGAGCGGATTGCTGCCTATTGCGAGCCGCTGAAGATGCAGTGGCCGCGACCGGTGGAGGGGCAGCCGCAGGAGCCGGCGACGCTGGTGCTGCGGGTCGAAGGCCCGATGGCGCTGGAGATCCAGCACTCCTCCGACGTCATCCTGGAACGGGTGAACCGCTTCTTCGGCTGGCATGCGGTCGGCCGCCTGACCATCCGGCAGGCGCCGCTGTCGCGCCGTAGCCGCCCCAGCCGGCCACGCCCGCCCGATGCCAAAACCGTGGCCCGGGAGGCGGCCAACCTTGCCGCCGTCGAGGACGACGATCTGCGCGCGGCGCTGGCCCGTTTGGGTGCCTCGATCAAGCGAAATTGACGCTTTTTGGCAGACCGGCCGCGAGACCGCGGCATTGCCACAATGGCCGTTTCAAGCTAGCGAAGGCTTCTTTTCGGAACCCCCTTCATTGTGGCGTGAATGCGCCAATCCGGGAGCTGACCTTGATCATCACGCGCCGCGCTTTCACCACCGCTCTCTCGCTGACCGGGCTCGCCGCCCTCGCCGGCCTGTCGCCGCTGCGCCTGATCACGGACGCGTTCGCGCAGACTGCCGCCGAGGTCGCCAAGCCGCAGTCGCTGCCGGACATGGGGCTCGGCCCGCAGGACGCCAAGGTGACGATCGTCGAATACGCCTCAATGACCTGCCCGCATTGCGCCAATTTCAACGAGACCGTGTTCCCGAAGATCAAGTCGACCTACATCGACCCCGGCAAGGTCCGCTACGTGTTCCGCGAATTCCCGCTCGACATAAAGGCCGCCGCCGGCTCGATGCTGGCGCGTTGCATCGCCAAGGACGACGCCCCGAAGTATTTTGCCGTGATCGACCTGCTGTTCCGCCAGCAGAACGACTGGGTGGTGAAGAACACCACCGAGACACTGACCCGGATCGGCAAGCAGGCCGGCCTCACCCAGCAGCAGGTCGAGGACTGCCTGAAGGATCAGAAGCTGCTCGACAAGATCGCCGCCGATCAGAAATACGCCAACGAGGTGCTGAAGGTGAACTCGACGCCGACCTTCTTCGTCAACGGCGAGATGCTGAAGGGCGAGACCTCGTTCGAGGAGTTCAGCAAGCACATCGATCCGCTGCTGAAGAGCTGATTGCGCGCCGTTGAGCCTGACGTCGTCGTGCCCCGCTTTTGAGTCGGGGCACGATAATTGTGGATGATTTGCGATCACGGCATGCGGCCGTCGCATTATTTGGTTGTTGAAAACCTGATTCGCACGATGCGAATCTCCGAGGACATGCAGAGGCCACAAAACCCCTGCAAATCCCTTGGGAAAAGCTTGCTCAAGCGGTTGCCCTGACGCACTCGCATCGCCATTGTCGCCGCTCATGAGAGCTGCACGCAGCAACTCACCCACACACCGACATTGCCTTCCATGGTATTGTCGCGGCAGGGAGATTCGCGCCCGGCCAAACGAGATTTGTGTACATGAAGCTCACGCGCCTCCGCCTGCACGGTTTCAAGTCGTTCGTTGAACCCACCGATTTCATGATCGAGCCGGGCCTGACCGGTGTCGTCGGACCGAACGGCTGCGGCAAATCCAATCTCGTCGAAGCGCTGCGCTGGGCGATGGGCGAGACCTCGCACAAATCGCTGCGTGCCGCTGACATGGACGCGGTGATCTTCGCCGGTTCGGGCAACCGTCCGGCGCGCAACCACGCCGAAGTCGTGATGACGATCGACAATTCCGATCGCTCGGCGCCGGCCGCGGTGAACGACAGCCAGCTCTTGGAAATCTCCCGCCGCATCGAGCGCGAGGCCGGCTCGGTCTACCGCATCAACGGCCGCGATGTCCGCGCCCGCGACGTGCAGATCCTGTTCGCCGACGCCGCCACCGGTGCGCGCTCGCCGGCGCTGGTCCACCAGGGCAAGATCGGCGAGATCATCCAGGCCAAGCCCGAGCAGCGCCGCCGCGTGCTGGAAGACGCCGCCGGCGTGGCCGGCCTGCATGCCCGCCGTCACGAGGCGGAACTGCGGCTGAAGGCGGCCGAAACCAATCTCACCCGCGTCGAGGACGTGATCGGCCAGCTTACCGGCCAGATGGAAGGCCTGAAGAAGCAGGCGCGCCAGGCGATCCGCTACCGCGAGGTCGCGGCCAAGGTGCGCAAGTCCGAAGCCATGCTGTTCCATCTGCGCTGGATCGAGGCCAATGCCGACGTCAACGACGCCGCGCAGACCCATGATATCTCCGTGCGCGAGATGGCCGAGCGCACCCGCGAGCAGGCCGAATCCGCCCGCATCCAGGCGATCCGCGCCGCCGAATTGCCGGCGCTGCGCGACGCCGAGGCGCGCGCCGCCGCCGGCTTGCAGCGCCTGACCAACGCGCGCGAGATGCTCGACCGCGAGGAGCAGCGCGCCAAGGAGCGCGTCGGCGAGCTCGATCGTCGCCTCACCCAGTTCGCCCAGGATATCGCGCGCGAGCAGCAGCAGACCTCCGATGCCGACATCGCGCTGCAGCGGCTCGACACCGAAGACGCGGAGCTGAAGGAAGAGATCAAGTCGCGCGTCGAGAAGCGCTCCGGCGTCGACGAGCGCGTCGCCGAGGCCGAGGAGATCCTGGCCGCGACCGAGCGTCAGTTCTCCGAACTGACCACGCAGCTCGCCGATCTCACCGCCAAGCGCAATCAGCTCGAAGCCGGCGTGCGTACGCATCGCGACCGGTTGGCGCGGCTCGATCAGGAGATCGCCAACGTCCAGGCCGAGGAAACCAAGCTCGCGCAGGAGACCGGCAATCTCGGCGACATCGACGCGCTCGCCGCCGCCATGGAAATGGCGCAGCAGACGCTCGCCGAGTCCGAGGCCGCCGTGCAGACCAGCGAGGCGCATCACGCCGCCGCGCGGCAGACGCTGGAAGCCTCGCGCAATCCGCTCACCGAAGCCGAGAAGCGCGTGCAGCGGCTCGAGACCGAAGCCCGCACCATCTCCAAGCTCGTCACCAGCGAGACCAAGAATCTGTGGCCGCCGATCATCGACGGCATCACCGTCGCCAAGGGCTATGAGAAGGCAATCGGCGCCGTGCTCGGCGACGACCTCGATGCGCCGGTGGATTCCTCCGCGCCGATGCGCTGGACCAATATCGGCGTGGCCGGCGAAGATCCGGCGCTGCCCGATGGCGTCGAGCGGCTGGCCGACCATGTCCAGGCGCCGCCGGAACTGGCACGCCGCCTGGCCCAGATCGGTGTGGTGGCCAAGGAACGCGGCGCCGCGCTGGTGTCGCAGCTGAAGACCGGTCAACGGCTGGTGTCGCTCGAAGGCGACGTCTGGCGCTGGGACGGCTTCGTCGCCGACGCGCATGCCCCGACCGGCGCCGCCCGCCGCCTCGCCGAGCGCGCCCGTCTGGTCGACATCGAGCACGAGCTGGAACAGGCCCGCATCGATGCCGCCGCGAAGCGCCAGGCGCTGGAGACGGCAGAAGAAGAATTGCGCTCGGCGTCCGCCGCCGAGGGTGCCTCGCGCGAAGCCGTCCGCGCCGCCCGCCGCGAAGCCGACGCCGCACGCGAACGCCATGCCGCAACCGAGCGCGAGATCAACCGCCACGCCGCGCGCAAATCGGCACTGACCGAGGCGCACAGCCGCGTCGCCGCCGACCGCGCCGAGGCCGAAGCTGCGCATGAGAGTGCGGCTGCCGCGCTCGCCGAACTGCCGCCGGGTGTCGAGACCGAGGCCCAGCTCGCCGCGGTTCGCGCCGAGATCGACAATCAGCGCCGTGCCGCGGCGCAAGTCCGCGCCGAGGCGCAGGCGCTGGCCCGCGAGGCCGAGCTCGCCGACCGCCGCGTGCAGGCGATCGTTGCCGAGCGCAATGAGTGGCAGAACCGCAAGACCAGCGCCGCCTCGCAGGTCGAGACGGTCGAGGCACGCATCGCCGAGGTGTCGGCCGAGCGCGAGGAACTCGCCAATGCGCCGGAAGTCTTCGCCGAGAAGCGCAGCGCGCTGATCACGGAGATCGAGCACGCCGAGGGCGATCGCCGCATCGCCGCCGACGCGCTGGCGACCGCGGAAGCCGCGATGGCGGAAACCGATCGCCTCGCCAAGGCCTCGCTCGAAGCGCTCTCCTCGTCCCGCGAAGCCACCGCGCGCGCCGAGGAGCGCATGGAAGGCACCCGCCGCCGCCTCGCCGATATCGAGCGCGAGATCCACGACATGCTCGAGGTTGAGCCCAGCGCGGTCGTCGGCATGGCCGAGATCGAGCCCGGCCAGGAGCTGCCGCCGGTGGCGCAGGTCGAGGAAGAGCTCGAAAAGCTGCGCCGCGATCGCGAGCGACTTGGCGCCGTCAATTTGCGCGCCGAGGAAGAGCTCAGGGAAGTCGAGACCCAGCACACCGCGCTGACCACCGAACGCGACGACCTCGTCGAAGCGATCAAGCGGCTGCGGCAGGGCATCCAGAGCCTCAACCGCGAGGCGCGCGAGCGTCTGTTGACCTCGTTCGAGACCGTCAACAACCACTTCAAGCGGCTGTTCACCGAGCTGTTCGGCGGCGGCGAGGCCGCGCTGCATCTGATCGAGAGCGACGATCCGCTCGAGGCCGGCCTCGAGATCATCGCCAAGCCGCCCGGCAAGAAGCCGCAGACGCTCTCGCTGCTCTCGGGCGGTGAGCAGGCGCTGACGGCGCTCGCGCTGATCTTCGCGGTGTTCCTGACCAACCCGTCGCCGATCTGCGTGCTGGACGAGGTCGACGCGCCGCTCGACGACCACAACGTCGAACGGTTCTGCACCCTGCTGAACGAGATGACCGGCTCGACCGAGACGCGCTTCATCATCATCACGCACAATCCGATCACGATGGCACGGATGAACCGGCTGTTCGGGGTCACCATGGCCGAGCGCGGCGTGTCGCAGCTGGTGTCGGTCGACCTGCAGGGCGCGGTCGACATCCTCGACCAGAACGTGGCGTAACGCACTCAGGCGTCACCCCCGCGCAAAGGCTTCGCCTTTGTCGCTGGAGGAGCCGCGCATTCGCGCGGCGTCTCGAAGGATGGGTGACGACTCGTGATCGTCATCCTTCGAGGCTCGCGAGCGCTCGCACCTCAGGATGACGGCAGACGATGACCTCACCCGACCTTCCCGCCGAACTGCGCGCGGCCCTCAACGCCAGGCTCGAAGGCCTGTCTCGCAGCGACGCCGCTGGCCGCGCGGCGGTGATCTCGCAGACCTATCGCGAGGGCGGCGGCTCCTCGACGATCAGGACCGAGACCGATGCGCTGGCCTACGCCCTGGCGCGGATGCCGGCGACCTATGCTGCGGTCGTGGCATGTCTCAACGCGCTGACGGAGATCAGGCCGGACTTCGCGCCCGCGCGCCTGCTTGATGTCGGTGCCGGTCCGGGGACCGCGACCTGGGCCGCCGCGGAGGCGTTCACGTCGCTGCGGGCCTTCAGCCTGCTCGATGCCAACAGCGCGCTGCGGTCATTGGCCGAGGAGCTGTTTCACGGCAGCATTCGCCTGCACGACACCAGCTACGAACTCGGCCAGGCGCGTGCGCTGCTCGACAAGGCCGAGCCCGCCGACCTCGTCGTCGCCAGCTACATGATCGGCGAACTCGGCGACGCGGAGCGCGGGGCGCTGGCCGATGCGCTGTGGTCGAAAACCAGCGACACGCTGCTGGTCGTCGAGCCCGGCACGCCCGCCGGCTATGCGCGGATCATCGCATTGCGCGCACGCCTGATCGCCGCCGGGGCGCATGTCGTGGCACCCTGCCCGCATGACGGCGGCTGTCCGCTGGTCGCGCCCGACTGGTGCCACTTCTCGCAGCGCCTGCAGCGCTCGCGCGCGCACAAGCAGGTCAAGGGCGCGGAGCTACCCTTCGAGGACGAGCGCTTCGCCTATGTCGCGCTGAGCCGCGCGCGCGTTGAGAACAGGCCATCGCGCGTGCTGGCGCAGCCGGACGTCGGCAAGGTCGAGATCGCAGCGAAACTGTGCACGCCCGAGGGCGTATCGGTTGCGAAGATCCCGCGTCGCGCCAGGGCCGAATACGCAAGCGCCCGGCGCTGGCGCTGGGGCGATGCGGTCTAGATATTTACTTCCGTCGTCCCGGCGAACGCCGGGACGACGGAATAAGTTGAACCGATGTCGGCCAACCCTCGACTAACGCTTGCCCACCTTTCCGCGGCGGGCTGCCCTGCGCCCCGATCTTGGGCTACGGTGCCGCCGTCTCGTCCATCAGGAGCTGCCCCGTCATGTCGACCAGCTGGATCGTTATCGGCGTCATCGTGCTTCTCGTGCTGTTTGCATTCGGCGCCTACAACCGCCTCGTGGCGCTCAGCCAGCGGGTCGGACAGGCCTTTGCCGACATCGACGTGCAGCTCAAGCAGCGTCACGACCTGATTCCGAACCTGGTCGAGACCGTGAAGGGCTATGCTGCCCATGAGCGCGGCACGCTCGACGACGTCATCAAGGCGCGCAATTCGGCGATGTCGGCGCAGGGTCCGGCCCAGGTCTCTGCGGCGGAGAACCAGCTCTCCGGCGCGCTCGGCCGGCTGATCGCGCTGTCGGAGGCCTATCCGGACCTCAAGGCCAACGCCAATTTCCAGCAACTCGCCTCCGAGCTTTCCGATCTTGAGAACAAGATCGCCGCCAGCCGCCGCTTCTTCAACAACGCGGTCCAAGAATACAACACCGGCATCCAACAGATGCCGGCCGCGCTGTTCGCCGGCATGTTCGGCTTCACCCGCAAGGATTTCTTCGACCTCGGCGCCAGCCGCACGGAGGTCGAGGCGGCGCCCAGCGTGAAGTTCTGAGGCGCAACGCGCGCCGGCGAGAGGCCGCTCCGTCATGGCCGCCTATGGTCTCTACACGCATATCGCATCGAACAAGTTTCGTTCGATGCTGCTGCTTGCCGGCCTGTTCCTGCTGATCTACGTGCTGGTCTATGCCGGCGCGCTGGTCGCGGAGGTGATGATCGATAGCGGCCGTTCGGTCGACTATTACCTGACGCGGGCCTTGCGCGACCTGGTCTCGGCCTTGCCGTGGGCGACGATCGCGGCGGCGGCGTGGATCGTGATCGCCTATTTCTTCCACCAGAAGATGATCGACGCCGTCACCGGCGGCGAAAGCGTGACGCGCCAGCAAGAGCCGCGGCTCTACAATCTGCTGGAAAATCTTTGCATCTCGCGCGGCATCCCGATGCCGAAGCTGAAGGTGATGGACAGCCCGGCGCTGAATGCATTCGCGACCGGACTGAACCGGAGCCAATACGCCATCACGGTCACGACGGGTCTGTTGCAAGCGCTGAACGACCAGGAGATCGAGGCCGTGCTCGGCCACGAGCTCACCCATATCAAGAACGGCGACGTGCAGCTGATGGTGATCGCCGTGATCATCGCCGGCGTGGTCGGCTTCTTCGGCGAGCTGTTCTTCCGCCTGTTCACGAACCTGTCGTGGAATTCGAGCGGCGGCGGTGGCGGCTGGTCGTCATCCTCACGATCGTCGTCATCCTCCTCGGACCGCGACAGCAAGGGCTCGGGCGGCGGCGCGATCATCGTGATCATCATCGCGGTCGCGTTGATCGTGCTGGCCTGGCTGCTGTCGCAGGTGGTCAAGCTCGCACTGTCGCGCTCGCGCGAATTTCTCGCCGATGCCGGATCGGTCGAGCTCACCAAGAACCCCGATGCGATGATCTCGGCGCTGCGCAAGATCGAGAACCGCGGCGAGCTGCCGGATGCCACCTCGGCCGTGATGGAACTCTGCGTCGACAATCCGCGCGAGGGGTTCGCCGACCTGTTCGCCACCCATCCCTCGGTGAAGTCCCGGGTCGATGCCCTGGTGAAATACGCCGGCGGCCACGATCCCGGACCGCTGGCGCTGCCGGACGAGACGGAGCCGCAGGATGAGCCCCCCGCGGCGGGCGACCAGCCTCCGCCCGCGACCCATGGGCCGTGGGGCGACAAGCCGCGTGCACCGGCGAACAATCCGCCAGCGCTGCCGGGCAACAACCCCACGCAGGGACCATTGGGTCCTCTCCAGGGCCCTTGGGGACGACACCGCTAATCGCGCCCTAGCCTACTCAGTCCATTAAGGAAATTCCCACCAAACCCATCGTGGACGCCTTAAGGAATTGAATTCTCCCTCGTTTCTGCCATGTTCGCGCCCAAAGCAATGTGGGGACTTGCCGATCGCCATCGCGGTCGGGAGCGCGCTTTAAGGGACTTCCATGGCAAAGCCGGTTGTGATCGTGGTGGGCGCCGACAAGGGCGGGGTCGGCAAGACCACCGTCTCGCGGACGCTCCTGGACTATTTCAGTGCCAATAACGTGCAGACCCGGGCGTTCGACACCGAATCGCCGCGCGGCACGCTGAAGCGCTTCCATCCTGACATCACCGAGATCGTCGACATGACGACGACCGCGGACCAGATGAAGATCTTCGATACGCTGAACTCGGGGCCCTCGGTCACCGTGATCGACGTCCGCGCCGGCCTGCTGTCGCCCGCGCTGGCCTCGCTGCGCGATATCGGCTTCCTCGACGCGGCGCGCTCCGGCCAGATCACCTTCGCCGTGTTCCATATCCTCGGCCCGTCGATCGCCTCGCTGGACGAGATCGCGGAAACCGCCAACTTCATGAGCGGCGCGAAGTATTTCCTGGTGAAGAACTTCATCAACGACACCCAGTTCTTCCAGTGGGACCAGGCGACCTACAATTCCTACTTCCATCGCATCAAGGACGCCGTGGACCTGACGATCCCGAAGCTCAACGAAATGGCCTATGAGCAGGTCGAGGTCTCCTCGGTTCCGTTCCTGAAATTCGTCGCCAACAAAGGCATCAACGACGACGCCGCCAACTACTCCTTCGTGCTGCGCGGCTATGTCCGTCACTGGCTCGCCAATGTCTGGAGCGAGTACGACCGGATCAAGCTGACCGACCTGGTCGGCGCCAAGTCGGCCAAAGGCGAAAAATAGTCGCACCTTCGACCTTGATGGGGCTGGATTAGGCGAAAATTTGGCCTGATATAGCGGGCGATGTCATCGACGCCCGTTTACATCATCTGCTCGCCCCGCCCGCAGGTCGGCAAGACGCTGATCGCGCGGCTGCTCGGCGAATTCCTGCTGCTCAAGAACGGCGACGTGGTCTGCTACGACATCAATCTGAAGGAGCCGTCGCTGCTCGACTACCTGCCGCGGATCACCGAAACCGCTGACGTGATCGACACCTACGGCAAGATGCAGCTGATGGACCGCGTCATCGCCAATGACGGCATCGGCAAGGTGATCGACCTCGGCTACCACGCCTTCGACGAATTCTTCAAAATGTGCGACGAGATCGGGCTGATGAAGGAGGCGCTGCGCCGCCGCGTCGCGCCGATCATCCTGTACGTCGCCGATACCGACCGCGCCTCGGTGCGGGGCTACCAGACGCTGCACGGCATGATCCCGCCGAATGCGCTGATCGTCATCGACAACGAGTTCGTGGTGCGCGGCGAGCTGCCGCCTATCATGACCGCCAGCCGGGTGCTGCGCTTCCGCGCGCTGCCGGTGTTCCTGAAGACCTATATCGACCGGCTGAACTTCTCGTTCACCGGCTATCTGCGCCAGGAGAAGGATTCATCGACTGAGCTGCATCAATGGATCCGGCGGAATTACACCACGTTCCGCGATCTTGAATTGAGCGTGCTGCTGCAGCGGGGATGACTGTCGTCCCAGCCTAGGCGCGATTGCGCACGGGAGCCGGGACGACCATGTGGAGGGATTTGCGCTAATGCCCTTCGAACGCCATCAGCGTGCGCACCGGGACGTCCATCGCGCGCAGCTTGGCGGCGCCGCCGAGATCGGGCAGGTCGACGATGAAGCAGGCCGCGACCACATTGGCGCCGATCTGGCGCAGCAGCTTCACCGCGCCCTCCGCAGTGCCGCCGGTCGCGATCAGATCGTCGACCAGGATCACGCGCTCGCCGGGCTGCACGGCGTCGGCATGCATCTCCATCTCGTCGATGCCGTATTCCAGCGAGTAGGCGATCCGCACCGTGGTGTGCGGAAGCTTGCCCTTCTTGCGGATCGGCACGAAGCCGGCGGAGAGCTGATGCGCGACCGCGCCGCCGAGGATGAAGCCGCGGGCCTCGATGCCGGCGACCTTGTCGACCTTCGCGCCCGCCCAGGGATGCACCAGCTCGTCGACCGCCCGGCGGAAGGCCCTCGCATCCGCGAGCAGCGTCGTGATGTCGCGAAACAGGATGCCCTTCTTCGGGTAGTCCGGGATGGTGCGAACGGTCGCCTTGATGTCGTGGTCGAAGGTCATTGGTCTCGCAATCCTCAATTGGCCGGCGGGTTGAGCCGGAATGCATTCTCGACAATGCGCAGGCCCACTTCGTTGCCGAGCGACATCAGCGATTCCGGATGGAATTGCACGCCGCCGACCGGCAAGGTCTTGTGCTCGATCACCATCGCGACGCCGTCTTCGGTGGTCGCGGTCACCGCCAGCACCTCAGGCACGCTGTCGCGCTCGACAAACAGCGAGTGGTAGCGGCCGATCACGATCTCATTGGGCAGGTTCCGCATCAGCCGACCGCCGCGCACCTGAACGCGCGACGGACGGCCATGCGCGGGCTGACCGAGCTGGCCGAGCTGGCCGCCGAAATATTCGCCGATCGCCTGCACGCCGAGGCAGACGCCGAAGATCGGCAGCCTGTTCTCGAGCGCGGTGTCGATGGTCTTCGCGATGCCGAAATCCTCCGGGCGACCCGGCCCGGGCGACAGCACCAGGAGGTCCCAGCCCTTCTTCTTGAGCATGTCCTGGGCATGGATGTGCCTGACCACGGTGACGTTGGCGCCGACCTGGCGGAAGTAATCGGCCAGCATGTGCACGAAGCTGTCGTCGTGATCGATCAAGAGCACGTTCTTGCCGGAGCCGGTGGCGTCGGGCGCGAAATCCGACAGCGGCTTCGGCGGATCGCCGCGCAGCGCCTGGAACAGCGCCGCGGCCTTGACCTGGCACTCGCGATCCTCGGCGGCGGGATCTGAATCGAACAGGCAGGTCGCGCCGACGCGCACCTCGGCAAGCCCATCCTTCATGCGGATGGTGCGAATGGTGAGCCCAGTGTTGATGCTGCCGTCGAAATTGACGCAGCCGATCGCGCCGGCATACCAGCGCCGCGGCGACCGCTCATGGTCCTCGACAAACTGCATCGCCCACAGTTTCGGCGCGCCGGTCACGGTGACCGCCCAGGCATGGGTCAGGAAGGCGTCGAGCGAATCGAAACCCGGCCGCAGCATGCCCTCGACGTGGTCGACCGTGTGGAACAGCTTTGAGTAGGTTTCGATCTGACGCCGCGCCAGCACCTTGATGGTGCCGGGCACGCAGACGCGCGCCTTGTCGTTGCGGTCGACATCGGTGCACATGTTGAGCTCGAACTCGTCCTTCTCCGAGTTCAGGAGCTTGCGGATCTGCTCGGCATCGCCGATCGAGTCCGAGCCGCGCGCGATGGTGCCCGAGATCGGGCAGGTCTCGACCCGGCGGCCGTCGGAACGCACGAACATCTCGGGCGACGCGGAGACCAGGAATTCGCCGTCGCCGAGATTCATCAGCGCGCCATAGGGCGACGGATTGATGCGGCAGAGCCGCTGGAACACTTCCGCCGGCGAGCGCTCGCAGGGCTCGGCGAACAGCTGCCCGGGCACCGCCTCGAACAGGTCACCGCGGGCAAACGCCGCGCGCGCGACCTCGACGGTCGCCTGATATTCGCCGGGCGCGTGATCGGCATAGCCCTGCCGGCCGTTCCGTGCGTAGAGGCTCGGCGCGGTCTCCTGCGGCAGGCCGGCGGTGGATTTGCCCTTCCACGAGAATTCGTAAGTGAGCGCCACGCCGCGGCCGGTGGCGCGGTCATAGGCCAAGAGACGGTCCGGCACGTAGAGCACGATGTCGCGCTGGTCGGCCTCGCGGGCGCGCTTCTGCACCAGGTCCTCGATCTGGAACACGAGGTCGTAGGCGAAGGCGCCGAACAGGCCGAGCAGCGGATCGGCGTTGGAGGTGAACGCCGCCACCATGTCGCGCACCAGCGACATCACGCTGGCGCGGCGGGTGCGCTGGTCTTCCTCGACCGGCGCGGCGCCGCGGATGATATAGCCGGCGAGCCGCGTTGCGCTCCGCTCTGAGATCACGACGCAGGGCTCGCGCAGCACGTCGCCGAGGAAGGCGATCAGGACCTCGCCGCGCGGGTTCAGCGCCTGCAACGAGAAGTTGGTGCCTGACGTCTCCAGCACCAGCGGCGGATCGGCGAAGCCGAGGTCAAAGCTCTCGTAGCGGCCCGGTACCGTCGTGCCCGAGGACAGCACCACGCCGCGGCGGCGGTCCAGCAGCGCGATCAAATCGTCGAGGCGGTTGGCGCCGCCGGTGAACTGCTCGACCACGCGCGCGACCGCAAGGCCGCCATTGGTCAGATATTCGCTCTTGGCCGGCAGGGAGAAGACTGTCCTGTTCATGTGATCCTCTTACGAGACTTGCCGAGAGAGCGCCACACAGGACAAACGAAGGGCAAATAAACTAACCATCGGTCGCACTGCGATGGCGACCTTCGACGTTTGTGAAAAAAGAAAACGCACCGGCCACCTATGAGAAGGTGGGCCACCAACGACGGGATGGGCTGGCAACGGTGCTCATGGCCCGTTACTCACCACCCGGCGCGGGCCGTGTCAAGGGATGGCCTGACAGCCCTGCCCCAGGGCGGGACGCCCTTTCGGCGGCATTTTCGGGGTTTGAATGGGCGGGAATCCGCGTAGGATTTGCTGAAATGGCGGCCGGCTGGCCGCCCAAAAAACAGACAGATGGCGGAGGCGCAGATGGCGATTTTGGGTCTCGGATATGCTGGCTTCGGCTCCGACGCGCTCGATGACTGGCGGCAGTTCGGCACTGGCCTCGTCGGGCTGCAGGCAGTCGAGCGCGGCAATTCGCTGCTCGCGTTCCGGATGGACGACCGCAAGCAGCGCATCGTGATCGACCGCGCCCAGGGCGAAGGCACAAGGTTCTTCGGCTGGGAGGTGGCCGACCGTGCGGCCCTCGACGCGCTGGCGGCACGGCTGGAGCGCGCCGGCGTCGCGGTGACCGCGGAGCCGCAGGCGCTCGCAGATAGCAGGCGGGTGCGTGGCCTGATCTCGTTTCGCGACCCCGCCGGCAACCGCCTCGAGGCGTTTCATGGCGCCGAGATCGACGACACGCCGTTCAGGCCGGGGCGCTCGATCTCCGGCTTCCGCACCGGGCCGCTCGGCCTCGGCCACGCCGTGCTGACGGTCGAGCACATCGCCCCGGTGATGAGCTTCTATGTCGACGTGCTCGGCTTCGGCTTAAGCGACTATATCGAAAAGCCGTTCCGCGCCTATTTCTGCCACGTCAATGCCCGCCACCACTCGCTGGCGCTGATCGAGACCGGCACGAACGGCATGCACCATCTGATGGTAGAACTGTTCTCGCTCGACGATGTCGGCCAAGCCTATGACGTCGCGCAGCAGGAAGACCGCGTCAACGTCACGCTCGGCCGCCACACCAACGACCTGATGACATCGTTTTACGCCAGGTCGCCGTCCGCCTTCATGGTCGAGTGCGGCTGGGGCGGCCGCGAGGTCGATCCGGTGAACTGGACGCCGTTCGAGATGCATGACGGCCCGAGCCTGTGGGGCCACGAGCGGGTCTGGCTGTCGCCGGAGGACCGCGCCGTCGCGCGCGAGATGCGGATGCGCGCCGCCGCCGAGGGCAAGCGCGCACCGGTGCAGGTGATGGAAGGCAATTTCAAGCTGATGTCGGGGACCTGCCCGTGGTGGGACGGGGTGAAGGAAAGTTAAGTCTCGCCGTCGTCCCTGCGAAAGCAGGGACCCATAGCCACAGGGCGTAGTTTATTTGACGATATGACTGCCACTGTGCCGATTGCCGCGGCCGCAGCGTATGGGTCCCTGCTTTCGCAGGGACGACATCTCGCTTGAGGATGCCTCTACCCCAGATGCTTCTTGAAGAAGTCCGTGGCGCGGCCCCAGGCGAGTTCGGCGGCCTCGCGGTCGTGCACCGACTGGCGCTGCTCGTTGACGAAGGCGTGCTCGGCGTCATAGCGGAACAGCTCGAGCGACTTGCCGGCGGCCTTCATCGCCTTCTCGAAATTGCTGACGAGCTCGGGCGTGCACCAGTCGTCCTTGTTGGCGAAATGCGCCTGCAGCGGGATCCTGACGTCGGCGGGCTTGGCGGCCTGCTCCGGCGGGATGCCGTAGAACACGACGCCCGCGGTCAATTCCGGCACATGCACCGAGCCGATGATGGTCACCGCGCCGCCGAGGCAGAAGCCGGTCAGGCCGACCTTGGCGCCGTTCTTGGCGAGATACTGCGCGGCGCCGCGCACCGTCTGCGTTGTAGCGTCCATGAAATCGAGCGAGTTCATCTCTTTGCCCGCGGCATCGGTGTCATGATAGGGCACCACCTTGCCCTTGTAGAGATCGGGCGCCAGCGCATCGAAGCCGGCCACCGCGAAGCGGTCGCACAAGCCCTTGATCTGGTCCGACAGGCCCCACCATTCCTGGATCACGACGACGCCGGGCGCGTTGCCGCGCGCTGCATTGGCGAGATAGCCCGACGCTTCCTTGCCGTCCGGACGCTTGAAGCTGATGCTGGTACCCATGAGTTCCTCCGCAATGTTTGCCGGCTGATTGGCCGGCATCTTGTCCGCACTCGGCGGCCGACGCAATTGACGACACTGTCATTCCGGGTTCGATGCTACCGCGTCGCCCCGGAATGACGGAGAGATTGCAAACAAAAAAGCCCCCGAAGGGGCTTTTTCAAATTCGCTATACCGTACCCGAGATCAGTGGGCGTTGGCCCAGACCTTGCGCTTGGTGAAGTACATCAGGAAGGCAAAGACAACCAGGAAGAAGAACACCTGCATGCCGATCCGCTTGCGCTCCTCCATGTGCGGCTCGGCGGCCCACATCAGGAACGTGGTGACGTCATGCGCGTACTGCTTGACCGTCGCCGGCGAACCGTCGTCGAAGGTCACCTGACCATCGGACAGCGGCTTCGGCATCTTGATGGCGTGGCCGGGGAAGTACTTGTTGTAGTACGAGCCCTCCGGGATCGTGACGCCCGCCGGAGCCTTGTCCTCGAAGCCCTGCAGGATGGCGTCGACGTAGTCGGGTCCCTGCTCCTGGTACTGGGTGAAGAAGTCGATCGCGAACTGCGGGAAACCGCGCTTGTAGGACCGCGCCTTGGTGATCAGCGAGAGGTCGGGCGGCGCCGCGCCGCCATTGGCCGCGCGCGCGGCCTGCTCGTTCGGGAACGGCGACGGGAAGTAATCCGCCGGGCGGCCCGGACGCTCGAACATCTCGCCCTGGTCGTTCGGGCCGTCCTTGATCTTGTACTCGGACGCGAACGCCGCCGCCTGCGCCGGCGAATAGCCGGGGCCGCCGGGATCGGCGAGGTTGCGGAACGCGACATAGGACAGGCCGTGACAGGCGGCACAGACTTCCTTGTAGACCTTCAGGCCGCGCTGCAGCGAACCACGGTCATAAGTGCCGAAGGGACCGGAGAACGACCACTTCTGGGCCGGCGGCGCGTTGCCACCCTCCTCGGCCTTGGCGTTCTGGGTGCCGCCGACGAGCAGGCTGCCGGCCACCACCATCGCGAGCATCACAGAGGCCGCGGTCGCGGCCCTGCCCTTGCTCTTCGCCAGCACGTCGTCGGCGATCGAGTTCGGCACCGGACGCGGGGTCTCGATGCGGGCAAGCAGCGGCAGCACGATCAGGAAGTAGGCGAAGTAGCAGACCGTCAGGATGCGGCCGGCGATCACATAGATGCCTTCCGGCGGCTGCGAGCCGAGGTAGCCGAGCAGGATGCAGACCACCACGAAGATCCAGAAGAACTGCTTGGCCAGCGGACGATACTTCGACGAACGGGTCCGTGCGCTGTCGAGCCAGGGCAGGAAGCACAGGATGATGATGGCCGAGAACATCGCCACGACGCCGGCGAGCTTGTTCGGGATCGAACGCAGGATCGCGTAGAACGGCAGGTAGTACCATTCAGGCACGATGTGCGCCGGCGTCACGCCCGGGTTCGCCGGGATGTAGTTGTCGGCGTCGCCGAGATAGTTCGGCATGTAGAAGATGAACCAGGCGAAGAAGATCAGGAAGCAGGACACGCCGAACATGTCCTTGATCGTCGCATACGGCGTGAACGCAACGGTGTCTTTCTCGGTCTTGGCCTCGACGCCGGCCGGGTTGTTCTGACCCGCGACGTGCAGCGCCCAGACGTGCAGCACGACCACGCCGGCGATCACGAACGGCAGCAGGTAGTGCAGCGAGAAGAAGCGGTTCAGCGTCGGGTTGCCGACCGAATAGCCGCCCCACAGCAGGGTCACGATGCTCTCGCCGAAATAGGGCACGGCCGAGAACAGATTGGTGATGACGGTGGCGCCCCAGAAGCTCATCTGGCCCCATGGCAGCACGTAGCCCATGAAGCCCGTCGCCATCATCAGGAGGTAGATGATGACGCCGAGGATCCACAGCACCTCGCGCGGCTCCTTGTACGACCCGTAATAAAGGCCGCGGAACATATGGATGTAGACGGCGAAGAAGAACATCGACGCGCCGCAGGCATGCATGTTGCGCAGCAGCCAGCCGTAATTGACGTCGCGGACGATCAGCTCGACCGACTTGAAGGCGAGGTCGGCGTGCGGCGTGTAGTGCATCGCCAGGATCACGCCGGTCAGGATCTGCAGCGCCAGCATCATCGACAGGATGGCGCCGAAGGTCCACCAGTAGTTCAGGTTGCGCGGCGTCGGATAGGCCACGAACGAGGAGTGGATCAGGCCGAAGATCGGAAGGCGCCGTTCGATCCACTTCAAGGCGGGGTTGCTCGGTTGGAAATCAGATGGTCCGCTCATTGATGCGATCCTGAAGAAGAAAAACGACGCGATGGGTCCAAGTGGAAGCCGAAATCCCGGAGGGGCCGGGACTTAGCCGATCTGGATTTTGGTGTCGGAAAGGAAGGCGTAGGGCGGCACCGCCAGGTTGGCGGGCGCGGGCCCCTGGCGGATACGACCGGAGGAGTCGTACTGCGAGCCGTGGCAGGGGCAGAAGAAGCCGTCGTAATTGCCCTCATGGGCGATCGGGATGCAGCCGAGATGGGTGCAGATGCCGATCACAACCAGCCACTGGTCGTGGCCGGCCTTGACGCGGGCCGAGTCGGGCTGCGGATCGGGCAGGCTCGACAGCGCCACGCTCTGGGCCTCCTGGATCTGCTTCTTGGTGCGATGGCTGATGTAGATCGGCTTGCCGCGCCAGAAGACCTTGATGTCCTGGCCCTCGGCGATCGGCGTCAGATCGACCTCGATCGGCGCGCCGGCCGCGATCGTCGCGGCATCCGGGTTCATCTGGGCAACCAGCGGCCAGACGGTGGCGGCCGCGCCGACCGCGGCGGCAGCTCCGGTTGCAACAAAGAGAAAATCACGGCGTGTCGGATGGTCCGCCGAAGACGCTGTCGTCACGATTCCTAGCCCTTTCTTTTCTGCAGCCGGTGGAACCGCCTCGGAGACGCAGGACGCGCCCCAAGAAAGGCTGCCGGCGCCCGCGGCCCCCGCGGCGGCAGAAAACCGCTATTCCCCACCCCAAATGGCGGAACAGCAGTCCAGAATCGTTCTATTGGCACCCTTGCCGGACGAGCGCAAGCCCGCTATCGGCTCGCACACGTGCAATGCACGAAATCCGCGCCGAGCGATGTTTTATTGAGACAATTTCATCCGGATTTCACAGGCCGCCCGCACCATGCAGATCGCGCTGTTCCAGCCCGACATCCCCCAGAATACAGGGACGATTCTGCGCCTCTGCGCCTGCCTGGACGTGTCAGCCCATATCATCGAACCGGCAGGATTCGACACCTCGGACCGGAATTTCCGCCGGGCGGGTATGGACTATCTCGACCATGTGCGGTTGAAGCGTCACGACTCATGGTCGAAATTCGAGGAATGGCGGGCCGAGGCCGGATGCCGGCTGGTGCTGTTCACGACCAGGGCGGCGAAATCCTATCTTGATTTCGCCTATACGGCCTCCGATGTCCTGCTGTTCGGGCGCGAGACGGCAGGGGTGACCGACGCGGTGGTGGCCGCCGCGGATGCGCGACTGGCGATTCCGATCCGGCCGACCATGCGTTCGCTCAATGTGGCCGTCACGGCGGCCATGGCCGTCGGCGAGGCGCTGCGGCAAACCGGTTCAGGAATCGCCGGTTCGGCAACTTAAGGGACTTTTTGGTGAGCTACGCGGTCAAGGAGATCTTTCTCACCCTGCAGGGCGAAGGCGCCCATGCAGGCCGAGCCTCCGTGTTCTGTCGCTTCGCCGGCTGCAACCTCTGGAGCGGCCGCGAGCAGGACCGCACCGGCGCGGTCTGCAAGTTCTGCGACACCGATTTCGTCGGCACCGACGGCACGCTGGGCGGCCGTTATGCGACCGCAGAAGAGCTTGCCGGCGCCATCGCCGCGCAATGGACAGGAGGCGAGGCTGACCGCTACGTCGTCCTGACCGGCGGCGAACCGCTGTTGCAGGTCGACGCGGCCCTGATCGAGGCCCTGCACGGCCACGGCTTTGCGATCGCGATCGAGACCAACGGCACCATCGCCCCGCCCGACGGACTCGACTGGATCTGCGTCAGTCCCAAGGCCGCAGCCGAGCTCGTGGTGCGCAAGGGGCACGAGCTCAAACTGGTCTATCCGCAGGTGGAGAACACACCGGAGGATTTCGCGGGCCTCGCCTTCGAGCGCTTCTCGCTGCAGCCGATGGACGGCCCCGATGTGATGGAGAATACCGAGCGGGCGATCGCCTATTGCCTGAAGCACCCGCAATGGCGCCTTAGCGTGCAGACGCACAAGACGCTCGGGATTAGATGAACTGACAGAATCGGATTGTTGAACGAGATGTGGGAATTGACGAAAGCGTTTCGGTTCGAGGCTGCGCATGCGCTGTCCGGAACGACATTTGGCACCGCCAGCGAGGAGATTCACGGCCACTCCTTTCGCGCCGAAGTCACCGTGCGCGGGACGCCCGACCCGAAAACCGGCATGGTGATCGATCTCGGCCTGCTCGAACGCGCGATGGCCGAGGTGCAGAAGACGCTCGACCACAAGTTCCTCAACAAGATCGAGGCGATCGGCGTCCCGACGCTGGAGAATCTGTCGCGCTTCATCTGGGAGCGGTTGCAACACGCAGGCAGGCTGACCCGCGTCAGCGTCCATCGCGACAGCTGCAACGAGAGCTGCACCTATTTCGGCCCGCAAGGTTAGTCATGCTGCCAACAGACCCCGCCATCATCGAGGACCGCAAGGCGCGTGCGCGCGGCTGGTTCGAGGCGCTGCGCAACGACATCTGCGCGGCCTTCGAGAAGCTCGAGGACGACGCCCCATCCACGCTTTATCCCGGCGCCGCAGGCCGGTTCGTACGGACCCCCTGGGACCGCACCGACCACACCGGCAAGCCGGGCGGCGGCGGCGTGATGTCGATCATGAAGGGCCGGCTGTTCGAAAAGGTCGGCGTGCACTGCTCGACCGTGCACGGCGAGTTCGCCCCCGAATTCCGCGCGCAGATTCCAGGTGCCGCCGACGATCCACGATTTTGGGCCTCGGGCATTTCGCTGATCGCGCATCTGCGCAATCCGAACGTGCCCGCCGTGCACATGAACACCCGCTTTGTCGTGACCACCAAGGCCTGGTTCGGCGGCGGCGCCGACCTGACGCCGGTGCTGAACCGACGGCGCACCCAGGAGGACCCCGACACGGTCGCCTTCCACGCCGCGATGAAGGAGGCGTGCAGCGGGCCGAACGGCGTCGCCGACTACGACAAGTACAAGAAGTGGTGCGACGACTATTTCTACCTGCCACACCGCAAGGAAGCGCGCGGCATCGGCGGCATCTTCTATGACTGGCACGACAGCGGCGACTGGGAGGCCGATCTCGCCTTCACCCAGGACGTCGGGCGCAGCTTCCTGAAGATCTATCCCGACCTGGTGCGGCGCAATTTCGAAGCCGCCTGGAGCGCCGAGGATCGCGACGAGCAGTTGGTCCGCCGCGGCCGCTATGTCGAATTCAACCTGCTCTATGATCGCGGCACCATCTTCGGCCTGAAGACCGGTGGCAATGTGGATTCGATCCTGTCGTCGCTGCCGCCGGAGGTGAAATGGCCGTGATGAACCTGCCGCGCGCGATGCTTATCGACATGGATGACACCATCCTGTCGGCCTATGGACGCCCCGAGATCGCCTGGAACACGATCACCACGGAGTTTGCCGCGGAGCTGGCACCCCTGCCCCCGGATCAGGTCGCGACCGCGCTGTTGGCCTATGCACGGCAATTCTGGTCGACTGCCGAGCCGATCTGGCGGATCAGGCTCGGCGAGGCGCGGCGGCTGACCGTGAAGGGCGGCTTCGCGGCGCTCGCGGCGGCCGGTCACCGTGCGCTGCCCGACGAGCTCGCGGACCGCATCGCCGATCGCTTCACCGCCTATCGCGAGGAGGAGATGTTCGTCTTCCCCGGCGCGCATGAAGCGATCGATGCGTTCAAGGCGCTCGGCATCAAGCTTGCGCTGGTCACCAACGGCGCCGCCGACATGCAGCGCGCCAAGGTCGAGCGCTTCGCGCTCGGCCATCGCTTCGATCACATCCAGATCGAGGGCGAGCACGGCTTCGGCAAGCCGGAGGAGCGCGCCTACCTGCACGCGATGCAAGCGCTCGGCGTCACCGCATCCGACACCTGGATGATCGGCGACAATCTCGAGTGGGAAGTCGTGGCGCCGCAGCGGCTTGGCATCTATGCGATCTGGATGGACGTGCACGGTGTCGGGCTGCCGCCGGGATCGACCATCAAGCCCGACCGCATCATCCGCTCGCTGAGCGAACTGGTTCCTGCCGCGCGCAAATAGCGCATCGCCGCCGTTTTCCACGTCAATTCCATTGAAGCTGACGCCGGCCGTGATTTGGCTGTCATCACCGGTCGCTAGCCTGCCGTCCGCGTCATCCAGCGCGGAGGGAAAATCATGGAACTGAAACCAGGCGATGTCGTCATGCTGAAGTCCGGCGGCCATCCGATCACGGTCGTCGAAATCGACGAGGACAAGGTCGCGTGCCTGTGGATGGGCACGGACGGCGATCTGTTTCGCGAAACCTTGCCGCTCGTCGCACTCGAATCGACCGAGCTCGATCCGGAGGACGATGAAGAGGAAGACGACGAAGACGAGGACGACGAGGAAGAAGAAGACGACGACGAAGACGACGACGGCGACCGCAAGAAGAAGCGCAAGGCGGCGTGAGATCCGTTGGCGCGATGCTGACTGGCAGTGCCGGCAGCATCGCCTCCGCTTCCCGTCAGAGCGCGCTTGCAATCATCACCACGCCGCCGGTGACCACGGCGGCATCCAGGATCGCGGTGTGGATATGCACCGGCATCCGCGCGACAAAGGCCTTGGCCAGGAACGCGCCGGGGATGGCGACCAGGCCGATCAGCAGCGCAAGCGCCAGCACCTGCGCGGTGATGACGCCGGTCAAGCCGAACACCGAAATCTTGACCGCGGCACTTGTCAGCGAAATCACCGCATCGGTCGCAACCACAGCGGCGCCCTCGAGCCCCGCCGCCATCAGCAGCGACAGCAGGATGACGCCCGAGCCCGCGGTGCCGCCGACCACGACGCCATATCCGACGGCGCCGGCCGCAAGGCCCCGCTCACCGATCCTGACGCTGTGCTTGCGCAACAGCCGCCTGAGCGGCACGCTCAGGATCAGCATGCCCCCGATCACCAGCGACGCGCCGGCACTGGTCAGCCTTGTATAGCCGTAGGCGCCGAGCGCCGTGGAGAACAGCGCCGCCGCGATCACGATGATTGCCTTGCGGCGGTCGGCAAACCTGACGAAGGCAACGAAGCGGCTGGAATTGGTGAAGATCGACGAGATCGCGATGATCGGCACGACCGGCTCGGCGCCGACCATCGGCACCAGCACCAGCGGCATCAAGGCGCCGGTGCCATAGCCGGCAAGACCGCCGATCACGGAAGCAAACAGCGCAACGGCTGCGACAAGCAGAATTTGCAGGAGCGAGATATCTGCGAAGCCGGAGAAGAAATTCAAAGCCGATGATCGCGGGTGAAGCGGGAAACGGTCTGGTCGGCGATGCCAGACAACACCTGCGGATCCAGCGGGAAATCCGCGGCTAGCCAAGCATCCTCGGCCAGGGTCAGTACATGCCCCAGTGCCGGTCCCTCGGCAATGCCGCGCGCGACGAAATCCGACGCCCTCAAGGGAAAGTGAGGCGCGCGCCAGCGCTCCGGCAGCGTGGCGAGCGCGCGCCATTGATCGACATCCTGGCCCGCACCGGTGCGCGCCCAGGCGAGCAGCAACCGGTCGCGATAGGGCTCCTCGTCGAGCCGGTAGAGCCTGCGCTTGGCATGGGCCTCGTCCATGCCGGGCAAGCGCCACCAGCGATGGCCCATCGAATCGAGCGCCTTGGCTTCGGCATTGGAGAGCCGCAGCCGGCTGGCGATGCGCCGCGCGTCCTCGGTCACGGCGACCGTCAGCGCGGCGAGCCTTCGCATCGCGCTTGGCGCGAGCTTCATCAGTTGCTCGATCTCGATCATCGCCGCGAACGGGCCGGTATAAGCGATGCCGCCGAACAGCGGCTGCAGCAAGCCGCCGTCACTCATCGCGACCACTGCACTCGCGGCGCCGTTCGCGACCACGAGCTTGAGCATCTCCATGCGAATCCGCTCGGCCGAGAGACCGGCCAATCCGGCGCGCCCACTGACGCAGGCGAGATAGCCGGCGCGATCGACCTCGCCCACGCCATAGGCGGCATGGAAACGGAACAAGCGCAGGATGCGCAGATAGTCCTCGGCAATCCGCTGCGCGGGATCGCCGATGAAGCGCACCCGCCTCGCCTCGATGTCGGCAAGGCCGCCAACGTGATCGTGCACGACGCCCGAGGCGTCGACCGACAGGCCGTTGATGGTGAAGTCGCGCCGCTCGGCGTCGCGCACCCAGTCGCGACCGAACGCCACCCTGGCCTTGCGGCCATAGGTCTCGGTATCCTCGCGCAGCGTCGTCACCTCGAAGGGCAGGCTGTCGACGACCAGGGTCACCGTGCCGTGCTCGATGCCGGTCGGCACACTCTTGATGCCCGCCCGCTTGGCGCGGCGGATCACCTCCTCCGGCAGCGCCGTGGTGGCGATATCGATGTCGGCGAGCGGAATCCGCATCAGGGCGTTGCGCACGGCCCCGCCGATCACCCGCGCTTCCTCGCCGTCGGCATTGAGCAGGCCGAGCACGTGCGCCGCGGGCCCCGAAGCGAGCCATGGCGCGTCGGACAACAGGCGCACCTCGCTCATTTCTCAACTCCCGGCACCAGCCTGCCGTTTTCGATATGGGCGGGAACGTAGGTCGAGTTCGGCGGCGCGCCGGTCAACTCGGCCAGCAGCACGAAGCTCACGATGACCATCACCAGCGCCACCAGCGTCAGCTTCGCCAGCATGTCGAGCGGCCATGACGCCGGCAGCGTCACGCCGGACCGCGTCGCGATGAGGAAGATGGCATAGACCGCGAACGGGACCAGAAAGATTCCGATCTCGGTCAATACCGTGCGGATCATGACAGATAGATCCGCTCATACAACACGCGCAGGATGCCCGCGGTCGCGCCCCAGATGTAGCGCTCGGCGAACGGCATCGCGTAATAGGACCGGTCCATGCCTCGGAATTCCTTGGTGTGAATCTGATGATTCTCCGGATTCATCAGGAAAGCGAGCGGCACCTCGAACGCATCGACCACCTCCGCCTCGTTGATCGCAAGCGTGAATCCCGGCTTCACCTTGGCGACCGTCGGCAGGATGCGGAAGCCGAACGCGGTGCCATAAAGGTCGAGATAGCCGACCGGGTCGATGAATTCCCGCTTCAGCCCGACTTCCTCGCAGGCCTCGCGTAGCGCGGCATCGAGCGGCGATGCGTCGGTGGCGTCGATCTTGCCGCCGGGAAACGAAATCTGGCCG
Source organism: Bradyrhizobium sp. CCBAU 21365 (assembly GCF_015291305.1). Lineage (NCBI taxonomy): Bacteria > Pseudomonadati > Pseudomonadota > Alphaproteobacteria > Hyphomicrobiales > Nitrobacteraceae > Bradyrhizobium > Bradyrhizobium sp. CCBAU 21365. The sequence goes on from NZ_CP030036.1 coordinate 7,457,970, forward strand.
GCATGGCTCGACAGATTGGGCGAGCGCTGCGTCAACAGCACGGTCGGCTCGGGGTGATCGACCACCGGGATCAGCACCGCGGCCGGCCGCACCGGCTGCTCCTGCGCCACGATCTCGAGCATGCGGTCGTTGCCGGAGTCTCCGGTGCGCGGAATGACATTCGGATCGACCAGGCCCGGCGGCACATCGAAAGTGAGCCGCGTGCGGGCCCGCGCGAAGAATTCCGTCGAGCTGATCGTCGCCGGCTCCACCTTCAGCAACGGCTCGTTCAAAGTGCGTCCCTCACCTGACTGGCATCGGCCATCGCGAAGAACTCGCCGCCGGACTCGATGCCGAACATCTCTTGACCATCGACCATCCGCTGCTCGCCCATGTCAACCAGATCGTAATAGAGCGCGCGGGTGACCTTGGCCCACAAATCGGCGCGGACATGCAGATAGGGCGTCAATCCGCCGTCCTCCGCCGCCTCGAATCTGAGGCCGTGGCCTTTCTCGCAATCGACCCAATCGTCGACATTGGTGCGGAACCTGAGCAGGCGGCCGCGCGCGTCTTCCCCGGTCTGCATTTCCACGGCAAGGAACGGTGCGTCGTCGACGCGGATGCCGACCTTCTCCACCGGTGTCACGAGAAAGTGCTTGCCGTCCTCGCGCTTCAGGATCGTGGAGAACAGCCGCACCAGCGCAGGGCGGCCGATCGGCGTTCCCATGTAGAACCAGGTGCCGTCAGGCGCGATTCGCATGTCGAGATCGCCGCAGAATGGCGGATTCCACAGGTGGACCGGCGGCAGGCCCTTGCGTCCGGCCGGACCCGATGTCGCAGCTTGATTGGCGGCCGTGGTGAGCCCTTCGAGACCCTTGCTCCCGAGGCCCGTAGTTTCCCCGCCGGAATCGCTCTGCCCTTGCTTCGCCATTGTTTGCCTTAAAGTTTCCTACCTTCAATCTGGCACGTTTGGTGCACATATCCTGAAATGTGGTCGGGATGTCATTCTCGCCACATCGTGATGCCGTTCATACCCTGAAACACCGATAAGGTGGGGATAGTTTAATTCAACGAATACATGGCCTTCGCTCACGTTTAGCATGAGGGCCAAGATGACGACAGGTGATGACGACAGATGACGGCGCGCCAATGTATGTGCGCGCATCGTCAAGAAGGAGCGGATCGAATGGCTGGTGCAGACAGCGTCGAGAAACTGGAGGATGTGATCGTCCGTTCGGCCGAGCAGGTCGCGGGCCAGATCAAGGCCGCCAAGGAAGCGGTCTCCACCGTCATCTTCGGCCAGGACCAGGTGATCGAAAACACCCTGGTGACGATCCTGTCCGGCGGCCATGCGCTGTTGATCGGCGTGCCCGGCCTCGCCAAGACCAAGCTGGTCGAGACCCTCGGCGTCACGCTCGGCCTCGATGCCAAGCGCATTCAGTTCACCCCGGACCTGATGCCGTCGGATATTCTCGGCGCCGAAGTGCTCGACGAGAGCTCGGCCGGCAAGCGTTCGTTTCGCTTCATCGCAGGTCCCGTGTTCGCGCAGCTGTTGATGGCCGATGAGATCAACCGCGCCAGCCCGCGCACCCAGTCGGCGCTGCTGCAAGCCATGCAGGAGCAGCACATCACCATTGCCGGCGCGCGGCATGATTTGCCAAAACCGTTCCACGTGCTCGCGACGCAGAACCCGCTCGAGCAGGAAGGCACCTATCCGCTGCCCGAAGCGCAACTCGACCGCTTCCTGATGGAAATCGACGTCGATTATCCCGATCGCGACGCCGAGCGGCGCATCCTGTTCGAAACCACCGGTGCCGAAGAGGCCGCGGCCAAGCCGTCGATGGACGCCGAGACGCTGCTCACCGCGCAACGCCTGGTGCGGCGCCTGCCGGTCGGCGATTCCGTGGTCGAGGCGATCCTGACGCTGGTCCGCGCCGCGCGTCCCGGCACCGAGGGCGGCGAGGCCGGCAAGCTGATCGCATGGGGACCGGGTCCGCGCGCCAGCCAGGCCTTGATGCTCGCGGTGCGCGCCCGTGCATTGCTCGACGGGAGACTCGCGCCGTCGATCGACGATGTGCTCGATCTCGCCGAGCCCGTGCTCAAGCACCGCATGGCGCTGACCTTCTCGGCGCGCGCCGAGGGCCACACCATTCCCGACGTGATCAAGCAACTGAAGACCCGGATCGGTTGATGGCCGCAGACAGGCACCAGAACGAGGAGATCCTTGCGGTTCGACGTGCCGATGGCGAAAGCCGAACGCTCGCCGCATCGCTGCCGCGTCTGGTGCTTGAGGCCCGCCGTGTCGCCGCCAACGTCATCCATGGCCTGCACGGCCGCCGCCGCGCCGGCTCGGGCGAGAATTTTTGGCAATACCGCCGCTTCGTCTCCGGCGAGCCGTCGCAGCGCGTCGACTGGCGCCGCTCGGCACGCGACGACCATCTCTATGTCCGCGAGCAGGAGTGGGAAGCCGCGCACACGGTGTGGATCTGGCCCGACCGCTCGCCCTCGATGGCCTTTGCCTCGCGCGAGGCGCGCGACAGCAAGCTGGAGCGCGGACTGATCGTAGCCTTCGCGCTCGCCGAGTTGCTCGTTGCGGGCGGAGAACGCGTCGGCATTCCCGGCCTGATGAACCCGACCGCAAGCCTCAACGTGATCGACAAGATGGCCGAAGCGATGTTGCACGACGAGAAGACGCGCGCGAGCCTGCCGCCGTCCTTCGTACCGTCGTCGCTGGCCGAAGTCGTCGTGTTGTCGGATTTCTGGTCGCCGATCACAGAGATCACGACGATGCTGGCCGGGCTTTCCTCCTCTGGCGCGCACGGCACCATGATCCAGGTCGTCGATCCCGCCGAAGAGACCTTCCCCTATTCGGGCCGTGTGGAGTTCGTCGAGCCGGAGGCCGGCAGCGTCATCACCGCGGGCCGCGCCGAGAGCTGGGCGAGCGATTATGTCTCCCGGGTCGCGCTGCATCGCGACCAGATCCGCAATGAGACCAACCGGCTCGACTGGCTGTTCTCGACCCACACCACCAGCCGCTCCGCGGCCGAGCTGCTGTTGTTCCTGCATGCCGGCATGATGGTGAGCAAGGGCGGCGGCCGCTCAACAGTCAAGGCGGGACGCAGCGCATGATCGCAGGCCTCCCCCTCTCTTTTGCCGAACCGCTGCTGCTGCTGGGGCTGGTCAGCCTGCCGGTGCTGTGGTGGCTGTTGCGCGTGATGCCGCCGCGGCCGCGCCGGATTGAATTCCCGCCGACGCGGCTATTGTTCGACATCGCGCCGAAGGAGGAGACGCCGTCGCGCACGCCGTGGTGGCTGACGCTGCTGCGGCTCGCCGCCGCCGCGCTCGTCATCTTCGCCGCCGCCGGCCCGATCTGGAATCCGCAGACCGGCGTCGCCGCCGGTAAATTGCCGCTGGTGATCCTGCTCGACGACGGCTGGAGCGCGGCGTCGAGCTGGGACGCGCGGATCAGGGCCGCGGACGAACTGATCGCCAACGCCGACAGCGACCGCCGCGGCGTCGCGCTGGTGCCGCTGTCAGAGCCCGCGCGCGACATCACGCTGATGTCGGCCGGCGCCGCGCGCGTCGCGCTGCGCCAGTTCGCGCCAAAGCCCTACTCGGTCGATCGGGTTGAAATCCTCGGCGCGCTTGGACGTTTCCTCAAGTCGACCGGCGACTGCGACATCGCCTGGCTGTCCGACGGCGTCGACACCGGCCGCGGCAGCGAATTCACCGAGGGGCTCGGCAAGGTGATCGAGAGCCGCAATCTGACGATCTATGCGGGCGGAGCGCAGTCGGCGCAGGCGCTGGTCGCGGCCGAGAACGCCGCCGCCAAGATGACGGTGAAGGTGCTGCGGACCGAGAGCGGCATCGCGGCGGGAACGGTGCGCGGGGTCGACGCCAAGGGCTCGCCGATCGGCGAGGCCCGCTACACATTCGGACCGCAGGATCGCGAGACCGAAGCCGCCTTCGATCTTCCGGTCGAGTTGCGCAACGACATCGCACGGCTCGAAATCTCCGGCGAGCATTCGGCCGGCGCCGTGCAGCTGCTCGACCGGCGCTGGCGTCGCCGCGCCATCGGCGTGGTCTCGGGTGCGAGCAACGACACCGCGCAGCCGCTCCTGGCGTCGACCTTCTATCTCTCCCGCGCGCTGTCGCCATTCGCCGATGTCAGGCTCGGCGATCGCGGCGCGCCGCAGCAGGTGATCGGGCAATTCCTCGACCAGCGGCTGCCGATGATCGTGATGGCCGATGTCGGCACGCTGTCGCCGGAGATCCGCGACCGGCTCAATGCCTGGATCGAGCAAGGCGGCGTGCTGGTGCGCTTCGCCGGTCCCCGCCTCGCCCAGGCCGATGACGACCTCGTTCCCGTCAAGCTGCGCCGCGGCGGACGCACGCTCGGCGGCAGCCTGACCTGGGAGAAGCCGCAGCACATGGCCTCGTTCTCCGCCGACGGCCCGTTCGCCGGCCTCACCGTGCCGAAGGACATCACCGTCAACCGCCAGGTGCTGGCCGAGCCCGACGCCGTACTCCCGACCAAGAGCTGGGCCTCGCTGGAGGACGGCACGCCGCTCGTCACTGGCGAGCGTCGCGGCAAGGGCGTGGTCAGCCTGTTCCATGTCGGCGCCGACATGCGCTGGTCGGATCTGCCGATGTCCGGCACCTTCGTCGAGATGCTGCGCCGGCTGATCGACATGTCCGGCTATACCTCGAAGCCCGGCCCCGGCGTCGCCAGCGATCCCAACGCCGAGACGGTTGCGCCGCTGCGCACGCTCGACGGCTTCGGCGTCTTCGGCCCGCCGCCCTCGAGCGCCAAGCCGATGTCGGCAGACTATCGCGATCGCGGCACGGCCGACCATCCGCCCGGCTTCTACGGCACTGCCGAGAGCCCGATCGCGGTCAACACGCTCGCCTCCGCCGATCGCATCGCGCCGCTCGACACCTCGGCCCTGCGCGCGACGCGCGCGAGCTACACCAACGCCGAGCCGCGCGACCTGCGCGGCATCATGCTGTCGACGGCGCTGGCGCTGTTCCTCCTCGATGCGATCGTGGTCGCCATGCTCGGCGGCGGCCTCGCCGCGCTGATCCGGCGGCGCGCGGCACCGGCCGTGCTCGCGTTGGCCTTCATCCTTGCGACCACGATGGTGCCCTCGCCGAGCCGCGCGCAGAACAGCGGCAGCGACGACTTCGCCATCAAGGCGGTGTCGCAGACGCGGCTGGCCTATGTCGTCACCGGCAATGCCGACGTCGATTCCATCGTCAAGGCGGGGATGTCCGGACTGACGCTGTTCCTCGGACAGCGCACCGCGCTGGAGGCCGGCGATCCCGTCGGCATCGATCCCGCGCGCGACGAGCTGGCGTTCTTCCCCCTGATCTACTGGCCGATCGTGCCGGGCGCGCCGAAGCCGCCGCAGGACGCCATCAACAAGATCGACGCCTACATGAAGCAGGGCGGCACCGTCATCTTCGATACCCGTGACGCCGTCGAAGCGCCGCCGGGTGACAACGGCTCATCGCAGACGCCCGGCATGCAGACGCTGCGCGAATTGCTGTCGACCCTCGACGTGCCCGAGCTCGAGCCTGTGCCGCGCGAGCACGTGCTGACCAAGACGTTCTATTTGCTGCGCGACTTCCCCGGCCGCTTCAACTCAGGTCAGACCTGGGTCGAGGCGCTGCCGCGCGAGGACGACGACGAGGCTGCGCAGCGCCCGGCGCGCGGCGGCGACGGCGTCTCGCCGATCATCATCACGTCGAATGACCTCGCCGGTGCCTGGGCGATCCGCCCCGACGGCCAGCCGATGCTGCCGCTGACGCCGGGCGAGCCGCGCCAGCGCGAATTCGCCTTCCGGGCCGGCGTCAACATCGTGATGTACACGCTGACCGGCAACTACAAGGCCGACCAGGTGCACGCGCCTGCCTTGATCGAGCGGCTGGGACAGTAGAGATGCGAGTGATTCAGCTGCCAACACCGTCATTCCGGGGCGATGCGAAAGCATCGAACCCGGAATTTCGAGATTCCGGGTCTGGTCCTTCGAACCATCCCGGAATGACGGAGTGACGCCATGAACTACGGTATCGCGTTCACACCGCTGGTTCCTTCGCTCGTGCTGTGGCTCGCGCTCGGCGCGATTGTCGTCATCGCCGTGCTGCTGCTCGTGTCGCGCGCGCGGGGCGCCGCGGTGCGGGTCGCCGCGCTGGCGCTGATCCTGCTGGCACTGGCCAATCCCTCCTTCACCCGCGAGGACCGCGAGCCGCTGTCCTCGGTCGCGGCCGTCGTGGTCGACAAGAGCCCGAGCCAGAATTTCGGCACGCGCAACCAGGAGACCGACAAGGCGCGCCAGGCGCTGGTCGACAGCCTGAAGCAGATTAAGGGCCTCGAGGTCCGCGTCGTCGAGGCCGGTCAGGCCGATGGCGAGACCGACGGAACGAAGCTGTTCGGCGCGTTGACGTCGGCGCTGTCGGACGTTCCGGTCGAGCGCGTCGCCGGCGCCTTCATGATCACCGATGGCCGCGTGCACGACATTCCCGCCAACGCCCAGGCGCTCGGCTTCCAGGCGCCGGTGCACGCGCTGATCACCGGCCGCAAGGACGAGCGCGACCGCCGCATCGCGATCACCGCCGCCCCGCGCTTCGGCATCGTCGGCCAGACCCAGACCATCACCTTCCGGCTCGACGACCAGGGCGTCACCGGCGAGCGCGCCAAGGTCACGATCCGCCGCGACGGCGAAGTGATCAACGAGCGCACGCTGACCAGCGGCCAGACTTCGAGCGTCGACATCGACATCAAGCACGCCGGGCCCAACATCGTCGAGATCGAGGCCTCGCCGCTCGAGAACGAGCTGACGCCGGTCAACAACCGCGCCGTGGTCGCGATCGACGGCGTGCGCGACAAGCTGCGCGTGCTGCTGGTGTCCGGCGAGCCGCATTCCGGCGAACGCACCTGGCGCAACCTGTTGAAGTCCGACCCCAGCGTCGATCTCGTTCACTTCACCATTCTGCGTCCGCCGGAGAAGCAGGACGGCACGCCGATCAACGAGCTGTCGCTGATCGCATTTCCGACCCGCGAGCTGTTCCAGCAGAAGATCAACGAATTCCAGCTGATCATCTTCGACCGCTACGCCCGCCAGGGCGTGCTGCCGATCGCCTATTTCGACAACATCGCGCGCTATGTCCGCGCCGGCGGCGCGGTGCTGGTCTCCGCGGGTCCCGACTACGCCTCGACCACCAGCATCTGGCGCACGCCGCTGGATTCGGTGCTGCCGGCCGAACCGGTCGGCGTGACCGAGAAGCCGTTCTACGCGCATCTGAGCGATGCCGGTAAGCGCCATCCGGTGACGCGCGGGCTGGAAGGCTCGAATGCCGAGCCGCCGCATTGGAGCCGGTTCTTCCGCACCGTCGATACGCGCAACGCGATCAATCCGCCGGTCATGACCGGCGCCGACGGCAAACCGCTGCTGCTGCTGTCGCGCTTCGGCGAAGGCCGCGTCGCGCTGCTGCTCTCCGACCACATCTGGCTGTGGGCGCGCGGCTACGAGGGCGGCGGCCCGCATCTCGATTTGTTGCGGCGGGTGTCGCACTGGCTGATGAAGCAGCCCGACCTCGACGAAGAGGCGCTGCGCATGCAGGTGCAGGGCAAGGATCTCATGGTGGTGCGCCAGACCATGGCCGACACCGTGTCGCCGGTCACCGTGACGTCGCCGAGCGGCACCACGCGCGAACTGACACTTACCGCCGGCGATCCCGGCGAGTGGCGCGCGACGCTGCCCGCCAACGAGCTCGGCCTGTGGCAAGCCACCGACGGCACGCTGAAGGCGCTGATCAATGTCGGCCCGACCAACCCGAGGGAATTCTCGGAGGTCACCTCGACCACCGACATGCTGAAGCCGCTGGCGCAGGCGACCGGCGGCGACGCCCGGCGCACTGTCGACGGTTCGAGCCTCGACATGCCGCGCGTCGTGCCGGTGCGCTCCTCCTCGATCTTCCGCGGCGATGGCTGGCTCGGCGTCAAGATGCGCGACGCCAGCGTCGTCAAGGGTGTCGGCGTGCTGCCGATGTTCGCCGGCCTGGTCGGCCTGCTGCTGTTGCTCGGCGCATTCGCGGCAACATGGCTGCGCGAGGGACGCTGAGCCCGGCCGGGCTCAGGTCTGCGTTGCATCAAGCACACACAGGTAATGCATCGACACGGTTTGTCTGAACGCTGGTTGACATCGCGCACGCCATCCGATGTTATAATATAACATCGGGGCGCTGGGGTGTTGATGCGCTCCCGACGGGTGGGCGTTATCGGCATGCAGTGGTTCCGGCGACACATCAAGACTGGCTCGCGGCTGGCGCTGTTCGCGCTCGCCGTCCAGTTCATGCTGTCGTTCGGGCATTTCCATCCGATCGCGGCAGCGCAAGCGGCGCCCGCGGTCCAGACCGGGCTGTCGCTGGTCGATCTCGCCTATATCGGGACCTCGGCGACGCCGGACCTCGCGGTCCAGGTGACCGGGACGCCACAGCCCGCCAATCACGACAACGACCGGCATCCGGCCGACAATTGCGCGATCTGCGCCGTCATCTCGCTCGCGAGCAGCATGCTGTTCACGGCGCCGCCGGTGCTGTTGCTGCCGGAAGCCATCGAGCTTCTGTTCCGCACCACCAATGCCGAATTCGCCCATCTGAAATCGGCGCCGGCGGCCTTCCACTCCCGCGCACCTCCCCTGTCCTGACATCGACTGATTGCTGCACGCCCTGAGCGGACGGCCGCATCACATTTGCGGCCTGCGCCAGCGGGGCAAATCGGAATCGATCCGTCATTTCGACGGGCCTGGATCGGGACAATGACACTTCAGAAGAAACGAGCACTCCACATCGGGAGCGTGAGCTGGCTATTGCTGGGCGCGATGAGCCACAATGCCCTGGCCGACGACACGCCGACGCAACTCCCCGACATCACGGTGACGGCACCGAGCCCGATCCAACGGCACCGGACGGCGCCAACGCGCACGCCGAGCCATGTTGTCCGGGCCGCGCCGAGCCGCAACCGCGAACGCGCCGCGGCCGTGCAACCGGCGCCTGCGGCGCCGGCACCGCAGCAGGGCGTGCTGCCCGTGGTTACCGATCAGTTCGCCACCGTCACTGTGATACCCAACGAGGAACTGCGGCGCTCGGGCGCCGCCACGCTGGGCGATCTGCTGTTCTCCAAGCCCGGCATCACTGGTTCGAGCTTCGCGCCGGGCGCGTCGAGCCGGCCGATCATCCGCGGCCTCGACGTCAACCGCGTCGGCATCGTCGAAAACGGTCTCGGCGGCGGCGGCGTGTCGGATCTCGGCGAGGATCATTTCGTCCCGATCGATCCGCTCTCGACCAACCAGATCGAAGTGGTGCGCGGCCCGGCAGCGCTGCGCTACGGCTCGACCTCGATCGGCGGCGTCGTCAGCGCCACCAACAACCGGATTCCCGATGCGATGCCGACCTGCGCGGCGGCGCCGTTCCAGAGCTACGGATTGCCGGTGAAGGCTCCGCTGGCCGGCGCCGGCGCGCCGGGTTGCCTCAATGTCGAGACCCGCACGTCGGTCAGCTCGGTCAATCGCGGCGTCGAGGGCGGCATGCTGCTGGACGCCGGCGGCAACAATGTCGCCGTGCATGCCGATGTCTATGGCCGCACCACCAGCGACTACAGCATCCCCAGCTATCCTTATTTATTTGTGCCCGGCCAGCCATTCAACGGCCGCCAGCCGAACTCCGCGACGCAGTCGGACGGCGCGTCGGTTGGCGCCTCCTATTTCTTCCAGGGCGGCTATATCGGCGCGGCGATCACCCAGAACGACTCGCTCTACCATATCCCCGGCACCGATGGCGCCGATCACCAGACCCGGATCGACGCGCACCAGACCAAGATCGCGGTCAAGGGCGAGTACCGGCCCGATGCCGCGGCGATCGAAGCGGTGCGGTTCTGGGTCGGCGCGACCGACTATCGCCACAACGAGCTCGGCCTTGCCGATCCGACCGACCCGTTCAGCGACGGCGTGCGGCAGACCTTCACCAACAAGGAGCAGGAAGCCCGCGTCGAGGTGCAGATGATGCCGTTCAACGCACGCTTCGCCACGGTGACGACCGCGTTCGGCGTGCAGGCCGGGCATCAGGAGCTGACCGCGCCGAGCCCGGACGATCCAGGCTCGCTGTTCAACGGCCTGTGGAGCCCGAACAACAACAACCGCGTCGCGGGTTACGTGTTCAACGAGTTCAAGTTCACGGATTCGACCAAGGCGCAGATCGCCGGCCGCATCGAGCACGTCGACCTGCACGGATCGATGCCGAATTTCCCGGCGGATTATCTGCCCGATGGCGCACCGCAGATCTCGATCGCGCGCAATCCGTCCTACACGCCGGTCAGCGGCAGCATCGGGCTGCTGCAGAACCTGCCCGGCGATCTCGTCGGCAGCATCACCGCGCAATATGTCGAACGCGCGCCGAAGCCCGCGGAGCTGTTCTCGCGCGGCGCGCACGATGCGACCGCGACCTTCGACATCGGCAATCCGAACCTGACCATCGAGACCGCGAAATCGGTCGAGATCGGCCTGCGCAAGGCGACCGGACCGTTCCGCTTCGAGGCCACCGCCTACTACACCCGCTTCAGCAACTTCATCTATCGCCGCCTGACCGGGGTGATGTGCGGCGACGATTTCGACTCCTGCGGCAATGGCGATCCCAACAATGAGGCGCGGCAGGCGGTTTATTCGCAGCGTGACGCGATCTTCCGCGGCGCCGAATTCCAGAGCCAGTTCGACATTGGCCCCCTCAACGGTGGCATCTGGGGCATCGAGAACCAGTTCGACGTGGTGCGCGCCACCTTCACCGACGGCAGCAACGTGCCACGGATTCCACCGGTGCGGCTTGGCGGCGGCCTCTACTGGCGCGACAGCAACTGGCTGACCCGCATCAATCTGGTGCACGCCTTCGCGCAGAACGACATCGCTGTCATCGGCGAGACCCCGACGGCGGGCTACAATCTCTTGAACGCGGAGATCACCTACAACACCAAGCTGAATTCGTCATGGATCGGCGCGCGCGAGATGACGCTTGGTCTGGTCGGCAACAATTTGCTCAACCAGAACATCCGCAACTCCGTCTCCTACACCAAGGACGAGGTGCTGATGCCGGGCCTCGGCGTGCGGGCGTTCGCCAACCTGAAGTTCTGAGCCAAGCGGGTCCCTCTGCCGTTCGCGGCAGAGGGATCAAACTCCAACGCTTGAGTCGTCAGTGGCCGACGACGACTTCGCTGATCTGGATCACCGGCTGCAGATCGGTGTAGTTCGGGATGTCGCCCATGATCTCCTGGGCGTGCTTGCCCATGCCGGCCGCGAAGGCCTCAACCGAGTCGCAGAAGATGTGGCACATCCCGACATAGGTGGCGGGTTGCCCCGGTGCGCCGCCGGCGAGACCCTTGTCGACGGTGTAGTATTTGCAGGCGTCGCCGAGGCGCGCCTTCACTAGCGGCATGTGCTTGTCGCGATAATAGTCGTGATCAAAGCGTGCGCCTGGATTGTTCGGATACATCACACTGACCTTGATCATGACGCGCACTCTCCCTGTTGATATGACATGCGCCGGTCTTGTCCCGGCGCTTATCTCAACTGTGCTTTAGTTTCCGATAGCGCGCAACAGTTCCGGCGACGCCCGCGCGGATGTCAGATCGCCTTGCTCCAGTCCGGCTGGATCGGCCCGGAGACGCCCTCGGCCGCGCCGTCGACCAGTTCCATGACAAGCAGGCGACTGTAATCGACCGGGCCGGGCATGGTCATTCGCCCCTTCGGGACCGGCTTGAAGCCGACCCGCGAATAGTATGGCTCGTCGCCGACCAGCACGATCAGCCGGTGGCCCTTGGCGCGGGCGTCGTTGATCGCACGCTCTAGCAGCGCACGGCCGACGCCGCGGCTGCGGAACGGCGGCTCGACCGTCAACGGCCCGAGCATCAGGGCCGGCGTATCGCCGATCGTGATCGGCAGCTGGCGCACCGAGCCGACCAGCAGCGTGCCGATCCGCGCCGTGAAGGAGACATCGAGCAGATGATCGACATGCTCGCGCAGCCGGTAGGCGCTGAGCACGAAGCGGCCGGGCCCGAAGGTGCGCTCGTGCAGGCGCTCGATCGCCTGGGCGTCTTTCGGGGTCTCGGGCAGGATGGTCAGGGACAATTCGGTCATTGTGGGGCGCGGGATAGCATCTGGCGCGGGCGCGGTCCATCACCGCCATGTCGCCGTGGGCGGCTTGCCTTCGAGCACCTCCGCGATCCGCAGCCGCGTGCCGGGGGTGGTCTCGTCGGGCAGATCAGCCGGATCGAAGAAGCCGCAGGCCACGATCTCGCGATTCGGCTCCGGCAGGCGGTCCTGCCGGTAGTTCCTGACGACGTAGACCGCGACATGATCGCGCGGCGAGACGTGGCTGTTGTGGAAGATGCCGTGCAGCACCGGCTCGCCCTTGAGCTCGATCCGCCCCTCCTCCTCCAATTCGCGCCGCAGCGACTCGATAAAACTTTCGCCGACCTCGACCCCGCCGCCGGGCAGATACCAGCCATGGACGTAGCTGTGCTTGACCAGGAACACCCTGTTGTCGGCATCGAGCACGACGGCACGGACCCCGAGCGTCATGCTGCGGACCAGCCGCCAGTAGAAATGAAACACCCATCTGATCTGCGGCTCGTAGCGCTTGCGTAAATCGAGCAGGACCGTCACTGAACCCTCGACATCATGGTGTTTGATCCGTGCTTTGATCCTTGCGCGCCTGCGCAGCTCTTGCCAATACAGGCAGGACGTTCGGGATAGCACGACATGACCGGCTGCCGGCCACTTTTCGCGGACAATCCGAAGGGAATCGCATGATGGCGCCGTTTCGCCTCGCGCATCTGTCGGACCCGCATCTGCCGCCGCTGCCGGCGGCGCGGCTCCGCGATCTGGCCGGCAAGCGCGCCTTCGGCTACCTGAACTGGACGCGCAACCGTCACAAATATCACCGCCGCGACGTGCTCGACGCGCTGGTGTCGGACATGCAGGCGCAGCAGCCGGACCATATCGCCGTGACCGGCGACCTCGTCAATCTGGCGCTGGATGCCGAGTTCAATCCGGCCCGGCAATGGCTGGAGGGCGTGGGTTCGCCTGCCGACGTCACCGTGATCCCCGGCAACCACGACGCCTATGTGCGCGCGACGCGGCATCGCTTCGTCAGTCACTTCGGCGACTATCTGCGCGGCGACGCCGATGGCGCGGCAACGCATTTTCCGTTCGTGCGCCACCGCGGGCCTGTGGCGCTGATCGGCGTCTCCTCGGCGGTGCCGACGCCACCGCTGATGGCGACCGGCTGGCTCGGCCATCCTCAGCTCGATGCGCTTGATGCGATCCTCGCGCAGCTGTCGCGGGAGGACGCCTTCCGCGTCCTCCTGGTGCATCATCCGCTGCACTCCGACGGGCGCGCCAAGCGCCTGACCGATTCGCATCAGCTGCTGGCGCTGCTCAGGCGCCACGGCGTCGAGCTGGTGCTGCACGGCCACGACCACATCCATTCGACGATGTGGTTCGACGGCCCCGAGCGGAAGATCCCGGCGATCGGCGTGCCGTCGGCATCGGCGCTGGCGCGCAAGCACTATCCGGCCGCGGCCTATAATTTGTTCACGATCGAGCGTGACGGCAACGACTGGCGCTGCGAGCAGACCGTGCGCGGCCTCGGCGATCACGCCGGCATCCGCGAATTGAAGCAAGTACGACTGTCCTAATCGCCGCCCCCGCCGCCGCAGCCACCACCGCTGTCACCGCCGCCACCATCGCCGCCGCCGTCACCGCCATCGCTGCCACCGCTCCCGTCGCTGCCGGCATCGCCGAAACCCGCTGACGATCCGTCGATCGACGAGTCGGAGAAATCGCCGCCGCAATAGGGGCTGCTGCCGCCGATGCCGCTGCGGCGCAGCGCCTCGCAGTCGGTGTGATAGATGAAGCCGTTCGCGATGTTCAGCTTGGCGTCGAGCGCGAACAGCAGCGGCAGCCGGGTCGGCCTGACCGGATCGATGTTCTCGTATTTGCAGCAATACCACCAGACCCGCCGCAGCCCCTCATTGCTCCTGCGCCGCTCCTTCACCAGGACGACCGCGGGGGTGTGATGCAGGAAGCCGCCGAAGGCGCGGCGGCAGAACGCATCATATTCGCGGGTGTAGAGAATGAATTCGTGCCAGAGGTCGTCGGCTGCCTGCGACGGCATCGAGACGTAGCGCTTGCCGCTCATCAGATAAGCGAGGAAGAACTGCCGCAGGCCGCGCGAGACCAGCGCGCTGTCCTTGCGGGTGAAGCCGGGATGACGCTTCTCGAGCCGCGCCAACAGGCCCGCCGGCCAGTGAAAAGTGCGGATGTATTCGGCGCGCCGCAATGTCTGCCACTTGCCAAACAGCACGGCGCTGCCGACCACCGCGGCCGCCGCCAGGACGCCGAAAAATGCCGAGGCGGGTGTTATGACCACGATGCCCCGCCCCTTGAGCGGCTAGTAGTTTTGCAAGCTCGCAAACAGCGCGAGACCGAACAGCGCGAGCGCACCCATGACGAAGCCGAACACGAACATGCCGATCCCGCCGCGGCGCTTTGGCGCCACCACCGGGACGGGCGTCGGCGGCTCGGGAACCGGAAGCGGCGTTGCCACCATCGCATGCTCGCGCTCGATCAGGCGGCGCGCGACATAGTCGGTGACGGCATCGACGATCGCGGCCACGTCATGCGATTCGGCGAGCACGATGCGGCCGAACCTCGTGTCCTGCACGAAGCGGTAGATGCGCTTGTCGCGCCCCATCAGCACATGCGCGACGACGTCGATCCACAGCCGCGGCGTCTCGCCCTGACTGATGCCGCGGTCGAACAGATCGACCTTGTCCGGCACCTGCGCGAACAACGGATCGAGCGCATCGTTGAGGATCTCGAGCCGCGCCACCTCGGCGTCGCGCAGCTCGACGACGACGCCGGTGCGATCGGCCGCCTCGATCCGCGCCCGCCGCAGCGCCTCTCGCAGCGTCGGCCGCATCTCGCGCGCCTCGCTGCCGGTGTTCTGCGGATCGGACATGCCTTGCGGTCTCGTGGTGACGGGTTTCCTGCGCATTAACCTATCAGCAACCAAGATGTCCGCAAAGGGCGTTGGTTCCCAAGCACTTAGGCCGCCACTTATCCCCAGATCAAAGGCCTGACGCTGTCCCAAAAGCGGTCGACCCCACCCGGATGAAACCGGATGGGGCCGCCGTCCTTGGACGTTTTCTTGGCTCTGAAAATCTTGAACGTCAGGCCGAAACCCGCGACGGCTCCTCGACGATGGAGAAGCGCACGCCGGCCTTGTGGCGGCTTTCTTCCGAAACTTCCTTCCAGCACTCTTCGGCTTCCTTGCGGGTCTTGAACGGACCGCGGACCTGGGCCGAGCCTTCGACGAGCTTGTGGAAGTTCATCGACCCGAACTCGCCGCCGATCACCCAGAAATTGCTGCCCTTGCTCATCGTCAGTCTCCTTCAAAAAATCGGGGCTGCCTTTGCCCAGCCGCCTGCACCTTGATCTCCGCAACCTGCTCGCCGGATCGACATTCTTGACAGAGCATTGCGAATTGCGTGTCAGGAGATAAACGCGAAAACGCGAAGTTCGTATAGATGCCTTGTTTTTTATTTGTGATGTCATGTAACATCTGAACTTGTAATAAATGTCGATTTGTAAACTTTGTCACAATATAGGTCAGGAAACCTGCCATGCCCGGTGAGTCCGGAAAGAAGCTGTTCGTCGGTCCGCGCTTCCGGCGGATCCGCCAGCAATTGGGGCTGTCGCAGACCCAGATCGCCGAGGGGCTCGGCATCTCGCCCTCCTACATCAACCTGATCGAGCGCAACCAGCGCCCGGTAACGGCGCAGATCCTGCTGCGGCTGGCCGAGACGTACGACCTCGACTTGCGCGACCTCGCCACCGCCGACGAGGACCGCTTCTTCGCGGAACTCAACGAGATCTTCTCCGATCCCCTGTTCCGCCAGATCGACCTGCCGAAGCAGGAGCTGCGCGACCTCGCCGAGCTCTGCCCCGGCGTGACGCATGCGCTGCAGCGGCTCTATGCCGCCTACACCGAGGCGCGCCGCGGCGAGACGCTGGTGGCGGCGCAGATGGCCGACCGCGAAGGCTCGCAATTCGACGCCAATCCGATCGAGCGGGTGCGCGACCTGATCGAGGCCAACCGCAACTATTTTCCGGAGCTCGAGACCGCCGCGGAGAATCTGCGCGACGAGATCAACGTGCCGACCGAAGGCCTGTTCACGGCGCTGACCACGCGCCTCCGCGAAAGACATTCGATTCTGACCCGCGTGATGCCGGTCGACGTGATGCGCGAGACGCTGCGCCGTTTCGATCGGCACCGCCGGCAGCTCTTGATCTCCGAACTCGTCGACAGCTCCGGCCGCAGCTTCCAGCTTGCGCTGCAGATCGGCTTTGTCGAGTGCGGCGCCGCGATCGACGCCATCGTCAGCCGCGCCGGCCCGCTCGACGACACTGCGCGCCGGCTCTACCGCATCACGCTCGCCAATTACTTCGCAGCCGCCGCGATGATGCCCTACCAGGCGTTTCATTCCGCAGCCGAAGCCTTGAGCTACGACGTCCATGTGCTGGCGCAGCGTTTCAACGCCGGCTTCGAGCAGGTCTGCCACCGCCTCACCACGCTGCAACGGCCGAACGCGCGCGGCGTGCCGTTCTTCCTGCTCCGCGTCGACAATGCCGGCAACGTGTCGAAGCGGTTTTCCTCCGGCACCTTCCCGTTCTCCAAGTTCGGCGGCACCTGCCCGCTCTGGAACGTGCACTCGACCTTCGACATGCCGGATCGCCTGCTCAGCCAGGTGATCGAATTGCCGGACGGCACGCGCTATTTCTCGATCGCGCAGATGGTGCGCCGGCCGGTGGCGCCCTACCCGCAGCCGCAGCCGCGCTTTGCGATCGGGCTCGGCTGCGAGATCCGTCACGCGGCCAAGCTCATCTATGCGACCGGAATGGATCTGGAGAAGGTCGAGGGCACGCCGATCGGCGTCAACTGCCGGCTCTGCGAGCGCGAGAACTGCAGCCAGCGCGCCGAGCCGCCGATCACGCGCACCCTGATCCTGGACGAGACCACGCGGCGGGTGTCGTCGTTCGCGTTCTCGAATGCGCGGGAGTTGTGAGCCAAGGATCAATCGACCGATCAATCCACCGCGGCAAAGGCCTTGCACCAGCCGTCCTTGCTGATCGGGCCCTCGACCCCCTTGCAGCCATCGGGTGCGACGAACAGCGTGCACATCTCCTGCACGAGACGCTGGTCCGGCGCGGCGCCTGGCCGCCGAAAACGGAGGAGGATTCGACCGAGGACGACGTGCGCTAAAGCATGATCCGGAAAAGTGCGAAGCGGCTTTCCCTCGCGACAACGCGTTTGCGCGAATCACACACCAAACTAAAGCGCGATGACGATTCGACCCAGCGCGTGTACTCGACGCGACTAATCCGTTGACGTCGAGACCTGACCGCAGGTTCACCTAATGAAAACGGCGGGAGGAACTTTCGGTTCCGCTGCGAGTCATATTTGTGACGCGATGTGGCCTGGGCCGCCAAGGGAGAGACCGAGGGAGAGATCATGTCAAAGTCCCGCCTTGGAATGGCTGCGGCCGGCGTTGCAATTGGCGTTCTGGGAGCGCTGCCGAGCGCGGCCGAGGCGGGTTTCCGCCTGCGCGTTGGCGGCCCCGTGAGCGTCGCGCGCTTCGCGATGGCCGGCGTGCTGTCGGTCGCAGGTCTCCGCCACGCACGCATGGCGGCGCGCCACAGCCGCGTCCGCATGGCTGCCCTAAGACCGCAAGATCTTCGCCCCGCCGCCGAGTCGATCGGCCCGAGTGAGCGCGCGCAGCTCACTGCCGTCGCCGCGCTGGCCGGCTGGCACGGCGGCCGAGCTGCGCAAGGCTGGTGGCAGCACTCCGACGGTTCATACGGCTGGGTCGGTCCGCTCTTCTGGCCGTTTGCCTACAGCGATCTCTATGACTACGCGCTTCTCAATGATGGCAGCGGCTTCTGGGCCTATGGCTACGGCGATCTCTACGCTGCGATCTTCTCGCCTTACGCTGCGAGCGATCTCTCAGCGTTTGCGGCCGAGCGCCCCGCCGGGAGGCGGCATCGCAAAGCGCCCTCGGTGCAGGAATTCTGTAGCGGCGACACCGCCGAGACGACCGGCCTTCCCCTCGAGCGGATCGGCCTCGCGGTCGCGGCGAACGAGGCGCAGCGCGCAGCCTTCGACGAGCTCGCGAGCGCCTGGATTTCCGCCGGCAACACCATCCGCGCTTCCTGTCCAGCACAGACCGCAACCACCGCGCTGGAGCGATTCGCGGCCATGCAGAGCCGCGTCAACGCGATGCTGAGCGCAGTTGCGACCGTTATGCCGCCATTTCAAAAATTCTACGATCTCCTAAGCGATGAACAGAAGGCCCAGCTCAACACGCCCGAACGCGACCGCCGCGCTAACGCTGCGGCCGCGAAGCTGAAGGAGATGCAGGACGCCGCCTGCCAGGCGAGCCGTGAACCGCAAGACGAGCAACGGGCCGAAAAGCAATACCGCCAGCTCGTCGCCCAGCAATGGCCCCTCGACGACATCGTCGCCAGCCTGAAACTGAACGATACGCAACGCGCCGCGCTCGAAGTGGTGCAGGATACCACGATGGGCACCATGGAAGCCTTAAACCCATGCCCGCCAAAGGACGCGCTCACCCCGCCGGCCCGCCTTAAGGCCGCAAAGGCGCGGTTGGAAGCGATGAGAGAGGCGATCATCAGCGTGAACGACGCGGTCGACGATTTCCGTTGGAACCTGAGTGACGAGCAGAAGACGCAGTTCGAGGGGCTCGGTCTGAAGAAGCGGGGGGCGTGATTTTTCCATCCCCAAGCGGCGCTGGTCGGCCAAGGCGATACTTCGCATCCCCTGTCGCATTTGCTAGTCGTCCGCCAAGAAGGGCTGGACATGCGAGCATGCGTTATATGGGCGGGCTCTAAGTAGTTCGGTCGCGCGACCGAGACGCCGTTCAACATGAACTTTGAGGCCCGCACGTAGTCAACTGAACTTCTTTGGATGTTGCTTATTGGCCCAAGGCCGACATACGGCGATGTCGGCCTCAACGTCAGCTTCCGAGATCAAAGCGGACGCGAAGAATTCATGAGTACACGCCCTGATCTCATCGCGCCTTAGCGCGTACTGCGCTCGTCTTGCCGAAGCGGAGGCCCGAGCGAGGCGGCGGACGTCATGCGACGGCACAACCGGCCGGGGCTGTGGCCGGCATGCACGTAGCCGGGACATCCGCCTGAGCTAATGCCCATCCGTTGACGCCCCGGATCAGCGGCGCGCAACGGCCCCCGCCTTCGCGCGCGACGCCGGCTAGCGCCGCCGCGCGAGAGTGACACCGGCCATCAGATCAATCTGCGCCGTTCTGGATCGCTCGGCCTGCTAACCGCCAGGCGGCGTGTAGGCAGCCTTGAGCTTGGTCGCGTGCTGACGCACCACCTTGATCTCGTCCTGGGTGAAGAGCCGGATCAGCCTCACATTCTGCATGGCGCCGGCGGCCACGACCACGCCGCTGATCGCAGGCGCGAAGCTCGGATCCGGCACGTCGAAGATCACCATCACGCCGGGGCCATCGGTCGCCGTGCTGTACATCGAAATCAGTTTCCCGCCGGCGGCCTCGATCAACTTCTTCGCGGCCTCAAGCCGATTGGTCGTGGGGTTTTCCATGATGTTGTTCAGGGAACGCGGGGTGTATTCACCAGAGAAGCAGAAATGCATGGCAATCGCTCCGTTTGGCTAGAATGAAAAAAACATTCACCCGGGCGTGCAGCCCAGGCAGAGCATTACGTACTGGAAAATGAGAAGAAATGGCCTGCCGATGGCCAGTCGCGCTGCCGCTCATTTCCCGGATTTCGGCGCAACCGGTGGCAGCTCGCCGCGCAATCTACATCAAATATCCGGCAAATGAAATCGCGCTCTATCGAGGCGGCACTGTGGGGCAGCCTGCCTGACACACGAGCGAGCATGGTGTGTCCACGACCAACCCCGACCTCACCCGCACCCTTTGCCTCACATCATGCGACAGGCACAACGCCTTGCAAACAAGGGCGATCTGCCTCAGTGTCCGGCGCCCGCCACCAAGAACAAGCGAAAGAAAACTCATGAAGCATCGCGCGCTCGGCCGCTCCGGCCTCACTGTTCCTCCCCTGTGCTTCGGCTGCAATGTATTCGGCTGGACCGTGGACGAGACGTCGTCGTTTCGCCTGCTCGACACCGTGCTCGATCAGGGGCTGACCTTCCTGGATACGGCGGATGTCTATTCACGCTGGGTGCCGGGCCACAGCGGCGGCGAATCCGAGACCATCATCGGCAAATGGATGAAGGCGCGCGGCAACCGCAACCGCGTCATCCTCGCCACCAAGGTCGGCATGGACATGGGAGGCGGCAATGTCGGACTGAAGCCGGACTACATCGCGCGCGCCGTCGAGGACTCGCTGCGGCGGCTGCAGACCGATTTCATCGATCTCTACCAATCCCACAAGGATGATGAGACGACGCCGCGGGAAGAGACGCTCGCGGCCTACGACAAGCTGATCAAGGCCGGCAAGATCAGGGCGATCGGCGCCTCGAACTTCTCGGCGGAGCGGCTCCAAGGTGCGCTCGATATTGCCAAGGCAAACGGGCTGCCGCGCTACGAGAGCATGCAGCCTGAATACAGCCTGGCGGAGCGCTCAAGCTACGAAGGCGCGCTGCAACGCGTCTGCGAGGCGAACGACGTCGGCGTGATCACGTTCTTCTCGCTCGCCGCAGGATTTTTGACCGGCAAATATCGCTCGGAGAGCGACTTCGCCAAGAGCCCGCGCGGTGCACGCAGCATTCCAAAATACATGAACCCGCGCGGCATGCGCATCCTAGCCGGTCTCGACGAGGTCGCCGCGGAAACCCGCGCCGAGCCGGCCGCGGTCGCGCTCGCCTGGCTGATGGCAAAACCCTCAGTCACCGCGCCGATCGCCAGCGCCACCAGGCCCGAGCAGGTCGCAACGCTGGTCGCGGCGACCAAACTTGAGTTGAGCAAAGACCAGGTCGAACGGCTGGACGCCGCGAGCGCGTAGCAGCGGCTCCACTTCACCTCGCCCCGCGTGCGGGGAGAGGCCGGAACGCATCGCTAGATGCGTTCCGGGGGAGGGGGAGCCTCCGCGAATGCAGCTATCGCCGGATCTGCGGAGACAGCCCATCACCCCAGCCCTCTCCCCGTAAGAACGGGGCGAGGGAGCACACCGCCTTCGCGGCTGCGTCCGATCCCGCCTCACACGCAGCTAACCCCACGGTCCGCGCTGGCCGGACGATCCGCCCCACGGGCTGCGCGGCGGATAGCTTCCACCGGCCGGGCGCGGCGCGGTCTGGGTGCCGAGCTCGGCGGCGAGCTGCTGCAGCGCGGCGATGCGGTTCGCGGTCGAGGGGTGGGTCGCGAACAGGTTGTCGACGCCGTGGCCCGACAGCGGGTTGATGATGAACATGTGCGCGGTGGCCGGATTGCGCTCGGCCTCCATGTTCGGCACCTGATGTGCGGCGTTCTCGATCTTCGCGAGCGCGGAGGCAAGCCACATCGGCTGACCGACGATGCGCGCGCCATAATTGTCGGCGGCGTATTCGCGGGTGCGGCTGATCGCCATCTGCACCAGCATGGCGCCGAGCGGCGCCAGGATCATCATCGCGATCGAGCCGACAATGCCGGGACCGTTATTGTTGTTGCGATTGCCGCCGAAGAACATGCCGAACTGCGCCAGCATCGAAATCGCACCGGCGATCGTCGCCGTGATCGTCATGGTCAGCGTGTCGTGATGCTTGATATGCGCAAGCTCATGCGCGATCACGCCGGCCAGCTCCTCGCGGCTGAGCTGCTGCATCAGGCCCGTGGTGACGGCGACCGCCGCATTCTCCGGATTGCGGCCGGTCGCGAACGCATTCGGCTGCGCCTCGTCCATCACGAAGACGCGAGGCATCGGGAGAGCGGCGCGCTGCGCCAGCTCGGCGACGAGATTGTAGAGTTCGGGCGCCGAGCTCGCATCGACCTGATGGGCGCCGTACATCGACAGCACCATGCGATCGGAATTCCAGTAGGTGAACAGATTTGTCGCAGCCGCGACGATCAGCGCGATCACCGCGCCGGTGCCGCCGCCGATCAGATAGCCGACCCCCATGAACAGGGCGGTGAGGCCGGCAAGCAGGAGCGCGGTGCGGAAATAGTTCATCGTGGTTCCCTCACGGCGAGCGGAATGCTGCCACAACTGACGCCGCTGAGGTAGGGATTTTGCCGCTGAAGCCGCAAGGGGAACCAGTGCGTCGCAGCGCCGCGGCGCGGGTTAACAATCGGTTATGTGCCGCGGCGATCGGTAGCCCGCATAAGCGAAGCGATATGCGAGGTAAGACCGGTCCCGCATGTCGCTTCGCTCATGCGGGCTACGATCTTTCGCTACGCCGCCGGCTCTTGTGCGATTCGCCGCTTCGTCCTCGCGCAGCGCGACGCGCAACATGCGGGCGAGCTCGGCGCGGCTGTAGGGTTTTGCCAGGAACAGGATGCCCTGCTCGAGCTTGCCGTCCTGGTCGATGGCGTCATCGGTATAGCCCGATGTGAAGAGGACGCGGAGACCGGGGCGGCGCTTCCGCGCCTCGGTGGCGAGGTCGCGCCCGGCGCTACCCCGTTGTTGCCAGGTGTCGCCCTGGTGTATGCAGATCGGGCTTCAATTCCTCTTTTTTCCAGCCGGTGACATCGATGCCAGCCTCTCCCCTCCGCGCCCCGATCATGATCGCAGCGATCGCGGGGGCGCTGGCGCTCTCTACCCTCGCCTCGGCGCAGCAGCCGCTGCCCAGCCCCTTGAATCCCGCGCCAGTCAGGCCGCGCCCGGCCGCCGTCGCTTCGCCGCGGGCTGCGTCCTGCCACAACGGGCAGAACTTCGATCGCTTCCTCGCCGAGCTGAAGCAGAAGGCGGTCGCCGCCGGCGTCTCGCAGCGCACGATCGCGGAGGCCGCGCCCTACCTGATCTACGACCAGGGCATCGTCAACCGCGACCGCGGCCAGCGCGTGTTCGGGCAGATCTTCACCCAGTTCGCGGGCCGCATGGCCGCGAACTATCGCATGCAGCAGGGCCAGCAATACATCCGGACCTATGCCGCCGCGTTCGCGCGCGCCGAAAAGGAATATGGCGTGCCGCCGGCGGTGATCGCCGCGTTCTGGGGACTGGAGAGCGATTTCGGCGTCCAGATGGGCAATCTGCCGACGCTGAAATCGCTGGTGTCGCTGGCCTATGATTGCCGCCGCTCCGAGATGTTCCAGGGCGAGACCATCGCCGCGCTGAAGATCATCGAGCGCGGCGACCTGACGCCCGACGAGATGATCGGCTCGTGGGCCGGCGAGCTCGGCCAGACGCAATTCTTGCCGACGCACTATTTCAACTACGCGGTCGACTATGACGGCGACGGCCATCGCAATCTCCTGCAAAGCGGCCCCGACGTGATCGGCTCGACCGCGAACTACATCGCCACCGGATTGAAGTGGAGGCGCGGCGAGCCGTGGCTGCAGGAGGTGCGCGTGCCGCAGGCGGCAAATTTCCCTTGGGACCAGGCCGACCTCACCATCAAGCTGCCGCGCTCGAAATGGGTGTCGCTTGGCGTTACCTCCACCGATGGCAAACCGCTCGCCAATGACGAGATGCCGGCCTCGCTGCTGCTGCCGATGGGCCGGATGGGTCCGGCGTTCCTCGCCTATGCGAACTTCGCCGCCTACACCGAATGGAACAACTCGCTGATCTATTCCACCACCGCCGGCTATCTCGCCGGCCGCATCGCGGGCGCGCCGCCGATGCAGCGGCCGCACGCGCCGGTCGCGCAGCTGCCGTTTGGCGAGATCAAGGAGTTGCAGGGATTGCTGGCGCGTGCCGGCTACGACGTCGGCAAGATCGATGGCGTGCTCGGACAGGCAAGCCGCAGCGCGGTGAAGGCGATGCAGATGAAATACGGGCTGCCGGCGGATTCCTGGCCGACCGCCGAGCTCCTGGCGCGGATGCGCGGCGGCGGTCGGACGCAGCCGGCAGCCGATGCCGCGGCACTGCCGACGCGATGAAATATCATCGTAACCGTCTCAGCGCACTGTGACGTCAGATGCGCGGGTGAGCCGCAAGTGTCGCCTCATGGCGTGGGCGGCTGATCCTGGTCCAATGCGAGCAGGAGTGATGCGACCCTGTTCGCCGAAGCGGCCCACTCTGCGAGCTTGGCATAATTGTCCGTAAACCAATTGAACGCGGTCTGCACGACAACGAACGCAGCCGACGCCTGGACCACTTCGCCGAGCGTCATCATGCCGGCGAGATACTTTGGAAGGCACAGCAGAAGGCCGATGACCGGGGTGATCAGAAGACTGGTGTAGGTCACGAGCGTCATTCGCATCAGTTGCCAGCAATAGATGCGCCAGACGTGGATCACGGCCTTCAGGGCCGCGCCGATGACATGTCGGCCATCTGTGTTGGCCGCAAGCGTCACCTTTCCTTCGCCGCTCTCCCGTAGATGCGTCCCGATCGCCCTCAGTTCGGCTTCCATGCGCTTGTTTTCTTCGATGACGCGGGTCAGTCGACCGGCAGCCAGCCAAATAAAGGTCGCGAGCAGTGACGAATACGCGATCACCGCAACCACGAGGTAGCCGGGAACAAGCAGAGCGAAGCCGCCAACATGAATTGTCAATCCGCCGCCCACCGACCAGAGCACGCCAATGAAGGTTGCGATCGTGAGCAGCGACTGCAGCAGGCCGACCGCGAGGTCGATCGGCAGGTCGGTTGCAACCTTGGCATCTTCAGCGATGCGATACTCGGGAGCCTCGCTGTCTCCTGGTATGAAGCGCAGCCTCTTGTAGCGGTCATCCTTGAGCCAGTAGTCGTAGAGTCGGCTGCTCAACCACGCGCGCCATGAGCGCTGCAAGGTCATGCGTACCCACACCGAGCTTACGTCCAGTGCGATGCTGGCCCCCGCGAGCGGAACAAACCGCAACGCCTGATGGATGAGCTCCGGCTGATTTTTTTGTTCAACCGCATTAAAGAAGTCGCGGTTCCAGAAGTTCAATCCGTATTGGGTCAGAAGTTGCAGGATGACGTTCGCGATCAGCAGGACCACCAGAAACCAGCCGAGCCAGCCCGATGAGCCTCGCCAATATCCGGAGGCGCTCTGCCAGAAGCGAAGCAGCAGCTGCTTCTCTTCCGGAGCGAAACGGGTCCTTGTCAGCATTGGCTCGAGGTCGATCGTCGTCGACCGGTGTTGGCGTTGATCATGCCGGATACCCGCGTATCCGGACCTTTGCCTGAACGATCATCGGTTCGGTCAATCTGCCGCCCCAAGCCCGCCGTCCTATTGATCCTCATCAATGGCGAGGATCGTGATCCCTCTTGACGGCACTGGCGACCGGTCAACCGACCAGCAGATCTCGGGATGACGGGCTTCGGAGGTCGCATACAGAACATTTGACCAAGTGTTACAGCCGCCCGCAGTTGTATTCTTCCCCTTGCCGCCCCATTTGCAGCATCGCCGTTCGGTAACATCCGGATTTCATCAGAACAGGGAGCATCACATGTCCTTTCATGACGCCGTCGTCCCCGCCTACCTGCAGATCCTCAACAGCCTCACCGGCGAGCTGACCAAGGCCGAGGCGCATTGCGAGGCGAAGAAAATCGCGCCCGAGGTGCTGCTGGGATCGCGGCTCTATCCCGATATGCTGGCGCTGACCAAGCAGGTGCAGCTGGTCTGCGATCACGCCGCACGGGGCTGTGCGCGACTGACCCATAGCGAGGTGCCGTCAACGCCCGACACCGAGAAGAGCTTCGGTGAACTGAAGCAGCGGCTCGCCAAGACCATCGACTATGTGAAGTCGTTCAAGCCGGCGCAGTTCGACGGCGCCGACGCCAGGGACGTCACCTTCCCGATCGGTCCCGATCGCACCATGACCCTGAAGGGCCAGCAATTCCTCAGCGCGTTCTCGTTCCCGAACTTCTACTTCCACGCCGTGACTGCACACGACATCCTGCGCCACAATGGTGTCGAGATCGGCAAGCGTGATTTTCTCGGCGTGAGCTGACGCGCTTCGTCCCTCATGGTGAGGAGCCCATCGCGCGTCTCGAACCATGAGGCCCCACTCGGGCCGCATCCTTCGAGACGCCGCTTCGCGGCTCCTCAGGATGAGGACTTACAAGGGTCGGGGTGATCGATATTCCCCGCGACGGGATTTTCGCTTCACGCCCTCGCCCGTGCTACTGCTCCCTGACAACAACAAGACGTCAGGGAGCACGCCATGTCGACCACAACCCACGCACCGAAAGCCATCGATCCGTCCGCCTCGCTGCATGCCGAAGCGCTGGGACTGGCGAAGAACCACGGCCGCCTCGCCGGGCGGCGCATCATCGTGGTCGGCGCGGGACAGCGCACAACCGTCGATGAAGCGCCGCCGATCGGCAATGGCCGCGCCATGAGCGTGCTGTTCGCGCGCGAGGGCGCGTCGGTCGCCTGCCTCGACGTCAACAAGGACGCGGCCGACGACACCGTCGCGCAGATCACAGGCGAAGGCGGCAAGGCCTTCACCGATGTGGTCGATGTCTCCGACGTCGCGGCGATCGCGCCCGCGGTCGAACGCTGCGCGCAAAGGCTCGGCGGGCTCGATGGGCTGGCGCTCAATGTCGGCATCTCCTCCGGCCTGTCGCTGCCCAAGATGACCGCCGAAGCCTGGGACCGCGACTATGCCGTCAATGTGCGCAGCCACATGCTGTTCGCGCAGAAAGCGCTGGAGGTGATGGCGCCGGGCGGCGCGATCATCCTGATCTCGTCGATGGCGAGCCAGCGCGCCGGCGGCCGCAACCCGGCCTATGAATCCTCCAAGGCGGCGCAGATCGCGCTGGGGCGGGCGATCGCGCGGGCCGGCGAGGACAAGGGCATTCGCTGCAATGTGATCGCGCCCGGCTTCATGGACACGCCGATGGGCCGCGACGCCAGCCGCAGGCGATCGGACCGCGCCGTGACAGTGCCTTTCGGCCGCCAGGGCACCGGCTGGGAGGTCGCCTATACTGCGCTGTTCCTGATTTCGAATGAATCCTCCTACGTGAACGCGCACACCCTGTTCCTCGATGCCGGCCACATGGGCGGAATTGTGCGCAGCTAGCCTGCGGAGCGCGAATGCCTCGGGCATTGCGCTCGTCGCGGCAATGCACAATTCTCCTCCATCAGTCATTCTCTGGAACATTTACATGAGCCAATCGACCAAACTTCTCGAGCCGTACAAGCTCGGCCCGCTGACGCTGCCGAACCGCCTGGTGATGGCGCCACTGACGCGCAACCGCGCGGTGCCGCCCGGCATGGTGCCGAGCCCGCTCGCGGTGGACTATTACGGCCAGCGCGCCTCCGCCGGCCTTCTGATCACCGAGGCGAGCCAGGTCTCGCAGCAGGGCCAGGGCTATCAGGACACGCCCGGCATCTATTCGAAGGAACAGGTCGAGGGCTGGCGCAAGGTCACCGATCGCGTGCATGAGCGCGGCGGCCGCATCTTCATCCAGCTCTGGCATGTCGGACGCATCTCGCATGTCGCACTGCAGCCGAACGGCGGCGCACCGGTGGCGCCGAGCGCCATCAAGGCCAAGACCAAGACCTTCGTCAACGGCACGTTTGCCGATGTCTCCGAGCCGCGCGCGCTCGAGCTGTCGGAGATTCCGGGGATCATCGAAGACTTCAAGCGCGGCACGGCGAATGCGCTGGCGGCCGGCTTCGACGGCGTCGAGCTCCACGGCGCCAACGGCTATCTGCTCGACCAGTTCGCCCGCGACGGCACCAACAAGCGCACCGACACTTATGGCGGCGGAATCGAGAACCGCGCCAAACTGATGCTGGACGTGTCCAAGGCGGTCGCCATCGAAGCCGGCGCCGATCGCACCGGCATCCGGATCTCGCCGGTGACGCCGGCCAACGACATCACCGACTCCAATCCGCAAGCGCTGTTCGACTACATCGTCGACCAGCTCAGCGCGCTGAAGCTGACCTATCTCCATGTCGTCGAGGGCGCGACCGGCGGCCCGCGCGATATCGCGCCGTTCGACTACGCCTCGCTGCGCAAGCGCTTCAAGCAGGCCTATGTCGCCAACAACGGCTACGATTTCGCGCTGGCGGAGAAGGTGCTGGAGGCCGGCGCGGCCGACCTGATCGCGTTCGGCAAGCCGTTCATCTCCAACCCCGACCTGGTCGAGCGGCTCAAGGCCGGCGCGCCGCTCAACGAGGGGGACAAGGCGACCTTCTACGGCGGCGGCGCCAAGGGCTACACCGACTATCCGACGCTGAAGGCGACCGAGGCGGCGGAGTAAGGTGGACCAAAGACTGTCATGCCCCGCGAAGGCGGGGCATCCAGTATTCCAGAGACGCCAGCGATTGATCGCGACGCCGCGGCGTACTGGATCGCCCGGTCAAGCCGGGCGATGACAGCGGAGAAAACCAAAAGGCCGGGATCGCTCCCGGCCTTTCGTCGTCTTCGGATGGCGTGGGCTGGTACGCCTTACTTCGCTTCGGCGCGCTTCGGCGGGTTGGCCGGCCACGACTTGATCAGCGTGTCGTAGTCGATCGTCTCGCCCTTCGGCTTCTCGTTCGCGAGCTTGCGCTGCGGAGCGATGGTGCCGTCCTTCTCGGCCTTCTTGTACCAGAACTCGGCGGATTCCTTCTTGTTCAGCTTCGGTCCGCAGGCGCCCTGCACACCGGACTTCTCAAGACGCTCCATCACCGAATCCTGGGCCGCGGCCAGCGCGTCCATCGCCTGCTGCGGCGTCTTGGTACCGGACGACGCATCGCCGATGTTCTGCCACCACAGCTGCGCGAGCTTCGGATAGTCGGGCACGTTGTTGCCGGTCGGGGTCCACTGCACGCGCGCGGGCGAGCGGTAGAACTCGATCAGGCCGCCGAGCTTCGGCGCACGCTCGGTGAACGACTTGTCCCAGATATCGGACTCACGGATGAAGGTGAGACCGACATGGCTCTTCTTCAGCGACACCGACTTGGAGATGATGAACTGCAGATAGAGCCAGGCTGCCTTGCGGCGATCCGGCGGGGTCGACTTCAGGAGCGTCACGGAGCCGGCGTCCTGATAGCCGAGCTTCATGCCTTCCTTCCAGTAAGCGCCGTGCGGCGACGGAGCCATACGCCACTTCGGCGTACCGTCCGCGTTCATCACGGCGATGCCCGGCTTCACCATGTCGGCGGTGAAGGCGGTGTACCAGAACATCTGCTGGGCGATGTTGCCCTGCGCCGGCACCGGACCTGCTTCCGAGAAGGTCATGCCCTGGGCCTGCGGCGGGGCATACTTCTTCAGCCAGTCGAGATATTTGGTGATCGAGTAGACCGCGGCCGGGCCGTTGGTGTCGCCACCACGCTCGACCGAGGAGCCGACCGGGCGGCAGCCTTCCATGCGGATGCCCCACTCGTCGACCGGCAGGCCGTTCGGGATACCCTTGTCGCCGTTGCCGGCCATCGACAGCCAGGCGTCGGTGAACCGCCAGCCGAGCGAGGGATCCTTCTTGCCATAGTCCATATGGCCGTAGATCTTGACGCCGTTGATCTCCTTGATGTCGTTGGTGAAGAACTCGGCGATATCCTCATAGGCCGACCAGTTCACGGGCACGCCGAGCTCATAGCCATACTTGGCCTTGAACTTGGCCTTGTACTCGGGGTTGGTGAACCAGTCGTAGCGGAACCAGTAGAGGTTCGCGAATTGCTGGTCGGGCAGCTGGTAGAGCTTGCCGTCCGGCGCCGTGGTGAACGACTTGCCGATGAAGTCGTCGACGTCGAGCATCGGGTCGGTGACGTCCTTGCCCTCACCCTTCATGTAGTCCGACAGGATGATGGTCTGGCCGTAGCGGAAGTGGGTGCCGATCAGGTCGGAGTCGTTGATCCAGCCGTCATAGACGTTCTTGCCCGACTGCATCTGGGTCTGCAGCTTCTCGACGACGTCACCTTCCTGGATGATGTCGTGCTTGAGCTTGATGCCGGTCAGTTCGGAGAACGCCTTGGCCAGCGTCTGCGATTCATATTCGTGCGTCGTGATCGTTTCCGAGACGACGTTGATCTCCATGCCCTTGAAGGGTTCGGCGGCCTTGGCGAACCACTCGAGCTCCTTCTTCTGGTCTTCCTTCGACAGCGTCGAGGGCTGGAATTCCGCGATCCACTTCTGGATCACGGCATCGTCGGCGGCGCGGGCCGGCGTGGCGACCGCGAGCGAGGCTGCGATCAGCGCGGCGGCGCTGGTCATAGTCAAAAGACTATCCTTTGTCGTTCTCAAATGTCGCATTATGATTCCTCCGGTTGCAGCGACAAACAAAACCCAGGCCCGGGTAGACCCCGGATCTGCTCTTCTTCGCTTTCGTCAGACGGTGCGAAAGATCGCCACGGCTGAAAGAAGCGAAATCAGCGTTGCGAGCCACAGGCTCGAAATTTCCACGCCCTCGCCGATCGGCAGGGTGAGGATCGGATCGGTGCCGACGAGGCCGATCCACACCAGGTGGATCACCGCCGCCAGCACCAGCGAAATGAACAAACGATCGCCGCGCGTGGTCGGGATGCGCAGCACGCCGACCCGCTCGGCCTCGGGATAGACCGCCGCGAGCCAGGTCATCACGCCGAGCGTCGAGGCCAGCAGCACGAAGAAGATCGCGGTCGGCAGCGTCCAGGCCATCCATGCGATGGATTCCATGATCGCCTCCTAGACCCGGCCGAGCGCGAAGCCGCGCGCGATGTAGTTGCGGACGAACCAGATCACCAGCGCGCCCGGAATGATGGTGAGAACGCCGGCGGCGGCGAGCAGGCCCCAGTCCATGCCGGCCGCCGAGACCGTGCGCGTCATGATCGCCGCGATCGGCTTGGCCTGCACCGAGGTCAGCGTGCGCGCCAGCAGCAGCTCGACCCAGGAGAACATGAAGCAGAAGAAGGCGGCGACGCCGATGCCGCTCGCGATCAGCGGCACCAGGATCTTGATGAAGAAGCGCGGGAACGAATAGCCGTCGAGGAAGGCGGTCTCGTCGATCTCGCGCGGCACGCCGGAGACGAAGCCTTCGAGGATCCACACCGCCAGCGGCACATTGAAGATGCAGTGCGCGAGCGCTACCGCCCACGGCGTATCGAACAGGCCGATCGCCGAATACAGGTTGAAGAACGGCAGCGCGTAGACCGCCGCCGGCGCCATGCGGTTCGACAGCAGCCAGAAGAACAGGTGCTTGTCGCCAAGGAAGCGGTAGCGCGAGAACGCATAGGCCGCCGGCAGCGCCACCGCGATCGAGATGATGGTGTTGAGCACGACGTATTCGAGCGAATTGATGTAGCCGGAATACCAGCTCTCGTCGGTGAAGATGCGCTTGTAGTGCTGCAGCGTCGGCGTATGCGGCCACAGCGTCATCGTCGAGACGATCTCGGCGTTGGTCTTGAAGCTCATGTTGACGAGCCAGTAGATCGGCAACAGCAGGAAGATCAAGAACAGCGCCATGATCAGGCGGCGGCCGGGGATCGAATGCATCACGCCGCTCCTTCCTTGGCCGGACGCTCGGAGCCGGCATTGACCATCACGGTGTAGAACACCCAGCACACGATCAGGATGATCAAATTGTAGACCAGCGACAGCGCCGCGGCCTTGCCGAGATCGAACTGGCCGAGCGCGATCTTGACGAGCTCGATCGAGACGAAGGTCGTCGAATTGCCGGGGCCGCCGCCGGTGACCACGAACGGCTCGGTATAGATCATGAAACTGTCCATGAAGCGCAGCAACACCGCGATCAGCAGCACGCGGTTCATCTTCGGCAGCTGGATCGCCTTGAGCACCGCCCAGCGCGAGGCGCCGTCGATCTGCGCCGCCTGGTAATAGGCGTCGGGGATCGACTTCAGGCCGGCGTAGCAGAGCAGCGCGACGAGGCTGGTCCAGTGCCAGACGTCCATCACGATCACCGTGACCCAGGCGTCGACCTCGTTGGACACGTAATTGTAGTTGAGGCCGAGGTGGTTCAGCACATAGCCGAGCAGGCCGATATCGGGCCGGCCGAAGATCTGCCAGATGGTGCCGACCACGTTCCACGGAATCAGCAGCGGCAAGGCGAGGATGACGAGGCAGGCCGCGACGCTCCAGCCCTCCCGCGGCATCGACAGCGCGACGATGATGCCGAGCGGCACCTCGATCGCGAGGATCACGGCGGAGAAGAACAGGTTGCGGCCGAGCGAGGCCAGGAAGCGGCCGCCGAGATCGGTCGATGGATCGAGCAGCTCCTTGAACCAGCCGACACCGTTCCAGAAGAACTGGTTGTTGCCGAAGGTGTCCTGCATCGAATAGTTCACGACGGTCATCAGCGGCAGCACCGCCGAGAACGCCACCACCAGGAACACCGGCAGCACCAGGAACCAGGCTTTTTGGTTGACCGTCTTGTCCATCAGGCGACCCCCTCCACCAAATGGCTGTCCGCATAGACGTGGACATGCGCGGGATTGAAGATCAGCCCGGCGGTGTTGCCGGAGACCGAGAAGCCCGGCGGCACGCGCGCGGCGAATTTGGTATCGCCAACCCGCACGCGGGCGAACTGGATGCGGCCGAGATCGTCGATCCGCTCGATGGTGGCCGACAGCAGCCCTGACGCCGGTGCCGCGACATCGACGAATTCCGGCCGCACGCCGATCTCGATCTTCTTGCCCGCAGGCAGCACACCATAGTTTCGATGCAGGCCGATGACATGGCCGTCGATCCGCGCCTCGTGACCACTGACCTCGGCGGGCACAATGTTCATGCCGGGCGAGCCGATGAAATAGCCGACGAAGGTGTGCGCCGGCTTGTCGAACAATTCGGCCGGCGTGCCGCTCTGCACCACGCGGCCGTCATGCATCACGACGACGGTGTCGGCGAAGGTCAGCGCCTCGGTCTGGTCGTGGGTGACGTAGATCATCGTGAGGTCGAGCTCGCGATGCAGCGCCTTCAGCTTGGAGCGCAGCTGCCATTTCAGCTCGGGATCGATCACCGTCAGCGGTTCGTCGAACAGGACGGCCGCGACGTCGGAGCGCACCAGGCCGCGGCCGAGCGAGATCTTCTGCTTGGCGTCGGCGGTGAGCCGCGTCGCCTTGCGCTTGAGATAGGGCGTGAGGTCGAGCAGGTCGGCGATCTGCCTGACCCGCGCGTCGACCTCGGCCTTGGCGACGCCGCGATTCTTCAGCGGGAAGGCCAGGTTCTGGCCGACCGTCATGGTGTCGTAGATCACCGGGAACTGGAACACCTGCGCGATGTTGCGCTTCTGCGTCGACAGCGGCGTGATGTCACGGCCGTCGAACAGGATCTTTCCGCGCGACGGCGTCACGATGCCGGAGATCAGGTTGAGCAGCGTGGTCTTGCCGCAGCCGGACGGCCCGAGCAGCGCGTAGGCGCCGCCCTGCCGCCAGGTCATGGTGACCGGCTTCAGCGCAAAGGATTCCTGCGGCGCGTCGTTGCCGCCGTAGGAGTGCGCGAGATCGACGAGGTCAATGCGGGCCATGAAGCATCTCCCTCACTTGCCGTTGCCGGCTGACGCGTTTGCTGCACGCGCACTGCGATGCACGTTGCCGGAAAACGCGGTCGCGGGCGACGCGACGAGGCGGTCGGCCGCGTCGAACACGAAGATGTTGTCGGGATCGAGCGCGGCGTCGAGCACCTGCCCGGGTTCATATTCGTGCACGCCGTGCAGCACCGCGACCCAGTTCGAGCCGTGGACATGAACGTGCACGAAGCTCTCCGATCCGGTGATCTCCGTCACCGTCACCGCGGCGGAGAATTTGTGGCGGCCGGCCGCGACATTCCCGACCTCGAGCTGGTGCGCGCGGAAACCGGTCCGGTAGGCGCCGTCGGGCAGATTGGCATAGAGGCCGGCCGCGGGCGCCTGCTCGCCGCCGGCATAGATCACTTGCGCGCCCTTCTTCTCGATGCCGATGATGTTGAGCGGTGGATCGGAGAACACCTGCGCGACACGCAGCGTGTCGGGATGGCGGTAGACCTTCGGCGTCGCGCCGCTTTGCAGCGCCTTGCCCTGCCACATGCAGACCGTGTCGCCGCCGAGCAGCAGCGCTTCCGACGGTTCGGTGGTGGCGTAGACGAAGATCGCGCCGGAGGCCTCGAAGATGCGCGGCAGCTCGGCACGCAGCTCCTCGCGCAGCTTGTAGTCGAGATTGGCGAGCGGCTCGTCGAGCAGCACGAGGTCGGCGCCCTTGACCAGCGCCCGCGCGATCGCGGTGCGCTGCTGCTGGCCGCCGGAGAGTTGCAGCGGCGTGCGCTTCAGGAACGGCTCGAGCCGTAACAGGCTGGCCGCTTCCGCCACCCGCCGCTCGATCTCGGCGCGCGGCTTGCCCTGCACGCGCAGCGGCGAGGCGATGTTCTCGTAGACCGTCAGCGAGGGATAGTTGATGAACTGCTGATAGACCATCGCGACCGAACGCTGCCGCACGTCGGCGCCGGTGACGTCCTTGCCGTCGACCAGCACGCGGCCGGTGGTCGGCTTGTCGAGGCCGGCGAGCAGCCGCATGATCGAGGTCTTGCCCGACAGCGTCGGCCCGAGCAGCACGCTCAGCGTGCCACGCTCCAGCGTCAGCGACACATCGCGGATGGTCGGAATGCCATCCACGGTTCGCGTGACATTCTGCAGTGTGACGCTCATGCCCGTCCTCCCGCTTCGCGGAGGGGACGTTCACCGGACACGCGGTTGGCGAGCATCCACTCGTCGAGCGCGGCGATTTCAACCGCCGTCATCCGCAAGCCCAGCTTGGATCGTCGCCAGACGACATCGTCCGCAGTCCGAGCCCATTCGTTCGCCATCAGGTACCTGACTTCGCTTTCCGTCAAGGTGGCGCCGAAGGACCGGCCGAGATCGGCCGTCGATGTTGCGTCGCCCAAGACTTTGCTGGCGCGCGTGCCATAGGCATGGGCGAGACGATTGGCGTGCGATTGCGCGAGAAACGGATAGTTGCGGATCAATTCGGCGCTCAGCGCCGCGACCGCAGATACATCCATGTCGCCGCCGGGCAGCGGCGCCTTGCCGGTCCAGCCCTCCTGCGCCTTTGTGCCGCGGAGATAAGGCGACAGCCGCTCCAGCGCCTCTTCGGAGAGGCGGCGATAGGTCGTGATCTTGCCGCCATAGATCGACAGTAAGGGCGCACCGCCGGGCGTATCGAGCTCGAACACATAGTCGCGGGTCGCGGCCTTGGCTTCGCTCGCGCCGTCGTCATAGAGCGGACGCACGCCGGAGTAATTCCAGACCACGTCCTCGGGCTTCACCGGCTTGGCGAGATACGCGCTGGCGGACGCGCAGAGATATTCGATCTCCTCCTGCGTCGCCTTCACCTTGGCCGGATCGCCGTCATAGTCGCGATCGGTGGTGCCGATCAGCGAGAAGTCGTCCTGATAGGGAATGACGAAGATGATGCGGCCGTCGGCATTCTGGAAGATGTAGGCACGGTCGTGGTCGTAGAGCTTCGGCACCACGATGTGCGAGCCCTGCACGAGGCGCACCTTGGCGCGCGCGTTGACGCCGGCGCCCGAGGCCAGGACCTGTTCGACCCAGGGACCGCCGGCATTGACCAGCACGCGTGACTGGATCGTGTCGCGGGCACCCGTGACGCTGTCCTCGACCGTGACGTGCCAGACGCCGTCGACCTGCCTGATCTCGACCGCGCGGGTGCGGGTGCGGATCTCGGCGCCGCGGTCGGCGGCATCGCGCGCGGTCAACGCCACCAGCCGGGCGTCGTCGACGAAGCAGTCGGAATATTCGAAGCCCTTGGTGTAGCGGCCCGGGATCAGCGGCTTGCCGACCACGTCGCGCGTCAGATCGACCGAGCGCGTCGCCGGCAGCAAATGCCGGCCGCCGATATGGTCATAGAGGAAGAGGCCGAGCCGCAGCAGCCAGGCCGGACGCAGGCCGGCGTGGTGCGGCAAAACGAAACGCAGCGGCCGAATGATGTGGGGCGCGATCTGCCAGAGGATTTCGCGCTCGATCAGCGCCTCGCGCACCAGACGAAACTCGTAATATTCGAGATAGCGCAGACCGCCATGCACGAGCTTGGTCGACCAGGACGACGTTCCGCTGGCCAAGTCATTCATTTCACAGAGGAAAACAGAGTTACCCCGGCCCGCCGCATCGCGCGCGATGCCGCAGCCATTAACGCCGCCTCCAATGATGGCGAGGTCGTAAATTCGGTCCAAAGAACGCTTCCCCCGGCAACCGCCTTCGCTTTGACGGTTTTACTTTCGGATTGGAGTAAATCACAACCAAAAACGAAAGCAAAGTGAAAACGGGGAACTTTTGCTGCGGATTTCTTGGGCGGGTGATTGCGGGCGAGGGCAAACAGGTCTGTCGCCGTCACCTCCGCGCCGATGCCCACCTGTTCGACCCGTCACCCTGAGGTGCGAGCGTGAGCGAGCCTCGAAGGGTGCGCGGCCCGAGTGTGGCCGTCGATCCTTCGAGACGCGCGCAAGAGCGCGCTCCTCAGGATGACGGTGAGAGAGTTGCGTGCAGCGGCTTCGTCGCATTCCGCTGTCATGCCCCGCTTCAAGCGGGGCATCCAGTACGCCGCGGCGTCGCGGCTCAAGCACGAATGTCTCTGGAATACTGGATCGCCCGGTCGAGCCGGGCGATGACTGCGAGAAGATGCGGAATTACGCGCTGCGCAGCGTCGCGGGTGCCGCGTCGGGGCCGTTGTCGTCGAGATCGACTTGCGGCTTGTCCATCGCGACGACCACCTCGATACCGCGGCTATGGCAGATACTGGCGAGGCCCGCGGGGAGCGGTGAATCGGTGACGAAGGTCTGGATCTGGCTCATATGGGCGATCCGCACCGGCGCGCTGCGGCGGAGCTTGGTCGAGTCCGAAACCAGCATCACGTTGCGCGCATTGGCGATGATCGCCTGCGCGACCTGCACCTCGCGATAGTCGAAGTCGAGCAGCGCGCCCTCCTCGTCGATCGCGGACGCGCCGATGATGGCGTAGTCCACCTTGAACTGGCCGATCAGCTGTGTCGCGGTGGAGCCGACCACGGCGCCGTCGGCGCGGCGCACCGTGCCGCCGGCCACCACCACCTCGATGCGCGGATGGCGGTACAGCAGCATCGCGACGTTGAGGTTGTTGGTGATGACGAGCAGATCCTCATGTGAGGTCAGCGCGCTCGCGACCTCTTCCGTGGTGGTGCCGATATTGATGAACAGCGAGCAGCCGTTCGGAATCCGTGCTGCCGCGGCCGCGCCGATCGCCTTCTTCTCCTCGGCGGCGACGAAGCGGCGCGCCTCGTAGGCGAGGTTCTCGACGCCCGAGGCGATGATCGCGCCGCCATGGATGCGGGTCAGCGAGCGTTGGTCGCAGAGATCGTTGAGGTCCTTGCGGATGGTCTGCGCCGACACCTCGAATCGCTTGGCGAGGTCTTCGACCATGACCCGCCCGAACGCGCGCGCGATGTTGAGGATTTCAGTCTGGCGATGGGAGAGTCCGGCCACGGCGGCCCCCTTGAAACGGCGAGTCGCCCATGGTGCGACCGTTCGGCACGGAGGTCAACGTGCAGTGCCGGGTCGGGGACGACCGGGGCGAAGGTGGACGCTTCGCCCGGGCCACGCGCAATGACGCGAAGGAGCTCTACGACGCCATCTGCATGGATTGACCGGTGAGCAGCCGGCGCGCCGCGCGCTCGGCCTCGCGGGCATTGCGGAAGATCTGGCCTTCAAGGCGGTCGAAAAGGTGCGATGCAGCAAAGAACTGATAACCACGCGCATCGCGCACCACGATACCCGCCGTCTGCGAACTCACTTCGATCACGTAACTGTCGGACATTGTCAGCCTCGGTTTGACTCCGGCCCGACAACGGAATCGCTTGCTGTTTGTTCCTAGATTATTTTTGCGCGGCGAAGCGGTTTTTTGCAGTCAAATCACGCTCCGGACTCAGTTTCGACGCGTTTGCTCCCGCCCCGAATCAGCGGCACTGGCGCGCGAAAGATGTCAGGTTTCGATCGTCGCGCCGTCGCGCTGGATCGGTTGCGGATGGCCCTGCTCGTCGATCGAGACATAGGTGAAATTGCCGTCGGTCACGAGGATCGACTGCTGCTCGCGACGGCGCAGCACCCAGGCCTCGAGATGCACCGTGATCGAGGTGCGGCCGATGCGCACGAGATTGGCATGGACGGAGACGAGATCGCCGACATTGACCGCCTTGCGGAAGTTCATCGCGTCGATCGCGACCGTCACGGTGCGCGACTTCGCCACCTTGGAGGCGAACACGCCGCCGCCGAGATCCATCTGGCTGAGCAGCCAGCCGCCGAAGATGTCGCCATTGGCATTGGTGTCGGCCGGCATCGCCAGCGTGCGGATGCAGAGATCGCCCTTCGGCCCGGCGTCATTGCTCAGCGGCGCGTGAACATGGGTGTCGGTCACTTGTGAGTCGGTCACTTGCGAATCGGTCACTTGAATGCCTCCCAGCCGGGATCCGGCGCAAATCGTCCGCCGAACTTGCGCATCAAGGCCTGCATCGCCGACACCACATTGTCGACGCCGCGGCTGCGCGCATAGTTGAGCGGGCCGCCGCGGAACGGGGCATAGCCGGTACCGAAGATCATCGCGCCGTCGACCATGTCGGGATTGTCGACGATGCCCTCGCGCAAGGCGGCGACGCAGACGTTCGAGATCGGCAGCACCAGGCGGTCGATCATCTCATCGGTGACCCGGGGACCGGTCTCCGGCAGCGGCGCCTTCTCCGCCTTGCCGTCCTTCCAGGTGTAGAAGCCCTTGCCGGTCTTGCGGCCGAGCTCGCCCCTGGCGACTTTTTCGCGCAACCACGCGGGCGCCGGCGGCAGCGTATCGCCGAAC
This sequence comes from Bradyrhizobium sp. CCBAU 21365, assembly GCF_015291305.1. Classification (NCBI taxonomy): domain Bacteria; kingdom Pseudomonadati; phylum Pseudomonadota; class Alphaproteobacteria; order Hyphomicrobiales; family Nitrobacteraceae; genus Bradyrhizobium; species Bradyrhizobium sp. CCBAU 21365. The sequence goes on from NZ_CP030036.1 coordinate 7,496,864, forward strand.
TTCGAGCGCAGCATGTCGCCGACATCGAGGCAGATATCGAGGCCGACCTGGTCGGCGAGTTCGATCGGCCCCATCGGCATACCGAACTCGACGGCGGCCGCGTCGATCAGGCGCTGATCGGTCTTCTCGTCCAGCATCATCATCGCTTCCAGCATGTAGGGCGTCAGCGCGCGGTTGACGAGGAAGCCCGGCGAGCTCTTCACCGGCAGCGGCAGGCGGTCGACGGCGCCGACGAAAGCGAGCGCCTCCTTGAGCAGGCCGGTATCGGTGCCGTCATGGCTGACGACCTCGACGAGTTGCAGCCGCGACACCGGGTTGAAGAAGTGCAGGCCGAGCAGCCGCTCCGGCCGTGCCAGCGTTATGCGCAGATCCTGCAGCGGGATGCTCGAGGTGTTGGTGGCGAGGATCGCGCCGGGCTTCATCTTCGGCTCGAGGGAAGCATAGACCTTCTGCTTCAGCTCGAGCTTTTCCGGCACCGCCTCGATGATCAGATCGGCATTGCGGACGCCCTCGCCGTCCATGTCGGGAATCAGGCGGTCGAGCGCGTCGCGCTGGTCGATCCGCTTGCGCATGATCTTGCCGTATAGCTCCGCGGCGCGCTTCATGGCGCCCGCGACCGGCTCGGCCTTCATGTCGGCCAAGGTCACCCGCATGTCCTGGTTGGCGCACCAGACCGCGATATCGCCGCCCATCGCGCCGGCGCCGATGACATGGACATGCGCAACCTTGTTGCCGCTGCCCGCCAGCTTCTTCATCTGCTCGCGCAGGAAGAACACGCGGATCAGGTTCTGCGCTGTCGGCGTCACCATCAGATTGGCGAACGAGGCCTTCTCCGCATTCAGCATCGCCGCGCGGTTGCCGGCGTGCTTCTCCCACAGCTCGATCAGCGCATAGGGCGCCGGGTAATGCTTGCGCGGCGCTGCCTTCTCGGCCACGCTGCGCATCCGCGAGGCAAGGAAGCCCCTGACCGGACCAAGATTGAGGATCGAGTTGAGCGCGCCCGGCCTGGCGCGTTTCAGCCGGCCGAACACCGCATCCTTCACCGCGTTGCGGACATGGCGCTCCTGGGTGACGGCGTCGACCAGGCCGAGCGACTTGGCGCGGCGCGCGTCGATCGTCTTGCCGGTCAGCATCAAGGTCATCGCCTGCATCGGGTTGACCAGCTCGGTGAAGCGCACGGTGCCGCCGAGACCGGGATGCAGGCCGAGCATCACCTCGGGGAAGCCGAACCGCGCGTCGTCGATCGCGATCCGCATCTGGCAGGCCAGCGCGACCTCGAGGCCGCCGCCAAGGCAGAAGCCGTGGATGACCGCGACCGAGGGCACGCGCAGCGCCTCGAGCCGGTCGATCACCGCATGGGCGCGGCCGATCGCGGTCTCGACCGGGCTGGAATCGCTGGCGCCGCGAAACTCATTGACGTCGGCGCCGGCGATGAAGCCGCTCTTTTTCGCGGAGCGCACCACGAGACCGGTCGGCCGCTGGCTCTCCAGCGCCGCGACGATGGCGTCGAGCTCTTCGAGCAGATCGGCGGACAGCGTGTTGGCGCTGGCACCGGCGCGGTCGAACAGCAGCCAGGCGATGCCGTCCTCGTCACGCGTCAGCTTGAAGTTCTTGTAGGCGCCCTCGGCGGCAGGCTTCGGCCCAAGTTCGAGCACGCGATCGGCGAGAAGGTCCATGATCCGTGAATCCATGATCACACCGTCTCTATCAACATCGCGCCGCCCTGCCCGCCACCGATGCATTCGGTGGCGACGCCGCGCCTGGTGCCGAGCCGCTTCATGGCATTGACCAGATGCAGCACGATGCGGTTGCCGCTGGTGCCGACCGGATGGCCGAGGCTGATCGCGCCGCCGTCGACGTTCAGTTTCGCGCGGTCGATCTCGCCGGCCGCACCGTCGAGCCCGAGAATCTCGCGGCAGAATCTCTCGTCGTTCCATGCCGCGAGGCAGCCGAGCACCTGGGTGGCGAAGGCCTCGTTGAGCTCCCAGGTCTCGACGTCCTGCAAGGACATGGCGTTGCGTTTGAGCAGCGCGCTCGCCGACAGCACCGGACCGAGGCCCATGATCGAGGGATCGAGCGCCGACCACTGGCTGTCGAGGATGACGGCCTTCGGCGTCAGCCCATGCTTGGCCACCGCGGTTTCAGACGCCAGGATTACCCAGGAAGCGCCGTCGGTGATCTGCGAGGAATTGCCGGCGGTGACCTGGCCCCACGGACGCTCGAACACCGGCTTCAGCTTGGCCAAGGTCTCGGGCGTCGAGTCCGGGCGAACGCCGTCGTCATGGTCGTAGAACTTGCCGTCGCGGGAGAACGCGGTCTCGACCTCGCCCTTGAGAAAGCCTTGCTTCTGCGCGTTGGCCAGCCGCTGATGGCTCTCGGCGGCATATGCATCGGACTGTGCGCGGGTGATGCCGAAGAGATGGCCGACCTTCTCCGCGGTCTGCCCCATGTTGAGCTCGGTGATCGGGTCGGTCAGCCCGCGCTCGAGGCCGATGATCGGCTTGAAGTAGCTCGGCTTCACCTTCAGCGCCGCGGCGATCTTGGCACCTAGCCCCTTGGCGCCGGCAAAGCCGGCAAACCAGCGCACGCCGGAATTGGGCCAGACCAACGGCGCGTGGCTCAACGCCTCGGCGCCGCCGGCAAGGATCAGGTCGGAGGTGCCCTCGCGGATGTAGCGGTAGCCGGTGTCGATCGACTGCATGCCGGAGCCGCAATTGATCTGCACCGTGAAGGCGACCATCTCTTCGCCCATGCCAAGCCGGAGCGCCGCGACGCGCGCCGGGTTCATCTCGTCGGCGATCACGTTGACGCAACCGAGGATCACCTGGTCGAAGGCGGTGGGCGCGAACGGCTGCCGTGCCAGCAGCGGCCGGCCGCATTGCACGGCGAGATCGACCGGGGTGAACGGGCCGGGACCGGAGCGTGCCTTCAGGAACGGCGTCCGGCTGCCGTCGACGATAAAGACTGGTCGCGCCATCAGCTCGCCGCCCTCTGCTCACCAAGCTCCTGGAAGAACTGATGCACGTCGGCGGATTTCTTGTAAATCGGGGACAGCGCCTGCGGCGCAAAATCGTCAACCTCGATGACTTTGGCGACGGCGTCGTGAGCGGCCGCGAGCTTCTCGCCGTCGGCCTCGGTGATGACGCCTTTCTTGACCGCCTCCCTCCAGTCGTGCAGGCGCGCCGCGCGCAGCTGCTTGGCGGCATCCTCGGCTTCGGTGACGAGGCGGAAGGCCTTCTCCAGCCGCGCGATGCCGCCGTCATCCTCGACGAAGGCGAGGTCCGGCGTCAGGCGGTCGCGCGCCGCCGAGGGCGACAGCACGAGCTGCGCACAGAGATGCACGATGCGGTCCGACGGACCGGTGACGCGTGCGCCGAACGGCTGGATCAGGAATTTCAGCAGCCACGCCACCGGACGGTTCGGCAGATTGGCGAAGATTTCCGCAAAGCGGTTCTCGATGGTCTTGAAGCCGGACGCCATGCACCATTCGAGCGCCGGAATATCCTCCTTCTGCCGGCCCTCGTCCTGCCAGCGTTTCAAAGCAGCGGACAGCAAATACAGCTCGGACAGGATGTCGCCGAAGCGCGCCGAGAGCATCTCCTTGCGCTTCAGCGCGCCGCCGAGGGTGAGCAACGCCATGTCGGCGCACAGCGCGAACGCCGACGAATAGCGCGAGAGCTGGCGATAGAACTCCGTTGCGTCACCGGCATCCGGCGCCGGCGCGAACAGGCCGAAGCTCCAGCTGCGGCCCCAGGCGCGGAACATGGTCGCGAAGCTGTGGCCGACATGTTTCCAGAACGCGGTGTCGAACGCGGTGAGGCCCTTGTCGCGGTCGGGCTCGCCGAGCGCGTTCATCTCCTGCAACAGATAGGGATGCGCGCGGATCGCGCCCTGCCCGAACACGATCAGGTTGCGGGTCAGGATGTTGGCGCCCTCGACCGTGATGCCGACCGGCACCGAGCGGTAGAGCCCGCCGAGATAATTCTGCGGCCCGTCGATCACGGCCTTGCCGCCATGGATGTCCATCGCGTCGTCGATCGCGATCCGCATGCGCTCGGTGGCGTGCAGCTTCATGATCCCGGAGATGACGGCGGGATGATGCCCCTCGTTCAGCGCGGCGCAGGTCAGCCGCCGCGCGGCGTCGAGCAGATAGGCCGTGCCGGCGATGCGCGCGAGCGGCTCCTCGATGCCCTCGAATTTCGAGATCGAGATGCCGAACTGCTCGCGGATACGGGCATAGGCGCCGGTGGTGCGCGCGGCATAGGCCGCGCCAGCCGCCGACAGCGACGGCAGCGAGATGCCGCGGCCGGCGGCGAGCGCCGTCATCAGCATCTTCCAGCCCTGGCCGAGCCGCTCCTGGCCGCCGATGATGTAGTCGAGCGGGATGAAGACGTCCTTGCCCCAGTTCGGGCCGTTCTGGAACACCTGCATCGCCGGCAGATGGCGGTGGCCGATCGAGACGCCGGGCAGATGGGTCGGGATCAGCGCAACCGTGATGCCGAGCTCGTCCTCATTGCCGACGAGGTGATCGGGATCATAGGCCTTGAAGGCGAGGCCGAGCAGCGTCGCAACCGGCCCCAGCGTGATGTAGCGCTTGTGCCAGTTGAGCCTCAGGCCCAGCACCTCGCGGCCTTCGAAATTGCCCTTGCAGATGATGCCGGTGTCGATCATCGAGGCGGCATCGGACCCTGCTTCCGGGCTGGTCAGCCCGAAACAGGGAATGTCCTGACCGGAGGCGAGGCGCGGCAGCCATTTGTCCTGCTGCTCTTTGGTGCCGAAGCGCATCAACAGTTCGCCCGGCCCGAGCGAGTTCGGCACCATCACGGTGACAGCCGCGGTCAGCGAGCGCGACGAGATCTTGCGCACCACTTCGGAATGCGCGTAGGGCGAGAAACCGAGGCCGCCGAACTCCTTCGGGATGATCATGCCGAAGAACTTTTTGGCCTTGATGAAGGCCCAGACTTCCGGCGGCAGGTCGCGCCATTCCCAATTGATCTTCCACTCGTCGAGCATCTTGCAGAGCTCGTCGACGGGGCCGTGCAGGAAGGCGTTCTCCTCGTCGGTCAATTGGGCCGGCGCGAATGCCAGCAGTTTCGACCAGTCGGGATTGCCGGTGAAGAGATCGGCGTCCCACCAGACGTCGCCGGCTTCCAGCGCCTCGCGCTCGGTGTCCGACATGGTCGGCAGCACGCCACGCGCCCAGGAGAAGATCGGTTTTGTCATATAGTCGCGGCGGAAGCTCATGGCGGATCCTCATGAAACGGCGGCGCGGATGGGTGATCTTATCGGAAAGTGCCGTTCACCGGTGAACACTTCGCTGTTCAAATAAAGCGAAATTGACGCGGCCCAGGCGCCATTCTGTTAACGGCAGGCCACGCGTTCAGTTCCGAAAGCTGAGGTGCGACAATCAGGTAGCAGGGGATGGCGCAGACGCCATCCCCACGCAGGACGAGCTAGGCGGGCCCCGCTCCCTGGGTTGCGGTATAGACCACGTAGAGCGACTGGCTTGCGGCCATGAACAGGCGGTTGCGCTTGGGGCCGCCGAAGGTGATGTTGCCGCAGACCTCGGGCAGCCGGATGCGGCCGAGCAGCTTGCCTTCGGGCGACCACACCGTCACGCCGCTGTAACCGACCGCGCGGCCGGCATTGCTCGCGCACCAGACATTGCCGTTGACGTCGCAGCGGATGCCGTCCGGTCCGCACTTCACGCCGTCGATCGTGAAATCGCTGAACCGCTTGCCGTTGGAAAGCTTGTTGTCGGCGCCGACGTCGAACACGAAGACGTCGCCCTTGCCGCCCGGACCGGTATCGCCAGGACCCTTTCCGGTCGAGACCACGTAGAGCTTCTTGTAATCCGGCGAGAAGCAGAGGCCGTTCGGATCGGGCACCTGGTCCTCGCTCACCACGAGATCGACGCGGCCGGACGGATCGATGCGATAGCAGTTGGTCGGCAACTCGCGCTTGAACGGCACGAAGCCCGCCGGCTGGCCGATCCGGGGATTGAGCTTGCCGGCCGGATTGACCGGGCCGCCGGCGGCATCGGGCTCGCCCTCGTAGAGCTGGCTGCCATAGGGCGGATCGGTGAACCAGTAGCTGCCGTCGGGATGCGCGACGATGTCGTTCGGCGAGTTCAGCCGCTTGCCTTGATAGTTATCGGCGAGCACGGTCGCGGTGCCGTCATTTTCGTAGCGCGTCACACGGCGGGTGAGATGCTCGCAGGACAGCTGGCGGCCCTGGAAGTCGAACGAATTGCCGTTCGAGTAGTTCGACGGCATGCGGAAAACGCTGACATGGCCGTCATCCTCCGACCAGCGCATCTGCCGGTTATTGGGGATGTCGCTCCACAACAGATAGCGGCCCTGCGAGCTCCAGGCCGGGCCTTCTGCCCAAAGCACACCGGTGAAGAGGCGCCTGATCGAGGTGTTGGGCTGGGCAAGGTCGTTGAAGGACGGATCGACCGCGATGATGTCGGGGTCCCAGAAATAGGTGGTCGGCGCACCGCGCGGACTGAAGTCGCGCGGCGGGCTGGTGATCGTCGTCGGCGGCCCGACCGGCGCGGGGGCGCTCTGAGCCAGCGCGCTGCCGATGCCCGCGACGGCGGCGGCGGAAGCCGCCAGCCCCTGAACCAGCGTGCGTCGTGAAACATTCGGATCACGCCGCGGTTCTTTTTGATTGTTCCGCTGTTGGCGAGTCATCGCATCCTCCCACTCTGTTGGCCGGCCGTTGATCCGGCCTGACGGGTGGAGGTTAGACTGCTCTCGGAGAGGTTGCGAGTGACGGTTTTTCATCACTGCGCGCGGAAATTTCACATTGTTGTGGTGTCATGATCGGTCGCTCCACAAACTCGTCATGCCCTGCCTTGTGCCGGGCATCCACGTCTTGGGACCTCGCGAGAACGAAGACGTGGATGGCCGGGACAAGCCCGGCCATGACGATACGGAGACATAACGCTGAAAAGGTAAAGTTAATCCGGCCGGATCATCTCGAACATGTTTTCCGGCTTGATCTCGAAGTAGTCGCCGCGGCGGCCGGCGCGGACGATCGGGTGCGCGAGGCCGGTCTGGTAGACGCCGTCCTTGATGAAGGCCTTGTCGATGTGGACGGCGACGACCTCGCCGAGCGTCAGCCACGCCTCGGCCTTCTTGCCGTCGGCGGCCTGGAGCTGGACGATCTGGCTCACCTTGCATTCGAACGACACCGGGCTTTCGGCGACCCGCGGCACATTGACGAGCTTGCCGGCGACCTGCGTGAGCCCCGCGAGGTTGAACTCGTCGACCTCGCGCGCGACATGCGCCGCCGTCGCGTTCATGTGTTTGGCGAGATCCATCGTCGCCAGATTCCAGACGAACTCGCCGGTGTCCTGGATGTTGGCGACGCTGTCCTTCCAGTTGGTGGAGGAGAAGCCGATGATCGGCGGCACGTAGCAGAACGCGTTGAAGAAGCTGTAGGGCGCGAGGTTGACGTTGCCGCCCTTGTCGCGCGAGGAGATCCAGCCGATCGGCCGCGGCGCCACGATGGCGTTGAACGGGTCGTGCTTCAGGCCGTGGCCGTTCTTCGGCTCGTAGAAATGCAGGTCTTTGGCGGTCACGGCTAGCCCCTCTCGCGTAGCCCGGATGGAGCGCAGCGCAATCCGGGACAGTCTCGCAAGCGGAAATGGCCCCGGATTGCGCTACGCTCCATCCGGGCTACAACTCGATTTGCCTGCAATGACGGGAGAGTCAACTGACGAAAATGTCAGGGCTGGCGCTCAATTGGCGCGGCTGCGCGGCGACAGGCCGGTGATCACGAAATCGATCATCTGGTCGATGGTCGGGCCCGGCTTGGTGGCACATTGGGCGATCATCTGCGGGTGGAAGAACCGCATCATCGCGGTGCAGGCGCACAGCGAGGCGAGTTGCAGGTCCTTGATCTCGAACTCCCCCGTCGCGGCTCCTTGCGCGATCACCTCGCCGATAATGGAGGCGATACACTCCATATGCGCGACGCAGACGTCCCAGTCCTCCTGCATCGCGATCTCAACCATCTCGTGCATCTTGGAATCGCCGACATAGCGTTCGGTGTTCATGCGATTGATGGTCGTCATCATCTGGCGCAAGCGCGGCGCGGCCGGCCCTTCCGAGCGCGCGATGCGCTGGGTCTCGATCTCGACCTCGCCCATCAGGCCGCGGGCCACGCCCTCGTGGATCGACTTCTTCGAATCGAAGAAGCGGTACACGTTGGCGGGGCTCATCCGCAGCTCTTTGGCGATGTCGGCGACCGTCGTCTTCTGATACCCGATCTGCCGGAACAAGCGCTCCGCCACCACGAGAATCCGCTCGCGGGTGTCGGTTTCGCTATGTTCCGAGATCAGTGTCATGTTGGCCTGCTCAATCTTCAATTATTCGGCCGCCTCAGCAAGCGGAAATGCGCGTTGCGCATCGCCGGCATGCTGCGGCGCAGTATCGGTTTGCTCGGAGCCGCTTTCCTCGAGGGTCTTGCGGAACCAGAGGGCGTAAAGGCCCGGCAGATACAGCAAGGTCAGGAAAGTCGCAACAAACAAACCGCCCATGATGGTGATCGCCATCGGGCCCCAGAACGCCGAGCGCGACAGCGGGATCATGGCAAGGATGGCGGCCAGGGCCGTCAGCACCACCGGCCGGGCGCGCCGGACGGTGGCTTCGACGATCGCCTCGCGCCGGGTCAGGCCGGACGCCACGTCGCTCTCGATCTGGTCGACTAGGATCACGGCGTTGCGCATGATCATGCCGGCGAGCGCGATCAGGCCGAGCAGCGCCACGAAGCCGAACGGCTGGTTGGCGACGTTCAGCCCGAGCGAGGCGCCGACGATGCCGAGCGGCGCGGTCAGGAACACCAGGAACAGGCGCGAGAAGCTCTGCAGCTGGATCATCAGCAGCGTCAGCATCACCATCACCATCACGGGGAAGAGGATGAAGATCGACGCATTGCCCTTGGCGGATTCCTCGAACGCCCCGCCCGGCTCAATCCGGTAGGCCGGCTCGAGATGGGCCTGGATGTCCTTCAGCTTCGGCGAGATCTGGTTGGTGACGTCGGGCGCCTGCACGCCGTCGACGACGTCGGAGCGCACGGTGATCGCCATGTCGCGGTTGCGCCGCCACAGGATCGGCTCCTCATGCGCATATTCGATCTTGGCAATCTGCTGCAGCGGGACGGCGACGCCGTTGCGCGTGGTGATGGTGAGATCGCCGACGCGGCCGAGATCGAGCCGCTCGGACGGCACCGCGCGGGCGACCACGCCGACCTTCTCGATGCCGTCGCGGATCGTGGTGACTGGCGCGCCCGAGATCAGCATCGCCAGCGCCTGCGAGACGTCCTGCGGGGTCAGGCCGAGCGCGCGTGCCCGATCCTGGTCGACGGCGAGCTTCAGGTAGGGCGACTGCTCGTTCCAGTCGAGCTGGACGTCCTTGACGTTCTTGTTCTGGCGCATGACGTCGCGCACCTGGTAGGCGATGTCGCGCACCTTGTTGGCATCCGGACCGATCACGCGGAACTGGACCGGGAAGCCGACCGGCGGACCGAAATTGAAGCGGTCGACCCGGACCCGCGCCTCGTTCAAAGCGCCGTCGGCGGCGGCCTGCTCGATCTTGGCCTTGACGCGCTCGCGCGCCTCGACGTTCTTGGCGAGGATCACGATCTCGGCAAAGGCCTCATTCGGCAGCTGCGGGTTGAGGCCGAGCCAGAAGCGCGGCGAGCCCTGGCCGACATAGGCGGTGTAGGTCTGGATATCGTCATCGCCCTTCAACAGCCCTTCAGCCTGCTTCACCGCCTTCTCGGTGACGTTGAAGGCGGTGCCCTCGGGCAGACGCAGCTGCAGGAACAACTCGGGCCGCTCCGACAGCGGGAAGAACTGCTGCTGGACGTGGCCGAATGCAACGATGGAGGCAACGAAGACGCCGACGGTCGCCGCCACCACCTTGATGCGGTGATCGACGCACCACTGCACGACGCCGCGCAAGCCGCGATACATCCGCGTCTCGTAGATCGCGTGCGGATCGTGGTTCTGGTGCACCTTGATGTTGGGCAGCAGCTTGACGCCGATATAGGGCGTGAAGATCACCGCGACGAACCAGGAGGCGACCAGCGAGATCGCCACGATCCAGAAGATGCCGCCGGCATATTCGCCGACCGCCGAATTGGCAAAGCCGATGGGGAGAAAGCCGGCGGCCGTGACCAGCGTTCCCGTGAGCATCGGAAACGCGGTGGATTCCCAGGCAAAGGACGCCGCCTTCATGCGGTCCCAGCCCTGCTCCATCTTCACCACCATCATCTCGACCGCGATAATGGCGTCGTCGACCAGCAGGCCGAGCGCGATGATCAGCGCGCCGAGCGTGATGCGGTGCAGGTCGAGCGACATCGCGTTCATCACGATGAAGACGATGCCGAGCACCAGCGGTACCGACAGCGCGACCACGATGCCGGTGCGCCAGCCGAGCGCGACAAAGGAGACGAACAGCACGATCGCGAGCGCCTCGACGAAGGAGTGCACGAACTCGCCGACGGCGTGCTCGACCACCTTGGGCTGGTCGGCGATCTGCTGGATATCGATGCCTTGCGGCACCGCCTTCAGGAACTCGGCGGTCGCCTTCTGGACCTCCTTGCCGAGCTCGAGGATGTTGGCGCCCTTGGCGGTGACGACGCCGATGCCGAGCGCCGGCTTGCCTTCCTGACGCACCACGAAGCTCGGCGGATCGACATAGCCGTGGCTGACGGTCGCGATATCGCCGAGCCGGAACACGCGGCCGTTGCTCTCGACCGGCGTTTCGGCAACCGCCTTGACGCCGTCAAGCGCGCCGGTGACGCGCAGCGGCACGCGCTGCGATGAGCTCTCGACGGTGCCGGCCGGGGTGACGTTATTCTGCTTGGCGAGCGAGTCGAACAGCGCTTGCGGCGTGATGCCGAGGGTCGCCAGCTTGGCATGCGAGAACTCGACGAAGATACGCTCGTCCTGGGTGCCGTAGAGATCGATCTTGGTGACGCCGGGCACCTTCAGCAGGCGCTGGCGAAAACCCTCCGCGACCTTCTTGAGCTGCGCATAATTGGCGCCGTCGCCGGTCATCATATAGAGGATCGAATCGACGTCGGAGAATTCGTCGTTGACCACGGGACCGAGGATGCCGGCGGGCAGCTCGCCCTGCACGTCGACCAGCTTCTTGCGCAACAGATAGAAGAGATAGGGCACGTCCTTCGGCGAGGTCGAATCCTTGAAGGAGACCTGCATCGCCGTGAAGCCCGGCTTGGAATAGGTCTGCACCTTGTCGAAGAACGGCAGCTCCTGCAGTTTCTTCTCGATCGGGTCGGCGACCTGCATCTGCATTTCCTGCGAGGTCGCGCCCGGCCACATCACCGAGACGTTCACCACCTTGACGGTGAAGAACGGATCCTCGGCGCGGCCGAGCTTCTCGTAGGAGAAGAAGCCGGCGGCGGCGAGGATGATCATCAGGAACAGCACCAGCGTCGGATGGCTGACCGCCCAGGCTGAAAGGTTGAAGCGCTTCATCGAACTCTCCAAGTTCTAGACCAGTCCCAGAACCGTTTCCGCTGCTATGCGAGGGTTAGAACGACAGCGACGACACGACCCGCACCTTCTGGCTCGGATCGAGTTTCTGCACACCGAGGGCGACCACCGTGGCGCCATCGTCAACGCCGCCGGAGATAACGACGGAGTTGCTCTCATAGGCCTTCACCTTGACCGGCTTCAGCACGATGTCGCCCTTGTCGTCGACGATGTAGAGCGAGGGATCGCCGCCCTGGCTGTAAAGCGCCGACAGCGGCAGTTTTGCTACCCGCTCGCTCGCCTTGTCGGCCAAGGTCAGCGTCGCGGTCATGCCGAGCGAAACCGCCTCGTCGGCGTCCGGCAGCGAGAATTTTGCAAGATAGGTGCGGGTGGCGGGATCGGCCTGCGGCGCGACCTCGCGCAGCCTGGCGGCATAGCTCTTCTTGGCGTCCGACCACAGCGTCACCGTGGCTACGCCCGACCTGGCACGAGCAAGAAGCGTCTCGGGGATCGCGACGACAGCTTCCTTCTCGCCAAGTCGGGCGACACGGATCGAAGCCTGGCCCGCGGCAACCACCTGGCCGGGCTCGATCATGGTCGCTGTGACGACACCCCGGGTGTCGGCCACCAGCGTTGCGTAAGAGAGAGAATTCCTGGTCAGCTCGACCGAACGCTCGGCGCGGTTCAGCCGGGCGCGGGCCTCGTCGCCGGCGGCCTTGGCTGAGTCGAGCGCCGCGTCGGTGGTCCAGCCCTTGGCCTTCAGATCCTTGGCGCGCTGCTCGGCGGCCGCGGCCTGCGCCAGCACGCCGGTGGCGGCGCGGAATTCCGCCTCCGCCTGCTCGGCCTGCAGCTTCAGGTCGACCTCGTCGAGGGTGGCCAAGGGCTGGTCGACGTCGACTGTCTGTCCGACCTCGACCAGCCGCTTGGCCACCTTGCCGGCAACCCGAAAGCCCATATCGGCTTCGATACGGGGCTTGATGGTGCCGACAAAGCTGCGCTCAGGGGTTTCCGCTTCATAATGGACGGTCGCCACCAGGACGGGGCGTCCCGGATCGGCGTTTTCAGCCGCCTTTTCATTGCAGCCGGTCAGCGCGAACACCGCAAAAGCCAACGATGCTCCCGTCAAGAGCCTGTAATAGCTCGAGAAAACGGAACGAACGAACATCTGAAATCTCCATCGGGCTGACGACTGATGAAGAGTATCGATTTATCACTGACGATTGTCAATATTCGTCAGTGATAACCAATTCGTGAGCGGGGTCGGATTTGGCGGGTGCGTGTTCGGAAAATGCGTAGCCCGGATGAAGCCAACGGTCGCCCGAACGCGCGCCCGATGACAGGCTCCGCAAAATCCGGGACCGTGCCGGTGGCGGGTCCCCGGATTGCGCTGGCTCCATCCGGGCTACGGAAGCAGGTGATTTGAGGGCGAGCTACTTCGCGCCGGCGAACTCGGTCTTGGTCTCGTGGCTGCCGAGGAAAACCAGCAGACCCGCGGCGAGCGGCAACAGCGACAGCACCAGCAGACCGGTCGACGTGCTGCCGGTGGCTTCCTTGACCCAGCCGATCAGATAGGGCCCGCCGAAACCGGCGAGGTTGCCGATCGAGTTGATCAGCGCGATCGCGCCGGCGGCGGCGGTGCCGGAGAGCCAGGCGGTCGGCAGCGTCCAGAACACCGCGAAGGTGCAGAACACGCCGATCGCGGCGACCGTCAGCACCACCATCGTCATGACCGGATCGGTGATATAGCTGGAGACGCCGAGCGCCAGCGCGGTCAACAGCAGCGGCGCGCCGACATGGAACACGCGCTCGCGCGTGGCATCGGAACGGCGCGCCCACAGGGTCATCGCGATCGTGCCAAACAGATAGGGAATTGCGGTGACGAATCCGGTCTGCGCATTGGTCAGCCCGAATGCCTTGACGATCTGCGGCAGCCAGAACTGCATGCCGTAGAGCGAGGCGACGAAACCGAAATAGATCGCGCTGAGCGCCAGCACCTTCGGCGAGGACAGCGCCTCGCCCAGCGTGAAATGCTTCGCCGCCTGCTTGGCCGCGACTTCGGCGTCGAGCTTCGCCTTGAGCCAGGCCTTCTGCTCGGCCGAGAGCCACTCGGCCTTCTCCGGCCGGTCGGTCAGATAGAACCAGGTGACGATGCCGAGCAGCACCGAGGGAATGCCCTCGATGACGAACAGCCACTGCCAGCCCTTCAGGCCCATCACGCCGTCGAGGCCGAGCAACAGGCCGGAGATCGGCGCGCCGATCACGGTCGAGATCGGCACCGCGAGCGCGAAGGCGGCGAGGAAGCGCGCACGATACTCGGCCGGGTACCAGTAGGTCAGATAGAGGATGATGCCGGGGAAGAAGCCCGCCTCGGCCACGCCGAGGAAGAAGCGCAGCGCGTAGAAGCTGTGCTCGTCATAGACCGCCGCCATCAACGCCGAGAGGATGCCCCAGCTCACCATGATGCGGGCGATCCACTTGCTGGCGCCGAACCGCTCCAGCGCCAGATTGCTCGGCACCTCGAAGATGAAATAGCCGATGAAGAAGATGCCGGCGCCGAACGAGAACACCACCGGCGAGAACTTCAGCTCGCTGTTCATGGTGAGCGCGGCGAAACCGAGATTGACGCGGTCGAGATAGGAGAAGAAGTAGGCCAGGATCAGGAACGGGATCAGCCGCCAGGAGATCGCGCGGATCGTCGACGTCTCGATCTCGCTGCGGGCGCCGCGATCAGGCGCGATGGTGGCTGTCTGGCTCATAAGCGTCCCCCCGGGTGTTGCTTGCCGTGAGGATTATTGGCTGGCTCCGCTTTGAGCAATGGCAAAAACTCATAGCTCACAGCGCAAACGGGAACCTTGTGCGTTTTGTGCACGGCGTCATTGCGAGCGAAGCGAAGCAATCCACTTATTCGCGTGTGGCGCGATGGATTGCTTCGCGGAGCCTGTCATCGGGCGCGCGTTCGCGCGACCCGTTGGCTCGCAATGACGGAGAGCCAGCCCTATTCAGCCAGCTGGAAGCGCTCGAAGCGGTCGAGCTCTTCCTCGATGCGGCGCTTCAGCTCCTTGCGTGCCGCCTGCTTCTTGCCGGTGCCGACCCAGCTCCATTTCTGCATCAGGAGCTTCTTGTTCTGCCGGTCGGTCTTGAGGTCGAGGGCGGCGACGATGTCGTCGCCGACCAGCACCGGCAGCGCGAAATAGCCGAACAGGCGCTTCTCCTTCGGCACATAGGCCTCGAAACGGTGGCCATAGCCGAAGAACAGCTCGGTGCGCTTGCGCTGGATGATCAGCGGATCGAACGGTGAAAGGATGTGAACCAGGGTGGGATCACCCTCGCCGGTCGCTTCCAGCACCTCGGGCCGCGCCCAATGCTCCTGCTTGCCGGCACCTTCCAGCGCGACCTGCACCAGCTCCTTGCGGCGCAGGCGCGCCTCGATCAGGCTGCGCACCGCCTTCTTGCTCGGCGCGTCGAGGTGGCAGATCGAATCCAGGCTGACGATGCCCTGCGAGCGCAGCGCGCGGTCGAGCAGATAGGCGGTCCTGGCCGAGGCCGGGGCCGGCTTCGGCGGCTTGTCCCAGCCGAAGTGCAGGGTCATCAGCTCATAGGTCTTCAGCATGCCGGCACGCTCGCTGATCGTGACCACGCCGCCATAGAATGCGAGCTGCAGCGCGCGCTTGGACGGCTTCCGGCTCTGCCAGAGATGTTCTTTCTCCGTCAGCACGTCGTCATCGATGTCGCGGATGGTCAGCGGACCGGCACGGAGCAGCCGCAGCACCTTGCGCGTATCCGCCGGGGTCACCGACGAGAACCATTTGTGGCCCTCACGCTTGTGCGCCTTCATCGCCGGCAGGAAGATGCCGATGTCCTTGGACGGCACGTAGGACAGCGCGTGTGTCCAATACTCGAACACACTCTTGTCCCGGCTTTGCGCCTGCTTGAGGTCGGCGCGGCGGTAGTCCGGAATGCGGGTGAACAGGATGTGGTGATGGCAACGCTCGATCACATTGATGGTGTCGATCTGCACATAGCCGAGATGATCGACGGCGGCCGCCACCGCTGACGCCCCCTCGCCGAACGGCGCCTTTGTATCGAGCCGCTGCGCGCGCAGCCAGATATGGCGGGCAGGGGCATTGTTCAACGAAAGGGGTTCGGCGGCGCGGGACATTGCCCCGCCAATGTAGTCAGATTCGCGCCGGTGTGGAGGGCGGGCCGGCGATCAATCGTGACCCAGATCACATTCCGGGCGTTGAACCCGTTCTAGGCTCCCAGCATCAAAACGACAGCAGCCGGATTGGCTAGCCAGACATTTGAGGACGAAAACCATGACCCGCTCTTTTTCCTGGTCTTTTCTGACAATCGGCGCCGCGCTGTCGATGACGGCGGGCGTTGCACTGGCCGGCAGCGAGGCCGTTCCGGCCGCTCAGATCCTCAATGCGCTGAAGCCGAAGCCGGCCACCCGCAGCCTCGCCGCCGGCACGCAGGTCGACCCCGCCGCTTCCGCCAAGGAGGCGAGCTTCCTCAACACCGTCCGCAACCGGCAGACCCGTTCGTTGTCGCGCGTTGAACGCCAGGAGATCGCCGACATCGCGGCGAACAAGCCGAAGATCGATCTGGAGATTCACTTCGACTACAACTCCGCCGACATCAGCAAGGGCTCGACCCAGGCGGTGCAGGAGCTCGGCAAGGCGCTGTCGGATGCCAGCATGAAGGGCTCGACCTTCGTCGTCGCCGGCCATACCGATGCGATCGGCGGCGAGGCCTATAACCAGGACCTGTCGGAGCGCCGCGCCGACACCATCAAGAAATATCTGGTCGAGCATTACGGCCTGAACGGCTCGGATCTCGTCACCGTCGGCTACGGCAAGACCCGGCCGAAGGACCCGAGCGCGCCGATGGACCCGACCAATCGCCGCGTGCAGGTCGTCAACATGGATACCAAGACCGCATCGCAGTAATCTCTTTGCATACTTGATCCGCCTGCCAGTGCGGCAGGCGGATCAATCATATCCAGCCTTGAAACAGCATCAGCCGGTTGAATGTCGCCATCGACGTCTCGATGACAGCGGCCGTGACGGGCAGCATCGCAACGAACCCTGCGCATCCAACCGCGACGAACGTCCAGAGCAGCCAGCGCGGCGCCCCCTTGCGTGTCAAGGCGTAGACCAGCACGAAGCTCGCGGTGGTCGCCGCGGGCAGATAGTAATAGATGAAACCGAGCGTGCGCGGCAGCAGCGCCCAGGCCAGATACGGTCCGAGGTAGAACGCCAGCACGAGAAATGCGTCACGGCCGCGTCCGACGATCCAGTCGCGCAGCGCAATGATCAGCGCGATCAATGCCGGCCACAGCACCAGCGGGTTACCGAGGAACACGATCGCGGCGAACCTGTCGTCGCCGACCTTCTCGAACAGGTACCAGACCGGGCGCACCAGGAACGGCCAGGACGGCCACGAGCTCATATAGGTGTGGCCCGCGATGGCAGTCGTGGTGTTGTCGGCAAAGATGCGGCGCTGCGCCTCCATGATATCCGTGAACGAGAGGCCGTAGAGCGGCACGAAGGTCGCGAGATAGACGGTCGCCGGGATCAGCACGAAGCAGACCATGAAGTGCGGAACACGGAAATCCGGCCACAACTCCGGCCGGTACCAATCCTCCGCATTGGCGTCGGCAAAGCGCGTGCGCCAGCCCTGCATCAGGCGGATCACCACGACGATCGCGATGCAGGTCGCGAGCACGAACAGCCCGCTCCATTTGCAGGCAGTGGCAAGCCCTGCGAAGAGTCCGGCCAGCGCAAAGGCGGATTGCGGTCTTGGTTGCCTGAAGCCGTGAACGAACGCCGCGATCGCGAACAGGCCGAAGGCGAGCGCGAAAATATCCAGCATCGCGATCCGCGACTGCACGAACAGCATCTGGTTGAAGAAGGCGAGCAGCACGGCAGCGATCGCGCGTTGCTGCGACGCGAACAGCGCAAGCCCGCCGAGATAGACGCCGACCAGCGCCAGCGCACCGAACAGCGCCGCGGGATAGCGCCATCCCAGCGGCCCGTCGCCGAACGCCTTGATCGAGAGCGCGATGATCTCCTTGGCGAGCGGCGGATGCATCGGGTTGAGGATCGGGCCATCGCGCACCGGCAGCAGTATCTGCCGCGCCGCCGGCACGTAGTGCACCTCGTCGAAATAGAGCTTGTCCGGCGCCGTGATCCCGAGCAGCAGCACGACGTGGGCGACGATGAAGATGATGGCCGCGACGATCGCCCTGCGCGCGGCGGGACGCTCGGGAGCAGAAGGAGATTTGGATACGATGTTCAAAGGGCAAGCACGGTGCGAGGGGAACGCAGCTTGCGACAATTATACGATATCAGCTGCGTCCGCGATCCGTCACTACGGTCATGTGACGGAACCATCGTGCCCACATGGTCATGCCCCGCTTCATGCGGGGCATCCAATCCGCCGCGGCCTGTCGGCCGAGCACCGAAGTCTCTGGAATGCTGGATCGCCGCCGGGCGATGCCAGCGAAGCCCTACCTTACGCCGCCGCCTCGCCCTCATAGGCCCGGCGCAGACCTTCGATATCGAGCTTGATCATCCCGAGGACGGCCTGCATCACGCGCGCGGCGCCGGCGGCGTCGGACCCGCCGAGATATTGACGGACCGCCGCCGGCACGATCTGCCAAGCGACGCCGTAGCGATCGCGCAGCCAGCCACACTGCTCGGCCGTGCCGCCGGCCGCGAGCAACGCGTCCCACAGGCGATCGACCTCGGCCTGGTCGACACAGTCGATCGCGAACGAGACCGCGTGGGTGTGCTCCATCTTCACCCCGCCGTTCAGCGCCATGAAGCGCTGACCGGCGAGCGTGAATTCGACCAGCAGCACCGTGCCGGCCTTTCCGCCGGGGCTGTCGATGACGTTCTTCTGGACGGTCTCGATCCGCGAACCGGGCAACAGCGAGACGTAGAGGTTTGCGGCCTCCTCGGCCTCGCCGTTGAACCACAGGCAGGGAGATACCTTGGACATGCTGAGCTCCTCGTGATGGCAGGATGCGATCAGGCGGTCGCCGCGGCGGACTGCGCCTTCATCGCCGCCTCGACATCCATCCACATCACCTCCCAGATGTGACCATCGGGATCCTCGAAGCTGCGGCCGTACATGAAGCCGTAATCCTGCTGCGGCGACGGATCGGCGTTGCCGCCCGCGCCCTTCGCCTTGGTGACATAGCCGTCGACGGCGTCGCGGCTGTCGGCGGACAGGCAGATCAGCACTTCGCTCGTGGTCTTGGTGTCGGCAATTTTCTTCGGGGTGAACTCGCGGAACTTGTCGTGCGTCAGCAGCATCACGTGAATCGTGTCCGAGATCACCATGCAGGAGGCGGTGTGGTCAGAAAATTGCGCGTTCTTGGTCGCGCCGATCGCCTCATAGAAGGCGGTCGCGTGGGCGAGATTGCTGACCGGCAGGTTGACGAAGATCATTGTCGGCTTGGCCATGAAAGGCGCTCCTTTTCGCGGGGTTGCGCCCCGAGGACGAACCGCCTCGCCACGTCCCGACATCGCCGTGCGAATTTTTCTTGCGGCGTCCTGCCGCAGGGTGACATCAGGTCACGATCGGTGTCGGCATGGTCAGGAATGCCCGCGTCACATGCCAGAACAGCTCCCGATTGGTGGCAAGCGCCACCGAATGGGCGGTGCCGGGCAGGATGACGAACTGCCGGTCGCCGTTCGGCAGCTTGTTGAAGAACTCCTCGAGATCCAGAACCGCGGCGATGCCGTCATATTCGCCGCGGACCAGCAGCACCGGCGCCAGCACCTTCTCCGGATGCACCACCGGCAAATTGGCGGTCATGTCCAGATAGGTGCCGGTCGGGATCTGGTCGCCGAACTGCATCTCGACATCGGCCAGCACCTCGACCACGGCAGCATCCGACGTGCCGGGCCTGTCGCGGGTTGCGATCGAGCGGATCATGTCGCGGTCGCGCTTGCGCATGTTGTGGCTGCGGTAATAGGCGAGTTGCTCGGCGCGCTTCGCCAGCGTCGGCGAGCCCTCGCCCTTGTAGGTGAAGGCCGCGAACACCAGGCGGTCGATGCGCTCGGGCGCGGCCATTGCGAAAGCGCCGGCCCGCAGGGCGCCCGAAGATTCGCCGACGAAGTGATAGCGCCGCTGCCCGGTCTCATGCGCGATCACCTCGACCGCGGCCTTCAGATCCTCGACGCCGCTCGCAATATCCGCGTTGCCCGACGTGCGGCCGGACTTGCCGTAATTCTCGTGGTCCATGGTCCAGCAATCGAAGCCGTAGCGGGCAAATGTGTTGAGCAGCGAATACTCGCCCTTGCCGGGCACCGTGAGGTCGAACACCCTTGATGTCACCGACGAGCCGTGGACGAAGAACACCACGGGCCGCGCCGGCTCGCCCGGCTTCGGCGCACCGATCCGCTTGCGGAACATCCACAACGGTATGTCACCCTTCTTCGCCCAGTATTCGTTGCTCCATATTTCCCCTTCGGAAGGAACCGCGGTCGCGGCCTGCGCCGTCGCGGCGCCGAGCACGCCGGCGGCCGTTGCAATGCCGATGCCTTTGATCATGCTGCGCCGCGAATGGTCAGATGACATCATGGGTCCGCTCCCTTCCGGATTTCTTCGTTCGATCCGGTGCGATCGAGCATAGCAGCGCGCATGTTCGGTTGCGCAACGGGCGCATCTCGCGTCCGCCAATCCGATGCACGATTTTGTGAACGCGGTTTCCGGCAAACGGCGCGGACGACAGACGGACTTGGTCCTAGTCTCCGCCGCGATCCGACCGGAAAAATCCGGCGAGAAGCGGGAGCGAAGAATGAGCAGCAATCTCACCGACGAAGAACTTGCCGCCTTGATGCCCTCCGAACTGTGCCGGCACCAGACACCGATCCCGACCCAGATCGTCTCCAGCGACGAATTCTATCCCGACCCGCAGAACGAACGTCAACGCGAGGTCGAGGCGCGGCTGCTCGCGATGGCCGACGATCTCGGCGCCAAGCAGGGCCTCGATCGCCGCAGATTCTTCCAGACCGCGGCCGGCATGGCCGCCTCCTTCGTCGCGATGAACCAGGTTTACGGGGAGCTGTTCGCAGTGACGCCGGCGGAGGCCGCGACATCGGCGATGGCGCAGGAGCGCGCCAACTCCCTGAAAGACCAGTTCATCATGGACATGCACACGCATTTCCTGCGCGACGACACCCGCATCATGGGTTTTGTGGAAATGCGCAGGGCGGTCGGCAAGGCCGGCTGGAACAAGGAGCTCAACGATCACGAGCAGACCATCGAGGATCTGAAGTTCAACAACTACAAGAAAGAGATGTTTCTCGATTCCGACACCAAGATCGCGCTGATCTCCTCGGCGCCGTCGGATATCGAGCAGGACTGGTTCCTGACCAACGCGCAGATGGCCGACGCGCGCAAGAAAATGAACGACGAGGCCGGCTCGCGGCGCGTGTTCTGCCACGCCATCTTCACGCCCGGGCAGCCCGGCTGGCTCGACAAGCTCGACGCCGCATTGGCGCTGAAGCCGGAATCCTGCAAGGGCTACACGATCGGCGACAACACCCACAAGGAGATCAGCCGCTACCCCTGGCGGCTGGACGACGAGAAGGTCGCCTACAAGGGTTATGAGAAGATGGTGAAGGCGGGCATCAAGAATGTCTGCGTCCACAAGGGACTGTTTCCGCCCGGGATCGAGAAGCAGTATCCGAACCTGCGCGGCTTCGCCGACGTTGCCGATGTCGGCCAAGCCGCCAAGGACTGGCCGCAGCTCAACTTCATCATCTACCATTCGGCCTATCGCCATGTCGGCGGCGATCCGAAGGTCGCGCTCGCCGAGTTCGAGCGAACCGGGCGCATCGCCTGGACCTCGGATCTCGCCGACATCCCGGCGCAGTATGGCGTCAACAACGTCTATGGCGACGTCGGGCAATTGTTTGCGACCACACTGGTCGCCGAGCCCAATGTCTGCGCCGCACTGATGGGCACCCTGATCAAGGGCCTCGGCGTCGACCACGTCTGCTGGGGTACCGATGCGCTGTGGACCGGCGCGCCGCAATGGCAGATCGAGGGCCTGCGGCGGCTGGAAATCCCGGAGACGATGCAGAAGAAGTTCGGCTATGCACCGCTCGGCCCCGCCGACGGGCCGGTCAAGACGGCGATCTTCGGCGACAACAACGCCCGGCTCTACAACATCCAGCCGAAGCGCGCGATGCTCGACCTCAAGGGCGATCGCTTTGCGATGATGAAGGCGCAGTATGAGAAGGCCGGCGTAGAGCCGTCGAACACGCGCTACGGCTATGTGGTGCCGAGCGGGGCGATCGATCACCGGGTGTTTGCTTGAGTCCGTCGTTCCGGGGCGACGCGTAAGCGTCGAACCCGGAACCTCGAGATTCCGGGTTCTCGCTTCGCGAGCCCCGGAATGACTGCGTCACTTCCCCGTAAACCTCGGCTTCCGCTTCTCGCTGAATGCCTTCACGCCCTCCTTGAGATCCTCGCTGTCCTTGACCTCGTCGAGCAACCGCCGCACGTCAGCCACCGTTTCCAGCGGCCCCTTCGGCATAGCTTCACGGGCCAACTTCTTCAGCGCGCGAACCACCAGCGGCGCATTGCCGGCGATCTTCGCGGCCATCTCCTGCGCCAGCGCGAGGTGCTGACCTTGTTGACGAAGCCGATCTGGAAGGCACGCTCCGCCGACATTTCCTCACCGACCAACAGAAACTCCATCGCGATCTTGTGCGGCATCCGCGCCATCACCGACGAGACGCCGCCCGCGGTGGTGCCGATCTTTCCCTCCGGGTAGATGAAACGCGTCGTCTCCGACGCCACGCATAGATCGGCCATCTGGACCAGCACAAAGGCGCCACCCACGACCCAGCCGGACGTCGCCGCGATGACCGGCTTGTCGAGCTCGACGCCGAGGCCGGGCACCGCGTGCCACATATTGACGGGAAGATCGGCTACATCGGCACCGACGGAAAAATACTTCTCCTCCGCGGAGGCCAGCACCGCGACGCGATCCTCGCTGTCGCGGAAGCGCTGCCAGGCATCGCGCAATTCGCTGCACAGCGCGTTGTTGAGCGCGTTGTGCTTCTCGCGACGGTCCATCGTGATGGTCGCAACGTGGTCGGCGCTCTCGTAGCGAACGAGCGTCATGCTGGCCTCCCTGCTTTTGTTATTATGTTTCGTCGCGGCCAGGCCGCGACGTTATTTCTTCTCGTCGGGATGCCGGTGCACCGGGTCGACCCACAGCACGTTCTCCGGCTTCTCGACCGGCTCGATGTCGAGGTTGATCGCCACCGCCTCGCCGTCGGAGCGCACCAGCACGCATTCCAGCACTTCGTCGGGACTGGCGTTGATCTCCTGGTGCGGAACGTAGGGCGGCACGAAGATGAAATCGCCGGGACCGGCTTCGGCGGTGAATTGCAGCTTCTCGCCCCAGCGCATCCGCGCCTTGCCCTTCACGACATAGATGATGCTTTCGAGATGGCCGTGATGATGCGCGCCGGTCTTGGCGTCCGGCTTGATGCTGACGGTGCCTGCCCACAATTTCTGCGCGCCGACCCGGGCAAAATTGATCGCGGCCTTGCGGTCCATGCCGGCGGTCGACGGCACATTCGGATCGAGCTGGTTGCCGGGAATCACGCGGACGCCGTCGTGCTTCCAGCGCTCATCGTCGTGATGGTGATGATCGTGGGAATGGGTGTGATCGTGGGAACCGCTCATCGTTCTTGCTTTCGTTGGTCAGGTTTCGTGCGTGGAACGCTACCGAAAAGCGCTCCCGCAAGCGAGCGCAAAATCGGAACATCGCCAAATCGGAACATCGCCATGTTCCGGCGCGTTGCCTCAGCGTATTCCGAAGGAGTAATTTCATGGGTAGCACGACCGATAGGATCAAGGGCACGGCCAACGAGGCGATCGGCAGGTTCAAGCGGCGTCTTGGCAAGGTCACCGGCTCTCCGGCGATGCAGGGCAGAGGCGCGATCCTGGAAGCCAAGGGCAAGGGACAGAAGGCACTCGGCGGCATCAAGAGGATCGTCGGCAGGGTGACCGCAGCGGCTCACTGGCCTCGCTGAACGGGAGATGACACGGCCGCCCCATCGAGCCGGCCGTTCGAGCATGAGCGATGCTGGTCAGCCGCGCGGGCGCGGATGCGCCAGCACATCCGGATGTGTCAGCACATCCGGATTGACGACGTTGGTCGGCGTACCGGCCGCGTAAGCCAATATCTGATCGAAGATGTCGGTGAACTGGATCTCGTACTCGTCGCGCGAGACGTAGCCGAGATGCGGCGTGCAGACCACATTGTCCATGTTGAGCAGCGGGTCCGCCGTGTCGCGCAGCGGCTCCTTCTCGTAGACGTCGATCGCGGCCATCCCGGGCCGGCCGGCACGCAGCGCATTGACCAGCGCGCCGGGCTCGATCAGCGGCGCGCGGCTGGTGTTGACGATCAGCGCGGTCTGTTTCATCCGCGCGAGGTCTTCCGCCTTGACGATGCCGCGCGTCGCGTCCACCAGCCGCATATGCAGCGACAGCACGTCGCAGCGAGCAAAGAAATCCGCCTTGCTGGCCGCGGCCTCATAGCCGTCGGCGCGCGCCTTCGCCATCGCCGGCTCGCGCGCCCAGACCAGCACGTTCATGCCAAACGCCTTTCCATAGCCCGCGACCACCGCGCCGATGCGACCATAGCCACAGATGCCGAGCGTCTTGCCGCGCAGCGTATGACCGACGCCGATCTGCCACTTGCCCGCCTTCAGCGCCGCCATCTGTTGCGGGATCGCGCGCATCGCGGCGAGGATCATGCCCCAGGTGAACTCGGCAGTGGCGTAGGACGGCGTATTGGCATGCTGGCTCGACGACACGATGATGCCGAGCCGCGTGCAGGTGTCGATGTCGATATGCGGATAGACGCTGCGCTGGCTGATCAGCTTCAGCTTCGGCAGACGTTCGAGCAGCGGCGTGCGGATCTGGGTTCGCTCGCGGATCAGGACCAGCGCGTCGGTATCGCGCAGCCGGTCGGCGAGTGCATCGACGTCCTGGACGTGATCGTTCCAGATCTTGACGTCATACCCGTCGAGCTTGCGGTAGCAATCGAGGGTGCGCAGCGTGTCGAAATAATCGTCGAGGATCGAAATCTTCATCGCTGCGCCCTTGTTGTTGTGGGCCGGTTACCTGACGCCCATCAGCTTATTTGACGCCGAGCAGTTCGACGTCGAACATCAGCGTGGCGTTCGGCGGGATCACGCCGCCGGCGCCGCGCGCGCCGTAGCCGAGGTTCGGCGGGATGATCAGGGTGCGCTTGCCGCCCACCTTCATGCTGGCGACGCCCTCGTCCCACCCCTTGATCACGTGACCCTGGCCGATCGGAAACTCGAACGGCTCGTTGCGATCGACCGAGGAGTCGAATTTCTTGCCCTTCTGGCCGTTCTCGTAGAGCCAGCCGGTGTAGTGCATGACGCAGGTCTGGCCGGTCTTCGGCGAGGCGCCGGTGCCGACCTTGCTGTCGATGATCTGAAGGCCTGAAGCTGTGGTCATGGGCTTTCCTGCAGTTTGGGCCGTTGCCGTCCCGTTGACAACGGACGTGGAGACTGCCGCCGCAAGGCCGGCGAACGCAGTCTTGATGATCGTGCGTCGGGAAGATCGCATCTTGCACCTCTCGTGAAGGACGGCCGTCTCTAGCCCAGCGAGGGCCAATTCCCTAGCCATTTTTCAGTGACCGGCCATGCCGCCGTCGCGGTCCAGCGCAAAATCGTCAAGCAATGGCGACGACGCGCCTGCGATCAGATCACCGATCAGTTGCGCCGCCAGAATATGAGTAGGTGGTGCCGCTGACGGGCTTCCGCGGGGCAGGACTAGCACCATCCCCGCGACAACACCTTGTTTCCGCCGGGCCCCTGATCGTCCGCGACAATCAGTAGCCGAGCGCGCAGCCGTCCTTGCGCGGGTCGGAGCCGCCGGTCAGCGTCCCCTTGTCCCAATCGATCCAGATACCCTGCCCGCCGCCGAGCGGCGCGACCACGCTGGTGGTCTTGTGACCGATCTTCTTCAGGCCTTCGACGATCTCCGCCGGCACGCTGTCCTCGAGCTGGTAGACGCCTTCGTAGTGCAGGCCGCGCGGCATATCGATGGCTTCCTGAATGTCGCAGCCATAGTCGAGCATGTTGGTCAGCACACGGGTCTGGCCGACCGGCTGGTACTGACCGCCCATCACGCCGTACGGCATCAGCGCACGGCCGTTCCTGGTGGCCAGCGCCGGGATGATGGTGTGCAGCGGACGCTTGCCCGGTGCGATGCAATTCGGATGTCCGGGCTGGATGCGGAAGCCGCCGGCGCGGTTCTGCAGCAGGACGCCGGTCTTGTTGGAGACGATCGCCGAGCCGAACGAATGCGCGATCGAATTGATGAACGAGCAGACGTTGCGATCCTTGTCGACCACCGTGATGTAGACCGTCGACGGGTTCATCGGCGGCGCAACGTTCGGCAGTTCGAGCAGCCGGTCCATCCGGATATTCTTGATGTGCTCTTCGGCGAATTCCCTGGCGAGGATGCCGGCAACGTCGACATGCACGTGCTGGGGATCGCCGATATGCTGCTCGCGCATCATGTAGGCGATGCGTGCCGCCTCGGCCTCGAGGTGGAAGCGCTCGATGCTGAGCGGCTTGAACTTGGTCAGGTCGAAGCGCGACAGGATGTTGAGCATGACCAGCATGGTGATGCCGGGGCCGTTCGGGGGGCACTGCCAGACATCGTAGCCCTTGTACATCGTGCCGATCGGCGAGGTCGCCTCGGTCGAATGCGCGGCGAAGTCCTCGAGCGTGTGCAGGCCGCCGATGCCGCGCAGCGTGTCGACCATATCGGCGGCGATTTCGCCGCTATAGAAGGCGTCGCGGCCCTTTTGCGCGATCGCGCGCAGCGTCTTGCCGAGCTCGGGCTGGCGGATCACGTCGCCGGCAACCGCGGGCTTGCCGTGCGGCAAAAGATAGCGCTCCGTGTTCGTGCCGTTCTTTAGCTTCTCGAAGCCGTTCTTCCAGTCGAAAGCGATACGCGGAGCGACCACGTAGCCCTCTTCGGCGGCCTTGATCGCCGGCTGCAGCAGCCGGTCGAAGCCGAACTTGCCGTGGTCCTTCAGGATCACGTCCCAGGCATCGACCGCGCCGGGAATGCTGACCGCATGTGCCGAGGTCAGCGGCACCGAATGGATCTTGCGCTCGAGATACCAGTCGGCGGTCGCCGCCATCGGCGCCCGGCCGCTGCCGTTATAGGCGGTAATCTTGCCTTCCCCCCTCGGCTGGATCAGCGCGAAGCAGTCGCCGCCGATGCCGGTCGATTGCGGCTCGATGACGCCGAGCAGCGCGCAGGCTGCAACCGCCGCGTCGGCGGCCGTGCCGCCCTCGCGCATCACCTCGATGGCCGCGAGCGCCGCCTCCGGATGCGACGTCGCCACCATCGCGTTCTGGGCGTGAACCGTGGAACGGCCGGCGAAATGGAAATTCCTCATAACGGAGTGCTCGCTTGATCGTGATGGTCTGATGCGGCTGCGGCGGATGATGCCAAGGGAGTACAAAGTACATGGCACACTCATCCCCGGCTGAGCAATGCCTGGCATGCCAGGGGAATTATCCCGACAATGCATGGCTTTGCGGGTTTCGCCGGCCTGGCCGGCCTGATAAACCCCGGCGATGCGCTTCAAGGTTGCCGCCTTCTACCAATTCGCCGCGCTGCCCGACTTCCGCGCGCTGCGCGAGCCGCTGCGCGCGTTCTGCGCCGGGCTCGATCTCAAGGGCAGTGTGCTGCTCGCCCATGAGGGCATCAACGGCACGATTGCCGGCACCGACCAGAGCATCGACGACTTCGTTGCGGAGCTCAGGCGCGGGCCGCTGTTCGGCGGCCGCCTCGACAATCTCGAGCTGAAGTTCTCCGAAGCCGCGCAAATGCCATTCCAGCGGCTCAAGGTGCGGCTGAAGAAGGAGATCGTCACGCTCGGCGACACCACGGTCGATCCGACGCGGCTGGTCGGCACCTATGTCGATGCCGCCGACTGGAACGAGTTGATCGCCGCGCCTGACATCATGGTGCTCGATACCCGCAACGCGTTCGAGGTCGCGATGGGCACGTTCGAAGGCGCGGTGGATCCCAGGATCGCGAGCTTTGGACAATTCAAGGAATTTACGGCGCGAAACCTCGATCCGACGAAGCACCGCAGGATTGCGATGTTCTGCACCGGCGGCATCCGCTGCGAGAAGGCCAGCGCCTATCTGCTCGCGCAGGGTTTTGCCGAGGTCTATCACCTCAAGGGCGGCATCCTGAAATATCTCGAAGAAACGCCGCAGCAGGACAGCCGCTGGCGCGGCGACTGCTTTGTGTTCGACGAGCGTGTCGCGCTCGGTCACGGCCTGCGCGAGCGCGCGGGAGCGCGTTCGAGCGGCGTGGAGCGCGCGGATGCCCCCTGCGAGGCTGCCGTCCATGAATGACACGGCCAAGCTGAGCGAGCGGATCGATGCACTGGAGGTCCGCCTGACCTATCAGGACGAAACCATCGAGACGCTGAACCAGACCATCACGGCACAATGGAAGCAGATCGACGCGCTGACGCGCCAGATCGCCGAGTTGCGCGACCGGCTTCAGGAGGCCGAACGCCAGGCGCCCGGCCCCGCCAACGAGCGCCCACCGCACTATTGATCGGCGCCGCCGGACCGCGGCAGCACCGGCTACATGTTGCTCACCTGACGCATCGGCTTCGTGCCGCTGAAGAACAGGCTGGACAACCGCTGCACCATCGCCGTGGCGCGGCTTCCTTCGAGACCAGGGCGAATGCACAGCAGGCGCTTCTGCATCGGAAGCTCCGGAAGATAATAGTCCTTCGCGGAAATCAGCGAGGACGGGATCATCCGCTCGGGGCACGCCGTCAGGCCGTATCCGGCCCGTGCGGCTTCCAGACGCAGCTGATGGTTCGGGCTCCTGAACACGATCTTGTACGTGATGTTGTGCTTGGTGAGCGTCCGGATCATCCAGTCGTCACCCGGCCAGGCCAGGATCGGGATCGGGGCGCCCGGCCGCAGCACAAAATCACGAGATCGCACCCACACCGACCGCTCGGCAGCCTCGGCGGCGATCGTCACCTCGTCTTCGTTCTCCTGCGAAGGGTTGCTGTAGACGAACGCGATGTCGATGTAGCCGTCGATCAATCCCCTGATGACGACCGGTGACATGTCGGCGTGAAGCAAAACGTCGGCGAGTGCATCGGACGGATGCAGCTTCAGGAATTCCTCGGCGAGCATCGTGCTGATTCCCAGCCGCAACGGCTGGGGTCCTTCATGATTGCCGCCGAGCCGAAGCAGTTGATCGTTGGCTTCGAGGATGCGCCTCGCCTGCTGCACAGCGACCTTGCCGAGCTCTGTGGTCGTGGTGCCGTTTGCGGTTCTGACGAAGAGTGCGCCACCAATCAGGCTTTGCAGGCGCTTGACCTGCGAACTGATCGCCGGCTGGCTGAGGCCGAGACGCTCCCCGGCTTTCGACAGGCTGCCTGTCTCCGCGATCGCAACGACGGTGCGAACGATTTCAGTAGGAATATTCAAATGTTGACGCGGTCTATGCATCGCGAGCACTCCAATCTCAGCACGGGACGCAATTCCAATCTCCACAGTATGTGATCAGGCTATACTAACATTTGGTTGCACTTTCGTTTAGCTACAATTACCGCCAAGGCACTGATATTGCAGGCCATATGTATTGTTACGTGCATTGCTCCGCATATCACGGTATTCAACAACTGCATCTCCACACGCTGCAGCAGCTCAACCGCACCACACCCCGGGTTTTTGCGGATATCGCATCAAATATTCTGATCGCCCCATAACGTTTCACTGACTCGATAAGTCTGAATTGGCGCCGCTGATTCGCGAAAGCGTTTTCATAGTTTTCCTTAATCAAAGCCTCGCAACGTGACGTCGTAGTTGGCGTTTCGAGGTGTGTTGCAATGACCAGTTTTTTTCGCTGCCGAAGCGGTGCGTCTGCCGTCGAATTCGCGCTGATGCTGCCGCTGTTTCTTGCCTTCATTTTCGGCATCATCGTCTTCGGCTCGTATCTCGCCATGGTGCATGGCGTTCAGCAACTCGCCGCCGAAGCGGCGCGGTCATCCATCGCAGGAATGACCGACACCGAACGCAACAGCCTCGCGACGAACTACGTCACCGCCAACGCGTCGACCTATCCGTTGCTCGTTGCCGCCAATCTCACGGTCAATGCCGCGCCGTCTCCATCGAATGCCAACGTCTACGTCGTGACGGTCAACTACAACGCGGCCGGCAACTTCATCTACAAGCTGCCCTTCGTCCCCGCGCCGGCGAGCACCATCGTCCGCTCCGCGGCGATTCAGTACGGGGGATTCTAGGATGAGAGGCGTCCTCACGCTGATGCGGCGCTTTGGCGCCGACGAACGAGGAAATTTCGCGATGATCAGCGCCGGCCTGATGACGCTCCTGATCGGGTGCGCCGGGCTTGCAATCGATCTCGGCACCATCTTCGCCGACCGGCGCAAGACGCAGAGCACCGCCGATCTCGCCGCGATCGTCGCCGCCGCCAACCTGAACAATCCGGTCAACGCCGCCACCGCGACCGTGACGCAGAACAAGTACCCGGCCAGCGCGCTGGTCAAGGTCGAGACAGGAACCTACACCGCAAACAGCGCCATCGCGCCGCAGGCCCGTTTCGTGACCCCGGCGGTCGGCACTCCCAACGCCGCGCGGGTCACGCTGAACACCCAGACCCCGCTCTACTTCGCGCGGTACCTCACCGGCGCGAGCAGCTTCACCATCAAGACAACCGCCACCGCGACATCGACCGAAATGGCTTCGTTCGCGATCGGCTCGAGGCTGCTCTCGGTCAACGGCGGCGCGCTCAATGCGCTGCTCGGCTCGATGCTCGGCACCACGCTGTCGCTCTCGGTAATGGACTACAATGCGCTGATCAGCGCGAAGATCGACGCACTGGACTTCCTGTCGGCACTGGCGACCAGGGTCAACCTGACCGGCGTCACCTATAGCGACCTGCTGAGCAGCAACATCAAGGTCGGCGACATCGTCGCGTCCGCGCTGACCACACAGCAGATCACCAACGGCGCCAACGCGGCGACCACCGCGCTGTCGACGATCTCCCAGGCCGTCACCGGCTCCACCACCAAGATTTCGCCGGGCACGCTGGTCGACCTCGGTCCCTTTGCCAATCTCACGGTGGGGCAGAAACCCAAGGTCGGCGCCAGTGTTTCGGTGTTCGACCTGATTTCCACGGTGGCGCAGATCGCCAACGGCAACCATCAGATCGCAACCTCGGTCAACCTCGGCCTGCCGGGCATCGCCAATGTCTCCGTGCTCATGACCATCGGTGAACGGCCGGTCGGCTCGAGCTGGATCGCGATCGGCACCCAGGGCGTGAGCGTCCACACCGCTCAGACCAGGATCCTGGCAACCATCAACGTTCTCGGCTCCGGCAGCATCGCGTCGATCAATCTCCCGGTCTATGTCGAGGTCGCCTCGGGGACCGCGACGCTCAACGCGGTATCCTGCGGCCATCCGAACATCAACACCTCGCAGGTGACGGTCGGCGTGACGCCGGGGATCGTGGATGCATGGATCGGCAACGTCACGGTCGCCGACATGACCAATTTCACGACCAAACCCAATCCGCCGCCGGCGACACTGGTCACTCTGCTGGGGATCACGATCACGGGCCTGGCCCATGCCGGCATGGGCAACACCACGCCGACCAATGTCAATTTCAGCTACAGCGATATCCAGGCAGGGACCAAGAAGACGGTGACGACGACCAACTTCCTTTCGTCGCTGACAGGAAGCCTGCTCGGCGACCTCTCGATCAACATCGCCGGCATTCCGCTTCCCGGATTGGGCGCGCTCGTCATGAGCATCCTGAACGGCGTGACGAGTTCAGTCGATCAGGTGCTGGCGTCGCTGCTCGCGACGCTCGGCATCGGGCTCGGCCAGGTCGACGTTTGGGTGCTGGGCATCCGCTGCGACGGCGCCGTGCTGGTGAACTAGAGGACCGGTCGGGAATAGGACACTGCCGTGAGCACAACAATAAGATACAAGACCGACAGCCAACGAACGATCCTGTTGAAGCGCGGGACGATCTTCTTCCGCAACACCAGTGTCGGATGTCTTGTGCTCAACATCTCGACCGGCGGCGCGGGGCTCGCCGTGGAAAGCGACGTCACAATCCCGTTCGCATTCGACCTCGAGATCGAGAGCGAACCGATCCGGCGGCACTGCATCGTGGCCTGGCGCCTGGAGCGGCGGCTCGGCGTGACCTTCGAATCTGACAGGATGCAGCGCCCCGCAAGCGGCCCCGTCTAGTTATCCCGGCAATCAGGCTACGCGGACGGGCTCGGTCGCTCCGAGCCACCGCTCCGCGGCGAATAGGTCGCCGCATGTTGAACTCAGTTGGCATTGTGGTTAGCAGCCGCTGGGATATACTGGCTAATTGTCCCGATTGCCGTCGTGCTTCGACGGCGCGGGCTGCGTGGCGCTGACCGGATCGGAGGCCGGGAAGGTATCCTCGAGCCCCTCCTTCAGCCGGGAGCGAGCCTTGCGGTCGGCGGCCTGCGCTTCATGCGGCTTCTCGGCATGCTTGTCGTGCGGGGCAGGATCGAATTTGTCGGCCATGTCGTCCCTCCATTCCGGGGACAACGCGGCCACGCAAAGAGGGGTTCCAGAACCGCCTTGGCCCATTGCGCTGCAGCGTGTATCAGGGGCGCAAATTTTGATCGTGATCAGGAACCATCCGCGTGCCCCAGGATCCCACCAAGAAGCCGCTCATCGACGTGCTGTCGGGCCACCGGCAGGCCGTGCCGCCGCTCTGGATGATGCGCCAGGCCGGCCGCTATCTGCCGGAATATCGCGAGCTGCGCGCCAAGGCCGGCGGCTTCCTCGATCTCTGCTTCACGCCCGAATTCGCCGCCGAGATCACGCTGCAGCCGATCCGCCGGTTCAACTTCGACGCCGCGATCATCTTCTCCGACATCCTGGTGATCCCCTACGCGCTCGGCCGCTCGGTGCGCTTCGAGGCCGGCGAAGGGCCGCGGCTCGATCCGCTGGCAA
Organism: Bradyrhizobium sp. CCBAU 21365; assembly: GCF_015291305.1. Classification (NCBI taxonomy): domain Bacteria; kingdom Pseudomonadati; phylum Pseudomonadota; class Alphaproteobacteria; order Hyphomicrobiales; family Nitrobacteraceae; genus Bradyrhizobium; species Bradyrhizobium sp. CCBAU 21365. Next base: position 7,529,480 of record NZ_CP030036.1, read on the forward strand.
CGCCCGGCGAGATCGCGACGCTCTCGACCCACGCCAATTTCGACCAGCTCGAGCCGGTTTTTGAAGCATTGCGCCGCGTCCGTCGCGAACTCGCCCCCGAGATCGCGCTGATCGGCTTCTGCGGCGCGCCGTGGACGGTCGCGACCTACATGGTGGCCGGACAGGGCACGCCGGACCAGGCACCGGCGCGGATGCTCGCCTACCGCCATCCGGACGCCTTCGCCAAGATCATCGACGTGCTGGTCGAGAACTCGATCCATTATCTGGTCGGCCAGTTGAAGGCCGGCGCCGACTGCCTGCAGATCTTCGACACCTGGGCCGGCGTGCTGCCGCCGCGCGAGTTCGCCCGCTGGTCGATCGAGCCGACCCGGCGCATCGTGGCCGGCGTGCGCAAGCAGGTCCCCGATGCCAGGATCATCGGCTTCCCGCGCGGCGCGGCAGGCATGCTGCCGGCCTATGTCGAGCAAACCGGCGTCGATGCGGTCTCGATCGATTGGGCCACCGAGCCGTCAATGATCCGCGAGCGCGTGCAGAACCGCGTCGCGGTGCAGGGCAATCTCGATCCGCTGGCCCTGATTGCCGGCGGCACCGCGCTCGACCGCGCGGTGGACGATGTGCTGGAGAACCTTGGCAAGGGGCGGCTGATCTTCAACCTGGGCCACGGCATCCTCCCCGAAACGCCGATCGCCCATGTCGAGCAGATGGTCGCGCGGGTGCGCGCGTATAAGGGCTGAGGTAGCCCGAGTTACGGACGTATCACCGTCACCCTGAGGAGACCGCGCAGCGGTCGTCTCGAAGGGTCGACGGCCCGGGTCTCGCCACGAGTGAAGAGGGCCGCGCGCCGAAACATCGGGGCCGTCGACCCTTCGAGACGCGCTACGCGCTCCTCAGGGTGACGGACTGAACAACGGCGGGCTACCGCGCATCCTCCAAAATCATGTCCGACGCCTTTTCCGCGATCATGATCGTCGGCGCATTGGTATTGCCCGACATCAGGTCCGGCATGACGGACGCATCGACCACGCGCAGACCTTCGATGCCGCGCACCTTGAGCCGCTGGTCGACCACCGCGAGCGGATCGTTGCCCATCCGGCAGGTCGAGGTCGGATGATAGACCGTGCTGCCGGTGCGCCGGCAGAAATCGAGCAGGTCGTCGTCGCTGACCACCTTGGCGCCGGGATCGACCTCGCCCACTGAATAGGATTTCAGCGCCGGCGCGGCCAGGATCTTGCGCAGGATGCGGATGCCGTCGATGAAGGCGCGGCGATCGGTCTCGGTCGCCAGATAGTTGATGCGGATTTCCGGCGGCACGCCCGGGTCGGCGCTCCTGATCTTCAGCGAACCGCGGCTCTCCGGACGCAGCTGGCAGACCGAGGCTGTGAAGCCCGAGAACGGATGCAGCTTCTCGCCCATCTTGTCGGTCGAGAACGGCAGGAAGTGGATCTGGATGTCGGGCGACGCCAGCCGCGGGCTGGTCTTGAAGAACGCGCCGGAGGTGCCGGCGGCGATCGTCAGCGGCCCCTTGCGCAGCGCCGCATAGCGCAGGCCCGCCATGATGCGGCGTACGGGATGATTGATGACGTCGTTCAGCGTGACGGTCTGCGCGCAGCGCGTGACGATGCGGACCTGCATGTGATCCTGCAGATCGTTGCCGACGCCGGGCGCATCGAGCACGATGTCGATGCCGTGCTGCTTCAACAGATCGGCGGGGCCGACGCCGGAGAGCTGCAACAATTGCGGCGAGTTGTACGCACCGCTCGATACCAGCACCTCCTTGCGCGCCTTGGCCTTGCGCAATTGCCCGTCCTGCTTGTAGGCGACGCCGCTCGCGCGCTTGCCGTCGAACAGGATGCGCTGCGCCAGCGCCGAGGTCTCGACATGAAGATTGCCGCGCGTCAGTGCCGGCCGCAGATAGGACCGCGCCGTCGACGCGCGCCGGCCGCGCCGCGTCGTGGTCTGGAAGAAGCCCGCGCCCTCCTGGGTCGCGCCGTTGAAATCCGGATTGGTGGGAATGCCGACCTCGGCTGCGGCATGCACGAAGGCCTCCGACAGCGGATCGTGATGCCGCCAATCCGACACCGGTAGCGGACCGCCGGCCCCGTGATATGTGTTGGAGCCACGCTGCTGATCCTCCGCCTTTCTGAAATAGGGCAAGACATCGTCATAGCCCCAGCCGGCATTGCCGCGCTGTCGCCAGCGGTCGTAGTCCTCGTGCTGGCCGCGCACATAGAGCAGGCCGTTGATCGAACTGGAGCCGCCGAGCACCTTGCCGCGCGGCTGGAACACCTGCCGGCCGTTGAGGCCGGGCTCCGGCTCGGTCTGATACATCCAGTTGACGGATTTTTCCTTGAACAGCTTGCCGTAGCCGAGCGGGACATGGATCCAGATGTTGCTGTCCTTCGGTCCGGCCTCGAGCAGCAGCACCGAGTGCTTGTCGTCAGCGCTCAGGCGGTTGGCGAGCACGCAGCCGGCCGAGCCGGCGCCGACGATGATGTAATCATACTCCGCCGCATCATTGCTGTTGTTCACTGGTTTCCCCCGGAATTTCTTTCTTCCGGTGGTACAGACAAAGCGGCGGCTTGAAAAGACTAGCGCCCTGCGCTCAGGTTCTGGAGCAGTTGCCCGACAAGCATATTGAGCTCATCGGCGTTCCCTGCGGCGCCGAACACGTAGCGGTCGGGCCGCACGATCACCGCCGCGGCGCCATGTTGCCGCATCCATTCGGCGAACAGCCCGTCGCGCTCCACCACGCTCACGATACCGCCTCGATCGGCACTTTCGCCCGATGTGGCGATGACGACGCGCTCGCCTGACAGACGCTGCCAGGCGCTCGAGGACGCCTCCGACAGCCACGCCATCGGCTCCGCCGCCGTCGTCACGATCGCGAACTCCAACTTCAGCAGATCGTCGAGCCGGCACGTCCGCCCATCCGGCGCGCGCACATGCGGCTGCACGAACAGCCGCCCGGCAAGCGCAGCATCGCGCGCGATCAGGCCGGAGACGAGATCGGGGATGAATTTCTGCCTGATGGTTTCGGCCTTGCCGGCCTTCAGGTCGGCGCGCAGCCGCAGGTCACGTTCGACGGCGGCCACCGGATCGAGCTCGCCGATGATCTTGCCGAACTCCTTGGCGCTGGCGACGACGGCGCGGACATGCGGCTTGCGCTCGATCTCGTAACTGTCGAGCAGCGCATCGCCCGCATCGCCGCGCAGCACAAGGCGGAGCTTCCAGGCCAGGTTCACCGCATCGCGGATACCCGCGCACAGCCCTTGCCCGAGGAACGGCGGCGTCTGGTGCACGGCATCGCCCATCAGCAGCACGCGGCGGTCGCGCCAGCGCTGCCCGAGCAGCGCGTGAAAGCGATAGACCGCCGAGCGCCAGATCGTGAGGTCGGAGATGTCGGTGAAACCCTTGAGCAGCTTCACGACGTTGTCGGGTGCGCCGGCCGCCTCGGGGTCCTCGCCGGGCAGCAACTTGATCTCCCAGCGCCGCAAATTGCGCGGGCCCGGCACGAAGGTGCCGGGACGCGACGGCCGGCAATACTGAAAGCTCTTGGCCGGCCGCCTGGCGGGATCGCTGGTCAGCGTGTCGACCACCATCCACCATTCATCGAAGGCGAGGTCGTCGAGGCCGATGCCGAGCTGCTTGCGGACGAAGCTGTTGGCGCCGTCGCAGCCGACCAGATAGCGCGCGCGGATCAGGAGCTCCTCGCCGGACTCGCGGCGCGCGGTCAGCATCACCGCGCCGTCGTCCTGCTGCAGCGCCACGCCCGTGGCCGCAAGGAAAATATCGGCATGCGGATAGCCTGCGAGCTTGTCGCGCAGCGCCTGCTCGACGTCCGGCTGCACGAAGGTCACGTTCGGAATCCAGCCGAGCGGAAACGGCGGCGGCATCGGGTCGAAGATCTTGATGATCTCGCCGTCGACGCCGAGATAGTGCGAGCCGTTATGCGGGGCGATCGCCTGCTCCATGAAATCGCCGAGCCCGACCGCCTGCAGCACGCGCAGCGCTTCATGATCGAGCGTGATTGCGCGCGGCTTGTCGTAGATGTCGGCAACGCGTTCGACGACTGCGACCCTCAAGCCGGATTTCGCGAGCAGATTGGCGAAGATGGCACCGACCGGCCCGAGGCCGACGATGGCCACGTCATGGATGGGATTGTCGGCTGACAATGACATGCTACTTCGCGAGGTAGCTCTCGAGCGTCAGCGGCTTCGGCTTCATTTGCGGCTCGCGGATCGCGCCACCTTCGAACGGCGTCGCCTCATCGAACCAGGCCTGCCGCGCCGGCAGTCCCCATGGAAACGAGATCTTGTGGTCGGACGGATCCCAGGCGACCGGCTCGTTCTCGATGTCCATGATCTGGTAGTGCGTGTTGAACAGCTCGACGCGATGCCCGTCGGGATCGCGCATGTAGACATACATCGCGTGTCCCGGCCCATGGCGCCCGGGGCCGCGTTCGACGGACGCGCCATAACCGAGCTCGCCGGCGATATCGCAGGCGTTGAGTAGATGATGGACCTCGGGCGCGAGAAACGCGAAATGATGCAGCCGCGGTCCGGCGCCGTTGAAGAACACGATGTCGTGCGGATTGCCTTTGCGCTGCAGGAAGGCGCCGCGCAGATCGAAGGTATCAGCCGGCGCGATATACTCGCTGAGCCGAAAGCCTGCCGCGGTGTAGAACTCGCACGCCTTGCGCACTTCGGGCGTCAGGACCTGGTAGTGATCGAGCCGCAACGCCGAGCCGCCGGCATGGCGGGTGAACTTGGTGATCATGCGCGGCTCGACCGGCATGGTCGCGCAGAACTCCAGCGGCGTGCCGGCCGGATCGGTCGCATGCAGGGTGCGGCCCTGATGCGGCACCTCGGCCCAGGCGGCCCGGCAGCCATGGGCTTCGAAAAAGGCCTTGAGCCGGTCGAGGTCCTCGTCCTGGAAGACCCGCAGGCCGAGCCGCGCACAGGCGGCGCCCTCCCCTTTGCGCAACACAAGGCTGTGATGACAGGCCTCCTCGACGCCGCGGAAATAGAGCGCGCCACCCTCCTCCGCGGTCAGGATCAGCCCGATCACCTTTTCGTAGAACTGCCGGCTCGCCGCGAGATCACGAACGGTCAGGACGACATGGCTGGCCCGCGTAATCCGGAACCCGGGATCGTGGTTCGTGATCGGGAGGCTCATGCGCACCTTCTGGTTCTTGCCGTTCGCGGGAACCCGACTCATTGCGAAAAACCCGCGGGGGATCAAGCAGCGCAGCGTCGGGCAAGCTTTGCCGCTCCGTGACCTCGCATCACGTATTTGTATCGATTTGTTAGCAATGCCCACCGGTGGAACCGAAGGAGGGGCCCGCCGCGGCACGGTCCGTTCCAATAGTTCATAGTTTGTCAAAGGTTTGCAGAGAATTCTTCGCCACTGCGCCATGGCCAATCCGGGCAGGCAACGTAGTGATGCGTACCCATCTGAGATCATATTTCGCGACCCTGTTCGCGGGCGACCTCGCGGCCTTCGGTGCACCGCCGGCGGATGAGGCGCTTGCCGGCCACATCCGCGCCGAACAGGTCTCGCTCGTGCTCGGCTACTCCTTCGGCATCATGCTGGCCAACGCCTGCAACGCGCTGGTGCTCGCGATTGCGCTGTGGCAATCGCCGGACTGGGCCTTTGCGCTGGTGTGGGCGGCCGCGGTCGGCAGCGCGGCGCTGTTCTTCGGCTTGCAGGCGCGGGCAGCGCGCCGCATCGCCAAGCCGCAATTCGTGTCGCGCCGAACCATGTACCGGCTGGTGCGCAATGCGCTGGCGCTCGGGACGGCCTGGGGCGTCGTCCCGGTCGCCTTCTTCGCCAACGCATCGAGCGGCGCCCAGCTCGTCATCACCTGCCTGTGCGCGGGAATGCTGGCCGGCGGCGCCTTCGCGTTCTCCACCATCCCGATCGCCGCGATTGCTTTCACCGCGCCGATCTTCGTCGGCACCGCAATCTGCCTCGGCCGGGACGGCGATTTCGTCTACCTCCTGATGGCGGTGCTGGTCCTGGTCTACGGTTCGGTGCTGCTGCGCGGCGTGTTCGTCAACGCGTTCGAATTCAGGCGGCGGATTATCGCCCAGCACGAGGCCGAACGGACGGTGCGGCAGGATCCGCTGACGCATCTGCCGAACCGCGTCGCCTTCAATGAGGCGCTCAACGGCGCACTGAACCGGCTGGCGCGGTCGGGTGAGGAATTCGCGGTGCTGCTGCTCGATCTCGACCGCTTCAAGGAGGTCAACGACAGGTTCGGCCATCCGGCAGGCGACGAGTTCCTGGTGCAGGTGGCGGCCCGGTTGCAGCGCTGCACCCGCGCGGCCGAACATGTCGCACGGATCGGCGGCGACGAGTTCGCCCTGATCATGTCGAATCTGACGCGGCCCGAGGATGCGCTGGCGATCGCCGAACGGTTCGTCGCGGCCTTTGCCGAGCCGTTCCCGATCGACGGGCTGGAGGTCAACCGCACGATCAGCATCGGCATCGTGCTGGCGCCGCGGGACGGCAGCACGTCCCACGACCTGCTCAAGCATGTCGACATCGCGCTTTACCGGGCGAAGAAATCCGCTCCCGGCACCATCTGCTTCTTCGAGGCCAGCGACGACCGGTCGGCGCGCGACCGCCGCGCGCTGCAGCGGGATCTCGAGCATGCCATCGAGGCGGACGAGCTGTTTCTCGTCTACCAGCCGTTCCTCGACATCCGCAAAGGCCGCGTCACCGGCTTCGAGGCACTGCTGCGCTGGCAGCATCCGACGCGCGGCCTGATCCCGCCGACCGTCTTCATCCCGATCGCCGAGGAAAGCGGACTGATCCACCAACTCGGCGAGTGGGTGATCCGCCGCGCCTGCGCGATGCTGTCGCGCTGGCCGGACGACATCCGGATCGCGGTCAATTTCTCCGCGGTCCAGTTCCAGAACGTCGGCATCCTGCAGACGATCGTCGACGCGCTGGCCGAGGCGAACGTCGCGCCGAACCGTCTCGAGATCGAGATCACCGAGTCGATGCTGATCTCGAAATATGGATCGGCACCCGCGATCCTGCACGCGCTGCTCGAACTCGGCCTGACGGTTGCGCTCGACGATTTCGGCACCGGCTTCTCGTCGCTGACCTATCTGCGCAAGCTGCCGTTCAGCCGCATCAAGATCGATCAATCCTTCATCCGGGACATGCTGACCCAGCCGGATTGCGCCGCGATCGTCAAATCGGTGATCGGCCTCGCGCAGGAGCTGCGGATCGGCGTGGTGGCCGAAGGCGTCGAGACCGCGGATCAGCTCGAATATCTGCGCCAGACCAGCTGCGACGAGGTCCAGGGCTATCTGATCGGGCGGCCGATGTCAGGCAGCGAGATTTCCGCACTGCTCGATCACAATCCGCAGCACTCGGTGCACGCGGCGTAGCCCTGATCGAACGCCGCCCGAGCGCCGCTCGGTTGGGTCAGAGCGCGTCCGACCGATGCAGGGTGTCGACCGTGATGGTGCCGCGGGCACGCGAGACGCAGGCGCAGATCTTGCGACTCTCCTGCTTCTGGTGATCACTGAAGAAGACGTCGCGATGGTCGATTTCGCCGTCGACATCGACCACGTCGAGCGCGCAGACGCCGCATTCGCCGCGCCGACAGTCGCTCATCACCTCATGGCCGGCTTCGTTGAGCACGTCCAGCATCGACCGGTCGCGCGGGATGACGAACTCGGTCCCCAGTTCGGTGCCTTGGCCCCTGAGCCGCACGCGGAACGGCTCGGTCGGCAGCAGCCCGCTCGATCCGAAGGTCTCGTAGCGCAAATCGGAGAGTGGGCGGCCGGATGCCTCCCAGGCGCGCCGCGCCGCGTCCAGCATCCGCATAGGGCCGCAGAACAACGTCATCGTGTGCTGCGGCAACCCCTCGAAGACGCCGTCGAGGTCGAGCCGCCCGCCCTCGTCGCCGGCATGAACGGTGAGGCGGTCGCCGAGCGCACGCTCAAGCGCGTCGAGATAGACCGCATCGCCGCGCGTGCGCACGGCATAGTGCAGCGTCACGGCGGCGTCGTGGCGGGCGAGCGCCTGCGCCGCACCGACGATCGGCGTGATGCCGATGCCGCCCGCGATCAGGCAATACTGCCGCCGCGTCCAGTCGAGCTGCACCAGCGAGGTCGGCAGCGTGATGTTGAGCCGCGCCCCCGGCGCGAGCGACCACATGTAGCGCGAGCCGCCGCGGGAATCCGCTGCGCGCCGAACTGCGATCCGGTAACCCTGCGGATCGGCTTCGCCGACCAGCGAATAGGAGCGGGTCTGCGGCTGGCCTTCGATGGTGACGCCGACGTCGATATGGCTGCCGATCGGATAGGGCGCACCCGCAAAGTTATCCGGCCGCAGCAGGAATTCACGGATGCCGGGCGTGAGGTCGCGCACGGCGAGCAGCGTAGCGGATGTCCAGGTCTCGATGAATCGCATGGCGTTCTCCGCTCAGCCGGCTGCCGAATTGATCAATGCCAGCGCCGGCAGCAGATCGAGATGGCTGCGGTTGCGCAGCGCCAGCCGCAGATTGCGTGCCGCAAGCCGGGCATGCTCGCGCATGATCGCCTCGGCGCGCGCGCCCTCGCGGTTCTCGATCGCGTCGACCACAATGCGATGGTGATCCTGCGCGATCAGCAGGATCTGGCGCGCCTCGGGCAAGGCCGATTGCGCCATCACGAAGCCGCTCGGCGAGGCGAATGGCAGCGCCGAGGCGCGGTCGATCTGCCGGATCAGCGGCGGGCTGCGCGACAGCTCGGTGAGCAACGCGTGGAAGCGCGCGTTGAGCGCGACATAGGACGAAAAGGCTTCGACCGAAATCGGATCCTGCCGCACCAGGCCGTCGATCTCGTTGAGGCATTCCTTCAGCGGTTCGAGATCGCGCGACGAGACGCCGCGCTCGGCGGCGAAGCGCGCGGCCAGGCCCTCCAGCGTGCCGCGCAGCTCGATCGAATCGAGAATGTCGCGCTCGGAAAACGCCTTGACCATGAAGCCGCCGGAAGGGATCGCCTCCAGGAGGCCTTCCTCTTCCAGCCGGACCAGCGCCATCCGCACCGGCGTGCGCGATACCCCGGTGAACTCGACCGCCTGCAGTTCCGAGATGCGCTCGCCGGGCCGCAGGCCGCCGGAGAGAACGAGGTCACGCAGCGCAAGCTGCGCCCGCACGGTCTGCGACACTGAACGATCGATTTCGCGTTCCGCCATGGCTCGCCCCTTGCCTACTCGGCAGCCTGCAGCTGCGGCGGCGGATTTTCCTTCGCCACCATGCGGTCAATGACGCGACGCGCCCACATTGCGCCGGCGTCGATGTTGAGATTGTAGAACACCCGGTCCGGATTCTCGTCCATCGCGCGCTGCTGCGCTTCCAGGATGATCTCGTCCTCATGGAAGATGCCGGCGACGCCGTCGCGGATTTCCGAGGTCAGCCGCTGCTCGGTGATGCGGTGATTGCGGACGAAGGCCCAGAAATAATGGCAGGTCTTCTCGGTCTCGGGCGTGATCGTGTTCAGCACATAGCCGTTGACGCCCTGCGAACGATCGCCCTCCGGCGCGCCCGAACCAGCCGGCGCGACGCCGACGTCGATGTTGACGGTGCACGGCGCTTCGAAGCGGATGATCTGCCAGCGATCGACCGGGCCCGGCTTCTGCAGCTGCTTGGCCCAGAACGGCGGCGCCTCGATGCCCTTCATCCAGCGCGTCACGGTGACCGTCTTCTCGCCGTGGGTGACGTCGAACGGCGCCTCGGCGACCGCATCATTGCCGATGCTCGAGCCGTGCACGAAGGTCTCGTGCGTCAGGTCCATCAGATTGTCGACGACGAGGCGATAGTCGCATTTGACGTGAATGGTCTTGCCGTCGCCAGCCCAGGCCGGATCGTGGTTCCAGTGCATCTCGGGCACCAGCGCGGGATCGGCTAGCGCGGGATCGCCCATCCAGAGCCATATGAAGCGGTGGCGCTCGACGACGGGATAGGCGCGCACGCAGGCCGATGGATTGATCGTCTCCTGCGAGGGCATGAAGGTGCAGCGGCCCTGCGCATTGTATTTCAGGCCGTGATAGCCGCAGACCACGGCATCGCCGTCGAGCCGGCCCTTGGAGAGCGGCACGAGGCGATGCCAGCAGGCATCCTCCAGCGCCACCACCTCGCCGTCGCCCTTCCGGTACATCACGACATGCTTGCCGCAGATCGTCCGCGGCAACAGCGCGTGCTTGATCTCGGCATCCCAGCCGGCCGCGTACCACGCGTTCATTGGAAAGGGTTTTGGCACTGGTCCGCCTCTGAGCGTCTATGGATACGTTATGTATACATCATATCCGAAAAATAGGCAATTATGAGGTATCGAGGTATCAATGTCCGATTTTCAGTATACAAAACTGCATCGTATCGACGGAGACAATCAAGCCGGCGCCGCCCCTAGGGAGAACTGGCGACGACGTGGCGCGATTTTCCGAGACGATGGGAGAAGCGGCTAGGCCGCGCTGGAGGCGGTCAGCGGATCGAAGGCTGGACTCTTCAAGAGCCTGCGCAATTTGCCGGAGGCGCCGGCGGTCGGCTTACGAGTTCGACGCCGCGCGGGTCGAGGCCGACTGGACATCCTTGATGTTGATGACGACGGCGATGCGCTTGACCGTGCCGCTGCGGTAGGCCTGCAGGAACTTGTCGTAGTGCTTGACCGAGATGCAGCCGTTGGAGTCGCCGTTCGGCCCGAGCATGTAGCTGTGGACCAAGAGGCCAACGCGCCCGAAGGTGTCGCTGCCATCGACCGGGGTCATGCGCAGCGCGGGCACGCCGTGGAACAACTTCTCGCGCGGCTTCATCTCATAGATGCCGGGCGGCGTCGCACCGGCGTTGCGGGCATTCACATGCGCGGGATCGTCGAGCAGATTGCCGAGGCCTGAATGCGCCTCGAACTTGGTACCGTCGGGCATGTACACGATGCGGCCGGTGATGTCGTAGACGGCCGTGGTGCTGTCATAACCGAGCTTGCCGAGATCTGGGCTCGGACCGGACAACAATCCATCATTCGGATCGAGCGAGGCCAGCTGCAGCTTGCCCGGCATCATGTCGGCAACCTTCTGCAGGAACGTCCGGTTGTCGCCCTGCTGCACCGGCGGCTGTGGCGGCGGCGGCTGATCGTTACGTGCAAGCAGATTGGCCTCCGCCGGCCGCGACCGCGGCATCGGCACGGTGGACGTCGTCGCCGTGGTCGTGGCAGCGACGGACGCCGTCGCCGACTGGCTGGTCGGCAGTTCGGTCTGCGTGTCGCGCAGCTGGCCGGCCAGCGCGTCCTCGATCTGGCCGAACTCGGAATTGAAATCGCCGCGGCTCGAACGGAACCCGCGACGCAGTGGATAATAGAGTGAGGCCGAATTGATCGTGGAGCGAGAGCCGAAGCGATCGTCGAAGTTCAGCGAGGCGGTGGTGTTGGCGAGCGCCGGACCGTGAAGCCATGCGGTGGGGTCGATGCCGACCATCCAGGCGGCAAGGCCAGACGACAGGGCAAGCGCGCTCACGGCAAACGCCGTGCTGCCCACCAGAGACATGCCGCGGCTCGACTTACGCCGGGCAGGTTTCGTCGTTCGTTGACCCATCAATCCCCAAGTTCGGTGCTCTGGGGCCTGTTACCCGGCCCACCGGGATTCACCGATCACTCATCATATCAGGGAATTAGAGTAAGGCATAATCGAGACGAAGCCGACAACGAGAGGTTTTTTAAACGTTTTTCGGATGGAAAGTGCCAGAGAATCAGCCTTGGGCGGTCTGAATTGACCGAAAAGGTCCCGATTCGGGACGATTTCAACGGCTCAAGCGATCTTTTCTTCCCAGAGGGTGAGCACCGGAACCGGCTTTCCGATGGCGTAACCCTGGGCGTAGTCGACCCCGATCTGGCGCAGCTCGTCCAGGATCGCAAGGTTCTCGACGAATTCCGCGACCACCTGCTTCTGCATGATCTTCGCGGTCTTGGTGATCATCTCGACCATCGCCCGATCGACCTTGCTGTTCGAGATCTCCTTCACGAACGAACCGTCGATCTTGATGATGTCGACCGGCAGGTGCTTCAGATAGGCGATCGAGGACATGCCGGTGCCGAAATCGTCGAGCGAGAAGCCGCAGCCGATCTCGCGCAGCCGCGCGATGAACTTCTGCGCCTCGTCGAGGTTCGAGATTGCGCTGGTCTCGGTGATCTCGAAACACACCGATGCCGGCGAAACGTCGAGCTGTGCGAACAGCCCGGCGACGAAGTCGACGAAGTCGCTGTCGCCGATGGTGGCGCCGGACAGGTTGATGGCGTAGCTGGCAATCTTGCGCGGCTGGTGCTTGCGCTCGGCGATGATCTCGAAGGCGCGGCGAACCACCCAGCGGTCGATCAGCGGCATCAGCCCGTAGCGTTCGGCGGCGGGCAGGAAACTGCCGGGCGGCACCAGCGCGCCGCTCTCGTCGCGCAGGCGCAGCAAGAGCTCGCGCCGGTCGTTGCCTTTCAGCGCGCCGTTCACCGGGCGGATCTCCTGCTCGTAGAGGCAGAAGCGCCCCTCATCGAGTCCCTTGCGAATGCGATTGACCCAGCTCATCTCGGCAACACGCACGGCCATGCCGGTGTCGGACGGGCGGTGCTCCTGGACGCGGTTGCGTCCCTTGTCCTTGGCAAGGAAACAGGCGACGTCGGCAAGCCGCAACGCGTCCTGCACGCCGGCGCTGTCGGCCAGCCCGACCAGGCCGATGCTCGCGCTGATCCGGAAGCTCGACCCCTCATAGACGAAGTTCGACTGCTCGATCACCGCCCTGATCCGCTCCGCGACGTCGGCCGCGACGTCGTGCGTCGCGGAGCCGTCCTCATGCAGCAGAATGCCGAACTCGTCGCCGCCAAGACGCGCGACAAGGCCGCTGCCGCCGACTTCGGCCGCCAGCAGCCTCGCCACCTGCTTCAGCAACCGGTCGCCTGCCATGTGGCCGCAGGTGTCGTTGACGATCTTGAACTGATCGAGATCGATCAGCATCAGGTCGGCGCCCATGGCCGGCGAGCCCGACATCGCCTTGTGCAGTTCGAACTCGAACTGCCGCCGGTTGGCAAGGCCGGTGAGCGCGTCATGCGAGGCAGCCCACGCCAATTCCTCGACCAGCCGCCGCTCGGCGGTCATGTCGTGAATGATCATGACGCGGCCCGCCGGTTCTCCGGCATGCACGATCGGGGTCTCGACCACCGAGACCGGCACGCTGGAATGGTCCGGCCGCACCAATAGCTGCGGCCGGCTTTCGTCGTCGGCGTCGAACGATCCGCGCACCGGCTGCTCGGCAATGTTGAACAGCGACGCCAGCGGCCGTCCCGTCACCTCCTGCCCTGCCGCGATGAGCCGCTGCGCGGCGGTATTCATGTAGTCGACCCGATCGTCCTGCGTCATCACGATGACGGCGTCGCCGATCGACGCCAGCGTGAGCTGGGCGCGTTCCTTCTCGACCGCGAGTGCGGTCTCGGCAAGCCAGCGCCGCCACAGCATCCGCCGCGTGTGGACCAGCACGATGCCGGCAAGGCAGGCCGCGATCACGAGGTTGACCAGCAGCAGCAGCGCGGAGACCTGGCGCGACGCCTTGCCCAGATGATCGGAGAAATCGACCGCAAGCGTGCTCAGCGCGGCGTCCACCACACCGATCCGCTCGGCCCAGTGCCTGATGGTCGCAGCCGACGGATCGTGCAGCGCGACGTCGTTCGCAGCCTCGTTCCGGATTTCAATCAGCTGATCGAGCAGCGCATCCGAATTGCGCCATGCCGTCACCGCGCCGGCCACGTGGTGCATCTTGCGGAAATATTTGAACAGCCAGATCAGGCCGCCGATGTCGTCATCATGATTGCCTGCCCTGGCGAAGCCGGCCCTCGCCACGGCGTCATTGTTGCCGGGCGATTCCAGGGCGCGCCGCGCCGTACGATCGGCCAGCGGCACCGCGATCGCGGCATCGAACTTCTGCAGATAGAGCGGCGCGCCGGTGCTGACATAGGTCTGCAGGTCGTGAATGGCATCCTTCTGTCCCTTCGACCACATGCTTTCGCCGGCCACATAGGCCCTGACCGCAGACATCACCTGCAGGCTGCCGGCAGACAGGCCGCCCAGCAGCAGCACGATGGCCAGCAGAGGTCCAACCACCCGCCACAGTGCCCAGCTTCGAAACGAAAAGAACATGCCCAATGCGCCCAACCCTCAAATTCATCGGGTAAGCGTAGGAACCGTGACTTAACCTCACGTTGCAAAACGCGATGAGTTTGAAACGACTCGGCTGCGGCACAATTGCGTCAAACTTTACCCATTCCGGATAACCTCAGGGCAATTGCATATGGAAAGAAATCTGTCGGGCAACGTCCTCGCGGCCATCCTTCGAGACGCCTGCCTTCGGCGGGCTCCTCAGGATGAGGATCTTGTTTGCGGCACAATAGTAGACCCTCATGGTGAGGAGCGCCGCTTGCGGCGCGTCTCGAACCACGAGGCCGAGTTACTTCCACAGCCGCCGAAGGGTCACATGCGATTGCCCTGCGGCCAACCCGGAGGACGCTCACGGGTGCAGTGTCGGCGACGTGTTCGGCGCCGGCGCCTGCTCCATCTCGGCCTCTTCGGGCAGCTTGTCGGCATGGACGGCGAGCGGCGTGCCGATCCAGAGCGGATCGTCGTGGTGGTCGCGGCGCGGATTGGTGGTGTTGGGATGGACCAGGATGCTCAGGCTGCCGTGGTTCAGCATCAGCCACGGCACGAGGGTCGGAAACAGCTCGGCCGCAAACGCCACCTGATACATCGCCTGATCGTGCGGGCCGACCTTGACGTCGTGCCAGCGTCCGAGCGTGACCAGGAAGCGCTCGCCGATCCAGTTGCGCAGCCGTTCCGCCTCGCCCCGGCTGGTCGCGGGGTCGTAATAGACATGGGCGTGAAAGCTGGCGATCTCGCCGATCGTCCGTGGCGCGTCCGTCATCTCAGCTCTCCTTCTGGCCGGTCATTTGCGCCGCAGCACACTGAACTGGAACGACTGCGTCGCGCCCCAGGGCGTGACGTGCCGATGCGGCTCGTCTGCAATCAACTCGAATGCCGGACCAATGGTCCTGCTGAGCGTCGCGGGATCATAGCGCTGCACCGGCAGGCCGCTGCACTTCTCCGGGCCGTCCAGCGCGAAGGTGCCGATCACGGCGTGACCACCTGCCTTCACGCCGCGATGCAGCCGGTCGAGATAGGCCGCGCGGTCTGGCTCCTCGACCAGGAAGTGAAACGCCGCACGATCGTGCCAGATGTCGAAGGCTCGCTGCGGCTGCCAGACCGTCGCATCATCAGCAACCCAGCGCACCCTATCGCCCGGTGTGCCGATCCGTTCCCGCGCACTCGCCAGCGCCGCTTCGGAGAGGTCGAGCACCGTCAGATCGTGGAAACCGCCCGCAAGCAACGCATCGACGAGGCGCGAGGCCCCGCCGCCGATGTCGATGATCGACGCGTCGCGGCCCGGTGCGATCGATTCGATCAGACGCAGCGATGGCTGCGGATCGGCCTGCGACCAACTCACCTGCTGCTCTCCCTTGGTCAGATAGACGGTCTGCCAATGCGATTGCCGATCAGAAGCGGTCATGGCGATAGGTCCCGAAAGCGGCAACAACCTGCGTTGCGCCATTAACCATCAGCTAGGCGCGGCGGTCTCTCGCGTCAACCGGCAGCGGCGGGCACGCACGGCGGCGCAGCAGCAAATGCCGCATTTGCTTCGCCGCATTTTCCAACTAACCTGATGGCCGGGTTGAGATCAGGGCGTCCGGGGATGGCCAACTTCGGCTGGACACGCGGCAACAAGCCTGCACAAGCGGAGGACGCCGCCAGCGACTTGCGCGGCCTTACCGATCCATTGGCGTTTCTCGCCGCGCTCGACAAGGTGGTCCCGCGCTATCTCGATCTCGCCGACAATGGCGTGCTGGTCTATCCGGCCTGCAAACGCAAGTCCGGCGATCTGCTCGGCGACATCGGTGCGATCTGGGAGCACACGCGGCTTGAAGCGATGCGCTATGTCCCGATGGTGCCGCGGCAGGACATCTCGCTGCTGGTCGATCCGGCCCGCCAGGCGGAGATGATCGATGCTTTCCTGCGCCAGCGCGCGCACGACAAGACCGTCGTCGATTTCACCGGCACTGCGATCGAAGACTACGGGATCGCGATCTACGCTGGCCTGAACTGGCTGAACCATTGCGGCGCCCTCGTGGGCGCCGATCCGCAAAAGTTCTCCGGCACATTGCGGAGCTTCCGCAGGGTCATGGTGGTCGCCCAGCAGTGGTGGGCGATCGACGGCGCGGCCGAGCGCTGCCGGCAGCTGCTCGAAGCGCGCGAACGGCCGCCGCTGGTGTTCTTCCTGCTGTGGGCCGAATGCACCAATTTGGCGCGGGAGATCGCGATCGCGGCGGCCGGTCCGAATGCAACCGAGGACACTATCTCGCGGATGCGCGCGGCCGAAGATCCGGAACAGCTGACCTAGGGAAGCCGGCGGAGTCCACCCGTCAGGCGACAGGGTCCGCGTCGGCGGACGCCAGCTGCAATTCCTTTGACTTGCGCGAGATCAGGCGAGCCAGCTCGCTCTGCTTGTAGGTCTCGACGAACTTGATGGCGAAGCCGCTCGGCAGATGCCGGACCACGCGGCCGACGCAGGCGCCGATCGCCAGCGGCATGCCGATCGGCGGCTGCGCCTCGGAGGAGACCGCCGCGCCGGACAGCGACATGTCGATGATGAAGCAGCTCTGCATGGTGCCGTCCGCCAGCGTCAACATGGCATGCGGCGCGACCGGAACGAAACGCGGGTTGTTGCGCGCCTCGCGGATGCTCGGATCCTTTTGCTTCTTCTCGATCCAGGTCAGCTTGTCGGCGAACTTCTCACGCATGGCATGCGTCATCTCGAGCTCGAGCAGGAAGCTGCCGCTCATGGTGTCGGTGATGCAGCCGTCGAACTTGCCGAACTCCTCGAAATACGAGGTCAGCCGGTCGCCGACCTTGCCGACGACGGGCACGTCCACGATCATCCGGAACGGCGAGACGCGCGTGGTGCGGCAGGCGAAGGTGCGCAATTTCCCCTGCGCGTCGTACCAGTTCGGCAACGTGTAGCTGCCGTTGACGGTGATCTTGACCGCGCGTTGCTTGAGAAACTTTTCGACGGACACGACTGAACCTCGCCCGAGGCGATGTGAGTGCACGGAGGGCTGGATTGGCCGGCTTCACTGCCGGTCCGGTGGTGGGGAAGTTCGCTACCGACGCGATGGCAGCGAGGGGCTGCGGCACGCATCCCAGCGCGTGGCGGAATGGTCCTGGCGCGCAGGTGCGTACAGCCATACCGTCGAAAAACTAGCAAAAAGTTAAACCGGGACGGAGTGCGGGCGGCGCACTCTATGGCGCAACCGTTTCGCGTCGGTTTATTTTGCGAACCGTACAACTACCGGGAGAGTTGCCGCCCGGCAATGCAATCGCGCCGTGCTCCAAACCGCCTGCCCCGGCTGTCGGCCGGGTGCTAGCCTTCGCCGAAATCAGACCGGACCCCTCATATGCTAAACATGTCGAACAAATCGCTTGCCGACGGCAAGATCCTGCAAGACGTCGTCGACGGCGTCGGCGTCATCACCTTCAACAATCCCGACAAGCGCAATGCGATGTCGCTGGAGATGTGGGAGGGGCTCGGCGAGGCGCTGACGACGTTGCGCGACGATCCGGCCGTCCGCGTCGTGATCCTGGTCGGCGCCGGCGACAAGGCTTTCGTATCGGGCGCCGATATCAGCCAGTTCGAGAAGACCAGGCACAACGCCGAGGCTTCCGAGGAATATTCACGGCGCAGCGCCGCCCAGCGCGCCCTGCTCGCCGACTATCCGAAGCCGACCATCGCCTGCATCCGCGGCTTCTGCCTCGGCGGCGGCATGCAGGTCGCGATGCTGACCGATATCCGCATCTCCGGCTCGAGCGGCCAGTTCGGCATTCCCGCCGCCAAGCTCGGCATCGCCTATGGCTATGACGGGCTGCGCCATCTGGTGTCGCTGGTCGGCCCGTCCTGGGCGGGGCTGATCATGTATACCGGCATGCGGATCGACTCCGCCGAGGCGCTGCGGATCGGCCTCGTCGATCGCGTGCTGCCGGACGCCGAACTCTGGGACGCGACCATGGAGATCGCGCGCACCATTTCGGGCAACGCGCCTCTGGCGATCAAGGCCGCCAAGATCACCATCGCGCAGGCGCTGAAGGATCCCGCCGATCGCGACATGGCCGCGATCAAGCAGATCGGCATCGAATGCATGGACAGCGCGGACTTCCGTGAAGGTCGCAGCGCCTTCATGGAGAAGCGCAAGCCGCAGTTCAAGGGCCGGTAGCGGCGTCCTCATCCGCACCCGTCATCGCCCGGTTTCAACCGGGCGATCCAGTACGCGGCGGCCCATCGGCTCAAGCACGGCCGCCTCTGGAATACTGGATCACCCGTATGCGCGGGTGGTTATTGCGAGATTTCTGAATAATCGAATAATACCACCAATTTGCCCGACGCGTCAAGTGGCCTGGTCGAACGTGTCAGTAGCTCGTGATCTGTCGCCTGTTTGTAGCTCGTGAAGTGTCGTGTTTTCGGTGCCCCGGAACAAAGGGGGCACGATGGGCACGGCATCCATTCACGAGGGAGTACGACGGATGCGGTTTTCAAGTTTGTTGGAGCGGACGGAGGCCAAGGAGCTGACGCAGGAGGCGGCTGCAGAGGTTCTGGGGATCAGCGTGCGGACATTTCAACGTTGGGCAGAACGCTACGAGGCAGAGGGCGATGACGGGCTTGTCGACCGGCGGATGGGTCGGCGCTCGCCACGGCGAGCGCCGCAGGAAGAACTTGAGCGGATGCTGGGGCTGTTCCGGGACAAGTACGCGGACTTCACGGTGAAGCATTTCCACGAGCAGCTGCAAAAGCGGCATGGCTATATGCTGGGCTATACGGTGACCAAGCTAGCCTTGCACGCGGCGGGGTTGGTGCGGAAGGCGCCGAAGCGTTCGGCGCACCGCAAGAAGCGCCCACGCCGGCCGCTTCGGGGCATGCTGCTGCACCAGGACGGATCGCGCCACGTCTGGATCGAAGGTCTTCCCGCGAGGGACCTGATCGTCACGATGGACGATGCGACCAGCGAGGTCTACTCGATGGTCCTGGTCGAGGAAGAAGGAACGGCCTCGACCTTCCAGGCCTTGCGCGAAGTGATTGGCGAGCATGGCCTGTTCTGCGCGCTCTACACCGACCGCGGCAGCCATTATTTCCTTACCCCAAAAGCTGGCGAGAAGGTCTCGAAGACGCAACAAACCCAGGTGGGACGGGCTTTGTCGCATCTTGGGATCGAGCATATCGCAGCCTATTCGCCGCAGGCGCGCGGGCGCTCCGAGCGGCTGTTCGGCACGTTGCAGGATCGGCTGCCGAAGGAGCTGCGGCTGGCCGGGATCACGACGCTCGAAGCTGCCAACGCGTGGCTGAAGGCGCATTACATCGCCGGGCACAACGCCGCGTTTGCGATCAAGCCCGAACAGGAAGGCACGGCATTCGTGGCCGACCGGCATGAGGCCTGGCGCGAGGCGCTGTGCGTGATCGAGGAGCGAACCGTCGCCAACGATAATACCGTTGTATGGAACGGTCGGCGGCTGCAGCTGCCGCAGAGCCGGCTCAGGCCTCACTTCGTCAAGGCTGTGGTGCGGGTACATGAGTATCCCGATGGCACCGTCAGCGTGTTCCTCGGACCGCATCGGTTGGCAATGTTTAGCGCCAACGGACAGCAGATCAGCCCCGACGCGCCCCAGCCTGGCAGCGTGCTCGGAGCCGTCAAGGACAAGCCCTTGCGGGCGCGCAAGCGCGCGTCCTTGACCGCTCCTGCGCGCGCCGCCGGCAAGATCGCGCGGGTCGGGGCGGAGAAACGGGCTTCAAGTCGAACAAAGAAACACACCCGCAGGGCTAAAACCGCCGCAACAGCCGTGGCATGATCAATCAGGGAAAGCCGTCCCCGCCTTCCGGCTCCCCTGCAAATCTGAAACGAAGGCGACAGATCACGAGCTACAAAAACACGACATCTTCACCCGCTACGGACAGTGCAGTGTCGAGGGCCGACAGTCGCCGGCTTACTTTGCATGGGGTTGTTTTCGATATTTTGGCGGTGTGCGCGCGATTGAACCAGCCCCTACTTCTTCTCGCTGACTGGCACCGTGTAGTTCAGGATCAACCGGCCGCCGTCGGGATAGATGGTCTGGCCGGTGATGTAGGAGGCATCGTTGCTGGCGAGGAATGCGACGACGGAAGCGACCTCGCTCGGCTCGCCGCAACGGCCGGCGGGGGTGCGCGAGAGCACGCTGCGCCGCGCGTCCTCCGACGAGAAGATCGCCGTCGCCACCATCTCGGTCAGGATCGTGCCGGGCCCGACCGCCACGACGCGAATGCCGTGCGGCGCCAGCGCGACGGCCGCCACCGAGGTGAGCTGCTTCAGCGCGCCCTTGGACATCGCGTAGGTCGCAAGCGAGGGGATCGCGAGCAGCGCGTTGACCGAGGACATGTTGATGACGACGCCGCCACTGCCCTGCGCAATCATCTGGCGCGCCGCGGCCTGGACGCCGAAGAACGCGCCCTTGAGGTTGATCCCCATCACGTCGTCGAATTCGGCCTCGCTGATGTCGAGGAAGTCGCGGTTGCGCGCGACGCCGGCATTGTTGACCATGACGTCGAGCCGGCCGAACTCCTTCACCGCGTGAGCTACGATGCGGTCGACATCGGCGCGCTTGCTGACGTCGGCTTCGACCGCCCGCAGCTGATCGATATGTCCGAGTTCCTGGGCGGTGTGGACGAGCCCTGCCGCGTCGACATCCGAGATGACGACCCTGGCGCCATCGGCCAGGAAGCGCGCCGCGCAGGCCTTGCCGATGCCGCGTGCCGCGCCGGTGATGGCGACGACCTTGCCGGAATTCTTCATGGGAGTGCCTCCAGAACAAACTGTTCATGGAGCAATAGCGCATTGCGCGCCGGCAGGGAACGCGGCGGATTCTCCGGGCGAGAGCTCAGGACTTGATGCGCGCGAGAATCCGGTCGGCCTCGGTACGCCAGTCGGCGCTGCGGGCGAAGTCCGGCGTTCCCCTGGGTCCGAACACGCCCTCATCGGCAAGATCGGCGACCCAGCCCTGCCGCTCGGCGGTGCCGGAGGCGGACCATGGCGCCAGCCCGGCCTCGCGCACGGTCTCGGCCACCTCGCGGACCTCCTCGGCGCGCCGGCGGCCGTGCTCGATCACCCGCTGAAAGAAATAGGCGCCCTGCTTCTCCCAGTCGATCGACGGAAAGGTCTCCTTGAGCGAGGCGAGCACCGCATCCTTGACGCCATAGCCGCGTGCGGTGGTGAAGCTCTCGATCACCATGGCCTCCAGCCCCGAGATTGTCATCAGTTCAGGTCCCGTGTTGTGTCGTCGAACAGCTCGTCGACCGTGACGCGCCGGGGGATCAACGCCTGCTGCACGCAATAGTCGATCATCAGTTCGAGCGGCTTGCGGTTTGCCGCGACGCCGAACGGCACCAGGTCCGGCATGCCGGGCGGGCCAGCCTCCGCCTTGCCGCGCTTGAGCAGATCGTACAGGCTCCGCACCACGTCCGGCCGCGATGTCGCGAGCCGCGATGCCACCACCACCAGATGATTGACCGGCACGACGCCGTGCCGCGCATACCACCGCGCCGCCTCAGCGGCCGGATCGGCAAACAATGGCTTGAACGCCGGATCGCTCGAGGTCTCGCCCAGCACGGCATCGAGCTCGCCGTCCCTCAGCATCTGGATGATGGTCTTGCCCTTCGGCGCACGTTCGGTGCTGTCGACATATTCCGCGACATGCGGCTCCTCGAACGTGACCCAGTTGATGCTGTCGAGGTTCACGCCATGGTCGTTGGCAAGGATGCCGCGCATCCATGCCCCGGTCGTGGTCGTGAACGAGCGGATGCCGACCCGCTTGCCTTCGAGATCGGCGGGCACGAGCGTGCCGCGGTCGGCGCAATAGAGCGCGTGGCCGTGCTGGAAGCGGCCGACCATCGCCGCCGGCAGCAGCACCAGCGGCTTGCCGTGTGCCCTTGCCATCAGATAGGTCACGATCGCCATCTCGCAGACGTCGAATGCCTGCTCGCGCACCATCGGCTTGAACGCGGCGTTAGTCGGCGTGAATCCGGTGAAGTCGAGATCGAACAGCTCGGAGCGAAGCTGGCCGTTCTTCACCGCCCGGATGTGCGGATGATTGCCGAGCACGGCGCGTAGCCGAAGTTTCTCCATCGCGACAGGCTCCGGAGTTTCAGGTCACCACTCGCCCTGGATTTGCGCTCGGCACCATGCGCGGCCCGGGCGCCCCTGCGTCGAGCGGCGCGGCCTGCAACGCCGCGACGGTGGCGCGCACCAGTTCCTCGATGGCGTGGCCGGCATCGGTGCCGTCGGCGCTGCCGCGCGACAGGCGCGTGACGCGCTCCGGCGTCACCAGCGTGTAGTAGAGCGCGCCGAGCAGGAAGTGGCTGCGCCAGACCAGATCGGTACGCGGAATATGCGGCAGGCTTTCATGAATCGCGTCGATGAAGGCATGGCTGGTGTCGTCGAAGGTCTGCGCGATGATCTTGCGCACGACCTCATTGCCCTCGGCCGACATGATCGCACGCAACCGCGTGAACCGCGTTCCGCCACCGGCAAGATCGCTGCCGGACGTAAAGGCCGGCAACACATAGGCGCGCACGATCGCCTCGAGCCGGTCCTGCAGATCGCGCACCCGCCGCGCCGCCGCCAACAGCTCGGAGCGCCGGCGGTTCATCGGGCCGCAATGGCGCCGATAGATTTCCAGCAGCAGGCCGTCCTTGGTCCTGAAATGATAGGTCACGCTGCCCGGATTGGCGCCGGCGGCCTGCGCGATGTCGCGCACCGAGACGGCGTTGAAGCCGTAGGTCGAGAACAATTCCTCCGCCGCGGCGAGGATCGCCTCGCGCATGTTCGGCTTGCGGGTGCCGGCGGCGGCCTTCACGTTAGACTTGGCAGGTTTGCGGACCATATTTGTACTATCGTCCAAATAATCCGGTCGCGTCAACAACGCTGCGCTGCACGCATCCGTCAGGATAGTTTGACGTCAGGCTCGGCGCGACCGCGCGCGGCCGCCTCGAGCAGGAACGTCCTGCCATGCTCGGGATCGGCCGCACGCTGCGCCTCATCCATGTCCTGCCAGGCCGTGGTGACCAGCACGCGCGAGAAGTCGCGGCCGACGAATGCCGGGCAACTCGATTGCCTCGCCGGTACGCGCAGCGAACGCAGATGCCGGCCGGCGGGATCGTAAACGTCGACGCATCCGCCGCCCCAGCGCGCGTTCCAGATCATCCCGTCGGCATCGACGATCGCGCCGTCGAGCCCGCCGCTGCCTCGATGCCTGATCAATACGTTGGCCTCGCCGACCGGCAGTCCTGTTGATGGATCGAGCGGCACGCGATGCAGCACGTTGGTCGCGGTATCGGCGAAATAGCCGATGTCGCCCGCGGGCGAAAAGCAGATCGCATTCGGGATGGTGATCCCGGGATACAGCCGCACGATGCGGCCCCGGTGCAGCGCATAAATCGCGCCGGCGCCCTGCTCGGCATGGCGCCCCATGGTGCCGAGCCAGAACGTGCCCGACGGATGCACACGCGCATCGTTGGAGCGCGTCAGCGGATTGTCGGCCTCCAGCGCGGCGAACAGCTCCAGGCGGCCGTCGGCAACGTGCCGGACGTAAAGTCCATCTTCGGTCAGGATCAGCTGCCGCTCGCCGTCGATCCGCGCCAACGCACTCGCCATTCTCGGCAATGCGTGAATGACGGTGCGGCCACCTGCAAATCGATGCTCGAACAGCCGGCGCTCGCGGATGTCGAACCACCAGGCGATGTCGGTCGCCGCATCATAGGTAGGGCCTTCGCCGAGATGGCACCGCTCCGCCGACAGCACCAATGTCGGCACCTCTTCCGTCAGCGGCTCGGCGGCACGGTCGGTCATGGCGTCACTCACGCGGTTGAGAAGCGGTAGACGATGCTGCGCCGATAGAGCTGCCCCGGATCGAGCCGCGCCGACGGGAAGTCGGGCCGGTTCGGCGTATCAGGCCAGGCATGCGGCTCGAGACAGAGCGCGTCGGACTGCCGGTACAGACGACCGCCCTTGCCGGCGGTCGAGCCGTCGAGGAAATTGCCGGAATAGAACTGCAGTCCCGGCTGATCGGTGAAGAGCTCCATCACGCGGCCGCTGTGCGGCGCCTCGAGGCGCGCGGCCAGGCGAAGATCCATCCCTAAGGCCAGGCAGAAATTATGGTCATAGCCGCGCCCGAGCCGCAGCTGCTCGTCGTTCATCCTGATCCGCGCGCCGATGGCCGTGGGCTCGCGGAAGTCGAACGGCGTGCCGTCGACCGGCCGCGGCGGGGCCGGAAGCGGGATCGCGGTGGCGTCCACCGCGAGGAAATGGTCGGAAGCGATCGTCAGGCGGTGATCGAGGATCTCCATGCCCGAGCGCGCGCCCTCGAGATTGAAGAAACTGTGATTGGTGAGGTTGAGGCAGGTCGGCCGGTCGGTCGTCGCCTCGTAGGTGACCGAGAGCTCCATCGGACTGCGCACGCGCCAGGTCACGCGCGTCGCGAGATTACCCGGATAGCCCTCCTCGCCATGCGGGCTCTCGCGCTCCAGCACCAGCGTCGGCCCCGGATCGTCAGATAGTTCAACGATCCGCCACAGCTTGCGATCAAAGCCCTGCAGGCCGCCGTGCAGCGCGTTTGGACCGTTGTTGGCGTCGAGCTGCACGGTCTCGCCATCGAGCACGAAACGCGCGCCGGCGATCCGGTTGGCGTAGCGGCCGATCGTCGCGCCGAAGAATTTGCGCTGTGCGAGATAGCCGTCGAGCTCATCGTGGCCAAGCACGATGTCGTCGCAAGTCCCGTCACGATCCGGCGCAAGCAGCGCCTGCAGTGTGGCGCCGAAAGGAAGGATGGCGGCCTCAAAACCATGTTCGCCGCGCAAGATCACGCGCTCGACCACGGTGCCGTCGTGCAATTTGCCGAAGGGGGCGCGACCGATGCTGGCTGATGTCATTGTCAGTCCTCGAACGCCTCGACGAGGCGCCGTCGCCCCAGCATGAAGCTATCGGCCACAAGCTGCAAGGGCGCGAGATCGACATCGGATTTTCCTTCCGAGGTCAGCGCGACGAAACGGCGGTACAGCGCGGGATATTCGTCATTCGGCGCATCGACCACCAGCCTGTTGCCATCGCGCAGCTGCCTTCCACCTTTCGACAGCGTCACAGGTCCGGCATCGGTCTCGCACAGGATGTCCCAGCTCGGCGATCCGGTCT
This sequence comes from Bradyrhizobium sp. CCBAU 21365, assembly GCF_015291305.1. Classification (NCBI taxonomy): domain Bacteria; kingdom Pseudomonadati; phylum Pseudomonadota; class Alphaproteobacteria; order Hyphomicrobiales; family Nitrobacteraceae; genus Bradyrhizobium; species Bradyrhizobium sp. CCBAU 21365. The sequence goes on from NZ_CP030036.1 coordinate 7,554,811, forward strand.
GGCGGAAATCGAATTCGGCGTGAATTGGCAAGCCGCCTGCGTCGGAAAGTTCGATCTCTGCCGCAATCGGCGCCTCCCGATTGGAGGGAAAATCCAACGCAGCACTCCTGACAAAGACCGCACGCGGCAGGATCTCGGTCAGGATCGACAGCGCGTTGATGCCGGGATCGAACACGCCGAAGCCACCCGCCTCGAAGATCCAGGCCTGGCCCGGGTGCCAGACGCGCACGTCTTCCTTCCAGATGATGGTCACCTTGTTGATGGTGCGTCCCGCGAGCAATTGCCGCGCCGGGCCGACCGCGGCCGCATAGCCCGAATGCCATGCGGCAAACAACGTCCGGCCCGCCTCCTGCGCGGCCGTGATCAGCGGCGTGAGTTCGCTTAACGTCGTGCCCGGCGGCTTCTCCAGCAGCACATGCTTGCCCGACGCGAGCGCGGCGGCGGCCTGCGCATGGCGCATCTGCGGTGGCGTACACAGCGCGACCGCGTCGATCTCCGGCCCGTCGCGCAACAGCTCCTGCAAATCGCGGAAATGCGGCAGGCCGGGCGGAGTCTTCACGGGATCAGCCACCGCAACGAGAGCCACGCCTGACGTCTTCGCGATCGCAGGCACGTGCTGCCGGCACGCGATCTCGCCATAACCGACGATGGCGATGCGAAGCAGGTCACTCATGGCCGTCCTCGCGTTGCTGTCCACCTGGCCGGCTGAAGCCGCCAGGCAGAATCATAAGCCAGCGCCGAATACCGATGGCATGATGTGATTTTGGTTACCAACACGCAAGTCCACGACGCTCTGTTGCGCGCCTCGCGGCCGGGGCATCGGCTTTGATCAATCAAGGCCGATGCGCCAGATTCCCGTTTTGACGGGCTTTGTTCGCGCGGACCGGTCACCGCTTCGCCCGAAATTGCGCTAGCATGCGGCCTCAAACCCGCCGAGCACCGCCGTCAGATTGGCACCGAGGATGTCAGAGAGATAGCCGCCCTCCTGCACCAGCACCGTCGGCAGCCCGAAGCGGGCCAGCCCCTCGCCGATGCGGCGGAAGCCGTCGGTGGTGACGGCGAGACCGGCGAGCGGGTCCTTCTCGGAGGCGTCGAGACCGAGCGCTACCACGAGCGCGGTCGGGGCGAAGGAGCGGATCGCCTTCTCCGCCGCTGTGAGCGCCTTCATGTAGTCGTCGTCACCGGTGCCCTTGGCGAGGGGAATGTTGAGATTGGTGCCGAGGCCGCCTCCGGCGCCGCGCTCATGCGCATGGCCCCAAACGAAGGGGTAGAAGAACGACGGATCGGCGTGGATCGAGACGGTGAAGACATCGCCCCGCTCATAGAAGATGCCCTGCGTGCCGTTGCCGTGATGCACGTCGACGTCGAGGATCGCGACGCGCTCATGCTTCTGGCGCAGATGCTCGGCCGCAATCGCGCTGTTGTTGAGGAAGCAGAAGCCGCCGGCGAGGTCGCGATAGGCGTGGTGGCCGGGCGGACGGCACAGCGCGTAGACGGCGTCCTCGCCGTCCAGCACCATCTGCGCGGCGCTGACCGCGACGTCGCTCGCGGCGCAGGCGCCGGCCCAGGTGCCGGGACCGATCGGGGCCGCGGTGTCCATCGTGTGCCAGCCGAGCTTGCCGACGATATGAGCAGGGTACGTACCGGCATTGCGCACGGGGTGGATGTTCGCGATCATCTCCGGTCCGGCATTGCCGAGCGCCGACCATTCGTCCCAGGCGTCCGCGAGAAAGCTCAGATATTCCGGACTGTGCACGCGCGCCCGCGGCCCCTGCCCGAATCTGGTCGGCTCGATCAGCGTGTGCTTGCCGGCCTTCAGGCCCGCCAGCAGGCGGTCGGCGCGTTCGGGCTGCTCGGTGGTACGCTGGACCACACCGCGGACCAGGAAGAATTGCGGATCATGGCTGCGGTGCAGATCACTGTAGACGGCCTTCACGGGGACACTCCTGTTGGATCGGCGGCTGAGCTGGACAGAGCGAGGGCAATGTGCCGCACGCAAGCTTTGGCTTGCGCGTTGTACACTATCAGCGACGGCGACGGTCTGAAACCGAGCGCGATTTCATGCTATGCCCGCATGCAGCGCAATGATTGAAAGACGCAGGACGCGAAGTCCGGCCATGGCCAGCGGCAAGACGGAGACAGAGGAAGCGGCAACGGGGCGGCGCGGGCGGCCGCGCTCCGCCGCGACCACGGCCGCGATCCTGGAAGGCGCCTATCAGCTGATGGCGACGACCGGCCTCGCCGCGACCACCATCGACGCGATTGCCAGACATTCCAACGTCTCGAAGATGACGATCTACAAATGGTGGCCGTCGCGCGAAGCGTTGCTGATCGATGCCTTCCTCGACCAGGCCTCACGGGCCGTGCCGCTGCCTGAGGCGGGCAATCCGGTGGCCCGCATCCGCCGCCACGTTGCGACCTATGTCGAGGCGTTGCAGGGCGAGTTCGGCCGGGTGCAGCTCGCCGTGATCTCGGAATGCATCTCGAAGACCGGCACGGCGGAGCTGTTCTACGAGCGTTACCTCGGCCTGCGCCGCAGCAAGATGCTGGAGATCATCGCCGCCGGCCAGAAGGACGGCAGCATCGGCGCGCCGGGCGTCCCCGGCGATATCTATGACGCAATCTACGGCAGCCTGTTCTATCGCTACGTCTTCGGCATCAAGCCGTTGACGCCGGCCTACGCCCGCAATCTCGTCAATCTGGTGCTGCGGCCCCGCGCGGACGCTTGACTATCAAGCAGAGCGCTGGCGCTGACGGCGGAACCAGGCCCAGGTCTCGCGCGTGACGGCCCGGTAACTGCTGCCGCGATACACGATGTGGCCATCGACGATGGCGTTCAGCTTCGGCAGCGCATGGAACGGCACCGTGGGATAGGCGTGGTGCTCGACATGGTAAGGCATGTTCCAGGCGAACCATTTCATGATCCGGCCAGTCATCGTTGTGCGCGTGTTCTCGAACGCGCTCCGCGTCCGCTCGCAGCCGGTGTGCTCGGCATAGAGATAGGGGCGCAGGATGAGCTGACCGGCCAGGAGCGGCACGATCCACACCCAGAGCAGGATCGCACTGTGCAGCGCGAACGATGCCGCGAGCAACAGCAGATAGCCCGCGAGATAAAGCCGCGCCTCCAGCACGATCGAGCCGCGCTTGGGCTCCGGAATCCACGGCACGACCACCTTTCCGGTGACTGCATGCCAAAACATCAGGCGGATGCGAACCAACACCTGCAGCAGTCCCGAATAGGCGATCGCGAGCTGGGTGTCCGACGCGGGCTTGGGGCCGACGATCAGCTCCGGGTCTTTCTCCGGATCCTGCGTGTAGCGGTGATGGTCCCAGTGAAACAGGCAGTAATATTGGTAGGGCAGTCCGATCATGAAGGCGGACAGATTGCCGACGACAAGGTTGAGCACTGGACTGCGGAACGCCGTCTTGTGCGCGGTCTCATGCACCACCATGAACAGGAACGCGACGAAGTAGCCCTGCACGGCAATCAGCGGCAGCGCCCATGGCAGATCGTAGCGCGATGAGATCAAGGAGATCAGCGCGCCGACGATGACGATCATCCCGTAATGGCTTGCCGCGCGCACCGCGCCGGCAAGGTTCGACTTTGTCGACAGATCGCGCAAGGTTAGCGGGCTGAGCGGCTTCAGGCGGGGTCCGACGTCACTGGTCTCTGCGGTGCTCATGGTCGTCTCACCTGTCAGCGTTGCAGCAGCGCCGAGATTTCGGCGTTGATGAAGGCGCGGTCTGCGGCGTTGTTGGCGGGATTGCCGGCCCGGTGCCCATGGATCGACGGAATCGCGTGCAGCGCGGCCGAGCGCGCGTTGACCAGGCGGCCGAGTTCAGCCTCGTTGTCGCGCGGGTCGAAATAGCGATCGGTACGACCCGGCATCAGCAGGATATGCGCCTTGATCGCGGCCAGCGCCCGGTCGAAGTCGCCGCCGAATTGATCGCAACGGCTGATATCGCCGGCCTGCCAGATCGCGATCTGCGCCAGCAGATCATTCGCATCGCGCCGTGCGAAGGCACCGTCCCAGGATCCCGCGAGGTAGTCTTCCAGCGAGTTAAAGCCGGCCGCGCGCCAGACTTCCTCGCGATAGAACTCATGCGACATCGCCCAGCCGGCATAGACGCGCCCCATCGCACGAAGGCCCGCCGCGGGCTTGCTGACGAAGCGGCCGTCCCGGTAGGCCGGGTCGGCGGTCAGCGCGGCCTTCACGCCTTCGAGGAACACATGATTATACGGCGAGCACCGCGCGCTGCCGCAAACCACGGCTGCGCGCTCGACCATGTCGGGATATCGCGCGGCCCAGTGATAGGCCTGCATGCCGCCCATCGACCAGCCATAGACCAGCGCGAGCCTGGTCACGCCGAAGCGCTCGGCCAGCAGCCGCCGCTGGATCGCGACCGCGTCATGATAGGTGAAGGCAGGAAACGGCGCGCCGCCGAGCACCTCGGCCGAATTCGACGGCGAGGACGACAGGCCATTGCCGAACAGATTCGCGATGACGATGAAGTAGCGCCCGGGATCGAGCGCGCCGCCCGGCTGCACCAGCCATTCGATGTCCGCGTGCTGTGCGGCAAACGACGTCGGATAGAGGATGACGTTGTCCCGCGCCGCGCTCGGCGTGCCATAGGTCTTGTAGGCGAGCCTCAGTTGCGGAAACACGGCGCCGCCCTGCAGCGTCACATCACCTGCCTCGAACACCTCATAGTCGCGCGGCGTGGTCATCGGCATTCGACCTCGAGCAGCCGGGCGCAATGCTGCGCCCAAAATAACTGTACTAATAGTACAGTAAATACGAAGTCCTGGCAATAGCGGCAAAGAAACCCTGGCAATAGCGGCGAAGGTGGAATGACACCCAGCCGATCCATTCAAAATCGGTATGGATCAATACCCGTTTCGGCTTGGACCCATTGTCGTCATCTCTCTAGGACAGACCCCGAGGAAATTTTCGAGGAGGCGCTAATGAGCGCAATTGTGTCCGCCGCAGACACGCGGCGATCCCGCGTCCGGCTCTTGATCGTGACGATGCTGTTTCTCGTCACCACCGTGAACTATGCCGATCGCGCCACGCTCTCGATCGCCGGCCCCGCCCTTTCCAAGGAACTGCATCTCGATCCCGTCGCGATGGGCTACGTGTTCTCGGCGTTCGGCTGGTCCTATGTGGTCGCCCAGGTGCCGTGCGGCTGGCTGCTCGACCGCTTCGGCTCCAAATGGGTCTATGCGCTCAGCATCATCGTCTGGTCGATCTTCACCGCGATGCAGGGCCTGGTCGGGTTCCTCTCCGCGGGCGCGGCCGTGGTCCTGCTGTTCGGCCTGCGCTTTCTGGTCGGCATCGCCGAGGCGCCGTCATTCCCGGCCAACGCCCGCATCGTCGCCTCTTGGTTCCCCGGCAATGAGCGCGGCAGCGCCTCGGCCTTTTTCAATTCGGGGCAGTATTTCGCTACCGTGATCTTCGCGCCGCTGATGGGCTGGATCGCCCATGAGTATGGCTGGCGCCATGTGTTCTACGTGATGGGCGCGCTCGGCATCGTCATGGGCATTGCCTGGATCAAGACCATCTACGAGCCGAAGGAGCACCCCGCGATCAACGAGGCCGAGTTCGACTACATCAAGCAGGGCGGCGCGCTGGTCGACATGGACGCGACGAAGGACGGCAAGGCCCATGACGGCGGCCCGCGCTGGGACCACATCCGCCAGCTGCTCGCCAACCGGATGATGCTCGGCGTCTATATCGGCCAGTATTGCATCAACACCCTGACCTACTTCTTCCTGACCTGGTTCCCGGTCTATCTGGTGAAGGAGCGCGGGCTGTCGATCCTGCAGGCCGGCTTCGTCGCGACCTTGCCGGCGCTGTGCGGCTTTATCGGCGGCGTGCTCGGCGGCGTGATCTCGGACCATATCCTGCGCCGCACCGGCTCGCTGACCATGGCGCGCAAAATCCCGATCGTCGGCGGCATGCTGCTGTCGATGTCGATCATCGCCTGCAACTATGTCGACGGCCAGGCACTGGTGGTCGGCTTCATGGCGCTCGCCTTCTTCGGCAAGGGCATCGGCGCGCTCGGCTGGGCGGTCGTCTCCGACACCTCGCCGAAGGAAGCCGGCGGGGTCTCCGGCGGTCTGTTCAACACCTTCGGCAATCTGTCCTCGATCACCACGCCGATCATCATCGGCTACATCCTCGCCGCCACCGGCTCGTTCAACGGCGCGCTGGTGTTCGTCGGTGCCAACGCGCTGGTCGCGGCGATCGCCTATCTGTTCATCGTCGGCGAGATCAAGCGGGTGCAGCTGAAGGCGGCCTGAAGGCGATGGGTCATGCGACGGCTTATCCCCCTCATCCTGAGGAGCCCGCGCAGCGGGCGTCTCGAAGGATGCAGGCCACAGACCGGGCCTTCATGGTTCGAGACGCGCGTTCCGCGCTCCTCACCATGAGGGTCTGAGATTTTCGAAACGCGGAACGGCGGCTTCGGCCGCCGTCTTTGTCTCTTTGTTTGTCTGCTTTTTGTCTTCTTGGCCAGTGGGAGGCATCGATGCTAGAACGTACAAATCCCCGTTCGATCCATTCCGGGTTAGCATCGATGTTCGACCTGAGCCAGCTCCGCTGCTTTGTCACGGTGGCCGAGGAATTGCACTTCGGCCGCGCCGCGGCGCGGCTCAACATGACGCAACCGCCGCTGAGCCGGCAGATCCAGGTGCTCGAGCACATCATCGACGCGCCGCTGTTGGAACGCACCAGCCGCTCGGTGCGGCTGACGCCGGCCGGACGCAGCTTCCTGCCCGAGGCGCGGCGCATCCTCAAGCTCGCGGAATCCGCCTCGCAGGTTGCCCGCCGCATCGCGCTCGGCAAGACCGGCTCGCTCAAGATCGGCTTCACCGCCGCGGCCGCCTACGGCTTCCTGCCCGACCTGATCGCGGCCTGCCGCTCGCGCCTGCCCGAGGTCGATTTTTCGCTGAAGGAGATGGTCTCCGGCGATCAGTTCGAGGCGCTCACCACCGGGCAGATCGATGCCGGCCTGCTGCGCCCACCGATCGCGCGGCCGGAATTCGCAAGCCGGCGCGTCGTGGCCGAGCCGTTGCTCGCCGCGATCCCGAAGAAGCATCCGCTGGCCGCGGCCGAGACCGTCAGCATCAAGGATTTCGACGACCAGCCTTTCGTGATGTATTCGCCCTATGAGGCGCGCTACTTCCACGATCTGCTGGTGTCGATGTTCACGCGCGCCGACGTGCTGCCGCGCTATGTCCAGCATCTCAGCCAGATCCATTCGATCCTCGCCATGGTGCGCGCCGGGCTCGGCGTTGCGATCGTGCCGGAAGCGGCCGCGAGCCTGAAGATCGCGGAGGTCAAGCTGAAGCCGCTGAAGCTGCGATCACCCGTGCCGGTCGAGCTGTTCATGGTGTGGCGGCGCGATCACGAGAACCAGCTGCTGCCTTCACTGATCGAGATCGCAACCGAAATCGCAGCGCCGCATCTGCGCGGCGATTGATGCAGATTGCGCATCGCTCGATACCGCGTTTGGCTTGGACGCGCATCGAACCATTCCCTAGAAATTCCGCCATGGACGCGCGCTGCTCGCGCATCCCGTTCCCAGAAACATTCAAGGAGTGGCGCCATGAGCAAGATGACCCCTCAGGAGATGGCCGCCAGAATCGGTGGCGGCCTCCTGTCCTTCCCCGTGACCCCGTTCAACGCGGACTATTCGTTCGACGAGGCGACCTATCGCGCCAACATGGACTGGCTGTGCGGCTATGACGTCGCCGGCCTGTTCGCCGCCGGCGGCACCGGCGAGTTCTTCTCGCTGACGCCGAGTGAAGTTCCCCACGTCGTGAAGATCGCGGTCGACGAGACCAAGGGCCGCGTTCCCGTGCTGGCCGGCACCGGCTACGGCACCGCGATCGCGCGCGAGATCGCTGTTGGCGCCGAGCAGGCCGGCGCCGACGGTCTACTGCTGCTGCCGCCCTATCTGACACATGCCGAGCAGGACGGCCTTGCGGCGCATGTCGAGGCGGTGTGCGCGTCGGTCAAGATCGGCGTCATCGTCTACAACCGCGACAATGCGATCCTGCAGCCCGATACACTGGCGCGCCTCTGCGAGCGCTGCCCGAACCTCGTCGGCTACAAGGACGGCATCGGCGACATCGAGCTGATGACCCGTGTCCATACCCGGCTCGGCGATCGCCTGACCTATATCGGCGGCCTGCCGACCGCGGAGACCTTTGCCCTGTCCTATCTCGACATGGGCGTCACCACCTATTCGTCGGCTGTGTTCAATTTCGTGCCGGAATTCGCCACCAAATTCTACGCCGCGGTGCGCCGGCGCGATCATCAGACCATCCATGCAGGGTTGAAGGATTTCATCCTGCCGCTGATCGCGATACGCAACCGCAAGAAGGGTTATGCGGTGTCGATCATCAAGGCCGGCATGAAGGTGATCGGCCGCTACTCCGGCCCGGTGCGGCCGCCGCTCACCGATCTCACCGCGCAGGAGACCGCCGAGCTCGCCGCACTGGTGGCCAAGCTGCCGCGGGCCGCCGCGCAGCAGGCGGCAGAATAAGCTGAACGGCCGCGAAAACAGCAAAGAACGAAGGGAGGAGCAGATGATCCAGGACACGATCCGCACCGGCTTTGCCGGCGCACCTGTTGTCACGGCGATGGAGGTGATCCCGGTCGCCGGCCGCGACGGCATGCTCCTCAATCTGAGCGGCGCGCATGCGCCGTTCTTCACCCGCAACCTCGTTATCCTCACCGACAACTCCGGCCACACCGGCGTCGGCGAGGTGCCGGGCGGCGAGAAGATCAAGAAGACGCTCGAGGACGCCCGCGACCTCGTCGTCGGCCAGACCATCGGCGCATGCAACAACATCCTGGCCTCGATGCGCCAGGCCTTCGCCGATCGCGACGCCGGCGGCCGTGGCAAGCAGACCTTCGATCTCCGCGTCACCATTCACGCGGTCACCGCGGTGGAATCTGCGCTGCTCGATCTGCTCGGCCAGCATCTCAATCTCCCGGTCGCAGCGCTGCTCGGCGAAGGCCAGCAGCGCACGAGCGTCGAGACGCTCGGCTACCTCTTCTTCGTCGGCGACCGCAGGAAGACCAGCCTTCCCTATGTCGAGGGCGAGACCGGCAAGCCCGACTGGTTCGATCTGCGCCATCAGGCGGCAATGACGCCGGAGGCGATCGTGCGCCTCGCCGAGGCGACGCAGGCGCATTACGGCTTTGCCGACTTCAAGCTCAAGGGCGGCGTGCTCAGGGGCGAAGAGGAGATCGAGGCCGTCACCGCCATTGCAAAACGCTTTCCGAAGGCGCGCGTCACGCTCGACCCGAACGGCGCCTGGTCGCTCGACGAGGCGATCCGGCTGTGCAGCAACATGCATGGCGTGCTCGCCTATGCCGAGGACCCTTGCGGCGCCGAGGCCGGGTTCTCCGGCCGCGAGATCATGGCCGAGTTCCGCCGCGCCACCGGGCTGCCGACCGCAACCAACATGATTGCGACCGACTGGCGCCAGCTCTCGCACGCATTGCGGCTTGGCGCGGTCGACATTCCGCTCGCCGATCCGCATTTCTGGACCATGCAGGGCTCGGTGCGGGTGGCGCAGACCTGCCGCGACAACGGCCTGACCTGGGGCTCGCACTCCAACAACCATTTCGATATTTCGCTGGCGATGTTCACCCATGTCGGCGCTGCCGCGCCCGGCAAGGTGACCGCGATCGACACCCACTGGATCTGGCAGGACGGCCAGGCGTTGACGCGCCAGCCGCTGCAGATCAAGGGCGGCAAGATCGCGATCCCGGATCGGCCGGGCCTCGGCATCGAGCTCGATCGCGGTGCCATCGAGGCCGCGAACGCGCTATACAAGCAGCATGGTCTCGGCGCCCGCGACGACGCGCTGGCCATGCAGTTCCTGATCCAGGGGTGGACCTTCGACGACAAGCGTCCCTGCCTCGTGCGCTAAAAAAAGAAAGGTTGGAAACATGACCGCTCACCAGAAGAACTTCATCGCCGGCGAATGGGTCGACGGAACAGGCATCACACGGGACATCAATCCCTCCAACACCAAGGATGTGGTCGGCGAATACGCCAAGGCCGACAAGGCGCAGACCGAAAAGGCGATCGCCGCGGCGAAGGCCGCATTCCCGGCCTGGGCGCGCTCGACGCCGCAGGAGCGCTTCGACGCGCTGACCAGGATTTCCGTCGAAATCCTCGCCCGCAAGGAAGAGCTCGGCCGCCTGCTCGCCCGCGAGGAGGGCAAGACGCTCCCCGAGGGTATCGGCGAGGTGGCGCGCGCCGGGCAGATCTTTGCGTTCTTCGCCGGCGAAGCGCTGCGGCTGATGGGCGAGAAGGGCGCATCGGTGCGCCCCGGCCTCGACGTCGAGATCACCCGCGAGCCGGTTGGCGTCGTTGGTATGATCACGCCGTGGAACTTCCCGATCGCGATCCCGGCCTGGAAGATCGCGCCGGCGCTCTGCTACGGCAACGCCGTCGTGTTCAAGCCGGCGGAGCTGGTGCCGGGCTCGGCGCACGCGCTGTCCGAGATCATCGCGCGTTCCGGCATTCCCTCCGGTGTGTTCAACCTCGTGGTCGGCTCGGGGTCGGTGGTCGGCCAGACCCTGCTCGATCATCCCGACGTCGCCGCGATCTCGTTCACCGGCTCGGTTCAGACCGGCCGCAAGATCGCGCAGGCCTGCGTGCTCTCCAATCCGATGAAGAAGTTCCAGCTCGAGATGGGCGGCAAGAACCCGCTGGTCGTGCTCGACGACGCCGACGTGAAGGTCGCGGTCGAGGTCGCCGTCAACGGCGCCTATTTCTCGACCGGCCAGCGCTGCACGGCGTCTTCGCGCCTGATCGTCACAGCAGGAATTCACGATCGCTTCGTCGCCGCGATGACCGAGCGCATGAAAGGGCTCTCCGTGGACGACGCGCTGAAGAGCGGCGTGCATGTCGGCCCGGTCGTCGACCAGAGCCAGCTCGACCAGGACCTCCGCTATATCAAGATCGGCCAGGACGAAGGCGCCCGCCTGCATTGGGGCGGCGAGCTGCTCAACCGCGAGACGCCCGGCTTCTATCTGCAGCCGGCGCTGTTCACCGAGGCGACCAACCAGATGCGCATCGCGCGCGAGGAGATCTTTGGCCCGGTCGCCTGCGTGATCCGCGCCAAGGATTATGAAGAGGCGCTGGCGATCTCCAACGACACCGAGTTCGGCCTCGCCTCGGGCATCTGCACCACCAGTCTGAAATACGCCTCGCATTACAAGCGCAACAGCGAGGCCGGCATGGTGATGGTCAACCTGCCGACCGCCGGCGTCGACTACCACGTCCCGTTCGGCGGCCGCAAAGGCTCGAGCTACGGCGCACGCGAACAGGGCGCCTATGCCCGCGAGTTCTACACCACGGTGAAGACGGCTTACACCTTCCCGGGCTGAAGCAGTTGAAACAGAGTGCAGCCGCGTAAGACGCTGCGCCCCCTCTCCCGCTTGCGGGGGAGGGTTGGGGTGGGGGCTCTCTCCACGAGTCATGCTGGAGAGAGCCCCCACCCGGATCGCATCATTCGATGCGATACAGCCGAAGCTTCGCTTCGGCGTTCTTAAGGACGGCCGCCGAAGGCGGCCTACGCCTCCCCCGCAAGCGGGAGAGGTGAAGCAAAGTCAGGAGAAGCCTCATGGACCAGTCGATCGGCGCGCAGGAGCAGCCCCGCTACATCAAGCTCAACGAGCGCGACAACGTCGCGATCGTCGTGAATGATTTCGGGCTGCCCGCCGGCTCCCGCTTCGCCTCGGGCCTGACGCTGCGCGCCTTCGTGCCGCAGGGCCATAAGACCGCGCTGGAAGACATCGCCGAGGGCGCACCCATTATCCGCTATGGCGAGGTGATCGGCACGGCGCTGTCGCCGATCCTGGCCGGCGAATGGGTCGACGAGGCACGCATCCGCATGCCCGACGCGCCGCCGCTCGATCAGCTCGAGATCGCGACCGCGGTGCCGCCCGCGCTGCCGCCGCTCGAGGGCTTCACCTTCGAGGGCTATCGCAATCCCGACGGCTCGGTCGGCACCAAGAACATCCTCGGCATCTCCTCCTCCGTGCAATGCGTCAAGGGCACGATGGAATATGCGGTCAAGCGCATCCGCGCCGAGCTCTTGCCGAAATATCCCAATGTCGACGACGTCGTGCCGCTGACCCACGCCTATGGCTGCGGCGTCGCGATCACGGCGCCCGATGCCGTGGTGCCGATCCGCACCCTGCAGAATCTCGCACTCAACCCTAATTTCGGCGGCGAGATCCTCGTCGTCGGGCTCGGCTGCGAGAAGCTCGCGCCGGAACGGCTGGTGCCGGAAGGCGTCGGCGATGCCATCGTGCGGATGCAGGACGAGGCCTTCGATGGCTTCGGCGCCATCGTCGATGCCATCATGACCCAGGCCGAAGCCCGGCTGAAGGTGCTCAACACGCGCAAGCGCGAGACCTGCCCGGCCGCTGACCTTGTGATCGGCCTGCAATGCGGCGGCAGCGACGCATTCTCCGGCGTCACCGCGAACCCCGCGGTGGGCTTTGCCGCGGATCTTCTGGTGCGTGCCGGCGCGACCGTGATGTTCTCGGAAGTGACCGAGGTGCGCGACGCTATCGCGCTGCTGACCCGCCGCGCCGTCAACGAGGATGTCGGCCGCGCGTTGATCCGCGAGATGGAATGGTATGACGCCTATCTCGCCCGCGGCGGCGCCGACCGCAGCGCCAACACCACGCCGGGCAACAAGAAGGGCGGTCTCGCCAACATCGTCGAGAAGTCGCTCGGCTCGATCGTCAAGTCCGGCTCAGGCCCGATCGCTGGCGTGCTGTCGCCGGGCGAGAAGGCGCGGCAGAAGGGCATGCTGTTTGCGGCGACGCCCGCCAGCGATTTCATCTGCGGCACGCTGCAGCTCGCCTCCGGCATGACCTTGCAGGTGTTCACCACCGGCCGCGGCACGCCCTATGGCCTGGCCGCCGCCCCGGTCATCAAGGTCGCAACCCGCAGCGAGCTGGCACGGCGCTGGAAGGACCTGATCGATTTCGACGCCGGCTGCATCGCCACCGGCGAGAAGACCATCGAGGAAACCGGCTGGGACCTGTTTCGTCTGATCCTCGACGTCGCGAGCGGGCGCACCAAGCCGTGGTCGGACCGCTGGGGCATCCACAATGATCTGACGCTGTTCAACCCGGCGCCGGTGACCTGAGCATCCGCAGCTCCTTAACCATCCGTTAGCCACGTCCTGACCCGCCGGGGAACGTCGCAATTCGATTCAAATTGTCTGGGCATGGAGGCACACATGACCCGGACAACCGATGATCTCAGAGATCAGGCCGACCGCGCCGAGCGGCTGGCACGCACCGGCATGGACTCGTTGACGGCCGAGCGCCTGCGTGCCTACGCGGAGGAATGTCGCAGCCAGATCGCAGCCGCCGAGCGGGAGAGGCAATCGGGGGCATCACCAGCGGCATAGATGTCCGGAGTTCGCCACCAGACTCTTGTCAAAATTTTTCGAGTCCTCGCACTTCCTTGGCGGCGACCTTGATCAGCGGCTTGACCGCCTGTTCCTCGCGGCCAAGCACAACGCCCGAGGCAAAGGCGCTGGCGCGCTCCTTCCGATGCGGGGCCTTCAGCGCCGCGTCGACCGCCAGCTTGCGGTGCGCGACAAAATCGTTGAGCGAGCCGAGCGCATCCTGGACCCGCTTCAGGTGCCTGGACAGCCGCGCGAGCTGCTTGCGCTCACCCTTGCGCGGAAACAGGCTTTCGAAGAAGTCGATCGCGTATCTGAGCTTCTTGGCCCCGATGCGCACCTTGTGCCGCTGCCGGGCCGACAGCGCGTCGAGACGCCGGCCATTCTTGCGCAGCTTCCTGAGGCGGCGATGCAGCAGCGCGGCGGCGAATTCCTCGATCGGACCGCCTTCATCCTCCGCGGCAACGGTCTGCCTTGCCTCGATCCATTGCAACGTGTCGATCAGCATCGACCGATAGCGCCGCGAATTGACCGCCTGCCGCGCGCCGGCAAATGCGCGGTCGCGGCGGTCGGAGAATTCCTGCCGGATCGCTTTGCCGCCTCGCCGCAGCAGCGCGTCATGCGATGCAGGCTCGATATCTTCCTTGACGAACACATCAAGCTCGCGCGCCGGCGCGAGCGCGTTGGTGAGCCACTTCAGCTGCGTCTTGACGTCTTCCGTCGGGGCTACGGTGAGGATCTTCGAGAACAGCGAGATCGCGGCGCGCAGCCGCCGCAACCCGACCCGCATCTGGTGAATGCCTTCCGCCTCGCCCTCGCGGACGGCATCGGCATTCGACGAGAAGTGACGAAGCGCAGCGCGCGCGATCACCCGGAACGCCCCGCCGGCGGTAAGCCCGGCGTCGAGCACGATGCTCCCGGCGGAGACCACGACATGCTCCTCACCGCCGGCGAGCTCATAGCCATGTTCGGCTTTCGAGCGCAAATCGAGCTCTGCCGCCGCCTTCCGCTCCAGCGCCCTGGCGACCCGGAACAGGTCGAGCGGGCGGCCGCTCTTGAGTTCGAGTTCGACCTCGTCGATTCGGCGTGAACGGCGCCCGGCCGTGGTGTAGCCGCGATCGATCGCGAGCTCGATCTCGCTGCGCTTCGTCCGCAGCGGCACGGTAATACGCCGGACCGACGTCGCGAACATCGGCTTCAGCTTGTGGCGCAGCCTGTCAGACGCGAGCTTTTCGAGCGGTGTACCTACGGCCTTGTCGAGGTCGAGGTGTCCATCCGCAAGGTCGGTCTCCCATTCGCCCCGTTCAAACTGTGGGCCCGCCCCGGACTTGATGGTCTGAACATAGTTGGCGCCATCCCGCCGCACACGCAGCGTCAGTCCGTGTCGCCTGAGCTTGTGCTTCGCCGTGTCGAAATAGGTCGAGACGAGATCGCTCTCGGATGGTGCGCCGCTTTTGCTGCCGGCGATCCGCGGCTTCGTCAGTCCCTTGAGCTTGCGCGCGGGAACCCGGAATTTGAGCTCCGTCTCGGCCGCCATCGTCGCTCCGTGGCCTGGGTACCAAGCAAACGTCCGCCGTGACGAGGTCAGCGGCGGACGTTCATGCTAACACAAGATCGTCTGAGTTGGCGTCAATCGTCGTCGTTGTGGATGACGGTCTTGCTGCGATTGCCGAACTCGTCCTGCTTCTTGATGACCGTGGTCCGGTCACGGCGCGGCTCACGCTCCCTGATCACGGTGGTGCGATCACGATCGCGATACTCAGGCGCCCGACCAACCGTTACGCCCGCGCCGACGGGGCCAACGCTGACACCGACATCATCGGCGAACACAGGCGATGCGATCGCGGTCACCATGGCCGCAGCCAACAGATACGTCCTCATGCCGTCTTTCCTCCTCCAGTTGCGACGTGAAGGAGGAACGTCGCGTGCGACCTACCGTTCCTGTATCGAATGCGCTGCAGTTGCTCACGCGTATCCGAAACATCGCGCGCGGAACTCGCTGAACAGGCATTCATCTGTGTGGCGAAATACCCGTGTTCCACGCGTTGAATAGCCTGAATTGATGTCCCACGTCCTTAACTAACAGGAGGACGTTCCATGAAACAGTCACAGCACTTCCTCGACAATGCGGAGAACTGCGCGCAGCTTGCCGAGCGTGCCGACGACGAGCCGACCTACAAGCGCTTCAAGCGAATGGAAGCGGCCTGGCGCGCGCTGGCAAAGGAACAGGACTGGCTCGACGGCGAGACTTCGCCAGCGGAAAATGCAGCCTAGATCCAGCCCGGCCGTGGCGGCAAATGCGACGTCGCCACGGCCCGCGGCCTACTCGGCGCTGCGCTGCCGCTGCCAGCGCAACAGATAGGCCTGCAACCGCCAGATGATCGCCGACAGCACCACACCGACCAGCATCAGCACCACGACAGCAACCATCATGCCCGAGGCCTCGCCGCGCGCCTCCGATTCGATGATGAGGCGGCCGATGCCGCGCTCGGCGCCGATGAACTCGCCGACGATCACGCCGATCAGCGCGAAGGAGATCGCAGGCGTCAGCGAGGCGAACACCCAGGCCATCGTCGAGGGGATCACCACCGTCCGGGTGATCTGCCACTCGCTGGCGCCGAGCAGCCGCGCGGCATTGGTGAAACCCTCGTCGATCGAGCGCGCGCCCTCGAAAGTGTTGAAGAACACCAGGAACACGACGACGATCCAGGACGTCACGATCTTCGACATGTCGCCGATCCCGAATGCCAGCACGATGATCGGCGCCAGCGCGATCCGCGGGATCGAGTTCACCGCGGTGATGAAGGGCTGAAAGATCGCGCTCAGCCGGTCGGATCGTCCCAGGATCAGCCCGGCGACGAAGCCGCTGACCACGCCGGTGACGAAGCCGAAGAAGGTATTCTTCAGGGTGATGGCGGTCGCGGCCCAGAGATTGTTCTCGTTGCGCGCCAGACACTTTCCGAAGTCGCCGTTGAACCAGCTGTTGAAGGCGCCGAGCTTCGAGGTCAGGCAGCTCTGGATCAGGAAGTTGTCGAAGATCATCGACGGCTTCGAGATGAAGTAGGGATCGAGCAGGTCGGGCACCAGCCAGGGCAGTCTGGTGCGGAGGTCGTAGCCCCATTGCCAGACCGACAGCACGACGGCGCAGATCAGGACCTGCCAGCCGACCGTGCCGAGCGTGCCGTACCTCTTCATGCGCTGCGGCCCTTGACGAATTCCTCGCCCAGAGAATGCCAGATGTGCTGGAACAGCTCGGCATAATGCGGGGTCTCGCGCACCTTCACCGCATCGCGCGGGCGCACGAAGTCGACCTCGAACATGTCCTTGATGCGGCCCGGCCGCGCCGAGAACAGGATGATGCGGTCGGCCAATGTCAGCGCCTCGCCGAGATCGTGGGTCACGAACAGCACGGTCTGCTGCTCGCGTTCCCAGATCCGAAGCAGCACCTCGTGCATGTCAATTTTGGTGTGGGTGTCGAGCGCGCCGAACGGCTCGTCCATCAGGAGAATTTGCGGCTCGACGATCAGCGTCCGCATCAGCGCCGCGCGCTGCCGCATGCCGCCCGACAGCGCCGACGGATAGGCGTTCTCGAATCCCTTCAGGCCCGCTTGCGCGACGCATTCGGCGATGCGCTCCTTCCGTTCGTGAGCCGGCACGCCTGATAGCTCCAGCCCGTAGCCGATATTGTCGCCGACGGTCCGCCATGGAAACAGCGTGTCGCGCTGGAAGACATAGCCGACATTGGGCGTCGCCTTGCCGGCGACGACGCGCTTGCCGTCGATCAGGATCTCGCCGCCGGTGGGGCGGATCAGCGAGGCGATCATGTTGAGCACCGTGCTCTTGCCGGAGCCCGACGGCCCGAGCAGCGCGACGAACTCGCCGCGGCGGACGTCGAAGGTCACGTCGCGGACCGCCTCGATCGTCGTTTTGGCAAGCTGGAACGACTTGCTCAGGCCCTTGACCTCGACGCGGCGATCGGCCGGGGCGCGCGGCGACACGGTTGCGCTTGTCTCGAGCGCGCTCAACCCGGATAGGCCTTTCGCGCCGCTTCGATCAGGCTGGAATTGACCACGTCGGCGATCTTGAGCGGCTTGATGCCGGTCATCTCGCGGAACCAGACTTTCTCGCCGCGCGCGAAGCTTGCGGCGTCGATCGAGCCCTCATAGTCCGCGACCTTCTGGATCGACGTGATCTCCAGCAGATTGGCCTCGCGCGAGGTGCTGCCGACATAGGGCTCGATGGCGTCGTAGACCTCGGTCGGCTTGTGGGTCTTGATCCACTGCGAGGCGCGCCACAGCGCGGTGACGTAGGCCTGCATCTTGGCCGGATCCTTGTCGATGGTGGCCTGCAGCGTAAAATGCGCGGTCACCGGCACCTTGCCGCCGATATGCTTGTTCCAGATCGCCTCGTCGGTGCCGTCGAACAGCAATTCGCCCCAGCCCTGCTGCTGCGCCTCGTTCAACAGCGACAGCGAACTGACGAGGATATCGACCTGCTTCGACTTCAGCGATCCCAGCATGGTGTCGACATTGCCGGTGCCGATCCAGGTCACCTTGTCGTCGAGCCCCATGGTTTCCATGTAGTAGGACGACCAGACATGGTTGGTGCCGCCGAGCGAGGAGACCGAGACGATCGGCTTGCGGCCGTCGGGCCGCTTCCATTGCGTGAAGGCCTCCAGCGAGTTGATGCCCTGGTCCTTCAGATCCTTGCGCAGGATGAACATCACCGAGTTCGATCGCGTGTCGACCGGCAACAACACGCGCGCGGCGCGGCCGTGATTGGTCAGCTGCATCGGATGGGTGACGTCGCCGATGCCGATATCGCCCTGCGACGAGGCGATGATCTCGCGGGTCTTCACACCGCTGCCGCCCTGCACCAGCTTGCAGTCGAGCCCGGCCTCCTTGAAGTAGCCGATACGGTCGGCAACAAATTGCGTTTGATAGACCGGCACCGCGACCGGATAGATCGCCCGGCCCGCGGCCGCCTGCGCCAACGCACGCCCGGTCGCCAGCGCCGCGCCACCGGCGGCGATCACCGTCAGCGCCGATCGCCGCGAAATGTGGGGCATGGTGACGCCAGCCATCACGCGTGCTCCTTGGCCGAGATCTTGTCGAGCGCGCCGAGCACCGCATCGCCCATCTGCACGGTCGACAGCTTTTTCGCTCCGGCCTCGGCGATATCGGCCGTGCGCGCGCCGGAGGCCAGCGCGATCTGCACGGCCTTCTCGAGCAGGTCGGCATCCTCAGGCCGGTTCAGCGTCAGTCGCAGCAGCATCGCAACACTGAGGATCGAACCGAGCGGATTGGCGATGCCCTTGCCCGCGATGTCGGGCGCGCTGCCATGCACCGGCTCGTACAGCGCCTTGCGCCGGCCGAAGCGATCGACCGGGCCGAGCGAGGCCGACGGCAGCATGCCGAGCGAGCCTGAAGCCATCGCCGCGCAGTCGGACAGGATGTCGCCGAAGATATTGCCGGTCACCATCACGTCGAACTGCCGCGGCTCGCGCACGATCTGCATCGCGGCGTTGTCGACATAGAGATGGGTCAGCTCGACATCGGAGAACTCCTCCTTGTGCAGCTTGATCACCTCCTCGCGCCACACGACGCTGGTCTCGAGCACATTGGCCTTGTCGACCGAGCAGACCTTGTTGCGCCGGGTCCGCGCCAGCTCGAAGGCCGAGCGCGCCACGCGGCGGATCTGGTTCGTGGTGTATTGCTCGGTGTTGAAACCGCGGCGCTGGCCGTCGGGCAGCGTCTCGATGCCGCGCGGCTCGCCGAAATAGATGCCGCTGGTCAATTCGCGGATGATGACGAAATCGACGCCGTCGAGCACCTCGGCCTTGAGCGGCGCGGAGGCCGACAGTGCCGGGCTCGCCACGATCGGCCGCAGATTGGCGTAGAGATCGTATTTGCTGCGCAGGCCCAGCAGACTGCCGGCCTTGCGTGCCGCGGCCGGCACCTCGGTGGTCTCCGGTCCGCCGGTCGCACCCCACAGGATCGCGTCAGCCTCGTCCATCGCCTCGGCGGTATCCTCGGGCAGCACCTTGCCCGTCGCCAGATACGGGATCAGGCCGTATTGCGCCTCGCGCAGCGTCATCGGAACGCCGCGCTTCGCCGCGAACCAGTCGAGCACCCGGCGCGACTGCGCGGTGACCTCGGGGCCGATGCCCTCGCCGCCGACCACGGCGACCTTGACCATGTTGGATTGCGTGCTCATGCCGGTGTCCTTGAAGCGGGTGTCGTTGTCGAATGAATCCATGGCCGCGCCGCGCGGTCGGAGGCTTGGAATGCGTGGATCTCGTTGTCGCGTTGCAGCGTCAGCGCCACCTCGTCGAGCCCCTTCAACAGCCCCTCGCGTCGCCGCGGGTCGATCTCGAACGAATGCCGCGCGCCCGACGGCGAGACGATCGTCTGGGCCTCGAGGTCGATCGAGACCTTGCCCGCGCCCTGCGTCGCCTCGATATCGGCGGCAAGCTGATCGACCACCGCCTTGTCGACGATGACGGGCAGGATTCCGTTCTGGAAGCAGTTGGCGAAGAAGATGTCACCGAAGCCGGAGCCGATGATGGCGCGGATGCCGCGCTCCTGCAGCGACCACACCGCGCCCTCGCGCGAGGAGCCGCAGCCGAAATTCGGCCCGGTCACCAAGATCTCCGCCTCGCGATACGGCTCGCGGTTCAGGATGAACTCCGGATTCTCCGAGCCGTCGGGCAGATAGCGCAGCGAGCCGAACGCCCATTTGCCGAGCGTGCCGCGGATCGAATTGCCGACCAGGCGCTCGATGCGGATGATGACGTCGGTATCGATATTGCCGCGCATGATCGGCGCGGCGGTTGCGGTGAGCTTGTCGAACGGTTTTGGCATACTCTAGCGTCCCATCATCCTGACATCGGCGATCGCGCCGGCAATGGCGGATGCCGCGGCACTCGCGGGGCTCGCCAGATGCGTCCGCGCGCGCGGCCCTTGCCGGCCGACGAAATTGCGGTTCGAGGTCGAGACCGAGCGCTGCCCGGGCGCCACCACCTCGCCATTGGCGGCAAGGCACATCGAGCAGCCCGGCTCGCGCCACTCGAAGCCGGCGTCGATGAAGATCTTGTCGAGCCCTTCGGCGACCGCCTCGCGCTTGACGTTCTCCGAACCCGGCACCACCCAGGCGCGGACCCCGGCCGCGACCTTGCGGCCGCGGGCGACCTCGGCCGCGGCGCGCAGATCGCTGAGCCGGCTGTTGGTGCAGGAGCCGATGAACACCCAATCGACCGGCGTGCCCGCGATCGGCGCCCCGCCCTGCAGGCCCATATACTCCAGCGCGGTCTCGATCGCGGCGCGCCGCAACGGATCGTCGACCGCCTTCGGATCGGGAATGACGCCGTCGACGCCGACGACGTGCTCGGGGCTGATGCCCCAGGTCACTTGCGGGATGATCTTCTCGACGTCGATCACGACCTCGCGATCGAATACCGCGTCGGGATCGCTCGGCAGTTCGCGCCACGCTTTCACCGCGAGATTCCACATCTCGCCTTGCGGCGCATAGGGACGGCCGCGGAGGAATTCGAACGTCTTTTCGTCCGGCGCCACCATGCCCATCTTGGCGCCGAGCTCGATCGAGAGGTTGCAGATCGTCAGCCGGCCCTCGATCGGCAGCGCGCGGATCGCACTGCCGGCATATTCGACCGCATAGCCGGTGCCGCCGGCAGCGCCGATATGGCCGATCAGCGCCAGGATCATGTCCTTGGCAGTGACGCCGAGCGGCAGCTTGCCCTCGAAGCGCGCGCGCATCGTCTTCGGACGGCGCTGGATCAGCGCCTGCGTCGCCAGCACATGGGTGAGCTCGCTCGACCCGATGCCGAAGGCGAGCGCCCCCAAGCCGCCATGGGTGCAGGTGTGGCTGTCGCCGCAGACGATGGTGGCGCCCGGCAGGCTCAAGCCAAGTTCCGGACCAATGACGTGGACGATGCCCTGGCCGGGCTGATCGACATCGAACAGCGTGATGCCGCTCGCCAAGGTCTCGACCCGCAGCGCCGCCAACAATTCCAGTCCGATCTTGCTGGTTCCGGCGCGGCCGGGCGCCGTGGACAGCGCGTGATCCGGCGTCGCAAAGGTCCGTTCGGGATTGTGGACCTTGAGGCCCCGGCTCTTGAGATCGAGCAGGCCGCGCGAACCGCCGAGATCGTGCAGCAGATGGCGGTCGATATGAAGGAGGTCAGTGTCCTCGCTGAGTCGAGCAATGACGTGCTGGTCCCAGATCTTCTCGAGCAAACTTCGGCCGGGCATCCGCCTTCCCCTGCTCTGTGCGTTTCCATGCGGCTTGATCTTATTGACGCCAATCTGAGCCAAAGTTGTCGTCAAGTGAAGCAGTTTTGCCCTAACATCACATATGTGATGGAGGTGCGGTACTTGACCCGCCGAGGAGCCAGCCATGCCGAATCCGAATAAGACGGCCATCGTCAAATCGGCCATGCGGACGTTTGCAGTTCTGGAGTTCTTTCGGAAAACAAAGCGGGCTGCTTCCGTGACCGAAATATCGTCCGCGTTGGAGATGCCCCAATCGAGCACGTCGGTGTTGCTTCGATGTCTCGTCGAATTGAACTACCTCGAATACGAGCGAAAGACCCGGCTTTTCATCCCGAGCTACCGGGTCAATCTGCTGGGTGACTGGATCCGTCGTTCCCCGTTCCGTGATACCAAGCTCACCGATCTGATGGAGGAACTCTGGACCGCGACGGGCGGCGAAACCGTCATGCTCGGACAACAGGCCGGCGCCGCCGGGATGCAATATCTGCACGTTGTCCCCGGCGGCTCTCAGCTTCAGTACACAGCACAAGCCGGTCAAATACGGCCGATGGTGCGGACCGCGCTCGGACATGTGCTGCTGAGCCAAATGCCGAACACCAAAATTCGCGGCATTATCCGCCGCAACAATGCCGAGGAGCCGAGTCAATCGGCGCGCGTTCGCGAATCCGCCTTTCTCGAGGAGGTCGAGCGCATTCGCCGCCGCGGCTATTCCGAGTCAGGCGGCCGCACGACGCCGGGCGCAAGCACGATAGGCATGCTCGTTCCCCTGCCGAAGCGACGCGCTCCGCTCGCGATCGGCATCGGCGGACCGATCGAACGAATCGCGGCAAAGCGCGCGCACATCATTGAAGTGATGCAGAGCCGGCTGAAAGAACTGACAGATGCAGCACAGTAGCCCGGATGTAGCGAAAGCGAAATCCGGGGTCAGCCCCTCCGCGGAGAGATCAGCCCCGGATTGCGCGGAGCCTGTCATCGGGCGCGTTCGCGCGACCCGTTAGCTCCATCCGGGCTACGAATGCCTCGTACCGAAACTGCTACGACGCCAGCGCTTCCTCCGGCATCACGGCCGACAAATGCTGGCTCTCGGCGACGGCGCGGTTGGTGATGCGGCCGCGATGCACGTTGAGGCCGGCGCGCAGATGCGGATCCTCGACCAGCGCGCGCAGCCCCTTCGCGGCCAGCGCCAGGCCGAACGGCAAGGTGGCGTGGTTGAGCGCGTGGCTCGAGGTCACAGGCACCGCGCCCGGCATGTTAGCGACGCAATAATGCACGATGTCATCAACGAGGTAAGTCGGCGCCTGATGCGTGGTCGGCTTCGAGGTCTCGAAGCAGCCGCCCTGGTCGATCGCGACGTCGACCAGCACCGCGCGGCGTTTCATGCCTGCAAGCTGCGCGCGCGACACCAGCTTGGGCGCGCTGGCGCCCGGCACCAGCACAGCGCCGATCACAACATCAGCCGCGAAAACCTCCTGCTCGATCGCTTCCAGCGTGGCGTAACGGGTGCGGACGCGGCCGAGGAAGAGGTCGTCGAGCGCGCGCAGCCGCGGCAATGAGCGGTCGAGGATGGTGACGTCGCTGCCGAGCCCTGCCGCCATCCGCGCCGCATGGGTGCCGACCACGCCGCCGCCGATGATCGCAACCCGCGCCGGCGGAACGCCGGGCACGCCGCCGAGCAGCTTGCCCATGCCGTCGGCGGATTTGCGCAGCGCGGCGCCCGCGGCCTCGATCGCGAGCCGGCCGGCGACTTCGCTCATCGGCGCGAGCAGCGGCAGCCCGCCATGCGCATCCGTGACGGTCTCATAGGCCACCGCCGTGCAGCCGGAGGCGATCAGCCCCGCGGTCTGCGGCATGTCGGGCGCGAGATGCAGATAGGTGAACAGGATCTGTCCCTCGCGCAGCCTGATCCATTCGGACGGCTGCGGCTCCTTCACCTTCACGATCATCTCGGCGACGGAGAACACCTCTTCGGCGGTATCGGCGATCCGCGCGCCGGCCTGGGTATAGACCTCATCGCCGGCACCAATGCCGTCACCGGCGCCGCGCTGGACCACGACCTCGTGGCCGTGCGCCACATATTCCCGCACCGAGGCGGGCGTCAGCCCGACCCGATATTCCTCGACCTTGATCTCCTTGGGCACGCCGATGCGCATGGTCCGCTCCTTGAGGATTCGTTTCCGCCAGCCTTAAGGCTATGCCCCGTCACATGGCGTTTCTCAGCGATTTCCGGCTTGCTCACAGTCAAATACGCTCATATCCTTCGCATTCAGCTCAGCTCTTGAAGGAAATCTGCGTGGACGGTCTCGATCGTATCGACCTCAGAATCCTCGCCGAGCTGGTCGCTGATGCCCGCGCCAGCCAGATCGAGCTTGCCGAGAAGGTCGGGTTGTCGCCGACCGCCTGCGCCCGGCGCATCCGCCATCTCGAGGAGATCGGCGTGATCCGCGGCTACCGCGTCGACCTCGAACCATCAGCGCTTGGCCTCGTGACGACCGTCGTCGTCACCATCACGCTGGAAAAGCAGAGCGAGGATTATCTCGCAGCTTTCGAGGCCGCGATCGCGCGCTGCCCCGACGTCGTGTCCTGCCATCTGATGTCGGGCAGCGACGACTATCATCTGCAGGTGATCGCCCGCGACATCGCCGACTTCGAGCGCATCCACAAGCAGCATCTGTCGCGGATGCCGGGCGTCGCCCGCATCCATTCCAGCTTCGCGATGCGCGAAGTGGTTCGCCGCACCATTCCCGAGACCGCGCTGCGCGGCTGACGGTCACGCACCACCGCGCACTGTCACAATCGCACACTGTCATAATCGGGCACTGTCACAACTGGATCTGCCCCGCTCGCTCCCACACGCAATTTTTAGTCGTGATTCGCTGTCTTCTATGACAGAATTGCTACAGTTCAATATCAATTCGGTTACACGCGGAGCGGTGAATGAGCATGGAGTGGCGGGCGCGGCCGGTTTCGCTGGCTTGGTCAAATCCAGTGGTCCGGTGGTGGGGCTTCCTGAGCCTCGTCAGCGCCGCCAACATCGCGGTCTGGTTCGCGCTCTACCGCCAGTTCAATGAACAGGCCAATGGCAGCTTCAGCAACACCTCGGGCATCGGCCTGATGATGTTGCTATGCGCGGCCTATGTGTTCGGCTGCGCCTTCCGCTCGGTCCTGCCGCGCGCCGACGTGCAGCGCATCTGCCTGTTCGACACCTGGCTGTCGAGCGTCATGGTCGGCCGTACCGTCGCCACCGTCGCCGAGGTCTGCTTCGCCGCGCAATGGGCGATCATCCTGCATCAACTCGGCAGCATGACCGGCGCCGAAACCACCGTGAACATCGCCTGGATCATCGTGCCGCTGATCGTGATCGCGGAATGCTTCTCCTGGTATGCGGTGCTGACCACCCATTATCTCTGCAATGCGATCGAGAACTCGATCTGGTCAGTGGTGTTCTTCCTGGTCGGGATTGCGCTGTGCCGATTGCTGCCGGAGTTTCACGGCCCGGTGCGCTGGGCCTTCATCGTCGCGATCCTCGGCATCGCCGCCTTCCTCGCCTTCCTGATGACCGTCGACGTCCCGATGTATCTGAACCGCTGGCGCGCTAACCTCGCCGCCGGCGGCACGCTGCTGCATCCGCTGGACGGCCTGCGCGATGTCAGCCGGCGCTGGGTCGTGACCCACGACATCGCCGAGTGGCGCGAGGAGATCGCCTGGATGTCGCTGTATTTCAGCATGGCGGTCTGGTCGAGCCTCGCACTCTGCGTCGGCTATTCCCTCGAGGATCAGCTGCCGCGCTACCGCACCGAGCCCGCGATCGTCGCGACGACACCGGCGCCGACAGCGCAGCACACCGCCACGATCGACGCGGCGGTGCCGTCGCGGAATTGATCGGTAACCGCCGCGCACGGCTTGTCGCCATTGGCGCTTTCGGAGTAAAGGCAGGGTCATCCTCCTTCATCCGTCCGCGCGTTCCATGCCCCGTATCACCATCATCGAAACCGGGCTCGTCAGTCCGCAATTCCGCGAGCGCCACGGCAGCTATCCGCAGATGTTTCAGCGGATGGTAGCCACCGCCGATCCGTCTGTGGCTTGCGACGTCGTCAGCCTCGCCAATGGCGAGACACTGCCGGATCCGGCGGCATTGGATGCGATCCTGATCACGGGATCGGCCGCCGGCGTCTATGACGATGTCGAATGGATCGCGCCGCTCGAAGCCTTCGTGCGCACGGCCCATGACAAGCGCATTCCAACCGTCGGCGTCTGCTTCGGCCATCAGCTGATCGCGCAGGCGCTCGGCGGCACGGTGCGCAAATCCGAGAAAGGCTGGGGCATCGGGCGCCATGTCTATCGGATCGCGCCGGACAACGGGCTGATCGACGGCGAGACGATCGCCGTCGCCTGCTCGCATCAGGACCAGGTGATCACCCCGCCCGCCTCCGCGCGCACCATCCTGTCGTCCGGGTTCACGCCGCATGCCGGCCTGCTCTATGCCAACGGCACGACGCTGTCGGTGCAGCCGCATCCGGAATTCACCGCCGACTACGCCGACGCGCTCTGCGATCTGCATCGCGGCCGCGCGCCGGATGCCCTGATCGAAGCCGCCAAGTCCTCGCTCGCAGAGCCGCTCGACCACGCCACGCTTGGCGGCGTGGTCACGCGCTTCCTCGTGCACGGGGCCAGCTAGCCCTTGCGCCACTGCGTGGCGGCGTCGCGGGCGAAATCGCGATAGGCCCGCGGCGCGCGGCCGAGCAGCTTCGTCAGGCGTGCCAGTTCGTCGGCCGTCGCGACCGCGCCGTCGCTCTGGTACCGGCCAAACATGAGGCGCATGTCGAGCGCGAGCCATGCCGGCATCGCCGCCTTAAAACGCTGCTCCATCACCGCGAGATCGTCGCCGCCATAGCTGACCGCGCGGCCAAGCTCATCGCGCCAGATCGCAGCCGCGCCCGCGCCGGTCACGACGTCGGGGCCGACCAGCGCGTAGGTCTCGCGGCCCAGCGGGGCGGACGCGCGCTCGCGGCGCAGCAGCTCAATCGCGGCCGCCTCGCCGATGTCACGGATGTCGACCATCGAGATGCCCTTCGCGCCGATCGGCATGCCGTAGGCGCCGAAGTTCAGCAGCGGATCCTTCAGCCGAAGATCGTTCTGGATGAAATAGGCCGGACGCAGGATGGTCGCGGGAAGATCGAGCGCCTCGATCATCCGCTCGACCGTGTGCTTGCCGGCGAAATGCGGCACGTCGGCATAGGCCTCGCCCTTGAACACCGAGAGATAGACGATGCCCTTGACGCCGGCCTCGCGCGCAGCGGTCAGCGTCAGCATCGCCTGCGTCAGTTCGTCGGCGGCGTTCGGTACCAGCAGGAACAGCGTGCTGACGCCAATGAGCGCCGCGCGGACCGAATCCACGTCGGCAAGATCGCCGCGAACGGCCGTCACGTGCTGCGGAAATTGCGCCTTGCCGGGCGAACGCGTCAGGGCCCGAACCTCGACGCCGTGACCGGCGAGATGATTGAGAACCTGGGTGCCGATGGTGCCTGTGCTGCCTGTCACCAGAATAGCCATGTCGAATACTCCTTCTTTTCGGCAGACCGTCTGCCGTCGCCGAGAAGCTATCCGTTCCAATTTTACTTTGAAGATGCCACTATTTGGACATACCGTCTCGAATATGGAACAGGACCGATGGACCTTCAGGCACTCGCCGATTTCAACCTGGTGGCCGCGCATGGCGGGTTCGGCCGCGCCAGCCGCGCTTCCGGACGAGCCAAGGCCACGCTGTCCCGCCGCGTCGCCGAACTGGAACAGAGTCTCGGCGTCCGCTTGATCGAACGGGGTTCGCAGAGTCTGCGATTGACCGACGAGGGCCGCGCGCTGCACGAGCGCACCAGCGGTCCATTGTCCGACATCGCGGAGGCCGGCGAAGCCGTGGTGCTCGGCGCGTCGACGCCGCGCGGCCGCTTGCGGGTCAGTGCGCCGGTCTTGCTCGCCCATGTCGCGTTCGGCCGGATCGGTGCACGCTTTGCGCACGCCTTTCCCGACGTCCAGCTCGAGATCGTCGCCGAGGATCGCCTGGTCGATCCGGTGGAAGACGGCTATGACCTTGTCATCCGCATCAACCCGTCACCGGACGAACGTCTCGTCGGCCGCCGCTTCCTGCATGACGAACTGCTGGTCGTGGCGCATCCCGACCAGCAACGACCGACGGCCTCCGCGCACGATCCGGATGGCGTCTCCGTCGATGCTGTTGTGATGTCGCCGACGCCACCGGACACGGTCTGGCGCATCCGACATGAACACGATGAGCTGATGCTCAAGCCGCGGCCGATGTTGCGCCTCTCATCCATGCTGATGATGCGCGATGCGGTGCTTGCAGGCGCCGGCGCGGCCCTGCTGCCCAAGCTGCTGGTCGACGACGACATTGCCGCGGGGCGCCTTGCCTATTGGGGAACGGATGCCAGACCTCCGGTCGAGATCTGGGCGCTGCAGAGCTCGCGACGGCTGGTCGGTGCAAAGGTTCGCGCGTTTCTCGACGTCGTCGAGCAGGCATTCCCGAACCGGGTGTTCGTCCCGCCGGCCTGAGTTGCAGTCCGGATAGCGTGCCTCAGGTCATGCTGCCCGGCATGAAGCAGCGCACGCGCGGGTGGCCGTCGATATAGTGCTTCCACACCATGGTGCGGCCGACCTTGTTCGGCTCGGTGATCACGGCCTCGTTCGGCACGACAACCCATTCATTGTCGATGAGCACGCGATAGTGGCCGTGATCCGACTCCCAGTCGGGATCGGCGACCACATAGCCGTCGGCATCCGAGCAGCATTGTCCATAGCCGCTGCGCAGGCTCTCGAACCAGGGCTTTAGCGGTGAATTGGCGTAGCGGCCGTCGTCGCGCGCCAAGGCCGGTGATGCGAGGCAAATCGTCCCAAGCAGCAGTGCCGCACGTGTGATGACGTGCATGTCGTCGTCTCCGTAGGTGTCGATCCAGCTGCGGGCGCGCGTCACGGACTGCTCGCCTGCGACGCTGCCGCCGCAGGCGAGAACACGACACATCCGCGCCCCAGCACCTGACGTTGAACGATGCAAGAGCAAGGCCAGACTGGATGCCGGAAGACTACGGCCGACGAAAGTATAGGGCGTGCGGCACGATCAACGACGCACTGCTGCGACCTCGGGGACGAGCGGCGGTACGCTGCGCGACGCCGCCTGCAGCGCGCATTCGACGAACCGGCGCGGCAGCAGCGAGGCGCTGGAGCGCATCGCCACCAGCATGCGGCTTTCCGCATCCGGCGTGTCCAGCGGCTTCGCCACCACATTCATCACGCCGGCCTGCTGGTAGCACGACGGCAGGATCGAAAGCCCGATCCCGGCCGCAACGAGGCTGAGCACGGTGCGCAGCTCATGCGCCTCCTGCACCACGCGCGGAGCAAAGCCCGCCCGCCGGCACAGCATCGCGGCCTGATCGCCGACGCCGCAACCGCTCTCGGCCATGCCGACGAATTCATGCTCGGCAAGGTCGGCCATCTCAAGCGCCCCCTTGGCGCCGGCCAGCGGATGATCCAGCGGCAGGAACACCATCAGCCGGTCGCGCCAGACCACATGGACCTGCAGATCGGCCGCCGGTCTGAAATCGAGCGGCGGGCGCATGATCGCGACATCGAGCTCGGCGTCGGCAAGCGCGCGCAGCTGCGTCGCCGTCGACATGTGCCGGAGCTCGATCTTCACCCGCGGATAGCTGGCGCGAAAGCTGCGGAACAGCTCGGCGAACATGTCGAGCATCGGGACCGAGCCGGTGAAGCCGACGCGGATCATGCCGGCCTCGCCGCGCGCGGCACGGCGCACCGTCTCCGACGCCAGATCAAGCTCGCTGACCGCACGCCGCGCATGTTCCAGCAGCAATTGTCCGGCCTGCGTCAGTTCCACCGCGCGCCGCGTCCGCGCCAACAGGCGCGTGCCGAGCTCTTCCTCCATCGCCTTGATCTGCGTACTCAGCGGCGGCTGGCTGACATGCAAACGTTTCGCTGCGCGGCTGAAGCTGAGCTCTTCGGCCACCGCGATGAAGTAACGAAGCTGCCTGTAATCCATCGCTTATTCCGATTCCCTATAAGTCGGGGGTCAACAAGGTATTTGACCTCACGGGGCCATTTTTCGATCTTCGCGCGAAATCACCTGTCCTCCAAGGGAGAAGAAGGGAGAAGCGCGCGAAATGCGTCAGGTTCAGGCAGAATGGCGCGGCGCGCGCAGCGGGTCAGCCATGCAATATCGCAGCAGACGATAGCAGATGACCGCTTCGTTTCGCGTTCTCGTCACCGGCGACAGCCTCGCGCCGGCCGCCGTCAATGTCCTCAGCGAGATCGGTGCAGATGTCGTGCTGATGCACGATGCCGTCACGCCCGAACGTCTCGCGCACGAGATGGCGCGGGTGCCGACGCAGGCGATCCTGATGCGCGGCAATCCGGTGTTCTCCGCCGCCACCATCGCAGGCAATCCGCATTTGCGCGTGATCGCAAAGCACGGCGCCGGCGTCGACAGCGTCGATATCGATGCCGCGACCGCCAGTCGCGTGCTGGTGATGGTCGCGGGCGACGCGAATGCGCCTGCGGTTGCCGAGCACACCATCGCATTGATCCTCGCCCTCGGGCGCGACGTCGTCAGCCTGAACGCGCGAGCTCATTCCGGCGCCTGGGACCGCGCCACCTATCGCGGCCGCGAAATCCGCGGCCGCACAATCGGCCTGGTCGGCTTCGGCCGTATCGCCCGGCATGTCGCGCGCGCGGCGGCCGCGCTCGGCATGAGCGTCGTCGCGCTCGGCCGGAGCAGCGGCCGTGTCGATCCGGCGCTGGCGCGCGAAGCCGCCGATCTCGCCGAATTGCTCGCGGTTTCCGACATCGTCAGCCTGCACGCACCGCTGACCGATGCGACGCGCGGCATGATCGATGCCGGGCGGCTCAACGCCATGAAGCCCGGCTCCCTCCTGATCAACACCGCGCGCGGCGCGCTGGTCGACGAGGATGCGCTGTGCGCGGCGCTGCGAAGCGGCCATCTCGCCGGTGCCGGCCTCGACACGCTGGCGGAGGAGCCGCCGGCGCAGGACAGGCCGATCCTGCAGGCGCCGAACCTGATCGTGACGCCGCATATCGCAGCCCAAACCGGCGCATCGATCACGCGGACCGGCGTCGAGGCCGCGCGCAACATCGTCGCGGTCCTCACGCAACGCGACATCGATCGCGCCAATGTGGTCAATCCGGTCGCGCTGGACCCACCTTAAATCTCGCAGCCAACGGCCCGGCAAGAGGCCGAGATCAACAGGGGAAACGAACATGAATCTGGGGTGGCTGTCCAAGCTGTCCGCCGTCGAATGCAAGACCTTCTTCGCCGCCTTCGGCGGCCTTGCGCTCGATTCGATGGACACGACGATCTACGCGCTGGTCACGCCGGCGCTGATCGCAACGCTGAGCCTGTCGCGGCCTGACGCCGGCATTCTGGCTTCCAGTTCGTTGATCGGCACCGCCCTGGGCGGCTGGGTCGCCGGAATTGCCGCGGACCGGTTCGGCCGGGTGCGCGTGTTGCAATTCACCATCCTCCTGGTCGCGGTCTCGACCTTTGCCGCCGCCTTTGCCGACGGCTTCTGGTATCTCTTGGTCGCACGCGCCGTCCAGGGCATGGGCTATGGCGGCGAGGCCGCGGTCGGCGCCGTGCTGGTCGCCGAAGTGGTTTCGGCCGGCATGCGCGGCCGCGTCGCCGCCGCGATCCAGAGCGGATACGCCGTCGGCAATGCGCTGTCGGTGGCGCTGTTTCCCGTCATCTTCGGCTGGCTGTCGCAGGACATGGCCTGGCGCGTGTTCTTCGCGATCGGAATCCTTCCCGCGCTGCTGGTCTTCTTCGTCCGCCGCTTCGTGCCGGAATCCGCGATCTTCGTCGAGGAGAAGGCACAGCGCGCCGCCTCGCCGACGCACAACTTCTGGACCATCTTCACCGGTGAGCATCTGTTCAAGACGCTGGTCGCAACCTTCTTCACCACAGGCACGCTCGGCGCAGCCTATGTGATGATCACCTGGCTGCCGACCTATCTGCAAACCGGGCTGCATCTGCCGGTCACGCACACCGCCGGCTATCTCGCCGTCAACATCTTCGGATCGTTCGTCGGACCGATCGCCTTCGGCCTGATCGCCGACCGCATCGGCCGCCGCAAGGGTTTCATGCTGTTCCTGGTCTGCCAGGCGTTGAACGTCGCGGTCTACACCCAGGCGCCGATCGGCCAGAGCATCACCGTCATCCTCGGATTCTTCCTCGGCGCGCTGCAGGCCGGCCTCGCCTCCGGCCTGATGCCGACTTTTGCCGAGCTGTTCCCGACCAGCATCCGCGCCAACGGCGCCGGCTTTGCGCTGAGCGCAGGACGCGGCCTCGGCTCGATCGTGCCGGCGACCGTCGGCATTCTCTCGACGCGGATGCATCTCGGCGACGCAATGGCGATCTGCGCCATCTGCGGCTACACCGCCGCCTTCTGCGCGGCATTGCTGCTGCCCGAGCAGCAGGGCATCGATCTCAGAACAATGGCGACAGGCGCCGCTTCGGACGGCGCCGAACGGCTGCCTGCCGAACGAGAGGTAGAGCACCCCAACAACATCCGAAATGGTGTCGCGACCCAATGAACGCCATCACAATGAACGGGAGGATTGCAATGGCCGGAGCGTCCGTCACTGAGCTCGAACAGCAGACCATCCGCCGCGTCTATTGGCGGCTGATCCCGATCCTGTTCGTGATGATGTTCTTCAACTATCTCGACCGCATCAATCTCGGCTATGCCGGGCTGACGATGAACAAGGACCTCGGCCTCAGCCCAACGATCTTCGGCTTCGCGGCCAGCATCTTCTTCCTCGGCTATATGGTACTCGAGGTGCCCAGCAACCTGATGCTGCACTGGCTCGGAGCGAGAATCTGGCTGGCGCGGATCCTGATCACCTGGGGCCTCGTCGCCGCGCTGACAGCCTTTGTCTGGAATCCGCTCAGCCTATACGTCATGCGGTTCGGCCTCGGCGTCGCGGAAGCCGGCTTCATGCCCGGCGTGGTGCTTTACCTCACCTACTGGTTCCCGGCACGCTATCGCGCCCGCGCGGTGGCGGGATACATCATCGCCGGCTCGTTCTCGGCGGTTTTGGGCGGGCCGATCTCGACCAGCATCATGACCTGGTTCGATAACACTGCCGGTCTCCACGGCTGGCAATGGATGTTCCTCGCCGAGGGCGTGCCGACCATTCTGCTCGGCCTGTTCACGCTCTATTATCTCACCGACCGCCCGGCCAAGGCGAGCTGGCTCACCAAAGAACAGGCGGCCTGGCTGGAGGGCGAACTCGCCGCCGAGCGGGCCGAGATCGAACAACAGGGACAGCACAGGTTGATCGAATGCGTCCTCGATATCCGGGTCTGGCTGCTGGCGGCGCTGTTCGGCTGCGCATTGGTCGGGATCTACGGCCTCTTGCTGTGGCTGCCGCAGATCATCAAGGGCATGGGCAATCTCAGCAACATCCAGGTCGGCTTCCTCTCGGCGATCCCGCCGCTGCTCGGCGTCATCGGCACCATCGTGGTCAGCCGCAGCTCGGACAAGACCGGCGATCGCAAGTTTCATCTCGCGGCGGTCTATCTGCTGGCCGCGGTTGCGATACTCGGCAGCGCCTATGTGGCGAGCCCGGTGCTGGCCTTCGTGTTCCTCTGCATCGTCGGCTTCAGCCTCAACGCCGGCAATCCGCTGTTCTGGAGCATCAACGCCTCGCTGCTGACCGGCGCGGCCGGCGCCGCCTCGATCGCGCTGGTCAACACGCTGGCGCAGTTCGGCGGGCTGATCGGGCCGTGGTGCATCGGCCTGATCAAGGACTCCACCGGGAGCTTCTCCTGGGCGCTGGTCGGGATCGCCGGCTTCCTGCTCGTCGCCTCCGCCATCGCCGCCACCATGCGCGTCAAGCCGCGCGAGGCGGAATTGACGGGCGCGATCCCGTCATCCGTCGCACACTGACACCCCTACCAAGGAAGCAACCATGATCATCGATTGTCACGGCCACTACACCACCGAGCCGGCCAAGCTGCAGATCTTCCGCGACAAGCAGCTCGCCGGCCTCGCCGACAAGTCGCGCCGGCCGCTCACCACCAATCTCGGCATCACCGACGACGAGATCCGCTCCAGCGTCGAGGGCGCGCAGCTCCGCCTGCAGAAGGAGCGCGGCACCGACGTCACCATCTTCTCGCCGCGCGCCGCCGGCATGGCGCATCATGTCGGCAAGGAAGCGACCAGCCGCGAATGGACCACGATCTGCAACGACCTCGTGCACCGGGTCTGCACGCTGTTCCCGCAGAACTTCGTCCCCGTGTGCCAGCTGCCGCAGAGCCCGGGCGTCAAGCCTGCCAACTGCATCGAGGAGCTGGAGCGCTGCGTGACGCAGCTCGGCTTCGTCGGCTGCAACCTCAACCCCGATCCTGCCGGCGGCTATTGGTGCGATCCGCCGCTGACCGACGAATGGTGGTACCCGCTGTATGAGAAGATGGTCGAGCTCGACGTGCCGGCGATGGTCCATGTCTCCTCGTCCTGCAATCCGTGCTTCCACGGCACCGGCGCGCACTACCTCAACGGCGACACCACCGCCTTCATGCAATTCCTGACCTCGGATCTGTTCAAGCGCTTCCCAGCCCTGCGGTTCATCATCCCGCATGGCGGCGGCGCGGTGCCCTATCACTGGGGCCGCTACCGCGGCCTGGCGCAGGACATGAAGCTGCCGCCGCTGTCGGAGCATCTCTTGAAGAACGTGTTCTTCGACACCTGCGTCTATCACCTGCCCGGCATCGAGCTGCTGACCAGGGTGATTCCGGTCGAGAACATCCTGTTCGCGTCCGAGATGGTGGGCGCCGTGCGCGGCATCGACCCGGAGACCGGGCATCATTTCGACGACACCCGCCGCTACATCGATGCGCTGCCGCTGAGCGCGGCGGACAAGGCCAAGATCTTTGAAGGCAATGCGCGCCGCGTCTATCCTCGTCTCAACGCCCATCTCGACCGCCGCGCGCATTGAACGTTGCCGAGACAAGCACTCCAACTCCTCATCCTGAGGAGCCCGCGAAGCGGGCGTCTCGAAGGATGCAGGCCACCAACCGGGCCACATGGTTCGAGACGCGCGTTCCGCGCTCCTCACCATGAGGGTCCAACCAAGCAGCAAGACCGACAATCGACTTCAACCAATCAATCTCGGAGAAAACCGATGGCCATAGGATTTGCTATTCACAAGACGAAGCGGAAAGTGTCGCCTGACCTCGTCGCGCGCTACCGCACGCTTCCGGTCGCCAATATCAGCGATTCGATGTCGCGGATCGCGGGCACCAACCGGCTGCGGCCGATGCACGCGGGCGGCTGGCTCGGCGGCCCGGCGCTGACGGTCAAGACCCGGCCCGGCGACAATCTGATGGTCCACAAGGCGATCGACCTCGCCCAGCCCGGCGACGTCATCGTGGTCGATGCCGGCGGCGTGCTGGTCAACGCCATCA
This sequence comes from Bradyrhizobium sp. CCBAU 21365, assembly GCF_015291305.1. Taxonomy (NCBI): domain Bacteria; kingdom Pseudomonadati; phylum Pseudomonadota; class Alphaproteobacteria; order Hyphomicrobiales; family Nitrobacteraceae; genus Bradyrhizobium; species Bradyrhizobium sp. CCBAU 21365. Next base: position 7,590,068 of record NZ_CP030036.1, read on the forward strand.
TCGGCGAGATCATGTCGACGCTGGCCGAGAAGAAGGGCGTCGCGGGCTTCGTGATCGACGGCTCGATCCGCGATGCCGGCGCGATCCGCGCCGGATCATTCCCGGTGTTCGCCGCCGGCGTCGCCCATCGCGGCCCCTACAAGGACGGCCCGGGCGAGATCAATTGCGCCATCTCGATCGACGGCATGATCGTCGAGCCCGGCGATCTCGTCGTGGCCGACGACGACGGCGTGCTCTGCGTGCCCTATGACGACGCCGAGGCGATCTGCAAGCTGACCGAAGCCAAGAAGGCCACCGAGGAAAAGGCCATCCAGCAAATCCTCGCCGGCACCAGCGACCGCCGCTGGGTCGACGAGGCCCTGCAGCGCCTCGGCTGCGAGTTCAAGGACTAGCGATCGGCGGTCCCAAAGGGCGGAGATGCCCGCCTTTTGGGCACCAATTTGCGCCAAGTCGGCCGGAATCGTCCTGCCCTTATCGGGTTCGCGTGCCCGTCCATCAAAATCGGGAATTTTTCCCGATTCCAGATGGAAAAGAATCCCGATCCCCCGGGATTGATCTTGTTTGCCAAAGCAAGGGCGTTCCCGCAGTCTCCGAGCCAAGGTTCGTCGGGGGATCAAGCCGAACCGCGGCTTAGGGGTGGGCGTCATGGTTGGTGCGTTGTTGCGTGCGGCAACACGTTTTTTGTCTTCTTCGGTCTATACGCACGGCGCTGCGGCCGCGCTGGCCGTTATTGGCTCTGCACTGCCATCGACTGTCCTGCACGCTCAGACGGCCGATCCGGTCCCCACTGAACTGCCGCCCGTCAATGTGATTGCGCCCACACCTCTGGCCGGCACCCGCAGCGCAAGGCCGGCGGCACGGCCGGTGGTTCGGACCACGCGAACCGCGCGAACCCGAACCGGACCTGTTGCTCCGGCAGCGGGACCCGATGTCGGCACCGCTGCACCCGGCCCCTCCGACCGCGACTCCACCCTGATTGATCGCGACAAGGTCCCGTCCAACACCGCGGTGATGACGACGCAGGATTTCAGCCACAACTACTCGACCAACTTCCTCGATGCTGTGAACCGCAAGCTGCCCGGCGTCACGCTCACCGACCAGACCGGCAATCCGTTCCAGCGCAATCTCGACTACCGGGGCTTCACCGCCTCGCCGGTGCAGGGCACGCCGCAGGGCATCGCGGTCTATCAGAACGGCGTGCGCATCAACGAATCCTGGGGCGACGTCGTCAATTGGGATTTCATCCCGGAAAAGGCCATCGACAGCGTTGCGCTGTTTCCCAACAATCCGGTGTTCGGCCTCAATGCGATCGGCGGCGCGCTGAGCATCCAGATGAAGAACGGCTTCACCTATCAGGGCTCCGAGGCTGAACTGTTCGGTGGCTCTTACGGGCGGGTGCAGGGGAGCGTGCAGGCCGGCGGCCAGAGGGACAACATCTCCGCCTACGCTGCGTTCGAATCCGCCTACGATCGCGGCTGGCGCGACTACGCCAATTCGTCGCACATCAACCGCATGTATATCGACGTCGGCGCGCGCAACGACCAGACCGAATTCCACATCAATTTCACCGGCGCCAGCAACCTCCTCGGCAATGTCGCGGCAACGCCGGTGCAGATGCTCAATCAACGCTGGTCGAGCGTCTACACCTGGCCGCAGACGACGCTGCTTCAGCTCGCCTTCGTCAACGCGACGTTGAACCACAATTTCTCCGACACGTGGTCCTTCCAGGGCAACGCCTATTTCCGCGGCTTCCGGCAGACCCATGTCGACGGCAACGGCACCGACGTGCATGCCTGCGACGGGGGAGACAGTTTGTGCATCGGCGACGACCTGCCGATTTTCGGTCCGGCGGGAGGTCCCTCGGTTCCGAACACGCTGGGCAACGCCTTCCTTGGCGAAGTCGACCGCAACCGGGCCGCGACCAACAGCTTCGGCGGCACAGCCCAGCTGACCAACTCGGACAAGCTGTTCGGGCACGACAACCACGTCGTGATGGGCGTCAGCGTCGACCACGGCAATACGAAATTCACGGCGACCAGCGAGCTCGGCACCATCGATCCGAACAACCTGTTCGTGACAGGCACCGGCATTTTCATCGACCAGCCCGACGCCGGTCTCGCCCCGGTCGACCTGCGCGCCACCAACACCTACACCGGCGTCTATCTCACCGATACCTTCGACGTGACGAACAGGTTCTCGGTCACCGGAGGTGGACGATTCAACTATGCCGAGATCGATCTCCAGGACCAGACCGGGACCAACCCGCAGCTCAACAGCAACAATCGCTTCCAGCGGTTCAACCCGGTGATCGGCGGCACCTACAAGATCACGCCGAACCTCACCTTCTATGCCGGCTATTCGGAGGCCAACCGCGCGCCGACGCCGCTTGAGCTCGGCTGCTCCGATCCGGCACGCCCCTGCGTCATCGATTCCTTCCTGGTGTCCGATCCGCCGCTCAAGCAGGTGGTGTCGCACACTGTCGAGGCCGGCTTCCGCGGCAGCTGGGGCCGCGATGCCAGGACCGGCATGCTGAGCTGGGGCATCGGCGCGTTCCACACTCTGTCCGACGACGACATCATCCGGGTGCAGAGCCCCATCGGCACTGGCAATTTCGGCTATTTCCAGAATGCAGGGCAGACCCTGCGGCAGGGCATCGAAGCTAAGCTCGACTACCGCGTCGATCGCTGGAACGCCTATGCCAATTACACCTTCATCGACGCGACCTATCGAAGCGCAAACACGCTGCCGGCTCCCGACAACCCGAACGCCCTGACCGACCCGAACAACGATGACGTCCGGTTCATCAACGTCAAGCCGGGCGACCATATCCCGGGCATTCCTGCGCACCGCTTCAAGGCCGGTGTCGAGTACCTCGCCACCGACGCATGGAAGATTGGCGCCGACGTCAACGTCGTCGGCAGCCAGTGGCTCGTCGGCGACGACACCAACCAGAGCCAGAAGGTCCCGGCCTACGCCGTCGTAAACCTGCACACCTCCTACAAGATCGCGCCGAATATCGAGGTGTTCGGCCTGATCAACAACGTCTTCAACCAGCATTATTATCTCGGCGGCGCGTTCTACCAGACCGGCGGCTTTGCCAGCGCCGGAGCCGCGCCCAATCTGATGGCCCAGCTGACCGATCCGCGCACCTTCGTGCCCGGCATGCCGCTCGCCGCCTATGCCGGCATCCGGGCGAAGTTCTAGGTAAGTCGCCCGCTACGCCACCGTCCCACCGTCGACCGGCATCGCGATGCCGGTGACGAACGACGCCTTGTCCGACAGCAGGAACACCGCGACCTCCGCGATCTCCTCGGGGCGCGCCGCGCGGCCCATCGGATTGCGGGTGACCGCGGCCTTGATCAGTTCCTCCGCGTCGGCCTCGTTGTGGCCCGGCTGGTCCGGGCGGTTGACGAACACCCGCAGCATCGGCGTGTCGATCGCACCGGGGCAGATCGCGTTGACGCGGACGCCGTCCTTGGCGTGGCGCTTGGCGAGCGCGCGCGCAAGACCGATCACGCCGGCCTTGGCCGCGGAATAAGTCGGACTCCACGGCGAGCCGACCAGGCCCGAGGTCGATGCGGTGAACAGGATGCTGCCCTGCCGCCGCGCGGTCATCTGGCCGAGCGCCGCGTTGGTGGTGATCAGCTGCGAGCGCAGATTGAGATCGACGCTGAGATCCCAACCTTCCAGATCGTCGATCACGGACGGACCGGGAATGCCGAGATGATTCCACACGCAGTCGAGCGCGCCGAATTCCTTCACCGTCACCGTGACGATATCGCGCGCAAAGCCGTCGTCGCGCAGATCGCCGGCCAGCGCCAGCGCGCGTCCGCCGCCCTTTTTGATCTCGTCGACCACCGCCTTCGCGCCGGCCTCGTTCTGGTCGACCACCGCGACTGCCGCGCCCTCGCGCGCGAGGATGCGCGCCCCGGCGCGGCCAGCGCCGGATGCTGCGGCGGTGACGAGTGCGATCTTGCCCTGCATGTCCATGTTTCGATCCTGACTGTGCCCGCGACTTCGAGCCTTCTTGGGTGCTGAGGTCTTGGTTGAATCAGGACCGCCGCGCTGCCGTCTTGCGCTGACGTGCTAAAGCATGATCCGGAAAAGTGCGAAGCGGTTTTCCCTCGCGACAAACGCGGGACGCGTTTGCGCGGAGATCATGCTCAAAAAAAGAGCTAAAGCGCGATGACGATTCTCATCGCGCTTTACCGGCCGCCGAACAGGACCGGAGACTGGCCGGGCAGCAGCTGCGAATGGATGTCGCTGTCCATGCGCTCCGCCCCCTGCTGGGTAAAGCTCGCGCCGAAGGACAGGCTGAGATTCGAAGTCGGCCGGAACTCGAGGCCCGCGCGCGCAGAATAGCCGGCGTTGACGCCGGGATTGCCGCTGAACGGCGCCAGCGGTCCGCCGGCACCGGGCGGATTGTACTTCAAGGTGTCGAAGCCGGCGAAGAAGGTCACGGGCGTATTGCCGACGCCCCTGAAATTGTAGCCGAACTGCGCGCCCTGATATTCCAGCGAGCCGAACGCCGCCGATTGGCCGAGCGCGTTCCAGCCGACGCGACCGCCTTCGCTGCCGGCGAACCAGCCGTCGGGCCGGCCGTTCAGATATGAGAAATCGCCGCCTTGCGCGCCGGCGGCGTCAAAGCTCGGAAAGTTTCCGTAAGTATCCGCCTTCTGGCCGTCGGCGAGGCTGCCGCCGAAGCCGAACAGCGAGCCCGGCGTCCAGTAGCGCACCGGGCCGGCCTGAGCATTGGCCTGTTGGCCGCTCAGGCACAGCGCCAACACTGCGATTGCGGGGCCGAATTTACTCACCAAAGTGGTCATCAGGTTACCGTCACGAGCGGCGGGATTATACGTCCCACCGACCGGGAACGCCAGCCTGCGCCCCCTACTCCGCCGCGAGCAGCTTCTGCTTCAGCAAATCCGTCAGCCAGTCGGCAAACACCTGCAGCCGCCGCGACAGATGCTGACGGTGCGGATAGAGCAAGGTCATCGGCATCGGCGCGGCGCGGTGCCGCGGCATCAGCTCGACGAGCTCCCCTGCATCGATATGCCGCTTCACGTCGTAGGCGGGAATCTGGATCAGCCCGAGGCCGGCGAGGCAGCAGGCGATATAGGCCTCGGCGCTGTTAGCGGTGACGCGGCCGCGCATCGCGATGCTGCGCGACGCGCCCTGCTCGCTCCACTCCCAGTCCTCGATGCGGCCGGTGGAGGGCGAGGCGTAGTTGACCGCCCAATGCGCGCCGAGATCGTCGGGCGTGCGCGGCGTGCCGTGGCGCGCGAGATATCCGGGGCTTGCGACATTGATCAGCGTCAGATTGCCGAGCGGCCACGCGATCAGACCGGAATCGCCCAGCGGGCCGACGCGCACGACGCAATCGACGGAGTCTTCGATCAGGTTGATGGCACGGTCGGTGACGCCGAGATCGATGTCGATCTGCGGATAGCGATCAAGGAAAGCCGGCAACGCCGGCGCGATGATCAGGCGGCCGATCCGCCCGGGCACGTCGACCCTGAGCCTGCCCGACGGTTCAGCGGCGGCATGGCGGAACAGGGTCTCGGCCTCCTCGACATCGGCAACGACGCGCAAGGCTCGCTCGTAGAAGGCCGCGCCGTCATGCGTGGGCGACACCTTTCGCGTCGTGCGATGCAGCAGCCGCGCGCCGACGCGCTGCTCCAGCTCCGCGACCGCCGACGAGACCGATGAGCGCGGCAGGCCCAGCGTGTCGGCCGCCCGCGTAAAACTCGCGCACTCGACGACGCGGGCGAAGATACGGAACAGGTCGACGCGGTCCAAAATCGTCCCCGATTGTTCGCCATTTCTGACAAGTGAGATCAGAATGCATGGCTTTATCGGCAAATCCTAGACGATATCGTCGTCTCCAGAAAGCGGCCGCAGGGCGCGGCCGCGAGACCTGGAGAGGCGAATGCCATGACCGACCACAGCATCAAGGACAAGACCGTCATCATCGCCGGCGGCGCCAAGAATCTGGGCGGCTTGATCGCGCGCGATCTCGCCGCCCACGGCGCCAAGGCGATTGCGATCCACTACAACAGCGCGGCAACCAAGGCCGATGCCGACGCGACGGTGGCGGCGCTGCAGGCCGCAGGCAGCAAGGCAGTCGCCTTCCAGGCCAACCTCACGACATCGGGCGCGATGGAGAAGCTGTTCACCGACGCGGTCGCCGCGATCGGCCGTCCCGACATCGCGATCAACACCGTCGGCAAGGTGCTGAAGAAGCCGATGGTCGAGATCTCGGAGGCTGAATATGACGCGATGAGCGCGGTCAACGCCAAGTCCGCGTTCTTCTTCCTCAAGGAGGCCGGCCGTCACGTCAACGACAACGGCAAGATCTGCACGCTGGTGACCTCGCTGCTCGGCGCCTACACGCCGTTCTATGCCGCCTATGCCGGCACCAAGGCGCCGGTCGAGCACTTCACCCGCGCGGCATCGAAGGAGTTCGGCGCGCGCGGCATCTCGGTTACCGCGATCGGCCCCGGTCCGATGGACACGCCGTTCTTCTATCCGGCCGAAGGCGCGGACGCGGTCGCCTATCACAAATTGGCGGCGGCGCTGTCGGGCTTCTCCAGGACCGGCCTCACCGATATCAAGGATATCGTGCCGTGGATCCGCCTGCTGGTGTCGGACGGCTGGTGGATGACCGGCCAGACCATCCTCGTCAACGGCGGCTACACCACGAAGTGAGGCGCGATCTCGGTCACCTTTACCATTCGAATCGCGTGCCGACTCCGACGGATGTCGAGCCCTTCGCATCGACATCCGACTCGACGCGGATATGGCGCGTCACGTCGACATTGGCCGACACTCCTGACTGGCTGGCGCTCGCGCCCGTCCGCACGCCTACGCTCAGCCTGTCGCCGATCGCGCGCGAGGCGCCGACCATCGGGCCGCCCGCCCCGGCGCCGACGTCCAGATTGTCGACCCCGAGCGAGCGGCGCATGCGGTCCACCGTTCCCTCGCCACCGCTGGCGAACTGAGCCGCGGCCCCTGCGAGCTGCACGGCCTGCGAGGTCGTCAGGCTGCCCGAAGCTTTCTGAAAGAGAATGCGCGACAGGATCTCGTCCTGCGGCAACTCGGGCTGCGAATGGAAGGCGAAGGCCGGCGCGGCCGCCGGGCCCGAGATTCCGACCTGCGCGGTGATGTCGGAGGCCTGTATCTCCGCCGCGAAATCGAGCTCGGGCGCGAGATCGCCATTGAAGGAGAGATTGCCCTTGGTGAAGGTCAGCGTCTTTCCGAGCACCACCAGCTTGCCCTGATAGAGCGAGAAGGCTCCCTTCGGAACCGGCGCGTTGCTCGTGCCGCCAACATGAACGGAGCCGCCGAGTTCCGCGGTTACCCCGCGGCCATGGATGAAGACGTGGTTCGGCGCCGAAACTGTCACGTCGAGCGCTGCGTTGAAGAGCGCCGGACGCTTCATGTTGCCTTTCGGCGTCTCGGCCTTGCGCGCAGCCGCGAGCCGTGCAGCGGCCTGTCCCGAGGCGTTCACATGGTTGATGCCCTCGATCGGCTTCAGCGTCGACGGCAGGCGATCCGGAATATCGACGTTGACGCGGGTCAAGTCGACGCGACCGACGATCCGCGGATCGCGCGCCAGGGCGCCTGTGACGTCAATGGCGAGATTGGCCTGCGCGGTCGCCAGCGCGCTGGAGGCAAGCGTCGCCTGCTGACCACGAATCGAGACCGTGCCTGGAAAGCCTGCATCCGGAGCGACCCGCACCTGACCGGAGCCGGACAACGTGCCGCCGTTGGGCGTCACCGCGGCCAAGCGCTCCACCACGACGCGCTCTCCTTCGGCGGTGATTTTCGCCTCGACGGCGTCGAGGCGCGTGCCGAGCATGCTGTCGCGGAAGGTACCCCCGCTCAAGGTGGCGACACCGCCGATCTGAGGCCTGGTGCGCGTGCCGCCGACATGGGCATCGAGCGCGACGCTGCCGGATACGGTACGGCCGGAGGCGGAAAGCGCGGCATTGGCGATGGCGGCATCGAGGCGGCCCTTCGCGGTCAGCGCGATCGGACCCGTGGCGTCGAGCGGCACCGTGCCCGACGCCGTGATCGCGCCGGCTCTTCCCGCGGCAATTGTGGTGTTCAGGCTCGCGCGGCTGCCATCGAGCCGTCCGTCCGCGGCAACGTCGATCGGCGGCAGGCCGGCGCTTCTGGTCTGCGGCGCGGCGAGCTGCCTGACCGCGACCTTGTACTGGCCGATCGGCGCGCTCATGGAGCCCGCAATCGCGGCTGACGCGTCGAGGCTCCCGCTCAGGCCCAAGCCGGGTATCGCGACATCGGCCTCGCTGAGCGGGATCGCGTTTGCCGCGGCCTTGAGGTCGAGCACCTGGCCGGCTTTGCCGTCCACCGTGAAGCGGCCACGTCCAATCGCGAGCACCAGATGCTCGATCAGCACCGTGCCATCGTCGAGCGTGAAGGTCGCGGGGCCCTGCAGCGCGATTCCCTTGGCGCCACGCCGCGCAGTGAAGCGGTTGAGATCGAACCGCACCCGCTCCCTGGTGGTCAGTGCACCCGCGGCATCGAGATCGAAGCCGGCAGCCTTGGCGGACAGGCCGATCGTGCTCGCATCGGCATTGCCCTTGGCCGTTAGCGTGACATTTGAGACCGTCTGACCGCCGAACTCGGCACCGTTGACCTGCGCATCAGCATTGAGCACCGGATGGCCGTAGAGATCGGCGCCATCGGCGCGCAGACCGAAACTGCGGACGGCCGTGCCCGCGGCGCGGATTCCGGCACCCTTACCGGCAAGCCGAACCGACTGCTGGCCGCCATCGGCCGAAGCGGCAAGATCGAGTGAGGCCGAACCGGCGAGCTCTGTGAGGGCAAGCGGCGAGAGGTCGGCGAGCGCCCCGGCTGCCAAGCGAATCTGCCCGCTGCCGAATCTCTGTGCGTCGATCGTTGCTGCCCCCTTCAGGGATACCGATCCGATCGCGATGTCGATGGTCTTGGCATGCCATCCGGCAAAGGCGGGAGCTGCGCGATCGTCGGGCTCCGACGATCGACGGCTCACCTGGACAATCCCGCGCGCCGGCTTGCCGTCGACGGAGCCGTCGAGCTTGGCCTCGACAGCACAGGCTCCATTGATGTCGTTGACCGTCGCGGCGAGCGCCAGATGCGGAATCGGGCGCCGCATGGCGGTGGCGCGATCCACCGAGGCCGCGAACGAAACCCCGGGATGCGCGAGCCCGCCGGTGAGACCGACGTCGAGAGCTCCCGCACCTGTGAGGCGCGCATCGGCCGCCGAGAGATCCGGCAGGTCCACACGCGCCGACAGGTCGCTCGAGTCGCGCGTCACTGTTCCTTTGGCACGGACCGCAACATGGGCACCATCGATCGACGCGCCGCGGACCGTGTAAGTGTCGCGGCCGTCGCCAGAGATGTCGGCTGCGAGTGCGAGCCGCGCCCCCGCGAGCCCATCGAGCGGCGCAAGTCCCGTCGCAAGCTTCTCGCCGGCACCTGACATCCTGATATCAAAGCTGCCACGCTGGAGATCCGTGTCGAGATCGAGGCCGAACGCCACCGAGCCCTTGAGCTTCAGCCCGGCAAGGTCGGCAAAGGCGCCGAGGTCGGGCACCGTTCCGGTTGCCCGGCCATTCAGGCGACCGGCGCTGACATCACCTGCATAGGTTGCCTGAACCGTTGATGTGCCGATCTCGAGACGCTCGATCCTGGCGCGGCCGCCCAGGTCCGTATCGCCGTGGAGCACAAGCGACGCGGTGTCGCCGATCGCGGCCGCCAAACTCGCGTCGCGTGGCGCAATGCCGGAAGCGCGCAGGTTCGCGTCAAGGATGATGCGCGTTGCCGGATCGCCGGCCTCGGCACGAGGAACGGCCGTGATGGAAGCATCAAGCGCCTCGACGTCTCCGTCCGGCAGATGAGCACCCGACAGCGTGAGCTTGATCGATGCTGCGGGAGCCTTGATTGGGCCGTTGACGCGGCCGTCGAAGACGAGGCTGCGGATCGAGCCTTGGTCAGTCTCGGTCACGTCGCCGTTGCTTGGCAAGGCGCGGATGGAGGCCGCGAAATCCACGACCTTGTCGGCTCGGAGCAGACCTTTCGCGTCGAGCCGCGCGAGACGGCTCGTCAGCGTCAGCCCGTCCAGGGCGACGCTGCCGTCGTCACCAAAATGCGTCGTACTGTCGAGATGGGTTTCACCGGCGAAGACCGGCGCGGCGATCGCCGGCAACAACGGTTCGAGATGGCTGGCAAGGCGCGTTGCGAGCACTCGGGCCGCGCCGTTTCGGTCAAGCGTAATCGTGCCGGTCGCATCGATCGTGGGGCCGGCCTGCAACTTCAGGGCACCACGAAAGCTGTCGAGCGTGCCCTTGCCGCCCAATGCGAATGTGACGGGCGGCTCGCCCGGCAGATGGCCGAGCTTCGACATGAGTCCGTGGGCCGGCTCGTCGAGCGTGACGTCGAGGGTAAGCGCATTTCCCTGCGGAACGTAGGCGAGAGCGGCCTTGAAGTGGCCCGGGAAATCCTTGCGGGTGGCATCGAGGTTGAAGACGAGCCCTTCCGAGGGCGAGCCGAGCTCGGTATTGCCGGTCGCCGCGACACTCAAAGCTTCACCCAGAATCGACTGTCCCAGCGTCAAGGCCCGCAGGTCGAAAGCCTTCACCTGCACCTTCACCGGAAGGTCGGGCAGGATCGGCTGATCGGACTCGGCGGCAGGCTGGTCGGACGGAAGCGGTTTTCGCTTGATCTCGAGCGTGCCGATCTCGAGGCGGTCGATTTCCAGCCGCCCCAGCAACAGTGCGCTGCGTCGCCAGACGAGGCGCGCCTTGTCGAGCGTCAGCCAGACGCCGTCCTTGTCGGTGATGCTGACGTCGCGGACCGTGGCATCCGAGGACAGCACGCCATCGACGGCGCCGACATGGACCTGGGTCGCCGGCGTCGAGAGCGTCCGCGAGACAAGACTAGCCAGCACATCCTGCTGGTTCTCGCCGCTCCCGCCCGCCATTCCGTAGAGAACGATACCGAGCACTGCGGCAGCGATGAGGCCCAAGGCCGCGACGGCGGAACCGACAATGAACAGCCGTCGGATGCGCATCAGAAGGCCTGCCCAATGCTGACATAGATCGCGTAGCGGCTGTCGCCGGGGCGAGGGTTCAGCGGTGTTGCAACGTCAAGGCGGATCGGGCCGACCGGCGTGAGATAACGCAAGCCAAGTCCCGCGCCGTAGCCCACATAATCGTCGAAGCCCGGCAGGGACGATCGGGAGGCGGTGCCAAAGTCGAAGAATGGCACGAGACCGATGGTGGGCGTGATCCTGACCCGCACCTCGGCGGAGCCCTCGATCAGGCCGCGACCACCGGTGATCTGACCGAACATCATCGGCGAAATGGTGTTGAAGCCGTAACCGCGCACGGATCCGCCGCCGCCGGCGAAGAAGCGATGTGCATCCGGAATCTGGTCGAGCGGCGCGCCCGCAAGCGAGCCTGCGGCCAACCGCCCCGCAAGCACGTAGTCGGCCTGCTCGTCGAGCGCATAGTAGGCCGAGCCCGCAACCCGCGCTTCGAACAGATCGATCGTGGAACCCATCAGCTTCGGATAGGCATTGACGGTCGCCGAGAGGCGCACACCGCGCGTCGGGTCGAGCGGATTGTCTGTCGTGTCGTAGCGGCCGGTCGCCGTGAAGCCGATCAATGTCGCATCGACTCGCCCCAGCACGTCCTGCGATTTCGATTGCTCGGCCTGGAGACCGGCCTGCAGCGAAGCCGCCTCCGAAAAGCGATGGATCACGCCGAACGTGCCGCGCACCGTGTCGTCAGTGTAACCGCCGAGGTCGTTGTTGCCGACGCGCTCGCGGAACGCGGTGGCCTCGATCAGAAGATCGTTGGCCGTACCGAACAAGCCTGGCTTGATGAAGGTGCCGGTAAACCGTGCGCCGAAATCCGAGCCGCTCAGATTATTGAAGCCGGTGAAGGACGTGCCGTCGATCCGTTGCAGGAGCGAGGCGGATGCTTCGAGCCTCAGGCGCTCGCCGCCGCCGAATATGTTCCGATCCTCGTAATAGCCTGCAATGCCGGGACCATCGACGGTGGAATATTTTGCCGAGAGGCCCACCGCGTGCCTGGGCCTTTCCGTCAAATCGATGAAGACCGGCAGGTTGCCATTGGCATCGAGCTTGTCGGCCTCGCGGACGCGAATTCCTCCGATAGCCTGGATCTTTGCGATCGAGGTTTTCGCCAAGGCGAGCCGCTCTGGCGAATAGGGCTCGCCCTCCCTCAGGTAGACGTGCGTGGCCACCACTCGCGGGTCGACGTCTCCGCCCGCGATCGTCACGGCGCCGATGCCGGCCTTGGGGCCCGCTTCGACCCGCAACCGAAAGTCCATCGCGGCGGCGGCATGATCGACGGTGGCCTTGACATCGGCGACCTTCGCGAGCGGATGTCCGTTGCTGCGGAACCAGTCGACGAGTTTCACCTGCGCGGCGCGCAGGTCGGCAGAGATCGCGGCATCGCCGGACTTCAGCGCAAACGCGCGGCGCAGCAATCCCTGCGGCGCTTGGTCCCGCGGATAGTCTACATCAACGGCGCGCAGCTTGAACAACGGACCAAGTCGCGCGATGACCTTGATGGGCACAACGGTCCGATTGCGAAAGCTGTCGGCCCGACGCGCCGCCGCGGCAAGCCCGATCTCGTCGAGGGAGATTGGAACTCCATCTATCGTCACATCGATCTGGGCGTTGTAGCGGCCAAGCCCCCAAAGGGCATCGAGCAGCGGATTGATATCCGCCTGCAGCCGGCGCGCGAGACTTTCCCCGTCCGGCGGCGGTTCCTGTCGGAGGCGATAGGTGCCGGCGGCATCGCGCAATGCCTGTTCGGCGTCGCTATCGTTCTTGCCCTCCGGCGTCTTGGCTTCGATCTCCAACCGATAGGACAGCGTCGTGGCGCTGACGGGCGGCGGATCGTCGGAACCGAACAGACCAAAGAAATCGAGCGCGTGGGCCTGCTCGCACAGCGAGCAACCGACGACAGCGATGCACGTTGAACGCAGAACGCGTCGCGCTGCAGCGATGAAATACCTTTGCCTTGCCCGCCCCAGCAAAGATGGCAGGCATCGTCGCACTACAATTTGCTTGATTGTTCCGCTCCGCCTGCCTGTTGACACGACCCGAGTCTTTGCACCTCGGGTTCCGGCGATCCCCTGTCTCCGCGTTCAACAGGCACCACACGCGAAGTTGATAGACTCATGATGGACAATGTTGGGCAAACCCAAGGGAACCGCGATGTTCGTCGCAGTTATCCAATCTCCGATGCGCGCCACCATCGGTTCCGGCAACCACATCTTGCAAACAATCCGTCACACGCGTCGCGCAATCAGCATCGCCTGGCACTGACGCTGGAGCCGTCGGCAGATCAGCCGAGAGCCGCGTCATCGGGCGGCATGTTGTTCCAACGGCTGATCGAGTTCTTGCTCAGCCTGGCGGAAGAGTGCCTGCTTCGCTTCCGCCAGGATCATCCGTCGACGGCGGTCTCGCGCACCGCTTTCGGCAGCGCCTCCCAGATCCGGATGAGGTCGCCGATCGAAGTGGCCTGCAGCTTGCGCATGACGTTGGAGCGATGCAGCTTCACCGTCACCTCGCTGATCCCGAGCTCGAAGGCGCGGCGCACGGTCGCCAAGGCGATCGAGGCCTGGGGCAGGCTCGATGCCGTCATCAACAATGCCGGCGCCGGCGCGATCCTGCCGCTGGAAGACGCGACGGCCGACCGGATCGCGGACATCTTCGCGGTCAATGTGGTCGGGCCGAGCCTGCTCGCCGCAGCCGCGCTTCCGCACCTGAGGGCGACGCGCGGCGCCATCGTCAACGTCTCCAGCACCTACGGACACAAACCGGCGGCGGGCCTGTCGCACTATGCGGCGAGCAAGGCGGCGCTGGAGCATTTGACCCGCTGCTGGGCGCTCGAGCTTGCGCCGCTCGGCGTGAGAGTGAACGCGGTTGCGGCGGGGCCCACCGAATCCGGCGCACTCACCGGCATGATGGGTCTCAGCGACGAGCAGGCGGCAGCCGTCAAGGAGCAGGAACGCGCACGCATCCCGCTTGGACGACGCGGCCTTCCGGATGAGGTCGCCGGATGGATCGTGCGGCTCGCCGGTCCTGCCACGCAATGGATGACCGGTCAGATCATGACCGTCGACGGCGGACTGGAGCTGGCGTGAGCGTGCCCCTTGCCACCGATTTGCCCGACGACGCAAGCCCCACAGCAAAAAATATTTCGCTTTATCCGAAGATCAACTCGGTGTATGGTTTCCCCGTCTCACCCGATCGAGGGGCGCTGCGCATCGTCACGGGTGTTGCGGTGAGATGCGGTGGACGCCGAGTGTGCAACTGACGAGTGCGCATGCGGCGGACGGCGAAGTCGTGCAGACCTGACGCCCTAGCGGCAGGTGTCTTTTCACAAAACGCGAGTGCGTCTTGTGAAGACGGTGACAAAAAAGCCCAGTCTCACCGGGGCGAGCACGTATAAGCCGAAAACCATCGCGCAGGGAAAGCCGGGTTGTTTCCGGTTACACCTGTGGTCCTACCCCCGAGCTTTCTACCTTTTGCTCGGGGCCCATGGGTGCGATCGGCACCCGGCTTTCCCTGCGCCCTCTGCTCTCAGAGCGGCGAAACGAAATGCAAAGCTCGGGCAAATCATGTCGCGAGAATGCGTATGTATGACTCACCGGCAGCGCAATACATTCGGTGTCGTCCCGGCGAAGGCCGGCAACTGTTATGTTGGTTTGGTCTGCAGGTACGGCTTTCGGTCTCGCATCATGGCATTGAGGACCGTGAGCAGCTTCCTGGCGACGGCGATGAGGGCGAGCTTGGCTGGTTTTCCGGCCTGTCGCAGTCGTGCATAGAAGGCCTTGAACGGATCAGCTCTGCGAACTGCGTTGAGGGCCGCCATATAGAGGGCGTCACGAACGCGCTTTCGGCCGCCCGCAATCTTGCGCTTGCCGCGGAAGGTGCCGCTGTCGACGTTGAAGGGAGCAAGGCCAGCGAGCGCTGCGAGTTGTTTCGGTCCGACCCGCCCGAGTTCCGGCATCTGCGCGATGAGCTGCATGCAGGCCACGGGACCCACGCCGGGCAGCGAACGCATTAACTTCGCATCGTCCGCGATCTGCGCTTCGGCTTTAATCAATGCGCTGATGTCGGCCTCGATCTCGGCGATCTCGCTGTCGAGGACCTCGATGAGGCGGCCGATGCGTTCGGCCATGGCGCGATCGTCGGCCTCGCTGCGCCGGTTCTTCTCCTGGGCGCGCATGAGGACCAGCTGATCCCGCCGTTTTGCAAGCCTCGCCAAGGCGCCCCGTGCAGGATCGGCGACCTGCTCGGGGGCGGGCTGCATGGCCCGCGCAAAGGCCGCCAGCATCCGCGCATCGATCGGATCGGTCTTGGCGAGTAGGCCGCTGGCCCGTGCAAAGTCGCGGGCACGGGCCGGGTTGATCCGTGCGAACTGGATCCCGGCCTGACGCAGCGCCTCGCGAAGCGCGAGGTCATAGATACCCGTCGCCTCGAAGACCACCAGCGCATCGCATTGCCAACGCGCCACCTGCTGTGTGATGGCCTGTGTCGCGTTGGCAATGCGCCTCGGCACGCCGTCAGCCTCATCAAAGATATCGAGGTGTTTCTTGGAGATGTCGATTCCGACGTAACGAAGAGCTATGATCACGGTGCCTGTCCCTGTGATGCGAGGTCTGTTGGTGCAGCCTCGTGCAACTGTTCAGGTTGATAGATGGAACGGGCGGGAGACCGAGCCGGCTCACGGCGTCAAGCGCCAAGGACCCAACGGCTTCCCGCCCACCCTCATCCTGACACACTTCCAAGACACAGGGACCCATAACCACAAATGCGAATTGGGTTGCAGAGCTGTGGCCACAGCTCATTTCAACAACACAGCCCTGTGGTTATGGGTCCCTGCTTTCGCACTAGGGCATGCACGTATTTGGTGCGGCGGATTGACTCGGGATGGAGACAGGGGATTCCAGAATCGGCGATCCGTGTGATTTCTATTGCGACGCTCCAGGTTGGACGGGGGTGTCGGGTGTTGTTACGAATTGACTGGACGTTAGGACGGTTCGGGGATCGTCGTCTCGATAAAGGGGGGCGGCGCTCGTCGAACGCATGGTTGCGGGCAAGACGGTCTGCCTGCGGCGGCTTTCCAGGGGTGATCGTGCGCTGGAGGTGCGGTTCAACCGCTTTCTCGGCCACGACAAGGTGACGGCGGAGCGGATCATCGAAAGCTGGGGCGACAGCACGGTTGCCGCGGTAGAGGGCCGCCATGTGCTGGCGATCCAGGACACCAGCGAGATCCACTTCAACACCACGCCGCAACGCCGGCGCGGGCTCGGCGAAATCGGCAAGGGCAATAACCACGGCGTGCTGCTGCATCCGCTGCTGGCCGTGGATGCCGACGATGGCAGCTGTCTTGGACTTTTGAGTGGGCAGGTATGGACGCGCCAGGGGCGTCGCACCACGACGCATGACGCACGTGACTTGTCTGACAAGGAATCGCAACGCTGGATATCCACCGCCATTGCGGCCAAGCCGCTGCTCACCGCTGCCGGAACGGTGACGGTCCTCGGTGATCGCGAGAGCGATATCTTTGCCCTTTATGCCAGCTCGGCCGAGCAGCACTTCCATGTCATCGCGCGCAGCATGCATGATCGCAAGCTTGCCGACCGCACCGGCCTGTATGAGGCCACCGACGCCATGCCTGTGGTGGATCGGAGGGCGATCCAACTGCCTGCGCGCGCGGCGCGACCGGCACGTCAGGCCCATCTCGAACTCCGCTTTGGCGCAATCGAGCTTGCCCGCCCGCAGAGCAAGTTCCTGCGCCATTTGCCGAAAAGCTTGCCGCTGGCGGTGGTCGACGTGTGCGAGATCAATGCCGGGCCCGGCGCAGAGCCGCTGCACTGGCGTCTGATCACCTCTCACGAGATCGCCACCGTCGACGACGCCTGGCGTATCGTCGAATGGTACAAGCAGCGCTGGATCATCGAGCAGTTCTTCCGCGTCCTGAAGACGCAAGGCCTCAAGCTCGAAGACAGCCAGATCGGAACCGCCGATCGTCTCCTCAAACTGGTCACTATCGCCGCCAAGGCAGCCGTCATCACCATCCAGCTTCTGCAAGCGCGCGATGGCGGTCAGCAGCCCATTCGCGTTGCCTTCAACGACAACGAGATCAACGCGCTTGCCGCCCTCAACCGGCAACTCGAGGCCAGGAGCAAGCGACTGAAAAACCCACATCCGCCCGACAGCCTCACCTGGGCAGCCTGGATCATCGGCCGCCTTGGCGGTTGGGACGGCCACCCGTCGTCTAAACCTCCAGGCCCCATCATCTTCAAAAATGGCCTCGAATACTTCCTGGCCGTCGCAGCAGGATGGAGCCTCAGAGATATGTGCATGCCCTAGTGCGAAAGCAGGGACGACGTGGGGAGGAAGTCGTATGCTCTCATTCTCCCCGGTATCATGCCCGAGAAGACGGGCGATCCAGGACGCCCCAGCCTCTCGGCTCCAGCACCGCTGTCTCTCGAATACTGGATCACCCGCATGCGCGGTGATGACACCGGCATTGCGTCGCGACCCGCGCTGCGGCGCAACAATCAAAATGAGACTGCCCGTTAAGCCAGCTAGCGCCGACGACATCCGCGCCGCGCCCGCCTTCGGCTAGCTTTGCCGGCAACAACCGGACGCCCATCAGCCTTCGCACGCCAAGTGGACGCCGGCGACAACACAGAGGGAGGAGCGCGATGTTGAAAGGCAGTTTGGGACTGATTGCGTTGAGCAGCCTGTTGCTTTCGGGCACGGCGTTCGCTCAGGAGAAGATCAAGGTCGGCGTCACCGCGACGCTCGAGGGCACCTATACGGTGCTCGGCGAAGATGGCATGCGCGGCCACCAGACGGCGCTCAACGTGCTCGGCAAGAAGATCGGCGACAAGGAGCTCGAATTCGTCGTCGCCTCGACCGATGCGACGCCGGATTCCGCGGTGCGCGCGGTGCGCAAGCTGATCGAGCAGGACAAGGTGCAGATCCTGCTGTCGCCGCTGTCCGGCGACGAAGGCATCGCGGTGAAGAATTTTGCAAAAACCCATCCGGAGCTGACCTTCGTCAACGCCGCCTCCGGCGCGCAGGAGACGACCTATGTCGATCCGGCGCCGAACTTCTTCCGCTTCAACATGGACGGCGCGCAGTGGCAGGTCGGCCTCGGCAAGTACGCCTATGAGACCAAGGGATATCGAAAGATCGCGACCGTCGGCGAAGACTACTCCTTCATCTACACTCAGGTGTTCGGCCTGGTGCTCGAATTCTGCGGCGCCGGCGGCCAAGTCACCAACCGGCAATGGGTGCCGCTCGGCACCAAGGACTTTGCCTCGGTGATCGCCGCGCTGCCCGACGACGTCGACGCGATCTATCTCGGCCTCGGCGGCGCCGATGCCGTCAACTTCCTCAACCAATATCAGCAGGCCGGCGGCAAGGCGCATCTGATGGGCGGCTCGATCATGATCGACCAGACCATCCTGTCGTCGAAGGGCAACGCCAAGAACGCGCTGATCGGCACCATCGCCGCGAGCGGCCAGGCCGATACCTGGGAGGATCCGGGCTGGCAGAAATTCGTGAAGGCTTATCAGGATGCCTTCCCGCCGGCCAAGCGCTTCCCGAGCCCGTCGCTGCTCGCCACCAACTATTACGGCTCGACCATGGCGCTGATCCTGGCGCTGCGGCAGGTCAACGGCGATCTTTCCAACAACCAGGCCAAGCTCAAGGAGGCGCTGGCCAAGATCGAGATCGACGCGCCGAACGGCAAGATCAAGCTCGACTCCAACCGCCAGGCGATCGGCACCAATTTCGTCACCGAGGTGGTCGATGACGGCAAGGGCGCGCTGTTCAGCAAGGTCGTCAAGGTGATCCCGAACGTCAACCAGACGCTGGGCTACGATCCGGCGGTGTTCGCCAAGATCGGCCTGCCGAGCCGCATGGTCCCGGAGTGCAAGAAGTACTGACGTATTTGCTGCAGTGCAAGCACGCGACCGTGGCGACGGCGCGCGGTTGCATGATGCGCCCTGCTCGCCCTTGCTTTCCGCGGGCGGATGATGAACGCTTGTCGAAAAGACAAGAACATCCCGCGGGAGGGGAGGCATGAGCAGGGCGCTTGCCGTCTTCCACGGCCGGTTCGGTCGCGCGACGGTCTATCAGTTGAACCGTCCCTTCAACGTGCATGCGCATCGCGAAGGGCATCTGATCTTTCATGTCGGCGGAACGCCGGCGCAGATCGACGTCTCGGAGCAACGGCTGCTGCTCAAGGACGATACCGTGGTCGCGGTCAACCCGTGGGAACCGCACAATTTTCTGCCGACCGACATGGACCACGGCGCGATCTTCTTCGTGCTCTATGTCAACGCCGAATGGTTCGCGCCGCAGCCCGCGACGGCACAGGGGCTGCGGTTCGGCCGCACCTTCTTTCCGCGCACCGAAGCGCTCGACCGGCTGATCCGCCGCACCGCAGCACTGGTGTGCGGCGCGCCGTCGCTGCGCAGCCTCGATTGCGAGCTCCGGCAGCTGATCGACTCCTGCTACGAGGAGAGCTGGCAGGCGGCGCAGGACGCGCGCGCGGCGGCCGCGGTGACCGATTTCCGCGTCCGCAAATCGATCAAGCTGATGTCGGAAAGCCCCGGCGCCGAGATCGAGCTCGATGCGATCGCGCGCGAGGCCGGGCTGTCGCGGCCGCATTTCTACCGGCTGTTCCGCACCCAGACCGGCGTCACCCCTCACCTCTACATGAACACGCTGATCATGGAACAGGCGCTGGATGCGCTGGTGGCGACCGAGACGCCGATCGCCGATATCGGCTTCGACCTCGGCTTCTCCTCGCAGAGCGGCTTCACCCGCTTCTTCGCCGCCAATGTCGGCATGGCGCCGACCGACTATCGCCGCGCCGCCAAGGTGTTGCGGCCGTGAAGCAGTTCCGGAGCACACGATAAAAGATACTGTCGATCAAATCCTGAGCTTTCGCCCTCGATAGGATATTGGACACGCGGCCCGGCAGACGGCCGCGACCAGTGAGGGAACGCGACGGAGATGGCTAGGTTCATCGAACGCCATCCGGCCTGGGCGCTGATCGTGATCATCGCGGTCGCGGTGCTCGCGTGGCTGGTGGTCGCGATCTGGCCGCCGGGGCTGGAGGCCGCGATCGGCCGCAAGCGCGTGTTCCTCAACGCGGTGCTGAACGGCATCACGCTCGGCGGGCTGTACTTCCTGGTGGCCAGCGGCTTCACGCTGATCTTCGGCCTGATGCGCAACGTCAACCTTGCGCACGGCTCGCTCTATCTGTTCGGCGGCTATGTCGGCTACGCGATCAGCAGCTGGACCGGGTCGTGGCTCCTCAGCTTCATCGTCGCCTTCGTCGCGGTGGCGCTGGTCGGCGTGATCCTGCAGCTCGTGGTGTTCCGGCGCATGGAGGGTCAGGACCTCAGGCAGACCATGGTGACGATCGGGCTCTCGATCGTGTTCGCCGATCTGATGCTCTGGGTGTTCGGAGGCGACTTCTACCAGATCCAGACCCCGAGCTGGCTGATCGGCCCGATCCAACTGCCGTTGCTGACCGCGATCAAATCATCGGGCGAGCCGGTCTATCTGCAATATCCGCTGGTGCGGCTGGTGATCTTCGCGGCCTCCGCCGTGATCGGAATCGCGATGTGGCTGGCGCTCAACCGCACCCGGATCGGCATGATCGTGCGCGCGGGCGTCGACGACCGCGACATCCTGGCCGCGACCGGGGTGCGGATCCAGCTGGTGTTCGTGCTGGTGTTCGCGCTCGGCGCGGGCCTTGCCGGCATTGCCGGCGTGGTCGGCGGCACCTTCCAGTCGCTGTCGCCGGGCGAGGATACGCGGTTCCTGCTCGCCTCCCTCGTCGTCGTGATCGTCGGCGGCATGGGCTCGATCCCGGGAGCGGCGCTCGGCGCAGTCATCATCGGCCTCGCCGAGCAGCTCGGCTCGGTCTACATCCCGACCTACGCCATCGTCGTCACCTTCCTGATCATGGTGCTGGTGCTGGCGCTGCGGCCGCAGGGCCTGCTCGCGAGGCGATGACCGATGTCGCTGCTCCAGAGCACCCAATTCCGCCCCGATCCATCCGCCAACGCGACCCGCCGCGCCTTGGTCCGTGCCTGGCCGGAATTCCAGAACCCTGTGGCCTGGCTGGTCGCGCTGATCCTCGTGATCATGCCGCTGATCGCCAACGGCTTCTTCCTGATCGAGATCTTCGCCACCACGCTGATCCTCGGCATCATCGCGCTCAGCCTGATGTTCCTCGCCGGCTATGGCGGCATGGTCAGCCTGATGCAGCTCACGATCGCGGGCTTCGCCGGCTACATGGTCGCGGTGTTCGGCGTGAGCGGCAACGCCAATATCAGCCTCGGCTGGCCGTGGTGGCTGGCGACCCCGATGGCGCTGGCGCTGGCGACGCTGTTCGGCACGCTCGGCGGCGCGCTCGCGGTGCGCACCGAGGGCATCTACACCATCATGATTACGCTGGCGATCGGCGCCGCGTTCTACTACTTCACCAACCAGAATTGGGCGATCTTCAACGGCCACACCGGCATCAACACCGTCGCGACGCCGTATTTCTGGGGCGTCGACTGGCGCGCCGATATCGCCTTCTATTATGTCACGCTCGGCGTCGCCGCGATCTGCTACTTCGCCGTCCAGTATGTCTCGCGCGCGCCGTTCGGCCTCGCGTTGCAGGGCGTCCGCGACAATTCCCGCCGCATGGCGGCGCTCGGCTTCAACCCCAATGCGCACCGCATTGCGGCCTACGCCTTCGCCGCCTTCATCGCCGCGCTCGGCGGCGTGCTGCAGGTCTGGAACTACCGGCAGATCTCGCCCGGCTCGGTCAGCGTCGGCGCCTGCATCGACGTCCTGATCATCGCCGTGGTCGGCGGCATCACGCGGCCGATCGGACCCTTCATCGGCGCGCTGATCTTCGTGCTGCTGCGGACCTTCGCGCTCGACGTGCTGATCAAGTTCGGCCTCGACGGCAACCGCTTCCGGCTGCTGATCGGGCTCGGCTTCCTCGCCATCGTGTTCTGGTCGTCCGACGGCGTGATCGGCCTGTGGGAACGCTGGCGGCGCCGCAGCGCATCCTCGACGCAACGTTCAGGCGGAGGCCGCCATGGATAGCGTCGCGCAGCGGCTGTCCGTGGTCGGCGCCGGCGCGGCGCTCGAGCTGCGCGGCGTGACGCGGCTGTTCGGCGCGCTGGCGGCGCTGACCGATGTCACCATCACGGTGCGGCCCGGCGAAAGGCGCGCGGTGCTCGGCTCGAACGGCGCCGGCAAAACGACGCTGTTCAACTGCATCACCGGCGACTTTCCGCCCTCCTCCGGCACAATCCGCTTCTTCGGCGAGGACATTACCCAATTCCCTCCCTATGAGCGGATCCGCCGGGGCTTGCGCCGCACCTATCAGATCTCGGCACTGTTCCCCGGCCTGACCGTGCAGGACAATGTCTACCTCGCCTGCCGCGGCGTCTCGCGCGGCCGCTTCTCGTTCCTGCGCCCGGGGCAGAACGATGCGCTGATGCACGCGACCGAAACGCTGGTGCAGGCGGTGCACCTCAGCGGCGTCAAGGACCAGCGCGTCGCCGAGCTCGCACATGGCCAGCAGCGGCAGCTCGAGATCGCGCTGGCGCTCGCCGGCGCGCCGCGCTTCATCTTGTTCGACGAGCCGGCGGCGGGATTGTCGCCGACCGAACGGCGCGAGCTGATCGAGATCCTGACCTCGCTGCCGGCGCATATCGGCTACATCATCATCGAGCACGACATGGACGTCGCGCTGCGCGTCGTCGAGAGCGTGACGATGATGCACAACGGCCGCATCTTCAAGGAAGGCCTGCCGCGCGAGATCGAATCCGATCCCGAGGTGCAGGAGCTTTATCTCGGAGGCGGCCATGAATGACCGTCGCGCCGTGCCCGCACTCGAGGTGAAAGGCCTCGACGTCTATTACGGCCATTCGCACGCGTTGCAGGGCGTCGATCTCACGCTCGAGTCCGGCGTGTTCTCGGTGGTCGGCCGCAACGGCATGGGCAAAACCACGCTGTGCAAGGCGATCATGGGCCTCGTGCGTGCCAGCGGCGGCTCGATCCGGATCCGCGGCGAGGAGGTCACGCGGCTCAATCCGGCGCGGATCGCCCGGCTCGGCGTCGGGTATGTGCCGCAGGGCCGCCGCCTGTGGCGCTCGCTGACCGTCGACGAGCACCTTGCCCTCGCCGGCGGATTGCGCCGCGGCGCCTGGACCATCGAGCGGATCTACGACACCTTCCCGCGCCTCGCCGAGCGCAAGAGCAATGGCGGCAACCAGCTGTCCGGCGGCGAGCAGCAGATGCTCGCGATCGCGCGCGCGCTGCTGACCAATCCGCATCTCTTGATCATGGACGAGCCGACCGAAGGCCTCGCGCCCGTGATCGTCGCCCAGGTCGAGGACATGCTGCTGCGCCTCGGCGACGAAGGCGACATCTCCGTCCTGGTCATCGAGCAGAACATCGGCGTGGCGACGGCGGTGTCGCGCAACGTCGCCATCATGGTCAATGGCCGGATCAACCGCATCATCGATTCCGCGCGCCTTGCAAGCGACCGCGAGCTGCAGCAGCGGTTGCTCGGTGTCGGCACCCATGGCGCCGACGAGACCGACGCCGAGCCAGCGCCGGCGAAGGCTGAAGCGGCCGGTGCGCCGCAGCCCGAACGCAAGGGGCCGACCCGCATCTACATCTCCAATCCGGTGCTGCCGACCCGCTGGTCGCAGCCGGTGCCGATCGCCCGCAT
Source organism: Bradyrhizobium sp. CCBAU 21365 (assembly GCF_015291305.1). NCBI lineage: Bacteria > Pseudomonadati > Pseudomonadota > Alphaproteobacteria > Hyphomicrobiales > Nitrobacteraceae > Bradyrhizobium > Bradyrhizobium sp. CCBAU 21365. The sequence goes on from NZ_CP030036.1 coordinate 7,613,899, forward strand.
CGAGGCCGCCGCGCGGACGCAGTCCGCCGGGGTCACGCGGCTCGAGGAGGCAACGCGGCAGCGACGCGAACCGACGACCTCCCGAACTTCCGGGCCTCCGGTCGTCCTCATCGTCGGCACGCTCGACACCAAGGGTGCCGAGCTGCGCTTCATCCGCGATATTATCGCCGGCAGCGGCCTGCGCACCCGACTGGTCGACGTCTCGACCAGCGGCAAGGCGGCGAGCTGCGATGTGACCGCGCAGGAGATCGCACTGAACCACGGCCGCGGCGGCTCCGGCGTGTTCGGCGCCGATCGCGGCGCCTCGGTGACGGCGATGGCGGACGCCTTCGAGCGATGGCTGCGCCGCCAGGGCAATATCGCCGGGATCATCTCCGCGGGCGGCTCCGGCGGCGCATCGCTGGTCGCGCCCGGTATGCGCGCGCTGCCCGTTGGCATGCCGAAGCTGATCATCTCCTCGGTCGCGTCCGGCGACGTCGGTCCCTATGTCGGTCCCGCCGACATCACCATGATGTATTCGGTGACCGACGTGCAGGGTCTCAACTCGATTTCGCGCACGGTGCTCGGCAACGGCGCGAATGCGCTGGTCGGTATGGTCAAGGCGCGGCTCGATGAGCAGGCCGGCAAGCAGCGCGATGCAGGCGCTCATCTTCCGGCGATCGGCATCACCATGTTCGGCGTCACCACGCCGGCCGTGCAGAGGATTGCGGCCGACCTGCGCGAGGATTTCGAGTGCCTCGTCTTCCACGCCACCGGCGTCGGCGGCCGCTCGATGGAGAAGCTGGTCGAGTCCGGGCAACTCGCCGGCGTGATCGACCTCACCACGACCGAGGTCTGCGACCTACTGATGGGCGGCGTGTTCCCGGCGACCGAGGATCGCTTCGGCGCCATCATCCGCAGCCGCGTGCCCTATGTCGGCTCGGTCGGCGCGCTTGACATGGTGAACTTCGGCGCACCCGACACGATCCCGGAGCGCTATCGGCAACGCAAATTCCACGTCCACAATCCGCAGGTCACGTTGATGCGGACCACGCCGGAAGAGAACGAGCACATGGGCCGCTGGATCGGCGAACGGCTCAACCAGATGGACGGGCCGGTGCGCTTCTTCCTGGCCGAGGGCGGCGTCTCCGCGCTCGATGCACCCGGCCAGCCGTTCTGGGACCCGGAGGCCGATGCGGCGTTGTTCCGCGCGCTGGAGCGCACCGTGCGCCAGACCGGCAACCGGCAGATCATCCGCATCAAGCGCAACATCAACGATCCCGAGTTCACCGCCGCCATCGTCAGCGCGTTCCGCCCCTTGCTCGGACGCGCCGGTGGTCGGCGGAGAGTCGCGAGGTGACCAATGGCCAGGTTTGAACGCACGGCGCTGTTGAAGAGGTTTCACGCCATGATCGCACGCGGCGAGCCGATCGTCGGGGGCGGTGCCGGCACGGGACTGTCGGCGAAATGCGAGGAGGCCGGCGGCGTCGACCTGATCGTGATCTACAATTCCGGCCGCTACCGCATGGCCGGCCGTGGCTCGCTCGCCGGCCTGATGCCCTATGGCGATGCCAACGCGATCGTCGTCGAGATGGCCGGCGAGGTGCTGCCGGTCGTGACCAAAACGCCGGTGCTCGCCGGCGTCAACGGCACCGATCCGTTCCGCGACATGGATGTGTTCCTCGACCAGCTCAAGGCGCTCGGCTTTGCTGGCGTGCAGAACTTCCCGACCGTCGGCCTGATCGACGGCACCTTCCGCGCCAATCTCGAAGAGACCGGAATGTCCTATGCGCTCGAGATCGACATGATCGCGAAGGCGCATGAGAAGAACATGCTGACCACGCCCTATGTGTTCAGCGAGCAGGAAGCCGCCGCGATGGCGATCGCCGGCGCCGACATCATCGTCTGCCACATGGGCCTGACCACCGGCGGCACGATCGGCGCGCAGACCGCGCCAAGACTTGCCGACTGCCCTGCCCGCATCGAGGCCTGGGCCGAGGCCGCCCTCAGCGTCAATTCGAACATTATCGTGCTCGCGCATGGCGGTCCGATCGCGGACCCCGCCGATGCCGATTTCATCATGAAGCAGACCCGCAACTGCCACGGCTTCTACGGCGCCTCCTCGATGGAGCGCCTGCCGGTCGAGCGGGCGCTGACGGATCAGGTTCGCAAATTCAAGGCGATCGGCGCACGCTAGCCGCCGTGACCAAGGGAGGAAGAGATGTCGGGGATGCTGGTCGGTGAATTGATCCTCTGGCTCATCGTCGCAATCGTCGCGATCGTCATCATCGTCTATGTCGTGAACTGGCTGTATCACCGGTCGTCGAAGGAGGTCTCCTTCGTCCGCACCGGTTTCCTCGGTGAGCGCGTGGTGATCGATGGCGGCGCCTTCGTGCTGCCGTTCATCCACGACTACACGCCGGTCAACATGAACGTGCTGCCGATGGGGATCGTGCGCTCCCGGCAAGACGCGGTGATCACCCGCGACCGGATGCGCGTCGACATCGAGGCAGATTTCTACGTCCGGGTTGAGCCGACCCGCGAGGCGGTCTCGATCGCCGCCGCCACGCTCGGCCGCCGCACCATGGAGCCGCAGCAGCTGCACACCCTGCTCTCCGGCAAGTTCATCTCCGCGATCCGCTCGGTCGCCTCCGAGATGACCATGGAGCAGATGCACGAGCAGCGCGGCGACTATGTCGCGCGCGTCAAGGCCAATGCCGCCGAGGCGCTGGCGCAGAACGGCCTCGAGCTGGAGTCGGTCGCGATCACCGATCTCGACCAGACCGACCTCGAATATTTCAATCCCTCGAACCGCTTCGACGCCGAAGGCCTGACCCGCCTGATGGAGGACATCGAGGCCAAGCGCAAGCTGCGCAACGACATCGAGCAGGACTCGATGATCAAGATCCGCTCCCGCAATCTCGAGGCTGAGCGGCAGGCGCTGGAGATCGAGCGCGAGAGCGAAACCGCCCGTCTCGAGCAGGAACGCGATATCGAGATGCGCCGTGCCCTGCAGCGTACCGAAGTCGCCCGCGAGCGCGCCTTGCGCGAGACCGAGTCGGAGCAGGCCCAGATTGCGGCGCGCGAAGCCATCGAGAAGGCGCGCATCGCCAACGAGCAGGCGATCACCGAGGCCCGGATCGCCTCGGAGCGCGAGACCCGGCACAAGGAGATCGAGCGGACGCGGGCGGTCGAAGAGAAGGAGCTGCTGGCCCGCGAGGAGATCGAGAAGGTCCGGATCGCCAACCAGCGCTCGGTCGACACCACCCGCATCGCCTCCGAGCGCGAGGTGCGCCAGCGCGAGATCGAGCGGATGCGGACCGTCGAGGAGGCCGAGATCGCCGCCCGCGAGGCGATCGAGAAGGCCCGCATCCAGCAGGATCGCGTCGTCACCGATGCCCGCATCGCCAATGAGGAGGAGACCCGGCGCCGCGAGATCGAGCGCACCCGCGCGGTCGACGAGGCCGAGATCGCGGCCCGCGAGGCCACCGAGAAGGCGCGGATCGCCCAGACCATGACGGTCAATGTCGAGCGCATCTCCTCGGACGAGCGCACCCGCGCGCTGGAGATCCAGCAGGTCCGCACCATCCAGGAAGCCGAGATCGAAGCGCAGAAGGCGGTCGAGGCCGCCCGGATCGCCCGCGAGAAGATGCTGGCCGCCGAACGCATCGCCGCCGACCACACCACGCGCAAGCTCGAGATCGAGCGCAACCAGGCGGTCGAGATCGCCGGGATCAGTGCCCGCGAAGCCACCGAAGCGTCGCGGATCGCCCAGGAAGAGCACGTCCGGGCGCTCGAAATCGCGCGCACCCGTGCGATCGAGGAAGCCGATATCGCCTCCCGCGAGGCGATCGAGGCGGCGCGCATCTCGCAGGAGAAGTCGGTCGCCGCGCAGCGCATCCGCGCCGAGCGCGAGACCCGCGCGCTCGAGATCGAGCGCACCGGGGCGATCGAGGCCGCCGAGCTGAAGCGCCGCGACACGGTCGAGCGCCAGCGCATCGATGTCGAGCTGACGCTGGAGAGCGAGCGGATCGCCTCCTCCAGGACCCGCGAGGTGCTCAACATCGACCAGAAGAAGGCGATCGAGCTCGCCGACGAGGAGCGCGTGATCGCGCTCGCCGCCAAGCGCTCCGAGCGGATCGATGCCGACCGGCAGGTCCGGCAGGCCGAGATTGTGGCGCGCAAGGACATCGACACCACCGACGTCTCGCGCGAACAGGCGCTGGAGGCGGCCCGCATCGAGCGGCGCCGTGCGATCGAGCAGCTCGAGGTCGCCCGCAACCAGTCGCTGCAGGAGGCCGAGATCGTCGCCCGCGAGGAGGTCGAGCGCGCCCGCATCGCCTCCGACCGTGGCCTCGACGAGGCCCGGATCGGCCGGGAGCGCGAGCTGCGCAAGCTCGAGGTCAACCGCGAGAAGGATGTCGAGACCGCGCTGATGGAAAAGGCCATTGCGCTGCATCAGAAATCGCTGGAGGAATCCGCGGCGCGCGCCGCCGCCGAGGACGCCCGGATCCGCGCGACCGAAGCGGCCGAGCGCGTCGTCACCGCGCGCGAAAGCGAGATCGCCAAGCGGCGAAAGACGGTCGAGGTGCTGCTGGCCGAGAAGCAGGCCGAGGAGACACGGATCGCCGCGGAAGCCGAACGCGTTCGCGCCGCTGTCGAGGCCGAGGCCCAGCGCCTGCTCAACGAAGCCGAGAACGTGCTCACCGACCAGGCGCGCTACTCGCTGTTCCGCCGCAAGCTGCTCGACCGCATCGAAGGCATCGTGCGCGAGAGCGTCAAGCCGATGGAGAAGATCGAAGGCATCCGCATCCTCCAGGTCGACGGCCTCAACGGCAATGGCCATGGCAACGGCACCGGCCGCAGCGCCACCGACGAGGTGATCGACTCGGCGCTGCGCTACCGCGTGCAGGCGCCGCTGATCGACTCGATCCTGTCGGACATCGGCGTCGAGGGCGGCAGCCTCGCCAAGATGCCCGGCCTGATCCGCGAAGCCCGAGACATGCAAGGCATCAAGGACTCCGCGCGCAAGAGCGGCGGCGACGCCAAGCCGGCCGCGCCCGAGGGCGGCGGCGAGCCGGCGCGCCCTGAGCGCACGCCGCGCAAGAAGGACTGAGCTGACGCCATGGCACGGGTTTACGTCTCCACCGTCGTCAACGCCCGCAACGACCGGGTCTGGGCCCGCGTCCGCGATTTCAACGGGCTGCCGAACTGGCATCCCGCGATCGCGGAAAGCCGGATCGAGGGCGGCGAGCCCTCCGACAAGATCGGCTGCGTCAGGGATTTCCGGCTGCGCAACGGCGATCGCATCCGCGAGAAGCTGCTCGGGCTGTCCGACTACGACATGTTCTGCACCTATTCGATCCTGGAATCGCCGATGGGTGTCGAGAACTATGTCGCGACGTTGCGGCTCACGCCGGTCACCGACGGCGACCAGACCTTCCTGGAATGGACCGCCGAATTCGACTGCGCGCCGGAACGCGAGGCGGAGCTCGTCAACAATATCGGCGGCGGCGTGTTCCAGGGCGGCTTCGACGCGCTGAAGCGGGCGTTCGGGGGATAGGCCGTGCCGCATATCGTCAAAAGCACGATTCTGGATGCACCGACCGATGCGGTGTGGGCCGTGCTGCGCGATTTCAACGGTCATGACCGATGGCATCCTGCGGTCGCAACCAGCGGCATCGAGCGCGCACAGCCGTCCGACAAGATCGGCTGCGTCAGGCGCTTCAAGCTGAAGGACGGCGCCGAGCTGCGCGAGCAATTGCTGGCGCTGTCCGATCTTGAGCAATCGTTCAGCTACTGCCTGCTCGATACGCCGATCCCGATGTTCAACTACGTGGCGCATGTCCACCTGCTGCCGGTCACCGACGGCGACCGCACCTTCTGGCATTGGGAGTCGCGCTTCACGACGCGGACCGAAGATAGCAAGCGCATCACGCAGATGGTTTCGGAAGACATCTACCAGGCCGGCTTCGATGCCATCCGCCGGCATCTGAAGGAGGCCGCGTAAGCGGAAGGACATCATGCCAATCACGGTGAAGACCTTCACCAACACCCACGACGCCGCGGCGGCGCTGTCCTCGGATCGCAGCGCCCGCTATCTCGGCGGCGGCACGCTGGTGATGCGAGCGCTGAACGAGGGCGACATCTCGATCTCGACCGTCGTCCGCGCCAGCGACCATGCGATGACACGGATCGATGCCACGGGCTCGCGCATCACGCTGGGTGCCGGCGTCACCTTCGCGCGCGTCCTGGCCGACCGCGACCTCGCCTTCCTGCACGCGCCTGCTCGCTCGATCGGCGGACCGGCGGTGCGCAACATGGGTACCGTCGGCGGCAATCTGTTCGCGCCGGTGCCGTATGGCGACTTCACGGTCGCGATGCTCGCGCTTGACGCCACGGTGTCGGTGCAGGGCGGCCTCGGTGGGCGCGATATCCCGATCGAGGAGTTCCTGCAATCGCGCGACCGGCAGGCCGGATCGCTGGTGCTGGCGATCTCCTTTGCCAGGCCCGGCAGCACTGAGGCCTTCCGCTACCGCAAGATCGCGCGGATCAAGCCCAAGGGCGGCGCGGTGGTCACGCTCGCAGCGCACCTGCCGGTCAACGGCAGCCGCATCGTCGGCGCCCGCGTCGCGCTGGGCTCGATGGCGCCGACGCCGGTCCGCGCCCGCGCCGCCGAGCGCGCGCTGGAAGGCCGCGCGCTCGACGCCTCCACCATCAGCGCGGCCGCTGCGGCAGCGGTCGAAGGAACGTCGCCCGGCGACAATGCGCTCGCCAGCGCCTGGTATCGCCGCGAGATCGTCGGCGTGCATCTCCACCGCCTGTTGTCCGATCAGGAATAAATCGTGATGGCCAAGACTGCCCTTCAATTCCAGCATAACGGCCGTGACGTCGCGATCTTCGTTGACGGCGGCACCAACCTTCTGGTCGCGCTGCGCGAGCTGATCGGCGACATGACGCCCAAGTTCGGCTGCGGCCAGGGCGGCTGCGGTACCTGCAGCGTGCTGATCGACGGCGAATTGCACCTCTCCTGCCTGACGCTCGCCGAGACGGTTGCCGGTCGTTCGGTCGAGACGCTCGACGGCATCAAGGATGGTCCCAATCTGCACCCGCTGCAGCGCGCGTTCGCCGACAATTTTGCCGCGCAGTGCGGCTACTGCACGCCGGGCATGCTGATGGCCGCGAAAGCGCTGCTCGACCGCAATCCGCAGCCGAGCCGCGCCGAGGTCGTCGAGGCGATCTCCGGCAATATCTGCCGCTGCACCGGCTATGAGCCGATCATCAACGCCGTGCTGGCTGCCGCTTCCGGCGGCCGGGCGCGCGCGTAAGGAAACAGTGCCATGCTGGAACTGCGCAAGGACATCTTCGCCGACGAGCGCGACGACAATCTGAAGGAGATCGGCAAAGGCACGCAGCGCCAGGACATGCTCGGCCATGTCACCGGCACCTCACCCTATTTCGACGACCACAAGCTGCAGGGCATGCTGCATTTGAAGGTGGTGCGCAGCGCGCATCCCCATGCAAGACTCCGCCGCATCGACACCTCCGAGGCCGAGCGGTCGCCGGGGGTCCGTCGCGTGATCCGTGCCTCCGACGTGCCGCGCAACCTGAACACGCTGCTCAGCCTGATCAATTTCGGCAAGGACGACGAGCCGTCGCTCGCGGTCGACAAGGTGCGCTACAAGGGCGAGCCGATCGTCGCGATCGTCGCCGACAGCCCGCGCGAGGCCTTTGAGGCGATTGCCAAGGTCAAGATCGACTATGAGCCGCTGCCGGCGGTGTTCGATGTCGAGGAGGCGCTGAAGCCGGGTGCGCCCGTGGTCAACGAGGTCTATCCGAAGAACACCTTCACCTATCACGAGACCTATGACCACCAGCAGCTGCGCTTCGGCGATGCCGACCGCGCGCTTGCGACGGCCGACCATGTGCTGGAACAGCGCTACCAGATGTCGCCGATCGAGCACGCGCCGACCGAGACCAATGGCTCGATCGCAGCGCCCGATACCAACGGCCGCTACATCGTCTACACCTCGACGCAGGCGCTGTTCTTCTCGGTCGACACCTGCGCGAAGATCCTCGACGTGCCGTCCAACACCTTCCACTTCATCGGCGGCACCGTCGGTGGCGGGTTCGGCGGCAAGGTCGATACCCTGACCGAGCCGCTCTGCATCCTCGGCGCGATGCTGACCGGTCGCCCGGTGCGCTATGTGTTCGGGCGCGAGGAGGAAATGCAGTACGGCCCGCCGCGCGGCGCCGAGCGCATCTACATCAAGGACGGCGTGATGCGCGACGGCCGCATCGTTGCCCGCAAGGTGCGCGCCTATTTCGACAGCGGCGCCTATACGCGGCTGTCGAGCTATGCGGCGGTGAAATGCGCCGCCCATCTGCCCGGTCCCTACACGATCCCGAACGTCCATGGCGACGTTTATTGCGTCTTCACCAACCGCACGCCCGCGACCGCAATGCGCGGCTTCGGCGTCACGGCGATGGATTTCGCCATCGAATGCCAGATGGACAAGCTCGCCCATCTCGTCGGCATGGACCCGATGGAGTTCCGGATCCTCAATGCGTATCGCGACGGCGACATGAAAGCGCACCGCCGCGAGGCCAAGAACACGGCGCTGATCGAATGCGTGCAGGTCGCCGCGGAGAAAGCCAAGTGGCCGCTCCGCGAGGACTTCAAGCGGATGTCGTCGCGCAAGGATGGCGGCGGCGCCCGCGCCGCCGTGACGCCGACCCCGCGCGAGCCGCATGCGCGACCGGCCGCACCGTCCCAGCAACGCACGACCTATGACCGCGCGCCGGCCGCGACCCGCGAGCCGCCGCCACCGCCGCCCTCTTCGCCGCCACCGTCCTCTCCGCCGCCGCGGCCGGCCGCGCCGTCGCATGGCGCCACCCGCTTCTCTTCCGTCTTCGGCACCAGGAGGCGCTGACCATGACCCGGCATCGTGGGCGCGGCATCGCGTCGGTCAATTATCCCATCGGCATGAATCTTGGCGGCGATCCGAGCCAGGCGCTGGTGCATTCCAACCCCAGCGGCAAGTTCACCGTGGCGCTGTCGTCGATTGATCTCGGCCAGGGCATGAAGTCGGTGACGCGGCAGATCTGCGCCGAGACGCTCGGCGTGCCGGTCGAGGACGTCTATGTCGACACCGCGGATTCCGACACCGGCCCGCACTGCATGGGCTCGTTCGCCTCGCGCGGCACACATCGCGTCGGCAACGCCGTGATGGCGGCGGCGCGCGAGGCGCGCGGGGTGATGATGGAGGCGGCCGCCGAGGAGCTGGAGGTGAATGCCGCCGACCTCGAGACCGACGGCCGCGGCAACATCCACGTCAAGGGCGCGCCGCATCGCTCGATCTCGACCAAGGACGTCGCGATCGCCGCGCAGTTCAAGCAGGGCAAGACGATCTCCGGCCGCGGCATCTTCCTGGTGCCGCTGTCCGACGTCGATCCCGAGACCGGCGAGATGTCGCCGGCGACATGCTACGCGCATGCCTGCCTCGTCGCCGAGGTCGAGGTCGACGACGAGACCGGCGAGGTCGACATGGTCCGGATGGACTCCGCCTATGAGCTCGGCCGCGCGCTCAATCCGCGGCTGGTCGAGCAGCAGCTGGTCGGCGGCGCCTGGATGGGCGTCAGCCACGCGCTCTACGAGACGCCGGAGCCCTATTATCCGGAGCCGGTGCACGGTCCGCGCGACTTCGTCGAATATCTGATGCCGGGTCCGGGCGACATCTGCCCGCACGACATCGCGGTGCTGGAACGCCCGGCGCCCGACGGTCCGTTCGGCGCCAAGGGACCGGGCGAGATGTGCGCCAATCCGGTGCTGCCTGCGATCGCCAACGCGATCTTCAACGCGGTCGGGGTACGGATCGACGATCTGCCGATCACGCCGGAGAAGGTGCTGCGCGCGATCAAGGCGCAGGGCGGCGCGCGGCCGCAGCCGCGGCGCTGAGGTCTCGCCATGCCGATCCGCAGCAACATCGTCGGCATCGACAGCCCCGAAGCGCTCGAGAGGGCGCTGCGCGCGGCCTATTACCTCGCCGACGACGGCATCGCGACGGCATCTTATCTCTCGCTGGCGCTCGGCAAGCCGCTGCTGCTCGAGGGCGCGCCGGGTGTCGGCAAGACCGAGGCCGCGAAAGCGATCGCCGCCGTGCTCGGCCGCAGGCTGATCCGCTTGCAATGCTATGAGGGCATCGACGCAGCCGCTGCGCTCTACGAATGGAACTACCCGCGCCAGATGCTGGCGATCCGGCAGGCCGGCGAAGAGAGCATCGACATCTATGGCGATGCCTTCCTGATCGAACGGCCGATGCTGGCCGCGCTGCGCGCGCCCGACGCGACCGTGCTGCTGATCGACGAAATCGACCGCGCCGATCAGGAGTTCGAGGCCTTCCTGCTCGAATTCCTCTCCGACTTCCAGATCTCTATCCCCGAGCGCGGCACGGTGCGCGCTGCCGAACATCCCGTCGTGGTGCTGACCTCGAACCGGACGCGCGATCTGCACGAGGCGCTGCGGCGGCGCTGCGTCTATCACTGGATCGATTATCCGAATGCCGAGCGCGAGGCGCGGATCGTGATGATGCGGGCGTCCAGCGTCGCCGAGGCCACCGCCCGCGCGGTGGTCGCCGCGGTCGGCCGGCTGCGCCGCGAGCCGCTGAGCAAGGCGCCCGGGATCGCCGAGGCGGTCGACTGGGCGGAGGCCGCGACCTTGCTCAACAAGGGCGGCGCGCGCTGGCCGGACGCGTTCAAGCGTTCGATCGGCGTCGCGCTGAAGGATGAGGAGGACCTGCATTTCATCTCACCCCGGCTCGATGCGATCATCGCGGAGGCGGCCGCGTGAGCGACGACCTGCAGCTGCCGCGCGCCGCGCGGATATTTGTCTCGTTCGTCGCTCTGCTGCGCGCCAACGGCTTCGCGGTCGCGCCGGAGCAGACGACGAGCTTCCTCGCGGCGATCGAGTTGCTCGGGCCGCGCAGCCTCGAGCACGTCCGCCTGGCCGGGCTAGCGACGCTGGCGCCACCGCCGGAACGCCGTGCGACGTATGACCGGCTGTTCGACATCCATTTTCGCGGCGCCGAGGCGATCGAACAGGCCGAAGGCGAGGACGAGGAGACCGTCCGCCTGCAGGAGGAAGGCCGCGGCGAGGACGAGCCGCCGCTCGCCGACGAGGCCAATGAGTCCGGCCTCGCCGCGGCGCGCGCCGAGGCATTGGTCGAGCGCCGCTTTGCACAGGCGGCGACCAGCGATCCGCTGCGAAAACTGTCGCGCGAGGCGGCACGGCGGCTGCCGCGACGGCGCGGCCACCGGCGCCGTCGCGCACGGAGTGGCCCGTTCGCCGATCTGCGCCGCACGCTACGCGACAGCGTGCGCAATGACGGCGAGGTGCTGCGGCTCGGGCGGATGCGCCGCCGCCAGCGTCCGCGCAAGATCCTGTTCCTGATCGACGTCTCCGGCTCGATGAAGGCGCGCACCGAGGAGAACATGAAGCTCGCGCATGTGCTGGTGCAGGCGGCCGGCAATGTCGAGGTCTTCACCTTCGGCACAAGGCTGACCCGCGTCACGCCGGCGCTGCGGCTGAAGCGGCGCGAGCAGGCGCTGAACGCGGCCTCCTTCCTGGTCAGCGACTGGGATGGCGGCACAAGGATCGGCGACGCGTTGCAGGCCTTCCTCGCGGTGCCGCGGTTCGGCGGGTATGCCCGCGGCGCCGCGGTCGTGATCGTCTCCGATGGCCTCGAGCGCGGCGACCCGGCGGCACTGCGCGATGCGGTCGCCAAGCTGTCGCGGCGGGCCTGGCGCGTCAGCTGGCTGACGCCGCTCGCAACCTCGCCCGGCTTCACGCCGCAAACCGAGGCGCTGATCGCGATCCAGCGCTTCGTCGACGATCTCGTGGACGGCGGATCCAGCGCGGCTGTTGTCGCGCATCTGCTGTCGCTTGGAACAAGGAGAGCTGCGTGACTGGTATTGTCGACGGACATCATCACATCTGGCGTCAGGCCGACCTCGCCTGGCTGTCCGGCCCGATGCAGCCGCGCATCTTCGGCCCCTACGAGCCGATCCGGCGCGACTATCCAATCGAGGAATATCTCGACGACCTCAAGGGCACCGGCGTCACCCGCTCGGTCTATGTCCAGACCAACTGGCCGAACGGCCAGTTCGAGGACGAGGCGGCCTGGGTGCAGCAGACCGCGGACGCGCACGGCTGGCCGCACGCTCTCGTCGCCTATGCCGATTTCTCGGTCGCCGACGTCCGGCCGCAGTTCGATCGGTTGAAGCGCTATCCGCTGGTGCGCGGCGTGCGCATGCAGCTGCACTGGCACGAAAACCCGTTGTACCGCTTCGCCGCCCGTGCCGATCTCTGCACCGATCCCGTGATCCGGCGCAATGTCGGCCATCTCGCCGACTACGGCTGGAGTTTTGACCTGCAGGTGTTCGCGCCGCAGATGGCCGATGCGGCCGGCCTTGCGGAGGCCTGCCCTGACGTGACGTTCATCCTGCAGCATGCCGGCATGCTGGAGGATCTGTCACCGCAGGGCCGCGCCGCCTGGCGCAGCGGGATGACGCGGCTCGCGCGATGTCCGAATGTGGTGTCGAAGCTGTCCGGGCTCGGCACCTTCATCCATCGCAACGATGCCGCGCATATAGCCGGCGTGATGACCGATACCGTCGCGATCTTCGGTGCCGAGCGCTGCCTGTTCGGCTCGAACTTTCCGATCGAGAAGCTGTGGACCAGCTATCGCGATCTCGTCGCCGCTTTCAAGTCGGCAGCCGAGCGGCTCAGCCCCGCACAGCGCGATGCGATCTTCGGCACGACGGCGGCGCGGGTCTATCGGCTGGGGCCGTAGGCGCAGCGCGGGCTCGAACATAACAACGAACACGAATTGGGAGGGAGACAGATGCCGTTGGAGATCAAGATTCTGGACTACGGCGATATCGAGCTGGAATCGAGCTTCCTCGTGCTCGGGCACAATTGCGGCCGCACCCGCCGCGTGCTGACGCTCGGCTTCCTGATCCTCGGCGGCCCCTACCCCGTGCTGGTCGACACCGGCTATCGCTCCAACCAGATCATGGAGACGCTCGGCATGCGCGGGCTACAGTTCCACGAGAACATGATCGAGAACCAGCTCGCCCGCCACGGCGTGCGGATGGGCGACGTCCGCTTCGTCTGCCACACCCATCTGCACATCGACCATGCCGGCAAGGACGACCTGTTCCCGATGAACACCACCGTCGTGCTGAACCGCAAGGAGCTGGAATACTCTGTCTCCGGCCTGATGCACCCGCAGTATCCGGCGCCGGACATCAAGCACCTGATCGACCGCCTGCACACCAAGAGCGCCCTGCGCTTTCTCGACCTCGAGATCACTGGCCCGGTGGAGCTGATGCCGGGCGTCTATTGCGATGCCGCCAACGCCCATACCGAAGGCTCGATGAACATCCATGTTCACACCGCCGACGGAATCGCCACGATCTGCGGCGACGTGATCTATGATTTCAACGACCAGATCGTGAATCCCTTCAATGAAATCCACGACGCCGAGCCGCGCACCACCGGCAATCACGGCACCAGCAAACGCGCCGAGAAGGCCGCGATCAAGAAGCTGCTCTCGAGCTCACGCTATCTGCTGCCGGTGCATGATCGCCCGGCCAAGATCGAGGGCGGCATGGTGGTCGGCCGGCTGCACGACCAGGTACCCGGGCCTGTCGTGCAGAGCCTACCGCAGCGCAACTGGTTCCCGGCGTAGAGGATCGAGGCGATGACGCATGTCACGCTGCGCAGCGAGTTCGAAGGCCTGATCGATCCCTACGCGCCGGTCGGCCAGGTCGGGACCGGCTTTGATTTCACGGAGGGACCGATCTGGCATCCGCTCGATCACTTCCTGCTGTTCTCCGACATGCCCGGCGACGTACGGCGGCGCTGGGATGCGCGGCGCGGCGTCGTCGAGGTCAAGCGGCCGTCGAACAAATGCAACGGCATGACCTATGACGCGGACCTCAATCTGATCGTCTGCGAGCACGCAACGTCGTCGCTGATCCGCGAGCGGCCCGACGGGCGGCGCGAGGTGCTGGCCTCGCATTACGAGAACCAGGAGCTCAACAGTCCGAACGACGTCTGCGTGCATTCCTCCGGCGCGATCTATTTCTCCGATCCATGGTACGGCCGGATGCCGGTCTATGGCGTCGAGCGGCCGCGCCAGCTCGGCTTCCAGGGCGTCTATCGCGTGCCGCCCGGCGGTGGCGCGCCGAAACTGCTGGTCGACCGCTATTTGTTCGAGCAGCCGAACGGGTTGTGCTTCTCGCCCGACGAGCACATCCTCTATGTCAACGACACCGTGCAGGCGCTGATCCGCGCCTTCGACGTCAGCGCCGACGGCTCGCTTGCCAATCCGCGCGTGTTCGCCTCCGGCATCCGCTCCGAGCTCGAGCCCGGCCTGCCCGACGGCATGAAGTGCGACCAGCGCGGCAATGTCTGGGTCACCGCGCCCGGCGGCGTCTGGGTCTATTCACCCGGCGGCGACCTGCTCGGCAAGGTCCGCCTGCCGGAGCTCGTCGCCAACCTCGCCTGGGGCGGCGCCGACTTCCGCACGCTCTATCTGACCGCCACCCATTCGGTCTATGCGATCCCGACCAAGGTCGGTCCGCGCCATGAGCCCTATATGAGCGGCAAGCGCGGCGGCGCGAGTGCCACATCGTCTCCGCCTGCGCCGAACCTGACCGCCGGCGAGATGCAGCTCGATCCGCAACGCTGCGCGATGATCATCCAGGACATGCAGAACGACGTCATCATGGACGGCGGCGCGTTCGCCGAGTCCGGTGCGCCCGCGCACGCCCGCCAGCAGCATGTCGTCGACAATGTCCGTCGTGTGGCGGAGGCTGCGCGAGCGTGCGGCGTCGCCATCATCCATGTCTGGTTCGTCGTCGAACCGGGCGCGCCCGGCGTCACCTTGAACGCGCCGCTGTTCGAGGGGCTGGTCGACAGGAAGGCGATGGTGCGCGGCAGCTGGGGCGCGGCACCGGTTTCGGGACTCGAGCCGCGCCCGGGCGACTTCGTGGTCGAGAAGATGCGGATGAGCGCCTGGGAAGGCACGCGGCTTGAGACCATCCTGAAGGCGATCGGCCGCGACATGATCATCAACACCGGAGCCTGGACCAACATGTCGGTGGAGCACACAGCGCGCACCGGCGCCGACAAGGGCTATTTCATGATCGTGCCGGAGGATTGCTGCTCGACCATGAATGCCGACTGGCACAACGCCGCGATCAACTTCGCACTCCAGAACGTCTCCGTCGTGACCAACGCCGACACCGTGATCAAGGCGCTCGGCTAGGGAGGCGCGGTGTCGAAGCTGCTGCATCTTAACTGCTCACCGCGCGCCGATTCGGAATCGGCGGCCGGCGCGCGTGTCTTTCTCGATCGCTTCCGTCAGGCGCGGCCGGACTGGGAGATCGACGGGATGAACCTCTGGCGCGAGCCGCTGCCGGAATTCGAGGGTTATCTGCTCGAGGCCAAATACGCCCGGATCGGCGGCAAGAGCTTCACCAATTCGCAGCACGACGCCTTCGCAATCGCCGAGCGCCTCGCGCTGCGGCTGTCGCTGGCCGATCGTGTGCTGATCTCAACGCCGATGTGGAACTTCGGCATTCCCTACAAGCTCAAGCAGTGGCTCGACGTCATCATCCAGGCCGGGCTGGCCTTCCGCTTCGACCCGACGCAGGGCTATCTGCCGCTGCTCAAGGACCGCCCGACGATCGTGATCCTCGCAAGCGGCAGCGACTTCGTCACCGGCATGAACCGCGGCCGCATCGACATGGCAACACCCTATCTGCGCGAAGCGCTGCGCTTCATCGGCATCAGCGACGTGCGCTTCGTGCCGATCGGCCCGACCACCGGGCCCACCGAGCCGATCCGCGCCGCCCGCGAGGCGGCGCACCGTCGGCTTGCGGAGATGGCAGTGAGGTTTTGAGCCGCAAATAATGATGTCGTCCCTGCGAAGGCAGGGACC
Organism: Bradyrhizobium sp. CCBAU 21365; assembly: GCF_015291305.1. Lineage (NCBI taxonomy): Bacteria > Pseudomonadati > Pseudomonadota > Alphaproteobacteria > Hyphomicrobiales > Nitrobacteraceae > Bradyrhizobium > Bradyrhizobium sp. CCBAU 21365. The sequence continues at coordinate 7,629,888 of NZ_CP030036.1, forward strand.
CATAGCCACAGGGTTGTATCGTCGGAGTGAGCTGTGGCTCAGCGCCGCAAGGCAATTCGCATTGGTGGTTATGGGTCCCGGGTCGCGCTTCGCTTGCCCGGGACGACATCAAGTTTGTTGCCCGGCCGGCGGACGTACATCCGCATTCTCGCGACAGCGCTACCCCACCCTACGTTTCCGCCGCGGGAAAGACCAGCCTGCACAACAATCCCGGCGCGTTGTCGCGCAACTCGATCCGCGCGCCGTGCAGGCTCGCGACGGCCGCAACCAGGCTGAGGCCGAGGCCGTTGCCGGGCGTGTAGCGGCTCTGCTCGAGCCGGTAGAACCGCTTGAAGACGCGGTCGTGCTGGTCCGCGGGAATGCCCGGGCCGTCATCGGCGATCGAAATCACCGCGCCTCGCTCGTCGTTGTCGCAAGTCACCGTCACCCGTCCGCCCGGGCGGCCGTGCTTGATGGCGTTGTCGACGAGATTGGCGATGGCGTCGAACAGCAGGTCGCGGTCTCCGGTGACCAGCACCGCCTGATCGCCGGCAAGATCGAGGCGCGTGGTCACCTGTTCGGCGGCGGCGTCGTAGAGTTCGACCACCTCGCCCGCAATCTCGACGAGATTGACGGTGCGGAACGCACCCTTGCGGGCTCGCGTCTCGATCTCGGAAATCCGCGTGATCGACGCGAACATCCCGAGCACCGCGTCGAGATCGGCGATGGTGTCGCCGATCAGCGCGGCATCGCCCTCCCCGCTCCGCGGGGCGTGATAGGCTTTCTCGAGCCGGCCGCGCATCCGGGTCAGTGGCGTGCGCAGGTCGTGGGCGATATTTTCGCTGACCTGCTTGACGTCCCCCATCAGGGTCTGGATCCGGTCCAGCATCAGATTGAGATTCTCGGCGACGCGATCCCATTCGTCATGGCTGCCGCGGAGCGGGATGCGCTGGTCGAGACCGGAGAGCATGATGGCGCGACTGGTCGCATTGATCGACTCGATCCGGCCGACCGTTCGCCGCGTGACGCCGATGCTGGCAGCAGCCGCAAGCCCGATGATCAGCACGACGACGGCAATGCCGGCGGCCCTGATCTGCGCCATGAAGCCGTCGAGATCGCTGATGTCGCGGCCGACCAGCAGCCGATCGCCGTTTGACAGCGTCTCCGTCACGCCGCGCAGCAGGGAGGTTCCCGAGGAGAGCTGCGGCAGGGCGGCACGAAATTCGGCCCATCCCTTCTCGGCAGCGCCCGCCGGCCACTGCCTGAGATTTCCCGCCAGCACGGTCGATCCGGGGCCGACCAGCAAATACACATGATCGGCAAAGCCCTTGTCCGCGACGCGTTGTGCGATCAACGCAGTCAGGCCATCGCGCCCGGACCGCGCATAGGCGTCAGCCAGGCTCGCCTGCTCGGTCATGATCGCACGGTCGGACCTGTCGCGCACATAGGACAACGTCGACCAGTAGACATAGGCGAAGATCGCGCAGACGATCAGGCCGAAGGCCCCGATGGCGATCAACGCCAGGCGGAACGTCGACGACTTGAAGGTCTTAGCCAGGAGCACGGAGGCAGTATCCGATGCCGCGGATCGTGTGGATCAGCGGGTAGGCTTGCTGGTCGTCGACCTTGCGGCGCAAACGCCCGACATAGACGTCGATGATGTTGGTCGAGGGATCGAAGTGCAGGTCCCACACATGCCGCAGCAACATGGCGCGCGACACCACGCGGCCTTCGTTGCGCGCGAGGTATTCGAGCAGCTGGAATTCCTTCGGCAGCAGCGGAATCTTGCGACCGCGGCGGCTCGCCGTGCGCGAAATCAGATCGATCGCGAGATCGCCGACCCGCAGGATGGTCTCCTTGGCAACGGTCTCGCTGCGGCGGCCGAGCGCCTCCAGCCGCGCCAGCAGTTCGACGAAGGAGAACGGCTTGACCAGATAGTCGTCGCCGCCGGCGCGCAAGCCCCGCACCCGGTCGTCGATTTCGCCGAGCGCACTGATGATCAGGAACGGCACTGCGATGCCGCCGTCGCGCATCTGACGCATCACCGTGATGCCGTCGATATCGGGCAGCATGCGATCGATGGTGATCACGGCATAGTCGCGCGCCGCACCCTGGCTCAGCGCCTCGCGGCCGTTGGCTGCCAGATCCACATCATAACCGCTGGTGGTGAGCTCCTCGACGAGCTGATCCGCGGTTTCGGGATCGTCCTCGACGACGAGAATGCGGCGGTGAGCACCGGTCATATTCCTGAACTCTCCGAGCTGTGTTGAACTCTCCGAGTTCTCAAACTCTCCGAGCGGCCGCCCCGCGACGATCGCCGCCAGACTATCCCATTCCGGGGCAGGATGGAACGTCTGGCGACGACCGCGACAACGGTGCGGTTGGTTGGGCGATCACCAATAGTCCCCGCACACATTGACCCATTGCAGACCGTAAGCCGTCCATACCCTGCGGTAGCAGCCGTAGTCATAGCCGGCATAGAGATACGGCGCGCCGAAGAACGCGAAGCGATGGAAGCGGTGATGGCGGAAGAAGCCGCCATGATGGAAGAAGCGCGAACCGCGGAATCCGGCGCCGGCAAACCGCGGACCGATTGCCGGTGCACCGACGAAGCGGGGACCACCAACGTGCCCGCCAGCGAAATGCCCGCCGCCGCCGCCCATGGCGGCGAACGCCGCGCCGCCACCACGCATCCCGCCGCCGAAACCACCGCCATGCATGCCGCCGCCAAAGCCGCCACCATGCATGCCGCCACCCATGGCACCCATGGCACCACCGTGGCCGCCACCGAAGCCACCTCCGCCATGTCCGCCACCACCACCGCCGCCTCTGGCGAGGGCAGCGGGTGCAAGCGCAACGCTGACAGCGAGCGTCGCTGCCGTGAGACACGTGAGAAGCCTGTTCTTCATGAAACCCTCCCTGATTGGGACCGCGGCAAACTCGTATCGCCGCACGCGAGCATGATCAGAAGACGCAAGCCGATGCCCGACTTCAACTGACAAATGCGCCAGATTCTGACACCGGATTTAGAATCGCGTGCCGACATGCCGAGCGGCAGTTGCCCGGACCGGAGGCCACGATTGCGTTGGCCGGGATCGACGGACATTTGGCTGGAATCGGCGGATAGCGCTCGTTGAATCGATCGGCCGCGGTTCTTAATCCTGCAGCTGTCGGAGAACAACAACGGCGTCGAGGGATCGCAGACCCACTTCACAATTTGTCGATCACCGGACTCTCCCCTCCCTGCCGGCCGTCGTCCAACCCGCGATGCAATCGCCTTTCGCCTGGCCTCCCTGCGGGCACCGGGACGGCGAAGTACTGACCTTCAGCAAGGAGCTTTCGATGAGCGACGAGACCAAAAGACCGTTTCTGACCCACGCCTCCGGCGCCCCCGTTGCCGATAATGTGAACATCCTGACAGCGGGGCCACGCGGACCCGCATTACTGCAGGACATCTGGCTGATCGAGAAGCTGGCGCATTTTCACCGCGAGGTGATCCCGGAGCGGCGGATGCATGCCAAGGGCGCCGGCGCGCACGGCACCTTCACCGTCACCCGCGACGTCACGCGTTACACCAAGGCCAGCATCTTCTCTGAGATCGGCAAGCAGACGCCGATGTTCGCGCGGTTCTCGACGGTCGCCGGCGAGCGCGGCGCGGCGGACGCCGAGCGCGACATCCGCGGCTTCGCGCTGAAATTCTACACCGATGAAGGCAATTGGGACGTGGTCGGCAACAACACCCCGGTGTTCTTCTTCCGCGACCCCTTGCGCTTCATCGACCTCAACCACGCCATCAAGCGGCATCCGCGCACGGGGGTGCGCGACCCCGACATGAACTGGGATTTCTGGACGCTGCTGCCGGAAGCGCTGCACCAGGTCACCATCGTCATGAGCGAGCGCGGCATCCCGAAAAGCTTCCGGCACCAGCACGGCTTCGGCAGCCACACCTACAGCATGATCAATGCCGACAATGAGCGCGTCTGGGTGAAATTCCATTTCCGCACCCGGCAGGGCGTCCAGAACCTGACCGATGCCGAGGCCGAGAGGCTGGTCGGCAAGGACCGCGAGAGCCACCAGCGCGACCTGTTCCAGAGCATCGAGCGCGGCGACTTCCCGCGCTGGACGCTGTTCATCCAGGTGATGACGGATGCACAGGCCAAGGCATTCCCGTTCAATCCGTTCGATCTGACCAAGGTGTGGCCGAAGGCGGATTATCCGCTGATCGAGGTCGGCTATTTCGAGCTCAACCGCAATCCGGAGAACTTCTTCGCCGAGGTCGAGCAGGCGGCGTTCACGCCGGCGAATGTCGTGCCCGGCATCGGCTATTCGCCGGACAAGATGCTGCAAGCGCGCTTGTTCTCCTATGGCGACGCCCAGCGCTACCGGCTCGGCGTCAACCACCACCAGATCCCGGTCAACGCGCCGAAATGCCCGTTCCACAGCTATCACCGCGACGGCGCGATGCGCACCGACGGCAATCTGGGCGCCACGCTGACATACTGGCCGAACAGCCATGGCGAGTGGACCGACCAGCCGCAGCTGAACGAGCCGCCACTCGAATTGTCAGGCGCGGCCGCGCATTGGGATCATCGCCTGGATGACGACCACTGGCAGCAGCCGGGCGACCTGTTCCGCAAGATGAACGCCACCCAAAAGCAGGCCCTGTTCGACAACACCGCCCGTCAGGTCGGCCAGGCGTCGAAGCACATCCAGGAACGGCATGTTGCGAATTGCAGCAAGGCCGACCCGGCCTACGGCAAGGGCGTCGCGGATGCGCTGCCGAGGTTTGCGGCGGACAAATTGTAACGCAATGCATTGACGAATGAAGCACTGCGTCCCGTCAACCCCGCGCAATGGCGCAGCCATTGCGCGGGGATGACGGGGACAGCTTAGACAACTCGGCCAGACGCGTCACCCGGCCGATCTGAAACAGGGCGGCGAACTCGGCTTGCCGCCCTCCTCCGCGACTCAGGTCGGCTTGCCGCGCCCGCTCTTCTCGGCCGCGCGGCGCAGCGCCTCGGCGAGCGCGCCGCCGCCGGACTGCTCCTGCGGCCGGCGCGGAGCCGACGACGTCATCTTGCCGGAGCCGCGCGAGAAATCGCGCGACGGCGCGGCATTGTCCTTCTTCGGCCCGATCTCGTCGTCAAGCCGCAGCGTCAGCGCGATGCGCTTGCGCGCGACCTCGACGTCCAGCACCTTGACCTTGACGATGTCGCCCGGCTTCACCACCTCGCGCGGGTCCTTGATGAAATTCCGCGACATCGCCGAGATGTGCACCAGTCCATCCTGATGCACGCCGATATCGACAAAGGCACCGAAGGCAGCGACGTTGGTCACGGTGCCCTCGAGGATCATGCCCTTCTTGAGGTCCTTGACCTCCTCGACGCCTTCCTTGAACACCGCCGCCTTGAACGCCGGACGCGGGTCGCGGCCGGGTTTTTCCAGCTCGCGCAGAATGTCGGTGACGGTCGGCAATCCGAACGTATCGTCGACGAAGGACTGCGGCTTGAGACCGCGCACCACGTCGGCATTGCCGATCAGCGCCTTGATGTCGCTCTTGGTCGCCTCGAGGATTCGGCGCACCACCGGATAGGCTTCCGGATGCACGCCGGATGAATCGAGCGGGTCCTCGCCATTGCTGATGCGCAGGAAGCCGGCGCACTGCTCGAACGCTTTCGGCCCGAGCCGCGGCACCTCCTTCAGCGCCTTGCGCGACTTGAACGGGCCGTTGGCATCGCGGTGCTGCACGATGCTTTGCGCCAGTCCCTGGCCGATGCCCGACACTCGCGCGAGCAGCGGCACCGAGGCGGTATTGGCATCAACGCCGACCGCGTTCACGCAGTCCTCCACCACGGCATCGAGCGAGCGGGCGAGCTTGGACTCGCCGAGATCGTGCTGGTACTGGCCGACGCCGATCGCCTTCGGATCGATCTTGACCAGCTCGGCCAAGGGATCCTGCAGGCGCCGGGCGATCGAGACCGCGCCGCGAATGGTGACGTCGAGGTCGGGCAGTTCGTTCGAGGCGAAGGCCGAGGCCGAGTAGACCGATGCGCCGGCTTCGGAGACCACGATCTTGGTCATCTTGCGCTCGGGCAGCCGCTTCACGAGCTCGGCGGCGAGCTTGTCGGTCTCGCGCGAGGCGGTGCCGTTGCCGATCGCGATCAACTCGACGCCATGCTCGATCGCGAGCTTGCCGAGAATGGCGAGCGCCTCATCCCAGCGCCGCTGCGGCTCGTGCGGGAAGATCGCCGTGTGCGCCACCACCTTGCCGGTCGCGTCGATCACCGCGACCTTGACGCCGGTGCGATAGCCGGGATCGAGCCCCATGGTGGCGCGCGCGCCGGCCGGCGCCGCGAGCAAGAGGTCGCGCAGATTCGAGGCGAACACGCGCACCGCCTCGGTCTCGGCCGCGGTCCACAGCCGCAGCCGCAAATCGATATTGAGATGGATCTGGATCTTGGTGCGCCAGGCCCAGCGCACCGTCTCGGTCAGCCACTTGTCGCCCTTGCGGCCCTGGTTGGAGATCGCAAAGCGGTTCATGATCTTGAGCTCGTAGAGGCCGGGCTGGCCTACGACCGGCTCCTGCGCCTCCGGCTTGATCGCGAGGTCCAGGATCTCTTCCTTCTCGCCGCGGAACAGCGCCAGGATGCGATGCGACGGCAGCTTCGGCAGCGGCTCGGAGAAATCGAAATAGTCCTTGAACTTCTCGCCTTCGGTCTTCTTGCCGGTGCGGACGGTCGAGGCCATGATGCCGTTCGACCACATCTCCTCGCGCAGCGCGCCGATCAGGTCGGCATCCTCGGCGAAGCGCTCGACCAGGATCGCGCGCGCGCCGTCAAGCGCCGCGGCGACGTCGGCGACCTGCTTCTCGGCATTGACGAAGGGCGTCGCGGCCTCGTTCGGATCGTTTTCGGGCTGCGTCAGAAGCTGATCGGCGAGCGGCTCGAGGCCGGCCTCCTTTGCGATCTCGGCCTTGGTGCGACGCTTCGGCTTGTACGGCAGATAGATGTCCTCGAGCCGGCCCTTGCTGTCGGCGGCCATGATCTGGGCCTCGAGCGCGGCGTCGAGCTTGCCCTGCTCGCGGATCGAATTGAGCACCGCGGTGCGGCGCTCCTCGAGCTCGCGCAAATACGTCAGCCGTTCTTCCAGCGTGCGCAGCTGGGCGTCATCAAGCGCGCCGGTGAGCTCCTTGCGGTATCGCGCGATGAACGGCACCGTGGCGCCGCCATCGAGCAGCGTCACCGCCGCCTCGACCTGTTCGTCGCGAACCCCCAGCTCCTGCGCAATCTGATGATGAATCTTTGCCACGCTCATCTCTCTAAAATTCCATTGCGCCGCCGGATCACCGATGGCGCGGACGCCGCTTATGAACCATCCCGGATTGATTCATCAAGGCGCGCTGTGGATCAAATTGGGCGCGACTCGCAATCTATTTCCGGGATGTTGGCCGTCCGCAGCTTGACAAATAGATGCGCGCCGCATTGCCGCCGAAAATCGCAGCCCTCGCGTCACTTGACAAATCAGCCAGCAAGGTCTCCGCCGCCGCGAACCAGTGCCCATAGCCGCCGGCGAGATTGACGACGGGCCAGTCGCTGCCCCACAGCATCCGCTGCGGCCCGAAACATGCCAGTGCATGATCCACGGCCTCGCTGAGATCGGCAACCTGCCAGTTCGGCGCCGCCTCGGTCGCAAGGCCCGAGAGTTTGCAGACGACGTTGGATCGTGTGGCGAGGCTTGCGATGTCGTCCTTCCAGGTCGCGATGTCGCCGGTCGCAAGGTGCGGCTTGCCGAAATGGTCGAGCACGAATTGCAGGTCCGGATGGCGATCGACCACCTGAATGAGCCGCTGCAGATGGCGCGGCAGCACCAGCGCGTCGAAGACGAGGTCATGCCGCGCCATGGCCTCGAGCGGCGCCGCCAGTTCGGGGCGCAGCAGCCAGTCGTCATCGGCGATGTCCTGCACCATCGGCCGCAGACCGACCAGGAGTTCGCGCCCGGCGATCGCATCGATCCGCGCCGCGGCGTCGGCGGCATCGAAGTCGATCCAGCCGACCACGCCGCGCACCTGCTCGGCGCCTTTTGCGATATCAAGCAGAAATGCGGTCTCCGCTTCGGTCGGTGCAGCCTGCACCAGGATGGTGCCTTCGATCCCGGCCGCGGCGAGATGCGGCGCCAGATCGGCCAGGCCGAAGTCGCGGTAGATCGGCCCGCGTTCGGGCGTCAGCCAACCGTAATCGGCGCGCGCCAGGGTCCAGACATGGTGATGGGCGTCGATCCGAATCATGCCGGCACCGGCGCGTGCTGGTCGAGCAGCCCCTCTGCCTTCAGGTCGCGCCACAGCGCGGCAGGCACGGGCGACGACAACGCGGCGACGTTGCGCTCGACCTCCTGCGGCGTCTGCGCGCCGAGCACGAGGCTTGCCACCGCCGGATGGCCGAGCGCGAAGTGCAGCGCGGCGGTCGGCAGCGCCACGTTGTGGGCGCGGCAGACGCGATCGATCGCCGCCACCTTCCGCATCACGTCGGGCGGCGCGTCCTTGTAATTGTACTTGGCGCCGGCAATCGCACCGGTCGCCAGGATGCCGGAGTTGAAGACGCCACCGAGCATCATGCCGATGCCCTGGGCTTGCGCCAGCGGCAGGAATTCGGCGAGCGCGGGTTGCTCGAGCAGCGAGTAGCGGCCGGCAAGCAGCATGGTGTCGAACGTTCCGGCCTTGGTGAAGCGCACGCACATCTCGGCCTCGTTGACGCCGATCCCGATGCCCCTGACCACGCGCTCGGAACGCAACTTGTCGAGCGCGACATAGGCGCCCTCCATCGCCTCGCGAAACCGCGCCTCGATCGCGTCAGCTCCGTGGGTCCAGACGTCGACGTCGTGGATCAGAAGCAGGTCGATGCGATCGGTGCCGAGCCGCAGCAGCGACTGCTCCACCGAGCGCATGGTGCCGTCATAGGAATAGTCGAACACCGCGCGATGCGGCGCGCCGCCGGCGAAATTGGAGCCGTCGCCGCGGCCATGGAACGGGTCCATCCAGCGCCCGACCTTGGTGCAGACGACGACGTCGTCGCGCGCCACGCGGCGCAGCGCGGTGCCGCTGCGGTGTTCGGCGAGGCCATGGCCGTAGAGCGGCGAAGAATCCAGCAGGTTGACGCCCAGCGCAAACGCCCGCTCCACTGCTGCGATCGCAGCAGTGTCGTCGAGCCGTGCGAACAGGTCGCCGAGCGGCGCGGTGCCGAAGCCGACAATGGAGACATCGAGCCCGGTGCAGCCGAGCCTGCGGCGTGGCAGTGCCGGGGAGCCTGGATCGGAGGGTTGTTGCTGGGTCATTGTCGCCTCCCGCCTACGTTTCTTGTTAGCCCCTGATCAGACTAGCGTCGTTGACCGGGATCGTGAAGAGACCTTGGGCGGCCGATGCCGCAGTGAGGTCTCTCATCGCGCGCGCACCACATCGCTAAAATGCAATGCCCAGCTTCACGTTGCCTGGCGGCGGGAAATAGGCTATGGGAGCGCTCCGTAACTTCAACGCAGGAGGCGACGATGTTCAGGTCTGTGCGCTTCCCGGGTTCGCCGCGCGATATTTGACGCGCGTCCCGGGATCGGATCCCGGGTGAAATCGCAACACCCACACGCAATCGAATCTGCCGCGCGCCTTCGGCTCCGCGCTTGCGGAACTTTTGTCATGACCTCGACGCTTCTGGTGGTCTCTCGTCGGGAGGCCACACGCTCCGTGCTGCTCGAACGTCAGCTGCGGAGGTATCATCCGCACGTTCAGGGGAAGGTCCGCGCGCTGGCCATGCGGCACACGCGTCTTGCGGACCTTGCCGCGAGCTTTCCTGCGCTGCTGTTCGCGCTGGCGGTCCCGCGAGCCGGGAGCTTCAGCGCGCGCACGCGCATGCGTCATCGACGGCCGCTCGCTCTCGGACGCCGCGGCCGCGGCGGGCATTCCGCTGTGGCTGCGAAGGTTGCCGCCGGAAGCGTTCACCGCTCCGATCACGGGACTGCCCGATGACGAGCTGTTTCGCCGGCAGATCGCGAACCATCGCTCGCGGCTGTGGAGCGTCAGGCGGAGCGGGCAACGGGTCGCCACTCTGAGAGTTGCGGCGCGTTTTGAGGGTCCTTTGCCTGGTATCGCCGAGCTCACCGGTATCCGGAACGCCGAGATGCCGCGCGAGGTCTGGTGGGCAGCGCGCCAATGGCTGCATAGCCACGACCTGTTGCGGATGGAGATCGAGCAACGCAGGTGGGGCACCGCGCCTCTCGACCGGCCGACCTGGCGCGCGATCTGGCGGCCGTACTGGCTCGCCAGGCGGCAGATTCCGGAATGGCTGCCGCTCGCTCCGTCGCGCAAGGCGCTCAATGCGCTGTAATGCGCATCCGCCACCACTGCATCGTTGCTAATCGTCGGCGACAATCTGCTGGGCAAGGTTGTCGACCACCACGGGACTCTCGAAATAGGTCACGATCGGATCGGCGCCATATTTCTCCCGGGCGCGGGCGCGCCACGCATCGGTGTACAGCGCTTCCGCCTCCACCCTCGAGCTCCAGAAATAGATGCCGCCGGCCGTCAGCCCGTCCTCGGACAGCACATAGGTTTTTCGGAACAGCCCCTCAATGCCGCGATAGATCGGCGCGGTGCTCAGGAAGATGCTGCGGGCTTCCTCGCGCGTGATCGGCTTCGGCAGCTTGAACGTCGTGACAGCGGTAATCATCCGGATCTCCTCGGGTTCATTCTTGACATCATTGTCAATATTGACGATTGTGTCAAGAATGATCCGATGGAGTAGATCGAATGGTGGGCGTGCGTCAGTTCGACGAGGACGAGATGATCGCAACCGCGCTCGACGTGTTCTGGCGCAAGGGCCTGCACGATGCGACCATGCAGGACCTCGCGGCCGCGACCGGCGTCCAGCGCGGCAGCCTCTACAACGCCTATGGCGACAAGGAAGCGATCTTCCTGCGCGCCTTCGATCAGTATGCCGCGCAATTCCTGGACGCGGCCGGCAGCGCGCTCGCGCATGGCGACACCTCGGCGAGGCTGAGGAGCTTCTTTGAGATGATCATCGTCAACATGACGGACGGCACGCCGCAGCGGGGCTGCCTGACGACGCGCACCGCGCTGGACGCCGCCATTTCGAGCGCGGATGTGCGTCAGCGCGTGCAGGACGTGCTCACCCGCCTCGAGCAGCTGGTCGGCAAGGCCATCAGCGCGGCCCCGAACAGGCGCAGCCCGGCCGATGCAAATCGGCTGGCGCGCGTCATCGTGACGTTCACGCGCGGGCTCGCCGTGATGGAGCGCGCCGGATACAGCCGCAAGCAGTTGAGGGAATCGGCCACCACATTCATCGATGCCGTGATTGGCGACGCCTGAGGCGGCGTCCCTGTTCCCGGCGACGGCGTCATCGTATGGGAGAAACCAGCATGCAGGAACGGAACGGCGGCTGCCTGTGCGGCGCGGTGCGTTACACGCTCAAGAGCGAACCGCGGAGCATCGGAGTTTGTCATTGCACACATTGCCAGCGGCAAAGCGGCAGCCTGTTTTCGTTCAACCTCGTGATCCGCGAAGCCGACTACCAGCAGTCGGGCGAGACGGTGGTGTTCGTCGACAAGGGCGACAGCGGCCATCCGGTCCATCGTCATTTCTGCGGGCGCTGCGGGTCCCCTTTGCTTGCGAAAACCGCATTGATGCCCGGCAAGGTCGTGGTGAAAGCCGGCACGCTCGACAGCATGGAGGGACTGCAGCCGCAAGCCGAGATCTATACCGATCGCGCCGCCGCATGGCTCACGCCGATCCCCGGCGCTGCGCGCTTTGCCCGGAACGTGTGACCGGATGCGCCGGTCACGGGCGCAGCGGGAAACGATTCAGCCTGGCCAGGGTCGCCTTCGTTCCGGTTGCATCGGAACGGAGGCTCTCGATTTTGCTTTGACGTGCTTTCTTCACGCGAACCGGTACCCGCTTCGCTCGAAAACGCTCTGGCGATCATTGACCGGCCGGCAATTCGGCGTAGTTGCCGTCCTTGTCGCGGCGATACACGACGTAGTCGATCAGGGTGATGTCACCCTTCGGCGTGTAGCTGATCTTGCCGAGCACGGTATCCCAGCTTCCGGCCTTGATGGCCGCCGCGACCTTCTTGGCGTCCGTGGTTTGGGCACGGGCTGCGGCCTGGCTCCAGATCTGGAACGCTGCATAGCTGTAGAGCGTGTAGCCGTCGGGATCGATGCCCTTGTCCTTGAACTTCTTCAACGTCGCGGCCGCGGTCGCCTTCTTGCGCGGGTCGGGCGAGAAGGTGAACAGCGAGCCTTCAGCAAGCGGACCTGCGATCGCGGCGAACTGCTTGTCGACCAGGGCGTCGCCGCCCATCAGCACCGCATTGACGCCCTGCTCGCGCATCTGGCGCAGGATCAACGCTGCCTCGGCATAATAGCCGCCGACATAGACGAAATCGATCGACTCCTTCTTGAAGCGGGATACCAGCGCGGCAAAATCCTTGTCGCCCTTGGTGTAGGCCTCATAAAGCTTTTCCTTCACGCCCGCGGCGTTGATGGCCTTCTTCGTTTCGTCGGCAAGGCCTTTGCCGTAGGTCGTCTTGTCGTGGATGATCGCGACGTTCTTGGTGTTGTAGTTCTTGATAATGTAGGCGGCCGCAACCGTGCCCTGCTGGTCATCCCGGCCGCAGACACGGAACGTGTTCCACAACCCGCGCTCGGTGAATTGCGGATTGGTCGAGCCCGGCGTGATCTGCAGCACATTGCCCTCGGCATAGGCGTCCGACGCAGGGATCGAGGTCGATGAGCAGAAATGCCCAACGACGAATGGAATCCTCGCGCCTGCCATCTTCTCGGCAACCGACACCGCCTGCTTCGGATCGCAGGCATCGTCGCCGACCTCCAGCTTCAGCTTCTTGCCAAGCACGCCGCCCGCCGCATTGATGTCGGCGATCGCGAGATCAGCACCGTTCTTGAACTGCTGGCCGAAGCTCGCCTCGGAGCCGGTCATCGGCCCGACCACGGCAACACTGATATCCTGTGCCATGGCGGCGCCGGACAAGGCCAGGCTCGCGCCAAGCGCAAGAAAATATCCTCGAAGTGCAGACTTCATCACATTCTCCTCGATGGTCTCAAGTCGCCTCAATGCATCGCAGTCGACTAATCCATCGATTGCAACGATTCCCGGGGGCTGCCTTTTAAGCGCGAGACGATTGGCAGGCTCGGACTGGGGCGACGGGGGATTGGAGATATGCGACATCGGGCAACAATGTGAAACACGTTGTCGTGCATTGACGTCTGAAATCGCCGCAGCGGACGTGATTGGCGGCGATGTTGTGTGCGCGACAGCACACAGGCTGGCGGAGAGCGCTGTTTGCGACGCGTCGCCGGCGGATGATCGGCGCGTGCCGGGTTGCGGCAGACCGCAGGCAACGACCTGCCGCTCTGCCAGGGAAATTGCGATGTTCGGTCAGGAGCGCCGCGGCACCGCGCGGATATCCGACGGCGTCACGCCGTAATGCCGGCGGAAGGTGCGGTTGAAGTAGGACAGATCGCCGAACCCGACTTCGAATGCGATCGTACCGATGGTGCTGCCGCTGTGGCGCGGGTCGTTCAGCAAATGATGCGCACGCGCCAGGCGCTGGCCGAGCACGAATTCCGAGAATGTCGAACGACGCTTTCGCTCATCCGCCCTCGCGAAAGATCGGCAAGCGGTCGCGCTCGCCGAAATCCGCGGTCGAGAACCGAAACCCGGTCATATCCGGCGACTGCATCGTCATCGGCTGATCCTCATGGCGGCGGGAGGTCGCCGGTGATATGCGGGCCGATTTGTGGCAGCATCACACCGCTCGAATACACGGGACCGTGCTTACGCGTCGGAACTTTTGCTGCAGACACGCGATGCGCGCCGGATCATCCTGACACTCTTGTCGGGCCTGAATTCGCGACCGAGACCGAGATCGTGCTCGCTCGATGTTGCCCGGCGTCGTCATCCATGCCGTCGCGTGGATTATAATTGACTGACCGGACGGTCAATAGTAATCCAAACGCACGTCGCGCAACCTTCGGCCGCCAGAAGCCGCAACGGGAGGTCATCATGGTCAGCGATTTAGTGTTGACCGATATCCGCGCCGGATATCGCGTCCTGACGCTCAACAGGCCCGATCGCCTGAATTCCTTCAGCGCCGATCTGCACGCCGCACTGATGGCTGCGCTGATCGCGGCGGAGCAGGACAAGTCCTGCCGCGCGCTGATCCTGACCGGAACCGGACGCGGATTCTGCGCCGGGCAGGATCTTTCGGACGGCGTGTTCACGCCGGGCGAAACGCCGGACCTCTCCGCACCGATCGAAAAATTCTACAATCCGCTGGTGCGCAAGCTGCGCGGCATTCCGATGCCGGTCGTGTGCGCCGTCAACGGCGTCGCCGCGGGTGCCGGCGCGAACCTGGCCCTTGCTTGCGATATCGTGATCGCCGCGCGGTCGGCCAAGTTCATCCAGGCCTTCGCCAAGCTTGGCCTCGTCCCTGACACCGGCGGCACCTGGTTGCTGCCGCGGCTCGTCGGCGGCGCGCGAGCGCGCGCACTGGCCAGGCTCGCCGAGCCGATCTCCGCCGAGCGGGCGGAGACATGGGGCATGATCTGGAAGGTGGTCGAGGATTCCGACCTGATGGCCGAGGGCCACGCCCTCGCCGCCTCGCTCGCGACACAGCCGACCGATGGTCTTGCGCTGATCAAGCAGGCGCTCGATGCCTCCGAGACCAACACGCTCGACGCGCAGCTCGATCTCGAGCGCGAGTTGCAGGGCCGTGCCGGCCGGTCGGCGGACTATGCCGAAGGCGTCACCGCCTTTCTCGAAAGGCGCGCCCCGCGCTTTGTCGGACGGGCCAAGGATTGAACGTTTCCGATTGAACATTCCGCCGCCAAGGCGAGACCCATCATTGATCACAAGTCAGAAGGTCCTATTGCGATGACACAGCCTCAATCCAGCGGTGCACGGACGGCGGACAACGTCATGAAGCTCGACAGCTTCGTGCGCGGAAAATGGTCCGGCCCGGGCGAACCGGCAGCCGAGATTCACAGTGCCGTCACCGGCGATGTGGTGGCGGTCACGACCGGAAGCGATCTCGACATGCGCGAGATCCTCGCCTATGGCCGCGCGGTCGGCGGCAAGCATCTTGGAAAACTGACGTTCCACCAGCGCGCAGGCTTGCTGAAGGCGCTCGCCGACTATCTGACCCAGCACAAGGACCGGCTCTACAAACTGTCGTTCCATGCCGGCGCAACCCGCACTGACGCCGTCATCGACGTCGACGGCGGTATCGGCACGTTGTTCGCCTATGCCGGCAAGGGACGCCGCGAGCTTCCGAACAGCAAATTCCTGCTCGACGGCAATGTCGAGGGGCTGTCCAAGGGTGGCGCATTCGCCGGTCAGCATATCGTGACGCCGCTGCACGGCGTCGCCGTGCACATCAACGCGTTCAACTTCCCGTGCTGGGGCATGCTGGAGAAGCTGGCGCCCGCGCTGCTGGCCGGCGTGCCCGTCGTGACCAAGCCCGCGACGGTCACCTCCTATGTCGCTTACGAGCTGGTCCGGATCATCATCGAATCCGGCGTGCTGCCCGACGGCGCGCTGCAATTCATCGTCGGATCGACCGGCGACCTGTTGGACCATCTAACCTGCCAGGACGTGGTGTCCTTCACAGGCTCGGCCGACACGTCGCAAAAGCTGCAGCGGCATCCTGTCATCGCGCGCGAGGCGGTCAGGTTCATCGCCGAACGGGATTCGCTGAACGCCGCAATCCTCGCTCCAGACGCCGTACCGGGCAGCCCGGAGTTCGACCTCTTCGTCAAGGAAGTGGCGAAGGAGATGACGGTCAAGGCGGGGCAGAAATGCACCGCGATCCGCCGCGCGCTGGTGCCGTCGGCGCAGCTCGACGCCGTGATCACGGCGCTGCGCGACCGTCTGGCCAAGGTCACGATCGGCAATCCCGAAAACGACAAGGTCAGGATGGGGCCGCTGGTCGGGCTCGGCCAGCGCAGCGACGTGATTGCCCATGTCGCGAAGCTTCGCGCCGAAGCCGAACTGGTGGCCGGCGACCCCGGCAACTTCGCGCTGCTCGATGCCGACGCGAAGCGCGGCGCCTTCGTTCCGCCGCTGCTGCTGCATTGCGCGAAGCCGCTCGCCGCAACCGCAGTCCACGAGATCGAGGCGTTCGGCCCTGTCAGCACCGTGATGGGCTATGACGATCTGGATCAGGCCATCGCGCTGACCAATCGCGGCGGCGGCAGCCTCGTCGCATCCATCTACACGCACGACGTCCCGGCTGCGACCGAGCTGGCATTTGGCATCGGCAGTTTTCACGGCCGCGTCGCGATCATCGACCGCGACTGCGCGAGCGAGCACACCGGACACGGTTCGCCGATGCCGCAGATGGTTCATGGCGGCCCCGGCCGGGCCGGCGGCGGCGAGGAACTGGGCGGCGTCCGCAGCCTCCAGCACTACATGCAGCGCACCGCCTTGCAGGGCTCGCCGGCGATGCTGAGCGGCGTCACCGGCCGCTGGTTCAAGGGCAGCCCGATGCTCGAAGGCGATCTGCACCCGTTCCGCTATCACTATGACGATCTCGAGATCGGCCGCACGCTGGTCTCGAAGTCGCGGCAGATCACGCTCGACGACATCGAGCACTTCGCGCATTTCACGGGCGACACTTTCTACGCCCATATGGACGAGGAAGCGACCAAGGGGCATCCATTCTTCCCGGGCCGTGTCGCGCATGGCTACCTGCTGCTGTCGTTTGCCGCCGGCCTGTTCGTCGATCCCGACTACGGGCCGGTGCTGGCGAATTACGGCCTCGACTCGCTGCGCTTCGTCAAACCCGTCCAGCCCGGCGAACAGATCCAGGTGCGGCTGACCGCGAAGGAGAAGATGCCGCGCAACAAGCAATATGGCGAGGTACGCTGGGACGTCGAGATCACGACCGGTACCGGCGAAACCGCGGCGACCTACGAGCTGCTGACCATGAACGCGATGCGGGGTTAAGGGGTGCGTCAGAGCAACGCGGTCTGCCGGCTGCGGCCGGCCGATTTCGCCTTGCCGCGCGGCCGGGTGGCGGCGGCGGCATCGTCGGCGCCGGCCAGCACGAGCTGCGCGACGAAACCGGCATATTCGGCGCGGGTCATCGGCCCGCCCTCGCGAAACCACATGTAATGCCAGTTCAGCATGCCGAAGACGCTCATCGTCAGCGGCTTGAGCACGCGCTTCTGCTTCGCCGCCGGCACCGCGGCGGCGAGCGCATCCGACATGATCCCGACCAGGATCCGCTCGTTTGCGAGCAGCGGCTGCTGCTTGTCCTTCGGCAACAGCTTGAGGCTTGAGATCTGGACCTGATGCTCGGCGTCGGCATGCCGGTAGAGCTCGAGCAAGGTCGCAACGATCGTCCCGAAGCGTGCGACCGGATCGCCGGCCTGTGCGCTCGCCTTGCGGACCGCCGCCACGAGCTTCGCGAGATGCGACGACAGGATATCGAACAGGATCGCTTCCTTGTCGGGATAATAGTGATAGAGCAGCGCCTTCGAGACACCGCAGGCGTCGGCGATGGTGTTCATCGACGTGCCGACATATCCCGATGCGGCAAACAGCTCGGCCGAGCGATGCAGCATCGAGAGGCGCTTGTCGTCATAGTCTTTGGCGCGCGATCGGGCCATGTCTTGTCCGTTCCACCAGGCGGCCGTTCGGCCATCGTCCAGGGATGTCCGTCAACAGTCGCAAGGTTCCGGGACCACAGCTCCGCCTCCGAACCGCTATTTATTGACCATCCGGTCGGACAATTCCATAAGCCCGGCGATCGGGCAACATTGCCCGGAATGAATTTTCCTGGCGCCGCGTCGCGAGAGCATCTCTCTGCTGCAAAACGCCTCGCCATGCGCGTCTGATTGCAAACTTCGTGGCGCCGCCGAGTTTCGCGCGCGTCCCGAACAGGGGCGTGTTATCGTTCGTCGAACGGCTCGGAATGCGAAGGAGGCTCTGGGTGCGGACATCCTCTTGGCTCCACGTCCTTCGTCGCGCGGCCCGCCGGCTGAAGAGATGGCAGCGGCGGTTGGCCCGCGCTGCCAACCCGGACGGCAAGGACATGCACGAACTCTTTCTGTTTGGTCCTCACGGCTGATTTGCTGGTTGCCTCGACGCATGCCCAATCGAGACCGCGGCAGATGTGATCCATCGCCACGCTGACGTCAGTCTGCCCACGCCGCATGTCGCGCGGCCGGATCACGCACAGAGCGATAGCATGGCAGCTCCCGCTCGGTCGGCTCGCGCCGAGGAGGAGGAGCGGCGGCTCGCATCCCTCGCGCGCGTCTAGAGCTTCGGTTCAGATGAAATCAGAACCGAAACTCCAGCCTTTTGCTCTGACGCGCTCTCTTCGCGCGAGCCGGTGTCCACCTCGCTCGACAACGCTCTAGCTGCCGAAGCCGGCCGGAATGAACGCCGGCAGCTTCTCCTCGATGAAGTGCTTGACCTCCGGCGAGTTGAAGACCTGGATGAAGGCCTTCAGGCGCGGATCGTCCTTCTTGTCCGGCCGCGCGGTAAAGCGCAGCACGAGACCGTCATCGACCGTGCGGTCGATCACCAGCGCCGATTTTGGATCACCGCCGGCCGGTATCAGATAGGTGATATTGACGAGCGCAAGCGTGACGTCATCGAGCGACCGGTAGGTCTGCGCCGGATCGAGCTCGACGACCTTCAGGTTCTTGGGATTTTCGATGATATCAAACCGGCTCACCGAAAAACCCTTGCCCGGCGCCAGCTTGATCAGTCCGGCGCGTTCGAGCAGGATCAAGCCACGCGCGCCGTTGAGCGGCTCGTTCGGGATCGCAACGCTGTCGCCGGACTTGATCTCGTCGAGCGACTTGATCTTCTTCGAGAACAGCCCGACGGGCGCGATCACGCTGACCTTGTCGACCTGGATCAGGTTGAAACCGCGCTGCTTGTTCTGGATCGCGAGATAGGTGGCGTGCTGGAACAGATTGGCGTCGACGTCGCCGCTGTTCACCACCTCGTTCAACGCGACCCAGTCCGACAGCTCGACGATCTTGACGTCCTGCCCCTTGTCCCTGGCGAGCTTGGCGGCAAAGGCAGCCAGCTGACCGACCGGGCCGGCGCTGGTCGCGATCTTGAGAGGTTCGTCCGCAACGGCGGCCGCAGTCATGGCAAGCAGCACGCCAGCTGCCTGCGCCAGGCGCAAAAATGTCTTCATGGTCTCGGTTTCAACTCCGTCATCAGGGATCGATCAGGCCGCCTTGCGGCCGCTGCTTCCCGCCTCAGCCTCGGCAAATGCCTGGGTGAGGTCGGCGAGAATGTCGTCCGGATGCTCGATGCCGACCGAAAGCCTGATGTAGCCGGGCGTCACGCCTGCCGCGAGCTGCTCTGCGGCGCTCAGCTGCTGATGGGTGGTCGATGCCGGGTGGATCGCCAGCGAGCGCGCATCGCCGATGTTGGCAACGTGATAAAACAGTTTCAGCGCATCGATGAACCGACGGCCGGCCTCGACGCCTCCTTTCAGCTCGAAGCCGACCAGCCCGCCATAGCCGCCCTTCAGATAGAGATCGGCGCGGCGCCGGTCCTCCCCGCTCTGCAGTCCGGGAAAGATCACATGCGAAACGGCGGGATGCCGTGCCAGGAAGTTTGCGACCTTGATCGCGTTCTCGTTGTGCTGACGCAACCGCAGCGGCAAGGTCTCGAGTCCCTGGATGAACTGAAATGCGTTCTGGGGAGCGACCGCGGCACCGAGATCGCGCAGCAGCTTCACGCGTGCGCGCAGGATGTAGGCGATCGGCCCCAGCGGCTTGGCTGCCTCGGTCCAGATCGCGCCATGATAGGCATCGTCCGGCTGCGTTAGCAGCGGGAAGCGCTCGGCGTGCGCCGCCCAGTCGAAGTTGCCGCCATCGATGATCGCTCCGCCGATCGACGTGCCGTGGCCGCCGATATACTTTGTCGCGGAATAGACGACGATCGCCGCGCCGTGCTCGAACGGGCGCGCAATGAGCGGGACGGCGGTATTATCGAGAATCAGCGGCACGCCGAGGGAACGGCCGATATCCGCGACTTCCCTGATCGGGAATACATTGAGCTTGGGGTTCGGTAGCGTCTCGGCGAAGTAGGCGCGGGTCTTTGCATCGGTCGCACGGCGGAAGTTCTCCGGATCGGCCGGATCGACGAAGCGAACCTCGATACCGAACTGCTTCAGCGTCTGCGACAGCAGCGTGCAGGTGCCGCCGTACAGATCGGTCGATGAGACAATGTTGTCCCCCGCTTGCGCGATGTTGAAGATCGCGTAGGCCGTCGCCGACTGGCCCGACGCCACGGCCAGCGCGCCAACGCCGCCTTCCAGCGCAGCCAAGCGCTCCTCGAACGCGTCAGCCGTCGGGCTCTTGATCCTGGTGTAGATCTGTCCGATCGCCTCAAGGGCGAACAGCCGCGATGCGTGATCGGTATTCTCGAATTGAAAGGACGTCGTTTGGTAGATCGGAACGGCGACGGCGCCAGTCGCCGAGTCGGACCGGTACGATCCGCCGTGCAAGGCGAGCGTTTCGACATTCTTGGTTTCGATCGGCATCTCGAAAATCTCCTGAAATCCGTGGACCCAGCATCAATAGGCAAAGAATGATGCGCAGCAGCGTCCGCGACTGTCGAGACATCGGAGAAAATAGCGATGGGCGTGCTGGCGCCGCGTCTGATGGCGTCGCTAATTTTTCAGCCGCTGCGCCGATCGCGTAACATTTGTTTCACTGCGCCGTCGCGTTGAAAGGATCAGTGGAGCTGATGAGTCATTTGCTGATCGCACCTGCAAATCAGTGCGCAATGTCGTGCATACCGTCAGTTCGAACAGCACGACGAAGTCGAACAAACGAATCTCTGCTCCGCCGGGTCGGAGACGGAGCACGATTTTGATCCTGTTTCTCCGAATAGAAAATAAAGCCGCGCAGCTGACGTGATAAATCACCCCTCAGTCCTCAATTGGCGGAATCGCGCGATGACCAGACCAAAGGAACTTCGCTTCAACGCGTTCAACATGATGGCGCCGAGCCACAACTGGGCCGGCCCCTGGTCGCATCCGCGCGACACTTCACTTAACTACAACTCGCTCGACTATTGGGTGGACTACGCCAGAACGGCCGAACGCGGCCTGCTCGACGGCATCTTCCTGGCCGACGTCTTTGGCATCTATGACGTCTACGGCGGCAGTCCCGAGACCGCGCTGCGCCACGCCGTTCAGTTGCCGAACGCCGAGCCGACCCTGCTCGTCTCCGCCATGGCTTACGCAACGAAGCATCTCAGCTTCGGCATCACGTCCAACCTCACCTACGAACATCCCTATCAGTTCGCGCGCCGCTTCTCGACGCTCGATCATCTCACTCGCGGACGGATCGGCTGGAACATCGTCACCGGCTATCTCGATAGCGGCGCCCGCGGAATGGGTCTTGAGGCCAACCGCGCGCATGATGAACGCTACGAGGCGGCCGAGGAATTCCTCACCGCAAGCTACAAGCTATGGGAAGGCAGTTGGGAGGACGGTGCGGTCCGCCGTGACCGGACAGCGCGCGTGTTCACTGATCCGGCAAGGATCCACAATGTGCGGCACCAGGGACTTCATTACCAGGTCGACGGCATCCACCTCGCCGAACCCTCGCCACAGCGCACACCGTTGCTGTATCAGGCGGGAACCTCGAAGCGCGGCCGCGCCTTCGCGGCGAGGCACGCGGAGGCGATCTTCCTCAACGGCCAGACCAAGCCCATTCTGGCCCGCGCCGTACGCGAGATCAGGGAGGCGGCCAAGGCGCTCGGACGCGATCCCTATGATATCCGCCTGTTCGCCGGCGCGACCGTAATCGTCGCCCCGACACGCGCGGAGGCGAACGATCTGCTCGAGGAGTACGCAGGGTATGTCGATCAAGCCGGCCAGCTGGCCCTGCTCTCGGGCTGGACCGGCATCGATTTCTCGAACTATCGTCCCGATCAGGCGGTGCAGTATGTCGAGAGCAACGCGATCCAGTCGATGGTCGAGAATTTCACGTTGCGGAGCGACCGGCCGGTCAAGGTCAGTGATCTCGCGACGCTGAGCCGGGTCGGCGCACGCTCGCCATTCGTGGTCGGCTCACCCCAGGACGTGGCGGACGAGCTGATCGCCTGGGTCGACGAAACCGACGTCGACGGCTTCAACCTGTTCCGCCTCGTCGCGCCGGAATCGCTGACGTCATTCGTCGACCTCGTCGTGCCGGAATTGCAGTCACGCGGAGTCTACAAGACAGCCTATCGCGAAGGCACGCTCCGCGAGAAGCTGTTCCCTGGACGCGGTCCCTATCTTGACGCCACGCATCCCGGCGCCGGCTTCCGCCGCGCTTCGGCGGCGGCGCGCACCGAGGCCGCTGAATAGATCAGCCTGGAAACCTCCTGGCGATGGGCGATCAACGCCCCTCACCAGGTTGCGATGTAGGTGCCCTTGAAGCGCTTCTCGAGGAATGCCTTGACCTCCTCGGAATGGTAGGCATCGATCAGCTGCTTGACCCAGGGCTTGTCCTTGTCCGCCTCGCGCACGGCAATGATGTTGACCCACGGGCCATCGGCCGCCTCGCGGGCAATTGCATCGATGGCGGGATTGAGCCCGGCCTGAACCGCATAATTGTTGTTGATCGAGACCAGGTCGACATCTTGCAGGGAACGCGGCAGCTGCGCGGCATCAAGCTCGACGAAGCGCAGATGCTTCGGATTGTCAGCGATGTCGGCAATGCTCGTCGCGACGTTGTTAGAATCCTTGAGCTTGATCACGCCGTGCAGCGCGAGGATCATCAGGCCGCGCGCGCCATTGGAAGGATCGTTGGCGATCGCCACCCGAGCGCCATCCGGAAGATCGGCCAGCTTCTTGTACTTCAACGAGTAGACACCCTGCGGCGACGCAATCGTGTTGGCGACCTTGACGATCTTCCAGCCGGTCTTCGATATCTGGTTCTTCAAATAAGGCTCGTGCTGGAACGAATTGGCCTCGAGATCCCCGAGCGCGAGCGCCTGGTTCGGGATCACGTAGTCCGTGAATTCGACCACCTTGATGTCGAACCCATGGCCCGCGGCCACCTTCTTGACGACTTCGAGGATCTCGGCGTGTGGTCCGGCCGTGACGCCGACCCGGACCGTCTCGGCCCTCGCGGTGCCGACCAACAGCGTTACCGCGGCAACCGCCGTCATCAGAATACGCATCATCTTCCCTCAGCGATTGGATCGGCAACTACCAGCCGGGCAGCACCGCGCCCTTGAACTTGGTCTGGACGAATTCCTTGATCTCCGGCGTGTGGTAGCTATCGACCAGGATCTTGACCCACGGCTTGTCCTTGTCGGCGGAGCGAACCGCAATCAGATTGACGTATGGTCCCTTCGGATCCTCGCGCAGGATCGGATCCTTGACCGGATCGAGACCGGCCTGCGTCGCATAGTTGGTGTTGATGACCGCCGCATCGACATCGTCGAGCGCCCGGGGCGCCTGGGCTGCGTCGACCTCGACGAATTTCAGCTTCCTGGGATTTTCGGTGATGTCGACAACAGTCGGCTTGAAGCCGACGTCGCTCTTCAGCTTGATCGCGCCCTTGTCGCGCAGCAGGAGCAGCGCCCGGCCGCCATTGGTCGGATCATTGGGAATTGAGACCTTGGCTCCGTCAGGAACATCGGCCCAGCTCTTGTGCTTGCGCGAATAGACACCGATCGGGAAATTAACCGTCAGTCCCACCTGCTCGATCTTGTAGCCGCGATCGGCTTTCTGGTTGTCCAGATAGGGCTGATTCTGAAACGAGTTGGCCTGGATGTCGCCGGCGTCGAGCGCGGCGTTCGGAACGACATAGTCGGAGAACTCGATGAGCTGAAGCTCGAGCCCGCTCTTCGCCGCGATCGGTTTCACGGCCTCGAGGATTTGTGCATGCGGGCCGGGCGTCACGCCGATCTTGATCGTTTCTGCCGCGGCGGCGGGCGACCAGATCGCAACAACGCCTGCAAGTGCGAAAATGGATCGAAGCAACATCCCGGTCTCCATGGAACTGAAATCGTTATCAAGCTCATCGCCCGCTCCGGGGACGAAATCAATGAAATGAGAATCCAAATTTTTCCGCATGACGAGTCGCCGCTGCTGTGGCCGCGATGAAAAGAGAATGGAGCCGGCTGGGCACTTTGGCGCAGCGAGCGGCTTATCTGCTGATGCCGGCCGCACCGCGCGCGCCAAAAATACTATTCTCGCGGACTTCGCTTGCAGAGAAAATTGCACTCGTTCGGACGATTTCTCCGCGATTGCCTCCGGTGCTCCGATTGCACACAAATGGCAACAGATCGAACCGGCTCAGGACGACTTGCCATGCCCATCTTTGCCCGCCCCGTCTCGCCAGCACAGGCCGCATCATCGGCGGTTGCGATGTCGCGCCGTCTTGCTGTCGCCGCCATCGGGCTGCTTGCGATGACCTCGCTGATTCGGCCTGCGGCCGCCGAAGAAATGCGGATCGGCTACCAGAAATCGTCGACGCTGACCGCGATCCTGAAAACCAACGGCGCGCTGGAGAAGGCGTTGGCGCCGCTCGGCATCACCGTGTCATGGCATGAGTTCACCAGCGGCCTGCCGCTGCTCGAGGCCATCAATGTCGGCAGCATCGATTTCGGGGCCGACGTCGCCGATACCGTGCCGATCTTCGCCCAGGCCGCCGGCGCCAAGCTCGCTTACGTCGCCGAGGAAGCTGCTTCTCCATCGGCGCAGGCGATCCTGGTGCCGAAGGAGTCCGCGATCAGGTCGCCGGCCGATCTCAAGGGCAAGAAGGTCGCGGTCACCAAGGGCGCGGGCAGCCACTTCCTGCTGCTTGCGGTACTTGCCAAGGCCGGACTGTCCTTCAAGGACATCACGCCGGCCTATCTGACGCCGGCCGATGGCCGCGCGGCGTTCGTCAGCGGCAATGTCGATGCCTGGGTCGCCTGGGATCCGTTCCTCAGCAGCGCGCAACGCCAGTCCGGCGCGCGCATCCTGACCGACGGCAGCGGCGGGCTCGCAAGCTACAAGCGCTACTATCTCGCGTCGGCCGCGTTCGCCGAAAAGCGGGCCGATGCACTGAATGCCATCTTTGCCAGGCTGGTCGAAACCGGCACCTGGGTCAAAGCCAACCCGAACGAGGCCGCGGCTCTGCTCGCCGGCCTGTGGGGCATCGACGCCGCCACGGTGGAGGAGGCCAACAGCCACCGCTCCTACAAGGTCGGCGTGGTCAGCGCGGCCGGCCTTTCCGAGCAGCAGCGGATCGCCGATACCTTCACGGCCGAAGGTCTGCTGCCACGCAAGGTCGATACCGGCGACGTCAAGATCTGGGCGCCGAAGGGATCGTGACGGCGCTGCCTCTTTAGCGATGACGCAGGCGGCGATTGACGCGGCGCGCCAGGTAGTCGCCGGCGGTCTGCACGGTCTGAACCAGCGCGATCAAAACGACGACGACCGCCAACATCATTTCGGGCATGAAGCGCTGATAGCCGTAGCGAATGCCGAGGTCGCCGAGGCCGCCGCCTCCGACGGCCCCGACCATTGCGGAGTAGCCGAGCAGGCTGACCACCGCGAGCGTCAGGGCCAGCACCAGCCCCGGCAAGGCCTCCGGGATCAGCACCTTGAACACAATCTGCAGCGGGCTCGCACCGAACGAGGACGCCGTCTCGATCAGACCGGCATCGACCTCGCGGATCGCCGCCTCGACCAGACGGGCGATGAACGGCGTCGCCGCGATGGTGAGCGGCACAATTGCCGCGCCCGATCCGATCGAGGTGCCGGCAATCAGCCGCGTGAAAGGAATGATCGCAACCACCAGGATGATGAACGGCGTCGAGCGGGCCGCATTGACGATGACGCCGAGCACGCCATTGGCTGACGGTGCGGCGAACAGCTCGCCTTTCCGGCTGGTCGCCAGGAAGACGCCAAGCGGAAGGCCCAGCGCGGTCGCAACCAGCGCGGCCACCGAGACCATGAAGAGGCTCTCGCCGGTGGCCTGAACGATCAGGTTGATGAGTTCACGCGACATAGCCGAGACGCTCCACCAGAATGTCATGCTGAGAAAGATAGGCCAGGGCCCGGCTGGCCGCGGCTTCACCGCCGGGAATGCCGAGGATCAGCGAACCCACGTGCTGGCCGCCGATCTCATCGATGCGTGCCGACAGCAGCGCCACGTCATGGGACAACTCGCGCGAAAGCCGCGCCACCACGGTGTCGCCGGCTTCGGTGCCGCGCACCTGGACGCGAAGGACCGCCTGCCCGCCTGCAACCGGTTGCGGCGAAAGGCGGCTCGCCAGCGAGACCGGAACACTGTCCCCGATCACCTCGGAAAGGAACGCCTGCGTGACCGGATGCCGGGGATGCGTGAAGATCTCCGCGACATGACCTCGCTCGACGACATGGCCGCCGTCGATCACCGCAACCTCCTTGGCGAGCTGGCGGACAACCGACATCTCGTGGGTGATCAGCACGATCGTGACCCCGAGCTCGCGATTGATGTTGGCCAGCAGGTCCAGAATCGCGCGCGTAGTCTGCGGATCGAGCGCCGACGTCGCCTCGTCGGACAGCAGCACATTCGGCCGTGTCGCTAGCGCACGGGCGATGCCGATGCGCTGTTTCTGGCCGCCGGACAATTCGGACGGATAGCGATCGTACTTGTCGGCAATGCCGACGAGCTCGAGCAGCTCGGCCACACGGACGGCAATGTCAGCCCTGGACCAGCCGGCGATCTCGAGCGGCAAGGCAATATTGTCCGCCGCCGTCCGCGACGACAACAGGTTGAAGTGCTGGAAGATCATGCCGATCGAACGCTGCGCCAGGCGCAACTCGCGGCCGGCAAGCGCCGAGATCTCGCTGTTATCGACGACGACGCGGCCGCTCGACGGTTTCTCAAGCCCGTTGATGAGGCGGACGAGGCTCGATTTGCCGGCGCCGGAGCGGCCGATCACGCCGGTGATCGAGCCGCGCGGAATCGCGAAGTCGATCGCCTGCAAGGCATGGACGCTCGGCTTGTCACGATAGGCCGGGTAGACCTTCGAGACCGCCTCGAAGCGGATCATGGCATCGCCGGCGCTTGATGCGAGCGGAATGGGTGGCAGCGGCGCAACAGGCTGCGCCGTCGTCAGGGATTGATGTACATTCATTCGGTCGGTCCAATTGCGAAATGGCTTCGGTCGCCGGGCACCGCCCGGGCTCAATGACCAAAAAGCAGATAGCTGCGGTCGATGCCGCGGAGATCGCGTGTCTCGTCGGTCCAGCCGACCGCGCGGCGGTAGCTACCCAACGCGGCAGTCTGCCGCAGCGCGACCACATCGGTCGGGCGAGGCTCCTCCGCATAAGGCGACACGTAAAGCGCGTCCTCGGGACAATACAGTTCGCAGAGGAAACAGGTCTGGCAATCGCCCTGACGGGCGATCACCGGAATCCCCTCCGTCTTGTCGAAGACATTGGTGGGGCAGACATTCACGCAGATGTCGCAGGACGTGCAGCGCTCGGCGTCGATCACCTCGATCATTCCGCGGCCTCTGCATAGCTGGCATCGGCATGCGGCCGCACCGTGGTCCAGACCTCATCGAGGCCGCCGCTCGTCACGTAATGGCGTTGGCGGTCGTCCTGATCGGGATAGTCGTCGCGGCGATGCATGCCGCGGCTTTCGTTCCGCGCCAGCGCGCTGCGGTACATCCAGCGCGACGTCGCCAGCATGGCCGCACTCTCACGGGCGCGCAGCAGATCGTCCTTGCTCGCCGCATCGGCCGCCGAGGCGTCGGACCATTCCGCATCGAGCCGCGCCAGCGCGCCTTCGAGACGCGAGGCGTGCCGGAAATAGTTCAACTCATACGGATAGACCTCGTCCTGGACTGCCTTTGCCAGCGCGGCCGGCTCAAACGCGCGACCCGCTCTGCTTCGAAACGCAACGGTGCCGGCGGAGACGAGGCGTCGCTGACGTGCCGGGCCCAGCTGCCTTGCATAGCCGGCAGCGCCCGATCCGGCCCAGGTCCCCGATGACATCGCCCAGGCGGCGTTGTGGCTGCCGCCGCCGGTGAAGCCGCCGCAGATCAATTCGCGCGTCGCTGCATCGCCGGCGGCATAGAGTCCCGGGACGCTGGTGGCGCAGCTGTCGTCGACAATGCGAAGGCCGCCGGTGCCGCGCACGGTGCCTTCGAGCCGCAAGGTGACGGGAAAACGCTCCCTGAAGGGATCGATGCCGGTGCGATCGAACGGCAGGAAGAAATTCGGCTGCGACGCGCGCATGTGACGCTGCACGTCGTCGTCGGCCTTGTCGAGGCGGGCATAGACCGGTCCCTGAAGCAGCGCGCGCGCAATCGCCGATCGCCCGCCCTTGGATGCCGCACCGGGAACGACACTGCCGTCCTCATAGCTGAAGGTCGCCCAGCCATAGAACAGCGTCTTGGTCATAGAGCCGAACGCCGGCGAGATCGCGTAAGGGTTGGAGAACTCCATGCTGCTGAACTCGGCCCCGACCTCCGCGGCCATCAGATAGCCGTCTCCGGTCAGCACATTCGATCCCAGCGTCTTGCTCAGGAACGCACAGCCGCCAGTCGCGATGACGACGGCCTTGGCGCGCACGATCCAGCGATCGTGCTTCTGGCGGCGAACGCCACTGGCTCCCGCAACCGAGCCGTCGTCCTCCACCAGCAGCTCAAGCGCCGGGCTGTGATCGAGGATGGTGACACCGGCCTGCTTGGTGCGCTTGCGCATCAGGCGCATGTATTCCGGCCCCTGCAGCGAGTTGCGCTGCGACTTGCCACTGTCGTCGACCGGGTAAGGGTAACCCCAGGCTGCCAGACGATTGCTGTCCTCGTAGGTCTGGTCGAGCACGCGCGCCATCCAGCGGCGATCCTGCAGGTGCCCGCCCATCTTTTCGCGATTGGCCATCGCGGCCTCGCGCAGCGCCGGATTGGGATCGACATACCAGACGCCGGTGCCGGCAGCCGCGGTGGCACCCGACGTGCCGCAAAATCCCTTGTCGGCGAGCACGACGCGCGCGCCGCGCTCCGCGGCGCTCACCGCGGCCCACGTGCCCGCCGGTCCGCCGCCGATCACCAGCACATCAGCGTCGAATTCGACCGAGCCGCCTGGCACGGTTCGCTGTTCGGCGCGTCGCTCGTGGACTGTCATGGTTCAGTTCTCCGGGCGGCACCGATTGCTTGCAATGCGCCGCAACAGCATCGTTACGCGCGTAGGCTTTCCTGGCAATTTCAGATATTTGCGCAGACTTGGACGAAGCTTCCCCCGCCGCTGCGCGCCGAAGAATATTCATGCGGCGACGGACAGGACGTTCCGTTCATTGCAGAAGATCGACACCGGATTTGTCCGCAGATCGCGCAGCGGAGACGGATATTTCTTTTTGCATGCGCGCGCCGGCCGCTCGTTTTCATGCGACCAGACAGGCGATATTTCGTGAATCGTCTCACCTCAATGCGTGGCCGCCATGTCCGATCGTCAGCTTCACCTCAATGTCAACCTGTTGCACTCCGGCGTCTATGCGTCGGCGTGGCGGCTGCCCGAAAGCGATCCTCGCGCCTGCTTCGACGTCAGCCATTATGTGCGCGTGGCTGAGATCGCCGAGCGCGGCAAGCTCGATGCGATCTTCCTTGCCGACACGCCGGCGATCACTGACCGCATCGACTACCGTTCCTTCATGTCGATGGAACCGACGATCGTGCTGGCATCGGTGGCCGCGGCGACCAGCCATGTCGGGTTGATCGCGACCGCCTCGACCACCTACAACGAGCCCTACAACATCGCGCGCCGCTTCGCGACCCTGGACCTGGCGAGCGGCGGCCGCGCCGGCTGGAATGCCGTAACCACGGCCGACGCGTCGGCCAGCCGAAATTTCGGCCTCAGCCACGTGCTGGAGCACAAGGCCCGCTACGAGCGCGCCAAGGAGTTCGCCGAGGTCGTCCATGCACTGTGGGACAGTTGGGAGGACGACGCCTTTGTCGGCGACAAGTCGTCGGCGCGATTTGTCGATACGTCGAAGGTTCATCCGATCGGGCATCGCGGCGCCCATTACTCCGTGGCCGGTCCGCTCAACGTGCCGCGTTCGCCGCAGGGCCGCCCGGTGACCGTGCAGGCCGGCGGCTCGAGCGACGGCCGTGACCTCGCTGCCGCGCAGGCCGAAGCCGTGTTCACGCTGGCCCAGACGATCGAGGAAGGCGTCGCCTATGCGCGCGACCTGCGCGCCCGCGCTGCGGCCTACGGCCGCGCCGGCGACTCCATCGTCATCCTGCCGGGCCTTGCCACCGTGATCGGCAGCACCGAAGCCGAGGCGAAACGGCGGCAGGATGAGCTGTGGGAGCTGGTTCCGATCGAGTACAGCCTGGCGCGTCTCGCGGGCACCTTGCAGGTCGATTCTGCGATTCTAGAGCTCGACAAGCCGCTACCCGATCCACTGCCACTGCCGTCCAACGCCAACCACACCATGTTCCAGGGCACGGTGAACATTGCGCGCCGCGGCAACCTCACCGTCCGGCAGTTGTTGCGGGCACTCGGCGGTGGGGTCGGACACCGCATCATCGTCGGCACGCCCGAGCAGATCGCCACCGACATCGAGGCCTGGTTCAGGGCTGGCGCGGCCGACGGATTCAATCTGATGCCCGACGTGTTGCCGACGGGGCTCGAAATCTTCGTCGACAGCGTGGTGCCGATCCTGCAGCGCCGCGGTCTGTTCCGAACCAATTACGCCGGCACCACCTTGCGTGAGCATTTTGGCTTGCCTCGGCCGATCAGCCGCTTTGCGCGTCAGACGGAAGCCGCCGCAACCGCGTGACGCAGCTACTGCGAACCCGCCAGCAGTGCTCGCGTATCATTCGCAACAGATGACGCTGCGCGGACGCGCGGGATGATCTCCTTCGCAAAGCGCTCCATCTCGGCCTCGAAAGGCTGGAACTGCAGCATGAACAACTCGATGCCCGCGGCATGGAACGCCCGGATCCGGGCGGCCACGTCATCATAACTGCCGACCAGCCCGGCAGCGGTGCCGCCGTTGCTGCCGACCCGCTCCGACTTCTGCATGGTCTGCATCATCACCACCTTCGGATCGGTGTTCTGCCGCCGGATCGCCTTCATCGAGGCGTCCTTCCGCGACAGCTCCAGCAGCCGCTCATAGGCGGCCTGGGCCTCGGCCTGCGTCCGGCGCGCGATGACGAAGGCGGACAGCCCGAAGCGAAGCGGCGCCGAACTCCGCGGCCGTGCCGCCACGTCGGCAATGAGGCCCGCGACATCCTCGAGCGGCTGACCGTTGATGAACCAGACGTCGCCGTGGTCGGCGACCAAAGCGCGCGCCGGTTCGGACTCGCCGCCGACATAGACCAACGGTCGCGGTCGGTGGAGGCTCGTCGGCCGCAGCAGATAATCGCGGACGTCGAAATGCTCGCCCTTGTAGGTCAACCGCTCGCCCTGCATCAGGCGCGAGACAATCGTGATCCACTCGCGGCCATAGGCGTAACGGGCATCGTGCTCGGCAAAGCCGATGCCGGCCTTGTCGAGCTCGGGCCGGTTCCAGGCATTGACCAGGTTGATCGCGAAGCGTCCGCGGCTGATGTTCTCGATCCCGAGCGCGAGCTTGGCCAGAACCACCGGGTGATAGAGATAGGGCTTGATGGCCGCGATGATCTCGATCCGGCTGGTCAATGCCGCAACGGCCGCCGCCGCGCTCCAGGCCTCGAGCTGATCGAGATCCTCCTGATGCGGATTGATGGTGTGCTGCGCGATCAAGGTGGAATCGTAGCCCAGCGCTTCGGC
Source organism: Bradyrhizobium sp. CCBAU 21365 (assembly GCF_015291305.1). NCBI lineage: Bacteria > Pseudomonadati > Pseudomonadota > Alphaproteobacteria > Hyphomicrobiales > Nitrobacteraceae > Bradyrhizobium > Bradyrhizobium sp. CCBAU 21365. Next base: position 7,661,660 of record NZ_CP030036.1, read on the forward strand.
GGCAAGCACGAGGTCGCGATTGCGCTCCCACGATGCGTCATACGGCTCCTCCGGATCCTGATAGGCCGCGCGCGAACCATGGACCAGCGCCCAGATGCCAAAGCGAAGCGGTCGTGTCGACATGCCGGTGTCTCCGATTTCCCTGACGTTACGTCGGCGTGTTTTCAAAGAAGCACGGCGGCAGATCAAGCCGCGGCGCATCAAAAGATTATCCTTGCCGCGCCGCGCGCGCCGATAAACCAGAAAACTCCGGACGCAGCGACAATTGGAATACGGCTCTATTTCTGTTCGAGAAAATTCGTGGGACAGTTTGCGTCGCATGAGCCGCGCGCCTTTTCGAACGACGACGAACCGTCGATCGAGAGAACGGCGGACTATGCCGCGCGCGATCAATGAGGCTCGCGCGCAATGTTGGACGAGGACAGAACAAACTTGAGCAACCTCGAACAGGCTGCGTCATCAATCGCGTTTGATTCAACGCCGCGCAGCGATCAAACCGCATCGCCGTCCCGGAAGGCACGAGTGGAGATCGGCCGGCGTGGCATGCTGCTGCTGTCGTGGCTCGCCCCGGTCGTACTTCTGATCGTCTGGGAATTGCTGGCGCAGGCCGGTTGGCTCTCGCCGCAGGTGCTGCCGGCACCGAGCAAGGTGGTCCGGACGGCATTCAGGCTTGCGACGTACGGAAGCCTGCTGAACGATCTCGGCGTCAGCCTGCTGCGCGCAACGGCCGGCTTTGCGATCGGCGGCAGCGTTGGATTCGCGCTCGGCATCCTCGTGGGTTTCTCGCGGATCGCGGAGGCCGCGATCGACCGCAGCATCCAGATGATCCGCGCGATCCCGTTTCTCGCCGCGCTGCCGCTGGTGATCGTCTGGCTCGGCGTCGGCGAAGCCCAGAAGATTTTCCTGGTCGCGCTCGGCGTCGCCTTCCCGATCTACATCAACACCACGCTGGGTATCCGGCAGGTCGACCCGAAGCTGCTCGAGCTCGGCCGCGTCCAGGGCCTCGGGACATTCGAGCTGATCCGGCGCGTCATCCTGCCCGGCGCGTTGCCCTCGATCCTGACCGGTGTGCGCTATGCGCTGGCAACCGCATGGCTGGCACTGGTGGTCGCGGAGACCATCGGCGCCCAGTCCGGCATCGGCTTTCTCGCCATGGATGCGCGCGAATTCCTGCGCACCGACGTGATCGTGCTGACGATCGTGATCTATGCGCTGATCGGCGTCGCCGCCGACGGCATCGCGCGCGCTCTGGAGCGACGGCTATTGGCCTGGCATCCCAACTATGGAGGCGCGCGATGACGCTGCACGCCGTGCTCTCACCGGCCGCGATTGCGCCGGCCGTCGTGGTGACGGGACTGCATCGCGCCTATGGCAGCCGCGTGGTGATCGAGAACCTCAACCTGCGCATCGAGCGCGGCGAGTTCGTCGTCCTGCTCGGCGAAAGCGGGTGCGGCAAGACCACGCTGCTGCGGGCGCTGGCCGGCCTCGATGCGATCGACGGCGGGCGCATCACGGCACCACGGCGGCCGGCCGTCGTTTTCCAGGAGCACCGGCTGCTACCGTGGGACAGTCTGTGGCGCAACGTCGCGCTCGGCCTCAATGCGAGCGACGCCCGTCAGCGCGCCGCCACCGCGCTAACCGAGGTCGGACTCGGCGGCCGTCTCGATGACTGGCCGCGCAACCTCTCGGGCGGCCAGGCGCAGCGCGTGGCGCTGGCGCGCGCGCTGGTGCAGGAGCCCGAGCTGCTCTTGCTCGATGAGCCCTTTGCCGCGCTCGACGCGCTGACCCGCATTCGCATGCACGATCTGGTGCGCGAGCTGGTCGCCGCCCATCGGCCCGGCGTTCTTCTGGTCACCCACGACGTCGACGAGGCGATCGCGCTCGCCGACCGCATCCTGGTGATGCGCGAAGGCCGGATCGCGTTCGAGCATCGCATGAAACGTAACGGCGCAGCGCCGATCGGCCGCGCCGAGCTGCTGGCGGAGCTCGGCGTCGGCACCTCTCACCCCATTCCTGCCTGAGGACCAATCGATGTCTATCCCACGGTTCACCAACCCCACCCGTCGCAGTTTCCTTGGCGGTGCCGCTTTCGGCATCGGCGCGCTTGCTGGCCTTGACCTGTCCGGGCCGGCACATGCGGCGACCGGCCGCGTCACCGACACGGTGCGTCTGACCTGGGGTTTGAGCGGCCTCAATCTGATCGCCAAGGAGCGCGGCGAGTTCGAGAAGCTGCTGGCCAGGGACGGCATCAAGGTCGATTGGCTCGGGCCGTTCCCCAATCATGCACCGACGCTGCAGGCTGTGACCGGCGGCAGCGCCGATTTCAGCTTCGGCGGCAGCACGACGCCGGCACTCGCCGCGATCATCGCCGGCTCACCGCTGGTGTTCACGCAATTCGTGGTCTACGAGCCGCGCACCACTGCGATCATCGCGCGGGATGACTCCGGCATAAACAAGGTCGAGGATCTCGTCGGCAAGTCGGTGGCGGTGAACCGTTCGGGTCTCGGCGAATTCCTGCTGGTTGCGGCGCTCGAGAAGCACAAGGTCGACCGCTCCAAGGTGACGTTCGTCTATCTCAACCCGCCGGACGCAGCGCCGGCGCTGGCCTCCGGGAAGGTCGACGCCTGGTCGATGTGGAGCCCGGGCGTCGACATTGCGCGGCTCGAATACAAGGCGCACGACATCTTTCTGGAAGGTCGCGATCTCGAGTTCCAGATCGACTACACGTCCTACCTGACCACCCGAAAATTCGCGACCGACAATCCCGCGCTGGTCCGGGCCGTCAATGATGCCTTCCGCGCCGAAGGCAAGTGGATCTCCGCGAACAGCAAGGATGCCGAATACATCGCGCAGAAGGCCGGCAAATACAGCGACCAGGTCCGCGACCAGTTCATCGCGCTGAACCGGCAGTATCGCTACTTCGCCGCCAACGACGAAAACTTCCTCGCCGAACTGCAACGGGCCGCCGACTGGTTGGTCGCGCGCAAGGTGCTCCCGGAGCCGATCAAGGTCACCGACCATTTGGCCCAGGTCTGATCAGCAGCCGTCCTATCAATCAACGCCATTCGGGTGATACCAATGAACAAGCCCTTATCCGCTACCTCGCTGGAACCTTCCGACCGCCTCCGCAGCCACGCGCCCGATATCGACGCGCTGCTTGGCTGCATCGCGGAAGGCGCCGCCGACCGCGAACGCGAGCGCGTCCTGCCGTTCGCGCAAGTCGATCTTGTTCGCAAGGCCCGCCTCGGCGCGTTGCGGCTACCGATCGAAGCCGGCGGTGCCGGCCTGTCAATTCGCGCATTGTTCGAGATCGTCATCGGTCTCGGCGAAGCCGACGCCAATGTCGCGCATATCCTGCGCAACCATTTCAGCGTCGTCGAACGCGTGGTGCGCCGGCCGAAGGACGATCAGCACAGGCAATGGCAGAAGGCAGTCGCCGACGGCGCAATCATCGGGCTTGCGGCGACCGAGCTCGACACGCCGAAGGTCGGCAACGTCACGCCGAACACGGCACTCACTGCCGACGGCGACGACTACCTGCTCAACGGCACGAAATACTACAGCACCGGCACGTTGTATTCGGACTACGTCCTCGTTCGCACCGCCGACGCATCCGCCACCAATGCCGCCGTGCTGATTCCGATCAACCGCGACGGCGTTGAGCTCATCGACGACTGGGACGGTCTCGGGCAGCGGCTGACGGCGACCGGCACCACTCACTTCCGCAACGTGCGCGTCAAGCGCCAGGAGGTCGTATTCGATGCACCGGACATCGGCTATGGCATTCCCTACTCCAACACATTTGCCCAGCTGTTCCTGACCGCGATCAATGCCGGCATCGCGCGCGCCGTGCTGCGCGACGCCAGCGCCCTGGTGCGGACCCGCAAGCGGACGTTCTATTACGCGCCGAGTGAGGTCCCAGCGGACGATCCGCTGCTGCAACAGACCATCGGCCAGATCGCCAGCGGCGCATTCGCCGCCGAGACCGTGGTGCTTGCGGCCGCGGAGGCGCTCGATGCCGCCACCGACGCTTTCGATGCAGGCGACGAAAACGCAGTCGATGCCGCGCACAAGGCCGCGCTGCTGTCGGCCAAGGCCAAGATCGTTGCGGACGAATTCGCGATCCGGAGCGGCAGCCTGCTGTTCGACGTCGGCGGCGCCTCGGCCACCAAGAAGGCGACCAATTTCGACCGCCACTGGCGCAACGCGCGCACGCTGGCGTCGCACAATCCAAACACCTTCAAGGCGCGCTCGATCGGACAGTACGAGATCAGCGGCACGCCGCTACCCGCCAAGGGCTTCTTCTAGGGCTCCGTTCCGATCGAATCGGCACGGAGCTCTGGATTGCTGTTTTGATGCGTTTTCTTCACGCGAACCGGTATCCACTTCGCTCGAAAGCGCTCTGGCGAGGTCCAATCCGGCGAGGCAATGCAAGGGAGAATCCCGATGAGCAAGCCGGATATTCATCTTGTGGACGCCGACCACGAGATCGAGCGTCAATTTCGCCTTGTCATGCGCCGCCTCCCCGGCGGCGTTTGCATCATCACCGCAGGACAGGGTGAGGAGGTCACCGGCATGACGGTGACCTCGCTGACGTCACTCAGCGCCAGCCCACCCCGATTGTTGGTCAGCATCAACCGGCAGGCATCGTCCTTCGCACCGATCGCCCGCCATCGGCTGTTCGGCGTCAACATCCTCGGCTCCGACCAGCAGGCCTTGGCCGAGCGCTTCAGCAATCGCTGGCTGAACGGCAGGGAACGCTTCGAAGGCACCGACTGGACCCATGGAGCTTCGGGCGTGCCGTTGCTACAGCGGTCGCTTGCGATGATCGAATGCCAGGTCGAGGAGATCATCGAGCGGCATTCCCACGGCATCATCGTGGGCCGCCTTGCCAGCATGGAATTGTCGCATCGGCTGTCCGGCCTCACCTACTGGAACGGACAGTATGTCCAGATCGATCACGAGGCCGATCTCGACCTCTTGGCCGAAGTCAGCATTCCTCTGGCGCATGTCCGTTAGGACAGACAAAGGGTGCAGCATGAAACGCGAATTGCCGCCAGCATCGCCTCCGTCAACGGCCGGCGCGGTCAGCAGACCACCAGGTCGCTGGCAGCTCGACCGGATCGTGGCCGAGTTGCGCACGTCGCGGGAGGAGACCCACAGCATTCGGCAAGACGGCGAGGCTCGCCGTGCCCCTCGCGCGACGCGTTGGTGGCGATCCTGGATGGCCTCACCGAGGCGCTGTTTCCGCGCCACTACGGCCAATCGGACCTCGACGGCGAGAACATCGACTATTTCGTCGGCAATACGCTGAGCACAGCATTGGATTCGCTCAGCGCGCAGATCCATCGCGGCGCGCTGTTCGTTGGCGACGAGCTGGAGCCGGGCTTTGCGCACGAAGAGGCGATCGAGCTGACACGCGCATTCGCCACCCAACTGCCGTCGGTCCGCGGACTTCTGATCAACGATCTGCGGGCGGCATTCGTTGGAGACCCGGCGGCGCGGAATTTTCCCGAGATCCTGATCGGCTATCCCGGGATGACCGCCATCATCCACCATCGCCTTGCGCATCTGCTTTACCAGATCGGCGCGCGGCTGGTGGCGCGCCTGATGTCGGAGATCGCCCACACAAGGACCGGCATCGATATTCATCCCGGCGCTCGGATCGGCTCCGGCTTCTTCATCGATCACGGCACCGGCGTCGTGATCGGCGAAACCGCCATCATCGGCAACAACGTCCGAGTTTATCAGGCGGTCACGCTCGGCGCGCGGCATTTCCCGACCGACGACGAGGGCCATGTGATCAAGGGCGACGCCCGCCATCCGATCGTTGAGGATGACGTTGTGATCTACGCCGGCGCAACCGTACTCGGCCGGATCACGATCGGCCGCGGGTCGACCGTCGGCGGCAACGTCTGGCTGACCAAGGACGTGCCGCCGAACAGCATTGTGACGCAGGCCACCGCACGAAACAGTCCGAGCGGCGCCTGAACCACGGCCTCACGCCGCAACCTGTGCCTTCCATCGCATCAAGCGCCGTTCCAACGCCTCCAGGACGGCATTGAATGCCAGCCCGATCACGGTGATCCCGATTATGCCGAAATACATCTGCGGGATCAGGAAGCTGTACTGGCTGTTGATGATAAGATAGCCGAGACCGGCCTTGGCGCCGACCATCTCGGATGCGACCAGCACCAGCATGGCTGACGCACTGGCGAGGCGAATGCCGACAAAGATCGTCGGCAGCGCCGCCGGAAGGATCACCTTGCGGAACAGCTGCTGCGGGGTCGCGCCCATGGTCCGCGCCGACTTGATCAAGAGCGGATCGACCTGCTTCACCGCGGCGATGGTGTTGAGCAGCAGCGGCCAGGCGCAGCTATAGACCACCATCGTGACCTTCGAGAGCTCGCCGATGCCAAGCAGCAGGATGAACACCGGCAACAGCGCGAGCGGCGCAGTATTGCGGCAAATCTCGATGAACTGGTTTAGGAGATCGCCGAGCCTTGTGTACCAGCCGACGGCCAGCCCGAGCGGGACGAACAGCACGACCGACACCAGAAACCCGCTCAGGGCGCGGAGCAGGCTCGCGGAGGCGTCGTCATAGAGTTCGCCGGTTTGCGCGAGCTGCCAGCCTGCGGCGATGACATGAGAGAAGGGCGGCAGAAACACCGCGTCGATCAAGCCGAGCCTGGGCGCGGCCTCCCAGATCGCCAGAAGGGCGATCAACAGCAGGGAGCGGCGCCCGAAAGCTGCCAGACCGCGGGTCGCGGCGCGGACCGCGCTCACCAGCGGTGACCGCGCTGCCGGCGCGTGCTCGTCTCGCCGCCCATGCGCGAGCTCCAGCAATGTCAGCATCTCCAGGCTAGACATGAGCGACTTCCTCTACTTCACGCTCGACACGGCCTGCGCTGACCCTACCCGCCGATTGCCCCTGCTGCGCCTTCTGCACCTCCTCGCGGAGCAGGCTCCAGATCTCATGGCGCACGCGGCCGAATTCCGGCAACGAGCGCACATCCTCGGCTTCGCTGCGCAAGGCCGCGGGGATGTCGACGATCTCTTTGATCCGGCCCGGACGCGACGTCATGACCGCCACGCGCTGGCCGAGCACGACCGCCTCGTCGATGCCATGGGTGATGAAGATGATGGTCTTGCCGGTGGCACGCCAGATCCGCAGCAGCTCGCCCTGCAGCGTTTCGCGCGTCTGGGCATCGAGCGCAGCGAACGGCTCGTCCATCAGCAGCACTTCTGGATCGTAGGCCAGGCTCCGCGCGATCGCGACACGCTGCTTCATACCGCCGGAAAGCTCGTGCGGATAACGGTCGGCAAAACCGGACAGCCCCACAAGGTCGAGAAAGTGCCGCGCGATCTCCCCGCGCTGCTTCGGCTTGAGGCCGGCAATGTCGAGCCCGAACTCGACATTCTGCGCGGCAGTGCGCCATGGAAACAGCGCATACTGCTGGAACACGACGCCGCGGTCGCGTCCAGGCCCGACGATCGGCCGACCATCGAGCAGGATGCGGCCGCTGGTCGGCGTTGCGAGCCCGCCGAGCAGATCGAGCAATGTCGACTTGCCGCAACCGCTTGGACCGACCAGGGCGAGGAATTCGCCGGCGCTGACGTCGAACGTGATGTCCTCGAGCGCGGTGAAATGGCCCGCCGGCCGGCCCCCTTCGCCTCGGGTGACGAACTCTTTGCGGACATTCTCGAAGCTAATCTTGACCGACGTCATCGCGCCTCCGCCGTCTTTCCGGGACGGAAATAGTTGAACTCGTTGGTGTAGGTGTCCGAAGCCTTGATCTGGCCCGGCTTGAGCAGGCCGTCCTTGACCAGCCAGTCGATCCAGACCTGCAGCTCGGCATCCGAGATCACGCCGCCCCTGGACGCGACGCCGGTGCTCTTCCAGTACTTGATCGAGGAGGCATCCTCGTTGCGTTTGCGCTCCGCGATGATCCGGTCGAAACGGGCCCGCACTTCATCGGGCGGCGTCGTCTGCGCCCATTGGATGGCGCGCGAAATCCCCTCAACCAGCTTGCGGGCGGTGTTCGGATTGTCCTTGATGAACTTCTCCCGCAGCACATAGGCACCGCCGGTGAACTGTCCGAACAGATCGGTATCGTTGAAGAGCGAGCGGATCCCGCCACGCTCCAGCGCCTTGTCGCGCAACACGCCGCTGAGCGCGCTCACCTCGACCTGCCCTTGCCGCAACGCCTGCTCGCCGGTGACGGGTGGAACCGCCACCAATGTCACCTGCTTGGCCTCGCCGGCGCCAAGGCCGTTCCGCGCCAGATACTCTCGCAGCACGAACTCCAGATGGGCGCCAAGCGTATTGACCGCGACCTTCTTGCCGATCAGGTCGCGGGCAGTCTTGATCGGACTGTCATCCTTCACATAGTAGCCGTAATAGGTGTTCGCGTCGGAACCGTAATAGCCGACCACCGCCTTGATCGGCGCCTTGGCCGCGATCAACTTGATGATCGCGCCGTAGAAAGCGCCGCCGACGTCGATGTCGCCGGTGACGACGGTCTGGATGTCCTGCGGTCCGCTGATGGTGTTGCCAACCCATTTGAGCTTGAGGGGCGCGAGGTAGCCGAGGTCCTCGGCGAGCTCGGTGAACGTCACCTGCCCGGCCCAGCCTTGATAGCGGATCTCGGTCTTCTCGAGCGGTGGCTCGGCGAAGGCCGGAGCGATCAGGCCCAACGCAAAGGCGCCGGCCAGCAGCAATCGCGCCGCCCGGCGCGCAGCGGCTCGCCGCGCGCGCAGAATTCGAACGATGGCATTCATGGTGTTGCTCCAATAGGCGACATGCTCAGGCTGCCTTCGCCGGGTGCGGCTTCGGCGATTTGATCCGCGTCACGCTGTGGCGGCCGTCGACGCTGACTGGAACCTCGCCATCGATGGTGGCGCGGCGCACCACGCGATGCTGATCGCCGTAGTCATTGACGGCGTAATGCTGGGTCGCGCGATTGTCCCAGATCGCGACGTCTCCGGCCCGCCAGCTCCAGCGCACGGTGTTCTCGGGAGCCGTGATGTGAGACTGGAACAGATCGAACAGCTTCTGGCCGTCATATTTCGGCAGGCCGACAAAGCGCTGAACGAAATTGCCGAGCACCAGCGTGTGCTCGCCCGTTTCGGGATGAACGCGCACGACCGGATGCTCGGTCTCATAGATCGTCCCGGTGAATACCTCGTCGAAATGCTTTCTGTCGGCGTCGGTGGCGCGAGACTTCACCGCGTAATCATAGGCATTGCTGTGAATCGCCCAGAGCTCGTCGGCGAGCTTGCGCAGTGGTGCCGGCAGATCGAAATAGGCGGCCGCCGTGTTCGACCAGACTGTGTCACCGCCATAGGGCGGAATCACCACGCCGCGCAGCACCGAGATCTTCGGATAGGCATCGACGAAGGTGACGTCGGTATGCCATTGGTCGGCGCGGCCACCACCACGCCCCGAATCCAGCTCGAGGATCGACGACGTGCCCTTGCTCGGGCCGATGGTCGGATGCGGTACCAGTTTGCCGAGCCTGACCGCGAAGCGCTCCTGCTCGGCGTCGTCGAGGTGCTCCTGGTCGCGAAAGAAGATCACCTTGTGCTCGAGCAGCACCTGGTTGATGGCACGGATGAGCGCGCCGGGAAGGTCACCCGACAGCTTCACATTCTTGATCTCGGCACCAAGCCGAGCAGCGCGCTTGACGATGTCGGCGCGCGGAATGACGTTGTCGATGGTGGTCGTGTTGCTCACGATGTTGGTCTCGTCGCCGCGATCCCCTGGACAAGGCTCCGCCATGCGCCGGTCGCGGAAACGACGGCGGAGATGAATGATGTGGTCGTGATCCTCGCTATTCCGCCGCGGCGGGCTGCGGCGGCCGCCAGACAGCCGGCGCATAGAGCTCGGCGGTGAAATCCTCCGCGATCTCTCCGTTGATGCGCGCCTCGTGAGATGCGAGGTCGGCCAGGAACAGATCGCGGCTGATCCTGGCCGTGATCCCCGGAATGTCGCGCTTGAAGCTTGGAACGTCGCCGATCGGCAAGCCGAAGCTGACAAATGCTGCAGGGTTGAAGACGTGAATGTCCTTCAGATACGGCGCGCGGCCCGGAACTTTCTCCAGATACTCGTGCCCGGACCCGAGATAGGGATAGGCTGCCAAGCTATCGTCCTTTTCGCCGTCAGGCGGCACGAAGCGATCTCGCCACAGCAGGATTTCGTCGGCGAAATCGCCGAGCTCTGACTGCGCGCCCAAATCGACGGAATACCCGGTCCCCGCAATCGCGAAATCGAACGCGATCTCGCCCTGCGGAGTGATGGCGACCGGCCGTACCCCTTTCAATTGTGCCGAGGTCCACGGCGCGCCCAGATGCAGATGAAAATTGGGAAAGGCGACCGCGCGCGAGATCGCATCCGGCGGCGGGGTCGATCCAGCCTGCCTGAATCGGCTCGCCTGATGCCAGCGCACCGCGTCGGGCAGGCTGCCATAATTGTCATAGGCTCCCGGGTAGCCGCGGATCCGAATGACCGGCAACGCGGCCAAGCTCTCCCGGCGCGCAAACAGATGAACGTCGCGCGCTCCGGCCTCAAGGGCCGCGGCCGCCGCATCGAACGCCGACGCAGCACTCCCGAGCACCGCAACGGAGAGACCACGCAGCGTCCTGAAATCGATCTTCTCCGAAGTATGCGCATGGAATCGCTTCGGCAGGGCCCGCAGCACGTCAGGGACATAAGCGCCCCCGCTACCCGCAAAACCGGTTGCGAGCACCAGCTTGCGCGTGGTCTCGATGGTCGTGACCCCGCTCCGCTCCAGATGTACCCGCAGATGATCGGCTGCAGGCTCGATGCGGAGCAGCCGCGTACCGTAACGAATGCCGACGCCAGTCACGCGGCGATACCAGTCGAGATAGGTCGCCCAGTCGAGCCGCGGAATCCGATCGAGCGCGTCAAAGGCCGCCGTGCCATGGCGCGCTTCATACCATGCCTGGAAACCGAGACCGGGCAGACCGAGTTCCGGACCTGGAAGCGTCTTCGGGGTGCGAAGCTTGTGCATTCGCGCGCTCGTGAGCCACACGCCGGCCTTGCTGGCGTCGGCGGCGGCATCGATCACCGAAACCTCGCCGATCCCGGCGCGCCGAAACGCAAACGCGAAGGCCGCGCCGGACTGGCCACCGCCGACCACGACGACGTTGTGATCGATCCCGTCGCGATCAGGCACCCAGTTCTGCGGGTCGGCCCCGATCAGCCGGAGGGCCTCGCGGGCGACGCTGTCAGGATCGGATTGCGGCATGAATGACCACCTCGCTTTGACGTTGCAAATCGTAAAAGCGATCGACATTCAGTCAATGAAACGAAACCAGCTTTGTTTTCGATAGCAGGCAATGTTCGCGTCGTGGACAACGCGGGCATTGAAATATTTGCGATGATCGCCGCCTGACCGATCATCTCATGTGCATCGCGACGAGTGGGATCGGTGCGATCGATTGGGAAAACTTCCCAAATCAGGCCTCGCCCGGATCGACGCGATCGCACTCATCTCCGGTGAACGACGAACTCGTCACGTTCATGCTCGCTTGCCGTGCAACAACGCAAATTCATTTCATCGCCGTCGACATAGAGTCTGCCGTAACGCACGCGCCTGCCGTCGACGCGCGCCGAGCAACGATGGGTCTCTCGAAATGCCGCGAACTGCTGGCGACATCAGCCTTGAACACGATACTCCGGAGCTCGCCCGCTCCTATGATGAAGCAGGACTTGTTCAATTTCGCCACGGCAAGTTCCTGATCGGGCCGCTCGCCATCAAGTCCGGCGAGCACGTGCTCGACATCGGGACGGGAACCGGCCGGCTTGCGGAATTCGTGGCCGGGCTGGTCGGCCCGGACGGCCGCGTGATCGGTATCGACCCACTTGCCGGCCGCATCGAAATTGCGCGCCTTCGACAGGGGGATAACCTCCAGTTCGCCACCGGGCGCGCCGAAGATCTGTTGCGCTTCGACGACGCGCAGTTCGACGCGGTCTATCTCAACAGCGTCTTCCATTGGATCTCCGACAAGGATCGCGCGCTGCGGGAGATCCGGCGCGTGCTCAAGCCCGGCGGCCGCCTCGGATTGAATGTGCAGGATCCGTCCAGGCCGCACCAGTCGCGCCTGCTGCTTCGTCGCGCCATCGTCGAGGCGGGTCTCGCCGGCGATCGCCAGGACTCCAACCCGGTACTCGGATCGACCGACGAGGAGCTCAAATCGCTGTTCGCGGCACACGGCTTCGTCGGCTACCGCAGCGAGCTGCGCGCGCTGATCGATATCCACGACGATGCCGCATCGCTGCTGCAATGGTCGGAGGCGAGCGCATTCGGCAATTTCCTCGAAGCGTTCACCCCTCATGAGCGCGACCTGGTGCGACGCACCTTCGCGCGCCTTGTCGAAGAAAAACGTGTGCCCGAAGGTTTGAAGCTGGAGCGGTACCTGCGCTTCGCATTTGCGGACAAGGCGCCGTCCCACCAATAACGATCAGCAGAACTCACGAGATCCGAGATGAGCAAACGGCAGCTTTCCCTCAACCTCTTTATCTATCCCGGCGGCCATCACGAGGCGGCATGGCGCTACAACGGCTCTGCGGCAGATCGCATCCTTGACGTTACCTACTATCAGGAGCTGGCGCAGCGCGCCGAGGCCCAGAAGTTCGACGCGATCTTTTTCGCCGACGGCCCCGCGCTCGCCGACAATGTTCGCTACGCACAACGCTTCCGGTTCGAGCCGATCACCTGGCTGGCCGCAATCGCCGTCGCCACGAAACGGATCGGCCTGATCGCGACCGCGTCGACGACCTATACCGAGCCCTACAACCTGGCCCGCCTGTTCGCATCGCTCGATCACCTCAGCGGCGGCCGGGCGGGCTGGAACATCGTCACGACCAGCACGGCGCAGGCGGCGCAGAACTTTGGCTTGCCCGAGCATCCGCCTCACCACGAACGCTACGAGCGGGCGCGGGAATACCTCGATGTCATCACGCGGCTGTGGGACAGCTGGGAAGACGACGCGGTGGTGAACGATCCCGCATCCGGCATTTTCGCCGATACGGGAAAGATCCATCCGATCGATCATGTCGGAAAGCACTTTCGGGTGCGCGGCCCGCTCAACATCTCGCGGACGCCGCAGGGACGGCCGGTCTATGTCCAGGCGGGCTCGTCCGATGACGGACGCGCCTTTGCCGCGCGCTTTGCCGAAGCGATCTTCACCGCGCATCAGACGCTGGCGAGCGCCCAGGAGTTTTACGCAGACATCAAGCGGCAGGCACGCGGCTTCGATCGCAGCCCCGATCAGGTCAAGGTCCTGCCGGGCATCAGCCCGTTCATCGCCAGCACGCAGGCCGAAGCCGACCGGTTGCAGGACGAGTTCAACGAGTTGATCCAGCCGGAATACTCGTTGACCCAGCTTCGCCAGATGATCGGGCTCGACCTCTCCGGCTTCGACCTCGACGGTCCCTTCCCGCGCCACCTGATCGACACCGGCAGCGCCCGCGGGGTCGCCAGCCGTTTCAAGCTCGTGGTCGACATCGTCGATCGCGAGCAACCGACTATCCGCCAGCTCGTGCAGCGTCTCGCCGGGGCGCGCGGCCACTGGGTGATCGCGGGCCCGCCGGAGAAAATCGCCGACAACATCCAGACCTGGTTCGAGAATGGCGCGGCCGACGGCTTCAACGTGATGCCGCCCTGGCTATCTGGCGGGTTCGATATCTTCGCCGAGCAGGTCGTGCCGATCCTGCGCAAGCGCGGCCTGTTCCGCGACGAGTACAGCGGCACGACGCTGCGCGACCATTACGGACTGAGCCGGCCGCAAAGCGTGTTTTCCGGATCGATCAAGGCGATCGCCTGATGTGCTCGAAACCGCCGACCTCGCGTCGGCCGGATCGCTGTTTGCTCACAGCCTAAGGATTTAAGAGTTAATGACCACTGCGCGCGTCCTGTTCCTTTCGACCCTGCTCATTCTCGGTGCTCTTACTGGCGCCGCGCTGCATGCGGAGACATCAGCCAAATCCGATCTGAAAGTCGGCTTCGTACCGGGCCCCTATATCGACGAATTCAAGGTTGGCGTCGCGCCGGAACTCGAGAAGAAGGGCTACAGTATCCGCTATGTCGAGTTCTCGACCGGGCTGGAAGCCAACAACGCGGTGTTCAAGGGCGAGATTGACGCCAATGTCATGCAGCACACGATCTTCCTGAACTCGTACAACGAGCGGCAGCAGACCGACCTCGTCGGCATCGTCCACGTCCCGACGCCCCCGATGGGGCTTTATTCGAAGAAGCACCCGGTCGGCTCCCCGATCAAGCCCGGCTCGACCGTGGCCGTGCCCAATGATCCCGTCAATCTGCAGCGCGCGCTCTGGATCCTGCGCGATCTTGGCCTCGTCGAGATTCGCGACTCCAAGCCGGTCGATGTCAGCGAACTCGACGTGATCAAGAACCCCGGTGGCATCAAGATCGTGCCGCTGGAAGCAGCACAGGCGCCGCGCGCGCTCGACGACGTTGATTTCGCCGCCATCCAGGGCAACTTCGCGATCTACAGCGGCCTGAAGCTGACCAACGCATTCGCCCTGGAGAAGATGACGACGTCCTATATCAATGTGGTCGCGGTGAAGCAGGCCAATGCGGGCTCGCCGTGGGCGCAGGACATCGTCGCCGGCTACAAATCACAGACGTTCAAGACCGCGATCCTGTCCGACCGGTTCTACGACGGGTTTACCCTGCCGGATTACCTGAAGCGCTAGACCCAGCCACCATCGACGATATGGCTCTGGTTGGTGCAGGCGCCGCTGTCATCAGCGGCGAAGAACAGCACGACGCGAGCGATGTCATCAGGCAGGAGTTTGCGCTTGAGGCATTGGCGCTGCATCAGCTCGGCCACGCCTTCAGGCGTCAACCACAGATCCTGCTGCCGCCGGGTCATGATCCATCCGGGCAGGATGGAATTGACCCGTATGTTGTGCGGCCCGAGATCGCGGGCCAGCGCCCGGGTGAGGCCCTGAACGGCTGATTTGGCCGTCGTGTAGCACGGCATGTTGCCCTGGCCGATCACCCAGCTCACCGAGCCGATGTTGACGATCGAACCGCCGCCTGCCTGCTTCATGTCCGGCGCGACCGCCTGGGCGCTGAAGAACTGGTGCTTCAGGTTGACGGCGATCCGCTCGTCCCAGAATTCCGGTGTGACGTCCTCGATCGCGTGACGGTCGTCGCGGGCCGCATTGTTGACCAGGATGGTGACCGGCCCGAGCGCCTCGCGGATGCCGGCGACTGCGCGCCGCAGCGCGCCGATGTCGCGCAGATCGGCATGTTCGAAGTGCACGCGGGCTTGTGCCCCGAGATCGGACAGCAGCTGCTCCGAGGCCGTCAGGTCGATATCGATGAAGCCGACCCGCGCGCCCTGGCCGATGAACTGGCGGACGATCGCCTCGCCGATGCCGGAACCGCCACCGGTGACAAGTACGGTCCGGTCCTTGAGACTTGGATAGATGGCGCCCCGCATTGGCATCCTCTCGATTTTGGCGCCTGAAGGCGTCGGTTGCGTTGCTGCGACTCAAGCAAAAGGGCCACAGATCCCGAGGTTCACTCGGTCGTCTCCATGAGGCTGCGGTCCACGACCCGCAGCGTCCGCCGCACCATGCCGTCGACGATGGTCGCCGACTCGCTTGGACGCACATATATCGCCGTGGACTTGAGCAGCCACGGCAGCACCGCCTGGTCGAGCCGCTCCTCATAGGCACTGCGCATCATGTCAAATGCCTGCAGACCGGGACCTGCGAGGATGACATGATGCGGGCGCAGCACCGATATCGTCGTGGCGACCGCCTCGGCAAGCGCGTGGCCCGCCTGCTGAAACAAGTGCTCGAGACGGGAATCGCCGCTCCGTGCCCGATCGTGCAACAGAGCCATCTGCGCCTCGGACGGTTGCTGCGACGCCGCCGGCGGCAGGTCGAGAAAGGTGCGGGCATCGCGGTAAAGCGCATAATCGGCAAGGTGGGCCTCGATGCAGCCGCGCTGACCGCAGCGGCATTGCGGGCCGTTCAGCCCCAACTTGACATGACCGATCTCGCTGCCCGCGCCGGCACCCCAGCGCGCTTCACCGTCGACAATGATGCCCATGCCGACGCCGTGGCCCACCATGATCGTGGCCGTGAGGCCCTGCGCCAGTGCCGGTTCGGCGGCTGCGAGGGATAGCGCGACCGCGACCGCGTCGTTCGCCATCACGACCTCGACACCGAACGCCTGGCGGATCGGCTTGGCAAGATCGACGTCGGTGATCGACAACGCCGGGCTCCACAGATGCCGGCCGGTGTCGCCGTCGACGATGCCCTGCAGCGCTATCCCGATTCCGAGCAACCGATGTCGCGGCGTGACGGTCGCCTCAAGCATGGTGTCGATCTGTGCGATCACGAGATCGCATAATGCGCCTGCATCGAGTGCGCGCGTCGCGAGTTCAAGTCGCGATTGCGCCAGGGCGGAGCCGCTGAAATCGGCGATCAGTGTCTCGACCAGATTCATACGCAGCGAGACTGCGATGATGCGGCCAAACTCGGGATTCAGGGTCAGCAGGACTGCCGGCCGGCCGCGGCGACGGCCGCCATCCGCATCCTCTTCGTCCGCATCGTCGGACCACGGCGTCGCCGTATCTGTCTCGGCTTCGCACAGCAGGTCTTCCGCCATCAGCTTCGACGTGATGGCCGAAATGGCCGGGAAGCTCAGGCCCGTGCTGCGTGCGAGTTCGACCCGCGGCAACGGCCCCTGGCGTCGCAAGACCTCGACGAGACGGCCGGGGTTCGATCCGCGGGCCAGGCTCGAAGCACGTCTCAACGGCTCGGACTGTTCGTTCATATTGGCTTTTTTAATTCTCTTGATGAAGTTATTCAACGCGAGCTACTCAGATATGGGCCAAAAAGCGCGGATAGAGGCTGAAATATATCACCTTCATACTATTATCGCTTGAATGCGCACGCATAAACATCCTTGACTGGACAATTTGTCGCGCTAATTTATTAGTTACGTGAATAAAATAAGGCGTGAAAAGCGCCGGACGTGAAATCCCCTCACCGGGGGCGTCGACAGGGAGGTGCATATGAAGGTCTCAACGAGAGAATTGATCGTGCCGCTCTTGGCGGGCGCTGCCGCGCTCGCGATGGCGACGGGGGTAGCACAGGCACAGCAGAAAAAGACCATCGCGCTGGTGACCAATGTCGCGGCCGACTTCTGGACCATCGCGGGCCGTGGGCTTGAGAAGGCGCAGAAGGAGCACCCGAACTACAATATCGAATTGATCGTCACCAATGAAGGGACGGCGGCCGGCCAGCGGCGCGAACTGGATGACCTGCTGGTGCGCGGCGTCGCCGGTATCTCGATCTCGGTCGACGATGCACCGCACGCAACCGAAGAACTCAACAAGGTTGCGGCCAAGACCGTGCTGATCACCACGGACAGCGACGCGCCGCAGAGCAATCGCCTCGCCTATATCGGCACCGACAACGTCGCGGCAGGGCGGCAGGCCGGCGAGGAGATCAAGAAGGCGCTGCCGAACGGCGGCAAGATCGCCCTGTTCGTCGGAACGATGGACGCCGACAACGCCCGCGAGCGGGTGCAGGGCATCAAGGAAGCGATCGCCGGCACCAAGGTCGAGCTGGTCGACGTGTTCACCGATCAGGTGGACTTCGCCAAGGCCAAGGCGAACATGGAGAACGTGCTCGTCAAATATCCCGACATCGCGCTGCTGTCCGGCCTGTGGAGCTACGAGACGCCGCTGATCTATGACGCGGTGAAGGCCGCAGGCAAGGCCGGCAAGGTGAAGATCGTCGGCTTCGACGAGGATCAGCGGACGCTGCGCGGCATTTCCGACGGGACGATCGAGTCCACGGTCGTGCAGCAGCCCTACGAGTTCGGCTATCTCTCCGCCAGCAACATCATCAAGACGCTGAACGGCGACAAGTCCTGGATTCCGAAGGACAGCAAGCTGATCGTGCCGACCAAGGTGATCAGCAAAACCAACGTCGCGGAGTTCGCCGCACATCTGAAGGAACTGCTGAAGAAGTAACGTCAGTCGGCTTCAACGCCCGGCCACCACAGGCCGCCGGGCATTGTGCAGGAGGACATGCCGAATGGCGGAAACGCTGCTGGAGCTCCGCGGAATCAGCAAGACCTATCCCGGCGTCAGGGCGCTCGACGACGTCAATTTGCGCGTCAATCGCGGCGAGGTCCTGGGTCTGATCGGCGAAAACGGCGCCGGCAAATCGACGCTGATGCGCGTGCTGGCCGGCGTGATCGCGCCGAGCACCGGCGTGATCCGCATCGGCCGCACCGAGCACGCCCGGATGACGGTGACCGAGGCGACGCGATGCGGCATCGCCTTCGTGCACCAGGAGCTGAACCTGTTCGAGAATCTCGACGTCGCCGCCAACGTCTTCATCGGGCGCGAGAAGCTGGCCGGCGGCCCGCTGAAGCTGGTGGACAATGCGCAGATGCATGCCCGCGTGATGCCGCTGCTGGAACGGCTGGGCGCCGATTTCACGCCGGGCACGCTGGTCGAGAATTTGTCGATCGCGGAGCGCCAGATGGTGGAGATCGCCAAGGCGCTCTCGATCGACGCCCGCGTCATCATCATGGACGAACCGACCTCCAGCCTGACGATTTCGGAGACGGAGCGGCTGCTGGAGGTGATCGCCGACCTGAAGACGCACGGCATCTCGGTGATCTACATCTCTCACCGGCTCGGCGAGGTCATGAGCTGCGCCGATCGCGTCGTGGTGCTGCGCGACGGACGCACCGTGGGGGAGCTGGTGCGCGACGAGCTCAGCCATGCCGCCATGATCCGGCTTATGATCGGCCGCGATCTGAAGGCGCTGTATACGCCGCCGGCATGCGCGCCGCAGCCCGGCGGCTGCGACATCGCCGGCGTCGTGACCACTGCCTTTCCCGACCGGCAGATCAATCTGTCAGTGCGGCGCGGCGAGATCCTCGGCCTCGCCGGGCTCGTCGGCGCCGGCCGCACCTCGCTTGCTCGCGCGGTGTTCGGCGTCGATCAGTTGCTGGGCGGCGAGATCAGGATCGACAACGCCCCGGTCGGCATCGCCTCGCCGCGTGACGCGATCAGGCAAGGAATCTACCTGGTGCCGGAGGACCGCAAGAAATCCGGCCTGGTGCTGGAACTGCCGATCAGGGAGAACGTGACGCTCGCGAGCCTGCTGGATCATGCGCGGATGTGGCTGGTCAACGGCGCGGCCGAGCGCAGAATCGCCAAAGACCAGACCAGGCGGCTGTCGATCAAGGCGCCCAACATCGACATCGAGGCCGTGACGCTCTCCGGCGGCAACCAGCAAAAGGTGGTGCTGGGCAAGTGGCTCTCCATGCAGCCGCGCGTGATGTTCTTCGACGAGCCGACCCGCGGCATCGATGTCGGCGCCAAGAGCGAGATCTACGCGCTGATGCGCAGCCTCGCCGACCAGGGCGTCGCGATCGTGATGATCTCCTCGGACATGGAGGAAGTGATCGGCGTCTCCGACCGGGTGGCGGTGATGCATGAGGGCAGTGTCAGCGGCGTGCTCGAGCGCGACCAGTTCAGCGAATACAACGTGTTGAGACTGGCGGTCGGCCAAGCGCTCGAAACCATGGAGGCCGCTGCGCCATGATGAAGAAGGAACTCGGCCTGTTTTTGCTGCTGGCGGTGATCTCCGCCATCACGGGTGCGATCAATCCGGCCTTCCTGTCGTTCGTGAATCTGCTGAACATGGCCAATCTGATCGGCCTGTTCGGTGTGTTCGCGCTGGGTGAAGGCCTCGTCATCATCACCGGAGGAATTGATCTTTCGCTCGGGTCGATGTTCGCGCTGCTTGGCGTCATCTTCATCGACTTGCTGACGACGTATCACGTGCCCTGGCCTTTGGCGCTGCTGCTGGTCCTGATGGGCGGGCTTGCGCTGGGCGGCATCCAGGGCTTCCTGATCACGCGGCTGAAGATGCAGCCCTTCATCGTGACGCTGTGCGGGCTGCTGATCTATCGCGGCGCCGCGCGCTACTACACCAGCGATTCGACGCGCGGCTTCGGCTACGGTGATGAGGCGAGCACGTTGAGCAGCATCGCCTCCGGGAATATTGCGGGCATCCCGAACACCTTCATCTTCCTGATCATCCTTGCGCTGATCCTCGGCGTGCTGTTGCACCGCTCGGTCTACGGGCGCTGGCTTTATGCCGTGGGCAAGAACGAGGAAGCGGCGCGCTTCTCCGGCATCAAAACCAACCTCGTGATCGCGACCGCCTATGTCATCAGCGGCGGGCTCGCCGGCGTCTCGACCGTGATGTTCGTGTTCTACACCAACTCGGTCTCTCCGAGTTCCTTCGGCAACTTCTACGAACTCTATGCGATCGCGGCGGCCGTTCTCGGCGGCTGCAGCCTGCGCGGCGGCGAGGGCTCCATTCTCGGCATCGTGCTGGGGACGGCGTTGCTGCAGGTGCTGCAGAACCTTGTGAACATCCTCGGCATTCCCAATTCGCTGAACTTCGCGGTGATGGGGACCGTGATCCTGATCGGTGTGCTGGCGGATCAGCAATTGCAGGCCCGTCGACGGCGCAAGGCCGCGCTCGCAGGCCTCGCCCGCACTGCACCAAGATCGAAGGAAGGCACAATTCTGCAAGGCGCGGCTTCACATAGCGGGGCTGCGTTGCCGACGACGGGCGATCAGGCATGACAACTCGAAAAGGAAGAATCCGGACCGGGAATATGGTCGCGGCGGCTTGAGTAAAGGAACGAGGGGAAGGAGTTCGAGGCGCAAGATCGATCAAGCTCGCGGCGCTCGTATCCAATTTGGCGCAGCAAGCCTGCCCAGTGAGCCGCAGGTTGACCCTCGCGACCGTCTCGAAGGGCTTTGCGTGCGCACATTCTATCTCTGATTGATAGATCGATGAACTGAAACTATCGCGTTCCCCGCTGAAGGGCTTTGGGCGGGAACGTGGCACAAAAATAGACAAAGCCGGGGACGCTGGGAGTGCAGAAAATGTCACTTAGGTCTGTAAACACCGCGCGGGCGTGCGGCGTGGGGATCGCGTTGTTATCTCTGTTCAGCGGCGGCGGCGCGCATTCGGCCGATCTCATGACGAAGGCTCCGCCGGTGCCTTACACCGAGACCGATGATTTCTGGACAAGACCGTATCTGTTCGGCGATCTCGGCAGGACGAAATTGAAGGAACAGGGCATCTCTCTGGCCCTGACGCTGGGCGACGAAGCTGTCGGCAATTTGTCGGGCGGCAACAGGAACACCGCGACCCAAGCCGGACAGCTGTTCTTTCAAGCCAAGTTCGACATGGCGAAGCTTGCCGGCATCCAGGGCGGCACGGTAGGCCTCACGCTGGTCGACCGCTTCGGCCGCAACCTGAATGACGAGGCGGGAATTCCGGCTCTGCAACTGACCAACGAAGTGTTCGGCCGCGGCAGTATTCTCCGCCTGACAGAACTCTATTATTCGCAGAAGCTGTTCGATGACCACCTTGAACTCAAGGGCGGCCGTCTTCCGGTCGGGTCCGACTTCTTCTTTGGTCTCTGCGAGTTCGTCAACCTGACCTTCTGCGGCGGCCAGCCCGGCAACATTCAAGGCGGCTACATCTACAACTGGCCGGTGAGCCAATGGGCCGGTGTGGTGCACTACAACTTTGCCAAGGAATGGCAGCTCTCGGTCGGCGTCTACGACGCCAACCCGAACTACCTGACAACGTCGGACTCCGCGACTTACTTCTTGCCCGGTGTCCCTGGCTCGAGCCCGGCCTCAGGCGTGCTGGTGCCGGTCGAGGTGGTCTGGGCGCCGAGCGGTCCGTTGAACGGGACCTGGAGGTTCGGCGGCTGGTATGACAGCGCATCGACCATCGATGGCGGTCTGCCGGGGATCATTGCGATCTCGCCGGGCAGCGGCGGTGTCTCGGACCAGAATCTCGGAGATTCGCGCGGCCGCTATGGCGTCTATGAATCGATCCTGCAGCGGCTGACGGTTGAAGGGCCCAAGGCGCAGGGCTGGTACACCTTCCTCAATACGACCGTCGCCGACCACCGCACGTCGTACCAGGATTACCAGATCGCCTTCGGCTTCAGACACACCGGAACGTTCGCCTCGCGCCCGGAGGACGAAGTCGGCTTTGCGGTCGGCACGACCCATGTGAATACGGCTGCGCTCACGCCCAATGCCGGAGGAAACGAGGTTCCGATCGAAGCCTGGTACGGGTGGCAGGCGACGGGCTGGATGAATCTGAAATTCGACGCCCAGTATGTGCTGCATCCTGGCGGGCGCGGGTACAACGCCGCCGGCGTGAAGACCGACAACGCCTGGATTCTCGGTCTGCGCACGCTGGTGCACTTCTGAGCCGGAGATGGCCAGCATGCCTGAGCGAAGCCAGCCATGGTGACCCCTCACGACGCCGGGCTAGCAGTCCTGGAGGTGAAGGGCATCGGCAAGGAGTTCGGCGCCATTCGCGCGTTGCATGGCGTCGACCTGTCGCCCGGCGAAGTGGTCGGCAACGTTGCGGCTGAAATAAGCGCGCAGGCAGCCCGAGCGGAACGGCATGGAGCCGGGCCTGTGCTCGCGGCCGACCGACATCGGTTCCCGCCGGGCGGATCCCGGCGGCCATCATCAATGGCGCCGCCATCGCATTTGACGAGCGCTAGGGAACAATGTGCGTCCCGGTCTCGCCGGTCAGCGCGGCCATTGCGCAATTGAGATGGCTGATGATCGCGCGCTTTCCACCACCCTCGAGAAAGCGGATGGCGGCATCGACCTTGGGCCCCATGCTTCCCGGCGGAAAATGGCCCTCGCGGTGATACGCCTTGATCTGCGCCAGGCTGACCTGATCCAGCTCCCGCTTGTCGGGCTTGCCGAAATTGATCGCGACGCGGGGCACCGCGGTCAGGATCAGCAGTTCCTCGATGCCAAGCACGTTGGCGATATGGGCCGAGGTCAGGTCCTTGTCGATCACTGCCGGCACGCCGGTGCGCACGCCCCGTTCGTCGCGGATCACGGGCATACCGCCGCCGCCGCCTGCGATGACGATGGTGCCGCGTTTGACCAATGCGTCGACCAGAGAAATGTCGCAGACATGTTTCGGTTTCGGAGACGGCACGACATGGCGCCAGCCACGTCCGGAGTCCTCGCGCATTTTCCAGTTCAACTCGGCGCTGATGCGCTGGGCTTCCTGCTCGGTGAAAAACGGTCCGACGAACTTGGTCGGATTGGCGAAGGCGGGATCGTTGGCGTCGACCTCGACCTGGGTCAGCAGGCTGGCGACGTGCCGGCCGTTGCCATGCGCGCGCAAGACGTTCTCGATCGCCTGCATCAGAAGATAGCCGATGCCGCCCTGGCTGTGCGCGACGCAGATGTCCATTGACATCGGCGGAATCCGGCTCATCGTCAGCATCTGGCGCATCATGATCTTGCCCACCACCGGTCCGTTGCCGTGGGTGATCACCAGCTCGTTGTCGAGCTCGGCCAGCGGCAGCAGCGCCTCGGCCGTTTGCTGGGCGACGGCCTTCTGCTCGTCCGAGGTACCGCTGATGTCTTCGGGGTGGACGGCATTGCCGCCGATCGCGATCACGAGACGGCGCGGGACCTCATTGAGTGTTCGCATAGCGCGGCATCCTGACGTCGTTGACGGAAAGAGCGAGAGCGAGATCACAGGCCTGGGCATTCGACGGCGCCACCACGATGCCGGCGTCTTCGAGCAGCCTGATCTGCGCCGAACGCACCTGGCGATCGAGTTCGGTCCCGGTCACCGACGCAACCAGAACCGGCGCGTCATCCGCGCGGCCCGCCATGACAGCCGCAAGATGCGCTGCCGGATTGTCGTGTGCGCCGTATCCGATCACGAGATCGAGCAGGATGACGGCAACCGCCGGATCGGCGAGCGCCGCCCGCAACGCATCGTCGCGCACCGAGGGATCGATCATCGGATGCGGCCGGCCTTGGGTATATTCGTCGGCGCCGAGGTCGACGATGCGGTCCCTCCCCTGCGCCTCCGGCTCCCCGAAATGCGGGACGCCGGGAATGGCGGCATTCGATGCCACCTTGCGGCCGCCCGCGGCAAGGATCACCTGCGCCTCGGCGCAGAGCGTGCCGCCGGCGAACAGCCCCTCGATGCGCTGCGCCGCCTTGCGTCGCTGCGGCAAACGCGCAGCCACGGCGGCAGCGTCGAACTTGCCGCCAATGCTCCGGCCGTTGCCGAGGGTTTTCTCGGCCGCTTCCCTCAACGTACCGGCAAAGCGTGCATTTGGCGGCAGATCCGCCGAGGCGGCGCCAATGAAGCAAACCGTGTAGGGCTTCGAGCTGTTTCCGATCCGGCCGAGCACGGCCCGGGCGACGTCCGGATGCGGCGGCTTGGAGATGAGCACGACGCGATCGGTCTCGGGATCGGCATCAAGGGCGTCGATCGCCATCAATGTCGTGATGCCGCCGATCTCCTTCTTCAAATCCCGTCCGCCGACGCCGATGGCGTGGGAAATGCCTTCGCCCGCCTCGGACAGCAGGCACGACACCTCCTGCGTCCCGGTCCCGGATGCGCCGATGATCCCGATCCTGCCGCGCTTCAGCCGGTTGGCGAAGGCGAGCGGCGCGCCGCCGATGACCGCCGTGCCGCAGTCCGGTCCCATCATCAAGAGGCCCGCTTCGCGCGCCTGCTGCTTCAGCGACAATTCATCCGCGATCGAGACATTGTCGCTGAACATCAGGACATGAAGTCCGCGGTTCAGCGCCTTGCGCGCTTCCGCCGCGGCGAACTCGCCGGGAACGGAGATCAGGGCGAGGTTGGCGGCGGGTGCCGCCTTGACGGCCGCGGCAATGCTGCGCGGCCGCCACGCGGCTTCGCCGCTGCTGCTCGTCTTGGGACGGTCAAGCGCCTTTTGCGCTTCGGAAAGCGCGGCGCGTGCCGCCGCTTCGCTCTCGGCCTTGATCGCGAGGATCAGATCATTGCCCTGCGCGATCACCTCGCCATCGAGCAATCCGGCGTTGCGCAAGATCGCCTGGTTGGACGGCGTGCCCATCATCAGCGCGGCTTCGACGACGCCCGCCGCCGACGCGACCTCGCGCGACAACCGCATCAACGCCACCGAGTCGAGATAGAAGCCCTTGCGAATTTCGTTCAGGACATACGCGCTCATGACACCCCCAGATCTTCCGCAATGGCGAGGACGGCCTGCCGGAAGCAGGCCATCGGCGCCCGCACCACGCCGGCGCCGACCTGGCCGATGCCGGGCTCGCGATGCGCGATGCCGGTGTTGATGACCGGTGCGAGGCCGGTCTCCACCACCAGGCGAACGTCGATGCCGGTCGGCACGCCGGCAAAATCGAGCGCGGGAATCGTCCATTCCGGATTCTGCCCGACAGTGATTTCGCTCATTGCCCGCGTGAAATTGCCCGCCGACGACGGTGCGCCAGCGCCGATGAAGCCGGCAACCGCTGGAGCTGCCGCCATCGCGAAGCCACCAAGCCCGACTGTCTCGACGATCGCGGAGTCGCCCATGTCGGGATTTGCATCCTTGCGCGAATAGCCCGGGAAATAGAGCCCTTCCGGCATCTCCACCGGCGCCGTGAACCAGCGATCGCCCAATCCGCTGACGCGGACCCCGAAATCGGTTCCATTGCGGCACATCGCGGTTACCACCGTCGAACCGCGAATGCCCTTGGCGGGATCGGTCAACGCCTTGCCCATCGCCATCGCGATGTTGAGAAAGAACTGGTCGTTCTGCGCGATGAAGCCAATGCAGCTTGCGAGAACTTCGTTGTCGTTCGAGGTGCGCGCCAGCGCCGACCCGATCTCGCGCAGGAACACGCTGGAGCAGGCCAGGTTGCGCTGGTGCATTTCATCGCCCATCGAGAGGCCGCGCGCGATGATCGCCTTCAGGTCGATCCCGCCATGCGCGCGGATCGCCCTGGCGAGCACCGGCCCGAATACGTCACGCAGCCAGGCGAGGCGCGCCAGCACGCTATCGTCGTTGCCGCCGAAGCGCATGACCTTGCCGAGGCCCTCGTTGATGGCGCAGTAGGCGCGGTTGCCGTATTTGGCGTTTTCGACGACGAACACCGGCATGGAGACCGTGGTCATGCCGGTCATCGGACCGACCGCGCCGAAATGATGGTTGGGGTGGAATGCGACGCCGCCGCCGGCCGCGAGTTCGAAGGCGGCTTCAAGATCCGGAGCCCAGCCTTCGAACACGATGGCGCCGGCTACCGCGCCACGCATCGGACCGCACATTCGGTCCCACGTGATCGGCGGCCCGGCATGAAGGATCATGCGTTCCTTCAACCCTTCCAGCACGTCGCGCGCCGGAACGATATCGATCAGCCTGGGCTCACCCTCGAAAATGCGTGCCAGCGCCTGCTTGTTGGCGTCTTCGATCAGCTTCATGGCCGCCCTCTCACGTACCGAGCTTGGCGAGCAGTGCCGCCATTTCGGGATCGCCGTCGGCAGGCGGCGTCCAATCGACCTGCACGACCTCGATATCGCAATCCCGCAAGTCCTTCACAAAGCCTGCCAGCCCGACGTTCACCACGCTCGGCTTGCTCATCAACAGACGCCCGCTCGGCGTATCTTCCTGCTTGGTCACCACTCGCGGCCTCCCGAGATCCGATGCATCGATCTTAGTAAGAAAGTTTTTACTTTGTCAAACACGCGCAACCTGTCGTCCGAATTCCCGCTGCGTCGCATGATCGTTTAAGCCCCTGCGATTGATCGCGTCGGCGGGCCGTTGCCGGCGAGGCCGGCATGATGCAGCGCGCTGTCGTTGAGCAGCCGGCACTCGATCGCGCGCAGCACCATCAGCGCACCTGCAAACGCATCCAGACCGGAGCTTTGCCCGATCCGCGACAGCGCCGCGACCGCGGACTTGATACGATCCACCCGTCCGCCAATCGTCGCGTCGATGGCTTCATGGAGCGCCGCCGCCGCGAAGCCGAGCACGGCACTGTGCAGGTGGGCGGCACTGATCTCATTGGTCCGGCCGAGATGCGCGCGACAGGTCTTCCACAGCGCATCGCGCGTCGCGAGACGGCCGAGGCCGGCGAGCGCGACCAGCGCACCGCCGATCAGGTCGTCGCCGGATGGCGTGAGCCCGGGACCAAGGCCGATCAATTCGACGATCTCCGGGTAGTCGCGCGGTACACATCGCTCTCCGCGAAGCCCGGCCTCGATCAATCGCCTAAGCGCGGCGAGCGCCGGCGCCGCGGCAGCGAGCACCCGAGACGGCCTTGCGGGAGGCTGCACGCCACCCGACGCGGCCAGCCCCTGCTCGACCGGCAAGCGAAGCCAGACCCGATCGACCATCGCAAGGCCTGCCCGCAAACTGTCGAGCGTCCATTCCGGCGACGGCGGCGGCGCCCATACGGAGGCCGTCTCGAAACCGGCAAACCGCATACCGTCGACGAGCAGCATCGTGTCGACGATCGCAACCTCTTGTCCGGGAACGAGCAGCCGCGGTTCGATCCCGGTGCACAGAAGATGCAGCGGGCCGGAGCCGAGGTCTTTGACACCGATGCAGATCCAGCAATCGTCAAGCACCGCATAAAGGCTGCGCTCGAACACCGCCGCAATGCGGCCGCGCCGTCCGCTGCGCAGCGCGCGGCGCGCCAGCACGCCGACCTCGATCACGGCACCGCCGTCGAATCGTTCAGACACGGGCGCGCCGGGCAGGTCACGAAACGTATTGCCTGGCCGCATCACACCGATCTCCCGCTGCGCAACCATGGCGTCAGGACGCGAGCACTGCGGTTCGCGGCACACTACTCCCGTGAGCCTCTCCGCCGAGATAGGCGGCTTCAAGCGAGGGATCCTCCGCGATGATTTCGGCCGCGCCGCTCTTCAGGATGGCGCCGGTCTCGAGCAGATAGGCCCTGTCGGCAAGCGCAAGGGCTTGCCCGGCCATCTGGTCGACCACGATCAAGGTCATCCCCTCGACGCGAAGCTGCTCGAACGACGCGAACAGTTCGTCGACGACAAGGGGCGCCAGTCCAAGCGACGGCTCGTCAAGCATGAAGACCTTGGGCGCGGTCAGGAGCCCACGCGCGACCGCGAGCATCTGCTGCTCGCCGCCCGATAAAAGGCCCGCGCGATGATTGATGCGCTCCTTCAGGCGCGGAAAGCGGGCAAACATCGCGTCGATCTCCGCGTCGAGATCGAGGCCCTTGCGTGCGAAAGCGCCGAGCCGCAGGTTCTGCCGCACCGTCAGTTCTGGAAACACCTGCCGTCCTTCGGGCACCAGCACGATGCCTGCCCTGGCGCGAATATGCGCCGGCATCTTGTCGACGCGGGCGCCGGACAGCCGAATCTCTCCGACCGACCGCGGTGGTTCGAGGCCGGCAATCGAGCGCATCAGGGTGGTTTTCCCTGCTCCGTTGGCACCGAGTACGGCGATGGCCTCGCCGGGGGCGACGGCAAGGTCGATCCCACCGAGCGCCCGCGACAGGCCATAGAAGGCATCGAGCGTGCGGACTTCGAGCGCCGTGCCTTGTTTCGCCGGGCGTGGCGCGCGGCGCCGCTCACCCGACGGCGCGTCGCCGAGATAGGCCTTGCGGACCAGCGGATCGTTGCGGATCGCCGCCGCATCGCCGATCGCGATGCGCTTGCCGCCATCGAGAACGACGATGAGGTCGCTCAGCGACATGATCATCGGCATGTCGTGCTCGACGATGATGACCGCAATCCCGGTCTCCGCGATGCGACGGAGCAGAACCGTCAGCCGCTGCTTGTCGCCCTTCGAAAGACCCGCGGCCGGCTCGTCGAGTAGCAGGATCTTCGGTCGCAAGGCGAGCGCCCTCGCGATCTCGACCAGTCGCTTCTCACCATGGGGCAGCGAGTCCGCGCGTCTGCTCAAATCGCCGTCGACACCGGCAAAGCGCAACAGCGACCGCGCGAGGCGCTCCTGCGCCTCATTGTGCAGCGCCGACACGATGTTACCGAGCTTGCCCGCCGTCGCCGCCAGCAGGACGTTCTCGATGATCGAGAGCGAGCCGAATAGCTGCGTCGTCTGGAACGTCCGCGCCACTCCGACACGTGCAAGCTGGTGCGACGGCAAACCGGTGACGTCGCGGTCGCCAAGCTTCACGGTGCCGGATTTCGGACGATAGAAGCCGCAAAGCAGATTCAGCGCGCTGGTTTTCCCTGCACCATTGGGGCCGATGACGCTGGTCACCGTACCGGGTTCGGCGGTAAACGAGACATCCTGCACGGCGCGGACACCGCCGAACGAGATCGAGAGGTTTGTGACGTCAAGACGCGACGCGCGGCTGGTTCCGATGCCGAGGTCGGCGACCGGCTCGACGCCCACCGCGCCCGGATCGGCCTTCGATCCCGTCGGCAGGAACCTTGCCGCGAATTGCTCGATCAGCCCCATGATGCCTGAGGGCGCGACTCGCAGCACGGCGAAAAGCAGCACGCCGAAGGCCAGCAGACGATACTCCGCGAGGTCGGACAGCATTTCCGGCAGCAGCACGACGAGCGCCGCCCCGATCACCGGCCCCAGCGCCGAGCCGGCGCCGCCGACCATGACGCCGAACAGCAGCAGGATCGACTGCAGAAAGGGGAACGAACTCGGGCTGATATAGCCTTGCAGGGGCGCAAACAACGCCCCCGCCAACGCCATCGCTGCGGCCGAGATGATGAACGCCACGGTGCGGACCCGCACGAGATCAATGCCGATCGAGCGCGTCGCAACCTCGGTGTCGCGGGCGGCACGCATGGCGTAGCCCCAGCCGCTCCGCTTCAAGCGCTCGAACAGGATGAGGCCGGCGAACACCAGCACGATGCCCGCGATCGCCAAATGCCGCTCCGACAGCGGAAAGCCGAACACCTCCGGCGACGCGGTCAGGATCAGGCCGTTGCCGCCGCCCGTGAGGTCGCGCCACTCGATCGTGCCGTGCTCGACGATGAAGCCGAAGGCGATCGTCACCATCGCGAGATATGGACCTCGCACGCGCAAGGCCGGCATGGCGAGCAGACCACCGACGACGCTGACAAGGGCAATCGCGGCAGCCGTCGCCGCAAGATAGGGCCACCCCGCCTTCTCCATCAGGAGCACGGTCGTGTAGGCCCCGATCGCCATGAAGCCGATGTGGCCGAGCGAGATCTGCCCCGCCAAACCGAGCAGTACGTTGAGGCCGATACAGGCGATCGCCGTCAGCGAGATGGTCGCGACCAGGAACACGCCGTAGCTGTCGGCAACGGCGGCATAAAGGATGGCGGCCGCGAGTGCCGCGACGGCGGCGAGAACGGAGACGCGAGAGGTCATACTTTTTTCACTCCGGCTCGGCCGAGCAGCCCGTGGGGGAGGACGACAAGGATCGCGATCACCGAGGCGAATGTGATGATCTGGGTGTAGACCGATCCCAGGTAATTGGTCGCGAACACCTCGATCAGGCCGAGACAGAGCCCGGCCAGCATCACGCCCCAGGCGCTGCCGAGGCCGCCGATGATCGCCGCCGCGAAGGCCTTGATGCCGAACAGCGTGCCCATTTCGGAGGACACGTTGAACAGGGGCGCGATCAGCAGCGCCGCAACCCCGGCCAGCATCGCCGCGACCGCGTAGCTTGCCGCGATGGCGCCGCTGACGTTGATGCCCATCAGCCGCGCAGCGTTCGGGTTCTGGACCACCGCGAGCATGGCGACGCCATGGCGCGTCCGGCGACTGAGCAGATGAAGTGCCAGCGCCAGCAGCAATCCGACCACGGGAATCAGGAGCTGCAACGGATAGACCCCCGCGCCCTCGACGATCTGGATCGGCTTGGCCGCCAGGACGGACGGAAAGCTGCGCGGCTCCTTGCCGAAGACGAACATCATCACGTTGTCGACGATGATGCCGACCGCAACGGTCGCCATCAGCCAATTGTCGGAGCCGCGCTGCACGAACGGCCGGACGGCAAAGCGCTCAATCAGCAGGCCATAGAGCGCGCAGACGAGCAGAACGGCGGGAATGTTGGCCGCGGCCGGCCATCCCCACAGCACGAGGAAGAAGTATCCGGCAACGGCTCCCAGGGTCATCGAGCTGCCTTGGGAGAAATTGACCGTGCCGGAGACGGCGTAGGTGACGTGGAAGCCAAGCGCAAGCAGCCCGTACATGCTCCCGAGCGCCAGTCCTGTTATCACCGCGGGAAGAAATGACATCGATGACTACCCTGCTTGTTTGTCGGACGATCGCGCGCGGTCAGTTCCGCGCGAACGGCATGATGTGGTTGTCCTCGAACCGCGCCCAGATGTAGTCCCCCGCCGTCAGCGCATCGTGCTTGTCCTGCGCGAACGGCTTCTCGTAGGTCTTGATCAAGCCGTCCACGCGGTCGATGGCGTAGAAACCGTCACGGACGGCGGTCGGTTCGGTGCCACCGGCCTTTTCGATTGCTCGCGCAATGACCAGGATGGAGTCGTAGGCGTTGGCGACGCCAACCGCCGGCGTCACGTCCGCAGGCCCCTTGATATCCGAATACTTCGCCTGCAGGGCCGACATTACCCGCTTGCCGACCGGCGACAAGTTCCCGAAGAAGCTGTAGGTCTGGACGAAGATCACGTTCTCCGCGCTCGGCCCGGCGAGCTCGGTGAAGCGGCCGCCGGCCGGCCCCCAATGCGAGACGATCGGCGGCGCCCAGCCCATGCGGTCGAGCGATTTCACCACCTGGGAGGACGGTCCGACATTGCCGACCAGGTAGAGCGTGTCGGCGCCGGCCTGCTTCAGCCGCGATAGCTGGGAAACGACATCCACGTCATTGCCTTCGAACTTCTCGACGCCGGCAGGCTCAATTCCTGCGGCCTTCAATGCCGCCTTCAGGCCATGCTCGTTCGACTCGCCCCAGGGATTGTTGACGAGGATGAGCCCGGGCTTCTTCGCATTGTAGGTCTTGCGCGAGAACTGGACGATCGCCTTGTCGACCTCATCGTCCATGGCCGAGACGCGGAACACGTAGTTGGACGGCGCGCCGTTCCGCGTGATGTTGGTCCCGGCGGCCCACGGCACGACGAACGGCACCTTGACGTTGTTGACGAACGGCACGATGGCGAGCTCGACCGGCGTGTCGAGGCCGCCGACCAGGACCGCGACCTTCTCGCGCTGAATCAGCTCGCGCGCGGCAATCAGCCCTTTGGCCGGATTGCTCTCGTCGTCGCGGCGGACGAGCTCGAGCGGACGTCCAAGTACGCCGCCCTTCGCATTGATTTCCTCGATGGCGATCGTCGCTCCGCGGGTCAGCGCCTCGCCGGCGCGCGCCGACTGCCCCGACAGGGCGGTCACCAGGCCGATCTTGATCGGTTCGGCCGCGCGCGCGCCAGACGTGAACGGCAACGCGGCCAGCAGGATCGTCGCTGCGGCGTGCCAAGCCGGCCAACGACGCGCAGGTCCGGACGAAACTATGCTCCTGAAGTTCATCTTCGGTGTTCCTCCGCTGATGGCGGCCTCGGCATCGAAGCCGCCAGTTCCTCCGCTGCCGCTTATGCGCGGACTTGACGGAAGTAAAAACTTTCTTCAAAAATATTCCGATGTCAAGCGAGCGATCAGCCGCGCGGAGAAAATTCCGATGAACCCAAGGAATGTCGAGGCCCGCGACGTGTTGATCTCGATCGCGGAAGATGGCGACCGCCTGTCGCGCGGGGAAGCGGTACTGCGCTCGGATTCTGTCGGACCCGCCCTCGCCGCCCACGGGCGCTATCGCTACAGCGCGATCGGGCAACGTCCGGATTTCAATTGGCCGCAAGGACGGCGGCTCGCCGTCTATGTCGGTCTCAACCTCGAGCATTTCGCATTCGGCGACGGACTCGGTGCCGAGCTCTGCCCCGGCGGTCCGCATCCGGACGTCCTCAACTACGCCTGGCGTGACTATGGCAACCGTGTCGGCGTGTGGCGCCTGATCGAGCTGTTCGACGAGTTGGAGCTGCCGCTGTCGGTGCTCGCAAACAGCAGCATCTATCACTACTGCCCTGAAGTCATGGAGGCATTTCGCGCCCGCGGCGACGAAGTCGTCGGTCACGGCCGCACCAATTCCGAGCGCCAGGGTGTGCTTGCGCCCGACGAGGAGCGTCAATTGATCGCGGAAGCGACCGATGTCATCGCGCGAGCCGAAGGGCGGCGGCCGCGCGGCTGGCTGGGGCCCTGGATTTCGCAATCACAGGTCACGCCCGATCTGCTGGCCGAAGCAAGCTACGAGTACCTGCTCGACTGGTGCATGGACGATCAGCCGGTGTGGTTCTCGACGCGGAACGGCGGCCGCATCCTTTCAGTGCCCTATCCGCAGGAGTTGAACGATATCCCCTCGATCGTCGGTCGCAAGGACTCCGGCGAGCAGTTCGCCACCATGATCACCGACACGTTCGAGGAGATGCTGGCACAGTCGAAAAGGCAATCGCTGGTCATGGGAATTGCGCTGCATCCCTATCTGGTCGGCCAGCCGCACCGCCTGCGTCCGCTGCGCCGCGCTCTGCAGACAATCCTGGCGCGGCGTGACGAGATCTGGATCACCACCGCGGGAGGCATAGCCGCGTTCTCGCGCGCGCTACCGGATGGCATCGTCCCAACATGATGAAAACAAATCGGGCCCCGATCGCCTCGC
Source organism: Bradyrhizobium sp. CCBAU 21365 (assembly GCF_015291305.1). Classification (NCBI taxonomy): domain Bacteria; kingdom Pseudomonadati; phylum Pseudomonadota; class Alphaproteobacteria; order Hyphomicrobiales; family Nitrobacteraceae; genus Bradyrhizobium; species Bradyrhizobium sp. CCBAU 21365. The sequence goes on from NZ_CP030036.1 coordinate 7,695,218, forward strand.
CTTTGCAACGAACCGGAGACGACCAGTGAGCACTGTCGACACGCTGTTTCGAAACGCCCGACTGGTCGATGGGCGCACCGTCGATATCGCCGTATGCGACGGCCGCATCATCTCGATCGCGTCGCACTCCCAATCCCCGGTCGCGGCCCGCGAAACCCTTGATCTGACCGGACGCCTGGTGTTGCCGGGGCTGGTCGATGGTCATATCCACCTCGACAAGGGCTTCGTCGGCGACGATTGGAAGTCTCACCGCCCCTGCACCGCCGGTTTCAGCGTGCGCGAGCGCGTCAAGTTCGAAAAGGAGGCGCTTGCCGGCGCCAGGCCGATTGGGGTGCGTGCGGCGGCGCTGATCGACCTCTGCGTCGCGCACGGCACGACCCAGATGCGCAGCCACGTCGATATCGACCTTCAGGTCGGGTTGCGCAATCTCGAGCAGGTCATGGCGGCGCGCGACGCGCACCGCGACAAGGTGTCGGTCCAGATCGTCGCCTTTCCGCAAAGCGGCATCGTGACATCGCCGGGCGTGGCCGGACTGCTCGACGAGGCGGTACGCGCCGGCGCGGACCTGGTCGGCGGCCTCGATCCGGCGGGTTACGATGCCGACATCGACGGGCATCTCGACGTCATCTTCGGCATTGCCGACCGGCGCGGGGTCGGCATCGACATTCACCTGCATGACGGCGGCTTGCTCGGTATCTTCGAGATCGAGAACATTGCACGCCGGACGAAGGCCCTCGGGCTCGGCGGCAAGGTCACGATCAGCCATGCCTATGCGCTCGGCGAGGTGCCGCGTGACGCCGTTCAGCGCACCGCGCAGCTGCTCGCGGAGGCCGGAGTCGCGATCTTGACTAACGCGCCCGGAGCGCATGCGTTTCCGCCGGTGTTGCTGCTGCGCGATGCCGGCGTCAATGTGTTCGCCGGCAATGACAACATCCGCGATTCCTGGTGGCCCTACGGCGATGGCGACCTCCTGGAGCGCGCCATGATCGTCGGCTACCGCTCCGGCTTCAGCACCGATGCCGACCTGGCGGCGGCCTTCAACATGGTAACCACCAATGCCGCGCAGGCCCTCGGCCTCCGGGACTATGGGGTGGCTAAGGGCGCGGCGGCGGACTTCGTCGTGCTCGACGCGCAGCACGTGCAAGAGGCGGTGGTGGCCCGGCCCAGGCCGCGCGACGTCTACAAGAACGGGCGCCTCGTCGCGCATGGCGGCACGATCGTGACGGCAGCGCGCTGATGTGGATGTAGAGACCGGAACATCGGGAAGGTTACCCCTTGACGAGCCACCGCAATAGCGATCTCAATCCCGCGAGCCTGCACGGCAAGGCCCCGCATCCCGTTGAACATGATGGGCGGGGACATATTGTCGGCGCTGGGCTCGTACAACCTGAGAAAAGCTTGTCCCGTGACTGAAACGACAGCATCGACCAATCCAGCCCGCAGCGCCACGCGGGGCAGACGGGCCCGCGATTCCGCGCTGACGAAGGAAGCGATCCTGCACGCGGCGACGTTCGAGTTCTGCCGCAACGGCATTGGCGGGGCTCGGGTTGAAGCCATCGCGAAGCGCGCCAAAGCCAACATGCGGTTGCTGTACGCCTATTTCGGCGACAAGAACGGCCTTTATCTCGCCGTGCTCGAACACGTCTACACCGAGATCCGCGCGGCCGAACAGCAACTCAAGCTCGACGACCTCGATCCCGTCGCGGCCATGCGCGAGCTGATCAACTTCACGTTCACCTTTTTCGGGGCGCACCAGAACTATATTGCCCTGATCAACAATGAGAACCTGCAGCGCGGGCGCAACCTGCGCAAATCGCGCAAGATCGCCGACCTCACGCTGCCCTTGGTCGCGAGCATCGAAAACATCCTTCGCCGGGGCCTAGCGGTCGGGCTATTCCGCAGCGACGTCGATCCGGTTCAGCTCTACGTCACGATCACGGCCATGAGCTATTTTCACGTCTCCAACCGCTACACGCTGTCGGCGATGTTCGACAAGGATCTGGGAGAGCCGGACTGGCTGGAGAAACGTCGCCACCACGCGCTGGACGTGATCATGACCTGGTTGACGGCGATGGCGGCCGCAAGCGAGGGAAAACGGCAACCGTCGGCAGCCAGAACACCCGCCGGCGCCGCACGCTAGCTCACGCGCGGCAGATTTCGAACAGCCTGCTGGTGCGAGCTAAGGGTGCTCGCTTCACCGGGCAGCGACGACGCCGTCGCTGCGGGGATCGCTGGCGCCCTCGAGCAGTCCGTCCGGATGCCAGACGATTGCGCCGGCGTGGCCCATGAATTCCTCGAACGCGCCGACCACCTGGATGTCGTGGCCGAGCGCCCGCAGCGCGTCGACAACGGCAGGATCGAAACGCGATTCGACCTTGAGATTGTTGTTCTCCTCGCCCCATGTGCGACCGAGCAACCAGCGCGGCGCGGTCACTGTCGACTGAAGGTCCTGACCGTGCAAGGCGTAGCGCGTGAAGATCGCGGCCTGGGTTTGCGGCTGCCCTTCGCCGCCCATCGTGCCGTAGGACAACAGCCGGCCATCGCTGAGTTCAGCCATTGCAGGCTGAATGGTATGGAACGGCAGTCGCCCAGGTTCCAGGCGGTTGATGTCGGTTTCGGCGAGACCGAAGCTCGTCCCACGGTTCTGCCAGGTGACCCCGCTTTGGGGGAGGATGACGCCCGAGCCAAACTCCCAATAGATGCTCTGAATGAAGCTGACGCCGAGGCCGTTCCGGTCGGTCGCAGCAAGCCAGACCGTATCGCCCTGGGTCGGCGGGTCAGGCCAGCGCGCTGCATGATCGATGGCGACGGTCTTTTCGAGCGCCGCAATGGACTCGTCGGTGAGAAACCCGGCAGCCGCCCGCGCCATGTAGTCGGGGTCGGTCACGTAGCGATTGCGGATGCGGAACGACGCCTTGGTGCTCTCGACCAGCCGATGCAGATGATCGACCCCATCCGCCTCCTTCGCCATGCGCCGGGCATAGAGCGCAAGAATCAACAGCGAGGCCAGGCCCTGCGTCGGCGGCGGCATGTTGAACACCTTGTGCCCCGCCACATCGACCGACAGCGGCGTCACCAGTGAGGCTTGATGCTGCTCCAGATCGGATAGGCGGAGCGGGCTGCCGAGCCGTTCGAGATCAGTCGCCATCGAACGCGCCAGGTCGCCGCGATAGAAATCGGAAAGGCCGGCTCGCGCCAGCTGCCGCAACGTGTCTGCCACGCGCGGCTGCTGCAACCGCGTGCCGACCGCAAGCGGACCGCCCTGCGGCAGATAGACCTCGGCAAAGCCCGGCACATCCTGCAGTTCAGCGCGCTTCTTCGTGGAGTTGTCGTGCAGGGTCTGGGTCACGGCGACGCCATCGGCGGCATAGCCGATCGCAGGTTCGAGCAGCCGCGACAGCGGCATGCGCCCCCCATGGCGATCGCGGCTGAGCTCATAGGCCTTCTGCCAGCCATCGACGGTCCCGGCAGCGGTGAGTGCCGCGAGCGGTCCGCGGCTTGGGATGGTGCTGCAGCCATGCTCGCGATACCAGGCGCGGCTGGCGGCCTTCGCCGACCGTCCGCACGCCTGGATTCCGACCGGCGCAGAGCCCGCCCGGCCGACCAGCCAGAAGCTGTCGCCGCCGAGGCCGTTCATATGCGGATAGACCACCGCGATCGTGGCGGCGGACGCAATCATCGCCTCGACCGCATTGCCGCCCTCGGAAAGGACGGCAAGCCCGGCCTGCGCCGCAAGGTGATGCGGCGCGGTCACCATTCCGCTATAGCTTCGCTTGGTCTGCAGCATGAACGCGTTCCCCGAAAACTGCAGTTTGTAATAATGTTCTTACTTACATTGTCAAGCGGCCGTCGCCTGGCCGCCGCGGCGCGAACTCTGCTGGCGGAGGTGCCGCGCGTGGTGGATCGAAGCGAAAGCCGAACTCGGCCGCGCGAAGCTGCGCGTCAGCGGCAGCGGCCGGGTCGCCGGATTCCCGGAGGTCCTGAATCTGTTCCGAAAAAGATGCAAAAAATGTAGTCTCCCGAACCATGGCGACGATCCACGAATTCGGCCCCTACCGCCTCGACGCGGAAGCCGTGATGTTGTTTCGAGAGTCCGAACCGGTCGCGCTCGGGCGGCGCGCGGTGACGCTGCTTCGGCTGCTTGTCGAGCAGGCCGGAACGCCGGTTTCCAAGGACGCATTGATGCAGGCGGCGTGGCCGGGGCTTGCGATCGAGGAGAGCAATCTGACGGTGCAGATCGCCGCTCTGCGGCGGGTATTTGCCGACGTCGAGGGCGGTACGACCTGGATCGAGACCCTCCCGCGCCGCGGCTACCGCTATGTCGGGCCACTGGTCGCCGCCGAATCCGGCGCCGGCCTGCCCACCTCGCCGGCAATAACGGTGCCCGATGGGCCGTCGCTTGCAGTGCTGCCGTTCTCGAATCTCAGCGGCGATTCCGCGCAGGAATATTTTTCCGACGGAATCACGGGAGATATCATCGCCGAACTGTCGCGTTTCCGCTCGCTGTTCGTTGTCGCTCGCCACTCCAGCTTCACCTACAAGGGCAAGACGCCCGAGATCAAGCAGGTCGGCCGCGAACTCGGCGTCAGGTACGTGGCCGAAGGAAGCGTGCGCAAGATCGGCAGCCGGATGCGGGTGACCGTCCAGCTTCTCGATGGCGCGAGCGGTTACAATCTCTGGACCGAGCGCTACGACCGCGAACTTGAAGACATCTTCGCGCTGCAGGACGAGATCGTCCGCGCAATCGTCGCGGCCCTTCCGGGCCGGCTCGAGGACGCCGGCCGCGAGATCGCCAGACGCAAGCCGACCCCGAGCATTACCGCCTATGACCTCGTTCTGCTGGGCAACGAGCGGTGGCGTCAATTGACCGTGAAGGGCATGGCGGAAGCCAGGCAGTTTTTCCGGGACGCCGTCGCGCTCGATCCGCAATATGCCCGCGCTCACGTCAACATTGCCTGGACGATCGTCTGCGACGTGTTTCTCGAATCGCCCGGCACGGCGAAGCTCGACGATGCGCTGAGCGAGATCGAGACCGCGCTCGACATCGACGGCGGCGACGCCTGGGCCCATGGCGTCTTCGCGCAATTGCTGTTCCTGCGTCGCGAGGATGCCAAGGCTGAAATCCATTTCAGCCGAGCTCTCGCGCTCAATCCAAACGACGCCGATGTCGCCGCCGTTTTCGCGAACATTCTGGTCTACTGGGGACGGTGGCGAGAGGCACTCACATGGATCGATGCGGCCAAACGACTAAATCCCTTCCCGCCCAATCTGTACCACTGGTACCACGCGCTCGGGCTCTATTCGGGGCGCCGGTACGATGAAGCAGTCAAGACGCTGATGGAGGCGCGATCTCCCGACCGCTGGTCGCACAGTCTGCTTGCCGCCTGTTATGCGCAGATGGGTCGGCACAGCGAAGCGCGATCCGAAGCCGAAGCGTTCGTCACGGAACGTTGTCGTGAAATGAGCGCGAACGGCGCAACGCCGCCGGCGAACACCCTCGATCTCGTTCGAGCGCGGGCCGAAAGGTACAGAAATTCAGTCGATCGCGAGCACTTCCTCGACGGCTTGCGCAAGGCCGGCCTATCGGGCTGAGCCGTAACGAGGATCACAACAGGCTGTTTCTGACAGTCGTGTGTCAGTCAGACGATTGGCAAATCAGCTGCCGGAGAGCAGACGTTGGAGCGAGACGCCTGTCGAGTTGCCGATGATCCGAACGTGAATCGATCGAAGCCTGCGCGTGCTGAACCGCCGCTGCTGTCCGGATTGTGCAGCGGTGCAGGATCGGAGTTTGGCGTGGGGCAATTCGAGGCCCATGGTGGCGAGGGAGCACTACCGCCCTTCCTACCCCGCATCCGATGCGCGCTGTGCGGTAGCAGCTCTTTATAGAGGTCGAGGACGAAGGGAGGCGTCCCCGCGGAGAAACGCAGCGCCTGATCTTTGAATCTTTTGGATCTGACCTGGGATCAGGTCGATCTGAGGAGATTGAGAATCGGAAAACTCCATGAAGGCGTCCGTGGTTTCGAATATCTGATCCACGAGCCCGCGATGCTCTGGTTCAATGATGGAGTAAATGTCGGGTTTGTCGCACCTCCACCATCCTGACCATAGCTCCGCTTTCTTCTCATTGGGATCAAAAATAAAGATGAGCGCCCCTCCGTCCTCATGGATGAGCTCAGCGGGCACGCAGTCGTGTTTGATCAGCGTTTGCAGAACGTGGCAAAACTCATACCCAAATACGTACACGTCAGGCTTTAGCTTAACGACTATAGGTTGGTTTGCGTTATCGTACCCGAAGGCATCTGTGCTGCTTGGCGGTCGAATCACCTTGATGCCTTCCTGCGCCTGCGCCATGACGCGAATCGCTGAGCTGCCCGCTCGGAATGAGTGATCCTGGTAGGTCAGCCGATACGTCAGGCGCTCACCTCGATACCCTTGGGAGCATTAGCTGTCCGTGCCCGACGCTCTGAGACACGTCGCTCTATGCCGCGCCGGCGATCGGGTATCGGAGCTTGTGGATTCCGCACGTTGCTCCTTCGCCTGACAAGAATTCTCCGATCAGCCATCCTGCGTTCCGAAACCACTATTCGGTTGTCTCTCCGCACTGCGTTTGCCGATCCGGCAAGAGCACTCTCCCGGCGGACGGCATAGGCCCGACGCGCCACCACTTCGCGGAGCGCCAGCCAGATGAACTCGCTGTTGGTGGAAAGATATCGCCGCCATAATTTGCGCGGCTCCATCATCAGCCGCCAGAACCACTCGAGACCGAGCGATTGGAATAGCCGAGGAGCGCGCTTGATGAAGCCGGCCAAGACGTCGAAGCTGCCACCCACCCCCAGGATGACAGGAACTTGCAGCCGTTCCCGATAGCGCTCACTCCACACCTCCTTGAACGGAGACGGCAAGCCGATAAAGAGAATGTGGGCGCCGCTCGCTCGTATCTCATCGACGATAACGTCATGCTCGTCCGGACCGAAGTAGCCGTTCCGGAAACCAGCGATCTTGAGTTGCGGAAAGCGCGCCTCGCAGACGCGCACGAGCTTTTCGACGACGTCCTGATGCGCCCCTAGAAAATAGACACAAAGTCCGTTGGACGCGGCGGCCCTTAAAAGTCCTTCCATCAGATCGATGCCGGCCACGCGTTCCGGCATGTGTTGACCTGACGCTCGTATTGCCCAAACCACCGGCATACCGTCCGCTACCGTCATATCGGCCGCGGAACATGCGTGCGCCAACTCCGCGTCTCGCCGCATCATGCAGAGATGTGACGCATTGATCGTCATCACGATGTGAGAATTGTTCGAGCGGCGACAGATATCGACACAGCGCTGCGCCGCCTGATCGAGCGTAACCGCATCAAATTCGACGCCCAATAGGCTTACGTTTTGCTTCATCTGCTCAACTTCCCTGCGGCGATTGCCGATTGGCTTGCCACCGAGCCACTTGCTCGGCGTCCAGGCGAGCCGTGGCAGCTCGTTTACCCAGTCTCAGACACGCGTGCTGATAGGTACGAAGAAAACGTCTGAACTCGGGGTCATTGTAGCGCGGCAACCCCTTTGCCCAGCTGCTGAAGTATCCCCAAAGCATCGCGACGCTTCCGATGAACATTGGATGCGCGCGAAGACGGGAAGCCGCCACCGCCAGATAGTAAAACGGCGAGGTGCCCATGAAATACTGACCAAAGCCAGCGCGAATTCTGCCTGCCCAGATACTGTTCTGGCTGGCCCCTTGCGGACGAAGGTGGACGAACCGGATTGGTTCTGAATCGACGCTCTCGGCGATCCAGCCCAGCATTCTGGCGCGGTGGCAATCGATGCCATCCCACATGACCTGTCGCACGAATCCCCCGATCTGCTCGAAGCACGCAACGCGATAGAATTTCGTCATTCCAACCGACATTTCATCGCCGCAGACCTCGGGCACGAGATCGCCGGTTTGGGGATGAACGAACCAGGGTTTGCCGGAGGTCGTCCCGATACGTGGATTACCCTCCATTCGCTGCATCAGCAGTTCGAAGTACCGAGGCGGCAGGTCGAGATCCATATCAAGCTTGCACAAATAGCCGAAGTCGCCGAGGGACACTTGATCGAGACCATCGTAAAACGCCTCAATCACGCCGGGCCCCACCCGCCGGTGGCCTCGATCCTGGCGGCGCACGACACGCAGATAAGGCAACCGCGCCGCATACTCTTCCAGGATCTGCGGCGTCTCGTCAGTGGATCCATCGTCAACGACGATCCACAGTGCTGGCGGCACCGACTGCGCAGCCACGCTGTCGAGCGTGCGGCGGAGATAGGCTCCCTCATCGCGGCAGGGCGAAATCAGCACATAGCTGCGCGGCGCCGCGTTGCGCGGAGACCCTGAAGCACTGTTAAGCTCGTCCACAGCCCTACTCCCGGTAATATCCTTCGGACCTGACCCCGTTTCTTGCCTCGATGGTTCTGAGCTCAAGAGGGTCAATCTGGTTGAGCACGATGGTCGACACGCGCTCACGGATGAGCTGCGTTACAGACAACGCTTCGAGCACGCTCGTACGCTTGGTCTGACCGCATTCCACAACGAACACGAACTCATCGATGAAGCGCTCGATCAACCTTGCGTCGACCACCGACATGATCGGCGCCACCTCCACCACGATGTAGTCATAGGATTTCCGTGCAACGGCCAGCAGGTTTTCCATTTCCTGCGAGCCCAGGAGCTCCGCGGCGTTTGGAATCCTGACCGTGCACGCATTTGGCAGGACATCCAGCCCCGAATGCGGCCGCTTGCAAACAAACTCGTCAAGACGAGAGGGATCTTCTAGCGCGTCGAAAAGCCCGACCTTCGCATCCGGGGAAAGCGCAGTCGTGAGATTCCGGAGATGAAGGTCGGCATCGATCAACAGCGTGCGCGATCCAGAGGACGACAATATGAGCGCGGCAAGGTTGGCGGCAACGACAGTCTTTCCCTCTTTCGAAACCGCCGACACGACGCCGATGACCTTGCCCCCGGTCGAGGCGGACGAACGGTCGAGCATCGCCTTCACATTGCGAAGGCCTTCCGCGAAGCGGGAGAAGGGGGCAGCAAGGACATGCTCCTCGATTGGCAATTGACCAGCGTAGACGAAGGGCAGTCCGATGCACCGTGTTTCGGTCACCTGTTCGACGGCCTTGGGCGTCCGGAACACGTCCGCCATCCATTCACGTCCGAAGGCAGAGCCTATGCCGAGAAACAGGCCAAGAAAAATGCTGCCTGCCGCCACGATGAGGGTCTTCTTGGAACTCTTTGTCAGCGGCGGAACTGCTCTTGTGATGATCTGCGCACTCTGGGCCGGAAGCGTCTCCGCCTGTGCCGCCTCGATCTCCTTATGCTTTTGCAAGAATCCGCTATAGAGATTGCGCAGCGCCTCGGCGGCGCTCTCGAGTTCGCGCAGCCGGCTTCCGGTTTCCGCGGAAAGCTTTGCGGCCGTGTCTTCGAGTTCGGTCTGCCGTGCCTTGGCGACTTCGTATTCGCTGGCGTAGGAATCGGTAATGCGACCCTCGTCGGACCGAATGGCGGCGTCAACGCTGTTGAGTTGCGCACGAAGCTTGACGACAGCCGCGTGCTTGCGACCGACGCGAGCTTCCATTTCCGTAAGGCGAGACGCAAGGTCGCGCTTTTGCGTGCGGAGACGTGCAAGTTCGCTGTTATTGAGCGCGAAGTTGATGACTGCCGCCCGCTTGTCGTTGAATAGCGCATCCGTCGACACGGCTGACGGAATCCCGTTTGCCTCTGTCCGCTTGATACGGTCGAGGCGCTCCTTTGCCTCGACTGCCGCGAACTTGGCGTTCATCAGCTGGGTACTCAGACTTGCCAGGAGCTCGGTATCCTGCGCACCAGTGCTGCTGAGGTTGTTAGCCGTCTTGAAGTCCTGCAGCGCCTTGTCCGCGTCGGCTACCTGCTTCTTCAGCTCAATGAGCCGCTCCTGCAGCCATCCGCTCACCTTCTGCGTCGACCTCAATTTTGCGTCCTGCAGGGACGCGAGATAGCTATCCACGATGCCGTTGGCGATCTTCGCAGCCTTCTCCGCACTCTGCGACTCGACCGTCACATTGATAACGTTGGCGACATCCTCTCGCGCAATTGTTACGCGCTTCAACAGAGCTTCGAGAGCAGCTCGTTCAGCCGCAGTTGTGGCTGCCGCCGTGCTGGCGCTCCCGTCCGTGGCGCTCGCAAGCGCAGATCGGCCGGCAAACTCGCTATCACCGGCCAGATTCAGCGAACGAATGACCGGCAGCATTACCCTGTCGGATGAAAGTACGTAAAGCTGACTGCCGACCTCCACTTCGTCCATCGTCGGTTGATCCACGATCTTGTTGGTCTGCAGATAACGATTGAGACTACGATCGATGAGGATGCGTGCACTGCTCTTGTAGGGCGCCTTCATGACCACAACGGAAGCCACAGCAGCCGCCAGCCCAATCAACAGTCCGATAACGGGTAACCGCCATTCGCGGCGCAGAACGTCAATGATGTCCCACAAGCCGAACGTCGGCCGGGCCGCCGCTGGCGGACCGTAGTCTTCCGCAAGCGGCTGGCCGTATTCCTGAATGACCAATTGATTGGTTCTGGTGTCCATGACTTCGTTTAATCAGTACGCCGGTTGGGAGAGCGGTGGTGTCGGCCGCGAATGCATCTCGGGAGCCGGCAAAAAATTGACGCTCGTGATGTGATCAGCTGGACGTTGCGGCCGACGGACATTCAGAAGATCATGCACGATGAGTTTGCTGGCACGTCCGTCACCGAATGGATTGGCACCGAGAGACATGGCTTCGTGCTCCGCTGGCACATCGAGCAGGCGTTCGACGCCCGCGACGATACGAGCCGGGTCGGTGGTGACCAGGCGAGCGACGCCGGCGTCAACGGCCTCCATGCGCTCGCTGGTATCTCGCATGACGAGCACGGGCTTGCGAAGCGCCGGTGCCTCCTCCTGAATTCCACCGGAATCGGTAAGGATGAGATACGAGCGCGTCATCAGGTAGACGAACTCGGGATAGTTCAGGGGCTCGATCAGGAAGACATTGGGCGCATCGCGTAGATGATCGAATACCGGCCCGCGTACGTTCGGATTCAGATGAACGGGATACACGATCTGAATGTCGTCCCGCCTGCCGATTGTCTTCAATGCCTCGCAAATTTGCCGGAACCCGGATCCAAAGCTCTCGCGCCGGTGTCCGGTCACGAGAACAAGTCGCTTCGAAGTGTCGAGCCATGAGTATTTCACCTCGAGCGACCGGCGAAGCTCGCCCGGTTGAGCGATATTTGCGGCCATACGAAGCAGCCCGTCGATCACGGTATTGCCGGTGACAATGACGGCGTCTGACGGATACCCTTCCTTCAGCAGGGCTGAACGCGCACGCGACGTCGGTGCATAATGCCTCGTCGTAACGACCGCAGTAACCCGCCGATTGGCCTCCTCCGGCCATGGACTCATGAGATTGCCGGTTCGCAATCCCGCCTCGACATGCCCGACACTAACCGACCGGAAGAACGCGGCAAGTGCAGCCGCCGTACTGGTTGCGGTGTCGCCCTGTACAAGAACGTAGTCCGGGTTGTAGTCGGCGATGATCGGATCGATTCCGGTCATGACCGCGCTGAACACTTCGCTCAACGACTGGTTGGGTCGCATGATGTTCAGGTCGTAGTCAGCCTTCAACGAGAAGGCCGACATCACATCGTCGAGCATCTGACGATGCTGGCCCGTCACGCAGACTCGCGAATCGATTCCCTCTGCTTCGCCCAGCGCCAGCACAAGCGATGCCATTTTGATCGCCTCTGGACGAGTACCAAATACGCTAAGAATACGCATGAAGCCCGACGCCGCCTGTGTTCAATAATTTTGCCGTGTTGAATATTCTTGCCGTATCGAAATGATGCGGCACGCTACCGGATTTTCCCGGCGCGTTCATCGCCAACGTTGGCTCGGCGCACGTTAAATGAAATTTATAGCTAATTGTCGGAGTTGCCGCGGAGGGCGTTGCGCATCATCGATGCCAGTTGTTATCAGGCGGTTCCAGATTTAACCTTTTCGGGTTAACGCGCACTCAGTCGTTGTCCGCTGACGTTCTTCGCTGCTGCCAGCGAGTTCCAGATTTAACTTCTCCAGGTTAACGCGCATTCGCTGTACCGTTCGCAATCATCGTCGGCGCATCCTCGCGCCTTCATTCGCAACAGCTCGGCGAGAACACGCGCAACGAACTCCAATGACAGGCACGCATTATCCAATTTCGGTAAAATTTGGACAAAACAAGATTAAATAGCGTATGTGGACTTGCGTTGATTGGCGCCGTTCTTGACAACGATCAGCGCGCAACTCGCTCCTGGTCGAGGGCTTCCGGAAGTCGTGCGGCCGGCACTTTCCGGCATTTGATAGGTCGGAGACAACGCCTCGTGGAAGGCAAGGTTCTACTCCTCTCGCAGCGTCGGATTTCCGATCTTGTCGCATTTTGCCTCAGCTATGAGTTCGAGGACAATTTGGCGGCGATGACGCGCGCCGATCGGTTCGATGTTCAAGATCGCGCTGCACTGGAGTTCTCTCGACGTGTCTACAAGTGGACGCGCCTTGCATCAGGATCGACCAAACTGGCAGGTGTGCTGGCACCCTCCCCGCCGCAGCTGCCGCTGCAACGCGATTATGAACTGTTCTTTCCGATCTTCAGCAATGCGTATCAACTGCACGCGCTCACGGCGATTCCCGACTGGCGCAAGCGGTGTCGCAAGGCAGCATGCTTCATCACTGAAGTCTGGGCAGATGACATCCCGGAGTATCTGGTCGAGCTCCTATCCGGATTTGATCATATATTTGTCGGCCTGCATCACTGCGCACCGCAGATCGCGCGAATAGCAGGTCGACCGTGCAGCTATCTGCCGCTGGCGGTCGACGTGGAGCGGTTCGCGCCGAAACCCGAGCAGCAGCGATCGATCGCCGTGTGCAACATCGGGCGTCGTTCGGCGACGACCCACGCCGCGTTGCTGGCCGGCGCCGAGAGAGAGCGCTTCTTCTACTACTACGACACCGTGGCGGCGAGCGGTTCGAACCGAAAGGAAAGGACGTTCCGGGTCGACAATCCGGAGGAGCACCGCATCATGATTGCGAATATCCTTCAGCGCAGCCGCTATTTCATTGCCAATCGCAGTCACGTCAACAACCCGGAATTCACGGCCGGCCGAGACGAGATTTCCGCTCGCTATTATGAAGGTGCTGCAGCCGGGGCGGTGATGGTTGGAGAAGCGCCGCGCACCGAAGAGTTTGCACGGCAGTTCGACTGGCCCGACGCCGTCATTCATGTACCCTTCGATTCGTCCGACATTTGCCAGATCCTCGAAGCGCTGAACGCAGAGCCGGCGCGACTGCGAGCGGTTCAGAGCGCAAACGTCCGGGAAGCCGCACTGAGGCACGATTGGCTCTACCGCATACAGGCGGTATTCGACATCCTCGGTATTGTTCATACCGATCAAATGCGCGCACGAGCCGACCGTCTGCGCCAGATCGCCGGATCCTTTGAGCTGCCAGCGGCTGCCTGAAATCGTCACCTCGCGTGGTGCGGAGCAATGCGGCGTTTCCGCCGGTTTATGGTTAACGGCCTGTTAAGCGGCGGCTGCTACATCCCGGCAGGTTGGCGATCCTTTTCATATGATCGCCACGGTGTCGCGAACGTCCGCAACGGCGGACAAACGTCAAGCTGCGTATCCAGGCATGAAGCGCTCCAGTCAGCTCCCCTCGGCTCAGGCGGCCATCCTGAATGCGCCGCCTTTGCCACGTCAGGCAGACAGGCTTGCCGCACCTCTGCGACGGCGTGGCGCCTGGACGCAGTTCGTCGAAGCCCGCCTGCGCGAGCCCGTAAATCCAGAGCGCGATCCCGCCGAGCCGCCAGACAGTCCGACCGACAAGCAACCGACGATCATTGGCGACGATCCGAGCTTGCCGAACGGTGGGCCGACCAATGAAGCTCATCCGCTCCTTGACCTGGAACATCCCCTGCAACCGATTGTACTCCCGCAGGATGAGGTCAGTCGGCGCCTGAATGAGGCCGCGGAGGACATCGGACGCCGGACGAACGTGGCTCGGCCTGATGCCGGACCGGATGACGGGTCCGTCTCCCCTGCGGCCGATCCAAACGATGCTTCAGCGGAGGAATGCGAGAGCCGCACGCAGCCAGCGCCACCGGGCTCGTATGCCCGCACAGCCGTAACCTCGTACACGCCTGAGGCAGATGAAGGAGAGGGATTTAGTCCGGCCGGAGACCCAGATCCGAACTCGGTGCCGCCGGTGTCAACCGGTCCAGCAGTGCCGCCGCCGCGGCAACCGCCCGTGCACACCAGCACTGCCGAGGCGAGCGTCGCGGTGCAGGAACAGCAGACGATACTCATCGAGAAGCTGATCGCCGAAGAACTTCAGAGCTCGCCGCGAGACCGACGTTCCGTCACCAGCGAATGGAAAGTGCGCAACTTTGCATGGTTCCTCGCTCCAGCAACGGTTCTGCTTGCGATTGGGACCGGTATGCTCATGCGGGGCAACGTTGCATCCCTGTTCAATACAACACCCCAGGTTGTCAGCCATTCGAACGCGACGCCCGTTCAGTCGCCGCCGCAAGGCAGACGCAAGCTGAAACCGGCAATTGCCACGTTCGTACATCGTGCTCCGATCGAAGCAGCCGCAAGCGCACCACCCGCACGTTCACTGCCGACGACGTATGGGATTTTTGCGTCAAGCAACGGGCGGATGATCCGGCTCGAGCCGATGAACATCCGCCTTCCCGACAGCCGGATCGCCGTGTCGGTATTGACCACCAAGCCGCGCACCGTTGTGGTGCCGCACGGCCCGCTTTCGTTTGTCGCGTATCAGCGCGAGCTTATGACAAGCGCGCCCGACAACGCACAATTGCGCATTCTCGCCCAGGTGGCACGAACACCGTCGTCACCGGCGGTCGCTATGGCCAACGATGCCTGGGCGATCCGGTCCGTTTCCGTCGACCTGACCGTAGCGCCGGTCCCTGAAAGCCGCGAGATGGTCGAGCTGCAGCCAGTGAACCCCGATCTCGTCCTCTCACCCGGCCGTTACGTGCTGGTCTTCAAAAACCAGGCCTACGACTTTGTCGTAGCCGGCAAGGTTACCGATAAGGCCCATTGCCTCGAGAGGGCGGAAACGCCGGACGGCGATAGGTTCACCGAGTGCCGCAACCTCCCGTAATGTACGGGCGGCCCGGTCCTAGGGCGGCGTCGACGCGACCGCGGCCGGCGGCAACTTCGTCGCTTTCGCAGTGGCGGCACCGACGCTGAGCTGGCCGGTCCTACGCCAAAGCAGCAGCCCTGCTCCGCCGCCGATCGTACAGATCGCAAGCAGCACAATTTCCCCGCGCCCCAATCCTCCAGAGATCAGCGCGTAGGGCAGCATGCCCAGCCCCATCCAGAAGAGCTTTTGCCACTGGTAGGAGTCGTACCTCTTGCCAAGATTGCGACGCTTGAGCCACAGATCTTTCGCTTCGCGCGAAAACGGAAGAACACGTCGGCACACGGCCGGCACAAGGCGAAGCGCGAGCAGCAGGGCGAGAAACATCGTCAACGCGACCACGATACGATCGTCGCCGCCTGACAGCAGTCGGAACACCGGCAGAATGCAAAGGCCGAGGACGATCCTCAGGAATGCCCCTGCGGGCCACGTGTCCAAGTTAATCAGGAAGCGCTCAAAGGAGGTCATGGGCGTGATCCAGGATCAGGAGTTGACTTGCAGTCGTACAATGCCGAAATCGCGCAGCAAGGACCACGCGAGTTGCAGTGGCCGCGTGATCCTGAAGACCCCGACCACGACAGTCAGGTAGGCCGTCACACAGATCACGCTCGCGACGGGAATTCGCAGCAACCGCGGCAATTCCTGCAGGAATGCCTCCTGTATCGAGAACGCGACCGCTACGGCGACCAGCGCGGCAATGGTCTGCGGCGCTGTGGCGCGCAGGACGTCCCCGACGCTGATCCCGACAGGCCTGCCGGCGTAGACGAGCGCAGGAACGAACAGCACAAACATCGTGACTGTGTAGGCGATCGTCACGCCGACCACGCCGAACGGCAGTCCGGCTGCAAGCGCAACCAATTGGCAGATTGCACTGAAGATGCCCCATCGCATCCACCGATCGGGACGCCCGACCGCGACATGCACCCAGCCGAGAGTTCGCTCGATGCAGTCGGCAATGCCGCGAATGGCGAGGATGCAGAGCAAGGGGCCCGCGGGAGACCATTTCTCTCCGAGAAGTACGATCACGATGTCATGAGCGCTCACGGCAAGGGCCGCAAAGGCAGGCCCCGAAAAGTAGCAAAGCAATGACAGCGCGCCTTCCCAGGAGCGCTTCAGTTCGGCCGCACTGTGCTGGAGCTTACTCAGTCCCGAAACCGCGATGTTATGCAACGGCTCACTGAGAATCGACAGCAGGTTGTTGTAGATCGTGAAGGCGTTCTGAAAATAGCCAAGCGGCCCTGCACCGAGGAAATACCCCATCGCGATTCTGTCCGCCGAACGAGCGAAGTAATCCGTCATGGTGAAGCCGGTGACTCCCAGCCCGAACCGCAGCAGTTCCTTGACCATAGGCGTGAGCCTGGGCCTGCCCGGTATCCATCGACAGGCGGTCCAGGCTCCGACGACGGTCAAAGCCGACGTTATGATCGGCTTGGCGATCAGCGCCCAGTAGCCCCAGCCCGAAAGCGCCAGTCCAACGCTTGCAGCGCTTCCGATGATGTTCGCCGATATGTCGATCATCGCGATGCGGCGAAACTGCATTGCCCGACGCATCAGCGCATAGTGTTGCGTCGACAAGGCCATCATCAGGAAGGTCACCGATAATGCCAACGCCATGCCCGCGAGCGATGGCTCGCCGAAGGCACGCGCTATCCACCGACCAGACGCAGCCAGCACGACAGCCAGCACGACGCCGATCAGAACATTCAGCCAGAACAACGTGCTGACCTCGGCGCGCGAGATGCTGCTCCGCTGGGCGGAGGCCTCGCTCATCCCGAGATCGACGAAAAGGGGCGCGAAGCCGATCAGGGCCAGCATCATGGCCACCAACCCGAAATCGTGCGGCCCGAGCAGTCGCGCCAGTACGATCGTGGAGGCCAACTGAACGAAGATATTCAGTCCGCGCGCAGCAATGAACGCCACGCCGCTGTGCAGCGACCTGCGGCCAAGGCCAGAATATGGCTTGTTGTCCGCAAAATACTGATCGGTGCGTTCGTTCCGATGCACGGGTCGTTCCCGTTCAATTCGCTGGATTCTGGCCTTGAGGTGCCCGCTCAAGCCAGATTTCCCGCCAATAGGGATAGATGGCGCGCGGGCAGAAGCGGCGGCAGATCGCATAGCGCGCCTCACACACGACATCCTTCAGGATGATCGCGTCCGTCTTGAAACGGACCATCTTGCACGAACCTTCGTCGATGATCTGCTTTTGACGCCTCTCGACCTCGTACTCGCGTTCGGTGAACGGCACCATCTCCGGATCGAAATACAGGCCGCGGTTGCGGTAGTTGCAGTCCAGTGTTTCGAGGATGTCCTTATACGGCTTGACGCGCACGACGTCGCCCACCTGCAGATCAAGCCGGGACTGCGGGACCTTGCTCCCCTCCGGCACGCCGAAGGGCCTGATTGGATAAGGCACGCCACCTCTCATGCGCTGGAATGTGTCGTAGATCCAGCGCATCGCGGTGCCGATGCCCAGCCCCGCTTCGGTGACCGTACGCCAGACCGAGAACGTCAATCCGGCGACGAGATCCTGCAGCCGAACGTTACCCGAAGTGTAGTCCTCGACATACTGACGCGGATCCCACCACTTCAGGGGTTGCGTGGCGAATTTTACCTGTGTGTTCTGGCAAACGTAGGTCGGCTCGGTTTCGCCCACCTTCGGCGGATGCTTGATCGTGCTCCACAGCGTTTCCTCGCTGCAGCCGCCAGACCTGGACGGCTTGCCCGAGCCATTTGGCGACGGCCCTTTCTCGCCCGCCGGCTTCAACCAGGCGTCCTTCCAGAATATCAGACAGGCCGCCTCGCAGCCGTCATGAGCCGCGCCGTTGCAGCGGATGTTCTCGAGATGGACCGTGTTCAGCATCTTGCGCCCGCCGATACCGAGCGCGGGATCGCAGGTCTTGTGAGCTCGCTTGCCGACGCGAAGCGTCTTGCCGCAATGCTTCAGCATCTCGGGCATGAAGGGCATTTCCTCCAGGCGGCCGTTGGCATCCAGCGTCGCGAGGATCTCCTCCTTGCTTCTGACCTCCACCAGGTCACCAGCGCGAAAGATACTTGAGAATAACATGCTCATATCATGCGCCTTGAGATAAATCCTGCAATCAGAACTTCACCGGCTGCGTGACGTCCGCGCAACCATCGTCAGATCAGTGTCAACTTTCGCCCGAAAAATGCCTCGGCGAAGCGTTCCGTAGCCCTGCACTCCATGCCCCGAATCCGTGCGAGGCCGCGAAAGGTGTCTGCATCGAACCACTGCTTGGATCGCTGCGTCCCGAAATGCTTGAGCAGGAGTTCAATCTTACGATCGAGCGCCGCCGCCGATACCGGCATGTAAACGTTGGGTTGACCGAAGTCGCCATCCCACTTCGGAATCTCATATTCCAGAATCTGATGATCACGAAACGTGTTCCAGGTCAGGCGGCAGACCTGGCGATGGTCCTGATGGGCATCATCCCTGCGATGCGTCAGAATGACGTCGGGCTCGACCCGCCGCTTCAGCGATTCAAACCATTCCTTGATGGCTTCTCCCCTTTCCGGGAAGAATCCATCGGGAAACGACAGCACCTCGACATTCGCGGATGCAGCCTCGCACAAGAAGTCGGCCGCCGATGCTCTGGCCTCAGCCTCCCGTATGGCGCCACCGCTTAGAACGCACCAATGCACGTCCAGTTTGATACCGCGCTCGATCAGCCCCAGCAGCGTCGCTCCCGCGCCGATTTCGATATCATCCGAATGGGCGCCAAGGCACAGCATCGACAGCTGGTCTCCGGGCCTGGCAAGCTGCAATGCTCTCATTCCGGTTACGCCGCGCTGGCTACCGACGAGTGATTCAGCCGCCACGGCGTGTCGCCGCGCTCCACCATGTCCTCCAACACTTGTCTGTCGCGCAAGGTATCCATGGCGCGCCAAAAACCCTCGTAGCGATAGGCCATGAGGTGACCGCCCTCGATCAGACGGTTGAACGGTTCCTGGACGAGCTCTTCTCCCTCCTTGATGTAGTCGAAGATTTCGTTACGGAAGATGAAATAGCCGCCGTTAATCCAGATCTCGGACTCCTGGCTGGAGCGAATCCGCTGCACCGACCCTTGGGCATCAAACTCGGCAAGGTGGAAGCTGATCGGCGGATGAATCGCCACAAAGCAACCGATCTTTCCGCTTTCCTTGAACTTCTGGATCATGTCAGGCAGTGGCGCGTCGGTCAGCCCGTCGCTGTAGTTCGCAAGGAACATCTCCTCGTCCTTGACGAGATGGCGGACGGCCAGCAAACGCTGCCCGATGTTGCGCCATGTCCCCGTATCCACCAGCGAAACCCGCCAGTCCGGCTGATGTTCGCCGATCAGCTCGACCTTTTTGCCGTACTCCGAAATCACGCAGTCGCTGTTCGCAGTCGCGCGATAATTGAGGAAGTAATCCTTGATCACGTTCGCCTTGTAGCCAAGGCACAATACGAAATCATTGTGATCGTATTGGCTGTAATACTGCATCACATGCCAAAGGATCGGCTGATGGCCGATCGGGACCATCGGCTTCGGTATGCTCTCCGAGTACTCGCGGATCCGCGTACCGAGACCGCCGCAAAAAAGGACAACCTTCATGGCGCAACCTCACGCGGATCAATGATTTCGACGTTAGGAATCGGAACGATGAACTTGCAGCCCCAGTCCGCGACATGCCGCATTTGCGCGACGATTTCCCTCTTCAAATTCCAGGGAAGGATGAACAGGTAGTCGGGACGGACCTCGTCGATGGCTTCGACCGGGAGGATCGGAATGTGCATTCCCGGCGTATAGCGGCCGTGCTTGTAGGGATTGCGGTCCACGGTGAAGTCGAGGAAGTCGGTACCGATGCCGCAGTAGTTGAGCAACGTGTTGCCTTTGCCGGGAGCGCCATAGCCGCAGATCCGCGCCCCCTTGTTCTTGCTCGCGATCAAGAACGATAGCAGTTCGCGCTTGGTGCGATGAACCCGCGATGTAAACTGCTCGTACTGACCTATATCTTCCAGGCCGACCCGACGCTCATGCGCCAGCAGTGCGGTCACCGCGGCGGAGACGGCGTAAGTCGCGTCGGCGCGGCATAGATAGACGCGAAGCGAGCCGCCATGCGTTGGGATCTGCTCGACGTCGAAAACCTTCAGATCGTGCCGCCGCGCCAGACGATCGATCGTCACCAGCGAGAAATAGGAGAAATGCTCGTGGTAAATCGTATCAAACTGATTTTCGTCGATGAGCCGCTCAAGATGCGGGAATTCGAGCGTAATCACGCCTTGCGGCGCGAGCAGGCAGGCCATTCCGGCGGTGAAATCGTTTAGATCCGGAACCTGTGCCAGCACGTTGTTGCCGATAATCAGATCGGCGCGCTTGCCATCCGACACCAGCTTCTGCGCCAGCTCCAGGCCGAAGAACTCGACCATTGTCGGGACGTTCTTCTGCCTAGCAACTTCGGCTACGTTGGCCGCCGGCTCGATTCCCGTGACCGGTACCCCGAGCGGCAGGAAGTGCTGCAACAGGTAGCCGTCGTTGCTTGCGACCTCGTAGACGCGGCTCTCGGCACCAAGGCTTAGCCTGACCTTGATCATCTCGCAGTAGCGCCGCGCATGTTCCACCCACGACGTCGAGTAAGACGAGAAGTAGGCATACTCGGTGAAGATATGCTCCGGTTTGACGTATTCCTGGAGTTGCACCAGGAAGCAGGACTCGCAAACCACGGTGTGCAGCGGATAGTACGGCTCCATGGCGTCGGTCTGGTCGGCCGTGAGAAAACTTTCGCAGAGAGGCGACATTCCCAGATCGACAAACGTCGATTTCAACGTCGCGCCGCACAGCCGGCAGTTACCGTGAGAGGATTTCGATCGAAGCGATTCGAATCTCGAGTGAGCGTTCATTGGGCCGTACCATGAATATAGGATTGCCGAATATAGGATTGCCGGCGCTTAAATCGGGCTTGTTAGATCGAATTTTATCGTATGAAAGCGAACAATATGAAGCGATATCGAGCAACAAGGTAAACCACGCAGATGCTGAAAATTTTAGTAAAATTGTATAGAACTGGTCGTCGACAATTGGCCTCTCGGTCGGGAGTGGATACGTCCCATGCGCTTTGAAGCAACAGGACTTGACGGAGCGTGGCTCGTCAAAATCGAAGCTGCGCACGATGAGCGCGGCTTTTTCGCGCGCACGTTCTGCGAAGACGAGTTTCGCGCACACGGGCTCGTGACCAGATTTCCCCAGCACAGCATCTCGAGTTCCTCGCGCAGGGCGACATTGCGCGGAATGCACTTCCAGAATGAGCCGCACGGCGAAGTTAAACTCGTGCGCTGCTTGAACGGATCGATTTGGGACGTCATCGTCGATCTGCGTGCGAACTCGCCGACCTTTCGTCAATGGCGCGGCTTCGAGCTTTCAGCGGAGAACGGTTCGCAGCTCTACATCCCCAAGGGGTTTGCACACGGCTTTCAGACCTTGAGCGACAACGTTCAGGTCAATTACCTGATTTCGGAATTCTACCAGCCTTCGGCTGCTAACGGCGTCCGATACGACGATCCGATGTTCGGCATCAGCTGGCCTCTGGCCGTCAGCACGATCTCCGATAAAGACCTGAACTGGCCGCTTCAGGGTGCGTGAGCGCTTATCGCACAGGCGCGAGGAGGCCGTGACGCTCGAGCACCTTTGCCGTCTTCAGAATGACCGGGAACGGCAGGTCGGCACGCCTGGCGATATCAAGCAGCGAATGGTGTCCATCGGACAGATTTAGAATCCACAGCATCGCCATGTTGGCTGCGGCGGCGTCCTTGTCGCCGCCGATCGCACCATAGAGTCCGCGTCTACCCAGCTGCGGTTCGCCCCTCGGCGACGTGTTATAGTAGCTGCGGTTGCCTTCGAGCAGGTCGATGACTTCGGAAATGATGCGGAAGGAGTCCCCGAGGTGCTCCGGCCGAATGAAGCTCAGGTCGTCGGCCGAGGTGTGATACTGGGAGATAGCACCGAAGCGGCTGCGCTGAAACAATCCCACCGGCAGATTGAACCCCGGCGAACAGTATTGCCGCTCATCATAGCCGTAGGGCGAAAACTCCAATATCGTCGGCGTCAGCTTGCAATGCTGCAGCGTGTGCGTCATTGCACGGTCGATTTCGGCATCGCCCTGCCTGCTCTTCTTGTATGTCGGACCAGCGCCGTCTCCGACCATTGATACCACGAGGCCATGCTTGATGCGAGACACACGATGCTCGTTGCGGGCAAGCCAGGTGATCGCGCCAATCGTTCCTGGCGCAAAGAGAAACCGATAGCTGTATCGCGTTCGCATCTGGGAGATGCGGCTTGCAAGCTCCGCAAGCAAGGCCAGGCCCGAACAGTTGTCATTGGCAAGCGAGGGATGGCAAACATGCGCCGATAGAAGCACCTCGTCGTCCGACTCTCCCAGGTGAAAATACTCACCATAGGTCAAATGCCCGTCGGCGAGGGTCGAGTCGATCACGACCTCGTAGGTATTGTCCCGCAGTTGCTCCAACTGTCGGTGGGCCATGCAGAAAGCCCAGTTCTCCTGGTAGTAAGACGTTCGGTACGGGATCAGGTCCGGCTGATCGGGCAATGTGAAGATGTGGGACTTAAGCTCGTCCAGCGACATGGTGCGACACACCGGCACGCTGTAGCTCATCACATGCAGGTTCGATTCGTTGAAATCGACGACCTTCCGGCCCCGCGGGTCCTTGATGTACGCGTCCCGGATGTTCCACTCACGCGGCACGACCCAGTCGAGAACGGGTGTACCGGTCGGCACCTCGTTGACATCAAGGGGGATGTGCGTGCCGATCTCCCGAAGGGTCTGCCGCACACCGTTACCGGTGATGCTGCGGCAGATCGGGTAGATCCTTTCCGCAAGCGCAAAGATCTTTGCGCCTGAACTCGTGCCATCGTCTGCCGCCGACACGCCGTCCTCCTGGTGTGTCAAATCGATCGGCGCGTATTAGTTCGCGACGAGAGCCGATTGCCCGACACTCTGCCTCGACTCTACATGGCGGAGATCCGCATCGAGCGCACCGTCCGCCAGCAACTTGTTGACGTGGCTGATGCGCTGATACCTGGGACCTTCGAACTCTTCGAGCGTGATGCCCGAGGCCCGGTAGGCCTGATAGAGCTGCTCCGCCCCCATCTTCGCATCCCATTGCGGCTTGAACTCCGGCAGCCGGGTTCGGATCTTCTCGAAGCTCACGCGATAGGACCGGGTGTCGGGACCGGCGCCATCGGCAAATTCGATCTGACAGCCAGGGACGACATCGGCGACGATCTTCGCGAGATCACGGATCTGGTAGTTGTGCGCCGTCTGGCCGACGTTGAAGGCCTCATTGAACACCGCCGCCTCGGGAGCTTCCATTGCCGCGATAAAGGCGCGGGAGATGTCCTCGATGTGGACGATGGGCCGCCACGGCGTGCCGTCCGACTTCAAGAGGATCTTTCGCGTTGTCACCGCCCAGGCAACGAGATTGTTCAGCACGACATCGAATCGGAGCCGGGGAGATACGCCGTAGGCCGTTGCGGGCCGCAGGTAGACCGGGCAAAATCCGTCACCGGAGAGGCTGGCGATATCGCGCTCCGACTGTACCTTGGATTCGCCGTAGGCCGTCACCGGGTTGAGCGCTCCGGTTTCGTCGATCATCCCGTCGCCCGCCTTGCCGTAGTTGCTGCAGGAGGACGCAAACACGAACCGTCGCACACCGGCTTGCTTGGCCAGTTGCGCGAGGCGCACGCTGGCTACATGATTGATCTGATCGGTAAGGCCAGGCCTCAGATTGCCGAGCGGATCGTTCGACAGCGCAGCAAGATGCAGGACCGCGTCGAAACCCTTCAGGTCCGAAAGTTCGACGTCTCGCGTGTCCTTGCGGATGGCCGGCACATCCACGATCGACCCGCCTTCTGCAAATGTGCAGCGAGAGTACAGATCGCTGTCGAGGCCCACGACTTCGTGCCCGGCACGCCGTAGCATCGGGGTAAGCACTGTTCCGATGTAGCCGAGATGTCCGCTCACGAGAACGCGCATCTTAACGCCTCCAAATTTATTGTGTTTCTATCCCCCTTACTTATTTCAAAATCGCTCGTTGATGCACGTGTTTGTAAAACCTTAGTTAATGGCGTGCGTCGAAATTGCAGGAGCGATCCGCTCAAGACGACGGGAAATGGTTGAGCCGCACGCCATGATCGTTGACGTCGCTGGCAGCGGCGCCAGCCGAGAGACGCCGCAGCAGCGCTTGGGGAACTCTGCGTAGTTGCCGGTGAAGCCGGTAACGAATGGTGGAACGGCTGACGTCGAAGCGATTGGCCAGTTCTCCGCCGAACGCCACAACGAACTTGTATCGCGCCTCGTTTTCGATTCCGC
This sequence comes from Bradyrhizobium sp. CCBAU 21365, assembly GCF_015291305.1. NCBI lineage: Bacteria > Pseudomonadati > Pseudomonadota > Alphaproteobacteria > Hyphomicrobiales > Nitrobacteraceae > Bradyrhizobium > Bradyrhizobium sp. CCBAU 21365. Next base: position 7,719,825 of record NZ_CP030036.1, read on the forward strand.
CATCGAAATCGAAATGAAGGCCCCGCTCGTGCGCCAGCTCGATGCCACTCCAGAGGAGCAGACTTACCGAGCCTGGATGCGCAATGCTCCTGTCCCGCGACGACAGGAAATAGTGCACGAACTTGTGGTCCCAGACGAAGAATACCTGGGCGTGAACGTTGTTGTTCGAGTCCACCGCCGCCAGGATCTTGCATTGCTGTCGCTCGCTCGCGGCGGCATAGACAGCTTCCAATCGCGAGAGGTCGAAATACGACTTCGCGCCCTCCAGGTTGGCCTGGTAATACTTCACGAAGTATTTTGCGGACGTGACTTCGCGAATGGCGAGCCGTTCCCGTGCGCGTCGTATCACGTTCTTCGTCTTGTCGCGCAATCCCGACCAGAGCTCGTCTCGGGGGCTCGTGCATTTCAGCATGAAAGTCGGATGCGCCCGCACCTCGTAGCCGCACGCGAGGAACGCGGCCACATCACTGAACCCGGTATCGAGCGTCATCTCGACGTGATCGAAATCCGCGACCTGCTTGAGCAGGTCAGTGATGACCGCATGCGCCAACCGCATGCGAGCTTCCGTCTTGCCGGACTGCAGCGTGACTGTCGGTCCGAGAAAGCGCGTGATTTGAGGCATCTCGCAGATGCTCATCCCGCCTTCAGTACGCGTGACGAACCGGAGAGAACCCACGACGCGCCCGCCACGCGAACAAGTGACTTCGCGCCAGCTACCGGGAGCCAGCGCATCCAGCCACCAATCCTCGTGAAAGACCGATTTGCGCATCAAATTCCTCTTCCGGAGACTAACCGGATAGCGAAATGGCAATCTGATTAAACCAAAACGTGCAGAAATGCCCAACGTCCGCGCGGATCAGAAGGCCCTAGCTTCTATTGTAGTTAACGACGTCTGCTGCATTTAAATCGGGGCGCTGGCCTAGTTAACCTCTGAGCTCGTCGCCAGTCAGGTGACGCATTGACGCAATGATGCGCCCGTTCGAAACATGTTTAATCATTGTCACGCGATACATATTCACTGCGGACTTTTGCGCGCCGATCCATCCAAATTCGGCTGCACGAACGGCGTGCCGGTGTCATAGCGCGCCTTGGCCGGAAGCACATGAAGCTTCGTCTCTCCGAGCGGATCCACCCAAGGCCAATCGTATCCGCGCCCGGCGTCGAAGAACGCGGGACGGCCTGCGAGGTACATGGAAGCAGGCAAGGCGCGATCGCCGCTTCCGGAATCCCAATGCGTCTTGTTGGTGAGGTAATCAAAATTGCCATATCGAATCGTGGACGCCGCAACCTTTGCGTCCGTCGGATATGGCTTCACAGCGTCCCAGCCGAGCATCCAGACGCCGGGCTTTGCGTCGGTAAACCGAGTTTCGTACGACCAGCCGCTCATCTGACCGGGAATCCCGAGCACATTTCCTATGAAAGACATCCAATAGGAATACGCCATCAGGCCGGCGGCGCGCCGCGGCCCATTGCGGAGCTGCGACAGATCATCGATCGTCCCGCCAGCCTGATTGTCGAACGTCGCCCGGACGCCACGTAGATAGTTGCGGAAAAACGTGTGGTAGATGCTGTTGCCGTGAGTGTCGTCGCTGTCGGCGTTTTGGGCGTAGTTGCCCTCGAACAAAACGTGATGGGCGCCCACCATGTGGCTGGCGTTGAGCCCGGTTTCGATCCAGGCTCCATTCGTATTGATGTAGCCCATATCCATGTAGTTGTAGCCGACCACCGAACCGGCCCCGGCGGAACGCGCCACCACCAGCTTGTTGGCCCTCACGGCGATTCCATTCTCGATCAGAACTTCCGACGATCCGGCGGAAAGACTGATGGCATATCCACCTCCGCCGGGTTGAGCCCAGGCCGCGTCGTGCACGTAGAACTCGCGCAGTTCGACCCGGAAGGAGCTGTGAATTGCAAAGCCTTCGCCGTGCCAAACCGAATTGTCGACGTTCTTCGCCCACGAAGAAGCAGCCCAATTGAAGCGAAGATTGCCCGCGTCGCCCCCCTTGAGCGCCAGATCTTCGACGCCCGCGTGTTTCACATGCGGCTGCGCGAACCGTGACAGTTGAGCTGCGTTCGCTTTCCGATAGCTGATGTGAATTGGAGTCGTGAAGGTAATCCTGGAACCGGAGACGGCACTGATCTCCTTGACCTCGGCGACGGGCCGATCAGGTCTCCCAAACCATGATCCAGCGCTTTGCGGCGTCGACGGAAACGCATCGGGTGCAAAGTCATCGACATACTGAATTGCAGGTTTGTGCTTTTGCCAGACAACCCTGAAATCTTCCGACGCCCAGATCTCCCCTCGCCCCTGCGGGTCGACACGCCAATCAGCGGCCGACGCCTCGTCGAGCAGCACGATCTGTCCAGGCACAAAGCCCGCAGCGTCGTCGACCTCGACCGTTTTGTCGCCCTTGATTGCATCATTGCGAAGGTTCACCGATCGCACGGCATTGACCGTATCGCTCGTGCTGGAGAAAAGCGCCGGTCCCACCACGACCAGCGGAGACGGCTTGGCGCCGACTGCGTCATTGAAAGGTTTCGCGCCATCTTGCTTTTCGAGCATCGTCCGGCCCGGACCGGAGCCGCGCAGCGTGATTGCCTTGTTGAGCAGCAGGAAATTGCCGCCATTTATCAGAAACCGTCCCGCCGCCAGTTGCACGACCTGCCCTACCGGACACGCGTTGATTGCGCCCTGGATTGCTGCAGCGTCATCGAGTGTGCCGCCACGAGGCGACAGCGTCGCGCAGATGGCTTTTCGGATGGGTATCCCACCCTCGGCCATCAGGCCGGGTTGCCAGGTCGTCGCGCGATCTGAGGGCAGTATTTCCATCGAGTCGAGAGCAAATGCGGACGAATGGCTCGAGCATGCAACGAAGATCATCGTTGCAGCCAGGCATCGCCAAGGCCGTCGCAGGGCCGTTCGCAGCGTCTGGTGAAAAGGGTTGCGCCGCGTCACGATGACCTTCCGGTTGAACATGCATCCTCTGACTCGCAGCGCCGAACCGACAGGCTTCGCGCTTGCTAGCGTGACCTCACGACGTTGACGGGAGTGGACGGCGGCCTGAACCGCGGTCCGTGTATGCGCCGCATTGCTGGACGCCTGGCTATCGCCGGGTTGGCCGCGGGACGCGCCTGCCCCCAATATCTGGCAGCTTCAACCGCGGCTATGACGAACACGACCCACAGCATTTCGAAGCCGCGCATCCACGTGCTCTCGAGACCGTTCGTAATGGCAACGTAGAGAACGATCGACAGCAGGATCCATGCCCGCGAAAGATCAAAACGCGCCAGGCGACCGATGCCGTGTATCGTCGCAAGGATGAACGCGACAAGCAGGAAAAATCCCGCATAGCCTAGTTCAAGCAATGTGTCTTCATACCCATTGTGGGCGTTGGGCATGTCCTTTACCCAACCGGGCGCTTCCACGATGCTCGGTGCGTCGGGTCCAACCAACCAGAACGACTGATAACCCCAGCCCAGCAGCGGCTTCTTGGCGATTTGCATATTTGCAAAATCCCAAATGATGGTACGGCCCGTGAAAGTCGAATCGCCGTACAGCATGTACGACACGCGATTCATGCTGAAGCCGGTGACGAACGAAAAAACCATCCAGCAGATCGGTATCGATACGACAATCACCCACACCGGAACGCGGGTGGCCCTGGAAAGCTTGAGCAAGGTCCAGGCGAACGCCGGGACAAGCAGCGCAAGAGCAAGCGCCGTCTTTGAATTGCTCAGCAGCAGCAGCGCAACAGACATGAGCGCGGTAATAACGCCGAGAATCCGTCGCCGTCCGGGATGAAGCAGTTCATGGAGCGCAAGCAGGAAAGCAACCGCAGCGCATTCACCTAGGTAGTTCTTGCCCGAGAAATAGCCGGGGTAGCCCCATGTGGCGAATTTCACATCGATCGGCGGCCGGCCCATGACGAATAGCATGTTCAGCACGGCAGCAACAAAGAAGCACCAGAACAAGCCCCGCAGCAGGTCGGTCGATCGAGTTGCAACGATCGCCGGGAGCGCGATCGAGGCAATGATCATGGCCTGCTGCGCAAACCTGATCCCCGAAGCCTCCGGCTTGAATGCCCAGGCAACACTCGCACCCGCCAGCGCAAGATAGGCAAACAGTATGATCAGGATCGGCGGAAAGCGAAGTCGCGACCGATTGCGCAGCGCAATGACGAGCGCCACTGCGGACAGGATCGGCCAAAAGATTTTGCTCTCGGGTCGAGCTTCCAAAAGACAAGCCGAGTCCGTTGGACTACAGGTCACGAGGATCAGGGGAAACGCAATCGTGGCGTAGACACAGGCCAGCAGAGGAATGATCGCGTATCTGTCGATTACCCGGCCGGACGGAGCCGCCAAGCCTGGTCGCTGAGAACGCAATACGGCTTCGTACATGCTCGGTGCCCGTCAGCTCCAGTCGCGAAGGCAGCACGCTGACCGTTAATCGCCTGCCTTGCCCGATCGCGTGGCCGCGCAGCGATACGATCAGCTTCTCAATGCATTGGCGCCAACACGTACTCAGGCACGGCTCCGAGCACCAACGATATGTCAAATCTTCCTGAATTTTTATAGTGAACGCTTCGTTAACGCTTGTCCCCTAGCGTGGCGCAAGGGGCGGGCTGTTTCGCTTGCTCGCTTGATATTCGGGAAATTGTGGACGTCGCGTAAGCGCATGTTTAATCACGTAAATTTCGTCCAGGCCTTTGTCCGGCAGCACGGCCGTCGATGCCGAACGGCGACGATCGTAAGCTGCGCGCAAGCAAGCGCGAAGAGGAGACGGGCGTTTACCAAGACTGCGTTCGTTAATCTTCGTTAACCAGGGTTCAGTCGTGCCGAGAAGTGCAGGCAAGAGTAGTCAACGAACGCCGTGCCTGCCCCCTCGTGAAGTGGCGCCGGTGCATTCGGCTGGCAATTCCTCGCGTCTCAGTGGCCGCCTATTGGGCGCCCTGGCCATCACAGCGACAATCGCGCTCGCTGGCTGCTCGACCATGCCGACCTCGGGACCGGCAAGCTCCTATGTCCGCGCCGGGCAATCCGACCCTGAAAGCGTGCACTATGCTCTGGTGCGCCTGACGGCTGACACCGAGAGGGTCCTGGTGCGCAACTCCAGGCGGATCGACCGCGTTTTCACGGATCGCCGAGGCCCGCCCGAGATTCGCTTTGGCATCGGCGACACGGTCAGCGTGACGCTGTTTGAATCGATGGCCGGAGGCCTGTTTACTCCAACCGAAGCCGGCACACGCCAAGGCAATTATGTCACGTTGCCCAATCAGGCCGTGAATTACAAAGGCAACATCACGGTTCCGTATGGTGGCTCGATCCGCGCTGCGGGCCGGACGCCGGAGGAAGTCCAGAATGCGATCGTGAAGTCCCTGCAGGACCGCGCGATCGAACCACAGGCAGTGGTTGCGCTGGTGGACCAGAAGGCAACGTCCATCAGCGTACTGGGCGAGGTCGGAACGCCTGCACGCTTGCCTGCAAGCGCCAGCGGCGAGCGGCTGCTCGACATCATCACGCGCGCGGGCGGCCCCAAGAATCCCGGCTTCGATACCTGGGTGACCCTCGAACGCGACGGCCGGCAGGGTACCGCACCGTTCGGATCGCTGCTCAGCCAACCGGCAAACAACATCTTCGTTCGCCCGCAAGATACGGTGTATGTGTTCACGCAGCCGCAGACCTTCCTCGCGATGGGCGCCTCCGGGCAACAGGGGCAGTTCTCGTTTGGGGCTTGGCGCCTGACGCTAGCCGAGGCCATGGCGAAGGCGGGCGGCCTCAAGGATGATCACGCCGACCCTGGGTCCGTGTTCATTTACCGCGGGGAGCCACGCGAAGTTGCCAAGCAGCTCGGCGTCGACTGCACTCGCTATAGCGGGCCCCTTGTCCCCGTTATCTATATTCTCGATTTGAGAGATCCCGGAGGCTACTTCATCGCGACAGAATTCGAGATGCGGAATAAAGATGTCATCTTCGCGTCCAACGCAACATCTGTCGAAGCGACCAAGTTCATGACTTACCTTCGGATGATCATCGGCACCGTGAGCGATCCAATCGTCGCCGGGATCGATGCCTACACGCTGAAGGGACTCGCCAACGGCAGCATCTCCGGCGCGACAACCATCGTTACGTCGTCCCGATGACAACAATTGGCCTGGCGGAATCGGCTGCCGCGGCAAGTATGCTGCCGGCAACCGAATCCGCCGAGGTAACTGCCCGCGATCGGTGGCCCCGCTTTCAGCGACACATTCCTGCGCTCGACGGAGTGCGGGGACTTGCCATCGTGATGGTGATGCTACTGCACTTCGTCGGCAATACGTTGCCGACCAACGCTGTCGAGAAAATCGTCGTCGGAATCACCAACTACGGCTCCTATGGCGTCGAGTTGTTCTTCGTCCTGTCCGGCTTTCTCATCACCGGCATCCTCTATGATTCACGGGAGGAGCCCAGCTTCTTTCGTAATTTCTACATACGGCGAGTACTGCGCATTTTTCCGCTCTACTATGGCGTACTCGCGCTCGTCTTCTTCGTCGCTCCGCTTTTGGGCCCGCTGCGTGGTCCGACCCTCGACTATCTGATAGATCGTCAGGCCTGGGCCTGGCTGTACGGGGTCAACATCTACATCGCATGGAACGGTGACTGGTCATTCTCGTATCTGGAGCATCTCTGGTCGCTTTGCATCGAGGAGCATTTCTATTTCTTCTGGCCGCTCGTCGTATATCTGGTCGCGAAGCAACCGAGAAAGTTGATTGCGGTCAGCCTTGGCCTATCGGTCGCTGCGATGCTCGCTCGCTTGGGCGGCTCCCTGGCCGGACTTAGCTGGTGGACAACCTATGTGTTGACACCGTTTCGCCTGGACGGTCTGGCCCTCGGCGCATTTCTCGCCGTGGTCGTCCGACAACCGAGCGGACTTCAGCGACTTGTGGGCGCCCTTCCTTACGTTGCGACCACTGCATTTGCCTTGCTTTCCCTGACTTTCGTCTGGACGCGCCTGGTGACGGACCAAGGTAACGCTTTCGTCCTTCCGGTTCGGTCTTCCATCATCACCGTGCTGTTGGCTTGTCTCCTCATCTGGGTGCTTGTTGTCCCAAAGTATTCCTTGGTATCGCGCCTTTTCTGCAGCCGACCACTGATGTTTCTCGGGACCTATAGCTACGGCCTGTACGTCTACCATCACTTCATATCGTACTATCTTGTGACTCATCGAACCGAGCTGGCACTCGGCGGATGGCTTGGCTCACACAGCGCAGCCGTGGCAATACAGGCGACAGCGGGCGCGCTCGTCTCGCTGCTAATCGCCTATCTGAGCTATGAATTCGTCGAAAAGCGCTTCCTGGAACTGAAGCGGTTCTTCAACGCTCGACGCCCCGTTGCTGCTGGCGACGCGTTGGCACCTTCCCATCCGTACCGCAACTGATCGCGAGTCTCGTACGGTAGAAGCTCTCGAGAGCGCGAGCTGCTGAACTCCAGGCATACTTGCTTTCCGCCAAATGCCTTGCGGAACGTCCGAGATCCGCAGCGCGATCGGCATCACCCAGCAAGCCGCTGACACGGGCGGCAAAGCTCTCGACATCGTCCGCGATCATGATGTCGCGATCCGGCATGGCCTCGATGCCCTCGGCGCCCAGGGTTGTCGAGACAATTGCCTTGCCCATCGCCATAGCTTCGACAATCTTGAGCCGCGTCCCGCCTCCCAATCGCAGAGGGACGACGACAACTGCAGCCTCGGCAAGATGCGGCCTCAGATCCGGCACGAACCCGGTGAACTCGATTCGGGGCCCTGCCAGCGCCAACAAGGCAGGTGGCGGCGACCCGCCAATGATCTTGCAACGCGCGTCCGGATGGTTGGCCGCGATCCGCGGCCATATATCGTTGACGAAGTGGATGACACCGTCGACATTCGGTGCATACGACAAGAGGCCAAAGAATACGACGGTGCGTCCGTCGGGCCTCGGATCGTCGGCACGTGGGCGATAGAACTCGATATCCGCGGCATTGGGGATGACGGCGGTCCTGGCTTCCGGCACTTCTTCAAGCAGCCGTCGTTCGTCAGCAACGCTGCACAGATAGACGCCATCTGCGTCACGATAGGTCCCGAGTTCCTCCTTCCGAAGCTTGCGCCAATTGACTTCGGAATACAGGCGACGAGGCAGGCTGTCGCCGCTTTGGGCGTACTGGCGGGCAAGATCGTAATCGATGTTGTGAGAATCCACGACCAGTACCGGAAGCTTCTCTCCTGCCGGCGCCTTGCGCAGCTCGTAGTGACCAAGGAACGCGAACTCGAGATTAACCACGTCGAAGCGCGTCGACCCAAGCAAGTCGTCCAGCGTCTGCCGCACTACGTCTGCCGTGATTCGCAAACGCTCGAAGCTGAGGGGCGATACCAGGGAGCGCAGTTGAAGCAGGCGCTTCGGCATCCCATCGCGACCAAACGGGTTACGCACGAGCACCACCTTGCGGCAGTAGGCCTGCATGGCAGTTCGGCATTCCTCGATGTCGTGCTCGTCATCCACGAGCATGGCTGCCGTCAGGTCATGGCGCCGAGCCAGCTCCGTCATCAAGCCGTGCATGCGTGCCTGCGCGCCTATGCGCGGCGGGCTCGCAGGCATCTGTGACACGAAGAGAACATTTAGGCGGTCTGAGTGCATCGATCCAAACCTGCCTGCCGACATCGACAGGTGCTGAGATGCTCGCTGGGGCTCACATTCACATAGCTCGGCTTACTCAATGCTTAAGCCTGAGCTTTGCGTTAATAGTTGCCTCGTTCCTCTTAACGAAACAATGATAGAAAGGCGGCGTATCCATTTATCCGCTCGGATTTTCGATTTAGAAACATTGCCGAAGCAGTCTTGGTAGGTCCTCCACAACGTTAGCTCGTGCGGGCCAGCTCAAGCCGCAAAGGCGACGATTGAATGTGCGGTATCTCGGGTATCATCGGCCGGCTTGACGAAAACAACCGGGCTGCGCTCGCTCGGATGAGCAAGGCCATGATCCATCGCGGGCCGGACGGCCACGGCTCGTGGACTTCAACGCCGGACGCCCGCGGCTGGGGTGTCATGCTTGATCACCGCCGTCTTTCGATCCTTGATCTGTCGTCCGCCGGTGCCCAACCGATGGTGGACGATACAACCGGGCACGTGATTTCGTTCAACGGCGAAATCTACAACTACGTCGCCCTGCGCAAAAGCCTCGAGAGCGAAGGGCAATCTTTTCGGTCGAGCGGCGACACCGCCGTCATGCTGCGGGCACTCGGCCTGCATGGCCTGGAGGCAGTCGGATGGCTGCGCGGCATGTTCGCATTTGCAAGCTGGGATCCGCAACAGCGACGACTTCTGCTTGCACGTGACCAACTCGGCATCAAGCCGCTCTATATCGCTCAGTCCAGCAATCCGAACACGACCTGGTCGCTGATATTTGCATCCGAACTGCGTGCATTGCTTGCCTCAGGCTTGCTCGGAACGCCACGTCTTGATCCGCAGGCGGTTGCGAGCAGCGTATGGAACGGCTTTGTTGTCGGCCCTTGCACCGCCGTTCAGGGCATTGAACTTCTTGCGCCGGGTCACTATGCCGAGTTTGACGGGGCAGGCCGTAAGATAAGCGAGCAGGATTTCTGGCGCATCCCCGGAGAGTCGCCAAAGCCGACAATGGACGAAGCGACGCTTGCCTCGATCCTCGAAGAAGGGATGAAGCTTCACCTCGCCAGCGATGTGCCACTCGCGGTTTTCCTGTCGGGCGGCATCGATTCCTCCGCGATGGCGAATCTCGCACAACTGACCGCTGACGCCCCGGTTCATACTTTCACCCTCGCCTTCGAGGACCAGCAGTTCAACGAAGCGCCGTTCGCGAAGCAGACCGCTGCGGCAATCGGCACTCAGCATCATGAAGTGATGCTGTCCGAGCAGCGGTTCGTCGACAGTCTGGACGACGCCCTCGATAGTCTCGACCAGCCAACCTTCGATGGACTGAACGCCTATTTCATATCCCGGGCTATTCGCGAAGCAGGCTTTACCGTCGCGCTGTCAGGAACCGGGGGCGACGAGTTATTCGGCGGGTATCCGACATATCGCGATCTTCCGATCTTGCAGCAGTGGTGTCATCGGGGCCGCGCATTTCCCCGAAAATGGCAAGCCAAGGCTGCAGCTTTGTTGACTTGGCCCCTGCGACAATCCTCGCATCCCGTGCCGCCTCAAACGCGCTGGGCGAAGCTTCCGGATATGGTCGATCGTAGCGAGGATTTGCTGGCGTTGTACCAGATGGCCTACGCGCTCTTCCTCCCTGGATTTCAAGATGAATTGCTTGCACCGGATTTCGCGGGCGCGGTTGTGGACGGTCTTCCCGACGCGATGCGCCGGCGGCTGATGGCCGAAACGGCAGGCCGTACCGCAGTTTCCGCTATTAGCGTGATGGAACAACGTCTCTTTTTGGGTGAACGCCTCCTGCGCGACAACGATGCAGCAAGCATGGCCAGTTCGCTCGAGCAGCGCGTTCCGCTGGTCGACCACGTATTGTTTGAAAGCGTCGACGCCCTGTCGGACCGGGCGCGATATCAGCCCCTGGGGCGCAAAAACATGCTTCGGCGGATCGGATTGCGCGGGCTCGATCCTGCGCTCTTCGAGCGCCCAAAGACCGGCTTCGTCATGCCGTTTGACCGGTGGATTCGCCGTGGCTTGAAGGACGCCATGGATCGGACCATGCGCGATCCGCAGGCGATCGCACCTACAGGCCTAAATCCCGCCGCGGTCGAGCGACTTTGGCGGGCCTTTCTCGACGGAGCGCCAGGCATGTACTGGTCGCGGGTCTGGTCCATCTATGCGTTTGTCCGCTGGTGCCATCGCAATGGTGTTTACGCATGAATAGCGAGTGCCCTCACCGGCTTGCTCGCCGCTCACTCTGAGCATTCGTCCAATCGATCACGTCGAATTCGAGCCCTCGCTTCAGCATCTCCGCCTCAAGATCGCTGGCATGCCGTTTCCATTCGGCCGTCGACCGGACTCGGAATTTTGGATCTCTGCCGCTTGCCTCGAATTCATCGTCGGCCTCGAGCGCGCCGCGGATAGCTTCATATATCATCCTCAGGCTGGGGTCGGTGATGGCACCGCAGTTCATTGGTTTCAGTGTCTCGATCTCGTCGAAGTTTTTGTTCATGACTATGGTCGATCCTCATCTACGCGCGCGAGCGCGCCTTCGATGACCTCGATCTCCTCGCGGAGGATATCGCTCACGATCGACGGCTTGAACCCTGGTATGCTGTGCATCAGAACATCATCCAGCAATTGCTGACGATGGTGCCTCAGCTTTTCCAGGGCTTGGCGATCCTTCAACGCAATGTAGCCGGCAACGATCTGCTCGATGGCTTTCATTGGAAATGCGCTCTACAATAGGAATAACGTACTGCAATCTCTCGAATAAACTGGCCAGATCGCTTCCTGACAAGACCCCCGCCTTTGTGCTCGTGCGGTAGCGTTAACGCTCAGTCCGTAAAAGCCCGGGTCATCCACGAAATGAATCCGCCGCTTGTCGGGATCCGGCTGAAAGCGAAAAAGTAAGTTCGATCGGCCCCTGGCGGGATCGCCAGCCGGCTTTTCCTGGACGATCAGGCAAGACGATCTGCATACCTGCCCGGCAGCAAAACCGCCGCCTGGTCGAAACCGGATTGAAGGCAAAGGCGAAGCAGTTGGAACAACGGCTCGCGAAGACAGCGAGACTTGGGAATGCCCTTTATCTGATCGGGTGCATTGTTGCGGCCATTTGCATCGCCACCGGCGCCATCACGGCGATCGTAATGCACAATTCAGGTGGCGTTTTTGACGTGGCGTTTGCCCCAATTGTTGGAGGCGTCATCGCCGCCCCCGGCCTCATCTCGTGGCTCATCGGCCGAGTCTGCCGCTACATCCTCTCCGGTCATTGACACAGGCTGGTTCACGACTTTCATCATCGGGATGCTGCCCTGCATTACTGCTGGGTCAATCCGTCAGAGATATTGACGGCAGACCTCGCGTCGTGCGTCAGCGGCAGTCGTGACTCTCCCTTTTGGCTCGACAAGCACTGCCGGCCCGCGCTTGGTTCTCAGTCGTTCTAGAGAGCTCGCCCGAGTTCCATGCGAAGACAACGATCTATCCGCCCTCGCGCTGCGCCGCGACGTGATCGGTAACACATCACCTGTGTTACGAAAGTTCCAAACTCGCCTAACGCCAATCGTCCTCGCACCCGCTGTAAGCGGCCCGCGTTTGGCACCACCTGTTGCAGCCAAGTTACAGCAATTCCGCACGTGTCTGATAGGCGATGAACTTGGGGCAGGGCCAGTACAAGAAAGTTGGAATGCAAAACATGAAGAAAATTCTGCTCGTCACCGCAAGCATGATCGCGCTCGGCGCGGTCGCGCCCGCTTCCGCGGCTGATCTCGCGCCTCAGCCCTACACCAAGGCTCCGCCCTATGTTGCTCCGACTCCGATCTACAACTGGACCGGATTCTATATCGGTGGTCACGTCGGTGGTGCGTTCGGTGGCAGCGACAACGTCCTCGCCCCCGGCTTCGGCGGTGGCAACGACGGTGTGTTCATGGGCGGCGTGCAGGCTGGCTATGATTACCAGTTCGCGCCGAGCTGGGTGATGGGTCTTGAAGCCAACTATAGTTTTCTGGATACCAGTTCGAGCTTCGCCAATCGCGGCCTTGGTTCGGTAACCGGCCGCCTCGGCTACACCTGGGGTCCGGCGCTGCTTTACGTCAAGGGCGGCTATGCCTGGGCTGACACGCGCTTCTCAAACGGCTTCGGCGGCGACGGCGGCAGTGACGGCTACACCGTCGGTGCCGGTCTCGAATACATGTTTACCCAGAACTGGTCGGGCAAGCTCGAATACCAGTACTATGACTTCGGCACCATCAACGTGCACGATAATGTCGGCGTTATCGGCAGCTTCCGCAACGACCAGCACACCATCAAGGCGGGCCTGAACTACAGGTTCAACCTGGGCGGACCGGCCGTCGCCAGGTACTGATCGCTCGCTTGACTCCAAGCGACATGAAAGCTCCGGGCCAAGCAAAGGCCCGGAGCTTTTTCGTTGGAGCGGTGGTTCCTTCCGAATTGGAAGCCTCCTGCGCCGTCGGGCTGACGCAACGCTGTGAGGCCAATGCGAGGCGACCGCGCACTACTCCAAGCATGCCGCAATCGTTGACACTGACCTCGTCGGTGGGGTCGGCGGCCCCAGTTCTCGATCACGTTGACCAAAAGCATTGTGGAGCTTGCCGCGTGACGGACTGATCTGTGACGGTATGACGCACGACGATCAATGCACCATGGAACTGACCTCCAAGGGACGATGGCAGCTCACGCTCATCGGGCTGATGGAGCGCGAACAGGAGGCCCGCTGCGAGCGGTTTGGTTCGGCCGGTGAATTGGGCGGGCCGGTTGGATTTGCCGCTTGAGCACCCCGCGTTGCGGGGCTTCAGCGCCGATGCCTCATCTGTACGGCCTTCAGATAGTCGGCAACCTGCTCAGCCCAATCGGCGGGTGGGGCCACGCCGGTCACTTGCGGGCTGCGACCGCAGCCAACGCAGATCGGGTGGGTGTCGTGATCGCTCTCGAAGCTATAAGCATCCGCGCCGTCAGTAATTACGCACGGCGTCATGTCGGAGCGCTTGCGGTCGCAGCGGTTCATCATGGCCTCCGTTCCCCGGCGAGTGCCAGCCGACACACTTTGCGAGTCCAGTGCTGGATCATGAGTCGCCCACCACCGCCGAGGAGAATGCAAAGTGAGACGCATTCGATGGAACAGCAACACGCGTGAGTGTTTTGGTTGTTGATTGATTATGATGCAATCGTGACGACGGAACCGGTGCTGTTGGCACGGACTGCACATCCCATCACGAGGCGATTGTGATCTCATACGTGCATCGGATCGACCAAGCACGCGCATCGGCTCGGCCAATCCGAAATACTGGCAAAGACGGCTCCGGCGCGGCCCTCAGACAGCACGTCGGGGTCGTCGCTTGTGTCAGCGGAGCTTGCGAGATTGGCGACAGCCATGAAGTGTCATTGTCGGATATGCACGCGCGCGTGTTGACGCGGCGCTGCGGTGCTCAATAGCGTTGGCGGTTGGGGTGGCTTGATGGTCGGTGATGGCGATGTCGAGAATAGAAGTGAGCGCGGAAGAGAAGGAATTGATTCTAATGCTGCGCGAATGGAAACGCGACGTGCGCGGATTTGGGTCGTCCGAGGTTTTGATTTCGCGGCAGCATGGACGCGGATGGGAAATCAGGCTTGGGCTTAACGCGGATCAAGTGTCGTCCATCGGATTGAGCTTCGGCTTGGCGTGGAATGCGCTTGTGGCAACACAGTTGGGTGCCGCACGATAGGCGCGACACGGCTAAGTTTGAATTATGATGCAACCATGGTGCCGGAACCGGTTGTGTTGGCACAAAGTGCACTTCCATCTAAAGCCGAGTGTGATCTGATCATCGCTCGGATCGGCCGAGCCCCACAGCGCATCAAACTCGGATAGTCCGAAACACTGGCGAAGACGGTTCCGACGTCGAAACCCCTCAGACTCGCGTCGGGGCCGTCGAAAATGGTGGCGCCAATGAAGAATCGAACAGGCACCGAATGGGCCATCATCGCCGCTGAATGTTGGCTCGCAGTGGTCGCGGTGGCAATCTTGCTGATCGCGCTACACCCGGAAGTTGGCTGATTGCGACCCGCGCAACTTAGACGCAGTCACCGCAGAGCCATTCCAGGAGCGACCACGCGGTCGGCGAACCTACAGCGTCTCGAACATGCTTCAACGAGCAACCGTAGACGGAGATTCAGGAATTGCACTGTTGGCTGCGTCGTCCGACTGTTCGGCGGCGACGACGGAACGGATCTCGTCAATCCGCCGACAAGCGCGGATCGCACACTCCCTCAACTCATCGATCGATTGCGTTTCTGCCCGTGTCCTTTCAATCGCTTCGATTTGCGAATTGAGGGCTGCAAGTTCTGCCTGGAGCAGCTCAAGTAGCGATTGGTTGGAACCGACCGCCCTTTCCACCCATTTTGCCCGCATTGTCATCCCCAAATACGGCTGTAGGTTCGTGACAACGATTCGTGGCGTCATTATGAATCAGAATGCCCCAAGCTTGGACCGGGGTCTCGCGTCACCGCCAAACGTTCCGACGGAGTCCGACCGCACTGCCGAACTGATCGTTGCGAGACGTGCAGTTTCGTTCGAGACCTCGAGCACGACTCATCGCCGAAGGTCGAACCTCGAACGAAAACACCCTTGATCGTGTTCTTAGATTTATCGCGACTGCAAATGCACGGCCTTTGCCAAGGCTCGCGCCGCCTCCTCCGGAGAAGCCTTGTCGGTATCGCCGTCGACCATGAGGTTAGCGGCGCGCATAGCCTCAACGGAAACCGAGCCGACAAGCGGAACAAGTGCTCGCTTCAGCCGCGCATCCGCGGAGCGCTTTGGCGCGACGAGGATCAGCGCATCATAGGAAGGGATCGCATGCTTCGGGTCAGCCAGCACGAGAAGATCAAGCGCCACGATACGGCCGTCGCTGGAGAACGCGGAGATGACATCGGCCTCGCCGGATTCGAGAGCATGGTACATCATCGTTGGATTGAACGAGCGCCGCGTTCTGAACGACAGACCATAGGCATCCTTAAGCGAGCGCCATTCCGGTCGTCCCAGGAACTCAAGATCATCGCCGATGGTGAGTTGGGGTGCAACACGAGCAAGATCGGCAAGCGACGTGACGTTTAGTGCCTGCGCTCTTTCTCGTTTCATCGCGAGAACGTAGGCATTTTCGAAACCAAGCGCACCAAGTACCGTGACGCCCTGCTCTGCTTTCATCCAGCGGACAATTTCCGCCTGCATCTCCTCGCGTGGTGGCATGTCAGTGCGGCCGATGACATTGCGCCAGAGCGTGCCGGAGTAATCGACGTAAGCATCAATGTCATTGTGAGCCAGCGCGCGAAAGGCGATAGCCGAACCGAGCCCATCCTTACGCGTTACGCCGGCTCCCTCAGCCTTCAGGCGGTCACCCATCAGGTCCGCCAGAATGAACTGTTCGGAGAAGCTCTTCGCGCCGATGACATAGGTTGCTGCTTCGTTCGAGAGCAGCGGCGCGAGGCCGGCGAGCGTGCCGAGAGCAAGTCCGGCGATACCGAACACCACACGCTTCCTGTTGCGTTCGGACGCCCCTGTCTCCACGAGACCGAGACAGAAGTCGGTGATCAGAGCAAGCCCGGCCGCGGCGATGCAGCCGAACAGCACAGAAATCCAGTTCTCGGTTTGCAATCCCGTAAAGATGTAATTGCCAAGGCTGGTTTGGCCGACGGGCGTGGAAAGCGTGGCTGCTCCAATCGTCCATACAGCTGCAGTCCGCACTCCGGCCATGATGACAGGCGTGGCGAGCGGCGCCTTGACGCGTGTCAGAATCTGCTGAGGCGTCATACCAACGCCCTCTGCCGCTTCGACGACAGCAGGGTTGATGCCATTCAAGCCAACCACACTGTTGCGCAAGATCGGAAGCATGGCATAGAGCGTCAATGCAATCAGCGTCGGCAAGAATCCCAGCGCGGGGATGCCGAAGCCGAAGAGCCGTGCCGTCAATGTCGAGAGCGCAAGGAGCAACGGATAGAACAGTGCGAGCAACGCAAGTCCCGGTATGGTCTGGATCAAGCTCGCGATGGCAAGCACCAGCCTGCGTAGCCATGGTCGATCCGCTGCGAGGGCAGCCAGCGGCAGGCTGACGAGCAGTCCAAGCGCCAGCGCGGTGGCACAAAGTACAATATGTGGCGTGAGATAGGTGGGAAGCAGGCGCCAGGCGTCGAACAAAGCGTCTAATCGGGCACTGGAAAGCAGCTCTGCGCCGGCATCAGGCACGGACAGGTCCGTTCTTGGTCGCAAGCGCGGCGATACGTTCCGCTTGACGTCGCGGCACTTCCATTAAGGCGGTAACGTCCGGATCGTCAGACCCAGAGCCCATCATCAAGGCGTGCGGCGTATCGTCGGCGAGTATGCGGCCGTTCTTCATGACGACGATTCGATCAGCCATCAGCGCGGCCTCCTGGATGTCATGGGTCACCATCAGTGTCGTCATGCCGAACCGGTCGTGCAGCTCGCGGTAGGAAGAACCCAGGCTGTCGCGGGTGACAGGATCGAGCGCGCCCAACGGCTCGTCCATCAGAACAATGCGCGGTCGGGCGGCGATTGCACGCGCGACGCCAATCCGTTGGCGCTGACCTCCGGACAGCATGTGCGGAAAGCGGCCGGCGTAATCCTGCGGCAAGTCCACCATATCCAGCATCTCGGCCACCCGCGCTTCGATCGCCTTCGCCTGCCAACCACGCAACCTGAGTGTTACGGCAATGTTGTCGGCAACGCGCATGTGCGGAAACAAACCGATACCCTGAAAGACATAGCCAATGCTCCGCCGGAGCATCGGCGGCTCGGCTTCGCTTACAGGCACTCCGTCGATCCTGACTTCTCCAACGTCGGGATCGACGAGTCGATTAATGGTCTTCAGCAGCGTGGTCTTGCCCGATCCCGAGCCGCCCACGAGCGCAACCAGTGAACCCTGGTGCACGTCGAGCGATACGTTGGAAACAGCAACATTCCGCCCTCCATCGTAGGATTTTGATACAGCATCGATCTTGATATACGGCACGGAAGCAGACGGATTCGAAATCGGCGAAGCTGTCATGAGCAAGGCCTCCCTGTAGACTGCTGAACTGGCGGAAAGTAACCATGCAGGAGTCAGCGCATGATCCACTTGGGTGCACAGGTCCCCGGGTCACACCCACGCCCATCTTCGGAAAGCGAGCCCGTCACGGCTCCAACGCGACCTGCAAGCCGTCGTCGCCCTCAATATGAACGTAACGGGGTCCGATCGGACGCCCCCTGCCGCTGGCAACAGTGACAATGTGTTTCAGGGGAGCGGCGCGCGCATCCGCCTCAGGGCGGGACAACATCAGATCAGCGTGAAACAGCCCTTCCGACTCAAGACCGGTAGCATCGACGCCAAGAGCCGCCAGGCTGGCCAAGCAACTTTCAAACTCTTCGGCATCGCGAAAACGACGCTGGATAAAAGTCGCGCCGGTAAGACGTTCTGTCACGAGGCCACGCTTCTCGAACGTCGCGGCTAGCGAATCGAACGGGAACATTCGCAGCACGAACGAAATGATCCACGGGCGCTTCTCTGTCGCATCGAGAATCTTGCTGAACGTCTTCTCGGTGACGTAGCCGATGCACCCCGTCGACATGATGACATCCGCGGATCGGATAAGATCCGCGCTGTCCGCCGAGAGCGCCTCCGTTTCAAGATCAGCGACAATGCCCTGCTCAAGCAGACCGACACCCGTTGCATAGCTTATCGCCGGCGCCGAGATATCGAGACCGATAAATCGCGCCAGACCGACATCCGGCCAAGCCGCATAAAAATTGCGATCGAGACGCACCAATGTCTCAGAACCGATCGCCCTCATCTCGCGTCGCGCGTAGCGATGGCGCAAGCCCCCGAAAGTCAGTGGAAACCGATGCACCGCTGCGTTGATTCCGTATGAACAGCCAACATCAAGCACGGTCGGCTTGACGCCGGTTGCCGAAACCTTCGCTGCCAGAATTTGGCGCACAACCGGCTCAGCCACGTCCGGGATCATGTAATCCAAATCTCCCAGGACAGAGAAATATGCCCTGGGATCATCCAGGGCATAAATATCATCGAAGACGGCCTTGGACTGATTGATGTGCGAAAAATGTGTTTGCAACCCGGTCTCCTATTTCAACTTACAAGCCACTCGACGGCTGCTGCGTTCAAGTGCTTGATGCCCTATTGCAGAGATTGACCGGCGCATAAACCCATTGCGCTCTTTTCAATCCCGCGTCGTGGAACTGCGCTGAGCACTGATGTGCACGCGCGTGTAACGCGGCCTTTTTTCCAAACCATCGCCTGTAGGGGCGGCTTGATGTGCGGTCAGGATGATGCCGAAAATGCCAGTCGCTTTGGCAGCGAAAAGAATCAATTCTAATGCTGCACGCATGAAAGCGTGCGGACAGCCGGCCTCGACAATCCACAACGCAAATCAGGCACGGACGCGGCACGCTCACGTTGCGTGCCCGGTGGCGCCGGTCGCAGCGCCGAAGAACATCTCGCAGAAGCATGGAATGCACTCGCGTCAGCACAGTTGCCGACAACAGGTTGAGACCGCGCCAATAGGAAGGCCGCTCAGATGGGAATGATTGGCCTGCGTAGTTGGCCGATGGATCGAACTTGGCCCACGGACAAGGCGCGCTGGAGCAGTTCCTCGGCAACGGCAGCTCACGCACGTGGTTTGGGGGCCATGTTAGAAAATGCGCCAAGCCGCCACGCCGAGGATGAATGAAGCTTGAAGCTGATTTGGTGGAACAGCAACTCGCGCATGCGCACAGGGCTATTGACGGTTTGCATCGCTCGCGAGGCCGATGTGCGGAACTTTGTCGGTTCCATTCCCGCCGATGAGACTCTGACAGCCTTGAACGGGCTGGCTCCTCGCACGGTATCGTCAGCGAGATTGAGCGTTTCCAAGGGTCTCGAACACCGTCTGCTGCCACCAATCACCTTCGATCTGATCAAGTACGGCGAGATCGAGCATCGGCCGCAAGGCGCTGCCTTTGGGCAGTACGATCGCATAGCTCTCGCTGCTGAAGCTGGTATCGACGACGCGAGCCGAGGCCGAGAAGTCGCTTCGAACCATCCAGGTCAGCAGCGGCTTGTCATGAACAAAGGCATCGATTGTCCCACGCCCCAGCGCGGAGAGGCCGCCCTGGATGTCCGGAAACGTTCGAAACGAAAGCCGCTGACGAGACAAGTAGTCAGTAGTCGCGGAGTTCGCGACCGCGCCGACGCGCACGGACCGCAGGTCGTTGAAGCCGTGAACGGCGCCCTCGAGCCCTCGGCGCGTCAGGGTGGAGGTGATACCGGCGGTGAACACCGCAATCGCGATCACGGAAGCAATCATCCATCCCGTTGCGACGATCCTCCCGGGGAGCGTTGTCGGAGCATTCTGAGCGGCCCCGGCCTGCGTCATGGCGATGGTCGACCACCAGAAGCTGGAGCCGAGTCCCTTGGCACCGCCACCAAAGTGCTCCGTTTTGCGCCGTTCCAGCATCCAGATGAGGAATCCGACCGCCATTGCGAAACCAAGCAGCACCGCGACGGCCTGGAAGAATCCGAAAGAGAGAAGCGCCCGTCCGATCGCGACCCAGGGGTTTTCGTTGACCGGTACCGCAACGCCGAGCCCGGTGTTGTAAAACGGTTGTGTAAAATCGACCTTGCGCGCACGCTCGGCAGTTACTGTAACCGCCGCGACGCCAACGTCGAATCTGCCGTTTGCGACGCCGTCCAGCAAATCCGGCACGCTCTGGGTTTCGACCAGGCGAAAACGTAGGTGTGCCTGATCGGCGATCCTTTTCCAGAGCGCGATGCTGATACCGCTCCAGCTCCCATCGGGTTGCTTGATCGCAAATGGCGGGGCCTCCTTGGTCGCCACGACCAATTCCTTGTCAGGGGGCGCGGCGGCTTGGGCGTGAAGGGCGCCGCAGCCGAACGCAAGCACCGCCAGCGCCAAGATGCCTAACCAGACTGGTCGAATCGACGTCCGCTGGCGCTTCGAGATTGGATTTCCCCGCCAGGCACTGTGGGCAGACGTCTCACACGACACCTCCCCCATCAAATGGCGGTCGTGCAGAGCTGCCGGGAAAGCCTCGAATGAACTCATTGCTCACCTTGACGCATAGCGGGATTGCCGACCAGAGCACCGCTACTCCCTTTGGCATTTCGTCACACACCTGTCCGTCAAAACAATGGCGAAGGAGTTCTCGGCCGCCACGGCGGCCGGACACTGCAGCGGAGAGAACCGGGCGCTCTGGCAGCGTCGCCTTGAACACCTGCTCCCGAAGACGAAGGAGAACAGCAAGGTGCGCGGACCACATCCGTCCCTGCCCTATGAGGAGCTGTCGGCACTCGAGGCTGAGTTGGCTCGCCAAAACATGCATCAACGCGCGGATGCTTGAGACCCGCGTTTTGACCTGCACCAGACTCCGTTGTGACGACGCTGCTTTGCCGCTCCGGATCGAAGTACTGAGAAAGACATCCGCTATGCGGTGAATTCACGCGCAATGACCAGCCTCTGGATCTCGCTGGTACCCTCGAGGATGCGCAGCACTCTGGCCTCGCCTGGGAGGCTCGACACGTCGAATTCCTCGAATGCGCCATATCCACCGTGCACTTGCAGAGCGATATCTGCAGCTTCGCCCGCCATTTCCGTTGCGAAGAGCTTGGCCATCGACGTTTCCAACCGAAATGGCCGATCGGCGTCAGCAAGACACGCAGCGTTCCGGATCATCAGCTCCGCTGCGTGGATCTTCGTCAGCGCATCCGCGAGCGGAAACGTCAGCCCTTGGTGCTGGAAGATCGGCGTGCCCCCAACCTGACGACCGGAGCCGTACACCTTCGCAAGATCGATCGCCTTGCGCGCCAGTCCAAGACCCGTTGCCGCGACGAGTATCCGTCCGATACTCAGCGTCGTCAGGATTTGCCTCAAGCCGTCGCCGCGATTTCCGACCATATTCGCTTTGGGAACTCGACAGTCGTCGAGAAAGAGCTCTACAGAGTCAGCGACACGCCAGCCAATTTTGCGGCTCGCTTTTCCGACCCGGAAGCCAGGTGTGCCGACCGGCACCACGAATGTGGACAGTCCCTTCGCTCCCAAGTCAGGGTCCGTAACGGCCACAAACGTCGTGATGCCGTGGAGCGGCGTGCCGGCATTGGTGGAAAACACCTTGGAGCCACTCAAGACGAAGGAATCACCGTCCTCCACGGCACGCATCTTTACGCTCGCGACGTCCGACCCACCACTCGGCTCCGTGACGCCGAATGACGCGATGAAGTCACCGCGACACAGCGGCTCAAGCCATTTGCTCTTTAAGTCGTCCGATCCGTAGCGAGCGATAACCGTCATGGGAGCGCTATTGCACAGGAAAATGGCGGCAAAGCCGGGCTCTGCGCGAGCGAGCGTCTCGGCCACAATGGCGGCTCCGCGTGTACCGAGCCCGCCACCGCCAAAAGCCGGATCATACGCCGTGCCCATGAAGCCAAGCGCAAGAAATTCCTTCACGAGTTCGATTGGAAACTCATGCCTGTCGGCGAAGGGCTTGATCCTGGGTCGCAGTGCGCCTGCGGTAAATTGCTCGAGACTGCCTTTTACCAAAGCTTCGTCTTCATTGAGATCCAAGAGCATTGGACCGCTCCTCATGTCGGTGAGCCGGATGTAGTTTAGCGTTGTCTGAATTTATCGAGGGTCGCTTGAGCGGGCGTTTCCCGGCAGTTCTCGAGAAATAGACGATTTGCTTCGAAATCCATCGCTTCAGCGTCTTCCATAAGATAGTTCGAGAAGAAGCGCTTCGTCGCACGAACAGCGGGACGTGGTAGTTGCGCGAGCTTTTCCGCAATCGCAATCGCTCTCGTCAGCGCTTCGCCGTCTTCGCAGCAGTAGTCGACGATGCCGATGGCGCGCGCATCTTCGGAGTTGAGCGCTTCGAGACAAAAGCAGAGAAGGCGCGCCTTGACGAGCCCGACACGAGCGACCAAGGACCTGATTCCCCATGGGGTCAGCCAACCGTGGGGCACCTCCGGAAGACTAAAGACCGACGAACGCCCCGCTACGACCACATCGCAAGAGGTCGCCAGCGTCAGTCCACCTCCAATTGCGAACTTCTCGACAGCCGCGACGACGGGCTTTGCCAGATACCCTATCAAACGACCGAGATCGCCGCACTCTTGCTCGAACCGTCCCATTGCCTCGAGTTCGAGTCGGCCGATGAACTTCAAATCGCTTCCGGCACAAAACCCCGGAGCGGTGCCCGCCAGAACGACGGCGCCCACGTCGTCGTTGCGATCGAGCTCCAACAAGGCGGCTTTAACTCCGTCGACAAGAGGTCGGTCCATCGAATTCCGCCGGGCCGACCGCTGTAACATGATGATCGCGACGCCGTTACGTTTCTCGACGCTTACCGTCGTCTCTTCGTTACTCATTCGGTTCCACCTGGCACTTCATTGGGTTATGCGCTCAGATACATCTGCTTGACTTCCGTCGTTTCGGACAATTCCTTCGCATTTCCCGAGGTCACGATTCGACCGGATTGCAGCACGTAGGCGCGGTCAGCACAGCCCAGGGCCATCATGGCGTTTTGCTCGGCGAGGAGGATGGTCAGTCCTTCGTGCGCAAGATTTCGAACGATCCGCCCCAGTTCCTCGATGATGATCGGTGCAAGACCGAGGGTCGGCTCGTCCAGAAGCATCAGCGTGGGTCGGGACATCAGCCCTCGTCCGATCGCAAGCATCTGCTGCTCTCCGCCCGACATCGAGCCCGCCTTCTGATCCCGTCGCTCGCGGAGCCGCGGAAACATCGAGAATATTCGCTCCAGGTCGGCGCTTGCGTGATCGCGATCGGCTCGGTGATAGGCGCCGATAATCAGGTTCTCCTGGACCGAGAGCTTGGTGAATATCTGGCGTCCCTCCGGCACGAGAACGAGGCCGGCCCTCACACGGTCTACGGTGGAGGATTCCGTGATATCTTTTCCAGCGAGATGGATCGTGCCGCGATCGGACTTCTTCAACCCCGCTAGCGTTCGCAGCGTCGTCGATTTGCCGGCGGCATTGGGACCGATCAAAGTGACCACTTCGCCCTTCTCCAGCTTGAAGGACACCTCCCTGATGACCTTCTGCTTGCCGTAGCTGACGCTGAGGTTCGATACATCAAGCATGCTTTTTGCCCAGGTAAGCCGCGACAACGGATTCGTCGGCGAGAACGTCGGAGGTCTTTCCGGAGGCAATGACCGCGCCGTGGTGGAGCGCGATCGAACGGTCCGCAAGCCGGCCCAGAAAGCCGACCTTGTGGTCGATAATGCACAGCGTGACGCCGTGAGACTTGAGGTCTCTGAGAACCGCGTCGAGATTCGCGATCTCGTCATGACCCAGGCCGGAGGCCGGCTCATCAAGGAGCAGAAGTTCTGGTTCACAAAGCATACCCATTGCAACGCCGAGCATCTTCTCGCCACCATAGGAAAGCGCAGCGGCTTGTTCGTTCCTCTGGCTGGAGAGGCGGCAAAGCGCGAGGACTTGGTCGATCTTCTGCTCCAGCAGACGGTCCAGACCGACGGGCATGCCCCCGATCAGCGTCCGTAAGCGATTGATTCCCAGCTCGCGCTTGATGTGCAGGTGACATGCGATGCGCATGTGTTCGACGACCGTCAGCTCAGGAAAGAGCTGCGGATTCTGAAAGGTCTTGACCAACCCTTGCTGAGCAACCTCGAACGGCGACAGGGTGCTGATATCGTTCCCTTTCCAGAGAATCACGCCGCTGGTTGGCTTCAGGATCCCGGCGATCAGACTCAAAGTCGTGGTCTTTCCGGAGCCGTTGGGTCCAAATATCCCAATGATTTCCCCCCGCTCGATGCCGAACGCTACGTTGGACACGGCGGTGAGGCCGCCAAAGCGCTTGGTGAGGCTTTTTACGTCAAGCAGCATGTTTTCTGCTCGTAAGTAGGCCGACGATACCCTTCGGCATCACCAGGATCACGAAGATGAGGATGGAGCCGTACAGAGCGATGCGAAGCTCGGCGCTGAGCTCGATCACGTGCGGCAAGGCGGTGAGCACGAGGGCGCCGACAACGGGGCCGATCAGGGAATTGACGCCTCCCAGGAGGACCATCGCGATGATGTCGAGTCCGAGCGAGATCGAGAGGAAATGCGGCTCGACGAACCCTGCGTAGAAGCCGTAGAAAGCTCCAACCAGCCCGGCAAGGCCGCTGCCGATTGCGAAGCCGAGCAACTTGTACTTGAAGACGTCGATGCCCAGCGTTTCGCCCAACTGGTCGTTCAGTCGTATGGCGGCAAGACAACGTCCGATCCAGGACTTCAGGACACGGCTGCACACACCGTATACGACCACCAGCAGAGCCAGCGTCAGGTAGTACCAAGCGACCCCGCCCGCAATCGCAAACGTGCCCGATGGCGTCCAGATCTTCGGCGTATCGACGATCGTAATGCCGAGGGAGCCGTTCGTGATGCTGTTCCAATTCAGTGTGATCAAGCGCAGCACTTCGGAAAATGCCAGGGTGACGACGGCAAAATAGAATTCTTTGAGTTTGAAACGGAAGCAGATCGTTCCGACGATAAGAGACAGGATCACGACAATGGCCAGGGCGGGGACGATCGCCAGCCAGAAGTTCCAACCGAACGTAGTCACCAGGATGGTGACCACGTACGCGGAAACTCCGAAGGACGCGGCGTGAAACATGGAAAGCTGGCCGGTGAATCCGAAGATCAAATTGAAACTGACCGCCAGCGACGCCGCCATAAAGCCGTAGACCGCAATGGCAAGCACCGAATCGCTGTGAATGAAGGCCGGAACTGCAAGGGCGAGCAGCAGCCCGACTAAAATTGCGTGCTTCACGACCGATCTCCAAACAGGCCGCCCGGACGGACGAGAAGAATCAAGATGAGAAATACGAGACCGTAAGCGTCCCTGAAGGCCGACGAAAAAAACACCGATCCGATGTTCTCGCTGATGCCGAGAATGATGCCGCCGCCCAATGCGCCGAGTACGCTGCCGACGCCGGCGAGAATGGCAGCCTCAGCCGCCTTGAGGACGTAAGCCGATCCGATCGTTGGTTCGATCGAATACATGCTCGCGTATAGACCTCCACCGAGACCCGCCAACGCCGTCGAATAGACCACGACGATCGTCTGGAGCCTTCCCGTGCGGATGCCCATAAGAGCCGCGGCTTCGGGATTCTGTGCGTAGGCGAATGCTGCGCGCCCCAACCACGTCCGCGTCAAGGCGAGATATGTGCCGAGGATCACAGCCAGGAATACCGCGGCGACCGCGACCTTGATCTTCGGCAGAACGATGCCGGTTACCTTGAGGGCGCCAGGAAGCACGTAAGTCAGGTCTTTGGGCGTGGTCGTGAAGGCCGCGAGGACCAAGGCCTCGAAGACCGAAATCATGCCGATCGACACCAGCAGACCGTTGACCAGGTTGCCGCGAGTGAAGCGAAACAGGGCAAGATCCGAAACGTAACCGAAGATGCTCACGACCACGACGGCGCCAATGACGGCCACGGGGTACGGGAAACCCGCGACGTCGTAGAGATACCAGGTCGCGTAGGCGCCAAGCATCATGAACGCGCCGAGCGCGAAATTCACCACGCCGGTCAGGCCGAATGTGAGCGTTACGCCCAGCGCTATGATGCCGTAGAGCGTACCCACGATTACGCCATTCAGCAATTGTCCGATGACTAGCTGCGTCATTGATCGAAGGTCCGCGGGAGGCGCATTTCGTGACGCCTTCCCGAGTGGGAGAGAGAGAGAGAGAGAGAGAGAGAGAGAGAGAGAGAGCGCTCCGGCTCCGCCGGAGCGCGACGAACGAGCCTTACTCCTTGGTCGGGTCGTAAGGCACTCTCTCGATGGCACCACCCTTGCGCACGTGGACGACATCGAACCCGAACACGGCCTCTCCGGTCTTGTCGTATTTGATTCTCCACATGCCCTCATAGGTCATGCTCATCAGAGCAGCACGGATCTTTGCCACGTCGTCGACCGTGCCAGCCTTCTGCATGGCCTCCACGAGCATGTAGACATGATCGTAACAAGATGAGGAGCAAAGCGGTGCTTGATCGTAGGGAAATTCGCGCTTGAACAGCTTCTGATAGCTTTCGATAAAGGCGCGGACCTTCGGCTCGGTCTTCTCGGCACCCTCGAAATACTTCGGAACGTATGCGATATAGTCTTCGATTGCGTCCTTGTTCTTCAGCGCCGGCCCGATGGAGCCACGGACGAGAAAGAAACGATTGCCGAAACCGGATTCGGTCGACTGCCTCACGATATCGTAGAGGACGGCATCCGAATAACCCGGGAAGAGAATGTCCGGCTTGCCGGCCGCGAGCTTCGCGAGCACCGCGCTGAAGTCCTTCGTGCCGGGCTCGAACAATTCGACCTGCAGTTCAATTCCGGCATCCTTGAACAGCGCGCTATAGATATCGACGGCGGTCTTGCCGAAGGCGTCGTTCTGGAAAAGCATCGCCACCTTCCTGGTATTGAGCTTCTTCAAATAGTCCACCATCAGCTTGCCGAAACCCGCTGACCCCGCGTCCCAGTTCCAGGTTCGCAGCAGATAGTCATGGTCGGGCTTGCCAAGCGCTGCGTGCGCCGACGTCGCGCCCGCGAACAGCAGGAACTTGCCGTTGTTCTGATTGGCTATCGGCTCGATGGCGTTGAAGACGTTGGTCAGAAATGGCCCGAAGACGAAGTGAACTTTCTCTTCCATCATCTTGCGGAACTGCACGGTCGCCTCGCGGGGCTCGCCGCGCGTATCGACCTGCTGCAGTTCGAGCTTGTAAGTCCTGTCGCCGACCTTGAAGCCGCCCTTCGCGTTGATTTCCTCGACTGCAACCTTGGTACCCTGCGCCGACATCCAGCCGTAGGTAGCGGTTGCGCCGGTCAGGGCCTCGATCTGCCCGATCTTGACGACGTCTTCGGCCTTGGCCGCCGGTCCGAACAGCAGTCCGGAAGCGATGCCCCCTGCAATCAGGGCCCCTTTCCAGCAAGACATGAATATCCTCCCTCGGCGTCGTTGCGCTTGTGTTGTACTAGTAATATCTTACAAAAGTTTCGTCAACACATCATTGCGTTTTCCTGGATGATGGCCGCTCAGCCCTGGGAGGGGTCGATTTAGGTGTGCGCATTGTGTGAGATGCGCTCGCGCTGCGCTTGTCCCGAACGTCGCAGCGAGGATATTCGTAAGAGACACCCACATCGCGCCTTGCGCGCGCTAAGAGCTCGGCGTCCAATGGCGAAAAAGGTCGGAGTACCTTCCCCTCCCGAATCTCAGGCCGACACGGCTCACCGGCGGCTCGAGGAGATGATCGTGACACTGCAGCTGCCGCCCGGCAGTCACTGGTCTGAGGAGGGATTGGCAGAGGAGATCGGCATCGGCCGCACACCGGTGCGCGAGGCGGTGAAACGCCTTCAGGCGGACCGTCTCGTGACCATTCTGCCTCGACACGGCTTGATGATTACCGAGATAAATGTTCATGAGCAGTTGTTGGCGATCGAGCTGCGGCGCGAACTCGAGATTTTCATTTCGATAAGGGCGGCTCGCCGCATCCTCGCAAGCGACCGAGAGCGCCTTCTCGCTGCTGCCGACGAAATCGAAAGCGCGGGCAAGCACGGCAACCTCGAAAAATACTTGCGTGAGGTCTTTAAAGCGAACGGTCTTATCGCCGCGGCTGCCGGCAACCCATTCGCAACCCGCTCAATCTCGCCGCTTCACGCGATGTCGCGGAGATTCTACTACAGGTACGAGAGCGACCTGCAGAACCTCGGTGCAATGGGCGTCCTTCACGCGGCGCGAGCACGCGCGGTTTCGCAGCATGACGAGCAAGGGGCACTCGTTGCCGTCACCGCTCTGATGGAGCAGATCGAAAACTACACACGACAGATATTCGAGATCAGCGTCGGGGCGGGCAGATGATCGGCATCCCCGGTCTCGTCGAAACCGGGGAACTTCCTAACCGGCTTGCCCCCGAACTGCACTTGTCCGACCGGGATCGACGAAGAAGCTCGCATCCATCAACTTCAGTTCGTCTGCGACTTGCCAAGGGGCGAACTCCATCTGCTCGAGCACATCGCGCCGAACGTCGATACCTGGCGCCACTTCCGTCAGCACCAGTCCCTCCGGTGCAACTTCGAATACTGCTCGCTCGGTGATCACCAGGGCGGTCTGGCCGCGCTTGACGCCGTCGGTAACCGCGTAAGTGATGTGCTCCACCTGCTTCGCGAACTTGCGAACCTTGCCTTCCTTGACGATGCTCAGTTTCCCGCCGCCAAAGCCGACATCGAGCCCTCCAGTGGTAAAGGTTCCGGTAAAGACCAAGCGCTTGGCGCTTTGCGCGATGTCGATAAAGCCGCCCGCGCCTGGATTGGCGGCGCCGAACTTCGATACATTGACTCGGCCGCGCTGGTCGAACTGAGCGAAGGCGAGTGCCGCAAAGTTGCACAACCCTCCATCAATGGCATCGAACTGATAGACGCCGTCGAGGATCGCATCGGGATTCAGATTCGCGGAAAACTGCCATCCAGACATGACAATCCCGCCGTAGGATCCGTGCTCGGTGGTAAACCAATAGTCCTTGAGCTCGTCGCCGTGAAGCAGCCCCTGCTCCGCCATTACGAGCGGCACATCGGCCGCCGCCCCAAAACCAAAAATGGAGAGTTCGCGTTTCCGCACTTCCTTCGCTGCCCGCGATGCGACGACCTTGTCGGCGGACGACGGGATCGGAGGGAGTTGAGACAGCGCCCTGCGCTCACCGCCGAAGTAAGCCGGGTCGAACTCGACGTCGGTCGTCATCATCATCTTGGGGTCGACGACGACTGCATCGACAAACATGCCTGGAATCCGGACTTCGGATGCGGCTCTCTGGCCGTGAGGTACGGCTCGCCGCACTTGCGCTACGACGCGGCCGCCATGGGCCTTGGCTGCCAGCACCAGCGCAATATTCGAGGACACAAGCGCCTCGTTCTCGAAAGACAGATTTCCGAACTCGTCTGAGGTCGATGCGTAGATGAACACGGTGTCCAACTTCCATGCCGGATAGAATAGATACGGCTTTCCGTCGAATTCGATTTTTCTCACGAGATTGTCTCGTGCTCTTTCCGTGAACCGGCCGCCGCCATTGTCGGGATCGATGTAGGTGCCGATCCCGATTTCGGTCATGTAACCTGGACTACGACGAGCTATCTCGCGTAGCCAATGCATCGTCGCTCCGATCGGCCAGGAGTAGGCTTCGATCCTGTTCTCACGGATGAGACGCATGAGCTCGGGTCGCTTTCCCGTCTTGGGGTCGACAGGATTGATGTATGAACCGCTCACCATGCGCTTCATCAATCCTTCCTGCGCTACGTGGTCCATGCCCTTGATGCCCTGAGCGTCGCCAGTCCCGACCGGGAAGTAGAAGGTCAGGTTTTTCGGGCTGCCTGTATTACGGAATTTGTCGCCAAGGGCCTTCAAGAGAGTATCGGGCGTTACCCAACCGATCACACCCACGCAACCTACCGAGGATCCGTCCTGAATGGATCCAACTGCCGTCGCGGCATCGACGATTTTGTTCACGACTTCACCGTAAAGCGTTCAAAGGTTTTTTGGGAACTCGGCGTTTCGCAGTTCGACGCGAACTCCCGGGACGAGACTTCGTCCAGGCGCTCGGCGTCCGCCATGATGAAGCGGTCGAAGAAGCGCTTCGTCGACGCGACGGCTTCGGGCGGCACTTTGGAAAGACCGACGGCAATCTCCGTTGCCAGAGAAAGCGCGGCGCCCGGCTCGGCGACGTCATCGACCAAGCCGATCCTCGCCGCCTCGATCGTGTCGATCGAAGCCGCGCCCCACGTGAGACGGCGCGCCCGCACCGGACCGACCCGAGTCAGGAGCGCCGTAAGCCCCCACGGCGGCAGCCAACCGTTCGGGGCTTCCGGCAGATGCCATCGCGCGTTCGACGCAGCCACCACGATGTCGCACGATGCCGCAAGGATCATTCCGCCTCCCAGAGCGTATCCTTCGACGGCCGCGATGACCGGCTTGGCGCGGTAGCCGATCGCGCGCGCGAACGTTGCGGTTTCGGCCTCGTGCTTGCACATATCCGCGATAGAGAGGCCGGCCAGCTCCTTGAGGTCGCTGCCGGCACAGAATGCGGGCGGGGCGCCCGTCAGCACAATTGCGCTGATCGCGTCATTGCGCTCTGAATCGGCCAGGGCGGCGTTCAGATCCTGCATGAGCTGCGAACCCAACGCATTGCGGCGCTCCGCGCGATTGATCGTAACGATGGCGATCGGACCTTGATTGTCTAGCTTGATCATCTGTTCGCGATCCTGTTAATCGAGACGCGCGCCGTCGGCGTTCACCGCTGCTCTCACTTGCTGCCCGTCGATGTGCCTTGGCGCGATTCCGTCGCGCACCGCGATCACCGCTGCATGACCGATCGCATGACCGTAGGAGAAACACTGAGCCGTGACACGCGCTGAAGCGACTGCTTCGTGCTCCGCCGAGAGGCAGCGGCCGGCAACCAGCAACCCCTCCCCGCGCTCCGGCACGAAGCACCCATACGGCACTTCGTAGTAGTCGTTCAGCAGCCACTCGACGCGAGGCTTGACGCCCGAGTGCAGCTCGATCGGCCAAGGCGAGACCGCAATGCCGTCCGACGACTTGGTGCCTTTGACGACGTCTTCGTTTGAAAGCCTCTTTACACCAGAGACCTGACGGGTCTGGCGCACGCCGACCTGGACGCCCGTATCGTTCAGAAAGGCGGTTTCGCATCCCACGAGATGATCGCGAAAGAAACGGGCGTATTCTCGCGCCTGAAGCCTTCCCTCGATTTCGGCGTCGGTGAAATCCTGATGGAAGAGCGTGTTGAGCTCGCGCCCGTCCGGCCCGATCACGCGCGTGCAATTACACAGTAACTCGTTGGGTCGAGTGGTGGGGAATAGCCAGATTTTGGCGCGCGGCAGCCGGTATTCACCCGCATTGTGCTTTGCGCGGATCATGTCGGATATCTTTTCCGGCATGATGGTGTCGGCACCGTATTCTGTGACGAAACGACCGATATCGACACCCATCATTCGAAAGATCATCGTCGGGTTCTGAACCCTGCCATTGTCGCCAATGAAGCTGGGCAAGCCGGCCATTGCGACGACATCGGCATCTCCGCTCGCGTCGACGACGACTTTGGCGCGCGCATCGAGGGGTCCCTGTTTCGTCCAAATGACCACCCCTCCGATCCTGTCGCCCTCCATGCTCACGTCACTAGCGACAGCATGGAACACGACGCGTACTCCGGCTTCCCGCAGCATCGCGTCTGCTTCCTCGCGCCAAATCAGGGGGTCGTGGACCCGCGCCCACGTCTTTCCGTAGAGCAGCGGATCGCCAAGCCCGCCTTTGGCTTCCAATCGGCGGCAAAATTCGTCGGCAAAACCAAAAACAACCTGCTTCGGTTTGGCGTTGATCGCTTCGGTCGCCTCATACAGACCGCACACCGTGCCCGACAGCCCAGCCACAGCCCCGCCGCCGCAAAAGCCATACCGCTCCACGAGCGTGACTTTCAGACCCCTTCGAGCGGCGGTTACAGCGGCCGCAACTCCTGCGGCTCCCCCTCCGACGACGAGCACATCGCTATCGACACGGTTAGACCCACGGGCGTCCAATTGTGTTCTCCCTGTGATATCTTAGTGGTGTATTACAATTATTTCAATGCAGGTTTGTTTGCAAGCGCCTTCGGGCAAAAAATTGCCGGCGATCGCGCGGCGGATTTGCGAGTGACAGGATTAGCTGCTTAGAGGCAGCAGCGGCGACTGCGGGCTGGTGGCGACGAGAGGGGGTGAAGTCGACTTGCCGCACACACTTTCGGGGCAGCATATCGCCGAATGAAAGTCGACGATGCCCGCAGCACTTCACCTTCGACTCGTGCACCCGACAGTGTGCTGACCCGCTTGGTGCCCAAGAACGGAATGCCTCGCCCGGAGACATCGACTTGCTCGGTTCGTACTGAGGTATCTCGTCCACTGACGATACGGTTTTCGCAATCACGGTCCCAAGCCGTGCCGTCAGGCGTCGCGCATTGCAGAAGATCGTGGTTTGGCGCAGAAAATCGTACGATTGATAGCGGGGAGAGCTACCGCCCTTTCCTCACACCCGCGATGCCTGCGCTACCTTCTTCTATCTTCGGCTTGAGGCAACGCCCCCTGTTTCGCCGTCCCACTTCTGCTTCCAGCCGAAGCGGATCGTCGATCCCCGGCAAGGCCAAGCACCGTGTCCGAGAACCGCTCGCCCTGCACCAGGACGTGGTCGTGAAGGCGGCTCGCGGCGAGCTGCTCGTCGCCAGCGCGGATCGCCTTCAAAATCCCGGCGTGCTCCTGTAGCGACTGCAGCAAACTGTTGCGCGCACGAAGCTGGATGCGTCGATAGGCGCTCAAGCGCTTGCGCAGAGCGAAGGCCAGATCGGCCAGGAAGCTGTTGCGGCTCGCGCGGTAGATCGCTTCGTGAAAATCGCGGTTGTCCGCGTAGTATTGCTCGCTGTCACCTTCCCGCGCCGCCACCTCGCAAGCTTTGTGCGTCACGTCCAATCCCGATGATGGTCCGCGGATCCCGGGCGCGGTGGGACGTCCCCTGCCTGCCGTCACGGTTATCACAGACCCAGAGAGCGGTGCCGGGCTGCCCACGGACGAGGTCGGTATGAAGTGAAGGGACCGAACGTGTTCGCGGGCTACTGGAATCGCCGACTTCGGCGAGGGCGTTACGGCTGCCGTGCGATCCCCGGCGCAACGGTGGATGAACGCGCCATTCTCGCGGCGCTATCGGGACGGCTGGCAAAATTCAAGCAGCCGAAGCGTATTGTCTTGTTCAGCGGCGAACCTGAAACGCGCTGCTGGGACCCGCGACGTGATCATCCGCATGTTATCCGTCGCGCGGTATTGCGGATTCTCAAGGATCGCGGCGATACCGCGGACGGCCTTCCGTTCACCGGCTGCGAGCGATGTGTGTGTGGCGCCATTCAAGAGTGGCGCGTAACGACACCCGTCGGCGTGGCAAAACCCTGGAGAGTCTTGATCCGCTTCTCGAGCCACCAGCCGAACTCCGGCGACCAATCTTCGAAACGGCTGTTGATGCCGAGATCGTGCGCCCAGTGGTGGGCGATGTTGGGATTGAACTGCGACTGCCGCCCGACGGCAATAAGGTCGGCCTGGCCTTTCTGAAGGATGGCCTCGGCCTGCTGCGCCTCGAGAATGATGCCGACGGCCATGGTGGTGATATCCGCCTCCTTGCGCACGCGCTCGGCAAAAGGAACCTGGAAGCCGAGGCTGCGGGGCACTTGCGCTGCCGTAGCCGCGCCGGAGATTCCGCCGGAGGAACAGTCGACGACGTCGACGCCGCGCGCCTTCAGCTCGTGCGCGAAGGCGACCGTATCATCCATGTTCCAGCCCTCGACGGTGCCGTCGACGGACGAGACGCGCACGAACAGCGGCATGTCGGCCGGCATTTCGCGGCGCACCGCCTCGACGATCTCGAGCGGCAACCGCATGCGCCCGGCGCGGTCGCCGCCGTACTCGTCATTGCGTGTGTTGGAGACCGGCGACAGGAACGAGGCCAGCAGATAGCCGTGCGCGGTATGGATCTCGATGGTGTCGAACCCGGCGGCAACCGCTCGCCTTGCAGCGGCTGCCCAGGTGCCGACCATTGCCTTGCACTCGGCAGTGGTCAATTGCCGTGGCGTCAACCAGCCCTTGGCAACCGGCTCGGCGGTCGGGCCGACCGGTTGCCAGATCCTGGCGCCAGCTTTCAGATTCTCTTCGGTCAGCGGCCCCATGCCCTGCATGGCCGACTGTGCCGACGACTTGCGGCCGCCATGGCCGATCTGGATGCCGATCGCCGTCCCCTGACGCTTCATGAAGGCGACCAGCGGCTTGAAGCTCTCGGCCTGCTCATCATTCCAGATGCCAAGGTCGTTTTCGTTCGTGAGTCCAACTTCCTCCACCGCCGTCACTTCGACGAAGACGAGCCCGAAGCCGCCCAGCGCATAGCGACCAAGATGTACGAGATGAAACGCTCCGCAGGTATTTCCCGGTTCGCAGCTGTAATGGACCATCGGCGGCACAACGAGGCGGTTCTTCAGCGTAAGGCCTCGAATCGTGAGTGGCTGGAACAGCATCGGCCGCTCGTCTTCTTTGCCGTTGATCATTTCGCCACTCATGGAACTGTCTCCTTGCATGCTATGGCCGTCCGGTCGTGCCATGGACGGCAAGTCTTCAGGTACGTCTTGGGGGTCCCAGCGATGCGCGCGGGATGAACTCGTTGGGCACGAGCACGCGCCGCGGCTCGTGCGGACCGTCGTTTCGGATGCGATCGAGCAGCATGCCGGCCGCAATCCGGCCGACCTCCGCCTGATCCCAGCCGATGATGGCGACCGCCGGCGAGACGAGCTCAGCGAGCTCGGAATGGCCTGACGCGATCAGCGACACGTCCTCCGGTATCCGCAGGCCTCGTCCGCGCACCGCGCGCAGCACGCCCGACAGCATGTCGATGCCGCCGGAAATGATGGCGGTCGGAGGGTTGCGCTGGCCGAGCAATGCCGAGGTGATACGAAATCCCGCACCGGGCAGGAAGCTCCCGGCGTGAACGAGCGAAGGATCAGGCTCGAGATTTCGCGCGGCAAAAGCCTCCTGATAGCCGCGAACGCGTTCGCGCGCCGGATAGAGTCCGGCGTCGCCGGTGATCAGCGCCACGCGCCGATGACCGAGATCCAGCAAATGACTGACCGCGACACGCATCCCTTCGGCGTGATCGGCCATAACGGCATCAGTCCAATCCGGCTGATCACGATCGATCAGGACGATCGGAATATCGAGATCGCGCAGGAAGGCCTCGAACTCGCCGGCGACCGGCGTGTATGGTCCCATCATCACGCCGTCGGCCTGCCGCCGCGACAGCCGGCTGAGCAGCTCTCGCTCACGCTCCTTGCGGCCTTCCGAGTTGGAGATGAGCAGCGAGAAGCCGACCTCGTCCAGCACGTCGTGCGCGGCTTTGACGAAGCCCGCGAGTTGCGGAATGTTGATCTCACGCAAGATGCAGCCGATCGTGTGGGTCGACCGGATGCGCATGCTCTGCGCCACCGCGTTCGGCGTATAGCCCAGATCATCGATTGCGCGCTGGACCTTCCGGCGGATGTCGGGATGGACGGTGGCATTGGCATTGAGCACCCGCGACACCGTGCCGGTCGAAACGCCCGCTGCGGTCGCCACGTCGCGAATCGTCAATTTGCTTCCGCGACCTGCCGTTTGCTGTTCTGCCATCACAATCACCGGGGGCTGAGATCTCAATCCCCTGCACATTACGCGGAAGCCAATTCGGCCGCAGGTGCTATCCGCCGGCCGAAGGCAAATGATTTGTGCATTTCTCCACCGTGATCCAAACGGCCTGGCCTCCCCTCCTTGTTCCGGACCGATCAGATGGCGTCGGCTTCGATGATATTGCGGCTCATACTTCGAACGCCCACTGCTCCGCCACCAGGCTGTATCGGCCTGCCTCGCGCCGCATATGTCCGAACCCGGGGAAATGCAGATGCATACCGCCGACCAGCATGTCGTCAGTGACAACCATGTCGAACATCATCTGACGAGCGGCCGCAGCGGCCTCGGGGTCGGTGTCGAATTCCATCGTCACTTCCGGACGTGCAACCTGGATCTCCGGCACATGGACCGTGTCACCCCAAACCACCATTGATTCGCCGCCGCGCGATACGACATAGGCGGCGTGGCCGGGGGTATGACCGTGGATCGGGATCGCCGTGACGCCCGGGAGCACCTCGCCCTTCCGGAAAGTCTTGACGCGATCGGCAGCCATATAGGGCTTCAGCTGGGTGCGGCCGGCCTCGAAATAGCGGCGCCGGGGCCGCTCGGCCGCCTTGGCCATCGCCTCGTCGTTGAACCAGTGATTGATCTCGTTCTCATGGACGATGATTTCCGCGTTGGGAAACAGGCGCGTTCCGGTCGCGGCATCGGTCAGCCCGTTGGAATGGTCGGGATGGACATGGGTCAGCAGCACCGCGTCGACCGAGGCCGGATCGATGCCGGCGGCAGCGAGATTTTCCGGCAGGCGACCGCAGGTCGGCCCCATCAGATCCGCTGATCCGCAGTCGATCAGGTAGGTCCGACTGTCCATGCGCACGGCAAAGGCGTTGACCGAGATGCGCGGCGGCGAGGTGCGGTGATCGCGCGCCAGAATGGCCTTGGTTTCCTCCTCGGGGATATTGCGAAAGATCGTGTATCCCATGTCGACATAACCGTCGCTGAGGCCGGTGACGAGCGCGTCGCCAAGCCTGCGGTGATAGACGCCTGCGACTTGCGTTGAGGCTGAAGTGCTCATTGTGTGTCCCCTTGCCAAAATCTTGCAACGATCGCTGCATCGTCGCGCCTGTGGTGCCAGCTCCGGCCCACGCCAAGTTGTGCCTTCGACCAGAGCCTGATCTGCATCAGCGCATAGGCCCAGGTGACGGCAAACACGTCCATCACGGGAGCGCCGGCAATGCGGTGGACGCCGTGACGAACCAGGAGTTCCGCCAGCACGCCTTCCGCCGGAATGATGACATCGGCCCCTCGCGCCACCAGGCGCTCGGCCGCGGCTGTGAAATTTGCGATGACCGGAGCCGGATCGGCGTAAGCACGCGCCAGCTGCGGCTCGTCGAGCGGCGGATCCATCGCCGCGACCTCGAGCACACGCGCCGCGAGCTTGTGCTTGTCGACCGCAACCTTGGTCATCCACTGCACCGCCGGCGCATTGGAGATCAATGCCACATAGCTGCCAAGCGAGCAGCCGACCAGAAGACCACTCTCGGTCAGCGAGGCGACGGGAATATCCACCGCGGAGCGGATCTCGCGCAGGAACGGCTCGCTGAACGAGCCGATCACGAAGGCATCATAACCCTGCCGCTCGGCCGCGATCGCATTGTCGATCACCCGGCTGAGAATGCGGTGATAGGCGAATGCATTGCCGAGCACCGCAGTGGCCGAAGCGCCGGCGTATGATCCGGACGGAAGCCCGTGAACGACGACCTCGGCGTCATCGCCAAGGATTTCCGCCGCATGGGCCTCGAGCGCACGCTTGTAGACTTCGAGATGATCGAGCTCGTTGACCGACTGGTGCCAGATGCGCGGCGTCGATCCCTTCCCAGGCATTGCCGCGCTCATGCGTCGCCCCGGTCGTTGGTCAGGCGCAGCGAACGGATCGACTCGAGATCCTCGATATTCCAGAGCTGCTCGAACAGTGCTGCGGCATGGCCTTGCTTGAACACCCGGGTCGCGCAGTCCATGAACTTATCCTGCAGTTCGTCGCGCGAAAGCGGGCGCTGCCAGCTGCCCTTGGCATGAACCACCGGCGCGTGCTCAAGCACCTCGCCCGACGCCAACACGACGCTGACGCGGTCGTCCGGCGCGAACGGCTGATCTCCCGGCATGATTTCATCGGTTGTCGTGCAACGGACCTTGGCGAAGGTGGCGCCGACGTCGGGCCGCGAGACGAACTCATCGGTGAGCTCGGACAGCCCGACGCGGCCGGCGATCAGCGCGGCGGTCATCGCGAATTCCATGCTGAACTTGGCCTCGAGACCGGTCTGCGGATTGGTGTTGCGCAACATCAGCCTTTGGGTGACGCCGGTGTGGACCCGAATTTCCTTCACGTCGTCGGGTTTCAGCTTGTGCGCTTTCACCAGGTCAATCATCGCGTCGATCGAACGATGGGTCGCATAGCAGGTCGGATAGCGCTTCACATTGATGCCGAGATCGGCAAGCCGCCGGTTGCGGCCGATATCGATCGTGCCGTTTTCGATCTCCGGCGTGCCCGAGGGCGAATGGGCACGCAGGAAGCCGGTTTGGTGCTCGAGCACGTCCAGCGATGCGGTAAATCCCTGATCGGCGAGGCGCGCGGCAAGCACGCCGGATTGGGCGGTGCGGCCGGCATGCAGCGATTTGGTCATGGTGCCGAAATTGGCAACCAGTCCGGAGGCGAGCGAGGCGGCGATCGCGATGGCATGCGCGGTCTTCGTGGAGTCGAGCTTGCGCAGCCGCGCACAGGCGGCCGCGGTGGCGAGCGCGCCCATCACGGCCGTCGGATGAAAGCCGCGCTCATGGAGGTGACCGGGCTCCAGCGCAATGACCTGCGCCCAGACTTCGTAGCCCGCGGCATAGGCGGCGAGCGCGTCGGCGCCGCTGGAGTCGAGCGACCACCCTTCGGCCAGGATGGCGGGCACCAGCACGGTGCTCGGGTGTCCGGCGAGCGCCACGTCGTCATAGTCGAGCACATGCGCCGCGACACCGTTGACGAGCGCGGCATCTGGCGCCGCGAGATTGCGGCCCGACGGAACCTCGGGCGCGCCATCGTTCTGGGTGGACGCGGCCACCATCGCCGACACGATCCGCACCGGCTGCTCGGCGGCGCCAGCGATCATGACGCCGACGCAGTCGATGATGCCGGTCCGCGCCGCCTCGCGGCAGCGGCCGGACAGATCGGACAGCTTGAGGCCGGCTACAAAATTCGCCGTCTGACGCGTGATATCCAGCATGGGTCGTCTCCTCAGTAGGAACGCGGAAGACCGAGCACGTGCTGCGCCACATAGGCCAGCACCATGTTGGTCGAGATCGGAGCTGTCTGGTAAAGACGGACCTCACGCCATTTGCGCTCGACGTCGTATTCCTGCGCAAAGGCGAATCCGCCATGGGTCTGGAATGTCGTATCGGCCGCTTTCCAGGTGGCCTCCGACGCCAGCAGCTTGGCGATGTTGGCGTCTGCTCCGCAGGGCTGCCCGGCCTGGAACAACGCGGCGGCGCGGCGGCACATCATGTCGGCGGCTTCGAGTTCGGCGTAGGCGCGCGCCAGCGGAAACTGGATGCCCTGGTTCTGGCCTATCGAGCGGCCGAAGACGCGCCGCTCATTGGCGTAGGCGACGCCCTTGCCGAGAAGCCAGCGCCCATCGCCGACGCATTCAGAGGCGACCAGGATCCGCTCGGCGTTCATGCCGTCGAGGATGTAGCGAAAGCCCTTGCCTTCCTCCCCGATGAGATTGGCGACCGGCACTTTCAGGTTCTCGATGAACACCTCTGTCGTGTTGTGATTGACCATCGCCTTGATCGGGCGGATTTCGACGCCGTTGCCCTTGGCCTCACGCAAGTCGACCAGGAACACCGAAAGTCCGTCGGTGCGCCGCTTCACCTGATCGACCGGACTGGTGCGCGCCAGGAGCAGCATCAGGTCGGAGTGCAGCGCCCGCGACGTCCAGACCTTCTGGCCGTTGACGACATAGACGTCGCCCTGACGCTCGGCGCGGGTTTTGAGCTGGGTGGTATCGGATCCGGTATTGGGCTCGGTCACGCCAAAGGCCTGCAGCCGCAGCCGGCCTGCCGCGATCTCCGGCAGGTACGTCCGCTTCTGGGTCTCGTTGCCGTGACGGAGCAACGTACCCATGATGTACATCTGGGCATGCGCGGGACTGGCGCTGCAGCCATTCGCATTGATCTCTTCGAGGATCACCGCGGCTGCACGCAGCGGCAGGCCCGAACCTCCGTATTCCTCCGGGATCAACGCGCCGAGGAATCCCGCTTCCGTCAACGCCGCGACGAATTCGGTCGGATAGGCGCTTTGGTCGTCGAGCTTGCGCCAATATTCGCCCGGAAAGCCCTTGCAGATCTGCCGCACCGTGTTGCGCAGG
Organism: Bradyrhizobium sp. CCBAU 21365; assembly: GCF_015291305.1. Classification (NCBI taxonomy): domain Bacteria; kingdom Pseudomonadati; phylum Pseudomonadota; class Alphaproteobacteria; order Hyphomicrobiales; family Nitrobacteraceae; genus Bradyrhizobium; species Bradyrhizobium sp. CCBAU 21365. The sequence goes on from NZ_CP030036.1 coordinate 7,760,142, forward strand.
TCGGAGAAATCCTCCCCCAACGCGACGGTGACCTCCATGTCGGCAGTTTGGGCGGCGTCGTGATAGTTCATGTCATATCCTTTCAGGCGGCGGCGCTGGCCGACACGCGGAACGTTTTGGGCAGGCCGGCGCGGGCGATCGCGCCGGAGAACCGTTCGCCGGGCAGCCAGCTCTCGACCTCGCGTCGCAAGGCAACCAGCCGCTCGACATCGGCGCCGGTATCGAAACCGAGTTGCTCGAGCAGGAAGACGGTATCCTCGGTGTCGATATTGCCGGTGGCGCCGGGTGCGAACGGACAGCCGCCGAGTCCGGCGAGAGATGCATCGAACGCGCGTACACCCGCATCCAGTGCCGCCGTCACATTGGCGAGACCGAGACCGCGCGTGTCGTGGAAGTGGCAGGCGACCGGCAGTGGACGCACCGCTGCGATCACCGCGCCCATCAAGCGGCGAACCTGACCCGGATCGCCATAGCCGACCGTATCGGCGACGATGATCTCGTCGGCGCCCATCCCGGCGAGCCGCACCGCGATCTCGACCACTCGTGCCTCCGATACCGCCCCCGAGATGGTGCAGCCGAACGCGGTCGCGATGCCCGCACCAAGTCCGATTCGTGCTCCGGGGCGCTGATCGCGCGCTGCGGCGATGCGCGCGAAGTCCTGCAGCGACTCCTCGGTACTGCGGCGAACATTGGCCTGGTTGTGCTCCTCGCTCGCCGACAGCACATAGTTGACGATTGGCACACCGAGCGCGAAGGCGCGCTCGGCCCCCTTCAGATTCGGAACCAGAACCGACGGCCGCAAGCCCGGCATCGCCAGCGCGCCGCGGGCCACCTCCTCCGCGTCGGCAAATTGCGGGATCACCTTGGCCGGCACGAACGAGGTCACCTCGATCTCGCGGATTCCGGCCTCCACTGCGCCGCGGCACCAGGCCAGCTTGCGCGCGCTCGGCAAGATGGTTTTGACCATCTGGATGCCGTCGCGGGGTCCGACCTCGCGAATATGAGCTTTCTCACGCATTTCGCGCCTCCTCCTACTTGCCTTGAAAGTTGGGTTTGCGGCGCTCGTTGAACGCCAGCACGCCTTCGCGCCGGTCCGCGGTCGGAACCAGACGGTTGTAGGCCTCGATCTCGAAGGCGAGGCCATCGGCGAGCGACATCTGCAAACCGCGATGGATCGCCTGCTTGGCCTGGCGCACCGAGATCGGGCCATTGGCAGCGATGCGATGGGCGATGGCGAAGGTCGCCTCCAGCAATTCCCCTGGCGGCAGCACCCGATTGACCAGCCCCCACCGCTCGGCCTCGGCAGCCGAGAACGGCTGGCCGGACAGGATCAATTCCTTGGCGCGGCGCTCGCCGACGGCGCGCGGCAGATTCTGCGTGCCGCCGCCACCTGGCATGATGCCGAGCGTCACTTCGGTCAGCGCGAAGCGTGCATTGGTCGAGGCGTAGACGAAGTCGAGCGCCGCCGCGATCTCGCAGCCGCCGCCATAGGCCGCACCATTGATCGCGCCGATCACGGGAATCGGACAGCCCAGCAGAGCGCGCAGCATGCGCTCGAAGACCAGATGCTGTGCCTGCCAGGCCTCGTCCGTCATGCCGTTGCGCTGCTTCAGATCGCCCCCGGCGCAGAACGCCTTGTCGCCGTGTCCGGTCAGGATCACCGCGCGCAACCCCTCGATGTCGGTCGAGAAGCCCTCGAACAGTTCCACCAGATCGAGGCCCATCTGGGTGTTCATCGCATTGGACGCTTCCGGCCGGTGCAACGTCACCAGCAGGATATCGCCATCACGCCGTTCGACCTTGATGGTTTGGAAATCAGTTCGCATTGATGGCTCCCTTGCTCGCAGGCTTTCGAAGAATGGCATTGTGCTGGCCGAGCGCCGGCGCAGCGGTGCGCGCGCGTGGTCGCGTACCGTCGAAGGCAAGCGGAACGCCGACAAGATCGATATCGTCGCCAGCACATCGCACCATCATGTCGAGCGCGCGGGTTTGTGGATGCTCCGCAACCTGATCGGTGGTCAGCAGCGGTGCATTGGGAACCCCGGCGCCGTCGAGAATGCCGCCAAGCGCATCGGCCGTATACTTGCGCACCGCGGCCGCGATTTGCGGGATCAGTCGTTCGCGGTTGACGACCCTTGCCGCGTTGGTCGCGAAGTCAGGATCATGCGCAAGCGCCTCGAGACTCAACGCCACGCACAGCTTGCGGAACAGATTGTCGTTGCCGGCTGCAATCATCAGCCATCCGTCGGACGCCTCAAATGCCTGATAGGGCGCGATTTCCGCGGTGCCCGATCCATAGGGCTTGCGCACCTCACCTGACGCCGCATAGCCGGCCAGCGGAACGGTCATCCACGCGAGCCCGGTCTCGTAAAGCGAGGTCGCAACGCTGCGACCCTGACCGCCCTTGTTGCGCGCCACCAACGCGGCGAGCATGCCGATCACCGCCCACATGCCGGAGCCCATGTCGACCAGCGAGACGCCGACACGCACCGGCGGCCGACCGCCCTCGCCGGTAACGCTCATGATGCCGGTGCTGGCCTGGGCGAGCGGATCGTAGCCGGGCTTGCTGGCGAGCGGTCCCTTGGCGCCGAACGCGCCGATGTCGCACCAGATCAGCGATGGCTTCGCGGCGCTGAGCGCATCCGCGGTGAGACCAAACTTGTCCAGAATGCCGGGCCGCAGATTCTGGATGACGGCATCGGCCTCGTTCAGGATCAGCGACTTCAGCTTCTCGCAATCTTCCGCTGCACCGAAATCGACGGTGATGCCTTCCTTGCCGCGATTGAGACTATGGAACACACTTGCCGTTCCGTTCCAGAACGGCGGCCCCCAGCCACGCGCATAATCGCCGCTCTTGGGATTTTCGACCTTGATCACACGGGCGCCGAGATCGGCCAGAATCAATCCGGCATAGGGGGCGGCCACGCTGTGTCCGAGTTCAACCACGGTGATACCAGCGAGCGGCTTGTCAACGTCCATCAAATCCTCCCGGCTGCCGCAAGGGCCGCCGCCGTTCCTGTTGTCATCAATCGATTCATCATGTCGAGCGGCGTCGCTTTCACGACTTGTCCTGCGCATTGTCGGCAACCAGCACCGCGCCGTTGACGAAGCTCGCGCGGTCGGACAGCGCGAAGACGATCAAATTGGCGAGTTCCTCCGGCGTGCCCCAGCGCGTGTTGCGCATCGAATTATTTTCCGACCAGCGCTTGCGTTCGGCTTCCGCCTCCTCTTCGCCCAGATTGCGCTTGGCGAGTTCGCGCTCCCATTTTGCAAAACGTTCCGGAGTATTGACGAAACCGGGAACGACGCAGTTGACGCGAATGTTGTGCGGCCCGAATTCGTTGGCGAGAATCTTGGAGAAGCGGATTTCGGCCGACTTGGCCGGACCGGTGCATGACGACAGGAACGGCGGCATCGTCACCATGATCCCGGTTTCGCCCGACACGTTGACGATGCTGCCGCCGTTCTGCTCGATCATGATCGGGATGATGCGCTGACAGATACGGAACTGAGCGAAGAAATTGATCGCCATGCCGTATTGCAATTCCTCGTCGGTGACTTCGAGGAACGGCTTGTAGGTGCCGGTGCCGGCATTGTTGACCAGGATGTCGACGCGGCCGAGGCGATCGCGGGCGAGCGCCGGCAGCCGCTCGATCTGCTTCAGATCGGTCACATCAAGCGACAGCGTTTCGACCTTGACGCCGGTGCTCCGCTCGACGTCAGAACGACATTCGGCCAGCGCGTCCTCGCGGCGCGCGCAGACCAGAACCTTGACACCCTCCTCCGCCAGCAAGCGTACGGTCTCGAGACCAATGCCCTTGCTGCCGCCGGTGACGATCGCCGTCTTGCCTTCAAGTCCAAGTTTCATTTGATCGCATCCCTTTGAGATCGGGTCAGGCGGTCGAGCAGCCTGCGCACAGGCATCGATCCGCCGCTACGTGCCGAGGCGAAAACCTCGGCCGCAAGGCTGGCGCCTTCGCCGGCCGGAATTCCGGTGCCGGCCAGGCGGCTATCAAAAACCTCGGTGGCGCGGACTTCGTCCTGGAACACCAGAACCTTGGGCGCCTCGCGCGCAGTCCGGCGAAGACGCCCACCATTTTCGATCTCCAACTCGACGGTCGCGTCGAGATGGGTACCGATCGCGTCCGGCTCGACGATCGTCTTTTCGACGAGTGTCATGATCTCCCGGTCCTGGCGATGCTCGACGCCCATCTCGTAGTCGAGGCGGCCGTAGCGCAGCATGGCGGCGACCGCAAAGGCGGTGCTGGCCTGGGTCTGCACCGTCCGCGTGAACGGTCCCTTGAAGGACGTTCCCGGATATTGCGTATAGGGCTCCCAGATCGTCACGGTAATCCGCTTCACCTGCGACAGATCGATGCCGTCGCGGTGAAGCATATGTGCCGCCAGCACCGCCGACATGTTGTCGCCCAGGGTTGCGAACGGTTTTGCCATGATGCCGATCATCGTCGTGACATCGGGGCCTCGCTGCCATTGTTCTGGCGTGCGATCGAGCCCGGCAAGCGAGCGCAACAACCCCTTCGGTCCTTCCAGCGCATCGGGCGCCCCCTGGACGCCGCGCGCCGCGAGCTCCGCGGCAACCAGCCCACCCTGGGCGGCGCGCCCGTTCTGTACGCGCCATTCGTCGGAGCCGCAGCGCACCGGCTCCAGCGTGCCGCCGGTCGTGCAGGCCGCGATGGCAACCGCACTGGTGGACCTCGGTGGATCGAGCCCAAGTGCGGCTGCGGCCGCCGCCGCGGCGCCGATCGTGCCGAAGGTTGGGCTGGTCCGCACGCCCCTGCCGATCAGGCCGCGGGCAACGACTTCACCCGCACCAAGCCATTTGAGCGCGGAATAGCCGACCGTGAGAGCGGTCAATACGGTGCGCAGCGGCGCATCCAGCGTTTCGCCAAGCGCCACCGCGACCGGCGCAATCAGGGATCCCGGGTGCGTCCAAGAATCGTGGTCGGTGTCGTCTTGAAAATAGGCGTGAACGGCAATGCCGTTGGCGAGAACCGCCTCGGACAGCGCGGCATGTTTGCCGCTCGCCCAGATGCGCGCGGTGCGCGGTCCAGGCAGCACCTCCGCGGTCATCGCACGCGCGGCCGCGGCCGTCGCCTCGTGCCGCGCGGCGAGCGCGAGCCCCAGCGAGTCGAGCAGGCAAATGGCTGCCTTCGTGGCGACATCCGGGGACAGTTCGCTCGCTGACGTCCTTGCGGCGAAGGTCCCGAGCAGTGCGGTGGCGTTCAACGTAGCGGACATCACAAATACTCCTCGGCAAGCGCAACGTCGCGAATTTCGGCAACGGTGCCGCTCCGCCTGACCTCGCCACCGCGCATCACGTAACCGCGTGTGGCAAGCTTGAGCGCCGGACGCGCCATCTGCTCGGTCATGAGAATGGTCGTGCCGCGCCGCTGCATATGGCGGATCGCCTCGCTGATCTGCGCGATCCACACCGGCGCGAGCCCGAGGAAGGGTTCATCCAGCAGCAGCAGCTTGGGAAACGAACTCATGGCGCGCGCCAGGGCGACGATCTGCTGTTGTCCCCCCGACAATTGTCCGGCCGGCTGGCTGGCGCGCTCCTTCAGGATCGGAAAGATGCCACAGAGCCAAGCCCAAGCTTCGCGCTGGGCCGCCCCGCCGTGCCAGCAGGCGCCGCTCAGGACATTGTCAGCGACCGACATGGTCGCAAATACGCGGCGGCCTTCGGGCGAATAACCCATTCCCGCCCGGGCGCGGCCATCGCAGGATACGGCGCTGAGATCGTGGCCCGCGAAGCGCACGCTGCCATGCGAGGCCTTGACCAGACCGATGACGGCGTTGATCAGGCTCGACTTGCCGGCACCATTGGCGCCGATCAGCAGGACCGTCTCACCCTCGGCGACATCGATCGAGACACCGCGGATCGCCGTGATGCCGCCATAGCGGACTTCGAGGTCTTTCACCGCCAGCATCAGGCCGCCTCCTCGTCCACCGACCCGAGATAGGCATCGATGACATCCTTGCGTGCCAGGACTTCGGCCGGAGCGCCCTCGGCCAGGACACGACCGGAATCGAGAACCAGTATTCTTGGACAGAGGCGGCGCACGAGATCCATGTCATGCTCGACGATCAGGACCCCGCAACCGAGCTCAGTCTTTACGTGGCGCACGAAAGCATCGACCCGTAGGCGCTCCCGCCGCTCGAGACCGGCCGCCGGCTCGTCGAGCAGCAGGACTTTCGGCCGAGCTGCGCAGGCCAGAATGAGGCCCAGCATCTTCTGAAGCCCGTACGGCAGCTTGTCGCTCTGCTCATCGAGCTGCGGTTCAAGCTCGAACTCGTCAATCAGCGGCGCGACGCTCTCCCATCCGGGCCCGCTGCCGCTGAAGCGAAGGACCCGAGAAATGTTCTCGCGGACCGATGCCGTACGGAAGGTGTTGGTTTGTTGGAAGCTGCGGATAATTCCCATGCGACTGACGGCATGGAGCGGCTTGTCCGTCATGTCCTTGCCGTCGAGCCGCACCCGGCCGGTAGTCGGCGGCAGCATGCCGCAAATGACGTTGATGAGCGTGGTCTTGCCGGCGCCGTTTGGTCCGATGACGCCAAGGACGTCGCCTGGCGGGATGGCGAAGCTGACATTGTCGAAGACATGCAGCCCGCCAAACCGCTTGGAGATGGCAGCGACCTCGAGCAGCGCGCCGCCGTCGGTACGTACGGTGCATTCAGCCGTCATTGCAGCGGCTCCATCGCATTGGGCACGCTCAGCGTCGGCGACGAGGCGACGGTGGAAGACCGCGACGGCAGCGGCGGGGAAAACACACGGACACCAAGGCGATGGATCGTCCCGACGATGCCCTCGCGCGCGACCAGCACCACGACCACGATCAGGAAGCCGAACAGGAACTGAGAATACTCCCCGCGCAATGCGAAGACGTCTCCCGCCCAGATCAGCAGGGCGCCGCCGACAACCGGGCCAAGCATGCTGCTCTTTCCCCCGATGATCGCGTAGGCAATGTAGTTGACCGATGACAGCGCGCTGAACGAGGTCGGATGGGCGGTGAGCAGCATGTTGACGAGAGCGAAGCCAGCGAGCCCGGACACACCCGCCGCGATGGCGAAGCCGAACGCCTTGTAGTGCCAAACAACGAGGCCGAGACTCTGGGCAAGGAGTTCGTTCTCTTCGATCGCCGCGAAGTGCTGGCGAAGCGTACGGGTCACCGCAGCGGTGACGATGGCGCCGGTGAGCGCCAGGCCGATCGTGACCTGAAGCACCGCGCGGTTGTCGGCGAGTTCCAGCCCGAACAGCGTCACCGCCGGCATGCCGACCAGTCCATTGGACCCACCGGTCAATCCCGGCGTTTCGAACAACAACAGTTGCGTGATCTCGGTGAGGACGAACGTGACCAGCACGAAATAGACGCCGGTCAGACGTAGCACCAGCGCACCGAGCGGCAGCGCAAACAGCGCCGGCACCACGAAGCTGGCAAGCCCCAGCAACAGCACGTCGGTCACGCCGTGACGAAGCCCCAGGATCGCGACGGTGTAACCGCCGATCGCCATGAAGGTCGGCACGGCGAAGGTCATCAGATTCATGCGCAGCATGATGTAGACGCTGAAGGCAGCCGTAATCGCGATCAGCATCTGGTTGGCCAGCGAATAGACCATCGGGTTCTGGCTGAGCCAGGGGACTGCGAAGGCGGCCGCGATGACCACGACGCTTGCCGCCTCGGCCAGATCGCCGCGCTTGGAGAGCGAGTGGGCTGTCATGTGCTCAAGCTCCCCGAACCCGGTGACCGAACAGGCCGGATGGCTTGACCACCAGCATGACCAGGACGAGCACGAACAGCGCGAGCGCGCCCTTCGAGCCGCCGAGATAGACCGCCGAGAACGCCTCCGCCATGCCGACAATGAAGGCCGCGACCGTCGCACCGCCGACGCTGCCAAGACCGCCGAGGATGACGATCAGGAAGGACGTCGCCAGCACGGGATCGCCGATATGCGGCGCGAGCGACAGGATCGGTGTTACCAGCGCGCCGGTGAGGCCGGCGAGCCCGGTCGCCAGGGCGAAGGCGGCCGGGAACAGAATCGCGGGACGCAGTCCCTGCGCCGTCGCAACCGCGCGGTCATCGGCCATCGCACGCAGAGCGCGGCCGAAATCGGTGTAATAGATCAGGCCGTAAATCGACAGGATCCCGATGATGCAGACGCCCAGCACCACGAGATTCTCAATCGGCACAAAGAATCCATGGCCATGAATGACACCGGTCAATGGAAACGCGAAGGCCGGAGATTGCGGCCCGAACACCACCAATATGCCGCTCGACATCATCAGATAGAGGCCGAGCGTCAGCATCAGCGTCGCCAGATGATCGTCAATCACGCGATCCAGCACGAAGCGCTCGAACAGGAATCCGAGCACCGTGGTACCCAGCGCCGCGCAGATCACCGCCAGCGCGTAAGGCATGCCGAGATAGGTCACCGCGGAATAGGCGAGATATCCTCCGAGAACGTAGAAGCCGCCATGCGCGAAATTGACGACTCCGAGAATGCCGAAGATCAGGGTGAAGCCGAGGGCGAGCAGCGCGTACTGCGCACCCAGGCTGATGCCGATGAGGCTGGTGGCGACAAAACCTTGCACGGAGTACCCGCTACTTGCCGCCGGCCGCTTCGACCCTGATAGTCGGTTGCAGCTTGCCTTTTTCCACGAGTCCGACGCCAAACGGGAACGACAGTTCCTGGTTGATGCCGAAGAAATCCTGCCCGATCCAGTGACCGGGACCGATATTGGGATCCTCGACCGGCAAAGATCGCAGGGCCTCGGCAACCTTGGCCGTGTCCGAGATGGTACCGGCCTTGGCGATTGCCTTGGTTACCATGCGGGCGGCGGAGACCCACTGAAAGAACAGATTGTTTTCCGGCCGATCGGCACCGAGCAGTTTCTTGTACTCGTCGGCGATCATTTGCACTTTCTCGTCGATGAGAACCGGTTCGTACCAATAGAAGTCCTTCAGCACCTCATCGCCACCGGCGACGCGGGAGATTTCGGTGTATCCCGGACCGCCGAGACGTCCGATCGGTCCCTCAAAGCCAGCCTGACGCAATTGCTTCACGATGATGCCGGCGTCGCCAGGGGGCGATGAAGCGAGATCGACGGCATCGGGCTTCGCGTTCATGATCCGGGTCACGATCGGCGCGAAATTGGTGGTGCCACGCTGATAATATTCTTCGGAAGCTGTGATGCCGGTTCTCTTGTATGCGTCGGCGTCGACGCTCGCGATATCCGTGCCGCCTTGGTCGTTCGGCGCGACCAGCACCACGCTCTTCATGCCGAACTTCTGTTTGGCGATCTTGATGATCGGTTCGGCCCAGCCCGAAGGCCCCGGCCCCATATGAAAGACCAGCGGCAACTGCGGCGATAGCGCATCCTTGGCGTAGCCGTTGCCCATCACCAGCATCGAATTGCGCTTGGCGATCGGCTTCACGCCGGTGAGCTCGGGCGAGCCGATGGGGCCGATGATGAATTTAACGCCCTGCCCTGCCAGCGTGTTGGCCGCAGCGGCGGCGCCTTCGGCCGTATACTTGCTGTCGATGGCAACGACGTTGACCTTGCATGGCGCCCCGTCGATCTTGATCAGGCCGTCCCGGTTGGCCTCGGCAGCGACGAGTTCGACCGCGCCGCGCAGCGCGAGGCCCCATTGCGCAGCGGGACCCGACAGGACGCCGACGACGCCGAGCGTCAATTCCTGTCCCGCCGCCATCACCGAAACATTCGAACTGGCAAGCGCAGCGCCGACGGCGATGCCGGACAACAGCAGATCTCTCCGCGTAGTGCTCATCACTCCCCCCGTAATTTGTTGCGGCTCATGCGCCGTCCACTTGTTGCGTGGAAACCCGAAGCGTTCCGCTCCGGAGCCGCGCGTATCGCTCGGCGCCGGGACGCTAGGCGTGCGGAGGTCGCCTTGTCAATGAAACGTTTCATGAAAAATAGAGCAGATCAGCTATGCTTGAGATGAATCACTGTTCCGGACATGCAATAAATATAAACAATAACAGAAGATTATCATATCGATCGAACGATCCATTAGAACTCGAAACGATGCGCTGCTACTGACGCACCTTTGCAATGAAACGTTCCACTTGAATCAGCTTGGCCTGCCCGTTAGCTTCCGTGACCCGTCGCGGACAGAAGACGACGGCCAAGGGGAGAAACTCGATGATGCGGGGCGCCGTGACGGCCGTGCTTGCCGTGCTTGCGATTCAGTGCAGCCAGGGAGCGCTAGCAGCCGAACCTCAGTTCAAGCTGCGGGCTTCGGTGGACACGTCGGCGACACACGGACGGACATTGTCTGCCGCCGACTACCTGAAGAAGCTGCAGGAAAAATCTGGCGGCCGGATCATGACCGAGCTGTTCCACAGCGGCCAGTTGTTTCGCGACCGCGACGTGGTGAAGGCGCTGCGTCAGGGCGCCGTCGAGATGGCGATCCCCGGCACCTGGGTGCTGACCGGCTTCGTCCCCGATGCAGACGTCTTCCAGCTGCCGGCATTTTTCGGGCAGCCCTACCCGGTCGTCTATGCTGCTGCCGACGGCAAGATCGGCGAGATCATCAACAAGCAATTCGAGAGCAAGCTCGATGTCAAATTGCTCGGCCCCTGGCTGCAGCTCGGATATCAAAACACCTACAGCACCAACAAGCCGATCCGCGACTTCGCCGACCAGGCCGGCATGAAGATCCGCAACTCCGGCGGCGCGGGACAGTCGGCGCGCGCCAAATTCTTCGGCGCGTCACCGAACGTGACGGCATGGCCGGACGTTCCGCTGGCGCTGTCGCAAGGCACGTTCGACGGGCTGAGCTCGACCGATGAAAGCCTTGCCAGCGCAAAGCTCTGGGAATCCGGCGTGAAATATGGCTTTGCGGATCGCGAATTCGTCGGGTTCTACGTGCCGATGATCAGCGAGAGCTTCTACAGGAAGCTGCCGCCGGATCTCCAGAAGCTGGTCATCGACCTCTGGCAGGAGAACATCCATGCCTACCGCAAGAGCATGGAAGAAGCTCAGACCGAGGCGCGCCACACGCTGGAGAAGAACGGCGTCGTGTTCGTTTCGCCGTCCGAGAGCGCGCTCGCTGAGGTCCGCGCCAAGATGCTGCCTTTGCAGGACGGCATCGCGAAGGAGTTGCGGATTTCGCCCGCCTTGCTGCAGCAGGTGCAGGCGGATGTAACGACCATCGGCCATTGATTGCCACCCATGATGAAGATCTGGAACAGGCTTGAACTCCTCTTGATAGGAGTTCTTGGTGCCGCCGCGCTGACGGTCGGGACCGCTCAGGTCATCGGCCGTTACGTGAACAAGAACTTCGCTTTCATCAATGGCGAGGAGGTGGTGGTCTATCTGACGGTCTGGGCGGTGTTTCTGGCGTCGAGCCAGTTGGTCCGGACCGATGGGCATGTCAGGCCCGACGTCGTCCTGCGACTGTTGCCGCCGCAAGGGCAAAGATGGGTCGAGGCATTCAACTGCTGTGTCGCGATCTTGTTTTGTGGCGGCCTGGCCTATTGCGGCTTCCAGGTTGCCGACGTCGCCCGCAGCCTCGACGAGCGCAGCATCACGGGCCTCGAATTCCCGATGTGGATCTACTACTCGGCCATCCTGACCGGCGCCGTGCTGATGCTGTTGCGCTACCTCATCAAGCTTTATTTGCTCGTCTTCCGCTTCGATCCCGCCACCATGGTCATCGCCGTTCACGATCACTGAGCGATCGGCGGCGACGTCAGCCGTCTTAATGACCGATCTGCCATCGGTAAACTGACCGTCGTGGTCCCGCATCGGGACGCTTCAGGTCCAGCAACAACGAGACCGACACGATGTGGACGATGCTTTTCCTGCTGATGTTCTTCGGGCTGCTCTGCGCGGGAATGCCGATCTTTCTGGTGTTGGGTCTCTGCGCGGCAGTCCTGTTCGGTTTCAGCGACCAGCCTCTGGTTGCGATCGCACAGAAGATCGCCGATGAAATGAATTCCAGCACACTGATGGCCTTGCCGCTGTTCGTGATGGCCGCCGCATTCATGCGGCGCGGCGGCGTCGCCAAGGCGCTGGTCGATGTCGCGATCGCCTGGTTCGGACGATTGCGGGGCGCGCTCGGTCTCGTGACGGTGGTGTCATGCACCCTGTTTGCCGCGATCTGCGGCTCCTCGGTTGCGACCGCGCTCGCCATGGGCACCATTCTGGTGCCGGCGATGATCGAGCGCGGCTATCCGCGTCATTTTGCGCTTGGCGTGGTCGGCGCTTCCGGCACGATCGGCATCGTGATTCCTCCCAGCCTGTCGCTGATTCTTTACGGGCTGATCGCAGAGCAGTCCGTGCCGCGCCTGTTCCTGGCCGGCATCATGCCCGGGCTGCTGCAGGCAGCGATGTTCTTCGGCTGGGTGTTCTACTACTCGCACAAATACGAGCTGCCGCGCGAGCCGGCCGTGCCACGCGTCGAACTGGTGCGGATGAGCCTCAATGCCCTGCCCGCCCTTTGCGTGCCTTTCATCGTGATGGTCGGAATCTACGGCGGCCTGATGACGGTCACCGAAGCCGCCGCGGTTTCGGCCACGGTGGCGCTTCTCGTCAGCCTGTTCTTCTACCGCGGCTTTCAGGTCAGCCAGACGCTCGAGGTGATCGCCGAGGCGATCAAGAGCGCCGCAACGATCATGATCATCGTTGCGACCGCTCTGGCGTTCGGCCATTGGATGACGGACTCGGGCATTCCGGCGTCGCTGGTGAAGTTCACGCTCGACAACCAGCTTCATCCCTGGCAATTCCTGCTCGCGATCAACGTGCTGCTGCTCGTGCTCGGATGCTTCCTCGAGGTCGCCGCCACGCTGCTGGTGGTGATGCCGATCCTTGCGCCAGCGCTGAAACCGCTCGGAATCGATCCCGTCCATTTCGCGATCGTCTTCACCCACAACATGGAGATCGCGCTGGTTCATCCCCCGGTCGGACTGAACCTCTACGTGCTGGCCACGATTTCGACGGCGCCGGTTACCGAAGTGGTGCGCGGCGTTCTGCCGTTCCTCGGCCTGCTGCTGCTGTGCCTTGCGATCATCACCTATGTCCCGCAGCTTTCGCTTTGGCTACCCAATCTGGTCTATGGCGCGGGTTAGCATCGCGGATCGTCACGACGGAGATCTCGAGCATGTCATCGAAATCGATCCATTGGGCCGACGAATTCTCCGCGCTCGCGCTCCGCTACGGCAACAGGCCGGCCGTCGTCGACGCCGCCGGCACAACATCCTATGCGGAATTGTTCGCCAAAGCCGCCGGCGTTGCGGATGCCCTGATGCAGGCCGAGATCGGCCCGGCAGATGCCGTGGCTACATTGTTCCGCAACAGCGCCGACGCCGTTGCAGCCACTTTCGGCGTTATGCTGGCGGGCGCCGTCGAAGTCCCGATCAACCCTGCGCTGAGCAGCGACGAACGCGCTTACTGCCTCGCGGTCGCCAACGCTCGCCTGTTGATCACCGGCGCGGCCCTCGCGACCGAAAAGGCTGCCGGCGGTCCGAGCATCATCGAGGTCGAAAGCATCGAACGGACCGCGTTGGATCCGGCCGCCTTTCCGCAGGTCGACGGCGACGCGCCGGCGCGTATCGTCTTCACCTCTGGTACCACCGGACGCCCGAAAGGCGCGGTTCACAGCCAGATCGGCCGCTGGACGGCCAACATATTGCTGCGGGCGAACCTGCCGTTCCGCCCGGATGCCGGCAGCAATGTCCTGCTGATGACGCCATTCTCGCACGGCTCCTCGTTGATGACGCATGCCTATCTGTCGTCGGGTGCGGCCGTGACACTGCTCGACGGCGTCGACCCGCCGCGCGTACTTGATATCCTCGAACGCGGCGCCTGCGATGCGATGTTTGCGCCGCCGACCGTGCTGGCAAAGATCGTGGCTGCCGCGGGCACGCGCCAGTTCTCGTCGCTGCGCACGATCTTCTGCGGCACGGCGGTGCTGAAGCCCACGCTCTACGCGCGCGTCAAGGAGATGTTCGGCCCCGTGGTGCGGGTCACCTATGGCAAGAGCGAAGTATTCAATCCGATCACGGTGCTTGAAGCCGAGGAAACTGAGTCCTGGTATGCATCCGGAGGCGAGGACGCCTGCGTCGGCTGGCCCGCTCCTGGTGTTGAGATCGTCATCCGCGGCGAGGACGGCCGGCCGGCCCCGGCGGGCGGCAACGGCGAGGTTCTGATCCGTGCACAACACCTGATGACCGGGTATCGCACCACCGAGGGTTTTAGCGCGCTCGCACCGAATGAATTCCACGAAACCGGCGATCTCGGCTACGTCGATGCACGCGGCCGGCTGCACCTCATCGGCCGTAGCGCCGACGTCATCAAGTCGGGCGGCTACAAAGTAGCGCCGGAAGAGGTCGAACGATTGCTTGCGCCGGCGCTGCAGCCATCGGAAGTCGCGGTGGTCGGCATTCCCTCGGACTATTGGGGCGAGGTCATTCTGGCAGCGGTGGAAAATCCTGCGCCAGGCTGGGAGGAGCGCATCAATCGCGTGGTGCCGACTATGACCGACTACAAGCGCCCGCGCCTGCTGATTGCCCTCGACGAATTGCCGCGCAACGGAATCGGCAAGATCCTCCGCGGCGCCATTCGCACCGACGTGCTGTCCCGATTCCGCATCACCGAAGGGCCACGGCCGCGGCTCGAAAAGCGCTCCTAGCTCAGCGCCAGAGACAATAGCTCGGTCACAAATATTCTACGCAGCACGGCTATCGGTCGCTTCATCCACTTCGTTACGCGTTCTCGGCTTGGTCGGTTGAGCGATTGGCCCGTCAGGTTCGCGTTGACTTTCGGGAATGGAATAGCGCACTTCGTGACCAACGTCGCTGAATGCCGGAATCACAGCACGGCGGCCGATGGTCTTGGCATTGGTCATATTCGATGTGCCTGATCCGAATGCGGCGCCGGCAATGGCGTGATGCGCAGCCACTCGGTACATGCAAGACGGGTCGGTTGGCTCCGAGATTCGCCACTATTGAGGGTGCGAAATCGCAAACGATCGTAGCCTGGCGTGCAAAATCGTACGCATGGTAGCGGGGGAGCGCTACCGCCTTTCCCCACACCAACCAAACCTACGATACATCATCCAATCCTTCGCATAGGGCAGTTCATGAGCCCGTGTGGCGAGCACAGATTTATCCCAACAAAGCGGAACGTTGAAAGACCTTCGCCTGTAGGTCAGGCGAAATCGACCTCTGTCGCGGAATATCGAAAGCCCGTATTCGGTGCCGGCATCGTGCCGTAGGCGCGTGGTGCTCCTCGTCTGCTTCCTTCCGACCAGCTCCGGCCAATTTCTCAACTTGACCTACCAGAAGCGCCAGACCTCTCCCTGTCGCGCGGATACCATTTCTAGACGGGTCGCGGGTCGATGACGCCCGGACAATCAACCTATCCCATGTGCCAGGCACACCACCGCGGTCGCCGGCGCGATGCTGTTTCGTATCGATCCGGCGCAGTTCCAGTACAAAGTCAACCAGCTCGAGGCATCGCTCGCGCAAACACGCCAGCAGGTCAAGCAGTTGAAGGCCAGTTACGAGCGGGCGACGGCGAATGTCGACGGGCTACGGCATCGACCCCGAAGGCAAACATCGCTTCTGCACTTGAAACTAGGCCGCCGGCGATATTCGTTTCCCGAACAATACGTGGGTTTATGGTGCGCGCTCCGAGGGCATTCGTCTTTGCTGCAGCTTCAAGGAGTTGCGGATGTGGACAACGAGGCTGGGGATATCCGTGAGCAGGGGTGCCTTGCCGTCTCTTGTCAGCGACCACTCTTAAGAGACGGCGGCACTCCCGGCATAATGGGCGCGGGGTTACGTTTCAGCGGGACATGATGACCGGCAAAGCCCATGGCCCGACCTATCGCGGATGAAGCCCAATTTCCGGCAAGGGACCGCTTCGGAAGTTCTCAAGCTTCGCGATCACCGGACCCAAGGTTTGAGTTAAGAAATCAATTCCCCGCCGCGGGTAAATGCTGCCGCCGTCCCCAGCGCGGCGCCGTGGAGAGCCTGCTTCCCACTACTTTCGATTATGCGGGCGTCCACGGATTTTTTCTCTACCAGTGGTTGCGCAAGGCGACGCCAGCCAAGTATTAGGTTGGCTGCAGCACGCCATCGGTCAAGGGCCTGGCTCGAGTACCATGAGAGCGGGACTTTCGTCCGGGTGCTTCAGGCGGGCAATGACCCTTCGCCCAATACGAAACGGTGCCAGCACTCCTGGGGCGGTGGAAGCCAATGCTGGGCCGCTGCCGCGCAGCCCAATCCTGGCTTGTCAGCTCGGTTCGCAAAACCAGCTTCTAGAACTCATCTGCCGGGGACGCCCTATCCCCGCCGAGCCTGCTGCAGCTCTTCGGAGTGGATTGTCGCCACCGCGTGACTGCCGGCGGCGCTTGCTCGCCCGCTCTTCGTTGAGGAGCCGCGAATGAAGCTTCCGGACCTGGATGTTTTCGTTCGTGCAGGGAAATGCACAAGCGATCCCCGCCAAGGACGTTCTTCAACCGGAGCGGCGAGTTCGCCGCCTAGCAACATGCGCTCCGCAGCCCGACCGGCCATGAACTCGATGCACTGAGTATATCGGCCCATGCCTTGGCGTCGAAAACCCGCCCGTCATCTCCGTTATTGGACTGGCCCTGTCGATCGCAACGCCGGTTTCAAGACGGTGCTTGTGTTCTTGCGTCGGCTGCCAACATCATAGCGGCTGCTGAAGCTTGCCGACTTGCAGATGGGATTGGGCTGAGATCTCGGTGCACCGCAAGTTCACCGCCTGCGGCAAGGTCGGCTGGGTTGATACCCGGGTCGACTGAGGCGAAGTGATCAATTCGCCAAGGACGTCTCTGGTAGGCCCTGCCGATTTCTCCTACTGGTAAACTTCCGATGCGCGGAGGTTTACTTTGCTTCGTAATCTCTGACGATGCGACCATCACGGGTCGATACCACGATCGGCGGGGTGGTGTAGTCGTCGCCTCAATCGCCACAATCTGCTTCAGGATGGATTATGCTGCACTTCCCTTGCACTCTCGTAATGGTTGCTGTTGGATAAGTGGGCGTCACATTGGCGTGTCGCGAAACATTTCATTGTCCATTTGAGGAGGAAAGTATGCTTCGGATCACTGCTCTTATTTTCTTCGCCCTTACCTGGTCCGCGAATGCCCAAACAAACCGCACCGAGTTGAAACGCGCCGACCTAAGCGGCACGAATATGGAGATTGTAGTCAGCGTCGTCGACGTACAGCCTGGAAATAATCTCATCCGCCACACGCATCATGGCGAGGAAGCCGTTTACGTTCTAGAGGGCGCAACGTTGGCGCTACCCGATGGAAAAGAGGTGCCATTTCCTACGGGAGCAGCAACAATCAACATTCGCGACGTGCCCCACGGTGGTTTCAAGGTGGCAGGCGACAAAACCCTGAAGATGTTGACGGTCCATATCGTCGATAAGGGTAAACCAATGATGGAGCCTGCAAAGTAAGAGGTCCCCTCAAACCGACATCAAGAAAAAGCGGTCGCAAACGCGCACCCACTTTTTCTGCTTGAGAACGCTACGCCGGGGCATTCTCGAATCCAGATGGTCGCCTCCGCGCCCATCCGCCCCTCGGCGACGCGCTCAACGCCGCATCGCTATCTCGAAGTAGCTCCAGCTCGGGGGACACGCCGCCTTCCGCCACGGAAAGGACAGCGCATGGTCATTAAGCGTCGGCACTTCAAGCAAGAGCACTCTCTAGAGGAACGCCTTACTGAAGAGGCCAAGAGTCTTCGTGAAGAAGCAAGCGTACTCCCCGCAGGTATGGAAAAAGAGCAGCTACTTAAGAGAACCCGGCAAGCTGAGACCGGCGCGCATATGAGCGCGTGACTTCAATCTCGCGGGTTACGGCCCCCAATATGAACCAATCAGCGAAGCCAAGCGCCGGACTAAAGATAGCGGCCGGGGCGTCTGTTTTGCTCGCCCTGCTACTGATGGGTTTTTCCTTTGTCGCGTTCTAAGGTAGGCCCGCAGCGAATGTCCTAACTAGGACGGCACCCAATCGCATGACCCTAGGCCGGCGAGAATCTGTTCGGCTAACCGAATTAACACGACTTCAGCTGAGTTTTTATTTCGGTTCGCTAATAACGCTGGCGCTCCGCGGATCACCAGGTCAGCAAAGACCTTTTCGCGTAGTCTTTGCAAAAACGGCCCCAACGCGGTGAGGCGCGGCGCGGAGGGGCCGAGTTGCCACGATCACCTGCACGCCAAAACCAGCACCACTGGGCCGTTTATCCTAACGATCGATAATAGGAACGATCGGCTTGGCAACGAGTCGGCTCAGGTCCCCCAGCCGATCCAGGGCCCCCCCGGCTGCTGGAGGAAAACCCGCATTGTTCGGGTTGGCGGCCCTCGGGTTGGGGCCGTTTCAATTCGCTGGACGCCTGAAACCCTTCAATTTCACAGGTGGTGTTGCAATGGAATTTATTGGACGCCCGATGAGAGGCCGATTCCTCGTTCGGCAAGGCGGCAACGGCTGGATGGTCTACGATAGCGAATGCAAAGGACCGGCCCAGATAGAAAAGGACGGCGCGTTCGCCGAGAAGCTGACAAAAGACCAGGCTGAGATTTTAGCGAAGCTATTCACGAGTCGCGAAAACCGGCCCCTGACGTTAGAATGGCCTCAACGCCCGCGGAGAGCGCTAAGGCCGCGGTAATAGTCCCAGTCCATCGTTTAGATTTGACGTCGTGGACTGCTGCTCGTTCCCTGAACAGAAACGGCCCCGGCGAGACGCTGAGGCCGAGTCGACGGCCCTAGCGAGGTGCAGCCGGGGCCACTGGTTTAAACTGATTGAGAATGTACCCCAGATCTTCGGGGGCAAGGAAGCGTTGGTAGGAACTAGCTTTGGGTGGCCGACGTTACTGCCGCGACGGTCAATTTTGCAAACCGCCCCGACAATAGCCTGATCTTCTTCGGACCAGCCAACGGCCGCGACCTTTTATTTTGGGATAGAGGCAATGCCGGACAATTTAACCAACCGCGTCCAGCCAGATCGCTCGAAGATCAACATGCACGAGCCATACGAGGTGAAGTATTGGGCCCATGCACTTGGTGTGTCGAAGAATGACCTTCAGAAGGTCGTCGAAAAGGTCGGCAACTCCGCTGCTGCGGTCCGCAAGGAATTGGGTCTGCCCGACAAAGCTCAAGAATGACCAAACCCACCTGTCCGATTTGCTTGGGGTTGGGCTGGGTCTGCGAGAACCATCCGCACTTGCCTTGGACGGCGGAGGCACATGGCTGTCAGTGCGGCGCCGGCATGCCTTGCGAGTGCAATCGGGCGGATGGGATTGATGAGCCTGATGTGAGCAAGGTCATTGAGCAATCCGAATAAGATATTGCCGTCTGGCAATTCGTAGGGCTGCGCTGCATGGACGCTACCGACGAGCTAGGAAGGCGCCTAGCAAGAATGCAACGGCAAGGGACTGAAATGGAGCTGCCCGGGTCGCTTCACTCAAATGATGCAGCCACCGATCATGTTGTGGCAAATGTTGCAACGCATCGTCTTCAGCCATCCGCCGGATCGCTTTTGAAGCTCGGTCTATTCGCTGCTCGGGCGTGGCAGTAGGTGCAACTGAGCTTTCGTCAGCCATGTAAGTCTCCTCGCGCCGGTCGCCCACCAAACGGACTTGCTGCATGAGCGCTAACGTCCGGCGAATATCGACTGTTCCTAGGTTGTGCCGTTCGGGCCGATAGCTGATCGGCGGCCTCTCGGGCATCTTCGTCAAGGCCGTTGGGGGCGCGGCTTGTCCGTCGTACAATCGGGCATCGCTTGGATCGCGGGTCCATAGTGCAAGAGCGGCCAGGTCGGATAGAGCGCAGGCTGTCGGCCATAATGGCCGCCGATGTCGCCGGCTATTCACGGCTCATGCACGATGACGAAGAGGCCACGCACGGCAAGCTGAGCGAACTTCTCGCAAGAGAAGTGAGCCCGCTATTGCCAGTTACGGCGGCCGTATCGTGAAGAACACCGGAGACGGGTTCTTGGCAGAGTTTCCGAGCGCGGTCGAAGCGGTTCGAGCCGCATTACGGTTTCAATCCCGCATCCACGAATTTGCGGCTGCTGATCCGGAACATGGCCGTGTCGCCTTTCGCATCGGCGTCAATATCGCCGACATAATCGTCGAGCCACACGACATATTCGGAGACGGCGTCAATATCGCTGCGCGTCTTGAAGGCATCTCAGCGTCGGGCGGCATCTGCATCTCGTTATCTATCCACGATCAAATCCAAGGAAAGGTTGATGTCGATGTCGTCGATCCTTGGCGAGCAAGTGCTCAAGAACATTTCTCGTCCGGTTCGGGCCTTTGCGGTCGCCACTGGTGGCTCGTTCAGCACGACGGTGACATCGCCTGATATCGCAAGGCATTCGTCGTCCCCGTCTTTCTATGGTCGTGCTTCCATTCGCCAATCTCAGCGGCGCCCCCGAGCAAGACTATTTCGTCGCCGTGGCCTGCCCCGGCAGCAGCTCGATCGCCCGCCCCCGCTCGCATTTCAGATTTGGCCTTAAACTAAGAGCTCTTTGACGTCACCAAACGGACTCCTGCCAGCATCAAGCGCAATTCCAAATCATTCATTTTCAATGTCTTTACACTGTAGAGCAATGGCGAGGTCGGTCTCCATTTGGTTGCGGCCGATACTGATCGGAGAGCACTTCCAAGGCTGGCGCAATCAGCGGACCGGATTGCGCAAGCAGCGCCATGGGGCATGCGGCGAAAAGCTGCCCTCAGGGAGGCCGTGTCACTGATGCGCTGTCCCTGCGGCGCAACGTCGATAGCCACCACCGGCCGAGAGTTGCACACACCGCGGGCACATCTAAAAACGACGCAATTCGACGATGAAGATGAAGGAAGAACACTTAACTCAAAGGCAATCCTCGGGTGGAAGCCTGCCGGATGAGTCGGAGCGCCGAAGCAATGCAGTCACCTGCCCATTAGCGCTGCGTAACAGTCGTAGACGTAGAGTCGGCGGGGATTTGTGCTTCGTAATGCTTGGCTTTTTCTATCAGTGCGTCGCGGACTGGACCTTCCGGCAGAAGCGCGGCTTGATGGCGCGCCTGTCTCGCGCATTCTGCGATTTTACTTGCCAGTTCCTCCGTCTCGCGATCCATCGTCGCCGTTCCTCCGAACTAGAAGCCATGCTAGCGCGGTGGGCTAGCGCTTTCTTGGCACGCCGCCGAATGCTCGGAAATCCACTTGGTTGCGTCGTGCTCCGTAACAAAACCTTTGATGACTTCGGTTTCGCCATCGGCCCACAGAATATCGATTCTCCAGCCGGTGCCGGGGTTTTTGCAAGCCATGAAGGCTGGGCGCTGCTCGATCATTGCTTGACTATGCGCCGACTGGTGGCTGCTACAAGCCAGTGATCCTGCCACACTTCGCTTTTTTGGCCCCAATCTATTGAGCCTTAACTCCCGCGCCCGCGCCGTTCTTCCTAGATCGGGAGTCAAGAAGATCGGGCAACGGTGGTAGTTGCTGGCGCTATGCAAGAAATTCACTGACTTGAAAAATTTGAAGGCTCATTTCGCACGGCTTGATGAGGTGACGCTGAACGGATGCTCGACCGTCTCGCGACGAAGGCGCATAGCAAGCGGGTTCGCATCGAGCCGCTGCTGCAAAGCGTCGAGCAGATCCTCGCGCTCCCATCGCGTGATCCGTCGCGCTGATCCGGGCGTGGAGGCGCAGCGCCTTGTCGGACTCTTCGTTTGTGTAGCGATACGCCAATCGAAGTGCACGTGGCGTTTGCGCGGAGCGGCGCTGAGGCGATAGCCAAATCGCAATCCTGAGACAGAAGCGCTGACCTAAATTCACCCTCGATTGAAATAAAATTTGATGGGATAAGTCCAAAAGCTGACTTGATCTTTAAGCTTCCTTGAAATCGCAACGCTCCGCCAATTCGAATGGGTAAGAAGCGATGACCGATCAACAGTTGGCTCTTCATGCCGTCAGCGAAGCCCTGTGCATATTGGACGAGTATCTTCTGCCCCGCCCCCACGACAGTGAACGCATACTCGACAAGTTAGTTGAGGTTCTTGAGCGGCCCGACTTGGTCGTTGCTGTAAGTCGACTGCGGCAACGAAGTAGTCTCTAAGTGTTCCGATGAAGAGGCAATTTGCATTTATTCCTTTGGCCGCTCGCATCGCTACTTTTCTATTGATTGGAATGCCGACCGCGCAGGCAAAACAGCAATGCAGTGCGGTGATGCCCCCAAATCCGCGCGAGTATTGGTCTTGGCGCCTCATCGACGGACGAAAATGCTGGTACGAAGGCA
The DNA here is from genome assembly GCF_015291305.1 of Bradyrhizobium sp. CCBAU 21365. NCBI lineage: Bacteria > Pseudomonadati > Pseudomonadota > Alphaproteobacteria > Hyphomicrobiales > Nitrobacteraceae > Bradyrhizobium > Bradyrhizobium sp. CCBAU 21365. The sequence continues at coordinate 7,782,446 of NZ_CP030036.1, forward strand.
AGCCCATGCTTTCAAAATCATTATTGGAGTGGCCCGTGCGGATTTCGACGCGGGCACGTCCCACCGAGGAGCTTGCAAGTGCACTCATAGAGAAGCCCAGCGATCCGATCGGTTCAGAAGAATGGACGCCATCTCGCCAGAATACCTTCGATGCCCTGTGGCGCACCAGGGTTGAACAGCGGTAGGGCTTTGACCTTCAAATTAAGCGAGGCTGACTTTCTCTTCATCGCTGAGGCTGTAGGACTCGGTGACTGGTATAATCGACGTCGGCCATGCATCGATCGATCGAACCAATACTGTAGCTTCGTCGATCTCAAGTCTTTCGCTTCGATTGCCGTGAGAGCGCCATATTTTCCAATGAATGCACACGGAACGGCGCCCCCGCAGAAAAGTAGCTAATCTCCAAACCGCCGATGAAACTGACCGCAGATCGTCCTTTACGCCAGTCCCGAGAAAGCCGCCCGCAGGATCATGGAGCACGCTCACGCATTCGAGCCGATCCAGGGCGGCCGGATCTAGATCGAGAAGATCAACTATCCAATGCTCTACCGGGATAAGGCGACACCGGCTGAGTATTGGGCTGACCTGAAGTATGCCGAGGAAACATGAAGTGGCTTGAGTACCGCGAGAACGGCACCTTCGTCAGAATGGCGCAGGCTGGCAAAGGCCTGTTCGGCTGATCGGCAGAGACCACGCCAGTCGTGCGACAACGTGGGCGCGCCGCGCGTTCTGACGGCAAGCTACCCCTTCAGGGGTATTAAACTTTTTAAGTCTTTGTGCAGACTTAGCTTAGCCAGGATTTTGCAGATCCTTCCTGGGGCTAGAACCGACGCCGTCCGCATGCATTTTAAGCGGGCGGCGTTCGTACATTCTGAGCCGGCGTAAGCAGCAAGAAGCCCCGACGGGGGCTAGCGGCGTCAGGGCTTCTTTCCGGATGTGATCCTCCCCGGACCGCATCCTCAGCGCGCGACTGGCTGAGCGCACCGTCAGTCTACCGGGAAATCTCAGCATTTTAGACCGCTCTGCCGGATTACCTCGACTTGACACGTGTCTAAGTTCGGTAATGTCTCACCTTGAATTTTTGTCCCGCTTTGTCGCGTTTTCAGACGCGCGCTCCATCTGCTCGGCCGTAAGGAGGCGCACGCGAGGCTAGAGCGTTGATTCTTTGCCGCAGTTGATCAACCAGCCGCTCCGCACCGACAGTCATGCAGCCATCATGCCCCTAAGGCACTTGGACGACCTCGAGCTGAGAACACAGGTGCCGCCAGTTCCGTCCCTCGTGTTCGGCCGCGTAAAAGGCAACGGCGACCTCGAGCGATGCCGGAAGATATCGCGCCATCGCCATCGAATAAGCATCCCACAGAGCCGGCGAAATCTTGCCCTTGGCGGTCCATACCGGTTCGCTCGTCGAATGCTTGGCGTCTCGCTCCTGCCGCGCCAGACGTTCAAATATTCTGCGTAGAAAGTGGCGCGAGGCGATCGGCTTCATCAGCCCGACGATCGCTCGGGTGGCCGGACGGGCATTAACGGTCGGCGGGTCGATCATCGCGACCATATGAACGTTGTGCCCGGTCGCCACTAGCTGGCGAGCTGCTTCGAACGCCACCATGGCACCATTGCACCTGCCGCCCAGAAGGAAAGGACCGCTGGCCTGCCGTTCCAGGATGAGCGGAAGGCGATCGGCGGCCATTTGCTCGATTGAGGCCGGGATCGGTTCTCCACGAAATCCGTATCGGATAATCGGACCGCAAAAGTTCGACCATCCGCCGGAGACCGGTGTGGCCGTTTCTAAGATCCCCATTGAAAAAGTACAACGGAGGCCGATGGCCCCCAGTATGGAACTGAGCGATCGGCGTCGGGCGGCGCGTCAGTCTCCGTCTCTAATTTCTGGGCAAGTTGTCGAATGGTTTCCGCCCCGAACAGAATCGTTTCCGGGACCGCCTTGCCAATCAGCTGTTCGAGCTGAAGCAGCATTTCCATCGCCAGGAGGGAATCACCACCGCACGCGAAGAAATCATCGTCGAGCGTCACCGCATCGGACTTGAGCAGCCGCCTCCACAGCATCAGCAATTCTGCTTCCAGATCCAATGGTCCTTTGGCGGCGCGGGGCACGCGCATCGACACCTGTTGACCCGACCGCCCGTCGAACAATTCGCGCAGCTGTCGCCTTTGAATCTTTCCCGTGTCTTCTTTTGGCAGCTGGTCGAGGATCAGGATGTGACGCGGAATCTTGAATGAGGCCAACTCGCGTTGCAGGAACTGACGAAGCTCCACGGCTGTCGTCTGCGCGTGAGGCGCCCGGGTTGTAACGAGGATCCTCGCCACGCGGTCGGCCGTCCCGAACCCCACATCTTGCGGATTTGCGACAGGCCCGGAGGTGGATCCCCATGGGATCGAAGTCACGCGAGTACACGTTCGGCGCCACGGTCAGGCATCTGGCTGAGCCCGTCAAGGAGGCCCGGCTGGTGGCGGATGGCGCGGCCTGCCGAGCATGGAACGCCCGCATACTCGCTTTTCAGGGGCCCGCCCAGCCGTCGCCCGCGCTCGGCGATGCACTCAACGCCGGTTTCCACTACCTCGAAGTGACGTGCCTCGGCTGCGAGACGCATCAGACGGTCGCGCTCGATATCGTGAGGCGGCCGAAGTGGACGCCGATCCACGAGCTGGAGCGCTATATGCGCTGCAAGCTGTGCTCGCGACGCTCCGGCTACCCGTTCAAGCGCAGCCATCTTGTGGTACTGCGGACGACTAAGATCTCCGCCATGAACCCGCCCTCAACCTTGTGGCCGGGAGAGCGCTGACACCAGCAGAGCTTGCTGCCCCCGAAAGTCCCACCACTGGAACATTCCAGGCCTTACCCGCTTGTTCCGAAATCCAGAACGAGATCACTAACGTGACGGATGAACTTGAATATCTAGCGCACCGATTGGTGATTATCGAGCAACCCGGCGGTGGGTTCTTGGTCGAAGTCACGCCGATCGCCGGCGGCCAAACCATCAGAACAATGACTTATCAACGCACTCAGGAAGCGATCGCTGCAGCGAAGCGGACAATCGACAAGCATCCCGAAGGCAGGCGACCTGCCAATCCGGTTCGCTCATAAGGCGGGTGCTGGCTCGGCTGCCGGTGATCCCATCTCGGTAGCGGCACGGTTTCCCGGGGCGCCAGTTTTTAGCCCATGACGGTCATGGCGTCCGGATGAACAGAAGTTCCAGCGCGGCTGGAACGCCGCACCTTTCGATTCGTTAACGAACATCACCGCGTTGCGCCTGCGCGCGCAAGCCAAGGGGCTTCCGCCGGGCACTGAGGAAGAGGCGATTCTGCAGAAAGCCCACCAGGATGAGAGGGCCGCGCGCATGACTGAGTGGCTATCGGCTCCCGGCCTTCAACCGCCGACTTAGGGCCCAAATGGCGCTCTGCGCCAAAAAACGGGGAAGATCGGTCAATGGCGGTTGTTCATCGCATCCAGGACGGCGATGCCGTCAAAGCGCGCCTCGCTTTCATGCGTGGTCGAATATCGGCCTCGGTGAAGCTGCTGGCGACACCGACTCCCGATACATTCCTGGGACGAAAGACGCAGGAGCCGTTCCCAAAGCAGGAAAGCGAGAACGGATTAATGTCCAACGTTCCACCGTCGATCCAGCAACTTTCCCCCGCAGGCCAACAGGATGCTTCGGTCGGGCCGATGTCCGTTAAGCAAAAGGGCCGAAAGCGCATAGTACTCGATCTTCCCGACGCGGACGCCGCGCTAAGGAAAGCACGAGAGATGGCAGATGCGACAGGCCGAGCGGTGATAGTGCGCGACGATAGAAGCAGAGTGCTAGGGGCCATTCCTCGCGCAACAAGGCATTAAACCGCGGCGGCAAGGGAACACATTCCATAGGCCTGCTTTATTCGAATGCAGTCTTGGAGGTCTGTGATGCCTCGCTTTTATTTCGATCTCTACGAGGGAGAGGCAATGGCCCTCGACGAGGAGGGAATGGAACTGAAGAGTGTCGAGGCCGCTCAAGTCGAGGCCGCGAAGTCGCTGGCGGATATGGCTCGTGACGCGATCCACTCGATGTCGGCAAAGCCGCGCGACATGACCATCGATGTCAGGGACGAAGCCGGCCCCATCATGCAGGTCAGATTGGTCTTCGATCTCCAGACTAAAAGGGGCAAGACTTTCTGAATTGCCCGACTGCGGATCGTTTAATTCCTAGCAACGAATGGGCGTTTAGGTGCATTGTACCTCTCGCCGGCCGAGGCTCTGCCGTGGCCGCCGGTGGCTGAGAGACCGAGCGTGCTCCCGCCTGCATTGAGCAAGGGAGCGCGGCCATGGCCGATCAGCGCGTCATCAATCTCATTTACGGCGATCAGCGGCGAGACCGGCGCATCATTGATGAGGCCCTCCGAGTCTCGGCTGAATCTGTCCGGTTGCTCAAAGACAATCCGCCGCCGGATACGTTCATCGGCCGCAAGACGCACGAGCCTTTCCCGCAAGGGGAAAGCAGGTATGGCGAAGAAACGGACCGTGGGCGAACGACTGAATACCCCAGCGAAGCGGCAAAACAGCGAGATAAGAAAGGCCGTAAGGCCGCCTCGGCCTGGCGGTTTAGTGCGCTCGTCGTGGTGCTCGGGCTGAGCCCATCGTGATAGTGCTATCGCCCTATTGATGTGAAGACGGAGGCCACCTCCTTAGCGGCCTCTTTCTTTTGAGCCATAAGCCCGTTGATAGCTGCCCCAACGAAACGGCTCCAGCGAGGGGGTTTCCCGCTGAGGTCGAGTCGACGTCATCCCCTGAAGGATCGGCTTATTCGAGGAGAAGACCACGAGGGCCACGAATGACATGGCAGCAAAGCTAGTAGCTCCCATTCTAGTAGGATGGGCCGGGCGAGCTGTCGACGCATGCGCATAGGCAAGTCAAGCAGCCTGTCCTAATTCTTGGCGGGCTGCGAGTGTTTAACGCCAACGTCATCACGCGCAACGCTGGCCTCATGGAATTCGATGCAGGAACTGCTAGCCGGGAGCAGCTGTTGCCCAAGATGGATCGGTTCGTCTTCAAGCTCCTTCACATGGTGCCAAGCTATCCGATCTGGCTGCGCTACGTGCTCTCGCTCACCCTGGTGGGAGGCGCATGCCTGGGGCGACTTTTGGCGCCGGAGCCCTTGGGGGCCTATCCTCTCCTCCTTTTCGTACCCGCCGTGTTTCTCGCATCCGTATTGTTTGACCGAGGGAGCGGCTTTCTCGCCACGATCGCGAGCGCGGTGCTCGCGTCCGTGTTCTTCCTGCCGCGGTCCGCCGCTGCGGCGGCGCCACCACTGATCGTATTCATATTGACCGGCTTCGGCTTAGCAGGGATCACCGAAGCTCTGCGCTCCACCACAGAGAGCCTGGCCAAAGCCAAGGTCTATTCCGACGTGTTGCTGCAGGAGCTGGCGCACAGGACCAAGAACGATCTCACCACCATCGTGTCGATGTTGCGGCTGCAGGCGCGGGCCGACGTCAATCCGGAGGTGCAGGCCGCCCTCCATGCCGCCATCGGGCGCGTCGAGGTCATCGCCAAGGTCCACGATAGGCTGCACAGCATGGGCGGCGACGGCAAGATCCTGCTCGGGCCCTACATCGAAACGCTCTGCGGAAGCCTCGGCGACCTGCAGCGCGGCGTGCGGCCGATCGCCGTTCGCGTGCGCTGCGACGAGATCTCCCTGGCCAGCGTGCAAGCGGCCAATATCGGGCTGATTGTGAACGAACTGGTTACCAACGCCTTCAAATATGCCTTCCCGAACGAGCGGGCTGGCGCCATCGACGTCGATGTCAAGGCCGACGAACGCAGGCTCAGCATCGTCGTCAAGGACGACGGGGTAGGCTGCCCCTCGGAGGCAAAAACTGGGATGGGTAGCCGGCTGATCAAGCTTCTCGCGGCCCAAATGAAGGGTTCGGTATCCCGCAGCCCGCTCCCGAACGGCTGCGAAGTGAAGGTCGTGCTCGCGCGCGACGATCGGTGACGCCGCCATCTAAGGGCCAATACACTAAGTATTGCCAGACACTGATTGATGACGCTGGCGCTCCTCGATTCTGCGACGCGCACTGCTCGATTGAAATTGGCTCCCGCCGCACGATTCGAACGTGCCTTCCTCCGTGAACAGCGGAGCGCCCTCACCGAAATGGCTCGACGGGAATATGCAGGTCCAGCACTCAGGTCGAGCGCAAATCGGCAGGTGGCGCTGGTGATGATGGTGGAGCACTCGATCGACCAGGCTATCAATGCCGGCTATCCGTGGCTTGAGATCAAATGCTCGCGGTGCAAGACGCCGCGCGCGGTTGACCTGGGCTGCCCTGCGCCACGTTCCGACCACCAGGGTGCACGATCTCGCCGACCGCCTGCGCTGCGTGAAGTGCAGCGCGACTGGCAAGCGGCCGGCCGCGGAGCTGCTGCAACTGTGGCAGCGCTGCCCGATCGGAGACGCGACGTGACCAAGCTCACGCGCCGGCGCGACAAGGAAGCTGCCCGCGAGAAATGGAGCATCCTTTATCGCGACGTCGTCGTTGGTTCGATCGGGCTGCGCAAGGGCGTGCCGAACCACGCGGACCAATGGGAATGGAAATGCGGCTTCTATCCCGGATCTGACCGGTCGACCGGCGGACCGGCCGCGACGTTCGACGACCGGCGCGCGGGGTTCGAAGCGGCATGGGGTGCGTTGCTGCCGACCCTGACCGAGGCGGACTTCCAGGCATGGCGCGATCATCGCGACTGGATCGCACGCAAGCAGGCCATGTGGGATCGCGGCGAAAAGCTGCCGTCTCAACAGCCGTCGTCGCTGATGCGCTGTCCCTATGGCGCGACGTTTGATAGCCACCGTCCGGCCGAAAGCCAGATTCACACCCCTCACCATCTACGCTGCGCAAAGGCGCAACGGAATTCGACGATGAAAATGAAGGAAGACCGTCGCTGGGCGGACCCGGAGGAAGCCGCGCGCCGGATCATGGAACATGCCCGCGCCCTTGAGCCGATCCGAGATCGGCCGGATCTACATTGAGAAGATCAACTATCCGACGATCTACCAGGACAAGGCGACGCCGGCTGAGTATTGGGCTGGCATGCTGGCTCGAGTACCACGAAAGCGGGACGTTCGTGAGGATGCTGCAGTCGGGCAAAGACCTGTTCGTCTAGCCGGCACGATTTGGTAGGGTCACCTCAGGGAGCCCCTCCCATGAGTTCGGACGATTACGCCGCTGAGGCGGCCAGACACCGACGCATAGCAGAAGAGTATCGCACACTGTCGTCGTACGCGATGGACGACGGAATACGTCGAGCCTATCTCAAGCTGGCAGATGATTATGAGCTGCTAGCGAACAACGAGGATCGGGTGGCCAGCCACCTCAAAATCACGCATTGAGGTCGGAGAGCATGCTCTTCCTTGCTCAACGAGGACGGCCTAGAAGGCAAGGTCGATTATCAGCACTGCGACCGCGATGCTTAGAAATCCGATGATCAGGGTCCAATCCCGACGTTCGTCCGTCATACTGCACCTCGGAAAAACCGGCCCCAGCGCCCCGGGGAGAACGCTGAGGCCGATGGTCGTCCCACTCCTCAACCCGACCGACGTTTGCAACGTCAAGAATTGCCACTTGTTCCCGAAAAGAAACGGCCCCAGCACGAGGAGAGCACCGAGGCCGTGTCGGGTGCTACCGACATTGAAGCACCAAGACTTGTGCTCAATCGGGCCCCGTGGAGAAACGTTCGTTCCTAGCCGACGACACGTCGCAGAGCGTATCGCACCCTGCCGTCATCCGCGAACGGCCGGCGATGGACTATCGAGCGACGCCGGGCTGACGCTCTCCGCCCGTTTAGCCCTTTTGGTGATCACCGCGAGCCGGTTATCGATCCCGGCTTCCGTCCTGCGCATCTGGATCGCTATGAGGCGGTGATCCATCCCTGACTCATGCAGCGCAACCAGCAAACGTTCTTCGGTTTCAGTCCAACTCTTAAATCTATTCGCGCTCATTCCATCTCGTTCCGCATCGCAGCAAGGGAACGACCCCGGCACCATCTTGGGGCTAGCAGGGCCAGTGAACCGGGGCCGTTCTCTGCGCCCCCACAGCGCAATGCACCGTAATGGGATAAAGTAGCAACGAAAGCTACCCTCGTGGACTACTCCACAAGTGTTCGAATTCGCGGCTGCGGGTGTTCCATGGCACCGAATCGCGACGGGCTCGATCCGAATGGGAAGGGCAAGCTGCCAGGATAAAGAGGCCGCCAACTGAGGCGGCCTCTTTTTACATGAACAAGGCGATAGCCACTATTGCGATGGGGCTCAGCCCGAGCGCCACGATGAGCGCGCTAAAAGGTAGGTCACTACTCATGACACAACCCCTGCGTTTGGGGTTGAAATCCTATTCCTCGATACTGGGCGACCGCTAGTGCAATTTGTGCCACCGCGCGGCCCCGCGTTCTACAGGAACAAGGCCGCAGTCGCGGCAACAGTCGTAAGCGCAATCGCGGTCAAGCAGGCGATGGAAATCCAGTCGTAGCGATCGGCCATGCCGATACACTCATCAGATGCGATTGCCTTGTCTTGATCCAGGTCAACCATATTCAGCTCATCTAGTCTCTCAGGGCCGGTATTCGCGACATCTGATCCGGCTTGGCCCCAGCCTTCGCGGCCTTATCGTACTGCTCTAGTGCGAGAACGTGGAGAGCTGCGGCTTTGGATGGTTCTGCTTCAGCGAGCGCAAGCCGGGCTGCAAGTTCGGCTTGGCGTAGGTGATATTCTGCGGACGGCACGTCGTTCCCCGTTGCTCCTATCGCAACGGATTCATGACGTGCAAATGGGCATTTTGTTCCAGAAATTCTGTCCAGAACAGCACACAAGCTTTTTGTTCCAGGCTGAGAACGGAATGCGTCCTCTCGACAAGGAGGATCGATCGGCCGCCTGGCAACCTATGTTAGTTGGCACATTATATCGTCATCACCGGCCAAGCCTCTGCCCGTGGGCGTCGGTGGCTGAGAGACCAAGTGCTTCCGCCTGCATTGAGCGAGGGAGCGCGGCTATGGCCGATCAGCGCGTCATCAATCGCATTGCAGCGATCAACGGCAGGACGGGCAGATCGTTGACGCGGCCCTCCGGGTCTCGGCCGAAGCTGCCCGGCTGCTCAAAGACAATCCGCCGCCGGATACGTTCATCGGCCGCAAAGACGCACGAGCCTTTCCCGCAAGAGGAAAGCAGGTATGGCGAAGAAACGGACCGTGGGCGAGCGACTTGATACCCCAGCCAAGCGGGCGCGAGCCAGGTTGCGGCGATTGAGTGCTAAACTGAAGCCAATCAAACTGGAGATGATGAAGTCCGATATCCGCCCTGGTCCTCAAAATGTAGACACGAAGGGCACTAAAGAAACGGCCAGCGAAGGGGTTACGAGGCCAAGTCGTCATGTCATCACGAGAGGTAGGACGCTCAGCCGATCAGCAGCCAACTTACGCTGACGATGAGCGCCACAAACGACATTCCAGCAAAGCTGAGAAAGCCGTATTCAACACCCATCCATGCGACCGAAACTGAACATCCCCGCAGGATCGCCCGGCAGCACCATTCTCGCATTTAGATATGCATGTCAGCGAGGGTAACCCAAAGAAACGGCCCCAGCACCTCTGGGGGCCTAGAGGCCGGTGCTGAGGCCAGTCGTCCTATGATGAATCGGGACGTGACCCGAGGCTTTGAAGCTAACACGGCTGTCAGAAGTTGCTAGTTCTTCCCGCGCGATCCGACGAAGCTAGTTTTAATACGCTCCTGTCCAATTGCCACGTCAGGCGAGGAACCATAGAGAGGAGATCAGCGTCTAATTGGCGCTTCTGGTCAGCCAAGGTGCCCCCCGACTGCCAGAGGAAAACCCGTATCGTTCGGGTTGGCGGCCCCCCGGTTGGGGCCGCTTTCAGTTCGCCGCGAAAGCCAGGTGGCGCTTATCCAAAGTTGATCGTCACGATTCACATAGTTCAATGCCGGGCGCTCCATCCTTCGAGCTAATCGACGCGCTCGTATTTTGCAGATGGTGGATGCAAATGGAATTTATTGGACGCCCGATGCGGGGACGTTTCCTCGTTCGGCAGGGTGGCAACGGATGGATGGTCTACGATAGCGAACTCAAAGGACCAGCCCAGATAGAAAAGAACGGCGCGTTCGCCGCTGATGGCGAGCAAAAGCCGCTGCGGCCCGATTCCTATGCCTGCTTCCGCTGCGGCGGTGTCACTTCGGCAATGTCTATCCTCGACAGTCGCCAAGGTAAGAGCTATCGCCTTCGCCGCTGCGTAAGCTGCGAGAAGCTGAGTTGGGCTGAGGAAGAGTAAGGGTCGAGCGCCCAAGAATCTCCAAACAGAGTGCGTTCATTCGCGAGCTCGGCCGAGCTGCTGAAGCTGCCGGCAACGTCGTGGACCGCTGCTTGTTCCCGAAGCGAAACGGCCCCAGCGAGAGGACGTGCTGAGGCCGATTCGGTGCCCCAGCGAGGTGCCAGCCTGGGCCGCTCCAAACTGACCGCGAATGTGCCCCGGGTCTTCGGGGGAGAGCCGGGGCACGCTCCACTCGTCCATGCCGCTCTGCCGCGAGCGGCGCGGGTCAACGTTCACCGCGAGGACGTTGTTCCTAGCGACTTCTTCTTTGCTACCCTGAGCCGACGCTCAACCCCGCTTCCGGCTGGTGCCGACCATTTAGACCGCCTTCTTCACCGATGCCTCCGACTTGCCCGTCCTCCTCGACTCGTAACTCACCTCGTAGTCCTGCCCGCCGGCGACGCGCGCCCGGTCCTGCTTGCGACCGCGCGCGGTCTGCTTCTTTGCTTTCTTTGCCATTCCGGCCTTCCTGTCGATGAGGGCCAACTCTGGCTATTATCGAACCAATCTAATGGGCAACCGCATGTCGCGGCGGATCCTCACACGTTCGGTGACCATTGCACCTGCCTATTTCTTCTCCGATGCCACCTCCTACTTGAGGGGACGGTCGCTTTGGAACGGCTGACAATCCCCGCCGTTCACCGCTCACATTCAACTTTCGGGATATGCACGATGTCCAGGACCGTTGGCGATTTCGTAGTGCAGCGCCTCCAGGACTGGGACGTGCGGCATCTCTTCGGTTATCCCGGCGATGGCATCAATGGCGTGTTCGGTGCGCTAAATCGCGCCGAAGGCAAGATCGATTTCATCCAGGCGCGCCACGAGGAGATGGCGGCGTTCATGGCGTGTGCCTATGCCAAATTTTCCGGCCGCCTTGGCGTCTGCATCGCGACGTCGGGCCCCGGTGCCTCACACCTGATCACCGGTCTGTATGATGCCCTGCTCGACCATCAGCCGGTGCTCGCCATCGTGGGCCAGCAGGCGCGGAACGCGCTGGGCGGGCAGTATCAGCAGGAGCTCGACCTGGTCTCGATGTTCAAGGACGTCGCCAGCGCGTATGTCGCGCAGGCTTCCTCGCCCGCTCAGGTCCGCCATCTGATCGACCGCGCCGCGCGCATTGCGCTCGCCCGGCGCACCGTGACCGCGCTGATCCTGCCGAATGATCTGCAGGAAGAGGATTACGAGGATCCGCCGCGCGCACACGGCACGCTGCGGTCCGGCGTCGGATACACTCCGCCGAGGATCGTTCCGGCAGAGGCCGAGCTCGATCGCGCCGCCGACATTCTCAACGCCGGCAAGAAGGTCGCCATGCTCGTCGGCGCCGGCGCGCTTGGCGCGACCAACGAGGTCGCCTCCGTCGCCGACCGGCTGTCGGCCGGATGCGCCAAGGCGTTGCTCGGCAAGGCCGTGGTGCCCGACGACCTGCCATGGGTGACGGGCTCGATCGGCTTGCTCGGCACCGAGCCGAGCTACGACCTGATGATGGAGTGCGACACGCTCTTGATGATCGGCTCGGCGTTTCCATATTCCGAGTTCCTGCCCAAGGAGGGCCAGGCCCGCGGCGTCCAGGTCGACATCGACGCCGGCATGCTCTCGATCCGCTTTCCGATGGAGATTGGCCTCGTGGGCGACGCGGCGGAGACGCTGCGCGCGCTACTTCCGCGCTTGAAGCAGAAGAGCGACGGCAGCTGGCGAAAGGCGATCGAGGACAACGTCCGGACCTGGTGGAAGACATTGCAGGATCGCGCGCACCAGCCGGCCAAGCCGGTCAATCCTCAGCGCGTGACATGGGAGCTGTCGCCGCGCATTCCCGATCGCGCGATCATCACCAGCGATTCCGGCTCCTGCGCCAACTGGTTTGCCCGTGATCTGAAGATGCGTCCCGGCCTTATCGCCTCGCTGTCGGGCGGCCTGGCATCGATGGGCGCGGCAGTTCCCTACGCAATCGCCGCCAAATATGCAGCGCCCGATCGTCCCGTCATTGCGCTGGTTGGCGACGGCGCCATGCAGATGAACAACATGGCCGAGCTTATCACGGTCGCCAAATACTGGCGCTACTGGAGCGATCACCGCTGGATCGTCTGCGTCTTCAACAATGAAGACCTCAACCAGGTGACATGGGAACAGCGCATCATCAATGCCGATCCCAAGTTCGAGGCATCGCAACGCATCCCCAACGTTTCCTATTCGCGTTTCGCCGACCTGATCGGGCTGCGGGGGATTTATGTCGACGACCCCGCACAGCTCGGCTCGGCCTGGGAGCAGGCGCTCGCGAGCGACATTCCGGTGGTGCTGGAAGTCAAGACCGATCCGGAAGTGCCCCCGCTACCGCCGCATATCACGCTCGAGCAAGCCAAGAACTTCTCGATCGCGCTCGCCAAGGGCGACCCGAACGAAGTCGGCGTCATCCGCGGCGCAGCGCGTCAGCTGCTCGAGACCGTGTTGCCCGGCAAGGAGAAGTGAAGGCCAGGAGCGATGCATCATCAGATGATGCTTGCCGTCTGTTTGGTCTGCGCAGCGCTGGCGCCGGCGCGCGCCGAGTTGACCAGATCCGATGTCGCCGGGGTCGAGGCATCGCCCCGGCCCGGCGCCGTGCTACCGCTGAGCGTCCGCCTGCGGGACGAAAACGGCGTCACACGGCCGATCCGGCAATGGCTCACCGGCGGGCCAAGCGTGTGGGTCCTCGCAGATTTCACCTGCGACACACTGTGCGGGTCGGTGGTCAGCACCGTCTCCGACGCGCTCCGGCGGTCCGGCCTGCGTCCCGGTCAGGACTTCGATCTGAACGTCGTGAGCTTCGACCCGCAGGATACCGCGGAGAACGCGAAGGAGATGAAGCAGGCGCAAGTCGGCCTCCAAGCGTGGGGCGATGCCACCCACGTCCTGCGCGGCGATGCCAGCGACGTCGCGGGACTAACAAAAGCATTCGGATTTGAAGCGGTCTACGATCGCGACCAACTCCGCTACGCGCATCCCGCGGCCGCCTTTGTCGTGACGGCCGACGGTCGCATTGCGCGCGCCCTGCCCGGTCTCGGGCTAGATCCCGCCAATCTGCGCCTCGCGTTGGTCGAAGCCGGTCAAGGCCGCATCGGCGGATGGACCGATCATGTCAGGCTGATGTGCTACGGATTTGATCCCGCAAGCGGTCTCTACACGCTCGCGGTCGGTCGCCTGCTCAAGGCGACCGGTCTTGCGACCTTGGTCTTGCTCGGTCTGCTCATCGTCGCTCTGCTTCGGCACGAACGCGAGGCGGCGCGAAGTTGAGCCATCTGCCATGGCGCAGGCGGAACGCTACGCCCCAGGCCAACAGCCCCATAAGCAAGGCCAGACCGGCCACCAGCATGATGCCGGTGAGCCAGCCGTGGAGACCATCAATGGCCGGGAATGCCAGGACCGACGCCTCGCAAATCCGCATCGCGAGCGTGAGGGCGCATAGTCCGAGTAGCCAACGGCGATCGGCGCGGACGCGACGGTTCACGAGTGCAAAGAACGGAAACACGAGCTGGCCGACGGCCAGGAGCGACAGGACGAACTGCCAGCCCGCCGTTGTTCCGCCGCTGCCGGACGGACTTTGCTGCGGAGCCGCAGTCCAACGACAGCCTTCATAAATCTGCAGTCCGCTTCCAAGGCGCTGGCCCTAGTGCCGGCAAGCCACATGCGCAGCTCAATGCCTGACGCCCGCCACCATCTGGATCGGGTCCTGCGGGTTGGGAGGGGGCGACATGCCCAAGGAAAACGATCTCGAAGGACAGCAGGATCAGGGCGGCAAGAACGGTGGCCAGAAGCGAATGCCAAAACCGGAGCCCAAGCCGAAGGGTGATCAGCCCGATCTGCTGAAGCGGCTGCCTTGCATTCCGCCGCACTCTCCCAAGCTCTATGGAGGCGCCCGGCTCAACGTCCGCATTGCTGAGACCCAAGCTTCCCATTTACGACGAAGTAGCGGCCATCGGGCGTCACGGGATGCTTTATGCCGGCCACCTCTCAGATGAAGGGTTTGCCTCCGGTCACCGCGACGGTCGTGCCCGAAGTGTAGCTGGATAGCGGGTCGGCGAGCATCACGTAGGCTGTGGCGAGTTCAGCCGGCTGGCCAGCCCGCTTCAGCGGCACTTGCTTGCCAAAGTTCTTTACGGTTTCCTCTGGCATCGTCGAGGGAATGAGCGGGGTCCAAATTGGACCCGGCGCAACGGCATTCACCCGGATGCCGTTCTCCGCCAGCATCTGGGCCAGACCGCCCGTAAAGTTCTGGATCGCTCCCTTCGTCGTCGCGTAGGCGAGCAGTATCGGGTTCGGCATGTCGGAATTTACCGATGCCGTGTTAATGATGGCGCCTCCAGGCTTCATATGCGGGACCGCGGCCTTGGCGAGGTAAAACATCGCATGGATGTTCACCTCGAAGGTCATGCGCCATTCTTCGTCGCTGATGTCGCCGATGTCGGCGAAGGTCGCCTGATGCGCGGCATTATTGACGAGAATGTCGACGCCGCCAAGTTCCTGCACGGCGCGGCGGACCACGGTGCGGCAATGGTCGGCCGAGCGAAGGTCGCCCTCGACGAGGACAGCCCTGCGCCCTTCCTTCTCGATCATCGCCGCGACTTCTTTCGCATCGTCGCTTTCGTCAAGGTAGGCGATCAGGACGTCGGCGCCCTCGCGGGCGAAGGCTATGGCGACCGCGCGCCCGATGCCGCTGTCGCCGCCAGTAATAATGGCGCACTTGCCTTGAAGCCGTCCCGAGCCCTTATAGCTTGTCTCGCCATGATCCGGGCGCGGGTCCATCTTCCCCGTCGAGCCTGGCATGGGTTGTCGCTGGCTGGGAAACGGCGGTTTGGGATATTCGGGCATGATTCTGTCCTTTACTTCATCCGGACGGCCTTAGCACCAACGGATTTCAGCGCGTCCGCGACGCGCTTCGGATCGTCGCCACGGAAGTCGACGGTCTTCGATCGGGCCCCCAAGCTTCTCGCCCGGCTTCGGCTTTACCTTCACGTCGGCGAGCGCGGGTCGATCGCCGGATGTATTGTCGGCGCCCATCGGCTGCACCACGTCGGTTCTCTGGACTCCGCACTCCTGCACAACGTGCTCGACCGCGAGCTCTGCCGCGCGGCTAGTATCGAATTCGGCGACGAGGATGCTTTCCATGCGTGTCTCTTTCGGGCAGGCGATGGCAAACAACCAACTGCGTCCCCCGGTGTTCCTATCGGGGCTGGCGGCCTTCGATGAACTCGTTAGAGCGCTCGCTTCAAATATTCTGCTGCCCGGCTCCCGGAGGCAGCAACTTGATCCGGTCGTCCGGACACCACGATGCGACCTCCTTCGTTTCCAGCGCCAGGGCCGACTTCTACGATCCAGTCGCTCTCCGCTGCAACAGACATATCATGCTCGACCAGAACGACGGTGTTGCCAGCCTCGACGAGCCCTTGCAGCTGATTGCCGAGCTTTGTGACATCGGACGGATGCAGTCCCGTCGTCGGCTCGTCGAGAACGTATAATGTGCCGCCACGATGGGCGCGCTGGAGCTCGGTGGCGAGTTTGACGCGTTGCGCCTCTCCTCCTGAAAGTTCGGTGGCCGACTGGCCAAGTCTAATGTAACCGAGCCCGACCTCGCGCAGAACGCCCAAAGAGCGCGAAAGAACGTCATCGTCTTTAAAGAACTCGAAAGCCGCGTCGACGGTCATCGCCAGCACATCGGCGATCGACTTGTCCCGTATCTTGATCTCGAGCGTTTTCGGGTTATAGCGAGCGCCCCGACACGTCGGACACGGAGTATAGACGCTCGGAAGGAACAGCAGCTCTACGCATACATAGCCTTCGCCCTCGCAGGTTTCGCAACGGCCCTTGGCCACATTGAACGAAAATCTGCCCGCGTCGTAGCGCCTGGCACGCGCCTGCTTCGTCCCGGCGAAAAGTTTACGCACGTGATCGAGCAAGCCGGTGTAAGTCGCCAAATTGGACCGCGGGGTCCGCCCGATCGGCTTCTGATCGACCACAACGAGACGTTTAACGCGATCCAACCCTTCCGTAATCTCCCCACTCAGCGTACGCACGGTCTCCTGCAGCTCAGCTTCGTCCAGATCGGATTTGCGGCGCTGACCTAGCTTCTCCGCGATCGCCTCGACGAGAAACTGGCTGATGAGAGTGGATTTGCCCGAGCCGGACACGCCGGTCACACATGTAAGGACGCCGAGAGGGAGGTCGGCATCGAGACGGCTCAGGTTATTCCGCGTCACGTTCCGCAGCTTCAGCCAGCTGCTCGGCCGACGGATCTTGCGTGGTGCCCTCGCGGCATCTTCGAACAGATACCTTCGTGTTTGGGACGCTTCGACTTTGGCCAAACCGGCAAGGCGCCCGCTGTAGAGTATCCGACCGCCCTAGTCCCCGGCAGCGGGCCCAACGTCGACGATCCAGTCGGCCTCGCGCACCACATCGAGCTCGTGTTCAACGACAAAGAGCGAATTTCCCGATGCCTTCAGGCGCCCGAGTGCCCGCAAGAGCGCCTCAATGTCTGCCGGGTGCAGGCCAGCGGAGGGCTCGTCCAGTACGTAGACGACCCCGAACAGGTTCGATCGGACCTGCGTCGCGAGCCGCAGACGCTGCAGTTCGCCCGGCGATAACGTCGGCGTGGTGCGCTCTAAGGTGAGATAACCGAGGCCTAGCTCAAGCAGAACTTCGAGACGCCCGACGAGATCCTCCACGATTCTCTGAACGACAAGCGCCTTTTCGGGATGATCGTCGGTACCGTCTTTCTTGCTTCCATCAATATACGGTTTGATAAGCTCGTCGAGCTTGGCCAACGGCAGGCGAGACATCTCGGCAATGTCCATTCCTGCGAATTTGACCGAAAGTGCTTCTGCTTTTAGCCGCTTCCCATCGCAGACCGGGCAATCATCGCTCGACAGAAACTGCGCTACACGCCGCTTCATCATGACGCTCTGCGTGGTGGCATATGTCTGAAGCACGTACCGGCGGGCGCCGGTGAAGGTGCCCATATAGCTGGGCTCCTCCTTGCGCTTCAGGGCTTTTCGCGTCTCGGCTGGCGTGTATCCCGCATACACCGGTACGGTTGGCTGCTCGTCCGTGAAGAGAATCCAGTCACGATCTTTCTTCGAAAGCTCGCGCCACGGCCTATCGACGTCATACCCCAAGGTGACGAGAATGTCCCGGAGATTCTGGCCCTGCCAAGCCGAAGGCCAGGCCGCAATGGCGCGCTCACGGATCGTCAAAGTGTCGTCGGGTACCAGACTTCGTTCGACGACCTGATGAATTCGCCCGATGCCGTGACAGTTCGGACAGGCGCCTTCCGGCGTATTAGGCGAGAAGGACTCCGCGTAAAGCAAGGCCTGCCCGCGCAGATATGTGCCCGCCCGCGAATACAGTATGCGCAAGAGGTTGGAGAGCGTCGTGACGCTTCCCACCGACGACCTGGTTGTCGGCGATCCGCGCTGCTGCTGCAGGGCGACGGCTGGCGGCAATCCTTCAACTGCGTCGACGTCGGGCACCTGCATCTGATGGAATAGCCGACGTGCGTAAGGTGATACGGATTCGAGATAACGACGTTGAGCCTCCGCGTATAACGTCCCAAACGCTAAGGAGGACTTGCCGGATCCGGACACGCCTGTGAAGACCACGAGCTCATTGCGTGGGATGTCGAGCGAAACGTTCCGGAGGTTATGCTCCCGCGCTCCGCGGACGCGGACGAAACCGTCGGCCATCGCGGAAGTCAGTTCTTCACTTCTATCGGCTTTCTCGAACATCGAGAGGTAAAAGCCCGGCTGCATCTCGTGGTTCCCGAGGGCATCCGGTCGAGTCGCCCGGGGCGCGTTAACGAAGGAACCATGAAGGAACACCCTTGTTGCGTCCGATACGGCAAAGTCCTTGAGACGACCGAAGGATGGCCAAGAGAGATGTGCTACGGCTGGGGCCATCCGGCGCCAACACGATTCACATCTGCGTCGACATGCACTGGATGTTCGCAGAGGACACCGAATGGAGGACGCCGTGGTTCGATCGGGTGATTCCTAGTATCGTCGCCATCACGGCAAGGCATCCCGAGCGGGCGACGTTTACCCGCTTCATCCCAGCCCGGTCCTCAGGCCAAGGTGCGGGGATGTGGCGACGGTACTACGAGCGACGGAGCTCGATGACAATCGATCGTCTTGGCCCAGATATAGTCGATCTCGTTCCGGAGCTCGCCTGCTTCGTTCCCCCGGCCACGATTTACGACAAGCACGTTTACTCTCCGTGGACCGGATCCGACCTGCATCTTCGCTGGCGCGAGAAGCTGGTCGGTACGATCGTCGTTACAGGAGGCGAGACGGAGGTTTGCGTGCTCGCTACCGCGCTCGGCGCGATCGATTGGGCTTTTCGCGTCGTCTTGGTGACCGACGCGTTCTGCAGTTCCGCGGACGAGACTCACGACGCCATGATGGCGGTCTACTTGAACCGGTTCGGCGAGCAGGTCGAGTGACGATGGAAACGCTGATGGCCGGTGGCTCGCGTGACGATCGCAGGACGTTAGGAACGGTTCTTATTCCTCACTGTTTGCCGTGCGGCATTCATTGACAGGAGATACGACGCGAATGCTGGCCGGCAGTCCGAGCAACCGGCTCGCTCCGAGGATCTGCACCGTCGGCAGGCGAGGAGTGGCCATAGAGTGTGATAGGTAAATTCGCATCCTCTATTGGCGGCATCGCGGCCTTTCTCGCATCGCTGTCTTACATCCCTCAGTTGAGGAAGGCTTGGCCGCGTGGGACGGGCGACCTCTCGCTTGGGATGCTCGCAGCCCTCAGCCTTGGGCCTACGTTGTAGGTCGTCTACGACCTGCTGCGCCAAGACTGGGTTGTCGTTGGCGCGAACGCGATCGGGGCGTGTTGGCCTGCGAGATCCGGGACATGCGATAGACCCCAAGTATCCGTCAGGCTGGCTCGATCGCCCTCATGAGGTCCCGCGCGATCTTTTGCTTCATCTGTTCCATGGTGCACTGGTCCGCCTTCTTGTCGGACCTCCATCTAAGGATGGTCGTACCGTGCCGAAAGCGGCCACCGGTGAAGTGATCGTAGGACACTTCGACAACGTATTTCGGCTTCACCGCCTGCCATTCGGACGATCGTCTCGTCGACCATCGGCTTGGTCCGCCTGGCGCGTTGCCAGTGAAGCTTTTGGTCGCCGCAATCATCTCGAGTCTTTCGGTCAGCGCCGGTTTGTCCTTTGCCTTGATGGCTGACGAAAAGCCGACGTGGTGCAGGAGGCCGTCTGCATCGTAAAGCCCCAGCAGCAATGAGGCGACAGCTTTGCGGCCGGCCTGCAGCTTCTCGCCGTAGCGAAAGCCTCCAACGACGCAATCAGCGCTGCGATATCGCTTGATCTTCTGCATGCCCTCGCGCTTCCCGGTCTGGTACGGAAGATCGAGCCGCTTGGCGACCACGCCGTCACTTCCGCCGCCTGCCGATTGCAGCCACCGCTCGGCATCCCCGAACTTCGTGCTGGCCGGCGATAGCCGAAATAGCGGCGCGCGCGAAAAATTGCGGCCAGCAAGCTTTTCCAACTGAGGTCGCCGTCGGGACAACGGTTGGTCGGCCAACTTTTTGTCGCCCAGCTCCAGCAGATCGAAAGCGAGAAACAGGGCCGGCGTGTCCCGGGACAGCTTCTGAACGCGGCTAGCGGCCGGATGGATGCGCTGCAGGAGGTCATCGAACGAAAATTGCCCGCCAACCTCGACGACGAGCTCGCCGTCAAGCACAAACCTCCGTTCGCGCAAATCGCGGGCTGCGGCGACGATCTCCGGGAAGTATCGGGCGAGATCCTGGCCGGACTTCGAGCGCATGGACACCGCGTCCCGGTCCCGCGCCAGCAGGCAACGAAATCCGTCCCATTTGGGTTCATATTGCCACTCCTTTCCGACTGGAATGGCATCGACAGAACGTGCCTCCATCGCGTCCATACGGACGCCACGCGGCGGCATTTCGACCTCCTGCTCGATGATTGGTCGCGGGAATACCATCGTGCGATCACCGCCGCTTTGGTGGTCAGGAGCCGCGCCAGGACGTCACCCGTGACTTTCAAATGCGCTTCGACAAGCGCGCGTGGAAGCCATTGGTTCAGCAGCGAACGACCATTTCAGATTGGGCATCGAGCCGTGATCGGTTTCCGGCGGGCGGATGGTGAAGGGCTCCTGAACTTCCCGTGCAGGCTTGCGAGAGCCCGAGATGTGGCCCCTTTGCCGTCTCGTTTAGGCTCCGGCGGATCTTGAGCCATGACCATCCTTGATCGATCGTTGTCGGTCCTTTCAGAACGGCCTCGGGTCCCCTTCGTTGCTAAAGCACCGGGTACGGCCACAGCGTTCGCAGTAGGAACGGTTCCGCCGCCGGTCTATTGCCCAGATTGAAGGAGCAGGGAATGGCGGATCAGGTGCGGCGCGGAGCGATGAAGCGCAATCACAGCACGAAAGCTGGAAGAAGGGCAGCCGTCGGGCCAGGCGCTCGCATTTCTGCGTGATGTGGTGCGAGAGGCTCCGCTGCCCTCGCTGCTCGTCGCCTTCATGCTGGGCAGCCTGATCGCGCGTCTTAGCCGGGAATATCGCGATCAATCGCAAGATCATCGAACAGGGGCGAAGAACCTCCGGCAAACATCGCCGCCATAAGTTCCGCCGCGAGGAAGCTGAAGGTAATGCCGTTGCCGCCATAGCCAAAGGCGGCGAAGATATTCTTGGAGCCGGGTACCCTGCCGATCAACGGCAAGCCGTCATGTGTGGTATCGAAGGCGCCCGACCAGCCGAACGCCACATCTTCCGATGCATGCGGCCAAAGCGCCTTCAGATAATCTTTGAGCGCCCTCACCTTGGCAGGCGTGGCGTCATCACGAGCGTGAGGCTCGATGAGCGCACGGTCATCTTCGCCACCAAGGATGATGCGGCCATCAGTGGTGGTCCGCGCATAGTGATAGTTCCGGCTCGCTTCCCAGATGAGCGCCTGTTCGGGCCACAGATGGCCTGGCTGCCGCCGGCTCGCGATGGCCCAGCTGGAAGCTGGTTGCTGCGCCGTGGGCCGCACAATATCCGGCATCACATAGCCGGTCGCGAGCACAACCTGGCGCGCCTCGATCGAAAGTCCGTTCTCAAGGCCGACGGTGACGCTCTGGGCCGCGCTGTCATAGGCAACCGCGTTGGCCTTGTGAAGGCGGGCACCGCGTTGCAGGGAGATATCAAGCAGGCCATGTGTGAGCAGCACAGGATCGGCATCAGCCGCGTCCCTTGACAAAAGGGCGCCCGCCCGCGCGATGCCGAAGCGCTTCAGCAGCGCGGCGTGATCGAGATAGAGGGACGGCAGATCAGCGCGGCCCCTCAGCGCACATTCATCCTGAACAAGGTTCGGACTGTCATCGACGACGAGATAGAGCGAGAGACGCCGTCGCATCTGGCAGGCAATTCCATGCTGCCAAACCAGGGACGGCAGGTCGCGGCATGGTGGCTGGCCCGATAGCAGCGCACCGCCTTCTCGAAACCATAGAGCTGCGCGAGTTCGAACAGCGGCCGGTCGATTTCCCAGAGCAGCATGGCGGTGCTGGCCACCGTGCTGCCGAGACTGGGAAGCTCGCGATCGATGATGACCACCTGGCGGCCTTGCCGTGTCAGGCGCTCGGCCATCAGCGCACCGGTGATGCCGGCACCGATGATCAGCACCTTGCACCGAAAGCTGTCAACGATCGGCTCAATTGGCAGCGGCCGTAGGACGGCCCACGGTGTGCGCGGGCTACGCAGATCGCCCTGCTCGATGTCCTCGTCCTTGAAGATGGAACGCTCCCTGAGCCTTGACCGGATCTCGCTAGACCTTTACCGGGCGCAAAGCCGACACGGCCGGAGCATTGATCGGCCGTCCGTTGGGCGCAAAGATCGAACCGTGGCACGGACAATCCCAGCAGCTCTCGAAGCTGTTCCAGTGCAGATGACAGCCAATATGCGTGCAACTGGCCGAATGAAGATGCAGTTCGCCAGCCTTGTCCTTGTAGGCTGCGATCTTTTCGAGTCCCCGCCGCAGAATGGCGCCCTCACCGGGCTGAAGCTCTTCGAGCGAAGCGATTTCACCCGGCGCCACATATTCCGTGAGGTTTTGCAGGATCGTCATGTTCTCGCGCAGGAAATTCCGCGCCGCTGCGAGCGGCTTGCGATCCGGCGCATAGACGGACTTCCACGGATGATCTTCCCCCAGAATGAGGGCTGTGTTCAGCATCGCGCCCATCACACCATGGGTCAGACCCTGGCCTGAATCGCCCATCGCAACGTAAATGCGCTCGCTGCCGGGCTCGCGGCCGATGAAGCCGGCATAGTCGATCGTGTCGAGAACCTGACCCGACCAGCGATGGGTTATGCGGTCCAAAGCCGGGATCAATTCACGCGCCCAGTTCTCCAGCCGAGCAAAGCGCTGGTCGGCATCGTTGGCCTCACCGCTTTTATGGTCTTCACCGCCGACCAGCACGAAATCATCCTCCTCGGGGCCCGTTTGCAGCCGCACATAATGGTAGGGATCTTCGGTGTCCCAATAGAGCGCGTCGGGCAGTTCGCCCCGCGCGATGGCAAAGGCGAGCACGTAAGTGCGGTAAGGAGAAACCTTGGTATGCAGTTGAAAGCGGTCGGCGATTGATGCGTTGGTCGCGATGACAGCATGCACGGCCGTGATCAGCCCCTGTGAGGTTCGCAGCGTGACGCCGCCGTCATGTTCGGCGACTTCCTCGACCGGGCTGTTGGCAAAGAAACGGACGCTGCCGCTTGCGCAAGCGGCGGCAAGTCCGGCGAGATATTTGAGGGGATGGAATTTTGCCTGGCGCGGATAGCGCAAGACGTGCCGGCTCTCGCAGCCCTTGAGCGGCACGCCAACCAGCCGGTGCACCGGTGCGCCGACCTCGCGCACCGCTTCCAGCTCCTCATCGAATATGTCGGCCGGCATGCCATTGCCTTGAAAAAGGTAACCGTCAAGACGGAGAAAGTCGCAGGCAATTTTCTCGCTTGTCTGGATTTCCTCGATGCGATCCACGGCGGCGGCCTGACTTTCGTAGAACAGCTTGGCGACCTCGGCGCGGCGCAGCTTCCTGAATTCGCTCATCAAATCATCGCAAAGCGGCGCAAGATGCGCCGAGGTGCGCGCCGTCATGCCGCTTGCGATACCCTTGCGGTCGATGACGATGACCGAGCGGCCGCGCTTCATCAATTCGTACGCCGTCGACAGTCCGGCGATGCCCGAACCAACCACGGCGACATCGCATTGCACATCGCCTTTGAGGGCACCCGCCTCCGGCAGGATTTCGGTCTCCATCCAGAGCGAGGTGCTGACCATGTTGAACTCCACCCAAAGAGGCAAAACGCGGCCTGTTTGCGCGAGTTCCTGCGGACGCACGAGACGCCCCACCATCATAATCTTCCCGGCCGGCTCTGGCGTTCACGCCCAGGAACCAGCACGGCGAGCATGCGTTCCCCCCGCTTTAGGAGCGAGGAGCGGCGTCATGGGACTATTCACCAAAGACATCAAGACGATGGATGATCTGCTGCTGCATGGCTTGCAGGACATCTATTATGCCGAGGAGCAGATCACCAAGGCCCTGCCGAAGATGATCGACAAAGCCACCAACCGGGATCTGGCCACGGGCCTCAAGAACCATCTCGAGGAGACCAACAAGCAGATCGAGCGTCTCGAAAAGGTGTTCGAGAAACTCGGCCAATCGCCAAGCGGCACGCAATGCCCAGCCATCGACGGGATCATCAAGGAAGCCGACGAGACGGCCGGCGAGATCGAGGACAAGACGGTGCTGGATGCGGCGCTCGTCGCCAACGCGCAGGCCGTCGAGCACTACGAGATATGCCGCTACGGCACCTTGATCGCCTGGGCGGAGGAGCTCGGCCACGACGATATCGTGCGCTTCCTTACCACGAACCTAAACGAAGAGAAGGCCGCGAACGCCAAGCTCAATACGGTCGCGTTGCGCAAGGGTGTCAACAAGAAGGCCTCCACCTCCGCCTGATTCCCGGCAGGGCTCGGCGGATCGATTTCCGTCGGGCCCGCTGCTCCTTTCGAGGCCCGAGTCGTCCGCCATGACCAATCTGACAAAACTGCCGAGTTGGGCCGACGATAAGAACATCTTCGCCGTGGTCGAGACGCCGCGCGGCAGTTCGTGCAAGCTCGATTTCGATCCGAAGCTTGGCGTTTTTGCCTTGGCGAAGCCACTGATGGCCGGCCTGACCTATCCCTATGACTGGGGGTTCATTCCCTCGACCAAGGCCGAGGATGGCGATCCGCTGGATGTGCTGATCTTGCATGACGCGCAGACCTATCCGGGCGTCGTGCTGCGCTGCCGTCCCATCGGCATTCTCGAAGTCGAACAGAAGAAAAAGGGCGAGACGGAGCGCAACGATCGGGTGTTTGCGGTGCCTGATAGATCACCGCTCGAAACTGATCTCAAGGATATCCGCGATCTTCCCACCCATGCACGCGATGACCTCGAACAGTTCTTTCGAGCAACGAATGCGCTGGAGAACAAGGAGCTGAAGTTTCTCGGCTGGCATGGTCCCAGCCGTGCGGCCAAGACCATCAAACGGCTGGCCCGCTGAATCGGGCTCGAAATAAGGTGAACCCTTGGGACGAACCATCGTGTGGCTACCCTGATCCCTTGGTTGATGCAGCAACAATTTCCGGGACTATTTGCCGTTCAAGCTGACGGGCTGTCGCCTCCGCCGACCATCCAATCCTCGATACCTTCTTCATCTTCCTCGGTGCTAAGCCGCCAACCGCGTCGGCCGGCTTGGTCGGATGGCTGGTGCTTGAGCCGAATTCTGGTGCGGCGCATCGATCGAGGTTCTCCAACCTATCAAGCGTGAAACATCTGACAGCGTTCCTATGAGGACACCGCATTCGGTATATCCTCTAACGGATGCTCGGAATGGTGCGTTGGAACTTGCCAGCGCCATCTAGATTGTCGATGCGGTGGATGGGAAAGCCGACGGCGCGGAAGTCATGCTTCTGGCAGTTCAACTAGCAGTGTCTTTTAGTGGAAAGAGAAGAACCCATGGCAAAAAAAGCCAAGAAGAAGCGTCGCTACTCGAAGAGCTCGGGCTCGGACGTCAAGAGCGAGATGCGACGGTACAAGAAGGGGACGGCCAAAAGTGGCCGTGGCGGAAAGGGCGGCAAGGTAAAAAGCAAGAAGCAGGCGATCGCGATCGGACTTTCCAAGGCCCGCAAAAAAGGCAAGAACGTCCCCAAGAAAAAGAAGTAATGGAGCCGATGTACAGGTCACTGCGTAGTGACGCGTATACCTCCGCCACGTTTACCGGCACTCGGCTTAAAACTTCAGGGTAGTGCGTAGGCCAACCACCACCTCGCCTTTGACGATAGCTTGGCCAAGAACGGGGCGGGAATCAGCGAAAAGCGCAAATGCGGCGGCTACTGCGTCCAGTTCCACCCCAACCGCAAGGAGGTCTACACCCGCAACTGGCTCGTTTGGTCACGGGATCGTTCCACCGCCCGAGCGGTCGAAGGCGGGTCTCCTGTTGCGGCCGGTCGCCACTACGACGTCTTGATCGCCTGGATGGAAAGCTCAGCCACACGATATCGTTCGATCCCTCGCCGCCAAATTCGACGAGCAGACGGCGACTAAGCTCAACTAACGCCTCGCAAGGGCGTCAATTGCAAGACCGCAAACTGATGGAGATACACATGAGACGCACTATGATAGCAATCGCGTGCATTTTGCTGGCGACACCGGTCATGGCGCAATCCGTCGGCGAAAAGACCGGGGTCAATTCCGCGCTCGGGGTCAGCTCCTCGACGGTGGATTTTGTCAAGCAGGTCGCGATATCGGACATGTTTGAAATCGAGTCTAACAAGCTCGCACAGCAGAAGGGAAATGCAGCGGAGAAGACTTTCGCTTCCCAGATGGTAACGGACCACACCAAAACCAGCACCGAGCTGAAGGGACTTGTCACCAGTGGCAAGGTGAAAGCCGAGTTGCCCAGCGCTCTCGATTCATCGCACCAAAGCAAGCTCGACAAGCTGAAGGGTGCCAACGGTAACGACTTCAGCTCGGAGTTCAATTCGATGCAGGTCAGCGCTCATAAGGATGCCGTCGACCTGTTCGAGCGCTATGCCAAGGGCGGCGATAACGCGGATCTGAAGAATTGGGCCGGCAAAACCCTGCCGGCGCTTAAGCATCATCTTGAGATGGCGCAGGATCTCGACAAGAAGCCCGCGCCTACGGTCGGCGAGGGCAAGAAATAGCGGAAGGACGGAGCCGTTGCGAGGCGGCTCCTTTCCCCTTTTGCTGCCGCTGGCGGTTGGCCGCCCGGTCTGGGATTCGGCAATGCACCCAGATTCCGTCGACCCGGCAGAAATCGCAGTCGACGTTTTCGAGTTCCAGGATAGCTTCAGCGGTCAATCGCGGTCATGACGCTTTGGTAGTAAGGCGCACATTCCTCGCCGCGCGCGCCCACGAGCTCCTTGGAATAGTCGTCCAGCGCTGTGGCGAGATTCGCGGTCGTGCGTGCCGTCATGCCGGTGTCGATCCAGCACGATCACGGAGCGCCCACGGCTTGCAAGCTCTACGCCACCGGCAGCCCAGCAATGCCAGAACCGACCACGACCACGTCCGCCCGGTCGGATCCCGACAGGCTAGCAACGTCGACCACCGGGACATTCATCCAGAGCGATTGCGTATATTCATCTCGCACGCAGAGTTCTTGGCCAATAACGGAGGCACGCCTGAGCAACAGGCGCTTTGGCGGCCTAACAGGTATCCCCTCCTATCCGCTCGACCATCCCGGAGGCCTGCGCGCTCCCCGGCAACTACTGCAAGCTGGCATGCCACCGCGAGCGGAGCATCCTGGCGAGCTCGGCACTGCCATCACGCTTCAAAACACCTCTAGTTAAGGTTTAGCTATCATCAGCCAGAGTATAGCGGCCACCGCCATGAACACTGGAATGCCGAAGGCAAACCACAGCCAGCAGATTCGGTGAGACGAGAGATACAGCACCATCGACCACGATCCATCCTTCCCAGAAGGAGTAACCGACGTGCAGCACAAGCAGCGAGCCTATGACGGGCTGTGCAACGACAGCGGTGGCTGTGAAGATACAATCCGCGCCTCGTTGAGATCGTGCCAGGACACCTAATGTCGGCGATTCTACTCATCGAAAGGACCGAATGGCCGTGCGAGGAAAGCCAGCCACAATAGCGGACCTTAAAAGTCCTGTCGCTCCGATGACGGTAACCTTCATTGAAGTGCTCCGCGTTCGGAGCTAAGCCCTCTTCCGCGACCGTAAGCCTCGAACGAATTCCTCCATATAGGGAAGGACTTCAAACAGCAGGACCGCGAATAGAAACGCCGCCACATACGTCCATGGTAATGGCTCTCGCTTCAGGGCGAGTTCGTAACGTGCGGGCCCAGAACCCAGTCCCCAAAGGCTGAGGAATTGCGGCCAGTTTAAGATGATGACGATCACCATCGCCATGAGAGGCATCAGTTCGAGAAAACTATGGACCTGCTGTTCGATGGGCGTGATGCTCCGCTTATGGCTGGCGAATGTTGTATCCCAGAGGGCTGTCAGCTGGTGCGTAACAAAGCCGACGATCATAGCCGCAATAATAAGAGCGTTGATTTCAAAAAAAATCGCCGCCAGCAATGGTATCGCAAGTTCGATCAACATCAGCAGATGAAGTAGGGTTTCCTTATAGCCGCTTGTCGTCTCAATCCGAGATGCGCGATGGCAAAGATAATCAGCAAACCCGGCTAATAACCAAAGGGGCAGCACAAAGTACAGCAATACAGTTTCGGCTGCTGCGGAATGAGACATCCGGTTAGCGCTTCTTCTCTGCTTACAGGCTATCTGGAGTGCGGAGGGGAGATGACTTGTCCTCGTTTCGCAACTCCTGCTCCGCCAACCGCCAGAATTCTTCCTCCCTGCCTTCGGGCTTGCCGCTCCGCTCCCATATCTCGTAGGCGCGCTTCTCGATTTCCTTTTCGGTCGGTTGGGTCACCACGTGCCTCCTTCAACTCTGTAGGGATCGTGGGCTCGGTTTCCGCTAATCACGGCCTCTTCGACGGTTAGTCGTCAGCGACACGCTCGGCCGCCGCTATCACAGCAGTCATTTCCACTCGCTAGCGCCGATCCCTCCTTCCGGTGATAAACCCGCGAAGTCAGCGAGGTTCCTCCGTTGAAACCTTGCCTAATTCGTCCTCATCTTTTAGTTCGAGGTTGAAACTGTCGATCTCGACCCGACGGGAGGCGAGAGGCGCCGTGTGCGGCTATGCCGGTGGTCTTGATCGTTTCGTCGGCCATTCTAAACCTTGCACAAGCCGCGGGCAGCAACTGGGCTGCTTTGCATTCAACCCGCGCCGATAACCGCAGTTCCTCTGGTCTCCCTTGTGCACGATCTTGGGACAAGCCGTGCTGGATTTCGCCCGGCCTCAAGTGCCCCAATAGGAGTCGCGTCAGCCCGCGTATTGCTGGGAAATCAATATCTGGGGCCGGTGACGGGTGCCGATATGAATGCCCGGAAGGTAGCTCGGCCATGACGAGATCAAACTTCCTCATTGCGAACTAATGAAGAGACGCCAGCCCGTCTATCGCGTTCGCGAATTGGTGGAGCCGCTGGGCTCTTTCACGGTCCGCATCGATCGCATTTTCCGGCGCACGTACCAAGCCGCTACCGCGATAGTCAACCAGGCGAGGGAGGCGCCGACGAAGACGGCGGGGATGTTGCCGCGTGGGATTAGCATCGAGAAACCAACCGCGAAGGCCAGCATGCCCAGCGCGCCGAGCGCAGCGCCAGCGGCATCGACGGCGGCCGCCATTTGCCCGCGGCGCTTGCCGGCGAGACCCGCTTCGCGCTTGCGGCGAATTTCATGCTTCTCAATCAGCGTTGCGCTCGCGCAGAATATGGCTGGAAGGGCAAGAAAAACGCCACCGATGACTGCTCCATAGCGACTGCTGATGAGGCCGGTAAAGACGGTCGCAGCGCCGCCAAGCACGAAGCGAATCAGATATTCGTACCAGCGGCCTTCCTTGAGAGATGACGTTGAAAAGCGGATCGGGCTCACGTCTGACCTCCAGCGAAAACCAGCAGCCCGAAAGCGGCGACCAGCCAAATGACGAGTGACAGCAAGGTCGCCGTCACCGCTCGCAGCTTTGCGCGGACAAGCAGATGGCAGGCGACGACACTGTAGATGGCGAGCGCAACCGCTCCCGCAATCATCGCCTGAGCTTGCAAGGCGGCGTAATTGACCCCGTGCTGATACACCGCGATCCCAAGCGTCGCGAGCGCGACCGAGGGCGCTGCTCCGAACAGGCCGGCGAAGCTCTTTGGACGCAGGAGATCTCCCAGCATCGCGAAGGCCGATACGACGGCGCCCCCGAGGACGAAGCGGATGACGTACTCGGTCATTTCGCTTTCTTCCAGAGCTTCGAGAGCGGCCCGCCGGCCCCATAGACCGGATCCTTACGCGGCACCGAAACCTTCGGAATGGCTTTCAGCGCCCGCTGACGGTCTTCGACGCTCGTGCACTCGTCGTATGTACCGGTCGGCGGGTATGCCCCGATGACGAGGAACTCATCGCCCGCGGAAAGGCACTGATGTCCTGTGCCGGCGGGAAGAACCGCGATGTCCCCAGCCTTCAGGGTGAAGATCTTCCCTTTGTTGCCGCCGAACCGAACGCGGCCCTTGCCGCGCGCGATGCCGAGCACCTCATGGATCCTGGAGTGATAATGCACGTAATCGTAGATGCCATCCCGCCAGCTATCTCCCCATCCGTTCGCTTCAAATAGGTCTTCGATCACGGCCGCGGCGTCCAGGTCCTCGTCGAAAGCGACCGCGTTTCGATACAGTACGAGCGGCCATCGCGGGTGATTTGGAATGAGACCGTCGTCCTTAAAGCGAACCGTAACAGGCTTTCGCGCTCGCGCGAGATCCACAGCCTTCCGCTTGCCGGGGCGCTTCAGACCGGTTGCGCGCTCCACGTATCCCTTCAGGTCTTCAAGAGTCGGCATGATCATCCTCCTTTGAAATTCCGTTCGAGTAGCCGGTCCAATGCCGGAGGCCCCGTTCGAGAATCGCCCCGAGTGCGAAGCCGGCAACGACATCGCTCGCCCAATGCGCCAGGATCGCAATGCGAGTGAGCGACAGCCCGACCGCAATCGCGCGGATCGCCCGCCGGGGACCTGCCGGCAACCCGCTGGCCGCCGGTGCCAGTCCATGTGCAGCGCGTGGCCTGAGGGAAACGCATCTTTTCGTTTGCCGGAAAGCGGGACGCCATGCATATGCCCAATCACCGTCCGACGATCCGGCCGAGTTTGGTCGAATACGAGTTTTAAATCATCGGGCAGCAGCGACGCAGTGACCGTCACTGGCAGAGCATGGTTTCCTGCGCGCCGCAGCGGCACCCCACAACCGCGCGAGGCAAGCCAGCCGACGGCTGTCAGGACCAGAAGAAGCTTCTCATCTACGCCCCAGGTCAGGGCGCGGGCCACCTGCTCCGGGGCCGGCGCAGTGCTGCGGGCGATTGAATGTGCCACCGCGACATCCGCTCTGGTCGGTCTAACATTCACCGGAAAGCTTGGACTGCGGCCAAGGCGCCTTGCTGACAAGCTAGCGATCTTGAACATGTCTCAACGATCGGAAAGATAAGTACCTCCCCAACGCTCAACGTGCCGTCGAGGTCCTCCCCCGGCTTTCCAACAAGGAAAGTCGGCGGTTCGGCGTCCGGGCAGGAATCCTCCGTCCGATAGGAACAAACGATCCTGGCCTCCGTTCGGGATGATCTCCCCTCTCATTGCAAGGCCTTTCGATGTACCACCATGTCAAGAAGCTGATGTTCACTGTCCGCGTCGACGAACCAGACCCTCGTTTTGGCAACATGCTTCTTGAACAGTTCGGTGGTGCCAACGGCGAGCTCGCTGCCGCGATGCAATATTCAATACAGGGGCTCAACTGCGAGGATCCGGATCGCAAGGACCTGCTGATGGATATTGGCACCGAGGAACTGAGTCACCTCGAAGTCGTGGGGACACTCGCCCGGATGCACCTCAAGCCGGCGAAGTTCGATCGCCAGGCCGCCGAAGCCGATCCCCTGATTGCGATCGCTGGTGGCGGCGGCGTGAACCTGTTCAATTCCCAGGGCAATGCGTGGACGGCCGACTACCTGAAGATAACCGGCGAGCTCGACGTCGATCTGCGCAGCAACATCGCCGCCGAAGCGCGGGCCAAGATCGTCTATGAACGCCTAATCAATTTCTGCGACGACGCCGGTACCAAGGACGCGCTGCAGTTCCTGATGACTCGGGAAATCACACACATGAGAGCGTTCGCGCTGGCGCTCGAGAGCATGGCCAAGCCCGCTTTCAGCATCGGCCGCATCGCCCCAACACCGGGACTGGTCGACCAGTTCTTCAACGACTCCACCGGGGCCGGCGACCACGGCGAGATCGACGCCCGCGGTCCGTGGAACGAGGGCAATGGCTGGGTCTTCACGGAATCGCCAGCGATCCAGGCTGAGCCCGGCGCGTCCGCCGCGATCGTCGCGGAAAGTTCGCCGCCAGACGACCAAGCCGGGCTTGGCGACTTGTTGATCGATGAGCTACGCGACATCCTGCATGCCGAAAAGCAACTCACCAAGACGCTTCCGAAGATGGCCGAGGCAGCTCGCTTCGATCAGTTGCGAGAGCTGTTTGAGCAACATCTCGTCGAGACCGAAAACCAGGTGGAGCGCATCAATGAATGCTTCGAGTTGCTCGGCAAGACCGTCCGAGCGAAGCCTTGCAAGGGCATGATGGGGCTTATCGAGGAAGGCCAGGAAATCATGGCTGAAGGAGAGGAAAAGGAAGACGCGGCCGCGGACCTCGCCTTAATCGGAGCTGCACAGCGTGTGGAGCACTATGAAATCTCGGCTTACACCATGGCGAAGAATCTCGCCCAGCAGCTACGCCACAGTGCAGTCGTCGCGCTGTTGTCGAAGTCACTTGCGGAAGAGGAGAATTCTGATCAGTTGCTAAACCAAGTCGCTCGATCTCTGATGTCGGTAGCCAAAATGCCAGCCGCGATCGAACAGGCCGAATAACGCCGGCTGGCGGGGCCGCAAGTGCTCAGGGCCCGAAGGACCGCAAGACCAGCAGTTCCTGTCAGATACCGGAATGAGAGCGCTGCGCCAATACCTCGGTCATCTTTTGGGTATTCAGTATCCCAATATGATGGCACTTCGCCGGATTTTCGGCCAACATATGAATTGGATCTTGGATGAAAGAGGCCGCCAACTGAGGCGGCCTCTACGACATCAGCAGCCAAATCAACGCCGCGACGCCAAAGGCGATGGCGACGTATCCGGCAATAGTGATCCGGTCGTATCGCTCGGCCATGCCGGAACTCTCAGGCCAGCAGCAAAGCCACGTTGACGTAGGTCAAGCTAGGTGGACGGCTGGAGTCCGGGAGAGGAGCCACTCGCTCATGTGAGCGCCAGTCTCAGCCTGTCGGGCCTTCTTCAACAGCTCTTCTTTCTCGATACCTGGTTGAAGCCCGCTGGCTTCGTCGCGCAGGCTCTTGGCCTCTTCTGTCAACCGCACTTCTAGAGAATGCTCTTGTTTGAAACGACGCCGCTTTTGCATGCGTTGCTCCACTGCCATTAGCGATGCTCTGTTAATTATTGGACAGAAGGCGCGTTCCTCTCGGAAATTGTTCACCAATTATCGCTAGTTCGAGGCCTCCGAGTCGGGCTGCCCTGTGCCCTCGGCTTTGCTTCTGGCTTCGAACGCCTCTTGCTCCGACTGCGGGCGTCTCCGGAGTAGACCTAGCCAGCCCTGCGCCACACGGAGACGATCATCGTCCGAGATCGCTTTGTCAGCTTGCCGCGCGCTGACTGGCGGCAGCGCCGGTTCATTCGCTGCTCGGTCCGGCAACATGTCGCGGCTCGAGCAAGCTCAGCGCGGTGTCGATCTTCGCGAGCAGCTTCTCGATTTTGTCACGCTCTTCCGGAGCAGGATTGCCCAGCGCATTTAGCCGCTCGACAGTATCCAGATCGCTGATCGACAACGCCAGGCGTCGGCATCCCTGCGCCTCCGCGAGCCAAACTCGTCTTCCAACCGGCGGGTTGCAAAAAAGCGCTCAACCGCCCTTCAGCGCGTCCTTGACTTGCGTCGCAGGCCAGCTGTCGCCCACGGGCCTCGCGCGCACCTTTGCGCCACTACCGACCAGGACATGAGACGCAACTTCGTCGTCTGCATCGAGAACCATCAGGTCCGTCACGGGCTCCCAGTTCAGCGTCAAGTCGAGATCGCCCGGAAAGATCTGCCATCTCGAGCCGTCATCGAGCTCGACGATGTGGCTTTGCAAGTGCGCGCGTATCTTCATGATTCAAACGGCATGCGGCTGCTGTGGGGGGCGTTCGACGGACGTGGAGCGTCGTAGCCGGCCATCCTCGCCATGGCCGCACTTGGCGCATCTCAGCCGAACGTCCTGATGGGAATAGGGGGCGTTCGGGCCCGCCGCCATAGGCCAAGCGCCGCAGTTGGGGCACTTCACCAAAAGGGTATCGGTTTCGATCATCGGCGGCTCCGTAGCTGCGCCCCATTCGAGGGTCAACGTACGGCGGTTGGCGTGGTTGCCTGGCTTCGTCCGCTGCCCGTCCGAAAAGGGCGCCGGCCCGGCAGAAAAGCGGCTCGCCTGACATGACCGGACGGGCCGCTTCGTGATCATCGTAGTTTGATCAGTGTATGTGAATCAGCCAATAGCCGGCGCCGCCGATCACGATGACGGCGGGAGCGGCCCACAACAGAAATACAGGCATCGTTCATCCTCCTCTTCCTTCCGACCGGCCCGAACCATGGCCGACGGATCATCACTGTTCGGTGCAGACCTTGGTGGTCTTCACGGCGGATTCGGCTTCCGTCTTGGTCTTATAGACGCCGTCGCCAACGACCGTCGTGGTGGTAGTTGTCGGCTTTGTGTCGACGACCGTGCATTTCTTAGTCGCGGCATCGCGCACGATGTAGAATTCGGCGGCGCTCGCAGCCTGCGCACCGAGCACAAAAGCGGCAAGGGCGCCGCAGACGATCAGCTTATTCACTCTCCTCCATTTCTGGCCCCACTCACGAACGGCAGCGTCAAGGCAAAAGTTCCGATTGTTCCCGGGGTTGCCGTTTTCAAAGCCGGCTCGCCTCTCGCGCTGCCGCAAAAATCACGGGCTTGGAAAATCACCTGAGCGGAACCAGCCAGCGCGCGCGCCCTCTTGAGTTTGCCATTCGACCGTGTCCCAATGTGCCCCTGTCTTGCGGACTCCTCGCTATGCGGTTCGATTGAACATGGTCGTTAGATGCCTGACGCTGGCGGTCCTTGTTGCGGGGCTTCTCGCCGGCACCCACGCTTTCGCGCAGGAAGACAAGAAGACCGACGAAGACAAGCCTGCCGATCCGGACACCGGCGAGAGCACCATCGAGGAGAAGACGCTTGGACTTCTGCCGAACCCGTTTCAAAAATACGGGATCAAGTTCGCCGCGACCTACATCGGCGAGACGCTCGGAAATGTCTCCGGCGGGCTGAAGCAGGGAGCGATCTACGAAGGCCGGCTGAACCTTGCCGTCGATGTCGACCTGCAGAGGCTCGCCGGCATGGACAGGCTTACCTTCCACGCCAACATGTTCCAGATTCACGGTGCGGGACTGTCGCGCAACTATCTCGACAATCTCTTCGTCGTCAGCGGCATCGAAGCATTGCCGTCGACGCGACTTTACGAAGCCTACTTCGAGAAGCAGTGGGGTAATAAAAAGGTCTCCCTGAAGTTCGGGCAGCTCGCCGCCGATAGCGAGTTCTTCAACACGAAATATACAGATGTCTTCACCAACGCATCGATGGGGTGGCCGGCAATCACATCTCTCGACCTGCCCAGCGGCGGTCCGTCGCCGCCGTTGGCGGCAATGGGCACCCGGCTGCTGGTCAACGCCACGGATCAGCTATCCATTCTTGGCGGCGTCTTCGACGGCAACCAGGCGGGTCCGGGCCCAGGCGATCCACAACAACGCAACCGATATGGCGTCAACTTCCGGATTAACGATCCGCCCCTTCTGCTGGGCCAAATCCAGTACTCCTGGAACAACACGAAGGGCGATCCCAATCTGACGGGCCAGATCAAGTTCGGCGGGTGGCGTCACCTCGGGCCATTCTCCGATCTTCAACTCGCCAGCAACGGCGTTTCGCTTGCGGCGCCGGCCAGCAGCGGCACTCCCCTGATGTTGGCAGGCGATGTCGGCGGATGGGCAGTCTTCGAGCAGCAGATTTATCGCGTGCCCAAAAGCGATGATCGGGGAATCGGCGTTTTCGCTCGCATCTCCGGCGCTCCCGCGGACCGCAATCTGATTGATCTCTACGCCGACGCCGGACTCGAGTTCATCGGCCTCAGCGACAAACGACCAGACGACAAATTCGGCATCGCTGCTGGCTACGCCCACGTCTCGAAGCGGGCTCAGGCACTGGACGTCGACTATCGCGTACTCTTTGGTCCGACATGGCCGGTGCGCAGCTTCGAAGGACTGTTGACGGCGGTGTATCAATATCAGTTACGGGACGGCTGGACCCTGCAGCCAAACTTCCAATACATCATTCATCCCGGGGGCGGAGCAACGGACCCGGCGGGGCCGATCCCGGGCCGAGCGCTCAAGAACGCAACAGTCTTCGGCCTGCGCACGACTTTGAAATTCTAGGAGGCAGATTCCGCCGTTAATCGACGAAAACAGCTAGACGATCATACGGCTCCAAAGGGCGTAACGCGCGAGAGCGATCGACGCGGTTCGCAGCGTTGGCAATATTGGCGCCCACATGGAAAAGGACGTGAATCTAATCGTCGACATCGAGCCCGGCGAGGTTCAGATGTTGATTGACTTGATCGAGATGCTTTTTGATGAATGGTACGTCGAGAAGCATAAGTGAGAAATGCGGCTGGCGGAAATCAAAGCGCTCAGCGCTAACAAGGCGAATGAACTGGCCGCGGCAAAGGCGGCGCCCCCAAATGCGGCTAATCCGGAGGCCACCTAAGTCGCGTAAAGCTACAATCCGATTTACTTCACGCCGGAATCGCGCTTGTTTCGCTTATAAAGCCCCTGGTCAGCGGCGCTAGCTTGGAACAACGCGGTGCAGCACCCATGCTCAGGCTGAAGCCGGGTGTGTGAGGGATGAGCGGAAACGCATGTGCGAGAGCGTCTGTGCAACCCGCTTGGGTGAACTCGCAGCTTATTGTCGCTGGCGGCGGATGTCCCCCAGTGACCAGACATGATGATTGCGACTTCTTGAAGTAGTGCGTTCGCTGCCCGTTCATTGTGGCGGCGCCGGTACCGCATGGCTTGTAGAATGTTCCAACCTGCGTCCGAAGCTGTCGCTCCGCGTAGTAGTCAACTTCATAGTCTCGGCTCGCGCCTGCCTTTGCTTGTGTCCCGACTACGATTCCGACCATTGCGATACCGAGGAAAAAGAATCTCATGAACGATCTCCCAATATACGAGCCACTTGACGCATTCGGTTGTGTTCAACAACTCACTCTATCGCGTCGGGAGCGTTCTGTCGCTGTATTTCACGGGTCGGCCTCGCGCGGGATAAGTCAGTGATCCATTTGGATCACGACGGACGGGCCTTCGATGCCCATGATGTCTGGACTGCTGGATTCGTCCACTCTCAACCCGCGGCTTGGCTTGGCCACTTCGTTCAATCATCGCCATCGGCAATTTCTGGAGCACCTTCGGGGCGGTGAATGGGTCCCCGCTGTCGATCTTCCAGATCAGGCAAAGTTGAAACTGACCTTACTTCGCCATCAGTGGATTGAGATTCGAGAAGCTGACGGAAAGGTCAGCTATCGCATTACTGCTGGCGGGCTTGCGGAGATGAGCAAGCCTACCAGAGTTCGCT
Source organism: Bradyrhizobium sp. CCBAU 21365 (assembly GCF_015291305.1). Lineage (NCBI taxonomy): Bacteria > Pseudomonadati > Pseudomonadota > Alphaproteobacteria > Hyphomicrobiales > Nitrobacteraceae > Bradyrhizobium > Bradyrhizobium sp. CCBAU 21365. Next base: position 7,819,710 of record NZ_CP030036.1, read on the forward strand.
AAACAAGCCCCCGCTCAGCTGCCATGCGCCGCGCTCCAGATAGAGTCACGCCGCCCTGATTGCCGATTCTCGGTCCGGTCCATCCAGCAACTGCTGGAAGCGCGCCCTGCGCCATTCTTCGACACGGCGCAGCCGGCTAAGCATTGGCGCGCCCCCGCCTGCCCGGTACTCCGCTTGTCTTAGCTCGCTCGCCATTCCCCTGCTCCGAGGCAAAAGACTAGCGCAGTGCAACGAGAAAAGCGCCCAAAGGTATAGGTTGAATTCTCGATTATTCTCGTCCGTTGGTTGCTGAGCAATTCTGAAGAAACGATCGAGGCGAGAGCGGGACGTTCGTGAGGATACTTCAGCCAGGCAAAGACCCGTTCGGGTGATGGCCTAGAGAAGTAGCCCCAGCGCGGGGGGGTCGCTGGAGCTCGGCTTCCGTCGTTGTCCAAATGCCGCGGCGGGCAGTGCGACCCGCCAATGACCCAACCGCCGAATGAGGACCTGTTCCTGTGCTCCCCAAACAGGCCGCCCGCATTTCAAAAAGCGGGGCCACTAGGAACGCCCCTCCGAATTTCGCTTTGAAATGTTAGGAAATGAATGGGCGCGCTCAATGCCTCGGTATTACTTCGATTTAAAGGACGGCAACGGAACAACCCCTGACGAGGAAGGCCTCGATCTTCGGGATCTGGACGCGGCACAGGACGAGGCTGCGCGATCTTTAGGAGGCATGGCCCATGATGCCGTAGCGACCCTCAGCGGTAGCGACGCTGAGCAAATGGAGATCGAGGTCCGGGACGACAGCGGCCCCGTTATGACGGTCCGCTTTTCCTTCGCGATCAGCCGCAAGAAAATGAGCTAACCTCAAACTGCACGCCCGGGAAGAGCACTGAGGCCGAGGGCTCGTCCCACTCCTCATCAAAGCGAGACTAGAACCGCGCCGGCCGCCCCCTGTTCCAAAAAAAGGCCCCAGCGAGGGGATTGGCTGGGGCCTAGACTGATTGCCGAACCGCTGTCCGCCAGGATGCAGCGGTCGTCATTTTAGGGCTGTAAAAATACGAAATGAAAATCACCTGCCCCATGCCATTGAGGATCTTGGCAAAGTTGGGTTCCCGAAATAACCGAGGTGAATCTCGCGCCCGGCGGGAGCGCACTTTCTGTATCGATTTGTTACAGCCAGAAATCCTACTTTCTCGCAGGGCGAACACGCACCTGATGGCGCGGGAACTTAGTTCCCTTTCCCGCGTTGCTTGTGCATCATCGGCCAAGGCCTTTTCTGTGGGCGCTGGTGACTGAGAGACACTCTCGTGCTCCCGCCTGCGAAGGGGAGGGAGTGTCTGATGCCGCATGTCAAGCTAATCGCGCGTTTGCTGTCCGTCGTTGAGCTGTCCGAGCAAGACAAGGTCCGGCTCCAGCAGATGCCTCACATCATCAAAACATTTAGAGACGGCGACCGCGTGGCACGGCAAGGCGACGTGCCCGTGCATTGTGCCGTCGTGATGACTGGAATGCTGTCGCGTCGAAGGGTTGTTTCCGAACGCAATCAAATATCGTCCATCTACGTACCGGGGGACGTACCTGATCTCCATACGCTGCATCTGCCCGTTTTGGATCACGATCTCTGCAGCGAGGGGACCTCGACTGTGGCCTTCATATCCCATTCGCATCTCCGGCGGATGTTGAAGGAATCTCCGGGGCTGACAAACGCATTTTGGCGAGAGACCCTTATCCATGCAGCGATCTACCGAGAATGGGTCGAAAACCTGGGCTCAAGGGCGGCGCTGCCAAGAGTCGCGCATCTGTTCTGCGAGCTTGCCACCCGTTTTGAGATGGTGGGTTTGCTCGACAACGACACCTTCCGTCTTCCTTTAACGCAGCAAGACCTTGCGGATGCCTCTGGCCTCTCAACCGTCCATGTCAATCGCACAGTTCAGGAACTGAGAAAGATGGGATTGCTCGATTGGCGCGGACAAATCGCCTACGTGCTTCGGCGCGAGGAGCTTGAAACGGTGGCCGAGTTCAGCGCCGATTATCTCCATGCGCTAAAAGTCCCAAGTCCGCGCGCGATCATAATGGCAGCCGGGTGAACCGGCGCTAGGCAGCGCCGGCCCGAACCCTATCCAGGCAGGGGAAGATCAAGAACCGGACGCACCCGGCAATATCGCAGGAGTCGTGGACCAAAGACGCATTTGATCAATGGGTGGGAGTGGGCCACGAAGCCACGTAATCAAACTTGGAGATCAACGTTAGCATCTGGCGCCCTGTCTCGATGCTCTCCCCCGAAGGTCGGCTCGACCGCCACAAAGTTAATGAAGCTGTGGCGAGGCACAAAGAAGAGCCCGACGCCGATTAGGCGCCAGCTTATGTTCACTATTGAGCAAAATCGCTCCAGCGCCGTTGATGAGTTAGCACCGGCCAAGGCTCTGCCCGTAGGCGTCGGTGGCTGAGAGACCGAGAGCGCTCCCGCCTGCAAAGCCAAGGAGCACAGCCATGCCAATCCAAACTGTTCATCGGGTTCACGATGAAGCCGCCCAAATATCCAAGCAGACCGCATTCGTCCGCGAACTCATTGCAAAGGCGGCTGAACTATTAAAAACTACCTCCGCCTGACACCTTCCTCGACCGCAAAACGCACGATCCTTTCCCGCAAGAGGAGAGCCAGCACGGGAACCCGCAATCCTAACCTGCGTTTTCCCGGCAGTGTTTTGGCGGAGAGCCCGATGGCGTCGCCAATACCGCCTACAGACAAAAAGTATCTGTGCCCGATTTGTCGCGAGCTAGCGTTGATCCTTTCGGCAGCAACGCTTGCCTTCGTATAGCGCGACAATCTGGGTGGGAAGCGCACGACAATCAGGATGGCGAGTCGGTGTCGCGGCGAGGTGATGATTGCCGCGTTGATTGTCGCGCGCAAGAGTTTTTTGAACTCTGATTGTCGCGGAGCGTCAATCAGAGACGGTTTTGGGTGTCGCGTGTGACGGCGGGCGTCCAGGTCCGCGTTTTCGTTCGAGCGCGGTCCGCCTGCGATAGCTTTCGACGTTCATCTCGACGATGGTAGCGTGGTGGACAAGCCGATCGATGGCGGCGAGGGTCATAGCGGGGTCCGGGAAGACCCTGTTCCATTCGCCGAATGGCTGATTGGCTGTGATCAGCATCGAGCGTCGCTCGTAGCGTGCGCTGATGAGTTCGAACAGCACGCTGGTCTCGGCCTGGTCCTTGGTGACGTAGGCCAGGTCATCGAGGATCAGGAGATCGAAGCGATCAAGGCGGTTGATGGCGGCCTCGAGGTTGAGCTCGCGCCGCGCCACCTGGAGCTTTTGCACGAGATCGGTGGTTCTGGTGAAGAGAACGCGCCATCCGTTCTCGATCAGAGCGAGGCCGAGAGCACTTGCGAGATGGCTCTTTCCGCCACCGGGCGGGCCAAACAGCAGCAAATTGGCGCCCTTGCCCAGCCAGCCGTCGCCGGCGGCGAGCGCGGTGACCTGCGCCTTGGAGATCATCGGCACGGCCTCGAAGTCGAAGTTGTCGAAGGTCTTTCCGGCTGGCAGCCGTGCGTCGACGAGGTGCCGCTCGATGCGACGGCGGCCGCGTTCGGCGATCTCGTGCTCGGCAATGGTGGCGAGGAAGCGGGCCGCCGGCCAGCCTTCCTTGTCGGACTGCTCAGCAAATTGCGGCCACAGCACCTTGATGGCGGGCAGCCGCAGCTCGTTGAGCAACAGATTGAGGCGCGCGGTGTCGACGGTGTTGGCCGTGTTCATGCGGCACCTCCGATCTCGGCGGTGCCGATAAGGCACTCATAGGCGGCCAGTGGCGCGAGATGCACCACGACCTGCGGCACACGGGCAGGATCGGGCGCGAAGTGCGTGCGCAGCTGTCCGAGATCGGGCAGTTGGCCGGCGTCCAGGTCGGCGGCGAGCTGACCGGCGAGTTCGGCCTCGCAGCCGCGCTCGTGCGCCAGCGCAAGCAGATCGACCATGAGCCGGCAGGCTTTCTTGTCCGGCAGCCGTTCGCGCAAACGATCGAAGGTCTTCCGATAGGCATCGCGCGGGAACAGCCGATCACGGTAGACGAGATTGAGCAGCGCCATTGGCTTGCGCCGCAAGGAATGGATCACGTGCCGATAATCGACGACCTGGTCGTGCTTGCCGTTGGGATGCGGCCGCCCACGCGGCAGGGTGACGAGATGGGTGCCGCCGACGAACGTGTCGAGACGATCATCGTAAAGGCGCACCCGCAGCTGGTGGCCGATCAGGCGTGACGGCACGGTGTAGAACACCTTGCGCAAGGTGAAGCCGCCGCTTGACGTCACGCGGACAATCACCTCCTCGTAGTCCGAGGTGCGGCGATCTGGCAATGCCTGCAGGGTGGCGCGCTCGTGGTCGATGCGCTTGGCGTTGCGGGCATTGCGGCGGCTGACGATCTCGTCGATGAAGCCGCGGTAGGCCGCGAGATCATCGAAGTCGGCAGTGCCGCGCAATAGCAGCGCATCGGCGATCGTCCGCTTGAGATGGCCATGCGAGCTCTCGATCGCCCCATTCTCATGGGCGATGCCGCGATTGTTGCGGGAAGGCCGCATGCCGTAATGGGCGCAGAGGTCCTCGTACCGCCGGGTCAGATCGTCCTGAGCATTCCGGTCCAGATTGCAGAAGGCGGCCGACAGACTGTCGGTCCGATGCTCCCGCGGCGCGCCGCCGAGCGACCACAGAGCATTCTGCAGTCCTTCCGCCAAGGCGACGAAGCTCTCGCCACCGAGCACGACATGGGCGTGCTCAAAGCCGGAATAGGCCAGCCGGAAGTGATAGAGGCGATGATCGAGCGGCACGCCCGCGATGGTGACCCCGAGCTCGCCCATGTCGGTGAAGTCGGACAGGCCGACCTGACCCACTTCGTGGGTCTGACGGAAGATGACTTCCTGCTCCTCGCCGTGGATTGCCCGCCAGGCGCGGATCCGGCGCTCCAGCGTGCGGCGGATTCCAGCCCCGAGCTCAGGGTGGCGGCGTAACATCTCCTCGAAGATCGCGACAGCCCGCACGCCGGGGGCCGCCTTCAACATCGGCACGACCTCGGTCTCAAAAACACTGGCCAACGGGTCCGGTCGGCGCCGGCCGCGGGCTCCCTTCTTCTGCAATGGGAGCCTTCGATCCTTCTCAAAGCGATACGCGGTCGAGGTACTGAACGACGCCTTGGCGGCGGCCACTGGCGGGGTATCGGTCTGACGGTACTTCATGTAGAGCCTCATCTGGTGATCGGTAACGTGTCGGCCTGGCAAGCGAGTGATTCCTCTTGGCGGAAGAACCACTTGCACAACCAGCCGGCCGCGATCACCAGTCGGCGCGGTCCCCTGTGGATCGCGCCGACGCCGGGCTCGTAACTCCGGTCGGGCTACGCCCTCCCTGCGTCACGAGCCCGGCGAAGCTCTCTCATCCTGATTGACGCTCCACTGTCACCCTGATTGCCGCGCGGCACCTTCGCGTCCCGGACGATATCCGATCTCAGCTGCCCTAATGGGCACAGCATCAGAATCACACCCGGGGGCAAGGTCGTAACTTCCTCAACATCCCGGCGTGAACGAAAGGGCGCTGGGAAAGTCTAGGGAGGGAAACAGGCGTGAAGCATCAGGCCGAGCTACCGCCTGTCCAGAAGATCAGGCGGATTCTTTCGCCACTCGCGCCACTCCTGGAACGCGATGGCGATGGTGAGAACCGAGAGAACGATCATAAAGGCTGGAACTCCATCACATCCTGGCTTTGATGAAGTCGGCGAGATGGTTAGCGGCTCGCGCCAATGAAGCGGATGCTTCCTTCAGCTCATCCTGAGCCTTCTTCAACCGCTCTTCCTGCTGGGTGAAATCTTTGTCCCCGCGCCCATCGTCGGCGAAGATGCGTCGAAACTGATTGATGATCTGGTTCATCGCTTTGCCCGTATCTTTGAGGTCAGGGCTTCAAACGCGGTACGCGTGCTGTGAATGGCTTCGGCGAGGCGATCGGCAGCCAACACGCGCTCGCCATAGCTTTCGGTCAGCTGGTTTTCGAGCAGCTGGATTCGGATATCCTTCTTCGCTTCGCGTTGCTCGGACTTGCAAAGCGAGTACACAAGAATGACGCAGATCAGGCCCGCAGGGCCGAGTTTCAATAGCTCCTGTGCCAAGTCCACTTCGCATTGCCCTACCGCTTAAGTCGCGCGACAATATTCGCCGCCAGCTTTGGCGATGAACAGCGAGCCAACGATGGCTCCCATCCATTGATCCAGTGGGAGGGAAGCGCCGCAATCGTCCACGACTGTGGAAAGGCGCGTGCCTTGCATCAAAGGACTGAATAGACGCATACAGCAGCAAACCAGAAGCCTGCTGGCACGATGAACAGTAGTGGGAACCACCATCCGCGACCGGTTAAAATAGCGACTTGAGGCGAGAGGTAGGACTTCGCGAGATCGGCCTTGACCTGCTCTCGGGTCGTCTCATTGTTAATTGCGTTGTCCACGGTACTGAAGATGCGGTCAAGCGGCCCCTTCAAGAACCATCCAATGACGGTCTCCCACATCGGTCAGGCCTTCGCAACCGACCGAAGCCGCGCCGCGATAGTGATGGCTGAGATCCCATCAACACGTAAGCGAGGTGCTGCGGGTTGTCCTCCAGCGCCTCCATCACCTGGGCCTTCAGATCAGGATCGCCAAGCGCCGCGGCAATTGGATCAAGCCACTGAAATACGGTCCCGATGCCGGTCAGGAGCAAGCCCCATAGCACAGTGACCGAACGCCCCGTGAGCGCCCAGACCTTGCCCCAGACCGTGTTGGCTTCAGCGTAGAAGCTCTTGAGCGCCGGGATCGCATGGAGCACCGGGTGCAGGAACATGAAATAGACTTGGAAGCACCAGATCGCCATCGCATCGTCGACACCGATATCCCACGCCGGGCAGATCGCGATTCACCGCGACATCGAGGATCCGGCCGCCCTGCTCTGCCTCTCGGAGCTGCTTGCCCCAATAGAAGCCGAGAACCGCAGCCTCGAAGGACAGAAATATTCCTGCTCGATCGGCGCATCGCCGGCCTCGTCGCCGTAGATACCGTGATACTCCCTGCGCTGGATCTCAACGGCTTCACGCGAGGTCGCGCCCGTGTTGTCGACAGTCAGAACCTGCGCGAACCAGTCCGAGCTCCCGCGCGCCATATTCCAGCATCGACTTGGCGTGGTTGCGTCCGCGCGCGACGTGATGAACAGCGCCCAGCCGTTATTCTCGACGAGGATCGGGGCGCGGTACGCATACGCTGCTGGGTTCGCAAGCGCCCATTCGGAGAACGTCACACCGGCTGGAGGAGACCCGACCGACGAGTTATAGCTATCCGAGCCGACGACCTGCCAGGTCGCCCCGTTCTTGAACCGAATGAAAAGATCGCTTTGCGCCCCTGCGGGCCGCTCGAATGCCGACGCGGCCGCCCAGTGCAGGCAAACGTCATCCTTGCCGGCTCGACGATGCCAAATCCCGATCGCGCGCCGACACCCGGCCTCAAGCGCACTCCAGAGCGGCGTGGTAATCCCGCGGCTCCCACCTATTCGGTAGGAGGATTCCGCATCGGAAAACTTGCGGATCTACAAGAACGTATCATATTATGATACAAACCTCTTGCGAGGCGTATCACCGCATGATACACTCCGATCATGATCAAGTGCTTCAAGGACGAGCTGACCGAAGCAGCCTTCAACGGCAAAGCCAAAAGGCTTTCCGGCCGATCTGCTCAAGCTAGCTCGCCGTAAGCTCCAGTATCTGAACGCAGCTGTGAACCTACACGACCTTTTGGCCCCTCCCGGCAATCACCTTGAAGCCCTGAAGGCGACCGCAAGGGGCAATATTCCATCCGCGTGAACGATAAGTTCCGCATTTGCTTCACATGGACCGCTGAAGGTCCAAAGGAGGTCGAGTTCGTTGACTACCACTAGCCAGACCAAGGAGGTCATATGGCAAAGAAACTGCCCCCAATGCACCCCGGTGAGGTGCTACGCGAGGAATTTCTCATCCCGCTCGACATTTCGGCCGGTGCGCTCGCCAAGGTTTGCGGCGTTCCCCGTACCAGGATTGAGCGTATTGCGAACGAGGAGACCTCGATTACCGCGGACACTGCTCTTCGCCTGTCCAAGGCGCTGAAAACTTCTGCTCAGCTTTGGCTGAACCTGCAGAATGCCTATGACGTGCAGATGGCCGAACAAGAACTTGGCAGCGACCTGGAAAGGATCAAACCGATCGACGCGAAAGCTGCGTGAAACGAGAGACGCCCGGACGGGAGCCGCCGGGCGCATCTATTCACTCAAGCTGATTTGCGGGCGAATATTGGCTACGACTGCAAAAGTCAATCCACTGGGGATCTCACTCCACAAGGCCGGCTGTCTTACCGGAAGTACGTCATGCCGCCAACGACGATCGACAGGACAAAAACCAAAGTGGCAGCTCCAATAATCCACGGCATGTCACGGCGTTCTCTGGGGGTCATGTTACTTCCTCACGTGTACGTCCTCGAGCGCCTTAGGCGGCTGTAGCCCTGGCGACGTCAGCCACTCGTTGATATGGGCTGCCGTTTCGGCCTGACGCGCTCGGCGGAGATATAGCTCGCGCTGAGTGCCCGGCGGGAGCTGCGCAGCAGCGACCCTGAAGCGAGCGGCCTCCTCGGCCAATCTCTCTTCGAATGTCTTGGTATGTTTCGTTCGATTGCGACGCTTGATGACCACAGCGCACTCCTTTCCGTTGCAAGAAGGCGGGAGCGCGGTGACGGCGATCTCATCACCGATAGATACCCAAAGCCGTGCGGTGATGAGGAATAAATACTAGGGGCAGCGGCGGGCTTCTATATCCCACGTTACACGCGTAAATAATTGTTTTCATTCAAAAATACTCAAACGGTTCAAAATACTCATTCGTCTCCTAATGAGTATCCCTCCGTTGAGGGCCGCCTTGTTTGACGGACGCGAGCGCTGCAGGTCCTAGGGGTAATCCTAGGAGAAGCGCTATGACGATTTCGCGGGCAGAGGTGATCACATCGGTCGAGCGGCGGCGTCGGTGGTCGCAGGATGAGAAGGAACGGCTAGTTGCAGCATCGCTCGAGCCCGGAGCCACCGTTTCCGAGGTGGCTCGCATGGCCGGCCTTCATGTGAGCCAGCTGTTCAGGTGGCGCAAAGAGCTTTGCAAGCACGGTGAAACGAGTGTAGCGCCGTTAGTGCCGGTCGAGATTGGGCCGTCTGTGCCGCCGCGGGATGTGGCCGAAGCGCCATTGACGACGGCGCCGGCGCGTCGACGGAGGAGCCAGGGCATCATCGAGATTGATCTCGGTAGCGGAGACCGAATCCGGGTCGATGGTGACGTTGATGGAGACGCGCTGCGACGAGTTCTCGATGCCCTGGTGCGCCGATGATCCCGGTTCCGAGCGGCGTGCGAGTGTGGCTCGCGACAGGCTACACGGATATGCGCAGAGGCTTTCCGTCGTTGGCACTTCAAGTGCAGGAGGTGCTGCGCAAAGACCCGCTCAGCGGTCATCTGTTCGTCTTCCGCGGTCGGCGCAGTGATCTTGTGAAAGTGATCTGGCACGATGGCCAGGGAGCATGCCTGTTTACCAAAAGACTCGAGAGAGGAAAGTTCATCTGGCCATCGGTTGCCGGTGAATCGGTAACGATCTCTCCGGCGCAGTTGAGCTATCTGTTGTCCGGGATCGATTGGCGCAACCCTCAAGAAACCCGGCGTCCGACGCGCGTCGGTTAGGTCGTTTTACAGGTTTGAATCTGCTGCTTGATCTGATTCAATGGCTTCATGATATCAAAGCCGGACGATCTTCCATCGGACCTTGCGAGTGCCCTGGCGGCGCTGCAGGCCGAGCGTGAGGCGCGGCTGCGAGCTGAGGCGATGGCTGCCAGCGCGCAGGCGGAGCTGTCGGACAACGAGGCGCTGGTCGCGCATCTCGAGCTGCGGATCGAGAAGCTCAAACGCGAACTGTACGGGCAGCGCTCCGAGCGCACGGCGCGGCTGCTCGAGCAGTTGGAACTAGAGCTCGAAGACCTCGTCGCCGCGGCGAGCGAGGATGAGCTTGCGGCGCAGGCCGCAGCGGCGAAGACGCAGAACGTCCGCCCCTTCACGCGCAAGCGGCCGGTGCGCAAGCCCTGGCCGGACGACATCGAACACGAGCGCGTCGTCATTGACGCTCCGACGAGCTGCGCCTGCTGCGGCGGATCGCGGCTGGCGAAGATCGGCGAGGATGTGACCAAGACGCTGGAGGAGATCCCGCGTCGCTTCAAGGTCATCGAGACAGTGCGCGAGAAGTTCACCTGCCGCGATTGCGAGAAGATCAGCCAGCCGGCTGCGCCGTTCCATGCCACGCCGCGCGGCTTCATCGGCCCACAATTGCTGGCGACGATCCTGTTCGACAAGTTCGGCATGCATATCCCGCTCAACCGCCAGAGTGCGCGCTTTAAGGCCGAGAGGATCGATTTGCCGCTGTCGACGCTGGCCGACCAGGTCGGCCACGGGACCTTCGCCGTGATGCCGCTCTTCCACTTGATCGAACGCCATGTGCTCGCTGCCGAGCGCCTTCATGGCGACGACACCACCATCCGTATCCTGGCGAAGGGCAAGTGCACGACCGGGCGGATCTGGACCTATGTGCGGGATGACCGGCCCTTTGCCGGGCCTGCGCCGCCGGCGGCGGTCTATTACGCCTCGAGCGACCGACGAGGCGAGCATCCCCAGAAGCATCTGGCCGCCTTCGCCGGGATCCTGCAAGCCGATTGCTACAACGGCTTCGAGCCGCTGTTCGACCCGCAGAAGAAGGTGCTGCCGATTACGCCGGCGTTTTGCTTCGCCCATGCGCGGCGGGGCTTCTTCGAGCTGGCTGACATCGAGAAGAATGCCCGGGAAGGCAAGAGAGGTAAACCGGTCTCTCCGATCGCGCTGGAGGCGGTCAGGCGCCTGGATGTGTTGTTTGACATCGAGCGCGCCATTAACTGTCATTCGGCTTGCAATATTGACCCCCTAAGCCGGGGGATCGGCGTCCAAAATTGACCCCCTACAGATAGGTCTGTTGCGCTGCCTGCTTTGGAATGAAGCAGGTGGTTGGGGATGCTGGTCGTGGAGACGATTGCGCGGATTCGGCGCGAGCACTTCATCAAGGGCAAAACGATCAAGGAGATCGCCCGCGACCTGAAGGTGTCTCGGAACACGGTCCGGAAGGTGCTGAGGTCGGGCGAGACTTCGTTCGAGTACGAGCGGTCGGTGCAGCCGCGGCCAAAGCTGGGGCGATGGGCATCGGAACTCGACGGGTTGCTGTCGGCGAACGCGGTCAAATCCACACGTGAACAGCTGACGTTGATCCGGATCTTCGAGGAGCTGCGCGGCCGCGGCTATGACGGCGGTTACGATGCGGTGCGGCGTTACGCCCGGCAGTGGGGTAAGGAGCGCGGGCAATCGACGGCTGCGGCTTATGTCCCGCTGAGCTTTGCGCCAGGCGAAGCTTATCAGTTCGACTGGAGCCACGAGGTGGTGCTGTTGAGCGGCACCACGGTGATGGTCAAGGCCGCCCATGTCCGCCTCTGCCACAGCCGCATGCTGTTCGTGCGGGCCTATCCGCGGGAGACGCAGGAGATGGTGTTCGACGCCCACGACCGGGCGTTCGCCCTGTTCAAGGGCACCTGCAGTCGCGGCATCTACGACAACATGAAGACTGCGGTGGAGACGATCTTCGTCGGCAAAGGACGCCTCTACAATCGCCGCTTCCTGCAGATGTGCAGCCACTACCTGGTCGACCCGGTGGCTTGTACGCCGGCCTCGGGCTGGGAGAAGGGCCAGGTCGAGAACCAGGTCGGGCTGGTCCGGGAGCGCTTCTTCACGCCGCGGCTGCGGTTCAAAAACCTGGACGAGTTGAACGCCTGGCTGCTCGACAAATGCATCGCCTACGCCAAGGCACATCGCCATCCGGAGCTGGCCGACCAGACGATCTGGGAGGTGTTCGAAGCCGAACGCCCCAAGCTCGTTCCCTATGCCGGCCGGTTCGACGGGTTCCATGCGGTGACGGCGTCGGTCTCGAAGACCTGTCTGGTGCGCTTCGACAACAACAAATACTCGGTCGCAGCCAGCGCAGTCGGGCGCCCGGTCGAGGTTCAGGCCTATGCCGACCGCATCGTGATCCGTCAGGATGGGCGCATCGTCGCGGAGCACCCACGATCCTTCGGACGCGGCGAGACGACCTACGATCCCTGGCATTATGTGCCGGTGCTCGCTCGCAAACCCGGCGCCTTGCGCAATGGCGCTCCCTTCAAGGACTGGGTGCTGCCGGCCGCGATCGAGCGGATCCGTCGCAGGCTTGCCAGCACCGACGATGGCAATCGGCAGATGGTCGACATCCTCAACGCGGTGCTGACCGACGGTCTGCCGGCGGTGGAAGCCGCCTGTGCCGAAGCGCTCGGCCACGGCGTCCACTCCGCCGACGTCGTGCTTAACATCCTGGCCAGGCAACGCGAACCCGCTCCACCGGCAAACATCATGACGCCGGCCGCACTGACGCTCCGCCATGCGCCGATCGCCGATTGTGCCCGTTACGACAACCTCCGGAGGACCAGCTGATGGAACGAACTCAAATCTTCGACCTTATGGGCGAGCTCAAGCTCTACGGCATGAAGGCCGCCTTCGACGAGATCATGGCGACCGCCATCAAGCGACAGCATGAACCTCAGCGCATCGTCGGCGACCTACTCAACGCCGAGATCAACGAGAAGCAGGCTCGCTCGATCAAGTACCAGCTCACCATCGCCAAACTGCCGCTCGCCAAGGATATCGCCGACTTCCAGTTCGACGGAACGCCGATCAACCAGACGCTCGTCAATGATCTTGCCGGCGGCGGCTTCATCGCTCAGCAGCGCAACGTCGTCCTGGTCGGCGGCACGGGCACCGGCAAGACTCACCTGGCCATCGCAATCGCCAGAAGCTGCATCCGATCCGGTGCCCGTGGCCGCTTCTTCAACGTGGTCGACCTTGTCAACCGCCTCGAGACCGAGACCCGCAGCGGACGTCAGGGCCGGCTCGCTGAGCATCTGACCCGGATGGACTTCATCGTCCTGGACGAACTCGGATACCTGCCCTTCGCCCAGTCCGGCGGCCAGCTTCTGTTCCATCTCGTTAGCCGCCTCTACGAACGCGCCTCCGTCATCGTCACCACCAATCTCGCCTTCGGCGAATGGCCGAGCGTGTTCGGCGATGCCAAGATGACCACCGCGCTGCTCGACCGATTGACCCACCACTGCGACATCGTCGAGACCGGCAACGACAGTTGGCGATTCAAAAGCCGAGACGACGATCACATCACCCGCGCTCGTCTCGCCTCCGCTATCCCGACCAGCTCCGACGAGACGAGCGCTACCAGCAAACCCCGCCGCCCGAAGGGGTCAAAATTGGACGCCGATGAGGGGTCAAATTTGCAAGCCGATTGACACTCCGGATGCACCGCCGAAACGCAAGTCGCTCCCTGATCATCTGCCACGCGAAGAGGTCGTTCTCGGCGTCGGTAGCGCGGCGTGCGCGGGCTGCGGCGGGGCCTTGCATGCCATTGGCGAGAGCGTCAGCGAGATGTTGGACTGGGTGCCGGCTCAGCTGCGCGTCGTGCGGATCCGCCGCCCGAAATTTGCCTGCCGCGCCTGCGGCACCATCACCCAGGCCCCTGCTCCGGAGCGGCCGATCGCTGGTGGATTGGCCACGCCCGCCCTGCTCGCCCAGGTGCTGGTCAGCAAGTATTGCGACCACACGCCACTCTATCGCCAGGCGCAGATTTTTGCGCGGCACGGCGTCGAACTCGAGCGTTCGACCCTTGCTGGCTGGGTCGGCGGAGCCTGCTGGTGGATTGAGAGTTTGCACGAACGGCTGTGCAAAAACGTGTTCGCCTCCGACCATCTTTTTGCCGACGACACGCCAATCCCGGTGCTGGATCCCGGCCGAGGACGGACCAAAACCGGGCGGTTATGGGTCTATGCCCGCGATCAACACGGATGGGGTGGACCGGCACCGCCGGCAGCAGTTTACTTGTTTGCGCCGGATCGAAAGGCCGAGCGTCCCGCCTCGCATCTCGAGCGCTTTAAGGGCGTTCTGCACGTCGATGGCTATGCCGGCTTCGAGCAGTTGACCAGCAATGGCGACATCATTCTTGCCGCCTGTTGGGCCCATGCCAGGCGCAAGTTTTACGAAATTGCCGAGGCCGACGGCGCACCTTTGGCAGTAGAAGCGCTTCGTCGGATCAGCGAAATTTACGCCGTAGAGGCCAGAATCCGCGGTCAATCGCCAGCGCATCGGCTGGTCACGCGGCGCTCGTTATCCAAGCCCCACGTCGATAACTTCCGGCTTTGGATCGAGACGCAGCTCCCCTTGCTGCCCGGTCGCGCCAAGCTTGCCGAGGCGATGCGTTACGCGCTCTCGCGCTGGAATGGACTGACACGCTTCCTGCATGACGGCCGCGTTGAGCTCGATACGAACCCTGTCGAGCGCGCGATCCGCCCTGTCGCACTCGGGCGCAAGAACCACCTTTTTGCCGGGAGCGATGGCGGTGGAACACGTTGGGCGGTGCTTTGTTCACTGATCGAAACCTGCAAATTGAACGGTGTCGAACCCTACGATTACCTTCGCGATGTGCTCACTCGCATGGTCGATGGATATCCTGTCAACCGCCTCGACGAGTTGCTGCCGTGGGCTTGGAAAGCCGAGAATCCCGTCACGGAATAAGGTCAGGTGCAGGCTCCGGACGCTTACTCGGTCGTGTTGTGCGCTTCATCTCACCCATTCTGGCTTCCTCTCTTTGCTGTGACAAGGTCCTTGCATCGACGCCACGAAGCGTTGGCGAAGGCGAGAGTCCAGGTGCGCCGTGCACTCTTGCGCGCTCATCGACGGGGATAAATTCGCTGCGACAAGGCAGCCGATAACCGTCGCGGCGCATCTTTCCATCGGTTGGACGGAGCCACATCACAGGCACTATCGCGTGGTCCAGTCGCCCCGCGAGGGGCCTGGCCACACGCAAGATAACGTGCGTTCCGTCGTCGTGGATCTGCACCAGGTCTCATCCGCTCGTCGCGGAGCTCCGTGTTCAAAACGTCGCGTTGATCAGCACAATCGATCTCCCAAATCAGGCCCGGCGACCTCACGCGAGGGGCGCGAGCAGCCTGCGTTCCTTGACGGCGGCGCGTGCGCTGACGTCCGCCTTGGCGGCGTCCGGATCACCACAATAGAACGTGCCGTCGACCCACATCGCGTGCATGATCACGGCGAGTTTGCGCGCCACCGCGACGGTTGCCTTGCGGTGCGAAGAGCGTTTGGCGAGCGCCAGGCCCCAGCTTTTGACCTTGTCTTTCTTCTTGTAGCGGGTCAGCAGCGCGCTCGCCGCCTCGTACAGCGCGCGCCGCACATCGGCGTCACCCGCCTTGCTGATGCGGCCCTGGACGTCGATCGAGGTGCCCGACTGCCAGCGCCGCGAGGTCAGGCCAAAATAGGCGGCGACGTCGCGCGAGCGCCTGAACCGGGAAGGATCGTCAATCGCGGTCATGAAGCTCAGTGCCGCGATCGGGCCGACGCCGGGAATCTGCATGAAGCGGCGGCACAGCGCGTGGCCGGCGACCAGCTTGACCACCAGATTGTGCAGCCGGCAGTACTCTTTCCACAGCGCCGCGCGCGCGTTCAGCATGGCGTCGATCAGTTCAGAGACCAGCGCATCGTGCGCCACCGCGTCGCGCACCGCTTGCGCAAAACCGCCCCGCCCGACCCGGTTCAGGCGGATGCCGAACGCCTTCAGCGAGTGCCGGACCGCGTTCTCGAGGTCCAAAAACTTGCGCTTCGGATTGCGCCGGTGGGTCAATAACAGCCGCAGCCGGTAGCAGGCTTCGCTCTTGATATGGGCACGGCGGAACCAGCCGGTGCGCATGATGTGGGCGATACCGAGCGCGTCGGTTTTGTCGGTCTTGTTGCGCTGCGCGTTGAGCGCCGCGCGGACGTGCAGGGTCTCCAGACACACCGCCGGCAAGCCCAGTTTGACGAGCTCCGGATGCAGCCAGGGCGACAGCGCCCCGGCCTCGTGGCCGAGCCGCCGCAGCCGCGCAAGATACGGTTTGAGCGCCGTTTTGATCGCCTCCGGATCGGTCACGACCGTGGTCTGCAGCGCCACCGCGCCGCGGTCGTCGACCACGCAAATCGCGCTCTCGTCCATGCCGACATCCAGTCCACAGAACCATTCCATCGCACGCCTCCCGCGTTGCTGAGGCGGCGGAGTGTGCGGGTTATTCGGCTCGCGGACCACGTCAGCTGCCGCAAGTTTGGGCGCAGACCGATTACGGGCGGCACTACGCCCTACCCTGCTCCGTCCTCATGCCTGGTTGGCCTGGCTTTGCTCAAATCGCCAAGTCGATTTACGGCGCGCTTGATTCTCAACGCATGAATTTGAGGACTTTCGTTCAAGAAACGAAGAGCAATTCGAGCTCTAGAGGCCACAGCGGACGCGTCATTGCGACTTGTAAAACAGGCGAAATAGCACCTCCGCCAGATCGAAAATCGAAGCAGATGTGCTGCACAATTCCGTTCGCTGAGCCCAAAAAACCGCCCCAAAATCCGTCCGATCGATCGCATTTTGGCCCGCGGCGAAGCCCTCTTCTGAACGTGAGAGTACTGCCCTGCTCTTCCCAAGGTGGGGCGAGAAACGCAAAAAACGCTCCGCCTCCGAGGAGGCGGGGCCGATGATCCGTCAGGGTCAGTCGCCGTTGCGGCGCGACCAGATCAGGCTGAAACCCTCTTCGCCTTCGACCTTGACCAGCGAGGCGTAGATCGGGGCTGGGAAGCTCGGATCGTCGAGCTTGACCGAGAGATATTCGCGATCGCTGTCGCGAGCGGTCTTCTTCCAGGCGGCGCCGAACTCGGTGCTACCCGCGAAGATGCGGTAGTCGGGAGCCTTGTCGTTGTCCTTCTCGGATACGACGAGCTTGGCCTTGATGTTGAGCGTCAGCGTCTTGATCGAGCCGGTGTAGCCGTTGTCCGAAGCGGTGAAAGTGCCGATGGTCGCCATGATAATCTCCGTCTGTTTTGCTCGGGCCGCGTCCATCGCAGCCTCGATGGCGATCCCTGGCCCTGGGAGCGATCGGCCCGCAGCCGCTAAGGCCCAGAGCGCCAGCGGAGGACGGCGATAAGCCTGCTTTTTTGTCTTCCCGCGAGGAATGCCGCGGCTTCGCGGCGGGGGAAAAAAGCAGGCATGAGCTGTTGCGGGAAGGCGATCGAGGCTCTTGCCGTCCCCCGGGCTTGATCAGCCCAATCGTGACTGCGTTGGACGCGAGCCCACAACGGAACTGACGGAGATTATCATGGCGACTGGCCCCGTCACAGCATCAGACACCGGCCGGATCGGACGAAGATGAGCGAAGCCCCTGCATCAATCGCCGCGAGGAAGCAGCGAGATCGACGCTAGGAACCCAACCGCATTTGCACGCAAGGAACCGATCGCGCCGCTAGAATTGTCCGCACCAATGCGCGCTGGATGCGTACGATCAAGATCCGCGCTTCCCAGACCCGGTCTATGCCTCGCTGGTGAAGGTCGAAGGAGCCACGATACAGCCTCCCTGGCGCAGCAATCGGCGCAGATCGGACGGATCGTGCCCCCGATGGAGGGAGCGCTTGAATGGGGAATCGCCGCTTTGCATCTATGGAATCGGCCGCGCACCATCTGGTGCGCGGCCGCAATTTTGAAGCCCGCAAGGACCGCCTACTCGGCCCCGGCGCTGGTCTCACTCCGCGGCTTCCGCCCGGAGTTCGCTGCCTTTCGCTTCGCTTTGGAGATCGGTTTGCTCCCGCGGCACCGCCGTCCGTAGCAGCGACGGCAGCCAGTCAGTTGGGGCCAGCAGCTGCTCTGCGGCCTGCGCCATATCAGCCTTCTTCATCGCCGACAGGCGCTCGGCCGTCTCCCCGCCGACGCCTTCGCGGACCGCCGCCAGGATGTTCGCCTTGGTGACGCGGCCGAGATAACTCCGCACCGTCGGGCGCCAGTAGTAGGTCATGTCGAGGGCCACGGCCTCGGCCAGACGGCGGGCCGCCGCCAGCGCCCGCGGCCTCCGGTCAAACGGCAATTTGACCGCATTGACCGTGAGGGAGACGCAATGCGCGAACAGCGCCATGCGGCTGTCGTGGTCAAGCTCGGCCACGAAGTCCCACAGTCCGGCGACGCCCTTGGGCATCTGCCGTGCCCAATTGGCATGGCGATCCGACCAAGCTTTCCCGGCCGGTGTGTCCTCGATCCCGTCCGCATGCGCGGCGAGATCAGTCTTCACCGGCTGGATGCCGACCACATGCGCGGCCGCGCCGACATAGAAGATCTGGGCGGCGAGTGCATGGGCGAGCGCCACAATGGCGACGTCAGGCTGCTCACTCAAATTGAGCCGCAGCCCCAAGGTTCGGTGCGCGGTGAGGTCGCGGACGAGAGCGTCGGACAGCATCTTGTTATCGTCCTCCTCGTCGCTCGCGCCCTCGTCGTCCTCGCCATCCGGAGCGGCTTCCTCGCCTTCCCGGTCCCCCTCGTCCCCCGCCTCGGCATCGCTTTCCGGGCCGGTTTCTGCCTCGGGCTTCTCGTAGTCCGGGCGGATGAAACCCCGCTCGACCCGCACGGTGCCATCGTGATTGAGGATCACAAACGCGCCGCCGCGCGCGACGTCGCCGGCGTCGTAGGCCTGCCGTTTTGCCTCCAGCCGCTCGATTTCGGCCTCAAGCTCGCCGAACCGCGCGTCGACGTCGTCGGGCAGTTCCTCGGCCGTCTGATGCTGCTCGGTCAGCCGGTCGAACTCGGTCTGGACCGCCTGAAGCGCGGCCTGATCTTCGGCCGAAAGCTCGACCGGATGCGGGTAGACCCGGCGCATGCCGTGGGCATACGGGAAGTCGAGATGGGCCTCCGTCCACCGCCACCCCTCGGCCGCTCGCAGGTTATCCGCCTCGCGACCGAGCCTTGCCGTCACCAAGAGATCGAGCAGCGAGACGTCTTCCAGATAGCCGCCGCGATCCTCGGTGAAGAGGTCGCGCAGCACCGTGCCGCCCGCCTCCGTGTAGGCCTCGAGCCCGACAAAACGCACGCGGCGATCCGTGGCGGCGACATGGGTTTCGGTGAGGAGGCGACGGATGGTGCCGGCATCCGGGTCGAAGGGCAGGCGCTCATGGACGGCTTCCTGCCGGGCATGATCGTCCGTGATGGCAAAGGCCATCAGCTGCTCAAGCGTCAGATCGCCCTCGCGATAGAGCTGCACCAATTTGGGCGAAACAGCGCCGAGCCGCAGGCGTTGCCGCACAACATGGGCCGTGACGCCGAAGCGGGCCGCGATCTCCTCCGCGCCAAGCCCGCGCTCGTCCGCGAGCTTCCGGAACGCCTCGAACTGGTCGGCCGGATGCATGCTTTCCCGGGTGACGTTCTCGTCCAGGCTGATTTCGTGGGGATCGTTCGCGGTATCGACGATGCAGCGGATCGGCTCGCCCTTCTTGATCTCCTTGCGCTCCACCCGCAGCAGCTGGGCCAGTCGCCTGCCCTCGCCGATGGTCACGAAATAGAACCCGGTGGCCGTTCCCTCTCCGTCAAACTCGGGCTCGACCACCAGATTTTGCAGGATGCCCTTGGCGGCGATGCTCGCCGCATAAGCCTCGATCGCCGCCTCGCTGTGCGGCGTCCTGCGCGCATTGTTCGGGGACTTCTTGAGCTTGTTGAGCGGAATGAGAACCTCCGTCCCGCTCACGGGAATGATTTCAACTGATTTGGCCGACATGATCATTCTTCCTTTTGCTTCCATGGGTGCATGGCGCACTCCGCGCCTGCGCCCCTGCCCGTCGGCGAGGCCGGGGGTAGCAAGTGCCAGGGCGCCCCGAGCGGAGGGGTATCTCCCGCCCGATGAGGGCCGCTTCGCGAGAAGCGGGTCTGCACAAGCGCGTCCCAATTCGTCCAAGGTCGGCAAATGAGCGAAGCGCGGAAGACCGGGGAGACCGCTCGGGGCGGCGCCGGCATAGCCGGCGCGCTACCCTGGCGCGCGCGCGGGGCGGAGCCCCGTAGCTCTCGACGATGAGAGCGCTGAGCAACCCGGAAGAAGTGAAATCAAGCCAAGAGTGACAAGATCAAAGAGGCAGCCGCCGACTGGGCAGTGATAGCGACGCGGGCATGCAATGCCCGCGGGCACCGAGGCGACTGCAGTCGCGAGACCGGTTAACAAGGCACCCGAACGCGGGACAGTGACAGCGACGCCGGCATGCAATGACGGCGGGGACCGCGGGCGAGTGCCTCCGGCGAGCGACACATTACATAATAGCGATATATTGCGCGCGTGATCCTCATCTGTTTGCGCGAGGGATCGCAGCCGTCACGATGACCTAGTTCGACGAAACTGGACCTCACCGCGCGCTTTTTTCTTCGAGTCATTGATTTGTTGGGAAGCGCTTCTTCTTAACCCGCGCAGGCTGCAAATTTTTCGGCTTCCGCCAACCATCACTGCGAGCGTGCAACATGTAGCGAACAGGACGCGGCCGCCTATTTGGCTCCAAACCTCGAACGACGGCGCGTTACGACCTGATCAGAGCGACTGGCGGATGTGAATCGCCATCGGCAGGACAAACCCAAGCTGACTTCCGCCGCGGCCTGGCTGCGGGATTCTTTGCCGGAGCCTCCTTTGCAGGTTGCTTGCGGGCCATCGGCATGAGCATCTCCTTTTGACCGCTTGCAGCCTTGCGCGGGCTCGTGGCCGGCTTGCCACCGATGCTCCGCGCAGCACCCGCGCGCAGAGCGCGTCATCAGGCAGGAACAAGTCATCCGAGCTACCGGCAATGACAGTCGATAGGCGTCTGCCTGAAGCTTAGAGAAAAGGCTCCCGCGCTTCGCGCGGGAGCCCAAAATCCTGGGCTAGTCTCCAGGATTCCAGATCAGGAAGAAGCCGTTGTCATCGCCCAGGCCGACGGCTCGGCCAAGGTTGGCGTAGAGCTTGCGAGACCCAAGTTCAGGTGCTGCGAGTGACAGGCTGACGCAGTCCTTGCCGCTGCTTTCGCCGCGCCGGATCCAGCCGGCTCCGATCTCGACTCCCTGCGCGATGATGCGGAAATCCGGCTGAGCCTCGGTCGACTTGCCGCTGTTGGGGACGATGTCGATGTGGGCGCGGATGGACAAGGTCTTGAGCTCGCCCCTGAAGCCGCCGTTGTCCGTACGGGTGACGAATCCGATTGCAGTCATGGTCTGTCTCCTTCGTTGCCGCTGGGCCGATCCCCTGCGATGGCGAGACCGTCATGGCGGCCGGAGCGCTGCCGAACCTTTGGGGCGAAGCGCAGCGGCGCACCCGAGCTAGTGTCTTTTTTGCAGCGAAGCGGTCGCGAGGAGCCGGCTTGCCGGCGGGGAAAAAAGAAGCGTGCGAGGGTTTCGGACGGCGGGACGGCTGCCATAGGTCGTCAAGCCATAAGCAGGGAATCGTCTCATCGCGAAAGCGAAGCGCAGGCCTTGCAGGAAAGGTAACATCCCCATCCGGGGCGCTCTCGGCAGCGGAGCACCTTCGCCATGGGCGATCCACACCGGCAGACGGGAAGCTCGCCGACGCCGATCTGCACTTCAGACCAAAGACCCAGGACGTGGAAATCGGCGGACTACGCTGAGCACGTCCTGGTGAGGCAAAGACACGTCGAGCAGCAAGCGATGAGGTAACGCGAAGATGATCGACTTGACCAAACCGTCATCGGCCATACCGAGATGACGCATGCATCCCCGTCTGGGCGCAAGATACCGCAACCTTGCTTGGCCTGCAGTTGAAAGAGTCAAGGATCGCGCGTCTCATGGTGATCAACAAATACGTAGTCGAACCGGACCTTATGTGGATTCGCTTTGCAACGACGTCCAATCGCATGGCGGACCTCTGAAGACTTCTTCTGCAAGTGTCTAAGGAACACATCGAGAATGGCCGCTGCCACCGACACTTTATCAATAGGCGCGAGCACCGGTGCGCGCACTTCGTTAGGTCGCGCGGCGATCTAGAGGCACGATCGTGCGGGATACCTGTCAGAAATTACCCTTGCAGCCGAGTCCAGCCGAGGCGATCTTGCGGCTTGCACGCGTACTCGCTCGTCTGGCTGCAAGGGAAGATCATGAGAGAGAACAAGCCAATCGAAGAAGCAAAAAGGAGAGCGGCGATCTATGCCCGATTCTCGACAGACCTTCAGAACGAACGATCGATTGAGGATCAGCTTTCGCTCTGTCAGACCTATGCTGGTCGCGATGGATTGAGCGTCATCCGCACCTATGAAGACCGAGCCCGCTCCGGCGGCTCGTTGATGGGGCGCGACGGCTTGCTGCAGCTGCTGGACGATGCAAGAGAGAAGTCCTTTGATGTTGTTGTCGTCGAAGCACTTGATCGTCTCTCCCGCGACATGGAAGATCTCGCGGGCATCCATAAGCGGCTATCTTTTCTCGGTATCGAGATCCGGGCGGTGCACGAAGGCGTGGTCAATACTGTACTGGTCGGTCTTCGCGGCCTGGTCGGACAGCTCTATCGCGAGGATAACGCTCACAAGGTGCGTCGTGGCCAGGCTGGGCGGATCAAGCAAGGCTTGGCTGGAGGTGGCTTGACGTACGGGTACGCGGCGATCGCCGGCAGAAGCGGCGAGCGGGTCGTCGTCGAGGCCGAGGCACAAGTGATCCGGCGCATCTTTCAGGAATACGTCGACGGTCGGACGCCTCGCGAAATCGCGCACGACCTCAACAAGGAGAGAGTATCACCCCCACGTGGGCGCGCGTGGAATGCTTCAACCATCAATGGCAACCTAGAAAGGGGTGCCGGCATTCTGCAGAACGAGCTCTACGTAGGACGCCTCGTCTGGAACAAGGTCAGGATGGTGAAAGATCCCGATTCTGGAAAGCGCCTGTCACGCCCCAATCCGAAAAGTGACTGGCAGATCGCTGAAGTGCCGCATCTTGCAATCATCAGTTCGGAACTGTTCACAGCGGCTCAGAAGCGCAAAGAGGAACGTGGTCGTACCCATCCTAGTCGTCAACGTCGGCCCCGTCGGATGCTATCTGGCCTGATCCGCTGCGGTTCATGTGGCTCCGGCATGGCAACCAATGGACGGGACAAATCGGGGCGTGTCCGCATTCGCTGCTCGGCCGACACGGAGAGCGGAACGTGCCCCGACGCCAAGACCTTCTATTTGGACAGGATCGAGAGTGCAGTTCTCAGTGGCCTGAAGGCCGAGTTGCGCGCGCCGAAAGTCATTTCCGAGTACGTGCGCACATACCTCGAGGAAAGGAAACGTCTCGCATCGGCGTCAGTTGCGAAGAGACAAGGTCTTGAGCAGCAGCTCGGAAAACTGAACAGGGAGATCGACCGACTGGTTGATGCGATCGCAAAGGGACTCGGAGACCCATCCATTCTTGGCCCAAGATCGACGGCCTTGGGTGCCGAACGAAAGCGCATCTCCGAGGAGCTGCAGAATGCACCGCCGGCCGCAAAGGAAGTTGCGCTGCATCCGGCTATTCTGAAGCGGTATGAGGAACAACTCGGCCGTCTTGAGGAAGCGCTAGCGAAGGGTATCAGCGCGGGCGACGGAGAGGCCGCCGAAGCTATCAGGGACCTCGTCGAGACCGTCACCGTTTTCCGCGATCCAGAGCGGCCGGGCGGCGTAACAGTGGAGATCGCAGGCCGGCTAAACGCCCTGCTGGGCGAAAAGGCCTATCCGAACCGCGTCAAAGGAGTGTGGGGAAAGATGGTAGCGGGGGAGGGACGCGCTACCAGGTCTAAAATCGAAGCGAAATCCTGAGCTTTTCCAGCACGTTGGCCGGAATGTGGTAGCGGATTTGATGGTGTTACATCCCACGGGGATGTCTCACCCGGCCCGCCCCCCCGGAAAGGCCTACGCGTGGCTCGTCCTTCCTACCTCGCCCGGCGCGGCGATGGACGCTATTTCCTGCAGATTCGGCTGGGGAAACAGGCCGCTCAGCTCTTTGGGCTCCCCCTCCTTCGTGTCAGCCTCAGGACCGGGAATTTTGATGAGGCTAGGCGGCGGCTGATGGACAATCTCGGATGGGTGCAGGAGCTGATCGCGGCTCCCGACCTGGAGGCGTTGGGGACCATCCTCGACGCGCGGCTGCACGCCTATGTCGAGCATGGCGTGCCGGCGAACGAGCGGCTGCTGGCCGAGCGCTGCGCGTTCGAACATGAGGTCAGGCGCTATCTCGGCCGGGCGCAGGACCGCGGCTATGCCTACCCGCAGCGTTTCCCTCGGATGCCGAGCACCTGGGTCGACTTCGTCAACCAGAACAAGGCGGCCGAAAGCGAGATCGCCCGCCTAAACGTTCGGCGTGCCTATGAAAACGGCCGGCATGACGCGGCCGAGGCGGTCAAGGAAGGCTGGACGGCGCCCGCCGCCCCGGCGGTCGCACAACCGTTCGATCCCATCGCGATGATCGATCGCCTCGTGCAGGACGCAGTCGCCCAAAGGCTTCCGTTGCTTCCGGCGCAGAAGGTGGGCTCGATCTCGCCGGTCTCCGAGCCCGCGGTATGTGCCCCCACCGGGGAGGCCGCCGAAGACAATTCCTGCCGGATGTCCGACGTGCTCGCGGAATTTCTCAAACCGCTGGACCGCAAGCGGAAACACACCGCGAAGGGCCGCGGAGAAGCTGAACCCGTCATCCAGTTCGCCATCGATTTCCTGGACAACCCGCGGATGGATGAACTGACCGATGCCAAATGGAAGCAACTCGACGAGGCGCTGCCGGATATCCCCAATCGCGATAACATTCCACGCCGGTTCGCGAAGACGCTTTTCCAGCGCTACAAATATGCGGAAGAGACGAAGTGGTCGCAGCTCGAGCGCGTGACGACCACCACCATCAAGAGCCGGTACTGGGCCGGGCTCTATAAGTTCGTCGACTTCGCCATCGCGGAAAAGCATTACTGCGGACCGCGTCCCAAGTTCGTGTGCATCGATCCCGAAAATTTGGCGCCGCTGCCGCGCGATGCCTTCGACGATGACGAGCTGCTGACGCTGTTGCGCCTGCCGCTCTTCACCGGCTGCAAGAATCGCGTGCACGTCTGGCAGCCCGGCCGGTACTTCGTGCAATCGCACATCTACTGGGGTTTCTTGATCTGCATCCTCACCGGCATGAGGCCCGGCGAGGTCGGCCAGCTCAAATGCGCCGATATCCGAACCGATGGCGAGTTCTACTATTTCGACTTGCGCCCGTTCGATGCTCGCCATGGCCGCGTCGCGGTGAAGGATCTGCGCAATCTGAAGACGAACGCTGCCGGGCGGGTCATTCCGATCCATCCGCTTCTCATCGAGTTGGGGCTGCTGGATCGAATGCAGGATCTGATGGACAAGCAAGAGGAACGGCTCTTCCCGGAATGGGACGCCTATACTCGCAAAGACGGTACGATCCGCTGGTCGCAGCCGCTGAGCAAGGCATGGCAGTACGTGAAGACGAAACTGAAACTCGATCGCGCGGACCTTACCCTCTATTCGACGCGGCACCTCATGGCCGATTGGCTCGACAATGATGCGATCGCACAACGCACGCGCGACCGCATTCTCGGACATGCCAGCGACGTTCGAGGGCGGTATGGCCGCAAAGGCATTCTTGATCCGCAGATCGCGGCGAAGATCGAAGCCCTAGAACCGCAGGTGATCAAGCAGATGAGGGAGATCTTGCTCGCCGCCAAAAACCGAGCCGATGCCGGCGAGCTCACAATGCTGAAGACGTACTGAGTCAGAGTTCGTTGGACTGTTCTGAATGGCGCGCCACTCAGAACAAAACTGCGAACTCGTATGTAATTGAAATTACAGCCATACATTGCTCGACCTGCCGCTTAAGGGTTGAGCCTATCTTCAATAGGACAAGCGCGCCGGCTGGAAGGACATTGGGCCAAGAGAAAGCGAGTGGCCTCAAGTGCCGTCATGCAGCCGAGACCGGCGTGACAGCTTGCCGATAGACGCCGTCCCCCACGTCGCCAGCCGCAAAGAGGCCCGGCTTGAGCGTCGCAAATCGGTGAGGGCTACGCTCGCCTGCGCTGATCGTCGGAGGAACGAAAATACGTTTTACTCCTTCAAACAGGATATTGTGCACTCCAGCGCATTGGCAGCGCACCGCAGCGGCTCTAGGTAAAATGATGATATTGTGACGATCGTCGAGAAGCGGGAGACGAGGCAATGATACGGGATGAGAAGCTCCAACGGATCATCGAACGCGCTATTCAATCAGCTTTCGTTGATTTTCCAGACGCGGGAAACGGGACGGTGTGGCCGAAAACTTACAAAGAGCCCAACGAATGCAAGACTATCGCAACAGCTGTCCTCGCCGCTCTCGAAAATGCAGGCTACAGAATTTCGCTCGATGCAAACTGAGGCATCAAGGTAAGCCACCTAAGCCTCGATCAGGCCGCGCTCATAGCAGGCTTTATCGTAAGGAAAAACGACCGCCGGATCGGGTCTGTGGAGACGACGGTGCTTTCCCGGATAGTTCAGCCGCCACAGCACATCGCGAATGATATTAAGCCGCGCATGTTCCTTGTCACCGCCGCGGACCACGGTCCAGGGCGAGGTGACGGTGTGCGTCCGCTCCAGCATCTTGTCCCGTGCTTCGGAATAAGCTTTCCAAAGCTTCTGCGCCTTGGCATCGATGGGGCTCATCTTCCATTGCTTCAGGGGATCCCTTTGGCGGTCGGCGAGCCGTCGCTTCTGCTCCTGTTTCGAAATATCAAGATAGTACTTGAGCAGGGTGATCCCCGAACGCTCAATCATTGCTTCGAAACCCGGCACGGTCTCGAGGAATTCCTCGGTTTCCTCCTTGGTGCAAAAGCCCATGACACGCTCAACTCCAGCACGGTTGTACCAAATGCGATTGAGCAGCACGATCTCTCTTGCCGCGGGCAAGTGCGAAACGTGACGCTGGAAGTACCATGAACACCGTTCCCGATTGCTCGGCGGCCCCAGCGCTACGACGCGGGTATCGCGCGGGCTTAGATGTTCGACAATCCACTTGATCGTGCCATCCTTGCCGGCGGCGTCGCGACCTTCGACGATGACAAGGATACGCTGGCCGCGCTCAATCACGCAGGCTGCAGCTTGACGAGCTCGATTTGCAGCCGGACCAGCAGCGCGTGATACCTATGGCGACTCAAATGTTGCGGAAGTGGTGGCCGGTTCTTCATGGTTCGATCCCTCCTAGTCGCCTCACTATCCAGGAATGTCGCGCGACACGAGGCTGTCCACACATTTGCAGCACGTCACACTTGTCGGATCCTATCGCACCGCGAACTGATGTTGTGCTTGCACATCGACACCCGTTAACATGCCCGTATGAATGAATCGCAGCGTTCTCGCACGGTGCCTCGTCCGGTTTCGGTCGTCTGGATCGACATTTGCATGGGCATCTTCAACTCGGCCATACTTCCCGAGGGGACCACCGGATAAGGGGCCTGGCCAGAGGCCGCCCCGATCGGAGCTTTCGTTGATTATGCTGAAGGTTCTTCACACGACGACTTATCGATTCAACGAACACGTGCACCTGTTGCCGCACCGCTTGATGCTTCGTCCGCGCGAAAGCCGCGAGCTCCGCTTGATTTCGAGCAACGTCACGATGACGCCGCATGCGGCCTTGACCTGGGCGCACGATGTGTTTGGCAATGCAATCGCGACGGCCACGTTTCAGATGACAGCCTCCAACCTGGTGATCGCCAGCGTCGCGGAGCTTCAGCTCGACGCGGTTGCATGGCCGGTGTTCGATATCGCTGTCTCGGCCATGTCTTACCCATTCCGCTATTCTGATGACGATTGGACCGATCTCGGCGCCCTGGCTCTCCCCCAGTACTCGGACACAGCGGGGGTCCTACGAAATTGGGCACAAATGTTCGTTCGAGGAAGTCGGACTGATACGCTGTCGCTGCTAAAGGACCTGAGCGTCGGCGTTTCGGAAGCTGTCCAGTACCAGAGCCGTGAGGATGAGGGTACCCAAACGCCGGTAGAAACGTTAAATCGTGGCTGGGGGTCATGCCGGGATTTCGCGGTGCTGTTCACCGAAGCAGCACGCATGCTCGGGTTTGGAGCCAGGATCGTCTCCGGCTATCTTTACAATCCAGAGCAACAGAGCGTCGGATCGAGCGATGCGGGATCAACCCATGCGTGGGCCGAGGTCTTCGTACCGGGCGCCGGCTGGATCACTTTCGACCCGACGAATCGTAGCCTCGGCGGCTTCAATCTGATCCCGGTCGCGGTCGCGCGCGACATCCGGCAGACGATTCCGGTGTCCGGCAGCTTCGTCGGCAGCATCGGCGCCTTCGCCGGGATGTCCGTAGAAGTTCTTGTCACATCATAGATCGACGCATTGGACCTTCGGCAGCCTTTCTGATCAGTCGTTCAGCTTCAAGGCCCTCACGTTTTCTAGAAGGGCCTTCAGGCTCCTGCTCATGATGGGCATCGCCTATTGCGCCTACTCGTCAGTGGGGCTTGGGCCAAAGAGTGACATTGCGATGAGTGATGCCGTCCTAATCTGATGGCAAATTCCCTTTCGTTAAATTTTCTTGAATGAGCAATTTTGACCATGAGCTCGCGCTGCGTTGCGGCACAATACTTCTCGCCGCCCTGCTCTCGGCATCCATCGGTGATTGAGAGAATGTTTGCGAGGGCCGCAGCTATAGCCAATTGATTCCCGCTAACGGCAACACCCGCTGAATCGCCGCTAGGCAGAATGGAATTGGGCGATTGGCACAATCTGTCGACAGACTTTCGGGGCTGTCACTGATCCACGCGGATCCACACGCAACAAACAAATCGGCGATAGCTGGAACTCTTGTCGGCTTGCCCTGTTCATTCTTTGTCCGATTCCGGACGCATAAGAATTGGTGGATACTATGAAAAGAATTCTATTAGCGACAGTCGCTGTTCTCGCATTCGCTTCTCCGTCATTCGCGGCGGAGACTGGCAAAACCGTTGGCCAATCGCCTTCCTCGTTCTACCTGGCTCAGGATACTGCGACCATGAAATGTCAGATCGTCGAGAGCCAGCCTGCTGCCGGCGGTAGCATGAAGGTTGTCGGCGCCGCTCACACGACAAAGGCCTCGGCAGAAGCGGCTTTGAAGGCCGAAAAAACTTGCGCCAAGTAATCGGTTAAGTCGCGGCGCGAGTACAGAGGCGGGTCTGTGAGTTCGCTTAGAACCACGAATCCTCGGATCCGCCCCCCCACCAGCGCTTCAAGCACCCTGGGTCGAGGTTCTTTATCGGCCAGCGGCACGCAATCGACTTGCCGCTTGAGATGCTCCAAGTTGGAGAGGATACGACCATGAACCAGCAGACAATGAAATACGCGATTGCGGTCGCACTCTTCGGTGCGGCGACGCTCGCCTCGGTGCTGCCTTCGGGGGCAGCTCCGATCTCGCCGAGCACGGCTCTTCTGACACAAGCGGCTTCGTCGTCCGCAGTGACAGAAGTCTACTACCGACGCCACTACCGCGGTCGCGGCTACTACGGCGCTCCGGGGGCCGCAATTGGTCTTGGCATCCTGGGTGCCGCGGCTGGAGCCGCCGCTTATGGAGCCTACGGTGGTAGCTATTACGGGCCAGGCTACGCGCCGGGCTACTATGCGCCAGATTACTACGGCGGCCAGTATCCCTATCGCCGCCAATACTACGCCCCGTATTGAGGGCACGAGCGACGCTGTTTGGGCGTGGCAACCTCTGTCACAGACCATGCCCACTCAACGCGCGCTCGAGCGCACTCGAGCGCGATGGCGCGGCTGCGCCCTTGTGATCCGGTCAACTGCATCGGCCCCTCCCATCCGGGGTCGCCTGCGGACTTTTGCAGGAGTTGGCGAATCGCAAGACAGACAAAACTTGCGCCAGGGAGCTAAAGGCGCGAGCGCGGGGCGGGTCTATCGGCTCGACCAGCAATCCCGAAGCGACTGACTCGTCCCGGCAACGCCACGGGCACCGCCGACCCCGAGCCAAACGATACCAAGGCTGCCTCTCTCAAGCTCAAACTGCCTCCTGCTCCGCGTCCGCCGCGCCGGGTGGCATTTCAATCGAGAAGAAGTAGCACAGCACTTGCCCAGTGATGCCGCCGACAGTCGTCGCCGGAAGCTTGAAGATCGCGCACTCAACTCGGACTACCGTGAGACCCAATATCCACACGGTCCCACCAAAGGAGTCGGACAATGTCGATCGGACTTATCCTCATCATCCTCCTCATCATCTTCCTGCTTGGTGGCTTCAGCGGCCGCTTCGGCGGCTACGGCTACGGCTATGGCCACGGTGGGATGGGGGTCATCGGTACCATCCTGGTCATCCTCGTCGTATTGCTACTTCTGGGTCGGCTCTGACCCTCGCAGGGTCGGCTGTGTCGACCGGGCGCCTCCCAAAATATCCTGTCCCCGGCGTACCGGGTCCCAACGAGCCCCGACCAGCTGAAGCCGACAATGCCCGCCGATGAAGGGGTGTTTGTGCCTGCCTCGGTCCTGCTGCAGCGGCTGCACGACGAGGCACCGGCAAGATCGCTTTACCCTGGGCTGGCTGATGGGTCGCCTACACAAGCACTCCTTCGGCCCTATTATGCTGCTGCTCGCTGTGGTCGCTATTGCACCGGGTGTCTCGATCGTAGCCGGCCTGCTACTCATGATCCCCGCGTCCCAGGTGATCGCGGTCTTCGGTCTAATCACGGGGGCGACCAACCAGGGCGGAGCTATGCACTTCCCAAAATCCAGTAACGGTGGGGTGCGTCCTGACTGGTTTGGTAACAATTCTCACCCGCCACCCGGCTGCAATGCAAAGTGCTGATTTTGAGATATTGCACAAGGCGTCCTCACGGAAATCCGTGAAACGGCGAGAATTCATCACGCTTCTCGGCGGCCGCTTTTTGCTGGTTCCTGCAAAAAAGGCCCAAGCATCTCTGCCGGGCCTTCGTTATTGTTGAGCTCTGAACGAGTAGGACTTAAAAATCCATACCACCCATGCCGCCACCTTGAGGCATGCCGCCACCGCCGGCGTTCTTCTTTGGCAATTCGGCCACCATGGCTTCGGTAGTGATCAGGAGCGCCGCAACAGAAGCCGCGTTCTGAATCGCCACACGAACGACCTTGGTCGGGTCGATGATGCCCTTGGTGACCAGGTTGCCGTACTCGCCGGACTGGGAGTCAAAGCCGTAGCCATACTGATCCTTCTCCAGGATCTTGCCGACGATGACGGAGCCGTCCTCGCCAGCGTTGATCGCGATCTGGCGGGCCGGCGCAGACAGCGCCTTGCGCACGATCTCGACGCCGGTCTTCTGGTCATCGTTCTTGGTGCGCAGCCCCTTGAGATGCTCGGAAGCACGCAGCAGGGCGACGCCGCCGCCCGGCAGGATGCCTTCCTCGACGGCCGCGCGGGTCGCATGCATCGCGTCATCAACGCGATCCTTGCGCTCCTTCACCTCGACCTCGGTCGCGCCGCCGACGCGGATCACCGCGACGCCGCCCGCGAGTTTGGCAAGACGCTCCTGCAGCTTTTCACGGTCATAGTCCGAGGAGGTCTCCTCGATCTGCGCCTTGATCTGCGCCACCCGCGCCTCGATGTCGGCCTTCTTGCCGGCGCCGCTGACGATGGTGGTGTTCTCCTTGTCGATCATCACCTTCTTGGCGCGACCGAGCATGTTGAGCGTGACGTTCTCGAGCTTGATGCCCAGATCTTCCGAGATCGCCTGGCCGCCGGTCAGGATCGCGATGTCCTGCAGCATGGCCTTGCGGCGATCGCCGAAGCCCGGAGCCTTCACGGCCGCGACCTTCAGACCGCCGCGGAGGCGGTTCACGACCAGGGTCGCGAGCGCTTCGCCCTCGACGTCTTCCGCGATAATCACAAGCGGCTTGCCACTCTGGACGACGGCTTCCAGCAGCGGAAGCAGTTCATTCAACTGAGATAGCTTCTTTTCGTGGATGAGGACGTAGGCGTCTTCCATTTCGGCGCGCATTTTGTCGGCGTTGGTGACGAAGTACGGCGAGATGTAGCCGCGGTCGAACTGCATGCCCTCGACGACGTCGAGCTCGGTCTCGAGCGACTTGGCTTCCTCGACGGTGATGACACCCTCGTTGCCGACCTCCTTCATGGCGTCGGAGAGGAACTTGCCGATCTCCGCGTCGCCGTTGGCCGAGATGGTGCCGACCTGGGCGATCTCCTCGTTCGAGGTGACCTTCTTGGAGTTCTTCACGAGATCGGCGACCACGGCTTCCACCGCGAGGTCGATACCGCGCTTCAGGTCCATCGGGTTCATACCGGCGGCAACCGCCTTCGCGCCTTCACGGACGATCGCAGCCGCGAGCACGGTCGCGGTGGTGGTGCCATCGCCAGCTGCATCTGCCGATTTGGAGGCAACTTCTCGCACCATCTGCGCGCCCATGTTCTCGAACTTGTCCTCAAGCTCGATCTCCTTGGCGACAGTGACGCCGTCTTTGGTGATGCGGGGGGCGCCGAACGACTTGTCGAGCACGACGTTCCGGCCCTTGGGCCCGAGCGTGACCTTAACCGCATTGTTGAGAATTTCAACACCGCGCAACATCCTGTCGCGGGCGTCGACGCCGAACTTAACTTCTTTGGCCGACATCATGATCTCCGTTTTCAACTGTCAAATCCGAAAGACCGCGCGACTCGGCGAGCTCTTTAGGGACGTGAGTTCAACTTGCGGGCCTTATCCTTCTCCTTCGAGACGCTGGCTGCTTGGGATAAGGAAAACAGACTGGCGCTTAGGCGACCTTCTTCTTGGCGGCGGGCAGCTCGGTGAGAACGCCCATAATGTCGCTTTCCTTCATGATCAGTACTTCCTGATCATCGAGCTCGATCTCCGTACCTGACCACTTGCCGAACAGGACGCGGTCGCCAACCTTGAGATCGATGGGCAGCTTGCCGGATTCGTCGCGGCCGCCTGGGCCAACCGCCGTGATCTCGCCCTGCGAAGGTTTTTCCTTGGCGCTGTCCGGAATGATGATGCCGCCAGTGGTCTTCTCTTCGGCTTCGATACGCTTGACCGCAACGCGGTCGTGAAGCGGACGGAATTTCATGCTGCCCTCCTGTTTTCTTGTTGTTGTTGCTTTGGACGAAATGGCAGTCGTGGCCAGCGAGTGCTAATCAGCACATAAGCCGCCGCAAGGGGACGTACAAGACCGTCCCGAAACGATATTCGCTCAGAGCATCACGAAATAGCTGCCAAGACCGCGGCGGCTAAGGATCCGGTGAAGGCCAGCTGTGTGGTGCGAAAGTCGTTGGACGCCGCGTCATCAAATTTGAGAAAGCTTCCCATCGCGCAGGGGCATTGCGTTGTTCTCGACGTGCGCCAGAATACGCCGGACGTCGGTCGCTTCTTGTGCAGCCATTCAGCGGTGCTTGTCGAGATCGAGTGGCTCGTCACTCGCGAGGCGCTTCGGCATCAATGCGCTGAGCGTCAGCCAAATCGACCGGGTTGATGGAAATCCTCTCCACCGTTGAAGTGCGCGGCGGCGCCGCCGGCACCGTGATCATAGTGGCAACCCGGCGAAACGCCTCGAACGACAATCCTTCGATCATCTCCTCATCGGTGATGACCTCGTAGGCACCCGGAGGCAGGAGGCGGTCGATGCCCTTGATCCGGAAGGGATGCTTGAAGGTGACCGTTTCGCGTCGGGAGCGCATGGTCATGATCGGCTATCCTTCAGAAACGGCTTTGCATCGGCGCGATAATGAAGCAATCCGTTTACAGTGCTTTCTGTGCCGAGATTAGCTATCTCTTTATCATGAGATGGCTGCGAAGTCACCAAACACAAGGCAATACACATCGCGGATTTGTATAGATGCCGGCGGACGAAATGCTTGCTGATGCCAAGTGAAAAAATGCGAGTTGGCGATCGGCAAGCATCGCGACTCGGAGAGAAGAAATGCTATCTCGCAAATCTACCAGCCGAGATAGACTTGCAGCGGTTGGCTACAACCGTCATGTCGCGATGGGACGGTTCTGGCACGGTCTTCATCGTCACGCTCTTATGACGATGGTTGCTTACGCCTTCTTGCAGCACTTCCGCATTGCCAAGACGGGGCGCAAAAATGAAACGACGGCCACCACCTCAGCCCAACCTGCCAGCCGCGCGTCCCGCCATCGTCGCTCTCATTCTTCAGCCATCAGATCCGCGATACGGGTACTGCAGAACACAGGTCAGCGAAGAGCAAGGCGTGAACAAATCTGCCAAAGTCGTGTTAGCGCCCACCCGAAGCACCTTTATGATCGTGCAGGAAACGGGCGATCCGCGTCTTCAACACGGTGGCGTCGTGCGATTTGCCCGAGGCCGCGTGCTCGAAGAGCCTGCGCTGGACGTCAGTAGGCAGATCATTCCATTCGCTGACAAGGGCGGCACCCAGACATTCCAGGACTCTGCGCTCCACATCGCGCAAATCGCTGGCTTCATAGGGTAAAGGCCACGCCAACTCCTGCGCTCCGCCTTCCTCGTCCCAACGGTCGAGAGCGGTTGCCATTTCTTCTCCCGACGTTGGCCTTCGACCTTTCTTTTTGACCATTCTATATAGTCGCATATATCGGCATTAAGCGCCATTCGCTCGATCGCGGGGCGATCCGAAGCGCCAATCCTTCCAGTACCGAGAATGCCGCGGCCGCGGAACTCGGTAGTTCGCCCATCGGTTATTGCAGCGGTTTGTTCGCGCGGCGTACAGACTCAAGGTTCACCATGGATGTGATCGTTACACCGGCAGAGGGAGGCACGGTTTGGCAGCTGACGGACCTGCTCGGCCGCTCGATGGGGCGCATCACGGCAAGCGCTCCACGTCAGTTCATGATCCATCCGGAGGGCCACGCATCGGAAACTATGGCCGGCATACAGCAAGGGCCGCACGCCTCGCTCGACGCCGCACTGGCTGAGATCGAGAGGCACACCCGGGGCGTCTGCCGTCGAAATCCTGGCGAAGATCAGCTTTAGACAGCGCCCAACAATCCAGATCGTCGGCAGAGTATCCTATATTTACTGCGGGAAGATCTATATGTTTTACAGGTAACGCCCGCCCAGATTGCCTGATGACGGGACCGTCAGTTCCGGTAGAAGGAATTGTGGATTTTCGCGCGAGGACCGAGCGAATGTGGGCTCCGGCGGATGTCACCGCCGATCATTGCGTTGCCGTGTTCGCCGAGATCTTTTGGCGGCTCGGCTCGACGCAACCCTGACAGTGCGGAGGGAACCCGCTTGAGCCGCTTGGTCATCGTCTCCAACCGTGTCGCCTTGCCGGCAGAAGCTGCGCAGCGCAGCGGCGGGCTCGTGACCGGCCTCGTCGACGCTCTGCATCAGGCTGGAGGCTTATGGTTCGGGTGGAGTGGCAAGCTTGGAGAAACAACACCAGAGCCGAACGTTTTTGAGACCGAGGGAGTGACGTACGCTACCGTCGATCTTACCCGCGCGGACCATGACGGCTACTACAGCGGCTTCTCCAACGCGGCACTGTGGCCCTTATTCCACTATCGCCTTGACCTCATGAACTTTACCCGCCGGGACTTGGCCGCCTATCGACGGGTGAACGCCGTGCTCGCCGACGCCCTCGCGCCCCTGCTCAGCCCGAGTGACCTCGTCTGGGTGCATGACTACCATCTGATCCCGATGGCCGAGGAACTTCGCCGCGCCGGCGCCACACAGCGGATCGGGTTTTTCTTGCATACGCCGTTTCCGTCTTTGGGGGTGCTGGCGACCCTTCCTCACTACGGCGACCTGCTGAAATCACTGTGCGCTTACGATCTCGTCGGCTTCCAGACGGTGGAGGATTTGACCGCCTTCCATGACGCCATCCTTCGCCGTGCAGGAGGCACGATTTCGTCCGATGGCCACGTTCACGCTTTCGATCGGGTTCTGCGCGCCGGCGCCTTCCCGATTGGTATCGATACTGAAGCGATCGCCGAAATGGCTAGTCGCGCTGTGAAATCCCGAACGGCCCGCCGGCTGCAGGAGAGTCTCCGGGGGCGCAAGCTCATCATTGGGGTGGACCGGCTGGATTACAGTAAGGGTCTCGAGCACCGGTTCAAAGCGTTCGCCGCCTTTCTCGAGGGCTATCCCGCATACCGCAACCACGTCCGCTTGCTGCAGATCGCCACCGCAACGCGCAGCGACGTTCCTGAATACCGTGCGTTGCGACAGAGGCTTGGTGCGCTGGCGGGCGACGTGGCCGGTCGCTACGCGGAACTCGATTGGGCGCCGATCCAGTATTTGAACAGGAGCTTCTCGCAGCGTTCGCTCGCTGGCTTCTTTCGGCTCAGCCGCGTCGCTCTTGTCACTCCGTTGCGCGACGGAATGAACCTGGTTGCCAAGGAGTATGTCGCTGCACAGAACCCCGATGACCCTGGCGTGCTCGTTCTCTCGCCCTTTGCCGGCGCGGCCTACGAACTCGACACTGCCGTGATCGCCAACCCGTATGACCCCGACGCCGTCGCCGAAGCATTGCAGACAGCGCTGGGGATGCCACTTGGAGAGCGATGCGATCGTTGGCGGGCCATGATGGTGGTACTACGCCGCAATAGCATTGCGGCGTGGCGCGAGAGTTTCCTCGGGGCTCTCAGCAGCTAACTGTGGATGTCGTTCGGGACGTGGCATCGGTGCAGCAGGTCGCGATAATCTCGTTCGTCAACGAGGCCGCCCAGTCCGCCGATAAGGTGTTACTTCGAAATCATCTCCGGGGCGGAAATGATCCACGGGTGACGGGACTACCTGCATCCGCTTGATCGTCCCGCCGAACCAGAAAGACCAAAGGCGAATCGCCTGCAGCATTCTCCGTCTTCGCGTCAACGTAGTACACTTCTTCTTCTGGCTTGGCGCGACGCACCCTGATCGGCGACTTCCCATTCCAAAGCGGCCTGTGTCCGACCATCATTCGCTTCAAATCATCTTGCAGCCAGTCCTCCTTGCCGAGTTCTCTGGCCTGACGAATCGTCGCAGCTCTGAACGCCAGAATGGGCTGACCGTCGATCTCCAAAACGAAGACAGTCGGCGGCGGCGCCTCGGCTTTCGCTGGTATAGTCATCCGGATCACTCCTTCCTCTGCTGGCCGACGCGGCCTTCCGAACCCGGCGTCGCGGCCAGCGCAGGACGCCTCGTCGCCTTTGTAGCTACTGCCCGCCTGATTCAGATTCACGGATTTTCGGCAACAGAGATCAGGCAACAGCCATCGATGGTAGTACTAGCTTC
Organism: Bradyrhizobium sp. CCBAU 21365; assembly: GCF_015291305.1. Lineage (NCBI taxonomy): Bacteria > Pseudomonadati > Pseudomonadota > Alphaproteobacteria > Hyphomicrobiales > Nitrobacteraceae > Bradyrhizobium > Bradyrhizobium sp. CCBAU 21365. Next base: position 7,856,874 of record NZ_CP030036.1, read on the forward strand.
CTCCCGTGGCCCGTAGACCCTTCTCAACTGTGGATGCAACAAATGACCAATGAGCAAACCCATAAGTCCACCTCAGTCCAGAAGACCAGGAGCGGCTGCGAGAACTCCGGACTCAAAAGCCAGCCCGCAACTTACCCAAGCTCGCACTGACGCCGGGCGCGATGCTTGCTGACCGGGTCGCTGAAACAGTTGGTTCTTGGTGCTTCATCATCATCCAAGCGTCCTTCTTGGCATTTGGATCATGCTGAACATGATAGCATTCATCAGACATTGGGACCCTTTTCCCTTCATTTTGCTGAACTTGGTTCTTTCCTTCCAGGCGGCTTACGCAGCGCCCATCATCATGATGAGCCAAAACCGCCAATCTGAGATTTGAGCTGCTGCCGGTTTGATGGACACCGAGATCAGGTGTTTCATGAAGCCGGAGGTGGGCGATGAAGAGACGGAAGTTCAGTCGCAAGGTCGAGGCGGTTAAGCTGGTGCGGGAGCGCGGGGTATCGGTGGCGCAAGCCGGCCGGGACCTGGATGTTCATGAGAATGTTCTGCGCAAGTGGGTGAAGGAGCTTGGCGCCGATCCGGTACAGGCCTTTCCCGGTCATGGGCAGATGAAGCCCGAGCAGCACGAGATCGAGCGGTTGCGCCGTGAGGTCGCCAAGCTGAAGGCCGAGCGGGATATCCTAAAAAAAGGCCGAAGCTTTCTTCGCGAAGGAAGCGACATGAAGTTCGTCTTCATCGCGAAGCACCGGGCGATCTGGCCGGTGAACTCAAAACGGGATTTGGGAGCAAGGTCAAGGCCGCTGCCATTATAAACGTTCGTGCCCTTCTCTCGTCCATAACGGTACCTACCCTCTGCCGGCCGAGCGAGCTCGAGCCAGGCCTGCGCGACCTGAATCCAACGCTGCCGTTGGAAACCATCGGCGTTGACGGCCTCCTTCATCGCCGCCTCAGCCTGATTTTGAGGATCGATGTCGCCGCCCATGCAGGAGATATCGTACCAGCAGTGCGTAAACGATAGATGGCGATCGCTCCGTAGGAATCCGGGGGACTGTGTTTGGATGGAGGTGACGCCCAGCTCGTGATCCCTAATCCTTGGGGAGCGCGACACCAGTCATCTCGCCCATACGGGTGATGAGCCGATCCTGGAACCACGATCGGCTGCCTCGCGCGCCAGCTCCTCCTGCTTGTCATTCGGCCTGCAATATTGGCTCTGACGCAAGTTTGGTGCAGCGCCGACTATTCTGAACGAATTAGTCTGGCTTGAAGCAGATCGATTTTGCCGCGGCCGTACATTTTGACGTCGGACGAGCTTGAGGCGCGTGATCTGACCTTCAGTCTGGCCGTTGGACCATGGTGAAGTGATTGCCGCCGGTACCGCCGCCTCATCCTTCGCGACGCCGCTGGAGAACGAGGCGACGAGACTGGCGCTGACGCGGGCGCGCTCGATCCATGGGATGAGGCCCGCCTCGGTCTTGCGTCGGATCATCAGGTGGAATTCGGCGATGATCTCGCGTGCCTCGACCAGGGTTGGTACACCAGCTTCGATCGCCGAGACCGTGACAGCCTCCGCTTTCGTGAGCAAGTCTCGGCCGATGGTCATCAGGCGCGCGATGGTTCTCGCCGACGGAATCCTTTCAACTGAGGCGGCCTTACTTGCCCATGGTTCTCTCAAGAGACGCCAGCCTATCGAGCTGACCGGCTAAACCCCGCAAAGTTCGGGCGATGTTCTTGAGGACGGCGGCGCGATCCTGGGAAGGGCTAGCCTGACGGGACAGTGTAGAATAGTGGTCCGCAGCTTCCTGGCACAGTGAAACGCTGATCATCATTGCCCTCGGATTTATGTTCCGGCCATGGCATCCTTGCAGGCATGGCAGATCAAAACTGAGCAAAATTGATCAAGGCACCACAAATGGCTTGGCAACTGCATTCCAGTTCCGTTCTCAGCGGGCAAGAAACCTTGATCATGCTCAGATCTGGCCAAATTCAAAACAGGCCACTCCCAGAATCAAATTAGGCCACGGAGATAGGCCAGCCGCCCGGCCCATAGGAACCTTCCAGAAAACGAGAAACAAAGGCCACGCGCGTGAACGAGAGGCTACCGGCTGGTGCCGCCTCTCTGCGCTAGTAGTCTATGTCGGAGCGCGCAGACCGGGTGAATCCAGCCATTTAACCGAGGTCTCGATCCGGCTTGCGATCCGTAAAAGTTCGTTGCGTCGACCGCCATGAGCCATACCCTCAGCCTGCTTGCGCAAGTCAATTGCCTCGTCCTCTAAGCGGTATTGAAATATCGATGATTGCTTGAACATGGGTGCTCCCTGTTCGGTTAGGCGGGAGCGCAACTGGGGTTCTCAGCACCGATAGAAGCCATGCACCGGACGGTGATGGGTGTTGTTAACACTTGTCGCAGACTAGGTCTGAGCAATTTTGACCATCCGCTTGCGCGCACTCGGCGACCGGCCGGCGCGCCCCATAAGAGCACGAGTCGGTTAGAACGGCCCGCCAGGCGACGAGAATTTAGTGGTGGCTTGCCTTCAATATGCCGAGGCGTCCGACGCCGGCGGCCTTAAGCGGGCCTCCGCAGGAGGAACCACTGCGCAACGCTTTCGTTGTGTGCTCTCCCAGCAGCAAAGGACACGATCATGGACCGCGAACATGTGAAGGGCGCTGCCGACAAGGCAAAAGGCGCCATCAAAGAAGGTGCCGGTAAGCTCACTGGCGACAAGGACATGGAAGCCGAAGGCAAGATCGACAAGGCCAAGGGATCTGCCCACAATGCGGCGGGAGATGTGAAGGATGCAGCGCGGGACGCCGCTGACGCCCTCAAGAAATAAGCAGAAGAGAAGACAAAAACTAGCCGCCTCCGGGCGGCCCTCTCTTTTCTGGTGGGGAGACGGCTTCTTGGATCTTTTGATCCCGAATGGCGCGAGGCTTGGAAAGGCCCGTCCTCGCCCCGAACCTCAATTTTCGTGTGCGCCGGCCGTTCGCTGCTCTTCCTTACTGAGGTTATCAGCCACCAAGCGTGAGGGAGCGTTTGCATCCTGTAGGAACAGCTAGTCAATGCTTGCGTTGGCCGCTACGAGCTCTGCTCAGGAAGATTCGCATGCGGAGAGAGCGTTGGATGGTGATCGGCGCTTGGTCGTCAATTGCTTTGATGGCGAGTACACGCAGATCCTTTCAAACGCCTCGATTGACCTGCAAGGTGTGCCGATATCCGATCCGTCTCTGCTTATGGTCTCGGAGAACAGCCCGTATATGTGGAATGAGCGCTAGGCCGCTCTAACGCTGCTGGTACGCCCTAAGCGTACGGTGGCACGTTCACTAGCGTACCTATCAGGCGCAGAAGAGCCTGGTGCTCGGGTCCTTTCGGCTCCCTTCGCAAGAAATCGCCGAGTTCAATGTGTGTCAGTCGGCCGCCAGAAGGCGCATTTGGCTGATGAATGATGAAAGCATGGCCATTGGCCGGCTCGCGTCCCAGAAATCAAGCGTCGCCGTTGGTACTACGATATAGCTCACGTCGTTCGCTCATCTGACGCTCCTTGTGGGCTAAAGCTTCAAAATTCATCTGGCCGGTTTCCCCGCTCGCAGATCGAGGCGGCGGAGAAACGCCTGCGTATCAGCTAAGCCCGACTCCTCTGCTTACCTCGCGGGCTTCTCCTGGCGCGAGTCCAACAGTCAGGCCGAGCGCTGCAGCTTGCTCCAGAGCGGTGCCCCCGCGATCGATTAGTTTGGCGGTCCATCCCTCCGGGATGGCATCCAAGACGAGCTGAACGGCCTCTTCTTCCGTACCGGCTGCTAACCAAAACCGGCACTCGCCATCGTCAGTAGTGACCTGCAGAAGATGCGCTTCCATGCATGTGAACAGCCAAAGCCATACTTTGTTGCCGCGCGTCCTAGGTGTCAAACGCCATCCGGAACTGCCCCCTTTGCGTCATGAAGAACTGCCCCCACCATCTGGGTTATGATCTCGGTTGAAGGTTGTTTCCGCCGGTGACGGGCCGGAGGGAGGCGGAGCCGACCGGAGGGCCGTCACCGGCGGGCGGCGGCTGGATGAGGCCGCTCTTTCGCTTGGCGCGGAGCCGGTAACTATCGCCGCGGATCGTCAGCACGTGGCTGTGATGCAAGAGCCGGTCGAGGATCGCGGTGGCGACCACGGGACCGGCGAACACAGTGCCCCATTCGGCAACACTGCGGTTCGAGGTGATCAGCATGGCGCCAGTTTCATAGCGCCGGCTGACCAGTTGGAAGAAGAGATGTGCCGCGTCAGGTTCCAGCGGCAGATAGCCGAGCTCGTCGACGATCAGCAGCTTTGGCTTCGACAGCGCGAGCAGTTTCTCGTCCAGACGCCGTTCGCCATGTGCCTTGGCAAGGCCCGCGACCAGCGTCGTCGCGGTTGTGAACTGCACCGTGTAACCGGCCAGGATCGCCTCTCGCCCGAGCGCGATCGACAGGTGCGTCTTACCGACGCCCGGCGGACCAGCGTCATAATGCCGGGCGTCTGGGATCTGAGATTGAAATCCTCTACCCGTTCCACCCACGCTGCGGAGCCTTGGTGGCCGTTGTCGCCCGCAAGCAGCTTGGGGGCGAAGCGCATTTTGTCATCAGACAGCCTGACGGCACGTTAACGTTGCTGCCGGCATGGATGACGGCTCCCGCCGCCGCTTCCTTCCGACTCAAAGCTGATCCAAGGCTTCCGGTGAATCGCCTACTGGAGGCGCGCATTCTTGTCGACGCGCTCTTAGCCTCCTCCATTCGGGAATCGTCCCATTCACAAGGAGGCGGTCATGGTGGCGGCATCACATCGCCAGGGGGATCTGTTCGAGAGTCCTCCAACATACGGCAGCATTCCAATCGAGGCTCACCAACAGATGCTGGAGCTCCTAAAGGAGCTTCTGACCGAAGCGCTCACCGACAGCGCGACCGAGGTACACGACGTCGGCGGGGAGAACGGCGGTGAGTAAGATCACGTCCGTGCACCTTGCTCGCCAGGCCGTGGTCTACATTCGTCAGTCGACGGCCGATCAGGTTATCCACAACAAAGAGAGCCAGCGGCGTCAGTACGGCTTGGCCGACCGGGCGCGGCAGCTGGGCTGGAGCGAAGTCGTTGTGATCGACGATGATCTCGGCCGCTCTGGTGGCGGCACCGCCCGTCCCGGATTCGAGAAGTTGCTCGCCGCCATTTGCGAGGGGCGAGTTGGTGCCGTAGTCTCAATCGAGGCATCTCGGCTCGCCCGCAACGGCAGGGATTGGCACACGCTCTTGGAGTTCTGCGGGCTGGTCGCCACCCTCATCGTTGATGAAGATGGTGTGTATGATCCGCGCCACCCCAATGACCGCCTTCTGCTCGGCATGAAGGGCACGATGAGCGAGATGGAGCTGTCGATCTTCCGTCAGCGCTCACTCGAGGCCCTGAAGCAGAAGGCACGCAGGGGCGAGCTCTTTTTGAATGTCGCCATCGGCTACCTCAAGGTCTCTCACGATCGCATTGAGAAGGATCCTGATCGGCGCATCCAGGAAGCGCTGGCGCTTGTGTTCGCCAAGTTTACCGAGATGCAAACGCTACGCCAGGTGCACTTTTGGTTGCGGCAGGAGTCCATCGCTTTGCCCGCAGTCAGCAATGGCGCCGAGGGCCGGCACGTCGAGTGGAAGCTGCCCGTCTACAATACGATCCACCACATCCTGACGAATCCCATCTATGCTGGCGCCTACGCCTTCGGTCGCTCGGGTAGTCGGGTGACGATCGAGGGCGGCCGCAAGAGGATCGTGCGTGGCCTCCGCCGTGAGCAGCGCGACTGGGAGGTTTTGATCAAAGACCACCACGAGGGCTACATTACCTGGGCGGAGTTTGAGAGGAATCAGCGCCTGATCACCGACAACGCCAACGGAAAAAGCTTCATGAGTCGTGGTTCGGTCCGCCGCGGCGAAGGCCTTCTTGCAGGGCTCCTTCGTTGCGGTCACTGCGGCCGCAAACTTCACGTTGGCTACAGCGGCACGCACAGCACTGTCGGGCGCTATTATTGCCGCGGTAGCCAGATCAACCATGGCGGAGATCCGTGCATCTCATTCGGCGGTTTGCGCGTGGATCGCGCGATCAGCGCGGAGGTCATCGCGCGGGTGCAGCCGCTGGGTGTCCAGGCAGGGCTGGCGGCCATAGAGGCGCGCGGGCGTGAACACGCCGACAAGCTACGTCAGCTCGATTTGGCTCTGGAGCAGGCACGCTACGAGACAACTCGCGCTCGTCGGCGATACGAGACTGTCGATCCGGACAATCGCCTTGTTGCCGGCGAGCTGGAGCGGCGCTGGAACGAACGCCTGCTCGCTGTCCACGAGCTTGAGGGCGAGCGCGAGGCGTTGTTGGCGACGCCGGAGACGACGCTGAGTGATACCGATCGCGATCGGCTGCTTGCGCTTGGTGCCGATCTCGAGCGAGCTTGGGAAAGTCCGGGTGCAACAGCTGCGACGCGCAAGAGGATCATCCGAAGCTTGATCCATGAGATCGTCGTGCGCATCCGCGACGAGATGCTGGACTTGGTTGTCCACTGGCATGGCGGCGATCACACGGCATTGCAAGTGAGGAAGAACCGCACCGGCGAGCACCGCTGGAGCACCGCAGCAGATGTGGTCGATCTCGTTCGTGTCCTCGCGCGTCAGATGCCCGACAGCACGATCGCCGCGGTTCTCAACCGCGCCCGCAAGTCGACGGGGCGGGGCAACAGTTGGACCCGTGTCCGCGTTCGCAGCCTGCGCAACCAACACGCCATCGCGGCCTACCAAGAGGGCGAGCGCGCCGAGCGTGGAGAGGCCACTTTGGACGAAGCTGCAACTGCGTTGAAAGTCAGCCCTTCGACGGTTCGCCGTCTGATCGAAGAACAGAGCTTGCCTGCGCAGCAGCTGTGCAAAGGCGCGCCGTGGATGATCAAAGTGGTTGATCTGGAACGTCCCGATGTCAAGCGCACCGCGCATGCGCGGCGGCTCCGGCGGCCATCGTCTGGCGATCCTGGTCAAAAAGAACTTGAACTCTAAGGGGGTAGCGAGATGGGCAGTATGAATCTGACTCGGGTGGGCCGAGCAGCAGCACGTTCTCACCGTTGGCGATCCAATGTGACGCGGGCAGGTCGCGGATCTGTTTCGGATCGATCGACGGCTGCGCCTCGAAGTCGAAGCCCGCAAGCTCCTTCACGGCCGGGAAGTGTGCAAGTTTTAGTGCCATCTCGATACGGCGATGAGCCTTGCGCGCAATCTCGCGCTCGTACAGCAGGATCAGTGTCTCACGCGCCGACAGGTTCGCGCGTGCCGCCTCGTCGAGCAGGCTGTCGAGCTGATCGCAGATGCCGGAGAGCTGCAGTCGCGCCAGCATGGCATCGAGCGGATCGGTCGTTGCTTCCATTACCTTCTTTGCCGCGCCATCAGAAGCTTCCTCCGACCCTGGCTTCGTATTTCGGCTAGAGGGCGCAACAACGACGGCGGTGAGGACGGCGCCAGCACCGCCGCCGTGATCTCAGCCCGGCGGACCGCGCCAGGGCCGGACTGGATCCATGAGGTAAAGCACGACGGCCATCGGATGCTGGTCATCCGGGAAAACGAGCGCGTCCGGCTGCCCTCCCGCAACGGCAGCGACTGGACGAAGCGTTATCCCTGGATTGCTGAGGCCGCGCTGAGGAACCGCCAAAAGAGGTTTGTGATCGATGGCGAGGCCGTGATCCTTGGGGTGGACGGCATCAGCGACTTCAGCGCGCTGCACAGCGGGCAACACGACCATAAGGTGCAGCCGCGCCTCTTGTCAGTTTATCGACCGACTGCGCGCGAGTGCGTCATGGGATAGACTGTGGCAAAGCCCCGATGCAAGTCGCGCGCAGGCAGGCCCGGAGTCTCGTGCACTGACAACTATTCGGCCTCAACCATGATTGAGTTTCCGAACCATAGTCGTTCACGCGGCCTGCCGTGCGATTTGGGGGACACGACAGCGCTATTGAGGCACCGTTTTCATAAACGAAGATACGGACCGGTCGAGCCGGTCTGGCAGAGTCCGTCAAGTGAGCTAAACCGGAAAAGCGCAGCTCGGCGAATTAAGCAGGCTACCTGATCAGATCTGAATGTCGACCGAAGTTATCGGCGGACAAACTGTCAGAGAGGTTCGCGATGAAGGACGCCATCGCTCGCAACTACGATGCGGTCGAAGATGGTGGTGAATTGTTCCTGATTGCAGTCCGCCGCAGCGGCTCTTTTTGCCAGGCGGGACGGTTGGACGCACAGCAAAGCCTATCCGCGCGCTCCGTTGGCAATCTTATTTTGCGCCTGGGCTCGTTATTCGAACCTTCGATCCCCATATCCATATCTGTCCTGGTCAACCAACGAGAGGGCTCTGCATGTTCACATCCGAGCAGCATCGCCCAAGGGCAACCGCGCGCGGCGAACTCGTCAAGGGTTCTCAGCGCTGAGGAAACGCGTAAATTCAAGACCTGAAGGGACGGCTTCGTCTTTTTGACGGATGACAAGCGAGGGTTCGCGGAGGCTTGCAACGGCTCCGTTCTCATCCCGGAGCAGGACCATCCCCGCGGCGCAGCCCTCGCGGCTGACGAGGAGTACATTCTGCGTTGTCTTGGCGCGGCCCTCATCATGCAATGGAACGCCTTGCCGACGGTGCTGCAACGGGAGATCTTCGACGCCGCCGGGGCGGTTGGAAGGCCGGTGGAGACAGCGGAGCTCCGCGGGAGATTGCCTGATTTCTGCACGACCACAAGGATGATTCCGGTCGCGGCAAATTGCCTGTGACAGGAGGTACGCCTGCCGATGCGAGATCCAGTGCTCTGGCTGCGCCAGCGTCGTTCTGGCTGTATGTTTTAGCCATCACGGCGGGAGCGTAACACCCTCAGTCACCTAGGAGTGCCCGTGCAGTAGCACCTCGGACAGACCTCGCGACAAGCTGCGGGAAGCGGGTGACACCTGCGCGCTTCGCCACGGCACAATCTGCTTGGCATTTGAAAGCTCCCCTCATTGGTAGGTGGCGCTGCCGTAATCCATTCCGCAGGCCAAGAGGCGGGAATACCAATCGCGGGAATGCAGCGAGCCCACAATTGACTTCGCATCGGCCGCTGGGCGCAGCGCGTACGACCTCGCGCTGCGATGCCATCCCTTGTGGGATTGCGGCGACTCAGAGAGTTTCGTCGGAGGCATAACACCGCAGATTTTTCAGACCGCCTCCATTGCCAGTCATTATTGATTAGGCGTTGAACCGGAAACGGAGTAGCGTTTTTGTAGCGGTCAAGCGGATTGCTTGCCCGACAGCTGCCAAAACGGCGACGCACCGAATTCCTCGCCTCCATCTAAATGGCAGCACATTGCCGTCGGTAGGCAAACTCTTTCCAAAATTGCTGTTCCAAACACGGGAGTGCCGACCACGTCGCGCGCGTCAGGCAATCGCAGAAGGAAGATCGACATGAAAATGAGCAATGTAGTTCCCAGTGCCCTGTCTGCGGCAAAGTACACTTATGGCGCGGCGACCATATGGGTCGCTCCTTCTCCCCTAATCAAATCGGCGCATTTCCTTGAAAGGATTGGACTCGCCACGATTGGAGGCTCGTGCGGCATGTACGTGGCCGCAGCGTTGATGCGCCTCGAACACGAACTGTTTGGAAGTGTCTGGTTCATCTTGCTGCTGATGCTCTACGGAGCTTTTAGCTTCTATATCGGCATCGACCTACCTCGCCATCGTGCTCAGGGGCTCCCGGAAGAGCGGAGCCACACCGATGCGGCTGAGATCTTCAGCGCAGCAGGCACATTCATTGCCGCGATTGCAGCGTTTCTATCTGTCAGCATGATTGTCGTTGATCAGGTCGTGTCTCACGGTTCGATCGTTGTGATCGCAGGCTGTTGGGCAATCGGTTCTTTAGTTCAAATTTCTGCCGGTACCATCGCGCGCAACTCCGTGGCCGAAGCTGGTAGGGAGTAACTTCCGATGGCAATTGGACCGACGCCGCTGGCCGATTTTTTTTGCGCGCGACAGTGAGAGGGCACACCGACAAGACGTAGCAAATAGGGAAAGTCATTAGGATGATGAATCAACGTGTAGTCTATTCTCCAGAAGAGCTTGCCAGCTTCAAAGCAATTTTTGAGGATGCGATAGGGTCATTCTCACCCACTCTGCTCACGACCTCCAACCGTTTGCAGGTTGCGCAGAGCATCCTCGCTCGTGCTGCGACCGGTGAGCGCAATCAGAACGAACTGCGGCGTGCGGCATTGGCATCAATTGCTTAGCAAGCCGACGGGTGTGGGTATCAAGCCGCCTTCAACTTGGAGTCCCTGCTCCTCGCCTGCACCTGCGCTAAATATTATTCGCATCCGAGTTCCTGGAACCATCCTGTCGCGAGCCCATTGGCTCACTGACACAATCACCTTTGGAGAAATGCTATTATGAAAACCTTCGCAATCACTCTGGTAGCCGCCGCAAGTACGCTTATTGTGACCGCCGCTTCAGCCGCCCCACTTTCCGCCAGCGTTTCGATTGCGCCGGAGAGCAACATTCAAAACGTTCGCATGGTCTGCAATGAAGATGGTCGCTGCTGGCGTGAACGCGGCGAACGCCATGTTATCATCCGCGACGGGCGCGATGCTTACGGATACGCTCCACGCGAGCGTTACATCGAGCGGCGCGGCTATGACGACCGTGCCGGCGTCGGCTTCCGCGCTCCCGGCGTGAGCGTCGGAATCGGGACCGACCGCTACTGAGAGACGACGGGATATCTATGAATGGCCGCGGAGTACTCCGCGGCCATTTTCATTGAGGCCATCTTCAAATGGCATAGATCGAACGCTTCACTCGGCGTCTGACGCTCAGTCTCGGTTAAACTCTGCCGCTACCCCTCGTGGTCAGTCGAGAGTATTCAGATGGCCAGATCGAAGCACATCAAGCAGTTTGGCCGATCAGGCGAAATCCAGAAGCACGATCGGTTCAAAAATTAGCGGCGACCAGGTCGTAAGAGCCCCTGCTGCCGCGGACGTACACCTTGGCAGCGGCGGCGCATATCAAGTCGCGATTGGAATCGAACGCGCGCAGAAAACCCGACTCGTCGTAACCGATATCTGGTTGAATTCGCTTCAGCGCATTTTCGTTGATGAAAAACGATGCCTCAATAGCGCTGTCGTGTCCCCAAAATCGTACGGCACGCCGCGTGCGGTCATATGACCGGCTATGGTTCGGAAACTCGATCATGTTGTCGGGGCCGATCAGTTGTCGGAGCACGAGACCTCCGTGCCGGCTGCACGCGATTTGCGTCGCGGCATATTCGATGGCGATAGCCGATCCTGTCTCCGACGCACTCGCGTGCAACCGGTCGATACGCTGACAAGATGTGCGGTAGCCAAAGCTTGGCGCCAAGGGAGGGAGTTTGGAGCGATCCGGTTGCGCCAGCCTCCAAATGGCTATGCTGGAAGCGGATTACAACCCCGCTCGATCCTGTCACAGCAAATAGTTGCGCCTGGACTGGTTATTCTGCGGATCGGCACTATATCCTAGACATCACCGCCCGCCCTCGGCTGTTATCGGTGACTGAGAGCATTGTGCTCCCGCCGCGACCTAGAGGCGGTTACTATGTCAGATATCTCCAAATTCAGCGTTCGCGAGTGGCTGGTGCCTCCGGTACTGCTGCCGGTCTTTTTTGTGCTTCTGATCGCTGCTGCGATGCTTATTCAGTGGTAGTTTCCCTCGGTGGGCCCGCGCCGTCAGCTCAAGCCAACCGCTCATTCCGGCCAGTCAAGCGAGTCCAATCCTCGTTAGCTTGCAAGCTGAACATCCGGGCGGCAGACGCCCTGGATAGAGCCCGCAAGATGCCGCCGGGAGACGAGCGTGCGGATGCGATGAAAATGGCTACGATCCTGGAGAACGCCGCTGAAATGCTCGAGCATTTCAGCGGCAGGGTCGGCGTGCCAGCAAAATGACGGTTGAGAGCTATCTTCTTTTCGCGCTCCACCGTTCAGGCCCAAACTCGGATATTTAGGAAAACAGCACCTGGGCATGGATCGTCGGGGCACCGAGATGCTTGTCTCAGATCAATCGCTTGTTTCAGTCACACCCGTTTTCCCGTGGATGCCCATCCGATGGTGCCCGATCTTTCACGCAGTCCGGCCGTCGTTCTCGTCGTAGAGGACGAGATGATGCTCCGCATGCGCGCGGTCGACATGGTGGAAGACGCCGGTTACACGCCGCTTGAAGCTCTGGATACCGACGAAGCCGTCGCAATCCTGGAATCCAGGTCCGACATCGCGCTCATGTGCACCGACATTCAGTTGCCCGGCAGCATGGACGGCCTGGGTCTTGCGCATACCGTGCATAAGCGTTGGCCAGCGATCAAGATCATCCTGGTGTCGGGACAATTGAACCCATCGAGCATCGATCTTCCCCCCTGCAGCAGATTTTTTGGCAAACCACTCCAAGCCTGGCAAATCATAGCTGAGTTACGCAGCATGATTGGCCACGCCTGAATCTCGTCGTTCTTGGCGCCGGATGCCGCCAGAGGGAATGCTCGGCCGAAATCAAGTGCGGTACCCAGCCCAAGGTGATACAATTGCAAATGCTTGAAGTTGATCTCCGTACGGACAAGCGCCCCGGCGGCGCAGAATTCCACCAGGACTTTCTGGCGGAGAATGTCAGCCTGCGGCTACTCCTGGCGCAGGCTGAGATCAATACGAGGAGCCTGCTTGCCAAGGCCGGTATCGATGCCAAAGAACGCGAGGCATCCGACAAGCTGCAGAAGCTGATCCTCGAAGAGCTGCATCACCGCATCAAGAACACGCTCGCGACCGTCGCCGCAATCGTGTCCCAGAGCCTGCGCAACCTGCAGGGGGTTGAGCACGCGCAGCGCGCCATCGAGGGCCGGCTCCTGGCACTCGGCCGGGCGCACGATCTCCTTCTGCAGGCAAAATGGTCCAGCGCCGATCTTGGCACGGTCGTTCGCAGCGCCATCGAAGCCTTCGACAATCCCGACGAATCGAAATTCTCGATCGCGGGACCCGATATCCGGATGGCGTCGGGTGCCGTCATCGCCGTCGCGATGACGCTCAACGAGCTTTGCACGAATACCACCAAGTTCGGCGCCCTGTCGGTCCCGGAGGGACGCGTCGACATCATCTGGACGGTGGACCAAGCGACACAACGCTTGCACCTCACCTGGACCGAAAAGAATGGCCCGATCGTCCAGCCGCCCGCAAAGCGCAGCTTCGGAACACGGCTGATCGAAACCCTGGGCAAGCAGTTGCGGGGTGACGTGCAACTAGCCTATGCGTCGACGGGGTTTTCGTACACGTTCGACGTGCCAATAGCCGCGCTGAGCACCCCGGCCACATAGCTTGTGCGCGACGTATCGCGTGACGTGAGTGGACTCCCTTTTCGGGCTTCGGGCCCTTAGGTCTTGAGTGATTTTACTTGTTCATCTGCCGGCAGCCGGCAGACGAGTTCGCAATTGGAGCATTCGAAAGTCCGCAGGTCAGGATTGCCGTGGTCGGATTCGATCCGGGTCAGCGTCATGCGGCCCTGGCACTTCGGACAGCGCGGTCGTGCGATCGGAATAAGCGAGGGCTCGGGGCGCGCGAAGATTTCGGGCATGTGATGCTCCTTCCGGGTCGGGGCCGTTCACCTGTGGTCGTGAAGCGAATCGGACGGCACCAAAATCGCGCACCACCTGACCGGCTGCTGATCAATATTGCTCACATTTTCCGAGAAGTGATTGCAAGATCGGTCAAGGAGTCCGGCCCGCATTCGCCGCATCCCGAAAGCGTACACCCCGTAGCCTCGATCAACCCGCGTCCTTTCTGAAGTGCCGGCTCCCGGACTGAGCAATATTGCTCAGCAAGACATCCGGACGCGGATTAGCATTGGGTTCGATCATCGCATGTCCTGCGGTAGCCCGCGTCGCTTATCGGCGCGGTGCTCGGTGTCATGGGTTACCTCGTGCCGAACCCGGGCTCGTCGTGATCATTCCGGTCGTCGATGATGTCGCGGCCTGGCTTTGGCGGCTCACTCCGAAAGCAGTTAGACATGGTTCAATATCCACCGGAAGCCCGCTCGCTGGCAGCGCTGCTCGCCCGGTATCGCCAACCCGATGACGCGCGCGGCATTTTCGAGCTGGTGATCACGGCAGTACCCTTTTCTGTCATCTGGGCTCTGATGCTCGTCGGCGTTGTCCGCGGCCATGGGATTGGCCTGCTGCTGGCCGTGCCCGCGGCAGGCCTGCTCGTTCGTCTCTTCATGATCCAGCATGACTGCGGCCACGGGTCTTTCTTTCGCAGCCGGCTTGCAAACGATTGGATCGGCCGAGCCATCGGCGTTGTCACTTTGACTCCCTACGATTATTGGCGGCGCAACCATGCGCGGCATCACGCGAGTTCAGGCAATCTCGATCATAGAGGCTCGGGCGACATCGATACATTGACCGTGAGTGAGTTTGCCGCACGGTCTCGATGGCGCCAGATCCTCTATCGCCTGTACCGGCATCCGATCGTCATGTTTGGCGTGGGCCCGACATATCTGTTCATCTTGCGGCATCGATTGCCGATTGGGATGATGCGTAACGGCTGGCAGCCATGGCTGAGCACGATGGGCACGAACGTCGCCATCGCGGTTCTGATCGTCGGCATGATCCGGCTGGTAGGCCCTGGGCCATTCCTGCTGGTGCATCTGCCGATCATGGTTCTGGCTGCGTCGATCGGCGTCTGGCTGTTCTATGTCCAACACCAGTTCGAGAACACCTCATGGTCATGCGATGAAGCCTGGAGCTTTCACGAAGCTGCGCTCTATGGCAGTTCGCACTATCACTTGCCGTGGGTCTTGCGCTGGTTCACCGCGAACATCGGCGTCCACCACGTCCATCATCTATGCAGTCGAATTCCCTGCTATCGGCTGCCGGACGTGCTCCGGGATCATCCGGAACTCGCAAATGTGGGCCGAATCACCCTCGTCCAGAGCTTGCGATGTGTGCCGAAGGCCTTGTGGGACGAGAAGGAGCGACGGCTCATTTCGTTCCGAGACGCCAAAATAGGTCTGGTCGCGCGCCATAAGGGGACGCAGAGCAATGGTTCCGTTGCGGGTCCTGGAATTCGCCGCTTGAATTCGTGAACTTAACGATGGGTTCGCGCTTGGTTCATTGGAGAACCCGCTTGAGCCGCATGTTCAAACCCTTTGTGTTTCTGATCGCAGCCATCTACTTCCTGGTGGACGCGGTCTTTTTCACTCTCTTCAAACCTGTCTTTCGCCGGTTGGCGAACTGCTGGTTTTTCGAGCGCGTGCGAGCGTGGATCGAGTCGCTTCGCCCTTATCCGGCTCTGGCACTGTTCCTCGTGCCGGTCATCTTGCTTGAACCTGTCAAGCCTCTTGCGGCTTACCTGACGGCGACCGGGCACATCGGTCGCGGGTTTGCGCTCCTCATCGTCGGCGAGCTTCTCAAACTCCTGCTCATCGAGCGGCTCTTCTGCGTCAACCGCGACAAGCTGATGTCAATTCCTGCTTTCGCCTGGTGCCACGATAGGTTTTGCCAAGGCCAGGACTGGGTCGCGTCCCTGCCGGCATGGCAACTCGTGCGTCGTTGGAGCTTCAATGCCAAGCACGCCGTTCAACGACATGCCCTGGAATTCAAGGCTGCGCAGAAGCGAAAGCGGCTTTCCTGGCGATCTTGATCCGTCTCTTCGGCGCGGTCGAGCGGCAGGCGTGGACTGCTGGGAGCTCAGATCGCAACCACATTTGCAGGCCGCGCTCTGTGCGCGCAGGAACGCCGCGTGATCCCACCAGTTAGCTCTCCGAGACTTTCACCCCAGGGAGTATCCGCTATGGAGAACGATCGCATTGCCGGCTCGGCGAAGGAATTCGCCGGTAAGCTCGAGGGCACCGTCGGCGATATCGCCGGCGATGCAAAGAGCCAGGCAGCGGGCCGGTTCCGCGAGGCGAAGGGCACCGCGCAGAACCTGTACGGCCAAGCCAAGGACGCCGCGCGCGACGTTACGGATGCCGCCGCCGACTACGCCAAGGACGCCTATGAGAACAGCGGCGATACCTTCCGCGAGGGCACACAAGCGATCGCCAGGAAGGTGCAGGATAATCCGCTCGGTTCGATGCTGATCGCCGGCGCGATCGGATTTGTGTTGGCGCAATGGCTGGCGCGCCCGACGCGGCGCACGCGATAGCGTTTGGGACGGGTGCAGCCGAGCAATTGCTGGATTGGAGATTGAATCATGAGCGACGACATCCCGCTCGCCCCCTTCCCCAACGAAAGCCTGGATCCTGCTTCAGAGCCGAAATCTCCTATCGCGGAAGTCTCCGACGCCGTGAAGGGGACCGCCAATCGGGTTGCGGGCGCGATAGAGGCTGGACGAAAGCCAGGAATGCCGCTGAGCGTCCTGAGCAATATCGCGCGCGAAGCCCCTCTTGGCTCTCTGCTGGTCGCCTTCCTGTTGGGAGTTGCCATCGCACGCCGCCGATGGCGCCTTGCGCAGCTCGCGTGATGGCTCAATCGGAGAAAGCGGAACTCTAGGAGGTCGGAGCCGTTGCACCCTATGGCCGGCGTCCGTCGGCATAGATTCAATTTGAATTGGAAAATCAGATGAGAAAGTCATTAATGGTTTCTGCGGCCGTTGCGGCCCTATTGGCCACGACTGGGTTTGCGACAGCTCAAGGCGCCAATCAAGGAGCGGCGAAGGACTCTCCGACGGCCGCTTCGCCGAAAGGTGATCCTGCGGCGCCGATGGATGCACCCGCGGCAAAGGGAGTCGAGAAGGCTACCCCAGGTGCTGGGTCAAAGGAGATGGCGCCCCAACATGCGCAGGGCAAGCCGGATGCGAAAACGACCGGTGACATGAAGGCCGATGGCAAGTCGAAGGCCTCGGAGTCGACGACGCCGGCCGCCACGAAGGACGTGAAGAATCCGACCGCCGAAACGACGTCGCCTTCGGGCGGCAAGGCGGCGAGCGAGATGAAAGCCGAAAGCAAGACGAAATCGTCTGATTCGGCCGCGACCTCGAAGGACTTGAAGACTCCGACTGCCGAGACCAAGCCCTCGACCTCGGACAACAAGACGACCGGCAACGCCGCAGCCGCAGCGACAGCGACGCCTCCCGCCGAGAAGCGCACCCAGATCAGTTCGGCGATGAAGCAAGAGAAGGTCGAGGAAGTTGCAAACGTGAACTTCAACCTCTCGATCGGAACGGCCGTCCCGGCGGGCGTCCGCTACTACCCGATGCCGGCACGTATCGTCGAGATCTATCCGGAATGGCGTGGATACGATTTCATCCTCGTGCACGGAAGGTACATTGTTCTTCGCCCGCGCACCCACGAGATCGTCTACATCATCGAAGGCTAGGCGACCACGCCGGGCATATGACTGGCAGTTACGAGGGCGGCTCGAGAGCCGCCCTTGTTGTATGGGTCAACCAGACATGCGAACCTGCCCTGGCATCACTTGCGCCACGGCCTTCCGAAGATCTCGTCAGTTGTCGGCAAATTCAGATACATTTCCCGTCGGAATGCGATCGTCGCCATCAATCGAGCGAATCGTGAGCCCTTAACCCTCGTCGACCGGCGACATCATGGCGATCTTCATCGTCCGGCATAGTACAACGTACCGGTACGAGCGCGAGGTAAGGCTCGGCCGGCATCAGCTAATGGCACGTCCGCGGGACAGCTTCGATCAACGACTGATTGACTTCTCGCTCGATGTGACGCCGAAGCCCTCAGAGGTGAGATGGCTTCATGATGTCTTTGGGAATTGCGTCGCACACATCGAATTTGACCGCGCGAGCGATTACTTGCGATTCGACTGTGAAATCAAGGTTGACCACACTCCGGAGAACGCCCCGGACTTTAGGATTGAGGATTACGCGAAGGACCATCCATTCACGTATCATGACGAAGAGGCGCCTGACCTGGCACCTTATGTTCAGAGATGGTTCTCCGACCCGGAAGATCATGTTGGCCGGTGGCTGGACACCTTTCTCACGCGGGGGACGAAACGTCCGACGGGCCAGCTCCTGATGACCCTCAATGAAGCAATCTCGGATGGCTTCGCATATGACCGCCGCACGGCGCCAGGAACTCAAATTCCCTCCACCACACTTGAACTGAGGAAAGGCACCTGCAGGGACTTTGCCGTCTTGATGATTGAAGCTGCGCGAAGCCTGGGCTTCGCCGCACGCTTTATCACCGGCTATATCTACGTACCGGATCGCGATGGTCCTGTCTGGCTGGGCGGGGGAGCCACCCATGCCTGGTGCCAGATTTACATCCCCGGTTCGGGCTGGGTCGAGTTCGATCCGACCAACGGCATCGTCGGAAACCGGGACTTAATTCGCGTCGCGGTGGCCAGAATCCCGAGCCAGGCCATTCCCCTGTTCGGCACCTATTGGGGAAGTCGCGAGGACGAGCTTGGAATGAATGTGGAGGTCAACGTCAAAACGGCGTCGGCTCTATTGTAGCTGCCGTGATGAAGTGGCTGGAACACAAGCACCACCAGGGCGTTGGGGTTCGCGCCGCGCTGTGTCGCGAGTGTAGGGTGAGCACACACAAGATCGAAGTAGTCGAGCAGCCTTCTCGACTTTGGAGGATGTCGAGTGAAGATCCGGGTCGGCTATGAGATGGTCTACGAGTTTCCGCAACCCACACCCATGATCATGGTCCTGGGCGTTCATTTTACCCGGGCTTCCGACGTTATCGTGCCTGACTATCTGACCACTGATCCTCCGGTGGCGATCAACCCATACCGCGATGGCTTCGGTAGCTGGTGCAGCCGTATCGTTGCTCCAGCCGGTCGACTGCGGCTGGCGGCTGATGGCATCATTCGCGACACGGGCTTGCCGGACGCCACCGTGCCCTCGGCTTCCCAACACGCGGTCGAGGACTTGCCGGCAGAGACGATCGTGTATCTTCTCGGCAGTCGCTATTGCGAAACCGACCAGCTATCCGACACCGCGTGGAAGCTCTTCGAGAAGCAGCCGCCCGGATGGGCGCGCGTTCAGGCGATCTGCGATTTCGTCCACAATCACATTCAATTCGGCTACGAGCACGCGCGCGCCACCAAGACGGCCCGGGAAGTGTACCACGAGGGCAAGGGCGTTTGCCGAGACTTCGCGCATCTGGCCATCACGTTCTGTCGCTGCATGAACATTCCGGCAAGGTACTGCACCGGCTATTTGGGCGACATCGGCATGCCGCCCCCCTATGCGCCAGGAGACTTCGCCGGATGGTTCGAGGCCTACATTGGCGGACGTTGGTACACGTTCGATCCGCGCAACAACGTGCCACGGATTGGACGCATCCTGATTGCCCAGGGACGTGACGCTGCTGACGTCCCGATTACCCAGACGTTTGGGCCGAACACCCTGGTGAGCTTCAAGGTGTGGACCGACGAGATCACTTCCTAGCAACGCGACTTGCGGCTTTCCTGGAACGAATGTCGGCGGCGTTGCTTGGTAACGGGCGACCGGATGCATGTGCCCCACGCATCCGATGAAATGACGGCCCCAGCGCGCCCCCACGCCCTGGGGCCGTTCCTTTAGGAGAGCCCTTCTGGTCTGCTCTCTGGGCCTGGGCTTCTCGCCCAAATCAGCACTTCACCGCTTCGAAACCGAGATCGCCGTCAGCCAGTCACTTTCGGGGCGCCGTTGGGCTTCTTCGGTATCAGCCATTTCCTCATCTCAGCGGCAAAGCCAAGTTGCTCCGCTTTTCTGATGGCTTCGAATCGCATCGCTCCGGCCGGCAACTGCTTTGCTTGCGCCAGAGCCTCGGATGCCCGGGTAGCCCAATCGTGACGATCCAGATCGTTGCGCGGCAGCGTTGTCATTTCATCGTCCTCACTTTGCACTCCAAAGCCAGCACTGGTCGCCACGTCGCGCGAGGCGTTAGGGGCCCTGGCTTGTGACCCGAGCACGCTCGCCCCCTGCGGAATAAGGGCAGCGGCACTATCGAACTCTCACCGATCGGTGTCCACGGCGATCGCAGCAGTATGGACCCGGCAGCGCTGCCCGCTGGTCAATATTGCTCACGACCGGGAGTTTGGCGGGATCACCGCAGTCCGCTGTCGCGGCAATGCTCTTTGCACGACGCAACTGGACGCCAAACGATGCCAACTATCGTGCAAGTTTATTTGGACTTTGGGCTCGTTGTCCGGACCTTTGATCCCCATATCTATTTGAGTCTGATCACCCCATCGGGGGTTTGTTCGAAAGGGGCCGCGACTTTCAACGAAAGAGGCCCGGCATGTTTAGATCTCAGCAATCTCTGGCGAGAGAAGCCAAGCACGGCGAACTGACCAAGCACCCGCCCGATCCGGATGAGAACCGCTCGTACGGTGCAGCCCTTGCGGCCCAAGAAGAACGTATTTTGCGGTGTCTGGGCGCGGCCATCATCATACGATGGAACGCCCTGCCGACAACGCTGCAACGGCAGATCTTCGACACTGCGGGGTCGGTCGGCAAGTTACTGGCGACATCGGCGCTCCGCAGCCAAATCGCCCGGTTTCTTCAGAACCACAAGGATGATGCCGGTCGCGGCAAATTGCCGGTGACAGAAGACTCGCCTGCCGATGCAAGATCAAGTGCCCCGGCGCTGTCGCGATGGGACAACGAGGGAGGAGCAGTCCACGACTGCCCGCCGATGTAGATGGACGCCGATAACAGGAGGAATCCCATGTCGCTTACACAGTTTCGGGTCGATGACGGACCACACGTCATGGATGGACTAAGGCTTCTCGCTCAGGATGGAAATGAATGCGTGGAGGCGTTCATTGGGCGGAAGGTGATGGACGTCTGGGCGGCTTCCATCGAGCATCGTGGAGGGCGACAAAGTCTGTTTCGCGATCAATACAATGCGCTTGGCAGACTGAACCTTCCCGCACTTCAGCGGATCGTGAGCGCGAAATACCAGCGAGGCGCGGTATTCAACCGACAGCATCCCTTCGTCGAGGTTCTATTCTCCGACATTGCGGACAGCGGGGAGGCGCTGGATCTGAGTCAACTGGTTCGAGAGACGTTGCCACCGGCATTTCACAGGATGGCCTGAGTCTCTGATTCCGAGAATGCTGCGACGTTGGCAGCGTCGCCGCGGAACCCTCTCAAGGCTGGGCCGTTCCAGACTTGCAACAGTCGTCAAGAGTATTGAGGAGCCACCGGTGCGAATACTTATGGTCGAGGACGATCCACTTGTCCGCGAATTGGTGGTCGACGCTCTGCGCGAGGAAGGCTACGAGGTCTTTCACGCCTCCAATGGTGAGCAAGCGCTGGCATTGTGCAAGAGGCAGATCGCGGACGTTCTGGTCACCGACATCAGGCTGCCCGGCGGAGTTGACGGGTGGCAGATCGCCGAACGTTGTCGGGAGCATGATCCCCAGCTGCAGGTGATCTACGCGACCGGCTTCTCGCCCGTCGAGGCCCGTCCGGTGCCTGGCAGTCTCACCTTGCACAAGCCCTACCAACCCGACCGCATCGTCGAAGCGGTCAGAAAAATGGGAAAAGAAAGACGGCCTCCTTCCATCAGCTGACGGCGCTCCTTGCGGTCCGTCGATCGCCAATAGCTGACTAGCGGACATCTGCGGTGTGGCTTCCGCTTCGCCAAGGAAATCATTCAATGCGCGCAAATCTGCCCATAGGCTCTACGTCCGCGAATGCTCAGCCGAGCGGCAATTGGTTCGCCCGGCTGGCAGTTGCGACCTCGCGCATTTCCGGCCGACCGACGACCTTTCTGCTGGCAGTTGCCGTCGTACTCGTGTGGGCGATCACGGGTCCCTTATTCGGCTTCAGCGATACCTGGCAGCTCGTCATCAACACGGGCACGACAATCGTGACGTTCCTGATGGTCTTTCTGATCCAGGCAACGCAGAACCGCGACACGCTGGCCTTGCAGTTGAAACTCGACGAATTGATCCTGGCGACAAAGGCCGCAAGCAACCGCATTGCGGGCATCGAGGAGGCGTCGGATGAAGAAATCAAGAAAGCGAAAGTCGAGATGCTCGAGCGCGCCGGCTGATCCGGATCGGCTCGCAGGACCGGGCATCTCCACTGCATTCAGGCCTCGCAAACCGGACCGCGGCCCGGCGACGTTAGAGGAACTGCACGATAAAGGGCGATACGGGGAGTCCTGATGGCAGGCACAATCAAACGAAATAACGTTCGCGTTCGCGGCGCCGGCCACCGGACGATGATCTTCGCACACGGCTTCGGGTGCGACCAGAACATGTGGCGCTTTGTGGCTCCCGCGTTCGAAAAGGATTTCATGACCGTTGTGTTCGACCACGTCGGTGCCGGCGGCTCCGACCTCTCGGCCTACGACAGCGCCAAATATTCGACCCTGTCCGGCTACGCCAAAGACGTGGTCGAAATCGGCACGGAGCTCGGATTGAAGGATTCCGCCTTCGTAGGACATTCCGTCAGCAGCATGATCGGCGTGCTGGCCGCCCGACAAGCCCCCGGGATGTTCGGCAAGCTTGTACTCATCGGTCCGTCACCCCGTTACATCGACGACGACGGATACGTTGGTGGGTTCAGCGCTCAGCAGATCGAGGAATTGCTCAGGTTTCTCGACTCGAACCACATGGGTTGGTCGATGCAGATGGCGCCGATGATCATGGGCAATCCCGACCGACCGGAATTGGGTCAGGAGCTAACCAATAACTTCTGCAGCACCGATCCCGAAATCGCCAAAGCGTTCGCCCGGGTGACCTTCACCTCCGACAACCGCGAAGACCTCGCGGAGGTCTCCCTTCCGACGCTCGTTCTCCAGTGTAGCGAGGATATTATCGCCCCTCCGGAGGTCGGCGAGTTTGTCGCCCGCAATATTCCCAACAGCCGGATGATCGTCCTGGACGCGACCGGGCATTGCCCAAATCTGAGCGCGCCGGAAGAGGTCATCGCGGCGATGCGACCTTTTGTCTAGTGCGCGCCTCCGATCCCCAGTTCAAGGACATGATCGACAACGCGCCGTGCGGTTACGTCACCCTGCAGCCGAACGGCCGGATCGAGTACGTCAACCTCACCTTCCTGGAATGGAGCGGACATACGGCGCCACGGATGACCGGGAAGCGCTTCAGCGATTTCCTGACCATGCCGGGCCGTATCTATTACGAAACCCATATCGCGCCGCTGCTCCGAATGCAGGGATCCTTCGACGAATTCGCCATCGACGTGTTAACCGCCGCCGGTACGCCGCTGCAGATGATCGCCAACGCGAACGAGCGCCGCGATCCGGAAGGAAGGCTGCTGCTCATCCGTCTAGCCCTGATCAAGGCGACGGATCGGCGGCGCTACGAGCACGAGCTTCTGGCCGACCGAGAATTGGCGATTGGCGCCGAGAAGGCGACGCAAGAACTGCTGCGGCTCGAGCACGAAACCTCCGAGTTGCGCGAACAGTTCATCGCCGTGCTCGGTCACGATCTTCGCAATCCTCTCGCCTCCATTAGCGCCGGCGCGAGAATTCTCGACCGAACCGTCCATAGCGAAAAGGAACACCAGATCATCGCCATGATGCAGACCACGGTCATGCGAATGGCCTCGATGATCGACAACGTTCTCGACTTCGCGCGCGGTCGGCTGGGCGGCGGCATTACCCTGGAACGCGATGCAAGAGCGCCGCTCGAACCTGCCCTTGCCCAGGTGGTCGACGAACTGAGACTGGCCTCACCCGGCCGGGTCATCGAGACCGAATTTGCCATCCACGAGCCGGTGAACTGCGATCGCATCCGCATCGGCCAACTCCTCTCCAACCTTCTCGGCAACGCGGTGACGCACGGGGCAACCGACAAACCCGTCGTCGTTCACGCCGAGACGCGAAAGGGATCGTTCGAACTCTGGGTAGCCAATGCGGGTGAGGCGATTCCGGAAACGGTGATGGAGAAGTTGTTCGAACCGTTCTTCCGCGGCAAAGCTCGTGCGAGCAAGCAGGGGCTTGGATTGGGGCTCTACATCGCCTCTCAGATCGCAAAGGCCCATGGGGGCGCTTTGACCGTCGCATCGAACTCCGCTGGAACCCGCTTCACCTTCTCTATGCCTCTTTCGTAGCCTGCCAGCACTGGCCGTGCCCCGCCGGCGGTACGTCCTCAATCCATCACCAAGACGCTGCGATTATCCTTCGAGGACGTGCCCCAAAGCCTTTAGCGGACGGACGCGATCGCTGACGATCTTCAGGATGGCCAGCATTGGAACGGCCAGGATCGCGCCGGGCACCCCCCACATCCAGAACCAGAACACCAGCGACAGGATGATCAGCACGGGGTTCAGGGTGAAGCGTCGCGCAAGCAGCATGGGAGTCAGGGTCTCGCCCTCGGCGAGGTGGATGCAGAAGTAAAGAATCGCCGGCAGCAAGGCCCACCACAAGCTGTCGAAACTCAACATTCCGGCCAGCAGGAAGATGATGGTTCCCAACAACGGCCCGAGAATTGGAACGTAATTGAGCAGGAAGGCAGCGGCTCCCCACAACAAGGGATCTCCAAGCCCGCAGAGGTACATCGCAACCGCCGTCGCAATTCCCACCGCAGCATTCATGGCCGTGATTGTGAGCAGATAGGCCGATATGTCCGCTTCGATCTGCTGGAAGATGTCCACGGCCTGCCTCTTGTCGGCAAAATTCGGCAGCACCTCGACGATGCGTCGCAGAAAAATGTCGCCTGCGACCAGAAGGAAATAGAGCACCAGAACCGTCGTGAACAGGCCGTCGAGCACGGCGCGCGTTCCGGCAAAGAGCACGCCGGTCAGACCGAGATCGCGGCGAACCGAAACGGTGGGCTCCTTTTTCCCGGGAGAGTCCGCGACGTGCTCCGCCTGCTGGACAACCTTTTGCAGCGCTTCGATCGGGCGCTTCAGGACGACCAGATGAGTTTCCAGGCGCGGTAAGCCGTCCGGCAACTTCTCCGCCCACGACGCGGCGGGTACTGACAAGGCTGCCACGAAGCCCACGAGCGCTCCCACGACCAGCAGGATCGCCAAGAGCGCGCCGACGGCACGGGGTAGGCCGATACGCTCGAGAAGATCCACAGCAGGTTGCAGAATGAGTTGCAACACGAAGGCGAGCACCACGGGCAATATGATCGAGCTTGCCACGTATACGGCCGCCAGGACGGCCAGTGTCAACAGGCTACCGAGAAAGAACGTCTGCGGACTGGACGGCAGAGGCATCTCGACATTGTCGACCGCCTGCGTTGGCAAGGCCTCCGATTCCGACGCGCCGGCGTCCTGCCCTGGCGACGAGAGGGGCTCCTGCGGCAACATCGAAAGCGAAACCAAGGGTCTCCTCCATCCTCCACGCAAATCTGTCCTGCCGGCAGCCAGGTATCCCTGCGCGGTCATGACGAGCGGTACGCGCCAGCGCATCGCCGCATCCGACGGACTAGTGCAGGGTCTCGGCAGCGGCTTCGTCGATAGCCGCCATTAGATCTCGCGTGGCAGATTGCTGGATCATATGTCCGGCTCCGGCAATGCGGTGCAGCTTGCTCTGCTTGACCTCGTCATGCAGCCTGGCCGATTGCTCATCGATATCGATCAAACGATCATCCTCGCCCGCAAGTATGATCGTCGGCATGTCGAGTTCGCCGTAGGTCTTCGAAGAAGCAAATGCAGCGGGAACCATCAACGTCGATTCCGCCGCACTGGCGCGGAGCTGTGATGGCCGGACGGCCATTTCCTTCGGAAAGCCGGCGAATTTGCCGGGGACTGGTTGCGGGCCAAACACCTTGCGCAACATTGCCGGCCACATCAATCGACCCAGGATCGGTGAGACGGTGTAGCTGATGATATCGCCAAGCGCGGGTGTGGCGGGTAGAGATGAGGCCACTGCGTCGGCTCGCGCGGTCGGAAAATAGTATCCCGATGCCAGCACCAGCGCTTCGACGAAGGAAGGATGCCTTATCGCCAGCGCGACCGCGACCGACGCCCCCCACGAATGCCCGAGTACGATGGCTCGCTGAACGCCCAGCCCATCAAATGCCTTCCTGAACAGGTCCGCCTGTGCCTCCGGCGTCCAAACCACATTTCGCGGCCGCAGGCTATGCCCGAATCCGGGTCGGTCGAAGACGATGACCCTGTAATTCTCGGCTGCCAGATCGATCAGGCCGCTCGACTCGAAATCCTGGATCATGCTGCCATTGCCGTGGAAGAGAACCAGCGGCCGGCCATTGCCGCGCTCC
This sequence comes from Bradyrhizobium sp. CCBAU 21365, assembly GCF_015291305.1. Lineage (NCBI taxonomy): Bacteria > Pseudomonadati > Pseudomonadota > Alphaproteobacteria > Hyphomicrobiales > Nitrobacteraceae > Bradyrhizobium > Bradyrhizobium sp. CCBAU 21365. The sequence goes on from NZ_CP030036.1 coordinate 7,883,009, forward strand.
ACATAGTGCAGCCGAACCCCGTCGACGTCGATGAACCGACCCCGTGGCGGGTTATCACGCTGCGCTTTATCGGCAAGATGCCGGTTCGCGATCGCCGTCGCCGCCACAAGGGTAGCGGCCCCAGCAAACGCGGCGATGGCGGGATATCGCCTGAAGGCGGCCAGACAGTCGGATAGGAATGCGGAAGAACGTGTTTGCGAAAAAGCCATGTGCAACACCTCAAGTGGTCTGCACGACGCCTCACGCCAATGAGAAATGTTGCAGCTGATGCTCAACGGGGACGAGCGAGCTTTCGTTCCACGCGGTCAATCGCAGCTTTGGGAACATAGAGACCTCGGTCCCGTTCAACATTGTTACTCTCCCCAAAGAGTGACTGGTCCAATGACTAACAAGAAGAACCCGAATGAGAAGCAGCCTGGCGAGAACCCCGATGGCAAGTACCATTTCAACCCTGGAAATATGGCAGGGAAAACGCCGGGGGATGCGGAGCAGACCGACAAAAATCGCGGCACTCCGCATGATCACAAGGAAGAGCCCGGCGGTTAGAACTTGTCGATGAGGCCGCCAATTGGCGGCCTCGCTTTCTCTCGCGGCGGCCGGTGGAGGGCACGGCCGCTGTGATTTTGCTCAGACTCAGACTGATGACCGTTCTACGCTAACAGAGACATCCATGGACCGGAACGAAAAGCCCGGCCACGAGGGCCGGGCCGATCGGAAGTATGAGTCCAAGTCAGGCAATCAAAGAACAGAGCACGCGTAGACAGCGCTGGCTGTTCAAAAAGGAACAGAATGCGTGGACCGCTGGCACTCGCCGCCCAACTGCGTGGGAATGTAGCTAGGGTCGTACAGGTCTGAGCATCGCAGGGCATGCGATCCAGCCGATTTGTGGAAAGCTTCGTCTAGGGTGACGTCGTGCGGCAATGTGTCCATCCAAATTTGTCCGAATGGTCTCCACGCAGGCTGAATGAGCAATTTGGTACAGCCGCCCAGCGATCGACATGCTTGGCTTCCTCAAGCTATCTCGATCCTCTCAGTCAAAGGCGACATCATGGACATCTCCCGGGAGACAAAGGCGACCGCGCGCTCCGTTCTGTGGGGTGCTGTGGCTGGGGCGATGGCCCTGGCGATCGTTGGCTTCAGCTGGGGCGGCTGGGTGACCGGTGGGTCCGCAGAGACCCTCGCTGCAAGCCGCGCTGCGACGGCCGTCGTCGCAGCTCTCACACCCATCTGCGTTGAAAAGTTTCGACAGACCGCTGATGCCTCGGCGAACCTGACCGAAATGAAGAAGGCGACCTATGTATCGGAACAAGGCAAGTTCGTCGAAAAGGGAGGTTGGGCCACGATGCCGGGAAGCACCGAGCCAAACTCGGCCGTTGCACGGGCTTGTGCCGAATCGCTCGGCCGCGAAAAAGCGGTGGAGCAACGCGGATAGCCGGCGAACCTGCGCAGGACGCGATCTGCGCAGTATTTCGGGATGTCCATACCTGGCCCCCCCTTGCGGGCCGGAATTCCCTGATGTGATTTCCGTTCCCGCTCTCCCGCGCTGCGCCTTCCACGAAGCGGACATTCTGCTAATATTACGGGGCACTACACCTAGGGAATGAGAGCGTCCATTTGGCCAAGCCCGCGAAGGACAAGTTTGATCCCAAGACCTTCCTCGCCAAGGTTGGGGCAGGAAAATCGATCTCAAAGCTTGGCAAGGGTCAGAACGTGTTCGTGCAGGGAGATGTCGCGGACGCGGTTTTCTACATTCAAAAAGGAAAGATCAAGCTCACGGTCGTTTCCGACCAGGGCAAGGAAGCCGTCGTCGGGATGTTGGAGCCGGGACAATTCTTTGGTGAAGGTTGTCTCAACGGCCAGCCATTGCGTATCGCGACGACTACGGCAATGGAAGACAGCATCATCACTAGAATATCGAAACTGGCAATGATTTCAGCGCTCGAAGGCAGGCCCAAGTTCTCCCAATTGTTCATGGCGTACCTGCTCACGCGCAATAGCCGAATCGAAGAAGATCTGATCGACCAACTATTCAACTCCAGCGAAAAACGTCTGGCGCGGCTGTTGCTTCTGCTCGCGAATTTCGGCAAGGAAACCAGCCCGCAGCCTATTGGGGTCAAGATCAGTCAGGAAACACTTGCCGAAATGATCGGCGCGACCCGATCGCGGGTTAGTTTCTTCATGAATAAATTCCGCAGGCTTGGCTTCATCAGCTACAATGGAAAAATCGAGGTCCATAGCTCGCTCCTGAACGCCGTTCTGATTGAGAAGTCGGAGCTGGGCCGGAAGGACTGACCGGCGCGCGACCGGTCGATTGATCGACTGCAGATGCGTGGCATCGCCATTTGGAGGTCGGGCACGTCGGCCCCCTCGCCGGTCTTTGGCATTCGCCCTCTCGCTGGATCGCTGCGATGCTGATCGCGATCCAGTATGGTTGTCATTTGGTATGATCGCGGCAGCATCGCTGCCGAGCGCGATCGAGATCGAGATCAAGCCGAGGGAAGTCGCTTCAAGGTCGATCAAGCAAGGTGATGCGCTGAATGCATTCAGCATACAGATCACGCATCGAGACGATTCCGCCGAACGAACACGGCGAGGACGGTCGGCCGACGTTTCAATTCGAAGGCACCTCAGACCGGTCTTACCTCGCGTGCCCGGCATCAGGGCGCGTGAGCAGGTGGGGACCAACAAGTGGCGCGTCGAAGAGTGAGCAAAATTGCACAGCGACCGCGAGCTGGATGTGATCGGATGACGCCGGGCGTCGCGGGCCGCCCCCGCGCCGTTCGGGCGGCCCGAGATCTCGACCAGTGCCGAACTCGGGCCGCTCTTGTTTGGCTTGGCGCAGGAGCGCGAGAAGCAGGACGGACCGCTGAAGCGTGATCGATCATGGAAGCGCGCGATCTGTAATGAAATTGTTGGCCGCAGATCCGCGGAACCTGAAAGGTCGATATGACGCTAAAGATCAAAGAGCATACCTGCCCTGGATGCAGCGGAACGGGCTTCGCTCCGACGATGCAGCCGGTGGAACCGGGCCGAAAGATCTACCCAGCGAAATGCCAGTCATGCAAAGGCAAGGGCAGGATCACGGACGCCGACTAAGGCAAGGCTCATTCCTATCCGCTCGCGGCGCGTATGTCGGAGTGCGCAGGCCGGCCGGCGCGGGCCGATCACGGAAATTGATTCCGCCAAGCCTCGTTCTTCCGCTCACATGCGCTGCCTGGCACCACCGCGCCCCTCAGCCGTTATCGGTGTACAAGATGGAAGCAAAGCGGATGTCGTCCGATAAGATATCGATGCCGGTTTGGAATGAAAAGCACTTGCGTGCTGCGACCGACGCCGCCGGCGTGGCCTTGTGGGCCTGGAACGTGGATACGGACGCTATTACGATGGACGAACGCGCCTACGACCTGTGGGACGTTCCGAAGAGTGAAAAACACATCACATTCGAGATCTTGTCCAGGAACATCCATCCTGCCGATCTGGAACGAGTCAGGTCTGCGTTTGCCGCTACTCGCGCAATAGTAGGCGCTTACGAGATTGACTTTCGCATCTTGTTCGACGGCGACATCCGTTGGATCTCCGCGCGCGGGCAAGGCGACGATGCGGACATCGCCGATCGAACCATGTTTGGCATCTTCCTCGATGTTACCCAACGCAAGCAAGCCGAAGAAGCGAACGAGTTGCTGGCCGGTGAGATGAGCCATCGCGTGAAGAACCTTCTGACTATCGCGACCGCGCTTACTCAATTTACATCGCGTTCGGCCGCAACCAAAGAAGACATGGCCCACGAGCTAACAAATCGGCTGATGGCCTTGGGACGTGCACAGGATCTCATTCGCCCCATACCGGGAAAGAAGAGCGAAGGAGCGCTTCTTGGTGACCTCGTCTCCATCTTGCTCGCGCCTTACGACGAAAGGGAGGCGAGCGTCCGCATTCGCGTTTCGGTGCCGAAGATGAATGTCGGCGAGATGTCGAGTACAACGCTCGCTCTTGTGCTGCACGAACTGGCAACGAACTCGGCGAAATACGGTTCGCTGTCGCTGGCAAGCGGCACCTTGGACGTGTCGTGCAATGCCCATGGCGACGAAGTCGTCGTGACCTGGACCGAGCGGGGCGGCCCGCCTCTCAAGGCCCCCGCAATGCTCAATGGCTTCGGAAGCAAATTGGTGCAGCGGAGCATGGCGGCCCAGCTCGGTGGCTCTATCGCATTCGACTGGTCGGAAGAGGGGCTGGTCGTTACGCTGATCATGAGCAAAGATCGCCTGGCAAGGTGAGGAACCTTGAGATCTTCGTATAGTAGCGGCCGGCGCAACGCGGAGCCTTGAAGACGGAGATCAGGTCCGCGTTCCAGAGTGGCCGGCACTTCCGGGAGACTGCATGAGGGGGCCTCGCACAATGCCCATCGGCTCGACCTCTGCGGCCAGCGCCTGCGCCTAACCCGGCAATATGCCCGAAAGGCCTGAGCCCGGGACGCTGCGGACATGCCGCTTCCCGTGGACGACGCCAAGGCGTCGCCCACCATGCCACAGCAACCGCAACACGAAGCACACCAGGTTCAAGCCGCAATTCCAATTGACCGCGCGGCTCGCGCATGCCGGAGAGCAGCCAGAACGCTTCGCTCCCGCGCGAGACCAAGTCGGAAAGGTGGGCGACAAGGAGATGCGCATGAATATGTTCGAGATTACGATCGCACGCATCGAGATGATTCTGCCGAATGAACGTGGCGAGGACATTCGCCTGACGTTTCGTTTCGGAAGCCGTCAGACCAGTTTTACCTTGCCAATTTTCCTGAAGTCTTGCGAATTCGACGATACGGAGATCGTCAGGGTCGCCCGAAGCCAATTGCACGACGTTTTCGCGCAGCTTTGCAGCCAGTGCGAGGATTGGCAGTTGACAGAGGACGAGCGTCGCGAGCTCGCACGGATAAGCGTGCGGCCTGGCGTCAAGGCGCAGGAGTAGCCCGGGAACAAAAGCAGCTATTGAATTGGATGTATGCTCCTGAGATCAGCTGGCCGCCCCCTACCATTTCATCGCGTTCATGAGCTCGGAAATCTCGATCGTTGCGAAATTTGAGAATGTGTCGGACACGGCATATGGCAGGATGATCTGGTTATTGTGCCGCATCCCGCCGCACGTATAAACGACGTTAGGGACGTATCCTTCACGCTCGGATGGTTCAGGCCGCAATAGCGGCTCGCGCGAACGTGCCAGCACCTTGGATGGGTCGTGCTTGTCGAGCAGCGCCGCACCGATCGAGTATTTGCGGACCGGGCCGACACCGTGCGTCAGCAGCAGCCAACCCTCATCGAGTTCGATCGGCGACCCGCAATTGCCGATCTGGACGAACTCCCAGGGAAACTGCGGTTTCAAAATGGCTTGACCGCCATCCCACGTGTGGAGGTCGTCTGAATAGATTAGATACAGGTTCTCATTGTCCTGCCTCGCGATCATGGCATGCTGGCCGCCGATCTTGCGCGGGAACAGCGCCATGCCCTTGTTCCGAGCCGCAGCCCCTCGCAGGGGCGTCAGTCGAAACGACATGAAATCACTGGTCTCGATTAATTCGGAGCGGATGGCTCGACCGCTGTAAGCGGTATAGGTCGCGTAATACGTCTTTCGATCGCCGTCGCTGAATTCGACAAAGCGCGCGTCCTCTATGCCGTTCGATTGGGATTCTGTGACGGGAAAGATGACGCGCTCGGTCAGGTCTTCTTCGGGCTTGAAAATCAGCTCGACACGCTCGCCGTCCGGCCCCGATATGCGATGGCAAATCCTCGGAATCGACGCGAGCCGAGCCGTCGGATCAACAGCCAGACTGCCGTCAGCCGCGATGGTCCCGGTTCGAAACGTCAGTGACGATACATGCCCTTCGCCTATGGCACGGAGACTGAGGATGAAGCGCACGCCGCCCTTCGGCGCTCCCGATTGATCGGGGTGCGCCACGATGCTCGGATTGAACAAGGCAGAGGCTTCGAATGAATACTCATTGAGGAAATAGGCGCCGACCAGCTGGCGCTGCTTCTTTGAGAAGACGCCATGCGTCGCGAAAGCGTCCTCCATTTCGTCCGCGCGGGCCTCGAATCTTTCCAACAGGTTGCGATGTCGCCCCTTGAAATTGTCCAGCACGTCCGCGAGCTGAGCGGCAACGGCTTCCTGATCGAGTGCGAGAACTCGCTCGACGATATGATTTGCGCGCATCTTGTCGGTGGGGTTGAGATCGCGCGGTTCAGTCGCCGGCTTGAATGGCCGCACGATAACTCGCGCGGGATCGGGACGCAGATGAAGCGCCTGCCGGTTCAGGAAGGTAGCTTGTGACACGGTATCCTCAGGTCGCTGGATGAAAGGGAAATTCAAACACCCACGGCGCGTAAGGCCGTGGGCTTGTTCAGGCTGGTGTTGACGCGCGCGAGCTGACGAATCTCCGCAAGTCCAAGCAAATAGCAGACGACCGACTCGCCTCCACGGTTTTCGTTGGCGCGATCGGGATGCAATCCATCGCGGCAGCTCCCGGTGTGCGGATCGACCAGTGCCACGGACAGATCATTGCTGCCCAGAAACCAGCCGAAGGCGCGCATGGCCATGGTTTTCCACTCGGCATCGCCGTCCGCACGCCACGCCGTCAGGCAGGCAGCGATCGTTGCCGTGGCTTCCACGGGTTGCTGATCGAAGGCGCGGGGATGTTGCCGCTGTTCGCCGAAGCTGCCGGTGCCCACCGGCCGGAAATGACCTGCCACGCTCGTCTGCTGCGTCATCAGCCAGCGCAATGAGCGCAATCCCGCATCGCGGTATTGCGGCGTTTGAGTCGTCATCCCTGTCAGTATCAAGGCTTGCGGCAATCGCGCGTTGTCGTAAGCGAGCCCTTCCTCGAACCACACCCAGTCCGGCGTCTCTACCGACGCCAGACAGGACATCAACCTGTCAGCAAGCGCGTGCCGGACTTCCCTTGCGTGGAGATCATCCGGAGCAACAGTGCAATAAGCGTCCAGACCTAGCAGCATGAACGCCCACGCGCGGGGCGAGCTGAAGCTCTCGGCCGTCGACAAAGCCTGGGCGAACAAATCGGTGGCCCACCTGCGCCGCGACGGGCTTGCGTCTCCGCGCGCCGCCTCGCCCAATGCCCATAGCGTCCGCCCGTGACTGTCTTCCGAGCCTCTGTCCTCGAGCCAGGTTCGGTTGAAGCCCATGAAGTTGCGAAATCGCCTGATGTCGGGATTCCACGCATGCTGCACGAATGCTGCAAAGCGGGTCGTCAGGATTTCCGGCAACGCCTGTTCGCCGGGATTGTTGAGGGCGCAGGCCAAGAGTAACGCCCGGGCATTGTCATCGACGCAATAGCCGTGCGAGCGATCCGGCACCGACTGAACCGCGTGCTGGAACAAGCCGATGTCGTCGCACATCGTCATGAAATGGCCGATCTGCATGTCGGGCGCAGCGGGGCCGCGTGGTTCCGGCGCGCCGGAATCGGGACGCGCAAAGACCTTGAGCCGATGACCCTGCCGCGCGGCCTCGAAGGCGGACATGTAACGCTCGGCCGTGCGTTCCCACGTCATCATCCGGCTCATGGCGTATGCGCGTTGGCCCATCTCTTGCCGGCGCGCGTCGTCGGTGAGCAGTTTGGCGATCTCACCGCCGATCGCCGCCGCATCGCCGAATGGTACCAGAACTCCGCATCCGTCAGTAAGCAGCTCGCGTGCGTGCCAGTAGGGCGTCGACACCACCGCCTTCCCGAGCCCAAAACTGTAAGCCAAGGTTCCAGAGGTCATCTGGGCCTCATTGAGATAGGGCGTGACATAGACGTCGCACATAGAGATGAATTCGAGCAGCGTGGCCTGGTCCACGAACCGGTCGAGGAACACCACGTGGTCCTCGACGCCCAGCTCGCGGACCCGCGCCATCAGACTTTCGCGATAGGCTTCGCCCTGGTCTCGAACCAGATTGGGGTGCGTTGCGCCGAGCACGACATACACCGCATTCGCGCGGTGTTTCAGAATCGAGGGCATTGCATCGATCATGACTTCGACGCCTTTGTTGGGGGACAGCAGCCCGAACGTCAGAATGACCGACTTGCCGTCAAATCCGAGCCTGGCCTTCGCCGCATCGGGCCCGGCAAAGGCGACATCGGGAATGCCGTGAGCGATCACCTCGATCTTGTCGTCCGGCACGAGGTAGACGCTGCCCAGTAGCTCGCGGGCCTTGTTAGCCATCACCACCACCTTCGACGACGCATCGACGATGCGCTCCATGACCGCGCGTTGCTTGGCTGACGGGTTGGCCAATACGGTATGAAGCGTCGTCACGACCGGCATGGTCAGGCGCGCCAGCAGCGGGAGGATATGGGCGCCGGCTTCGCCGCCGAAAATGCCGAATTCGTGCTGCAGGCACACGGTATCGAACCGGCCGGCATTCAGGAAATCCGCTGCACGCAGGTAGTCTTCGACATTGTCGTCCTTGATCTGGAAAGCGACCGCCGGCGGATAGTCGTAGGCCTGGCCGCGATCGGTCATCGCCACGATGCAGGTTTCCAGATCAGGGCGTGACGCCGATATCGCTCTCTGCAGGTCCGTCGTGAAGGTTGCGATTCCGCAACGGCGAGGCAGCGAGTTGCCGATAAGGGCGATGCGGCGGAGCGACGTCATGTCTGTGCCTCGATGATCTTGCCCGATTTCCTGGAGCCCGTGCCGGTGGATGCATCGGGAGACTTGGTCGCTCGTCCGGTGCAGTCCTGCAGCAGCGAAACCATGGGATCCGGTCCCGGATAGGCGACCAGGCCGCTCATTCCGTCCAGGCCAATCGCGATGCCGGCGCTGTCGGCCTCAATGAAGATCGCGTCACCGACGGTCGCATCCGTATGCCCGATGCGCGCCTTCCCCTCGATCACGAGCATCCAGGTTTCCCGGTCGGCATCGAGCGCCCACTGCGAATTGGCCTGGAAATCGACCCGCTCGAGCACGAATTGTGGGCTCGCGACGAGAATTCTTCGTGCGTCCGTGAGACGCCGCGGAGCGGATTGAGCCTGGGATGGCCCGGCGTCGGAAGCGGCCACCGCGTCGTCTTCGTGCAGCTCGCGGTGCCTGCCAAAGTCGAACAGGCGGAATGTCGTATCGCTGCGTTGCTGAATCTCGGCGAGCACGATACCGGCGCCGATGGCGTGGATTGTGCCGCCGGGGACGCAGATGAAGTCGCCCTTCGCAACAGGGCGCCATTGCACGAGACCGGCGATCGAGCCGTCCCTGATCGCTGCGCGCAACGCCTGCGGCGTGAGGCGCCGCGTCAGTCCCAGCGCTACCCGCGCGCCCGGCGCTGCTGACAGGATGTACCATGCCTCGGTCTTCCCGTTCGGCAGATCGATGGCGTGCGCGAATTCATCGTTGGGGTGGACCTGGATCGACAGAGGTTGGCTGGTAAACAGGAGCTTGAGCAGCAGGGCGGAGCCTGGTGCATCTTTATCGATGCGCTCGAACCACAACTCCCCGACGGGGTCGCCCGAAACGTCGATGCAGCTCCATGGTCGGATGTCTGCGACCCCCCATGGTTTGCGCGCAACCTGCACCGAGGCATGTTCGATGGTCATGGATTGTCCTTACCCTTGACGCGCATCTCGAAGCGACTGCTGTTGGTCGGTGCGGTCGGTAAGATCTGGCGTGGCTAAAAAAACGTCGCGCTCGCGACGCGCGCTGTCACCGCGATCCGATCGTGTCCTCCATCAGGTGGCTACTCCGGCATCCGATAACAACCTTTGCGCGTTCATAAAGACGGGCGTGCCTTCATCAATGTTCGTTGCCGTTCGCGTCATTCTTGTGCTTGTGCAGAAATCGCGCGATCTGCCCACGAAGCTCCGCCGTCTCCAGCAACTTGCCGACCGATCCAGCGGTGTCGAAGATCTCCCGCTGCAACGTCGTCGGCAGAGCGTTCCATTGCATGATGACAGCCGCGCCAAGACACCGCAGAACGCGTTCCTCTTCGCTTGCAAGGGCCGCGCCGCGAGATTGGTCCGGGCCTATGACATGAACTGCGTCGTGGTAGTCGTCCGCCAGTCTCTGCTCGTTATCAGCAAGCGAGACGAGGCGGTCCTGCAGTTCCTGAAGTTTGCGGCCTTCATCCAGATCGGTCGAACCCTTGACCCGTTCGCCGTATTTGGCCGCTTCTGCACGATATTGTTTAGACTTGAACATGTCCGGCCTTTCATAGGCGCAGCCATCCATTACGATCAAACTCGATAGTCGACCAGAACAGACACGGCGGCGTTGCCGCAAAATCCGAGTTGCTGTTGCAAAGCGGCAGCGACGCGTCGACAGCGCGCTCCTCGACTAAGGTCGCCGTCTCTTTGTCCAGCTGCCTTTCCGCACAACATTCACGCCGATCATCCCGCAACGTTTTCTTTCTGCCGAGGCGAAAACCGTCTGCCCGCCGTTTGCTCTGGCGCGGCAGCACAGCTGTTCCCTCAGGCTTCGAGCTTGTCGAACTCGTCAGGCAGCAGGATCCGGCCTCGCGGCGTGCAGATCCGCACGTCCATATAGCCTTCCTGCAAGAGCTCCCGCGCCTTCTTCAAGGCGGCAGCCACCGTGTCGCGACTCAGATTGACGCGGCCGGCTCCATTGTGGCCGCCAACCAGGTATTGCATTCGTGTTGCGCTATCCACGCGGGACAACCGCTGCAAATACCAGGAGCACAGGAAACAGCAGGAAGATCACCGGCGACACGATCCAGTCGGCTGCCAAACGAGATCGAGACATCCACGCTCCTCTTCCTTTCTTTCGGCGGGAGCGTTCGTTACCCTCAGTCACCGGTGAAAGCCGCAGGATGGGCGGTGATGAGCAACTCTACGCTTACGTCCTGGGAATAGCGAGCGCTAAAACGTCGAGGAACAGCAGCGAGATCGAATTTGCAGGGCTCTCCGCCTCGGAGTGCCGGGCGATGCTTCTTGCACAAAGCGACGAGGTCATCGAGTGATGCGAGTCGTTGGCTCGAATTCGAAGTCCGGAGCAGCTTCCACGAACGTCCCGAATGGCGATTGAGGTTCGCTCCACAACCAAGCAACTGTTCTGCGCCTCCCTGATCTATCGAAATAGGGACCCCGCAGCATTGAGGCTGCCTCCGTTGGCGGTCGTCGCCCTCGCCGTACCCGCAGAGTTGAATTGAATCGTTCACTCCCATGAGGCGACGACGAAACAAAGTCAGACTTCTCAGCCGGCACGTGCTATGAGCCATGAAGAGATTGTTCGTGGCGCTGATCGTTGCAGGGTCGCCACCACAGCCCAGACGATCAACCCGTCGACTGCTCCGGAAGAGGAGCCTTCCTTGCGCGAATTAGGCCGCCCGCGCCGAACAGAAGGCGGATGATGCCGGTGGCCCTAGAGAACGCTGCTGGGACTGAGGCACCAATGGGCGCGACATTGAGATACGCCCGTGAAACCATCGGACGGGTTTGCAAAGCCCTAAGCGGGCGCCTTCCTGCCCTCAACCGAGCGCCTAATGAGGTCCGCTAACCGTTCCAAGCCGCATGTCGAGGCCGGAGACCATAGGATGAGTGACGATCGGGAACTTCATCGCGCTGCCAAAGCGAACCGAGAGCGCCTTGCGGTCGCGCATCGCGAGGTGGTCTTGCAAGAAGAGGCAAAAAATGCCGTTGATATTCGCGAAAACATGGCGCGCCTCAAGGAACTGAGATTGGCCAAGGAAGCACAAGAGACTCGAACGCAAATCTCCAAAGCAAACCAGCGCCCGGCGCCTAGGCCGGGACGATCCAGATAAAGCTGATTCAGTTAGCGGGACTTCCTGTTCAGTTTCGCCTTTCGCCGCCTTGCGTGAGCAGCCAGCTGCTGGCAGTCGCTCATTCTGTGCGACCCGCGCTTCTGCTTTTCCGCACCCATGACGCGCAGTAGCTCGCGCGCGCCACGGTGCCCCCGTGAAAAGCCCGCCAGCGGCTGGTGCCAGGGCTCGAATTAGCTCGCGTTTGACTTCCCTGGGGCGCATAGTTGCACCATCACCGGTCCCGCAACCTCGGCATTACCGGTGACCGAGAGTTTTGTGCTCCCGCCTATTTGTGGGGAAGCACCCATGGCCCAATCTCAGCACCTGTCGTCCGCCGTTCTTCCGGCTCCATTTGAGCGCCCCGCCTGTCCGAAGTGCTACGCCGCGATGATGCTCGTCAGCATCGAGCCAGACCCCGCCAGGGACGTCGACTTGCATACGTTCAAATGCGCTGTCTGCAATCAGGTCTTTGAGACCCTTGCTGCTTATGAAGACCCCATGAAGTCCAAGGCCCTTGGCCGCTGGCTTCAAGGCGATTTGCACCCATCGAGGTGATTTCGTGGGAAAGATGAAGCCCGCCGGAAGGGGCAGCCAGCCGCTGCCGGTCGCGCTTCATGTGAATTCGCCGCCGGCGCTTGATGCCGGATGCCCCTCGCGCTTCCATCACCGTCGTATCAAGTCCCAGCGTCTATATCGAGGCCGCATGGTACAATGCGTGCTTTGCAACCTGATCGACTGAGCAAGGTCAGCATTTCGCGGGGCCCTCGTTTCGAGCGGCTATTCCTGAATCGGGGGTATGCGACCGACGTTGAAGGGCGAACAACCGCCGGTCGCGGGCGCTTCGACACCTTCAAGGTCGTCGAAAGAAATTTCGCGGCATTCAGGGCTAACGCGCATCTGTGGGCCAGAATGGTGGCCGACCAGGGCGAGGCCATGTTCGGTGCAACGTCTGTCGGAGAGCACAAACTGCTAGCTCTGCCGATGCAGGGAAAGCGCAAGAGGAACGGACGCTCCATCCCGCTCGTCCGCTATGCCGATTTGTTTCTCGGCAGCATGGGTCCATCCTACCATGATTTCCATTTGACGCATGCCACGACGCCGCGCGAGGCGTTTGCCGAGAGTGGACGGCTGGAGGCTCAGCGATTCCTCTTCGGCAACCTGGGCCGTGAGCCGATATAACAATGCGAATGCCCAGATGATCTGGGGCGGCGGGCGCCGCGTCCGGACCGAGAATCGTGCCGCGGGTTCCGCCGCGGTGATGGTTTGGTTCAGTCAAGTTGTCGCCGCGCAGCGGCGGACTAGCTGGGATTCAGAGATCCGACGGAAGTGGGCGGTGGAGCAGTCCGCACTTCGGTCGGAAGCGAAGCTGCATAGAAGCGTCATCGGGGTCAGAAAGATTCCGGCGGAGGGGCGGGCCAGAACCCTGCCGCAACAGATCGAGTGGGAGATCAACAAGATCATCGGTCGCACCAACAAGGATACTTGGAATGAATTCGTCCATAAGATATCGCGCGATGATCGCATCCTGGCGGCCTTGAACGGCGCGGCCGCGGACCTGCCCGCGGGCGACATTCAGGGACTGATCAAATCAAAGGAATATCTGGTCATCATTGCGCAGTGGATCGGCACGCTCAAACGCGCGGGCACACACGTGTTTGATGAGAATATCGGGTGCTGTCCGTATTTAAGCCCTAGTGTCCTAAGTTAGATCCTTGAGTGTCCTACTTTAATTTAGCAACCATCACGCCCCAGCGCAGTTTTCACCCCATGGCGTCGCCCAAGGTGGAAGAATATCGTCGCAGAGCGCGAGAAGCCGAGGCACTGGCCGAAGCCGTAGACGATCAAGCGGCTAAGGAAACGCTTCTGGAAGCTGCAGAGCGCTGGCAGAAGCTTGCCAATCAGGCTCAAAGGAATGGCTGGTAAGGCCGCCTCAGTTGGCGGCCTCTTTCGTCAGAGGCCCTTGCCATCATCCTCTTCTGGCTCGTAGTCAAACGGTAGCCGGTGTCCTAATTCCCCTCCGCGACTGTCCGAATTAGGACAGTACCGAATATCGCGCGTTGGCTCCGGCTGGGATGGAAGTCGATCAAGAACAACGAGGTTCTCTACGGACAAAAGAACGCGTCCGCCTGCTCGATGCGCTGCATGGGTTCCAGGCTCGGATTGGCCAAGGTGTAGCGCGGTGGAAGTCTTAGCCGCCAACACGCGGGAGGTGCGATGTCAACCTTGGCAAAGCTGCTTGCGCGCAAGCAGGCGCTCTTGGAGCGACTGGAGCGCGATCCCGGCCACAACGAACGCGAAGAGATCGAACGGCTGCTCGCGCAAATCGAGACGGCGCTTAGTCTGCTGGTGCCGAGAGACGCGGCCGCCACGCCGAGTGAGGAATAGGACGGAATGCAGATCGGCCCGGTGGGCCCGAAACCGCAAAAGAGGCCCGCTACGATGACGTTGCCTCGTCTCGGCTCTCGAGGATTACCGGGTGAAGCTTGGCCTCCCTCACCCGAATGCCCACGCCCCGCTCGGTGTTGTGCTCGTCCATCAGAAACTCGACGCCCATCTCCTGCAGACAATCGACGAGCGCCTTGAGAGTACGGTCGTGGGGAATGCGACCGCCATTCTCGATGTGCGCGATCGTTCGCTTCGCCACCTTGGATGCGAGCGCAAGTTCAGCCTGAGAAATCTCCAGCCAGGCGCGCGCAGACGCAATTTGCCTTCCGTTAACCATTATTGTGCATTTCTGGTGCACTTGTGCGCCACTGGTGTTAGAGTCCTGTCAACGCATCCGAACGAGGACTCTGATGACCTTCCCCGACACCGACGGCCAGCCGCAGCCGATCACCCCTGCGCAGGCCATTTCCGCCGACGACACGCCCATCTCCACCATCTGCTCCGAGGCTCCTGCCGAATCCGCCGATCGCGGATCGGTGTACGGACGCTACATCAGTAGCGCGGCTTGGCAAACCAGCCCGGCCCGCCTGGCCGAGCTCGAGGCTTCCGGACACCGGTGCCGGCTGTGCTTCGCCTCGCGCCGGGAGGCGAGGCTGGAGGTCCACCACCGCACCTACCGGAACTTCCGCTGCGAACTCGCCGAGGACCTGACGACCCTCTGCCATCCCTGTCACCTCGGCGTCACCGGCATGGAGCGCTTCCGCAAGTACGCGCGGTCGCCCTTCAAGCCGCCGCCGCCCACGCCGGCGGCGCCGCCGCCTCCCGCCCTCTTCGACTACCGCTCGCCCCTGGAGATCACCTGATGAGCATCGAGCACATTTCCCTTCGCCTCATCGGCATCGGCCCCATGCTGATGCGCAATTCGCGCCTGGGCGATCCTCTCGACCCCTTGGCCAAGCAGATCGAGGCCGTGACCGGCAAAAGCGAGAGGACCGAGGCCGACCATCTGCGGGTGGCGGAGCTGGAATTCCACGGTTCGCTGTACCTGCACAACGGCGCGCCGTGCCTGCCGGCGAACATGATCAAGAGCGTCTGCGTAGACGGCGCCAAGCCGACGAAGATGGGCAACACCACCAAGGCCGCCTTCCGCGCGGACGGCCCGGCCCTCCTGCACTACGACGGTCCCAAGACCGCGCCGGAGTTGTGGAAGGATGAGCGGTTCCGGTACCGCACGACCGTCCGGATCCGTAGGACCGGTTCGCTCACCGTCAGGACGCGGCCCATGTTCGACGGCTGGAGCGCCGTCATCCACGGCACGTTCCTGACCTCGCTGCTCGACCGCGAAGACATCGTCGCGTTCTACCGCGTGGCCGGCTTGTACGGCCTCGGCGACTACACCCCTGAGTTCGGCCGCTTCCAGGTGGAGGAAGTGGTCAAATAGCTCCCCGTGCCGGGGCGTGGCCCGGCGAGGCATGGCATGGCCCGCCGTGGATCTTAAGGAGAAAGATCCGCGCAACATCATCTATCGCAACGAACGCGCAGTCGACTGCGCGATCGATGGAGGCTGACCTGAAGAACTACGACGACAACGAACGCGGCGATCCCGGCCGGCACCGGCGCCCAGCATGGCCGCCCGCGCTCCGCTATTGGCGGACCGTCCCCGCCGAGGAGTTCGACGACTCCTCCAAGGCGGAGGTGAAGGCCTTCGTGCGCGGTACGACCACCACGATTCCGGAGTGGCGCCGTGCGATCGCCGGCGACACCGCGGCCGCCATCGCCATGGTGATCCACTGCAAGTCGCCCGACACCATCGGCATCAAGGTCGACTTCGCCATGACGGTTCTGCTGGCCTGCGCCTTCGACGATCCCGCCGCGGCGCTCGTGCTCTCCATCAAGCTTCGGCAGATGCCGCTCCCGGCCCGGCTTCGCAAGCAGCTCGCCACCTCGTGGGTGGTGGCGAACATGCTGTCGTCCCTCAAGCGGTCCGCGCCGCGCCGCAAGGGGCATGGCACCTGAGCGTCAAAGGCTTGCGACCAGCGCCTCTCCGTTCGCGTCGTCGGTGACTTGGACGCCGCCGGCGTTGAGCGACGAGTCGTTAGCCACGTCGGCTCACAACACCGACTTCAACCTCATCCGAACCCCAAGGTGATGACCTGACGATGTCTCCTACCCTGCCGAAGATCGCCGTGGAGTCGGACGGCCTCGCCGCCTCCGGCGACACGACGCCGTCCAAGGACGTCGCGGGCATGGGTCCGCTGGAGCTCGCGGTCTATCGGGACGACTGGCGGGACGCTGCGCAATTCAGGATGCGCGCCGCTTTCGTAAAGGCGATGAAACAGCGTGGGGCGGCTCCGAAGAGGGCCGGCAAAGCCCGGAAGAAGGCGTCCGACGCGCCTTCCAACACGTTCTCGCAACTGAGCCGCCACAGCTTCGTCGAGATGCTCGACGACGACGAGGTGGAGACGTTGCCCGAGAGGCCCAAGCCCGGTCCTTCGTACCCGGTGACCGCCGCCAAGGTCGCCGCGCGTCTCCTTCTCGCCCGTCTGTTCGACGGCCGCAAAGACGTGCTCGACCGGCTGAAGCTTGCGGCGCCGGTGGTCACCATCGACGTCGCCGAGCGCGACCTGCTGCAGGCCGTGATCGGCAACTGGCAGGACGTCCTCTTTCCGGAGGGCGTACGGGTGATGGATACCGGCAACTTGGGCCGGCGGGAAGATTTCGACATGGTCAGCCTGGCCATGACACAGCCCCGCAAGACCAAGGACACCGGCGAATTCGAGAAGCAGGCACTCTCCGCTCTGTGCCTGGGGCTTCCGTTCGTCGCGATCTCGCCCGATGCGGAATCGCACCTGCCGGCCGTGGTGTTGAAGTCGGACCCGATCAGGCTCGTGTTGCCGTCCATCGATGCGCGAGTCATCGCGCTGGCGATCCGGGTGGTCACCGGCAAACCTTGTCGCGAACTGCTGGAGGACGATGCCGCACGCTTGCTCACCGCCACCGATCTATCGATCGGCATCCGGTTCGACCGATCGCCGGAGGAATGCCTCGCCCAACTCAAACGCCTCGTCGACCTGAGGCGCGTGCCGGCGTCCGTTCGGGACATTTCGCTCGACGACCTGCACGGCATGGGCGAGGCGGTGCGCTGGGCAAAATCCGTGATCGCGGATCTGAAAATGTGGAAAGCCGGTATGCCCTGGTCGGCGATCGACGCCGGCGCGTGCCTGGAGGGACCGCCCGGCGTCGGCAAGACCACGCTCCCGATGGCCATGCAACGCTCGGCCGCCGAGCAGGGCATCAAGCTCGAGCTGGCGTCTTGTTCGCACAGCCAGTTTCAGGGCGCAGGCGACGGGCACCTTGGCCACTTTATGCGCGAGATGACCAGTTTCTTCGCGTCCGCAAGGGCAAAACCCCGGCCCGTTCTCGTCTTCATCGACGAATGCGATTCTTTCGCCGATCGATCCAAATTGCGTCCGAGTCATTCTCACGCCGACTACGTTACCGCGTGCGTGAACGGGCTGATCTCCGAATTAGACGGTATTTCCAGCAGCCGCGACGGCGCTACCTCGAGCCGCGAGGGCCTGATACTGCTTGGAGCGTCGAACGATCTCAGCAGATGCGACCCCGCGATCCTCCGCTCGGGTCGGCTCAACCGCATCATCAGGATCGGTCTGCCCGACCTGAACGATCTGGAAAAGATGTATCGCTTCAGGCTCGGCGGGCGGCTCGTCCACGACGACCTGCAGGAGATTTGCATGCTGTCGCTCGGCAGCACCGGCGCCGACGTCGAACGCATCGTCAAGGATGCGCTGCGCATCGCGCGCCATGCCTCGCGAGATCTGATGTTGTCGGACCTTCGCGCCGTAGTCTCGCCCGAGGAGGACCGCGATTTCGACACGCAACGGCGGGTCGCGATCCACGAAGCCGGCCACATCCTCATGGACGTGCTCAATTTCGGCGCGCCGGAGAACGTACTCGCCAACATCGCGGCCGTCGGCCAGCGCGGCGGCGCCACGGTGCGCACCAAGTCTCCGCCGTTCGCAGGTACCTACTCGGACTATCGTCTTCGGCTGGAAACTCTGATCGCAGGACGCACCGCGGAGAGCTTGCTGCTGTCCGAACATTCGCACGGCTCCGGCGGTCGCAGAGGATCGGATATCCACCTCCTGACCACGACCGCCGCCGCCATGGTCGGCTCGCTTGGGCTGGCCGGTCCTGTACCGCTGCTGTTCTTCGGATCGCTCGATGACACCGAGGAACTCATGAGCTATCCCGAAGTCAGACGGGCGGCGCACGAAGAACTTCAGAAGGCGGCCGAGAGCTGTCTCGCCAAGCTGACAGCCCATCGTCCCGTTCTCGAAGGGATCGTGAAGATCCTGCTGCAGGCGCGCCGCATCGACGGGCTCGCCGTCGCCGATCTCCTCGCAAGGTCGAGGATTCGGTCATGAGCCAGCAGTTTCCGATCGACATGGGCGACCGCGACTTGGAGGAGATCGCAGCCTTGCTTGAATCCTCGGGCCGGTTTCGGGTTCTGAGGCGGCTGGCGGAGCCCGCCCCCGCTCCGGTGCCGGCCGACCTCTTTCGGCGGGGGCTGTTCGTCGACGTGGAGACGACCGGGCTCGACGCAGGCAAGGATACCGTCATCGAGCTCGCCATGGTGCCGTTCGGCTACCGCGCCGACGGCGAGATCGTCTGGGTCGGCCAAGCCTACTCCGGCTTGCGCGATCCCGGGTTTCCCATCCCCGAGGCCGTGTCGCGCCTTACGGGCATTACCGACGCCGCTGTGAAGGGCATGTCGATCGACGCCGCCACCGTCGAGGCCGCCGCACGCGCGTGCGCCGTCGTCGTCGCGCACAACTGCGCTTTCGACCGAACCTTTTGCGAGCGACTTTGGCCCGTCTTCAGAGACAAGCCCTGGGCCTGCTCGCTCAAGGAGATCGACTGGTCCGCGGAGGGGTTCGAAGGAGCGAAGCTGGGACAGATCGCCGCCGGCTTCGGGTTCTACTTCGATTCGCACAGGGCCGCGGACGACTGCTACGCCGGCGTCGAGATCCTCCGACGGAAGCTGCCGAGGAGCGGCTCGGCGGCGTTCGCAACGCTGCTCGCGTCGGCGCGGAGGACGACCGCACGCATATCGGCCGGCGACGCCCCGTTCGCCGCACGGGAAGTTCTTAAGCAACGAGGGTACAGATGGCATCCCGGCTCGCCCAAAAGACCGAAATGCTGGTTCGTCGAGCTTGGCGAAGAAGACGTCGTGGCGGAGATCGCCTTCCTTCGGGAGCGCGTCTACAGAAAACCGAATCCCGATATCTCTTTTTTCAAGTTGACCGCCTACGAACGCTACTCGGATCGGATACTGAGCGCGGTTCAGAAAGTGGGTGATCGGGTGGGAAGCCTCTCCGCGAGATCCGGAAAGGCGCATCATGGAATCGGACTTCAGGCCAGCGATCTTTTTTGTAAAAGACGATTGCCCTGAACACCGCGGCCGGCGGTGAGCTGGAGCAGAACCGCTGAAGGAAAGACGGCCTCAAAACGCGCGCGCGCGCGTCGCCCGAGACAAACGTCTCCATTCCGCAAATGCAGCCCCGGCGATACGTCGGACGCCGACGTCGCCGAAGCCGAGCTCGACTATCTCCGAAAGGAGATTTTTCAGAGGGAAGACGGCCAGATCGCGGTTCGAGCGATCACGTCGCTCGATCGATTTTCAAGCCGGATCTAGTGGTTGAGTAGCTAATGCGCCGACCCATGTTGGCGTCAAGAACGACGTGATCATAAATTGAATCGCGAAGTACCATAACAGGCTAGTCTCTAGCACTAGTCTCAGGAGCCGCAGGACTAGTCCTACTACTAGTCTGACTGGATGTAGGACTAGTCTCACGACTAGTCCTACCCTGGGGTCCGGTAAAGCAACGCCGTCGAAAAAACCTGGGGCGGCCACACTTCTTCCCTATTAGCGCACACCTCCA
Organism: Bradyrhizobium sp. CCBAU 21365; assembly: GCF_015291305.1. Lineage (NCBI taxonomy): Bacteria > Pseudomonadati > Pseudomonadota > Alphaproteobacteria > Hyphomicrobiales > Nitrobacteraceae > Bradyrhizobium > Bradyrhizobium sp. CCBAU 21365. Next base: position 7,903,105 of record NZ_CP030036.1, read on the forward strand.
AGGGCCCAGCCCAGCAATCGAGCACGGAGGCCACCACGCTGGCGAACCTCGATGAAATGCAGAGCCTCGGGACAGCCGGACGCCGCGATGGCCGCCTCCAACAAGCCCTTGGCGGAAGCGTCCGAGATATCCCCCGCATGGCGGACGAGGCAGTCCAGAACGGAGAGGAAGTCGTCATGGATCTTCGCTAGGCGGGCGACGTCGTCAAGCAGCCCAGGACGGGCCGCACGGATCGCGGCCATCTTGGCCAAATCCCCGCGCTTGATCAGTTCGATGATCGACGACGCGGCCACCCCGGATTCGACGAGGAGTTGGATCAGCTCGAGCAGGGCTTCGCTTGAAACGACCGACAGAATAGTCGAGCGAACATTTTTGCTGTTATCCTTGTCGGCGACGAACGCCTGTGCGACGTCGTAGACGGCGTCCTTAGCCTCCTTTGGCACCTCGACAACGTATTGTTCGAACCCTTCTGCCTTCCGTCGGGCTCGGTACTTTTGTTTGGCCTCAGCCGCGTCGGAGATTTTCTTCTTCCCGCGGGCGACGCGGACGTAGGCCTTCATGGGTTCAAGGCCCAATTCCGCGGCTTTTTCGTCGAATTGAGATTCGTCAAAGGTGTCCGACCCCGAACCTTGGTCAAAGGTGTCGGGACCACGTTCAGATGCTTCCTCGGCGTCGGCATGCACAGTCATTCGCAGGACTAGTCTGAAGACTAGTCTCCCTAGCTAGGCGACTGCGACGCCAATCGCATCGCGCAAGCACAACGCTGCGCGTCGATTGACGCCTCAGAGGCGTCGTTTCGGATGATTTTTCAGGGGTGCGCGAAGCAGATTGGGGTTGCCAGGGAGAAGGCCAGTTGCTGGAGAGCCTTCACCGCCGTTTCGGCCACAGGGTGGCCCTGACAGGAACAGTCCGGCGACCCTCTCCATGGGCCGCGCAACCGCCCTCAGGAGCGGCGGACATGCCAAAAATAAGCCGTGCCCATCGAGACACAAGCTTTACGACGAAACATCGTTAAGTCCGGTTAACCGCTGCGCAGAGGGTCGACCTTACTGGCTGTTGCCGCACGAGCAGCATCCGTCATCCCACGCCGCGCGCCCTATCCAGACATAGTGCACTTGAAATGGCGGGTCTGCGCCCGCAGCGCCGTGATCCCGGTCTGAGATTACGCGCAGAACTGCGAGGGCCATGAGCTTTGTCGTACAGGTCACACCCATAGACTTTGGACATCTGCGGTTCGGCACCCAGATCCGCCTCTATCGACCTCGTCTAGCGGTAACTGTGCCAGCGAGCCGAATGCCACAATGGATCGTACGATGACGCCTGGGCGCAATGATATGGCGGCGTTGCTGTGCAGTGATGCAGTGATGCAGTGATGCAGTGATTTTACGGCGTCTCGATGCGGTACAAGAGCATTGAGCCGGAAATTTCCTGGTGGAAAACTTTGGACGGCCGTATGGCAGACGTGGCCCTCACCGCCGATGCCATCGGCGTTCCCCCGGCTTTTTGGGAGAATCCGGTCGATTTGATCGTTGGTGCGCCTGCGTTCATGCTGGAAGCGCAGGAGGTGCATACATGCGCGTCGCCGCGGCGGTGCAGTTGAAGGGCGGGACTGGGAAGAGCACGGCGATTTTGAACGCGGCCGTGGCCGCGGCAGCTCGGGGTCTTTCCGTGGCGATCGCCGATACCGACCCGCAGGCGTCCAGCGCAATGTGGGCGGCGGCGCGTGGGCGTGATGCCCCCTTCGTCACGTCCATCGCCGCACGTCAACTGCCGGGCTGGCTCGCGGAGAACGAGGCCGCCTTCGACCTGACCTTGGTCGACACCCCGGCCCATGACACGGATACCCTCGCCGACGCGGCGAAGCTCGCTGACCTCGCGATCATTGTCACCGAGCCGACCTACCTGGCGAACGCCGTGGCCGCCCGCATCCAGGCCGCGTTCGTCCAGGAAGATATCGAGTACGCGATCCTTTTGACGCGCACGCCGTCTCAATTGAACCGGCGCCTCAATCATTGGCTGGCGCTACATCGCCAGTTGGGGACCGTGGTCGACGCTCACCTTTCCTATCGCGTCGCCTATCAGGACGCCGTCGCGCTGGGCCTTGGCGTCGTCGAGTACGAGCCCGAGGGGCCGGCAGCGCAGGAAGTCCGTTCGGCAACGGATTGGATCCTCAAGAAACTGGAGTTGATTTAGTGAATAAGCGTACCGATCCTTCGAACGCTCTTGCGGCCTCGGCGCAGAATTTGCGCAAAGCCCTGCGAGACAGCGCGCCTGGAAGGCAGGTGACCGGGACTACCGAGACCTGCCGCACGACGCTGACGGTCAGTGAGGACATCCATCATGCCGTCCGTCGGTTGGCCGCCGATGCCCGGTGCAAGTTCAACGATATCGTCGTCATCGCGATCGAGGACGCCCTGCTGAAGAAGCAGGCTCTGCCCGGCAATCCCAGCCGACACGACCTGCGCCGACGGCTTGGCTTCTCGAGATCGGAAGACGAGCCGTCCGGACCCGGCAGCACCTCCGACGCAAATAGCGGCGCAGGCATCGTCCACGGCAGTCGGCTTGCCGACGACCATCCGCCCCCTCGCCAGTCCTAATGGAGAAATTTGCGATGGCCCAGCGAAACGCGTCAGGGGGGTGGAGGTACACCTAGAGAACCGACTTGGTGTATCTCAATCAGCGTCCTGGGGTGGGGTCGGATCAACTTTCGTACGGAAAGTGCTTCCGGCTTGCCATGGCGTCGCCGAGTATGCCTCCAGATCGAGGAGGCACCACTTTGATTCCGTCATATCAATTCAACCACGTCGAGCCCTACAGCCGCAAGGGGGCGCATCGGAAGAATTCGACGAAGCGGAAGTGCTCGATGTTCGACATCCGCGACGAGATGATCCGCGCGCCCCATGCCTGCGACCACGTGACCGATCCGCAACCGCCGAACCTGATCTTCGGATTGCCGCCGGGCGAGGCATTCGACATGGCCGCTGCCCGCGCCGCGCAAGCGGTCGACAAGATCGGGCGCAGGTTGCGGCCGGAAGCGCTCGTCGTGCTGGTCGGCGTCGCCACATGGCCTGATCTCACGGCCCATGTTCAACAAGACGCTGAAGCACGCGATCTGTATGTGCAGTGGCGCGACGCGACCGTCGCCTGGCTGCAGTCGCAGTGGGGCGACAGGCTGGTCACCGTGGTTGAGCACATGGACGAACTCCGTCCGCACGTGCACTACATTGTGCTGCCCGAATTGGAGCCGGACAACCGCCTCCGCATCGCGAGCGTTCATCCCGGTTTCCGCGCTGCGGCGAATTGCGCGGATGCCGGCGGGAAGCCCCGCGAGCAGAGCAAGGCCTACAAGGCGGCGATGACCGCCTTTCAGGACTGCTACTACGAAGATGTCGGCGTCTGCTTCGGGCTCTTCCGGATCGGACCGCGCTTGCAGCGCCTGACGCGCGAGGAATGGAAGGAACGGAAGCGCCAGGCGGAAATCCTCGCTCGCGAGCATGCGCGGATCGACGACCGTTTGGCCACGATCAAGCGGCAGGCGCGCGAGTTCGTGGTCGAGAAGACCGCTGCCGCCAACGCGGCCGCCGAATCCAAGATCAACGGCATCGAGACGCAGTCGCGTCACGACATGATGATGCTGAAGCAGGAGGCGAACAGGCGCATGGCGATCCTGCGCGGCCGCGAGCAGGCCCTGCGGAACGAACTCGAAGAGAAGGACGCGCTCATCACCGCGCAGGAGGAACAGCTCGCGCACGCGCTGGAGCGCCTGGCGATCTATGAAAGTGGTCTTGGACGGGATGCTGGACGGTAATTGGGCTCCGAATCCAGGATCGCTAGTTTGCCCATCGCGACAACGATCTTGGTCGAACGGCTTGAACAGGCGTCGCGCAAGATGTGCTCGGCCAAGGGTAGCGATCACGACGCTGTCGGTCTCGCCTTCAGATAGATGGAGCCACCAATCTGCTCGCCATCGGGCTTGTAACTGGTCCGCAGCGCGAGCTGTTCGAAGAGAAACAACTTGTGCAACAAACGCTCGAAAGCGTAGCCGCAATTCTTCTTTTCGGCACGATCGGCGTCTGGAGGCAGGCGTGAAAGCCTTCCGCGCTCTTCCTTGATATCGTCCCGGCTATTCATCGGCGACGCATGCTTCGATCGCTCGCCATGAACTGTCGAGCCGCATTGGCCGATCACCGCCCGAAAGGCTGTTCTGCTGCTTCACTTGGTGCGCTCATCGGTGACCGCTTCGAGCTCCGCCACTCGCTGCAGCGCCCCGCGCGACCATCGCTTGAAGTCTTCCGGCTCTCGTTTGGAACGTTCGTATCCTTCGTTTTGATCGGCCAAGTCTCGCAACGTGGCTACTATGGTCGAAGCCTTCGTGTCGCCGGCGTCGGCTCCAACTTCGACATAAGCGGCCAACGCCCGTAATCCTTCGATGGCAATCGGAATGCCGTCATTGTTGTAGGAGGCGTTCGCCGCGTTGCGAAGCTCGCCGAGAGCCTCCCGCCAGCTTGCCACGGCTGCCTTTTGGTGCTCGTTCCGGACCGATCGACGCACCATGGCGTCGGCCAGTAAGTGAAGCTTCTCGGGCGCCTGATCGAGAAGACGGTCGATGAGCGGCATCGCGACCTGGGTGGGCGACCGCGCGATGGTCCGGGCGTCCGCGGCAACGGTCGTGATCCGACCGGGCTTAAAACCGCAAGCCTCGCCGATCTCACGTTGCAAAAGTCTCAGCTCGGCGATGTTGACCGGCCACCAACGCGCGAATTCCTGCGCTCGGTAGAACGCGATCGCATCCACGACGGTCGCGCCGCCAGCCTGGTTGCGACGGCGAAACTCGACCAAACAAAACGATGCAAACTCTTCCTTTGAGGGCGCCGGATTGAAGTCCCGGAACGGATCGACGAGCACCGCGACAGCCCGGGTACTTTCCTTCGCCTTCAGCAAATCGATGATGCGCTTGATCTGATCGATTTTTCCTCCGTAGCGGCGAAGACGCACACCATGAATGTACGGAATCCGGTGCTCGAGCTGGGACCGGTCCCGTTGCCACCAATTCACCAGATCGCGGAGCCACTCGTCACGTTCATCGTCCCGGAGCGCTTCCGGCAGCGGATACTCGACAGGCAACGGCAGTTTGGGACCGCCATCGTCCGGCAGATCGAGATGGACGATCAAAGTGCCCCGAGAAGCGTCCGAGTTTGCGGCGGCACAGGCTCTTACGTAAACCTCGTCGATATCGGAACCTTCGATCGTGATCGGCGTGGACGGGACGACCACGACCGGATCTCCGGTCTTGCTCTTCTGGACCCAGAGGCGTCGCACGGTAGGTGGACCCGGCTGCCACGTCGCGCCGGCGCGAGGTAACGGCAGCGGTCGTAACGTGACTTGAGGCGTATGGGGCAGTCCTTCAACGGTGAGAAGCCGCATCGCTTCCTTCTCCCGGCCCACGTCGAATGTCGCGCCCGAAACGACCAAAGTCCGACGGGCCTCCTCGCCGTCATCGCCGTAGATGTGGTCGAAGTACGTCGCGTATTCATGCTTGTGACCGTGAACCACGATGTCCATGCCGCTATCCCGCAGGAGCGCTCGCACCTGCTCTAGGTTCGACATGTCTGCGAAAGGCTTTAGCTCTTCGCGGAGCGAAGGCGAACGGAGGTGATGGTGCATGGCCACGATGCGCAACTGGCGGCCGCGATTCGGGGCGACCGTGTCGGCAACGATCGCACGGAGTGTCTCAAGCTGTCGCTCCGACACGCGCGCCATGTCGTAGCGCGCCAGCGACTGAAGCTGAGCTCGCAGGCGGGACGCGCGCTCGGCATCGCCCTTTGCCACCGCGTCCGGAATCGTGTCCCATACGTCGCTCAGGGGCTTCGGCAGCACCGAGCTCACGTGGGACCAGTTGCTGGTGTTCATCGGAAAGATCGCCCAACTCCGGTCGGAGGCCAGCAGCCTATGCCGGCCCATCCTGTCCCGCGGCAAAGGCCACGGGTCGATACCGTCGAGCCAGGGCACGACGCATCCCGCATCGCACCAGATCTTGCGGAAGTCGGCGTAGCGCTCCGCGCTTCCGGGTGGTGTATCGCGCGGTACGTCGTGATTGCCCGGCGTAGCCACGATGCGTTCGGGCGTCACGCCAACTGGTCCGAGATGTCGGACCAGCAATTCAAAGACCAATTCATGGCCGCCGGGGGCGCCTTGGTGCTGTGCGTCGCCCGAGAAGATCACGGCGTCCAAACGCCGTCCTTCCTCCTTGAGATTTTCCGCCAAACGCGCGAACAACTGGTCCAGGGCGTCTTCGCGTCGACCAGGCGCAATGGACGGGATGGCGACCTTTTGGTCGTCCCTATCGAAGGCAACGCCGGCTTGGGAGACGTGAGCGTCGGTGAGATGAAGAAAAGTCGAGCGGTTTGACATAGATTCAACTATAGCAAGGCTGTCGGCGGACGCACAACCGCGGGCGCATCGAAAACCGGAATCCGATCAATAGCCAGATGGCCGAGCCATGATCCCGACCGAAAAGGGCTTCACATGAGCGGCGCGGCCAGACCTTCGTTGCTGCGCCGTCAGAGGTCGCTGTTCGAGGATGCCGAAGCTCCGTTGGGGCTAGACGAATATCAGCAGTTCACGACCCGGACCGACCGGAACGGCAAGCCGGGCACCGAAGGGCTCGGATTCGTGCTGCTGGGGCTGTTCGGCGAGGTAGGCGGCTTGCTCAGCGCGCTGAAGAAAAAGCAACGCGACAAGGATGCCTTCGTCGCTTATCACGACGTCGTTCTCGAAGAACTCGGGGATACCCTGTGGTACTTCGCGAACGCCGCACTGCGCGCGGAGCTGCCGCTCTCGGTGATTGCGCAGCGGACGCCGGCCAAGCTCGACGACTGGGACTACCGCGGAAGGACGGGCGCGCTCACCTTCGTAGAGTTGCAGCCGCCAAACCAGACGTTCGGTGGAGCTACCTTTTCCGGTGCCGTAGAGCACCGCCTGCTCGCCTTGGCGGGCAAGGTGGGGCGTCTGATGGAGGACTGGAGCAGCGGCCGGATCGCAGATAACCGGGACGTGCTTTCGGCGGATCTGGTCGAGATCTTCCGTGCTCTGCTCGCCGCCTCCGAGGATGCCGAAGTCAGTTTGGACGAGGCAGCGCGGAGAAACATCGTCAAGACGCTCGGCCGATGGCCAGACGATCCGGACTGGGGCCGGCTATTCGACGCCGATTATCCCGTCGAGGAGCAACTCCCCCGGCGGCTCACGATGGTGTTCACCGAACGAACCGTCGACGGTCGGCCGTACGTGGTACAACAATTGAACGGCGTGAACGTGGGCAGTCGTCTCACCGATAATCGCTTGGAGCCTGACGACTACCGCTTCCACGACGTCTTCCATCTCGCCTTCGCCGCGATCCTCGGCTGGTCGCCGACTCTTCGCGCACTTCTCAAGCTGAAGCGCAAGAGCAGACCAGAAATCGACGAGAATGAGGACGGCGCCCGCGCCATCATCGTCGAAGAAGGCATCTCGACCTGGATCTTCGGCCACGGCGTCCGGAACAACGACTTCCGCAACGTCGAGAGTCTCGACTACGGTCTGCTGAAGGCAGTACACGATTTGGTTCGCGGCTACGAGGTCGAAGCGCGTCCACTCTGGCAATGGGAGCGCGCGATTCTCAGCGGTTTCCGAATTTTTAGGGAATTGAGGTATCATCGTGGCGGCGTGGTCACGATCGACCTCGTCGAACGCAGCATCGAATTCGAGGCCCCGAAGTGACCAACCATCGCCGCTCCGCCCAACGCTTCGTCCGTCGTCTCGCCAATAGCCAGTTCGACGACGTCTTCAATCCTTACTCCGACGCGTGCGGGAACCACGACGGGGCCGATGCGCCCGCGATCAGACGCCGCAATCTTACGTTGGTGCTCGAAGCTGCGCTGACCTCGGGCGTGGATTCCTTTTGGATCGCGCGAGACCTTGGCTATCGCGGCGGAAGGCGGACCGGACTTGCGTTGACCGACGAAGTGCATTTGGCCGCGCATGGCGGTTTGTACGGAGACCTACCGTTGGCCCGCGCCACGCGCGGTCCGGTGGTCGCGGAGCGCACCGCGACCACAATCTGGCAGGTGCTTCGCGGTCTGCGGCGGCCGGTCTTTCTGTGGAATGTCTTCCCATTCCACCCTCATGAGCCCGACGATGCCATGTCCAACCGGTGCCATACTCGCGCCGAGCGCCAGGCATGCAGGCCGCTTCTGATCTGGTTGCTGGAGGCGCTACAGCCCAAGACGTTGGTCGCCATCGGCCGCGACGCGCAGATCGCGCTCGACGACCTCGACATCACTGCCCAGAAAGTCCGTCACCCGAGCTACGGCGGACAGGCCGAGTTCATTTCCGGCATGGAGGCGCACTACGGGATCTGCGCGGCACCGCGAGCGGCGCAGGGCTCTTTGTTCTAGCGACGCCACGCCAGCGGATCCGATCCCAGCGATCGCAGCCCCGCAGAACGGTGACCGACCCGCGCAACGGGCGCGGGCCGACCCGTTCGCGATTACCCGACAAGACGAAGTTTCGGTCGCTTCGTCCGATAGGCGTTGTACACCTGCTTGCCGTAGATGGCCTTCAACACGCGACGCAGAGGTTGGGACGCCCAAGGCGGAATACGCTCATGCTCGTCGACATAGCGCACTGCCTTGATGACGGTGTTGTATCCGATGCGACAGCCGATCGCTCGGTCGATATTGTAACCTGACATATCGCTCTCCTGCCGGTCCGGAAAGCGCTGGTCGGATGAGTGGGCTGGACCTGACGCGCCACTGCATCCGCGCTAAAGCCAGCGCATAGATGCGGCGGCCCTCCATGGTCTGGAGGGTTCAGGTCCCTGCAAGCGGCAGGCGGCTCTTCTTTGGACAATTCAGGTCCAGGCCCCGTTCCGGCATGTTGCTACACGCATGGGCAGGGATCAAGATCGTAACCCGATCACGACTTGCGGAGACGGCTTCACGTTTTCGAAGCGGAGCACACCTGGGGCGCGTCACCAGGTTCCTGAGGCCGGCGGGCGATCAGGCTGCGATCGACGCGCCGACCCCGAGCAGAGCGGCACAACGCGCATGCAACGCCTTAAGCTCCTCGCGGCTCGCCCCGGCGGTATCCACTTCGGCATGCGTTGACAACACCGACAGGGGTCCGACGCGGACGCCCGCTTCAGCCGCGACGAAGGACATCAGCCGTCCGAGTCCGATCAGGTTACCCAACAACTTCTCGGTATAGTAGTGGTTGCGATAGACCGCCGACAGCAGCAGTCGGTGGTCCCTGTCGAGCTTGAAGCTCATGAAGCTCAGGCACTGTCCGCCGCGGGGCGAACCCTTTGCATCCTTCAGCGGGTTGTAAATCGGCAGTTCGTAGATGTTACGGTAAGTCGAGTCCTTGGCGACATTGCGCTTCATCTTCTCGACCATGTCGTCCAGGAGGTTGACCGGCCCGTCCTCGCCGGGGAACGCGATCATCCGCTCGAAGTAGCGCCCCCAATCCTTCGACGACCTCTTCAGCCGCGGAAAGACCTGTCGCATGTAGACGTCGTAGAATGCGGGAGCGCCGTGCCGGTCGTAGGTGGCCTGCGGAAAGATCGTGTTGGCGACCGTCCTGACCAGAAACCCGCTGGCGCTGTGCTGTCCGAGATAGGCGTCGACCTGCCCCACGACCGCGGTCGCGACCGGCGACATCGCGACCGGGTCGGCGACGTCGATCACGACGTGGTGGCCTTCGTGCTTGGAAAGCGCGTGCACGACGCGTGAAGCCTCCAGCCAAGCGGATGCACAATCAGGCTGCGATATTCGGGGCGGGAACATCCGCGACCTCCGTGAGTACCGCTACGCGGGTGATGCGTGGCGCGAGATAGGATCTGGGTAACCAGGCGTGACCATGGAGCCCCCAATCGGCGCCCCAGCTGTTGCGAACCAGTATCGCGTCCTCCGCGCCGACGCGGCCATAACCAACCGCGACCACGGCATGCCGCCGCACCGGATCTTCGCCGCCGACGCCGTACACGATGCCGGCGGCGTCCGGCATATAGAAGGGATCGGAGATGGTGAGCAGCACGACCGGCGTCTCGCCGGTGCGAAGGCGTCGCACGATGTCGTCGTAGTCTTCGGAGCCCGTCTCGCCGTGCCGGCGGAACACCTGCTTGACCGCCGGCGGCGCGTAGCCGTCGGGGTCCGCAGGCAATCCGCCCAGGTACGGCCACTCGGTCTCAAGCGGCTGGCCGTCGTGCTGCAACGCCTGCAGCATCGCCGGCAGAATCGCTCCGTAGGACGGCGGCCGACCCGCGCGACGCTGCGCGTGATAGAACGCGAATTCGCAGGACAGCGGACGCCAAGGTCCGAGCAGCGCCGCATGGGCATCGCTCGCGGCGAAGGCGAGGCAGGTTGGCCTGGCGCCCTGATCGCGGGCCGGTCCGAAGTTCGCTCGCAGGTCGATCTCGGGTACGATATCGCTCACGCCGCCTTGGCCTCCAGATCCAGGCGGTGCTGCTTCCGCTGATCGCGATACCAGCCCTGTCGCTCGGCGCCTGACAGGTCGTATCTGACAGCGAACGTGTTGAGCGGCACGCCGGGCTGCCAAGGACGCGCTTCGGCCAGCCGCAACTCTCCCGCGCGCCGATCCTGCGCGGCGGTCGTGATGAGCCGCATGCTAGGGCCGCCGATCTCGTCGACGCCGATGGCCTCTCGACCGTCCGCCACCACGGCGAGCGCCTCGCCGTCGATGGCGTCGATCCGCCACAGATAGCCCGAGCCGCTGTGCTCGGTGAGCTTCACGACGAAAAGGTCCTTGGGACCGCCGTCGAGGCGGCAATCGGCGTCGCGCTCGGTGACCAGCCAGACGTCGGTCTCGCGGAAGTTCGCGGGCTCGAACCCCTTGAGCAGGTGTTGCTTCACCGACTTGAGCTTGATGTCCGCCAAGGCGCGCGCGATCGCACGGTCGAAGACGCCGTACTGATGCATCGTCCAGACCGCCGCTTCGTAGCTGATCCCCACGCGCAGCGCGAGCTGGTAGGCGTTCGCCGGATCGGCGAGGTCCGAATCCTTCCAGTTCTGACGCTCGCAATGCCAATCGAGCAGCCATCTCGGCAGCAGGAAAGCGGCGGCGAAAGCCTCCGCCTCGGCCTCCTGCAGTTCCTCCCGCGAAGACGGACGGCGCTGCGCCCGGCGCAGGATGTTCTCGTCATCGAGGCTGGGCGAGTGACCGAGATGGTGGTGGCCGAGTTCGTGCGCGGCGGTGTAGCGCTGCTGGCTCGAGGGGCGTTGCGTCGTCACCAGAATGCCCGGCGCCGGCTCGCGATAGTAGGCACCGAGCAATCCGTCGAGGCGGGTGAACATCAGCGGCACGCCGAGCCGGGCAATCGTACCGTAGACGTCGACGCGCCCGTTGCCGTGCACCGTCTGGGCCTGGATCGCGAGATCGCGGTGAAGGCGCGCCGCCTCGAGCGACGCCTTGCGAAGCGAGCTTTCGTAACTCGCCATGCGTCAGTCTCCGCTGTCCGACCGCGTCTTCAGGAACTCCGCGAAACGGGCGAGTTCGTCGCGGTCCTTCGCCGACAGTTTGGCCGCGGCGCGCGCCAGGTGGGCGACATCGGCCGGCAGCGAGGCCGCGGCCTCGTCCTCGCCGGTGAAGTACCCGACGGGTTGCCTGAACAACTCGGCGAGGCGCTTCAGTTCGATCGCCTCGACCTTGCGCTGGCCGTTCTCCATGTTGGTGACCGCCGTGCGCGTCACCTTGAGGAAGGCGGCGGCCTCGTCCTGGGAGTAGCCGACGTATTCGCGGGCTTGACGCAACCGTTCGCCCAGCCTCCGTCGCTCGGCTTCGTCGCTCATGTCTTCGCTCCGGTGTGGTGCTCGCTCCACTTCTTCTCGACGCGGCCCGTCACATGCGCGACCGCAGCCTCGATCGAACCGTAGCCGCCCGCCTTCACCACGCTTTCGGTGACCTTGAAGGGAAGGATGTCGTCGAGCACCTGCAGTGTCTCGACGACAAGCTGCGAATCGATTTCGATGGGTTTGGCGACAACGCTGGCGTCGTCGGGCGGCAGCGGCAGCCCCTTCCGCTTGTAGGTGCTGCGGACGGCGTTCAGAAGCTCGTCGCGCATCAGGCTCGCTACTCCCGCCGCAGGATAGGCTGGCGCGACCTTGGTGGGTGAGGAACCGGCAGAGGTGTCCGTCATGGCGATCTCCTTCCGAATAACAAGATAACATGCGATGTCCGAAAATCAAACATATATTGTCCGATTTAGGAGAGAGTTCTGATCATCGGCGTCGGAACGGACATCCACGAACTCGAACGCACCGCCGACGCAATAAAGCGACGCGGCATCGGGTATTTGGAGCGGCTGTTCACGGTAAACGAGATCGCCGCCGGGAAAAATCGCCGGGACGCCGCCGGCTTCTTCGCGCGCCGTTTCGCCGCCAAGGAGGCGTGCGCGAAGGCGCTCGGCACCGGCATCACGGGGCGGGTGAACTGGCACGACATCGAGATTACACGGGATGGGCCGGGTGCGCCCAAAATCGCTCTTTCGGGCGGGGCGCTCCAAAGGGCCCGTCGCCTCGCGCCCAAGTGTACGGAAATCCACGCGCATGTCTCTTTAGCCACCGCGCGCGGTCTGTGTGTCGCTGTCGTAGTATTGGAGGCCCGACCCGTTTGGTGCGATCAATCGCTCTAGACGAGGCAAAGGATCATCGATACGCGCAGTTACCCATAGAGCGCGGGCCGCCACGCGATCGCAAACCGAGCGTCACTGCTTTAGTAGTCAGAATTGATCAGCGATCAGCTCGGATGTATCAATGAGACATCCCTCGTGTCGAAACATCGATCGGTCAAGTCTGGGAAATCAAGAGGTTACGCTGGATCTGGTAGCGGGGGAGGGACTCGAACCCCCGACCCCAGGATTATGATTCCCGTGCTCTAACCAGCTGAGCTACCCCGCCATGGGCTCGCCATCGGCGGCCGGTGAGCCGCGGGTGCGAACGCGCGGCATATAAAGAGTGGCATGCGCGCCTGTCAAGCAAACCCGGACGTGGCAGCAACTTATTGCAGACAGAGGCTATTTCGGCCTCACCGATTGGTCGCCGCCGGGGCTGCCGGGCGGTGGAATCACCGGCGTGTTGCCGCCTTGCGGGGTCGGCGCACGCATTTCGGGATCGACCCCGGCCGGCGGGCACAACACCCCGTCGGATTTGGCGAGCTTGTCGCCCAGCGGCTGGCTGCTCTGCCCGGTGGTGGTTCCTTCCGGAACCACGGCACCAGGATGCGAAGGCTGCTGCGGCGCGCAATTTGCGGCGGTGCGCGACGGCGCCGGTGGCGCGGTCTGGGCCGGCGGTGTGGCTGATGTCGGCGGCGCCTGCGCCACGGCCACAGCGGGTGCCATTATCAGCACACAGGATAAAGCGAGTGCTCGATTGATCCTCATGACGAGAAAACCATGACGGCGCGCCGATGTTCCCCGTCAAAATCGCCGCAACCTCACGATTTGCGGAAGCGGATCAGCGAGAAATGCCCCATCGGCGGCATCGGGCGGCGCTCCGCAAGGCTGACCCCGCCATGCTTCGCCGCCCAATTGGTCAGCCGCTCCCACGGAAACTCCGGACGCCAGCCGAGCCGCCGCGCCAGCGGCGCGAAGGCGAGCTCGAAGACGCGGCGCGGGCCGCTCTCGGCGCCGATGTGATTGACCAGGATCAGTTCGCCGCCGGGCTTCAGCACGCGGATGAAATCGTCGAGCGTCGCCTCGGGATCCGGCACCGCGGTGATGACATATTGCGCGACCACCGCGTCGAAGAACGCATCCGGAAATGCGAGATTCTTGGCGTCCATCACCGCCAGCGCCTCGACATTGCTGAGGCCCTGCGCGCGCACGCGCTTGAGCGCCCGCCGCAGCATCGGCTCGGAAATATCGACGCCGCATAGTTTCGTGGTGCGCTTGTATTCCGACAGCGAGAGCCCGGTGCCGACGCCGACATCGAGCACGCGGCCGCCGATCCGATCGGCTTCCGCGATCGTCGACTGACGGCCCTGATCGAACACCTTGCCGAACACCAGATCGTAGATCGGTGCCCAGCGGCCATACGCTTTTTCGACCCCTTCGCGGTCGATGTCCCCAGCCATTCCCCTGCCCCGAAGTTTCTTCTGTCTATCCGCGAACCGCTTCTGCAATCGGCGCCAACGCGTCCTGCGTCGCGGCGCGTATTGCGCGGCTTGCGCTTGCACTCCTGATGAAGCCGCCGCCGAGCACACGCGCCTGCCCGGAGGCTGCGTCGTAGAACACGCAGGCCTGGCCGGGCGACACGCCCTCCTCGCCGGCGACGAGCTCGACCTCATAGCCGCCATCGGCGGCGCGGAGCCACGCCGGCTGCGGCGCGCGCGTCGAACGCACGCGGACATAGATCTCGATGCCCTCGCCGATCACGCGATCCAGCGCGCCGTCGCCGATCCAGTTGACGTCGCGCAGCGCGATGCGATCCATCCGCAGCGCCTCGCGCGGCCCGACCACGACACGGCGCGTCGCCGCATCGAGCTTGACCACATAGAGCGGGCTGCCGGAGGCAATGCCGAGCCCCTTGCGCTGGCCGACGGTGAAATGGACGATGCCCTGGTGCTGGCCGATCACATGACCGTCGAGATCGACGATGTCGCCCGGCGCGATCGCATTCGGCTTCAGCCGTCCGATGATGTCGGTGTAGCGGCCGGTCGGCACGAAACAGATGTCCTGGCTGTCCTGCTTGTCGGCGACCTCGAGATCGAAGCGGCGCGCCAGCTCGCGGGTCTGCGGCTTGGTCATGTCGCCGAGCGGGAAGCGCAGGAAGTCGAGCTGCTCGCGCGTGGTCGCGAACAGGAAATAGCTCTGGTCGCGATCGGCATCCGCGGCGCAAGTGAGCGAGCGCGATCCGTCGGCAAGCCGCCGCGAGGCGACATAGTGGCCGGTGGCAAGCGCCTGCGCGCCGAGCTCGCGCGCGGTCGCGAGCAGATCGCGAAACTTGACCGAACGGTTGCACTCGATGCACGGCACCGGCGTCTCGCCGAGCGCGTAGCTGTCGGCGAAATTGTCGATCACCGATTGCTTGAAGCGGCTTTCGTAATCGAGCACGTAATGCGGGATGCCGATCCGCTCCGCGACATTGCGCGCGTCGTGGATGTCGCGGCCGGCGCAGCAGGCGCCCTTGCGATGGGTCGCAGCGCCGTGGTCGTAAAGCTGCAGCGTGATCCCGACCACGTCATAGCCCTGCGACTTCAACAGCGCAGCCGTCACCGACGAGTCGACGCCGCCGGACATGGCAACGACGATCCGTGTATCTTCAGGGCGGCCTTCGAGATCCAGACTGTTGAGCATCTTTAAGCGGTCATTGATCACTGTCGCGGCGAGCTTACGCGCTCCGCGACGATATTGGAAAAAGCCTTTTGTCCAGAGAGCCTTAGAACACATCCAAGGCCGGTTCGGTCGGTTCGGACGCGTTGGAGGCCACCTTTAATATAGGCCGTATTCCGGTGAGGCAATCCGGTGGAAGCTGTGCCGCGCCACGCGTGGACGGCAAATCTTGCCGCCGGGCAAAAAGGAGACCCGCCGGGAACCCGCTCCAGCCGGCCAAGATAGCCAGTAACCATATGAAATAACTCATTATTTATTGCCATCCCTGGTTGGCCCACTCCTTGCTGACAAAACGCCGGAAGTCTCATTTACGAGGGTTGGCAGTGGTCAGCGTCACGTCGGAAGCATTGGCAGGCCGGTCTTTTCAGGGTGCGACGCAGCGGTCGTCGCGGCCCGATCCCGCTTCGCAGGCGGGGAACGACGGCTTTGCCGCGCTGGTCGACAGCAACACTGCGTCCGCAAACGACAGCCGCTACGACTCCCAGCCGGCGCCCTCGCGGCGGTCCGACGATCCGCCCTCGACGACCGACGCGCGCCCCCGCGACACCAGCGCGGGCCCCGACCGGACGTCGCGGGATTCCGGCAGTTCGCGGGACGACAACAAGGTCGACAGCGACAGCGACGCGCCGTCCAAGACCAAGTCGAAATCGAAATCGAAATCGAAATCGGACGACTCGAAATCGAGCTCCGATGTCAAATCGACCAGTGACCAGCCGGACGCGACGCAGCCCGCTGCGCAGCAGGATCCCGGTGCGGCAACCGTGAATGCCGTGATTGCTCCCGTTGCCGCGACACCGGCGACTGCCCCGACACCGGCGGCCACCGCGCCGTCCGACCAGCCGGCCGCACCGCTCGCGATCGCGGCAGCGGCCATTGCGGCAAGCTCGGCCATCGCCGGCACCGGCGCGGCGGGCGGCAGCGGCGCGCCTGCCGGCGCCGACACCGCAGCGGCCGCGGCCACCACGGCGAACGCCGACAAGGTCGCCAAGGCGGCCGGCGTCAAGACCGACGCGCAAGTCATCACCCCCGGCGATGCGGCAACGGCTTCGGGCGCTGCGACAGCGACTGGCGATGCGACATTCGCCGCCACGGTTGCCGCCGGAACGCCCGCCACCAAGACGACAATGCAGGCCAAGACACAGGTCACCGCGAAGGACGCGACGGCGACGACGCCGGCCGACCAGGACGGCGCCGCGGCGGGCAGCGCCAACACCGCGCAGGCTGCTCCGACCAACATCGTTCCCGCCGCCGCGCAGCCGGCCGCCGTTGCCGGCAAGGCGAAGGCCGCCGCAGACAGTGCGGCCGATGCCATCAAGGCCGACGCGAGCGGCGACGGCAATGCCGCGCCGACGCCGGCGGCCGGCGGCCACGCGGCCGCGCAGGCCCAGCTCACGACCCCCGATCCCACCGCGCAGGCGGCGAACGCACTGCAGCCGCAACCCGCGACCACCCAGACGACGCCGTCGGCGACCGCACAATTGACCGTGACCAACGCCGCGCAAAGCGCCGCTGTGCCGCTCAGCGGGCTTGCGATGCAGATCGCCGCCTCCGCCAAGAGCGGCAAGAGTCGCTTCGAGATCCGGCTCGACCCCGCCGAGCTCGGCCGCATCGACGTCCGCATCGATGTCGATCGCAACGGCCAAGTCACCTCGCATCTCACCGTCGAACGCCCGGAAACGCTCTCGATGCTGCGCCAGGACGCCAACCAGCTGCAGCGCGCGCTCGACAATGCCGGCCTCTCGACCGGCAATGGCGGATTGCAGTTCAGCCTGCGCGACCAGTCGCAGTCGGGCCAGAACAACAATGGCCAGCCCAATCCGAACGCCCATCGTTTGATCGTCACCGAGGAGGACAGCGTTCCCGCCGCAGCGGCGGGCCGCTCCTACGGCCGCGCAACCGGCGCCCTCGGCGGCGTCGATATCAAAGTGTAAGGAGTTCACCATGGCAGTCGATGCAACCATGCCGACGCCCGTCGTCTCAGCACCGGGCACCAGCAACGGAACGAACTCTGGAAGCAGCAGCGGCAGCGGCCTGACGACCTCGTCGCAGGGCATCGCCGACAATTTCCAGACCTTCCTGACGCTGCTGACCACGCAGTTGCAGAACCAGAACCCGCTCGACCCGCTCGACACCAACCAGTTCACCCAGCAGCTGGTGCAGTTCGCGGGCGTCGAGCAGCAGCTGAAATCCAACGATCAGCTGAAGTCGCTGATCGAGATCGAGAAGAGCGCGCAGTCGACCCAGGCGCTGGTCTATGTCGGCAATACGGTCGCGGTCGACGGCAGCAAGACGCAGTTCGACAAATCCGCGACCTGGAATCTGGTGTCCCCGCAAGCCACCAGCGCCACCATCACGATCACCAGCGCGACCGGCCAGACCGCCTATTCCGGCAATTTCAGCCTGAAGCAGGGCAATGCCAGCTTCGTCTGGGACGGCAAGGGCAACGACGGCACGCAATGGCCGGCCGGCACCTACACGCTGACCGCCACCGGCAAGGATTCCAAGGGCAACCCGATCGCCATCTCGACCGAGGTGCAGGGCGTCGTCGATTCCGTCGACCTGACCGCCTCCCCGCCGCTGCTCTCGATCGGCGGGCAGACCTACACCACCGACAAGATCAAGCGCGTGGTGCGCGGGGCGACAGGCTCGAGCTGAGCACATTGCCACGATCCGTAGCTGCGCGTTGAGCGGGCGACCGCGCACGCTACACTGTATCGTCGTCCTGGCGAAAGCCAGGACCCATAACCACCGCATTTGATGATGAACGGGATCGTGGCCCCAGCGTCGCGCAACAATTGAGAGTTGGGGTAATGAGTCCTGGCTTTCGCCAGGACGACACTGAGTGTGTGGCGCGGTTTCTTGTGGGTCACACGATCGTATTCTCGCGACATGATTTGCCCGAGCTCTGCTGTTCGTTCCGCCTCTGTTGTAGAGGGCGCAGGGAAAGCCGGGTGCCGATCGCGACGGTTCCATGCTATAGCCACGTCACTTGGCTGCTTGCTGTGGGGCTCGACAATGCCGATCAATCGCTTGCTGAAGACGGACGAATACACGCCGGAGCAAATCGAGCTCTTCAACAGGGCGTTCAGCCTGGCGCTGCATTCGATGGGTCTGGTCGATCGGAACGATCCGCTTTGCGAGATCGTGGCCCGCAAGGTCATCGAGATCGGCAAGACCGGCGCCCTCGACGCGAAGGGCGTCGCGGAAGCGGCTGTGGCCAGCATCGGTCTCTGACGGCCGACGCGGTCGATGGCCGCTGACCGCGTGCCCCGCGGATCAGACATTCCTGCTGAGCGCGGGCCGCCGCCGTTCCTGGCGGCCCGCCGTCAGAGCGGCCTCACTCGACTTCCTGCACGACCGTACGGGTGTCGGGATCGACCAGCATCACGCGCTGGCCGGTATAGACATAGCGATATCTGGTGAGCGACGGGCCCCAATCGGCAGGCACCGCTTCAAGCTCGACCTCGCTCGGCACAGGCGAGCCGACGACGATCCTCTCCCGCGTCTCGACGGGACGGATCTTGTGTTCGGTCACATAGCTATGGATTCGCGTACGGTACTGCGGCTCGATCTGCACGGTGGCGGCATGTCCGGCACCGGTCGTGCCGACAATCGTGCTCTGGGCAAAAGCGCCGGTCGACGCCAATACGGCGGCAACAGAAATCAGAACCAGCTTTTTCATAACGTCCTCCTCACCGCTCCATGCGGCGTTTTCGAGAACCGCGACAGAATGGCAATGTTCCTAACGGAGGATCCCGATCAATCGCGTCGCCGGCACGCCCCTCGCGCGAAGGCGTTCATCCGGGAATGGTCGTCTTGTTCGGCTGGTCCAGTGTTGGCGCGTCAGGACTTTCGCTCTCCGCATTCAGCTCGACCTCGGCCGCGTGCCAGAATTCCCTGTCCCTGCCGTCGGGCTTTCTGGCCTTCTCCCAGAGCTGCCGCGCGTAGTCCCGGATCTGCTGTTCGGTGGCCATGTCATTCCTCGGGTATCCCGAGCTCCTTGCGAACCGTCACGGCGGAGTCACCGACCTTCTCGACGGCCTTACGCAGCTGTTCGCGCGACACGCCGAGGGCATGCGTCCAGCATCTCACCTGACGCAGATCGTGCATGTTGATCTTCGATCGATCGAACTGCTCTTTCCTGGTCAGGCGTTTCGTCACCGGACTTCTCGCGTCAGCCGCTCGGCCCGAGCTTCGGCCGTTGCTGGCGATCCAATCTTCCGGACAGTTCTTTGTTCCTTCTCCGGATGGGTGGGCTGTCACCCCCGGAGGAACATTATCCGCAAGCGATACTTCAGTCGTGAGGGATGAACAAAGGTGAGCCATGACAAACATTGCAGACAGGATCGGCGGGCGGGTCAAGCAGCTCATCGCCGAGATCATCAACGACGGCAGGCTTGCCGAGGAAGGCGCGCAGGAGATCAGGAAGGCCGAGACCGCGCGCCGCCGGCGAAGCCGTTCGGCAATTTGGACAAGCTGACCTAGATGCCCAGATACTTCTTCCATCTCGCCGGTGACATCCCTGCACATGACGTCCTCGGTCACGACTGTGCCGACGACAAGGACGCCAAGGATCACGGCAGCTTCATCGCTCACCGGATCGGGACTGAAAAGCCGGAGATGGTTCGCGACGGCAATTTCATCTCGGTTCGCGATGTGGGCGATCGCGAACTCTTCCGGATCCCCTTGGCTTCGACGAGCGTCTGACGGACGGTCGTTCTCGGCTCGGCTCGCTTCCCGCAGACCGACGCCGCCGGCCGACGCCCGTCGCTCCTTCGCCGGCCCGCCGCATGGTGCTCTCAAGGACGCGGCCGAGACAAGACACGCCTCGCCGTTCAATAGGAACAAACGTCGACGAGCGTGGTTCGGACCTACACCAGGGTTTGAAACACCAATTGCACAAATGAAACGCCGCAATCGCTTCAAGCAAACCACGACGCTCGCATTCCGCCTCATTCAGCTGGAAGAGGCGGCCCGCGCAAGGGCCTCGCACCTGCCTCCCGGCACCGAGCGGGAACGACTTCTCAAGAAGGCCCGTGAGGCCGAGCGCGCTGTCCAGATCGAACAATGGCTCGCCACTCCGGGAGCAGAGCCGCCGCCGTAGCGCTCCGATTCACATAAGATGGTTCGATTCACATAAGCTAATGCGCACAGCCCCGAGAGGCGCTCGACAGCCGCTGGCCTGAACCAACTCGCCTCTGCTCCGGAGCGGTGGCCCAGGCAGCATCTCGCGCACATGCCAGTCGGGGCGGCACGGCTTAGTGAGAGCCCTTTCGTGCGAGCCGGACACCGCGTGGCGAATCGCCGAAACGGGTTCGGAACAGACGGTTGAAATACGAAACATCCGAGAAGCCGACCTCGAGCGCGATATCGGAAATTCGCTGACGGCCGGCATCGGGCTCCGTGAGCAATTTGAGCGCCTGCTGGAGCCGCAATTCATTCATGCGCTCGGTGAATGATGGTCCCGATGACGCCATCAGGCGCTGCAGATAGCGCGACGAGATGCCCTGGCGACGTGCAACCGCCTGAACGCTGAGCCCGGGCTCCTGAAAGTGAGTGGCGATGTAGTCGAGCACGGCACGGTGCCGCGCAGCGACGACGGCGCTCGCGCTGCTTTCGCCCAGTGCAGGACAATCGTCGATTGCGAGCGCGACGAGATCGTGGATATGGGTCACGACCGTTTCGCGAAGCTTCGGTGTGCTCAGCGCTTTCGTTCTAAGCACCGATTTCATATATGAGGTGAACAATCGGAATGCTTCTGTCCGCTGCAGAATCGGCCGCATGACCAGGCCTTCGACGTCGGCCACGCGCTGCGCAAGCGCCTCGCGCGGCACGGCCAGACCGAATTGCGACCCGTCGATATAGGTGACGCTGGCGGGCTCGGAATGCAGAATTGCGATCGCATTGCCGGCGCAAAGGTCGGCTTCCTGGCCGCGTTGCGATAGCTGACTTTTGCCCGGAGAGCAGAAGATCACCCCGATGGAGTCATCGCCATCGGCAAGGTTCGCTTGCAGACGCTTGAACCGCATCGACGTACCTTTCAGCGCCAGCATGCGCAAACCCTGGACCGCTCGCAGCGACGCATCGGCCAGGAAGGAAGACTCCGATAGAGGCTCGATATCGGCGCGCACGATGCAGCGGCCAAAGTGCTCACGCCATAACGGAATACGAATGCGTTCCGGAAGGTCGCGCGTCGAAAATCGATACGATGCAAAATTGGCTGCGTCCGTCGGCATGGGGACCTCCAGCCTTCACAAAACACACCAGAATGAAATGCTGCGGCACACCACAGTCAGTATCTGCATTTTGCGATTCACGCACCGGCCTTCGCCCGACCGGTGCGCATCAGTCCAAGAAGCTACGCTATCGGTCTGCTAGTGTCATTCGCCTATGATTGATGGTGATGTGAACTGGTTCACTTGGTGATTTGAATATTACGTGTATAATGCTCGTGAAAATCGCGGCGAAATTTCCCCTTTAAGAAGACGCGGTCGCGATCGCTCTATTTATAATTGCTGCCATCGGATTCGTTTCGGACATTCCGGGCAGCGTGCAAGCGCAAATCAGTGTCATGCCCCTGTACGCGGTCTCCTGGCTAAGGCGCCATGCGCAGGTCATTCAGTAGAACGACTGATCGATTTTGGTTGCGTCGGACTGCCTGCGGCACTGTCGGTTATCGCCGCCGGTTGAAATGGTCGAAATCTGTCACGTGGGAAAGTCAACCTAGTGATCAAGAAGGCGTTCGATCATGTCCACCATATTCGACATGCTTTATCATGAGTACTGTCGTGCCCGCCTCGCCGAAATGCGAAAGCAGCATTTGTTGCCGGCCATCGGCGACGCCGCGCAGGCGGCGCCGTCAGAGGATAGCGATCCTCCCGGCCCCCGTGATTGCGGCTGGCCGGCGGAAGCGCCGCCAACCCTCGGGTAGCTGGAGCGCACCATCATACAGGTTGGCCGGAGGCTAGTCCGGCACGCGCACGCCTCGGAGCACCCGAGCGTCTCATGGATCTGGGTCCGATGAGGCCGCGCGCGCCCGCCAGACAGATCGAAGATGCACGATCGAACCCGCAGCTCGAAGCGATTGCTCGGCGAGACTCCGCCGGAGTTCAGATCGGCCGGCCGCGACCCGCGCATCGATGTCTGTCGCGGGATCGCGTTATGGTGGATCTTTCTCGATCACATTCCAGACAACGTCGGAAGCTGGCTGACCCTGCGCAACTACGGCTTCTGCGATGCCGCCGAAATATTCATGTTCATCTCGGGTGTCACCTGCGCACTGGCCTACGGCAGGGCGCGTCAGCGCGACGGCTGGCGCGGCATGATCGGCCGCTCGCTGCGGCGGGGATGGGATATCTATGCCGCCTTTCTGCTGCTGACGCTCGCCTGCGCGATCCTCGTCTACCTCGCGGGCAGCGATCGTCTCGCCGACGACAGCAATACGCGGGTTCTGTTCGAACGTCCGGGCGCAGCGCTTGCGCACGCCGCGGTCCTGCAATTCCACCCTGTCAATACCGACGTCCTGCCAGTCTTTGTGATCTGCCACGTGTTGTTCGCACCGCTGCTGTGGCTGCTGCTGCGCGCGCCGAACCTGGCGCTTGGCCTGTCGCTGTCGCTTTATGCGCTGGTGCATGTCTTCGGCTGGAACATTCCTGCCTGGCCTGACGGCGTCTGGTTCTTCAACCCGCTGGCCTGGCAGCTTCCGGTCGTGCTGGGCGCATGGTACGTCATCGAGGGAAAGACCATCCAGGGATGGGTGACGTCGCGCCCCGCGCTTGTTCTGTCCGCGCTCTATCTCGCGTTCGGCCTGGTCGTTGCGCTCGGCCACGGCATCAAGCCGCCGCTGCTGCCGCAGGCTCTGACGGATCTGCTGCTTCCAATGGACAAGTCGAATCTGAGTCCGTTGCGGCTGCTGCATTTTCTGGCGCTTGCCATCCTGGCGTCATGGCTCGTTTCCGCGGGCTGGCAGGGACTGTCGACGCCGATGCTGCGCAGCGCGAGGCGTTGTGGCGAGAACTCGCTGCCGATCTATTGTCTCGGCGTGCTGCTGGCGCTCGCCAGCCAATGCGACCTGTTCGACATCTCGAACCAGCTCTCGATGCAGATCGGGCTCAGTCTTGCCGGTGTCGTCGCGATGGCCGCGGCCGCGACGCTGCTGAACATGCTCGGCGCCAAGCGCGCCCGGCCGCCGGATGTCGATGCCGCCGGACATGACCTTGTGCCGCGCGCCGGCGATCGCGGCATTCTCGACGGTCATGGCGCGCATATCCTCTAGAGCGCGTCATCGTGCGCGGGAGAAGCGGATGCTCTCCCACGCACGGTACGCCGACGCTCAGCTCGGCTGCCGCGCGGCGTCGAGGATCAGCCGGGCGATCGCGTCGGGCTGCGAGATCAGCGCGAGATGGCTGGCCTTCACCTCGATCGTGGTGGCACCCATCCGCTTGGCCATGAAGCGCTCGAGATCCGGATTGATGGTGCGGTCTTCGGTCGAGACGGCGTAGTAGCTCGGCTTGCTGCGCCAGGCCGCTTGGCTGGTCTTGCCGGCCAGCAGTTGCTTGTGGAACGGCTGCTGCACGGCATAGAGCACCTTCGCCTTCGCCTCCGGCAGGTCGCCGGCGAAATCGCGCAGGAACGCTTGTTCGCTGAGCCGGCCCTCATCGCCGTCGAACACGATGCCGGCGCTCGCGGGCGGGGTCGGATAGGTCTTGGCCAGCGCGGTGTAATCCTCGTCCGCATCGGGTGCGCGCGCCGCGACATAGACCAGCGCCGAGACATTCGGATGCACGCCGGCCTCGGTGACGATCATGCCGGAGAAGGAATGGCCGACCAGCACGGTCGGACCGTCCTGGCGATCGAGCACCCGCTGCGCGGAGGCAATCGCGTCGGCCAGCGTGGTCAGCGGATTTTGCACCGACGTGACGTTGAGCCCGGCGGCCTGCAGGCGCGGAATGACCTCGGACCAGCACGAGCCGTCGGCGAACAGGCCGTGCACCAGCACGACGTTGCGCGCCGTGACCGGCGGCGTGGTGGCGGCCATGCCGCGCGAGGACACCAGTGAAGCCGCAGCTCCGGCGAGCAAGGCGGTCGAGAAGGCGCGTCTGTTCATCATCATGTCACTGCTCCGTTGCTTGTATGGTGAGTTGAAAATCAGAGAAGCGCGTCCACCTGCGGTGAACGGACAATCTCTCCTACGCGCGCAAAGGCCTCGTGGTTACGCTCGATGCTGTCGTGATCGTAAAGATAGTTGACCATGATGCCGAAGGATTCCGCCATCGCGCGATCGGCCGTGTTGCCGAGCCAGTTGATCCGCTCCAATCGGGCACCGTTGCCGAGATGGAAGCGCACCACCGGATCGACGCGATTCCCGGACGCCGGCGAGCGCGTGAGATATTGCGCGCACAGCCTCATCAGGACCGGACGCCAGGTCTCGCAGGTCGCGGCGTCATGCCACCAGCCCTCGCGGTCCAGCTCGCGCAGCATCGCGACCTCGTTGCCGCCGGATTGCGGCTGCTGGACGAGCCAGCGCCGGAAGCCCGGGATCGGCGACAGCGTGGAGAAGCGCTTCAGCTGCGGGAATTCCGTTTGCAGCTCCTCGACCACCTGCTTGATCAGAAAATTGCCGAACGACACGCCGCGCAATCCGTCCTGGCAGTTGGAGATCGAATAGAAGATCGCGGTGTCGGCATGCGCGGCCCTGAGGCCTGCGCTGTCTTGATCCGCATCCTGCACCAGCAGCGGCGGCACGGCGGTGGCCAATCCCTGCACCAGCGCGACCTCGACGAAGATCAGCGGCTCGCCGGGCAGCGCGGGATGGAAGAAGGCAAAGCAGCGGCGGTCGGGCGCAAGGCGGCGGCGCAGATCGTCCCAGCCCTTGATCTCGTGCACCGCCTCATAGGCGATCAGCTTCTCGAGCACGGCGGCCGGCGACTGCCAGTCGATGCGGCGAAGCTCGAGGAAGCCGCGGTTGAACCATGAGACGAACAGATGCTTGAGATCTGCATCGAGCAGCTTCAGCTCCGGTTCGGAGCCGAGACGGCCGGCGATCTCGCTGCGCATCGCGATCAGGCTCGCCGTGCCGCCCGGCGCCATGTTCATCCGCCGCAACACCTCCTGGCGCGGCGGATCGGCGGCGTCGGCCAAAGCGGCCGCGGCCGCCGCCGTGCTGTCGGCAAGATAACGCGTCGCCGCATCCTGCAGCGCCGCCGCGTCGGGCTGAAACGCACTCGCCAGATAGCGTTGAAAGCCGTGCCGGCCGTCGGCATCGAGCACGCGCATGGTCTGCTGCAATTGGCGCGCGATCAGGGCGCCCGACGCTTCGCCGCGCTCGGACAACAATGCCGCGGCGAGCTGCCTCGCTTGATCGAGCGAGGCCGGCGGGCCGCTTGGGATGTGCTCGGCGTGGGTCATGGGGGCCTCCTTCTAGCGGCGGAATTTGGCGGGCGGCGCGTAGAGGCCGCCCGATGCGGCGACGAGGTCGTCGATCGATTTCGCGGCGAGCCAGTCGCGCGTCGCCGTCGCGACGTCGAGTCCGAGATCGGACGGCAGCATCACGATGCCGCGGCGGCGCAGGCCGTCGGTCGTCCCGGCGTCCTGCCGCCGGCCGAACTCGGTGTCGCCGGCGACCGCGCGCAAGGCGGCCTCGCGCTCCTGCGGCGAGCGGCAACGCAGCAGGTTGCAGACGCCGCGCTCGGTGATCACGTGGCTGACGTCGTCGCCATGGATCATGACGGGCGGCAGCGCGAAGCCGGCCGAGGCCGCGAGGTCGAACGCGTCGAGGCGCTCGACGAAGCTCGGCGCGCCGTTCGGCTGCCGGGTCTGGACCATCTGCACCACGAGCTTGCGGCCGCGCAGGCGCTCGCCTGCTTCCTCGCCGGCGCGCAGCCAGGCAACGCTGTCGTGGCGTCGGCCGCGCGGATCGGCGCCCATGTTCGGCGCGCCGCCGAAGCCGGTGATGCGGTCCTTGGTGGCGGTCGAGCTGTTGCCCTCGGGGTCGATCTGCAAGGTACCGCCGACGAACAAATCGCAGGCATATTGTCCGGCGACCTGCGCCAGCGCGCGGTTGGAGCGCAGATTGCCGTCGGCGCCGACCGGAAACACATCGGGACGGCTGGCGACATAGCGTTCCATGCCGAGCTCCGAGCCGAAGCAATAGACGTTGTCGACGAAGCCGGCCTCGATGGTGGGGATCAGCGTCGGATGCGGGTTGAGCACGAAATTCCGCGCGACCTTGCCCTTCAGCCCGCGCTTGGCGGCAAAGGTCGGCAAGATCAGCTCGATCGCCGCGGTGGCATAGCCGATGCCGTGATTGAGCCGTGTCACCTGATAAGGTTCGTACACCGCCGCGATCGCCATCATCGCCATCAGGACGTTCTCGTCCCTGACCTTGGCGGGATCGCGCGTGAACAGCGGATCGATCGCGTACGGCTTCGGACCGGGCACCACGACATCGACCCAGTCGCCGGGGATGTCGACGCGCGGCAGGCGATCGACGATCTCGTTGACCTGCGCCACGACGAGGCCACCGCGGAACGCCGCGGCCTCGGCGATGGTCGGCGTGTCCTCGGTGTTCGGACCGGTGTACAGATTGCCGTCGCGATCGGCCTTGTCGGCCACGATGAGCGCAACCTGCGGCGTCAGGTCCACCAGCATCCGCGCGTAAAGCTCGAGATAGGTATGGATCGCGCCGATCCGCAGCGCCTTGGCGGCGACGAGCTCGGCGAGGCGGCGGCTCTGCGGGCCGGCAAAGGCGAAGTCCAGGCGGTTGGCGATGCCGCGCTCGAACACCGCGAGATGATCGGGAAGCGCGAGCACCGACTGCACCATGTGCAGATCATGCACCCGCGCCGGGTTCACCCCGGCGAGGCACGCGGCCAGGAAGTCCGCCTGCTTCTGGTTGTCGCCCTCGAGCGCCACCCGGTCGCCGGATGCGATGACCGCCTCGAGCAGCTCGATCGCGCGGTCGGGCGGACAGACCTTTCCGTTCGTGCCGCAGACAGCTCGCGCGCGCGCCAGGCGCGCCGTGCGATCGGTTCGTTGGGTCGTCTCCGACATGATGGCCTCTCCTTGCTTGATCATCTGAAGCGAAGGTAGGCGGCCGACATTGATAATAGAAACGCTATTCTATAATATGATTGATTACGAATATGGATTAATCGATGCTCGACCTCGAACTCTTGCGGGCCTTCGTCGCGGTCGCCGATTGCGGCGGCTTCCACCGCGCCGCCGAGCAATTGCATCTGACCCAGTCGACCATCAGCCAGCAGATCAAGCGGCTCGAGCTCGAGACCCGGCGGCCGCTGTTCCGGCGCACGACGCGCAGTGTCGCATTGACCGACGAAGGCGAGATGCTGCTCGGGGACGCTCGGCGTCTGCTGCAGCTCGAGGAGGCGGCACGGCAGCGGCTGGTGGCGCCGCGGCTGTCCGGCGCGGTCCGTCTCGGCGTTGTCGAGGAAGTCGCCGGCGGCTCATTGCCGTCGGCGCTCGGCCGCTTCGCCGCGCTGCATCGCGGGGTCAAGCTCGAGGTGCAGATCGGCGTCAGCGCCGAACTGATTGAGCAGCTCGATGCGGGCCGGCTCGATCTGGTGTTCGCCAAGCGGCCACTCGGAACGTCGAAAGGCCGCTTGGTGTGGCGCGAGCCGCTGGTGTGGACCGCGGCGGACACGTTCGATCTCGTTCCCGGCGCGCCGCTGCCGCTGGCGCTGTACCGCGAACGATCGGTGTCGCGCGACGCCGCGCTCTCCGCGCTGCGCGACGGCGAGCTCGGCTGGGAGATCGTCTATACCAGCCCGAGCCTGACCGGCGTCCGCGCCGCCGCCGTCGCGGGACTTGCCGTCACCCCGCTGCCGCTCAGCGCCGTCACCACGGGCCTGCGCATTCTCGGAATTGGCGACGGCCTGCCGCCGCTTCCCGATCTGGAATTCGCCATCTACGAGAAAAGACGGCCGGACAAGGCCGCGGAAGCACTCGCCGATGCCTTGCTGACGCTGGCGCGCGGTCCCCTGCGCCCCACGATTTGAGCGCGCCGAACCGCGAATTGCGCCGCGCGCCGGTCTGCCTGCCGACGGGCAGAGCCGCCTGTTCCCGGCCGTTCCAACGAGATTCGTATTGAACGCTTGGGCTTAGGCAAATTTTAAACCGGGAGGCGTAGCTTACCCCTTGCGAGTTCAGTGGTTGAGAGTTTGTGAGTACGCCATGACAGAACCCCATCGCCCGAGGGTGAAATACGTCATCGGGCCTGACGGCAGCCCGTTAACGATTGCGGATTTGCCGGCCCCCGGTACCAAACGGTGGGTCATCCGCCGCAAGGCCGAAGTCGTTGCTGCGGTTCGCGGCGGCCTGCTCTCCCTCGAGGAGGCCTGCAGCCGCTACACATTGACCGTCGATGAATTCCTTTCCTGGCAGTTCTCGATCGACCAGCACGGTCTGGCCGGGCTGCGTACCACCCGCATCCAGCAATATCGGCAGTAATTCGGCGCCGATCCTGTGGCATTTGACGAAAACCGGCCTCGCTTTGCGAAGCCGGTTTTTTCATGTCCGCGATTTTGCCGCGGTCCTTAACCTTCGTTAACCATATGGAAACCATACCCTAGGCAATATTTGCCCAGTCGGACCCGCGCGGGCCGAATCCCTGGGGGCCGTTGGTGCAAAGTCTGGTTGCTTTCCTGAGAGGTCTTGGTGCGGCCCGCCTCGCGGCCATGGTTGCGGTCACCGCGGCCCTGATCGGCTTCTTCGCCTTCGTCATCATGCGCGTCACGACGCCACAGATGACCACCCTCTTCACCGACCTCTCGACCGAGGATTCCTCTGCCATCATCAAGGAGCTGGAGCGCCAGGCGATCCCGTTCGAGCTGCGCAATGACGGCGCCGCGATCATGGTGCCGAAGGACAAGGTGACGCGGCTCAGGATGAAGCTCGCCGAAGGCGGCATGCCCAAGGGCGGCGGCGTCGGCTACGAGATTTTCGACAAATCGGATGCCTTGGGCACCACGAGCTTCGTCCAGAACATCAATCATCTGCGGGCGCTGGAGGGCGAGCTCGCCCGCACCATCCGCGCCATCGACCGCGTCCAGGCCGCGCGCGTCCACCTCGTGCTGCCGGAGAAGCCGCTGTTCTCGCGCGAGACGCCGGAGCCCTCCGCCTCGATCGTGCTCAGGGTGCGCGGCGCGCTCGAGCCGCAGCAGATCCGGGCGATCCGCCACGTCGTCGCCTCCGCGGTCAACGGGCTGAAGCCGCAGCGGGTCTCGATCGTCGACGAGGCCGGCCAGCTGCTCGCCGACGGCGCCCAGTCCGACGCCGACGCCGCGGTCGGCGACGAGCGCCGCGCCGCCTTCGAGAAGCGGATGCGCAAGCAGGTCGAGGACATCGTCTCCTCGGTGGTCGGCACCGGCCGCGCCCGCGTCCAGCTCTCCGCCGACTTCGACTACAACAAGATCACCCAGACCTCGGACAAGTTCGACCCCGAGGGTCGCGTGCTGCGCTCGACCCAGACCCGCGAGGAATCGAGCCTCACCGCCGACAATTCCGGCCAGGTGACCGTCGCCAACGAGCTACCGGGCAGCCAGAACCAGGACAACGCCGCCCGCGCCCGCGACCAGAGCAAGAAGAGCGAAGAGACCAACAATTACGAGATTTCCCGCACCACCAAGACCGAGGTGACCGAGGCCGGCCGCGTCAACCGCATCTCGGTCGCGGTGCTGGTCGACGGCAGCTACTCCAAGAACGAAAAGGGCGAGCTGGTCTACCAGGACCGCACCAAGGAGCAGCTCGACCGCATCGCCGCCTTGGTCCGCTCCGCGATCGGCTTCGACCAGAAGCGCGGCGACCAGGTCGAGGTCGTCAACCTGCGCTTCGCCGAGCCGCCCGCCGCGCAGCCGATCGCCGAGCCGACCGGCCTGCTCGGCATGCTGCAGTTCACCAAGGATGACGTGATGTACGTCATCGAGCTCGGCGTCATGATGATGCTTGGCCTCGTCGTGCTGTTCATGGTGGTCCGTCCGCTGGTCAAGCGCATCGTCGCGGCCGACGTCATTCCGGCGCTGACCGGCGCGGGCATGCCCGCGCTGGCCGAAGCCCCCGAGAGCACCGGCACGCCCGGCCAGGCGCTGATCCCGAGCGGCAGCGGCGCGGCGCAATTGATCGACGTCGCCCAGATCCAGGGCCAGGTCCACGCCCAGGCCGTGCACCGGGTCGGCGAGCTCGCCGAACGCAATCCGAACGAAACCGTCTCCATCGTCCGTCAATGGCTGAGCGAGCCGGTAGAGAACTGACATGGCCGCCGTACCCCAGACCACCAACGCCAACGACATCGCCACCGTCCTCTCGACGCTGGCAAACCGGCAAAGCGCCCGGCCCAAGGGCAAGCCGCTGCCCGGCCCGAAGCGCGCGGCAATCCTGATGCTCGCGCTCGGCGAGCAGTATGGCGGCAAGATCTGGTCGATGCTCGACGACGAGGAAGTCCGCGAGCTGTCGGTCCACATGTCGACGCTCGGCACCGTCGAGGCCGACGTGGTCGAGGACCTGATGCTGGAATTCGTCTCGCGGATGTCGGCCTCCGGCGCGCTGATGGGCAATTTCGACGCCACCGAGCGGCTGCTGCAGCAATACCTGCCGGCCGAGCGCGTCTCCGGCATCATGGACGAGATCCGCGGCCCCGCCGGCCGCAACATGTGGGAGAAGCTCTCCAACGTGCAGGAAGAGGTGCTCGCCAACTACCTCAAGAACGAATACCCGCAGACCATCGCCGTCGTGCTGTCGAAGCTGAAGCCGGAGCACGCCGCGCGTGTGCTCGCGATCCTGCCCGAGGACATCGCGCTGGACGTGGTCGGCCGCATGCTGCGGATGGAGGCGGTGCAGAAGGAAGTCATCGAGCGCGTCGAGCAGACGCTGCGCACCGAGTTCATGTCGAACCTGTCGCAGACCCGCCGCCGCGACGCCCATGAGGTGATGGCGGAGATCTTCAACAATTTCGACCGCCAGACCGAGACCCGCTTCATCACCTCGCTGGAAGAGGAAAACCGCGAATCCGCCGAGCGCATCAAGGCGCTGATGTTCACCTTCGACGATCTGATCAAGCTCGACACCGCCTCGGCCCAGACGCTGATGCGCAACATCGACAAGGACAAGCTCGGCGTCGCGCTGAAGAGCGCCAACGAGGAGGTGCGCAGCTTCTTCCTCGGCAACATGTCCTCGCGTGCCGGCAAGATGCTGATGGACGACATGGCCGCGATGGGCCCGGTGCGGCTGCGCGACGTCGACGAGGCGCAGGCGCTCTTGGTCAACCTCGCCAAGGACCTCGCCGCCCGCGGCGAGATCACGCTGACCAAGAACCGCGCCGACGACGAGCTGGTGTATTGATGGCCGCGCCCGCAAAATTCCTGTTCGACACGGATTTCTCGGCGCCGGACCGCACGCGCGAACGCGCGCCGACGCCGGCCGAGGTCGCGCAGAAGGTCGCCGATGCCGAGGCCCGGGCCTATCGCGCCGGCTACGAGGCCGCGCTGCGCGAGGCCAAGGTCGAGAGCGACCGCCGCGCCGCGCAGGCGCTGGAGGAGATCGGCACCGCGATCAAGGGCATCGCGGCGCGCTTCGCCGGCATCGAGACGCGGATGGAGACCGAGGCCGTGGACGTCGCGGTGGCGGTCGCCCGCAAGCTTTGCTCCGAGCTGATCGCGCGCGAGCCGCTCGGCGAGATCACCGCGCTGGTCTCCGACTGCTTCTCGCATCTGGTGGCGACGCCGCATCTCGTGGTGCGCATCAATGACGCGCTCTACGAGGCGGCGCATGACAATATCGAGCGGATGGCGGCGCATTCCGGCTTTCAGGGCCGGCTGGTGATCCTGGCCGAGCCGACGATTGCGACCGGCGACTGCCGGATCGAATGGGCCGATGGCGGCGTCGTGCTGGAACGCGCTGCGATCGAAGGCAAGATCAACGAACTCGTCGGGCGCTATCTGGCGTCCCGCGGCCAGGCCGGCTGAAGGCGATTGAGGGCTGAACCATGAGCGACACCGACACCCAAGTCCCGCTTCCCGATCTCAACTCCGCCGAGGCGCCCGGGATCGACGACATCGGCTACAACGAGGATGAGCATGCCGCGCGCATCGCGGCCGATCTCGAGGCCGTGTTCGACGTGCCGGTGCAGGTCTCGGCGGTGCTCGGCCGCTCCAAGATGGACGTCGGCGACCTCTTGAAGCTCGGACCGGGCACCGTGCTCGAACTCGACCGCCGCGTCGGCGAGGCGATCGACATCTACGTCAACAACCGCCTGGTGGCGCGTGGCGAGGTGGTGCTGGTGGAAGACAAGCTCGGCGTGACCATGACCGAAATCATCAAGGCGGAACGCTCTTAATAACTCAGGCGGTCACGCGCGGGACCTGCGCGACCAGACGAACAGGAGATCATCATGCGGCTTCTCATCGTTGGCACCCTGAAGGGCCAGCTCACGACCGCGACCAAGATCGCGATGGACAACGGCGCCTCCGTGACCCACGCCGAGGCCGCCGAACAGGCGATGAACGTGCTGCGCGGCGGCAAGGGCGCCGACCTCCTGCTGGTCGATGTCGGTCTCGACATCCGCGACCTCGTGATGCGGCTCGAAGCCGAGCACATCCACGTGCCGATCGTCGCCTGCGGCATCTCCAACGACGCCCGCGCCGCGGTCGCCGCGATCCACGCCGGCGCCAAGGAATACATCCCGCTGCCGCCGGACCCCGAGCTGATCGCAGCGGTGCTGGCCGCGGTCGCCAACGACGCGCGCGACCTGATCTGGCGCGACGAGGCGATGGGCCGGGTGATCAAGCTGGCGCAGCAGATCGCAGGCTCGGACGCCTCCGTCATGATCACCGGCGAGTCCGGCACCGGCAAGGAAGTGCTGGCGCGCTACGTCCATTCCCGCTCGGCCCGCGCCAAGCGGCCATTCATCTCGATCAACTGCGCCGCGATCCCCGAGCACCTCTTGGAATCCGAGCTGTTCGGCCATGAGAAGGGCGCCTTCACCGGCGCGGTGGCGCGCCGCATCGGCAAGTTCGAGGAAGCGACCGGCGGCACGCTGCTGCTCGACGAAATCTCCGAGATGGACGTTCGGCTGCAGTCCAAGCTGCTGCGCGCGATCCAGGAGCGCGTGATCGACCGCGTCGGCGGCACCAAGCCGGTGCCGGTCGACATCCGCATCATCGCGACCTCGAACCGCAACCTCTCGGAGGCTGTGCGCGAAGGCACCTTCCGCGAAGACCTGCTGTTCCGCCTCAACGTCGTCAACCTGAAGATTCCGCCGCTGCGCGACCGCCCGGCCGACATCCTCGAACTGGCGCAGCATTTCGCCAGGAAATATGCCGAGGCCAACGGCATGCCGGTTCGTCCGATCTCGGCTGATGCCCACCGCGTCCTGACCGCGA
The DNA here is from genome assembly GCF_015291305.1 of Bradyrhizobium sp. CCBAU 21365. Taxonomy (NCBI): domain Bacteria; kingdom Pseudomonadati; phylum Pseudomonadota; class Alphaproteobacteria; order Hyphomicrobiales; family Nitrobacteraceae; genus Bradyrhizobium; species Bradyrhizobium sp. CCBAU 21365. The sequence goes on from NZ_CP030036.1 coordinate 7,936,879, forward strand.
ACCGCTGGCAGGGCAACGTCCGCGAGCTCGAGAACACCATCCATCGCGCGGTCCTGATGGCGCAGGGCGACGAGATCGGTTCTGACGCGATCCTGACCCCCGACGGCGACCGCCTCGACCTCGCCAAGACCGCCCCCGCGGTTGCGCACGCCACGCTTGCCGCCGAGCAGGTCACCCGCGCGCTGGTCGGCCGCACCGTCGCCGATGTCGAGCGCGACCTGATCCTGGAAACGCTGAAGCACTGCCTTGGCAACCGCACCCATGCCGCCAACATCCTCGGCATCTCGATCCGCACGCTGCGCAACAAGCTGAACGAATATGCCGACGGCGGCATCCCGATCACCCCAGCCGGCAATGGCGCGCCCGATTATCAGCGCATGGCGAACGCCGGCTGAGAAACCCAGGCGGCGGCAAGTCCCGTCGCCGGCCTCGTCTCACGAATAGCTGGGCGCGTCGGGCTTGCGGAAGATCCGGATCGGATCGCCCGGCGTGATGTCGCGACCGGTGAACGTCACATAGGCATAGAGCGCGAGATAAGCGACGGCGATCGCACCGACGAGATAGAACAGCCAGGTTCCCACACGCTTCATCGAACCGTCACGTCTCCGAAATCTCGGGCGCTTTTAATGCGCCCGCCGGGAAAGCGCCACGACCAACATGCCGCGCCGGCCTCGGCGCTGTCATCCCTTGAATCTTGCGGCAGGTTGCCTTATTCAATCTCCTATTGCGTTTACATTCTTAGACAACTGGAGAGTGATATGGCCCTTTATGCGCAGACCAGCGGCACCCTGTCCACGACCTCCGCGACTTTAACGCCGATGCAAGGCCTCAGCCTGACGATTCCGGAGGGCGTCGGCACCACCGCGATCATCACCCTTAACGTTCCGAATCCCTACGCCACGGGCAACGATATTCCGGGCGGCGTGTTCGGCGTCACCGTCAATGGCACGGTCTCGCCGGTCGTCGCAAGCTTCACCTATAACGAGACCCCGTCGAGCTTTGGCCGTATCCCGACCACGCTCGTCGTTGGCATTCCGCTGGCCAATGCGGCTCAGACCGTCCAGGCTGTATGGGCTGGCGTCCGCGGCAGCAATGTGATCATCGACAGCCCGGCATCGCTGAGCGCAGTTTTCTAAAGTCCGATCCGGATAAGCACGGCGCGCTAGCGCGGCCCTCGCACATGGACGTGACGCGACGGCAGGCTGACCTCGGCCAGCCGTGCGGCGTCTTCCTCATGGTCGATCGCGACATACTCGCCGTGCCAATACGCCAGCGCGGCGGTACGCTCCGACGCAATCACGTCGAGCACGCGGCCGATGACGATCACGTGCGAATGCCGTTCGATGGTCTCCTCGACCTCGCAATCAACCGCGGCAAGCGCGCCGACCAGCAGCGGGACGCCTGACGCACGCGTCGTCCACTCGGCCCCGGTGAAGCGGTCCGCGCCCTTCAGGCCGCCCTTGCCGGTGAAGCGCTCGGCGATGTCGCGCTGATCCGCGGCCAGGATGTTGACGCCGAACACGCCATGGCGCGCGATCAGCGGCCATGACGAGGCCGCGCGGTTGATGCTGACGATCAAGGACGGCGGCTCGACCGAGAGCGACGACACCGAGGTCACCGTCATTCCCGAAATATCCTTAGCCCGACCGGCCGTGATCACGCTGACGCCGCCGGTGAGGTGACGCATTGCGCCGCGGAATTCGGCGGCCGCAACCGCGGGCTCGATCGAAACATTGCGGACGACGGAATTCATGGCGACCTCACAGACTGTCTTCGCTGCCTTCGAGCAGATGCTTCAGGATCTCGCCCTCCAGCGCGGCGAGTTCGGCCGACCCGCGCCGGCGCGGCCGCGGCAGGTCGACCGCGACATCCTCGGCGATGCGGCCGTCCTCGATGACCAGCACGCGGTCGGCGAGCGCGACCGCCTCGGCGACGTCGTGCGTCACCAGGATCGCGGTGAAGCCCTGATCGCGCCAGACCCGTTCCAGCAGTTGCTGCATCGATATCCGGGTCAGCGCGTCGAGTGCGCCGAGCGGTTCGTCGAACGCCAGCACGCGGGGCTGGCTGACCAGCGCCCGCGCCAAGGCCACGCGCTGCTTCTGCCCGCCCGACAGCACCGACGGCCACTGGGTGCGCTTGTCGCCGAGCCCGACCTCGACCAGCGCGCGCTCGGCGCGCGCCTGCGCGTCAGCAGACGAGCGCTCGCGCCCCAGCCCGACCTCGACATTGGACAGCACGCGCGCCCAGGGCAGCAGCCGCGGCTCCTGGAACATGACGCGCACGTCCTGCGCCCGCGGCTGTTCGCCGAAGGCGATGCTTCCCGCCGTCGGCGCGTCGAGGCCGGCGATCAGGCGCAGCAGCGTGCTCTTGCCGCAGCCGCTGCGGCCGACGATCGCGACGAACTGGCCGGCCGGGATGTGCAGATCGATGCCGCGCAGCACTTCGTTGTCGCCGAACGCCTTGCGCAGGCCGCGGATGGTCAGCGACAGGCCGCGGGCCGCGCCTTCCGGCACGCGCCGCAACTGCCGTGCCTTCACGACGATCTCGGTGCGGTCGACCGGCTCGGCTTCAGCGGTTTCGAAACGAAGCGCTTCTTGCATTCTCATTCTCACTTCTTCTGGAAGGCGGGATGCCACGACAAGGTCAGCCGCTCCAGCGCCCGCGAGGCGCTGTCGGCGAGCTTGCCGAGCAAGGCGTAGATCAGGATCGAGAGCACGACGACGTCGATCAGCATGAACTCGCGCGCCTGCATCGCCATATAGCCGAGGCCCGACGAGGCCGCGATGGTCTCGGCGACGATCAGGGTCAGCCACATGATGCCGAGCGCGAAGCGCAGCCCGACGAAGATCGAGGGCAGCGCGCCGGGGAAGATCACCCGGCGAAACAGCTCGCCGTCGGTCATGCCATAGATGCGGCCCATCTCGATCAGCTGCGGGTCGACGGTGCGGATGCCGTGCAGCGTGTTGAGATAGATCGGGAAGAACACGCCGAGCGCGACCAAAAACAGCTTTGCCGACTCGTCGATGCCGAACCACAGGATGACGAGCGGGATCAGCGCCAGATGCGGGATGTTGCGCACCATCTGCAAGGTGGTGTCGGTGAGCTTTGCCGACAGCTGCGACAGCCCGTTGGCGAGGCCGAAGGCAAAGCCGATGCCGCCGCCGATCAAGAAGCCGATCGAGGCGCGCCAGAAGCTGACCCAGATGTTGCGGACCAGTTCGCCTGACAGCAGCAGCTTCCATCCCGCCAGTGCGACGTCGGTCGGCGCCGGCAGCACCCGCGAGGGCACGTAGCCGGTGACGCAGGCAAGCTGCCACACCAGCACGATCGCCAGCGGCACGATCCAGGGGATCAGGCCGTCGACCTTGGGCAATTTTGGTGCGCCGACGCGCGGCAAACTGTCGATCAAGCTCATGATTGCGATGCCTGCTTCTGCGGACGGTAGTCGTTGCCGATGGTCTCACCGAACGGCCCGGTGTTGACCCGGATCGGCGTCACGTTGCCGCCCTGCGCCAGCGACAACAGCGGGAACACCAATTCGGCGAAGCGATAGGCTTCCTCGAGATGCGGGTAACCCGACATGATGAAGGTATCGACGCCGATCTCCTGATACTCCTTGATCCGCGCGGCGACGGTCTCGGGATCGCCGACCAGCGCGGTGCCGGCCCCGCCGCGCACCAGGCCGACGCCGGCCCACAGGTTCGGGCTGATCTCGAGCTGGTCACGCCGGCCGCCATGCAGTTGCGCCATGCGCTGCTGGCCGACCGAATCCATCCGCGCAAAGATCTTCTGCGCGGCGGCCACCGTGTCGTCGGTGACGTACTGGATCAGCTCGTCGGCAGCCTTCCACGCTTCCGCATTGGTCTCGCGCACGATCACATGCAGGCGGATGCCGAACGAGAGCTTGCGGCCGCGCTGCGCCGCCACCGCCTTCACCTTGGCGATCTTCTCGGCGACCTGCGCCGGCGGCTCGCCCCAGGTCAGATATTTGTCGACGGTGTCGACCGCGACGTCGATGCCGGCATCCGAGGAGCCGCCGAAATACAGCGGCGGCCGCGGCGACTGCACCGGATTGAACAGCAGGCGGCCGTCCTCGATCCGGATGTGCTTGCCTTCGACATTGACGGTCTTGCCCGCCAGCAGATCGCTGTAGACGTTGAGGAACTCGCGGGTCACCGCGTAGCGCTCGTCATGATCTAAGAAAATGCCGTCGCCCTTGTTCTCGATCGGATCGCCGCCGGTGACGACGTTGATCAGCAGGCGGCCGTTCGACAGCCGGTCCAGCGTCGCGGTCATGCGTGCGGCGACGCTCGGCGACTGCAGGCCGGGCCTCACCGCCACGAGATAGCGCAGGCGTTCGGTCCAGGGCGCGACGGCCGAGGCCACCACCCAGGAATCCTCGCAGCTCCGCCCGGTCGGCAGCAGCACGCCGTAATAGCCGAGCTGATCCGCGGCCTGCGCGATCTGGCGCAGATAATTGAAGTTCACCTCGCGGCCGCCGATCGACGTGCCGAGGTAGCGGCTGTCGCCGTGGGTCGGCAGGAACCAGAGGATGTTGGCGTTGGTTGGGGTGCTCACGTGCCCGGCCTCCATGCGACGTCGGAAATCTTGATTTGTTTCGGGATCAGGCCGAGCGCGAAGAACGTGTCGGCGACCTGCTGCTGGTCCGCGACCACCGCATCGGTGACCGGCTTGATGCCGTAGGCCTGCCGCTTCAACGCGACCTCGACCACCGGCACCGACAGGCCGATGCTCGGCGCCAGCTGCTCGGCAACGGCATGGATGTCGCCCTTGGCCCAGTCGTCGACCTCGCTCAGCTGCGCCAGCACGAGCTCGACGATTTTCGGATCGGCCTGCAGGAATTTCTTCGAGGCGAAGTAGAACTGATAGTTCGCGACGATGCCGGTGCCGTCGGCGACGGTGCGGGCGCCGGTCGCAGCTTCCGCCGCGGCCTGGAACGGATCCCAGATCACCCAGGCATCGACCGCGCCGCGCTCGAACGCCGCGCGCGCATCGGCCGGCGCCAGGAACACCGGCTCGATCTCGGAATATTTGACGCCGGCCTTCTCGAGCGCCTTCACCAAGAGGTAGTGGACGTTGGAGCCCTTGTTCAGCGCGACCTTCTTGCCCTTCAGGTCGGCGACCGACTTGATCGCGCTGTCCTTCGGCACCAGGATCGCCTCGCCCTTCGGCGCCGGCGGCTCATACGCGACATACTGGATCGGCGCGCCGGCGGCCTGCGCGAAGATCGGCGGCGCCTCGCCGGTGTTGCCGAAATCGATCGCGCCGACATTGAGCGCCTCGAGCAGCGGCGGCCCGGACGGAAACTCGGCCCACACCACCTTGGTGCCGACCGCCTTCAGCTTTTCCTCGAGCGAGCCCTTGCTCTTGAGCAGCACCAGCTTGCCGTATTTCTGGTAACCGATGCGGACCACCTTGTCCTCGCCGTAGGAGGCGCTGACGGTTGCGGCGACGATGCTGAGCGACAGCACCCCGCGGGCGATCCAGCGTCGAAATAAACGCGTCATGGGACTATCCTCTGCATTGAAACGACCAAACGCGCGCCGATCAGGTCTGGGGATTGCGCCAGACGATGTCGCGGATCGCGATCTGCTTCGGGATCAGGCCGAGCTTGAAGAAGCGGTCGGCGACGCCCTGCTGGGTCGCGATGATGTCGTCGGTCACGGGCCCGACCGAGAAGCCCGCCCGCTTCGCCGCGATGGTCTGGATATCGAGCGGCACGCCGGTGATGGCGGCCAGCGATTTGGCGACCTCATCAGGATGCGCCTGCGCCCATGCCGCGCTCGACGTCGTGACATCGACGATCTGCTGCAGGACCGCGCCGCGATTGCGGGCGAAGTCGCGGTTGGCGATGTAGAACGAGTTGGTCTTGGTGATGTCGCGCGTCTTGACCAGAATGCGGCCGTTCTGCTTGGTCTCGGCGATCGCGAAATACGGATCCCAGATCGCCCAGGCATCGATGCCGCCATTGGCGAAAGCGGGACCGGCGTCCGGCGGCGTCAGATAGACCGGCGTGATGTCGTCATAAGTCAGCCCGGCCTTCTCCAGCGTCTGGATCACGACGTTATGGGCGCTCGAACCCTTGGTGAAGCCGACGCGCTTGCCTTTGAGATCGGCGATTGACGCGATCGCCGAATTCTGCGGCACCAGGATGCCGGAGCCGTTGATGATGGGCTGGGCCGCGGCATAGACGACGGCGGCGCCCGCGGCCTGCGCGAAGATCGGCGGGGAATCGCCGACCGCGCCGTAATCGACGCTGCCGACATTCATCGCTTCCATCATCGGCGGGCCCGAGGAGAACTCGACCCATTTCACGCTGATGCCCTGCGGCTTGAAATGATTTTCCAAGGCCTCGCGCTGCCGCGTGATAACGAGCACGCCGTTCTTCTGGTAGCCGATACGAATTTCCTTCGCGTCCGCCTGCGCCTGCGCACCGCGTGACAGCGCAGCGGCGGCGGCTGTGACGAGCGACAGCTGGAGGAACTCACGACGCTTCATTCCAAGACTCTCCTGACGATCAAGCGCGCTGTCGCGCTGCACGATCATGCGATGTCAGGATGATGGGGCGCGCGAATGAAGCTGTCGAGCACCGCACAAAAATAGCGATGCCAGCACTTCGGTGCCGGCATCGCGCGTGCCGTTTCTTTTAAGGCGCGGATCGCGCGTAGCGAATTATTTTCCTCACGGAAACGCGAGGTCGCTGTACAACAATCGATCAGCCCGCGGCGGCTGCCTTTGAGCCGACATTGACCGCCAGTTTACCATAGCGGTCCGTGAACGCCTGGGTGTCGATCTCCTCGAGCTGGATCGAGCCGTCCAGCACGCCCTTCTTCCAGGCATCGTGCTCGGGATCGTGCTGGAACTCCGGCATCACTTCTTTCGCGAACAGCTCGAGCGACTCGCAGATGTGCTCATGCGTGTTCTTGCCGGCCTGGTTGAGCAGGATCACCTGGTCGATATGCGATGAGCGGAAGCGCCGCAGCTTCTTGCGCAAGGTCTCGGGCGAGCCGATCAGGCCGCCGCGCAGCGCGGCCTCCTGCGCCTCCGGGTTGTCGCGCTTCCACTTGTTGTACTCGTTCCACATGTTGACGGTGCCGGGCGCCGGCCGCTGCCGGTTCTGTGCCTGGCCGTAATAGCGCAGCGCGAACTGGAAGAAGGTCGCGCCGTCGGCGCGCCGGCGCGCTTCCTCGTCGGTCTTCGCGCACATGAAGAACGAGACCAGCGCCATGTTCGGATTGATCTCGTAGTCGGCGAGCTTCTTCAGCCGCTTGGTGATCGCGTTGTAATAGGCGTGCACCCAGGCATGCGCCGCCTCGGCGCTGACGAACTGAAAGCCGAGCGCGCCAAACCCGTTCTGCCCGGCGCGTTCGATGGTCGGCAGTTGCGAGCACGCCATCCAGAGCGGCGGATGCGGCTTCTGCACCGGCTTCGGCACGACATTGCGCAAGGGTATATCGAAATACTTGCCGTGATGCTCGGTGCCGACCTTGCTGAACATCGGGAAGATCGCCTGCACGGCCTCCTCGAACACCTCGCGCTTGGTCTCCATGTCGCGGCCGAACGGCGTCAGCTCGGTGATCGAGGCACTCTCGCCCATGCCGAACTCGCAGCGGCCGTTGCTCAAGAGATCGAGCACCGCGACCCGCTCGGCGACGCGGGCCGGATGATTGGTGGTGAGCTGGAAGATGCCGTGGCCGAGCCGGATGTTCTTGGTGCGCTGGCTCGCGGCGGCGAGGAAGGATTCCGGCGCCGGCGAGTGCGAATATTCCTCGAGGAAGTGGTGCTCCACGACCCAGGCGTAGTCGTAGGCGAGCCGGTCGGCGGTTTCCAGTTGCGTCAGCGCGTTCTGGTAGAGCCTGAGCTCGTCGCCGTCGTTCCAGGGGCGCGGCAATTGCAGCTCGTAAAAGATGCCGAATTTCATGGAGTCACTCCCAAGGTCGCTTCCTCGACCACTTGTCGTGGTGCCGACCGCTTGTTGTTTTGGGGCAGTCTAGTGGCGCCCCGGATCAAGTCTAGCCTCGGGGGCGAAACCCCAATTCCGCGCAGCGGGAGACGGCTTGATCGGAATGCATGAATGTTTAGCTTGTGCTGGCCTGAGTCGCGGCGCTATCGGTCGCGCGCTCACTCGTCCGAAAGCTCATGACCACCTTCACGCCGCATCAGGACACTGCGCTGAAAGCCGTCGCCGACTGGCTGAAGGCCAAGCCCGGCAAGAACGGCACGCCGCCGGTGTTCCGCCTGTTCGGCTATGCCGGAACCGGCAAGACCACGCTCGCCCGCCACATCGCCGAAGGCGTCGATGGCGAGGTGAAGTTCGCGGCCTTCACCGGCAAGGCGGCGCTCGTCATGCGCAACAAGGGCTGCGACAGCGCCTCGACGATCCATTCCTTGATCTATCGCGCCCGCGAGTCCGGCGTCGAGCAGCCGAGCTTCGAGCTCTGGGACGATGCGCCCGCATCGAAGGCCAAGCTGATCGTGATCGACGAGTGCTCGATGGTCGATGCCGAGCTCGGCCGCGATTTGATGTCGTTCGACTGCCCGCTGCTGGTGCTCGGCGATCCCGCGCAATTGCCGCCGATCCAGGGCGGCGGTTTCTTCACCGATGCCGAGCCGGACGCGATGCTGACCGAGGTGCACCGCCAGGCGCAGGACGATCCGATCGTGCGGATGTCGATGGATATCCGCGAGGGCCGCGAGCTCGAGATCGGCCGCCACGGCGAGAGCGAGGTGGTGTCGCGCAAGGAGCTCGATCCGGACCGCGTGATGAGCGCCGACCAGGTGCTGGTCGGCCGCAACAACACCCGCCGCGCCTACAACATGCGGGTGCGGCAGCGGCAGAACATCGAGGATCCGCTGCCGGTTGCCGGCGACAAGCTGGTCTGCCTGCGCAACAACCGCAAGAAGGGCCTGTTCAACGGCGGCCTGTGGCGGGTCAAGGCGCGCGCGCAGTCGAAATCCAGGATCATCACCATGCGCGTGATGCCGGACGAGGACTTCGGCTACAAGGTCACCAAGGTCTCGGTGCGCGGCGAATGCTTCGATGGCGGCGTCGAGAGCGTGCCGTGGGAGCAGCGCAAACCCTATGACGAGTTCGACTACGGCTATGTGCTGACCGTGCACAAGTCGCAGGGCTCGCAATGGGACGACGTCGTGCTGTTCGACGAGAGTTTTGCGTTCCAGGACTCGCGCGCGAGGTGGCTCTACACGGGGATTACGCGGGCGGCGAAGCGACTCAGCGTGGTGGTGTGATCGTCCCGCCGGCGCTCACGTTATCCTGACAGCAGACGAGTGTGTGACACCAACATTCAGCGTCGTCCTGGCGAAAGCCAGGACCCATTACCCCGGCTGCTTGTTGCTGCGGGACGCTGGGCCACGATGCCGCCTAAAGTTACATTTGGTGGTTATGGGTACTGGCTTTCGCCAGGACGACGTGGAGAGGCCGCGGGCAAAAATCCATCACCGTCATCCCTGAACCTCGCTGATTTCCCTCACGAAACCGTGTGGCCGGCGCCGTAACAAAACGCCCCCTCGCCCGTATTTTGAAGCGTCGGAGCCGCCCGGCCTGATTGGCCAATGGCGGCTCCCGCTCTAGACTGGCCCCACCTGCGATCCCACGAGGAACCCATGCCCAAAAGCTCCCTCAGCCGCCTCTCGCTGTGCGCCGCCGCGATCGGCGCGCTGGCCGTCACAGCTTTTGCCGTTGCGCCCTCGCTTGCCGCCGAGGACGCCGTGATCATCCCGCCGCCGGCCGCGAGCGCGCCGGAATCCGGCATCAAGACCGCGGTGCTGGCCGGCGGCTGCTTCTGGGGTGTGCAGGGCGTATTCCAGCACACCGCCGGCATCGTCAGCGCGGTGTCCGGCTACTCCGGCGGCAGCAAGGCGAACGCCGATTACGAGAAAGTCTCGACCGGCACGACCGGCCATGCGGAATCGGTCGAGATCAAGTACGACCCGCAGAAGATCTCCTACGGCAAGATCCTGCAGATCTTCTTCTCCGTCGTGCACGACCCGACCCAGCTGAACCGCCAGGGCCCGGATTCCGGCACGCAATATCGCTCGGCGATCTTCACCACCAGCGACGAGCAGAAGAAGGTGGCGGACGCCTATATCGCCCAGCTCAACGCCGCCAAGGTCTACAAGAAGCCGATCGTCACCAAGGTCGGCGCGCTGGAGGCGTTCTATCCGGCCGAGGCCTACCACCAGGACTATCTGACGCTGCACCCGAACCAGCCCTATATTGCGTATAACGACATCCCGAAGGTCGAGAACCTGAAGAAGATCTTCGCGGAGAACTACATCGAGAAGCCGACGCTGGTGGGCAGCACCAAGGTCACCAACTGAGCATCTCGCAAAGGAGGTTGAATGTCCGATACCAAGACCGACGGCAAGGTCCGCAAGAGTGAGACCGAGTGGCGCAAGGAATTGACGCCGATCCAGTACGCCGTGCTGCGCGAGAAAGCGACCGAGCGGCCCTTCACCGGCGAATACGAGCATGATCCCCGCAAGGGCACCTATGTCTGCGCCGGCTGCGGGCAGACGCTGTTCGAGTCCGACCAGAAGTTCGATTCCGGCTGCGGCTGGCCGAGCTTCTCCAAGCCCGCGATCGAGAGCCATGTCGACGAGGAGCGCGACATGAGCCACGGCATGATCCGCACCGAGGTGCTGTGCTCGAAATGCGACGGCCATCTCGGCCACGTCTTCAACGACGGCCCCGGCCCGACCGGCCTGCGCTACTGCATCAACTCGGCGGCGCTGAAGCTCAACGAGAAGAAGTAACGCCGCCCCACCACGCCGCGCCCCACGCGACCAACAGGCCGGTCGCGTGGGGCTTTGTTTTGGCTCCGGCCCCCCGGCAACATCCTCGTGATTGGCTGACGGCCTTAACGACTCGCAGGCCGGAATGTGCTTTGCTCGGTTTTCGCGGGGCCGTAGGCGTCTCGCCGTGCGGCTGCCGCCCGTTCTGAGGAGGGCGCCATGTCGCTTGGACTGATCCTCATCATCCTTCTGCTGATTATCCTGCTGGGCGGCTACAGCGGCCGAATTCGCGGCTACGGCTATGGCCTCGGCCACTCCGGAATGGGCCTTTTCGGGGTGATTTTGATCGTGGTCGCGATCCTGGCCTGGCTCGACAAGATTTGAGCACCATAAACTATTGAAACAAAAGGACTTATCTGGCCGGACCCCGTGCTATGCGCGGATTCAGCATGTGCCCTGTCGGGGGCGCTTCTGGGGTCGCATTTTTGTCAAAGAGGCCTATATTAGGGGTCGAAATGACGTGTACGGCGCGCCGCCGATAATAGGCCGCCGTCCCCCAAAATCCCTTTCGCAACGCCAACTGACAAGAACACAAGAGGTCGTCGACCATGCGTCCCCTGCGTCCGTTCAACTATAACACATCTGCCGAACTGTTCCCTGCCGCGATCCGCAAGAAGAAGCGGGCGGGTTTCGCCTACCGCCGTTTCGGCACCGCTGCCGAGGCCGTGCAGTTCGCGATGGAGCAGCTGCCGGCGGACTCGCTGAACGGCGCTTATCTCCAGGTCGAGGAAGCCCGTTTCGACCAGAACGGCATCCGCTCGCTCTATGAGAGCGAGGCCTTCCCGCTGCCGCGTCGTCCGCGCCCGGCCGCCAGCCAGACCGACGCCGACGCCGCATAAGCTTTCTGCCGTTCGCTCAACGAAAAGCCCTCGGATAGATCCGGGGGCTTTTGTTTTAGCGAGATGCGTTAAAGCAAGATGAGTTGGGCTGAGCTGCGACCGCAACGATGCTGCGCTCCCTCTCCCGCTTGCGGGGGAGGGCTGGGGTGGGGGCTCTCGCCGCGAGTCGCATCGCGGAGAGAGCCCCCACCCGCCGCGCTCAGGCGCGCAAGAGCGCTGCCGAGCGCGTCGGCCTCCCCCGCAAGCGGGAGAGGCGAAGCGGGTCTGCGGCTCGACTGCTTCAACCAAAAATCATCATACTCTAGAACCGCGGCTGCTTGTCGAGCCAGCGCCGCAGCATCCGCACATTGCGGATATTGGCGCGGAACATCACGTCGAAGGCATCGCCCGCCACCGGCACCATGCCGATCACGCCGTCGACGGCGACGTTGGCGAGCATCCGCGCGGTGATGTGCCAGGGCGCGCCCAGCAAGCGGGCCTCACGCACCAGCCACAGCGAGATCGCGGTGGTGATGATATCGCCCACCACGGGGATCAGGCCGATCAGCCCATCGATGCCGTAGCGCACATTGGTGCCCGGCACGATGAAGGCGACGTCGAGCAGCTTTGCGATCGTCTCCAGCCGCTGCAGCCGCTGCTCGCGGGTCAGATCGCCGAACGGATTGGCGGTGGAGTTGCGGAAGTCGAACCGGAAGCCTTCCGGAAAGGCTCCCTGAAAACCTTGGAACTGCGGATGCAGCGGGCCATCGACGAGCTCGCGCCCGTCCTGGTCGATGACCTTGCCGCGCGCCTGCGCGCCGCCAAAAGGCGGCCGTGATCGCGCGGCGTTGGGCGTGAAGATGTCGTCGGGCATGGCCATCACATGGTAACGCAGGCAGGCGGTTCAAGTTGCGTCACATTACCACTGTGTCACCTTCAAGGCCTGTTACCTCAACGCTCTGCCGTGCTCGCGTTCAGTAGACGCCCTTGTTCATGGTTCTGAGTCGCTGCGCCAGCGTCCGCATGACCTTCAGGGCAAAATGCGGCGTCTGGCTCACAAGGAAGAGAAACTGCTTTTCCGAGACCGGGACGAGCTCGACATCCGTGAGCGCCGTGGCTGTCGCGCTCCTCGGCTCGTTGTCGATCAACGCCATTTCGCCAAAGATCGTGTCGGGCGCGAGGTCCGCCATGGTCTTGTTGCCGACCTGAATGCGCACATAGCCGCTCTTGATCACGAAGAGCTCGTTGGCCTGCTCGCCCTCGCGAAAGATCACGCCGCCGGCCCGGACCAGGCGCGTTTCGATACTGTTGCCTGTCAGAAGGCTGAAGCTTGCATCTGCCACTCGAAATTCCTTTCCCCGAATCCGGACGCAGATCCCGTGCGTCCCGGTCGTCTGCAGCGACGGCTGAAATAAATGCGCGAACACGGAATAGAGCAGGCCCGAGATCAGCATCGCCGCTGCCCCGGGCGGCCGCGGGTCGCGAGGACGACGCGGGCATGACATTGGGACTACGTTTGCGTGACGATGATATGACAGTTATGTGAAGCGCGCTGGCCCTCCGGCCGTCTGGTGCGCTGACAAGACTACCGCAATAGGTGATCTATTCCGCGCCGTGCGTTGAGCGCGGCCCTGTCCGATCCCGATGCGATCATTCGCCGTTGGGCCTGACGTCGCCGGTCACGACTTCTGCTTTTCTCTTGGCAATGAGCAGACGCCTAGTGCTGCGAAGCCGGCTGCGCCGGCGCGTGCAGCTCTTCGGCATATTTGTGCGCCAGCCAGGACGTGATCACGCCCGGGATGAAGCCGACCATTCCGTACAGGATGAACTGCACCGCGCCGCTTTCGGAGCCGTGCGAGGCGTAGGTCAGCGCCGCGCCGACGAACGCCACCGCGCCGACGACCAGCATCCGCACCACCGGCGCGATCCGCTTCACATGCATCAGGATGTCGTCGATCGCACCAAACATCAGCGACGGCACGATGCCGAACAGATAGTTATATTGCAGCGACTTCACGAACACGACGAGCAGCTTGGTCACCTCGCCGCCACTGGTCTCGGTCCAGTAGCCGGACTGATAGGTGGTCATGAGCAGCAGCAGGAAGCCGCCGATGAACGGCCCGATGGCTGCGAAGATCAGATAGCGTTTCATGGCGTGCCCTTGCCCGACCTCAGCCAAGTGTAACGCGGTCGCGCGACGGTTCTAGGGAAAAATCGAAAGCTGCGGCGATGTTCCGGAGTTCTGCGCGTCGAACGCGCTGCAACAGCCGCTGATCTTGCTGCGATACGGAATCGCCCGGACGAAGCCGGGCGATGACATTGCTGGCAACCGAGGCAAGAGCTAAGGCCGCTACTCACCCCACGCGGCGAATGCCTCGTTGAAGGCCCGCTCGCCGGGGGCGCCCTTTTCGATCGCGATGATGGCGCGGCGCTGGTTGGTGTAGACCAGCGGCACGTCGAACCACGAGCGCTCCTTCAAGAGTTGCAGGTTGCGCGAGCGGTCGGCGTCGACATTGGAGAGGCCGACCAGGAAGAAGCCGTCGGTGACCTTGACCGCGAGCCCGGCCAGCGGCGTGCCGCGCGCCTGCTCGTTGGACTTCATCAGGATGCCCGGCACGTTGCCGACGCCGCCATTGGCGAAGTCCTGCGGCAGGATGAAGGTCAATTCCGCGGTGTGGCTCGCCGGCAGCGATGAATCGGTGTTGCGGCGGAACGACATCGTCATCTTGAACTTGCGATCGGGGATGTCGATGTCGGCGCGCACGGCGATGTCGGGCTTCTGGTTGCCCGATCCCTTGACCTGCTCGGTGCGCCAGACCACCGAACCGACATACTGCTTGCCCTTCGGATCGGACGGATCCTCGTCATACAGCACCACGCGCTGCGCCACCGGGGCGACCGTCTCGCCCGACGAGGGCTGGCCGACGCGGTCGGTGATCTTCTTGCTCGCAGGCGTCGACGCGGCATCCTTCGGCGCCTCGACCGGGGCCGAGGATTTGAGCAGGCTGCTGACAAGGGTCATGGCCTGCTGCCGGAACAGGATGCCGGTGCCGACCAGGATCAGCAGGATGCCGATCACGATCGCGGTCTTGAACGGGAACATCGACCCGACGCGCGGCGGCTTCTTCGGCTCGCGCTCGCCGTTGCCGCCCCGCGACCGCTGCGGCGGCGGACCCTGCGGCGGCTGCGGGGTGTAGCGCTCGGCCTCCTCGATCGACTCGTCGTAGGAATACGGCGCCTCGGGATCGCCGCCGCGATTCTCGAGGCTCGGCTCGAGCCGGTCGAATTCCGGCGAGGGCGACGGCACGTTGGCGTAGGTCTTGCGCGCGTTGCGGCTGGCTTGCGCCGCGGCACGGCCGAGATCGTCGGCATCGGCGGTGATGTCGCGGAAGCCGCGCACGCCCGGCGCGGCGGGCGGCACCGGCGGCGGCGCGCCTTCCGGACCGCGGCGGGGCGGGCCCGGCCGGGCCGGCGGCGCCTGGGTCTCGGGACCGGGCGGGTTCTGCGGCCGCGGCGGGGCCGGCGGCGGCGCGTCGGGGCGCAAATTGCGCGGCGGACGGGGTTCGGCCGGGGGCCGTGGGCGCGCGGCAGTGTCGGCGGGGCTGGCCTCGGGCGGCCGGGCATTGGCGCGGCTGCCGCGGGCAGCGGCCGCGCCGCCGGGGCGCGAGGCCTCGCGGGCGCGCTGCGCGGCCTCGGACTCGACCTTGCGAACGGCCTCTTCCAGCGACAGCCGTTCGCGGGTGATCTCGGATTCGGAGAGCGGCGGCTGCACGCCGCGAAGCTGCTGGATCAACGCCGTTCGCGCCCGCGCATACAGCGCACGGCGGGCTTCGCCGGGGGCGTTGGGGTCCAATCCGGCGATGGCGCGGGCGATCAGCGGGTAGTAGTCAGCCATTTCCACACAATTGGAGGGATATAGGTAATATCCCGTTAAGCCTCGAACGGATTCTGTACCAGAATAGTATCTTCACGCTCCGGGCTGGTGGACAGCAGGGCGATCGGACACCCCACCAGTTCCTCGACCCGGCGAACGTATTTGATGGCCTGGGCCGGCAGGTCCGCCCAGGACCGCGCATTGGCCGTCGGCTGCTTCCAGCCCTCGATGATCTCATAGATCGGCTCGACCCGGGCCTGTGCGCCCTCACCCGCCGGCAGATGGTCGATTTCCTTGCCGTCGAGCTTGTAGCCGATGCAGACCTTGATGCTGTCGAACCCGTCGAGAATATCGAGCTTGGTCAGCGCCAGCCCGGCAATTCCGCAGGTGCGGACAGTCTGTCGCACCAGCATGGCATCGAACCAGCCGACCCGGCGCTTGCGCCCGGTATTGACGCCGAATTCCTTGCCGCGACGGCCGATTTCCTCGCCGATCTCGTCGTTCAGCTCGGTCGGGAACGGACCCTGGCCGACCCGGGTGGTGTAGGCCTTGCAGATGCCCAGCACATAGCCGACCGCGCCCGGGCCGAGGCCGGTGCCGGTCGCGGCCTGCGCCGCCACCGTGTTGGACGACGTCACATAGGGATAGGTGCCGTGGTCGACGTCGAGCAGCGCGCCCTGCGCGCCCTCGAACAGGATGCGCTTGCCCTCGCGGCGCTTGAGGTCCAGGAGCCGCCACACCGTCTCGGCATAGGGCAACAGCTTCGGCGCCATCGCCGACAGCTCGCTCAGGATGCTCTTGCCGTCGATCTCCGCGAGGTTGAGGCCGCGGCGCAGCGCATTGTGATGCGCCAGCAGGCGTTCGATCTTGTGCGGCAGGGTGTCGAGGTCGGCGAGGTCCATCAGGCGGATGGCTCTCCGGCCGACCTTGTCCTCATAGGCCGGGCCGATGCCGCGGCGGGTGGTGCCGATCGAGGTGATGGCGTTGGATGATTCGCGCAGGGCGTCGAGCTCGCGATGCAGCGGCAGGATCAGCGTGACGTTCTCGGCGATCCGCAGATTGTCCGGTCCGACCGCAACGCCCTGCCCCTTCAGCTTGGCGACTTCGTCGAGGAAGGCCTGCGGATCGAACACCACGCCATTGCCGATCACCGCGAGCTTGTTCGGGCGCAGCACGCCGGAGGGCAGCAGCGCCAGCTTGTAGGTCTCGCCATTGATCACAAGCGTATGGCCGGCATTGTGGCCGCCCTGGAAGCGCACGACGATGTCGGCCTGTTCCGACAGCCAGTCGACGATCTTGCCCTTCCCTTCGTCACCCCATTGGGCGCCGACGACGACAACATTGGCCATTGCGAAGATGTTCCCTTCAGGTGTTTCAGACCATGATCGCGGCGAAAACGCGTCCGCCCACAGCGACCTGCATTGATATGCCCAGCCCAAATCGCGGCGCCCGGCCGCGCACACGCAAGGCGCCTACCGGATAACGGAAGCGGCTCGGCTGCGCAAGCAAGAAGGGGCCCGTTTACGCCTTTTAGACGAGCTACAACCCTTTGATATCCCCATTAAATTCCATGCGGCGCCCGGCCGCGCCGGGCTGGCTGGAATTTAATGTTACGGCAATGTGACGCCGGACGTGCTGCGGATTGATCGCAGCTCTTATTACGGCGATCATTCACCTAGATTAACCGGCAGGGTCCATGCCCAATTCGACACAAGCGACGATGGCGCTGCGCAAGCTCGGCATTGCCTTCAAGCTTCACACCTATGTCTACGATTCCAGCGCCGAGAGCATCGGGCTGCAGGCGGCCGAGGCGCTCGGCGTCGACCCGAACCGCATGCTCAAGACGCTGATGGCGGAGGTCGACGGCAAGCCGGTCTGCGCCGTGGTGCCGTCCGACTGCGAGGTCAGCATGAAGAAGCTTGCCGCCGCCCTCGGCGGCAAGTCGGCCAGGATGATGCGCCCGGCCGATGCCGAGCGGCTGACCGGCTATCATGTCGGCGGCATCAGCCCGTTCGGCCAGAAGAAGAAGGTCCCGACCGCGATCGACGAGACCGCCCTCACCCACGTCACGGTCTTCGTCAATGGCGGCCAGCGCGGCCTGCAGATCGAGATCGATCCGAACGACGCCGCGCTCGCCGCCGGCGCCATGATGAAGGCGCTGGTGGCGACGCAGGACCGATCCGAAGACTGATCGCCGCGATCAATGCGAGGATTTGTCCCTCATGAACTCCGCGCCGACGAAGTCGGACAGACCGGATAATTCCTCCGCCGTAATATCGTTGACGTTGAGTCGCAGCTGCATGATCGCGAGGTCGAGCAGATGCGCGGCGAAGCTTGCGCCGGCCGCCCTCACGATGCTGCGCTGCTCGATCAGGACAGCGATGACGTCGCGCAAACTGCGCACTTGCACTTGATCCATGGCCCTTTGCCCGGCGCTGGCCGTTGTTAGCTGAGTTGTCATTGGGATACCGATTGTAGTGTGCTGATGGACGCCGCACCCACGGCTGGGATGTACGGCAGATGCTCGGCTTCCTCGCCGAGATGCGGGATGCGGGGGCGCGTCTCGCGGATTTCGATGTCGATGGTCATCGGCGGGGGAATCAGCGTCACCGAGGCTTTCGGCCACGGCGCCGGATTCGGGCTGACGCCGGTGAAGCGATAGGCCGCGGCGATCTCGAGCGCGAGCAGTTGCAGCTCGAGCATCGCAACCCCCATCCCGGCGCAGGCGCGCGGGCCGGCCCCGAACGGGATGTAGGCGTCGGTGTTGTAGCGCCGCGTCATCAGGAAGCGGCCCGGATCCTCGAAATGCCGGGGATCGCGCTGCAGCTGCCAGGGGCAGATCAACAGCGAAGTGCCGACCTTGAGGTCGCGCCCGCCGATCGTCACCGGCTGCATCACCTCGCGCGAGAACCACCAGGCGCTGGGGTAGAGCCGGCAAACCTCCTTGACCAGCGTCGCGCTGAGATTGGCGCGCTTCACCGCGTCGAGCCGCAGTTCGCCGTCGTCGCCGAGGCACTCCGCCGCCTCGTCGGCAATCTCGTCCATCAGGGCGGGATCGGCAGCCATCTGGTAGAACATCCACGCCGCAGTCGAACCTGTGGTGTGATGGCCGGCCAGCAGCAATGTCAGGATCTCGTCCTCGAGATCGCGATCGGTCAGGCCGAGCGCCTCGAGATCGCGCAGCGCGCTGCTCGAGCCCGCCTTGCGGCGCAGCCGCTGCACCACCGTCGACATCGCAAGCTTGGCACAGACGCGGTTCTTGCGCCGCCGATACCAGGCCACCGGACCGAACGGCAACGCGCGGAACATCTCTTCCGCCAGATCGTCCTCGATCGCGCCCACCGCCTGAACCAGGGCTTCCTCGTCGCCGGACGACATCACCTGGGAGCCGAAGATCGCGACGCAGATCGTCCGCAGCGCCAGCATCGCGGTGACATGGTGCGGATCGAACGATCCGAGCCGCGCCAGGCTGGCGCCGACCGCGCGGATCTCGGCGCACATATGCGGCAGGAATTTCTCGACGCTGCCCTTGGCCATGTGCTTCTGCAGCACCGCCCGCCGCCGCTTGTGCTCCTCGCCGCTCAGCATCAGCGAGCTGCGGCCGAGCACCGGCGAAAGCTTCTTGATCAGCTTGCCCTTTCCGATGTCGGTCTCCGGCGCCTTCAGGATCGGGCGCAGCAGATCCGGATCGTTCACCAGGAAGACGGGCGCAGGACCGAGCCGCAGCGGCACCAGCCCCAGCGCGGACTCGTTGCCGCGCGTCAACAGCAGACGCAGCGGATCACGCTGGAATGCTCGAACGTCCGAGAACATGTGAGGCATCGTGGATCTCCAATTGCCGTCCAAGGTCGAGGAATTTGGTCAGGCCGGGATTGGCGGCGAGACCGAGCGGGATTTCTCCGGCGAGCGCCGTCAGCGGGCGGCCCATGCGATCATTGCCGATCACCTGCGGCGGGCCGTAGCGGCGGGTGCGGATGTCCATGCGGGTGAGAAAACGCTCATAGGAGAGGTCGGCCAGCGCCACCAGCGCCTTCGCTCCGCGCAGCTCCGCGAAACGGAACATCAGCGCATAGGTCACGCGTGCGGTCTGCGACCTCGCGACATCAGGCAGCACGCCGAAACGGCTGATCTCCCAGGCATCGCGACGGCTCGGAAAGCGGCGCACCGCAAGCTGCGGGAAGACCGACGCGGTGAGGTAGGGATAATCGGTGCGGATTGCCCGGAAGCCGCCGACGAGCTCGACGCCGGAGAACAACAGGCAGTGCTCGGTATACCAGCAGTCGAACTGATCGCGTTCGGCATCCCCGACCGTGGTCAGAAGCCAGCCGCAATGGTCGACGAACAGGCGTTTGCGCAGCCGCAACATCGCCCCGACATGCGCCGGATCAAGCTCTTCCCTGGTGATGAGTGCATGATAGCCGTCCAATAAATGCGGCATTATCCCTTCCTCCAAATGCAGAACATCTGGAACGAAAGGGGTTAACTGTGGTACCCCCGGAAACCGGGGGTTTTAGTAATGGGCCTGGTAGACGCGATTTCGACCATCGAGGCGTCGGATACCATCGACGAGCTCAGCTCGTCATTGCATCGCGTTGTCCAGAATTACGGCTTCTCGGGCTTTGCCTTTGTCGATGCCGGCCGGCCCGACCTCGATCTGCCCTACCATATCGGCACATTTCCCGACGCCTGGAAGCGGGCGTATGTGCAGAACGAATTCGTTCATGCCGATCCGGCGCTGGCGCGGTCGCGACGCACCAACACGCCGTTCAGCTGGAGCAGCCTGAAGCTGCCGGAGCGAAGCGGACGCAAGCGACCGCCCGAGGTCAAGACGATGGACGCCGCCCGGGAGTTCGGATTCAAGGACGGCTTCGTCGTGCCGTTCCACTATCGCGACCGGCTCGGCGCCGTGCATTCGAGCTCGACGGTGTTCTTCTGGGAAGACGAGCCGCGCGACTTCGACAAGCTGTTCGTCTGCCATCGCCATGAACTACATCTGTTGATGATCTACTGGGTGCAGCGGGCGATGGATATCGTCAACCGCGACCAGCGCAACGCGCCGACCATCCTCAAACCCGCGGACGCCGCCGAGACCATCAAGCTCACCGGGCGGGAAAAGGAAGTGATCGCCTGGGCGGCGCGCGGCAAGACCGTGGCCGACACCGCGCAGATCCTCGGCATTTCGCCGGAGACGGTGGAAGGCTTCATCAAGCAGGCGCTGCGCAAGCTCGAGGCTTCCAACAAGACCCACGGGGTGGCCAAGAGCATCGCGCTCGGGATCATCGATTTGTGAGCGGCGCCGCGCAGCCGTGGCGGTGCTCGCGGGGCTGCCGCCATGCCGACCGCATCGCCCTGCCACGACCAGACACCGCGATCTGTGGCGCGGTCACACATCCGGGTTGGGTTCATCTCCCCGGTCGCCCCCTGATTGCATTCGCGCACGGTCTTGATAATAAGGCCAGGGCCGGATGACGCTGACATGCGCATCCCAGACCAGGGTGCGCACTCCGGTGCCCGTCCGGCGCGACTGCCCGGCTGGCGTAGAGGCGCGGATCATCCTGCACGTTGCCCGGTACGGCAGGACCCGTTGTCCAGCCGCATGATCCGTAGAAGTCCCATCGCGACGAACCGCTGGTTCATTTGCTACCAACCTTCGTAGCGGAAATGCTGTCCACGGACCGAGCTGGAGATGGTCTGAACGCATCATGAGCACATCACAGGACGACCAGATCGACCAATTGGTGCAGGCGCGCTGGCGCGCCATCGGGCTGTCGCAGGCGGATCTCGCCGCGATCCTGTGCGCCGGGGCCTCCCTGCAAAAGAACGGCGTGGACGGCACGGTGAAAATCGATACCGGTCGCCTGGCGACCGTCGCCGAGATGCTCGGAATCGCCGCCGACATCCTCAATCGCCGGCCGGCCACGGCAGCGCCGACACAAGCCGGCCAGACGGCGGAATCGCTGCAGTCCCTGCTCGAACTGCGCATGCTGCGGGTGTTTCGCGACGTGCAGGACCCCGACACCAAGCGGATCCTGATCGAGCTCGCCGAGCAGATCGTCAAGCGCCAGACCACGCCGCCGGAGACCGGCTAGGGCGGGATAAGTCTTGGTTGAATCGGCTTGGCGCGATCTCGGTTCACCTCTCCCCGTTGGGGAGAGGTCGGATTGCGAAGCAATCCGGGTGAGGGTTCTTGCTCTCTCGATAGAGCGTAACCCCTCACCCGATTTGCTGCGCAAATCGACCTCTCCCAAGGGAGAGGTGAGCTTCCGATGCCGCCAACCTTGTCTCATCAGGCCTTAGAGGCGCACGCCGGCCCGAGCAAAGCGCCGTCGGGCCTCCAAGAAGGCCGCCTTCGCGCATGGTCGCGATGCGTCTGTCCCCATTGATGGAATGACGAAATCCGTGTCTGTGATCCGAGCCGGGGAGATCCATACCGGCCCGGCGGTGCCAGCCGGGCAGGCCGCGGCGTCGTGAACACGGGCCCTCTTTATGTCTGCCTCCGATTCCACCACATCAACGCCTGCGGCCGGCTCCTGGATCGCCAACCAGCCCTATCTGCTGCTCTGCATCACCGCGACATGCTGGGCCGGCAATGCGATCGTCGGCCGCCTCGCCGCCGGCCACATTCCGCCGGTGACGCTGTCGTTCCTGCGCTGGTCGGCGGCATTCCTGATCATCCTGCCGTTTGCCTGGAAGCACCTCGTCCGCGACTGGCCCGTGATCCGCAACAATCTCGGCATCATGGTGCTGATGTCGATCACCGGCATCAGCGCCTTCAACACGCTGCAATACTGGGCGCTCGAGCACACCCAGGCGCTCAACACGCTGCTGCTGCAATCCGCGGCACCGCTGGTGGTCGCGCTGTGGTCGCTGATCCTGCTCGGCGCACGGCTGACGCTGGCACAATTGTTCGGCGTGCTGCTGTCGCTCGCCGGCGTGCTGGTGATCCTGCTGCACGGCGATCTCACGACGCTGTCGAGGATCGAGTTCAACAAGGGCGATCTGATCTTCATCGTCGCATTGGTGATCTTCGCGCTGTATTCGGTGCTGACCTTGAAGCGGCCCAACATCCACGGCCTGTCGGTCGCCGCCTTCACCTTCGGCTGCGGCGCGCTGGTCCTGATCCCGCTCTACATCTGGGAACTCGGCGCGCGTCCGGTGATGCAGCTCACGATCAACAATCTGCTGTCGCTGTTCTATGTCGCGGTGTTCCCCTCGACACTGGCCTATCTGTGCTTCAACCGCGGTGTGCAGCTGATCGGCGCCAACCGCGCCGCGCCGTTCTTCCACATGGTTCCGGTGTTCGGTACCATCATGTCGATCGTGTTCATCGGCGAGCATCCGCAGGCCTTCCATTTCATCGGCTTCGCGCTGGTGCTGGCCGGCGTCTTCGCGGCGTCACGGAAGCAGTCGGCGTGATCCCGCCCGCTAGAGGTGCGGTGACTATCGGCGGCAAATCCGCTATCTCCTAGGGTCTGCTTCGCAGACGGGTTTTACGCATGGCGCGCGCCAGCAATCTCTTGATCGGCACCCTGACGCTGGCCCTGGTCGCCGGCTCGCTCGGCGGCTGGCTGGGCTATCAGCGCTATGCCGGCATCAAGCGGATGGTGCCGTTCCGTGTCATCTTCGAGGGCTCGGCCTCCGGCCTGCGCCGCGGCGGCAGCGTCAACTTCGCCGGCGTGCGGATCGGCGAGGTGGTCTCGATCAGGCTCGACCGGCACCGCGTGGTGGCGATGACGCGGATCGAAGGCAACGCCCCGATCAGGAAGGACACCCAGGCCGGCCTCGAATTCCAGGGCCTGACCGGGATCGCCTCGATCTCCTTCACCGGCGGCACCGACGATGCGCCGCCGCCGACGCTCGGCGCCGACGGCATTCCCGAGCTGACGGCCGACGCCGAAGGCACGATGGGGATCCAGGAGAAGCTGCGGGTCGCGTTGCGCAATGTCGACCGCGTCATCAGCGAGAACGAGGCCGACATCAAGGACTCGCTGCTCGGGCTCGAGAACTTCACCAACTCGCTGTCCGGCAACGGCGAGCTGATCGCCGGCTTCATCGACGCCGCCGATGACGGCATCAGCGCGGTCGACGCCAAGATGACCGCGGCCGACAAGTTCCTGAAGAGCTTCGGCAGCGACAAATATGGCGGCGAGCTGCTGCCGACCGTGATCTCGCTGCGCGAGCTGATCCAGAGCTTCGACAAGAAATCCGGCGCCATGATCGCCGAGACCCGCAAGACGCTCAGCGACGTCAACCAGTCCGTCAACAAGTTCAACGAGAAATTTGTCGGGCCCGCCGGCAGGCGCTAGATCATGATGCGATTCCATGGAATCGCATCATGATCTCATCTCTTTGTTTGAGCATGATCTTTTCGGAAAACCGGTATCCACTTTTCCGGATCATGCTCTAGTCTAACCTTCCGACCAAGAACCAAGAACAACGGAAACGCTCAACGTGCACGACCGGACCGCAGCCCCCTCTCCGCCCCCAGCAACCGTCAACCGCGCAGCGCCTGCCGTGCCGCGGCATCTGCGGCGCTATCTCACGCTCGACGATTTCGAGCCGCAGGCGCGGCGGCTGCTGCCGAAATTCCTCTACGGCTACATTTCCGGCGGCGCCGAGACCGATATGGCCCGGTCAGACAATCGCCGGGCGTTCGAGGAATACGGCTTCGTGCCGCGCGTGCTGCAGGACGTCTCCGGCCGCGACCAGACCACGACGCTGTTCGGCAAGAGCTACGCCTCGCCGTTCGGCATTCCGCCGATGGGCTCCTCTGCCCTGTGCGCCTATCGCGGCGATATCGTGCTGACGCGCGCCGCTTCCGCCGCCAACATCCCGATGATCCTGTCGGCCTCCTCGCTGATCACGCTGGAGGACGTTCGCGCCGCCAATCCTTCGGCCTGGTACCAGGCCTATCTCGCCGGCCTTCCCGAGCGGATCGAGCCGCTGGTCGATCGCGTCGCCGCCGCCGGCTACGACACCTTCGTCGTCACCGCCGACGTGCCGGTGCCGCCCAACCGCGAGAACAACATCCGCAACGGCTTCCAGGTGCCGCTTGAGATCACGCCGCGGGTGTTCTGGGACACCATCACCCATCCCGACTGGCTGCTCAACACCTGGGCGCGCACCGTGTTCAATCACGGCATGCCGCATTTCGAGAACATGGACGCCAAGCAGGGCCCGCCGGTGCTGTCCAAGAACCTGATGCGCAACATCGGCAGCCGCGACCAGCTAGCCTGGAAGCATGTCGAGCTGATCCGCAAGCGCTGGCGCGGCAAGCTCGTGGTCAAGGGGCTGATCGCGCCGGAAGACGCCCGGCTGGCGCGCGAGCATGGCTGCGACGGCGTCATGGTCTCCAACCATGGCGGCCGTCAGCTCGACTACACCGTCTCCGGCTTGCGCACGCTGCCAGAGATCGCGGCGCAGAAGGGCAACATGACCGTGATGGTCGATGGCGGCATCCGCCGCGGCACCGACGTGATCAAGGCGCTGGCGCTCGGCGCGGACTTCGTCTGGGTCGGCCGGCCGTTCCTCTATGCCGCCGTGGTCGCCGGCGAGGCCGGCGTGGCGCGCGCGATCTCGCTCCTGCATGCCGAGATCGACCGCGACCTCGCGCTGCTCGGCATCCGCAGCCTGAAGGAAATCACTCCGGACCTGGTGCGGAAGTTCTGAGACGATTGCATCCGCAACGGGACTACGTCCCCTCTCCCGCTTGCGGGCAGGGCAAAGACGTGGATGGCCGGGACAAGCCCGGCCATGACGGCGCGGAAGAATCGGTTCATTCCATATGCGATCGCCCTGCCCGCAAGCGGGAGAGGTAAGAAACCATTACGCGTAGCGCGCCGCGCCCATGCACAGCGCGGTGACCGCGAGCAGCCCGGCGGCGATGCGCTGGGCGATCGCAAGGCGCGAGCGCGCGGCTGACGTATCGCCCGTGCTGCTGCACAGCTGCCGGACCGCGCCGCCGCCAACGATGATCTGCACGGCGATCGCGGCCAGCGCTGCGATCGCGCCACCGGCCAAAATCTGCTCCGATAGCCCGAACGAGCCTTCGTGCACCAGGCGCCAGAGCGTGGCGCCGGTCACGATCGCGACCGTCGCGGCGCCGATTTGCGGAAACAGCAGCTTTTCGCCGCCGAGGCCGCCGGTGCGCGCCAGGGTGAAGCTCGAGCCTGCCCAAAACACCGATGACAGGACGTGAAGGGACAGCGCTATGATGAGGGCGGTCTGCATGATGTCGCTCCAAACGGGCATTGAAATTAGATATACATAATGTATAGTCAATCTGACGAAAGCAAGGCAAACCGATGCCGCCGCGCAGCTATGTGAGCCCGGCGCGCAGCGCCGCCGCCGCCGAGACCCGCGAGCGCGTGATCGAGGCCGCATCGCGCACATTGCGCGACGAGAGCATCGCGCGCTTCTCGCTGGATACGGTGGCGAAGGCGGCCGGCGTGACCCGGCTGACCGTCTACAACCAGTTCGGCTCGCGGCGCGGGCTGCTCGAGGCGGTGTTCGACGAGATCGCGCGCCATGGCGGGCTGCAGCAGCTCGCCGACGCCATGACAATGGCCGATCCGCGCGCCGCGCTCGACCGGATGGTCGAGATCTTCTGCGGATTCTGGAGCCGGGATTCCGCGGTCGGCCGCCTGCACGACGCGATGGCGACCGATCCCGAATTCGCCGAGGCCGTGCGCGAGCGCAACGAGCGCCGCCGCCGCGGCGTCACCGCACTGATCGACCGGATCGCGGGCAAGAGCGCGTCACCGCAGGCCCGCAAGGACGCCGTCGACCTGATCTTCGCGCTGACGAGCTATCCGACCTTCGCCTCGCTGAGTGCGGGGCGGTCGGGGGATGAGGTCTGCCGAGTGGTGCAGGCGGCCTGCCATGCGGCGTTGGCCCCGCTCTCACTCTCAAACCCGTCATCCTGAGGAGCCGCGTAGCGGCGTCTCGAAGGATGAATCGGCCCCAGTCGGGCCGTCGACCCTTCGAGACGCGCTTCGCGCTCCTCAGGGTGACGGTGATAGAATGCGCGGCCCGACGGCGAAGTCGCGCTCTCAACCACGTCACCCCACCTTGAACTTGCTGTAGGCCTCGCGCGTCGCGATGATGACGTGCTCTTCGCAGCCGTTGCGGCGATGCGGGTCGCAGCGGTCTTCGTAGTCGGCCGAGGTCATCATGTCGATGAAGGCGGCGACGCTCGGGTAATAGACCAGCGCGAGGTAATCCCAGCGCTGACCGGCCGGCTCGCCCAGCGCGACAGTCTCGGCGCTGCCGGTCCACAGCAGCGTGCCACCGCGCGCCTTGATCATGGGTACGGTGAGCGCGCTATAGCGCAAATAGGCATCCCAGCCCGAGCCGTCGCCGTCGAGCGACCGCGCGCGAAACCGCATCAGATTGACCATCACGACCGGCGCCTCGCGGTCCAGCTCGTTCAAGCCTTTCACGTTCAAGAGATCGACACCCATCGCCCGCTCCCGCCCAAGGCACATCGGTCTGGCCGCAACGATTATGTCACATCGCGGGACTAGCCTGAAATACCGCCGGGCCGTAAGCTCAGGCCAGCTCTCGGAGGTCAAGGCCGTGATGACCCTTCCAGAACTAGCGGCCGACGCGCTCGGCAAATTCCTCGGCGAGTACATGCAGCGCCGGTTCGGCTCTTCGCAGACCCAGCTGGTCGAAATGGTGCCCTCGATCGCGCGGATCGCGCTCGAATGCATCGGCAACAGCGACGCGCTCTATCACAATGTCGAGCACACCATGCTGGTGACGCTGGCCGGCCACGACATCCTGCGCGGCCGCGCGCTGCACTCGCACATGAGCGCCGAGGATTATGCCCATGTCATCATCGCCTGCCTCACCCATGACATCGGCTATGTGCGCGGGCTGTTCGAGGCCGATGGCCAGGATGGCTATCTGGTCGATGCCGACGGTCGCAAGATCATCCTGCCGCGCGGCTCATCGGATGCCGCGCTGATGTCCTACCACGTCGACCGCTCCAAGATCTTCGTGATGGAGCGGCTCAAGGGCGTCACCCTGCTCGACAAGGAGCGCATTGTGCGTGCCATCGAAGGCACCCGCTTTCCGCTCAGCGCCCCTGACGACGATGAGGACTTCGGCGAGGAGGCCACCTTGCTGCGGGCCGCCGACCTGATCGGCCAGCTCGGCGATCCCCACTACATCCGCAAGGCCAACGCGCTGTATGTCGAATTCGAGGAGGCCGGACTGAACCGCCAGCTCGGCTACGATTCGCCGGCCGATCTCGTCGACCGCTATCCGCGGTTCTACTGGGACAGCGTCGCGCCGCACGTGCAGAAGGCGATCCGCTACCTCAACATCACCTCCAGCGGACGGCAATGGATCGCCAATCTCTACAGCAACGTGTTCCGCGCCGAGCGCGACATCTCGCTGTCGGGGCCGCAGAAATAGGCGGGGCGCTAAGAACTATCCCCGTCATCCTGAGGTGCGAGCGAAGCGAGCCTCGAAGGATGAATCGGCCACAGTAGGGCCGCGCATCCTTCGAGACGCGCTCCGCGCTCCTCAGGATGACGGAATTACGCTTTCGTCGCGCTGCGGATGACGACACGGGGCGCATGGCTCCAATCCGCTCTTTCGTCTTGTCGCGGCGGCGGATTCGGGCACAACATCCGCCCGATAATGACCGCTTTGCCCGCACCTGCCACGACGCCACGCCGCTCGCCGCTCAGCTGGCTCAATAATCAGCCCTATCTGCTGCTCAGCCTGACGTCGCTGTTCTGGGCCGCCAACATCGTGCTGGCGCGCCATGTCGGCAGCCATGTACCGCCGGTCACGCTGACCACGATCCGCTGGTTCGGCGTGTTCCTGATCCTGTTGCCGTTCGCCTGGCCGCACCTGAAACAGGACTGGCCGAAGCTGCGCAGCGCCCTGCCACTGATGCTGCTGTTGTCCGCGGTCGGCTTCGCCTTCAACAACGCGATCTCCTACTGGGCGATGCAGTATACCGAGGCGCTGAATGCGCTGCTGATCCAGTCGGCGGGGCCGCTGTTCGTGGCGCTGTGGTCGCTGATCCTGTTCGGCGTGCGGCTGACGCCGGCGCAGCTGGCCGGCATCGCGATCTCGCTGGCCGGTGTGCTGACCATCATCCTGCGCGGCGACTTGTCCGCGCTCGCCAGCATCAGCTTCAACCGGGGCGACATCATGTTCGGCGCCTCGCTGGTGTCGTTCGGGCTCTATTCGGCGCTGATCCCGCGGCGGCCGAAAATCCATCAGCTCTCGCTGATCTCATTCACCACGTGCTGCGGTGCGCTGATGCTGCTGCCGGTGGCTATCTGGGAATTCTTAAACGGCGTGACGCTGAAGCTCGACGTCCTGACCTTTGCCACGCTGGGCTACACGCTGATCTTCCCGTCCACGCTCGCCTATCTGTTCTTCAACCGCGGCGTCGCGCTGATCGGCCCGAACCGCGCCGCGCCGTTCTTCCATCTGGTGCCGGTGTTCGGCTCGGCGATGGCGATCCTGCTGCTCGGCGAGACGCTCGCGCCGTTCCATCTGATCGGCTACGCGCTGGTGCTCGCCGGCGTCATCATCGCCTCGCGGCAAGCATCCGCCAAAGGTTCGGCGAAGCGCTAGAGCATGATCCGGAAAAGTGTGTAGCGGTTTTCCGAAAAGATCATGCTCAAGACAAAAAGATAGAGCGGGATGATGATCCGAAGAAAAGTCATCCCGCGCTGGCTGACGCCGAGAGATCGCTAACCTACCTTGCGCAAGCCGACGGATTTGCGCGGCGAATGTGACTTTGCCGCCAGCGTTTCCGTGATGAAGTCGATGAACCGCCGCACCTTGGCCGGCACGTGGTTACGCGAGGCGTAATAGACGTAGAGCGGAAAACGCTCGTCGGGCCAGTCCGGAAACAGCTCGATCAGCGCGCCGCTCCTCAGATGATCGTCGAGGCCGAGATCGATCACCTGCGCGATGCCGAAGCCGGCCAGGCAAGCGCCGAGCTTGGTTCCCGAATCGGTCACGGTCAGCCGCCCGTTGACCGCGACCGGCACGACCTCGCCGCCACGCCGAAACTCCCAGTCGAAGGGACGCCCGGTCGCCGCGTCGATTGCATGGATGCACTGATGGTCGCGGCTTGCCAGCTCCCGCGGATCAAGCGGCCGGCCGTGTCGTTCGAGATAGATCGGCGAGGCCACGGTGAGCACGCGCGTATCGAGTACGCGGCGCGCAATCAGCGCCGACGGCGTCGGCTCGCCAAAACGCACCGCCAGATCAAAACCGTCGCTGACCAGATCCGCGATCCGGTCGCGGGTTTCGATACGCAGCTCCATGCCCGGATTCTGCAGCAGGAACTCGCTCAGCTTCGGCGACAGCACCATGCGGGAGAACAGCGGGTCGACATTGACCCGCAGCCTGCCGCGAACCGCATCGCGCGATTTCGAGGTCTCCGCCGCCGCCTCGCCGATCCCCGCCAGATGCGCGGCAACCCGTTCATACAGCGCGCGTCCTTCCTCGGTGAGCTCGACGGCGCGGCTCGTGCGGTGAACCAGCCTGGCGTCGAGGCGCGCCTCGAGCTTCGCGATCGCCTTGCTGACCCCGGATTGCGTCATGCCGAGCCGTTCGGCGGCCCGGCCAAAACTGCGCGCATCCGCCAGCGCCGCGAGGACCACCAGGCCGCCAACCAGCCGACCGTCAACTTCGTCCATGCCGATGCCTTTCAGTCATCCAAGAGATGACCGCCCAGTCGTAGCACTCCGCCAGCATATCGGCCACTGTCGGCGCAGATCACCGGTTCGATCCGGTGAGGCCACCGCCACATCATCCGCCAGGGAGATTTTGCAATGAGCGACATCCAGGCCATCGCATCCGCGATCGATGGATATTTCAACCTGATGTACGACGTCGACGATAGCCGGTTCCGCGACGTCTTCGCCGATGCCTGCATCGTGCACGGCATCCGGGACGGCAAGCACACGGTGCGGTCGGCCGCGGAATTCCGCGACTTCATCCGCAGCCGTCCCTCGCCGGCGTCGATGAAATCGCCGCGCGAGGAGGCCATCATCAGCATCGACCAGACCGCGTCCGATCTGGCGATCGCCAAGGTGCGCGTCAGGGCCGGCCAAACCGGCTTCATCGACCATCTGGTGTTTCATCGGATCGACGGCCGGTGGCTCATCACCACCAAGGCGTTTCACGTCGCGCAGGTCTTCCCGGCCGGATCGTAGCATCGCCCCACGACCGGTTTTCTGCATATCGGAATATGCCGCTGATTTGCCCGACGTGTCAAGTTGGCTGGTCGGGCGCCGGTCGCCCCCGGCTCCTTTGCATGGGGTTGTTTTCGATATTTTGGCAGCGCCCCTGCGACGCCCCGGAGTGGCCATGCGGCGAAAGGCTGCTCCCGGCACGGCTTCCGCAGCCATGGCGGCCGGGCTAGCTTCGGCCGCCATGGGCCTGTTCAGGGCCTGCGCGGGGGGACGGCGACATGATCATGGGATTGAGACGATACTGCTGCCTGGCGGCCGCAGCCGCCGCCGCGCTTGCGGCGATATCCGGGGCGGCACTTGCCCAGACCTATCCCACCCGCAACATCACGCTGGTGCTGCCGTTTGCCGCCGGCAGCGGTACCGACACCACGACGCGGCTGATCTCCAAGGAGCTCGGCGTTGCGCTCGGCGTCGGCATGGTGATCGACAACCGGGCCGGCGCCAACGGCTCGATCGCGGCGAACTATGTCGCCCGCTCCGCCCCCGACGGCTACACGCTGTTCGTCACCACGAACACGACGCACTCGGCCAATCCGTATCTGCTCAAGACCATGACCTACGATCCGATCAAGGATTTCACGCCGATCGCGCGCACCGGCGACCTGCCCTTCATGCTGGTGATCCATCCGGACATCCCGGCGAACTCGGTCGCCGAGCTGATCGCGCTCGCCAAGAAGGAGCCGGGCAAGTACAGCTACGCCAGCGGCTCGTCGTCGGCGAGCGTCTCCGGCGCGACCTTCGCGCGCCTCGCCGGCATCGACCTGCTGCATGTGCCCTACAAGAGCTCACCGCCGGCACTGACCGACGTCATCGCCGGCCGCATCTCGATGATGTTCATCGACGTGCCGACCGGCCTGCCGCACGTCAACGCCAAGGTGCTGAAGCCGCTCGCCGTCACCACCAAGCGGAAGTCGGCGCTGCTGCCGGACCTGCCGACGATGGACGACACCGTGAAGGGCTTCGATATCACCTCCTGGCAGGGCTATCTCGGCCCCGCCAACATGCCGAAGGACGTCGTGGTCAGGCTGAATGCGGAGATCCGCAAGATCATCGAGCGGCCGGACATCAAGAGCCAGCTCGCCGAGCGCGGCATGGAGGCATTCTCCGGCACGCCCGAGGAGTTCGAGGCATTCCTCAAGGAGCAGCTCGTGCTGTGGGAGAAGCTGATCGCCGACGCCGGGATCGAGAAGCAGTAGGCGAATGTAAACGACGCCGGCTGGATATCCTCATGTTCGTCCGGCGGAGTCTGCCAAGTCCGTCATCCTGAGGAGGCCGCAACGCGGCCGTCTCGAAGGATAGACGGCCCCACTGGTGGCCGTGCATCCTTCGAGACGCGCGCAAGAGCGCGCTCCTCAGGATGACGGGGATGCGGAATCGTTGGTTGGCGTAGCGCCGCTAACCCACCCTACGCGGCTCGCTTACGCCGCGCGCACCTTCTGCAGGAACTCGTCGACCGCGTTGCGCAGCATGCCGGACTGGGTGTCGAGCTCGCGGGCATTCGACAGCACGTCGCCGGCCGCGGTGCCGGTGGCGGTGGCCGCTGACGTGACGCCGCCGATATGGGCGGAAATCTCGCTCGAGCCGGCCGCGACCTGCTGGATGTTGCGCGCGATCTCGCGCGTCGCATCGCCCTGCTGGTCGATCGCGGTCGAGATCGAGGCGGTGATCTCGCTCATCTGCGCGATGGTCGCGGTGATGCCGCCGATCGAGGTCACGGCCTCGCCGGTGGAAGCCTGCATCGCCGCGACCTGCGCCGAGATCTCCTCGGTCGCCTTGGCGGTCTGGTTGGCCAGCGCCTTCACTTCGGACGCGACCACCGCGAAACCGCGGCCGGATTCGCCGGCGCGCGCCGCCTCGATGGTGGCGTTGAGCGCAAGCAGGTTGGTTTGGGCCGCGATCGAGTGGATCAGCTTGACAACCTCGCCGATCTTCTCGGCGCCGGTGGAGAGCGCCTGCACGGTCGCGTTGGTGCGCTCGGCATCGGCCACCGCCTGGCTCGCGACCTCGCTGGAACGCGCCACCTGGCGGGAGATCTCCGCAACCGAGCTGGAGAGCTCCTCGGCGGCCGCGGCGACGGTGCCGACATTGTTGGAGGCACTGTCGGATGCAGCGCCGACGGTCGCAGCCCGCGCGCTGGCGTCGCTTGCGGTCGCGGTCATCGACTGCGCCGTGGTCTGCATGCCGGCGGCGGCGGAGGCCACCGTGCGGACGATGCCGTTCACGCTGCGCTCGAAATCGTTGGCGATATTCTCCATCGCACCACGGCGCTCGGCCTCCGCGCGTGCTTTGGTTTCGGCCTCGGCCTGTTCCAGGCCGCGGATGCGAACCGCGTTGTCCTTGAAGACCTGAACCGTCGCCGCCATCGCGCCGACCTCGTCACCGCGGCCGACGCCGGGGATGTCACCGTCGAGCTTGCCGTCGGCGATGTCGCGCATGCGGGCGCCGAGCAGGTTGAGCGGACGGGAGATGCTGCGGCCGATCAGCCAGGCGACCGAGCCGGAAACGATGCCGATGCCGAGGATCGCGAGGCCGAGCAGCCAGGCAATCGGCCGCATCTTGGCATCGATATCGTCGAGATAGGCGCCGGTGCCGAGATACATATCGAAGCCGGGCACCGCGACGGCGTAGCCGAGCTTGCGGATCGGCGTCTCCTGGCCGGGCTTCACATAATCGTAGAACAGCAGGATCTCGCCCTTGGCCTTCACGCCGTCCATCAGTTCCTGCGAGAGCTTGCGACCATTGGTCACGACGTCCATGCGATTGGTTCCGACCTGCTTCGGATCGGGCGCCAGCACCGTGATGCCGCTGTAGTCGGTGCCGAACAGATAGCCGGCGCCGTTGTCATAGGTCAGGGTGTTGGCGCGCTTGCCGAACTCGGCCAGTGCCGCTTCCCTGGTCAGCTTGCCGGCATCGACATCCTTCTTCAGCCCCGCCGCCATGTTCTTCGCCATCTCGACGATGGCCTTGGCCTGGTCGATGCGCGCAGTCAGCATCTCTCGCTGCATCAAGTGACCGGCGAGGATGCCGGCCGTACACAGGCCCAGGAGGGTCACCCCCACCAGAATGCCGAGCTTGGGGGTGATCTTCAAATTTGACAGCTTCACGGGGGTCTCCAGAAGAGGCGGGGAACGCGACGCGATTGGCGGATTGATTCGGCTCACCGTATTGTGAGACCCTTTACCTGATGGTTACGGAGGTTCCCCGTAGAAGCCCGGAGAATCAGGCCGCGGACCAACCGGCAATTGTGGAGAGAACAGCGCGGCTCGCGTACAAGCATGGGAAGGCGGTGATGCAAGTCGCGCTCCAAGAAGCAAGAAGACCAACAAGCAAAATCAAGAAGCAAACCAGCAAGAAGCAAGAACAGCAGACTCACATCGGGAGCAGACAATGTCGAAATTCAGGGTGGTCACGCCGAAGGGCGCGAGCTTCACGGTCGCCGGCGGCGGCTACGATTATGAGCGCGAGGCGCTCGATCCGATCGGCGCCGAGATCGTCGAGGCGCCGGCCAACGAGGCCGAATTCATCGCGGCGGCACGCACCGCGGACGCGATCTACGCCAAGGGCATGCCGATCACCAGGGCGGTGATCGACGCGCTCGAGAACTGCAAGGTGATCACGCTCGGCAGCGTCGGCGTCGACTCGGTCGACGTCAAGGCCGCGACCGCCCGCGGCATCCCGGTCACCAACATCCCCGACACCTTCATCGAGGAGGTCGCCGACCACGCCATGATGCTGCTGCTCGCCGGCTTCCGCCGCCTGATCGAGCAGGACAAGATGGTGCGCACCGGCCGCTGGGCCGAGGGCCGTCCGGCGCTTTTGAAGATTCCGCGGCTGATGGGCCAGACGCTCGGCTTCATCTCGTTCGGCCGGGTCGCCCGCGCGGTCGCCAAGCGCGCCGCGCCGTTCGGCCTCAGGATGGTGGCCTACGATCCCTTCATCCAGGAAACCCTGATGTACGACCACGGCGTGATCCCCTCGACGCTGTCGGAAGTCCTGTCGCAGTCGGATTTCGTCTCGATGCACGCCCCGGCGCGGCCCGAAGTGCACCACATGCTGACCGAGAAGCATTTTCGCCAGATGAAAAAGTCGGCGATCTTCATCAACACCGGCCGCGGCGCCACGGTCGACGAGGAATCGCTGATCAAGGCGCTGCAGGAGGGCTGGATCGCCCACGCCGCGCTCGACGTGCTGGAAAAGGAGCCTCCGTCGCACAACAATCCGATGCTCGGGATGGACAATGTTACCTTGACCGCCCATGTCGCCTCGGCGTCGGCACGTTTTGACGAGGCGCGCAAGCGCCGGGTGGGCTACGAATTGTCACTAGTGCTGCAAGGCATGTGGCCGGTAAGCTGCGTCAACCCGTCGGTGCTGCAAGACACCGCGTTGCGCCGCTGGCAGCCCGTCAGCATGGATCGCGGTCCGAACAGCTAGGGCGGGACGACGTTCTTCGTGCGAAGGCCCGTCTCGCCATGATACGGGCCTTTCGCGCGGCGGGCGGGCCGAGACCACAAGACCCTTCACCGGCGGCCAAACGCCGGGAAGGAAAAACAACAACGAAACAATAAGAACGGGAGTGCGAACGACATGAAGTACGAGATCACGCGTCGCGATGCGCTGGTGCTGGGGGCTTCCGCGGCGGCGCTGGCGGTCACCGGCGCCTCGGCGCAGGAGGCCTCGAAGGTGAAGGCGGCCGACGTGGCGGCGCCGTCGCTGCCGATCGAAAAGGACGCCACCTTGCGCATGCTGCGGCCGGTGCGCTTCGTCCAGGCCGACGAAGACGTGTTCCGCGCCAATGCCAAGAAATTCACCGACAAGACCGGCGTCGAGATCAAAGTCGACTTCGTCGGCTGGGAGGACATCAACCAGCAGACCGCCGTGACCTCGAACTCCGGCGCCGGCCCCGACATCATCATCGGTTTCGGCGACGCGCCGCACATCTATATCGACAAGCTGATCGAGCTGACCGATGTCGCCGACTATCTCGACAAGCGCTATGGCGGATGGCTCACGCTGGCGCGCCGGTACGGCATGCGCTCGAAGTCGAAGAGCTGGGTCGGCCTGCCGTTCGGCGCCTCGGGCGGCCCGCTGGTCTACCGCAAGTCGCTGGTCAACGCCGCCGGCTTCGACAAGGTGCCGGAGGACCACGCCGGCTTCCTCGAACTCTGCAAGAAGCTGAAGGCGGCCGGCAAGCCCGCGGGCTTCGCGCTCGGCAACGCGGTCGGCGACGGCAACGGCTTCGCCAACTGGCTGTTGTGGTCGCACAACGCCGCGCTGCTCGATGAGGAAGGCAACATCATCATCAACAGCAAGGAGACGATCGCGGCGCTGAAATATCTGAAGGAGCTCTATCCGACCTTCATCGCCGGCACCCCGTCATGGAACGACGTTTCCAACAACCGCGCCTACTCGTCGCAGGAGATCGGCCTGACCGCAAACGGCGTCTCGCTGTATTTCTCGCTGAAGAACGATCCCGCGACCAAGGCGATCGCCGACGACACCGCGCATCAGTTCCTGATCAAGGGGCTGGCCCCGACCTCTCCGATGTCCGGCCTGACCTTGAACGCGATGGTGTTCAAGCACAGCAAGTATCCCAACGCGGCGAAGGCGTTCCTGCAGTTCATGCTCGAGCACGAACAATACGAGCCGTGGCTGAACGCCAACTCCGGCTACTGGTCGCAGCCGCTGGCGGCCTATGCCGACGCCGCGGTGTGGTCGAGCGACCCCAAGGTCGCGATCTTCAAGGACACGATGAGGAGCCCCTACTACAACGGCTACAAGGGGCCGATCTCGACCGCGACCGGGGCCGTCAACGCCGACTATGTGCTGGTGCAGATGTGCGCCTCGGTCGCGACCGACGCCGCAACGCCCGAAGCCGCAGCCGCCGAAGCGGAACAGCGCGCCAAGCGGTACTTCCGGCGGCAAGGCCGGTAAGATCGACCTCAAGCCGCTGTCATTCCGGGGCGATGCGTAGCATCGAACCCGGAATCTCGAGATTCCGGGTCTGGTGCTAACGCACCATCCCGGAATGACCCTGGAAGTCGGACCGAGACAGGAACCTGATGTCTGTCACCACCCTCCCCTCACGCGGCACGGCGCTGCACCAGCCGGGCTGGCTCGCACGCCTGTTCGACTACAAGCCGTTCCTGATCGTGATGTGCCTTGCGCCCGCGATCGGCCTGCTGCTGGTGTTCCTCACCTATCCGCTGGGCCTCGGCATCTGGCTCGCCTTCACCGACACCACGATCGGCCAGCGCGGCATCTACATCGGGCTTGAGAACTTCCAGTATCTGCTCAAGGATCCCTTGTGGTGGAACGCGGTGTTCTATTCGATCTTCTACACCGCGATCGCAACCTTCGGAAAGTTCGCGCTCGGCTTCTGGCTGGCGCTGCTGCTCAACAACCATTTCCCGTTCAAGAGCCTGATCCGCGCCATCGTGCTATTGCCGTGGATCGTGCCGACGGTGCTCTCGGCGCTGGCGTTCTGGTGGATCTACGATCCGCAGTTCTCGATCATCTCCTATCTCCTGGTCGACGTGCTGCACTGGCGCGACAGCAATGTCGACTTCCTCGGCTCGCCCTGGCCGGCGCGGTTCTCGCTGATCGCCGCCAATATCTGGCGCGGCATCCCGTTCGTCGCGATCTCGCTGCTGGCGGGGCTGCAGACCATCTCGCCCTCGCTCTACGAGGCGGCGATGCTCGACGGCGCCACCTCCTGGCAGCGCTTCCGCTACATCACCTTCCCGATGATGATGCCGATCCTGGCGATCGTGATGACGTTCTCGATCATCTTCACCTTCACCGACTTCCAGCTGGTCTACGCCATCACCCGCGGCGGCCCGGTCAACTCGACCCATCTGCTCGCGACACTGGCGTTCCAGCGCGGCATCGCCGGCGGCGAACTCGGCGAGGGTGCCGCGATCGCCGTCTCGATGATCCCGTTCCTGGTGTTCGCGACATTGTTCAGCTACTTCGGCCTCGCGCGCCGCAAATGGCAGCAGGGAGAAGCCAATGACTGACGTTGCAGCCCAATCCTCCAACGTCGCCAGCGCCACGCCCGACACGATGGCGTGGGACTCCCGCGCCCGGCGCGTGGTGATGATCTATCTGCCGCTCGCCTGCTTCATCCTGATCCTGCTGTTTCCGTTCTACTGGATGGCGGTCACCTCGTTCAAACCGAATGCCGAGCTCCTGAACTACAAGGAGCACAATCCGTTCTGGATCACCTCGCCGACGCTCGCGCATATCAAGCATCTGTTGTTCGACACCGCCTATCCGCGCTGGCTGAAGACCACCATGCTGGTCGCGATCGGCTCGACCTTCCTGTCGCTGTTCGCCTCGACGCTCGCCGCCTACGCGATCGAGCGGCTGCGCTTCCGCGGCAGTCCCTATGTCGGCCTCGGCATCTACCTCGCCTATCTGGTGCCGCCGTCGATCCTGTTCATTCCGCTCGCCACCGTGATCGTGCAGTTCGGGCTGTTCGACTCGCCGCTGGCGCTGATCCTGGTCTATCCGACCTTCCTGGTGCCGTTCTGCACCTGGCTCCTGATCGGCTATTTCAAGTCGATCCCCTACGAGCTCGAGGAATGCGCGCTGGTCGACGGCGCGACGCGGTTGCAGATCCTGTGGCGGATCACGCTGCCGCTCGCGGTGCCCGGTCTGATCTCGGCCGGCATCTTCTCCTTTACGCTGTCCTGGAACGAGTTCATCTACGCGCTCGCCTTCATCCAGAGCGGCGCCAACAAGACGGTGCCGGTCGCGATCCTGACCGAGCTCGTCACCGGCGACGTCTACCAGTGGGGCGCGCTGATGGCCGGCTCGCTGCTCGGCTCGCTGCCGGTCGCGCTGTTCTACTCGCTGTTCGTCGACTACTACGTGTC
This sequence comes from Bradyrhizobium sp. CCBAU 21365, assembly GCF_015291305.1. Classification (NCBI taxonomy): domain Bacteria; kingdom Pseudomonadati; phylum Pseudomonadota; class Alphaproteobacteria; order Hyphomicrobiales; family Nitrobacteraceae; genus Bradyrhizobium; species Bradyrhizobium sp. CCBAU 21365. Next base: position 7,975,523 of record NZ_CP030036.1, read on the forward strand.
GTCGCTGACGGGGGCGGTGAAGGAGTAACGGAGCTTCCGGCGTATTGAAGCTCACTCGATCTATCCCCGTCATCCTGAGGAGCGCGAAGCGCGTCTCGAAGGATCGACGGCCACCGGCGGGGCCGTGCATCCTTCGAGACGCGGCCAACTGGCCGCTCCTCAGGATGACGGGGATGAAAGTGCGGCTAACTTGACGCTACCGCGGCACGAACGCGACCGGCACGGAGAAACCCATCGAGCCCTGCGTAATCTCGGACGGAAACGCCGGAAACGGCTGCGCCTGGCGCACCATCGCCAGCGCCCGCGCGTCGAAGGTCGGATTACCGGACGAGCCGCCGAGATGGCTCGACAGCACCTGCCCGCCGCGGCCGAGCGTGAACACCAGGCGGACCACGCCGCGCTGACCGTTGCCGCCCGCGGGATAGGAATGGAAGCGCAGCAGATGCGCGCGGACGCGTGCGTTATAGGCCGCGATCGCTGACGCGGCTGCACCGGCGCTGATCGCGGACGCAGCCGGCGCCTGCCGTTCGGCACGGCTCGGCGCGCTGGTGCGCGGTGCCGGCGTTGCCTCGGACGGCTTTTTGGCTTCCCGGCGAGCCACCTTCGGCCTGACCGGTTCGGGCTTCGTCTCCGGAACGACTTTCGCGGGCTCGGGTTGCGGCGGCGACATCTGCTGCTTCTGCTCCGGCGGCGCGACGACGTCGGGCTTCTCCTGCATCGGCGTTGGCGCGATCTCCTGCTGCACGGGCTGCGCGGCGGCAGGCGCCGGCGGCGACGCGTCGGCCTCCTGCATCGCCGGGCCGGGCGGCAGCTCGGTCTCCGAAATCTTCGGCGCCGAGGTGATCGGCGTCAGGTCGACCAGCACCGCCGGCACGGCGACGCCCGGCGGCGGCGCCGAGACCCACGTCATCCCGAGCGCGAGCAGCGCCGCATGCACCGCCAGGATCGCTGCCGCCGACAGGCCCCAGCGCCGCAGCCGGATCTCGCCGCCCGCATCATGAAGCGCGTACGCATTCATGGATCAGCTACGCCCGTCGAGGCCGACCAGCGCGATCTTGAGATAGCCGGCGTTGCGCAGCAGGTTCATCACCTCCATCAGATCGCCATAGCTGACCGCCTTGTCGGCGCGCAGGAAGATGCGCTCGTCCTTCCTGCCCTGCGTGGCGCCATCGAGCGTTGACGTCAGCGTCTCGCGCGCGATCACGTCCTCGCCGACCGCGACGGAGAGGTCGGGCTTCACGGTGACGAACACCGGCTTGTCCGGGCGCGGCTGCGGCTCGGCGGTCGAGGCCGGCAGATCGACGCCGAGATCGACGGTCGCGAGCGGCGCCGCCACCATGAAGATGATGAGCAGCACCAGCATCACGTCGATGAACGGAGTGACGTTGATCTCGTGCGCCTCGACCAGATCGTCATCGCCGCGACGCCTGCCGCCGAACGCGCCGCCCGTGCCAAGCTTCGCGCCCATCGCCTACTCCGCAGCGCGCGCCAGCCGGAACAGGCTGCGATCGCCCTCGCGGCTGACCAGCAGCATCACCATGACGGAGGCGTCGCCGAGCAATGCGCGGTAGGACGCGATCGAACGGGTCAGGTGATTGTAGATCACGACCGCCGGAATCGCAGCGACCAGGCCGAGCGCGGTCGCAAGCAGCGCCTCGGCGATGCCGGGCGCGACCACCGCGAGATTGGTGGTGTGGGTCTCGGAGATGCCGATGAAGGCATTCATGATGCCCCACACCGTGCCGAACAGGCCGACGAACGGCGCGGTGGCGCCGATCGTCGCCAGCACACCGGTGCCGCGCGCGATCTGCCGCGACATCGCTGCCTCGACCCGTTCCAGCCGCAGCGCGATGCGTTCCTTGAAGCCGTCGTCGAACATCCCGCCGGACAGCGCAGCCTCGCGCGAGGCCGATTGCACGATCTGCGCCACCGCATCGTTGCCGTCGCGGCTCGCCTGCTCGACCTCGGCAAGCTGGGTGTCGCGTTCCAGCAGGCCGATCCGCTGCCGGGCGAGCGCGGTCTTGCGGCGGATCTCGATCGTCTTGGCGAGCCAGACCGTCCAGGTAACGAGCGAGGCAAAGGCGAGCCCGACCATCACCGCCTTCACGACGATGTCGGCGCTTTCGAACATGCCCCAGGGCGAGAGGTTGCGCGGCAGCAGCGCGGCGTCGGCTGCGGCAAGGCTCGCCCCCGGCAGCATGCCGAACCCGGCCGACGCCGCCATCCAGATGCCTTGCCCAAGCCAGCGCTGCGACATGATCGCCTCCCGTCCTTCGTTGGTGTCAGCCCGGCTGCGGCGCGAGGCGGTCCGCCAGCGCATGAAAGCGCACCAGCTGATCGCCGCGCAGGGCGCGCGTCTCGTCGCGGCCGACGAACACCTTGAACATGATGCCGCCGTCGCGATTGATGAAGGCGATGAACGCCGACACCTTGCCCATGAAAGGCCGCTCGACGAAGGCGATCGCCGCGCAGCGCTCGTGCCTGAGGTGGCCGTGCAGGCCCTTCGGCTGCATCAGGTTGAAATAGCCGCGGCCGACCTCGCCGTTCGGAATGGCGCCGGTGAACTCGAAGATCGCGTCATCGGTATGCACGATCAGCGTCACCTCGCCCCACTCCGCGATGTCCTGCATCGCGGCGGCAAACTCGCCGGGGCCGATCCGCACCATGCTCTCGGGGAGCGCCTCGAGCACCGCGCGCGGCGTCAGCTTACGCTCGCGAGCGACATCCTCGATGACCGCGCCGGGATTGTCGGCCATATGGGCCTTCAATCCCGCAAGCTCCGCGTTCTGCACGACCGCCTCCATCACGCGGCGCTCTTCGCGCGCTCGGTGATCAGCACCTCGAAGCCCTCGAATTTGGGATGGCCGAGATAGAGGCTGCCGCCGGTCTCGTTGCCAGCGCGCGAATGGGCACGGCGGAACGCATCCGACCTGGTCCAGTCCTCGAACGCCCCCTTGCTGGCCCACACGGTGTGGGTCGCATAGAGCGTGTGGTCCTCGGCCTCGGGGCCCTTCACCAAGTGAAACTCGATGAATCCAGGCAGATCGCCGAGATAGGATTCGCGCGTCTTCCAGACCGTCTCGAACGCCTGCTCCTTGCCCTTGATCACCTGGAACCGGTTCATTGCGATGAACATGAAAACTCTCTCCTGTTTGACGGCGGATGCCTGGATCCTGCCGGCTGATCTCGTTAATAGCATGAACGCGCCAAAGCCGCGCTGGGGGCACCAGCGCGGCCGGAGCAACCTGGATGGAATGATCGGCGTCTCGCGTTACGCTCCACCTAGGTGAATCCTGAGCCCGGCCTTGTAGACGGTGCCCGGACCTGGGCTCGAGAACAGCACGTCGTTCTGCGTCGTGCCGTCGGTCGAGGAGCCCGGGATCGCATAAGGCCGGTAGTACTGGTTCAAGAGGTTGTCGACCGACGCCGTGAAGGTGATGTCCTTGGTGGCGTTCCAGGTCAGATAGAGATTGACAAGCTCGTAGCCGGTCGAGGGCAGATAGCCCGCCGGCAGGTCGTTGTTCGCGCCGAACGAGGACCATTGCGCGGCCATGATCAGCGACCGGTCGAGCAGGCGGACGCCGCCCGTCGTCGTCACCTTGCGCGGCGTGATGGTGGCGAGCCCGACATTGGTCTGGGTGTTCCGGCCGCGCATCAAATGGCCGGCGACGCCGACGAACCAGTCGCCCGCATCATACATCGTCTCGAGCTCGAAACCCTCGATGCGGGCGTGGGCGATGTTCTGGTACTGATAGAACTGGCTGAACCGCCCGAACGGCGTCAGGGTCGGCGCCGACGCGACGAGATCGATATAGCCGTCAACGTCGTTGCGGAACACGTTGATCTTGCCGCGGAACGAGTCGCTCGCCGTCAAGATGCCGTCATATTTCAGATTGATGCCGCCTTCCTTGTTCTTGCCGACCTCCGGCCGCAGCGCCGCATTGGGGAGGAAGCAGAACAGGCCGCTGGTGCCGTCGGGGCAATTGAACAGCGCCGGCCCGCCGCCGGTGGCGTGGCCGCCCGCGATCAGGGTCTCGGTGATCGAAGGCGCGCGATAGCCTTCGGCATAGCTGACATAGGGCGTGAAGCCGGCAACCGGCGTGACGCCGAGCGTGATCTTCGGCGACAGCCGGTCGCCGCTGGTCGTGGTGTTGATCGAATTGAGCTCGTAATGGTCGTAGCGGACAGCGCTGATCAGCTCGAGCCAGGTCGAATAGTTCTGCTTCAGCTGCACGAAGCCGCCGGACACGGTGCGCTGGCCGCCCGGCGTCGTGATGTTGGAATTGCCGCGCGAATCGAAGGTCTCGACATCGTCGCGGAAGGCGTCGAAGCCGTACGTCACGGCGTTGCGCCAGTCGCCGAAATTGAATCGCGAGGTGTTGTTGACGTCGACGCCGACGGTGTCGAGCAAATAGCCGCGCTTGTCGCCGACGCAGCCGGAAATGTTGTTGCCGGGATTGGCGAGCGTGCAGACCCCGCCGCCGGTGGTGATGCGGTTGTTATAGGTCTTGACCTGGTCGTTGTCGGTGCGGTTTCCGTAGACCGAGATGTTCCAGTCGAACAGCATGTCGTCGGGCTTGGAATATCGCCAGCTCAAGGTGCCCGTGTAGTTCTTTGCGTCGGAGGCGTAGACCGAGGAGCCCGCGATGGCCGCCAGCGGCGCTGTCGTCGTGGTCGGGCCGCGGTTCGGTTGACCGATATCGTACTGGTAGTCCTGGAAGATGCCGCCGATCTTGAACTCGTGGCCTTCTGCGGGGCGCAACGTCACCTTCATCAGGCCGGCCGCGATATCGTTGCCGGTGTTGCCGATCTCGGTGCCCGCGCCGTCCTTGTAATTGCCCTGGGTGCGATAGACGGCGCCGCCGAACACATCGACATTCGGATCGACGCGTACGCCGCCGAACACCGAGCCCAGGCCGCGGTCCTTGTTGGTGCCGTAGGAGCCCGACATGTCGACACCCCAGCGCTCGCCGGGACGCACCACGTCGTCGATGTCCTTGGTGCGGAACGAAACCACACCGCCGATCGCGCCGGAGCCGTAGATGTTCGCGGTCGGGCCGCGCACCACGTCGACGCCGCCGATCAATTCGGGATCGAGGAAGAACGAGCCGTTGGCGTTGTGGCCGGTGCGCTGATAGTTCTGCCGCGCGCCGTCGACGACAACAGCGACACGGCCGAAATCCTGCAAGCCGCGGATGTTGATGACGGTCGCCGGATCGTCGCCGCGCTCCTGGACCGAGACGCCGGGCACGGCGTAGAAAATATCGGAGAGCCGGTTCGGCTGCAGGCCCTGGATCTTCTCCAGGGTGACGGAGCTGACCGGCGCCAACGCATCGATCGCGCGCTCCTCGGTCTTGGACGCCACCGCCGTGATGGTGTCGAGCGATTGCACCGGCACCGCGCCGATCTGCGCCTGCGCATTCATCGCCGCCGGCGCCGCCTGAGCTTCGGCCGCCGGCTTCGGCTTCCGCTTGGCCTGCTTCGGCCGCTCGGTCGAAGGACGCGCAGCCGACGGATCGGCGGCCTGTGCGAACCCGCGCTCCGGCAGTGCCGCCGTAAATGAAAACACCGACGCGCCCAAAATCAGGGCGCGCGAAACCCTAGCCCCGTCAGCCATTCTAGCCCCAGCCTGATCATCGCTTGTCTGGTTTGGCTGGCGTGCGCTCTCTGACGAGCGGCTTGCTGGCTACATCGCGATCAAGCCACCGGCCTGCATCGCGTGAGGATTGGTTACGAGCCGGCAACAAAACGGTCAAGAATGCGGCGGCGCTGTTTATATCGATTGTAAAGTGCAGCCGTTGGAATGCGCCTTCGCCCGCTTATACAAGCAAACACCGTTTGAAAATTTTCGCAGGCGCAGCACCACAATATGTCCGCAGCTTCCGGAGACAATATCGGCGCAGCCGGAAAGCAGACCGAGCCTGCATCCGGCGCAGCCAAAACGCTGATCATGCGCGGAAATCGTCTCGACAGTCGCGACCTGTTCGCGGCGGAGCGCGAGATCATCATCATGCATGGCGAAGAACATTACCGGTTGCGGCTGACCTCGCAGAACAAGCTGATCCTCACGAAGTGACGGCCCCGATGACAATTTGTCGCACGCTCGCTCTGCTCGCCTTCTCCTGCTTGCTGCCGATCGAAGCCGTGACGGCCGAGGGCATCACCGTGCATGACGCACGCGACCGCGACGTCGTGATCGACAATCCGTCGCGGATCGTCTCGATCGGCGGCGCGATCACCGAGATCCTCTATGCGCTCGGCTTCGAGGACCGCATCGCCGGCGTCGATGCGACCAGCCTCTACCCGCCGGCCGCGCTGCGCGAGAAGCCCGACGTCGGCTACATGCGCCAGCTGTCGCCGGAGGGGGTGCTCGGCCTGCACCCGTCGCTGGTGCTCGCAGTGCAGGGCTCCGGGCCGAAGGAGACCATGGACGTGCTCGAGGCGGCGAAGGTGCCGCTGGTGCTGGTGCCGGAGACGTTCTCGGAGGCCGGGCTGGTCGAGAAGATCAGGCTGGTGGGCCACGCCATGGGTGCCGATCCGCGCGCTGCCTGCCTGACCACGGCGGTGGGGAGCGATCTCGCGCAACTGCGCGCGCTGCGCGCCAGGGTGACGAAGCCGGTGCGCGTGATGTTCGTGATGTCGCTGTTGAATGGCCGGGCGATGGCCGCGGGCCACAAGACCGCCGCGGACGAGATCATCCGGCTTGCCGGCGGCGTCAACGCCATCGACGGTTACGACGGCTACAAGCCGGTCAATGACGAGGCCATCGTGGCGGCGAAACCGGATGTCGTGCTGTCGATCGATCGCGGCAAGGACTCGCTGACGTCGGATGCCGTGTTCGCGCATCCGGCCTTCGCGCTGACGCCGGTCGCGGCCAACAAGGCCTTCATCTCGATGGAAGGCCTTTATCTGCTCGGCTTCGGACCGCGCACTGCGGCCGCGGCACGCGACCTCTCGGTCAAGCTCTATCCGGCGCTGGCGCCGGAGGCCGACAGCTTCAAGCCGGCAGCGCTGACCGCGAATTGCCGGCAATGAGCGGGCTCGCCGATCGCCGCGGACGAGCGAAACAACGGCGCGCCGGCATGTCGCTGCGGCCGGCGGCGACACTCACCCTGCTCTGCCTGCTTGCGGCGCTCGCAGCGACCGCGCTGGTCGCCCTGACGGTCGGGGCCGCCGGCATTCCCATGGCGCGGCTTCCGGCAGCGCTTGGGCTATGGGCTGATAGTGTCGCCAACCCGCAGCTCGCACGCGACCAGCTCGTGGTGTGGTCGATCCGCATCCCGCGGATCGCAGCGGCGGCGATGGTCGGCGGACTGCTTGCCGTATCAGGCGCGATCATGCAGGGCCTGTTCCGCAATCCCCTCGCCGACCCCGCACTGGTCGGCGTCTCCTCCGGCGGCGCGTTCGCCGCGGCAGCTGCGATCGTGTTCACCGACAGCCATCTCGGCGAAAGCCTGCGCTTCCTGCAGCACCAGCTGCTGCCGATCGCGGCCTTTGCCGGCTCGCTGATCACGACCATCGTGCTTTACGGCATCGCCAGCCGCGGCGGCCGGACATCGATTGCGATCTTCCTGCTGGCCGGGCTTGCGATCGCCGCGATCGCCAATGCCGGCATCGGCCTTCTGGTGTTCGTCGCCGACGACCGCCAGCTGCGCGACATCACCTTCTGGCTGCTCGGCTCGCTCAGCGGCGCGACCTGGAGCAAGCTCACGGCGCTGGCGCCGGTGCTGGCGGTGGCGCTGGTCGCCTGCCTCTCGATCGCGCGCAGGCTCGACGTGCTGGTGCTCGGCGAGGCCGAGGCGTTTCACAGCGGCGTCGACGTCGAACGGCTGAAGCGGATCTCGATCGTGCTGGTGTCGGCGATGACCGGCGTCGCGGTCTCGGTCTGCGGCGTGGTCGGTTTCGTCGGCATCGTGGTGCCGCATCTGTTGCGGCTGGTGATCGGGCCCGCGCATCGGCTGCTGCTGCCGGCGTCCGCACTGCTCGGTGCCATCCTCCTGGTCGGCGCCGACACCGTGGCGCGCACCATCGTGGCGCCCGCGGAAATGCCGATCGGCATCCTGACCGCGGCGATCGGCGCGCCGTTCTTCCTCGCCATGCCGCTGCGGCAGCGCGGACTGGTGTCGCTATGACGGCCCTGCTCGAAGCGCAGTCGGTGTCGATGACGGTCGGCGGCACGACGCTGGTCGATGCGGTGTCGCTGCAGATCGGTGCCGGCGAGATGCTCGCGATCGTCGGTCCCAACGGCGCCGGCAAATCGACCCTGCTGCGGATGCTGTCGGGCGACCTGCGTCCGTCGCGCGGGACGATCAGGCTGAGGCAGCGCGACCTGCAAACTTACGGACCACGCGCGCTGGCGCAGCACCGCGCGATGCTGTCGCAACACGTCAACGTCACCTTCCCGTTCACCGTCGAGGAAATCGTCGGCATGGGCGCCGGCGAAAGCCCGCGCGCCGTGGCGCGGGCGCTGGTCGAGGCGGCGCTCGACGAGGTCGGGCTCGCGCGTTTCCGTTTCAGGCAATTGCCGACGCTGTCGGGCGGCGAGCAGCAGCGGGCGCATTTCGCCCGCGTGCTGGTGCAGCTCGCCTGCGGCGAAGCGCTGCATGGACCCGGACTGTTGCTGCTGGACGAGCCGACCTCGAGCCTCGATCTGCGGCACCAGATCGACCTGGTCGAAACGGCGCGACGGCGCGCCGCGCGCGGCACCGCGGTGATCGCGATCCTGCACGACCTCAACCTCGCGATGCGGTTCGCCGACCGGGTCCTGCTGCTGCACCGCGGCCGGCTGGCCGTCGACGGCGACCGCGCGGCGGCGATGAAAGCCGAGACGCTGCGCGAGATCTTCGAGATCGACGCCGCGATCGCCTACACCGGAGACGGCGTGCCGTTCCTGCTGCCGCAAACGACGCGGCCGATCTAACCGCCTCACGATGGTCCCGTTATTCGTCATGGCCGGGCTCGTCCCGGCCATCCACGTCTTACCTCTCTAACTGCAACAAAGACGTGGATGCCCGGCACAAGGCCGGGCATGACGGAGAGAGGCGACGTAACGCCGCAAGCCTTATCCCGCCGCAACATCCGCGGTTCACAAAACTGTCAGCCGGTTGTAACAGGCGGCTCGGAGAACACCGCATCGTTTATCCTTTGGGAGATCAACCATGCGCCTGTCCCTGCTCTGCTCCGTCGCCTCGATCCTGCTCGCCACATCGGCGTTCGCGCAGAGCGAGGGCGAATTCCCGGCGACACTGGCAGGACATGCCGTGATGCCGGCGGAGAGCTTCATCGACGCCCCCGCCGACGCCCCGAACGATCTGAAGACTTCGGGAAAATACACCACCGGCAAGCGCGTCGACGCCATCGGCACCGTAATGGGCAAGTCCTATGAGCGGCCGACCGGCGTGTCGCTACCGTTCAAGGGCCAGCCGCTGCAGGGCCATTCCGGCATCAAGGTGATGCCCGACGGCTCGTTCTGGGTGATCACCGACAACGGCATGGGCTCGCGCTACAACTCGGCCGACTCGATGCTGTACCTGAACCGGCACAAGATCGACTGGGCGAACGGCAAGATCGAGCGTCAGGAGACCGTGTTCCTGCACGATCCCGACAGGAAGGTGCCGTTCCGCATCGTGCACGAGGACACCGCCAAGCGCTATTTGACCGGTGCCGATTTCGACACCGAGGGCTTCCAGATCATCAACGACATTTTCTGGATCGGCGACGAGTTCGGGCCCTACATCCTCAAGGCCGACAAGACCGGCAAGATCCTCGCCGTGTTCGAGACCGTCGCCGACGGCAAGCCGGTGCGTTCGCCGGATCATTGGGCGGTGCAGTCACCCGGCGCGCCCGGCGCCTCCTATACCAACGTCAACCTGCGCCGCTCCAAGGGCTATGAAGGCTTTGCTTCCTCCAAGGACGGCAAGTTCCTCTACGGCCTGCTCGAAGGCCCGCTGTGGGATGCCGACAAGAAGGATTGGGAGAAGGTCGACGGCAAGGAAGCCTCGCGCATCCTGGAATTCGACGTCGCGGCGGAGAAGTTCACCGGACGCTACTGGCAGTACGTGTTCGAGCAGAACGGCAATGCGATCGGCGACTTCAACATGATCGATCCGGCTCAGGGCCTCGTCATCGAACGCGACAATGGCGAAGGCACCGCCGACAAGGCCTGCCCGCAAGGCCAGCGCGGCGAGAACTGCTTTCCCGACCTCGCCAAGTTCAAGCGCGTCTACAAGATCGAGCTGTCCGACGCCAACGTCGGCAAGCCGGTGCGCAAGATCGCCCATATCGACCTGATGAAGATCCGTGATCCCAACAAGAAGGCCCGCAAGCCGCTCAACGACGGCGTCTACACCTTCCCGTTCTTCACCATCGAGAATGTCGACCGGGTCGACGAGACCCACATCATCGTCGGCAACGACAACAACCTGCCATTCTCGTCGAGCCGCGACCCGAACAAGGCCGATGACGACGAGTTCATGCTGCTCGAGGTCGGCGACTTCCTGAAGGCGAAGTGAAGGGGCGCTCGCCACCCACAACAGTGTCGTCGCCCGGCTCGACCGGGCGACCCAGTATTCCAGAGGCGCCCGAGCTCAAGGGACAAGCAAAGGCTTCGCCTTTGTCGCTGTAGGTGCGAGCCTTGCGGCGCAATTGCGCCGCTGGGCGAGCCTCGAAGGATGCACGGGCCACGATGCAGCCGCACGGAGACAGCCGGGCCGCCGCCCTTCGAGACGGCCGCTTTGCGGCCGCCTCAGGGTGACGGTGATACAGCTCAGCACGCGGCTTACGTGATCCTCACTCCTTCTTCGTCCGGTAATCCCCGAACGTCGTGTCGCGCTGGTCGAGCTGGGCCTTCACACTGCCGCCATCGCGGCGGAAGCCCGCCATGTAGGCCTTGCTGGCCTCGGTCGTGAAGGCCAGCGCCTGGATCTCGGTGCCGGCGCGGATCGCGGCGCGGGCGCCCATGATTTCCATCGCGCGGTGGACGCTGCGCTTGTTGAGCTGTTGCAGCTCGATCGGCACCTTGGCCGCGCGCTCGGCGAAATCCAGCGTCTTCGCCTCCAGTTCGGCGAGCGGAAACGACCGGGTCGCATAGCCCCAATCGGCGGCCTCGCGGCCGGACATCGCGTCGCCCGTCAGCATCAATTCCATGGCGCGCCGCATGCCGACCAGCCAAGGGTGATACTGCATGTCGGGCGGGCTCATCAGCCGCACCGGCGGATAGCCGATCTGGGCGTCGTCGGCGACGTAGACCACGTCGCAGGCGGTCGCGAGCTCGGTGCCGCCGGCGAGGCAGTAGCCGTGCACCTGCGCGATCACGGGCTTTGCGAGATCCCAGATCGAGAACCAGCCCTCGACGACATGGCGCGACCACTGGCCGGGGCCGGATGCCGAATGATAGGGCTGGTCGACGCGGTTGTCGGCGGAGAGATCGTAACCCGCCGAGAAGCAGGGTCCGGCGCCGCGCAGGATCGAGATCGAAATCCCGGGATCGCGGTCGGCCTGCTCCAGCACCTCGAAGATCTCGCCGCGCAGGCGGTTGTTCAGCGCGTTGCGCTTCTCGGGGCGGTTCAGCGTGATGCGGCGGACGCGCGGACGCGGATCATCGACGATGATGTGCTGGTAGCTCATGGATCCTCCCGATCTCAGGCTTTGTTGCCTTTGGCAAAGTGATGCCCGAGATCGGGAGGGTTGTCATCGGCAGATGACGCAGGTCCCTCATAGCGTTTTCACGCGAGGTGGGTTCCGGTTCGCGTGAAGAAAACGCGTCAAGCAACAACGCAAGAGCCCGGCACGGGCTCTAGCCCGCCGGCACCATCACGACGCCCTTGTCCTTCGGCCAACGCATCCGCCAGGCGAAATTGACGTCACGGACTTCGCCGGCCTTGGCCTCGAACGCCCATTCCAGCACGCCGCGCTTGTCGCGCAGATTGGTCGTCGTCGCCGGCGTCGACGGCGGCAGCATCTCGACCACGATATCGTCGCTCTCGCTGACCGGGAGCTGATCCTGGATCGCGACCTTGATCGGGAAGTCGTGGCCGTTGCGCACCGTGGTCTTGAACGCGCGCTCGTCGGTCTTCGACGTGGTCACGATCAGGCCGGCGGAGCCCTCGTTGCGCTTCACCACCGTGCGCTCGATCTTGACCTTGTCGTCGGCGCCGAAACCGAGCCGCACGGTCTCGTCCTTGGCGGCGGTGGCCATCCGGCTGCGGCCGACAAAGATGCCGTCGCGGTAGATCGAGATTTGCCCCTGCAGCAGCGGCGCATCGTCGGCCTGCACGAAGCTCGCTTCCAGGAACGCGGTCGGGTCGATCACCGGAACGGCGCGAACCGCGAGATCGGGCGTGATAGTCGCCGTCGAGATGCGCAGACTCTTGGCGCCCTCATTGGCGGCAACGCTGACGCGGCCGGGGATCCTGAAGGTGGCCTGGAAGGCGCCGACCTCGGCGGTGGCTTCCAGTTCGTCCATGCGTCCCCCACCAAAGCGGAACTGCTGAACCGCGTCGGCGGCCGGCGCGGGTGCCAGCGCCTCGCGCGACCGCATGCTGGCCTCTCCCGAAAGCTTCGCCAGCGGCCGCGGCGGCTGCGGATATTGCACGATCAGCGAGCGGAGGTCGGGCGCATTGCCGCCGCGCGCGACCCGCACGGTGGAGACGACGAGCGCCACGTTCGACCAGTCCTCGCCGGTCGACTGGGTGATCTCGGCGCGGCGCACTAATTCGATCGCGGGCTTGCGGTCTTTGGCGCCGGTGTCGAGCCGGGCGTCATAGAGCGGCGTCCAGCGCGCGTTGGGAACCGCATAGGTGACCCGCAAGGTCGCCTTGGTCGCCGCCTGCGAGGCGACGTCGATCCGCACCTCGACCCTGCTCGGCGGCTTGCTGGTGCGATCGGCTGCGAGCTGCGCAAGATCGCGATCGATCACGCGGATCTTGCGCTCGGCGTCTCGGATCGCGCTGTCGGCGGTTGCGACCTCGTCGGCCACCGCCGAGAACGCCGCGCGCCACTCGCTGAGCGGACGCGCCTCGCCCTTTTCGCCGAGGCCCGCGGGTGACGCCTCGGCAAACCGCTCGGCAAACTTGCGCCGCGCCTCGGCCGCGCTGATCAGTCCCTGCAAATCGGCGCGCTGATCGTTCAGCGCCTCGATGCGCTTGTCGATCTCGGAAAGGTTTGGCGGCAGCAAGGGCTGCGGCAGCTTTGTATCGATCGCGCCGATCGTGAGCTTCGCTCCGCCCTCGCCCTCGACCCGCAGCGAGGACGGATCGAGCCCCATCGGGAAATCCCTGGCGATGAGCGTGTTGTCGCCGGCAGGCAGATCCAGCGTGATGACGCGGGTGACGCTCGCGCCATCGGGATAGACGGTCACGGCATCGACCTGCGAGGCCGCATCGAGATTGGCCGCATGCAGCGGCCCGGCAACCAGCGTACCCGCCAGCACCAGGCTGGTGGTCACAAGATAATTCGCAATCCTACACATGACATCCCTCCGGAAAAACGCCGCATGGCGCGCGAGACGAACGGCGCGCCGGGCTCGACGGCGCGCCGTTTCTCGTGGTGAGACGCAGCGAGGAAGGGACTGGTTCGATTGAGGTTTCCCTGCGGCACGACGATGGCGCCGCGACGGCTGCCGCATGGCGCGGCGGTGTCGGAAGGTCTCCATTACCGTCATTGCGAGCAGCGAAGCGACGACGCAATCCATCCGTCCGCATGTGCGGTGACAATGGATTGCTTCGCTTCGCTCGCAATGACGGCGGGAGAGAGTACGCAAAAAGCACGGCGCCCTTGAGGCGCCGTGCTGCAAATCCTGAGCGGTCAGCCGAGTTGCGCTCAGCTGTAGATCTCGAACAGGCCGGCGCCGCCCTGGCCGCCGCCGATGCACATGGTCACGACGCCCCACTTGGCCTTGCGGCGACGGCCTTCCTGCAGCAGGTGGCCGGTGAGCCGGGCGCCGGTCATGCCGAAGGGATGGCCGATCGCGATCGAGCCGCCATTGACGTTATACTTCTCGGGATCGATGCCGAGCTGGTCGCGCGAATAGAGGCACTGGCTGGCGAACGCCTCGTTGAGCTCCCAGAGATCGATGTCGTCGATCTTCAGGCCATGGCGCTTGAGCAGCTTCGGCACGGCAAAGACCGGGCCGATGCCCATCTCGTCGGGCTCGCAGCCGGCCGAGGCCCAGGCCACGAAGCGGCCGAGCGGGTTGAGGCCGCGCTTCTCGGCGTCCTTGGCTTCCATCAGCACCACGGCGGCGGCGCCGTCGGAGAGCTGGCTGGCATTGCCGGCGGTGACGAACTTGCCCGGGCCCTTGACCGGCTCGAGCTTGGCGAGGCCCTCCAGCGTGGTCTCGGGGCGGTTGCACTCGTCGCGATCGACCACGTAGTCGACGATCGACTCGGCCTTGGTCGCCTTGTCGACCACCTTCATCTTGGTCTTCATCGGGACGATTTCGTCCTTGAACTTGTTGGCCTGCTGCGCGGCCGCCATGCGGCGCTGCGACTCCAGCGAATACTCGTCCTGGTATTCGCGGCTAAGCTTGTAGCGCTCGGCGACGATATCGGCGGTATCGATCATCGCCATGAAGATGTCGGGCGCGGTCTTGAGCAGCTCGGGATCGATCGATTCCTTCGGCGAGCCGCCGCCGGGAATCGAGATGCTCTCGACGCCGCCGGCGACGATGCAATCGGAACCGTCGGAACGGATCGAGTTGGCGGCCATCGCGATGGTCTGCAGGCCCGACGAGCAGAAGCGGTTCACGGAGACGCCGGCGGTCGACTTCGGCAGGCCCGCGAGCAGCGCCGCCTGGCGGCCGATGTTCGGCGCGCCATGCGCGCAATTGCCGAGATAGCAATCCTCGACATATTCCTTGTCGACACCGGCGCGGTCGACCGCGTGCTTGATGGCGTGCGCGGCGAGCGACATCGGCGGGGTGATGTTGAATCCGCCACGGCCGGACTTCGCCAGGCCTGTGCGCGCGTAGGAAACGATTACAGCTTCACGCATTGTTTTCTCCCTCTGAGATGACGGTCATTGTGGCGCGTCGTGGCCCGTTCGTACACATTTTTCGTCGGGCGCAACAGCAATACCGGACGTCCCGGAACGACAAACGCCGCCTCCGCGACCGGAGACGGCGTCATGTTCCGCAGATCGGAATATGGACTGCTTGAGCGGTATCTTCCCTCCGTCATGCCCGGGTGTTCCGGGCGATGACGAGGACCGCTCAAACAGCGTTTGAAACGCCAGCGCCTTTAAAACGTCAGCGGCTCAGAACGTCAGCGCCTTGGCCTGCTTCACCTGCGGCAGCGTCTGCACCTTGGCGAGCAGCTCCGGCGGCACCGCGCCGTCGACCTCGACCAGCGCAATGGCGTCGCCGCCTTGCTTGACGCGGCCGAGATGGAAGGTCGCGATATTGATTTTCGCATCACCCAAGAGGCTCGCGAATGCGCCGATGAAGCCCGGCTTGTCCTCGTTGGTCACATAGATCATCGACTTGCCGAACTCGGCGTCGACGCGGATGCCCTTGATGTCGACGAGACGCGGCTTGCCGTCGGCGTAGACGGTGCCGGACACCGAACGCTCCTGACGCTCGGTGGTGACGGTGACCGTGATCAGGCTTTCATAGTCGCTCTGCGCAGCGCGGACGACCTCGTCGACCACCATGCCGCGCTCCTTGGCGACGACCGGCGCCGAGACGACGTTGACCTCGCCCAGCATGGGCCGCAGCAGGCCCGATAGCACCGCCGAGGTAATCGCCTTGATCTTCATCTCGGCGACGTGGCCCTCGTAGGTGATCTCTGTCTTGAGGATGCCGCTCTCGGTGAGCTGGCCGGCGAACGAGCCGAGTTTTTCGGCGAGCTCGATGAACGGTTTCAGCTTCGGCGCCTCTTCCGCGGTGATCGAAGGGAAGTTGACCGCATTGGAAATCGCGCCCGACAGCAGATAGTCCGACATCTGCTCGGCGACCTGCAGCGCGACGTTTTCCTGCGCTTCGGTGGTGGAGGCGCCGAGATGCGGAGTGCAGATCACGTTGGGATGGCCGAACAGCACGTTCGAGGTCGCCGGCTCCTCGACGAACACGTCGAAGGCGGCGCCCGCGACGTGCTTGGAGTTCAGCGCGTCGACCAGCGCCTGCTCGTCGACCAGGCCGCCGCGCGCGCAGTTGATGATGCGCACGCCCTTCTTCATCTTGGCGATCGCGGCCGCATCGATCACGTTGCGGGTCTTCTCGGTCAGCGGCGTGTGCAGCGTGATGAAGTCGGCGCGCTTCAAGAGATCGTCGAGCTCGACCTTCTCGACGCCGATGTCCTTGGCACGCTCCGGCGACAGGAACGGATCGAACGCGATCACCTTCATGCGCAGGCCGAGCGCGCGGTCGGCGACGATCGTGCCGATATTGCCGCAGCCGATCACGCCGAGGGTCTTGGCGGTGATCTCGACGCCCATGAAGCGGTTCTTCTCCCACTTGCCGGCCTGGGTCGAGGCGTCGGCCTGCGGGATCTCGCGCGCCAGCGCCAGCATCAGGGTGATCGCGTGCTCGGCGGTCGTGATCGAATTGCCGAACGGCGTGTTCATCACGATGATGCCCTTGGCGGTCGCGGCCGGAATCTCGACATTGTCGACGCCGATGCCGGCGCGGCCGATCACCTTCAGCCTGGTCGCCTTCTCGATGAGCTTGGCGGTCGCCTTGGTGGCCGAGCGGATCGCGAGGCCGTCGTAATTGCCGATGATCTCGGCGAGCTTTTCCTTGTCCTTGCCGAGGTTGGGCTGGAAGTCGACCTCGACGCCGCGATCCTTGAAGATCTGCACGGCGGCGGGAGACAGCGCGTCGGAAATCAGAACTTTGGGTTTTGTCATCTCGATTGTTCCTTTGCCCTGCGGCGGGCGGGTCTCCTGGACCGATGTGGTGAAGTCTCTGATCACTTCTCCCTCTCCCCGCTCTTGCGGGCAGAGGGTTGGGGTGAGGGGCAGCCACGGGCGAGGAACAAGCCGAGAGGGCCCCTCACCCGGATCGCTGCGCGATCCGACCTCTCCCCGTAAGAACGGGGAGAGGTGACAAGAAAACTTAAGCCGCCTTGGGCAACGCTGCCTTGGTCTCGGCGAAGGCCCAGTCGATCCACTGCGTCAGCAGCTCGACATCCTTGGCTTCGACGGTGGCGCCGCACCAGATCCGCAAACCGGCCGGCGCGTCGCGGTAATACGCGAAGTCGAAGCCGGCGTTCTCCCTCTCCACCAGCGCGACCAGCTTCTTGCAGAAGTCGGCCTGTGCGTCGGATGGAAGCGAAGTGATCGCGGGGTCGGTGAACTTCAGGCACACCGAGGTGTTGGAGCGGATCGCGGGATCCTTGGCCAGGAAGTCGATCCACGGCGTCCGCGCCTTCCAGTCGGCGAGCGCCTTGGTGTTGGCATCGGCGCGGGCGATCAGCGCCTTCAGGCCGCCGATCGACTTCGCCCAGTTCAACGCATCGAGATAGTCCTCGACGCAGAGCATCGACGGCGTGTTGATGGTCTCGCCCTCGAAGATGCCCTGGTTGAGCTTGCCGCCCTTGGTGAGGCGGAAGATCTTCGGCAGCGGCCAGGCCGGCTTGTAGGTCTCGAGCCGTTCCACCGCACGCGGCGACAGGATCAGCATGCCGTGCGCGGCTTCACCGCCAAGCGCCTTCTGCCAGGAGAAGGTGACGACGTCGAGCTTGGCGAAATCGAGCGGCTGCGCGAAGGCGGCCGACGTCGCGTCGCAAATTGTCAGGCCTTCGCGATCCGCGCTGATCCAGTCGGCGTTCGGAACGCGCACACCTGAGGTGGTGCCGTTCCAGGTGAAGACGATATCCGACTTCGGATCGACCTTGGAGAGATCGGGGATTTCACCATAAGCCGCGTTGAGCTTGGTGACGTCCTTCAGCTTCAATTCCTTGACGATATCGCTGACCCAGCCCTCGCCGAAGGATTCCCAGGCGAGCGTGGTGACGGGCCGCTCGCCGAGCAGCGACCACAACGCCATCTCGACCGCGCCGGTATCCGACGCCGGCACGATGCCGATCTTGTAATCGGCAGGCACCTCAAGCACCTCGCGCGTCAGTTCGATCGCAAGCTTGAGCTTGGCCTTGCCGACTTTCGCGCGATGCGAGCGGCCGAGGGCGGCGTCCTTGAGATTGTTGGGGTTCCAGCCGGGGCGCTTGGCACAGGGGCCGGAGGAAAAATGCGGCACTTCAGGCCGCGAAGCGGGCTTCGCTGCAATCATAGTCTACCCTTCCAGATAGCTGCCTCTCGGTGGGGAGAGGTTTCCCGCGGTCGGGGATAGTGGAAAGGTACCCAAACGTCAAGAAAGTTCGGACTCGTCTGGAACGATCCGGGCATCACGGCTGATTGATGGGGCATCCTCGACCTGCTGGATCGTCTCCTGATCGAGCAAATCTGCCGCCAGAGTCATGATCTTAACCGCCCTGCGCCGGCTCGATACTTTCAAAATACTCTTCTCGCCGACCTGCACGATATACTCGTTGCCGACCCGCACGATCGAATAATCCGACATTCCAATCCCCAGTTGCCAGCGCCCCGTGGGAGACGTCCGACATAGCGGACTCGTTCCGACCCGTAAAATCACGGAGGCCAGCTTAGTTTATCGCCTGTTAACCGGATCGCAGAGCAACGGCTGCCGCAGGCATTGCCCCGGTAGATGGCACAACCTTCCCGCGCGCGTTTTCAAAATCGAATCGTCATCCCGACATGGCTGCGTGCGAACCCAAGCCGTTCATAGAACCGTTGCGCATCGACCCGCGTCTGATGCGTCAGCAATTCGACGAGCATGCAGCCTCGCGCGCGCGCCTCCGTGACCGCCCATTGCACGAGCTTCTCGCCGATGCCGCGGCTGCGGCAATGCTTTGCAACGCGAACGTCCTCGAGCAGGCCGCGCGAGCCGCCCTGCGAGCTGATGCCTGGCAGAACCGCGAGCTGCAGACAGCCGACGACGACGCCCTCCCCGTCGACGGCGACGACGAGTTGCAGGTTGGGATCGCGCTCGACCCGCGCGAAAGCCTCGTAATAGCGTTGCAGCAACGGGTCTTCGATCCGCTCGCGCGCACTGCCGAGCGGATCGTCCGCAAGCATGCCGACGATGGCGGCGATGTCTTCGCGGCGGGCGCGGCGGATCGTGATGGATGAGGCTTCAGTCATGGCGGCATTCGCTTGAGGTCAGCGGACCGGCGGCAGCGCGAGCACGCGCTCGGCATCGGCGATCCAGCGACGGATCGCGGGATAACGCGCGAGTGCGAGGCCGCCATCCTCCGCGACACGCGTATAGGCGAGCAGCGAGACGTCGGCGAGCGAGAACGCGTCTTCGACCAGGAATTGCGTGCCCGCCAGATGCCGCTCCAGATGATCGAGCGCGACATAGCCGCGCTTGACGAGGTTCGGATCGATCTCCGAGATGGCCTTGCCGAGATACACGGCCTGAAAGCGGCAGACGGCCACATAAGGCTCGTGGCTGTTCTGCTCCCAGAACATCCAGGCATCCATCTGCGCCGCGCGATAGGGATCGCTCGGGATCAGGTCGCTGCCGCGCGCGAGGTAGCGAATGATGGCGTTGGATTGCGCCAGCGTGCGGCCGTCATCCAGCTCCACCGTCGGCACCTGGCCCCAGCCGTTTCGCTTGAGGAATTCCGCGGTCCGGCTGCCGCCCTTCATGGTGTCGATCTCGACCCATGTGTACGGCAGCGCCAGCCTGTCGCACACCCACTTCACCTTCAGGCAGTTGCCTGAATTGGCGTCGCCGTAGATTTTCATGTGAGATTGCTCCGCTTGCGGAGCGATATCCGACCAGTCACGCCATGGGCTGTCAAGTTGGGCGGCTTTGCCTCAGAACTTGTAACCGAGACCGGCGCGCACGGTATTGATGCTGGTATCGACGGTGGACGTGAAGCGGACATATTCCCACTCGGCGCGCATGAACAGCCCGCCCGTGATATTGACGTCGAAACCGAGACCGCCGGTGTAGCCATACACCAGATGATTATGCTGAACATCCGATGCGGTCAGTGGTGCGAGCTGCGTGAATGGCCCCAGTTGGCTGGTGCTGACCGCGTCGTTGACGGTGACGGACCGCGAGATATCGGCATTGCCAAACGCGACGCCTCCGAAGATGTAGGGCAGGAAGCAGCCCCAGGCATAGGCGGCGCGGCCGCGGATCGTCGCCATGTCGTTGATCCGGATCGACGCCGACGAATCGACCCGCACGTCATGGAAATTGCCGTCGGTGAGCGCATTCCCGCTCACCAGTTCCTTGTTGGCGACGGAAGCGCCGCCGAACTTTCCGTGCATGTAGCTCGCGTCAATGCCGACAACGACGTCGTCGTATTGCCAGTTGTAACCGGCGAAGCCGCCCCACGCCGAGGAGCGCTGGGATGCCTTGCCGAGCCCGAGATTCCAGTTCGCGACGTCCATCTGCTGGATGACATTGTGATCCAGCAAGCCTGCGAGCAGGCTGGTATTCGTGCCGCGGAAATTCTCATCGGACGAGCCGTAGCCGCCCTGCCCGCCGATGTAGAAGCCGCGCCAGTTAACCGGTGTGCTGGGCGCGTCGCTGAAGCCGCCGCGCAGGATCGGAAAGTCCGGCAGGTCGGCAGCCTGCGCGCCGGTCACCGTTCCAATCATCATCGCCGCCAGCACCAACCTACGCATTGCAACGCTCCATCCACCGCACCGATTTCGCGTTGATCATCGCCTGTTAACCTTAACCAATCGTTGTCGCCGCCCGTTTTCGAGCACACAAGTTGCAGAAGTGCGCACATGGCGCGGCAAGTTCGCGACATGACGCGGCAAAGAAAAACGGCGCGGGATGGTCCCGCGCCGTTGCAATCGTTAACCGTGAACGCTGGAAATTAACCCTTGCGGATCAGCGGCGGCGGCGGCGGGGGCGGCACGTCGCAGCACGGCAAGGCCATGCGCACACCGAGCTTCACGTCCTGCGAGGTGATGTCGCGGAACTGGAAGCTCGAGGGACCGGCCGGCGTGCCGTCGAAGAAGTGACCTTGGCCGTGGCCGGCAGTGCCCATATCGAGGTAGCGATAGGCCAGCTCGACCGTGAAGTTGTTGGTGACCTTGTAGGCGACACCGGCATGCAGCGCCCAGGCGAAATTGGTCTTGGTGGCGCCATCCGCGATGAAGGAGCTGGTGAGGCCCGACCCGCTCGGGAACGTCGCGACGTCGGAGAAGGCCGAGGTCTTGAGCGTCGCGGCACCGACACCGGCACCGATGAACGGCGTCAAACAGCCCCAGGTGCCGAGATCGGCGTAGACGTTGACGAGGCCGACCCAGCTCTGGATGCCGCCATGATAGGCGTCGCTCAGCGGGCTGGGCCCGGGGAACGTGAAGAGATCGGTGCCGTTGAAGCTTACCTTCGAGCGATACTCACCGGTGATGTCGGCGCGGAACCAGCTGTTGAACTGATAGCCGACGCCGATGCCGTAGAGCACACCGCCGTCGAAGCCGTGGCCAAACTGGTTGAAGGCGGTGCCGGCCGGCAGTGTGTCGTAGGCGTTGACGTGCAGCTTGGCCTGGGTGTTGGTCATGCCGATGTCGCCGCGCAGATACCAGCCGCCGAAATCCTGGACCGGCGGAGGAGCATACGCCATCGGAGGTGGCGGCATGATGGGCATGTCGGCAGCGAACGCCGCCGAGGACAACAGAGATGCCGCACCGGCGGCAATCAGGGTCTTTACGCTACGCATTGGCTTCGTCCTTTTGGGCCAAGTGAGGCGACACGAAAGCCCCACGTCTGAAACTCACGGCCGGACGATGGCAGGAAATGTTTAAGCGGCACTTAACCCTAATTTTTAAGGTTGATTTTCTCTCACCTTTTTCTGCGGCTTTCGCTTATGGGTCCATAAAATGGCGCAGGAAGCGGCGAAACATCGCGATCTCGCCACAAGTGCTAATGAAGCGTTGACGCATGCGCGCCGTTCGCAGCGCACGCGAGCGGGCGTGTGTTAGCGAATGCTTAACGCGGGCGTCGCGTCTGCGGCCGAGCGTTCAGCGCACGGCCTTCGGCATCTTCGGCAGGAACACCGCGAGCAGGCCAATCGCCGGCAGGAAGGCGCAGAGCTGATAGACGAAGGCGATCGAGGTGTGGTCGGCGAGCTTGCCGAGCACGGCGGCGCCGAGACCGCCGATCCCGAACGCGACGCCGAAGAACACGCCGGAGATCATGCCGAAGCGATGCGGCATCAATTCCTGCGCGAACACGATGATCGCCGACGTCGCCGACGAGATGATCAAGCCGATCACCACCGTCAGCACGGCGCTCGCGAACAGGCCGGCATAGGGCAGCGCCAGCGTGAACGGCAGCGCGCCGAGGATCGAGAACCAGATCACGTATTTGCGGCCGAAGCGGTCGCCGAGCGGCCCGCCGATGAACGCGCCCGCGGCATTGGCGGCAAGGAAGACGAACAGATAGAGCTGTGCCGCCTGCGTCGAGACACCGAACCGGTCGATCAGATAGAAGATGTAATAGCTCGACAGGCTCGAGACATAGAGCTGCTTGGAGAACAGCAGCGCCACCAGCACGATGAGCGCGATCCTCACGCGCCGCTGATCCGGATGGTCGGGATGCCGCGCGCTGGCGGCCGCCTTCCTGCCCGATATCTGCGGCTTGTACCAGACGCCGATGCGCCAGAGGATCACGATGGCAAGGAACGCGATCGAGGAGAACCAAGCGATCGAGGGCTGGCCGAACGGCACCACGATCAGTGCTGCGAGCACCGGTCCCATCGAGGTGCCGAAACTGCCGCCGAGCTGGAACACCGATTGCGCGAAACCGTAACGTCCGCCTGACGCCAGCCGCGCGATGCGCGACGATTCCGGGTGGAACACCGCGGAGCCGAGGCCGACCAGCGAAGCCGCGATCAGGATCACCCCATAGGTGTGCGCAACGCTGAGCAGCAACAGCCCGAAGAAGGTGAAGCCCATGCCGATCGCAAGCGAGAACGGCTGCGCCTTCTTGTCGGTGAAATGCCCGACCAGCGGCTGCAGCAGCGATGCCGTGAACTGGAACGCCAGCGTGATCATGCCGATCTGCGCGAAGTCGAGCGCGTAATTGTCCTTCAGGATCGGATAGACCGAAGCGATCAGCGACTGCATCGTGTCGTTGAGGAAGTGCGAGAAGCTGATGCCGGCAAGCACGACATAGGCCGGCCCCGCCACGGCCGCTTTCGCAGCCGTCAACTCCGGCACCGGCACCGGCACCGGCTCGCCCAGCGCCTGTTTGCTCACGACGGGTTTGTTCAATGCAGCATTCCCGGACAGATTCGCAAAAATACCTCCGTGTCGTACGACGCGGAGGTGAGCCGGACCAGTTGCGTTAGCCGATGGCAGCGATGCGCTGTGTGGTTCTCAGCAACAACCGTCCCGCCTCCCCGTCATCCTGAGGAGCGGCCGCTTGGCCGCGTCTCGAAGGATGAATCGGCCACCAGCCGGGTCGTACACCCTTCGAGGCTCGCCCAGCGGCGCAATTGCGCCGCAAGGCTCGCACCTCAGGATGACGGGCAGCTCGATATGGAATCAGCAGTCCTATGCCGCGGCGGCGTGGCCGAGTGCGCTGACGATGTTGTCGACGACCTCTTCCACCAGGATGCGATCGTCGCCCTCACCCATGACGCGGATCACCGGCTCGGTGCCGGAGGGGCGGATCAACAGACGGCCATGGCCGTTGAGGCGCTTCTCGCCGTCGGTGATCGCGGACTTGACCTCGGCGTCGTCGAGCGGCTTGCCGCTGCGATAGCGCACGTTCTTCAGGATTTGCGGCAATGGATCGAAACGCCGGCAGATCTCCGACACCGGGCGGCGCAGCTTCTGCACCACGGCCAGCACCTGCAGCGCCGCGACGAAACCGTCGCCGGTCGTCGAATAGTCCGACATGATGATATGGCCCGACGGCTCGCCGCCGAGATTGTAGCCGCCGCTCAGCATCTGCTCGAGCACGTAGCGGTCGCCGACCGGCGTGCGGACCATCTGCAGCCCGAGACCCTGCAGGAAGCGCTCCAGCCCGAGATTGGACATCACGGTCGTGACGATGCCGGGCTTGGCGAGGCGCCCCTCTTCCTTCCAGCTCTGCGCGATCACCGCGAGCAGCTGGTCGCCGTCGACGATGTGGCCGCGCTCGTCGACCAGGATGACGCGATCGGCATCGCCGTCGAGTGCGATGCCGATGTCGGCGCGCATCTCGCGCACCTTCCGCGACAGCGCTTCCGGCGAAGTGGAGCCGCATTCCTTGTTGATGTTGAAGCCGTCGGGTTCGACCCCGATCGGCACCACGTCGGCGCCGAGCTCCCACAGCGCTTCCGGCACCACCTTGTAGGCGGCGCCATTGGCGCAATCGACCACGACGCGCAGGCCGTCGAGCGAGAGATCGCGCGGCAGCGTGCGCTTGGCGAATTCGATGTAGCGGTCATGGACGCCGTCGATGCGGCGGGCGCGGCCGAGGCTCGCGCTCTGCGCCAGGCGGCGGTCGAGCGATTCGTCGAGCAGCTGCTCGATCTGCTTCTCGACATCGTCGGACAGCTTGAAGCCCTGCGGGCCGAACAGCTTGATGCCGTTGTCCTCGAACAGATTATGCGACGCCGAGATCATGACGCCGAGGTCGGCGCGCATCGACTTGGTGAGCATCGCGATCGCCGGGGTCGGCATCGGGCCGACCAACAGCACGTCCATACCGACCGACGTGAAACCCGCGACCATGGCGTATTCGATCATATAACCGGACAGCCGCGTGTCCTTGCCGATCACGACGCGATGGCGATGGTCGCCACGCTGAAACACCAATCCCGCGGCCTGCCCCACCTTGAGCGCGAGCTCCGGCGTGATCAGTCCATTGGCGCGGCCCCGAATTCCATCGGTCCCGAAATATTTGCGGCTCATGTAACCCCCAACACGGACCTCTCGAACCACCCGGCGAGAGAGTCCCGAACGCCTACCAGTCTAGCGTGCATCGGCCTTATAGACTGCCAGGCGCTAAAATGACTTCAAAAAATATGATGAATCATTACCGGGGCCAAACCCCGTGCTTCGACATTAACGCACTGAAAGATATAACATTATTACTCTTTCGGCAACCTGGGGAACGAACGTCGTCCCCTACCCTTTGCCGTTGCGCTTGACGTGCTGGTCGCCCTTGGTGGGGGCCGGCTGGGTGACATTGACCGGGTCGGAACCGGGAAACGTCTCCTCCAGCCCCTCTTCCAGGGCCTCGTCGAGCCGGCGCTTCTCGGCGTTCTCGTCTGCTTTCGGCTTGGAGCCTGATTGGGTCATCGCGCTCTCCCATCCGTCTTCGATTTGGCAGGCCCCCCATCCATGCTAGATGACGACAAGATCGAACACCCGCAAGACTTGCTGCTTAAAACAAGGCTCGCGACATCGAACTTGCGACACAGAAGAAGGGCCGGGACCGTCCATGAAGCACATTACCTGCATCGAAGATCTGCGCCAGCTGCACAAGCGCCGGGTGCCGAAGGCGTTTTTCGATTATGCGGACCGCGGCTCCTACACCGAGGACACGCTGCGCGCGAATTCGGAAGATCTGCAGCAGATCAAGTTCCGCCAGCGCATCCTGGTCGATGTGTCCAAGCGCACCCTGGCGACCACGATCCTCGGCGAGCCGGCCGCGATGCCGCTGATCCTGGCGCCGGTCGGCCTGCTCGGCATGCAGCATGGCGACGGCGAGATCTACGCCTGCCGCGCCGCCCAGGCGGCCGGCATTCCCTTCACCCAGAGCACGATGTCGATCTGCTCGATCGAGGACATCGCGGCCGCCGTCGACAAGCCGTTCTGGTTCCAGCTCTACGTCATGAAGGACCGCGGCTTCATCAAGTCGCTGATCGAGCGCGCGATCGCCGCGAAATGCTCGGCGCTGGTGTTGACCGTCGACCTGCAGGTGATCGGCCAGCGCCACCAGGACATCAAGAACGGCATGACGGTGCCGCCGGAATGGTCGCTGTCGAAGCTGATCGACTTCGCGACCAAGCCCGCCTGGGTGTCAGGCGTGCTGCAAGGCAAGCGCCGGACCTTCGGCAACATTGCCGGCCACGTCAAAGGCACCGAGGATCTGACGAAACTGTCGGAATGGACCGCCTCGCAGTTCGACACCTCGCTGAACTGGAAGGACATCGACTGGATCCGCAGCATCTGGCCGGGCAAGCTGATCCTTAAAGGCATCCTCGACGTCGAGGACGCCGAGCTTGCCGCCAAGACCGGCGCGCAGGCGATCGTGGTCTCCAACCATGGCGGCCGCCAGCTCGACGGCGCACCGTCCTCGATCGAGGTGCTGCCGGAGATCGTCGATGAGGTCGGCTCGAAGCTCGAGATCATGTTCGACGGCGGCATCCGCACCGGCATGGACGTGATGCGGGCGCTGGCGCTCGGCGCAAAGTCCTGCATGATCGGCCGCGCCTATGCCTATGGCCTCGGCGCCGGCGGCCAGGAAGGCGTCGCCAAGGCGATCGATATCCTCGGCAAGGAACTCACCACCACGATGGGGCTGTGCGGCGTCAACACCATCGCCGAGATCGACGATCACGTGCTCGCGGTGTGAGGCAATCGCCATCCGGCCCACAGTCGTCGTCCCGGCGAAAGCCGGACCCATAACCACAGCCGTGCGAGACTAGAACACGGCTGTGGCCACAGCTCTTCTCAACAATCGTCATCGGCGGCTATGGGTCCCGGCTTTCGCCGGGACGACGTGTTGAGAGAGGTTGCGCTTCACATCGGCGGCGTAATCCCGTCGCGGCCGACATTGACGCGGTTGGCTTCCAGCGTGCCGTCGTCCTTCTTCACTGCGCCGAAGATGATGATCTTGGCACCAGGCTTCAGCTCCGACTTGTCGCCGGCGACGAAGGTGACGACCGGGGTGGCCGGCGGCACCACGACTTTCTTCTCGCCGTCCTTGTACTTCACCGTGATGTTCTGACCGTCGGTGCCCTTCACGGTCTCGGCGACGGTGGCGTTGGTCATGGTCGAGTTGGCGCGCAGGTCCCAGGGGCGGAAGCCTTCGGCGGCGCCGCGCTGGTTCTCCGGGAAGATGTGAACGGCGATCGCCTTCTGCGTTCCGTCGGGCTCGGGCATCGCGGTGACGCCGATATAGGAACCGGGCTTGATCTCCGACAGATCGGTTTTGGCGACGCCGAACACCGCGACGTTGTCGGTGGTCCGCACCTTCATGTCGGCGCCGTCGCGCGACTTGATCGACAGCATGGCGCCGTCGACGGCCTCGATGGTGCCGCGAATGCGCACCGCCGGCGGCTGCTGTGCGGATGCAGCCGAGGCAAAGGCAACGAGAAGCAATGCGGCGAACAGCTGCGATTTCGGCATGGTGTCCCTCATGGGTTTGGCTGGCGAATCAGGGAACACCGGGGAGTTGAAGGTATTCCGTGCGGCTACCTCCAGTTCGCGGGAAAGGTGACTGTTCAACAACTACGGACCGGATGAGGGGGCCGTTACTGCGATAACGGACAGGTGATGCGCTCGCGTGTTCCGATGTAGCCCGTTCAGATCGTGCGTCACATCGGCGGCGTGAGGCCGTCGCGGCCGACGCTGACGCGGTCGGTCTCAAGCGAGCCGTCGGGCAGTTTCTTCATGAAGGCGATCACCTTGGCGCCGGCCTTGAGGTCCGCCTTGTCGCCGGGAACATAGGTCACGACAGGCGTGTCGGGTGAGACCTGGACCGTCTTCTCACCGTCCTTGTACTTGACCTGCAATGTATGACCGTCATTGCTGACCACGGACTGCGCGACGGTCGCATTCGTCATGCTGCTGTTCGGCTTGAGATCATAGGGCCGCGAGCCTTCGCCGGTGCCGCGCATGTTCTCCGGGAAGACATGCACTTCGACCGCCTTCGGCACGCCGTCAGGGCCGGGCACCGTGGTGGTGCCGATGAAGGAACCGACCTTGATGTCGGACAGCGCGATCTTGGTGAGGCCGAGCACCACCATATTGCCCGCCATGTGCAGCTTGACGTCCTCGCCGCTGCGCGACTTCACCGCCAGCGTATCGCCATCGACGCTCTCGACGGTTCCACGCACCCGCGTCGGCGTCGGCGGCTGCTGCGCAAGCGCATAAAGCGTGGATGCCGTCACCATCGCGAGCGCGATGCACGGACGAATGAGATGGGAACGGCTGGCAGGCATGGTGATCTCCGGGAGGGAACGCGGGGGACTAACACGAGACACCGTGCCGGAGACGCTATTCCAGGCCTCAAGTCTTTGTGAGATCGGCTTCGACCAGCCCACGCAGTTCCGCTGTAACTTGCGGGCGTTGGCCGAACCACAATTCAAAACCGCGCACCGCCTGATGCAGCAGCATGCCGAGCCCGTCAGCGGTCTTCAGGCCACGCGCCTCCGCCGCCGCGAGCAGCGGCGTCACCAGCGGCACATAGACAATATCGGAAACAACCGCATTTTGCGGCAGCAACCCCACATCGACCTCGAGCGCGGGCTGGCCATGCTGGCCGAGCGACGTGGCGTTCACCAGCAGCCCTGCGCGCGGCAGCAGCTCGCCGACCGTGTCCCACGTCGCGGGATGAACGCGCGCGTCGAACTGGTCGGCCAGCGCACGGGCACGGTCGATGGTGCGGTTGACCAGATGCACGCGCGCGATCCCACGTTCGATCAGGCCGAACACAACCGCACGGGCCGCGCCGCCGGCGCCGAGCACCAGCGCGTCTTCGGTCTTGTCCCAGCCGGGCGCGCAGGCGTCGAGATTGTTGATGAAGCCTTCGACATCGGTGTTGGTCGAGCGCAACTCGCCATCGGCGAACCACAGCGTGTTGGCGGCGCCGACGGCACGGGCGCGCTCGTCCGGCGCCGACAGCGCCAGCGCGCGCTCCTTGTGCGGAAGGGTGACATTGGCGCCGACGAAGCCGCGCAGCGACAGGCGAAACAGGAAATCCTTGAAATCCTCCGGCGGCACCGCCTCGATCACATAGCCGCCCTCGATGCCGAGCGTGCGCAGCCAGTAATGATGGATCAACGGCGAGCGGGAATGCGCGGCGGGCCAGCCGATCAGGCACGCGGCGCGGGTTTTGCTTGAGGACGTCATGATCGTGACATCGGCCAAGGCGGGCGCGCTGTCAATCCGTCCGCTTCGCGGTTGCGGCAACCAGCGCGCTGAGGGCGAACGCAGCGGCTGCGGCGAACCAGATCGCGGCGAGGTTGATCCAGCCATAGGCCATCGCCCCGGCGAGCGCACCCGCGACCAGCGCCGCCCATAGCAGCAGGTTCGGCAGCCAGGCCCAGCCCGCGCCGCCGGTGAGCGCGGCGGCGATCAGCTGACCGGCCTTCACCAGCGCCCCGGTGACGTAGGTGAGGCCGAGCCCGGCGCCGCCTTCGAGCTGGAATACGGCGTTCTCGAGTCCCATCGCCAGCACGATGGCGGCGACCGCGGCGCTCGGCAGGCCGTAGGCATAGGCCACCGCCGCCGCCGTCAACAGCCACGCCTCGAAGAGCAGGAGCAGGGGCTGGCGATGCGCCAGCGCGCTGAGCACGATGAGGCTGCCGGCTGCGGCGCCGGCGACAAACAGCACGATCAGCGCCAGCGCTTCCAAGGCGTGCTGCCAATGCCCCTCGGCCAGCGTCACGCCAAGCCGCGTCGAGTTGCCGCTCATGAAGGAGACGAACAACCCGCCGAGATGCAGATAGCCGATGCCATCGACATAGCCGGCCAGCGCGCTGAGCGCGCAGGCCAGCGCCAGTTTACGGCGGGATTCAAGCATGACGGTGGGAATCGCTCCCGGTGTTCAGAACGACAATGTTCATGAAAGTAGTCGGCTTGGGAAGAAAGGGAGCGAAGCAGTCTCCCCGTCATTGCGGGGCGATGCGACAGCATCGAATCCCAATGCGCAATTGCGCATTGGGAAATCTCGAGATTCCGGATTCGCTCGCTGGCGCGAGCGCTCCGGAATGACAATTGGATCAGGCCGCGTCGCGATGCGCGGCAATGATCTGGTCGGCGGCGCGGCCCGTCACTTCGGCCATGCGGTCGAACTGGCGGGTGAAGGTGCCGGCGCCGGCGGTGGCGGAGCGCAGCTCGACGATCAGGTCACCAATCTCGGATTCCGGCATCGTGGCGCGGACGCAATCCCAGCCGCTCCAGCCCTCGCGGGTGTCGAAGCCGAGGATCTGGCCGCGGCGCGCCGACAGGATCGCGTTGATCTTGGCGGTGGCGTCGGTCGGGCAGACGATCTCGACCATATGGATCGGCTCCAGCAGCACCGGCTGGCACTGCGGCAACCCCTCGCTGACCCCGATCCGCGCCGCGGTGCGGAACGCGAGATCGGACGAGTCGACGCTGTGATAGGAGCCGTCGGTCAGCGTGACATCGACGTCGATCACGGGGAAGCCGAGCGGGCCGCGCGCCAGCGCGTCGACGACGCCCTCTTCCACCGCGCCGATATAGTTGCGCGGCACCGCGCCGCCGACCACCTTCTCGTGGAATTCGAAGCCAGAACCACGCGGCTTCGGCTTGATGTCGAGCACGACATCACCGAACTGGCCGTGGCCGCCGGACTGCTTCTTGTGCCGGCCGCGCTGGGTGATCGGCTTGCGGATGGTTTCCTGGTAGCCGATCGCCGGCGGATGCGATTTGACGTTGACGCCGTAACGGTCCTTCAGCCGCTCCTGCGCCACGCGCAGATGCATCTCGCCCTGCCCCCACAGCACGGTGTCGTGGGTGCGCGGGTTCTGGATCATCGTCAGCGAGGGATCTTCCTCGTTGAGCCGCAGCAGCGCCTGGCCCAGCTTGACGTCGTCCTTGCGGTCGGTCGCGGCAATCGAGATCGACAGCACCGCCGCGGCAGGCTCGACCTTGACCAGCGAGGCCGGCGCCGTCTTGCCGCTCGAGACCGTATCGCCGGTCTTGATCGCATCGAGCTTGCCGAGCGCGACAGTGTCGCCGGCCTCGGCCTGCGGCCGCTTGCTGTCATGCGCGCCCGAGACCGCGAGGATGCCGGAGACCCGCCCGCTCTCGCCGCTTGAAGATTGCAGCGTCGCGCCGTCGTCGAGCCGGCCCGCAAGCACGCGCGCCAGCGACAGCTTGCCGCCGTGCTGCAAGTGCACGGTCTTGAACACATAGGCCAGCGCATCCTTCTGATCCTTGATGCCGAGCCGATTGGCGGTCTCGGCAACGCCGGGCGCCTCATGGCGCAGCGCCTTCATCAGGCGAAGTACGCCGTTCTCGCGGCTCGCAGCACCGAGCAGCACCGGGCAGATCAGCCCTTCGCGCAGCTCGCGGGCGAGATCGTCGAACACGGCATCGCGCGGCGGCTGGATGTCCTCCAGCAATTGCTCCATCAGCGCGTCGTCATGATCGGCAAGCTTCTCCAGCATCGAGAAGCGCGCTTCCTTCTCGCGATCGAGATTGCCGCCCTCGAGCGCCATCACCTCCGACGGCTTGTGCTCGCGATAGACGAAGGCGCGCTCCAGCGCGAGATCGACAAAGCCTTCGATCAGATCGCCGTTCCAGATCGGGATCTGGCGCAGCACCAGCGGCACGCGCGAGGCCGGCTGCAGCGTCGCAAGCGTCTCGCGGACGCGCTTGTTGGCGCGGTCGATCTTGTTCAGGAATAGAAAACGGGGAATTCCGAGCTCCTCGAGCTCGCGCAGGATGATCTGCAGCTGCGGCAGCTTCTTCTCATCGGCTTCGCAGACCACGACCGCGGCATCGACCGCCGGCAACGCTGCACGCATATCGTGCGCGAATTCGATCGAGCCGGGACAATCGATAAAGGTGTAGCTGTCCCCCATAAAGGTGGTGGTGGCGGCTGTCAGGCCTACGCCCATCTTGTGCTGACGCGCCTCGGGGCTGGCATCGCCGACGGAGGTTCCGGCATCGACGCTGCCGGCATTCTTAATGGCGCCAGTTCGCGCCAGGATCGCTTCCAGAAGTGTGGTTTTACCGCTTTGGAAAGGGCCCACCAATGCGATGCACCGTGGACCTCGGGGACTTCTGACGTCTTGTCCCATTGCCGCCTCCTCGTTTTGGAGCTCGGCCCATGATTGGGTCGGCGACCGTTTATGCTCTGCCTGCGTTTGACATTTGGCAAGCGGGAAAACGTCGCTGCGGTGCGGCGTCGCGTAAGTTTGCAATCCCGAGCCATCGTCCGGACAATTGCGGCCGCTGCGTCAGTTCCTTCGCGCAAGTCCCGGAGCAATCTCGCGCAAGCGCGTCGCAAGGTCGAGCAGACGCTGCACGGCGGGCGAGACACCTTCATCGCGCCACGCAATCGTGAGCGGCGCCGTCACTGCCGGCGCGGCAAGCCGGACATAGGCCACGCCGCGACCGGTCTGCGCGCGTGCCGCGGCCTCCGGGACGAGCGATACACCGACGCCGGCGGCGATCAGGCCAATCGCGGTCTGCAGATGCAGCACCTCCTGCGCGAGCCGCGGCGTGAAGCCGGCGGCCTGGCACGCGGCGACGATCAGTCCGGTGACCGACGGCTCCGGTCGCGCCGGATACAGCACGAAGGCGTCGTCGGACAATTCGGCAAGCGCAATGTCGTCCCGCTCGGCAAGTGGGTGCGCGCGCGGCAACGCCGCGACATAGGGCTCCTCCAGGATCAGGCGCTGGGCAAGACCCGCCTCCGGCACTAGCGCCGGGCGTGCGAAGCCGACATCGATCCGGCGTCGCCGCAGCGCTTCGGCAATCTCGGCCGCCAGCATCTCGTCGAGCACGAGCTCGACGTCGGGACAGGCGTCGCGATAGCTGCCGATGAGATCGGGCAGACCGGCGAACATCGCGGAGCCGACGAATCCGATCGCGAGCCTGCCGGCCTGGCCGCGCCCGACGCGCCGCGTGTCCGCAACCGCGTCCTCGAAATTTGCGAGCAGGGAGCGGGCGCGCGCAAGCAGCAGTTCGCCCGCCTCGGTGAGCCGAACAGGACGGCTATTCCGCTGCAGCAATGTCACGCCGAGCTCGTCCTCGAGCTGACGGATCTGCTGGCTCAGCGGCGGTTGCGCGATGTGCAGCCGCTCGGCCGCGCGGGTGAAGTTCAATTCCTCGCCGAGCGCCACGAAATATCTGAGATGTCGCAGTTCCATGCTGGCGGTATAGCACGGCGGCGGGTGCCGCCAGTCATACGCAATAGCTCTGCAACCGTATCGAACGAGTATTGGACCGGACGCGCGAACGCGGACAGCCTGCGGCAAACCACAGGGAGTCCCCATGACGGCGCTGGAAAAAGCCTTCGCGGAAGCAGCCGCGGCAGGCATCACGCAACAGAAGATCGATATCGGCGGCCTGCGCGTCAACGTCGCGCGCTTCGGCAAGGGCGCGCCGCTGCTGCTGCTTCACGGCTGGCCGGAATTCTGGCTGGTGTGGCGCCCGCTGATGCTACGCCTCGGCGACAGTTTTGAATTGATCGCGCCCGACTTGCGCGGCTGCGGCAACACCGGCAAGCCGACGCCGGGGCCCGATGCGTCCGCCACCGCGGAGCGCCACGCGCTGGATATGTTTGCTGTCATGGACGCGCTCGGTCATGACCGCTTCGGCGTGATCGGCGGCGATCTCGGCGCCTATGTCATGCAGGCGATGTCGCATCGACAGCCGCAGAGGCTGACCGGCACGCTCTATCTCTGCACGCCCTATCCGGGCCTCGGCCACCGCTACGGCCAGCCCGGTCACCTGATCGAGGTCTGGTATCAATACTTCCAGCAGCTGCCATGGGCCGCGCAATTGGTCGGAAGCTCGCGCGAGTCATGCCGGCTCTACTTCCGACATTTCCTCGACCACTGGTCGGGCGATGATCCCGCCGTGTTCGGCGATCTGCTGGAAGCCTATGTCGATAACTTCATGAAGCCGGGCAACATCCAGGGCGGCTTCGACTGGTATCTCTCGTCCGCGCCCAATCGCCGGCGCTGGCTGGAAGGCAAACTGCCGCCACAGCCGCGCATCGACGTGCCCTCGCGCTTTCTCTGGGGCCGCCGCGATCCGTTGATCGCGCCCGAATGGTCGGACAGGCTGGGAGACTATTGGAGCGAACCGTCGATCAGGTTCGTCGACACCGGGCACTATGTTCACGCCGAGGCGCCAGGGATCGTTGCCGAAGAAGCAAGCGGCTTCTTCGGCAAGCTGATCAACCGCAAGGGCGCGCGTTAGCGACCCGGCCGCAACTCGAGGCTCTCGAGGCCGGCGGCGATGTTGATGCCGACCTGGCCTTGCACGCTGAGCGGCTGCAGGGCGATCGTGTTGTCGGAGCCGCCGACCAGCACGTTGCCGCCGACGCCGACGCCGAGCGTCGCGCTGCCCTGCGCGCCGGCATAGTTGCCGGAGAGCGCGCCCGGCCCGAGCCGCTCCACCGGTGCGTAGACGCCCCAGGCCAGCGCCGATTCCTGGGTGATGCCGAGATCGATGCCGACCTTCTGGATGGTCGCGATGTAGCGATCCTCAGGCAGACCATTGGCGCGCAGCACGCAACCGAGATGGGTCACGGAACCGACGATGAAGCCGACGCTCGCGCCGCCGCGACATTCCAGGACGCCGACCTGCACGCGCTGGATCGGCTGTTGGGCGCTGGCGCCGACGACTACGCTCAGCATGGCAATGGCAGCACCGGCGAGGAGAGTGAAGCGATGCATGTTGGGGAGTCTCCGGCTGAAAGGCATGACGCGAGCAGAGAACAGAACGGCGCCGTGTCTGCGGCGCCGTCCGCATCCTATGCCACAACACCGCTTGTCCGGCCAGAATTTGCGGTGCCCGGCCACCGATTGTCAGGAGATGTTGCGGCGCTGCTATGTTCCTTTCGGCCTGCCGATGTGGTCGAGCAACGGACAGCAAACAACGGACAACAAAAAAGAGGCCCGCTTTCGCGGGCCCCTTGATCAGGCACCAACCAACTTAGTGGTGGTGATGATGACGGTGGTGACGGTGATGCCGGCGCGGACCGTTGTAGCGGACCGGCTCGAGATCGATGCCGGCAATGCCGGCCGCGACGTTGAGGCCGGTCTGGCCCTGCACGCTGATCGGCTGCAGCGCATAGGCGTTGTTCGGACCGCCGAACAGGAAGTTACCGCCGGCACCGAGGCCGACCGAGGCGTTGACGCCGACGCCGCCGTAGCTGCCGGCCAGCGCACCGCGCGGAAGCTGGGTGGTCGGCGCGCTCACGGCCCAGGCGAGCTGGGTCGTCGCGGTGACGCCGAGGTCGACGCCGATCCGCTTCACGGTCGCAACATAGGGCTCGGGCCGACGGCCGCCGCTCTGGAACACGCATTCGAGGCGCGCGACAGAGCCGACAACGAAGCCGACATTCTCGCCGCCCTGGCATTGCAGGACCCCGGCTTGAACCTGAGGCGCCGCGTTGGCGGTGGCGAACGGCGCCAGCAACGCAAGCGCTGCAAGGGTGAGGGTCGAAAGTCGCATTGAACTGTCTCCGCAAGGTGAACTGAATTTGCGCGGCGGACAGGAAGGAAGGCTCGTGTCCAAAACAAGGCAGTGCGCAAAGACGCCGTAAAAACTTCCCGCGTGTGGCATCGATGTTCGCACACACGCGCGTGAGGTGAGCAGGATGTGATTTGACTCGTCGATTTTACCGGTGCGCGATTTCAGCACGCAAAAAAAACGCTCCCGCACCAAGTGCGGGAGCGTTTTTCAAGTTCGGATCGAACTACCGCAGATTACCGCAGAAGCGCTGGATGCGCTTGCAGGCATCCTCGAGATCGGAGGTCTTGGTGGCGTAGGAAATGCGGAACGCGGGTCCGAGCCCGAACGCCGATCCCTGCACCACGGCGACGCCTTCGCTCTCGAGCAATTCGGTGACGAACGCCTCGTCGTTGTCGATCAGCTTGCCCGACGGCGCCTTCTTGCCGATCGTGCCGGCGCAGGACGGATAGACGTAGAATGCGCCTTCCGGCCGCGGGCACTCGATGCCGCTCGCCTGGTTGAGCATCGACACCACGAGGTCGCGACGCTCCTTGAACACCTTGTTGTTCGCGGCGATGAAGTCCTGCGGACCGTTGAGCGCCTCGACCGAAGCC
This sequence comes from Bradyrhizobium sp. CCBAU 21365, assembly GCF_015291305.1. Taxonomy (NCBI): domain Bacteria; kingdom Pseudomonadati; phylum Pseudomonadota; class Alphaproteobacteria; order Hyphomicrobiales; family Nitrobacteraceae; genus Bradyrhizobium; species Bradyrhizobium sp. CCBAU 21365. The sequence goes on from NZ_CP030036.1 coordinate 8,011,510, forward strand.
CACTGCGCGATCGACGACGGGTTCGAGGTCGACTGCGACTGGATCGTCGCCATCGCCTTGATCAACTGCGCCGGGCCGCCGGCATAGCCGATGCGCCAGCCGGTCATGCAGTAGGCCTTCGACACGCCGTTCACGGTCAGCGTGCGATCGTACAGGCTCGGCTCGACCTGCGCCGCCGTGGTGAAGACGAAGTCGTCATAGACGAGGTGCTCGTACATGTCGTCCGTCATCACCCAGACATGCGGATGCCTGACCAGCACGTCGGTGATCGCCTTGAGCTCGCTCTTCGTATAGGCCGAGCCGGTCGGGTTCGAAGGCGAGCACAGGATCACCCATTTGGTCTTCGGCGTGATCGCCTTCTCGAGATCTTCCGGACGCAGCTTGAAGCCGGTCGAGGCCGGGCAAACCACCGGCACCGACTCGCCGCCGGCGAGCGCCACCATCTCGGGATAGCTGACCCAGTACGGCGCCGGGATGATCACCTCATCGCCCGGATTGATGGTCGCCATCAGCGCATTGTAGAGCACCTGCTTGCCGCCGGTGCCGACGATGACCTGGTTCGGCTTGTAGGTCAGGCCGTTCTCGCGCGCGAACTTGTTGATGATGGCTTCCTTGAGCTCCGGAATGCCGCCGACATCGGTGTACTTGGTCTTGCCGGCCTCGATCGCGTGGATCGCTGCCAGCTTGATGTTGGCGGGCGTATCGAAGTCAGGCTCGCCGGCGCCGAGACCGATGACGTTGCGGCCCGCGGCTTTCAGCGCGCGTGCTTTGTCCGTGACCGCGATCGTCGCGGACGGCTTCACACGGTCGAGCGCAGCGGACAGGAAGGCCATTATCATCTCCTGGCAAACGTCGTGAGCCGTTGGGCCACGACTTGATTTGAATGGGATCGCGGCACCCTAGGCCTGTCGCCGCTGCACCGCAAGAAGCTTGGCGGTAAAGCACGAAAACTTTCGCGCATGGCTCGCCGCGCGCGCAATTTTCCGCAAGTTCCGGCGCCGGATGACTCATATCCGGCAAGCCCGGTGACCACAGCTCTGGCCTTGCCGGCAGGGCCTCCGCGGTATGCGCCGGCGCGGATTGCTCCGAGGACAATGCCGCGCGGCACCAGCCGCACAGCGCTGGCGGCGGGCCGTCAACGCCGGCCGGCGCGTCGTGCCGCCAAGGATGGCGCGTTAAGGTTTGCGAATTGCAGCGCGCCGGCCATGGTCGCGACCTTGGTATCAACCTTGCCATCGACCGGCACCGTGCAGAGCGTCGCACAGGCGTGATCCGAGTTGTTCTGCCGTGTTGATGGAATCGTTCTGCACGCGTGCAGTGCGGTAGACGTTTCGACTTTTTCCACACTGCAGGGCTTGCGACGCACCCCCGTCGGCATCATTGTTTAGCGGCGTTGCGGTGTGACAGGCCGCGCAATTCGAGCGTACCGTCTCCCTGACCCGAGTGAACACCGACGCAATGTACAAGCTCTATTCGATGCAGCGCTCCGGCAACAGCTACAAGGTCCGGCTGGCGCTTGCCGTGCTGAACACGCCGTACGAGGCGGTCGAGATCGACATCCTGCGCGGCGAGAGCCGCACCCCGGAATTCCTGGCCAAGAATCCGAGCGGCCAGGTGCCGTTGCTCGAGGTCGCCGAAGGCCGCCATCTCGCCGAGTCCAATGCCATCCTCTGGTACGTCGCAATCGGCACACCGCTGGCGCCGGAGTCGCGGATCGAGCGCGCCGAGGCGCTGCAGTGGATGTTCTTCGAGCAGCACGCGCTGGAGCCGAACATCGGAGCCGCCTATTTCTGGCTGTCGCTGGTCAAGGGCGGACGCGACCTGCAGACGCACGCGCTGGAGGACTGGATGGAGCGCGGCTATGCGGCGCTGCAGGTGATGGAGAATCACCTCAAGGACCACACCTATTTCGCCGCCGGACAGCTCACCGTCGCCGACATCGCGCTCTACGGCTACACCCACGTCGCCGACCGCTGCGACTTCGACCTGGCGACCTTTCCGTCGATCCGCGCCTGGCTCAAGCGGGTCGAGCAGACCCCCGGATTTGTCTCGATGGACTGGCAGCCCGGTACCAAGGCCGAGCCTGAGCCCCACCTCGCGGCCGGCGTCTGACCGGTTGGTGAATCCAGGGAATAACGGGGAAACTGCCTAAATAACGGGCAAAACCCGCGCCACCGCCGCATTTTAGCCATTTTGGACGGCGCCACCGCCGCAATGTTGCCGGTCGCAACCGGCAGATTCGCGCGGTTGTCGCGAGTGATTCGCTCGCGGCCTGAGGGATTTAGACCATGAAACGGTGGTCCGGCACGGCAGGCTTCGATGGCCGCCCTGCCCCGGTGGCATCATCCCGGCTGACGAACGCGATCGCCGCGTCGCTCGCGCTTGGCGCGCTGACGCTGTGCCTGGTCGTCGCCGTGACCGTGCTGTCGAGCAACGTCACCATGGCAACGGCGATCCCGGCGTAATCAAGCAATTTCGGTTGGCACCTGATCCGCGGCAAGGCGCGGGAGAGACAGCGGCGCGACATGATGAAGACCCCAGTCGGACTTGTGACCGTGACGCTGTCGGCGGCGATCCTGCTGGCGGCATCGCTCCTGATCGTGACCGGCACGCAAGGCGAAGACCACGCACGCCCCGCCCATGTCACGACGCCCACCGCCAAGCCGGCCCCGCCCCACTAGCTCAGGCGCAAAGCGCATTACCCCCATTTGTGGAAGATCAGAAACGCGCCGGCGGCGATGAAGGCAAATCCGAGCGCGTGATTCCAGCCCAGCGGCTCCTTCAGGTACAACACCGAGAAGGCGGCGAACACGACCAGCGTGATCACCTCCTGCATGGTCTTGAGCTGCGCCGCCGAGTAGACCGCGCTGCCCCAGCGATTGGCCGGCACCGCCAGCCAGTATTCGAAGAAGGCGATGCCCCAGCTCACCATGATGACGATGGGGAGCGAATGACCCTTGAACTTGAGATGGCCGTACCAGGCGAAGGTCATGAAGACGTTCGAGGCGAACAGCATCAGGATCGGCAGCAGCGACGGCGAAATGGCGGGCATCGATTGTCCTTTTGCAAGCAAAGCACGCGGTAACCCGCAGGCACGGAACCGGGTTCCGCGCCGATCTGCATATCATTTGATTTGAAAGCAGCGAAAGCTGGTTCGGCCCCCGCAACGCCCGCTTAACGGTCGGGACGGAAATGCCGGCGCGGTTGCGGCCCTGTCGTCAAACTGCGGCTTTATCGTTCGTTTGATAGATAGCGAGGACGCGCATGCGGTTCGACTGGCGTGCAATTTCAGGTCCGGCCCTGACGGCGATCACGGCATCCGCCGCGTTCCTGCTCGATCGCCTCGTTGTCGCCGTCCCCAATCCCGCGCCGCTGTTCGTCTGCATCGTGGCGCTTGCGAGTTCGATCAGCGGCATCACCTCCGGGCTGATCTCCGCCGCGATCGCGGTGGCCGCCTCGGCGCTGTTCTTCCTCGGTCATCGCGCGCTGCCCGGTTACGACACCGCCGACGTCGCGCGGATGCTGATGCTGGCGGCGACTGCGGCCGGCACCGCTGTGATCACTGGGATGCTGCGGCAGAAATGGATCGACGCCTTTGCCGCGGACCAGCAGCATCACGCCACCGCGGAACGGCTCGCCGCCGCGCTCGACCAGGTCGACATCGGCATCGTGCTGCTCGACGCCGACACCCGCGCCGAATTCATCAACCGCGCCTTCCGCGACTATTTCGCGCTATCGGATGCGCAGGCCGAGAGCAAGCCGCCCTTCGTCGCGCTGATGTATCACGGCCGCGACACCGGCGCCTTTGAACTGCCGGAGGACGAGCTGAGCGCATTCATCGCCGAGCGCATCGCGATGATGCGCGCCGGCGACTCCACGCCGATCAATCTCAACCTCGCCGACGGCCAGGTGCTGCGCTTCAGTTGCACCGCGCTGCCGGACGGCGGCCGCATGCTGAGCTACACGCCGGTGACCGACCTCGTGCGGCACACCGACGATCCCGCGAAGGCCGATGAATATCGGGCGCAGCGCGCCGGGCGCGAGCGCCGTCTGGCGCGACTGCTGCGCGCCGCCGAGTGAGGCGCGGCCGCGTCCGCGATTGATCCTGCGAGACAGCGACGGTAGAATCTTGCGAGCGGTGCGGAGGCATCGCCCGCAACCGCAGGATCATCCAGGGATGTCCATGGCCGACGACGTCACCATCCGCTTCGTCACGCGCGACGACTACGCCCAGTGGCTTCCTCTGTGGGACGGCTACAATGCCTTCTATGAGCGATCCGGACCGACCGCGCTTGCGCCCGAGATCACCGCGATGACGTGGGAGCGCTTCTTCGATGCCTATGAGCCGGTGCACGCACTGGTCGCCGACGCCGGTGGCAGATTGCTCGGGCTGACGCATTATCTGTTTCACCGCTCGACCACGGCGATCGCGCCAACCTGCTATTTGCAGGATCTGTTCACCAGCGAAGCCGCACGCGGCAAGGGCGTTGGCCGCGCGTTGATCAACGGAGTTTACGCGCAGGCCAGGCTCGCGGGATCGCCACGCGTCTACTGGCAGACGCATGAGACCAACCACACCGCGATGCAGCTTTATGACAAGGTCGCGGACAAGCCGGGCTTTGTCATCTATCGCAAGATTGTCTGAGCGGATCTTCGCGGCCTGTGGATTGAACAGAGGTGTCACCGGCACGTTACAAAGCCCGGCTAGGCTTCCGCTCGCGTAAGATCAGGCCCCCCGTCTCAGATCTTCGCCGAGCGGTCCCCGTCAGTCGCCGCGTCTGACCGGGACCGCTTTTTTTGCGACATCTCATTTTGCGACATCGCCATGCGTGATTGGCGGTAGAACGGCACCTTGCCGGGCCTTGGCGTGCTTGTCAAAATGCGCGGCACCCCTCGCCTATCCCACAGGATTGTCTCATGGAAATTCGTAATCTCGGCGGCTCCGGGCTGCGCGTGTCCGCGGTCGGCCTCGGCTGCAACAATTTCGGCCAGCGCACCGACCTCGAAACCTCGCGCAAGGTGATCCACAAGGCGATCGATCTCGGCATCACCCTGTTCGACACCGCCGACATCTATGCCGGCATGGGCGGCTCGGAGACCGTGCTCGGCACCGTGCTGGGCGACCGCCGCAAGGACATCGTGCTCGCCACCAAATTCTCCAAGCCGATGGCGACCGACGGCACCAAACAGGGCGCCTCGCGGCGCTACATCATGTCGGCGGTCGAAGCGAGCCTCACCCGCCTGAAGACCGACTATATCGATCTCTACCAGCAGCACGACTACGATCCGCTCACACCGATCGATGAGACGCTGCGCGCGCTCGACGATCTCGTGCGCCAGGGCAAGGTGCGCTACATCGGCAACTCCAACTTCCCGGCCTGGCGGATCGCCGAAGCCGAGCACGTCGCGCGCCAGATGAACGTGAACCGCTTCGTGTCCTGCCAGGACGAATACAGCCTCCTGGTGCGCGACATCGAGAAGGACCTGCTGCCGGCGGCGCAAGCATACAATCTCGGCCTGCTGCCCTTCTTCCCGCTCGCCAGCGGCCTGTTGACCGGCAAGTACCAGCGCGGCGCCGCTGCACCCGCCGACACCCGCTTCGCCAAGGCGCCGACCCTGAAGGATCGCTACGTCACGCCGCGCAACGAGGACATCGTCGAGAAGCTGCAGGCATTTGCGAAGGAGCGCGGCCACTCCATGCTCGAGCTCGCCTTCTCCTGGCTCGCCGCCCGCCCGCAAGTCGCAAGCGTCATCGCCGGGGCGACGCGTCCCGAGCAGATCGAGCAGAACGTCAAGGCGATCAGCTGGAGGCTCTCCGCGGAGGAGATGGCGGAGATCGATGGGATAACGAAGGGGTGACACTTGCGGTCGTGTAACCGCAGCGTCGTCCCGGCGAAAGCCGGGACCCATAACCACAAATGCGCGTGGTTACGCCATGCTGTGGCTCCAGCGCGCCCCAACAATCACCAGCGGTGGTAATGGCTCCCGGCCTTCGCCGGGACGACATCGTGATTGAGGCTCGCCGTCAAGCCACCAGCCCCTTCATCGGCTTTACCGGGGCGCTGTCCGGAAACACGGCATCAGCCAGCACGCGCTCGCCGAGGCCGAACTGGTCGTGCAGCACGCCCTTGATCACTGCGCGCAGGTCGGTGGTCGGGGCGAGGTCGCGGGCCTGGTAGAGATTGGCGGGCTTGAGGCCGGGCCAGTCGGTGATCATGCGGCCGCCATTCACCGCGCCGCCGGCGAGCAGCGCGATGGTGCCGGTGCCGTGGTCGGTGCCTTCGGTGCCGTTGATGCGCGCGGTGCGGCCGAACTCGGTCGCGACCACGATCACGGTGTCGCGCCAGCGCGCGCCGAGCCCGCTCTGGAATTCCGCCAGCGCGCCGTCGAGGCCGCCGAGCAGCTGCGCGAGGCGGCCGACCGGCCCGCCTTCATTGGCATGGGTATCCCAGCCGTCGAAGGCGAGCGCGCCGATCCGCGGGCCGTCATCGGCCGCCATCAATTTCGCGGCGCCGCGCGCCACGAGGCGCATCGCCGCCACGCCGCCCGCCCCTTGCTCCGGCTTCATCTCGTCGCCCTGCGCCTGCTTCTCGAGCTGCAAGCCTTGCGTCAGCGCGCTCGCCAGCGCCGGATCGCGGTGCTGATAGAGATCGAGCAGCCGCATCGCGGTGTCGTCAGCGGCTTGCGGCAGAGCGGTCGGGGCCCAGCCGACGGTCGGCGCCGCGCCGCGCAGCACCAGCGGCGTGGTCGGGCCGACCGCGAGCGCGCTCGTCACCCGCTCGCCTTTCGGCAGCGCCTCCAGCGCGCGGTTGAGCCAGCCGGACTGCACGCGGCCCGGACCGGGGAAGCCGCTCTCCAACACATCCTGGCCATCGAAATGCGACCGATCGCGATAGGAGGTCGCCACTGCATGAACCACCGCAGCCTGCTTGGCGCGATACATCCGCGAAAATTCCGGCATCGCCGGATGCAGGCCGAAGAACGGATCGAGCATCACCGCTGCGTTCGGCCCATCGGGGCGCAGCGCGATCGCGCCATGCAGGCCGGCATAGTCAGGGTCACCGACCGGGGCAACCGTGGCAAGGCCGTCGAGCGCACCGCGCAGGATGATGGTGACGAAGCGCGGATCGCGGCCATCGGCGGCGCGCGCGAATTTCGGCAAATAGGCCCAGGCTGCAAAGGAGGCGCCGCCGAGCAGCAGCGCGCGCCGCGACGTCGCCTGCAGCATCATGCTCTCAGAGCATTCCATCGTCATCTCCTCTGGAACTCGGGCGACATCAACAGCAGCGCCAGCGCCTGCTGCCGCGATTCCGCACGCTCGATGGTGCGCCGTGTCTCGGGCGAGGCTGCATCGGCGGCAATGAGCTCGAGCAGGTCGCGCGGGTCGAACCGGTCGGCGAGTTGGGAGGCGACTTGCGCCGAAATGTCGAGCCTGAGCTTGACGCCTTCAGGTGCCGCCCAGGCCGCGGCGATGTCCGGAAATCCGTTCGGCCCGGCCGGCGACCACAAGGGTTGGCCGAGCACGTTGAGGCCGTTGAGATAGCGGCCCGGATCCTCGGGATTGCGCGCCAGCAGGCGGCCGGATGCGACCAGGAATTCGTAAGGCGAACGCATCTTCGTCAGTGGCGCCTGCCAGGCCTCGTTAGACTGAACCAGCGCGGTGGCCAGCGCCCTGAGATCGCCGTCTGTCTTCGTGAACGTATCCTGCAGCCTCGCCACCAGCGCCGGCGGCGGATCGTCGGCGACGAAGTGGCGCGCGAACTTGGTCGCGATGAATTTTGCGGTCGAGGGATGCTGGGCGATGTCCGACAGCACCGCCTCGCCCTGCGCGACGCCGGCTTGCGCGTAGGTCTTGCCGAGCACCTGCTGCGGTCCGGGCTGGTGCGCATTGGCGTTGAACACGAAGCTGCCGGGCACACCTAACTGGCCACGGCGGCCGGCAAAGGTCCAGCCGGTGATGACGCGCGCCAGCGCCGTCACGTCGTCCTGGGTGTAGCCGCCGCCGACGCCGAGCGTATGCAGTTCCATGATCTCGCGCGCGAGGTTCTCGTTCAGGCCGCGATTGCGGTTGATGCCGGCGCGCGACTCCGGGCCGAGCGATTGCTGGTTGTCGAGAAAGAACAGCATCGCCGGATGCTGCTCGACGGCCTTCAGCATGTCCGGGAAACGGCCGAGCACATGGGGACGGATCGCCTCGCGCTCGAACGAGCCGGCCCACATCCGCGCCAGCGCGCCCTTGTTGGCGGAGATGCAGAAGTGGTTGGACCAGAACACCACGAGACGCTCGACGAAGCCGCAATCGGCGACCACGCCGCGTTGCAGCCGTGCCAGCGCCTCGGCGCGGAACGTCTTCTGGATGATGTTGAGCGGCTGCGCCGGCGGCTTGGGCGGACCGGCCAGCGGCTGTATCGTCGGAGGCTGCATCGGAGCCGACGGCGTCATCGCCGCATTGGCGTTGTCAGGCGCCTGCATCGCCGAATCCTTCCCGGCGATCTCCTTGGCGGCGGTGGGCAGCGACAGGTTGCGCCGCGGCTGCGGCTTGGCGTCCGGTCGTTGCGGCGGCGTCTCGCTCGCGCCTTGCTTCGCGGCGTTACGCGCCTGCTGGATCTCGAACTGATAGTCGAACACCTGCTTGCCGAGTTCGGGTGTCGAGAGCAGGCCCGGCACTTCGAGCAGCGCGCCGTTCGGACGCGCCAGTTCCGCGAGCACGAAACCGCGCGGATCGGAGGCCGCGTTGATGAAGTCGCCGGACGCCCCGCCGCGGGCGCCGAATCCAAACCGGTTGAGGGCAACCAGCGCGGCTTGCGAATCACGGGCCATCAGAATTCCCTCGACCATTCCCCGGGCGATTTCCCTGGCCGCCTATCCCGGCTATATCTGTCGCACGGCATCATAGCGCGGTCCGGGATGAACCCGAGATTAATTCGCGCATTAAATCGCGGTTAGAATGGACCTCTCGTCAAACGATCGTTCGGAACCAGCAACTCCGCGCCGGCTTGCCTGCACGGCATGCGGCAGCGAATTTTCCTGCTCGCTCACGGGCGCATGCTGGTGCTCCGATGAGAGTTTTCACCTGCCGATGCCGACCGACGGCGGCGATTGCCTGTGCCCCGCATGCTTGCGCAAGCTCGCGGAACAGCAAGCAGCGGTGAGTGCCACGTGAACGCACGCTGGACCGTCGACGCCGTCCTGCTCGACATGGACGGCACGCTGCTCGACACCGAGAAGGTCTATTTCGACAGCCTGGTCGCGGCGCTGAATGCATGCGGCTACACCGACGACGTCGTCGCGCTGTGTCACTCCATGGTCGGCCTTCCCGGCCCGGCCTGCGAAGCGATGCTGCGCGATCATTACGGCGCGGCGTTTCCGCTGGAGGCGGTCAACCTCGCCTTTCTCGACCATCGCGATCGGATGATGCGGTTGGGCCTGCCGCTCAAATCAGGCACGCTCGATCTGCTCGACGCCATCGCCGCCGCGCAACGGCCGATGGCGATCGTCACCTCGTCGTCGCGCCGTTCGGCCGAGCGCAACCTCACCCTCGCCGGCATCCGCGCGCGCTTCGACACGTTGCTGACGCTTGACGATGTCGCGCAGGGCAAGCCGGATCCGGAGCTCTACCTCAAGGCAGCCGCGCGGCTTGGCGTGACGCCGGCGTCCTGCATCGCCGTGGAGGATTCCAACCACGGCGTCGCTGCCGCCCATGCCGCCGGCGCCATCACGCTGATGGTGCCGGACATGGCGCCGCCGACCGACGAGACGCGCGCGAAATGCGCAGCCGTACTGCCGGACCTCAACGCCGTGCTGGCGCTGCTGCAAGAGCGCGGCGCGCTCTGATTGTCATTGCGAGCGTCAGCGAAGCAATCCATCGTCCCGCGTATGCCCGGACATGTTGTCCGCACGATCGCGAGTGTCCATTGGCTGGTTGAGTTGCTACCGCCGCGCCAGATTGAACCTTCAGCACCGCGCCGGTGGCGGCATCACCCGCACTGCTATTTCGTGATTCTGGGCCTCGTGGATGTCGGCGGCGTTGGCGCCGCGGGCTGAAGATTGAACGTCAGCCAGACGTTCCAACCTGCTGGCCGATTTTCATTGGCGAACTCGCCGTAGCCCTTCAGGCTCAGATATCCCTGCATGTCTCCGACCGGGAAAATGTAGCCGACCTGCGGGCCGACGCCCGCCACGCGCGACCGGAAGCAGCCGACACGATCGCCCGAGCCGCTGTCGCAGCCGAGTTGCTGATAGAGGTAACCGACCAGACCGACCTGCCACTGCTTGGTCAGGAATTGCGACGCGCCCCAGTCGAGGTGCATGTCGACGCCGCTTTGATATTGGGTGGAGGGGTTGACGAAGTTGTAGGTGAATCCCAGCACCGTCGAAAATTCATGCCCGGTCTTTGGATCGAAATAGGTGTAGCCGCCGCCCGCGTCGACCGCCCAGTGCCCAAGCCCCAAATTCGCCAGGCGGTCCGACTGATAGGCGCCGACCGGGATGTCTCCGGTGATGTACGTCATGTAGTTGTGCACACCGGCATTCCATTTCAACTGGAACATCGGGAGCAAATCACCAAAAGCAATGAGCGAGCTGTCGATGCTGTCGAAGCGCGAGAATGGAATTGCTCCACCGCCTGGTCCCGTCACTGTCCCTACCAGCGATCCCGCCAGCGATGTCGAATTGGAGCCGTAGACTCCCAGCAGGCTGGCCGAGGCCTGCCCACCTAGCACCGGCGTTGCAAAGGTGTAGGTCCCGGCCACAAGGCCAAGATCCACATTGGCATTGACGCTGGCGTTGACGTTGACGTTCAGATTTGCGGGAATGCGACCGATGGTGATCTCTCGTGACCGCGCTACGTCACCGCCAGCGGAAACCGAGGTGTGATAATACATCGTGGTCACCGACCAGCCCGGGGCCTGCGAGGGGGCGGCCGCGAGGCTGCCAAAGAAGCCGGGTATCCAGAAGCTGATGCCATTTTCGTCGGCGCGGGCCGCATCAATGGGAAGTCCAAGTACGGCGGCGACTGCCGCCGCGCCCAACCGCAAAAACAAAGTAGTCCTGAATATCGATTTCCTGCCCTTCATCGCGGATCTCCCACCCCTCCACGGCCCAGAACGGACCGAGATTGCACGACCAGAAATTTTCTGGAAACCACTCGCAGACGGCTTCTATCTCTCCGGGAATAGTAGAGACAGTTGGGCTCGCAACTGCCAATTTGACGCGCCGGTTGGACGAACGACGTTGTAATAGCCGGCTATATTTGCACTCACCGGCTGGTCACCGAGCTTGAAGATTCGACCAAAGCCGCCACCGATCGGTACGGTCCACTGCTGCCCCGGCGCGGCAAGCCAGTCTGCCGTGATAACTGGTGAGCTTGTCAGGTACCACCCGTGCGCCATGTTGTAGTTGACAAACGGCTGAGCGAGAAACGCATTCACATTCGGGCGCAATGGATTGCCGCCAACTGACCACTGATTGTTGACCAGCACACCAATGACCCAATGTCCGGGCGTTACGAGCGCAACGGCGGTTGGACCGAACAACACTCTACCGGTTCCGAGAATTGGATCGGTCGCGGACGGAACCGTAAAGATGGGGCCGACGCCCCAGATCAGAGCGCCAGGATGCGTGGGGGTGAAAAAGAACTGCTGAGTGATGTCGCCAATTCCATTCGTGTTGTTGTTGAAGAACGGATTGGGCTGACTGACTACGGGGATGATAGTGCGCGAGATCACGTTCCAGTCCGCGTTGATGCGCAGCGGTATGACTGGTTGAATGTTAAGCACTTCTTGGGTGCGGTTGAACGGCCCAGCGTTGAAATTCGTATTGCTTTGGAAGGGAACGCTGACGAGATCGGCGATAGGATTCTGCGATTTTTGGGCGAGGTCTTCGTTTTCGGAGCGTTCAGCAGAATGCGCGGCTCTTGTCGGCGCGACCGTATCGGCAATGCCGCGCTCAAATTTGTAGTTTGCGCCGAACTTGACCATTTGAAGGTCACGGTTCAATTGGATTGGCGGAACGGTGGGCGAAGTCCAGTTTCCCAGCCCAATGTAATCGTATTCGAGTTTGAGCGTCCAATTCGGTTTGAAGCCGTACTCGACACCCACTCCAGCTAACCAGCCGGAGCTGGTGTTGGACCCCTGCCAGGTAACACCCGGGAAGTTCAGCGTTGCATTGCTGTGCACCCAGCCGCCGCCTAGCTTGGCGTAGAGGAGCCACTTATCCTCCACGAGGCCAAAGCGGCCTGCAATCGTTCCCGTCCAGTTCTGCCTCACGGTGCCGAGCGTAGGTGTCGGGAGCACGGAATGACCAAAAGTCGCCCCATCGAAATCGCCTTCCACACCAACCAAGAAATGGCCAGCTTGAAAATTGTAGCCGGCCTGACCACCACCGATGAATTCGGTGATGCCGCCATACAAGTTGTTAACTGAAATAGGCAGGCTGCCGCTGGTCCACGCTCCACCGAGATTTGGACCGAGATAAAATCCCGACCAATTGTAGGGTGGCGGTAAAGCGGCCGGAGCCTTCACCGGCAAATCCGCGGCACGCGCTGTGAGACTCACGCAAACTGCAAGCAGACCAACGCTTGCAAGGAATGATTTCATGGAGCCTCCCAAAAAGGGGAATGATGCTGCCACTGCGAAAAAAACCTGCGTCCCAAACCCGGTCCAAAGCACCGCATCGCCGGTCCTCGACTCTCGCGAGCCCGCCATCGCCCTGGCGGGGTAGAACCCCGAAACAATAAGCTGACGTCGCCGTTCGTCCATGCGAAATCGGCACACTTGCGTACAGCCGGAGGTTTATTGAACGGTTGTGTCCATGGAGCCACAACCCTGGCACTTTTTGCATAGTCCCATGGACTCTCGACAAGCAAGAGGCGCCTGGCTGGTTTGATCTAGATCAATAGAAGAAGGTTGTGCCGCTGCGAACGTGCCACCGCTTCAGATGTTCGATTGTCATGTAGACCGACGAAGATGTTAAGCCGCGCTCCTCCCCGGCTGAATCGGCGCCAGGAAGCTGCCGAGAGATTCTTGGGGGCGGGGCGCTCGTGACCTTGAAGCTCGTACAGCGAGTAGCCCATGCACGGCGTTGGCGTTGCGGCAGCCGAACCTTTGTCGGATGGGCCCAGTGAGGGGAGTATGGTCTGGATTCCGGGCGGCACGTTCCGCATGGGCTCCGACAGGCAAGAGGCGCCGGTCCATCGCGTCTCGGTGAGCGGCTTCTGGATGGACCGTACGCCGATCACCAATCGCGAATTTCGCAAGTTCGTCAACGCAACAGGCTACGTGACGTCAGCGGAGACGCGGCCAGAAGCCAAGGATTATCCGGGCGCGCTGCCGCACATGCTCAAGGCCGGCTCGCTGATTTTCACACCACCGAAGCGTCCGGTCGATCTGCGCGACTGGTCGCAATGGTGGAATTTCAAGTTTGGCGCCAACTGGCGCCGGCCATACGGCCCCCGCAGTTCGATCAGCGGCCTCGACGATCATCCCGCGGTCCACATTGCCTATCGCGATGCCGAGGCCTACGCGACATGGGCTGGTAAGGACTTGCCGACCGAAGCCGAATGGGAGTTTGCCGCGCGCGGCGGCCTCGACGGCGCCGAGTTCGCCTGGGGCGACGAGTTCATGCCCGGCGGCAGGCCAATGGCGAATACCTGGCAAGGTGTTTTTCCGTACCAGAATCTTAGCGGCGATGGTCACGCGCACCTCGCCGGTGATGGCGTTCCCGCCGAATGGCTACGGTCTTCACGACATGATCGGCAACGTCTGGGAGTGGACCACCGATTGGTGGTCCACCAGGCATGCGCCCGACGCGGCCAAGGCGTGCTGCGTTCCTCGGGATCCACGCGGCGGGCGAGAGCAAGACAGCCACGATCCGTCTCTGCCCAAGATCAAGATTGCCCGCAAGGTTCTCAAAGGCGGCTCGCATCTCTGCGCGCCGAACTACTGCCGTCGCTATCGCCCGGCTGCGCGCCATGCGGAAGCGGTGGATACGTCCACGAGCCATGTTGGCTTTCGATGCATCATAAGGAAGGGAGCAAGCGATGAGCGACGATAAGGATAACGTCTCACGCGATATGAGCCGTCGAAATGTTTTGCTCGCGACGACGAGCCTGGCGGCAGCATCCGCGTTAGGCGCTGCCGCATCGGTCGAAAAGGCACTGGCCCAGGCGCAGCAGGCACCGAGCGGTCAGCGGCCCAACATCGTCGTCATCATGGGGGACGATATCGGCATTTGGAATATCGGTGCTTACCATCGCGGCATGATGGCCGGCCGGACGCCGCACCTCGACAAGATCGCCGCAGAAGGCATGCTGTTTACCGATTATTACGCCGAAGCGAGTTGCACCGCAGGCCGCGCCAACTTCATCACCGGCGAGCTGCCGATCCGCACCGGCATGACAACGGTCGGTCAGGCCGGCGCCCCCACAGGCTTGCCGGCGGAGGCCGTGACCATTGCCACCGCGCTCAAAGGCATGGGCTATGCCACCGGCCAATTCGGCAAGAACCACCTTGGCGACAAGAACGAGTTTCTGCCGACAGTGCACGGCTTCGACGAGTTCTTCGGCTATTTGTATCACCTCGACGCGATGGAAGATCCGGCTCACCCTGCTTATCCGCAGGAGCTGTTGAACAAGGTCGGCCCGCGCAACATGATCCATTCGTGGGCGACCAATGTGGACGATGCCACCGTGGATCCCCGCTGGGGCAAGGTCGGCAAGCAGAGGATTGAAGACGCCGGAACGCTCTATCCCAAGCGGATGGAAACGGTGGACGATGAAATCCGAGACTTCGCCTTGTCGTTCATTGAAAGGGCCAAGGCCGATAACAAGCCGTTCTTCCTGTGGCTCAATCCGACCCGCATGCACATCGTCACGCATTTGTCGCCGAAGTACCAGGCGATGCGCAACTCCAAGAACGGCTGGTCGATTCATGAAGCCGGCATGGCACAGCTCGACGACGATGTCGGCCTCGTCATGCAAAAACTCAAGGACATGGGCGTGGACGACAACACCATTGTCATCTTCACCACTGATAACGGCACCGAGGTCTTCACTTGGCCGGATGGCGGACAGACGCCGTTCGCTCAAAGCAAAGGTACGGTCTTGGAAGGCGGCTTCCGCGCGCCGGCGATGATCCGCTGGCCGGGCAAGGTGCCGGCGGGCAAGGTCGAGAACGGCATCATCTCCGGGCTGGACTGGTTCCCGACCTTGCTGGCGGCTGCCGGCAATCCGAACATTGCCGAGGAACTGAAGAAGGGCAAGCAGATCGGCGATCGCACCTACAAGTGCCATCTGGATGGCTATAATCAGATGGACATGATCACCGGCAAGGGGCCATCGAACCGGCACGAAATCTGGTACTTCGGTGAGAGCGAGCTCGGGGCCGTGCGCATCGACGACTACAAGTATCGTTTCATCGACCAGCCCGGGGGCTGGCTGGGCGAAAAAAGCAAGGTTGACGTGCCCTACCTGACCAACCTTCGCCTGGATCCGTTCGAGCGAACGGGCTGGCCCGATAGCGGGACCAAATACGGCGCGCAACAATACTTCGACTGGTTCAAATATGAGTTCTGGCGCTTCGTGTTCGTTCAGCAGGAGGTCGAGAAGCTGGCCATGACCGCAATCGAGTTTCCGCCGATGCAGAAGGGCGCGAGCTTCAACCTCGATTCCGTGAAGGCGAAAATCGAGGCCGCCAGGACGGCAATGGCAAAGTGAGACTCATGATCGTGTTGGGCGGCGTCCATGCCGCCCAACGCAGTCCTCTCCGGCCTTTCGATATTGCAGATCGGTTTACCGAAATCCGCTTCCGGAAGCGGAGTGGGCCAATAGCGGACGGGCCTCCATGAGCTCTAACCCCGTTTGCGCGCCGGCTTCGCCAGCGCCGTCTCGATCAACGTGAGCGCAGCCTCGCCGGCGGTTTCCATATAGCTCGCGTCGCGGTGCAGCAGCACCACGGCGAATGATCCGTCCAGCAACAGCAGGATCTGCCGCGCCAGCCTGAGCGGATCGGCGATCCCCTCGTCCGCGAAGGCCGTGCGCAGCCAGTCCTCGAACTTCTTCTTGTGCGCGGCACCGATCCTGATCGCGGGATGCCCGGGCATGTTGGCGAGCTCGGCGGAGGTGCGCAGGAAGCCGCAGCCTTTCCATTTCGGATGCCGCGCCGAGCGCGCAAGGTTCTTGAAGATCGCCTCGACCTTGGCCGCCAGGCCGCCCTCGGCCTCCGCGAACCACTTTCGGAACAGCGCGAGATTGGGCTGATCGCGCGCGGCGAGATAGGCAGCGACGAGGTCATCCTTGCTCTTGAAGTGATAATACAGCGTGCGCTTGGTGAGGCCGGCCTTGGCTGCGACCTCGTCGACGCTGACGCGGCGGATGCCTTCATTGTAGAACAGCGCGCTCGCCGCCTGGACGATGCGCTCGCGGGTGGGCTCGGAGGGTCTGGGCATCAGACGTATGTATACTAACCAGTGAATATACACAAATCGCGGCCAGCCCTACATTCGGCGCTGACACCAAACAGCCATGCCGGAGAGCGCAACATGCCCGAACCCATCCTGCTCGAGATTACCGACGGGATCGCCCTGATCACATTGAACCGTCCGGAGCAGCTCAACGCGCTGAACTACGCGCTGATCGATCAGTTGATGGCGGCACTCGACCGCATCGAGGGCGACGCTGACGTGCGCGCGGTGATCCTGACCGGCGCCGGCGCGCGCGCCTTCTCGGCCGGCGCCGACATCAAGGAGTTTTCCGAGAGCGTCAAGCAGGGCGCAGCCGTCGCTGTGCGCGATTTCGTCCGCCGGGGACAGGCCATGACCGCACGGCTCGAGGCGTTCAAGAAACCGATCATCGCCGCGGTCAACGGGCTCGCCTTCGGCGGCGGCTGCGAGATCACCGAAGCCGTGCACCTCGCAATCGCCAGCGACCGCGCGCAATTTGCAAAGCCTGAGATCAAGCTCGGCATGCCTCCAACCTTCGGCGGCACGCAGCGGCTGCCGCGGCTGGCGGGACGCAAGCGCGGGCTCGAACTGTTATTGGCGGGCGATCCGTTCCCGCCCGAGCATGCGCGCGAGATCGGGCTGATCAACCAGATCGTGCCGCACGATCAATTGCTGACCGCCGCGCGCGAACTCGCCGGCCGCATCACCAGGCATTCGCCCGGATCCGTCGCCGGCACAATCACCGCGGTGACGCGCGGGCTCAACATGCCGATCGCCGAGGGCCTTTTGGTCGAGAGCGAGCAGTTCGCCGCGCTGGTGCCGAGCCGCGATCTCGCCGAGGGGCTTGCGGCGTGGAAGGAACGGCGGCCGGCGAAATATGTCGGGGCGTAGCGTCAATCGATCAGTTCGTCATGCCCGGGCATTCACGACTTCCCGCGCCCCAAGACGTGGACGGCCGGGTCAAGCCCGGCCATGACGACGGCGAGATGTCGGACAGTCGTGCCCTACCGCACCACTGCCGCGGTCTGCCCGAACAAGAGCTTGCGCTCTTCCTCGGTGCGGATCGCAGGCTGGCCGAAATTCGGATTGACCTCCTTCGCCCTGGCATAGGCGCGCTCGGTCGCCGGACGCTTGCCGATCGTCTCCAGCCAGCGCTTCAGATGCGGGAAATCGTCGATCTCCTGGCCCTGGTTCTTGTAGGGCACGACCCAGGGATAGCTCGCCATGTCGGCGATCGAATAGTCGCCGGCGATGAATTCGCGGTCGGCCAGCCGCTTGTTGAGCACGCCGTAGAGCCGGTTGGTCTCGTTGACGTAACGATCGATCGCGTAAGGCAGCTTCTCGACGGCGTAGTTGCGGAAGTGATGGTTCTGTCCGGCCATCGGCCCGAGCCCGCCCATCTGCCAGAATGTCCACTGGATCGCGTCATAGCGGCCATGGATATCGGCTGGCAGGAATTGTCCGGTCTTCTCGGCGAGATAGAGCAGGATCGCGCCGGACTCGAACAGCGAGAGCGGCTTGCCGCCGCCCTTCGGCGCGTGATCGAGAATTGCGGGGATGCGGTTGTTCGGCGCGATCTGCAGGAAGTCCGGCTTGAACTGATCGCCTTTGCCGATGTTTACCGGGAAAATCCTGTACTCCAATCCGGTCTCCTCAAGGAACATCGTTATCTTGTGACCGTTCGGCGTGGACCAGTAGTGGAGATCGATCATGGGCGTGATCCTGCGTTGCCAGGGACTGCCGATGTCGTGCATCGGCGAGAAAGATGCGAATGCATGGAGTTGGGCGCATAACCGCGCCCAAGTCAATGCCGTGCGCAATGCACCGCGCGCGAATGTGATCTGCGGGCAGCGCAAATGCCCGATTGAGCCCCGTCCCGATTGCTCCTAGGCTGCCGAAGGGATCGCGTGACGAATTTTCAAACATGGGGCATTGCAATGACACATGATTTGGCAAGGCGTGATTTCCTCAAGGGCTCGGCAGCGATTGCCGGCGCTGCGGCCGCGGGCGCCTTCTCCTGCGTCGAGATCGCCAGCGCCGCACCGATCGAGGTGCCGACCGTCGACAAGCTCTCGATCCGCGTGCTGGTCGATTCCAGCTTCGATTTGTTCTTCAAGCCGAAGCAGGCGGGCGGCGTCACCATCGCGTCGCCGCCGCGCTCCGCCGACTACCAGAAGTCGCTGCACAATGAATGGGGCCTGTCGCTGTGGCTGGAGTCGGAGGCCAAGGGCGCGCAGCGCACGCTGATGCTCGACTACGGCTACACGCCGGAAGTCCTGCTCAACAACATGGCGCTGGTCGGCGTCGACCCGGCGAAGCTCGACGCGCTGATCGTGAGCCACGGCCACTACGACCATTTCGGCGGCCTCAACGGCTTCCTCGACAAATTCCGCGACAAGCTGCCGGCCGACGTGAAGCTCTATGCCGGCGGCGAGGACAATTTCTGCCACCGCGTCAGCGCGACGCCGACCAAGGGCCAGTTCAGCGATTTCGGCACGCTCGACCGCCGCCAGCTCGCGGCGCAGCGCGTCACCACGGTGCTGTGCGAGACCCCGACCGTGATCGCGGGCCATGCCTTCACCACCGGCAAGATCACCCGCCGCAGCATCGAGCGTGTGCTGCCGCAGACCTGGGTCGAGTTCGGCATCAAGGACGGGCTCGGCTGCAACGCCAGCCACTATCTGCCGGCCGAGATGGACGGCAAGATCGTGCCCGACGAACACATCCATGAGCACGCCACCTGCTTCAACGTGCGGGACTTCGGCCTCGTCGTGATCTCGTCCTGCGGCCATGTCGGCATCGTCAATTCGGTGAAGCAGGCGCAGGAGGTCTCCGGCATCCGGAAGGTGCACGCCATCGTCGGCGGCTTCCATCTCGGGCCGGCGCCGAAGGACTACCTCACCGAGGTCGTCGCCGAGATCAAGAAGCTCGACCCCGACGTGCTGATCCCGATGCATTGCTCCGGGCTCAACTTCGTGCAGGAGGCGACCGCGCAGATGGGCGACAAGGTGCTGGTCACGACGACGGGCAGCCGCCTCGCCTTCGGCATATGATCGCGCCGATCCTGCGCGGCATTGCATTCGCTGGCGCGGGCTTGGCGAGCGCCGGCACCGGCCTGTGGCTGACGCTGGCGCCGGTGCTGGCTGCCGATGCGCCGCCGCAATCGGCGCGCTCGGCCGCCGAGATCATGGACATCCTGATGTGGAACAGGGAGCCGGTCGGCGGCCCGTTCGCGCTGACCGATCAGGCCGGCCATCAGCGAACCGACAAAGAGTTCCGCGGCAGGCTGATGCTGGTTTATTTCGGCTTCACTACCTGCCCGGACGTCTGCCCGACCGATCTGCAGGCGATCGGGCTTGTGCTCGACAAGCTCGGCCGCGACGACGACCAGGTGCAACCGATCTTCATCACCGTCGATCCCGAGCGCGACACCTCTGCGCATCTCGCAGACTACGTGCCGATGTTTCACCCGCGCCTGATCGGGCTGACCGGCAATCTTGATGCGATCCGCAAGGTCGCCGATGCCTACAAGGTCTATTTCGCGCGGGTGCCGCTGAAGGACGGCGCCGACTACACCGTCGATCACACCGCCTACATCTATTTGATGGACCGCGAAGGCAATTATCTCGGCTTCTTTCCGCCGGGGACGTCAGCCGACCGGATGGTCGAGATCATCCGGCCAAGGCTCGAACACTGACGGTGGAGATTGGCAATTCTAGCCGCTCGATCGGTCCACCTCTCCCCAATGGGGAGAGGTCGGTGATCGCCGCGCTCAGGTTCACTGCATCCGCCCATGCGCGCGCAAAAAGCTCGCGCCGCTCTCCGTCACCATCACCCGCATGCCCTCGACCGAGGGTCGGCGCGCGACATAGCCGCGGTCGACGGCGTCCTCCCAGATCGTCAGCCGCGGGCACGAGGTGCGCCAGACCTCGAGCACCTCGGCATAGTGCCGCGGCTCGCGCGCGACCCACTCGACAAGATCGAGCACCAGGGCATCGGTGGTCTCGCTCATTGAACGTCTCCCGTCGTTGCGCGATCGCACCAGGTGCTGCGATCGGGAGGGACTCATGCAATGTCTCTGCCGGTATTTCTGCGCCGCTTGGCCTCTCGCCGCAAACCGAGTTATCTTGCCCTTGCATCAGTTTTCCTGAGGGTTCATGCGGCGGCTGCTCTTTCTCAACGGCATCAAGGCGTTCGAAGCCGCGGCGCGGACCGGCAGCTTCGCGGCGGCGGGCAGCGAGCTCAACGTCTCGGCCGCCGCGATCAGCCGAATGGTGCACCTTTTGGAGGAGCGGCTCGGCGTCGCGCTGTTCGAGCGCAAGGCCAACCGCCTCGTCACCACGCCGGCCGGGCGCGCCTATCAGGGCGGGCTGACGCCGATCTTCGACGCGCTGGCGAGCCTCACCGCGCAGGTCACGGCGTCCGCCAGCGCGCGGGTGCTGACCGTCGGAGTCGGACCGACCTTTGCGCTGAAATGGATGATCCCGCACCTCGCCGAGTTCCGCAAAGCGGAGCCCGACATCGAGGTACGGATCACGACCGGCGGCATGGCGGTGCCGTTCGCCGACGACTGGAGCTGCGGCATCCAGCTCGGCGACGGCCAGTGGCCGGGCCTCGTCGCCGAGCCGCTGTTCGCCGCCGATCTGATGCCGGTGTGCACGGCGCGGCTCGCCAACACCCTGAAGCGCCCCGCCGACCTCAAGGGCCCGAGCCTGATCCGCGTCGCGCATTCGCCCGACGACTGGCCGTCCTGGCTGAAGGCCGCGGGCGTGCCGCGCCTGACCGCGCGCGGGCCGGAATTCCAGTTCTACGGCCAGGCGCTGCAGGCAGCCAGCGACGGGCTCGGCATCGCGATGGGCATCCGGCCCTATATCGACGACGATCTCGCCGCCGGCCGGCTGGTGGCGCCGTTTGCGCTCAGCGTGCCCAAGGGCATGCGCTGGTATCTGGTCTATCGCGGCTTCCACGCCGAGCAGCGCGATTTCGCCGCGTTCCGGCGCTGGATCATCCGCGCCGCGGCGGAGCCCGCCGCCCGCCGCAAGGGATCGCGCAGTGCCTGACGAGACCATCGATACGCTGGTGATCGGCGGCGGCCAGGCCGGGCTCACCATGAGCCACCGGCTGAAGCAGCGCGGCATCGCCCATCTGGTGCTGGAGCGAGGCCGCATCGCCGAGCGCTGGCGCAGCGAACGCTGGGACGGCCTCATGTTCCAGTTTCCGAACTGGTCGGTGCGGCTGCCGGAATTTGCGTTTCCGCACAGCGATCCCGACGGCTTCTCGGGCACCGCTGCCATCATCGCCTTCATCGAGGACTACGCCGCGTTCGTCGCGCCGCCGATCCGCTGCGGCGTCGCGGTCACCAGGCTGCGCCGCGATGCCGGCGGCTTCCTCGCCGAATTTGCCGGCGGCAGCATCGCCGCCCGCAACGTCGTCATCGCCACCGGCCCCTATCAACGGCCGCTGCGGCCCGACCTGCTGCGCGATCAACCCTGCCTGTTTCAAGTGGATGCCGCCGGCTACAGGAATCCCGCGCAATTGCCTGACGGCGCGGTGCTGGTGGTCGGTGCCGGCGCCTCGGGTGCGCAGATCGCCGAAGAGCTGATGCGCGCCGGCCGCGATGTCTTCCTCTCGGTCGGACGTCACAACCGCCTGCCGCGCCGCTATCGCGGCCGCGACCTGATCTGGTGGCTGGCCGAGATGGGCATCGACCGGACGCCGGTCGAGCAGCGCGGACCGTCGCGGCTGCTGCCGGTGATTTCCGGCGCCCATGGCGGCCACACCGTCGATTTCCGCCGTTTCGCCGCCGGCGGAGTGACTTTGCTTGGCCGCGTGACGGCGGCGCGCAACGGCGTGCTCGAGATCGCGCCCGACCTCGCCGCCAACATCGCCAATGGCGACGCCTATTACGCGACCTTCCTCGGGATCGTCGACGACTTCGTCGCGGCGCGCGGCCTCGATCATCCCGAAGATCCCCTGGCGCGCCTCCGTTTGCCCGATCCGCCGTGCCTCACCGCGCCGCTCGATGCGATCGACCTGCGTGCCGCGCGGATCAGGAGCGTGATCTGGGCCACCGGCTACGGCCTCGATCTGAACTGGATCGACATACCGGTGCTGGATGCCGACGGGGCGCCGCGACACCGCCATGGCGTCTCCGACGTGCCGGGCCTCTATTTCCTCGGCCTGCAGTGGCTGTCGAAGATGAAATCCTCGTTCCTGTCAGGCGTCGGCGACGACGCCGCCGTGCTCGCCGACCACATCGCCGGCCGCGGCTAGCGGGAGGCGGAAGACCGGGCAATATCGAGCAGCCCGAGGCTGCCACGGCCGGTAACCTTAGACGAAAGGTCGTTGCTCGCTTCAGTTGTCAAATAAACCTGACGGATGCAAGGGTTGCAAACCACCTCAACGGGTGGCCGCATATTGAAATTGATATCAGGTTGAGCATGGGTCCAATTGCTGGTCCGCGCCCGGAGGAGGATTCTGCCGGGCCACGCTCCGAATCGCTCGATGCGCTAAGGGGCCTCGCGATCTCGGCGGTCATTGCCCGCCACTACTTCGAATTCAAGTACGGCATGCTGGGCGTCGACCTGTTCTTCGTCGTCAGCGGCTTTCTGATCGGCGGCATCCTGCTCGATAGCCGCGAACAGCCCGGTTACTTCTCGTCGTTCTATGGCCGGCGCGCGTTCCGGATCCTGCCGCTGTACTGGCTGCTGCTGTTGATCGCGACGCCCGATCACTGGGGCTATTACCTATTCTTCCTGCAGGCCGTGCCGTGGTTGCAGTTCAGTTATCCCATGACCGAGCCGACATTCGTCAGCTGGACACTCGCGATCGAGGAGCAGTTTTACCTGATCCTGCCGCTCCTGATCTGGTCGCTGCCGCGGGAATGGCTGGTCCGCGTCCTCTGGTGCGGCGTGCTGATCGCCCCGGTCTGTCGCTGGCTGTTCCACGCGCACCTGCCCGACCTCTCCTGGGAGTTCTTGCTGCCCTGCCGGCTCGACGAGCTGTTCGGCGGCGTTCTGCTGGCGTGCTTTGTGCGCGGCCACTGCCGCTCCCCTCCAGTGTGGGCAGCGCTCGCCTGCGCGCCGATGCTTTGCGATCTGACCTATGCAGCGGCGTTTGGACCGTTCTCCTTCCTCGGGATATCGGCGTTCGCCTGCGGCGTCATCGTGTGGGCCGGGATCAACGTACAGAAGACGGTGTTGCTCAAGCCGTTCATCTGGCCCGGGCGCCGCTGCTATGCGCTCTATCTCTTCCACCTGATCGTGCTGAACATCTTCCTGTCCCTCGATTTTGGTGCATGGTCGGGTCTCATCGCGCTTCCGATCGTCTGCGTCCTTGCCGAGATCAGCTGGCGCGCGATCGAATCCCCGCTCATCGACTACGCGAAACGCCGGTTTGCGCGGGTTCGGCCGGTCGCGCGGCCGGCCTGCTGTCGGTGCGACACAAGAAAGCCTGCGAACGCCGAAGCGTCGCGGGCTTAGCAGGATGGCCGCGCCGCCGGGCATGGCGACGCCGCAGGCACAAACGCTACAGATTGCCGGCTGGCGGCATTCCCTCAATCATGTGGCGCAACATGGCAGTCGCCTGTTGGGCGTCGAACAGATTGGTCCCGCTCGGTTCATGCTTCGCGGTGTGCTCGTTGCACATCGCTGCACCTCTCCCGCTTGCGGGGGAGGTCGTATCGCATCGAAGATGCGATACGGGTGGGGGCTCTCTCCACACTGTGACTCGTGGAGAGAGCCCCCACCCCAACCCTCCCCCGCAAGCGGGAGAGGGAGCGCACCGCCGTCGCAGCCGCTATTCGACCATCTCCACGCGCTCATGGCTCCCGGTTCCTTTGCTGCGCGGAAATAAACCCGGCGAGTTGTGAACTGCTTCACATTTAGCGCAGCGCGCCCGTGCTTCCTATGAGAAAGGGGCATTTCGAGGTCGCACATGATTTACAGCGGTTTTGAGATCAAGTCGTTCGAAGTGGGGAAGGGGCAATGGCACGCCAGGGTTCAACGGGTCGATCAAAGGCCGGTCGTCATCGATGGCATGCTGTTTCCGATGCTCGACATCGGCTTTGCGTGGTCCGATCCGGATGCGGCGATCGCCGACGCGAAGCGGGCTATCGACCGGTTCCCGCAACACTATGGCATGACAATGCCGGCGGCCGAAGCGTCGGCGTGACCGGCAACGTCGTGGTTGCCGCCGTCCCGCAATGCGAGCCGGATCCGGTCTGGCCGGCGCAGGTCCGCACCAGCTGCCCGGAATGCGCCGCTCCGCTCTCGCTGCTGCGCGTGATCCCCGGCCGCGCCGCCGAATACTGGACCATGCGCTGCGACGGCTGCGGCGGGATCCATCTCGACATCGTCGACCTGCCGCGGGCCTGAACTCCGCGACCGCGCGCCCCCTGCTGACACCCTGCTGTCAGCAGCCTCGCCGAGACGCAAGTCCGGCCGTCGTTTACCCTTTTCTCGCTGCCGGAGTCGTCCCATATTCGGGGCATGGCGAAGACACCGAACACTCCGAAAAAGCCCGGCAAAACCCCCAAATCCAAAGCACACCGGCCCGAGGTCCTCCCGATCGGGCCCGCGCTTGCCGAATTGCTCAATCCGGCGATCAACCGAGGCGATGCCGGCATGGGTTCGGGCACCGGCCTGCAGCCGCCGCCGGACAATTCCTGGGACCGCCGCGCCGGCGGCGAGGCCGCCGCGCATCGCGCGCGGGCGTCGACGCGCGAGACCAGCGAGGGCGTCGCCAGGCGCGATACTTCGGGCCTCGGCGAGGCCCCGCAGGCCAATTACGGCACCTCGGCCACCATCCCGACGCTCGATCCGGAACTGGCACGGCAGCTCGGCCTGCCGACCGCCGAGGACGACGAGGAAGCCCTGGCGCGGCCGCCGCGCAGCAAGATGGAGGCGCTCGGCGTCAAGGCGACCGCCGACGCGCTGGAGAACCTGATCCGCGACGGCCGTCCGGAATTCCGCAAGGACGACGGCTCGATGCGGGTGTGGACCCCGCACCGCCCGCCGCGCCCGGAGAAATCCGAAGGCGGCGTGCGCTTCGAGATCAAGTCCGACTACCAGCCGAAAGGCGACCAGCCGACCGCGATCGCCGAATTGGTCGAGGGCATCGACCGCAACGACCGCACCCAGGTGCTGCTCGGCGTCACCGGCTCTGGCAAGACCTACACCATGGCCAAGGTGATCGAGGCGACGCAGCGACCGGCGCTGATCCTGGCGCCGAACAAGACGCTGGCTGCCCAGCTCTATGGCGAGTTCAAGAACTTCTTCCCCGACAACGCCGTCGAGTATTTCGTCAGCTATTACGACTACTACCAGCCGGAAGCCTACGTCCCGCGCACCGACACCTATATCGAGAAGGATTCCTCGATCAACGAGCAGATCGACCGCATGCGCCACTCGGCGACGCGTGCGCTGCTCGAGCGCGACGACGTCATCATCGTCGCTTCCGTGTCCTGCATCTACGGTATCGGCTCGGTCGAGACCTACACCGCGATGACGTTCGCGCTGAAGAAGGGCGAGCGCATCGACCAGCGGCAATTGATCGCCGACCTGGTCGCGCTGCAATACAAGCGCACCCAGGCCGAGTTCACCCGCGGCACCTTCCGCGTCCGCGGCGACGTCATCGACATCTTCCCGGCACACTATGAGGACCGCGCCTGGCGCGTGAACCTGTTCGGCGACACCATCGAGACCATCGAGGAGTTCGATCCGCTCACCGGCCACAAGCAGGACGAGCTCGAATTCATCAAGATGTACGCCAATTCGCACTATGTGACGCCGCGCCCGACGCTGGTGCAGGCGATCAAGTCGATCAAATCGGAGCTGAAGCAGCGGCTCGACCAGCTCACCGACCAGGGCCGCCTGCTGGAAGCGCAGCGCCTCGAGCAGCGCACCACCTTCGATCTCGAGATGATGGAAGCGACCGGAAGCTGCGCCGGCATCGAGAACTATTCGCGTTACCTCACCGGCCGCCGCCCCGGCGAGCCGCCGCCGACGCTGTTCGAATATGTGCCGGACAACGCGCTGATCTTCGCCGACGAGAGCCACGTCACCGTGCCGCAGATCGGCGCCATGTTCCGCGGCGACTTCCGCCGCAAGGCGACGCTCGCCGAATACGGCTTCCGCCTGCCCTCCTGCATGGACAACCGCCCGCTCCGCTTCGAGGAGTGGGACATGATGCGGCCGCAGACGGTGGCGGTGTCGGCGACGCCGAGCGGCTGGGAGCTGAACGAAAGCGGCGGCGTGTTCGTCGAGCAGGTGATCCGTCCGACCGGCCTCATCGATCCTCCCGTGGACGTCCGCCCTGCCCGCACCCAGGTCGACGATCTCGTCGGCGAGGTGCGCGCCACCGCGGCGGCCGGCTATCGCTCGCTGATCACGGTGCTCACCAAGCGCATGGCGGAGGACCTCACCGAATATCTGCACGAGCAGGGCATCCGCGTCCGCTACATGCACTCGGATATCGACACGATCGAGCGCATCGAGATCATCCGGGATCTCAGGCTCGGCGCGTTCGACGCGCTGGTCGGCATCAACCTGTTGCGCGAGGGCCTCGACATTCCCGAATGCGCGCTGGTCGCGATCCTCGACGCCGACAAGGAAGGCTTTCTGCGTAGCGAGACCTCGCTGATCCAGACCATCGGCCGCGCCGCGCGCAACGTCGACGGCAAGGTGATCCTCTATGCCGACAGCATGACCGGCTCGATGGAGCGCGCGATGGCCGAGACCACGCGCCGCCGCGAGAAGCAGGTCGAGTACAACGAGGCCAACGGCATCACGCCGGAGAGCGTGAAGAAGTCGATCGGCGACATCCTCAACTCCGTCTATGAGCGCGACCATGTGCTGGTCGAGATCGGCGACGGCGGCATGGCGGACGACGTGATCTCGATCGGGCATAATTTCGAGGCCGTGCTGAGCGACCTCGAAACGCGGATGCGCGAGGCCGCGGCCGACCTGAACTTCGAGGAAGCGGCCCGCCTGCGCGACGAGGTCAAGCGGCTGCGCGCCACCGAGATGGCCGTGGTCGACGATCCCACCGCCAAGCAGCGCAACGTGCAGAAACAGGCCGGCGCCTATGCCGGCACCCGGAAATACGGCGATGCCGCCAACCTGCCGGTCGCCGCGCTGAAGAACAAGATCGCGCAGACCTCGCTCAAGGCAAGCCGCCGCGGCAAGTCCGGCTCGCGCGTGCACAAGCCCGACCTCGACGAGATGCACGGCCCGGAATCGCTGCCCTTCCGCCCCAGCGGTGCGCTGCCCGCAAAGCCGTTCGGCACCACGAGCCGCATCATCCAGCCTACCGACTCACGGCAGTCGGGGCCGGAGTTCGGGCCGTCGCCGAGGAGCAGCGGCGGCGCGCCGGGGAAACGGGGCGGGTGGAAGAAGAGGTAGATCATGACGCGCGCCGAGCTTCTCGCCTTCCTGCGGATGCATCGGCTCGCTGTGGTCAGCACGGTTCACGACGGCGCGCCCCAGGCGGCGGTCGTCGGCATCGCGGTCAGCGACAATCTTGAGATCATCTTCGACACGCTGACCACCTCGCGCAAATACCAGAACCTCCGCGGCGATCCGCGCGCGGCGCTGGTGATCGGTTGGGACGCCGAGCAGACCGCACAGGTCGAGGGCGTCGCGGACTTCCCGAGCGGCGCGGAGCTCACCGCCTGCAAGCAGGTGTATTTCGCGGCGTGGCCCGACGGGCCGGAGCGCGAGACATGGCCGAACATCGGCTATGTGCGGATACGGCCGAACTGGGCGCGGTTCAGCGATTTTGGCGCGGTGCCGGCGCGGATCGAGGAGATGACGCTGCCATAGACAGCTTCATCTTCAGCCTCTCCTCGATCACACGACATCGAACGCCGAATGGTAGCTCACATCCCCCTCGGGCGCCTTGCCGTTCAGCACCAGCCGCTGAAAATACGGGCTCGGCTCACCGCCGTAGGTCAGCGCGGGATCGCTGACAAAGCCGAAGCGGCTGTAATAGGCGGGATCGCCGAGCAGGACGCAGCCATCGGCATTTTGCGTCACGAGACGAGCAAGTCCGTCTCGTATCAGCGCACCGCCGATACCCTGGCGTTGCATATCCGGTGCGACCGAGACCGGGCCGAGGCCGTGCCAGCGTCCTGATGCGCCATTGATCTGCACCGGCGAGAAGGCGACGTGACCGACGATGTGGCCATCATCGGATACGGCCACCAGCGAGAGCGTCAACGCGCCGGCTGCGCGCAGCGCCTCGACGATGCGGGCTTCGGTACCGCTGCTGTGCGGCGCCTCCGCGAATGCCGCCGCCGTGATGCGGCTGATCGCGACGGCGTCTTCATCGCGTTCGTCCCTGATCTGCATGCGCGCAGATAGGGCCGATCGGCGGCGAAGCGCAAGCTCAGCCCACACTGACCACCGCGACCGCCAGCAGCGACATCCTGATCATCATCGTTACGAGCTGCAGCGCGACCGTTGGCCGGCAATAGCGTCATGGCAGCGGTCTTTTGGTTCAGGCAATCGGATGATCCGATGCCGCCAATCCAGCTGTGCGCTTCCACCCGAGACGTAATGGGGGTCACGACGGCTCACTCGTCGCGTCCCCGGGGCGCCGTTTGGCCAAAGCTCCCTTGACCTGTATCAATCATCGACACCCCCTGCCCGATAGATTTTAAAATCGCAGTTGTTCCGGCATCGGGGAAGTCGTCATGATTTCGGTCAGAATGCCGCTCTGGCTCCGTGTTATTTCGCTGGCTGGCGTGGTCCTGCTCTGCACGGCAGCCGGGCTCTATGGATATCGTTGGTACAGTCGTCCGGTCACGCTAACGGTGGCGGTCGGCTCGATCGACGGAGAAGCAGCCAGCGCGATGTCGGCGATCGCCAATCAGCTTGTCTCAGACGGCGCTTCGGTGCGGTTGAAGGTCATCGACACCGGAACAGCCGTGGAATCGGGCAAGCAGTTCGCTGCGGGAGCTGTCGATCTCGCTGCCGTTCGCGGCGACGTCGGCGACGTGTCCAAGGCGCAGGCCATTGTCGTGCTGTCGCACATGACCGTACTTCTGATCGCTCCCCCCGGTTCATCCATCGACAGCATCAGCAAGCTCAAGGGTCAGACCGTGGGCGTGCTCGGAGGCGATGCAAACGCCAAAATCGTCGATGTGTTGAATAATGCCTACGACCTTGCCCGCAACAAGACGGTTTTCAGGAACCTCAGCTTGCCCGATGCCCGGAAAGCCGTTCAGTCAAAGCAGGTCAACGCCCTGCTTGTCGTCATCCCCCTGACCGGGAAATACATTGCGCTGGTGAAGGGCTTTTTCCCGCAAGGTACCAAAGCCACTCCGGTGCTGATCCCGATCGACGCGGCCGCGGCCATTGCTGACGGCAATCGCGCCTATGAGAGTTTCGACGTGCCCAAGGGCACCCTGCGCGGATCGCCTCCTGTCCCCGATGACGATGTGACGACACTGCGGACGTCGCTCTATCTTGTCGCGCAAAAGAGCCTCAGCACCGACGTTGCGACGAATCTGACCCAGAGCATCCTGAAGGTGCGGAGGGAACTGCTGCGGGAGAATCCTCTGTTCGCCCAGATCTCGTCTCCCAGCACCGACGCGGACGCCTACCTTCCCGTTCATCCTGGAGCTCTGGCCGTGTACAACGGCACGACACAGAGTTTCCTCGATGAGTACAGCAACTACATCTATCTGGGCCCGATGATCCTTGGAGGCATTGCTTCCGTCCTTGCTGCCGCATGGAAGTTCTTGGGCATCGGCCAGCCCCAATTCCGCGAGGGGCCCCTCGACACCCTTTACGGCCTTGCGCGCCGGATCCGCACGGTCAGCTTCGAGAGCGAACTTTCGGCCATCGAGGATGAGATAGACAATATCCTGAAGGGCGAACGCCTCAAGGCCGAGGCGGGCGATGAAAATGCGGTCGACCCCGCGACGCTGAACGTCGTGGCCCACCGCCTGGAAAATCTGGTTCATGACCGCAGAGCGGCGCTGTTGGCAAAACCCCCGATCGTGTCGGTGGCCTAGGAGAGAATCGGATTTTCATCGTCGTCCTGGCGAAAGCCAGGACCCATTATCCCAAATCTCAATTGCTGCGCGACATTGGGCCGGCATCCCGCACATTACCGAATTGGGTGGTTATGGGTCCTGGCTTTCGCCAGGACGACATCACCCTACCCCGATCGCTTGTTGCTGGTGTTCTGGGTCAGATTGCCGTGCGCGGCCTGCTCGCGGATGTTGTGCTTCTCGTCGTCGCGATGGCCCTTGGTGGTGTCGATGGGAACGCTGGGGGTGCTGCCGGGGCCCTTGTGGCTCTTGTTGTCGTCCGGAACGGGCTGGATGGTCTTTGTCTTAGGTTTCGTCATCGTTGTCTCCGTTACGCACGGAGACAACGCAGCCGGTGTGGACGGCGTTCCCGGAACGAGACTTCACGTT
This sequence comes from Bradyrhizobium sp. CCBAU 21365, assembly GCF_015291305.1. NCBI lineage: Bacteria > Pseudomonadati > Pseudomonadota > Alphaproteobacteria > Hyphomicrobiales > Nitrobacteraceae > Bradyrhizobium > Bradyrhizobium sp. CCBAU 21365. Next base: position 8,042,375 of record NZ_CP030036.1, read on the forward strand.
CCAGGAGATGTGGCTTCACAGCTTCTCCTGCTGCGACGGCTGTGCCTGTTGCTGCTGGCGCTGCCGCGCCTGCTCCTTGGCGTGATGGCGGCCGTAGAGGCAACCGGCGGCGGCGCCGAGCATGCCGTGATGGCCGGCATAATGACCGGCGACGCCGCCGACGATCGCGCCCTTGATGCAGCCCTTGGCGTCGGCCGGCGACGCCGCGACGAGCGCGCTGACGGCAATAACGGACGCGAGAACAATCGATTTCATGATGCGGCTCCAATGCAATGCTGCCGCATCAACGGCGAAGCGGCACCGCCGGTTCCGGGAAGAAGAAGCGGTTCACCATCGACCTCCCCGCCGGCAAGGCGGCGTCGTTGGATTAGCTGTCATCGAACGCACCGCGACAGCGAGCCGGCGCGATTTCACCGGCCGGCCCCGGAGGAGCTCAAGGCCTCTTGGCCGGCGTCGGCGCCGGCTCACCGTCGCGCGGTGCGCGCTCGCATGATCTATTTGGGGACAACCAGGGCGGCGACGGCAAGCGGCATGGTGTTTCTCATAAGGAACTCCTGATCGCGGATGCGTCGCCCACGCCGAACCAACCGGGCGCGCGGGCGGAGGTTTCATTAACTCGCTGACAGCTGCCGCCGCACGTCTGCGAGGCGCGGCCGGTTCAGCCGATCAGTTCAGTTTCTTGCCGCCGTCGGTCACGCCGTCGAGGAACACGCCGGTTTCGCGGTTGAGAAACTCGACATCCGCCGGGAAGAAGCCGCCGGCCGAGGCGTGGCCGGTCACGGTGCCCGGGCTGATCGTCTTGATGGTCACGCCTGCGATGTTCTGGCCCATCTGGTTCGGCTCGAATTCGGGATTGAGCAGGTCCTTGGTGCCGGTGAGGATCAGCGTCTTCGCCTTGATCGAGCCCAGCGCCTTCGCGGTGTCGCCGCCGAACCCGGCCGTGGTGCCGACATCATGCCGGTCATAGGCCCAGCTCTGGTAGATCCAGTCGTTGGCGTCGAACAATTTCCACAGCGCGGTCTCCTGCTCGGCCATCCAAGGCAGCACGTCGGGGCCGGACTTGAACTGCGCCGCATACATGTCGGGCGTGCGCGCCGCGAGCAGCGCGACGATATCGCGGAACAGCTTGAGGCCTTTCTCCGGCGGCGCCTCGTAATTCCCGTCCTTCCACGCCGGATCGTTCATGATCGCCTTGCGCGAGGCCTCCATCACCGCGACCGACCAGGCCGGCGTCTTCGCGAGCGGCACCATCGCAACCAGCGCGTCCATGAAGTCCGGATGGCTGACGCCCCATTGCAGCGCCTGCATGCCGCCCATCGAGGGGCCGACCACGGCGACGACATGGTCGATGCCGAGCTTCTCCTTCATCAGCCGGTACTGCGATTCCACCATGTCGCGGATCGCGAATTTCGGGAACTGCATCCGCGGCTGCACCTTTGAATTGCTCGGCGACGTGGTCAGCCCATTGCCGATCGCGTCGGTGCAGACGATGAAGTACTTGTCGGGGTCGAGCGCCTTACCGGGGCCGATCATGAAATCGAGCCGGTGATGATTGCCCGAGATCGCGGTCACCATCAGGATGGCATTCGACTTCTTCGCGTTCAGCGTGCCGTGGGTGACGTAGGAGATCGAGAAATCCTTGATCGCCTCGCCGCTCTCGAGCTTCAGGTCGCCTTCATTGTAGAGCTGGTGGGCAGGCTGCTGCGGCGTGTGTGCGAAGGCGGGCGGGATCGCCGGGCATGCCAGCAGCGACAGGATCGCGGCGAAGAAGTGGGTGATGCGCCTCATTGGTCTCTCCCCATCGGGGCGGCTCTGTCCGGCCGCCTTCCGCCGCGAAGCATACGGGCCGGCCGTGCCGCGGCAAGGCCGCGGGCACGAAGTTTTAGGTGGCGTGGGCGCGGAATAAACCGCGGCCTGCACGACGGCCGCCGTCGACGCAATGTGCGAACCGGCGCGCCGCCTGCATTTTGTGCCAAAATGCACGCGCTGGTTGCCGAACCTAATCGCGTCTCGCGCGTCAAACATGTTGTTTGATTGTGGAATGCTCCGGTTCACAATGCCGGGCCAGAGCGAGTCGGACCGGCGGAGTCGAGCATGGGCGAGGATTTGAACCGGCAACGCGTCTTGAACTTCCTCGACGTCTACTATGCCGGCGGCATCGAGGGCGCGCTCGATCGCTGCAGCGACGACGTCGCGTTTCTCGCCAACGCCCCGATCGACATTCTTCCGCATATGGGCCAGCACCGCGGCAAGGCGGCGCTGCGCCAGATGTGGACCACGATCCACGAGCGCTATTCCGACATGCGCTACGAGGCGCCGATCGTGGTAACCCAGGGCGACCGGATCGCCGCGCAGTTGCGCGTGTTCTTCCGCAAGCGCAACAACGCCCGCGTGGTGCAGTTCGACGTCGCGGTGTTCTACACGCTGCGCGACGGCAAGATCACCGAGATCCGCGAGATCATCGACACCTTCGACCTCGTCCAGCAGGTGCTGGAGCGTGACGTCGCAGCGGCGCTGACCGGTCATGACGACGTCGCTCACGCAAATTCGCAACGCCGGCGTTGAACCTCGACGGCCCGGCGCTGACCTATGACTGGGCTTGTTGCGGTCGGGGCTGAAATCATCATGAAAGTCGCATTGCTCGCTGTGCTTGGCCTGGCGCTGGGCGCCCTTGGCGGCGCCGCCTTCGGCATCGGAGCCGGGCTTAGCTGGATCGGATTGGCCAGAACCTCGGGTATCGACAGCGGAACGCTGGTGTTTTTCACCTTCATGCCGCTCGGCGCCGCGATCGGCGGCATCGGCGGCGCGCTGCTGTTCGCGGTGGTGGCGATCCGCGACGCCGAGATCGTGATCGAGCGGCAACCGGTGCGGCAGCGCGACCGCTGAATTGCGGCGACCGGAGCGTTTTCGCGCGACGCCTGCTCCGCACGTGATGCGGGGTGGATGCCGGTTCGCATCAAAGAAGCGCGTCAGAACCAGAATCCAGAGGTCGGCGGTCACATTCCGGTAAAATTCCGCGCAATTGTGCATTGCAAAAAAGTCATTTGCGTTTTTGCCGTTCCGCACTATTTCAGCCCGCAATAGCGATGTGCAGCAACCTGGCAAGGCGTCGGCGCTGATCCCCTGCCATTCGTTTGCGTTTGAAAATCCAGTTTCAGGACAAGACCAAAATGACAGAGCATAGTCTCTGGCGTTTTTCGCGCGCATTGCATCGCGCGATCAACGAACGCCAGCTTGCAGATATCGAGCCCTTGCTCGACGACGAGGTCGAATGGTCCATCTACGGGCCGATCGACCTGTTTTCCTTCTTCGGCGCGCGCCGCGGCAAGGCCGCGGTGCTCGAGGTGATCAGGCAGATCGGCGAGAACCTCAGGGTTCACCGCTTCGACCGGGAGCAGATCATGCTCGGCGTGGATTCCGCAGCCTCGATGCTGCGCTATTCGCTGACGGCTCTCGACTCCAACAAGCCGATCTCGCTCCGGATCGCGCATTTCGCGCAGTTCAGGGCCGGCAAGCTGACGAGCTTCCGCGTGCTGGTCGACAGTTTCGACCTGGTCGAGCAGACCGTCGGCTACCCGATCCATCTGCCGCGCATCGCGGTCTGACGGCTTTTCGGTTTCACGCCTTCGTCATGTCCGGGGCACTGCCCCGGCAGCGGCGGCCTGTTTTGCCAGCCCCGAACGGCCGCGCTCGGGACGCGCCGCGCGAACGCGCTGCGCGTTTGTCCCGGACATGACGATCACGCGTTGATCACTTGCTTTCAGAGCGCCGATGCCACAATTTTGCGCCACGGCAAACGCATGCTGCGGCTCTGGAATTTGCGGGCTGGGAATGACTTTCACATTACGATTTGGCTGGGCAAGGCTGCCGGTGCTGGCGGCCGGCTTCGGTCTGGCGATGGCGCTGTCGGCCGCCGCGCAAACCCCGCCATGGCAGATCGCTCCCGCCGCCCAGGATACCGCAGCCGATAACGCCGAGGTTGCTGCCGACCAGGAGCCGCCGGCTGCCAATGCCAATGACGCCGACATCCTGAAGGACATCGACGAGAGCAAGCTCGACTGGAGCCAGCTCGACACCGATTCCACCAGCCTGCCCACACTGGCGCCGAAGCGTGCGGCGAGGCCCGCCAGCGTCGCCGGCAACGATCCATCCTGGTCAACCAACAACAACGCCAACGGCTCGTCGGCGGTGTCGGTTAAGCAGTCGATCTCGCCTTTCCTCGACACCCGCATCGGCGCCGACATGACGGTCGCGAGGCAAGGCACGATGACGACGTCGGAGCAATTGTCGGAGCGGCTCGCCAATGGCGGCAGCCTGCCGCAGTCCGGCGGCACGGCCTGGGCCGCGATCTCGACCGGCGGCGTGGCCTCGATCTGGGACAAGACCTCGGTCGAGGCGCGGGTCGATCCCTCCGCCGACCAGAGCAAGGTCGGCACCTCCCTGAGCAAGTCGGTGCCGCTGTCGGAGCAATATTCGCTGACGCTGCAGAACGGCTACAACCTCATCCAGCAGGGCGTGGTCCCGGTGCCGGGCATCATCAGCCACCCCTCGCGCAGCTACGACACCGATCAGTCGGCGAGCCTGTCCGTTAACGACACCGGCACCAGCATCACGGCAGGCCAGACGCTATCGACCTCCGACGACAGATGGCTGCGCCGGATCGGCGCCGAGCAGAAGCTGTTCGACGGGGTCACTGTCTCCGGCTCGGTCGGCGAGACCTCCCAGGGCGCGACCAACAAGAGCATCAGCGCCGGCTACAAGCGCTCATGGTGAACGGTCTGTTAGCTCTATCGCGCTAAATGATCAGGCATTGCCGCAACTTGGCCCAGATGCGGTCAAATTCGGCGGCACTGATAGGTCCGTAACTTCATCAATTCGTCGTGCGGGGGACAAGCCGCGCTTCGCCATTGCGAACAAGGGGAAAGCCGATGAACGCCACCAACCGTACCGAGGAAGCCGAAACCGAAACGACGTCCGAGGTCGACACCAACCTCGCCGCGGTCTCGGAAGTCGAAGCCGGCATCCGCGACTTCGTGCGCAACGATATCGCCTATCTGCGCCGGCCGGTGGCGAGCCCGGAGACCGCGCCGACCGACACCAACACCGATGCCACCGTCAGCAACGTCAACTCGCTGATCCAGCGCGTCGCCGGCACCTCGCTCGCCGAGATCGAGAAGCTGATCGGCGAGCTCGAGAGCCTGCGTGACCTGCTGCATGCCGAGGGCCAGCGCGTCCAGCGCGAGATCTCCGGCTATGCCCAGCTCAGCCAGGCCGCGATGAAGTCGACGCGCATGATCGCCGACAACGTCTCGCAGTGGAAGCGCGCTGCCGACGGCCTGCGCAACAGCTGATCCGGATCCGCCTTTTTAGGATTGGCAGCCGCCGCCTCCTGAACAGGGGGCGGCGGCTTCGCTTTGCGGCCGCGATTCAGCGCACGATCATGATCCGGTTCATCGGCATCCTGGTAGCCGCGACCGTCGTGATGGTGCTGATCTGGAATCGTTAAGCGGGGTTGATCAGGAGAAGTGTGACGCAGCCAGCCGACGAGTCACATTGGAAGGCGCAATGGCGTGCACCAGGCGCTCCCTCGAGCGCCGGCAGTTACAGACGGTCAGTCAGCGATCGATGCTCGCGGTAGTCTCGAAGGAATAATTGCCGTCGGCAAAGCCCTTCACGACCATTCCGGTGGCCAGCATCACCACAACCGTTACCGTCGCGAAGATGATGCCGACGAGTTTCAGCGCGCTGCGATCTGCCATGGTATCCCCAGTCATTCTTGCCAGATGTCCGTGCCCTCAAACCATAAGGCAGGGACAAAGGTTCAGAATGCGTTAGCAAAAAATGAGTTCCACGCAACGCACAACTGCGTCGGCGGCAGAAGTCACCTGCTAACCATGGCGTCCGGGCAACATCAGAGGCGTGCGGGCAACATCAGGAACCGGGATTCCGCCGCGGCACGAAGGCGGTGGCGAGGAACGAGAACACCACCTCATTGCGCTGATTGACGCCGATGTTGCGGGCCTGGAGGATGCCCCATTCGGGCCGCTTCTCGGACGTGCGCTTGGTCTCGACCTGGTTGGTGAAGCTGATGGTATCGCCTGCCAGCACCGGGCGGATCCAGCGCAGCTCGCGGAAGCCCGGCGAGGGCCCCCAGACCGCGACCTGTTCGCCGCGCGCGGCGGCTTCCGCGGCGAGCCGCTTGCCGTCGGCGACGAGCAGCTTCATGCAGACGCTGGCGACATGCCAGCCCGATGCGGCGAGCCCGCCGAACAGCGACTTGCGCCCCTCCTCCTCGTCGAGATGGAAGCGCTGCGGATCGAACTGCGCGGCAAAGCGCTTGATGTCCTCAGGCGTGAAGGTGAAGGAGCCGAACTCGCGCCGTGCGCCGATCTCGATATCTTCAAAAAAGCGCATGACCTCTCCTATGCGCTCGCAGCGTCGCGGCGGCTGATCATGATCGGCGCCTCCATCTCGCACAACATCTCGCCGCGCGCGTTGCGGATCGTGCCCTTGAAGGTGACGATGCCGGTCTCGGGACGGCTCTTCGAGACGCGCGCTTCGACGACATCGACATCCAGCGTCAAATCGTCGCCCGGACGCAGCGGCGCCACCCAGCGCATCTCGTTGACCCCGGGCGCGCCCAGCGAGGCGGTGCGGCCGATGAAGCCGTCGAACAGCATCCGCATCATCAGCGAGCCGAGATGCCAGCCCGAGCCCGACAGGCCGCGGAGCATGGATTTCTTCGCCGCCTCCTCGTCGAGATGCATCGGCTGCGGGTCGAATTCGGCGGCAAAGGCGAGGATTTCCTCGCGTGAAACATGGCGCGGGCCGAACGTGCCGAAGCGGCCGGGCTTGAAGTCTTCGAAGGTCAGCGTGGTCATTGGGTGAGGATATGCCGGAGGGAAGCCCGATTGTGGCCGTTATTTGCGGCAATCACAACCGGCCCACTCGCATAGCTCGCCCCTGGACCGCCGGCGCCCGGTCCGGGGGCTCGCCTTTGGCGAGACCGATTGGGCTTCTGCGGTATCGATCCCTCTGGTCGCGGAGGCGCTTTGGCGTCGTCCCAAACCATTGGCCCGGCGAATAGCCTCGTCCCAATGGACGCCTGCGGCGCAGGCTTCCACGACGAAGTGATCGCGCCGGCGGTGACGCAGTAGGATGAACGCGACGCGAATCATATTTCGGCTGGCCGGGAGAACCATGATGTTCGATTTCCAGGATCTGTTTCAGTGGGACCGTTTCATCACGCCCACGATCATCAAGACGTTCTACTGGCTGGTGATCGCGGTCATCGTGCTGTTCGGGATCTCCGGCATCCTGTGGAGCCTCACCGCGATGGCGATCAGCCCGTTCGTCGGCTTCATCCAGCTGCTCGCGTCGATCGCCAGCGTCTTCGTCGGCATCGTGTTCTCGCGCATCGCCGCCGAGTTCATCCTGATCGTATTCCGGATCAACGAGCATCTCGGCGCGATCCGCGACCGGGACGGAGCAATGCGCTGAGGCGAACGGCACCCAGCCGAACGCGGCCCGCCCATGCCGTGGTTAATCCGAAGTAGCACCCGCGCGCAAATGCCCGCGAAATTCCGACCGGGATCTTAAATCCGCTCGCGTATCAGCCTCTGCATTGCCAAGACCAACGCGGGGGCGTCGTGAATTCGAGGAATGGCTTTGTTGCCGTGAGGCCGGGTGCCGAGCCGGGCTTTACGACTGAGGATATTTTATGGGCTGTCGGCATCTGGTCGGTGATCCTGACCCTGGTGCCGGTGATCGCATTCTATCTGCTGATGGTGGCGTGAGGTTGTCATTCCGGGGCTCGCGAAGCGAGAACCGCAGGTGCGCGATTGCGCATCGGGGAATATCGAGATTCCGGGTTCGATGCCGCGCATCGCCCCGGAATGACGTTCCATCAATCGACAAAAAACGCGCGAGTGCCGCGCGTTCTTTCCATTTCGAACGTAAGCGGCGTTGTTACGCCGCTTGCTTGTGCATCGTACCGGACGCCGACGCCGTGCCGCGGATCGCCTTGATCGAGCGCTCGATCGCGGCCCACAGCCGATTGATCTCGGCGGCGGCGCGGCCTTCCGCATAATATTCGCGGGCGCCTTCACCCTGGCCGAGCGCCATCAGAAGATCGGCGCGGTTGGTGATCTGGCCGCTCCACACCGGCGCGCGGAATTTCGCCAGCGCCTCGCGCGCGATCGCGACGATGCGGCTTTCGGCGCCGTCACGCTGCGCGGGCGCGCCGTTGATCACCACGGCATAGGGCTTGCGCATCGAGCGGCAGGTCTGGATGGTTTCCTGCACAGCGTTGACGTCGAACACGCCGGGCCGCGCCGGAATGATCACCATCGTGGCGTTCTTGATGGAGTCGTCGACCACGGCCGAGAGGTTCGGCGGCGTGTCGATGAACACCCACTCGATGCCCTCACGCTTGGCCTGGGCAATGATCCCGCTGACCGAGTTCACCGCCGTCTTGATCGCCGGCTCGTTGGTGCCGCGCAGCTTGTGCCAGAGAGTCAGCGAGCCCTGCGGATCGGCGTCGATCAGCAGACAGGGCTTCGTTGCCTTGTGCACTTGCGCAGCGAGGTGAGCAGCCAGGGTACTTTTTCCCGAGCCCCCCTTACGCGAAGCGAAAACAATCACGTTCATACGTTGGCCTCCAGATTGACCCCAGGAGGCGAAAATGAATCAGCGCGCTGATTCGCGAAAGAAAAAATTTCTTGCAATCCGCAAAGTGGCCAAGATTACCGGTGCGCTTTGCTTTTTGAGTCACACCGAACTTATGACGCAACCGCAAATGGAAGCGCTAAGCGTTTGATTTGACTCAGGGCCTAGCGTTTTCCGGCGGCTTTCGCGCGCTCGCGCTCGATCCATTTGCGCTCGATCCAGCCGAGCAATTGCGCTGTCGGTTTCTGCAGGAACGGGACGTCCTGCGCGAACAAAAGGAGTCCGAGCGGCAGCATCCAGAGTCCGAGCACCGGCAGGAAGCTGAAGATGCCGCCGATGATCAGGAGGATCGCGAGCGGAATCCGCACATAGCGCGACGACGGCTTGCGCAGCCACGCGACGAAGCGCGCCGGCTTTTCCGGCAGCTTGGCTTCGAACCAGGCGAAGTGCCGATCGATCTCTTGCTTGTAGTATTCGCTCACGCGTCCCACTCCATCCGTTCCACGAGCGGAACGGATTTGGCAAACCACACAAGTCCCACAGATGATACTGCGTGACAGCGTCGCAAGGCGTCAGTCTGTCGCGCATGACAGGCTTGAAATCGCGGCCGGACGATCTATCGCGCATTTTCACGCGAAGCGCACGATTGCGCGACGACGCGCGTCAAGCTGGTGACTCCTCGCCTGCGCGCGATGCGAGTGAGGTCAGTGGGCCGGCTTCTTCGCCTTGTGCGATTTGGCGACTTTCCGCTTCGCAGGCCGCCGCTCCACGCGCTCGCTCGCCTCGCGCGGCTCGGGACGGAAGAACACGCGGCAGGCCGGCGAGAGCTGCGCCTTGTTCCTGATCATGCAGGCCGTGATGCGATCGACGTCGGGAATCTCGGGGCTACAGAGCCTGAACGCGTCAGGCGTACAGGCCTGCTGCTGATCCGGCGTATAGGCCTCGCTTCGGCCCGGCAGCAGCAGCGCCACCAAGGCGATGCTTGAAATCAACGCAAACGAAAAACTCCTTGAACCGGCGGTCCCCATGCATCCCCCCAAAAGGTGTCACTAGGCGTCGTTAAGGCGTCGTGTCAGTCAGTTTGGGTGACAGGGCAGAGAAGTGCAAGCGGACGCGATGACACGCCGGGCGATAAGGGCGAGCGACCTTGCGATGGTCTGATCTTGCGATGTCGCGCTGAGTGATCTTGCGGATGGTACAGTTGGGTGGGCTCGAACCACCGACCTCCTGTTCCACAGACACAGTAAGGGCTCCGCCGGACCTACGCCATCTTCGCCACTTCTACGAAAATTGCAGTATTATCAAATAGTAGGACCGCCGCATCCCGCCTTACCTGCGCTGCAATTGGCGCTAGGGTGGTAGCTACGTGGTAGCTACAGAGGCGATCGATGACGACCGCCTCAAATTGCTAGTTGAGGCAATGGATTAAGGGCAGATCGGTCGACCGGAGGGGTAGAGCGAAATTCGAACTGCCGTCAGCCAATTCCCACTAAAAGATCAGCCATTCCGATTTTCCCGGACAGCCTCTGACCTAATCGGCGTCCCGAACCTCAGCAACATGACAAACGTATTCTTGACGCACCCCGCTGCTGGATGCCTAGCGCAGGCCCTCCACCCATCTTTCGATCTCGCCGCTGTCGGCAGATAGCTCCGTTCCGAATTCGCCGGCAAAAACGCGCCATGCAAACAAATTGCTCTGGGGTACACCGATCACGACGGTGATGTTGCACTCCATCGCCTTGGCGATGAGGTCGAGCAGTCCGCCACCGCCGCATTCGGCCTTGCCGAACTTGTTGAGCACCAGCACATCGGGAGCATCGCCCAGGCTGCCTTCGATCCGTGCAGCGACCTCCGCAAGCGCCGACTCGTCGAGCCGGCAGCCCGACGCGCCAGCACCACGATCCTCATAGATCGACGTGCGACGACCGGTGCTTAAATCCTCCAGGAGGACATCGCATCGTCGCTCCGACGCCGCGTCAACCGGGTGCTGCAAGACGCCGGCAAGCGACAGTCTGTTGCGACGACACGATGCGACCAGCGCCTCAAATGCCGCCGCAGGGTATTTGTTCTGCGGATAAACGATTGCCGCCAGCGACGGCGTGCGCGGCGGAACGACTTCAGGCGTCCGGATGGAAAGCGTGACCGACATCTTGATTCACCTCAATGGAACGTGCGCCTATCAGATCAAGGCAATAGGGAATGGCCGGGAAGACGGAGCCGAGACAGATGCCGCGAGAGGATCGCGGTCGGAACCTGCTCCAGACTGCCCCTGATTCGCGCAAGGCTGCGGGGACAAGCCGTGCGGCCGATTTCGTGCTGGTCGCTCATGTGCAACTCCCGCTGCCGGCACATGAGCATCCCACGTGCGGTACGACGCCCTGCGCTTCGTCCCGCATCAGCGACCAGTGCAGCATGTGCGTCAGGCAGCGGAAGCCCGGATCACCGGCGCGTTCGACCGTATTCATCAACGCAAGCCAGTCCTCGCTCGATGCAAGGTTGGCAAAACGCCGCACCGCGCCCGCGGCGTACTCACCGAGCGTCTCGTCAAAGCGATCAGCCGCGGCACCGATGCGCGCCAACAGAACGAGATCACCACAGCCGAGCAGCGCATCGGCCGCCACGGCCTGTTCGCTGAAATTCCTGATGATTTGCCCGAGCTGCATGGTGTTTCCCTATTGCAGAAGCGGTGAGCTGGCGCCCGCCAGTGCAATTCCTGTGATCTCTGCACGGCCGGCCAGGACAGCAACATATTGAGCGAGCGAGCGGTGCTGCACGCTTGTTGCGAGGTAGTCGGCGATGCGCTCGCGGGCGAGTTCAAACGGCAGGACCTGCCCCGGCGCGTGCCGATCGAGCCGAACGATATGGAAGCCATAGCGCGTTTCGACGATGGCGAGCTCACCCTCGTCCATGCGAGCCAGCGCCACCTCGAATTCCTCGATCGTCTGGCCACGCGTCAGCTGGCCGAGGCTGCCTCCGTTCTCGGCCGAGGTTCGGCAGTCGGAACGGGTGCGCGCCAGCTGATCAAACAGGGCGGGGTCTTCCAGCACGGACGACAATACCTTCTCCGCAGTCTCGCGGGCCCCACTCCGCGCAGCAGCATCATTCCGCGGAGTCGCGATCAGGATATGAGCGGCCTCGTACAGATCACCCGACCGGAAACGACGCTGGTTCTGTTCATAGTAGCGCAGGCATGAGGCATCGTCCGGCTCGGGCGTGACGACCTCCCGTTCGATCAGCGCACGCATTGCCGCCTCTTCGGGGGTTTCGCTCCGACCTTTGGCGTCCCGCAGCGGCTCCGCGGAAATTTCGAGCCGCCGCGCCTCCTGCAGCAGCAATTCCCGCACGACCAATGCACGTGCGGCTGCCTGCCAGGCCAGGATCGGCTTCTCCGCCGGATGGTTCTGCACCTCGCGCGCGATCGCCTCGCGCGGAATGACGGTGCCATTGACGCTGATGGTCTTCGGCTTGGGAAGGCTGTCGGTGAGCGAGCAATCCATGGTCCTACTCCGCAGGCTGCAGAGGACGATCGGCGGCGCGCGAGGCGCCGTCGCTGCGGCGCACGACCTGATAGCCGCGGCGGCCCAGATACCAGACCGGCGCGCTCCAGATATGGACCAGCCGCGTGAACGGGAAGACGAGGAAGATCGTCATGCCCAATACGAGATGCGCCTTGAAGATCGGGTGCACGTCCAGGATATTTGCGGCAATGCCCGGCTGCAGCGTCAGGATGCCCTGCGCCCATCCCATGAACTTCACCATCTCGTGGCCATCCAGATGCCCGAGCGATACGGGAATTGTGGCCAGGCCCAAAAGCAGCTGGGCGAACAGGATCAGGAGGATTGCGGTGTCGCCGAACGAAGAGTTGGCGCGGATGCGCGGATCGAACAGCCTCCGGTGCGTCAACAGCGAAATCCCGGCCAGACACATCAGCCCCGCCGCGCCGCCTGCGACAATCGCCAGCATCTGCTTGAAGCCATGCGAGACGCCGAGCATGTCGAATATCCAGATCGGGGTCAGCAGGCCGACGAAGTGGCCGAGGAAAATGAAGAGGATTCCGACGTGGAACAGGTTGGAGCCCCAGACAAGCTGTCGTCGCCGCAGCAATTGGCTCGATCCGCTGCGCCAGCTATATTGCTCGCGGTCGAAGCGGACGAGACTGCCGAACAGGAAGACGGTGAGGCAGAGATACGGATACCAGCCGAAGACGATGGCGTTGAGCGTCTGCATGATCTGGCCTCTCATTGCTGCTGTGACGCCGCCGGCCCCACGGCGCGGCGGGCGTGCCGAAGCTTTGCGATCAGGGTCTCGTGGCCGCAGGCGCCGGCCCCCTGCGCGCCGGGCCCGAACCGGACCTCCTCCTCTTCCCAGGCCGCGTCGAGCGCAACCAGATCCGTCGGATCGGTATCGGGTGCCTTCAACAATTCATCCACGATTTCGCGACGCGGCACTTCGACGGCGATCTTGACCAGCGCATCGAAAACGACCCTGTAGCTCGACTTACGCTGTCCGAGTCGCTCGGCGAGTGCCGCAAAAATATGTGCGGTCTGGCCGAGGAGCTCCCGCGCCTCCGCGACCGGCTGCGTCGCCAGGAATTCCAGGAACAGCGGCACGTAATCCGGCAGTTCGTTCGCCGCGATAGCCAACCCCGCGTTCTCGTACATGGCTTTAAGATCGACCATGGCCTGGCCGCGGTCGCGGCTTTCACCGTGGACATGCTCGAACAGATGCAGCGCAAGCGTCTTGCTGCGATCAAACAGCAGGCCGTAACGCTCCTGCAGGTCGTAGAGATCGCCGATGGCGATTTCCTCGATCAGCACCTCGACCGCACCGCGGCACGCCGCCGGCACCAGTCTCTCGGCATCGAGCACAGCCGCAAACTCCGGCGCGGCTTCGATCAGCGCCTCGGTCGGATAGCTCAGGAGAGCCGATAGGACCTTGAACGTCTTCATCACGCGATCTCCATCGGATTCTTTACCTTGCGGGGCGAACCGAACAGATTGGTGTCGGTCTCGCCGACGGAGCAGCCGTTGCCGAAGGTGAAACCGCAGGAGCCGCGGATGTCGAAGGCGTCGGCGCCGAGTTCGCGATGCGCGGTCGGGATCACGAAACGATCCTCGTAGTTGGCGATCGCCATGATCTGGTACATCTCGTCGATTTGCGCCGGCTTCAGGCCAACCCGGCGGGCGATCGCTTCATCAACGACGCCGTCGAGCGTCTTGGCCCGCATATAGGCGCGCATCGCCATCATGCGCTCGAGCGCCAGCGTAACCGGCGCTTCGTCGCCCGCGGTCAGCAGATTGGCGAGATAGCGCATCGGAATCCGCAGCGACTTCACGTCCGGCATGCCGCCATCGAGACCGATCTTGCCGGCGGATGCGGCCGAGGTGATCGGCGACAGCGGCGGCACGTACCAGACCATCGGCAAGGTGCGGTATTCCGGATGCAGCGGGAATGCGACCTTCCATTCCATCGCCATCTTCCAGATCGGCGAGGCCTTTGCCGCCTCGAGCCAGGCATACGGAATGCCTTGCCGTTCGGCTTCGGCGATCACCTTCGGATCGTTCGGATTGAGGAAGATATCGAGCTGGGCCTGATAGAGATCACGTTCGTCAGGCTTGCTCGCCGCTTCCGCGATGCGGTCGGCGTCGTACAGCACAACGCCGAGATAGCGGATACGCCCGACGCAGGTCTCCGAACACACGGTCGGCTGGCCGGCTTCGATGCGTGGATAGCAGAAGATGCACTTCTCCGACTTTCCCGAGGACCAGTTGTAGTAAATCTTCTTGTAGGGGCAGCCGGAGACGCACATGCGCCAGCCGCGGCACTTGTCCTGGTCGATCAGGACGATGCCGTCCTCTTCACGCTTGTAGATCGCTCCCGAAGGACAGGACGCGACGCAAGCGGGATTGAGGCAATGCTCGCACAACCGCGGCAGGTACATCATGAACGTGTTTTCGAACTGGCCGTAGATGTCCTTCTGAACGCCCTCGAAATTGTAATCCTGCGAGCGCTTTTCGAACTCGCCGCCGAGGATCTCTTCCCAGTTCGGACCCCACTGGATCTTCTCCAGCCGCTCGCCGGAGACCAGCGAACGCGGACGGGCGGTCGGCATCGCCTTCATTTCCGGCGCCTGCTGCAGATGCTGGTAGTCGAAGGTGAACGGCTCGTAGTAGTCGTCGATCTCGGGCAAGTCGGGATTGGCGAAGATGTTCGCCAGTATCCGCCACTTGCCGCCGATGCGCGGCTGGATCGAGCCGTTGCGGTTGCGCTTCCAGCCGCCCTTCCAGCGCGCCTGGTTCTCCCAATCCTTGGGATAGCCGATACCAGGCTTGGTCTCGACATTGTTGAACCACGCATATTCCATGCCTTGGCGGCTGGTCCACACGTTCTTGCAGGTGACGCTGCAGGTGTGACACCCGATGCACTTGTCGAGGTTCAGCACCATTGCGATCTGGGCGCGGATCTTCATTGTGCGGCCTCCAACTGGGACGTGCCGGGTTGATCTGCAGCAGGCGTATCGAGCCAATCGACTTTCGACATCTTGCGAACGATGACGAATTCGTCGCGGTTGGCGCCGACCGTGCCGTAGTAATTGAAGCCGTAGGCTTGCTGTACGTAGCCGCCGATCATGTGGGTCGGCTTGAGCACGGTACGGGTAACGGAGTTATGGATGCCGCCGCGCTGGCCGGTCTGCTCGGAACCCGGCACATTCACGATCTTCTCCTGCGCATGATACATCATGCACATGCCTTGCCGGACGCGTTGCGAGACCACCGCGCGGGCGACCAGCGCGCCGTTGGAGTTGTAGGCCTCGATCCAGTCGTTATCGGCGATGCCCGCCGCTTTGGCGTCGAGTTCGCTGATCCACACGATCGGACCGCCACGCGAGAGCGTCAGCATCAGGAGATTGTCGGTGTAGGTGGAGTGGATGCCCCACTTCTGGTGCGGCGTGATGAAGTTCAAGACTACGGAGCCATTGCCGTTCGGCTTGCGGTCGATCACCGGCTTGACCGTCTTGGTGTCGATCGGCGGCCGGTACACGCAGAAGCCCTCGCCGAAAGCACGCATCCACAGATGATCCTGATAGAGCTGCTGACGGCCAGTCAGCGTGCGCCACGGGATCAATTCGTGAACGTTGGTGTAGCCGGCGTTGTAGCAGACCTTCTCGGACTCCAGGCCCGACCAGATCGGCGAGGAGATGATCTTGCGCGGCTGTGCAACCACGTCGCGGTACCGGATCTTCTCATCTTCCTTGGGGACGGCCAGATGGGTGTGATCTCGCCCGGTGAAATTTCCGAGCGACGACCACGCCTTGACCGCGACCTCACCGTTGGTCTCCGGAGCGAGACTCAGGATGACCTCGCAGGCGTCGATCGCGCTGTCGATGCGGGCAAGTCCCTGGGACGCGCCTTCCTCCGTTACGACGCCGTTCAGCTTCTTGAGCAGCTCGACCTCGTGATCGGTGTTCCAGCTCATGCCCTTGCCGCCATTGCCGAGCTTGTTCATCAGCGGTCCGAGCGACGTGAAACGCTTGTGGAGGTTGGGGTAGTCGCGCTCGACCACGGTCACCGCCGGCATGGTCTTGCCGGGAATCGGATCGATAGCTCCCGTCTTCCAGTCCTTCACGTCGAAAGGTTGGGCGATCTCGCCGGGGCTGTCATGCATGATCGGCGTGAGGACAACGTCCTTCTCGACGCCCAGCACCTCGGGTGCGACCTTCGAGAAGGCTTCCGCGATCCCCTTGTAGATGTCCCAGTCGCTGCGCGATTCCCAGACCGGATCGATCGCCGCCGACAGCGGATGAATGAAGGGATGCATGTCGGAGGTATTGAGATCGTTCTTCTCGTACCAGGTCGCGGTCGGCAGCACGATGTCCGAGTACATGCAGGTCGTGGACATCCGGAAGTCGAGCGTGACCAGCAGGTCGAGCTTTCCTTCCGGGGCGTCTTCGCGCCATTTGACCTCGAGAGGCTTCTTCCTGCCGTCCTCGCCGAGATCCTTGCCCAGCACGCCGTGCTTGGTGCCGAGCAGATGTTTCAGGAAGTATTCGTGCCCCTTGCCGGACGCCCCCAGCAGGTTCGAGCGCCAGACGAACATGTTGCGTGGCCAGTTCTTCGGGCCATCGGGATCTTCGCACGACAGCTTCAGAACGCCCGACTGGAGGGATTTAGCGACGTAGTCCTTCGGCTCCAGCCCGGCGGCAGCCGCAAGCTTCGAAACTTCCAACGGGTTGGTCTCGAGCTGCGGTGCAGAAGGCAGCCAACCCATCCGCTCGGCGCGAACGTTGTAGTCGATCAGCGCGCCATCCCACGGACCTTGCGGCGCCGTCGGTGACAGAATTTCCTTCACATCGAGCGTCTCGTAGCGCCACTGATCGGTGTGGGCGTAGAACGCCGAGGTCGAATTCATCTGCCGCGGCGGGCGGCCCCAGTCGAGACCGAAGGCAAGCGGCGTCCAGCCGGACTGCGGCCGCAGCTTCTCCTGGCCGACGTAGTGCGACCAGCCCCCGCCGGACTGCCCGATGCAACCGCACATCACCAGCATGTTGATGATGCCACGGTAGTTCATGTCCATGTGATACCAGTGGTTCAGCCCGGCGCCGAGGATGACCAAGGAACGGCCGCCGGTCTTCTCGGCATTGGCGGCGAATTCGCGGGCGACCGCGATGATCTGATCGCGCGGCACGCCGGTGATCCTCTCCGCCCAAGCCGGCGTATAGGGCTGGATGTCGTCGTAAGTGTTGCCGAGGTGCTCGCCTCCGAAGCCGCGATCGACGCCGTAATTGGCGACGAACAGATCATAGACCGACGCCACCAGCACCTCGCCGTCGTTCAGCTGGATCCGCTTGGCGGGGACTTTGCGCGTCAGGACGTCCGGATGGTCGGTTCCCTTGAAATGGTCGTGCTCGCGATTGCCGAAATAGGGAAATGCCACGTCGGCAAGTTCATCCCTGGTGTCGGCGAGCGAAAGCCGGAGCCTGGTGACGCGGCTCCTCGAGTCCCGCTCCTCCAGATTCCATTTGCCTTGCTCGCCCCAGCGGAATCCGACCGAGCCGTTCGGGACCACGATCTCGCCAGTCGCCTCGTCATAGGCCACCGTCTTCCACTCGGGATTGTTGGCCTCGTCGAGCGAAGTGGCGAAATCCGAGGCGCGCACGAACCGCTCAGGCACGAGCCGTCCCTCGGATTTCACCAGCCGTACCAGAAATGGCATATCCGTATACTGGCGCGCGTAGTCGTTGAAATATCTGGCCTGCCGATCGACGTGGAATTCCTTGAGGATTACGTGCCCCATAGCCATCGCCAGCGCCGCGTCGGTGCCTTGCTTGGGTGACACCCAGAGATCGGCGAATTTGGAGGCTTCCGAATAATCCGGACAGATCACGACGCTCTTGGCGCCCTTGTAGCGGACCTCGGTATAGAAATGCGCATCCGGCGTGCGCGTCTGCGGGACGTTCGATCCCCACAGGATCAGGAAGCCCGCATTGTACCAGTCTGCGCTTTCGGGCACGTCGGTCTGCTCGCCCCAGGTCTGCGGCGAGGCCGGCGGCAGGTCGCAATACCAGTCGTAGAACGACATGCAGACGCCGCCGAGCAGCGACAAATAGCGCGCGCCTGCCGCGTAGCTCACCATCGACATCGCCGGAATCGGCGAGAAGCCAAACACCCGGTCCGGACCGTAAGTCTTCGCGGTGTAGGCGTTGGCGGACGCCACGATCTCGTTGACCTCGGCCCAGCTGGCGCGAACGAAGCCGCCGAGGCCGCGCTTCTGCACATAGGCCGCTCGCTTCGTCGGATCTTCGACGATCGATTTCCAGGCCGCGACCGGTGTCATCACAGCGCGCGCCTCGCGCCACAGCTTCAACAGCCGCGAGCGCACCAGCGGATATTTCACGCGGTTGCCGGAATAGAGGTACCAGCTGTAGCTGGCGCCGCGCGCACAGCCGCGGGGTTCGTGGTTTGGAAGGTCCGGGCGCGTGCGCGGATAGTCAGTCTGCTGGGTTTCCCAGGTGACGATGCCGCCCTTGACATAGACCTTCCACGAACAGGAGCCGGTGCAGTTCACACCATGCGTCGACCGCACGATCTTGTCGTGCTGCCAGCGCTTCCGGTAGCCGTCCTCCCAGGAGCGGTCCTCGGTCGTCGTCACGCCGTGACCATCGGCAAAATCCGGCCTGGCGCGCGTGAAGAATGTCAGCCTGTCCAGGAAATGGCTCATCCCTCGTCTCCTTATTCCGCGGGCTGGGTGGCGGGCGAGATCCGAGCGCGCCGTTCGATGTCGTGAAGCAGGCCACCCTTGCGGGTATAGACAGCCCAAGTGATGACGATGCAGGTCACATAGAAGATGAAGAATCCCCACAGCGCCGCCTGAACGCCGCCAGTGAGGTCGATCGAGGTGCCGAACGACTTCGGAATAAAGAATGCCCCGAACGCGGCAATCGCGGAGGTGAAGCCGGTTATGGCGGCCGATTCCTTCTCGGCCTGGCGCAACCGGGTCGCGGGATCGGCGGTCGGCATCAGGCGGTTCATCTCCTGCCGCATGATGTTGGGGATCATCTGGAAGGTCGACGCGTTGCCGACGCCGGTCGCGAAGAACAACAGCAGGAACATCGCGAAGAATCCCCAGAACGCGCCGGGTTGATCCTTGATACCGAGGAAATAAAGCACCCCGAGCACGCCAACCATCATCAGCGCGAACACGCCGACGGTCACGCGGCCGCCGCCCCATTTGTCGGCCATCCAGCCCGTGGCTGATCGCGAGAGCGCCCCGACCAGCGGGCCGAGGAAGGCGAATTGCAGCGCATCGACGGCGGGAAACTGGGTCTTCGTCAGCAGGGGGAAGCCCGCCGAGTAGCCGATGAAGGAGCCGAAAGTGCCGGTGTAGAGCCAGCACATGATCCAGTTGTGCTTACGCTGGAAGATCACCGCCTGGTCGGCAAACGAGGCTTTGGCGGATGCAATGTCGTTCATGCCGAACCAGGCCGCAAAGGCGCTGGCGACGATGAACGGCACCCAGATGAAGCCGGCATTCTGCAGCCAGAGCGGCACTTCGGTGCTCCCGCTCTTGACCGCGGTCGGATCGCCCCCGAACCAACCGAACACGCCCACGGTGATCACGATCGGCACGACGAACTGCACGACGCTTACGCCGAGATTGCCGAGACCCGCATTGAGCGCGAGCGCGTTTCCCTTCTCCGCGCGGGGGAAGAAGAACGATATGTTGGCCATCGAGGAGGCAAAATTGCCGCCGCCGAAACCACACAACAACGCGAGCCCCAGGAAGACCGGATACGGCGTCGCCGGATTTTGCACGGCATAGCCGATACCGACGGCGGGCAGCAGCAGCGACCAGGTGGCAAGCGTGGTCCACAGCCGTCCGCCGAAGATCGGCACCATGAAAGAGTAGAATATCCGCAGCACCGCGCCCGATATGCCGGGCAGCGCCGCAAGCCAGAACAGCTGGTCGGTCGTGAACTGGAAGCCGACCGACGGCAATTTGGCCACCACCACCGACCAGACCTGCCACACCGCAAAGGACAGCAGCAGCGCCGGGATCGAAATCCAAAGATTGCGCCGGGCGATCGCCCGTCCGCCGCCGGCCCAGAACGCGGCATCCTCCGGGCGCCAGTCGGTGAGGACGGCGCCGGACAGCGCGCCGACATGCTGCGGCTGATGAATGTCAAGCATCTCGGGCAGTTCGGGAAGCTTCTTGAGTGCTTCGCCGACCACGCCACGCTCCATCTGCCTGATGGAGACGTGCATCCAGACCAGCGCGGTCGTGACCAGTACGAACAACAGCATGAAGCAGCTGGTCCAGAGCCCCGTCAGATCGACCAGCGCGCCGAACGCGATCGGCAGCACGAAACCGCCGAGGCCGCCGATCATGCCGACCAAGCCGCCGACCGCGCCGACATTCTGCGGATAGTAGACCGGGATGTGCTTGTAGACCGCAGCCTTTCCGAGCGCCATGAAGAAGCCCAGAACGAACACGGTCACCACGAACGGCACCAATCCCATCTCGAGATGGAAGCCGACCGTACCGTTGACCGTCTTCACCAAGTAGTCGGTCGGCGGATAAGACAGGATGAAGGTCGCGGCAGCGCCGACCAGGAGCGTCCAGTACATGACGCGCCGCGCGCCATAGCGGTCGGAGAGATGGCCGCCATAAGCACGGAACACGCTGGCGGGGAACGAGAACATTGCGGCCATCATGCCGGCCGTCTTGATGTCGACGCCGTAGACCTTGATCAGGTACTGCGGCAACCAGAGCGACAACGCGACAAAGGCGCCAAACACGAAGAAATAGTACAGCGCAAAGCGCCAGACCTGGACATTCATCAGGGGCGCGAGCTCGAGCCAGGCACTTTTCGGCTGCTGATGCCGCTCGCGACGCGCACGAACGACCGGGTCTTCGTCGGAGAATATCCAGAAGATGATGCCCATCACGGCGATGGCGAGTGCCCAGATCTGGGCCACGGCCTGCCAGCCATAGGCGACCAGCACAAACGGCGCGAGGAATTTTGTCACCGCGGCACCCACATTACCCGCGCCGAAAATCCCGAGCGCGGTTCCCTGCTTGGCTGCCGGATAGAACCGCGAGACATAAGCCACGCCGACTGCAAACGAGCCACCCGCGATGCCGACAAAGAAGGCCGCGAGCAGGAATCCGGGATAAGTATGTGCCCACGTCAGCAGATAGGTTGCGACCGCCGCGGACAGCATCACCGCGGTGTAAACCCGCCGCCCACCATACTGGTCGGTCCAGATGCCCAGCACCAGCCGGATCAACGATCCGCTCAAAATCGGTGTGCCAACCAGCAAACCGAACTCGGTATCATTCAGCCCAAGCTCCTGCTTGATCCGAATCCCGATGATCGAGAAAATCGTCCAGACTGCGAAGCAGATCGTGAAGGAAATCGTCGAAAGCCAAAGTGCCCGGCTTTCGCGTTTGGTGCTCGAACCTGCAGCGTCCATGGTGCCCCTCGGAATGGCTGTTGCAAAGCATGGATCGCAGAACTTGAATTGAATTGATTTGCGCCAGATCAAACGAGCCCGGCTAAATCAGCCGCGCGGCGTCTCTGCGAGCGATAGCCGCTGGATCGACGCGGCGGGCGAAATCGCAGCATTGCCGCCTTCCGCCTTTTTGAACGAGGAGGCGCTGCACTTTGTTCGGCTCAGGTTTGATCTGGCGCAAAAAGGCGAAACCGGCTTCGGCCTACCTTAGTTATCTAGGTATCTCCTCTGAGGAAGGCGCTGCAGTGATTATCGATCTTTTGCGCCGAGAGCATCGCAATATTGATTTGCTCCTCACTGTCCTTGAGCGGGAACTTCAGCTCTTTGAGCGCGGCCGTCGCCCCGACTATGAGGTTATTCGAGCGATTATCAGCTATTTCAAAGTCTACCCGGAGGTATACCATCATCCCCAGGAAGACTTGATCTTCGCCAAGCTGACGCTTCGCGATCCGGATGCGGCTGCAACCGTCGGCGATCTAGCACGTGAGCACGCAGATGGAGCCGATCGTTTGCGCCGCTTCGCTGAGGCGATCGATGGTGTCCTCGCGGATCGCGAGCTTCCTCGACAGGAGGTCGGCCGCATCATACGAGATTTCATAGTGAAGGAGCGCCACCATATGATGGTGGAAGAGCGTGATTTCTTCCCGGCGGCGCTCAAGGCTCTATTGCCCCAGGATTGGACGGAGGTCGCTTCGGCCCTAACCGATCACAAGGATCCGTTATTCAGCGAAGCCGCCGAAGAGACCTTCGATGCCTTGAGAGCGCATATTCTGCGACTGGAGCAGGAGGCTGAAGCGGAACGCCACCAAGTCAAGCTTTGATCCATGATCCGTCATCGCCGTCTCAGAGCTTGCGAGCGCTACACAGCAGCGGGGCGTAAGCGAGCGCGAAACCCAGAAACGCTCCTGTCCATGCGATACCCGCGATCATCAGCAGCGCGATCGAATAGGCCGGCTCAACAGAGGCGCATATCCGCGCCAGCGCTGCGACGATGATCGAGGCGTAAACGGCCTGAGTGGCAGTGGATGCTGAAAGCGCCTGCCCCGTATGACCGAGCGACGCCCGCGTCATCACGGCGATCGTCATCGAACCGATCGCACCGCCGGTCCAGGCATGAACCCCTGCGCTGGGTGCGACGAGGTCTAGCGAAGATAGTGCCGCCAGGAAAAAACCGGCAGGCACGAACGCGTAGGCAACGTGGAGGATCAGGACAAGCCGGTCCGATATCGTTCGATGGCCGGCCCAGCGAACGAGTCGGATAACATGGAGCACTCCAGCAATTCCCAGAGCACCTGCAACCGCGCGACCGGAAGGAACCGCCGCCCATGCGCCCATAGCGCACGCGCCGACAATTATCGTCGCCGCGTCGAATCGGTTGAAGGGAACAGGCAGCCGACCCGGCTTCTGGCTCGAGAGCCAGTTGCGCGTGAAGCTCGGAACGATCCGCCCTCCGATCACGCAAACCAGCGTAACGACCAGCGCAACACCGGCCCGCGCTGAATAGTCCGCGACGCCATTGAAATGTGCCTCGATATGGAAAGCGATGTTGGTGGCCGCAAGCAGCGACACGATGCCCACCACCTTCAGATTGCTCCACTTTCGTCCAGCGATGATCTCGCGGGCGGCTGCGGCGACGAGCGAGAGCAGGAACGCAGTGTCGATCGCAAGCGCCAATTGCCAGCCGATGATGCCTGAGAATGTCGCGGCCAGTCTTCCGGCAAGCCAGGCGCCGAACAGAGCGGCGAGTGGACCGCCCTGGATCGGGAGACGTCCTGTCCAGTTCGGAACGGCGGTCAGGAGGAAGCCCGCTATCACCGCACCCACATAACCGAACAACATCTCATGCACGTGCCAGTCCCGTGATGCGAACGCGGTTGGAAGGCTGACATCCCCCACGAAGACCGCCATCCACAATGGAACGATCGCGCCGGCGTAGATGGCGCCGAACAGAAAGAACGGCCGAAAACCGTGGGAGAACAGTGCTGGGCCCCGGTAGCTCCTTGACTTCTGCATCGTCGCCATGGACGTCTTCCTTGTTCAGCGGGTCTGGCACGATACTGCGCGATGCAAATCAATCGCGACGCCGCGAATCTTGAATTGATCTGCGTCAAACCTGGCCCGCGATACTCCCTGGCGCTCGCTCCGGCTTTCCTTTGCCGCGGGCACCTCTCAAGAATATGCCGCCCTCCCGCTTGCTGGATTGAGCTGGGTCAACAGCCCCCTCGCCGTCGCACCGGAGACGTTGAGCCACGTCAATCGCTCGAACTGCTACACGTGCGACAAGGAACAACATCGACCGGAGGCGATGTTGCTGCGCCACACATTCACATCATGGCTTTGCCGGCTCACCCTTTTGGGATGGCGCGACATCGCGTCGGCGCCATTCGGTTGCGTGATCGAACTTGCAATGATTGATGGCGAACATCAGCCGCTCGGTATCCCCTGCATCCGCCACACCGAGGGGTGGCTGGACGCCGTAACGATGCAACCTGTTACTGTGTCGGCGACGCACTGGCGCTACTGGCGGCCTGACGTGCTGCCGATGTGCTGCTGCTGACGATGGCGCGGTTTGGTGCCATCAACCGGCTGGTCGCGGTCCTGCTTCTCCGCTCGCGGGTGCCGCAGTCGCGCCGAATGGACTGGACATTGGTCCTAGCGCTCGCCTCAACGGCAATGACCATCGCCGCGGTGGTTTCGTTGGTATACTTTCATTACTTGGACCGGCCTTGACCATTGGCGGGCTCATCGTCGGCGATGGCGCGCCAGGCCGCGCCATCGAGGTCGTCATATTGTCCGCTCTTGAGTGACCAGAGAAAGCCGAGCAGGCCGGCAAAGCCAAGTGCGAGAGCCAGCGGCACCAAAATGACCAGAACCTCCATCAGAGTGCCTCCCTCGCTCGCGCCCTCAGCGCATTGAGCATCACGATCACCGACGAACCCGACATCGCCGCCGCCGCGATCAGGGGCGTGACCAGGCCGGCGATCGCGATCGGTACTGCCAGGACGTTGTAAACGACGGCAAGCCAGAGATTCTGCCGCATCAGCCGCAGCGCCTTGCGGGACACCTTGACCGCGACCATGACCGGCATAAGCCGCTCACCAAGGAAGACAGAATCGGCAACTGCCTGGCTCATGTGCGTGGCCGTAACAGGCGACATCGAGGCGTGCGCCGCTGCCAAAGCCGGCGCGTCGTTCAAGCCGTCGCCGACCATCAGTACCTTGCAGCCCTGGCGCACCAGCTCCTCGATCCGGTCGATCTTGTCGACCGGAGAGACCTCCGCACGCCATTCATGCACGCCCAGCATCCTTGCCGCATGCCGGACCGCTGGCTCGCGATCCCCGGACACGATCTCGACGACGATGCCCATGCGGGTCAACGCTGCGATCACCTCCGCCGCGTCCGGCCGCAGCCGCTGCCGAACCGCGAAGGCATACCTGCTCTCGCCATGGCTGAACGCGACGACCGAGGCTTCCGGATCCCGGCACAGAATCTCGTTGGCGAGGTCGTCGGCACCGCAGAATGACGGGCGGCCCAGCCGGATCGGACGCCCCTCATGGAAGCCGTGCACGCCCTGGCCCGGTTCCTCCTCAATGTCCGGCAGGGGTGAGGCCGCCCCCGCCTTGCGCGCCACCGCGGCCGCGACCGGATGACGGCTCGAGAGTGCCAGCCGGCCCGCGAGCTTCACGACGTGATCCGGGATGTCCGCAAGGTTGGCGACATCGAGCTCGGGCAGCGTCAAAGTACCCGTTTTGTCGAAGATCACCCGGTCAATCTCGGCGATGCGTTCGATTGCATCGCCGGCGTTGAGCAGCACGCCCGAACTGAACAGCGCCCCGGATGCAACGGTCTGCACGGCCGGAATGGCAAGCCCCAGCGCGCAGGGACAGGTGATGATCAGGACCGCAATCGCCGTCACGATCGAGTCATGAAAACTCGCGCCATAGGCCAGCCAGCCGAGCATCGTGAGCAACGCCGTCGCGTGCACGACCGGGGCATAGAGCCTCGAGGCCCGCTCCGCCAGACGCAGATAGCGCGAGCGCGCCTGCAGCGCGTGATCGAGCAGCCGTGATATTTCGTCGAGCAGCGTGCCGCCCGAGGCTGCCGACGCGCGGACGCGCAACGTGCCGGAACGGATCAGCGTGCCCGCGAACACCGCGCTGCCGGGCGACGCCATCGCCGGCAGGGTTTCGCCCGTGATCAGGCTCTGGTCGACCTCGGAGCGGCCCTCGATCACATTGCCGTCGACCGAACAGCGCTCGCCGGGCCGCAGCAGCACGATGTCGCCTGGCCGGATCGCGGCTGCCGGGACCGTTCTGATCTCGGTCGGACTGATGAACTTCGTCGCGGTCTCCGCCTTGAGGGCAGCCAGGTTGCTGGCAAAGGCGCGAGTGCGCCGCCGCATGTTCTGGTCGAGATAGCGACCGGCGAGCAGGAACGCGATCAGCATGATCGCGGCATCGAAATAGGCATGTTCGGCGTGGTTTACGGTCTCGATCACCGAGGTTGCCAGCGCCAGGATGATGCCGATACTGATCGGAACGTCCATGTTAACGCCGCGCGCTCGCAGGGCTGACAACGCCGACGAGAAGAACGGCTGCGCCGAATAGGCCGCGGCCGGCAGCACGATCAGCGCCGACAGCCAGTGGAAGAAATCACGCTGCTCCGGCAGCATGTCGGAGACGTTGCCGGACCATACCGGGACCGACAGCATCATCACGTTCATGGCGGCAAAGGCCGCGACGCCCAGCCGGCGCAACAGGCCTTGTGCCCGTCGGGCCTCCAGGGTCTCGGCATCATCGCGCTCGAACGGATAGGCCTTGTAGCCGAGCTCCGCGAGCCGACTTACGAACAGCGCCGGTTCAAGAGCACCCGCCTTCCATTCGAGCGCAAGACGGCTGTCCGTTAGGTTCACGCGGGCAGAGGTGACGTCAGGTATGGCCGACAGATTGCGTTCGATCTTGGCCATGCAGCCCGCGCAATTGATGCCCTCGACAGCGAGATCGAGATGGATGAGCCCGGTGCCCGCGCTCTTCAGATAGTGAGAGAAGTCGATATCCGCCTGCATAGGATGCACCTTCAGTTCAGCAGGATTCGGTTCTTCGACAGGAACATGCGGCGGCCATCAGCGTCGCCCTCGATGACGAGGTCCCACTGTCCCGCGGCGACGCCCTCGGCGCGACCGCTATAGCTCCCACCCCCAGCCTCGGCGATCTCGATCGCCCGGTCTGCGCGACGATCGATCGGCCGCTCGAGCCGAGCGAGGAAACTCATTCCCGTCAGCGGCGCTCCGGCGTGGTCGCGCGCCTCGAGTGCAATTGCGGCGCTGCCGTCAGGCCGCCGATCGACATGCGCCTGGACCTGCCAGTCGCGCTCGTTCTGCTGTCTGGCCGCATTGATCTCGCGCTGATAGGCGAGGCTGGCGCTGTAGGCGCTGTCGACCTCGGTGCCCGGAAGAGTCGTGATGGCAAGGCGCATCATGACCATGTTCACGCTGATGACGACGGCGAAGAACGCGATCGTCGTGACCAGGACGAAACGTCCGGTGATGGGTCGCGTGGCTGGACTTGAGGCTGCCATGGTAAAAATTCCGTGATTAGGGAAGGACGAAGTGGTCGGTCGCGGAGGCGACCTCTCCGAGACCGATATCGGTGACGCGGAATGTGACCGGCACCGACTTTTCCGCCCTTTCATCGAACGGCGCCGTCACCAGCACGCGCAGTTCGGTGGTGGTATCGCGCGCAAGAACGATCATCGGCCGATCTGGCGTCACGGAGTCCGCGCCGATGACGTGTAGCTTCGCGTCGGCCGGTCCATCGACATCGATCGCGATCACACGATCAAAGCCGCGCTTGTTGAGGAAGCGGAGCGTGTATCCATTGCGAATCGCGCCGTCGCTGAGACGCACCGCGATCGGGTTGCGGTCGTGCAGCACGTTGACGTCGAGCAAGGTTCGCGACATCAACGCGTAAAGCATCACGGCGCAGACCACGGTGATCAGGCCGGCGTAGACGACGGTACGGGCGCGAACAGGCTTGAAAATCTCCTGCTTGCCGGCGACGCGCCGCTGAACGTTGATGTCGTTGTCGTAGCCGATCAGACCGGTCTTACGGCTGACCTTGGTCATGACGGCGTCACAGGCATCGATGCATAGGCCGCACTGGATGCAGCCGAGCTGCGCGCCATCGCGAATGTCGATCCCGGTCGGGCATACGGCAACGCACTGGTTGCAATCGATGCAATCGCCGGCCTTCTCGCCGAGCGAGCGAATGTCGAACGCCTTCTTCACCGAGCAACGCGGCTCACCACGATCGTATTTGTAGGTGACGTTGAGCGCCCATTCGTCGGTCAGCGCGGCCTGGATCCGCGGCCACGGGCACATATAGACGCAGACCTGCTCACGCATGTAGCCGGCCAGCAGATAGGTCGACGCGGTCAGGATCGCGATCCAGACATAGGCGATCGCCGGCGCCTGAAAAGTCGCCAGATCGCGCACGAGGGTCGGCGCATCGGCGAAATAGAGCACCCAGGCGCCACCTGTCCACCAGGCGATCAGCAACCAGGTCGCGTGCTTCAACGCACGGCGACCGGCTCGCTTTACGGTCATTGGGCCAGCGTCGGCTTTGATCTGCGCGCGGCGGTCACCTTCGACCAGCCGCTCGACCGCATAGAACAGATCGGTCCAGACCGTCTGCGGGCAGAGATAGCCGCACCAGATCCGGCCACCGAGCGCATTCATCAGGAACAGGGCGAGCGCCGCCAGTACCAGAAGGCCGGTGAAATAGTAGATTTCCTGCGGCCAGAGCTCGATGAAGAAGAAATAGAAGCGACGATTTGGGAAATCGATCAGGACCGCCTGGTCGGGCGCGCCGAGACCCCGATGCCAGCGTACGAAGGGCAGCAGATAGTAGACGCCGAGGCAGACGGCCATCAGCCGCCACTTGATCGAGCGGAACCGACCGGAGACGCTCTGCGGGTACACCTTCTTGCGAGGCGCGTAGAGCGGCCCGTCTTCGTCGGTCATGAGTTCATCAGGCGGCACGGGCTTGTTCATGGGTTGCTCGAATGAGGCTCTGGTTGAAACCTACATCTCTGCACCATGTCCGGGTTTGACCTTGGTCAATGATCCCGGACGCCCTCGCGGTGGCGGCTACTTGCCGCCGCCCAACGAGTGCACATAGACCGCCAGCGCCTTGACGGTGACCGGATCCAGACGGCCGACCCAGGCCGGCATCACGCCGGCGCGGCCATTGGTGATGGTCTCGACCAGCGCCTCCTCGTCGGAGCCATAGAGCCAGATCTGGTCGGTCAGGTTCGGCGCGCCGAGTTCCGGATTGCCCTTGCCGTTGTCGCCGTGGCAGCTCGTGCAGTTCTCGGTGAAGAGCTTCTTCCCTGCCGCGGCGTCGAACTTCGGCGCGGTGGAAAGGCCGGAAAGCGAGCGCACATAGTTTGCGACCGTGACGATCTCGTCCTTCTTGAGGACGCCGTCGCGACCGAACGCCAGCATCTGCCCTTCATGGGTCTTTGCGTGTCCCGAGCGTGCGCCGAACTGGATGGTCTGCATGATCTGGTCGAGCGAGCCGCCCCACAGCCAGTCGTCGTCGTTCAGGTTGGGATAGCCCTTCGCGCCCGCGCCGCCGCTGCCGTGGCATGGTGCGCAATTATCGGCGAACACCGTCTTGCCGCGGGCGCGCGCCAACGCCAGCAGGGCCGGATCCTTCTCGATGTCGGCCAGCGACGCGTTGCCGAGCACCGCCATCTTCTCGCCACGCAGCTTCTCAAGATCGGCAAGGTCGGTCGCGACACTGGCGCGGGTGGAATACTGAAACAGACCGGTGGTGTAGCCCGAGACCAGTGGCCAAGCGGGATAGACGACCCAATAGCCGATCGCCCAGATGATCGTGGCATAGAATGTCAGGACCCACCACCGCGGCAGCGGCGTGTTCAGCTCCTTGATGCCGTCCCACTCATGACCGGTCGTGCTGCGGCCGGAAACGCGGTCGATCTCATTGTGCTCGCTCATGATCGGTCAGTCCTCCCGCAGCGGCATCCGGGCTGCAGCATCGAAGAGAGATTTGTTGCGGGGCCACAGCGCGTAGGCGACGATGGCGATGAAGATTCCAACGAAGATGGGCGTCCAGAGCGTGCCGACCAGGCTGGATGCGAAATTCTCGACTTGAACGATCGCTTTCATGCTGGTGCCCTCAGCGCAGATTGGCTTTTTCGTTGTAGAGCTTGAAGTCGACGAGCGTACCCAGCATCTGCAGATAGGCGATCAGCGCGTCGAGCTCGGTCGGATTGCCGGCCTTGCCGTCGAAGTTGCGGACCGCCGCCTTCGGATAGCGCTTCTGGAACGCGTCGGAGCCGGGGCTGTCGGGGTCGACCTGCGCCTTGAGATCGGCGGCCGCGTTGGCGATCTGCTCGTCGGTATAGGGCACGCCGACCGCACGGTTGGTCCGCAGATGAGCCGTGGCGTCGGACGGGTCGAGCTCCGTCCTGGCGAGCGCCGGGTAACCGGGCATCACCGATTGCGGGACGATCGAGCGCGGATTGATCAGGTGCGTGACGTGCCAATCGTCGGAATATTTGCCGCCCACACGTGCCAGATCCGGCCCGGTACGCTTGGAGCCCCACTGGAACGGATGGTCGTACATGCTCTCGGCGGCGAGCGAGTAGTGGCCGTAGCGTTCGACCTCGTCGCGCAGCGGACGGATCATCTGCGAATGACAGAGATAGCAGCCCTCGCGGACATAGATGTTGCGGCCGGCGAGCTCGAGCGGCGTATAGGGCCGCACACCGTCGACCGCCTCGATCGTGCTCTTCAGGTAGAACAGCGGGGTGATCTCG
Source organism: Bradyrhizobium sp. CCBAU 21365 (assembly GCF_015291305.1). Taxonomy (NCBI): domain Bacteria; kingdom Pseudomonadati; phylum Pseudomonadota; class Alphaproteobacteria; order Hyphomicrobiales; family Nitrobacteraceae; genus Bradyrhizobium; species Bradyrhizobium sp. CCBAU 21365. The sequence continues at coordinate 8,072,899 of NZ_CP030036.1, forward strand.
ACCAGTCCGCCGATCGCAATGACGACGAGAATGCCGACGATCAGGATGATCGAGTTCTTCTCAAAGATCTTGTGTCGATTCCAGAGAGACATGTCGTGACCTATTCGGCAAGCTGGAGGGCGCCGGCGCCCTCGGTTTCGCTGGCTCGGCCGGCATTGACCGTCATCCAGAGATTGAAGGCCATGATCAGGGCGCCGACCAGGAACAGCGCGCCGCCGGCCGCGCGGATGATGTAGAAGGGATGCATGGCCTCGACGGACTCGATGAAGGAGTATTCGAGGAAGCCGAGCGAGGTGTAGGCGCGCCACATCAGGCCCTGCAGGATTCCCGACACCCACATTGCGGAGATGTAGAGCACGATGCCGATGGTCGAGATCCAGAAGTGCCAGTTGACGAGCTTCAGGCTGTAGAGCTGGCGATTCCAGAGCCACGGGACGAGGCAGTACAGCGCGCCGAACGAGACGAAGCCGACCCAGCCCAGCGCGCCGGAATGCACATGGCCGATGGTCCAGTCAGTGTAGTGGCTCAGCGAATTGACCACCTTGATCGACATCATCGGGCCTTCAAAGGTCGACATGCCGTAGAAGGCGACCGACACCACCATCATGCGCAGGACGGGATCGGTGCGGAGCTTGTCCCAGGCGCCCGACAGCGTCATCAGGCCGTTAATCATGCCACCCCAGGACGGCATCCAGAGCATGATCGAGAAGGTCATGCCGAGCGTCTGCGCCCAGTCCGGCAGCGCCGTGTAATGCAGATGATGCGGGCCGGCCCAGATGTAAAGGAAGATCAGCGCCCAGAAATGGATGATCGACAGCCGGTAGGAATAGACCGGACGCTCCGCCCGCTTCGGAATGAAATAGTACATGATCGCCAGGAAGCCGGCGGTCAGGAAAAAGCCGACCGCATTGTGGCCGTACCACCACTGGAACATGGCATCCTGTACGCCGCCCCAGGCGATGTAGGACTTCGAGCCGAGGAAGGAGACCGGCAACGCGGGATTGTTGCCGAGATGCAGCACCGCAATGGTAATAATGAACGCCAGGTAGAACCAGTTGGCGACGAAGATGTGCGGCTCCTTGCGCTTCACCAACGTCATCAGGAACACGAGCAGATACGTCACCCAGACGATCGTCAGCCAGAAGTCGGCGTACCATTCCGGCTCGGCGTATTCCTTCGACTGGGTCACGCCGAGCAGGTAGCCGGTGCCGGCGATCAGGATGAAGAAGTTGTAGCCGACCACGACGAACCAGGGCGACAGGTCGCCTGCAAGGCGAGTGCGGCAGGTCTTTTGCACGACATAAAACGACGTCGCGATCAGGACGTTGCCGCCGAACGCGAAGATCACGGCCGACGTATGCAGCGGCCGCAGGCGGCCGAATGTCGTCCAGGGCAGATCGAAATTAAGCGCCGGCCAGGCCAGCTGCATGGCGATGATCAGACCCACAGTGAAACCCGCGATGCCCCAGAACATCGCCATGGCGGACGCGAACTTGATCGGGCCAAGGTTGTAATTGGGGCGCCCGCCTATCTCCGCCGGTGGCAATTCTGCGGGACGGTCAAGGTAGCGATTGCCGATCATGACCACGGAGATCAGGCTGGCGGCACAAGCAAGCGACGCGTGAAAACTGAACGCCGCATCGTGCCCCATCGCCGCGCCTAGAAAGCTAACGAAGGCAAAAACCGCAAGTGCCGACGTCAAGCCGGCTTCACCCATCGTCATCGACTTTGAAACGGAAGATGGATTCGTCATGTGGAAGCTTTCTTTGGACGCGGTGACGTCGTGGAGACCATAATCTCGCCGCCAGCTACTTGATCGGCATCAATTCCTGCGCCATGCCGCGCGCTGCTGGCGCCGCGGCTCAGCGCCGTCAGGGTCAGTTCATTTGGACAGTATCGTGCCGGACTGGCCCGCCTTTCCCGCGCGAGATCCGCGGCGCAGCGAGCCTTCTCACGGCACAGACCGCACACTCGCTGCAGATCACGCAACACATCGCAATAGGAAGAAGCTAGCATCTGCTCGGACAGGCCTGCATGCTCGAGACGCTTGCGGAGCAACTCCGGCGAACCTTGCTCGCGAGCAAGGGCACGAAGGTCCGGCGTCGAGAGATTGAGCTCGTGAGCGATCTCGTCGACCTCCCTGGCGGTCAACAGATCGAACTCGTGTCGACGCGCAAGAAATGCCCGCAAGCGGGCCAAAAGACTCTCGAATTGCGGTGAACTGTTGCCAGCTGATCGGTCGCCCATTTCTCACACATCCCTTCTTTCGGCTCCACCTTTAGCCGAAAGACCCGATTGCCGATTTGATCCTGGTCAAGTGCGCGATGTCGCGGCAATCGATCTCGATCGCCACCCAAGATCGTCAGCCGCCCCACGCCGACGGCAAGGTCGGCGGCGTTCGAAGCTCCATGGAATCGGCAAAGATCGTCCAGTCGCGGACACCCTTCTGCCTACAGAAGTCGGCCTCGGCCAGCTGTGCGGCCGCGGAAAGCGAGGCAGCGTCGACCTTGAACACTGCCTGGCAGGCGCGATGTTCGTGGCCGGTGTCGTCGCAAACAGTCTTGATGAAACGAACGTCGAATGATGGCATGGCACCCTCGCATGGGCTGATTCCTTATTGCTGACGCTGCCATCAGTGCGAGGCGCCCGTATTGATCTGTCGCAACGGCTTGCTCTGTATTGCAAGGCGAGCAGAGCTTGAACGATCTCGACCGCGCGAACCACGCGCATTTCGCGACGTGCGGCTCACGTGATCAGGAACGACAACCGGACCGGACGAGGTACCATTTGTGGCGAGATTTCCAGTCTGAGCGAACGATCATCCTGCCGCCTCCTCCGCTTTGGCGGCAGCTGCTCGCTCGTCTTCCGCGGATTGGATATAGAAGCCGGAATAGGTATCAACGTAGCACAGATGATCGTGCACTTCCTTGACGCCGGCAGCATTCTCCGCGGCGACGATCGCCGCCCGCCTCGCCCGCTCGTCCATGATGACCCCACGAAGGTGCACCACGCCGTCGCGCACCGAGACCTGCAGCCCGAGCGGACACCAGTTTGCACCGTCGAGCACCCGCACGATGCGATCGTGGATATGGTTGTCGTCCGCCGTGGGATCCGGGATCTGGTGCGCGATGGATGCAACCGCCCGCAGCAGGTCCGCCCGCGTCACGAGGCCAACGAGGCGCCCGTCGCGCATCACTGGCAGCCGCTTGACGCCCTTCTTCTCCATGAGATCGACCAGATCAGACACGGGCGTTTCTTCCGTCACGGTGACGGGGTCGCACGACATAATCTCTCCGACCTTCCGTCCGCGCTCGTGGACAAAGTCCGCGGCTGCGTAGCCGGAGCCGAGAAGAAACTTAAACCAGCCGTTGCGCCGGCGTTGCGTGCCGATCTCGCTTCGCCGCATAAAGTCGCTCTCGGACAGGATTCCGACCAGTCTTCCAGCCGCGTCGACCACCGGCAGGCCGCTGATATGGTGATCCATCATCATCTTGGCGGCTTCGACAATGGAGGTCTCGGTTCCAACAGTGACGAGATGTCTCGCCATGATCTGATGCGCGCGCATTGCCGCTTTCCTTTCGACATCTACACTAAGCTCACACATGACCGGCTCATTCGTCTTGATCTCGCTCAATGCCCGCACTTGACCGGAATCAAGGCTCCGCGGCCCATGATCGACGATGTTGCTAGTCAGTCAGGAGAACAAATCATGTTGCAGAACCTGCTCGCCTCGATCGGAGCGCTCGCGATCGCTGTCGTGGCCTTCGTCCGGATAATGTTGCAGGCAAAGCGGCCTTCGCTAAGCCAGCCGGCCAGGTCAAACCCTGTCCGGCCCCATCGCCGCCGCCCGTTCTAGGCTGTCGGCGCCGTCTCGACCGTCTTCCCGGAATTTTGACGTGCGTCAATGCGGCACGACGCGTGCCGCCGGAAGATGTTGTTGCGTCAGGATTGTGCAAATGGCAGACCGAAGGGCGTGGCACCCCATTATCTTCTCGTGTCCAACCACCGGTGATCGCGTCCAAGCCCTGCTTCCCGATGAGGCGTCCGAGTCTCTGGCTGACAATCTGTACTCGATCTCCTGCGCCGGCTGTGACGGCATCCACTTCGTCAACTTGCGAACCGACGCGGTCGTCGATCCCAAGCGCAGCTAGGTTGATCGCAAGAACCGGTGCGGGCCGGAAGCTATCGAGTTGACGCATATCAACACGCAAGTGCCGCCCCTATGGGAAGCAAGGCCTCCCCCAACGAAGGATTTTTAGCATGACAGACCAGAGCGAAGTCCGTCCCGCCCCCGACGCCATCCAGAGCTACGCAAAGCGCGCGATGGCCGTCCAGTCGGAATTCTCGGAAAAATTGATCGAGGCGAATCAGCACTGGTTCGAACAGATCCAGATCGAATCGAACGAGGCCTGGGAGCTTTTCCGCAGGTTCAATTCCACCGCCTCGGTGGCCGAGAAGATCACGGCCCTGCAGGACTGGGCCAAGGGCGTCACCGCGCGCAGCGCGAACGACGCGACGTACGCGATCGAGACCGCGCGTTCTCTGGGTACGATCGAGCTGAACCTGTTTGCACGAAAGACCGGCGGTGTCGACGAGGCTACTCAGAAGGCTGCCTGACGTGCCGGCACGCGACGCTCCAGAGCGCCCAGTGGCCGGCGCCGGCGCGACATGGGAGGGGGTCGCGACGGCCCCCTTCGGTCGAGACCTAGAGCTCGCCGTGATCGAGGGCAACGCCATTCACCAGCTCGTCTTTCCTTGTCGCCGCATCCCGGGCGGCTGGGTGAGGGTGGAGACCGCCCAACGCATCGTGGTACAACCCACACATTGGCGAGCCTGGGTCAAATAGGTCATCTGCACAGAGCAGCTAGTGGCTTCGAGCGTCTGAACGTTGTAATATTCGGCGAGTTGAGGGCTTTGCCCGGGGGAATATGTCCGACCACATCTGGTACCGCTATGGCACTGCCGCGGCAGCGGCCGCACTCGTGTTCGCGGTGCGCGCGGGGCTCGATAACTATTTCGAAGACCGGACCTTCACGATCATCTTTGTCCCCGCCGTGCTGTTTGCTGCGCTCGCCGGCGGCCGCGGTCCGGCGATCCTCACCACCCTGCTCTGCCTCGTCATCAGCGCCAAATTCCTCGGCAGGAGCCTGGTCACCGAGCCTGCGAATCTGATCGATATCGCCTGTTTTTCTGTCCTCGGTCCGATCCTTGGCTTTATGGGTGACCGGCTACTGAAGGAGAGCGATCAGGCGCGAAATCGCCAGGCCCATCTGCAATCAATCCTCGACACGGTCCCTGATGCGATGATCGTCATCGACGACCACGGCATTATTCGCTCCTTCAGCGCGGCAGCCGAGCGCCTGTTTGGCTGGAAAGCGGACCAAGTCGTCGGAAAGAACGTTTCGGGCCTGATGCCCCAACCGTATCGCGGCGAGCACGACCGGTATCTCGAGCGTTACCTTACGACCGGCGAGCGGCGCATCATCGGCATTGGCCGCATCGTTGTCGGGGAGCGAAGCGACGGCTCGACGTTTCCGATGGAGCTCGCCGTCGGCGAGGCCAAGGTACGGGGAGAGCGTTTCTTTACCGGCTTTATCCGCGATCTCACTGAGCGCCGTGCGCAGGAACGGCGGCTTCAGGAGCTCCAATCCGAGCTGGTCCACGTCTCGCGGTTGACCGCGATGGGGGAGATGGCGTCCTCAATCGCGCATGAGATCAATCAGCCGCTGTCAGCCATCACGAACTATATGCGCGGTGCGAGGGCGCTGCTGGCGTCGGAGGCACCGGATGCGACCCGCATTCGGGATGCGCTCGAGCGGGCCGCGCAGCAAGCGCTCCGGGCCGGCGACATCATCAAGCGCCTGCGCGAATTCGTCGCCAAGGGCGAGACCCAACAGTCCCTGGAGAGCCCGGCCACCCTGCTTGAAGAGGCAGTCGCACTGGCGCTGCTCGGCGCCAAGGAGCAAGGCGTCCGGGTAGCGATCCGCAGCGATCGGGACATGCCCCCGATCATCGTCGACAAGATCCAGATTCAGCAGGTCGTGCTCAACCTGGTTCGCAATGCGATCGAGGCGATGGCCTCGGGCCCGCGCCGCGAATTGACCGTCGGCGTCTCCAAGACTAACGGTGTTGCGACGTTTTCCATTGCCGATACCGGCCCGGGCATCAGCCCCGATATCGCCGACCGTTTGTTTCAGCCCTTTGTCACGACCAAGGAGCAGGGCATGGGCGTTGGCCTCTCGATCTGCCGGACCATCATCGAGTCCCATGGCGGACGCATCGACGTGATGCCAAACGCTGGTGGCGGCACGGTTTTTCAGTTCATCCTCCCGTTCGCGGAGGACGGAGAAGAAGCATGACTGCGCGGCGCACAATTCTCGTGATCGACGATGATCCCGCGATGCGGGACTCACTGGCCTTCCTTCTCGACGTCAACGGCTTTGCCGTAACGACTTATGAGACGGCAACCGACTTTCTGGATCATCTTGCCGGCAGCAGGGTCGACTGCATCGTATCCGATATCCGCATGCCCGGCATGAGCGGCCTCGAACTGGTCCGCAAGCTCAAGGCGGACGCGGTCGCATGTCCCGTCATTCTGATGACTGGCCATGGAGACGTCGCACTCGCGGTCGAGGCGATGAAGGCAGGTGCGGTTGACTTCATCGAAAAGCCGTTCGAGGACGAGGCGCTCCTGCGTGCAATCGGCGAAGCCTTGCAAACACAGTCGACGGCACCGGCCGACGGTACGGCCAAGAGCGAGGCCGAAGCTCGCCTGGTGGATCTCTCGCCGCGCGAACGTGACGTTCTGCGAGGGCTCGTGGCAGGCAAGATCAACAAGGTGATCGCCCACGACCTTGGCATCAGCCCACGCACGGTCGAGGTTTACCGGGCGAACCTGATGGCCAAGACCAATGTGCGCAGCATGTCGGAATTGATGCGGATCGCGATCGCTGCCGGGCTCTAGCCAAGGGCCGCCGCTCCCGGTGGCATGAGTAATTATACGTAATTTCAATTGGAGGGTGACGGTACGAGAGTGTGCGGATTGCTCGAATCGAGTAGCAGCCAATGCTCTTCAACGCACTCTCCGCGTCGCCTGCGCTCGACCTGCAGGCCTATGCCGACGTCGATCATTTCCGCGAAAGCGAGCGCTATGTGCAGGCTTCGAGCATTCCGCTCACGGCAGCACCGCCTTCCATTCTGCGGGCCAGTCTGTCGTTGCCCTCAGCTACCCTCTCGCTGGTACGAACGTTCCCACGGATTATCAACGGCTACGAGCTGTCCGATCGACTCGTCTTCGTTGTTCCGATGGACCGGGTCGCGTCCGCGCGCCTCAACGGGCAAGCAGTCCGTCATTCGATCATCGTTCTCAAAGGAAGCGCGAACTGTACGGTGTTCGAACCGGAACCCCGGCTGGTTGCCATCCTTTCCATTCCGTCGGATCATCTTGCTCTGAAATGGGCGGAGTTGAGCGCGGGCTACCTGTTGCTTGGGTTACCAGGGGATTCGCTGGCATTTATTCAAACCCTGATACAATCGACCTTGAGGTTCGCGGCTCATCAATCGAAGCCGATCGACGTCCATCAGTTGCTGGCAATACAGGGAACATTATTCTCCGCGCTCGATGAAGAATTTCATCGAGGGGCATTCGAAGGAGGCAAAGCCAACATTGCGGAACGTTACAAGCGGATTATTGATCACATAGACGATGCAATCATGTCGACCCCCGCCTCCAACAAGACGTGCGATGAGCTAGCGAACGAACTCGGAATTTCGGTGCGCACGCTTCATACCGCGGCACAATCGATCTGTGGCGCCGGCATTCATCAATACCGACGGCTGCGTCAACTTTGGCTTGTTCGACAGCATTTGCGCATGGGCTACCCGGGCCTCACAGTCAAGGCGACCGCCCTGGCCCATGGCTTTTGGCACATGGGTGAGTTCTCACGGATGTATCGAGCTGCCTTTGGAGAAGTACCATCCAGGACGCTCATCGAGGCGCAGGGCAAGCCGGCAAGCATACCTTGCAAGTAGAATCGCCCGCCCCCGAGAAGCCGCTCCTAGGCCGCTGCGGCCCGCGCTCGCTCGGCTGAGAGTATCTCGGACAATTCTTGCTCGCTCTCTGCCGTCAGATTCAGACAGATCAACACCGAGCCGCGGTCTATACGCCCCACAACACCGCCAAGCCGGAATGAAAGCCCCTCGATCGTCAGTTCGACTGGCTCGCCTATTGCTGCGTCCGGCAAGGTGCAGTTGATCAAGACCGCGCCCGGCGACAAGTCACGGACCTCGATACGCTTCGTCTCGCTGCGCCATGACAATGCTCCGGACCGTCGAAAGACGACGCGGGAAGACAGTCGGCGATCAACATCCGTCGTCGACGTACGGATAACACGGATGAGTGTCGTGCGCAGTTCGGCCACATTCTCCGCAATGGCCGTCGATCCGTCGTGCATTTCCGATGCTCGTCGACCGGTTTCGACCGCTTCGGCCGATACCGAGGCAATTTGGGAGGCGACCTCGCGAGCCGCGTGTGACGTCTCTTCGACCGTCCTCGAAATATCAGCCGTGACGACATTTTGCTCCTCGACCGCGGCAGAGATTGCGGCTGACACAGATTCAACGCTGCGAATGACGTCACCAATGGTAGTCATGGATGCAACCGAGGCATACGTCGCCTCCTGGATCTCGGCAATCTGCAGCGCGATCTCATTTGTTGCTCGCGCGGTCTGTTCAGCCAGCGACTTCACTTCGGCCGCGACGACCGCGAAACCGCGGCCAGCTGTTCCGGCTCGTGCGGCCTCGATTGTGGCATTCAACGCCAGGAGGTTTGTCTGGCCGGCGATTTCGCTGATCAGGCTCGTCACAGTTCCCACCTTTGACGCAGCTTCCGACAGCTTGGCGATTGTGGCCTGGGCTTGCGTCGATGCCGTGACGGCCTCCAGCGTCAAGGAACGCGACGTCCCCACCTGATCGGCGATCTGCGATATTGACGCGGCCAGCTGCGAGGATGCTTTTGCGACGGTCTGAGCATTTGTAAGGGCCTCTTCGGCAGCCGCAGCGACACTGCTGCTGTTTCTCTCCAGCGTGAGTGCCGTATCTCTCATCATCGAGGCGTTTCTTGCCATCCGGTCCGTACCAGAGGCAACTTCGCCGACGGCAACCTTTGTAGCATTCTCGACATTGGCGGCCATTTGCTGCAACGCTGATGCCCGGGCCTCCTCGGCCGCGCGGCGCCTCTCTTCGTCCTGCCTCGCCTCGTCACGCACCTTTTCAGCGGCCCTGCCCCTGAATTGCTCGATTGAACGCGCCATGTCGCCCAGTTCATCGGGCCGCTCGAGCCCTGGGAGCTTCATGTCGAAATCACCACCGCTCAGCCGGTTGAGGGCGCCCGTCATTGTGACGAGAGCCTTGGATATCCGTCGGGCAAGCAGCAGTGTTACCAGCCCGACGCACAATACGATCGCTGCAGCAATCGTAATGATGCTTCGTACCCGCTCCCAGACCTGCGCCTGGAGATCGTCGACATACAGGCCTGTCCCGATGACCCAGTTCCACGGTTGAAAGCCCACAACAAACGATAGCTTCGGCTGCGGCGTGTCCAGACCCGGCTTTGGCCATTGGTAGTCGACAAACCCCTCGCCTCTTCGCTTCACGATCTCGGCAAATTCGACGAACAACTGCTTGCCGGTCGGATCCCTGACGTCACGCAAATCCTTGCCGTCGAGCTCGGGCTTGATCGGATGCATGACCATCGTGGGACTAAGATCGTTGATCCAGAAGTAATCCCCGTTCCCAAATCTCAGCGCGCCGATTCTGGCTGCTGCATTGCGACGCGCGGCGTCTCCATCCGCTCCCCGGCCGACAGCCGCGTCATGCTCCTCCTGCGCAATGCCAAGAGCCAGTTGAGTAAGGTGTCTCAACTCGCTCTGCCGCTGCCCGCGCAAGGCATCTGCCAGATTGCTTGCCTGGATAGCGGCCAGTCCGGTCAGCCCGCAAAAGCTCAGCCCAATAATTGCGTAGATGCGCTGCGCCAGAGAAATCCCGAAATTCATCGCTTTTCACCAAACAGACTTGTCGCAAACGGTTGCCAGATCTGACTTGCGCAGGGCAAGTCAATATGGGCTCGCCCGAACCGGTACGGACTATTGGACCGCGAGATTTAACTCACGTAAAATCCTCTATCGGAATCCTGCAGCAGAGCTCATTTTTCGCATGGCGACGAGCCGGACGATCTATCGTCAATCCGATGAAATGTTGCGTTCTGGCGGCAGGTGACGCCGCAATGTGGGCCGGCGTCAATCGCCGATCAGCGCTCGCGCATGCTGTCGCGCGGTCGCAAGGCGACCGAGTAGTTGGTCGTGCTGCTGCTGCAGCTTCGTCCTGGCCCTTCCGGCCGGGCACATAGCGACCAAGCCGCTGATCTGGAGCAGTTGCAGTTCGAGCATCAATAGTACTTGACGGACGGACTGGCGAAAGTCCGCTCCGGACGCCACCGCTTCGTAATTCGCCCGGTGCGATTCCGGAAAGTGCACGACGTTTCCCATCACCATGACCCAGTCCAAGTTCGAGAGGAGGAAGCCCAATGGCAAGCAAAGCTCCCTTTCGAACCCATCAACAGCAACGAGATGCGCCTATTCGGCCTTGATCCGGATCAAACGAAGTGATCTGAGGCGGATCAAGATAGCTTCGTCGCACAATGCTTGCTGGGTGAAGTCGACCGAACGAGAAAGGGGCATCGATGGACGAGATCACGCATTTCATTGCTCTGCCCTACGACCGGACCGATGGCGAACTCGTTCCGGGCCAGCAGGCCAAGTGTGCCAGCCCTGCCGCGGCGATTGAGCAGGCCAAGCACTTATGGAAAACGTTCGGCCACGCTGGTGCTGCGGCAGTCGTCCGCACCGGCCATCCGGGTGTGAAAACTACCGTGCTGCGGACATATGGGATGGTGCCAAACGACCTGGAGCAGGAACGGCCTTCTCCTGACTCCCACTAAAAATCAATCTTCGATTTATTGCGCTAGCTCAAATCGTCGCCCACCATAGCATGCTTGAATAGAACTGTTAGGACGACCTCTCCTCCCTGGAGTTGTATCGATATTCAATGCCCGGCTTTTGCCGGGCATCTTTTTGTCGAACACTGCGCCAGATGCGTGAACCAGCGCATAGCCGAGCTCGCCGCCCTGCTGGCGAGCCACAAGCCCGAGGCCCCGCGAAGCCATCGATCTCTTCACATTTCGTGTCGCCGCAGAAGTCGCCGTGATGGCAAATACCCTTGCCGGCCTCGACGGCCTGGTGTTCACCGGCGGCATTGGCGAGCATGCCGCGGACATCCGGCAACGCGTCTGCGATCGCCTCTCCTGGCTCGGCGTCAGCATCGATACGGCAGCAAATGTACAGGGCGAACAACGCATCGCCGCGAAGGGCAGCCCGGTCGACGTACTGGTCATTCCGACCAATGAGGAAGTCAGTATTGCGCGGCACTGCCGCAGCCTGCTGTGCACAGGTCGCTAGTCCGTCGATGCAACCCACATCACGAGCTCTCTTGCGAGAGACCCGAAGGCCCGATCGAATGCGGCTGCCGCCTCGGATGGTGTGAGCGAGTTTATCCCTTCGGATCCCTCAAGAAGTTTGGCGGCCTTTACCCGCCCATTTCGATCGACGATCTTCGCGGACAGGGAGATCGTCGCGCGCGGTTGGGCTCCCTGCACAATTTCGAACCGACGCAGGTCGATCAGCAGGCGCGGCGTACCCTCTACACCGCTGTCGGCCCGCAGTGGCGCATGGTCGACGTCGTAATTCTCGAAGCTCTGCAGCAACCGCGCCTGCACCAGCACCGGGAGACTATCGCCCCACTGCGCACCTTCGAACCCCTGAGTTTCTTCATCCGGCGAGAACAGGAAGCGCTGGGTCTGCATGCGTGCGATCGCGGTCGGCTCCGCCATGACCAGCTGCTCGGGCAGATTGGCATGGCGCTGCGCTCCGAAGTCGTCCACCGCGTGAAGGTCGTACACCACCTTGCGCGGCGCGGGCGCACCACCGCCGGTCATGCGTTCCAGCCCGGCCACAATTCCATCGAGCTTCGGCGTGTTGCGCGCGAGCCCTTCGGCGAACGTGCTGAGATTGTCGATCGTGCTGTGCAGCGGCGCGGCGTTCTCGGATAGCACGGCATCGACCCGGCGTAGTGCATCGCGGGCGGCCTGCGTCATGCTCCGCCCGGCCCCCTTTTCGGCCACCAGCGGTTCACGCGCCGGCGGCGCCTGGGGATCATCGCCGCCTTCCAGCGCGATCACCGGAACACCGGTCAGCCCCTGGAAGTCGAGGCCGACGCGCGTATCGCTATGCACCGGCGTGCGCTCAGCGACCGCAATCGTGGCGTGAACCTCGCGCGGACGGTCCGGGACCAGCGCAAGCGCGGTCACTTCGCCGACGCGGATGCCATTGAAGAGGACGCCCGCCCCGACCAGCAGCCCGGGCACCGGATCGGCGAAAACCAGCTGATATGTCTGCCGTTTCCCGATCCCCCCGACATTGTTCAGCCAGTAAACGAAGCCGAACACGGCGACGATCGCCGATAACACGAATGCACCAACGATGATGTAGGGCGCGCGGATTTCCATATGCGTCTCTCTCTGCCTAATTGCCGAGGCCCAGCTTCTGCGCCCGGGCACCATGAAAGTAGGCCTGGACCCAGGGATGATCGGACTTGAGCACAGATGACAGCCGCCCGATTGCCGCGATCCTGCCGTCGGCGAGCGCGGCGACGCGGTCGCAGATGGCCTGCAGGCTGTTCAGGTCGTGTGTCACCATGAACACGGTGAAGCGCAACGTCCGGTGCAGCGTCCGGATCAGGGCATCGAATTCTCCCGCAGCGATCGGATCGAGACCGGAGGTTGGCTCGTCGAGAAACAGGAGCGAGGGGTCGAGCGCCAGCGCCCGCGCGAGCGCAACCCGCTTGGTCATGCCGCCCGAGAGCTCGGACGGATACTTGTCCCCGTCTTCGCGTTTCAGGCCAACCATCTCGAGCTTCGCGTCCGCAATTTCGTCCAGCAGCCCCGGCGACAGCCGTGCGCGCTCGCGCAGCGGAAACTGGATGTTCTGGCGAGCCGTCAAGGCCGAAAACAGCGCTCCCTGCTGGAACAGCACGCCCCAGCGGCGCTCGTCATCGCTGTCGCCTGCGAAATCGATCTGTCCGCTCCGCTTCGGAAGTAAGCCAACCAATGTCCGCATCAGCACCGACTTTCCGCCGCCGGACGCGCCCACGAGGCCGAGAATTTCGCCGTCGTTCACGTCGAGATCGAGATGATCGAGGATGATCTTCTCGCCGAAACCGACCACGAGGTCGCTAATATGGATCGCTGGCGTGCCGGCCATGGCTACATCCCGATCGAGGCGAAGAAGACCGCGAACAACCCGTCGAGCACGATCACCAGGAAGATCGATTTTACGACCGATGCCGTCGTCTGCTGCCCCAACGACTCCGCGCTGCCCTTGACGCTCAATCCCTCGACGGCCGCGACAAGCCCGATCACGAGCGCCATGAACGGCGCCTTGATGATCCCGACCTCGAAATGAGTGACCGAAACCGCGTCATGGAGGCGTGCAATGAAGATCGCCGGACTCATGCCGCCATAAAGCCACGCGATGAGCCCGCCGCCATAGAGCGCCGCGAGCGAGCCGAGAAAGGCGAGGATCGGCAGCGCCACCACTAGCGCCAGGATTCGTGGCAGGATCAGCACCGCGACAGGATCGAGCCCCATGGTGCTGAGCGCGTCGATCTCCTCGCGCATCTTCATCGCACCGATCTCGGCCGTATAGGCGCTGCCGGATCGTCCGGCCACCATGATGGCCACGATCAGCACGCCAATCTCGCGCAGCACGAGGATGCCAACCATGTCCACGACATAGGATTCCGCGCCAAAGCGGCGGAAATGGAAGATGCCCTGCTGTGCGATGATGGCACCGATCAGGAACGTGATCAGCACCATGATCGGCACCGCCTGCCAGCCCACCCGGCCGAGTTGATAGACGGTCGACGTCAATCGGAACGATCGCGGATGCCTGAAAATGCCGAGCAGCGCTAGGCTGAAGGCGCCGAGCATATGCAGGAATGCCGCCGAATCGGATGCCAGCCGCCTGCTGCCGCGGCCGAGTTGATCAAGCTTCTGCAGCACGGGGTTGACCGGTCTGCGTTCGGCGCGGCCGGAACGGTTCAGCCCCCGCACCTCTTCCAGCAAGTCGCCATATGGACCGTCGGCACCGGTGAGGACTGCTCTGGTCACGCCACTGCGGGCGAGTCTTTCGAGCAGCCAGGCCCCGACGGTATCGAGCGCAGTGACACGCCGTACATCGATCGAGCCGATATCGGTACGCGCGGCGTGCGCGCACAGCCGCTCCAGCTCCTCGACATTGGCAACGTTCCAGGCCCCACATGCGGTGAGCACACGCGGATTGTTCACATTTGCTATCAGGGCCGGGGCATTGAGCAAGATTCTGACTCCAACTTTCGAGTCACCCTAGGATGCTGGAGCCGGCTGTGTTTGACCCAGCGCAATAGACCACATCTTGGCCACCCGGAATGTGCTTGACCCAGATCAACGGCTTGGCAAGCGACGGCCGTATGATTTCACAGATTGCCCGGCAGCCTCGGGCGTGCTCAGGAGATTTCAGATGAATCGCGCCGCCTTCAAACCTTTGCAAAACACTGCGTTGCCGCACTCGTTCAGGCAGGTCCGGCTCGAGCGCGCCCGCGAGCACGATCACCCCGAAGGTACGTCCGCGATCGGCTACGTCATCGTCGCCCCGCTCGACACGGCATCGCGGATCGATGTCGAGACCTGGAGGGCCAATCGCGACGCCTGCCGCGTCGTCCGCCAACGCCCGGGCGAGGACGATCAGCTCGGCCACCTCGTGCATGGACCGTCCGACAGCTGGCGCTTTCACTATGACGTTGCCGGCGCCACCGCCGATGAAGCCGGGTTTCATTTCGGCGGCGAGCACTTTCGGCTCGGCGAATATGTCTCCGTCCATGAGGCGGACGGCATGCATCCCTACCGGGTCGTCGCCGTCACGCCGCTTTGATTGCACCGGGCCGGATCAGGCCGCCAGCCGCTTCGGCATCCGCGACTGGCCGAGACAGGTCGAGCTCCACATCGACGATGCTGTGGTCCTCGGGATCCGGGCAGGTTGCGAAGCCCAGATCACGACACATGCTCAGCATGCTGATGTTCTCGGTCAGCACCTGGCCGGACATGCGCTTCAGCCCTTCCGATCGCGCATAGTGGATCAGCAGGCGCATCAGCGCCCATCCGAGCCCTTTGCCCTTGAGGTCGGATTGCAGGAGGATGGCGTACTCGGCATTCTGATAGAGCGAGTCCGAATGGAGCCGGACGACGCCGATGATCGCACCGGAGTTCGGATCCAGCGCCACAAACGCCATCGCGCGCGCATAATCGAGCTGGGTCAGCCGCGCGATGAACGCATGCGAGAAGTTCTTCGTGAAATGGAAGAACCGCAGCCTGAGGTCCTCGGCAGTCACCCGCTTGAGGAAGCTGTCGATCATCGGCTCGTCCTCCGGCCGCATCGGCCGCACCGTCACGCGCGAGCCGTCCCTCAGGGCAAGTTCGCCTTCCCACTGCGACGGGTACGGCCGCACTGCAAGACGGGTCTGGCCGGCAAACAACCGCGCGGGCTTGCGGATCGCCACCCGCGCGTCGAGCGCCAGCACGCCGGTTTCGTCCGCCAGCAAGGGATTGATATCGAGCTCTGCGACTTCCGGAATATCAGCCGCCATCTGCGCCAGCTTGACGAGGGTGCGCGGAACGACATCTTCCGGAACGGCGGGTACGTCGCGGTAGGCGGCAAGCAGCCGCGAGACCCGCGTGCGCCCCACAAGGTCGCGTGCCAGGTTCATGTCGAGAGGCGGCAACGCGAGCGCCTTGTCGTCGATCACCTCGACCGCGGTCCCGCCGCGGCCAAACACGATCACCGGGCCGAAAGTCGGATCGTCGGCAATGCCGAGGATCAGCTCACGTGCCGCCCGCCGCTCGATCATCGGCTGGATTGTCACACCTTGCAGGACGGCATCCGGACGCGCGGCACGAGCGCGCGCCAGCACCGTTCTGGCCGCCTGTGCGACGCTTTCGCGAGTCCGCAGGCCGAGAATGACTCCGCCGATGTCCGACTTGTGCCTGATGTCGCGCGAAAACAGCTTCACCGCCACGGCAAGCCCTTGCGCCAGGAAGGGCACTGCCTTGTCCACGGCATCGTCGGCATCACGGGCCACGACGGTCGGAACGATCGGAATATCGTAGGCCTCAAACAGCGCGACGATCTCGACCGGATCGAGCCATTCCCGCCCCTCGGATAGCGCCTTCACGATCACGTGCCGCGCCGCAGCCGTCCGCGGCGCAAACGTCGAGGCGCTGCTGGGCGGCGTTGCGGCCAGCGTGATGGAGGCATCGCGGTATCTCACCAGATACATGAAGGCGCGCACGGCATCATCCTCGGTCGGGAAATGCGGGACCCGCGCCCGCTCGAAGGTCGCCGCCGTGCGGGCGTCGGCACCATCCCACGACGCAAGCACCAGTGCGGCTACCTCGCTGTTCCTGGCTCGGCGGTCGGCAACGCACCGCGTCACCGCTTCGGCGATCCCTTCGGTCGGCGCAACAGCCGTTTCCACGTTCATGACCAGCACGGCGTCGCTGTTGGCGTCCTCCAGCAGCGCGCCGAGTGCGGCCACGTAGCGGGCAGCGTCGGCATCGCCGGAGATATCGACGGGGTTGGCGCGAGACCAGCCTTGCGGCAGAACCCGATCGAGTGCCGCAATCGTCTCCGTCGTCAGGCTTGCAGGAACGCCGCCGAGCTCAACGAGCCGGTCGATCGCGAGGATGCCGAGCCCGCCGCCATTGGTCAGGATCGACAGGCGGTTGCCGCGCGGAACGAAACCGCGGCCAAGCAACTCGGCGCAGTCGAACAATTCGCGAAGGTCGTACACGCGCAGCATGCCAGCCCGGCGGAACGCCGCGTCATAGACGGCGTCCGAACCGGCAAGCGCTCCGGTATGGGTGGCTGCGGCCTTGGCTCCCTGCGCCACCCGGCCCGCCTTCACGACAATCAGGGGCTTGAGCCGCGCCGCGGCGCGCGCGGCCGACATGAATTTGCGCGCATCCTTGACGGCCTCGACGTAGAGCAGGATCGCGTTGGTATGATCATCCTGCGCGAAATAGTCGAGCAGATCGGCGACATCGACGTCGAGTTGGTCTCCGATCGACACGATGCCGGAGAAGCCGAGCCGCCGCTCTGCCGCCCATTCGATCATCGCGGCAGCGATGGCCCCCGACTGCGAGATCAGGGCAAGACGCCCTTCGGTGGGCTGATGCGCGGCAAAGCTCGCATTGAGCTTCACGCGCGGCACCATGACGCCGAGGCAGTTCGGCCCGATCAGGCGCATGCCGTGCCGGTGCGCCGCCTGCGCGACCGTCTCGGCTAGCGAGCCGGCACCATGCCCGAGGCCGGCGGACAGGATCACGGCACCGGCGACACCGACCGCGGCAGCGTCCGAGATGATTCCGGGAATCGCGGCTGCAGGCGCCGTGATCGCAACGAGGTCCGGAACGAATGGAAGCGACTTGAGATCCGGGGACGTAATCTCGCCGTCGATCGCAGTGTAGTTCGGATTGACGACGGCGATGCGGCCGGCAAAACCGCATGCCTTGAGGTTCATGAGTACCGCCAAGCCCAGCGAAGACGGACGCGAACTGCCACCGACAAGCGCGACCGATCGAGGCGAAAGAACCCGATCTAGACCAAACGTAGACATCGGACAGTCTCGCAGGGAACCAGCGAAGGCGCTTGCCGCTTCGTGCAACGCGCCAGGGCCCGCATGACATCCTCGCGAGCAATAATCCCGACCAGGTGATGATACTTGTCGATCACGGGCAGGCTCTTGAGCCGATGGGCGATCATCAGCTGCAGAACGCGTTGCAGATTTGTGTCCGGCTCGACCGCGATCACGTCGGACGACATGATCTCGTCGACCGTCGTTCCCATGCGATCGTCGTAACGTGGCAGCATGTGATCTACCGGACAGGCGAACACCTTCAGGGCGTCCAGCTTCGTGACGAACCCGACCACGACATCGTCGCGGAGCACGGGATAGGCGTCAAAGTCGTCTTTCGCGAACAACCGGTACAAGTCGCCGACGGTCATTTCGGGAGCGACGCTTCGTACCGACCTCGTCATGTTGCTCGCAACGGTCTCCTGAAGAAACTCGTACATGGCTGATCCCCTTTGGATGGATGGTTATTTCGGGGACGCGTCGCTGCCTGACGGGCGACGCGCCCCCGCAAGGCGGCTACGCCGCTGTCTTGATGTCGATCTGCCTGCTCTGCTTGGGGGCCGGCTTCTTGACGGTGACCTTGAGCACACCCTTGGCGATCTCGGCGCTGACGTCCTCCGCCTTGACGCCTTCGGGCAACCCAACGGACCGCGAGAATGCGCCGAAGCTGCGCTCGATCAGGTGATAGTCCTTGTCCTTCTCCTCGCGCTCGCTCTTCTTCTCGCCGCGGATCGTGAGCGTGTTGTCGGCAAGGTTGAGCTGAACATCCTTGGTCTCGAGGCCGGGCAGCTCGGCGGAAATCTCGACGGTCTTGTCGGTCTCGCTGACGTCCATACGCGGCATCATCGCCTGCGGCGCGGCGAACGCCGGGAAATTGCGGCCGAAACCGTCAAACAGCCGGTCGATCTCCTGTTGCAGAAATGCGAAGGGATTGTTCTCCCGCCGCGCCAAAGCGCGCTCGGTTCCAACGGGGATCACGTCGTTAGCCATCAGTACCTCCTGCTTGCGTGTTGCTTGCGAAGCAAAGCTAGTCAGGAACAGCTCCCCGGCCGTTGACCAGGATCAAAACCGGGCCAACGTGATATGATCAAAAGAGGAGCACAGACCCAAAGCGAGTTTCCGCCATGCACGCCATGATTCTGCCCGCGCGCGGCGCACGGCTGCAATATACCGAGCGGCCCGACCCGATTCCCGGCCCGGGCGAGGTGTGCGTCAAGATCAATGCGTGTGGCGTTTGCCGTACTGACCTGCATGTCGTCGACGGAGAACTGCCCGACATCGCCTATCCGATCGTTCCCGGCCATGAGGTGGTTGGCCGTATCGACGCGATCGGTGAAAGCGTGGATGGTCTGCATCTCGGTGCACGCGTCGGCGTGCCCTGGCTCGGATCGACCTGCGGGCGTTGTCCCTACTGCCGGGAGGGCAAGGAAAACCTCTGCGACGCCCCCCTGTTCACCGGCTACACCCGGGACGGCGGCTTTGCCACACACCTGGTGGCAGACGCGCGTTACTGCTTTCCGCTCGGCGAAGACGGCGAGGATGCCGAGCTGGCGCCCCTGCTGTGCGCCGGCCTGATCGGCTGGCGCTCCCTGGTGATGGCCGGCGACGGCCGCAAGCTTGGTATTTATGGCTTTGGCGCGGCGGGGCATATCGTCGCGCAAGTGGCACGCTGGCAGGGGCGCGATGTGTATGCTTTCACCCGCGCGGGCGACACCGAGGCCCAGCACCTGGCATTATCGCTCGGCGCTTGCTGGGCAGGTGCTTCGGAAGACCGGCCGCCGGCCGAGCTTGATGCCGCGATCATCTATGCCCCGGCCGGGCCGCTTGTCCCGCTTGCGCTGCGCGCGCTGCGCAAGAGCGGACGGGTGGTCTGTGCCGGCATTCACATGTCGGATATCCCGAGCTTTCCCTACGACATCCTCTGGGGTGAGCGACAGATCGTTTCCGTTGCCAACCTGACGCGACAGGATGGCGTCGACTTTCTCAAGACCGCGGCAAGGGCCGGAATCCGGACCCACGTCACCATCTTTCCCCTGGACCAGGCGAATGAAGCACTTGCGCGCTTGCGGGACGGCAAGCTCGTCGGCGCAGCCGTCTTGAAGCCATGATGACGGCCTCATCAACCGGGGCTGCCACAGGCGAGACCGGCCAGGCCGCCGTATTGTCGTTCCTAGCCGGATCTGGCCAGCCGAACGCGCCGGTACAGCGGATCGACACCCATTGTTCGATCGTTTTTCTCGAACCTTCGCGCGTCCTGAAGATCAAGCGAGCAGTCAAGCTGCCTTATCTCGACTTCTCGACCCTGGAGAAGCGGCGGTGCGCTTGCGAGGATGAGATTGCCGTCAACAAACGCCACGCCCCTTCCATCTATCGCGGGGTAGTTCCGATCACGCGCGGACGCGATGGTCTTGCGATCGGAGGGGTCGGACCGGTTGTCGAATGGGCCGTCGAAATGGCTCGGTTCGACGAAAACAAGACACTCGATCATCTCGCAGAGCAGGACGCAATCCCGCCGGAGCTGGGCGAGAAACTGGCCACTATCCTGCTGCAATCCCATCGAGAATTGATAGGGTGCGATGGATCGCATTGGCTTACGTCACTCCCCGGCATCATCGATCGCAATACCGAGCAGTTTCGCACTGATTCAGCTCTTTCCTGCAGGACGATCGATGAACTGCACGAGTTGAGCCATCGATCGCTTGCTCGGCATCTTGAACTCCTGCGCCTCCGCGCCGCCGCGGGGCAAGTCCGGCACTGTCATGGCGACGCGCATCTCGGAAACATCGTTCTGCTCGACGGCGAGCCCGTTCTATTCGATGCGATCGAGTTCGACCCCGATATCGCGACGACCGACGTCCTCTACGACCTCGCATTTCCACTGATGGACCTGCTGTACTTCAGACGCGAGACCGTGGCTAACAGGCTGTTCAATAGCTACATGCAGACATCCTGGGACACGCAATCGAGGGCGTTGTGTTTGCTGCCATTGTTCCTGTCGATACGCGCAGCGATCCGGGCCAATGTGCTCTTCACCAAGGCACGGCAACACCAGCTTGATCAAGCGATCGCCGCCCAAGCGAGGCGTTATTTCGAGCTTGCTCGCCAGCTGATTGAACCGGAGCCGCCCCGCCTGATTGCAGTTGGCGGTAAGTCCGGTACCGGCAAGAGCGTGCTGGCGCGCGACATGGCGCGTCTGATCGCGCCGCCCCCGGGCGCCCTGGTTCTGCGATCGGATGTCATTCGCAAGCAGCTCTATCACGTCGCGGAGCACGCCACGTTACCGCCGGAGACCTACACTCCCGAAGCATCCGACCGCGTTTATCAAGCCATGCTCGACCGAGCCAAACGCGTCTTGGCTCAGGGGATTTCCGTTGTTCTCGACGCGGCATTCTTGAAGCAAGCGGAGCGCGATGCCGCACGAGCCGCCGCCCGCAATGCTAAGGTGAAATTCCGTGGATTGTTCCTGACCGCCGATCAAGCCATCCGGCTGCGACGCGTCGCCTCACGGCAACACGACGCTTCGGATGCAACGGCTGGCGTCGTTCTGAGCCAGGAGAGCATCGAGACTGGCCATATCGATTGGCAACTCATCGACGCATCAGGCTCACCTGCCGCCACTCTCCAGCGCAGCATGCCCTGCCTGCCAGACGCACCTTTCCATTCAAATCGGCGGAATATCCCCTAAGGAAACATCCGGAATTGGTCGATCGACGGAAACCTGTCAGCATTCTCCCGCCCAGACGGGAGAATGTCATGAAACGCGCATTGAGCCTTCTTCTTGCCGGAAGCGTCATCTCAACGGTAGCGCTTATTCTATTCTACAATTACTTCTTCCCCAATGCCATTCCGCTTGCCTCGACCGAGCCGCTTCTAGCCTGGCGCTTGGAGGCGGCGTTCGTAGTCACTGCGCTGGCATGGACCGCAGCGTTCGTGGCGGCGGCATCCGGACTGTCATTGCTGTTGATGACTTTCACCAACCGGGATGTCACAATCCGCTAGAACGCGCGCTGCTCGTGCCTGCCATACCTCCAAGGCCGGCTCTTCGGAGCCGGCCCTCGGCGTAGGAACACCGCTACCGACGTGCTCCTCGCAAGGCAGGCACCCAGTCATCACCTTTCAGGCGCACTTCAAGGTTTCCGCCGGCTAGGATCTCAGTCGCCGGCGCCAGAGTGGCTTGAGCAGCTCAAGCACCACCAGCATCGCCACTCCCGGTCCGAGCGCGATCATCAGATCGTCCGGATGAAGGGGACCGAAACGGAACAAGCTGGACGCCGGAGGCCAGAGCAGTGCGGTCCCGAGAGCGCCTGCGATTGAAAGCAAGATTACCGCCAGCGCCAGGTTCGGCCGGAAGATCGCAGCGCCGCCGAAAAAGCAAAGCCGCACCACCCTCGCTGTCTGCTGTTGAAGGCGTGGCTGCTCCGCTTGCAGCGTGCGCAGAGACGCTCCGATCTTTCCGATCTCGCTTCGCGGTCCGGTGGACGTGACCCGGGCGGCGCCTCGCCCCGCACGACGAGCGAGCCGGAATACACGAACGGCTGATCGTCGCCGCCCGGCCGATGATCGGCCACGGCGTCCGTCTCGACCACCTGCTTGCGAACGGGTACCGACTCGCCTGTCAGCAGGGACTCGTCGACCTGCAGATCATGACCGTCGAGGAGCACAGGGTCGGCTGGCACGCGATCACCGTCGCCAAGGATGATGAGGTCGCCTCGGACGACGTCCCGGCCGACGATACGCCGGCGTACTCCATCCCGCATCACGAGGGCCCGCGGACTGGTCAGGTCGCGCAAGGCTTCTAACACGCGTTCGGTTCGTGTCTCCTGCACGATCGTGATCACGATCGACATGGCGCCGAAGCCAAGGAGCAGGAGTGCCTCCTGGAGATCACCAAGCAAAAGGTAGATCAGTCCGCCGCTCAGAAGCAGCGCGAGCATGGGCTCGCGCAGCACGTCCAACGCGACACGTATGGGAGTGCGCCGCTCATGGCTCGGAAGCTCGTTGTGCCCCTCGACCCAAAGCCGGGCCGTCGCTTCGGCTTCCTGTGAGGTCTGTGGCGCTCACGTCTTCCGCAATAGGCTCCAGACGCTTCCACCCAGCAAGAGCGCGGTAACGAGCAGAATGGCCACAAATGTCTGTACGATGTCAAAGTTCAGAGAATCCCGCGCAACGAAGAACGCGGTGATAGATCCCGCGAGGACGAAGAGGATGCGAAGGATGACGCTCATGGCTCTCTCCTGCTGGCACAACGCCGTTTGAAGCTTCCTAGGCAAGGGATGCCCAGCTGGATGCTCGATCCTGCTGGCGCGGCCCAGTTTACCGTAGCGGTTCGCACCGTTGAGAAGTTGCGGCAGATCAAGCTGCCCGAGCACCCGTGCCGGCAGCTCAATGCTGCAGGACATACCGGCCTGGCGCATCCTCGAGCGGCCATTCACCGTCCGGCGCGTGAAGCGCCGACTGCGCCGGCACCCACGCACCGGAACGCGCCGTGAGGAAGCGAACCCACTCCAGCCACCAGGATCCGTCGCGATTCACCGCCTTGCGCAGCCACTCGTCGGGCCCGACATAGGGTTGATCCGCATTTTTCTCCAACAATTGATAGCTGTGCCCCTCCTCGGACGGCGGAGCAACGATGCCGGCGTTATGGCCGCCGCTCGCCAGCACAAAGGCGATATCGGCATCGGCCAACAGGTGAATCTTGTGAACCGACCGCCAGGGTGCGACGTGATCGCGTACGGTGCCGACCACGAACATCGGGACGCGAAGGTCGGAAAGTGCCACCGGCTGCCCGTCCGCCAAATAGCGGCCCTCGGCAAGATCGTTGTTGAGAAACAGCTTGCGCAGATAATCCGAATGCATCCGGTAGGGCATGCGGGTCGCGTCCGCGTTCCATGACATCAGGTCGCTCGGTGCGGCACGCTCGCCCATGAGATAGTCGCGAACCAGGCGCGACCAGATCATGTCGTTCGACCGCAGCAACTGGAACGCTCCGGCCATCTGCGCCGTCTCGAGCACGCCGCGCTGCCGCATCATGTCCTCCAGGAACGCAACTTGGCTCTCATTGATGAAGAGCGTCAGCTCGCCTGCATCGGTGAAATCGACCTGAGCCGCCAAGAGTGTCACCGAGCGCAGGCAGCCGGGCCGCTCCTTCTGCAGACGAGCAGCTGCAATTGCGAGCAGCGTGCCACCGAGGCAATAGCCCGTTGCATGGATTGCGCGTTCAGGCACGAGTTGATTGATCGCGTCGATCGCAGCGTCGACCCCAAGCTTGCGATAATCATCGAGGCCGAGGTCGCGATCAGCTGGTCCCGGATTCCGCCACGAGATCATGAACACGGTGAAGCCACGCTCGACCAGGAATCGGACGAGCGAATTCTGCGGCGAGAGATCGAGGATGTAATACTTCATGATCCATGCCGGCACGATCAGCACCGGCTCGGGGCAAACGTCGGCTGTTGCGGGCGCGTATTGGATGAGTTCGATCAGCTCATTGCGGTAGACAACCTTGCCCTTGGTCGCAGCAACGTCCTTGCCGACAACAAACGGAGCGGGCCCGAGCGGCTTGGCGATCATCAGGTCCCGGCAATCCTCCAGCCAGTTATGCCAGCCCGACACGAAGTTGCCGCCACCCGAATCCATCGCCTCGCGCAGCACCTCGGGGTTGCTGAACGCAAAGTTGGACGGCGCAACGACGTCGAGGCATTGCCTGACCGTGAAATCCACGACCGCTGCATTTGCTTTCGAGACCCCGTGCAGGCCGCTGGTCGCGGAATGCCACCATTGCTCTGCCAGCAGGAACGCCTGCGCCATGACGTTGAAGGCCGGTAATGTCCAGTCTTGGCCGGCAAATCGGTTGTCACCTGGCTGAGGCTTGACCATATACCAAGGCTGCCAGGCCGCATGCGGCGTCGACACCAAGCGCGCGAAGCGTGCAGCATCAGCAACCCCGCTCAGGGCCAACTGAAGCCGTCTACCGGGTGAGGCTGCCAGATGGAGTTGCCAATCGGCGAAGGCGAGCGCAAGGCCGGCCGGTGAAAGTCCGCCGGTCCATCGCGCTATCGCCGCGTGGACGAGTTGGTCGAGCGATTCGGTACCCGTCAATGGCTCGTTCGCGGGCTGCACTGAAGCAGGCGTTCCGTCCCCCGTCACATCGTCGTTAGCAGGAGATGCGGGCTTGTCGAGAACTGCCTGGACTGTCATCGCTCACCTCCGAGGCGGAACCGCTTCCGACCCAGCGCCACGATTTCCGCATCGGTCGGATGATCGCTCGGCCCAACATGCAAGTTGAGGTCGGGCCGCTCCGCCTTGAGGTATTGCGTCAGCTCGACCTTCTCGATACCCGGACCGATGACGAGCAAATCGCTGCAACCGCTTACGGCCTCGCTCACCCTGGCAAGAAATGTCGCATCGGCCTGGACGCGACCGTCGCCGATCGTATTCGCCTTGTGATGCAGATGCTCCGACGCCAAATGTGCATGGACGGCCGTCGCGCTGACGCCTGTCAGGCCGATGCCGAAAACCTTCGCAACAAGGTGATCGATCCAAACGACGGCGTGCGCATGTGACTGCTGGGTCATCTCGTTCATGACGTAGCTCCGGTATTTGCTTTCTCTGATTCTCTCAATCGGCGCGCCAATGCCACAAGCAACTCCCTGCGGCTGACAATGCCGACGACGGTTCCGGCGCCGAGCACCGGAATCTGGGCAACATTGTAGATATCCATCTGCGCGACAACTTCCTCGATCGATGCCTCGACATCGACGGTGATCGGAGAGCCACTCATGAGCGAGGCCACCTGCAGCGTGCGCATACGCTCGCGTTCGGGTGTGTTCTCCGCAATGCCAAGCAACGACTCCAGCCAGTTTCCGGACGGCGGGCTGATGTCCAGCTCATCGCGGTGAAGAAAATCGCCCTCCGAAACCATTCCGACGAGGTCGCCGGCGTCGTCGATTACCGGCAGGCCGCGCTGATCGGTTTCAAGCAGCAGCTCGACGGCATTGAGCACGGTAGCAGTCGGCTTAATCGTCGCGAATGAACTACGCATCACATCGGTTGCGAGCATTGTCATTCCTCCTCTTCAACACATGTATTGGCCGCCGTTGATCGACAGCGTCGATCCGGTGATGAACCCTGCTTCGTCGGCGGCAAGAAACGCGACGGCACGCGCAATTTCTTCCGGCTGTCCCAGCCGTCCGACAGGGATCTGCGGCAGAATGGAGTTCTGCATGACATCGGCCGGCACCGCGGCCAGCATCTCGGTATTGATGTAGCCCGGACAGATCGCGTTGACCGTGATCCCGAACCGCGCGCTTTCGAGCGCCAGTGCGCGCGTAAAGCCGAGTTCGGCGGCCTTCGCCGCTGCATAGTTCGTCTGGCCGATCTGGCCCTTCTGCCCATTGATGGACGAGATGTTGATGATCCGCCCGAACTTGCGCGCCCGCATGCCCTCGATGAGGGGCCGGCACATGTTGAACAGCGAATCGAGATCGGTCCGGATGACCGCGTTCCATTGCAGCTTGGTCATTCGATGCAGTGTGGCGTCGCGCACGATACCGGCGTTGTTGACCAAGATGTCGATCGGGCCCAGCGCCGCCTCCACCTCGCGGATACCGGCTGCACAGGCCTGGAAGTTCGCGACATCCCACTGGAATACGGGAATTCCGGTCTGATCCTGAAACGACCGCGCGGCCTCCGCATTTCCAGCATAGCAGGCCGCAACCCGGCATCCGATGGCAGCGAGGGCACGCGAGATCGCTGCGCCAATTCCTCTGCTCCCACCCGTAACCAATGCGACGCGCGCCATGCCGGCTCCTCCAAGCTGAGAGCAACATTTGCGCGAAGTACACGCGCGATGAATTGATCTCGCTCAATCAAATTCCGCTGACGCGCATGAGGCAGATCAAATTGGTGCGCCTCGACCCGTGCTCTGATGGCAAGTGCGCTTCCACCCCTTGGAGAATGGTCATGTTCAAGAACATCCTGGTCCACATTCCGACGGAGCTGTCGCCGCGTCCCGCGGTCGACGGATCGGTCTCGCTCGCGCTCGGCACGGGCGCGCATCTCGACGCAATGGCGATCGGCTACGAGACCGCCAGCGTACCGTTCGTCGTTGAAGGCGGTGCGGCGGTCGCCTCCCTGTTCGAGGCTGAACATGAGCAGGCCCTCGAACGCGCCGAGGTTGCACTGCGCGTCTTCGATATCGAGGCACGGAATGCGGGGATATCCTACGCGACCCGCGCCGTGGGTGCGCTTCCCATCGATGCTCGGGAGATGATCTGCGCGAGCGCGCGACTGCATGACCTGACCGTGGCGGTGCAACCGCTGGGCGAATACAACAGCTACGACAACGTGATCCCGCGGGAGTTATTGTTCCAGGCCGGCGGTCCCGTCCTGTTCATGCCCTACACGTTCCATGGCGCATTTTCGGCGAAGCGAATCGGGATCTGCTGGGACGGCAGCCGGCTTGCCGCCCGCGCCCTGCACGATGCAATGCCGCTGCTGCGCGCAGCCGATGCTCTCGCCGTCATCACCATCGATGGCGTTGATCCGATCCCCGCAGAATGCTCCACCGACCATCTCGTGCGCTATCTTGCAAAGGAGGGGCTTCCGGCCAAGATCACGTCGTTGCCGGCGTCCAAGTCCGAGGTTCAGTCGATCCTGCTGTCGATCGCGGCGGACGAGAGCCTCGACCTTCTGGTGATGGGCGGATACGGCCACTCCCGTCTGCAGGAAACCCTGCTCGGCGGCGTGACGCGCGACATGCTGCGCGCAATGACCGTTCCGGTCCTGATGTCTCACTAAGCGCGAGTCTAATTGTGAAGCATTCCGCCAGGACATTTCGGAGCCATGTGGCCTGTGGCTTCGTCATCATCGGTACGATCTGCGCCGCGCTGACTCCAGCCGCCGCGGACCAGGAACAAGGCCGTCGCCTTGCACAGCTCTACTGCGCCCGCTGCCATGCAATCGACCGGGTGAGCCCGAGCCCGCTGAGGATAGCACCTCCGTTCCGGACATTGCACGAACGTTATCCGGTCGAGATGCTGCAGGAATCGCTGGCGGAGGGAATCGTCACCGGCCATCCGACCATGCCCCAGTTCAGCTTCGAGCCGGACCAGGTGGGCGACTTCATTCTGTTCTTGAAATCCCTCGAGCGAGGCCAAGCAGACCGTTGAGCCAGGTCAATGCGCGGAACGCATAAAGTCTCATTGTTCAAGCTTCAACACGGAGGTCCGACATGCGCGCGCATCAGATCATGACCAAGCATATCATCGCCGTCAGTCCGCACACCAAGATCCTGGATGCGGCCAACATCATGCTGCGGTGCCACCTCAGCGGTCTGCCGGTGATGGACGAAGACGGCACGCTCAGGGGCATGGTGTCCGAGGGAGATTTCCTGGAACGCAGCGAGATCGGCACAGGACACAAGCGCTCGGCATGGCTGGAACTGTTCACCGGTGTGGGTCGTGCGGCGACCGATTTCGTGCACGAACGCGGTCGCAAGGTCGAGGATGTCATGAGCACCAATCCGATTACGGTCGACGAGCAGACGCCGCTCGACGAGATCGTGCATCTGATGCACAAGCATGGCGTGAAACGGGTGCCGGTTGTGAACGGCAAGACCATGGTCGGAATCGTCACCCGGGCGGATATCCTGCAGGCTGTCGCATCGCTGGCGCGCGATGTTCCCGACCCGACCGCTGACGACAGCCATATCCGTGAACGGATCCTGCGCGAGATCAACGCCACCGGTTGGCGTCCCGCCGGCTTCCAGGTCTGGGTGCGCAACGGCGCCGTGCATCTGCACGGCCTGATTTTTGATGACCGCGCGCGCCAGGCCGCAATCGTGCTCGCCGAGAACACCTCGGGCGTCAAGGAAGTCCACGATCATCTCTGCTTCGTCGACGGTTACTCGGGCTACTACGTGGAATCGCCGGAAGACGTCAAGGCGGCTAGCTGATCGGATCGAGGAGTCCAAACATGGCAATGAGTACGCTGCTTGTCGTCACAGCCGTCTGTCTCATCTTCGCGATCTTTGCGCTCGTGCTCGCCGTGACTGATCGCAGCACGACGCGCTGGCTTCGGGAACGAGACGGGAATGGAGCCAGCACACGCGCTGCCTATCCCGACAGGAAAGGTCCCTAGCCTCTCCTTTTGAGCGGCGCGCCGGGCGACCGACGTCTCGGCGCGGGCCACTTTGTCCGACACCTACGTATAAATACGTAAGTGGCTTCTACTTAGGGGAAATATCCAAATTTCCCGATCCAGAAGATGCGGCCAATCTGCCTCCATCGATCTTCCCATCCATGGAGCGTCGCCATGCAGACCCAGAACACCATCTCTCTCGAAAGCAGCCGTCACCCGACCAGCATCCTCACCCGGCAGGCGCGCGTTGAAGGGCCTTTTGGCATGATCGGGATGCCGATGCGGTTCGCACGCAACAGCGAGATCTACGGCGAGGACGAGGCCGCGGAATACCTTTATCAGGTCGTTTCCGGCGCGGTCCGAACCTACAAGATCCTGGAAGACGGACGTCGCCAGATCGGCGCTTTCTATCTGCCCGGCGATATCTTCGGCTTCGAGGCTGGCGAGACCCACATCTCCTCGGCCGAGGCCGTCTCCGAGACGCGGGTCATCGTGGTCAAGCGCGCCGCGCTCATGGTGCGCGCGACACACGAAAAGGATCTGGCAAGGCAGCTGTGGGATGCAACGGCCCAGGAATTGCGGCGCTTCCAGGAGCATCTGATGCTGCTGATCTGCAGCGCCGAAGATCGCGTCATCGGCTTCCTCCACGACATGGCCCACCGCACCGTCAAGAACGCCGCCATCGAGCTTCCGATGTCGCGGCAGGATATCGCCGACTATCTCGGTCTGACGATCGAAACGGTGTCGCGCACCTTCACCCAGCTCGAGCAGAACGGCGTGATCTCGCTTCCGACCTCGCGTCGGGTAGAACTTCGCAACCGTGCGATGTCGAACCGGATCATGGCGGCGTGAGAGCGCGAGCCAGGCTCCGATGATCGGCGGCGAGTGAGAGGCAAGGAAATCCAATGCGGTCGAGCCTGGCAAATACCTATGGGCAGGACAGGCTACCGCGCTACACCAGCTACCCCACGGCTCCGCATTTTTCTGCGTCGGTCGGCGAGGCTGATTACCGGGCATGGCTCAGGTCGGTTCCAGCTCGGCGGCCGGCCTCGATCTACCTGCATGTGCCGTTTTGCCGGTCGATGTGCTGGTACTGCGGGTGCCACACCTCGATCACCAGGCTCGACGAACCGATCGCCATTTACGCCGCCGGTCTTCGCACCGAAGCGCACCTCGTTGCGGAAACGGTCGGTGTGCGATTGCCCGTCTCCCATATCCATTTCGGTGGCGGCACCCCGACGATCATGACGCCCGAGACCTTTGCCGATCTCGTCAGCGCGTTGCGCTACTCGTTCTTCGTGCAGGCGGACGCCGAGATCGCCGTCGAGATCGATCCCCGCACCCTGACCGAGCCGATGGCGGAAGCATTGGGCTTCAGCGGCGTCAACCGCGCGAGCCTTGGCGTCCAGAGCTTCGATCCTGCCGTGCAGCACGCCATCAATCGGTCGCAGAGCCTTGAGCAGACCGCGGAAGCGGTCGAGCGGCTGCGCGGCGCCGGCGTCGGCCGCATCAACTTCGACCTGCTCTACGGCCTCCCCGCTCAGACTGTCGCTTCCTGCCTGAAAACCGTCGAAACATGCGTCGCGCTGCGGCCCGACCGGCTTTCCGTCTTCGGATACGCCCATATTCCCTCCTTCAAGAAGCACCAGCGCATGATCGACGAAGCGTCGCTGCCGGATAGCCTCGAACGGCATCGTCAGTCCGAGGCGATCGCGGAAGCGCTGACCGATGCCGGATACATCCGCATCGGCCTCGACCATTTCGCGCTCCCCGGCGACAATCTGGCCATCGCAAAGCGCGAGGGCCGGCTGCGGCGTAACTTCCAGGGTTATACGGACGATTCTGCCGAGACCCTGATAGGCCTCGGCGCCAGCGCAATCGGCCGCATGCCGCAGGGCTTCGTGCAGAACGCAGTTGCGACACGCGACTACCTTGCACGCATCGCCGAGGACCGGCTTGCCACTGTCAGGGGCTACATGCTGACGGCGGAGGATCGCTTCCGTGCCGACATCATCGAGCGCATCATGTGCGACATGGCCGTCGACCTGTCGCAAATATGCCGCCGGCACCGCTGGGACCCGAGTTCGGCCGTCGTAGATCGGTACCGGCTCGACAGCCTGATCGCGGACGGCGCCGTGACGATGCGGGGCGACCGCCTCCTGATCAACGATGACGCGGAATTCCTGGTCCGCAACGTCGCTTCGGCATTCGACGCTCACTTAGGTCGCGCCACGGCTAGGCATAGCCGAGCGGTCTAAGTTGCGACCGCGGCGGGCGGCTCGCCCCTTTAGAGCAGCTTCGGATGTTGCCTGCTTCGCTTGCTGATCCAGGTCACGCATGTCGCAAGCAGAACGAGCAACGCGATCCCTGCAGCGCTTACCGCGAACTGTGCCGTGATGCTGTTGGACACCTCGGTGAGATAAACGCCTGCCAGCAGCGACAGCACGACGGCCGCACAATAAATCTCCAGCGAACGCTCGCCACAGCGAATTGCGCCCTTCAGGTCGCCCCTGGCAAATGCCCGCCAATTCTGCGGCACGAACCTCGCTACGACGATGGCGATCGCCAGGAAATGCAGGAGCCGCAGCGGGTCGAGATCCGTCTTGTCGATCGGATAGATCAGGCGCGCAATGTAGCTCGGAATCGCGGCTGCCAGTGACTCGATCTCCCAGCTCAATGTGATCACGAGACTAACACCGAGGTACGCTATCGCAGTTACGACGACAGGCTGCGAGACGATGCCGCGCCCGAATATTCGGTAGCCCTGCGTCACCCACCACGCCCCAATGACGACCAAGAACTGCCAGGCGAGCGGGTTGAAGTACCACTGATTGACCGGCCACTCCGGCAAGTTCCAGCCGTACAATTGGACCAGTGCATAGATGACCGCGGAGATCAGCAGGGAAATGTTGGGAAACTTCAATACTCCCCAGAGAACAGGCGCAAACGACAGATGAAACAGCACGAAGGTCGGCAGGGCATCGGTATTCACGGGGCGATACATCAGGATGGCGGCATGGGCCAGCGCTGCACCTGGCTTCTGCAGCAGGATCTTCACGTTGGCTTGGTCCGCCAGTTGATCGCTACCCGAGCCATACACGACCACGGCAAGCGCTAGGGTCAGGATGAGGAAGGCCGCATAGATCTCCCAGCTTCGCAGCAACGTATGCGCGAAGACTGAGGCCCATCCGTCGCGACGGCGGACACCGCTATAGCTCAGTGCACAGGTCACGCCGGACACGAACATGAAGACCTCTGTGGCATCGCTGAAGCCGTAATGGCGCAGGGTCAACCAACTGAAGACATTGTTGGGAATATGATCGAGGAAGATGCACCAGAGAGCAAGACCTCGGCACAGATCCAGCCGGAGATCGCGGTCCAGAGACACGCTGTCGTCCTTCCCCGGATGAACCGTCAGGGGCGCGAGGTTTCGGTGAACATTCCCGCCATTCAGGCGGCCGACCGAACAATCAGAAAGCATGGACCGTCACCAACTGTCGTCGGCTTGGCAAACTCGCTTGCCTGCTGGATTGGATATCAGCGCAACTGCACGACCGTCCGGTTGATAAGGATCAACACGCGTTGTTCCTTCCAGGAGTTAGCTGGGTTTTATCAGCTCATGTCGGAGGATCTACGCCGTGCACGTACGGGAGATCATGTCACGGAACGTCATCTCAATCGATACCGGTGCATCGGTGATCGATGCCATCAGGACGATGCTGTCGCATCACATCAGTGGCCTTCCTGTCATCGATCGGGATGGAGCGCTCGTCGGGATCCTGTCGGACGGCGATTTCATCCGGCGCGTGGAAGTCGGAACGGAGAAGCGCCGCGGCCGTTGGCTTGCGATGCTCGCGGGCACGAACCAGGTCGCGCTCGACTTCGCCCGCCAATACGGCCGCAAGGTCAGTCAGATCATGTCGCCCAAGCCGATCACCGTTGAGGAGGACACACCGCTCGAGCAGGTCGTCCAACTCATGGAATCGCACGGCGTCACGCGATTTCCGGTCATGCGCGATAACAAGCTGGTCGGCATGGTCACGCGCACAGACTTCATGACCGCCATCGCAAAGCTTCGCCTCGAATGGTCTTCCGCTTCCGGCAGTGACGATCAGATCCGTGCGTCGGTCGTCGCGGCACTTGCGCATGCGCCTTGGCGACCCGCTGCGCTGAACGTCAGCGTGAATGACGGGATCGTCAGCCTGCGCGGCAGCGTCCGGAGTGACAATGCGCACAAGGCAGCGATCGTTGCTGTGGAAAACGTCGCCGGCGTGAAGCGCGTTGAAGATCAACTTGTAAAGATTACTTACCCGCCGCCGGAGGACGACTATGGCGGCGGCGACTTCGTCTCGCTGGAGGAAGAAGCCTCGACAGAAGACGATCAGCCCTTGTAGGGACGCGCCAATGGCGCCTGGTGTCGCCAGAACGAGCGTCAGCCCAATTTTCAGGCGGGATAGATCGCTTCCCGGTGAATTTCCTTGCCCGATTCGTCGATGACCACAACGTGACGATCGACATCGCCAGAGGGATTCTCGCGACGAATCTTGCTCGCCATTTGCTTGCTGTGCGTGATCGCGGCGGCGGCGCTCGCGAATTCAAGTCCGATCCGATCACGGACCGGGACACCATCCTTCGTGTCGAAGTAGTAGGTTCTCATCAGGATCTACAAGTCTCCGACCAAACAGCCCGCCCAAAGAAGCTGCCAGCTTGCCGCAGCCGGCGCTTCAGTGGGCTGCTGAGCGCAGTTGGGGAATCTGCGCGGCCCGAGTAAAGCGGACTGCTGCGGCATTGAACTTGACCTGCATCAATCCGGCTTGCGATTTTCCTGTCGCGCTCTGAGACGCCATTGATCTCGTTCGATTGCTGATGCAGGCGGGAGCGCCGGAGACCCTGAAGCCGCCGACGCTCGATGGCCGCCTATTGGCGTGCCCATCGTCGTGACCCGGACCTTATTCCGCGGATGGTCTCCTCCTTCCATCGGCGGTGCCGGCTCATGCCAACCGGCCGCGGCGCTGTCCGGTCCCGGCTCGGCCTCGCGATTCCAACGTCTAATCAATTGGTTATCGACAAAAAGGATTTTGCCCTAACCGCGAGCGGGCTTGAGCCACATCAACGGCGGATCCATTCGGCCGCACTACAATTTATCAGTTCTTTCCAGCCTCGCGAGATCCTCATGCCGCTCAAGCCGTCTGCGTATGGCCCAGCCGTTGAAGCGTTCTGGCGGGAGCCAACCAATTCGCTCTTGCGCAGTCTCGACACCGAACGGTGCGGTCTACGCCAACAGGAGGCCGAAAAGCGGCTCGCCCGGATCGGCCCGAACCTCGCAGAGCCATCAGGCACGCGATCGATCCTGCAGAAGATCGTGCATCGTCTGGTCAACCCGCTGATTGCCATCCTGATCGTGGCGGCGGCCGTGTCGGGGTTCAGCGGCGACCTCGCGAGCTTTGTAATCATTACGATAGTGGTGGGCCTGTCGCTGACGCTGGACATCCTGCAGGAACATCGCGCGGAAGTCGCTGCCGATGCCTTGCGGCGCTCGGTTGCGATCCAGGCCGATGTCATTCGCGATGGTGCAACTGTGGCGCTGCCGATCAGCAAACTCGTCCCCGGAGACGTCGTGGAGTTGCGGGCCGGCGACCTCGTGCCGGCCGACGGGGTCGCGCTTATGGCCCGCGATTTCCAGCTGAACGAGGCCCTCATGACGGGTGAACCGTTTCCAGCCACGAAGACGACCGAGCCGTGCGCGACCAGTCTGCCCGCCGAAGCGAGCAATGCCCTGTTCGCCGGCACCAGCGTTGTCGGTGGCAACGGGGTCATGCTCGTTGTCGAGACTGGCCGCCGTACGCGCTTCGGCATGATCAGCGCCGAGCTGCTGGCGAACGATCCCCCAAGCGCCCTTGAGCAAGGTGTCCAGAAGCTTGGCTTGCTCATCCTCAAGCTGACGCTTTTCTTGACGCTGTTCGTGTTGCTCGCCCACCTCGTGGCACATCGTCCGGCTATGGAATCATTCCTGTTCGCTGTCGCGCTGGCCGTCGGCCTGACACCCGAGCTTTTGCCGATGGTGATGACGGTGACATTGGCACGCGGAGCGCAGCGGATGGCGAAGCGACAGGTGATCGTCAAGAGGCTGTCCGCGATCCACGATCTCGGTGCTATGGACACGCTATGCGTAGACAAGACCGGCACGCTGACAGAAGCCAAGATCACGCTCGCGGCCCATTTCGATCCAGCGGGACGCCCCAGCGATCGGGTGCTTGAGCTGGCTCGGTTGAACAGCGCTTTCCAGACCGGCATCCACAGCCCGCTGGATGAGGCGCTACTTGCCGCAGACAACCCGCCGGGCAGCAGCGCCTGGACCCGGCTCGCCGAGATCTCGTTTGACTTCGAGCGGCGGTGCCTCTCGGTCCTTGCGGCGCGGGACAACGACCGATTCCTGATCGTCAAGGGCGCGCCGGAAGCGATCATGGACCGCGCGGTTGCAGTCGAGGTCGACGGGCTGGCCCGGC
Source organism: Bradyrhizobium sp. CCBAU 21365 (assembly GCF_015291305.1). Classification (NCBI taxonomy): domain Bacteria; kingdom Pseudomonadati; phylum Pseudomonadota; class Alphaproteobacteria; order Hyphomicrobiales; family Nitrobacteraceae; genus Bradyrhizobium; species Bradyrhizobium sp. CCBAU 21365. The sequence continues at coordinate 8,108,382 of NZ_CP030036.1, forward strand.
CGCTGGATGACAGCCACCGCGCCCAGCTCGTTCGCCTGCAGGGCGATCATGCCCGGCAGGGCTTTCGGCTGCTCGGCGTTGCCATCCGAACCATGGCGCCGGATCAGGCCAATGTTACGACCGAGGACGAAGCTGTCCTGACGCTGGTCGGCTTCTGCGCCTTCGCGGACCCTCCCAAGCGCGATGCGGCCGACTCGGTCAGGGAGCTGCGGGCACGCGGCGTCGACATCAAGGTCCTCTCCGGAGATCACGCTGCAGTGGTTGCCCATGTCGCGGATGCCGTCGGCCTACCTTCGGGTCGCATCTTGACCGGTGGCGAGATTGCCGATTTGAGCGATCAGGCGCTCGCCGCGCAAATCGGGGATGTCGACCTGTTCGCCAGGATCGATCCCGAACAGAAACGACGGATCATCCGAGCCCTGCGTCAGCGCGGTCACGTCGTCGGCTTCATGGGCGACGGCGTCAACGACGCTCCGGCGATTCACGCTGCCCATGTCGGAATTTCCGTCGCCGGCGCGACCGAAGTGGCACGAGCGGCAGCGGATATGATCCTGCTGGCCCCGGACCTCTCGGTGCTGGGCGCGGGCGTGATCGAGGGACGACGAACCTTCGCCAACATTCTGAAGTACATCCGGATGGGAACCAGCTCGAATTTCGGCAACATGCTATCGATGGCGCTGGCATCCATAGCCCTGCCGTTCCTGCCGCTGTTGCCGCTGCAGATCCTCCTGAACAACCTGCTCTACGATCTCTCAGAGATCGGCATTCCATTCGACGAGATCGATGAGGAGGATGCTGAGAGACCCCAATCATGGAATATGGCGGATATCCTGCGGTTCACGTTCGTCATGGGCTCGATTTCATCCCTGTTCGACGTCGCGACTTTCACCCTTCTCCTGAAGGTCTTCCACACCGACGCGGCCGCGTTCCAGACCGGCTGGTTCCTGGAATCGATCGCTACGCAAATCCTCGTGATCTTCCTGATCCGCTCGCGGCGGCCGCCATGGCGCGCCAGCCACCCGCATCGCATCCTGGCGTTGGGCTCGCTTGGCGCGCTTGCTTCAGGCATTTTCCTGGCGCTGGGACCGGCCGGTTCCTTGTTCGGTTTCGCGAACCTGCCGCCTGTGCTCCTGGGAACGATAACTTTGATAACGATCGGTTACCTCGGCATGGCCGAGGCTGGAAAGCATCTTGCGCTCCCAGCAGCTGCACAGGTGAGTCAAGTCGCGCTGAGACGACAACATCCCGTCAGCGATGCCGCACTGAATGGATGACCCACAGACGCTACCCGTTAGTGGGACCGCGGGACCAGAGTTGATCCGCATCAAGGCCTTTCTTCCACCGAATGCGATCGTTGTGCTGCAATGATGCATGGCATTGACCACAATGGATCAATCACGGCAACGGAACGGGCAGAAACTTGACGACGCGAGCAATGCTCGCGCCATCGCTACCTCAGTGGCGACGCCAACAGTCGACCAACCGGTCCGACGCCGGCATGTTCGGAGCGGTCCGACCGTCTCATGGTACGGCCGGCTGCTGATCGTTGGCGCATTGCTGGTTGCCGCCGGTTGGGAGATCTTCCGGCTGCTTCTGACCATCATCACTCTCGACTGAAGGTTCGTTGCGCGGATTTCGAGTTCAGCAGGACACGGAGGGCGCGTCCTGCACCAGCTCTGCTGAACCATACGCGTCGGAGTTCGATTTTCGGAAGTACACCGAGCCCTCTCCCGGAACGCTCACGCAATGATGCTTCCGGGCAAGTCGCGCGACCTCGGCGGCAGCGACCTCATTGATCCCAAACAACCGCTCATAGTCGTGATCGGAGATTCTCAAAACGGCGCCGTCGTCGAGACGATCGAGTCGCGCTCGCAACTCGGCAAGAGTGAGGCTTTCATTCATTACCGTTACGAGATCCTAGACCGAGCTGGACTTGTGCCGAGTGTTGATTCCCAGCAACGTGTAGAGCGGGCAGTACGAGAAGAACGCTGTCGCAATCAGAACGAATCCGAGAGTCCCGGCGACCAGCCATCCCGATCCAAGCGAGCCGTCCTTCAAGGTATATGCGATCAGAGCCAGGCCGACGATGATCCGGGCGTACTGATCAATGAGTCCGACGTTGCGTGTCATGGCAATCTGCCTCCTTCGATGCAACTCCATTTTGAACGCACTCCGGCTCCCGGCCCTTGATCGTGATCAATTCACGCGGCGCAGATCGCCAACCAGCACCATTGGCACTTCGCCGCGATTGTCGATTTGTCGGAGCTCAGACGGCAGAGCTGCTCCGACACGCATCGAGCGGCACTCAACGGCCATGGCGACCGCAAGACCAACATCCTCAGATGCCACCGTCACCGCGCCCTGGAACGGCTGGTCTAATGCGACATCAGCAGGCAGATTGGGGCCTGCTGCAGCAAGCCCCGCGTCATGCCGCCGAACATCCATTCACCGAGCCGGCTATGTCCATAGCCTCCGGTGACGATGAGGTCGGCGCCTTCGCTCTTTGCCAGTCTGACAAGGTACCCTGCGTCCGGCTCGGACGTGTGGACGCGAACGTCGAACTGGCAATTGACGCTGTGCCGTTCGAGATAGCTCGCGACATCGCGCAAGCGGCGGGTCGCCGCGTCCTGCTCGTCCGACGTGCAGATTTCGGCGACGGTCACTTTGGAAGCCCGGGTCAGGAAGGGCAACGCGTCCCGGATCGCCAGACGCGCCTCGCGGGTGTCCTTCCACCCGACGACGATGCGATCGGCGGACAAGCCGGTTACGCCTTCCGGCACCGACAGCGTGGGACGACCCATCCGCAGGATGGCCTCGGCCGAATCGAGGTAATGGAAATTGTCGGACTGGGCCTTCCGGCGCTTGAAGACAACCAGATCTGCCGCCCTCGCCTGCTCCGCGAGAAACGCGGTGGGGGATTCCAGAGCCCACCGCCATTCCAATTTGTGACGCTCTCGACCCGTGATCTTCCCGAACCATTCGCCCTTCGCCGCGAGATCGGCCCGCATCCGCTTGATATCATCTTCGGTGGTCTGCTCGATGATCACTCCTTCGGCAACAAAGGGCGGATCGATGGCGGAAGCTGAGACGCCGATCATCGATGCGTGAAACTTGTCCGCAATCCCTTCGGCGACGCGAATCTGCCCCTCGTCCTGCTGCTGAGGGTCGACATAAACCATGACATTGGCCAAAAACATGTGTCTGCTCCACCAACCTGAAATGATCTTCAATTATCGCGCATGGCGGCTCTGCCAACGTTGAGCCAGGTCAAGCTTGCCTCGGTCCCCTCAGCTCGTCGCCCGCTGTCGCCTAGTCTAGATCTCCCTTCTGAATTTGAGAGGACGTATGTCGGCGCCGCGTAAGGTTGATCCGGATCAATCCATCGCCGGCTCGGAAACCACCGCGCGCTCCTGAAACTGATCGTAAGCGCCCAGCGCGTCAGCGGCGTACATCAGGGATGGTCCACCGCCCATGTAGACCGCCAATCCGAGCGTCTCCTCGAGCTCCTTGCGGCTGACCCCCAGTTTGACCAGGGCCTCGGCGTGGAAGCCGATGCAGCCGTCGCAGTGCGCGGCAACGCCCAGCGCGAGCGCGATCAATTCCTTGGTCCGGGCATCGAGCGCGCCGTTTCTGGTGGCCGCCTGCGCCATGGCCGAGAACGCTCGCATGGTTTCAGGAATGCCCTTGCGCAACTGGCCCAGATTGTTGGAGATGTGCTTGCAGATGTCGGCATAGTCCTTTTGCATGCGACCCTCGGTCTTCGCTATTGAAACGGTCCAGGAAAGGGCGGCTCCGCCGATGGGGATGCAACGGCGAACGCCGCCCTTCGTCCAACGCAGCCGACAACACGATCTGGCCTCTGTGAAGGACGTGCGTGTTCGGCCTGCAAGGACCGGCACTTTATAGCGCGGCGATCGCGCGTGACATTTGCGCCAGATCAAACCGCGCCCCGTTTGCCGCTTGCGTCAAATCAACGCGTCCCATGCATCAGCAACTAAGCTGAACCGTCACGTTCCAGAACGATGGGAGATATTCGGATGTATGCGCACCAGATTATGGCCCGTAAGGTGCTTTCGACCACGCCGGACAGCGCCATCCTAGACGCGGCAAACATCATGCTTCAGCACCGTGTCAGCGGGCTGCCGGTAGTCGATCCCGACGGGACGCTCGTCGGCATCATTACCGAAGGCGATTTCCTTCATCGCAGCGAGATCGGCACCGGACGGAAGCGCAATTGGTTGATGACCTTCATTCTCGGACCAGGAAAGTGGGCCGAGGACTACGTATTGGAGCATGGACGCAAAGTCTCTGAGATCATGACACGCGAGCCGGTCACCGTGGCCGAGGATGCGCCGTTGACGACGGTCGTCGGATTGATGGAGAAGAACAACGTCAAGCGGCTGCCGGTGGTTCGCGACGGCAAGCTTGTCGGCATCATCACCCGCAGCAACCTGCTCCGAACGGTGGCGAGCCTGGCACGCAACGTACCTGCTCCGACCGAGAATGACGACCAGATCCGGCGGCGCATTCTGGACGAGATCGAACGGAATGCCTGGTGTCCGCTTGGACTCAGCGTCATCGTTCGGGACGGCATCGCCCACTTGAGCGGCGTGATTACCGAAAGCAGATTTCGCAACGCCGCGATCGTCGCGGCCGAAAACGTCCCCGGCGTCCGCGAGGTGCATGATCACCTCTGCTGGGGCGATAGCTTCTCGGGCTTCTACCTGAAATCTCCGGACGATCAGGAGCTGGAGAAACAGGTTCACTGAACGACCAAGCGAGGGATATTCCAGCGGCTTCGTGAACGTTGATGGCGCGGACAAATCTCCAAATCGCTCGTCGCTTTGTTGATCCAGAACAACAACACTCCACTGCGATGCGCTCAACTTCAAACTGCCGCACATTCGGAGTTTTCGCAATGGCTAGTGAAACAGCAAAGGCTATTTTGATGATTTTGTTGTTCGGGTCGCTCCTGATCACGATCCACCTGTCGGAAAGCATCGCGACGAAGCGACTAAGAGCATTGGCGCTGCAGGGGCTACGACGCACTCACTCGCGGTAGGATGATATTCCAGCACATGAAATCCCAGATCCAACCGCGGACGACTACCATATCCGTGACCCTATCCTCCGACAGATCGATGGTGACCGTCCGCAACGGCGTTGTCCATCTGCATGGCATCGCCTCCAGCGACCATGCGCGTGAGGCAACCATCGTGGCCGCGGAGAACACCGCCGGCGTCAACAAGGTGTGCGATCACCCCTGCTTCGTGGATACCTATACCGGCCTCTACGTCGAATCTCCCAGGGACGTGAAGGCTGCGAGCTGAAGTACCAGCAGCTCAGAATGATTGTTTGGCCCGCATCGTCCGGCTCGCCTCGCGGGCCATCTAGAGATCAAACACGTCGCCCAGGCGCGGCAGCTCGACCCGCTGTCCCTCCAAGTGCACAGCGAGCGCCTGCATTGCGGGCTCTTCGCCATGGACCAGGAACGTTGCCTCGCATCCCTCGATCGCGCGTCGCCATGCCAGCAGCTCCTGCTGGTCCGCGTGCGCGGAAAATCCGTTGATCGTGTAAATCTTGCTGCGAACCGCAATGTCTTCGCCGAACAGCCGCACGGACTTGGCCCCATCGATGATCTGCCGCGCAATCGTTCCCGCGGCGGCATATCCGACGAATACAATCGCCGATTCCTTGCGCCAGATATTGTGCCTGAGGTGATGGCGAATTCTGCCGCCCGTACACATCCCAGATCCGGCCATGATGACGGCGCCGCCGGTTATCCTGTTGATGGCGACCGAATCGGCGCTCTCACGGACCAGATGCAGGTTTGCCGGACGCAGTGGATCCCGCCCTTCGCGAAACATGGAGGCAGCCTCGGAGCTGAGACATTCGAAATGCCGCTTGAATATCTCGGTCGCCGAGATCGCCATCGGCGAGTCCAGGAAGATTTGCATGGCCGGCGGCAGCCTGCTCCGCTCTATCCCCTGACGCAGGACATAGAGGATTTCCTGGGCGCGCTCGAGCGCGAAGGTCGGGATGATAACGTTGCCGCCGCGGGCCAGCGTGCCGCTGATCGCGCCGTAAAGCTCCTCGATGGAGTCTTTCAGCGACCGATGGCGCCTGTCTCCATACGTCGATTCCATGACAACAATGTCAGCGCGAGAGGGAGGGCTCGGCAGCCGCAGCAGCGGGCGACCGCCGTTGCCGAGATCGCCCGAGAATAGGACCGAGCGCGTGCGGCCGTGCTCGGTGGCCTCGATCAGGATGCTCGCAGAGCCCAGGATATGGCCAGCGTCGATGAAAGTCGCTCGGAGTCCTTCTGCGAGTTGCAGCGGTTGCTCATATTCAGCTGTCTTTCCAAACCGATCGAAGCAATCGAGCGCATCCACAACGTTGTAGAGCGGCGACGGCGCTTCTTCTTTCCCCTGCCTGCGCCCTTGGCGGGCTCTCCGCTGCGCGTCTTCTTCCTGCAAATGCGCGGCATCGACAAGCACGAGGCGGGCCAGCTCACGACTGGCCGCAGTCGTGATCAGTTCACCTCTGAATCCTCGCTTCGCGAGCAATGGAATCCTGCCGCAGTGATCCAGGTGGGCATGGGTCAGCAGAACATAGTCGATGGTTGCAGGATCGAACCCGAAGGCTGCGATGTTCTCTTCCACCAGGTCGCGGCTTCCCTGGAAAAGACCGCAATCGATCAGAATGCGTCGGTTCAGGCATTCGACCGAGTGACAAGACCCGGTCACTGCGCGATCGGCGCCATGAAAGGATAACTTCACGATTCGACCTCTTGACCGATCGGCCTGCCCCGTGAGGCGTCATCTCCGATCGGCAGAAGCGGCCGGCCGGCCGTCTCGTACCACCGCAGAATGCCTTGCCAGGCTTCCTCGGCGGACTCTGAAAACCAAAACAGGTCCCTGTCTTCCGGATCGATGACGCCCTCGTCGACCAAGAAATCCGGATCAAACGCACCACGCCAGTACGACTCGCCGACCAGCACGACCGGCACCGGCGCGATCTTTTGGGTTTGCGCCAACGACAGCACTTCGAACAGCTCGTCCATCGTGCCAAAGCCGCCCGGGAATGCCACCAGCGCGCGGGCGCGCATCAGGAGATGCAATTTGCGCATCGCAAAATAGTGGAACCTGAAGCAGAGCTCGGGCGTGACATATGGGTTAGGGGCCTGCTCCTTCGACAGGGTGATGTTCAGTCCGATCGATTGGGCCCCGACATCGTGCGCGCCCCTGTTGGCTGCTTCCATGATGCCCGGCCCGCCACCGGTCATGATCATGAGGCGGCCACCGATGGTTTTTTCGCTTGCGGCACCGACGATCCGTCCGAACTCGCGTGCGATTCTGTAGTACTTGGTCTTCGCCGCAAGGCTCCGTGCCGCCTTGAGACGGCGCTGCAAGCTGCCATCGTCGGGATTCAACGCGAGCGCATCGGCTATCGAGGCGACGGCCCGGCGCGCCGCCTGCGGCTCGCAAATGCGAGTACTGCCAAAGACAACGATCGTATGAGCGATCTGATGCTCCCGGAGCAGGGTCTCCGTCTTGAGGAAATCAAGTTGGAGGCGAATGCCGCGTGTGGCTTCGCTCTGCAGGAAACCTTCGTCCTGATCCGCCTCCTGATAGCTTGGCGATTGCAGGATGCTGCGCAGGGCACCAGGCGCGCGGCCGTCCTCTTCCGCGCCCTTCGGCTGCCCACCGGAGAGTACCACAACCCTGTCGACACGGTGAGCCGGCTTCGGGCTCGGACGAGTCGATGGCAGATCGTCAGTCATGCGCCGGCCTGCCGTCCGCCTCGGAGGATGTGAGCGCCGCGTCGTGCTTCAGGGCCTCACGAACCTCGTCATCCTCCAACGCATCCAGAAGCCAGCGGTGATCGGCCGGCTTCGCGCTACCAATATCTGCTTCAAAATTCACCGGTTGCTCGACGGTCTTCATTCGGTCAGTCATGGCGAACCTCGTCAGCACTCGATGGCATTGCCTAGCATCCGCAATCGGCTGCACGGGCGCCTTGAGCAAGGTCAATTCAGCAATTTCTTTGATGGTAAGCCGCCAAACCGAGCCTACTTTCTCGCCGCTATCACGCTCGACCGGAAGCGCGTCCGGATCAATCGCACGCTCCACAATTGCCTGCCGGGGTCTTCCGCGTCAGCTGCCCTCGGATCGCGTGAGTATCCGCTCAAGCGCGGTGATCAGCTGCACACGTCCAACGATGCCGACGACACGCGTATCCCGGAGCACCATGACTTGCGATATCTGATGCTTGTCCATTTCGACCACGATCTCGTCCACAGTCGCGCATTCGTCGACGCAAACGGGCTTGCGGCTCATCACAGCGTCGACGCTCAGGGCCCGGGTCCGCTCGCGCACCAGCCGTCCCTCCTCTCTGCTCAACAGCCATTCGAGCCAAAATCCCTCTGGCCAATGCACGCCGAGTTCGCGACGGTGAAGGAAGTCTCCTTCAGAGATAACACCGATCAGCGCCCCTGAGCCATCGAGCACAGGCAAGCCGCGCTGGCCAGTTTCCAGCAATAGACGAACGGCATCGAGCAATGGCGCACCGGGTTTGATCGTCGCGAAAGACGTGAGCATGACATCCAAAGCCAACATGGCAAACTCCCAGAGCTTCGTGTACGCGATGATCTGCCAGCATCGATCAAAAAGTGGACGGCCAGGCTGATCTGGATCAATAAGCCGCGCAGCTTGTCTAACCGCTGGTTTTCGCCGCACGATCATTCGGCGAACTGTCAGCTCATGTGGGAATCGCCGCCGAGGATGGGGCCGCTGCCCTGATTGCCCACCTCGAATGCTACCTGCGGAAGCTCGCGGCCGTTGCGCCCTCTGTCGACTGCATTCATGTCAACTCGGAATCGAGAGAGGCGGCATGACGCGGACAATTTGACCCAGATCAAGCCATCAGACCAACATCTAGGGCAACCCCGCCTCGGGAGCGCACGGATGCTTTGGCTTGCTTGGCAAGGATGGCGCGATGCGCCGCGCCTATCGTGTGGGCGACGCAAGCGCCTCCACAATGTGCCTTTCAATTTCCCCGACGGGAAGCCTTGTCAGATCCTTGGGAATCTCCGCAATGATGTGACGCTTGACATCGGTAGCGAGCGTCGCCCGAAGCTGTGCCAGCGTTCGCGGCGGAGCGGCGATGACAAACGCCGTCGTTCTTCTCCGAACAATCTCCTCCGCAGCCCGCGCAATCCGCCTCGTGAACCGATACTCCTCGAGTTCGTGCCAGTTCGTCGGTTCGACGGCTCCCCGCTGACCGGAGACGATCCCTTTTATGAAGTGTCCTGGACGGTCCGTGCCTTGTAGGTGCGTTGGCGGATTCTGATCTTCGAACACCGCCTCCGCCTTCAGGTTGGGGAACTGATAGTCGCCTTCGTTGCGGAGCAACAGCGCCTTGCGCCCGTCTCCGACAAGCACGAGCGCGTTCTTTGGAATTCCCGCCATCCAAACATCCTCCGCTTCAACAAATCCTGTCTAATGCCCGGAAGCCTTAGATCAATTGATCGGAGTCAAATCACGCATGCGCGCGATCCCACAGAATAGGATATCTTTCCGTCTACAGAGAGCACGATCATGCAAGCACGCGACGTCATGGTGTCACCCGTCATCACGGAGAACTCCAACGCAACGGTGCGGCAGGTTGCTTCCCTGCTGCTCCAGCACCGCATCAGCGCCGTTCCTGTTGTGGGCAAGGATGGCGAACTCGTCGGAATCGTCACGGAAAGCGACTTAATGCATCGGACTGAAGCCGGCACCGAGCGCCCGTATTCGTGGTGGCTCCGGCTTCTAGTCGGAGACGCGCAAATGGCGTCCGATTACGTCAAGTCCCATGCCGTCAAGATCGCCGACATCATGACCCGCAAGGTCGTGACCGCGGCGCCCGACACGCCTCTGCATGAAATTGCGATGCTGCTCGAGAAACATGGCATCAAGCGTGTCCCCATCGTCGATGAGGCCGGCCACCTCCTTGGCATCGTCAGCCGGGCCAACCTGCTCCAGGCCGTCGCGAGCGCCCGGCCGAAGCTGGAGATGTCACCCGCCGATTCCGTCATCAGGAAGAGATTACTCGGCGAGCTTCACGGGCAACCGTGGGCCCACACCTTCAATCTGACCGCGACTGTACAGAACGGCATCGTTGACCTGTGGGGATATGCGCCATCCGCCGCCGAGCGCGCAGCGATCCGGATTGCCGCGGAGGCAATACCCGGTGTCGTTGCTGTGAACGATCACCTGCTGGAAACGCCGATCATGGCCTACTGATCCGGGTGCCAGGGGCGCAAGAGTTTGCACATCCCGGATTTCCCCTGCTTGCACCTGCCCAGGCCAGAGCAGGAGCATCCACGCGATGACGGTGATGAATGACGACAGGCGGTCGGACCACTTCCGCGTCAACTTGCGGCAGGGTCTTTTCGGGTTCATCTCGCGCCCGCCCCGCCTATTCGGCTGCGGCGATCGGCAGCACGCCAGGCCGCTCCGCCGCGATGATAGCCTTCCACAATGCAGCGATACTGCTCTGGGTGGTTGGCAGAATCGAGCAATGCCCTGCGGCGTCAAAATCACAGAACCGCGCGGCAGGATCATCACACATCTCGGCGAAAGCTTGATTGATGAGGCCGAGGCATTCGAGGAGCTTGGTGATGTTCTCCAGGCCAGCCCGACGCTGAAGATCGAGCAGCCGGAACGTCACGACTGGCGGCTCGCCAAACGATATCTCGGGATGGGCGAGCCCGAAGAACACTTTGACCACAGATGGCGCCTGTCTAATTCGATCGAGAAGGTTCGCTGCCTGAGCTTCCGTGCAGGCAACCAGGCGAGGCGACGATGCTCCAGGTGCCGGCCGCGGACCGAGAGCGGCCGAAATCTGCTGCTCGAGCCAGAGGCGGACAGGAGCCGGGGCGTTCTGAATTTGCTGGGCGTCAAGCACTATGCCGGTCATCGTTGATCCTCCGTTTCCATATGACCATTACCGGCTTTGCTCGCAGCGGCCTTGATGGGGATCAATGAGGGAGCGCCTGGACGCGCGCGTGCGATTGCCGCCCATTTATTGCGGCGGATTGCGTTGCCGGGACGGTCCCGTTCGAGGCGTGCTACTTTTGCTGAATTCGGTTCAGATAATCGATAATCGCAAGGATTCGTGTTCGCACCACGACCTCCCGCAAATCCCGGGAAGGATCGAGCGCGTCATAGGCCGGATCGACAATGTGAGGCAAGCTCTTGACGGGGTTGAATCGTTCCCCCCAAATCGGCATTTCATGCGTGCCGTGCGCGGAAATTGTTCTCCGCCCGTCTATGGCTTCGTAAACGGCGGTAATAGGAAAGACCCCGTTGTTGTTCTTGGCCAAGGCCGTCAAATCGGCAGGCGGCACCTTCAGCTGCCCAGCAACAGGTCCTTTGCCCTTTCCATCCACGCCATGGCAGCTTGCGCACGAAGCCTGAAATTCTGCCTTGCCAACATCGGCGTCTTCAGCGTAAGCGGCCGCGGCGAAACCAGCGGTCAGACCGGCAATCATGAAAGACTTCAGACCATAGATAATCATATCATGCCCCAGTTTTTCGGATAAGCGCATTTAGCAGTATCGGGTTGCCCTTAGCTTGACGCGAGTCAATGCGCCGCGCCCTCCCAGTCTAACGGCGCGGTGCCGGTCGGGCCAGACTAAACAGAAACAGACTCGCCCCCTCTACCCCGACGCTGAGCCGGAAGCGGCAAGGTCGCTTCGCTATGGTGGAGGCGTCGGGTTTGAGCCCGGACCTTGGCTACCCACTAACTCTCGCTCTCTCAAGCATCGAGCGCCTCCAACAGCGAGCTTGCTACCTTGTCGATCGATTGCAGACCATTGATGCTCTTCAGAAGTCCTTGCTCACGGTAATAGTCGGCAAGCGGTCTGGTTTGGCCGCGATACTCGGCCAGGCGCACTCTCAGCGCAGCTTCGGTATCATCCGCGCGTGCGTGGCCGTTGGATCTCGCTTCGTTCGCACGGTTGAGGATGCGGCTCAGCAGAGCGGCTTCGTCGACGTCCAATTCCAGCACGCGGTCAATGCGAAGATGGGCTGCTCGCAGAATCTCGTCGAGCGCTGCCGCCTGAGCAATGGTCCGCGGAAAGCCGTCCAAGATAAACCCGGATTTCGCATCAGGCTGCGATATGCGCTCGGCAACGATGGCCACGACGAGATCATCGGGAACAAGTTCGCCGCGCTCCATTGTCGCCTTTACCTTTGTCCCGATTGGCGTTCCTTCGGATACGGCCGCTCGCAACATATCGCCGGTCGACAGTTGAGGAATGTCCAGGCGCTTGGCAAGACGGGCCGCCTGAGTCCCTTTCCCGGATCCAGGGGCTCCCAACAGGACTAATCTCACAGCGTTATCTCCATGGGTTCAAGCATTGGGGCGTGCCGTTGGTGCGATACAGTCGCTTTCCTACGCCGGCGCGCCCTTCTTGTTCTGGCGGTTCTGCACGAGGTCGTCGACCACGGCCGGATCGGCCAGGGTCGAGGTGTCGCCGAGGCTCGACGGCTCGTCCTCGGCGATCTTGCGCAGGATGCGGCGCATGATCTTGCCGGAGCGCGTCTTCGGCAGGCCGGGCGCGAACTGGATCAGGTCCGGCGAGGCGATCGGGCCGATGTCCTTGCGGACCCAGGCGACCAGCTCCTTGCGCAGCGCTTCGGTCGGCTCGGTGCCCTTCATCAGCGTGACATAGGCGTAGATGCCCTGGCCCTTGATGTCGTGCGGGTAGCCGACCACGGCGGCTTCCGACACCGCCTCGTGCGCGACCAGCGAGCTCTCGACCTCGGCGGTGCCCATGCGGTGGCCCGAGACGTTGATGACGTCGTCGACGCGGCCGGTGATCCAGTAGTAGCCGTCGGCATCGCGCCGGCAGCCGTCGCCGGTGAAATACTTGTTCTTGTAGGTCGAGAAATAGGTCTGCTCGAACCGCGCATGGTCGCCATAGACCGTGCGCATCTGGCCCGGCCATGATTTGGTCAGGCAGAGATTGCCCGAGGTCTCGCCGTCCAGCGTCTTGCCGTCGGCATCGACGATCTCCGGCACCACGCCGAAGAACGGCCGTGTCGCCGAACCGGGCTTCAGCTTGGTCGCGCCGGGCAGCGGCGTGATAAGGATGCCGCCGGTCTCGGTCTGCCACCAGGTGTCGACGATCGGGCAGCGGTCGTCGCCGACCACGCGGTAGTACCACTCCCAGGCTTCCGGATTGATCGGCTCGCCGACCGATCCGAGCAGGCGCAGCGATTTGCGCGAGGTCTTCTTCACCGGCTCGTCGCCGCCCTGCATCAGGGCGCGGATCGCGGTCGGCGCGGTGTAGAAGATGTTGACCTTGTGCTTGTCGACCACGTTCCAGAAGCGGGAGTTGTCCGGGTAGTTCGGCACGCCCTCGAACATCAGCGTGGTCGCGCCGTTACAGAGCGGCCCGTAGAGAATGTAGCTGTGGCCGGTGACCCAGCCGACGTCGGCGGTGCACCAGTAGATGTCGCCGTCGTGATAATCGAACACGTATTGATGCGTCATCGACGCAAACACGAGATAGCCGGCGGAGGTGTGCAGCACGCCCTTCGGCGTGCCGGTCGAGCCCGAGGTGTAGAGGATGAACAGCGGGTCTTCCGCGTGCATGTGCTCGACCGGGCATTCCGATGTCACCATCTCGGCGGCCTCGTGATACCAGAGGTCGCGGGTCGGGTTCATGTCGATCTTGCCGCCGGTGCGCTTCACCACCACGACCCAGTCGACGCCGCCGGACTCCTTAGAGTCGATCTTGGCGATGGCGGCATCGACATTGGCCTTCAGCGGCACCTTCCTGCCGCCGCGCAGGCCCTCGTCGGCGGTGATCACCACCTTCGAGTCGCAATCCTCGATGCGTTGCGCGAGGCTGTCCGGCGAGAAACCGCCGAACACCACCGAATGAATCGCGCCGATCCGCGCGCAGGCCAGCATGGCGTAGGCCGCTTCCGGAATCATCGGCAGATAGATCGTGACGCGGTCGCCCCTCTTGACGTTCCGCGTGCGCAGGATGTTGGCCATCTTGCAGACTTCGTCGTGCAGCTGGCGGTAGGTGATGTGCCTGGATTCGGAGGGATCGTCGCCCTCCCAGATGATCGCGGTCTGGTCGCCGCGCTTGTCGAGATGGCGGTCGATGCAGTTCCAGGCGACGTTCAGCACGCCATCCTCGAACCATTTGATCGAGATGTTGCCGGGCGCGAAGGAGACGTTCTCGACCTTGGTGTAGGGCTTGATCCAGTCGATCCGCTTGCCGTGCTCGCCCCAGAAACCGTTGGGGTCCTTGACCGAGTGCGCGTACATCTCGCGATATTTGGCGTCATCGATATAGGCGCGCTTGGCCCAGTCGGCCGACACGTCATAGATCGCTTCCGGCGAACCAGCATTCGCGAACTTTGCATCCATAAGCCACTTCCTCCGAGATCGTTATCTTTGCGACGCAAACCATTCACACCGGGTAAGTCCGCGCTCTCTTCTCGGAGGCTAGGTAGACCGCACTCAGCGCTCGAGCAGCCGGTTTCGCATCTTCTAGCATGCTACTCACCCGCTCCTATATGGCCACGTGGTCGATGCCAGTTTGATCTCTATCAAGAAGTGCCCATTGCTCACGGAGCGCGCAGACATAAACCAGACCACGCAACATTTTTGATCTGCATCAAGGTCTCTCAGTCTCGATCGTACATACGTAACCCGATTGCCAATTTCGGTGAGCTTCGCCCGGCTCACGTCTACACGTGCCCGACATTGATACTCAGGAAATGATCGCCGCCTTACGCGACCCGATGCTCTTCCACTCATTCTGAAGGGACCAAACATTGACCACCTACGAACAGATCGAGCAAGACCCGAACTATCAGGAACTGGTTCGTCGACGTTCGTCGCTGGGCTGGATGCTGTCCGCGATCATGCTGATCGTATACTTCGGCTTTATCCTGCTCGTCGCCTACGCGCCGCACTTCCTTGGCACTCCTATTGGGACAGGCGTAACCACGATTGGCATTCCGATCGGACTGCTGGTTATTGTTTCGGCATTCCTGCTGACAGGCGTCTACGTCAGCAAGGCAAATTCAAAATATGACCCTTTGATCCGCGAGATTGTTGGAGCGCGCCGCCAATGAAGAAGATACCCCACCTACTGGTGACGCTGTTCGTTTGCCTTCCTTCCATCGCACTTGCAGCCGGGACGATCGATGGCGGCACCAAGCAAGCTGTCAATTGGGCAGCCATTGGCATGTTCATCGGGTTCGTATCCCTGACTCTTGCAATAACCTATTGGGCATCGAAACGGACGGTGTCGGCCGCAGACTTCTACTCGGCAGGCGGCGGCATCTCGGCCGGCCAGAATGGTCTTGCGATCGCCGGCGACTATATGTCGGCAGCATCGTTCCTGGGTATCTCCGGCCTTGTCTACACCTCAGGGTACGACGGCCTGATCTACTCGGTCGGCTGGCTTGTCGGCTGGCCCGTTGTCACATTCCTGATTGCCGAGCAACTCCGCAATCTCGGCAAGTTCACATTCGCCGACGTCGCATCATTCCGGCTCGGCCAGACGCGGATACGTATCCTGGCGGCGTGCGGTTCGCTGGTGACCGTTGCCTTCTATCTGATCGCGCAGATGGTCGGCGCCGGCAAGCTGATCCAGCTGCTTTTCGGCCTGGACTACTGGATCGCCGTCATCCTGGTCGGTGGCCTCATGATGATCTACGTGACCTTTGGCGGCATGAAAGCCACAACCTGGGTACAGATCATCAAGGCCGTGCTGTTGCTGTTCGGCGCGACCTTCATGGCCGGAGCCGTGCTGTACAAATTCGGATTCAGCCCGGAAGCACTGTTCGCCAAGGCAACCGAGGTCCATCCCAAGAAGCTTGCAATCATGGAGCCCGGAAGCCTGATCTCAAATCCGCTATCGGCCATTTCGCTCGGCCTGGCCCTTATGTTCGGCACCGCCGGCCTGCCACACATCCTGATGCGCTTCTTCACGGTGAAAGACGCTCAAGCTGCGCGCAAATCGGTGTTCTATGCGACTGGTTTCATCGGCTATTTCTATATCTTGACCTTCATCATCGGCTTCGGCGCCATCACGCTCGTCTCGACCGATCTGGCGTTCCTCGACGCCGGGATTCTCGAGAAAACCAAAAGCGGGATCGCCGCGATCAAGGGTGGGTCGAACATGGCCGCGATCCATCTGGCCGACGCGGTGGGCGGCAATCTGTTCCTCGGCTTCATTTCGGCCGTCGCCTTCGCCACGATCCTCGCGGTGGTCTCCGGCCTGGCGCTCGCAGGAGCTTCCTCCATCAGCCATGATATCTACGCCATGGTAATCAAGGGCGGACATGCCAACGAACAGGACGAAGTTCGGGTCTCGAAGATAGCGACGCTGTTCCTGGGCGTGCTCGCAATCGTGCTTGGCATCATCTTCGAGAACCAAAACGTCGCCTTCATGGTTGGCCTTGCCTTTGCCATCGCAGCGTCCTGCAACTTCCCGGTGCTGGTGATGTCGATCTTCTGGAAGAACCTTACGACGAGGGGCGCCTTGATTGGAGGCCTGCTCGGCTTGATCAGCGCTGTCGTCGGCGTCATTCTGTCGCCGGCAGTGTGGGAGGTGACCCTCGGCTTTGCGAAGGGATCGGCCCCCATCAAGCTGGACAACCCGGCTCTGTTCTCGATGGCAATTGCCTTCGCTTCCATCTGGCTGATCTCGGTTCTGGACCGTAGCGCGCGTGCCGGCACCGACCGTGACGGATTCGACGCGCAGTTCGTCCGGAGCCAAACCGGCATCGGAGCCGCAAGCGCCACCAGTCATTGAACTTTCGCTATGTGGAAAATAGGCACAATTGCGAATGCCCAAGGCTTTTGATGCCGCAAATCCACCGTTTGATCGTCTGACGCCGCACGAAATGGAGACGCTGCGTGCGGCGTTGGACATCGTCTACTTTCGACCCGGTGAACCGGTCATCGATCAAGGCAGCCCCTCGCAGGCCCTCTTCGTCGTCATCAAAGGCACGATAGAGGAGAGCGATGGGGCCGGTCTGCTGGCCCTGCTCGGCCCGAAGGACAGCTTCGACAGCCGCGCCCTGGTGCACGGCAAGAGCGGACACGCCTTCCGCGCCCGCGATGAAACGCTATGCTACTCCGTTCCGCGATCTACGGTACTCGACCTGATCCAGAATAATCCGAGGTTTGCCTCGTTTTTCTACCACGATATCGCGCGCAAACTGGACGAGTTCGTCAGGGACCACGACGAACAGAGGCACGGATCGATGATGCGCGCTCGCATTTCCGAGCTCTTTCTGCACCCTGCCGCCTTCGTTGAAGCCGACGACTCCGTGGAAACGGCAGGCCGCAAGATGGAAGAGATCAACAGCAACGCATTATTTGTTCGCGACGGCCAACGGACCGGCATCATCACGGGCATGAACCTGTCGAAAGCCGTTGTGTTACGGCGCCAATCGATTCAAACATCTGTTCGCAATCTGGCCCACTTCGACCTGGTTACCCTGCGGCCCGACGATTTCGTCTCCTCAGCGCTCGTGCTTATGACCAAGCTCAACAAGCGTCGCGTCGTCATTCGCGACGACGAACGTTTCGTCGGCATCCTGGAGGACATCGATGTACTGGGCTACCTCGCCGGTAGCGCTCAGGTCATTGCGGGACGTATTGAGCGCGCGGCGAATCAAGATGACCTGGCGGCTGCCGCTCGCCAGATAGCGGCCCAGGTGCGGACCCTGAGGCGCCAAGGAATCGGCGTCGAGTTGATTGGCGAAATTGTTTCCGATTTGAACCAGCGTCTGTTTTCCAGATTGTTCGACCTTCTGGCGCCGGCCGACATTCGCGCGGTTGGGTGCCTCATGGTCATGGGAAGCGAGGGCCGCGGCGAGCAGACCGCCCGCACGGATCAAGACAACGGGCTCATTCTGTCAAGGGCAATCGAACAGGCGGAGCTTGACAAGTTTCGCACTGCATTCTCCGGCGCGCTATTGGACTTTGGCTTTCCTCCCTGCCCCGGACACGTGATGGTGAACAATCCAGCATGGTCCAAACCACTTCCCGATTACATCGCCGACATTCGCAGGTGGCTTGCACTGCCCGACGATAGCGCGCACCTGAACGTCGCCATCCTCTTTGACGCGCGGTGCGTTGCCGGGGACGCGACGTTGCTAACTGAAGTGAAGACCAGGTTGATCGAGATGGTCGGAGGAGAGCAGGCCTTCCTGGCGCATTTCGCGCGAGCGATAGACCTCTTCGCAACGCCGATTGGCCTGTTCAAGAACTTGATCACATCTGCGGGTAACGGCGACGCGATCGACCTGAAGAAAGGCGGTCTATTTCCGATTGTGCATGGCGTTCGCAGCCTCGCTCTCGAGCATGGGTTGATTGAAACCGCAACGGACAAGCGCATCAATCGCCTCCGCGATATGGGCGTGTTGCACGCGGAGTTCGCCCGCGAGCTCCATCAAGCTTTCAACTTCATGCTGATGCTGCGTCTCGACGGGCAGCTGGCGGAATCAGCCGGCGCCACAGGCACGCTGGTGCGACCATCATCCCTGTCGAGCATGGAGCGTGACCTTCTGCGTGACGCCTTCTATGTCGTCAAGAAATTCCGCGAGTTCATTCGCCATCACTTCAATCTCGGAGCCTTCTGACGTGATTCCGCGCGCGATCAAACGCCTATTCCATCAAGCGTCGATCGGCGACCAGTCATATCGATTCATGTTCAGACGTGAACCCGCAGACGAAGTCGTCGCGATCGATTGCGAGACCACGGGACTAAACGTACGTACGGACGACATCATCAGCATTGGCGCCATCAAAATCAGAGGCAACCGCATTCTTACAAGTGAGCGGTTCGAGAGGATGGTACGTCCCGACGCAAGCATACCGGCGGATGCGATCAAGATACACCGCCTGCGCCAGGTCGACGTCGAGCATGAAGCCCCGATCCGGAAGTTGCTGCCCGACTTCCTGCATTTCGTCGGCGGGCGACCGCTGGTCGGGTACTACGTCGATTTCGACATCGCGATGCTGGACAAATATATTCTTCCGTTCATTGGAATCGAACTGCCGAATCCCCGCATCGAGATCTCCAGCCTCTACTATGATCGGAAGTACGGTGATGCGCCCCCTCACACCTCGATCGATCTTTCGTTCTCCGCAATTCTCGCGGACCTCGAAATCCCTTCGCTTCCTCAACATGACGCGTTCAATGACGCATTAATGACCGCGATGATGTACGTCGTGCTGCGTGACAAGAAGAAGAGAGGAATGCGAATCCCACGGTCGAACAGTCAGGCCGTCTCCGATCCATTCGGCGGTCAAGCGATCCTCGCATAGGTCTGTTGATGCCACGAAAACGACCGGTTGCTAGCCACGAAGCCGAGAAGAAAACCGGCGGCCTCGCTCGCTTAGCTATCGGCACAGATTGAGATTGCCTCCTTCTTTGGAAACGCCTCTCAACTTTCTCTCAATTGCAGCATGACGTGGCGCTGAGGGACGGCTCGAAGACTAGCGAAGTACCTTCGTAGGTTGAAGTGATGCCGCAGCGGAGGTCGAGCCTTTGACCCCTGCCACTGCGAATGGCTGCTCCTGGAGCCATCTCACGCTCCCCGTCGCCTATGGTATCTACTCGGTAGCTAACGGTTCGGCGAAGTTTTCATAATACGTTGATTTATACTCCTAATTCCGCCTGCTCCGGCGAATGACTTCCTGTCCAAAAGACAGCGAGACAATTCCGACCGTGCGACGCCTTTTCGCTTTCTGCGCAAAGTGGCAATATTATCAATGCTTCGTTCCGCCACACATCGCGTCGACCGCACTGCATTGAGCGCTGTGGTGGTAGCTAGCTGGTGGCTCAAGCCGCTGTTAAAATAAGGCGCTGATTTGTTTGGTACAGTTGGGTGGGCTCGAACCACCGACCTCCTGTTCCACAGACAGGCGCTCTAACCAACTGAGCTACAACTGCATCCTGACGCGCGGCCCGCTCAAGCGGGGCGGCGATTTCGGGCGGAAACTAGGTGCAACGCCGCGCTTTGGCAAGGCCGTAACGCGCCGATTTCCGCTGTTATGTCGGGCCGCTTGACGGGCCCCTGGTCAGCAAAAAGGCCCGGACCGCTACGGCCCCGGGCCTTTCGCTGGTCTCAAAACGGCAGCGATCAGGCGGCCGGCTTGTAGAACTTCGAGGCGCTGGCCTTGATCGGCTCGGCGGTCTCGCTGGCGACCTTCTGGCCGAGCTCGGCCAGTTCCTTGGCCTGCGCGGTGTAGGTCTCGAACTGCTTGCGGGCGTGCGACGTCCACAGCTCGACCGCTTCGGTCGGCGACTTCACGCTGAACAGCTCCTGGGCGAAGTCGAGCGAGGAGGTGGTGTTGGCCTTGAAGAACTCGACCAGCTTGGCAGAATACGCGCTGGCGCCCTTGCTCACCGAGGTGAACACGGCCTCGACCGTCGAGTTGTGGGTCTCGGCAGCGTCCTTGAACTTGGCGTAGCTGTCGCGGGCCTGCAGAACGCCCTTCTCGGCGAACGCACGCATCTGCTCGGGAACTTCAAACGGAATGATCGAGGCGGAGAACGGATCGGACGGGTTGGTCATACGTGTAATCCTTCGCAACGGGTGAGTAGATGTGACCATTGCGGACGTCCCGGAGCCCATCAGGCCGGGAGCGCTGAAATGGATCACGCTGCCTTGATTCACGGGAGTGCCCTTCGTCGGGCGCGCCTAATAAACACCCATATCATGTCAATTTTGTGCAACGCAATGTAAGATCGCGTGCAACGCCATATTTTTTGCATGGCGGAATATAAGGTTACCGCGGCCGGCCGAGGCTGAACGCGCCGGGGGCGACCGCGGTCAAAGCGCCTCGATCAGTTCTTCGGCTTGACCGCGTCCATCGCGGCGCGGCTGACGGCCTGGCCCATTTCGCTGGCCTGCTCGGCGAGCGAGCGCATCTGGCCCTGCACATATTCGCTGTGCAGCCGCATGACGTCGCTGAGGTCCTTGGCCTTGAGCAGCGCCTCGGCGTAGTCCAGCGACGACTGCACATTCTTTTCGGCATAGGACAGCGCCTTGGCCGAAAGATCCTTGGCGCCGGCGCGCATCGTGGCGTTGCGCTCCTCGATCTTGCCGGCGGTGTCCTTGGCGTTGGTCACGAATTGCTCGAACGCCTTGCGCGCCTGATCGAAGCTCGCCTCCGCCATCGACCGCATATCCTTGGGAATCTCGAACTTGGGGATCTCGAAATGGTCACGCCCGTTATCGCTCATGGTCGCTCTCCCTCGCTTGCTGATCGGCCCGCCGCTTGGCCCTGCGGGCCCAGGGCAAGATAGACGGCAGAATATAGCGTGGCACTGCAATCGCAGGTGTGACGCGGCGCCGCCTGGTTCCGCATCTCGCGGCTCGCAGCAACCTCTCTCTGCCCGACAACGCCGAACGGCTGTGGATCGTTCAGCGAAGTTAACGTTATCCCGGCTTTGGCGGGGGCAGTTTCGCTGCGGACATGGACCTGCCGCCCCCCAGTTGCGATACTAACCTTCTGTTAAGGCTGTCGTCCTGCGGCTGCCGGGCCTTCGGCTGAGCTTAAGGAAGAAAGCCAAACCCATGCGGTCAAATCTTGCGTGATGAGTGACGCGGAATTCCAGATCCAGGCGCTGGGCGATGTCAGGCTGGCGGATCATGCGACGGGCGCCCTGCCGGCATGGCTGTGGGCGGCCGACGGCGCGCGGATTCTCTGGGCCAATCCGGTCGGCGCGAAGGTATTCGGTGCCGCCAACGGCGCCGAACTGGCAAAGCGCAGCTTCGGCCCGGCCGATCCGCATCGTCGTCAGGTCGCGCGGCTCGGCCACAGCCTGAACGCCAATGGCGCGGTCCGGCTGGAGCGGCTGCGCGGCTTCGGCGCGGCGCCCGGCATGCTCGCGACCTGCGGCTGCGCCAGGATCGACCTGCCGGACGGCAGCCACGGCATCCTGATGACAACGCTCAACGCGACCGGCCGCGGCATGCCGCTCGCGGAACGCCTGCTGCGGCTGCTGCAGGGCTTGCCGCGTCCAGCCGCCGCCTTCACCAGCGACGGACTTCTGGTCGCAACCAACGAAGCGGCACGTGCGCTGCCCGGCCTGCACGATCTCACCGAAGCCGGTCTCGAGGCCGCACGCGGCGAGGCGCTGGCGCAGGGCCGCGCGGCAGCGAGCGTTGCGATCGGCCGCGTCGTGCTGCAGCGGATCGGCCACGGCGCCGATCGCGCGCTGGTCGCGCTGATCAAGCCGGCGCCGCATCTCGCCGCGAGGCCGGCGGCGCCGATCGCGCCTGAGCCGGTCGTGCCTGAGCCGGTCGCGCCGGCAGCGTCCGAAGCCCCCGTATCCCCGGCAGTGACGCCGCCAGAGCCCGCCGCAACCGAGCCGCCGCCAGCACCGATCGCCGTCGACCAACAAGCCGCGCATCACGAAGCCCCTGCGTCGGCAAGCGAAGCGCCGGCCACCTTCACGCTGTTCGATGCGCTCGATCCGACGCCGGAAGAAGCGGCCGCGCCGATCATCAGCGCGACGGAACCGGACTCTGCGGATGCAGCTTCATCTCCCGCGCCAGTCGAAGCGGCGCCCGTCGAGAGCGCGGCATTCGATACCACGCCCGACGCAACTGCCGCCGTCGAGGAGCCGCTGTCGGAAGCGCTGATCGACGTGCCCGCCGAGGCGCGGGTCGAAGAGCCTGCAGACCTTGCTCCATCTCTCGCGTCAGCAGAACAGGCGCACGCAGAGACAGCGCCTCTCGACACCACGCCCGACGAAACTCCCGCCGTCGAGGAGCCGCTGTCGGAAGCGCTGATCGACGTGCCCGCCGAGGCGCGGGTCGAACAACCTGAGCCGGAGCCCGCGCCTGATCTAGAAGAGACGGCAAACGCGCCGGAAGCATCAGCGCCGCCGGCCGATCCCGCCCCCTCGCCTTATGCGGTCGCTGAGACGCCTGCGCCTGCCGCCGAACCGGAGCCCGCGACATTGGCGCCGGTGCCACCGCCATCCTGGCTCGACGAGCCGTTGCCGGTGCGGCGGCATCCGCTGCGTTTCATGTGGCAGATGGACCACGGGGCGCGCTTCTCGCTCGGCTCCGATGAATTCACCCGCCTGATCGGCCTGCACACCGCGGCCGGCTTCGGCCGGCTCTGGAGCGATATCGCCGAGAGTTTTGGCCTCGATCCCGAAGGCCGCGTGATGCAGGCGTTCGCCAGCCACGACACCTGGAGCGGCATCACGCTGCACTGGCCGGTCGACGGCGGCGGCCGGCTCCCGGTCGAACTGTCCGGGCTGCCGGTGTTCGATCGTGCCCGGAATTTCGCCGGCTATCGCGGCTTTGGTGTGTGTCGCGACCTCGACGGGCTTGCGCGACTCGCCGCATTGCGCCGCTATGAGTTCTTCAGCGGCACGGTCGCGCCGAAATCGCTGTCGGCCGATGTCGCGCCGGCGCCGCGCAGCGATGCGCCGCCCGGGCCCGCCGCGCCGCCGGACAATCCTCCGCCGCACGCCGAGCCGCCGCCCGACACGACCGCAATAGCACCACCCGAGGAATTAACCGAGCCGACAGCAGCAGAGACTTCACACCGAGCCGATCCGGATCACGCCGTGGAAACGCACGAGGAAACGCACGAAGTGCGTCACGACCCGCCACCGAATGTGGTGCCGTTCCGTCCCGCCGGCGATACCCGGCCACCGTCGCTGACGCCGGTCGAGAACAACGCCTTCAACGAGCTCGCCCGTCAATTGTCGGCGCGGCTCGAGAACGAGGCCGGCCTCGCCGCGACCACGAACGACAGCGTGCCGGCCGAGCCGCTCGCCGAAGCGCCGCCCGCCAGCGAACCGCCGCAGGAAGCAGCGGCGGCACCGCAGGAGACGGTCGCGCAGCTGGAGACGCCGGCGGAAACGCCAAAGGCCAGCTGGCTCGCCGCGGCGGAGCCGGCGCCGCGCGCCGACTCCCGGCGCGACTGCGCGCTGCTCGATCTGTTGCCGGTCGGTGTCCTGATCTACCGCCTCGACCGCCTGCTCTATGCCAACCACGCCTTCCTCGCACGCATGGGCCATGACAGCCTGCACGCGCTGGAGGCCGCCGGCGGCCTCGACGCGCTCTATGTCGAGCCCGGCGTCTCGCAGGCGAGCAGCACGTCGGGCACCGGCACGCCGGTGACGATCTCGGCGAACCAGAGCACCGAGCACGGCGCGCAGTCGGTGTCCGCGGAGGCGCGGCTGCACACCATCACCTGGGACGACGATTCCGCGCTGGCGCTGATCTTCTCGCGCACGCTGGACGAGGATGCCGCGATCGCCGCCGCACTGTCCGAGCCGGAGCCTGCGGCCGAGCCGCTGCTTGCGCCGGCCGAGCCGCAGGCCGGCCAGGCCGACGCCGAGGAGCTCGGCGCGATCCTCGACACCGCGGCCGAAGGCATCATCATGTTCGATGCCGAAGGCAACATCCATTCCTGCAACCGCAGCGCCGAGGCGCTGTTCGGCTATGACGGCGACGAGTTCGTCACCCGCAAGCTCGCCGACCTGTTCGCGCCGGAAAGCCAGCACGGCATCTTCGACTATCTCTCGAGCCTGAAATCGGCCGGCGTCACCAGCCTGCTCGACCATGGCCGCGAGACGCTCGGCCGCGTCCGCCAGGGCGGCATCATCCCGCTGTCGGTGACGATGGGCCGCACCCGCGCCGACGGGCCGAACTTCTTCGCGGTGTTCCGCGATCTGTCGCAGACCAGGAAGAGCGAGGGCGAATTGCGCGAGGCGCGGCGGCTCGCCGAACGCGCCGCCAACGCCAAGTCCGACATGCTGGCGCGGATCAGCCACGAGCTGCGCACGCCGCTCAACGCCATCATCGGCTTCGCCGAGGTGATGATCGGCGAGCGCTTCGGTGCGCTCGGCAACGAGCGCTATGTCGAATACATGAAGGACATCCGCGCCTCCGGCGAGCGGGTGATCGCGATCGTCAACGATTTGCTCGACCTCTCGCGGATCGAGACCGGCAAGCTCGACCTCGCCTTCGCCAGCCAGAACCTCAACGAGATGGTGGAGAGCTGCGTCGCGGTGATGCAGCCGCAGGCCAACCGCGAGCGCATCATCATCCGCACCTCGCTCGCGCACACGCTGCCGCCTGTCGTCGCCGACGCCCGCGCGCTGCGCCAGATCACGCTGAACCTGATCGGCAACTCGATCCATCTCGCCAATGCCGGCGGCCAGGTGATCGTCTCGACCGCGCTGTCGGACTTCGGCGAGGTGATGCTGCGCGTGCGCGACACCGGGCAGAGCCTCAACGACAACGAGGTCGCCGCGGCGCTCGAGCCGTTCCGCGCGCCGACGCCATCAGATCAGGCCGGCTCCGGCGGCGTCAGCCTGTCGCTGACCAAGGCGCTGGTCGAAGCCAATCGCGCCAAATTCCAGATCAGGACCGGCGGCCGCACCGGCACGCTGATCGAGGTGACTTTCGTCCACGCCGCAGCGAGGGCGTGAGCAGCGGCGCGAGATGCAGCGCGTGTGCTGTCTCGCACTCCCGTAAGGGACGCACCGGCGGAAGGGCTCCCTCCCCCCTTGCGGGGGAGGGTTGGGGAGAGGGGTGCCACACGACGTGCTCTCTCCATTTGCAGAACGGCGCGGCCGAGACTGTGAGACCGGCACTCATCGCAAAAATCTCGCCCGGGCCACCCCTCTCCCCACCCTCTCCCGCAGGGGGAGAGGGAGCCTGACAGGCGTGCTCACCTCACTTGCCTGAGCGGCGCACAACCGCGCAAAATTCAAGTCGCTTCGAAATTCGCGCTCCACCGCCGCGCCAGCAGGACCAACGACTCGCCGGACACTGCGAACATCTGTCGCGCCGGATCCGCGCGGCGCGGCATAGATCTTGCTGCGATTCGGCTTGTTTGAATTCATTGCCGTGCGGCCCCGCCCGTTTTCCGGGCATTCGGATTTCACCGATGCGCTGTCTTGTCGTCGCCGACCTGCATTACTCGTTGCCGCAGTTCGACTGGCTGCTGGCGGCGGCACCGCAATTCGATCTCGTGATCTTCGCCGGCGATGCGCTCAACCTCGGCTCGGCGGTCGATTTCCGCGCCCAGATCGTCGTCGTCACGAAATACCTGTCGCGGCTCGCCGATCTCACGCGGGTGATCTTCTGCTCGGGCAATCACGACCTCGACGAGCGCAACCCGGAGGGCGAGAAGATCGCGCGCTGGGTCGCTGGCATCAGGGAATTCGGCGTCGCCTGCGACGGCGACAATCTGACCATCGGCGACACGCTGTTCACGGTGTGCCCGTGGTGGGACGGCCCGCTGGTCAAGGCGCGGATCGACGCGCAGCTTCGCGCCGCAGCCGCGGTACCGCACAAGCGCTGGGTCTGGGTCCATCACGCCCCGCCGGCGGATTCGCCGACCAGCTGGGGCGGCAAGCGCTTCTTCGGCGACGCCGAGCTGCTCGGCTGGATCGGGCGCCACCATCCGGCGATGGTGATCTCGGGCCATGTGCATCAGTCGCCGTTCATCCAGAGCGGCTCGTGGTTCGACCGGATCGGAGCGACCTGGGTGTTCAACACCGGCCTGCAGCCCGGCCGGCCCCCGGTCTACATCGTGCTCGATCTCGCGCAGGACAAGGCGTTCTGGCTCGCCGCCGGCGATGCGCAGATGATCGATCTCAAGGCGCCGCTGTCGCGGCCGGCGGCGCCGCTGCGCGATGCGCCGGACTGGCTCATATCCTTGGATCGGATTGCCGATCCGAGCCTGGCGCGACCTGCATCGGCGGCAGGTTGATCATGCTCTGCAGCACCTCGCCGACCATCGCCAGATGGGTGCCGTGATCGGCATATTGGTGCATCAGGTCGGCGAGATAGGTCGTGGCGACATGAAGCCGTTGTGCCAGCAGCTGCGCGATCAGCAGCGCCACCGCCGGCTGCTGGCGCAGGAACGAGGCCGCATCGTCGAACTCGTACAGGACGCAATCGGAGGCCGTGCGCACCTTGGCGCTGTGCGCCCGGTCGAGCAGCACACTCATCTCGCCGAACACCGCGCCGGGCTCGTCGATGACCGCCACCAGGCTGTCGCCCTTGACGACTTCCACCTTGCCCTCGAGCAGCACGAACAGGTGCCCGGTCTTGCCGCCCTCCTCGATGAAATCCGTGCCGGCCGGCAAGCTGCGCCTGCGACCGCCGGTGCAGTGATCAAGGATCGCTCGCATGTTTCATCTCCGTCTCCGGTCAGACTAGGCAGAGATGCTGTCGCGTCAAACGGCATTAGCTGGGCGTTCTGCCCAAATTGTCGGCACGCCACCGCGTGACCCGCGGCGCGATCCAGCCCAGTGCTCGTGCCTCAGGCGGGGGCGTTATGCTTGACCGCCAGGAAATCGCCGATCGTATCGAGGAACAGTTTTGGCGCTTGCAGTTGCGGGACATGCGCACACCCCGGAATGACCCTGAGCCTGGCTCTCGGCAGGCCGCCTGCCAATTCGTATGACATCGGCGGCGGCGTTGCCTCGTCATACTCGCCGACCACGACGAGCGTCGGTATAGTCACGCTGCGTAATTCGGCACGAAGATCGAGGCTCGCCAGCGCGTCGCAGGCCGCGCAGAACACGTTGAGATCGGTGCGCAGGAATGCATCGCGGCGATCCTGCATCAGCGCGGGATGCTGCGCCTGGAAATCCGGTGCGAACAGCCGGCGCATTGCAATGTCGGTGATCGCGGCGAGCCCCTTCTCGCGTGAAACCCGGGCCATGTTGCGAAACGCCTCGCGGCCCGGCTCGGAGAACGCCGCACCGCTGTCGGCGAGGATCAGCCGGCTCGCGATCGCCGGGTGGCGGATCGCCATCTGCAGCGCGACGAACCCGCCATACCCATTGCCGAGCACGATGGCCGGCGCGCCATCAGCCGCATCATGCACCGCGTCCGCCATCCGGTCGGCAATTGCGGCAAGGCCCCCCTCGGCCGCGCTCGACCGGCCGAATCCCGGTAGTTCCGGCACAATGGTCCGAAACGACCGGGCAAGCTCCGGCACGATTGCATCGAAGCTCGCGCGATCCGACAGCAGCGAGTGAAACAGCACCAGCGGCGGCCCCTCGCCCGACTGGGCTGCGTTGACTGTGCGGTTGGCCAAAAGCCTGTCCATCGTCGCTCTCTTTCAAATCGCGTCCGAAATTCGCGCATCGGGGCTCCGAAGCGCCCCTGCGGACGATTGATAAATCAAATCACCCGGATTTCAAGGATTTCAGCTTGACGTGATATTTCACAAACTGCATTTTATTGGGCAGGAGACCCAATGAAATGATACTTCTCCGCGAGAATATCTACGAAAACCTGCGATCTGATATTTTATCATGTCAGTTAGCTCCCGGTGATGAAATACGAGAGCAGGATCTGGCCGAGCGTTACGCCGTCAGCCGCCAGCCGGTCCGGGACGCCCTGCTGCGGCTCGAGCGCGAGCACCTCGTGACGGTGCAGCCCCGTCAGGGTTACCGGGTCAATCCGATCTCGCTGTCCGACGCGCGCGATCTGCTGCGCTTCCGCCTTGCGCTCGAGCCGGCCTGCGTCGCCGAAGCAATCGAGAGCGCGCCCGACAGCATCCTGAAATCACTCGATGAATTCCGCCGCTTCTCCGGCAGCCATGAAGACTTCATCACCTACAATCGCGGCTTCCACTCGGCGCTGGCGCACGCATCGGGCAACCGCCGCATGGCGACCACGCTCTGCGACCTGATCGGCCAGGCCGATCGGCTGGTGCGCGTCAGCGTCTCCAATCTAAAGGGCCACGACCCGGCGAAGCTCGTGGCCGAGCATGTCGCATTGATCGACGCCATGCAGCAGCGCGAGGCACGCACCGCGGCCCGCATCATCAAGGCTCACATCGCGGCGACCGAAAAGCGCGTGCTGCCGGCACTCAAGCGCAACGCCGTCATCGTCGAAGAGAGGTCATCATGAACATTCCGTCGAAGCCCGCGACGATCGACGTCGAGATCCACGGCAACTTCATCGACGGACGCGAGGTCGAGGCCGGAGACGGCGAGATGCTCGACGTGCGCAATCCCGCGACCGGCGACGTCATCGCCCGGATTCCGAATTCGACCGCCGCGGATATCGACCGTGCGATGAAGAGCGCTCGCGCTGCATTCGAAGGCAAGGCGTGGGGCGGGATGGACACGAGGGCGCGCGCCAGGCTCGTCAACAGGCTCGCCGACGCGTTCGAAGCCAATCTCGACACGCTGTACCGGCTGGAGACGTTGAACAACGGACGCCCGGTCAACGAGACGCGCGCGCAGCTGTCGCGCCTGCCGGATTTCTTCCGCTACTTCGCCGGACTCGCGCTGTCGCGCCGTGATTCCGTCATTCCGGTCGAAGGCGCATATCTGAACTACACCCTGCGCACGCCGATCGGAATCGTCGCCAACTGCACGCCCTTCAATCACCCGCTCATGATCTTGTGCAAGTCGCTTGCCGTCGTGCTGGCGACCGGGTGCGTCACCGTGGTCAAGCCGTCGGAATACACGCCGCTGACGACACTGAAGCTCGCCCAGATCTTCAGCGAGGCCGGACTGCCTCCCGGCGTCTTCAACATCGTGCTCGGCCTCGGCCAGAGCGCCGGCAAGATGCTCGCCGAGCATGGCGACATCAACAAGCTTGTGCTGACCGGCGGCACCGAAGCGGGCCGCATCGCGGGCAGCGCCGCGGCGAAGGTGTTCGCGCACCAGACCATGGAGCTCGGCGGCAAGACGCCGGTGATGATATTCGACGATTTCGACGTCGACCGCGCCGTCAACTATGCCGCGTTCGGCGCCTTCATCGGCGCCGGCCAAACCTGCGTTTGCGCGTCGCGCCATATCGTGCAGGCCTCGATCTACGACGAATTCGTCGAAAAGCTGCAGGCCAAGACCCGCACAATCCGCATTGGCGATCCGTTCGATCCGAACACACAGCTTGGGCCGGTGATCTCGGCGCGCCAGCGCGACCGCGTTCTCAGCTATGCGCGCTACGGTCATGAAGATGGCGCGCGGCTGCTCACCGGCGGCGTGGCCGCAAAGGTCGCGGGCCACGACAACGGTTATTTCGTCGAACCCACCGTGTTCGCCGACGTCAAATCCGACATGCGGATCTTCCAGGAGGAGGTATTCGGTCCCTTCACCTCGGTGACCCCATTCAAGGACGAGGCCGACGCACTCCGGCTCGCCAACGACTCGCCCTTTGGCCTCGCCGCCGCCATTCGCACCCGCGACGTCGCGCGCGCGCATCGCGTGGCCGCCGCGGTCAAGGCCGGGATCGTCTGGATCAACGATCACCACCGGCTCGATCCGGCCTCGCCCTGGGGCGGCGTTGACGATTCCGGCATCGGCCGGGAATGCGGCACCGAGAGCTTCGACGACCATTTCAACACCAAGAGCGTGATGGTCGCGACCCACGAACAGCCGTTCGATTGGTACCGCGACACGGCCAGCCAGCGCCGGCTGAACTAGAGCTTTTCCCGTTCCGATGGAATCGGAACGGGGCTCTAGATTCTTGTTTTGACGCGTTTTCTTCACGCGAACCGGTATCCACTTCGCTCGAAAACGCTCTAGCCGCAGTCGAGCAAAGCGGCAAACCGCCCATAGATGGCGGGCCGCATCACCGAGGAAACAGTCAAGGGGAGAGCGCATATGTCGACATCGGTCAATGCCGGGGGCCGCCTCGATCGGCTACCGATCGGACCATTCCATCGCCGGATCATGATCCTGATCGGAATCGGAATGTTCTTCGACGGTTTCGACATCTATATCGCCGGCACAGTGCTCGGCGTGACGCTGAAAACCGGGTTCTCGACGCTCGCCCAAAACGCCGCGTTCATCTCCGCAACCTTCGTCGGCATGATGCTCGGATCTTTCGGCACCGGCTTCCTCGGCGACCGGTACGGACGGCGCTTCACCTACCAGTTCAATCTGCTGCTGTTCGGCATCGCGTCCCTGGCGGCGGCGTTTGCGCCAAACATGGCCTTTCTGATTGCCTGCCGTTTCGTGATGGGCGTCGGTCTCGGCGCCGAAAATGTTGTCGGCTATTCCACGATGACCGAGTTCGTGCCGGCCCGGAGCCGCGGCAAGTGGCTCGGCTTCACCGCCGTCTGCGTCGTGACCGGCCTGCCCATCGCGCTGCTGGTCGCATCGGTCGTCGTCCCGCAATTCGGCTGGCGCGCGATGTTCGTGCTGGGCGGCGTCGGTGCCTTGATCGTCTGGTACCTGCGCAAGTCGCTGCCGGAGTCGCCGCGCTGGCTGGAGGCGGTGGGACGCACCGCCGAGGCCGAGGCGCTGATGCAGGCGATCGAGAAGGAAGCTTCCCAGGGGCAGCCCTTGCCGGCCCCCGCGGCTGCAACGCCGGCACCGGTGTCGCCCGATCTCGCCACGCTGTTCACCGCGCCGCTGCTCTCCCGCATGATCGTCGGCGCGGTATGCCTGATTACCATCAATACGCTACTCTACGGCTTCGTGACCTGGCTGCCGGTGTTCTTCATCAAGCAGGGCCTGTCCGTCGCGACTTCGTTCGGCTACTCGCTGCTGATGGCGCTTGGCGCGCCGATCGGCTCGGCGATCGGCGCCCTGACCGCCGACCGCTGGGGCCGCAAGCCTACGATCATCGGCGCATCGCTGATCTCGATCATCCTCGGCGTCATCTATCCGATGATCTCGGATCCGTTCCTGCTGCCGGCCGTCGGCTTCGCGCTGACCGTGCCGATCTATGTCTTGGTCGCGCTGTTGTTCGGCATCTATATTCCCGAACTGTTCCCGACCGAGGTGCGGCTGCGGGCATCCGGCATAGTCAACACACTCGGTCGAGGTGCCACCATCGTGACACCATTCCTGGTCGTGATGCTGTTCGAAGCGCGCGGCGTCGCCGGCGTGATGGCCCTGATGATCGGACTGCTCATCGTGCAGATCATCACCGTATGGGCGCTCGGCATCGAGCCGCGGCACCGCAGCCTCGAGGAGCTCAAAGGCGAGGAATCACCATCCGCAATTCCGCAGGAAGCGTCGTGAGGCGGAGCGACCTTTCTCGCGACAAGCTTTGACGGCGCGGGATACCCGCGCCGTTCGCGTCACTCCCACATCTCCGGCGTGACTCGCCCGGCGAAGCCGCAGTCGATGACCCGCTCCTGCGGATTGCGATCGACGATCAACCGCAGCAGGTCGGGGCGCGAATAATGGCCGCCGATATCGCACAGCGCCTTGGCGGCGAGCACGGCCTCCCGCGAGCCGTCCGCGATCAGGATGGTCTCGCCCTGCGCCGGACCTGCGATGACCTCGCCGCGCGGATCGATGATGACGCTGTCACCGCTGTACTCGATCGTCGAGAGCTCGCGGTAGCGTTCCGGCGTGATTTCGTGCGAGCGCATGCCGCCGACCGCGATGACGTAGCAGCCGGCCTGCGAGGCGAACGCGCGCGACAGCAACAACTGCCGCGGCCACAGCGGCGTCGGCGACGGTGGCGCCACCACGGGCTCCCGCCCCGGCCACGCCGCGACGTGGATCTGCGTTCCCTGCGCGGCCAGCGCATAGCCGGGCAGCATGGTGTTGTGCTCCCAGCAATTGAGGCCGCTGATCCGGCCATAGGGCCGTTCATGCACGCGCAGCCCCGCCGCGTCACCATCGGCCCACACCGAGCGCTCGTTGAAGGTGGGCTTCAGCTTGCGATGGCGGCCGAGCAGCCGTCCCTCGCGGCCGATGAACAGCAGCGTGCAGTAGACCGTGCCCTTGGTCACGGCATCACGTTCGGCGACGCCGATCACGACATCGATGCCGGCAGCCTCGGCGGCGGCGCAGAGCCGATCGGTCGCGGGCGAGGGAATCTCGACCGCGTTGTCGAGATATTCGGCCATCGCGCGAAACGTGTTCGGCCCGGTCGGCGCGTGACAGAAGAAGGGATAGCCGGGCAGCCAGGTCTCGCCGAAGGCGGCGATCGTCGCGCCCATGGCGCCGGCCTCGCCGATCAGGCGGCAGGCCTTCTCCACCGAGGCGTCGCGATCGAATGGCACCGCCGTGGCCTGGACCGCCGCGAGCCTGAAATGCGTGTCGGATGTCATGGCTGTGCCCGCGTCAATCGACGCCCTTACGGGCGGCATCGAGCGCGCCCGCAAGCAACTCCAGCGCCTTGACGCGCCGCCGTCGCGCCAGACGCGCCTCGCCGACCTTGCGCTCGTGCTCGCCGGCGATGAAGGCCTGGATGTCCGGCAGCGGACGAATGACGCCACGGCTGCCCCACTGGCCGTCGGGGATCTCGGTCGGAAACACCCAGACCTGCGGCGTCACATCGTCGAACGAACCGCCGGCGGCGCGCACCACGGCATCGGTGACGTCCTTCACCAAGGCCGCGCGCGAGGCTTCGGTGTACTGCCCCTCGGGCACCGTCGGGACGATGCGATAGCGTGGCGACGGCGATGGCGCGCCCGCCACGTAGACGGCGGCCGGCCGATGCAGGAAGACAACGGTGACGCCTTGCGCAACCTTGTTCGCCGGATCGAACCCCTCGTGGCCGATCAGGATATCGCCGAGTTCCTTGATGAGCCGCGCTTCCGCTTCCGGCTTCAGGGCTCCTTCGGGAATTGTCACGTCGATCATCGGCATTGAGAGACCTCCTGTTGTTGACAGGACGAGGTCTATGCGCGGCGTGCTCCCGGCAGCAGTGGCAGTATCGCCATTCTCGGGGCAAATTCGGACACGGCGTTCTCAGCTCGCGGCGGCCCTGCGCACGAACCGGCGCTGGTATTCGCGGGGCGAGAGCCCGGTTTCGCGCTTGAACAGCCGGCGGAAGGTCGACAGATCGTCGTAGCCGACGCGCGCACTGACCGCGTCGAGCTTCAGCCGCGTGGTTTCGATCAGGCGCTTGGCCACGTCCACCCGCAGCGCTTGCAGATATTGCAAGGGCGCCTCGCCGACCGCCAGCTTGAAGCGGCGGTTCAACGTCCGCTCGCTGACCGCAAGGTCGCGGGCCAGCCTGGCGAGACTGAAGCCCTGCTGCAACGACTTCTCCATCATGCTCTGCGCCCGCGCCACCAGCGCGTCGGAGTGCTGTGTGTCGCGCGCGCGGCTGGCATAGGGTGCCTGCGAGGCGCGATTGCTGTCGATCAGCATCAGCTTGCCGGTCTCCGCGGCGACATCGGCACCGGCGAATTTCTCGACCAGCCGAAGCGCGAGATTGAGCGAGGTGGTCACCGCGCCCGAGCAGACAATGCGGTTCTGCTCGGTGAGTATCTCGGCGACGCGCAGATCCACCGCCGGATAGCGCATCGCGAATGTCCGCCCCTTGGCCCAGTGGGTGGTCGCAACCCTGCCGTCGAGCAGCCCGGCCTCGGCGAGGATGAAGCTGCCGGTGCAATAGGACGCAAGCAGGGTGCCGCGCTCATGCTGCCGCCGCAGCGCCGCGAGCAGCGGCGCGACGGTATCGAGCCGCGCGAAGAAGCGCTCGATATCGCCGACGAACGGTCCCGGAATCACCACGGCGTCTGCCGTAGACCGCGCGCCGATCGGTCCATCGACGCCGATGACCTGGCCGGACGCCGTCTGGACCGGCCGGCCACTCAAGGACTCGACGCGCCACCGCAGTTGTGACGGCTTGACGCTGTGACGCCGGGGCCGCCGCGCCATCACCGAATTGGCGGCGGTAAACACGTCGACAATCCCCGCCACACCCGAAGCGAGGATGCCGTCATAGACCCAGATCCGGATGAGTGGCATGGCGTGTCCGATTTTGCACAATATGGTGCAATTCTGCCATTGCATGGGCGACCGGACAAGCCGGCGACAGCGCGCGCCGAATGTGACGCGCCGTGTGACTGCCCGACGGGCAATTCGGCAAAAACCTGTCGCTCGGACAAACCATGTCGCGAGAATGCGGGCGTACGACTCACAGACCGCACCACACATTCGCTGTCGTCCCGGCCTAGTGCGCAATTGCGCACGGGGGGCCGGGACCCATATGTGGACGGCCCCCGTGGCACAAGAGCTTTTTGGTGAGATCGGATCGCTTGCATCCATATGTCCGGCCTGTTGAGTGCGATCGGGTCGATCGCTGGCCAAGATGGGTTGCGCGATGCGAGTTCCAAACAACCAGGCGACCTGTTGACGGCCGATGGGTCCCACGGATTGTCTCGCATCGTTGCTCGATCGATCGCTCCATCTGCTCCTGCAGCTCCGGGTCGACCGGCGAGCGAGCCCGCCGGCCGGCCAATCTGTTAGGTGGCCGGAATGGGATTCATCCGTGCCACATCGTAGCTCTCACCTGTTGCCATCAGCTTCCAGGCGATGCGGGCCACCTTGTTGGCGAGCGCCACGGCCGCAAGCTTCGGCGGCTTGCGCTGGATCAGTGCCAGCAGCCAGCGCGAGTGATGACCGCGCCCGCGCCTGGCCTGCTGGATCACCGCCGTGGCCCCGATCACCAGCAGCCGTCGCAAGTCCTCGTCGCCCGCCCGCGTAATCTTGCCGAGCCTGGTCTTGCCGCCGGTGGAATGGTCTTGAGGTGTGAGGCCGAGCCAAGCCGCAAAGTGCCGGCCGGAACGGAAGGCAAGCGGATCCGGCGTCTTCATCACCAGCATCGTCGCAATGATTGGACCGATCGAGGGGATCTGCGCCAGACGCCGAC
The DNA here is from genome assembly GCF_015291305.1 of Bradyrhizobium sp. CCBAU 21365. NCBI lineage: Bacteria > Pseudomonadati > Pseudomonadota > Alphaproteobacteria > Hyphomicrobiales > Nitrobacteraceae > Bradyrhizobium > Bradyrhizobium sp. CCBAU 21365. The sequence continues at coordinate 8,144,009 of NZ_CP030036.1, forward strand.
CCGTGGCATCGGATCGGTGCCAGGCCATCAGCTTGGCTTCGATCTCCCCAAGCTCGCCCTCAAGCCTGGTGTACTCGCGGCCCAGCACGACAAACAACTCGCGCGCCAGGGCGGGAAGCGTCTCGTCCTGCGCAATCCGCGCCAGCAGCGGCTCGACCTTGTCGACCCCTTTGGCTGCGATCAGGCCGAACTCCGCCGCATGGCCACGGATCGTATTGCCAAGCTGGGTGCGCCGGGCGATCAATCCATCGCGGATACCCGTCAGCATCAGCGCGGCCTGTTGCTCGGCCGTCTTGACCGGCACAAAGCGCATGCTCGGCCGGCCCATCGCTTCACACAGCCCTTCCGCATCCCGCCCGTCGTTCTTGTTCCGCATCACGTAGGGCTTCACCAGTTGCGGGGCCATCAGCTTGACCTCATGGCCGAGCTTGCCAAGCTCTCGCGCCCAATGCTGCGAGCCTCCGCAGGCCTCCATCCCGATCACCGTCGGCGGCAACTTGGCGAAGAAGTCCAGCACCTGCTTCCGCGACAGCTTCTTGCGCAACACAACCTGCTCGGCTGCATCAACCCCATGCAGCACAAAAATATGCTTCGACGTATCCATACCGATGCGGATAATCTCTCTCACGGACGGCTCCCTTGTCTGAGATTTGCAACAACCTCATTCTGGCACAACTGATGCCGTAGGGGGCCGTCCACCCCATCAACCATCAATGCTGATCATTGCGCGACGCTGAAACGACGAGTCCCGTTCACACCACAAGCCGCGGCGTATGGGTCCCTGCTTTCGCAGGGACGACAGCGGAGTATCTGGCCGCGTACCGCCTGTTCACATCGCCCGCACAAATCTGCGAAAGCCCGGCGCGCCGGTCATCGCTTCGAAGGCGGCGTCGCGTTTCTCTTCGGCGAAGGCGAATCCGGCCTTGGCGTAGCAGCGTTCGGCGGCGTCGTTGCCGATCAGGAACGAGATCGATGCCCGCGCGTAACCCGCCGCCTTGCCGTCGGCGAGTGCGCGGCGGATCAAGTCCTGCACCAGACCGCCGCTGCGACGCGACGCTTGTCGGGCGACATGCTCGATCAGCCAGTCGCCCTCGCCGCCCTGCACCCAGCAGTTACGGGCATAGCCGCCGCGCGCGACGATGGCATCGGCATCCATGCCGGTCTCTGCTGCGATTTCCTCGATCGCCGCACGTGCCGCGACGACGGTTCCGGATGCCGGCATCGCGCACAGTGCGGCGGCCGGCACACCATCGACTTCAGCGATCAGGAAATGGGCGACGTGATACCATGATCGCACCCGCGCCACGGCAAGCCGCGTCATGAACGCCAGGCATTCCGCCTCGCCCCGGTCGAGCGCGATGTCGAACCAGCCGCGCGGCAATGGGCCGCGCTGCGCGGCCAGGACGGTGCGGGCGATGAAGCCGGCGTCGTCGGGTCGTGCGGGACGGATCGAGGATCGTCCCGCGCCGATCATCTCAGGTATTCTTCAGCGCGACGCGGAATTCGGCCTCGGTCTTGGCCTTGACCTCATCGAGCGTGACGCCGTCGGCAAGCTCGATCAGCGCCATGCCGTCCTTGCCGTGCTTGTCGATGGTGAACACCGCAAGGTCGGTGACGACCATGTCGACCACGCGCTCGCCGGTCAGCGGCAGGTTGCACTGCTTGAGCAGCTTCGGGCCGTCCTTGGCGGAATGCTCCATCACCACCACGACGCGCTTGACGCCGGCGACGAGGTCCATGGCGCCGCCCATGCCCTTCACCATCTTGCCGGGGATCATCCAGTTGGCGAGGTCGCCGTTCTGCGCCACCTGCATGGCGCCGAGGATCGACAGATCGATATGGCCGCCGCGCACCATGCCGAAGGAATCGGCCGAGGAGAAATAGCTGGTCGAGGGCAGCTCGCTCACGGTCTGCTTGCCGGCGTTGATCAGGTCGGCGTCGACCTCGTCCTCATAGGGGAACGGGCCCATGCCGAGCATGCCGTTCTCGCTCTGCAGGCTGACGTCGATGCCGTCGGGAATGTAGTTCGAGACCAGCGTCGGAATGCCGATGCCGAGATTGACGTAATAGCCGTCGCGCAGCTCCTTGGCGGCGCGGGCGGCCATCTGTTCACGGGTCCAGGCCATGAGGCTCTCCTGAAGAATTGGGTTTTAGGCGGCGGGCCGCGGACGGGTGTTGCGGAACTCGATCCGCTTCTTGCCGGTCCCGACCTCGATGATGCGTTTGACGAAGATGCCGGGGGTGTGGATGTGGTCCGGATCGATCTCGCCGGCCGGCACCAGGTGCTCGACCTCGGCGACGGTGACCTTCGCCGCGGTGGCCATCATCGGGTTAAAGTTGCGCGCGGTCTTGCGGTAGACGAGGTTCCCGGCGGTGTCGCCCTTCCAAGCGTGGACGATGGCGACGTCGGCGAACAGGCCGCGCTCCATGATGTACTTCTCGCCGTCGAATTCCTTCACTTCCTTGCCCTCGGCGATCAGCGTACCGACGCCGGTCTTGGTGTAGAAGGCCGGGATTCCGGCGCCGCCGGCGCGGATGCGCTCGGCCAGCGTGCCCTGCGGGTTGAACTCGAGCTCGAGCTCGCCGGCGAGATATTGCTGGGCGAACAGCTTGTTCTCGCCGACATAGGACGAGATCATCTTCTTGATCTGGCGCGTCTCCAGCAGCCGGCTGAGGCCGATGCCGTCGACGCCGGCATTGTTGGAGACGACGGTGAGGCCCTTGACGCCGGACTCGCGGATCGCGTCCGACAGGGTCTCGGCGATGCCGCAGAGGCCGAAGCCGCCCGACATGATCATCATGCCGTCCTTGAGGAGACCATCGAGTGCCGATTTGGCGTCGGGATAAACTTTGTTCATGCAGCGAATACCTGATGGAGGGCGCGGAACGGCTGTGGCAAAGCGGATTATTAGGCGAAATCTTCGCAGTGCGTCAATCACGGCCGGGTGCGGCGACGGGCGGCGGCCTGCGGCAATCAACATGGCCTTGAAAGCGACAAGAAAACCCTTCAAGTTGCGTGGGTTGGCAGGGGCCTCCGGCGAGAGCCCGCTGTGTTCGACGACGACCCGACAAAGCTCAACCCGACCCGGATATGTCATTGACGATGGCCCAAGGAATTAAGCGCCTGGGGATGCCGATCGCGGCGCTTTTCGGCCTGGCGCTGGTCGGGCTGGTCGGAACGTCGTGGTTCCTCAACCGGGACGCGCTGCAGCGCGCGGTGGAGGCGCAGATTCGCGCCGTGACCGGGCTCGAACTCGTCGTCAACGGCCCGATCGACGTCTCGGTTTTTCCGGGCAGCTACGTCTCCTTTCATAATGTCGGGCTGAAGGGCGCCGATACCATCGGTCCCGCCCTGCAGGTCGACGTGCTGACCGCCAATCTCCGCCTGCTGCCGCTGTTGCTGCGGCGGTTCGAGATTGCCGATGTCATGATGCTCCGCCCGCATATCCATGTGGTCCGCGACGGCGCCGGCGAGAGCAATTGGACCCCGTTCGTCGAGACCATCGCCAAGGCGATGACGCCCGGCGCCGAGAATCAGGTGTCGTTCTCCGAAATCCGGATCCAGGACGGCGAGCTGAATTACCAGGACGGCACCAACAACATCTCCGAACAGCTCGGCGATATCGACCTGTCGCTGGCCTGGCCCTCGATCTCGCGCTCCTTTGCCGCAACCGGCCAGTTCGACTGGCGCGGCGAACGCGTCGACGGCTCGATCAGCGCCAGCGACTTCGTCGCGTTGCTGTCGGGCGACCGCTCCGGCCTGAAGGCGCGGCTCGCCAGCGCGCCGCTGAAGGTTGCTTTCGACGGAACCGTCGCCAACCGCACCAGCCTGATGATGGAAGGCGTCGCCACCATGGACAGCCCGTCGCTGCGCAACGCGTTGCGCTGGATGGGACAGGCCCCGCCCGGCGGCGGTGGCGGCTTCGGCCGCTTCGCGCTGAAGGCCCGTGCCAATGTGGTCGGCGGCTCGGTCGCGCTCACCAATGTCAATGTCGAGCTCGACGGCAACGTCGCCGAAGGCGTGATGACCTACGCCAATAACGGCCGGCAGACGCTGCAGGCGACGCTTGCCGCCGGCAATCTCGATTTCACGCCCTACATCTCGACGTTCCGCCTGCTGGCCAGCGGCCAGCGCGACTGGAACAGGCAGCTGTTCGACCTGTCCTCGCTGTCGTCGACCGATCTCGACATGCGCCTGTCGGCGGCCAAGGTGACGGTCGGCCCGTCCAAGCTCGGCCGCACCGCGTTCGGCGCCAATCTGCGCGGCGGCGCGCTGGCGCTCAGCGTCGGCGAGGCGCAGATGTATGGCGGCATCGCCAAGGGCTCGTTCGCGATCGCGCGCTCCGATGCGGTCGCCGACGTCAGGGCGCAATTCCAGTTCACCGATGTCGATTTGCAGGCCTGCGCCAGCGAATTGTTCGGCATCAACAAGCTGTCCGGCCGCGGCAACCTCAACGTCTCGCTGACGGCCTCGGGCTCGAGCCCGTTCGGGCTCGCCTCGTCGCTCGACGGCACCGCGACGCTGAACGGGCATGACGGCGCGATCGCGGGCTTCAATGTCGAGCAGCTGTTGAAGCGGCTGGAGAAGCGGCCGCTGTCCGGCGGCGGCAATTTCCGCTCCGGCTCGACGCCCTACGACAATCTCAGCATCTCGGTGAAATTCGCCGACGGCGTCGCGACCGCCGACGACATTCATGTCGAAAGCCCCACGGCGAAGATCACGCTGACCGGCACGGCCTCGGTGCCGTCGCGCGAATACGATCTCAAGGGCGTCGCCAGCCTGACCTCGGCGTCGGCCGGCGGCAACGGTTTCGATCTGCCCTTCGTGATCCAGGGGCCGTGGGACGATCCGCTGATCTTCCCCGATCCGGAAAGCCTGATCCGCCGCTCGCCAGCCTCCGCCCCGCTGCTCGATGCGGTGAAGGATCGCAAGACCCGCGACGCGGTGCGCTCGGTGATCGAGCGCTTCACCGGCGGCGCCGCGCGGCCCGCGGCGGCGCCCGATGCCGCGGCAGGCGCGCCCGGCAGCGCACCGGCGGCGTCGGCCGAGAATGCGAAGTCGAACTGATCGAATCCATTCACTTTGCGCATCAATGCACCGGGACCGATCCACGCGCTCGCCGCAAACCCCTACGCAAGTCGGCGGCGCGACATCTTTATCGGGTCACGGGCATGCGCTAGTGTTTTCTCCAACCGGTTAAAAAGCCGGCCTCATGAGGGAGAACAACGTGAGATCCAAGGTTATCGGTGCACTATCAATTGCGGTCGCCGCGGTCGGCCTGTTCGCCGCAACTGCACCCGCTCTGGCCCAGGGCAAGACGATCACCGTCTGGTGGGGCAAGGGATTTTACAAATCCGAAGACGACGCGCTGCTCGAGACGATCAAGAAATTCGAAGCCAAGACCGGCATCAAGGTCGAACTGTCGCAATACGCGATCCAGGACATGATTCCGAAGACGGTCGCCGCGCTCGATTCCGGCACCGTGCCCGACGTCGCCTATTCCGACTCCTACGACGTGCAGGCGCAGGGCAAATGGGCCTATGAGGGCAAGCTCGAGGATCTCTCCGACATCCTGCTGCCGATGAAGGACGCGTTCGCGCCGAACACGCTGGAGACGGCGCTGCTCTACAATGACGTCGCCAAGAAGAAGGCCTATTACGGCTTCCCGCTGAAGCAGCAGAGCATGCACGTCCAGATCTGGGGCGACATGCTCGAGAAGGCCGGCTTCAAGGCCGCCGACATCCCGACCAAGTGGGAGGATTACTGGTCGTTCTGGTGCGACAAGGTGCAGCCGGCGGTCCGCAAGGCGACCGGCCAGCGCATCTACGGCGTCGGCCAGCCGATGGGCGTGGAATCCACCGACTCGTTCCAGTCGTTCTACACCTTCATGGACGCCTATCACGTCAAGCTGGTCGATGACGACGGCAAGCTCTTGGTCGACGATCCCAAGGTGCGCGACGGGTTGATTCACGCGCTGAAGGACTACACCGACACCTACATCAAGAGCTGCTCGCCGCCCTCCTCGACGACCTGGAAGGATCCGGACAACAACGTCGCCTTCCACAACAAGACGATCGTGATGACCCACAACTTCACGATCTCGATCGCGGCGAAGTGGTTCGAGGATTCCACCAACCCGGCGCTGACCGACGCGCAGCGCGCCGCCGGCAAGCAGGCCTATGAGCAGGACATCATCACCGCGTCCTTCCCGAAGGCGCCGGACGGATCGACGATCCGCTACCGCTCCGACGTCAAGACCGGGTTGATCTTCGCCAACGCCAAGAACAAGGCGGAGGGCAAGCAGTTCATCGCCTTCCTGCTACAGGAAGACAATGTCCGCCCCTACATCGAGGGCGCGCTCGGCCGCTGGTTCCCGGTGACCAAGGCCAGCCAGGCGAGCCCGTTCTGGCAGGCTGACCGGCATCGCAAGGCGGTCTACAATCAGTTCACCGGCGGCACCGCGCCGTTCGACTTTACCAAGAACTGGAAGTTCACCATCCTGAACAACGAGAACGTCTGGGCCAAGGCCATGAACCGCGTCGTCAGCGAGAAGGTGCCGGTGGACAAGGCCGTCGACGAACTGATCGCCCGCATCAAGCAGGTCGCGGGGTAGCAGTTGCGAGACCGACTGCCGCGGCACATTTCCCTGGTCGTCCCTGCGAAAGCAGGGACCCATACGCCGCGGCGGTCGTTTTCGAGAATGCTGGTCGACGGCTTTCGTGCAATAACGAAAGCCGGTGGTTATGGGTCCCTGCTCCGTGCGCAACTGCGCACTAGGCAGGGACGACAGGGTAGGCGTAGGCGCAAGCGGTAGCTTGCTCAAAGAGTAACCGAATGGCGATCACACTCTCCGCATCCGATGTCCCCTCGCCGCCGTTGTCGGCGCGGCTGTCGCCGCCGCAGGTCTGGGGCATCGTGCTGCTCGCGCCCTATCTGCTCGTCTTCCTCGCCTTCGTGGTCTATCCGGTCGGCTACGGCCTGTGGCTGGCGCGCCATCCGGCGAGCTATGTCGCGCTCTATCACGACCCGATCTTCGCGCGCGCGGCGATCAACACGCTGATCTTCCTGGTCATCGGCATCAACATCAAGATGCTGATCGCATTGTTCCTGTCCGGCTTCTTCGCCCAGCAGCGGCCCTGGATCAGGTGGCTGTCTGTCATCTTCATCCTGCCCTGGGCGGTGCCCTCGATCCCGACCATCCTGTCGGTTCGCTTCATGCTCAACCCGGAATGGGGCGTGGTCAACCAGTTGATCTTCAAGTTCACCGGCGACGACGGCCCGAACTGGCTGAACGATCCCTCGGTCGCGCTAGCGATGGCGATCGGCGTGCACATCTGGAAGTCGCTGCCGTTCTGGACGCTGATCCTGCTGACCGGACGGCTCGCGATCTCGCACGACCTGTACGAGGCCTCCGACGTCGACGGCGCCAATTGGTGGCAGAAATTCCGCTACATCACCTGGCCGTCGATGCAGACGCTCTACGTCACCTGCACGCTGCTCTCGATGATCTGGACGCTCGGCGACTTCAACAGCGTCTATTTGCTCACCGGCGGCGGCCCCGCCGACCTCACCCACGTGCTGTCGACCCTCGGCATCCGCTATCTGCGCCTCGACCAGCTCTCGCTGGCAATGGCCTCGATCGTCTGCGCGATGCCGTTCGTGCTGCCGCTGGTCTATTTCATGATGAAACGGTTGTCGCGATGAAGCTGCCCACCCTCCGCGAAGTCGGCACCGAAGCCAAGCTGCTCCTGATCGGCATCCCGGTCTTCATCTGGACCATGATCCCGATCTACCACATGTTCGTGTTCGCGATCTCGCCGAAGGAGGACGCGTTCTCCGGCAAGCTGTGGCCGACGCATCCGACGCTGCACAATTTCGAGATCGTGTTCAACCAGCAGCACTACTTCCTGCGCGACTTCTGGATCCAGTTCTGGAATTCGACCGTGATTGCGCTCGCGGTCGGCGCGCTGACCCTGTTCGTCGCCACCGCCGCCGCGTTCTCGATCTCGCGGCTGCGCGTGCCGGGCGGCCGCGCCGTCATGAACATGGCGCTGTTCACCTATTTCATCCCGGCCGCGTTCCTCGCCGTGCCGATGTACCGCACCATGGGCAATTACGGCCTGCTCAACAATCACTGGTCGCTGATTCTCGCGATGGTGACGATCGCCGCGCCCTACGCGATCTGGGTCCTGAAGCAGGCCTCCGACAAGCTGCCGGTCGAGCTGGATGAAGCCGCGACGATGGACGGCGCCACCACGCTTCAGCTGTTCCGCCTGGTCTATGTGCCGCTGATGATGCCCTCGCTGGTCGCGGTCGGCACCTATGCGATCCTGCTCGCGTGGAACGAATATCTCTACGCGTTCCTGCTGCTGTCGAAGGACACCGACATCACGCTGCCGGTCGCGCTCGGCAACTTCCTCGCCGCCGACGATTCGCCATGGGAGCTGTTGATGACCACCGGCTTCATCTACGCGCTGCCGCCGGCCGCAGTCTATTACGCCTTCAAGCGCTACATGGTTGGCGGGCTGACGGCAGGCGCCGTCAAGTCGTGACGGGCTTCATAGCGGCGCGGCGCTCTCGCCGCGCGCGCTCGACAGTTTCGAGGCGAACGAGGCGATCACGATGATCACGGCGATCAGCGCGATCACCAGCGTGCAGATCGCGTTGATCTCGGGTTTCACGCCGAGCCGGACCTCGGAATAGATCCGGATCGGCAGCGTCGCCGAACCCGGGCCGGTGGTGAAGCTCGCGATCACGACGTCGTCGAGCGACAGCGTGAAGGCCAGCATCCAGCCGGCGACGATCGCCGGCACGATCAGCGGCAGCGTCACCAGGAGGAACGCCCGCACCGGATCGCAGCCGAGGTCCATCGCGGCCTCCTCCAGGCTGCGGTCGAGCGTGGAGAGGCGCGACTGCACCACGACCGTGACGAAGCACATCGTCAGCGTGGTGTGGGCGATCGTCACCGTCCAGAACCCGCGCTCGGCGCTCAGCGCCACGAACAGCAAGAGCAGCGACAGGCCGGAGATCACCTCGGGCATGACAAGCGGCGAATACAGCATGCCGGAGAACAGCGCCCGCCCCCGGAACCGCTCGCCGCGCGCCAGCCCGATCGCCGCCAGCGTGCCCAGCAGCGTCGCCAGCGTGGCCGACACCGCGGCGACCGACAGGCTCATCCACGCCGCCTCCAGCATGGCGCGATCGCCAAAGAACTCGCGGTACCAGCGCAGCGACCAGCCGCCCCACACCGTCACCAGCCGCGAGGCGTTGAACGAGTAGATCACGAGGATGACGATCGGCAGGTAGAGGAACGCCAGCCCGAGCGCCAGCGAGGTCATGTTGAAGCGTGTAAGCCCGGTGCGTGCCATCAGCGGTCCGCCTCGAGTTGACGGCGTTGCAGGCGGTCGTAGAGCACGAGCGGCGGCACCAGCAGCAGCAGCAACGCGACCGCCGCGGCGGACGCGACCGGCCAGTCCTTGTTGGTGAAGAACTCGAGCCACAGCGTCTGCCCGATCATCAACGAGTTGGACCCGGCGAGCAGATCGGGGATCACGAACTCGCCGACAATCGGGATGAAGCAAAGCAGCGCGCCGGCGCCGACGCCGGGCAGCGACAGCGGAAACGTCACCAGCCAAAACGCCTGCAGCGGCGAGGCGCCGAGATCGCCCGCGGCCTCCAGCAGCGAGGCATCCTGCTTCGAGAGCGTCGCATAGAGCGGCAGGATCATGAACGGCAGATAGGAATAGACGATGCCGAGATACATCGCGCTGTCGGTCGACAGCCAGACCACCGGCGTCGAGACAATGTGCAGCGCCAGCAGGATCTGGTTGAGCAGGCCGTCATGCTGCAGGATGTTGATCCAGGCATAGATCCGGATCAGGAACGAGGTCCAGAACGGCACGATGACCAGCATCATCGCCACGCCCTGCCAGCGCTGCGGCAGCCGCGCCATGCCATAGGCGATGGGGTAACCGATCAGCAGCAGGATCAAGGTCGAGGTCACCGCGACGACGAGGCTGCGCAGATAGGACAGGATGTACAGATTGTCCTGCAGCAACAGGCGGAAATTGTCGAACGACAGTTGCGCGAACGCCGCGGCAAGCGCCGCGCGGCCCTCGGTGAAATCGAACACCGGCGTATAGGGCGGCTGCGCGATCGCGGTCTGCGACAGGCTGATCTTCAGCACGAAGCCGAACGGCACCAGGAAGAACAGCACCATCCACAGATAGGGCGCGATCGCGGCGAGCCGCGCCGGCCGGGCGAAGATGCGGCGCGCGCTCATTGCTCGAGCACCAGGCAATCGTCGGCGGTGAACCAAGCCACCACGCGCTGGCCGGCGAGATAGGCATCGACATCGAGCCGCGCGGTGTTGGCCATCGACGAGCGCACCACCGCGCCGGTCTCCAGCTTCACCCGGTAGCTCGTCACGCCGCCGAGATAGTTGACGTCGGTGACGACGCCCTCCAGCCGGTTGATCGCCTGCGACGCGCCTCCTTCCGTTGCCGGCGCGCGGCGCGACAGCTTCACCTTCTCGGGGCGGATCGCGACGGCAACGACCTGCCTGGTCACCGGCGGCCACAGCTCGCTGACCGCGAGCGTGCCCGCATCAGCGGTCGCGACCGTCAGGCGCCCGTTCTCGCGGGACGTGACCTCGCCGTTGAACAGATTGATGTCGCCGACGAACTCGGCGATCCAGCGCGAGGCCGGCGCCTCGTAGAGATTGCGCGGGGTTGCGACCTGGACCAGACGGCCGGCATCCATCACGCCGATGCGGCCGGCCATCGTCATCGCCTCCTCCTGATCGTGGGTGACGATGATGAAGGTCATGCCGAGACGGCGCTGCAGCTCCATCAATTCGGCCTGCGTGCTCTCGCGCAGCTTCTTGTCGAGCGCGGCGAGCGGCTCGTCGAGCAGCAGCACCTGCGGGCGCCGCGCCAGCGAGCGCGCCAGTGCGACGCGCTGCCGCTGTCCGCCGGAGAGCTGGTCGGGCTTGCGCTTCTCCATTCCCTCGAGCTTGACCAGGGCCACCATCTCGGCCACGCGACCCGCGATGTCGCCGCGCGCCATGCCGGCGCGCTTCAGCCCGAAGGCGATGTTGTCGCGCACCGACAGATGCGGGAACAGCGCGTAGTTCTGGAACATCATGTTGACGGGCCGCTCATGCGGCAGCACCTGCGCGATGTCGCTGCCGCCGAGCAGGATGCGGCCCTCGTCCGGCGTCTCGAAGCCCGCGAGCATGCGCAGCAGCGTGGTCTTGCCGCAGCCGCTCGGGCCGAGCAGCGCGAAGAATTCGCCGGCGCGGATATCGAGCGAGAGCTTGTCGACCGCGCGAAAATTGCCGAACGACTTGGCGACACCCTCGATCCGCAGCAGCGGCATGTCCGAGACGGCCGGTTCAGGCAACGGCCTTGCCGCCTCCGCACTCGCTTCGCCCGATGTCACGTCCGTCAGCCCCGATTCCCCGTAAGGTCCGATTCTGGCGGCAAGCTAGCGGTGGATCGCCACCGGCTCAACCGCCTCACGGACATCTCCCGCAATATTGTCGGCTTCCGCGCCTCTGCTGGGCGTGGACTCAAAAGCACGTGCTCAACCGTAGCGATCACGTTCGCGATCTCTTTGTCAGCAACTCGGAAACGCTGCGCTCAAAGGCTCAGCATACCGGTGCGCGTCAAGTGGACCAACGTCCTTCAAGCAACTTAGGGGCTGTTCCCCGACGCATTTGGCGCACGAAACGTGGCTTGGGAGCCAAGCTGCGCTTTCAAGACTAGATCGAAGCTGGGGCGCGTTTTTCCATCCTGGAACACCACGCCGTTCGGGCTGAAGGCGACCTTGTCCGGGCCCTTGTTCAACGTCTGCCAGTTGTACGATATGGCGACGATACCGTAAGCCGAAACCGGCTTGACCTCTCCGGGATCTACCACGCCATTGCCATTGACATCGCGCCACAGGGCGAGGCCGGCCAGTTCTTGCCCGGTCAAAATGCCATCGCGGTCGTCATCGAGTGCGGCCAGCGGTGCATATCCGTTGTTCCAAAACATCCAAAACGTGATGTTGCCGAACAATTGCCGGCCGCTGCTAATTTTGCCATCAAGCTTCAAGTCGCTAACAAGCCAGGCAGCTTTGGGGGTAATCCAGCTCCATTCGCGGCTCAACCCGCTGCCGTCCACGTCGAACGTGACCCGCGCGTCGGGTGCTTCGAGGTCGGTGATAGTGAGCCCATCGGCCAGCGGTACAGCGATGGGAGTGATTGGGTACGGTAGCTTTCCCATCGCGGCCGCGTGGTTCTTCAGCGTCTCGATCTCGCGCTTATCCTTCTCGGCGTCGAGAAGCGGGACGAGGTAAGAGACGACTTCGCCGGTCAGAGTCCGCCCGCCGAATCCACGGACTGTCAGGCTCTTTTCCTTCTCCCAGGCGTCGGTTGCGATCGTTCGATACTGCTTCACCGCATCGTCTTTCCTGCCGGCCTGCTCGGTCAACCAGGCGAGGCCGAGCCGGATGACAAGGCTATCCTTGTCCAGTTCCAATGCCTGCTTGTACGCTTTCAACGCGGCTTCTAGGTGCGCCTGGGAGGCGGTACTCAAAGTGGAGTCAGCGGCAGTCATGACGGTACCGAAAGGAACGGCCGGTGGCTGAATGCCATGGTAGGCCTTCGGTACCGTCAGCGGGTCAGACTTCTGAGCGTAAGCCATGCCATGCGCACGACCAAGGTTCAGCAACGCCTCGACGCTGGTAGGATCGTCCTTGGCGATCTTCTCTAGGTTATCGATAAGCCTGGCGACCGGGATCCGCTCCTCTTCCACGCCCACCCACCTGCCGAGCGCCGGCGACGTCGCGGCAAGGAAAACCACCAGCAAGATCAAGCGCACGGCGACTCCCATTTGTAAGGGAAGGTTGTGGTCAATTTATCCGGTGCACACTGACGATGCTAGGGTCTGGATGGAGCTTGTGGCGTATGCACGGACGAGTCGCTGCCAGGAAAAGTGTTTGTCGACGGTTCATGGCCCAACTCGCACCTCCGGCGCTGTCGGTCTTGCGATGCTGTTGAGGGCTAAGCAGACGTAAGCCCCGAAGTGGCTCGTTGCCTTTATGAGTGCATGCCCTAGACTTCGCAGCCGAATTCGGGAGGACAACCGATGATTCACGACCGCTACGGCCTGCAACTGACCACCAATTCGGACCGCGCCGCCGCCTATTATGTCGATGGCGTCGATCGCATGCTGGCGGCGCTGCACGGCGCCGATGCGGCGTTCGAGGCGGCGATCGCCGAGGACCCCGATTTCGCGTTGGCCCATATCGGTCGTGCCCGCGTGCACCAGCTCAACATGGAAGGCGCCAAGGCCCGCGCCAAGGCAGCCGATGCACGGCAGCTGGCTGCGGCCGCGACCCCACGCGAGCGCCAGCACATCGAGATCATGGCGTCCGTGATCGAAGGTCAGGGCAAGAAGGCGATGACATCGGCCGAACAGCATCTTGCCGAATATCCGCGCGATGCGCAGGTGCTGTCGCTGTTGCTCGGCGCCTTCGGCCTCTATGCGTTCTCCGGCCGGCCCGATCATGACGCCGCGCGGCTGGCGATCTGCGAACGGTACGTCAGGGACTATGGCGACGATTGGTGGTTCCTCACCTATCTCGGCTGGTCGAAGACCGAGGCCGGCGATGTCGTGTCCGGCCGTGCCATCACCGAGCGCGGCTATGCGGCGAAGCCGGAGAACGCCGGTGCCGCACACGCCGTCGCGCATGCGCTGTTCGAACAGGGCGACGCGGCGGAAGGCCGCAGCTTCCTCTCCGCCTGGCTGCCGGCGAATGATCGCACCAGCTTCCTGCAGGGCCATCTCGCCTGGCACCTCGCTTTGATCGCGATCGAGGAGGGCGACGCCGACAGCGCGCTCGAGATTTACGAGCAGCACATCAAGCCGGCGGGCCGGCCCTATCCGCCGCTCAATATCTTCACCGACACGGCCTCGCTGCTGTGGCGGCTGACGGTTGCCGGCAAGGCCGGCCTCGAGCAGCACTGGAAGGATGTCGCCGCCTATGGCGACGGCTACTTCCCGAAGGCCGGCGCGCATTTCGCCGACGTGCACCACGCGCTGGTCGCAGCCACGACGAACAACGACGCGCTCGAGGCGCGGCTGGTCGAGATGGCCGCGCGCGACGCCGACGGCAGGCTGGCGCCCGGCCCGGCGGCGATCGGGCTCGGCCGCGGGATCGCGGCGTTCGCCGCCGGCGATCACCACGACGCCGTGCGCATCCTTGCGCCGCTGATGCCCGAGCTGGTGCGGATCGGCGGCAGCCATGCGCAACGCGAATTGTGGGAAGACACCTTCATCGTCGCATGCCTGCGCGCCGGCCAGGGCCGGCAGGCAGCGAGTCTGATCTCGGAGCGGCTGCATCGCCGTCCGTCGCGGCGTGACCTCGCCTGGTCGCTGGAGGCGGCCCGGCAATAGAAGCTGCTGCGGTTGGTGACTGTGTCGTCGCCTGTTCCCGGATTTCGCGGCGCCTGTCATCGGGCACGCATTCGCGCGACTCGTTGGCTCCATCCGGGCTGCGCAGTCGTGCCGGCCGGAAACTCTTCTCCTTCCCCCGAAAGAGGAAGCTTAACGGGTATTTTCCATCGGTCGGGCACCTGCTCACCGGGCGTTTCGCGTGGAAACCTTGATCAAGATCAAACGCGCGCCGAGGCCTTCCGCAATTCTACGACCATGACGAAGCTGCCGAAATGGCCCACCTGCGCGACGTGCCATAAGCCCCTGACCTTCCATCCAAAGGGAAAGCGCGGGCCGCATGTCTCGCTTGCATTGCGAGGAGAAGCAGCCCGAGACCGATGGCGCTTCCGACGAAAAGACGGCGCCACGCTGAGTGACGAGGTCTCCATACCCGCGACTGGCCCGAACACGCACGCCACCGCGCGGGCCGGTAGATGGCCCCAGCAGCCAGCCTTCCAAGGCCCCCAAGGTTGCTGGGGCCGCTAGCGGCGCGGCTTGCGTTCCTCATCTATTCCAATTTCACTATACGTTCTCATTGGAAATGGTGATGCTGGCTTGTTTCTTCCCCAGTGGCCTGGTTTGATTTACCAGATGGCCTGTTTTGATTTTGAGGCCCATAAGAGCGGATGGAGTCGCACAATCGAACCTGCCGCTGCGGAGCTGTTTACAGCCGCACCGAGTCCATCGCTCCGGCTCGAGAGATCAGCAGCTTTGAATGCTTCCTCTGCGGGTCAACGCTGGAAACATGGAACTCAGCTTGGGTGCCAACATACAAGTTTTTGGCCGGTCCGGTGCGACCGGCCGATAAGTGAAGCTGGCGTTCTCCGTAAGTGGTATTTGGTCCGAATACTTTTGTGGCAAGATAGTCCTTGGCTCCGGTTAGCGAGAGGGGATGAGCCATTGGCAGACTTTATGTTGAGGGCGAATATCGCCCACTTCAAAGAACTTCTGGCAATTGAAACGGACGCGGTGAAGATCGCGATGCTGCGCAGGCTTCGGTCACCCCCCTGGTTCGCAGTGTACCGTCATTCCACGGTGCAATTTTCTCGCGAAATTGACTCGCTGCTGTCATGAAACCGGAGCACGATGGAACCCGGACGATAGCTAGTAGGGATTACGTCCATGGACCCGTTTATCGCGCGTGCAAACATTGATCATTGTTTGGACCTGCTCAAAGCCAGCGACACTCCGGACAGCACCAAAGCGACCGTTACAAAGATCCTGATCGAAGAAGAGAGAAAGCTAGGCCACGAGCGGGAGCAGCTTGAGTTCGCCGAAAGCAGAGCGATGGCGTGCCGCGAGCGCGCAGAACGCCAGCGGCGGTTGACGGATTCATTCGAGCCTGGATCGTTGCAGCGCAGACAGGCTGAAAGCCTGCTGATCAGTTTCGAGTGGCTGGCGAAGTTTATCGAAGGTGCCTGTGTCCAGATGCGCCGTAAAGCGGACGGCGGTCTGCTTTAGAACGTTAAACGCCGTCTCAGTTCGCGCCCTCTTTCATGGACTCACCTTAGCTTTTGACGTGCACATGCATTGCGCGCTCTGCTTTCCGCAAAAAAACAGGGGCAGATAATCTTCCTAAAGCATGATCCGGAAAAGTGCGAAGCGGTCTTCCGAAAAGATCATGCTCAAACAAAGAGCTAAAGCGCGATGACGATTCAACCTAATCACATCGCGCTTTAGTGCCGCAAGAGCGAGAGCTACCCGGCTTCCGACACGATATAAACCGCCCGAGATCGGCCCCAGACAAATGAAAAGGGGCCGCTCGCATCGCACGGCCCCTCTACCGGAAATCTGAAAATTGCTTCGGAATGAAATCTAGCCCCGGCTTGAAAACCCTAGTTTCTTTCGCAAGCGCAGCAATTCCGTAAAACTACCTACCTCAAAAGAAGGTCGCCCCGGACTTGGAGGGTCCCGGAGCCAAGTTGTTTCCTATTGCTGTCGGCGCGTGACCGATGGTTACCAAGCTTCAGTCAAGAAAATCAACATTGCACCCGGAAGTGCTTGATCTAGGCGGCGGAGAATAAAGCCGTCCTCAGTTGGCGGCGTCTTTCATTTTTGGAGCGAGGGTCGCCTACGTCGCACCAGACATCATACTCAGCAACCTTTGCCCGCCGCTCCGCGCCGCTATCTCTTCAATCGCATATATATGTTTTGATGAAGCGGCGTCGTTGGCCGGGACAGCGCCAGCAAAACGTGACTTATCTGTTGGCGTGTCTTTGATTTGGGTCAATAGGCGCTCGACATTCTCAGCTTGAAGACGCCAGCCGCGCATGTTTCGGTTCCGCCCAGGAAGCCGAGCATATGCAACGCTTTATCGAGCAACAGAATATTGCACGCTTTAAGCACCTCCTTTCGCACGAGGCGACAGAAGTGCAACGGCGTTTGTTGCAAGCATTGTTGGCCAGCGCGCAGCGCAGGCTTGCATTGATCGAAGCGAGCGAGCGCGGGACCTACTCGGGTGCGCAGATCGTGCGCGAGCAACTGTTTCCGCGAACGATCCCAAAGTTGACCAGCGCCTTCCAACGTGAGTTCGAGGCGGCAAGCACTCCGCTATTACTTGTCGAGCCTGGCCCCGGCCTGCAGATTGTAGAAGCTAACAAGATCTACGCCGCCGCCACCATGATCGATGCGAGCAAGGTCGCTGGCGAGAAGATGTTCGATATATTCCCCGACAACCCTAACGACGCGGCGGCCGATGGAGTGGCGAACCTGTTCGAGTCGCTGAATGTTGTTGCTACGACCGGTCAGTCGCACGCCATGAGAATCCAGCGCTACGACGTGCGCGACGCGAATGGCGTCTTTGTGAAACGCTACTGGCAACCCGTCAACAGCCCAGTGCTAGACGATAGCGGCAAGATCGCCTTCTTGCTCCATCAGGTCATCGATGTAACTGAGCGGCACGTCAAGAAATCAGCAGCCTGAACTCTCGGTCTTGGCCTTCGACGGGATTTTTGATCGCCCTCAAATTGGAAACTTAATTCGATGCGATCATTGCATCATGGAATGGCAGCTCATAGCAACGGCTCCATTTGGATGCGACCTGGAGTTAGCGGTGATCGACAGCACCGGGATCCATCTGCTTGTGTTTCCCTGTCGTCGTGTTCAACTGGGCTGGGTGAAGTCGGCGAGTGGCGAGGCAATCAATGTGCATCCGACCCACTGGCGTGCGTGGATCGAATCGTCTCGCCGCCGGTGATCGTCGATTGCCGGTTCGCCTCGCTACAGGTTTCAAGACGCTCTTCGCCGGTGCGGCCCGTTAGCGCGAAGCCGTAACCCCTCACTCAGCTGATGGCTTGGTACACCGGATGCGTTAAGCCACGCATCGGCCGGCCGCCAATAATGCTGATGACGACATTCGGGACAGTCGACAGGTACGGCGACGTCCGGCAGGCTTTCGAAGACGACCATATCTGTACGCAAGCCGGTCGAAATCGTTCTTTGCGTATTGGGGCACCGTGTCATTATGCTCGCCGAAGCCAACTTCAACCGCCTTCTGTCCTTACAGAACGTGAGCGCGCTCCGTTCGGTTCGACGATAGAGCGCACCCAGCGTTTGCTTCACGCAGCTGCCTTGACTTCGATCTTCTTCGGCTGCGCCGCTGCAGGTTTGGCCACTGTCACCTTGAGCACGCCATTCTTGAGCGATGCTTTGATGCTATCGGCGTTGACGCCTGGCGGAAGTTGAACAGAGCGATAGAACGAACCATAGCTACGCTCTATGCGGAAATAGTTCCTATCTTTCTCTTCCTTCTCCGCTTTCTTCTCGCCTTTGATAGTCAGCACATCGTCTGCCAAGTTGACCTGAACGTCCTTTTGTTCGAGACCCGGCAACTCGGCGGTAATTTCGATGTCTCGATCAGTCTCTGCGATATCCATGTTCGGAGCGAGACCCGACGACGTCTTGAAGTCCAGCGATGGCAAGCCTCGCGTGAAACTGTCGAAGACCCGGTCAATCTCACGTTGGAGCGAGCCCAGGAAATCTGCGCTTGGACGGGCACCAGCGGGCTTCTGCTGAGTCACTGGAACTGGCAATGGTGCTGCCATTTGTTTCTCCTATTTGTTTGCGACGCCTCTTTCGAGGAAGCTTCAAATGGAAAACCGATAGCCCGGCAGCTAACATTGACATCGATCAATGCAGAGAAACCGATCGGCAATTTCTGTCTTCGACGGTCGCAGCTTGATTGCCGCCCTTCATATTTTGATGCCGGTCAAGGCGACGCCAAAGCGCTGTGGAATTCTTGTGATTTCTAACAGGCGAGGTGTCGTGATGAGGTGCGTTGTTACGCTAAAGGACGGCGGTGCGATGGAACGGGCCATGAGCGCGTTGGCGAAATACAAGTATACGGCCGGAGGCGAGCCCGTTGCGCCGGAAGGACACCCCCGAGAGTGGAAAGAATGGCTGCTGGAAATTGATGCGGCGGAATTTGCTGCAATCAACGACCATGTAGATGATGGAGATGTCGTTGACGTCAGGCCCATCAGCGAACCTGATCGTTTCGCTCCAGCTCCATCACTTGCTGAAGTCTTGTAGAATTATTTGCATCTCGGTTCTGTACGTAATGTGCCGATGGAGATCAAAGCGGGCCCCAAGCCCCTTTTGATGCGACGCAGCGCCGCGCATTCAATATTTGAAACCGAAATCATTCGAGCTTGGATACCCATCACCTAATGGCCCGCCGTTCTCAGCCCGATGCGGGTCAAACTCGCAAGTATCCCCACCCGCTTTGCTCTGGCGAGCAAGGCGACCTCCCCTTTGCAAGGCGACCTCCCCTTTGCAAGGGAGGTTTGAGAATTGCGCTCAATCGGCCTTCGCCATAAACGCCGCGAGCGCATCGCGATCGGCTTGCGGCATGGTCAGCCCGAGCTTGGAGCGGCGCCACAGCACATCGTCGGGAAAGCGCGCCCATTCCCTGCGCATGAGGTAGCGCACCTCGGCGCCGGTCAGTTCGGGACCGAAGGCCGGGCCGAGATCGGCCGTCTCCCTGGCGTCGCCCAGAACATCCCTGGCGTTCAACCCATAGGCGGCCACCAGCCGCCGCGCCTGCGCCTCGCCGAGGAAGCGCCAGCGGTCGCGGGCGATCTCGACCTCGGTCTCGAAGCGCTGCCAGGCGAATTCACCGCCCGGCAGCGGCACTGTCGCGGTCCAGCGCGGCGTCATCGGATAGAACCGCGTGAACTCCGACACCGCCCGCTCGGCGCGGCGCCGCGCGGTGGTGACGTCGCCGCCGAAGATCGTGAGCAGCGGCGCCTTGCCGCGCCCGACATCGAGCAGCGCTGCGCCATCGCTCATGTGCCGGCGCGCGGGCGCGACCACGGAATTGGCGCCGCAGACTGTTCGCAACACGTCGACTAGAGCGATCTGATCGCGAAAGTAGCGATTGGCCGCGTCGCAGAGATAGGCCACCTCGCGCACATCCATCGCAACAACCGCCGGATCGCCCTTGAAGGCATGACTGACGCTGCCGATCAGGGTGAAGTCGCGCTCGTAGGGACTGGCGAAGATCAGCCGGCCGTCAGGGTTCTGAAACACATAGACGTTGTCGCAGTCGAACAGGCGGCGCACCACGATCTGGCCAATCTGCACGGTCGCGAGCTGAGGCGCGGGCACGCGCAGCACGGTGTCGGCGACCGAGGCGGTCCACGCACCGGTCGCGTTGACCAGCGCCCGCGCCGTGATCACCCGCCGATAGCCTCGGTCGATCACGATTAGCCGCCAGGTTTCACTGCGCTCGGCCCGGGTCACGCGCGCGCCGGTGCGGATATCGGCGCCGCGCGCCGCGGCGTCGACGGCGGTGAGCACGACGAGCCGGGAATCGTCGACGACGCAGTCGGAATATTCGAACGCGGTTCCGAACGGCCGCTTCAGCGCATTGCCGACCGGATGGTGGGTGACATCGAGCGTCGCCGAGCGCGGCAGGCCGCTGCGGGAGGCCAGCCGTTCGTAGAGCAGCAGCAACGACCGCAGCTGCCACGGCGGCCGCTCCTCGGCATGAACAGGGATCACGAAGCGCACCGGCCGCACCAGATGCGGCGCGATGCGCAGCAACACGTCGCGTTCCCTCAGCGCCCGGCGGACGCGGAAGAACTCCCGCCGTTCCAGCCCGGCCAGATCGCCATGGACCAGCCGCGGCGAGGCCTGCGACGCACCGGAGCCGAGATCGCCCTGCTCCAGCAGGATCACGCGCAGGCCGCGACCGGCCGCATCACGCGCAATGCTCGTGCCGTTCAGGCCACCGCCGATGATCGCGAGATCGTAATCCGCCATGCGCAACGCCTATCGCATTTCAATGCGAACGGAATGCGTATTCGCACCCAAATTGCGTCAGGGCGTGGCGCCGAACCACATGATGCCTGGGGGAAGCGGTCTCACGGCACACCCCACCCTTCCCGCTTGCGGGGCGAGCGTCGTTTGCAGGATTTCGGAATATTGGAATAATGCCCCTGAGTTGCCCGACGTGTCAAGCGCCTGCTCGAACGCCGGCCGCCACCGACTCCTTTGCATGGGGTTGTTTTCGATATTTTGGCAGCGCTCCTCCTGCGGCGGGCCCCGCAAGCGGGCGAGGCACACCGTTTTCGCGACCGCTGTCCTATCGGACTCCATCACGTGCTAGTCCGCACCGGCCGCGGCGAAGAAGCCTTCCGGTCCATCGACCTCGATCAGCTTCTTGCCCTCGATCACCCAGAACCGGTTGGCCACGGTCCGTACGAACTGGCGGTCGTGCGACACCAGGAGGCAGCTGGCCTGCCGTTCCATCAATTCGTCCTCCAGCGCCTCCTGCCCCTCGATGTCGAGGTGGTTGGTCGGCTCGTCGAGCAGATAGAAGTTCGGCTGGGTGAGCCGCAGCACCAGCATACCGAGACGAGCCTTCTGCCCGCCCGACAGCCGCCCGATCGGTCGGCCCTGCATCTCGATCGAGAGCCCGGCGCCGGCGAGCAGGCCGCGCGCCCGCTGATCGCCGACCTCGAAGCGCCGCGTCAGCATGCGCATCGGCGTGTCGCTATCGGCGAGATCGGCCAGTGCCTGGTCGCAATAGCCAAGCACCAATGACTCGGTGGCCCGGATCTCGGCCGGTGCCGTTCCGGCATCCTCGATCGCCAGCCGCAGCGCCGCGACGAAGCGCGTCTTGCCGGCGCCATTCGGCCCGAGCAGCGCAATCCGGTCGCCCTTGCAGATGAACTGCGGCCCGGTCCTGAACAACAGCCTGCCGTCGGGCGCGGCGATCGCGGGGTTGTTCAGCCTGATCAGAACCTTGGCATGGGTGTCGCGGTTGGCGAGCCGGATCGTGCCGGCCGAACGTTCCAGATGCGCGGGCTTCGCCGACTCCTCCAGTCTCTCGGCGCGCTGCTTCAATTGCCTGGTCTTCGACAGCAAAAGGTCGCTGCCGGAATTGATGCCGAGGTTGCTGAGCTTCGCGGCCTGCTGCCGGAGCTGCCGCACGGTCTTCATGTCGCGCTGATAGCGCCGCTCGTCCGAGGCATCGAATTCGTCGACCGCGGCGCGCGCCGCGGTATAGGGCAGCGAGAACAGCTGCGACCGCTCCGGGCGCAGGAACAGCGTCCGGTTGGTCGTTGCATCGAGAAAGGCGCGATCGTGGCTTGCGATCACCACCGGCATCTCGCGCGGCAGCGCGTTCAGCCAGGCCTCAAGCCGGCCGATCTTGGCGAGATCGAGATGGTTGGTCGGCTCGTCGAGCAGCAGCACATCGGGCTCGGTCACCAGCACGCGGGCGAGCACCGCAAGCCGCAGCCAGCCGCCGCTCAGCTGCTTCAGCGGTCTCGTCCACAGTTCCTCCGGAACTTCGAGCGATTGCAGGGCGACGTCGACCCGCCAGCCCTCGCTGGCCCGCTGCTCGCCGGGAAGCGCCTCAAGCACGGCGGCATGGAACGACGTATCCAGCAGTTTCGGCGGCGCATCCTGCTCGACATGGCCGATGGTCAGCCCGCGCGCGCGGGTGATGTCGCCTTCGTTGGGCTCCATCGCATCTGCGATACAGCGCAGCAGCGTGGACTTGCCGCGGCCGTTGGCGGCCACCAACCCGATGCGGTCGCCGGCATTGACGACAAAATTCAGTTCGGAAAACAGCGGCGCGTTCAGCGTCACGCCGAGATTGCGGACATTGATGAGGGTCACGATCATTCTCTGGTCTTGCCGGCAATCACGACAGTCCCGGGCATGCCAGCATGCCCTTGGGCATCCAGCCATCGGATGGGCGTGTCGAAGCGCGGCGAGGGATTGATATGCGGGCGCGAACGCTCAAACGTTCGACGCCGCACGGCCACGAAGGGCAGACCAGGAAGAGATGTTGCGCGAGTTTCCGGTCAGCCCTGCAAACGCATCTGCAGGGCGTTGACGGGGCCACGCTTGAGGTGGGGATCGGTGTATCTCGCCACGACGCGGCCCTCCTTTCTCGGCTGAAATGATGTGGTGGGTCGAGATGTAGCCGGGCGTGCAACGGATGGCAAGCACAGCCGGCCGGGCCGGCGACCATTCAGGCCAAATTACCCGGCTCTGCGCACGGTTTCGGCAAGCCGGTCGCCGCCGACCAGCGCGGCAAATTGACCGATCGGGGCCGGCCGGCCGATCAGATAGCCCTGCACCGCGTCGCAGCCCTCTTCGGCGAGGAAGCCGAGCTGCGCCTCGGTCTCGACGCCCTCGGCGACGATCGACATTTCAAGGCCGTGGCCGAGATCGATCACCGCGCGCACGATCGCGGCCGATTGCGGGTTGCGGCCGAGATTGATGACGAAGGCGCGGTCGATCTTGATCTTGTCGAACGGAAACGCCTGCAGGTAGCTCAGCGAGGAATAGCCGCTGCCGAAATCGTCCATCGAGATGCGCACGCCGAGCGCCTTCAGCCGCCGCAGCAGCGACAGGCCGCGGTCGAAATCCTCGATCAGCACGCCTTCGGTGATTTCGAGCTCGAGCCGGTCGGGCGTGAGCCCGGTCTCGAGCAGGATCGAATGGACGAGGCCGACGAGGTCGCCATGGGTGAATTGCGCCGGCGACAGGTTCACCGCGACCTGCAGCGGGATCGCCCAGGACGCCGCCTCCCGGCAAGCTTCGCGCAGGATCCATTCGCCCATCTCGACGATCAGGCCGCTTTCTTCCGCGAGCGGAATGAAATCGCCGGGCGGCACGAAGCCGCGCACCGGATGGTGCCAGCGCGCCAGCGCCTCGAAGCCGATGATCTGGCTGGCCGCCACGCTGCCGCCCGCGGCGGCCTGCGGCTGGTAGTAGAGCGACAATTCGCCATTCTTGATCGCGACCGACAGCTCCTGGTGCAGCACGCGGCGATCACGGATCTGCTGGTCCATTTCCGGTTCGAAGATCGAGATCGTGCCGCGCGACTTCGCCTTGGCGCGAAACAGCGCCGCGCCGGAATTGGCCAGCAGCGAGGCCGCGTCGGATCCGTTGTCCGGGAACACCGCGATGCCGGTGGTGAGGCCGGTCCGCACCGACTTGCCGTCGATCAGGAAATCCTGTCCGAGCGCCTCGGCGGCCTGCTCGGCCAGCGCGATGCCGGCGACCGGCTGCTTTCCGTCGATGATGAGGCCGAATTCGTCGCCGGACAGCCGCGCCACCACGCCGCCGCGCGCCACGGTCTGCAGGCGCTGCGCGACCTCGATCAGCACCTTGTCGCCCATCGCGTGGCCATAGACGTCGTTGATCTCCTTCAGCCCGTCGAGATCGACGCAGAGCACGGCGAACTCCTCGTCGGTGCCGTCGCAGGCCTCGATCATCTGGGTCAGCGCCTGCAGGAAGGCGGCGCGGTTCGGCAGATCGGTCAGGCCGTCATGATAGGCCATGTGCGCCATGCGCGACTCGGTCTGGCGCCGGTCGGTGACGTCCTCATGGGTCTTGATCAGATAT
Source organism: Bradyrhizobium sp. CCBAU 21365 (assembly GCF_015291305.1). Taxonomy (NCBI): domain Bacteria; kingdom Pseudomonadati; phylum Pseudomonadota; class Alphaproteobacteria; order Hyphomicrobiales; family Nitrobacteraceae; genus Bradyrhizobium; species Bradyrhizobium sp. CCBAU 21365. The sequence goes on from NZ_CP030036.1 coordinate 8,168,363, forward strand.
TGCGGCTCGCCGACATCGTCGAGCACGGTCATGCGGCGGGTCAGGAACAGCCGCAGGCCGTCCTTGGTCGAGATCGGATGCTCCTCGGCGATCATGCTGCGCTTCCTGATCGCGGCCTCGTCGCGGGCGATGATCAGCTTGGCTTCACGCGCATTGAAGATGTCGGACGCGGTCAGGCCGGCGGCGTCCTCGCGGCGGCGATTGAGGATCGTCTCGGCGCTGCGGTTGGCCAGCAGGTAACGGCCGTCGCTGACCCGCTGCACGATCAGCGAGACCGGGATGTTGTCGACCACGAGCTCGAGGAATTTCTTGTTGTTCTCGAGCTCGCGCGACAGCGAGCGGCGATCGGTGACGTCCTCGAACAGCGCGATCAGGAATTCCGGTTCGCCGGCCTCGTTGCGGGCGATCACGCGGTTGGAGGCGAGGATCCGCTTGTCCGAACCGCGTTCGACGAAGAATTCGCTGCGATGATAGCCTTCCGCCGCGTTCAGCGCCGCGCGGTCGGCGGTGTCGATGCTGGCGGCGGTCTCGGGCCGGAAGATCTCGTCGGCGCGCTTGCCCACGATGTGATCGCGCGAGAAGCGCGAGAAGCGCTCGAAGGCGCGGTTGGCGAAGATGTAGCGGCCGTCCTCGATGTTCTTGGCCGCGACGCAGACCGGAACGTTGTCGAGCACCGATTCCAGGAATTGCGTGGTCGAGGCGAGCTTGCGCGACAGCTTGCGCTGGTCGGTGCAATCGAGATGGGTCGCGACCGAGCCGCCGTTCGGCAGCGGAAAATACTTCACCAGCACCGACCTGCCGCCGGGCAGCTCGGTGACCAATCCCTCGGGCGCCGCGGCCCTGGCGAAGAAATCCTCGGCGCTGAGGTCGAGCACGCCTCGGTCGCGGCGCAGCTCGAGCAGCTCGACGCCCGTCATGTTGCGCCGGATGTCGGCGCGCGACAGGCCGTAGATGTCGAGATAGCGGTCGTTGCAGAACACGATGCGCTCCTGCGCATCGGTCATCACCACGCCCTGGTTCAAATGGTTGAGTGCCGACGAGACGAAGGCGTTGCGCCGCAATTGCGCGCGCTTGGCCTTGCGCAGCGCCGAAAGGATCCACAGCCCGACCGCGCCGAAAAAGGACGCCACCACCACGCTGCCGATCAGGAGCTCCCAGACCACGCCGGGATCGAGGCTGCCCAGATAGCTCGACGGCGCGAACGCACCGGTGCCGGCCCGGGCTGCAGCGCACGGCGCGACGGCGGCGATCAGGCAGAGCACGGCCCTTGCCGGAATCGAATTCTTCCCGCCCGCCTGCACCTTCCTGCCAGCCATCGATCACCCGCGGATTTCCGGGGCGAGTGTCCGGCTCCGGCGGTTTGGATCGGGTAAACGCGTACTGATGCAACCGGAAAATGCTGACTTAATTTATGGCAATTGCCCTGACATGATTAATGCTCCACTAACAGGGCATGGCCTCCCAACTATTTGAGATGGCCCAAGCACTTGCCTAATAAGCACTTGCCCAAAGCGACCGGATCGGCTGAACGATGCTGGCGGCAGCGGCCAGGGCGCGGCCGGGCGGAAATTTTCGGACCTGAAGGACGAGATGGACAGGGTTGATTGCGTGATCGTCGGTGCGGGGGTGATCGGCCTCGCGGTGGCGCGGCGGCTGGCACAGGCCGGCCGCGAAGTGATTGTGATCGAGGAGGCCGAGGGGATCGGCACGGTGACCTCGTCGCGAAACAGCGAGGTGATCCACGCCGGCATCTACTACCGCGCCGGCAGCCTGATGGCGCGGATGTGCGTCAGCGGCAAGCGGGCGCTCTACCGCTACTGCGCCGAGCACGGCGTCCCGCACAAGAATTGCGGCAAGCTGATCGTGGCCACCACGCCGGCGGAGACCGAGAAGCTGCAGTCGATCCGCGCGCATGCCAAGGCCAATGGCGTCGACGACATGCAGCTGTTGTCCGGCGAGGCGGCACGCGCCCTGGAGCCGGCGCTGAATTGCGACGCAGCGCTGCTGTCGCCCTCGACCGGGATCATCGACAGCCATGCCTACATGCTCGCGCTGCGCGGTGACGCCGAGGAGGCCGGGGCGGCGTTCGCCTTCCATACGCCGCTGCTCCACGCCAGGGCGACCGCCGACGGGTTCGAGATCGAGGCCGGCGGCGCGGCGCCGATGACGCTGGCCTGCGATCTCCTGGTCAATGCCGCCGGGCTCGGCGCGACGGCGGTCGCGCGCAACGTCGAGGGCATGCCGATCGAATTGATTCCAACGGCCTATTTGGCCAAGGGCAATTATTTCAGCTGCAGCGCCAGGGCGCCGTTCTCGCACCTGATCTACCCGGTGCCGGAACCCGGCGGGCTCGGCGTGCACCTGACGCTCGACATGGCCGGACAGGCGAGGTTCGGGCCCGACGTCCAATGGATCGATCACATCGATTACGCCGTCGACCCTGATCGGGCCGAGCGGTTCTATCCGGCGATCCGGAAATACTGGCCGGCCCTGCCGGACGGCGCGCTGATGCCGAGCTACTCGGGAATCCGCCCCAAGATCGTGCCGCCGGCGGTGGCGACGCAGGACTTCCTGATCCAGGGGCCCACCGATCACGGCGTCGCCGGCCTGATCAACCTGTTCGGCATTGAATCGCCCGGACTGACGTCGTCGCTCGCGGTCGCCGACCATGTCGGCGAGTTGGCGGAACTCTGAGCAAATACAGTATGGCCTGCCGGGGGATGCGCGCGCACTTGGGCGTTCATCCCTCGGTGAAAGGCCAGGCTATTTGCTAATTTGCAGGGGGGCGGTCTAGTGGACCGTGTCGTCGGCGGACAGTCTCAACCGCTCGATTTGATCCTTGACCATCAACTTGCGGCGCTTCAGCTCGCAAATATGGAGGTCGTCTACAGAGGGGTGAACGAGCGCTTCGTGCAGTTCGTTCTCGAGTATTTTGTGTTTACGCTCCAGCTCAATGAGATGGGCCTGTATTGCCATTGCGAACACTCCTCGGTGCGTTAAACCTCAGGTTCGATCCGGACCGCCGAGTGTACACGAGTGGACGGCGCTGTCGATGGGGGACGCGAAATGCCGCACGCACTCATTTCGGTTTATCTGTAACCAATCGTGACTATGGAACCGGTCCGGCTTGCGCGGCGCGCGCGCAAGGAGGATATTCCGGCGAGCGGCGACTTCCGCCGCAACAACCTCATCGTGCCTATCAGTTAATATACAACCATGAACGATCAGGATGAGCGCGAACTAATCGCCGAGCTCGCGCGTCTGCAACAAGAGCACCGCGACCTCGATGCCGCGATCGACGCGCTGCACCAGTCGCCGGCGCCGGATCTCTTGATGCTGCAACGCTTGAAGAAGCGGAAGCTGCAGCTGCGCGATCGCATCGCCTTCATCGAAGACCAGATCACGCCCGACATCATTGCCTGACGCGCGCCGCGGCGCCGGCCTTCGCGGTTGGGCGCTTCCGGTTCAGGCCGGGCGGCGGTTTTCCCCGTCATCCACAGCGCCTCACCGGCTTCACGTTCGCGGCAACGGACGCGAGGCGATTTCCCGGCGCTTGACTCTATCGGAACAAAAAGAGAACATGCCGACCCAGCCGCCAGCCATCAGAGGGAGTTTCGCCATGTCCGCACCGCCTTCCCTGCCCGACAACAGCCGCTACGAGAAGGCCTGCGATCAGGCGATCGCGATGTGCGACGGCAACCTGCGCAGCACCATCAAGGCGCTGATCATGGCCAACGAATACCTGGAAGCCGAGCTTGAGGAATTGCAGGCCGCGATCACCGCCGGCTGCGTGCCGGCGCAGACCCGGGCGGCGAGCGACGCCGCCTGATCCTTGGCCCGATCCTTGGCCTGATCTTCAGGGAGCACAGCGATGGCCGATGTAACCTATTACGTGGCACTGCCCTTCATGCAGGACGATGACGGCACGCCGGTCGCCGGCAATGCCGAGGAATGCCAGAGCTCGGCGGTCGCGCTGCGCCGCGCGGAGACCATGTCGCGGATGCCCGGCAGCATCGGCGCCGTCGCGTTCAGCCGCACCGGCGATCCCGCGATCGGCGAATTCGGCGATGCCAAGCTGTTGCGGGCCTACGGCAATGTGCCGGAGGACCTGAGCGCGCTTTGATCGGCCCGGATCCTCTAGGATTCGTGGCGCCGCTGCGCCTTGCGCACATACATCGCACGGTCGGCCTCATCGAGAACGCGATCGATATCCGAATGCGCGGTGAGGATCGCAACGCCGGCGGAGGCGCCTGCGGTGACCTGGCTGTCGCGGAACATGAAGGTCAACCGATCGATCGCCTCTTCCAGCGCAGCCGCCTTGGCGCGGGCATCGATCTCGCTGAGATTCCACAACAGCACGGCGAACTCGTCGCCGCCGAGACGGCCGATCACATCGGAAGCGCGCACCTGATCCGATATCGCGGCAACGATCGCCTTCAGCACCTCGTCGCCCGCCGCGTGGCCGAAGGCATCGTTGATCGGCTTGAGGCGATCGACGTCGAGCACGATCAGCGCGCCGGAGGCCTGATAGCGCTTGATGAAGGAAAGCGAACGGGCGAGCTCGCGCTCGAATCCGCGCCGGTTCAGGATGTCGAGCAGGAAGTCGGTCTCGGCGGAGGCCTGCAGCGCCTCGATCCGGGCCTGCGCCCGCGCCAGCTGCGCCCGCAAGCTGCGGATCGTCGATTTGTCGCCGGATGCGACCGCGCCTCGCGTGGAAGCTTCGGTTCCGGCCCGTTTGGTTCCAGCCCGCTTGGCCCCAGTCTTGCCCGGCCCGGATTTGCGCGCGGCGGGCGCGCCTTTGCGTCGTTTCGCGGCCCCGGAGGCGGCCGCCGTCGTCTTCTTCTTCATGCGCATCCTTGTTGAGGCCTGCTTATGAAGGCTTGCCGGGATTCACCAAGACAGGATAGTCCATTCTAACTCCCTTGCCACGCCTTGGATGACGCCCGGGCCGCCCCTATAATCGGCCTATGCTTTTGGATTCCTGCACAGAATTGAAGAGATGACCGCTCCGATCGCCATCATCATGGGAAGTCAGTCCGACTGGGAAACCATGCGCCATGCCGCCGAGACGCTGGCTGCGCTCGGTGTGGCCTGCGAAACGCGTATCGTTTCGGCCCACCGCACCCCGGATCGGCTCTATGCCTTCGCCAAGGGCGCCAAGGCAGCCGGCCACAAGGTGATCATTGCCGGCGCCGGCGGCGCCGCCCATTTGCCGGGCATGACCGCCGCGCTGACGGAGCTTCCGGTGTTCGGGGTTCCCGTCGAGTCGAAGGCGCTGTCGGGCATCGATTCGCTCTATTCGATCGTGCAGATGCCGGCCGGCGTCCCGGTCGGGACGCTGGCAATCGGCAAGGCCGGCGCGATCAATGCCGCGTTGCTCGCGGCGAGCGTGCTCGCGCTCAACGATCCGGCTCTGTCGGGCCGACTTGCGGCGTGGCGCAAGCAGCAGACCGACGCGATCAGCGAGCATCCGGAGGGCGCGGCGTGACGGCTTCGAACGGAGTGAAGCTGAAGCCGGGCGACACCATTGGAATCCTCGGCGGCGGGCAATTGGGCCGGATGCTGGCGATGGCCGCGGCGCGGCTCGGGCTCCGCTGCCAGGTGTTTTCGCCGGATCCGGACTCCCCGGCGTTCGACGTGGTGCAGAACGCGACCTGCGCGGAATATGCCGACGTCGAGGCGCTCGAACTGTTCGCCAACGACGTCGACGTCGTCACCTATGAGTTCGAGAATGTCCCGGCCGCGACCGCGATGGTGCTCGCCGCGCGGCGCCCGGTGCTGCCGGCCTACAAGATCCTGGAGACCACGCAGGACCGGCTGATCGAGAAGGATTTCGTCAGCAAGCTCGGCATCGGCACCGCCGACTACGTCGACATCTCCTCGGTCGGCACGCTGCGCACGGCGATCGAGCGCATCGGCCTACCTGCGGTGATCAAGACCCGCCGCTTCGGCTATGACGGCAAGGGCCAGGCCATCATCCGCGCCGGCGACGACCTTGAACAGGTCTGGCAGGACCTCGGCACCAAGTCGGCGATCCTCGAAGCCTTCGTGCCGTTCGAGCGTGAGATCTCGGTGATCGCGGCCCGCTCCGCGTCCGGCGAAGTCGAATGCTTCGACGTCACCGAGAACGAGCATCGCGACCACATTCTGAAAACTTCCCGCGCGCCGGCCGCAATCCCCGATGAGCTTGCCGCGCAGGCGCGCGCGATCGCCGAAAAGATCGCCTCGGCGCTCGACTATGTCGGCGTGCTCGCGGTGGAGATGTTCGTGGTGCCCGGCAATGGCAGCAAGGCGACGGTGCTGGTCAACGAGATCGCGCCGCGCGTGCACAATTCCGGCCACTGGACGCTCGACGGCGCCTCGATCTCACAGTTCGAGCAACACATCCGCGCGATCGCCGGCTGGCCGCTGGGCAAGCCGGTGCGCCACGGCGATGTCGTCATGACCAACCTGATCGGCGACGACATCCTGAGCTACGAGCAGTGGCTCACCGTTCCCGGCGCCACGGTGCATCTGTACGGCAAGGGCACGCCGCGCCCCGGCCGCAAGATGGGACACGTCACCGAAGTGACGCCTGCCCGCAAGCCATAATTCCACTAAGGCGCGGTGAGATATTCATCGCGCTTTAGCTCGTCGTTTGAGCATGATCTCTTCGGAAAACCGCTTCCCACTTTTCCGGATCATGCTCCGGCGGCCGCAAGCCGCCTTCGACACATCGATGGAAATGGGATCGTGGCAGCCACGATCCATGAGAGCATCGGTTCCGGTTCAATCAGAACCGATGCTCTGGATTTTTGTTTACGCGTTTTCTTCACGCGAACCGGCGTCCACTTCGCTCGAAAACGCTCGCGCCGATCACGCCGTCTTCGCGCCGGCGACGATGCCGGCCGGCTCGTCGCTGAGCCAGCGGTAGATCACACCGCCGAGCGCGCCGCCGATCAGCGGCGCGACCCAGAACAGCCAGAGCTGCCCCAACGCCCAGCCGCCGACGAACAGCGCCGGTCCGGTGCTGCGCGCCGGGTTCACCGACGTATTGGTGACGGGAATGCTGACGAGATGGATCATCACCAGCGCGAGGCCGATGGCGAGCGGCGCGAAGCCGGCAGGCGCCTTGCCATGGGTCGATCCCATGATGATGAACAGGAACATCATGGTCATCACCACCTCGGTGATGAAGCACACCACCATGTTGTACTGGCCGGGCGAGTGCGCGTCATAACCGTTGGAGGCAAAGCCCTTGCTGACATCGAAGCCGGGCGCGCCGCTCGCGATCACATAGAGCAGCCAGGCCGCGATGATGGCGCCCACGACCTGCGCGATGATGTAGGGCAGCACCTGGCCGCCCGGGAAACGCCCACCCGCGGCGAGCCCGACAGTCACCGCCGGGTTGAGGTGGCAACCCGAGATATGGCCGATCGCATAGGCCATGGTCACCACGCTCAGCCCGAAGGCCAGTGACACGCCGACCAGTCCGATCCCGACCTGCGGAAAGCCGGCCGCGATCACCGCGCTGCCGCAACCAGCGAATGTGAGCCAGAACGTACCGATGGCCTCGGCAGCGTATTTTTTCATCTCCATCTCGCATCTCCCCTATTTCCAATGTCCGGGTTATCCAAAACGCCGGGAGCGGCCCTCATCTGGGCGCCAAACCACCCAAATCAGGGCCGCACAATGGCATTTTCGCCCTATTTCGTGGCTTTACTAGGCCCGAAAGTCACTCGACCGGTGGACATCTGCGCGTTTGTCTGATACATGCGCCCGCCTAGGGTTAAGAGGCAGGCCTTTTGCCGCCCCTTCACCTCGCCAGAATTCCGAACCGATCAATTCAAAAGAGGATGCCGCGTGCAGGTTCTCGTCCGCGATAACAATGTCGACCAAGCCCTGAAGGCGCTGAAGAAGAAGATGCAGCGCGAGGGCATTTTCCGCGAGATGAAGCTCCGCGGTCACTACGAAAAGCCCTCCGAGAAGAAAGCCCGCGAAAAGGCCGAAGCCGTGCGCCGCGCACGCAAGCTGGCGCGCAAGAAGCTGCAGCGCGAAGGCCTGCTGCCGATGAAGCCGAAGCCGGTGTTCGGCGCTGGCCCCGGTGGCGACCGCGGCCGTCCAGGCGGTGCAGGCGCTGGTCGCGGCCCTCGCTGAACCGTTTTGCCGATATGGAAGTCTAACAGCGCGGGCCACGGGCCCGCGTTGTCGTTTTGAAGCACGCCGCGTTCCGGGGTACCCATGCAAAACGACCGGCAAGAGCATTTTGCATGACGGCTGATCCGGGATCCCGCCCGCTCTTTCCAGGACCCGCGCAGCGCCGTCGCGCGCCGCATCTCGTCATCATTGCAGTGCTTCTCGGCCTGCCGCTCGGGGGCTGCTCCTTCGACCTCGGTTCATGGGGCTCCTCGGACGACAAGCCGAAGCCGGCTGCCACCGCCGACAAGCCTGCCGCCGACACCATCACCCCGCAAGACGTCAACAGCGCCAAGGATCACACCACGCGCGCTCAGGTGCTGGCGCGCTCCGGCAAGCTCGACGAGGCGATGGCGGAGTTCGAACAGGCACTGGTGGCCGACCCTTACAACATCCAGGCGCTCTACGGCCGCGCCCTGATCTATCAGGGCCGCGGACAGCATCAGCAGGCGATCGACGATTTCACCGCGGCCAGCGGGCTGTCGCCGCAGAAGGCCGAGCCCCTGGTCGGCCGTGCGACCAGCTACCTCGCGCTCGACAAGGCCAAGCAGGCCGCCAGCGATCTCGACGAGGCCGTGCAGGCCGATCCAAGCAATGTTGCGGCGTGGAGCGCTCGCGGCCAGGCCTATGAGCGGCTCGGCGACAAGGCCAAGGCGGCGGCGTCCTACAATCGCGCGCTGGCGCTGCGGCCAGGTGACGGCAATGCGCGCAGCGGGCTGGCGCGCACCGGCGGCTAGCGCTCGGCGTGAAGACAACCCGTCAGGAACGATCGAGCGGCGTTGCGGCTACTTCGGCAGGACGGCGTGGAACATCGACTTCATGCCGGAGAACATGTCGTCGGTCACCGACGTACGCTCGTTCTTCTGCGCCGGCATGATCGCCTCGGCGCGCAGGTCGAGCGGGGCCTGCACCACCGGGACCGGAATGTCGGCCGGCGGCGTCAGCCGGTTGGAGTCCTGGCCGCCGGCGGCGTAGGGCGGACGCGGCTGCGAGGATTGATCGACATTGTCAGTCGACGGGCTCGACACCATGATCGGCGGCGGCAACGGCCGGATCGCCGAGACGGCTGCCGGACGCTGCGCCTCAGGCAAGCGGGCAAGATCGGTGCGCGTGGCGTCCTGGGAACGCGTGGCGTCCTGGGAACGCGCCGCCTCCTGCGGACGCTCCTTGCGCAGCCGCTCGATGGCGGCGCGCGCGAGGTCGTTGGCGTCGCGGCTCTCCTCAGGCGTCACAGCAGTCTCGACCGGCGCGACTGACGCCGCAGGCGCCGCCGGCTGCGGCGCGGCGGGCGTGACCTTCGCGACGGCCTTCGGCGCCGCCGGATGATGGCGGGTGTCGGCGGGGATGCTGGCGGTATCGGCCGGCGCGTCAGGCTTTGCGTCGGCAGATTTCGGATCGGCCGATTTCTCGGCGGGCTTCTCGGTGACGGCGGCCTTCTCGGACGCCGAGCGCTCGATCAGGGTGCGCTCGGACATGCCCTTGGCCTTCACGCCGGCTTCGGGGAGGCTGCTGACGACGGCGGCCGGCTTGGCGGCGGCCTTCGGATCGGCCTTGGGATCGACTGCGGCGGTCACGGCTGCGGCTGCCGGCGCCTCCGGCTTGGCCACGATGTAGTGATTAACGATGTACGCCCCGATGATGGTCGCTGCCACCGAGGGTAAGATGTCCATCACGAATTTCTTCAGGTAACTCAGCATGACCTGCCACTCCCCACCCCGGTATTACATGCTGGAACTTTGAGGCACATTCAGGGATCAACTGCGTCGGATCGGTGGCAAACCCCCGTTCCGACGTCACCTTTGGTGTCGCTTTGGTTTCAGCCGGAGGCGCCCCCTGCGCAGGCCGCATCCGCCTGCTAGATCATCGCGCAGCCGTTAACGGGTTATGAATTTCCACAGCCGCGCCGGCTCGGACCTGCCATTCGGCGGGTGCAGGGTTCCTTGCAGGGTTGTTGCGCCGCGTCAGGGCTTGAGCTCGACCTCGAGGAACACGATCTCGCTGGCCGTCTCGTTGAGCACGTCGTGCTGGACCCCGGCCTTGCGGAAATAGGATTTGCCGGCTCCGAGCTGCGCCTTCGAGCGCTCGCCGTTCGGCGCCACGATCGTCATCTCGCCAGCCGTGATCGGAACGATGACATAGTCCATCCCATGGGTGTGGTGGCCGGTGGCGCTGCCCGGCGCAAGGCGCCATTCGGTCACGCGGACCTCCGCGGTATCCACCTGCACATCCGATTTGGCGCTGAGCATCGTCATTCTCTCCAAGTTTTTTGAGCGGATCATGTCCTACGGCACGAAAACCATGAACACGAACACGGCGAACACCACCATGTGAACGAGCCCGAACAGGATGTTGGTGCGGCCAGTTCCGAAGGTGAGCATGCTGACCATGAAGGTCAGCAGCAGGATCAGCATATGCTGGTTGCTGAGCCCGAGCACCAGTTGCTTGTCGAGCACAGAGGCGGCAACCGCCACCGCCGGAACCGTGAGCCCGATGGTGGCGATCGAGGAGCCGAGCGCGAGGTTGATGCTCTTCTGCAGGTCGTTCTTGCGCGCCGCCGACACCGCGGCAACGCTCTCCGGCAACAGGATCAGGGCCGCCACCACCAGGCCGGCAAAGGCCGGCGGCGCGCCGATCTTGACGGTGACGACATCGACCACCAGCGAGAATTTCTTCGCCAGCAACACCACCGCCAGCAGCGAGATCAGCAGCAGCGCAACGCTGATCGCCGTCATGCGGTCCGACATCACCTCGCCATGCGCCGCCGCCTCGTTGGCGCCGCTGACGAAATAATCGCGGTGACGGATGGTCTGGGTGTAGAGGAACACCGCGTAAAGCAGCAGGGTCACGACGCTGATCACGGCGAGCTGGGCCGAGGAGTAGATCGGCCCCGGCGCTGTGAGCGTGAAATTCGGCATATCGAGCGTGATGGTCGCGAGCACGAACAGCACGCTGAGGTAAAGGTTGGCGCCGGTGATCTGGAAATCCTGCTCGCGGTAGCGGATGCCGCCGATGAAGATGCAGAGCCCGACCAGGCCGTTGCAGACGATCATCACCACCGCAAACACCGTGTCGCGGGCCAAGGTCGGCGCCGGCGTGTCGCCCAGCATGATGGTCGAGATCAGCGCCACCTCGATGATCGTCACCGCGAGCGTCAGCAGCAATGTGCCGAACGGCTCGCCGATCCGCTCGGCGATCATCTCGGCATGGTGGACCGCCGCGAACACGGTGCCGAACAGAATGACCAGAAGTACCGCCGCAAACACCCAGCCACCGGCCGACGGCGCGAAGCTGTAGCCGGTGGCCGTGACCGCGGCAAACAACAGCACCGCCAGAACGGGATACAGCCAGGCCGACCGCGGCATCGGTCCGTGTGCGCTCATCGTGGGGTCCCCTCACTTCGGTGCCGCGATTATGCGACAGACAATCGCCGCCGTCAGCCTCTTGCGGCGTCGATAAACCGTCGCGCCGTCGCCATCGCACCGAAATCGTCGAGATTGTCGTGCCCGCCACCGGGCAGTCGCACGAATTGCCTGGGCTCATGGGCGAGGCCGAACAGGCGCTCGCCGAAGCGAATCGGGATCACCGGATCGTCGGCGCCATGCATGATCAGGAGCGGCGCCTTGACCCGCGCGATGAGCCGGTCGGAGTGGAATTGATCGCGCATCAAAAGGCGGACCGGCACATACCAGAAATGCGCGCCGGCGACGTCAGCCGTCGACGTATACGGCGCCTCAAGGATCAGCTTGCCGAGCGGATGTTCGGCGGCGAGCGCAACCGCAACGCCCGTGCCGAGGGAGAATCCCCAGGCCACGATCTGCTCGGCGCGGTAGCGCGCGGTGGCGAAGGCGTAAGCCGCCGCGGCGTCCTGCAGCAGTCCCTGCTCGCTCGGAGACCCGCTCGACCCTGCGTAACCGCGAAAGGACAGCGCCACCAGCCCGGTGCCGTCGGCCGTGATGGCCTTGAAGCGCGCCACGCGCCCGGCAAGGAAATCGCCATTGCCGTGGAAGAACAGCACGACGGGCCGGCCCGGCTTCGCCGGCACGTGCCAGACGATGACCTTCTCGCCGTCGCCGGTGGTCAGGACATGTTCTTCCGCTTCGGGAAGGCCCGCGGCCGCCGGCGCGGTCCGCCCGACCGGCGGGATCGGAAACAGCAGTTCGCGCTGCTTGACATACAGCGCCACGAGGCCGCCGAGATAGACGACGACCGCGGCGATCAGGAGCCATTTCAGGATTGCGAGTGCCAGCGCCATCACCGGTGGCCGCGGCTATTTGCGGCGGGCGAGCTTGCGCAGCTTCTCGACGTCCGCCTCGACGCTGTCGGGGACCGGCCGGCACGCGCCCGCCGCCGCATGCGCGACGTGCCACTTGATGCGCTGCTCGCGCGTTGCCCGGGGCGGCATGCGATGCGTTCGATGCCACTCCCGGTTCAGCGTCATCGCTACCGCCTTACATCGCCTTGACGATGTTCTCGGTGACCTTCTTGGCGTCGCCGAGCAACATCATGGTGTTGTCGCGGTAGAACAGCGGATTGTCGATGCCGGCATAGCCCGAGGCCAGCGAGCGCTTGATGAACATCACGGTACCGGCCTTCCAGACCTGCAGCACCGGCATGCCGTAGATCGGCGAGGTCTTGTCCTCTTCGGCGGCCGGGTTGGTGACGTCGTTGGCGCCGATCACGAAGGCGATGTCGGCCTGCGCGAACTCCGAGTTGATGTCCTCGAGCTCGAACACCTCGTCATAGGGCACGTTGGCTTCGGCGAGCAGCACGTTCATGTGGCCGGGCATGCGGCCCGCCACCGGGTGAATGGCGTATTTCACCTCGACGCCTTCCTTCTTCAGCATGTCGGCCATCTCGCGCAGCGCGTGCTGGGCCTGCGCCACCGCCATGCCGTAGCCGGGCACGATGATGACCTTGGAGGCGTTCTTCATGATGAAGGCCGCATCATCAGCCGAGCCGAGCTTGGCGGGCTTCTGCTCGCCCGAGCCGCCGCCGGCCGCCGCGGTCTCGCCGCCGAAGCCGCCGAGGATCACCGAGATGAACGAGCGGTTCATCGCGTGGCACATGATGTAGGACAGGATCGCACCCGACGAGCCGACCAGCGCGCCGGTGATGATCAGCGCCGAGTTGCCGAGCGTGAAGCCGATGCCGGCCGCGGCCCAGCCGGAATACGAGTTCAGCATCGAGATCACGACCGGCATGTCGGCGCCGCCGATCGGGATGATCATTAGCACGCCGAGCGCCAGCGCCAGGATCGTGATCATCCAGAAGTCGAGCGCGCTGCCGCTCATCACGAGGCCGACGATGAAGAACACCAGCGCCAGCGCCAGCACGATGTTGATGACGTGGCGGAACGGCAGGATGATCGGCGCGCCGCTCATCCGGGCCGACAGCTTCAGGAACGCGATCACCGAGCCGGTGAAGGTCAGCGCGCCGATCGCGACGCCGAGCGACATCTCGATCAGGCTCTGCGGATGGATGTTGCCGGGCGTGCCGATGTCGAACGCCTCGGGCGCATAGAACGCACCGGCGGCGACCAGCACCGCCGCCATGCCGACCAGCGAGTGGAATGCGGCGACCAGTTCGGGCATCGAGGTCATCGGCACCCGGCGCGCGATGACGGCGCCGATGCCGCCGCCGATCGCGACCGCGAGGATGACCAGCACCCAGGCCACGCCGTCGGCCGGCGGATGGCTCGCCAGCGTGGTGCCGACGGCGATCGCCATGCCGATCATGCCGAACATGTTGCCCTGGCGCGACGACGCCGGGCTCGACAGGCCGCGCAGCGACAGGATGAACAGCACCCCCGCCACGAGATACAACAGTGCAGAGAGATTGGCGCTCATCTCAGGTCCCCCAAAATCCTCATCACCCCGAGGTGATTGCCGCTCACTTGGCTTTCTTCTTGTACATCGCGAGCATGCGCTGGGTGACCAGGAAGCCGCCGAAGATGTTCACGCAGGCGAAGATCAGCGCGACGAAGCCGAAGCCGCGGGCCCAGCCCGAACCGCTCGAGACCATGCCGACGCCGACCGCGAGCAGCGCGCCGACCACGATCACCGAGGAGATCGCGTTGGTCACGCTCATCAGCGGCGTATGCAGCGCCGGCGTCACCGACCACACCACGAAATAGCCGACAAACACGGCGAGGACGAAAATCGACAGCCGGAACACGAACGGATCGACGGCCTGCGCGAGATGCTCCATGGCTTCTCTCCTTACTTCGGCTGGAAGTTGGGATGGATGACGGCGCCGTCCTTGGTCAGCGCGGTGGCCTTCACCAGCTCGTCGTCCCAATTGACCGCGAGTGCCTTGTTGGCCTTGTCGACCATCGTCTCGATGAACGAGAAAAGGTTGCGCGCGTAGAGCCCCGAGGCCGACGCCGCGACGCGGCCGGCGACGTTGGTGTAGCCGACGATCTTGATGCCGTCGGCCTCGACCACCTCGCCGGGCCTGGCGCCCTCGACATTGCCGCCGCGCTCGACCGCGAGATCGACCAGCACCGAGCCGGGCTTCATCGATTTCACCATCTCGCCGGTAACGAGCTTCGGCGCCGGACGGCCCGGGATCAGCGCGGTCGTGATCACGATGTCCTGCTTCTTGATGTGCTCGGCGGTCAGCGCGGCCTGCTTGGCCTGGTACTCCTTGGACATCTCCTTGGCGTAGCCGCCGGCGGTCTGCGCGTTCTTGAATTCCTCGTCCTCGACGGCGAGGAATTTCGCGCCGAGCGATTCGACCTGTTCCTTGGTGGCCGGGCGCACGTCGGTCGCGGTGACGACGGCCCCGAGCCGCCGCGCGGTCGCGATCGCCTGCAGGCCGGCGACGCCGACGCCCATCACGAACACCTTCGCGGCCGGAACGGTGCCGGCGGCGGTCATCATCATCGGGAAGGCGCGGCCAAAGGCCTCGGCGCCCTCGATCACGGCGCGGTAGCCGGCCAGATTGGCCTGCGAGGACAACACGTCCATCACCTGCGCGCGGGTGATGCGCGGCATCAATTCCATCGCGAAGGCAGACACGCCGGCATCGGCCATCGCCTTCAGCGCGGCCTCGTTGCCGTAGGGATCCATGATCGCGATGACCAGAGCGCCGCGCTTGTATTTGGAGAGTTCGGAGGCTTCCGGCCGCTTCACCTTGATGATGATGTCGGCGTCCTTGAGCGCGTCCGCGCTGACGGTGGCGCCAACCGCGGTGAACTCCGAATCGGGAAGGCCCGACTTGATGCCCGCGCCCGGCTCGACCGCGACCTCGGCGCCGAGTGCCTTGAACTTCTTCACGGTATCGGGCGAGGCCGCAACCCGCGGCTCGGACGGATCAATTTCCTTGGCAACGGCAATCTTCATGGGCCCTCCGGCGGCGCGAGCGGCGCACGCGTCTTCAAACTAGCGTTATTTTCGCCAGATTTGGATACCCGGTTTTTACATCCGGATTCGACAGGAATTCCGGCACCGCCGCGGGACGGCGGCGCCGCTAGCCGATCTCAAGGATCAGACCAGGAAATAGGCCATCAGGGCGAGAATAATGGCGACGCTGATGGTGCCCCATTTGACCAGCATGATAAACCCTTCATAGGTCTGCTCATGCGCCACGTAATCGTTGCCGTCGGCGGTCGTGTAGGCCACTTCGCTATGGTCTGCCATCGCTGTCCCCAGTCAGAAATTCGCGTTCCTCCGCGAGCCATTACCGCAAACGGGTAGGCAGGGCAACGGCGCGGTCCCGATCGGGCGATTTGAAGCGCAAATCGTCCCCGATCCGGGCGGCCCGGCAACGGCCGCGTCCGGGCCGGATTGATCTCCGAAGCGCGGACGCCAAGGAAAGATAAGGACAGATCGTGCCGTCCGGCGCAAAAGCGCCGGCTTCAGCCCCGGGACAGCGGATGGGCCTCAGCCCATCGCTTCCAGTTCGTCGATCATGCCGGCGATGACGGACAGGCCGCCGTCCCAGAATTTGGGGTCCTTGGCATCGAGCCCGAACGGCCGCAGCAGCTCGGAGTAGTGCTTGGTGCCGCCGGCGGCGAGCATGTCGAGATAGCGCTCGGCAAAGCCTTCGGACGCGTGCTCGTAGACCGCATAGAGCGAGTTCACGAGACAATCGCCGAACGCATAGGCATAGACGTAGAACGGCGAGTGGATGAAATGCGGGATGTACATCCAGAACGTCTCGTAGCCCGGCTTGATCTCGATCGCCGGCCCCAGGCTCTCGCCCTGCACGCTGAGCCAGATCTGGCCGATCCGCTCGGCGGTGAGTTCGCCGTTCTTGCGCTCGGTATGAACCGCGCGCTCGAATGAATAGAACGCGATCTGCCGCACCACGGTATTGATCATGTCCTCGACCTTGCCCGCGAGCAGCGCCTGGCGCTGCTTGGCGTTCCTGGTCTGGGACAATAGCCGCTTGAAGGTCAGCATCTCGCCGAACACGCTTGCGGTTTCCGCCAGCGTCAGCGGCGTCGGCGCCATCAGCGCGCCGTTCTTCGCCGCCAGCACCTGATGGACGCCATGACCGAGCTCATGCGCCAGCGTCATCACGTCGCGCGGCTTGCCCTGATAGTTCATCAGCACATAGGGATGCGCCGACGGCGTGGTCGGATGCGAGAACGCGCCGGGCGCCTTGCCGGGACGGACCGGCGCATCGATCCAGCGATCGTCGAAGAAGCGCTCCGCGATCGCGGCCATCTTGGGCGAGAAGCCGCTATAGGCCGACAGCACCATGTTGCGCGCCTCGGGCCAGGCGATGGTGCCGGTCGCCGCGAACGGCAGCGGGGCGTTGCGGTCCCAGTGCGGCAGCTTCTTCTTTTTGAACCAGCCGGCCTTGAGCGCGTAATAGCGGTGCGACAGCTTCGGATAGGCCGCGCGCACCGAGGCGACCAGCGCATCGACCACCTCGCGCTCGACGCGGTTGTTGAGATGGCGGGAGTCCGCGACATCCTGGAAGCCGCGCCAGCGGTCGGAGATTTCCTTGTCCTTGGCGAGCGTGTTGGTGATCAGCGCGAAGCTGCGCTCATTGTCCTTGAAGGTCTTGGCAAGCGCCTGCGCGGCAGCCATGCGCTTGTCCCCCGCCTTGTCCTGCAGCAGGTTCAGCGTCGGCTCGATCGCGAGCTCCTTGCCGCCGACCTTGAAACGCAGGCCGGAGATGGTCTGGTCGAACAGCCGGTTCCAGGCCGCGTAGCCGCTTTGCGCCTTTTCGTGGAACAGCTGCTCGACGCGATCCTCGAGCTGGTACGGCTTGTCCTCGCGCAGATCCTCGATCCAGGGCCGGTAATGGCCGAGTTCGGGTTCGGCCATCGCGCGCTCGATCACGTCATCGTCGACCCGATTGAGCTCGAGCGAGAAGAACAACAGATGCACCGACGCAGCGGTCAGCCGCTCGGAAATATCGCCGTAGAATTTCGAGATCGCGGGATCGACGCTGTCGCCGGCATGGACGAGGCCGGCGTAAGAGCCGAGACGGCCAGCCAGATCGTCGATCGCCTCATAGCGCCGGATCGCCTCGGCCAGCCACTTTCCGCCACCCTCTTTGGCGGTATTTTCGGCAAGCTTGCCCTTGTAGTCGGTCTCAAACGCGACGCAATCTGCGTCCATTTTCTGCAAGTCGCGTGCGACCTCAGGCGCATCGATACCGGAGTAGAGATCTGCCAGATTCCATTCCGGAAGCTTGCCGGTCTTGTTGGCTGCCTTTTTCGCCGCCGGGCCGCCTGCGGACGATTTGCGTTGCGCGGCCGTCTTGCGCAACGCGGCTTCCTTGCGGAGAGCGGCCTTGCTGAGGGCAGACTTGTTGGATGCAGTTTTGGAGCGCGAGGTCATCTTGTTCGTAACCTTGGTTCAGTCGGAAAGATGTCGGCGGCGGCGGAATGAATGCGGGTTTGCAACATTTAAGAGTGCGTTAATCGGCATCGGCGACATTGCCCCGATTCGAGACAAATAAACGTAGCGTGCGGGGAAAACCATGGCTGCCACCATTTTGATCGCCGATGACGACGCAGTACAGCGCCGTTTGGTTGAAAACATGGTGCAGAAGTGCGGCTATGAGCCCCTCGTCGTGGACAGTGGCGACGCGGCGATCGCGGCCCTGACCGCATCCGAGACGCAGGCGATTGACGCCGTCGTGCTCGACCTCGTGATGCCGGGCCTCGACGGTCTCGGAGTCCTCGCAAAAATTCGTGAAGCTGGTTTGACCGTCCCGGTCATCGTGCAGACCGCGCATGGCGGCATCGACAATGTCGTGTCGGCGATGCGCGCCGGTGCCCAGGATTTCGTTGTCAAGCCGGTCGGCTTCGAGCGGCTGCAGGTTTCCCTGCGCAACGCCCTCAACGCCTCGGCGCTGAAGGGCGAATTGCAGCGGATCCGCCACAGCCGCGAGGGCCGGCTGACCTTCTCCGATATTATCACCCGCAGCGAGGCGATGGCCGGGGTGCTGCGCACCGCGCAAAAGGCCGCGTCCTCGACGATCCCGGTGCTGATCGAGGGCGAATCCGGCGTCGGCAAGGAACTGTTCGCGCGCGCCATTCATGGCAGCGGCGAGCGCAAGGCCAGGCCGTTCGTTGCGGTGAATTGCGGCGCGATCCCGGACAATCTCGTCGAATCGATCCTGTTCGGCCACGAGAAGGGCGCCTTCACCGGCGCCACCGAGCGCCACCAGGGCAAGTTCGTCGAAGCGCATGGTGGCACGCTGTTCCTCGACGAGGTCGGTGAATTGCCGCTGGCCACGCAGGTGAAATTGCTGCGCGCCCTGCAGGAAGGCACCGTCGAGGCGGTCGGCGGCCGCAAGCCGGTCAAGGTCGATGTTCGCATCATCTCGGCGACCAACCGCAAGCTGCTCGATCTCGTGAAAGGCGGCCAGTTCCGCGAGGACCTGTTCTATCGCCTGCACGTGCTGCCGCTGACCATTCCGGCGCTGCGACAGCGGCGCGAAGACATCCCGCATCTGTTGCGGCATTTCCTCGCGCGGTTCTGCGCCGAGGAAAACCGCAACATCACCGGCATCAGCGGCGAGGCGATGGCCCACCTTTCGCAGCTCGACTGGCCGGGCAACATCCGCCAGCTCGAGAACACGGTGTATCGCGCCGTGGTGATGAGCGACGGCGACCAGCTCGCGCTCGCCGATTTCCCGCAAGGAACGGCGCATCCGGTAGCGGAGGGCACATCGCTGCAGGGCGAGCCGCTGGTGGTGTCGCCCTCCACGGCCCCCGCCATGATTTCCGGTAATGAAATACCAGTTGCCGTCTCCCTGCCCACCGCCGGCGGCCTCGCCATGCTCAATGCCGCGGGCGAGGTGCGCCCCCTGGAAGATCTCGAGAACGAGATCATCCGCTTTGCGATTTCGCATTACCGCGGACAGATGTCGGAGGTCGCGCGCCGCCTCAAGATCGGCCGCTCGACGCTCTATCGCAAGCTCGACGAAGCTGCGGCCGGCGCGCGCGCAAGCGACGCCACTTAGCCCTCAAGGCCGACAGGGCCATACCAGGGAACCTTTTGAACCGTGTCGTGGCGGTGACAGACAAAGGCTGTGCCGCGTGGCAAAAACGCACAGCCCGGAGTGAAATCAGCTGCTTCGAGGTCAGTTTGTCGTGAGTTGCCCCGCATGGCGCTGGCTGCATGAGAGGGGCAAAGGTATCGTCTGCGTTCGTTGTGTGCAGGCGTGCGAGTCGATCGAGAGGCCGGCGCTTTCGCGCAAGCTACGAAACCAAATTCTGAATTGAACTGTTCCGGTTTGACGAGGGGCAGTTTCACCCAGGGGGTGTGACGATGCGTGACTGTTCGAACAACCGTCGAGGATTTGACCGCGTATTGATGGCCGTCGCGGCAACCTTCCTCACGGTGTCCGCGACCTCGGCCCTCGCGCAGGACACGCCGCACTCCAGCGCTTCGGAACTCGCGATCGACGCGGCGATCCCGCGCCCCGAACCGGCCAACGTGCCGCCCCCCACCGCAAGCGATTTCAAGGCCGACACCACCGCAGCGCTGCCCGATGCAGCCAAGCCGGCCGACGTGAAGCCAGCGGATGTACAAGCCACCGAAGCCAAGCCTGCTGAGACAAAGCCGGTCGACGCCAAGCCAGCAGAGCCGAGCGCGACTGCAAAGGCGGTCGAGCCGAAGCCCGCCGATGCGCCGAAGACCGATACCGCCGTCGCGCCGTCGGCCCCCGCCCCGGCAACTGCCACCGCGCCTGCCGCAAGCCCCGCGCCTGCAACGGCCGCGGCGCCTGCCACAGCGCCTGCTCCGGCGACGGCCGCTGCTCCCGCTACGGAGCCTGCGAAGGCCGCGAGCAACGTTGCCGCCGAGGATCAGCCGGTTGCCGACAAGCTGCGCGAACTGCTCGCCGGCAAGTCGCTGCGCACCTTCGACCGCAAGAACGAGCGCGCGGCGGCCGAGAAATTCTATTCGGGTCGCGAATACGCGCCGGTGTTCACCAAGGCCGGCAAGCTGACCGACGCCGGCAAGGGCGTCATCGCGCGCCTGAAGGACGCGGCCGCCGACGGCCTCGATGCATCAGACTATCCGGTGCCGGATTTCGCCGCGGCGACCTCGCCGGACGCGCTGGCCGACGCCGAGCTGAAGCTCGCGGCCAGCATGCTGGACTACGCCCGCCAGGCCCAGAGCGGCCGCATGCACTGGTCGCAGGTGTCGGGGGACATTCTCTATCCGGAGCACCCGATCGATCCGGCGGAAGTGTTCGCCAATGTGACCTCCGCCAAGGACGCCTCCGCCGCGCTCGACGGCTACAACCCGCAGCAGAAGCTCTACAAGGAGCTGAAGAAGAAGCTCGCCGAGCTGCGTGGCCAGGGCGACGGTCCGGTCATCACGATCGCGGACGGCCCGGCGCTGAAATATTTGCCGGCGCGCAAGAAGCAGGCCGCGGTCGAAATGGACGATCCGCGCGTGCCGGACCTGCGCAACAAGCTCGGCATCACCGAGGATGCCGACAGCACCAAGTATGACGCGACGGTCGCGCGGGCGGTGGAGAAATTCCAGAGCAGCGTCGATCTCAAGCCGACCGGCGTTCTCGACGAGCGCACGGTGAAGGCGCTGAACAATCCGAAGCGCGACCGGCAGATCGACACCGTGATCGTCAACATGGAGCGCTGGCGCTGGCTGCCGCGCCAGCTCGGCGCCGCCAGTGTCGGCAATGCCTATGTGATCCTCAACATCCCGGACTACACGCTGAAGGTGATGCAGAACGGCGCGCCGGTCTGGACCACCCGCGTCGTCACCGGCAAGCCCGGCCAGCATGCCACGCCGCTTCTGACCGAGACGATGAAGTACATCACGGTCAATCCGACCTGGAACGTGCCGCCGTCGATCATCTACAACGAGTATCTGCCGGCCCTGCAGCAGGATCCGACGGTGCTGCAGCGCATGGGCCTCAGGCTCGAGCGCAACCGCGACGGCTCGATCCACATCTCGCAGCCGCCGGGTGAAGCCAACGCGCTCGGCCGCATCCGCTTCAACTTCCCGAACAAGTTCCTAGTCTATCAGCACGACACGCCGGACAAGTACCTGTTCGCGAAGGACGAGCGCGCTTTCAGCCACGGCTGCATGCGCGTGCAGAACCCCGATCAGTACGCCGCCGTCCTGCTCAACATCACCGAGCCGAACCAGCACTACACGCCGGAGCGGATCCGCAGCATGTACGGCTCGAGCGAGGTCGACCTGAAATTCCCGACGCCGATCCCGGTGAACATCACCTACCAGACCGCGTTCGTGGACGATGCCGGCAAGCTGCAATTCCGCAGGGACGTTTACGGCCGCGACGCCACCATGCTGTCGCTGCTCAGGAACAGCCGCGGCAAGGACCTCGAGACGGTGGTGGCGCACGCCCAGCCGAGCTATTCGCGTCCGCCGAGCAGCAGCCTGCCCGCCGGCGTCAATGTCGCCGGCGACAACGGCTTTGGCTCCTCCGGACCAAACTTCTTCGAGCGCCTGTTCGGGGGATTCGGACAACCAGAGCCGCAGCCGATCCGTCGTGGGCAGGCTCAGCAGCAGCGCCGGGTGATCACGCGCTAGTCTGCATTTCCGCCCGATTGGGATAAATTTTGAAGCAAAATCAACGATCTCGCTCAAAAGGCGAGATCGTTTACGTTAACCATTTCGGGTCTCGGCTGGGGAGCAGGGCTATCTTTTGCCACAGTCGCCCAGTTAGTTAAGCCTAACTTGGGGGCGGGTCGGTAAACCTCGGTTAACCCTCCCGCTTTAAGAAAGCGTTCACCGTCTTCCGCAGGGGGTCTGCGAAAGATGCCGACCGAACGCTCGTCGACTGGGTGGGCTCATAGTGCTGGCTGTCTTCGCACGCCGCTGCAATCCGCTGTCGTTACCTAAGGCCGGATACCAAGTCGGCCTGACTGCGCTATTGCTGTTGGCGGGCGCGGGATCGGTGCACGATGCCACCGCGCTGAACCAGACCCGCACCCTCTCCTTCCACCACACCCATTCCGGCGAAGACCTCACCGTCACCTTCAAGCGCGAGGGTCGCTACGACGAAGGCGCGCTGAAGCAGCTCAACCACTTCCTGCGCGACTGGCGCTCCCAGGATGAAACGGTGATGGACCGTCACCTCTTCGACATCCTGTGGGACGTCTATAACGACGTCGGCGGCAAGCAGCCGATCCAGATCATCTCCGCCTATCGCGCCCCTGCCACCAACGCCATGCTCCGCCGCCGCTCCTCGGGCGTCGCGCGCCACAGCCAGCACATGCTGGGGCATGCGATGGACTTCTTCATCCCGGGCGTGCCGCTGGAGCAGATCCGCTACGCCGGCCTCCGCCTGCAGCGCGGCGGCGTCGGTTTCTATCCGACCTCGGGCTCGCCGTTCGTCCATCTCGATACCGGCAGCATTCGCCACTGGCCGCGCATGACCCGCGAGCAGCTGGTCAGGGTGTTTCCCGACGGCCGCACCGTCCATGTCCCGACCGACGGCACGCCGCTCAAGGGCTATGAGCTCGCCAAGGCCGACATCGAGCGCCGCGGCAATGGTGACGATGCCGCGACCATCGGCAAGCCGAGCCTGTTCGCCAAGCTGTTCGGTGGCGGCAAGTCGAGTGACGATGAAGACGAAGGCGCGGCCAGCGTGAACGACAAGCCCGCCGCCAACACCGTGGTGGCCGCCGCCGCGCCCGCCAAATCCGCCGATCCGATTCCGCTGCCGCGCGCCAAGCCGCAGTTCGCCGCCGCCATCCAGCTCGCCGCCGCCGACGCCCAGCTCGTGCCGATGCCGAAGGCGAAGCCCGCGGTGCAAATGGTGCAGGTGGCCGAGAACACCGCGCCGCAATCGCCTGCCGACATCATCAATGCCCGCGGCTTCTGGGGTGACGAGGGTGAGGCGCCGAAGCAGGCGTCGGCGGCGCAGATTGCCGCGCTGAAGGCCCGTGAGGCGGTCGGCGGTAGCGATCCGCAGACCACTGCCAGCACGACGACCGAAAACTTCAACAAGGCGCTGGCTTATGCGCCTGCGGCGTCACCGGTCGATCGCGCAAACATCGTCGCAGCGACCGCGCCGATCCCGCGCAACGTGCGCCCGACACGCAATGCCGCGGCTCCTAGCACCGAAATCAACACCGTCGTTGCCAAGGGCGCTCCGAGCCAGGGCGTGATCACCACCTCCGCGCGGATCTCGGCTGCCAAGGGCAACGATATCTGGATGCGCGTGGTGATGCTGGCGCCGAGCGCGAGCAATGCCATGCTGACCACGGTGCTTGGCGACACCGACATGACCATGATGCGGACTCATTTCGTGAAGCCGCAGGCCGCCGTCGTCATGACCTTCTCGGAAGATCCGATGATGGGCATGACCTGCGACCGTTTCTCGGGCTCGGCGACCGCCCTCCTGACGACCCAGTCCTTCGTGCTCCGCACCGCCTCGCTGCGCTGAGCCGCGCTTCTGCCGACAAGTAGCTTTCCGCCCCTTCAGGCCGGCAGCCCTGCCTTGAGCAGGCCGGCCTCGTAACGCGCCCGATCGGGCTCGCACTTGTAGCGCTGGGTGGTCAGGTGCGCGGCAACCGAGAAGGTCGGCTCGCGCTTCAGCACCTCGGCGGCGTGGGCCGAGGCAGCCACCGTGTTGCCCATCTGCGCGAAGGTCGCCGCGAGGAAGGCGTGATGGGTGTGGTCGGGGCGCGTGATGCGCGAGAACGCCTCGACGGCGTCGGCGTACTTCTCGGCGCAATAGCAGGCCCGGCCGAGATGGTTCCAGAACCGCTCCGGATGGAACGGATTGAGGCGCATCGCCCGCTTGATCCAGTCGATGCCCTCCTCGGGCCGCCCGAGCCAGGTCAGGAGCTCGCCCTGCTGCACGACCACGAGGTCGTAATTCGGATTGAGCGCGAGCGCGCGTTCCTGGTGGAAGGTCGCCTTGTCGTGGTCGTCGCGGTTGAGGTTCAGGGCGGCGAGGATCCGGTGCACGTCGCTGTCATTGTCGTCGAGCTTGAGCGCGATCTCGAGCTCTGCGCCGACCTGCGCCATGGTCGCGTCGCGGTCGGTGCACCAGTTGTAGACCCAGGTCTGGCCGAGCACGCAGGCCCGCCAGGCGTGGGCATGGGCATAGTTCGGGTCAAGCACGATGGCCCGCTCAAGCAGGCGCTGCGCCTCCGCGTTGTCGTCCCGTGCCGAGCGATGATGCAGCACCTTGGCGGCGAGCACGCACTCGTAGGCCGCCATGTTGTCGGTCGGCTTGCGCTTGACGCGGTCATGCGCGGCAGCCTCGACGCGTCCCGGCAAGGTCGCCACGATCGCGCGCGTCATCTCGTCCTGGATGGCGAAGATGTCGGCAAGCTCGCGGTCGTAGCGTTCGGCCCAGACGTGCCGGTCGGCCACGGCGTCGATCAGCTGCACGGTGACGCGGATCCGGCCGCCCGCCTTCCGCACGCTGCCTTCCAGCACATAGTCGACGGCGAATTCCTTCGCGACGTCCTGCACCTTCACGGCCTTGCCCTTGTACACGAAGCTCGAGTTGCGCGAGATCACCAGCAGATCGTGGAAGCGCGACAGCTCGGTGATGATGTCCTCGGTGAGCCCGTCGGCGAAGAATTCCTGCTCGGGATCGCCGCTCATGTTGACGAGCGGCAGCACGGCGATGGAGGGCTTCTTGGCGACGACAGGGGCGGCCACCGCACCCGGGTGCTCCGGAACGGGCCTGGCACCGGATTCGAGATGGACGCGGAAGACCCGGATCGGGCGCGCGATGTTCTTGACGGTCTGGTCGCCGAGATCCTCGAAGCTCAGATCTTCCAGGCGATCGCCGACCTGATCGCGGACCGCGCCGGAAATGCAGATGCCGCCGGGCTCGGCCAGCGTCTCCAGGCGGGACGCGACGTTGACGCCGTCGCCGAAGATGTCGGCACCGTCAACGATCACGTCGCCAAGATTGATGCCGATGCGAAACTGCATCCAGCGCGCCGGCGCGACGTCGGCGTTGCGCTTCGCCATCCGGCTCTGAACCTCGGCCGCGCACAGCACCGCATCGACGACGCTATGAAATTCGACCAGCAGGCCGTCGCCGGTGGTCTTGATGATGCGGCCGCGATTCTTGGCGATGGCCGGATCGATCAGCTCGATGCGATGGGTTTTGAGGCGCGCAAGGGTGCCCGTCTCGTCAGCCTCCATCAGGCGGCTATAGCCGACCATGTCGGCGGCGAGGACCGCAGCGAGCCGGCGCTCTGGTCCTGGCACGTCCATCTGAACGATCTGCCCGGTTACCTCGCCGCCAGTGTAGCAAATCCCGGGATTTCACCCAAGCCTCGACAGGAGGCCCGCCAGCAGCTTTGACCTGAGCCTTTGGGGGCGCGCCTTGGGGGGGCACGCCTTGGCGAACGCCCGGCACGAGGTGGCCGCTGCGCGCCTCAGAGCATCCCCAGCGCCTGCATGTAGGTCTCCAGGATGGTCTCCTGCTCCTGGCGCTCGTTCGGATCCTGCTTGCGCAAACGGATGATGGCGCGCAGCGCCTTGACGTCGAAGCCGTTGCCCTTGCTCTCGGCATAGACGTCGCGAATGTCGTCCGAGATCGTCTTCTTCTCTTCTTCCAGCCGCTCGATGCGCTCGATGATGGACTTGAGCTGGTCCTTGGCAAATCGCGTTGCGGGCTCTTCCTTGACGGCGGCAGACGTGGTGGCCATCGCGCACTCCTGAACGGGTATTGAAATGTTACGCGAATACGCGCCTCGCGCACCGCTTGCTGCGGGCGACCCTCGATTTTGGCGCGCGTTCCGTCAAGGAAACATCGCGCTCATCCACAGCGCGCCCACAGGAGATGCGGACGGCCGCGGAACTGACATCACACAGGCTGAGGTTCAATGCCCGCTTTGGGCCTTCTTCATCGCCGCGAGCTGCTCCGGCGTCGCGCTGCCCTGATGCTTCGCCTTCCATTCCTCATACGGCATGCCGTAGACCGCCTCACGGCTCTCGTCCTTGCTCACGGCAAGGCCCTTGGCGTCGGCCTCTTCCTTCATCCAGTTGGACAGGCAGTTGCGGCAGAAGCCGGCGAGGTTCATCAGATCGATGTTTTGCACATCGGTGCGGTTGCGCAGGTGACTGACGAGACGCCGGAAGACCGCGGCCTCGAGTTCCGTTCTGGTTTTGTCGTCAATGCTCATGATCGTGATCCCGTGTGTCGCGCTCACCATATTGATATCAGGTGGGAATTGTCACAGATTTTGCCATATCGGCGCGCAAAACGGACCGGTCCGGCCACCCCGGCCAAGGTCCGACAGCGTCGCAGACGGGCGCCCGCCCGTTGACAGTGCCGGCCGGGCACGCGAAATCGTCCATGATTTGATATAGCTTCGCTGCATGAGCCCAACAGATTCCCTCGCCTCAGCTCCCCGCAATATCCGCCTGATGTTGGCCGGCCTCCTGCCGGTGCTGGCGCTTGTCGCGGCCTGCCTGTGGACGAGTCCGGCGGCCGCCGATTTCCGGCTCTGCAACAACACTTCGAGCCGCGTCGGCATCGCGCTCGGCTACAAGGACGCCGAGGGCTGGACCACCGAGGGCTGGTGGAACGTGTCGTCGCGCACCTGCGAGACCTTGCTGCGCGGCAACCTTGTGGCGCGCTACTACTACATCTACGCTCTCGACTATGATCGCGGCGGCGAATGGTCCGGCCAGGCCTTCATGTGCTCGCGCGACAAGGAATTCACCATCAAGGGCACCGAAAATTGCCTGGCGCGCGGGTTTGACCGCACCGGCTTCTTCGAGGTCGACACCGGCGAGCAGCGTGCGTGGACCGTCCAGCTGACCGAAGCCAACGAACAACAGCCGCAGAAAGTACCGGGAATGCCGGGCGGCGTGGGTCCAGGAAGTCCCGGGGCGATGCCGGGCCTGCCCAACCCGCCGCCGGGCGCAGCGCCTCCGGGCGCGTCTGGTCTGCCGCCAGCCGCACCACCCGGAAGCAAACAATGAGACGACTGCGTCGAATCAAGATCCTCGCAACACTCGGCCCGGCCTCCTCAGACAGCGCGATGATCCGCAAGCTGTTCGAGGCGGGCGCCGACGTCTTCCGCATCAACATGAGCCATACCCCGCATGACAAGATGCGGGAGCTGGTCAAGACCATCCGCAATGTCGAATCGAGCTACGGCCGGCCGATCGGCATCCTGGTCGACCTGCAAGGACCGAAGCTGCGGGTTGGCGCGTTCGCGGAAGGCGCGACCCAGCTCAAGAACGGCCAGAGCTTCATTCTGGATTCCGACAAGACGCCGGGCGACAACAGCCGCGTCCAGCTTCCGCATCCGGAGATCCTTGCCGCGCTCCGCCCGGGCCATGCGCTGTTGCTCGACGACGGCAAGGTGCGGCTGATCGCCGAGGAAACCTCGCCCGAGCGCGCGGTCACGCGCGTCGTGATCGGCGGCAAGATGTCGGACCGCAAGGGCGTCAGCCTGCCCGATACCGATCTGCCGGTGTCGGCGATGACCGCAAAGGACCGCGCCGACCTGGAAGCCGCGCTGCCGGAGGGGATCGACTGGGTCGCGCTGTCCTTCGTGCAGCGCGCCGAGGACGTGATCGAGGCCAAGAAGATGATCCGCGGCCGCGCCGCCGTGATGGCCAAGATCGAGAAGCCGCAGGCGATCGACCGCCTCGCCGACATCATCGAAGCATCGGACGCGCTGATGGTGGCCCGCGGCGATCTCGGCGTCGAACTGCCGCTGGAGCGGGTGCCGAGCCTGCAGAAGCAGATGATCCGGATGGCGCGCCGCGCCGGCAGGCCGGTGGTGGTCGCGACCCAGATGCTGGAATCGATGATCCAGGCGCCGGTGCCGACGCGCGCCGAAGTCTCCGACGTCGCCACCGCCGTCTACGAAGGCGCCGACGCCATCATGCTGTCGGCGGAATCCGCCGCCGGCAAATTCCCGGTGGAGGCGGTCTCGACCATGAACCGCATCGGCGAGGAAGTGGAGCGCGACCCGACCTATCGCAACGTGATCAACGCGCAGCGCGTCGATCCTGAAGCGACGGTGGGTGACGCCATTGCCGATGCCGCGCGGCAGATCGCCGAGACGCTCGACCTGTCGGCGATCATCTGCTGGACGTCGTCAGGCTCGACCGCGATCCGGGTGGCGCGCGAGCGCCCGAAGGTGCCGGTGGTTGCGATCACGCCGAACCTCGTCACCGGCCGCAAGCTGTCGGTGGTGTGGGGCGTGCATTGCGTGGTCGCCGAGGACGCGCACGATCTCGACGACATGGTCGACCGCGCCGGCTCGATTGCGTTCCGCGACGGTTTTGCCAAGGCCGGCCAGCGCGTCATCATCGTTGCCGGCGTGCCGCTGCGCGCGCCCGGCACCACCAACATGCTGCGCATCGCCTCGGTCGGCCCGAGGGGCGACGCGCAGCTCTAGATTCCTGTTTGACGCGTCTTCTTCACGCGTGCCCACTTCGCTCGAAAACGCGCGAACCCATCGCGCGGCGATCAGCCCTGCAACGACGCGTCGAGCGCGATCTTGGTGTTGAGCAGCTTCGACACCGGACATCCGGCCTTCGCCTTGCCGGCCAGTTCCTGGAACGTCGCGTTATCGGCGCCCGGGATCTTCGCCGACAGCGTCAAGTGCACCGCGGTGATGGCAAAGCCGTCGGCGACCTTCTCCAGGGTCACATCGGCCTTGGTCTCCATATACTCCGCCGTGAGCTTGGCTTCGCCCAGGATCAGCGACAGCGCCATCGTGAAGCAGGCGGCATGCGCCGCGCCGATCAGCTCCTCCGGGTTCGAACCCGGTTTGCCCTCGAAGCGGCTGGCGAAGCCGTAGGGGTAATCCGAGAGCGCGCCGCTCTTGGTCGAGATCGCGCCCTTGCCGTCCTTGATGCCGCCCTGCCATTTGGCCGAGCCATGGGTCGTCGTCATGGGTTGCTCCGTGAGGTGGTTGAGCCCAGCCCCGAAACCTACAACGCCATTGCGACAGAAGTGTTCTTCGCGCGCCTTGACCTCACCCTGGCCTCAGGCGCCGACCAGCGCCTTGGCCGGAGTCGTTGCCTGCACCACGAGGCCACGCGCGCGTGCGTCCATCACGCCGACCGCGCGCAGCGCGAGCAGCGTCACGGTCTGCACCGCGTCACGCAGCTTGATCGGATCGTCGAGATTGGCCGGCGCCAGCGGGCCGACCAGCGCCTCGTGCAGCGCGCCGAGCAAGGCGGTGGCGGCCAGCGCCGTATCCTGCGCCGGCAGATGGCCGGCGCGCACGGCGGCATCGATGCGCATGGCCAGCTCGCCGGAAATATCGCGGCGGCTGGCAAGGCGCGAGGCGGTGACGTCGACGTCGACCGGCTCGGCTAAAATGCCCCAGGCGAGCTTGCGTTGCGACAGCACGTGAACCGCAATCGTCGTCACCGCGGCGGCGAGCGCCGATGACGGCCCTGGCGCGGCATCGGCGGCGCGCCGGATCGCCGTGAGCTCGTCGCGCGAGACTTCCGTGATCAGTTCCGAGATCAACTCGGCCTTCGACGGAAAATAGCGGTAGACCGTTCCGGCCGCGACATTGGCCCGCACCGC
The DNA here is from genome assembly GCF_015291305.1 of Bradyrhizobium sp. CCBAU 21365. Classification (NCBI taxonomy): domain Bacteria; kingdom Pseudomonadati; phylum Pseudomonadota; class Alphaproteobacteria; order Hyphomicrobiales; family Nitrobacteraceae; genus Bradyrhizobium; species Bradyrhizobium sp. CCBAU 21365. The sequence goes on from NZ_CP030036.1 coordinate 8,198,495, forward strand.
GACGGGTGCGATCTGGACCGCCGCCATGCCGCCCGCCGCCGCCGCGTCCCGCGCAGCCGACAGGATGGCGCTGCGCCGCGCGGCCAGCCGTTTCACGACCTGATGAGTTCGCCGGTAAACCATGGCGTTCCGTCCCCCCGCCGTGCGCGCCCCGGCCGGCGCCCACCGGCAGAACACACGAGTCTTCAACGTTTTGAACGATTGATCCCGCAATCGTCTGAAGAAGTGAACAACTATTCAGACTGAATGACAAGCTGGAATTGTAAGGATTTTTTGCAACCTCTGGCACCACCTCTGATTGAGCCGGCGGCGCTCCGGCCGCTCCCGAACCGGATCGGGACCGCGATGGTAAATCGCCGGCTAAGGTGATCGCTCGAAATCGAGACATCCGATCTTGCGCATGCGCGCGATATCGCTGCGGCATTTACCCGAATTTATCGGAAGCCGTGGTCGAGTGCGCGCTGGCGTCACGCGTGGCGTTGGCTCTGGATGCCCCGGCAACAAGCAAGAAAGCGCATGTCACTCTCCATCACCAGCAGCGTGAGCAGCCGTAGCGCGGCGCGAGGACTGGTGCCGCTGTGCGCCGCCGTGGGCGCCTATCTGTTTTATCTCTCGGCCGGCGAAATCCTGCTGCGCGATTCCGACACGATGTGGCAGATCAGGGTCGGACAATGGATTCTCGAACACGGCGCGATGCCGACATCGGACGTGTTCTCGTTCACCCGTTTCGGCGAGCCCTGGATCTCGAGCTCGTGGCTGTCGCAGGTGATGTACGCGCTCGTCTACGGCGGCGATTGGGCCGGACCGGTGATCCTGTCGTCGATGGCGATCGGCGCGACGGTCGCGATCTTCCTGCATCTGTTGAGCCCGTATTTCGATCCGGCCCGCGCGCTCCTGATCGCGGCGCTGGCGCTGCTGTTGTCGACGATCCACTTTCTGGCGCGGCCGCATGTGCTGGCGCTGCCGGTGCTGCTGGCGTTCATCGGCGGCCTGCTCGCGGCCGCGGATCGCCGCACCTCACCGTCATGGTGGCTGCTGCCGCTGATGACGCTGTGGGCCAATCTGCACGGCGGCTTCGTTCTCGGCCTGGCGCTGATCGGACCGATCGGACTGGAGGCCGTGTGGAATGCGGGGCCCGGCCGCCGCCGTCAGCTTGTCGTGCGATGGGGCCTGTTCGGCCTCGCGGCACTGGCCGCGAGCTGCGTGACGCCCTATGGCTGGAATAGCCTGCTGGGCGCGACCAAGATCCTCAGCCTCGGCAAGTTGCTGACGCTGATCGGGGAATGGAAGCCGGCGGATTTCAGCAAGCCCAGCTTCTTCGAAGCCACGCTGCTCGGCCTGATCGGCCTGATCTGCTATCGCAGGCTGACGCTGTCGGTGCCGCGGATCCTGCTGCTGCTCGGGCTGATCTGGATGGCGCTGAGCCATGTCCGCAACATCGAGGTGTTCGCGTTCATCGCACCGCTGGTGCTCGCCAAGCCGATCGCCGAGCAATGGGCAACCACAGGCGCCGCCGCCGCCCGCTTCGGAGAAACGCGCGCATTCCCCGTCGTCACGATGCTGGCTGTGATCGCGATGGTGATCGGCGCGTGGGTGACGACGGCGATGTTCGTCGCGCAGCATCAGTTCAAATTCCTGCCGATGTTCTCGCCCGTTGCCGCGGTCGATGTGCTGCAGCAGCACAAGGCGCAGCGCGTGTTCAGCACGGCGCCGTTCGGCGGCTACATGGTGAGCCGCGACATGAAGGTGTTCATCGACGGCCGCGCCGAGCTCTATGGCGAGCAATTCGTGCTCGACTATTACGATGCGCTCGATGCGCGCGACGTCGGCCAGCTGCTGGGCCTGCTCGACAAATACCGGATCGATGCCACGCTGCTGAGCTCGGACTCGCCGGCCGGCAACGCACTGGATCATCTGAAGGGCTGGAAGCGGCTGTACAAGGACGACATCGCCGTGATCCATGTGCGCTCGGACGAGACCAAGGCTGGCGCGGCGGCGGGTCAGAGCACGAACTAACCGACGCTGCATAAGCCCAAAATCGCATCGTCGTCCCGTCATCCTGAGGTGCGAGCCTTGCGGCGCAATTGCGCCGCTGGGCGAGCCTCGAAGGATGAATCGGCCACCAGTCGGGCCGTCGATCCTTCGAGACGCCGTTTCGCGGCTCCTCAGGATGACGGGTTTGATCCCCGGCGCTCACAGTTCAACTGCGATCAGCCCCACCCTCAATTCCCCGTCTGGAGCTCGCCGAAGCGATCCCAGGTCTTGCCGTTGAAGCGCATCAGCTGCATCTGATCGACCGGCACGTGGTCGGCCGGTGAGGTGTTGACCTTGATGCCCGGCAGCAGCATCGGCAATTCCAGGCCCTTGATCGCGAATGCCTGACGCAGGATGTTCTCGGTCGAGAGATCGTCGCCGCAGGCTTTCAGCACCGCCTCCAGCGCCATCGCGCTGTTGTAGGCGTTGACGTAATTGGTGTCGTGCTGGTCGCCTTCGGGCACGTATCTGGTCATGAACTCGCGCCAGCCCTTCATGCCGGGATCGTCGCTCCAGGCCGGATCGTCCGGGTCCTTCACATAGGCCGTGGAGATGATGCCGGTGCCGGCTTCGAGGCCGGCCGGCTGCATCACGGTCGAGATCCACACCGCGGTGTTGGACAGGAAGGTCATCGGCCGCCAGCCGATCTCAAAGGCCTTGCGGATCGACTGCGCCGCGAATTTCGGCGTCGCCGCGATCACCAAGACGTCGGCATTGGTGGCCTTCAGCTTGACGATCTGGGAGTCGATCGTCGGGTCCGTGATCTCATAGGTCGCAACGGTAACCAGAGATTCATACTTCTCGCCGAGGACGTCCTTGAGGCCCGCGAGATAGTCGCGGCCGTAGTCGTCGTTCTGCGAGATGACGGCGAACCTTGCATTCGGATTCTTCGCCAGCGCATAACGCGCATACAGCCGTGCCTCGTAGCGGAACGGCGCCTGCACGCCCATCGTCGCCTGCGGGAATTGCGCGATGTCGCCGAATTTCGAGGCGCCGGAGGCCAGGAACAGCTGCGGGATGTTCTTGCCCTGCAGGTACTTTGCGATCGCGGTGTTGTGCGCGGTGCCGATCGAGGAGAAGATCAGCGCGACCTCGTCGCTCTCGACGAGGCGGCGCGTCTGCTCCACCGTCTTCGGCGGCGCGTAGGAATCGTCCAGCGAGATGAGGTTGATCTTGCGGCCATTGATGCCGCCGCGCTCGTTCAGCATCCTGAAATAGCCGGCTTCGCCCTTGCCGAGTGCGCCGAACGCCGACACCGGCCCGCTATAGGGCATGGTCTGGCCGATCCTGATTTCGGTTGATGTGACGCCGCGCATCTCGGCGGCGATGGAAGACGTGGGCAGCAGCAGGAACGAAATGGCGCCAAGCGCGCCGAATGCCTTGCGCATCGGCCTCCCCTCCCCTTTTTCTTGCCGCGCCCTCAGACAACGCGGCCGTGCCGTTTGACGGCTTGTCGCGAGGATGCCACGGCGCCGCAGCGGGAGCCAAGGATATTCGAAAGGCGCGATCTCAGCGCTTGCCGCGGTCCTTGACCGGGATCACGAATTTCAGTCCCGACCAGACGTCATCGACCGCACAGACCTTGACGTCGACGAGGCCGTTCGCGAGCCCGGTTTCGCGGACCTGTCTCTCCGTAAGGTCGGTCGCGACGCCCAAACTTGCCTTCGGCCACGACACCCAGATCATGCCGTCAGGGGCGATCGCCTGACGGTAACACCGCAGCTTGGCCGCAAGCCCCTCGGCCTTGGCGGCGAACAGGTGCACGGCATCGAGCGGTGCCCGTGCGGTCTTCGCCACCAGCACATCGGCGGGCAGTTCGCCGACGACGTCGTCGTAGGGAGCGGACAGCCCGTCGACAAAAATACAAAAGCCCGGCTTGAGGCCGAGCTTTTGCACAACGGGTTTGCCGGACCTGCCGGCCATGGCGGGCGAGGCTTACGCCTGCGGCTGCGGCTCCATGCCGGTGTCCGGATCGGGACGCGGGCGCGGCTTGCCGGCCGGCGGCACGGCGGAGGCGCGCGGCGTCGACGGCTCCAGCACCGACTCGCGGTTGGGCTTCTTGCCCTTCAACAGGTCGATGATCTCGTCGCCGGTCAGCGTCTCGAACTCGAGCAGGCCCTTGGCGAGCGCCTCGAGGTCCTCGCGCTTCTCGGTGAGGATCTTGGTCGCCTCGTTGTAACCTTCCTCGACCAGACGCCTGATCTCGGAGTCGATCTTCTGGACGGTCGCCTCGGACGCGTTCTGCGTGCGCGAGACCGACATGCCGAGGAACACCTCGTCCTGGTTCTCGCCATAGGAGACGGTACCGAGCTCTTCCGAGAGGCCCCAGCGCGTCACCATCATGCGGGCAAGGCGGGTCGCCTGCTCGATGTCGGAGGCCGCGCCCGAGGTCACCTTCTCGCGGCCGAAGATCAGCTCTTCGGCGACGCGGCCACCCATCATGATGGCAAGGCGCGAGGTCATCTGCTCGAGCGACATCGACAGCTTGTCGCGCTCCGGCAGCTGCATCACCATGCCCAGCGCACGGCCGCGCGGAATGATGGTCGCCTTGTGGATCGGATCGGTCGCGACGACGTTGAGGCCGACGATGGCATGGCCGCCCTCGTGATAGGCCGTCAGCAACTTCTCTTCCTCGGTCATCACGAGCGACTTGCGCTCGGCGCCCATCATCACCTTGTCCTTGGCCTCTTCGAACTCGGCCTGCGTCACCATCCGCTTGTTGCGGCGGGCGGCGGTCAGCGCAGCCTCGTTGACGAGGTTCATCAGGTCGGCGCCCGAGAAGCCCGGGGTGCCGCGCGCGATGGTCTTGAGGTTGATATCCGGCGCCAGCGGCACCTTGCGGACGTGGACCTTGAGGATCTGCTCGCGGCCGACGACGTCCGGGTTCGGCACCACGACCTGGCGGTCGAAGCGGCCGGGACGCAGCAGCGCGGGATCAAGCACGTCGGGGCGGTTGGTCGCCGCGATCAGGATCACGCCCTCATTGGCCTCGAAGCCGTCCATCTCGACCAGCAGCTGGTTCAGCGTCTGCTCGCGCTCGTCGTTGCCGCCGCCGAGGCCGGCGCCGCGATGACGGCCGACGGCGTCGATTTCGTCGATGAAGATGATGCAGGGCGCGTTCTTCTTGGCCTGCTCGAACATGTCGCGGACGCGGCTCGCGCCGACGCCGACGAACATCTCGACGAAGTCAGAACCGGAGATGGTGAAGAACGGCACGTTGGCTTCGCCCGCGACCGCGCGCGCGATCAGCGTCTTGCCGGTGCCGGGAGGGCCGACCAGCAGCACGCCGCGCGGAATCCGGCCGCCCAGCCGCTGGAATTTGCCGGGGTCGCGGAGGAATTCGACGATCTCCTGCAGATCCTGCTTGGCCTCGTCGACACCCGCGACGTCCTCGAAGGTGACGCGGCCATGCGCCTCGGTCAGCATCTTGGCGCGCGACTTGCCAAAGCCCATCGCCTTGCCGGCGCCGCCCTGCATCTGCCGCGACAGGAAGATCCACACGCCGATCAGCGCGATGAACGGCAACCAGGAGACGAGCAGCGAAACGAACCACGGCACGTTGTCGCCGGGCGCCTTCGCGGTGATCTGCACCTTGGCGTCGTAGAGGCGCTTCACCAGCGACGGATCGCTCGGCGCGTAGGTCTGGAAGCTCGTGCCGTTGTTGAACGTGCCGTGAATCTCGGGCCCCTGGATCACGACGTCGCGGACATGGCCCTGATCGACCTCAGTGAGAAGCTGCGAGAACGAGATGTCCGAGGACGACGAGCGCTGGCCGGGATTCTGGAAAAGCGTGAACAACGCCAGCAACAGCAAGACAATGATGACCCAGAGGGCGAAATTCCGCAGATTGGCGTTCATGGTCTTCCTTCGTGGTCGCGCGGATCGCGGCCTCTCTCTAATCCTTGGGCAGGCTCTGTGGGAATCCCCAGGGAATCCATCCCGTCGATGCCTTACAATCTAGGTGCCGCTGGGGTCGATGCCAAGGGAACCACGCACGACTATTTACCGCATCCTAGCGCGATTCCCGGTCAAAAAATGGCGCTGAATCCGGTGTTTTTCCGGGGTGGTTAAGCCTCCTTGCCGGATTATGACAGCGATTGAAACAATCGAACCCGGCTCAGCGGGAGCGCGCCCGGCGGGGTGGCGCCGGGCCGATCCTGATACGGCCAGCGGCGACGCTGATGACCGCTCCGGCAAGGGTCTGTTTCAGCTTGGATTCGCGTTGTCCCAAAGTCCCGTCCAAGGCCTCGTCCATCGCGGCGAGCAGGGTTTCGACCTTGCCGAGTTCGGCCGGCCCCTCATGTCCGACGCGGTCGATGGCGCGCTTGAGCAGACGGACGCGGATCTCCTCGGGCATCAGCGGGAGCGCGCCCGGCGGGGTGGCGCCGGGCCGATCCTGATACGGCCAGCGGCGACGCTGATGACCGCTCCGGCAAGGGTCTGTTTCAGCTTGGATTCGCGTTGTCCCAAAGTCCCGTCCAAGGCCTCGTCCATCGCGGCGAGCAGGGTTTCGACCTTGCCGAGTTCGGCCGGCCCCTCATGTCCGACGCGGTCGATGGCGCGCTTGAGCAGACGGACGCGGATCTCCTCGGGCATCACCGCGAACAGCGCAGCGTCGAAGCCCGCGCCGGAATTATCCTCGCTTTTCAACGCAAGATAGTGCTCGGCGCCGTCGACCAGCAGTTCCAGGGCGGCGTTGGCGCGCGCGATCCTTGCGGCAAGCCGCGCCAGGTTCCGCGTGTCGCCGCCCTCCGCCGCCAGCATCGGCATCAGCGCACGGAGCCGCGGACGCGTGAAGGATCGATCGCGGTTGGTCGGATCGTCGGCAAAGCCGATGCGCGCCTTCTTCAGCGTCGCGATCAGCTGCGCCTTGGAGACGTCGAGCAACGGCCGTGTCAGCAAGACGCCGTCGCGCTCGGTCTCGCGCGCCATTGCCGAGAGGCCCGCAACGCCGCTGCCGCGCAGCATCCGCATCAACAGCGTCTCGGCCTGATCGTCACGGGTGTGCGCGGTCAAGATATGCGTGGCGCCATGCTTGCGTGCGGCCTGCGCGAGCAGGCGATAGCGGGCCGCGCGCGCGGCCGCCGGCACGCCCGTTCCAGGCTTTGGTCCGGTCCAGCGCAACGTGTGATGCGGCAGGTCGAGACTTCGCGCCAGCCGCTTGACGTCGCGCGCCTCGCGAGCCGCTTCAGGACGCAGGCCGTGATCGACGGTGACCGCCACCAGCCGCGGGCCCTGCGCGAGCGCGCGGCGCCAGCGTGCGGCCAGCCACATCAGCGCGACTGAATCGGGACCGCCGGACACCGCGAGCAGGATCGCCGGCGCGCCCGCAAGGCCTGCGAACAGGCGCTTGGCGTCCCTTGCCGGGATGGCGGATTGATCGTCGGGCATCGCAAAACCAGCTGCTCGCGGAGAGGCCGGAAGCGGCCTTCCCGCATCTGGTTTAGCACTTCACGCGCTTCTGCTCGCGGTCAACCGCAGCCTTGACCCCGCCGGACGCGCGCGGGTACTTCCGCGAGATCTCGCCGAACGCGGCGCATGCGGCTTCCTTTTCCTTCAGCGCCGCCAGCGACTGGCCGAGCCGCAGCAGCGCGTCGGGCGCCTTCGCGGACTTGTCGAACTTGGTGGTCACGCCGAGGAAGGTTTCCGCAGCGTCGCGATATTGCTGGCGCTGGAAATAGCTTTCGCCGAGCCAGTATTGCGAGTCCGCGACCAGCGGATCGCTCGGATATTTCACCGCAAAGTTCTTCATCGTCTCTTCGGCGAGCGCATAGTCCTTGCGCTGCATGTAGCCGATGCCGAGGTCGAACTCATCCTTCGGCGTAGCCGACGGCGGCAATGTGGTCAGGGCCGCACTCGCGCCGGGGGCACGCTGCGGGCTGGTGTTGCCGAGATCGAGCGGCTCGCCCGCCCCGCGGCCGCCGGGGGCACCGACCGCCGCATTGCTCTGCGCCGGCATCTGGCCGCCGCCACCGAGCACGCGCGGGGCGCCAGGGGCGTTCGGGTTCTGGGTCGGATCGAAGGCATCGCCGCGACCGCGGCGGCCGGAAGCGGTCGCCGGCGCCGGTTCCTGCGCGATCGGCGCGGGCGCCGCGATCTGCTGCTGGTCATAGCCGCCCTGCGGCTGCCTCCCATATCCTTGCTGCGGCTGGCCGTAGCCTTGCTGGGGTTGGGCGTAGCCCGGCTGCGCTTGCGGGTAGGTCTGCGGTTGCTGCGCCGGCGGCACCGCCGCAACACCGGGCTGCACCGCTGGGGCCTGTCCGCCAGGGCCGGGCGGCTGGCCGCCAAGCTGGCGCAAGCGCTCCTCGAGCTGACGGTTGCGGTATTGCAGTTCCTCGTTCTGGCCGGTCAGCTGCCGCAGCTGGTTCTCGAGCCGCTCGATCCGCATTTCGGCATCGGAATCGTCGGATTGGGCAAACACTGGCGCGGAAACGGCGAACAGCGCCGCGATCGCCGCGGCGGAAGAAAGAAAATGAATCCTGGATGACATTTTGCCCTGACGACGAGATCGACGTGAAAAGCGAGCGACATTGAAAGACGGAGTACGCCAGAATTGTGACTGGCAGTTCAAATCCGGGTCAGCGTCGCGGGATACCGGTTTAGTACGGACGCTGGAACAAGCAAGCGGCCAATTGCGCGCAACTTTGTTCATCTTGACGACGGCAGGCCGGGCTTTCACGCGGCCAAAACAAAACCGGCGCCCGAAGGCGCCGGCTTGAAAGCAGTTATCTCGGATCGCGTCAGGAGCTGGCGTTCAGCACGGTGACGGCGCGACGATTCTGCGACCAGCAGGAGATGTCGTTACAGACCGCGACCGGACGCTCCTTGCCGTAGGAAATGGTGCGCATGCGGCTCGGATCGATGCCGCGCGAGGCGAGATAGGCGCGGACCGACTGGGCACGGCGGGCACCGAGCGCGATGTTGTATTCGCGGGTGCCGCGCTCGTCGGCATGACCTTCGATGGTGAACGAGTAACGGTTATAGGTCTGCAGCCACTGCGCCTGCTTGTCGAGGGTCGCCGTCGCCTGCGGGCTCAGATCGGTCTGATCGCTCTCAAAGAACACGCGGTCGCCGACATTGACCACGAAATCCTGCTGACTGCCCGGGGTCGCGGCGCCCCCAATCGCGCCATTGGCGTCCAACGGGTTCTTGTTGGCGCAGGCACCCATCGACAGTGCCACCGCCAGAACCGCAACCAGCTTCATACCCTGGAGATAATTCATTCCCGGAGCCTCCACGCTCGCGCTCTTCGTACTACCCAATCGGTCTACAGGGCGATGGTTAAGCGAACGTTCCGTCAACCTTGACGAGACCTTGCTCAACCCCATCAAATGCCAGGCAATGGCGAAAAGCGCCCCCGATGGTTAATGGGTGGCAAATGTGGCGCGATGGTGAAGGGAAGGCAAGGCTCGCGGGAACCGGCCGCTTTTGCAGGACAATTTGGCCTGCGGGCAACAGTCGATCGACGCTGACTCGATAAGAATGCCGATTCCCTCAGGGATTCGGCACGATCGACGCGCGCTCGAACGGCTGCACGACGCCGTCGGGCTGCAACTGGCCTTCGCGGTCGAACAGCATTCGCCGCTCGAAGGCGCTCGAGCGCAGGAACGGATAGCGGGCCAGCACGCGTTCCCGCACCGTCGGCAGATGCGACGCCATCAAGCCGACCGGCTTCACCAGCCCGGGATAGAGCCGCGGCTCCGACCAGGTCTCGTGCAGGAACACGCGCCGGTAGAACGCCATGTGCTCGGGCCGGACCGGCGCCAGGCCGTAATCGGCATTGAAATGCACGCCCGCGGTCGAGCCGAGGCGCACCGTGACATAGGGCAGTTCCGGAGTGTTCCGGGCCTTGTCGGGATCCGCGACGAAGCGCGTCGAGTCGATGAAGACCAGACCCTGATCAAGCTTCGGCAGCAGCACGTCGCCGAACACCTCGAGCGTCGGCGAGGTGCGCCATTCCGGCGTCACCACGGTGATGCGGATCGAGCTGCAGAGTTCGCCTTGCAGATAGACACCGAACACCCAGGCATTCGGCGCATCATCGAACCGGTCGACGACCCGCTCGTCCGCCGAGGGCCGGATCGCGCCTTCGCGCAGATAGGCGCGATAGCGAAGCCGGTAGATCTCGTCTTTCTGTTCCGGGGTCTGAGCGAGGCGGTAGTCGACTTGATCCAGAGGGTCCGCAAGCCTTCCTGTCGCGGGCTTGATGGCTTCGGCCGCGGACCTCATTTGGTACTCCTTGAACAACTCAACAACTTCAACGCGCGAGCCAAAAGATTAACAGCTTCTTAATTTCCGTCAAAGCAATCGAGGCAATACAGTTAATCTCTCGCCGCAAGGGGCACACTACGAATGGTGCAGCCGAAGGCTCTCACAACTATCGATTGAGGGTATTGCGCCGGGCTTAAGCGATCGAGCGCGAGGGAACCACGTGCAGTTGCTCGTCGGTCCGCCGGCCGTGCGAGGCATTGAGCAGCTGGCGGATGCGGACGGAGGGAACCGGCCGGCTGAACAGGTATCCCTGTGCTTCGGTCACCGCGCCATCGGCACTGATCAGTTCGAGCTGTTCATTGGTCTCGATACCCTCGACCACGACCGACATGCCGAGATCCGCCGACAGCCGCGCCACCCCGCGCAGCAGCGTCAGCGGACGGTCGCTGTCGATGCCCTCGAGGAAGGAGCGGTCGATCTTGACCTTCTGCAGCGGGAAATTGTGCAGGTAGCTGAGCGACGAGTAGCCGGTGCCGAAATCGTCCAGCGAGATCCGCACGCCGAGCGAGCGCAGCTGGGACAGCACGTCGTGGGTCAGCTCGGTGTTGTGCAGCAGCGAGGATTCGGTGATCTCGATCTCGAGACGGTGCGCCGGCAGGCCGGAGACCTCAAGCGCGTAGCGAACCTCGCTCAAGACGTCGCGCTGGTGGAACTGCTGCGGCGAGAAGTTGACCGCGACGCTGACCGCCTCGGGCCACTTCATGCATTCCATGCAGGCCTTGCGCAGGATCCAGCGGCCAAGATCGACGATCAGGCCCATGTCCTCGGCGACCGGAATGATGTCGACCGGAGAGACCGTGCCGCGCGCCGGATGGTTCCAGCGCAACAGCGCCTCGCAGGTGCTCACCTTGCCGGACTTCAGGTTGATCAGCGGCTGGTAGAACAGCTCGAATTCCTCGTTGGCGAGCGCCTTGCGCAGGTCGAGCTCGAGGATGCGGCGGGCCTCGACGGTTTGCGCCATCTCGTCGCGGAAGAAGCAGAAGGTGCCGCGGCCGTCGGCCTTGGCGCGGTAGAGCGCCATGTCGGCGTTCTTCAGCAACGTGTCGGCGCCGACGCCGGGCGCGGTCATCGCGATGCCGACGCTGGCGCCGATCTCGACCAGGTGGTTGTCGATCTTGTAGCGCTCGCTAAGGCGGTCGACGATACGCCGCGCCAGCGCGGCGGCGTCCTCATGCGAGTGGATGTTCTGCTGGAACACCACGAACTCGTCGCCGCCGAACCGCGCCACGAAATCCTCCGGCCGCAGCATCTCACGCAGCCGCTCGGCGACCGCGCAGAGCAGCTGGTCGCCGCAGGGATGACCGAGCGTATCGTTGACCTGCTTGAACTGGTCGAGGTCGACGAACAGCAATGCGGAACGATGATCGCCGTGCTGCATGGCGAGCAGCCGGCCGATCTCGTCGCGGAAATTGACGCGGTTGGGCAGCGCGGTCAGCTCGTCGTAGCGCGCGAGGTGGCTGATCCGGGCCTCGGCGTCCTTGCGCTCGGTGATGTCCTCGACCAGCACCACCGTGCCGCCGCCGGCCATCGGCTGGAAGGTCCAGTCCAGCGAGCGGTTCTTGGTGGGATCGGGGTCGCTGGTGACGATATCGCCGCGCTGCGAGCTCTCGACCTCGTAGAGAATCTGCTGCGCGGCCGCGGCCGAGATCGAGCCGGACAGGACGCAGGCGTTGCAGATGTCGGTGGCGCTGGCGCCGCGCTGCACGTAATCGTCCGACAGCTGCATCATCTCGATGAAGCGGTGGTTCATCACCGCAACGCGGCCATCGGCGCTGAACATGCACAGGCCATGCGGCATGTTGTTCAGCGCGGTATCGAACTGGCCCGCCAGCGCGGCCTCGCGCTCCTTGGCGATCCAGGCGTTGACGTAGATGCGCTGCAGGCTGGAGGTCAGGTGCCGGATGGCGCTGAAGAACACCAGGCTGAGCAGCGCGAGGGCGATGTGATAGGGGCCGCCGACATACATCAGCGTCAGGATCAAGGGACCGATCGACATCAACAGATGCAGGTGGAAGATCTGCGGCCGGCCGAAGGTCCGCCCTACCCCCGCCGAGGTGTAGGCGACCACCGTGGTCACGCAGAGCATGTGCGCGGCGGCATCCCTGGTCGTGAGCAGCACGGTAACGCCCCAGATGCCGAGCGAAATGCCGTAGGCGATGGTGCCGATCCGGTAGCGCTTCTCCCAGGTCACGGACTCTTCGACGGTGAGCCGGGAATTGCGCTGCTGGTAGCGGTACATCTGCAGCGCGCGCGCCAGCCCCACCACGATGAACAGCGGCACGCACAGCCAGCACAACAGATTGCTCGTGACAGCCGCAATCACGGCGCCCGCAATGGCGGGGCCGAAGGCGCCGAAGATCATGGGCGCGGGGTTCATGAACAGGGAATCGACCAGCGCCGCCGAAATCGTCGGCGACATCGACCGGTCCGGTTCACCCGTCTGACTTGCAAACTGCATTGTGAGAGCGCGCGTCCTTTTCAGCTCGCACTCTTACTGATCGCAGGTGAAGTCTTTCTGAGCGAACATCGTTAGCAAGTCCTTGCCGCGCCCAGACGACGGCCGGAATTCACCATGAAATTCAGTGCGCTAGGTGAGAAGCTGCGATCGCCGCCGGGGTTCCCGGAGCAGCTCTGCGCCCAGCTCACGACAACAGCGGCGACCAGGCTGGGTCGGAGGCAAAGCCCGGGGTCGGCACCCGCAGCTCGTTGCGCCCGGAGACGTCGATGGTAAACAGCGACGGGCCGCTGTTGCCGCCGGGATCGCGGAAGAACATCAAGACGCGCCCGTTCGGGGCAAAGGTCGGGCCTTCATTGTGGAAGCCCGAGGTCAGGATGCGCTCGCCCGAGCCGTCGGGTTTCATGATGCCGATCGCGAACTGCCCGCCGCCCTGCTTGGTGAAGGCGATGTAGTCGCCGCGCGGCGACCATACCGGCGTCGAATAGGTGCCGTCGCCGAACGAGATGCGCTGTGCGGCGCCGCCGGTTGCCGGCATCACATAGATCTGCGGCTTGCCGCCGCGATCGGATTCGAAGCAGAGCCGCGTGCCGTCGGGCGCATAGGACGGCGAGGTGTCGATCGCCGGCGTGTCGGTCAGCCGCGTCATCGACTTCGAGCGCAGATCCATCACGAACAGGTTGGAGTTGCCGCCCTGCTGCAGGCTCATGATGACGCGCTGGCCGTCGGGCGAGAAGCGCGGCGAGAACGACATGCCCGGGAAGTTGCCGACGATCTCGCGCTGGCCGGTCTCGATGTTGAGCAGATAGACGCGCGGGTCGCCCTGCCCGAATTCCATATAGGTGATTTCCTGGGTCGACGGCGAGAAGCGCGGCGTCAGCACGAGGTCCGAGCCGCGGGTCAGGTAGCGCACATTGGCGCCGTCCTGGTCCATCAGCGCAAGGCGCTTGACGCGGCGATCCGCCGAGCCGCTCTCGTCGACGAACACGACGCGGGTATCGAAATAACCCTTCTCGCCGGTCATCCGCTCGTAGATCTGATCGGAGATGATGTGGGCGATGCGCCGCCAGTATTCGGCCGAGGTGTCGTACTGCTGGCCGGCGAGCTGCTGGCCGGTGTTGACGTCCCAGAGCCGGAATTCCGCCTTCACGCGCCCGTTGCCCTGGCGTGTCATGCGGCCGGTCACCAGCGCCTGCGCGTTGATGCTCTTCCAGTTGTTGAAGTTCGGCGCCGCGTCGATGTTGATCTGCTTCTCGAGATAGGCGGCCTGATCGATCGGCGCGAACAATCCGCTGCGCTTCAGGTTGTTGGTGATCACCTGCGTGACGCCGACGCCGACTTCAGCATCGCCAGGCGTGCCGGCGGCGAAGTTCGGGATCGCGATCGGCACCGGCGCGAACTCGCCCTCGGTGATGGTGATCCGCTTCTGGGCGGATGCGGGGGCGGTGAGACCACCCAGCATCGCGCCGGCGGACGCCATTCCGGCCAGGATCTGCCGGCGGCTCGGACGGAACAGCGTTTCAGGCAATCGGATCTTGTCAATCATCGCTCGAACTCATGCTCGTAAACGGTAGCGTGCAATTTCAGCTCTGCCTCTCGGTGAAGGCCGGCTCAAAGAACTGCCACTCCTCAAAGAATGCTGGAGGCAATCGATAGGGCTGGCACTCGATGATCGCGCGCAAGCCGCTCTCCTGATACACCCGAAGATAAGGCGTCTTCGCGTTTCCTACCACGACCGGCATGCCTTCCAGCGTGCCGTCGCGCTTCAAATGGATGGAGAACACGGCTTCTGCCATCTGCGCCTCTATTCCACCGTAAGGCTTCTTCCAGCAGCGTTCGACCTGCTGCCGGAACATCGCGCCCCAGGTCGCGGAATTGTCGGCCGCCTTGCCCTTTGCGGTGCCGAGCGCCGCATTGGCATTGAGCGTATCGCCGGTCGCCGCGGCGCGTGTCGGGTCACGCTTGTCGAGCAGGGCTGCGATCTTGCTCTGGTCGAACACGCGATCCTTCGGCTTCTGCTCCGGCGGCGGCTTGGCGGCCTGTGCAACCGGCTTCGGCGGCGGCTTCTTCTCTTCCTTCTTGATCGCTTCGGCGATCGGGTCGGGCTTCACCGGATCGGGCTTCTTCTCGACCGGCTTCGGCTCTTCCTTCGGCTTGTTCTCGACCTTCTTCGGCGGATCCGGCTTCTTGTCTTCCGGCTTCTCCACCTTCGGCGCCGGCTGCGGCGCGGTGTCGGTCACGACAGGGGGCTTTTTCTCCTCGACCTTGCCGACGGTGTCGTCGACCGGCTTGGCTTCGGCGACCTTGTCGACCAGCGGCTTGGGATTTTCCTTCTTGCCGTCCTTCTGACCGGCCATGACATGGGAGAGCTGGTCGGGCGAGATCACGTCGACGGCAACCGACTCCTCTTCAGGCATCACGTACGCCTTGGTCGACCACGACACGAGGCCCCACCCGATCACGAGGACGTGCAGGACAATCGATGCCGCCAGAGTCTTGTCGACCTTGACCTTCAAATCAGGCTTCCCCGTGCCTTGGCATGGTGGTTATCCGCCTTCCGGGATGATGACGATATTCGCCTTGAATCCCGCGGCCCGGACCTCCCCGAGCAGTTTCATCATATCCGTGTAACAGACGTCCTTGTCGCCGCGCAGATAGACCACTTTTTCGGCATCCGACCGGGCGTCACCGATCGCCTTGATCTTGGCCGGAAAGTCGGCGGCCGTGACCGGCGCGTCACCCAGATAGAGCTCGACATTCGAGTTGCAGCCGCCGCCGGTGCGCTTGACCGACAACGTCAGCGGCGGCTGGTTCGACGAGATCGACTTGCCGCCGCTCGCCACCGGCAGGTCGATGTCGATGTTCGACGTCATCAGCGGCGCCGCCACCATGAAGATGATCAGCAGCACCAGCATCACGTCGACCATCGGCGTGACGTTGATCTCGGCCATGACCGGCTTGCGCCCGCCGCGGCGGCGTCTGCCTCCGCCGGACCCTGCCATGCTCATCGCCATGATCGCACACCCGCAAAAGTGACCATCGTCTAACTCAACCCCGCTCGTCGATCTGACGCGACAGGATGGCGGAGAACTCGTCGGCGAAGCCCTCCAGGCGCGCGGCCTGCCGGTTCACCTCCGAAGTGAACTTATTGTAGAAAATAGTCGCCGGAATTGCGGCAATCAGGCCGATTGCGGTGGCAAACAGCGCTTCCGCGATACCGGGCGCCACCACGGCCAAAGAGGTATTTTTGGAGGCCGCGATCGACTGGAAGCTCGACATGATGCCCCAGACGGTGCCGAACAGGCCGACAAAGGGGCCCGCCGAGCCCACGGTGGCGAGCACCAGCAGCCGGCGTTCCAGCCGCTCCACCTCCCGGGCGATCGAGACGTTCATGACCTTCTCGATCCGCGCCTGCAGACCGGCAAAGGACCGCGACTGGCTCTCGAAGGAGCGCTTCCACTCCCGCATCGCCGCGACGAAACACGCTGCCATCGACTGGGTCGGCTTGGCCGAGAGCGCCCGGTAGAGTTCCTCGATCGACTGGCCGGACCAGAAGGCCTGCTCGAACTTGTCCATGGCCCGCTTGGTGCGGGCGTAGAGCAGGATCTTGTCGATTGCGATCGCCCAGACCCACACCGAGCAGGACAGAAGTCCCAACATCACGCATTTGACGACCCAATGGGCCTGCCAGAACAGCGCGATCAGCGACACGTCGCTCGATGCCAGTGGCAGAGTTGACTGAGCCACGTCGGCGGGATTCATCGGCAATATCCTCTCAACGCAAGTGTCCCAATTCGGCGGGCCGCCAATCGGCACCCCTTCCACGGCCGCGCCCGGCGCGGCAAAACTGCGCGAGAGCCTCTTACATCTGTCGCATGGGGGGCCCGTCCAAAAGCCGGGCCCTGCTTCCCCTGCCAACATGTCAAAACGAGGGCTTTTCACGCGTCATTCCGACCCTAACCAAACGCTATTCATGGTTAAGGCGAGGTTACCAAAGGGAAATTTGGAGGCGGGAAATGCCGCCGGCCGGGGAGGTTGGCGGGTTCCACAGATGAACAGTTTCCGCGGCATGGAAGGTGACGAGACCCCTCCCCACGTCGTCCCGGCCTAGTGCGCAATTGCGCACGGGGGGCCGGGACCTATGACCACCGCACTCAATCATGAACGGGATTGTGGCCCCAGCGCGCGCAACAATTGAGATTTGGGGTAATGGCTCCCGGCCTTCGCCGGGACGACGGGAAGGATGGTTCTCGATTCTAGTTGCCACACCACGCGGTGTCATCACCCGTGCATGCGCATGCGGGTGATCCAGTATTCCAGAGACGGCGGTGCCGAGGGGATCTCACGTCAAATGCCGCACGATCGCGAGCCCGGCGAACAGGCCGGCGATCGAGAGCGCCACCGAGCCTGCGACATACAGCACCGCAAGGCCGAGCTCGCCGCGCTCATAGAGCAGCGCGGTGTCGAGCGAGAAGGCGGAGAAGGTGGTGTAGCCGCCGAGGATGCCGGTCATCAAAAATAGCCGCCAGGGCTGCGAGGCATCGCCCCTGAAGGCGAGATAGCCGGCGATCAGGCCCATCACGGTCGAGCCCGTGATGTTGATGATGAAGGTGCCGTAGGGAAATGCGGTGCCGATGCAGCGCGCGCAGGTGACGTTGATCAATTGCCGCAGCGTGGCGCCGAGACCGCCGCCGAAGAAGACGAGGAGATAGCTTGCCGCGTTACCCACCAATGCCCCCGCTGGTGTGTGTCGAGTGAGGGCGCATCTTGCCGCACACTCAAATCACCCACCCCTGAAAGGGGAGGGTCGACGCGAATGAAATGAGCGGCGGGGCGGGGTCACAGTCTCTCCATTGAGAGACTGCTCGTGTTGAGAGATGACCCCTCCCCGTTTCGCATTTCGCTTCGCTGCATGCGAAACGACCCTCCCCTTTCAGGGGAGGGTGAAGAAATATGCGACGGTCGAAGCCGCGTTTAGCCGGCCTTGCCGAACAGCTCGTCGACATAGTCCCAGTTGACGAGATTTTCGACGAACGCCTTCAGATAGTCCGGACGGCGGTTGCGGTAGTCGATGTAGTAGGAGTGCTCCCAGACGTCGACGCCGAGGATCGGCACCGCGCCATGAACCAGCGGGTTCTCGCCGTTCGGGGTCTTGGCGACCTCGAGCTTGCCGCCCTTGACCTGCAGCCAGGCCCAGCCGGAGCCGAACTGGCCGGCGCCGGCGGCGGCGAAGTCGGCCTTGAACTTGTCGAAGCCACCGAGGTCTTCATTGATCTTCTTCTCCAGCCGGCCGGGCAGCTTGCTGCCGCCGCCATTCGGCTTCATCCACTTCCAGAAATGGATGTGGTTGTAGTGCTGACCGGCATTGTTGAAGACGGCCGCGTTCTTGCCGAACGAACCCTTCACGATCTCCTCGAGGGACTTGCCTTCGAATTCGGTCCCCTTGATCGCGTTGTTGCCGTTGGTGACGTAGGCCTGGTGATGCTTGTCGTGGTGAAACTCCAGCGTTTCCTTGGACATGTAGGGCGCAAGGGCGTCGTGGGCGTAGGGCAGATCGGGTAGCGTGAAGGTCATGGGGTAATGTCCAACAGAGGGTGGGAGACTACACTTAACGGGTCCCCCTTATAGAAGGTTCCATCGCGGAGAAACACCGCATTTTCGGATCGCCTATGACAGATCGGCACAGCCCGAACCAAGACCAAGGACCCAGACGATGAGCATCGAAATCGACATTCTCAACGGAGATGCATCGTGGAAGCGCGCCGAGCCGCTGCTCCAGGCGGTCTGGAGCCCGGATGCCGCCGAGAAACCAGCCTGGGCGGACATCAAATGGGCCCACGCGGATCTGCGCGTGCTGCTCGATGCGCCCGACGACAGCGGGCTCGCCTGCCATGTCGGTATCTATTTCCGGACCATCACCTGGAATGGCCACAAGGTGCATGTCGGCGGCATCGGCGGAGTCTCGACCCGCGCGGACTGCCGGCGGCGCGGCTATGCGTCACCCGCGCTCGATGCCGCCGTGCACACCATTCGTGCCAACGACGCGGTGAAATTTGCAATCTTATTCTGCGAGCCGCACAATTTCGCATTCTACCAGGCGCGCGGCTGGCATCCCTTCAGCGGCGAAGTTTATTGCGAACAGCCTTCCGGGCAGATCCGCTTCGAGGCGATGGCGCCGTTCGTCAACGACATCGTCCGCGCGCCGCGCCAGGGCAAGATCGACCTATGCGGCCTGCCGTGGTGACCCCTGCGCGGGTGGCGGTGGCCTGAACGGCCTGCGCATCGTAGCATGTCGATCATCATTTATTGACGACAGGCTTTCACAAAGTGACCTCGAACCGCAGCTGCGAGCAAACTGCGCCCCCTCTCCCGCTTGCGGGGTCCGGGGCGAGCGAAGCTGCTCTCGAGGTTGGGGTGGGACATTCACCGCGAGTCAAATCGCAGAGAGCCCCCACCCGGATTGCATCTCCGATGCAATCCGACCTCCCCCGCAGGCGGGAGAGGTGAAGGGTGATCGACCCATGACCATTGAAGCCTCGATCGACGACGCCAGCCCCACCGCGGCTGCGCCTGCCGTGCCGGTCAACGACCTCTTGACCGCGCCGATCCTGCCGACGCTGCTTCGGCTTGCGATCCCGAACACCATCGCAATGTTCGGCTCGACGCTGGTCGCGGTGGCCGAGACCTCTTACATCGGCCGGCTCGGCACCGAGCCGCTGGCCGGCATTGCGCTGGTGTTTCCGTTCGCGATGCTGACGCAGATGATGTCGGCCGGCGCGATGGGCGGCGGCGTCTCGTCGGCGATCAGCCGCGCGCTCGGCGCCGGCGACCGCGACCGTGCCGCCGACCTGGCGCTGCATGCGGCGATCATCGGCGGATGCGCCGGACTGTTCTTCACCGTGATGATGCTGGGCTTCGGCCGCAATTTCTATGCGCTGCTCGGCGGACATGGCGGCGTGCTCGAGCAGTCGATGCATTATTCGCAGGTGCTATTTTCCGGCGCGATCTCGATCTGGCTGGTCAACACGCTCGCCTCCGTCGTGCGCGGCACCGGCGACATGCGGATTCCCTCGATGACGCTGATCACCGTCTCGATGATCCAGATCGCGGTCGGCGGCGTGCTTGGTCTCGGGTTGTTCGGCATGCCCGGTCTCGGCATGCGCGGCGTCGCCGCCGGACAGCTCACGGCCTTCACGTGTGGTGCGATCTTCCTCGCCTGGTATCTCGCCTCTGGCCGCAGCCGGTTAAAGCTCGACTTCGCCGCCTTCAGCTTCCAGCGCGCGATGTTCCTCGACATCCTGAAAGTCGGCGCGATCTCCTGCCTGTCGCCGCTGCAGAGCGTGCTGACCATCCTGATCTTCACCAAGATCCTGGCCAGCTTCGGCACCGAGACGCTGGCCGGATACGGCATGGGCTCGCGGCTGGAATTCTTGCTGATCCCGATCGCGTTTGCGGTCGGCGTCGCCTCGGTGCCGATGGTCGGCATGGCGATCGGCGCGGGGCTCGTGACGCGCGCCCGCAAGGTGGCGTGGACCGCCGGCACCGTCGCCGGACTTGTCGTTGGCCTCGTCGGACTTGTGGTCGCATTCAAGCCGACCCTGTGGATTGCGCTGTTCACCACCGATCCCGGCGTGACCGCCGCGGCTTCGTCCTATTTCGCGCTGGCCGGCCCGGGCTTCGGCTTCTTCGGCGTCGGCGTCTGCCTCTATTTCTCCTCGCAAGGCGCCGCCAAGGTCGGCGGACCGGTGCTGGCCGGCACCATCCGCCTGCTGCTGGTCGGCATCGGCGGCTGGTGGCTCGCTACCGTGAGCGCCCCGGCGTGGACGCTGTTTGCGCTGGTCGGCGCTGCGATGGTGGCGTTCGGCCTTGCCACCATCATTTCGATCCGGCTGACCCGCTGGGGATAAGATACGACGCAGCGCCCCTTGCAGCGCAGCGTTGCCCGAGCATGACCGCCCCAAAAACAGGCAACAGAATTTTTCGGATCACGCTCTCCTGATTGCGCGAATATGACATTGCAGAAATTTTTCGACTTGTTATGCAGGCCGACCTCTAAAGCGCGATGAGATTGAGTCGAATCGTCATCGCGCTTTGGTTCTTTGTTTGACCATGATCCTTTCGGAAAACCGCTTCGCACTTTGCGCTAACGCGGCCGTACCGGTCCGGATCATGCTCTTGGGGGAGCAAGCCATGGCCTGCCGATTCGGATTCATGATCGCAATCCTTGCGACGGCGCTTGCCGTGCCTGCCACGCATGCGCAAGGCGCGCCTGAGCCTGTCGGCGTCTGGCAGACCCAGGCCGGCGATGCCCGCGTCAAGATCAGCAAATGCGGAGGCGGTATCTGCGGCGTGGTGGTCAGCCTGCGCGACCCGATCGATCCGATGACCGGCAAGCCGCAAGTCGACAACAAGAATCCGAATCCGTCGCTGTCCAGCCGGCCGATCATCGGGCTGCCGCTGTTCTCCGGCATGTATCCTGTTGCCGCGGGCAAATGGTCGGGCCAGATCTACAACGCCGACGACGGCGGCACCTATGCGAGCAGCATCTCGGTGACCGGCGAGAGCACGCTGCGCGTCGAAGGCTGCGTCGGCGCGCTGTGCGGCGGCGAGACCTGGACGCGGGTGAGACGCTGATTTCCGGCCAACCGCAACGAGACTGCGCTCCCTCTCCCCGCCCTTTTGCGGGGAGACGGTTGGGGTGAGGGACCCTATCCGCGATAGCCCGGCAGAAGACCGGGGAGAGGTTGGAAAAATGCCTACGCCGCGCGCGCCTTCAGCACCGTCGCGGCCGAGGCGTAGCCGCCGCGGGCGCCGTCGATGAAGTGGACGTGGTCGGCGCGCATCACCGACGGGGTGAAACAGGTCATCATCGCGGCATCCTGCTCATGCAGGCCATAACGCACGATGCCCTGCGCGGCTGCGGCGGCGAGGCGCTGCTCGATGTCGGCGGCGAGCTCCGGCGTGCAATCCAGGATCATGCGCAAGCCGTCGTCGAACTTGCGGAAGTCTGAGTTCTCGACCACCTGCTGCAGATAGCGTTTTGGCGCGAACTTGCCGACCGGAATGTTGAACCGCATCAACGTATAGGCCCACAGCGTGAACGCGAGCACCGTGGCGCGCCGCAGCGCGAGCGGGCCGCCGCGCCGTGCGCGAGCCTCGTACTCCATTCCCTGCGGCGGCCAGTGCAGTGGCGGGCCGCTTGCGGGCACCGGCCGTCCGGCATCGGGGCTCTTCTCGATGCGGACGACGATATCCTCGATCACCTTGCGGAAGGATGCGGGATCGGCGTTCTTCGCCGGCAGCACCAGCACCGACAGAATGACGCCGCGCGCGGACGGCATCACCTCGAAGCGGCAGGACAGGCCGGACAGATCGGGCTGCGTGCCCTGAGGCGCCGGATCGACCGCGAACGCGCCGCGCTTCATCGCGGCATCGGCGTAAGCAAGGCCGCCGCCGGAGAACATCGCATAGGACAGATTGGCCGACGGCCCGAAGCGCGCGACGCGGACATCGGCGCCCGCGGCGCGGATCGCCGCCATCGGCACCAGCGCCACCCGCAGCACCAGATCGAGGTCCTCGTGCACCCAGCGCGCGGTCGCGGCAAGGGCCTCGCGCGCCTTGTCGAGATCGGCGGGCGCGACCGCAAAACTCGCACCGTCGCCGCCGAACACGAAGGGGAATTCGCGGCCCTCCAGCGCATTGGTGACGGCGGCGACCACCGCGGCGCCGGCCATGTTGACCGCCTTGTAGCGCTGCGCCGCAATCGCCTTGGTCGATTCCACGATATCGGCGACGCCGACCGTCCAGTCGTCGGGCAACGGCGCATACAGCGCGGGGTCCATCAGCTTCGCGAAGCCGCGAAACACCGGAATGCCGCCGTAAAAGATCTCGCTGCCGCCAGTCATCGCAACGCCGCGCCGTTTCCGCCTCTACAAGACTCTCTAGCAGATACGCAGCCGGTTGGGATCGGGTTTTCCTCGGAGCCGCGCCTTCACCGTCACCCTGAGGAGCGCGCCTTGGCGCGCGTCTCGAAGGGTCGACGGCCACCAGCCGGGCCGTGCATCCTTCGAGACGCGCGCGATGCGCGCCCCTCAGGATGACGGAGATAGAGAAGCATAGCTCCGCCTCACGCCGCCTCGCCTGCCCTGCTCCACGGCGGAAACGGATCGCGCAGCCCGGCCCAGGCCTGCGGGTCCATGCCCGGTCTGCCGGTGACGAGGCAGGCATCGAGCCGACGGCGGATGTCGTCCTCGTTCATGCCGGAGCCGATGAAGACCAGCTCCTGCCGGCGATCGCCGTAGAGATCGTTCCAGCTCCGCTGCATCATCAGCCGCCAGTCCGGATGATCCGGCCAGTGCTCGCGCGGGATCGCCGCCCACCACGAACCGAGTCCTTCGGTGCGGACGATCGCGCCGGCCTGGCTTAACTCGCCGCACCAGTCCGGGCGCGTTGCGATCCAGAAGTGGCCCTTGGCGCGGATCACGCCTTGCCAGCTCTCGCGCAGGAAGGCGTGGAAGCGCAGCGGATCGAACGGACGCCGCGCGCGGTAGACGAAGCTCGCGATGCCGTATTCCTCGGTCTCCGGCACATGCCCGGCAAAACCGTAGAGCTCCTTGTGCCAGAGCGGATGCTGCTGCGCCCGCTCATGGGCGAACCGGCCGGTGTCGAGCACGCGGTCGAACGGAACTCTTGCAAAGTTCGCCTCGACGAGGTCGGCCTCGGGATTGAGCGCGCGCACGATGGTGCGGGCGGCCTCACGCTGCGCTGGCGCCGCGGCGTCGATCTTGTTCAGCACCACGACATCGGCAAACTCGATCTGCTCGACCAGCAAATCGACCAGCGTGCGCTTGTCGCCGTCGAGCGCTTCGCCGCGCTGGCTGAGGAAGTCGGTCGAGGCGTAGTCCTTCAACAGATTGGCGGCGTCGACCACCGTGACCATGGTGTCGAGGCGTGCGACGTCGGAGAGGCTCTGGCCAGCTTCATCGCGAAACTCGAAGGTCGCGGCGACCGGCAGCGGCTCGGAAATGCCGGTCGATTCGATCAGCAGATAATCGAAGCGGCCGCTCTCGGCGAGCGCGCGCACCTCCTTCAACAGATCGTCGCGCAAGGTGCAGCAGATGCAGCCATTGCTCATCTCGACCAGTTTCTCGTCAGTCCGGGACAGGTTCGCACCGCCATCGCGAACGAGGTCGGCGTCGATGTTCACCTCGCTCATGTCGTTCACAATCACCGCAATCTTCAGGCCGCGACGGTTGTTCAGGACGTGGTTCAGCAAAGTGGTCTTTCCAGCCCCGAGGAAGCCGGACAAGATGGTGACGGGGAGTTTTTGCATCGAGATCAAACAGTTGCTGGAGGGATGGGCGGCGGCGGGACATGGGGCATTCGCTTGATGTTATGTTATAACATAACACCAATGAGCCATCGCCTGTCAAGCGCCGGGCCGGCGCGGTCAGCTTGCCATTTTCACCAGTCCGTCATGCTGAGGAGGCCGCGCAGCGGCCGTCTCGAAGCACGACGGCCCGACTGTGGCCGTGCATCTTTCGAGACGCGCTCCGCGCTCCTCCAGCGACAAAGGCGAAGTCTTCGCGCGGGGATGACGGAACAGAGAGCTCGCTACGATCTGGCTGCTACTTCCCCAATCCGCGCAGCACGAGCTGGTTCATGCGGCCAGCGAAGGCGGCGGGGTCGTCGGGCAGCTCGCCGTCGAGGATCTGCGCCTGCTCGAACAGCAGCAGCGACAGGTCTTTCGCCTGCGCGGTATCGATCGCGAGCGCCGCGACCAGCGGGTGGCGCAAATTGATCTCGAGCACCGGCTTTGTGATCGCACCGCGGTTCTGCTGGGCGAGCAGCCGCTCCAGCGCGCGGTCGCGCGCATCGCCGCCGGCGACGAGGCACGACGCGCTCGCGGTCAGCCGCTGCGAGGCGCGGACGTCGGAAACGCGCTCGCCGAGCGCATCCTTGATCACGGCGATCGTGGTCGCGGCGTCGGCCGCGGGTTCGTCCTTCTTGTCGTCCTTGTCGTCGGCCAGCGGGATCAGGCCGAAATCGACATCGCCCTGGCTCAGCGACTTCAGCGGCTTGCCGCCGAAATCGAGTGGCGCCGAGGTCCAGAACGCATCGACCGGATCGGTCAAGAGCAGCACCTCGATGCCGCGGGCGCGCGCCGATTCCAGCTTCGGATTCGACTTCAGCCGCTCGACGCTGTCGCCGACCAGATAATAGATCTCGGTCTGGTTCGGCTTGAAGTCGTCGACCACCTGCTTCAGCGAGCGGTTCTCGCCCGACGTCGTGGTGAAGCGCGCCAGCGCCAGGAGCTTGTCGCGCCGCTCGAAGTCCTCCCACAGGCCTTCCTTGATCACCGGGCCGAACGCGTCCCAGATCTTTGCAAAGGTCTCCGGCTCCTTCTCGCCGAGCGTCTCCAATTCGCCGATCACGCGGCCGGTGACGGCCTTGCGGATCTGCGCGAGCTGCGGATTGTTCTGCAGCATCTCGCGCGAGATGTTGAGCGGCAGATCCTCGCTGTCGATCACGCCGCGAATGAAGCGCAGGTAAGCCGGCAGCAGCTCGGCATCGTCGGCGATGAAGACGCGGCGGACGTAGAGCTTGACCTTGCCCTTGCGCTCGACCTGGAACAGGTCGAACGGCTTTTGCGACGGCGCGAACAGCAGCACGGCGTAGGACTGCCGGCCCTCGGCGCGGTAATGCAGCGTCATCGCCGGCTCGTCGAACGCGCCGGCGATCTGCTTGTAGGCCTGCGCGTAATCCTCCGGCTTGAGCTCGGATTTCGAGCGCTGCCACAGCGCGCTCGCCGAGTTGATCTGGCGCGGCTCGCCCTCTTCCGGCACCAGCAGGATCGGAAACTGGATGTTGTCGGAATATTCGCGGACGATGCGCTCGATCTCGTAGGCCTCGAGATATTTGGCGGCATCTTTCTTCAGATGCAGCACGATCTCGGTGCCGCGCGCGACGCGGCTCGCGGCCTCCTCGCTCGCCGGTGCGATCTCGAAGCCGCTGCCGCCTTCCGACGACCACGCCCACACCTCGTCCGAGCCCGCACGGCGGCTGGTGACGACGATCTTCTCGGCGACCATGAAGGCGGCATAGAAGCCGACGCCGAACTGGCCGATCAGATTGGCGCCGTCCTTGGCCTCGGTGAGCTTCGACAGGAACGATCTGGTGCCGGAGCGCGCGATGGTGCCGAGATTGTCGATCAGCTCCTGACGCTCCATGCCGATGCCAGTATCGACCACGGCAAGCGTGTTGGCCGCCTTGTTCGGGACGATCCTGATCTCCGGCGGCGTGCCGTCCGTGATCAGGGACGGATTGGCGATCGCCTCGTAGCGCAGCTTGTCGCAGGCATCCGACGCGTTCGAGATCAACTCGCGCAGGAAGATATCGGTCTCGGAATAGACCGAATGCACCATCAGGTGCAGCAATTCGGCAACCTCGGCCTGGAACGGCTGGGATTCGGCAGCGGTGATTGTGGTCATGCGGAAACTCGGACAAAGGGTAAGTGGCGGGAAAGCCCTGATATAGCGCGATCGCGCCGCGTGGCAAGATTTCGAACGCGGCCGGAACCGTCAGTCCGAGATCGCTGCGATATAGCGCTGCACCGAACGGTCGAACGCCGCCTTGGCATCGAAGGCGATATTCTTGCCCCACCAGGCGCCGTAGATCCGATCATAGGCCAGCGGCTCGACCGCGCGCGCGACGCGGCGGACCGCCGATGCATTGAGCGGGATATAGTTCGGGTAGGAATACATGAAACTGACCGAGCGGCGGTCCATCGCCACCATCGCGATATCGCCGGTCAGGAGCGCACCGCGCCCGTCGGCGCCGTTGCGCCAATGCAGCATGGTGGCGCCGGCGAAATGCCCGCCGCCACGCACCAGCAGGATGTCGTCGGAGATGCGATGGCTGTCGCCCTGCCACGGCACGATCGACGGATAGGGCCGCGTCACCCATTGCGCGTCGTCGCCGTGCAGATAGACCGGGGCATTGTCGAACGCCGCGCTCCAGTCGGCGACAGCGCCATAATAATGCGGATGCGAGATCGCGATCGCCTTCAGCCCGCCGAACGACCTGACATGCGCGATCGCCTCCGCGGTCGCCAGCGGCACGCAGTCCCACATCACGCAGCCGCCGCGATCCGGCACCAGCAGCGCGCGCTGCCCGATCGCAAAGGACGGCTCGAGCGCGATCCCGACGAGGCCGAGATCGTCGCGCCAGACAAGTCTGTGCCGCTCTGCGAGTTCCGCGCGCGTCAGCCACGCCTGCCCCTTCCAGTTCACATATTGCCGCTCGTCCTCGCAGATCGGACAAGCCGGCGGTGACGTCGCGGCTTCAGGAAATTGCGCGCCGCATTGCTCGCAGGTCCACAGAGGCATTGGCAGCGCCCTCATTGGGATGAAGCCGGTCTTCTGATCTACGTCAGCGACAAGCGGTGTTCAATGCCGCCGCCCCAGTTCCATCTGCATCTCCGCCGGTGCTACGCCGAACTTCCGGCGGAACGCGCGGTGGAAATATGAGAGGTCGTTGAAGCCGACCGTATAGGCGATGTCGCTGACCTTGCGGCCGGCGCCCTCTTCGTGCAGCAGCAGCCGCCGCGCCAGCAGCAAACGCTGATCGAGGACGAACTCCGAGAACGTCGTCCCTTCCGACGCGAACAGGCGCTGCGCCTGGCGGGTGCTGAGCGCATTCGCCTTTGCTACGGCCTCGATCGTGAGCTTGCAATTGTCGAGATTCTTCAGGACATCGGCCTTCATCAGATCGAGCCGCGCCTTCGCCACGCCGTCGCGTGCCGCCAGTTCCTTCGTCTCGGCGCTGTTGCCAAGAACGAGACCGACCAGGTCGGCGAGATGGTGCGCCGCTGCCCGCTGGCCAGGCACGTCGAGATCGCCGGCAAGCTCGGTGCAGAGCGCGGAATAGCGCTCGATCATCGCGCCCAAGGCCGGCTCGCGCCCGAGCACCCGCGCCAGCTGCGTCTCCGCCGAGGGTGCGATCTGGAGCAGCAAGCGCCGCGGAAACCGCGTCGTCGTAAAGCTGCCCGACCGGGTGAGATCGGCGGTGCCGACGATATTCATTTCGGTGAGGCACATCTGGCCGCGCTGAAGCTCGATCGCCTTGCCTGCTTGCGTGACCTGCACCGTGCCGCGCGTCGCAAAGATCAGGACAAGATCGTCGCAGCCGTCATTCAGAAGCGCGCGGGTGCGGGCGAAGCGGGCCGAGCCGCCGCGCGGCGTCGCGATGGCGACCGTATGCAGCAGCGTGAACTCATTGTGGCAATCGATGCGGTTGTCGTCGGTCGGTCCGACGTCGAGCCGGCAGAAGCCGCGGCAAATCCCTTCGCGCCATGCCTCATAGGCCGGCCCTTTCGCCAGCCCATGATGGAAGATCGAGAACCGGTTGGGCACCTGTGTCTCGGACATGATCCGTGCTCCGAACGCCCGATCGATCAAGGCTGACACGATCGCTCGCTTGCTGCCCGCCGCGCGCATGTCGTGTGCGCACGTCGTTCCTGTCCCTACGCTTGGCGCGACGGTCCACGACTCCGGCGCGGAGCCTGATACCACTGCGCCGATTGCCGGTAAAGCTATTCACGAGATGCAACCCTATGATGCGAAGTGCGAAAGCCGGGAATAAGACGGCGCAGCAGTTTCGCGACGCGGCGCTGCCGTGTCTCGACGATGCCTATGCGTTCGCTCAGGTGTTGATGCGAACCGAGGCGGACGCCGAACTGGCCGTGCAGGAATGCTATCGGCGCGCACTGCGCCGGTTCGACGGCCTACGCGGCCCGGCCATCAGGCCGTGGCTGCTCGCGATCCTCAAAGCCGTCTGCCTGGAGAAACTCGGCCAAGAACTAGCCGGCGAGAATGTAGCGCCAGAACGGCGCGACAGCGCAACAATCCGGCAACTGGTCGCCGACCTGCCCGCGCCGCTCCGCGAAGTCATCGCCCTGCGCGAAATGATCGATCTCTCCTACAAGGAGATCGCCGAAGTCACCGGCATTCCCGTCACTACCGTGATGTCGCGCATCGCGGAAGCGCGCGCCATGCTGCTCGCGGCGCGGCGCGCGGCGAATAAGACGACGCAGACGCTACCGGAGCCGAGGCCCGCCGGCGGCGCCTCAAAACCGGCGGTCTACCGCGCGAAGGCCTGCTGAACCGCCGACGGCTCGGTGATGCCGTTCGCGATCAGGAGCTCGAGCAACACGCGCGCCTTCTGCGGGTTGAGATCGAGCGAGACCGCAAAGCCGAGCTTGTCATCCTCGACCTCGACGTTGCGGTTGACGAAACCTGAACCGACCCGGCTCGAACGCACCACCACGACGCCCTGCTTCGCCGCGGCGGCCAGCGCATCGATCGCGCCCTTCGATGAATTGCCGTCGCCGACGCCGGCCAGCACGATGCCCTTGGCGCCGCGCTTGACCGCATCCTCGACCTCAGCGGCGTCCATGTTGGCGTGCGAATAGATGATGTCGACCCGCGGCAAGGGCGGCGCATCCGGCAATTTCAGCTTGGCGCCCCTGGCTGGAGCGGCCGGCTGCAGAAAGCGCAGCGAGCCGGTGTCGACATAGCCGACCGGCCCGGCATCGGGCGAACGGAAAGTCTCGACGCTGGTGGTGTTGGTCTTCTGCACCCAGCGCGCGGCATGGATGGTGTCGTTGAGCACCACGAGCACACCGCGGCCGCGGGATTCCCGGGCAGAGGCGACCCGCATCGCCTCGTAAAGATTGGCCGGGCCATCAGCGCCGATCGCGGTCGAGGGCCGCATCGATCCAACCAGCACGATCGGCACGTCGGTGTCGAGCACGTTCTGCAGGAAGAACGCGGTCTCCTCCATCGTGTCGGTGCCATGGGTGATCACGACACCGTCGACCTCCTTGTTGTCGACGGCCGCGCGGATGCGCTTGACGAGGTCGAACCACACGTTGTCGTTCATGTCCTGCGAGCCGATCGACGAGATCTGCTCGGCCGAGATCTGGGAAAGCTTGTCGATGCCTGGGATCGCCGCGATCAGGTTGGCCGCACTGACCTTGCCTGAATCATAGGCGTTGCCGGCGCGGGCGCTGGCCTGGCCCGCGATGGTGCCGCCCGTGCCGAGCACGAGCACGCGGGCCAGCGTGGTGCCGGTGGCCTGTTGTGCGGATACCGGCGAGGCAATCCCGATCGTAAGGGCTGCGGCGAGAAAGAGCCGTGCGGAATAGTTGGGTCGAAACGAACGTGGTGTCATTTTTTGCCCCGAGCGACGGGTTGCAAATCCACAACTCTTGATTTTGTCCCTCAACAAGTGGACAAAGTTGCGGCGATAGAGGCAGCGGGCGAAAGCTCGGCCAGGATCTTCAGCAAGCTTCAAGTGACTTGCGCAGCGCGATCTTGCCGGTCTTGCCCTTGGGAACTTCCGCAAAACCTTGACATCTGCCGGGAGGCGTCGACATTTTTCGAAGATTATTCGACTTTTGGCCGCGCCATGCATTTTGAGCTTCCCGACGATCTCCGCGTTCTGCAAGGCCGGGTGCGCGAATTCGTGCGTAGCGAGCTGCAGCCGCACGATGCCGCGATCGAGGCGACCGGCGAGGTGCCGGACAGCGCCATGGCCGGCCTGCGCAGGATGGGATTGTTCGGCACCAACACGCCGAAGCAATTCGGCGGCCTCGGCCTCTCGATGCTGGGCAGCTGCATCGCGATCGAGGAGCTCGCGAAGGCCCACACCGCCTTCTACTATCTGAGCGGGGTCAACGTTCACATCGACTCGAAGGCGATCGAGTTCTACGCGCAGCCGGCGGTTCGCGACCGATGGCTGCCGGAGCTCGCCAGCGGACGGCTGATCGGCGCGTTCGCGCTGACCGAGCCGAATGCCGGATCCGATGCCGCCCGGATCCAGACCCGGGCGCGGCGGGACGGCGATCATTACGTGCTCGACGGCCGCAAGACCTACATCACCAATGCGCCCACAGCCGGCGTTTTCACGGTGTTCGCCACGCTCGATCCGTCAGCCGGCGCCAAGGGCATCGCGGCCTTTGTCATCGACGCAAAGACGCCGGGCCTTGCCATCGGCCGCCTGGTCGAGATGGCCGCCGGACGCGGCTCGCAGCACGCCGAAGTGATCTTCGAGGATTGCCGTGTTCCG
This sequence comes from Bradyrhizobium sp. CCBAU 21365, assembly GCF_015291305.1. NCBI lineage: Bacteria > Pseudomonadati > Pseudomonadota > Alphaproteobacteria > Hyphomicrobiales > Nitrobacteraceae > Bradyrhizobium > Bradyrhizobium sp. CCBAU 21365. Next base: position 8,229,384 of record NZ_CP030036.1, read on the forward strand.
CGCGAGAATCTGCTGGGACAGGAGGGCGACGGATTCGCCATCGCGATGCGGTGCCTGGATGCCGGGCGCACCCATTGGGGCGCCTATTGCGTCGGCGCGGCGAGCCAGCTGCTGGACTACGCGCTCGACCATGTCTCGGAGCGCGAGGCGTTCGGACGCAAGCTGCGCGATCATCAGGGCCTCGAGTGGCAGATCGCCGACATGGCGAGTTCGCTGCATGCCGCGCGGCTTGTCGCCTATGAGGCAGCCTGGCGTTACGACCAGGGCGATGCCGCCGCCCGCACCGCCGCGGCGGCGCTCTCCAAATATACCGGCGCCGACATGGTGCAGCGCGTTGCCGACACCACCATGCAGCTGTCCGGTGGCGCCGGTTATTCCAGGGACCTGCCGATCGAACGCATCTGGCGGGAAACGCGGGTGGTCCGCATTCTGGACGGCACCTCCGAGATCATGCGCCAGATCATTGCCCGCGATGCATTCCGTCGCCATGAACGGCGGAACACGCCGGTGTGATGGCAATCCTATGCTCTATCTCGTTGCAATAGCGCTTGTGTTCCGGTCCCGCTGCCTTACTGTTTTTCCCGGACGCGAGGAGACGAAAGTGGCTTCGGGGACGACACTCAAGCTCAAGCAGCAACGCAGCCGCGACCGGCGCGAGCAGATCCTCACGGCAGCCACCAAGCTGTTCGGCGAAAAAGGCATCGACGGCACCTCGCTCACCGAGGTCGCCGCCGCGGCGAAAGTGCCGCTCTCCAGCATCTATGATTATTTCGAGGACAAGCGCGCGCTGGTGCTCGATGTGCCCGAGGGCAATTTCGAGGCGCTGTATCAGAAGACCGAGCCGCTGCTGGTCAAGGGTGGCGACCCCGTCGAGCAGCTCCGCATCATCTTCCTCACCAACTTCCAGTACATCAAGGACAACCCGAGTTGGGGCCGGGTGTTCTTCCTCGAGATCTGGCCGAGCGTGCTTGCCGCCGAGCCGCGGATCAAAAAGGCGGTCGACAGATACGCGCTGCGCTATGTGCAGCTGATCAGGCAGGCGAGCCGCGCCGGCACCTATCGCCGCAATCTCGATCCCTACACCGCGATGTCGCTGATGATGGGCGGGATGTGCCATCTCACCGCGGTCTGGCTGCTTTACGGCCGCAAATACGATCTGGTGAAGAAGGGCAAGGCGCTGTTCACCACGCTGCATAACGGGTTCGTGCAGCGTTATCCGCGCCGGCGTACGGCCGGTTCTCGCAGGCTCTCGTAGGATGGGTAGAGCGAAGCGAAATCCATCATTCGTCAGGCTGGCATGGAGTGATGGGTTTCGCGTCGCTCTGCTCATCCTACGCACCATTCGCCGGCGAGCGGTTCGTGGCGCGAACGATTTGATCCAAATTCATCGATGTTTGGCCGGCTGTCGAAGTAATCCCTTTCCGGAAAACCAATACACAACCGTCGAAATCCTGCTCTAGTATGACGTCGTGGGCGACCCGCGACCGGACACGCGGGCACTGGGATGGGAGCGAACCGATGGACGTCAAGGCTGTCCTGCCGCCGCGTGGCCGCGACTATCGCCTGGATCTGCTGCGCGGTTTCGCCAACTGGGCGATCTATCTCGATCACATTCCGAACAACGCGGTGAACTGGATCACGCAGAAGAATTTCGGCTTCAGCGACGCGGCCGATCTGTTCGTGTTCATCTCCGGCTACACCGCCTCCTTCGTCTATGCGCGCATGATGCTCGAGCGCGGCACCGTGATCGGCGCCACCCGCCTGATCAAGCGGGCCTGGCAGATCTATGTCGCGCATGTCCTGCTGTTCGTGATCTACATCGCCGAAATCGGCTATCTCTCCCAGCGCTATCATGACCCCAATCTGCAGAATGAATTCAACGTCGCGGGCTTCATGCACAATCCGGCCGAGACGCTTTATCAGGGCCTGATCCTGGCGTTCAAGCCGGTCAACATGGACGTGCTGCCGCTCTATATCGCGCTGATGCTGTGCTATCCGCTGGTGCTGTGGGCGATGCTGCGCAAGCTCAATCTGACGCTGCTGGCCTCGTTCCTGCTCTATCTCGCGGCGCGGCAATTCGGCTGGAACCTGCCGGCCTATCCGTCCGGCTCATGGTATTTCAATCCGTTCTGCTGGCAGTTCCTGTTCGTGTTCGGCGGCTGGTTCGCGCTCGGCGGCGCCAGCGAATCGATCACGTTCATCCGCTCGCGCGCCTTCCTTTGGCTCGGCGGCGCCTATCTGCTGTTCGCGCTGGTCATGACGCTGGCGGGCCGCTTCCCGGAGCTCGGACAGGCGATGCCGGCCTGGCTCTATGACGCGTTCAATCCGAACGACAAGACCAACCTCGCGCCCTATCGCGTCCTGCACTTCATCGTGTTGGCCTTCTTCGTCACGCGCTTCCTGCCGCGCGAATGGCCCGGATATGAATGGCCGGTGTTCCAGCCGATACTGAAATGCGGCCAGCAGTCGCTCGAAGTGTTCTGCACCGGCGTTTTCCTCGCGGTCATCGCGCATGTGGTGCTGGTCGAAGTCTCCGGCAGCATCTGGATGCAGATCGCGGTCAGCATTGTCGGCATCGTGCTGATGACCGCACTCGCCTACTACCGCTCCTGGTCGAAGAAGGTCGACAAGGCGCCCGCGAAGGTACCTGCGGCCGCGCAGGCGCCGGTGACCGCGAAGCCGGCGGAGTAAGGCCCCGCTTGATGCGCGACAGCGCGCGGCCGAAGCCGCGCGCAACGCGCAAAGTAGCCTGCTATTTCGCCAGCGGCTTGCCGGCCGTCTCCGGCGCCAGGGCGATCAGCGGCAGGCCGACCACATAGATCAGCGACAGCATCGAAATCGCCAGCGGGAAGCTGCCGGTGCGGGCGGCGAGCGCGCCGATCAGGGTCGGTCCGGCGGCGCCGAGCACGCGGCCCATGCTGAAGGCGAAGCCGGAGCCCGAGCCGCGCAGCGCTGACGGAAACATCTCCGGCAGCCAGATCGTGAACAGGCCGAACACGCCGTTGGTGAAGAAGCCGAGCACCGGCAGCAGCACCATGAACAGCGTCAGGCTGTCGAGCCATTCGATCGCGACCTCATAGCAGACCACGACGGAGATCAGCCCGCCGACAAAGAACAACACCGCGGTGCGGCGCCGGCTGCCGAGCCAGGTGGTGAGCCATGGCACCAGCAGGCAGCCGATCAGCGTGCCGACATTGGTGATCAGCCCGGCCACCGCGCCCATCTCCTGCGCATGCGCCGGCGTCGCGCCCGCGGCAACCAGCTTGGTCGAGATCACGGTCGGGGCCCAGAAGTTCGACGACCACAGGCCGAAGATGATGCAGGCCATCATCAGCGCCGCGGCCCAGGTGGTGCGCGCCTGATCGCCGGCAAACAAGGCCGCGACCGACGGCTGCTCGCGCGCAGCGCTGCGCTCGGGCTCGGGAATATTGCTGCGCAGATACGCGATCAGCAGCGCCGGCAGAATGCCGAGCAGGAACATGCCGCGCCAGCCGAGCGTGCTGCCGATCGCAAGCGTCACGGCGGCAGCGAGGAACAGCCCGGTCGGCGTTGCCGTGTGCAGCCACCCGGCGAGCCGCACCCGCGTATTCTCCGGCACGGATTCCTGCAGCAGCGGCGTACCCGCGGCCCATTCGCCGCCGATGCCGAAGCCGGCAACAAAGCGGAACAATGCGAACATCACGATACCGGTCGCAAGCCCGCACAGCGCCGTGAACAGCGAGTAGACCAGCACCGTCCAGCACATGATCCGGACCCGTCCGTAACGGTCCGCGGCCCAGCCCCAGACCATCGAGCAGGCCCAGCCCAGCATGAAGATCGAGAACAGCAGCCCGCCATAGATGCCGATATTGGCCCTGCTCGGCTCGATGCCGCTGGCCGGCAGCAATTCGCTCAACGCGCCGACCAGGATATAGGCGTACATCGAGGAATCGAAGCCATCGAGCATCCAGCCGAACCAGGTCGCCCAAAACACTTTCCGCGGCGACACTGCGCCAGGCGCCGCGACCGACGGCGCAAGTGTATCGACGATGCTCTCAGTCATGTTTCCTCGCACGTTTCTTTTGTGCGGCGGACTATGCCGAGGTTTGCGCGACGAGACATCTCCGGCAAACGGGACGGAGGTATCCGGCACAAGAATAGCGACGCCGATCACATTGGCGTCACCGCGCGAGCGCGAACGCGTGTTGCCCTAAGACGAACGCGCGGCGGCTGCGCCGTTGCAACCGGCGGACGCGCCGGCGCCTTGCGCAGCCTCGCCGCCCAGAGATAGAGAATTCCCGGCGTGGTGCACGACGGTATTTGCCAAAGCGCACGCCACACCGGGCGCGAGTATTTCGGCATGTGTCCGGGAACGTCTCACTTTTGATAGATCTTGAGCGTTTCAATCATCTGCTTGAGCTCGGCAACATATTTATCGGCGTAATCCTTGTGGACCGACAAGGTGACGAGAATGCCGAGCTCGGATGTATTGGTGGCGAGATAATAGGTGTCGAAATTGGCCAGCTCGGAGCCGGAATGCAGCGCCTCGACCCATTGGTGCGAGCCGATCACGTTGCGCTTTACAAACCGGATGTCGGACAGCTTGCCCGTGCCTTCGTCGCCGATCCGTTGCCGCTGCTTCAGATGGTCTTCGTAGGCCTGCAGATTGTCCCGCTCGTTGCGTTCCTTCATGGCGATGATCGCGATTGCCGCACGGGGCGGCTTGCCGGGCGGGGAGCAGACGAACTCGGTGTCGTCTTGTTCGCACCACCAGCCGTGTGCCAGCTCCATGTCGAACGCCGCGGCCCGGAAGACGTCTCGCTGCGGCGCGACCAGGATACGCGACGCTGAATATCCGGCGCCACCGAGCACAGTCGCGCTCACCACAAACGATACCAGCATTGCGGTGACAAGGCGCGCGCTGCCGGGGATATCCATCGTCAGTTCCCCTGCTGCTCGATCCAGCGCTTGAGATCGGCAGCACGCTGCTTGATGCCGGCCTCCGCCTTGGAACCGGCGACCGCGTCGATGGTGTTGAGGGCTGCCTGCTTGGCATCTGCGGCAGCGGCGGCATTTCCGCGCTTGCGCTCAATCAGGACAAGGTATGCCTGCGCGATCGCCACCTCGTACGCGACAGATGCGTCCGCGGGCTTGCCGTCACGGGATGAGCCGGCACCGACTGCAAGCTTGAACTGCTCGGCCGCGGGATCGAGCCGATCCAGCGCGGCACATTGCTGGCCCGCCAGCCGGAACAGGCGCACCCGCCATCCGACGATCTGATAATCCTCGCTACGACCGTCGGACTTGCGGGCGTCGAGCAAGCGCTTCAACGCGTCGGCACCTGCGTCGTAGCTGTCCGCCGCCTCCTGGTGGCGATTTGCGGCGACGTGCAGGTCGCCCGTCTGGCCCAGCGCCTCGGCCTCGAACCGGATGAACTGAGCGCGTCCGTCATGCTCCTTGCCGAGCCGCCTGCTGTCATCGAGCAGATCGGCAAATGCGCGGCCGGCGCCATCCTTATCCTTTTGCCGCGCCAGATATTCGGCATAGGCTTGCCGGGCCTGCAGGAGCGCCAGCGCCGAGTCGACGCGTGCGCGGCCCCGATGACTGAGCGCTGCGCGCTCGATGGCGTCGCCGAATTCCTTCCGCGCCTCCTTGTCTTCGTGAAGCGCTTCACGGTGGGCGCCGCGCTCGAGCCGACAGGTCACGATCCCGTTGATCGGAGGATCGCTCGCTGTCCCTTGATCCGCCTTGTCGAGCAGATCGCAGCCGCGGCCGATGATCAGCCGGCGTGTCCGCAAGGTGTCGGCATCGTCGGCTCTCAAATTGGCCGCCTCGCCAATCATGCTGGAAGCCGCAAACATGCTGTCATCGTTGGCGCGGATGGCCTTGTACTGATTGATCAAGGCCAGCACGCTAAGACCACCAACGGCGACAAGCGTTCCCAGGGTTGCGCCCGCGACCGCGCCCAACTGCGTCTGCTGCCGCCTCTCCTCTTCTTGCCGGAGCCGGGGCATCTCCTCCGGCGGTATGTTGAGCAGGGGCGCGACGATCTTCAGCTTTTCCGCGCTCAGGCGGACCACCCGCGAGAAGCTCAGGAACCACAATGGTCCCGCGCCTCTCAGATCGACGATCTCGATGTTTGGAAAAGTTTGCTTCAGGTCTCCGGGCAGCGGGCCGTCGAAGTCGCCCGCACCTCTCGCCACGATGACATTGCCGGCGCCAGGACCAGCGGAAAAGTCTCTGATCTCGCGCTCGATCCAGTCTTCGACGCCGCCCGGCCGCCGCATCGCGTCGGGCGTCGCCACCACGATCAGGTATCGCGAGGAGAGCAGCGCCGGCTTGATGCTTTGCTGGTAGAAGTCGCTGGTGCCGCGCTCATAGGCTGTATCGAGGTAGACGCGCAGCTTCTTCCCATAGACGCCGCGCAGCGCGGCGGGAAGGCAAAAGCCGACAAGTGTGCGCCTGAGCCACCGTGCAACGGCAATCCCGTCGGACCGGCGGTAGGAAATGAATGCGTCGTAGTTGAACTCAAACATCGAGTTCGGCGGGTTGATTGAATAAGAGCGGGTCCGAACCGGGCCGGATCGCGCAGCTGAACAGGAACTTGTTCGAAAAAATCTACATCAGACACGCGAGCTAAACACGTTGTAGTGGCTCGATCAATCTTTATCTCGTCTGGCGAGCGTCAGCATTGTCCGCCTCCCGGCCGTGCCTGGGGATGATGGTGCGGCTCGCTCGACGCGGCGCGATCAGCTTGTTAAGCCGCCTCTCCGCAAGCGCAATTTGAGTCGGGACATGACCGTAGCGATCGAGATGGGACAAACGACGGCCGGCGCTTCGGCGGCCATCGACCTCGAGGAGCTATTGGCGACACGCCTCCTGGTGCAGGGCAATTCGGGTTCCGGCAAATCCCATCTGCTGCGCCGGCTGCTGGAACAGAGCGCCCCCTGGGTGCAGCAGACCATTATCGATCCGGAAGGTGATTTCGTCACCCTGGCGGAGCGATTCGGCCACCTCGTCATCGACGCCGAGGACCATACCGAGCGCAGCCTGCAGGTCGCCGGCGAGCGCGTGCGCATCCATCGCGTCTCCACGGTGCTCAATCTCGAAGGGCTCGACGCCGAGAACCAGATGCGGCGCGCCGCAGCCTTCCTCGGCGGGTTGTTCGACGTCGCCCGCGACCACTGGTATCCGATGCTGGTGGTGGTGGACGAGGCGCAGCTGTTCGCGCCGGCGGTCGCGGGCGAGGTGTCCGACGAGGCGCGCAAGCTCTCGCTCGGCGCGATGACCAATTTGATGTGCCGCGGCCGCAAGCGCGGGCTTGCCGGGATCATCGCAACCCAGCGGCTGGCGAAGCTCGCCAAGAATGTCGCGGCCGAAGCGTCGAACTTCCTGATGGGCCGCACCTTTCTCGATATCGACATGGCGCGCGCCGCCGACCTGCTCGGCATGGAACGCCGGCAGGCGGAAGCCTTCCGCGACCTCGAGCGCGGGCAATTCATGGCGCTGGGACCTGCGCTGTCCCGCCGTCCGCTGGGCTTGCGCATCGGTCCGACCGACACCCAGCCGCGCAACGCGGCGCCGCGGCTGATGCCGCTGCCTGAAGCGGCACTGGAGGACGCACGCGCGATCATCCTGGCCGCTCCGCCGCCGGAAACGGTGCGGCCGCAGCGCCGGGCGCCGTCGCCGGACCTGCTCAGCCAGTTGATGGCCGCCAAACAGTCGGCACTGGAGCCAGATCCCGAAGCTGCGGAGCCACCGCCGAGCGCCGAGCAATTGGCCGAGCGGCGTGAGCGGCTGGACCGTATCCTGCGCGCCATCCTCGCCGAGCCCGACGCCGGCTTCCGCGCCATCGGCGTGCTCTATCAGGAGTTCGTGGTCCGCTGCCGGATCGAGGGTCTCGGTGCCGTTGTGCCGGAGCTGACCGATTTCCGCCGGATGCTGACGCGCGCCCGCGCCGGGCTCGGCACCGAGATGGCGGAGGACGACGCCTGGCAGGATGTCTCGCTGCGTGCGGCCCTGCTGCCCGAGGACATGCAGGGCGTCTTCATGATGATTGCCCGCGCCGCGAAGGAGGGCTGGCCTTGCCCGAGCGATGCCGCGATCGCTCGCGCCTACGGCACGCATTCGCTGCGCCGCGCCCGGCATCTTCTCACCTACATCGAGGAACAGGGCCTGATCGTCTGCCAGCTCGACGGTGCCGGCCGGCGGATTGTGACCCTGGTCGAGCTCGCCTGGGCCACGGCCGCGGCCGACCCGAATGTGGACGACCAGGCGACAGAGGTGACTTGCAGCAGCTCGTCGCCGTGATCAGGCGCTGGGCAACCAGGCGTTCGGTGTTGCGCAGCATCGCCGAAGCGTTGCAAGACAAGAAAATGGCCCGCCAGGAGGCGGGCCTTTTCATCTTTGCCTGTTGAGCGATTTTGGTTGCGAAGGGCCCGCGACAGGCCCTCTACAGCCGCCCTATCTCAAGCGCTTACGCATGCTGCGGCTGCGCAAGCTGACTGACCTGCATTGCCGGCGGATCGACAACCGAGGTACCGCCATGGCCGTCGCTCGAGGCCGTAAATGTGGAAGCCATGTAGTTGCCCAGCAGCGCAATGGTGGCGGTGACGGTGCCGTCCGTCACCGTGAGCGTTCCGTGCGTGCTGTCACCGCTGAAGGTCGGCGTCTGAACGGTCGCGAAATTGATATTCGCGAAATCGATCGTGTCCGAACCGGTCATCCCGGCGACAGTTCCGGTGAAGCTCGCGGAATTGTCGAGCTTCAGCCTCCCCGTGCTGCCCAGGAACGTCACGGCGGCGTTCGAAGCCCCCGTCAATTCCAGGGTGGCGCCCGCTGCGATGGTGGCGCTGCTCGGGCTCTCTCCCGTTACGTTGAAAGGCTGCCAGACACCCCACGCACTGCCATCATACGCCCGGATCCAGAGCTGATCGGTGCCGGAGCCGGCCTGATAGGTCGTCTGGGCAAGTTGTGCCGAAGTGACGTCGATCTCCGTATTCGCAGACTGGTTCACTCCGTTGACGTTCCAGCGCCCGTTCGTGTTGGAATCCCACAACGCATATTTCGTTATGGTATCGCCGTCCGCGTCCGTCGCGCTGACCAGGCTCGAAGCCGCGAAGACCTGCCCCGAGACCGTCGTTACGTTCGAGACCGAGACCGTCGGCGCCTGGTTGGTTGCAGTGGCCGTGAAGCTCTTCCAGGAACTCCACATGCTACCGTCATTGGCCTTAACCCAGAGCGTATCCGATGGCGAGCCACCGGGGCCGAACACGTAGCTCACCTGCGACAGGTTCGCCGCGCTCACATCGATCTCGGTGTTGGCGGCCTGGGCGACACCATTCACCACCCAATGGCCGTTTCCTCCGGTGTCCCAGAAGGCGTACTGGGTGATCGTATCGTTGCCGACACCATCACGAATTATCAGGTGTGGGATTCGACGGCGGATGCGAGCAGCGGGCACTGGGTGGTCGGGGGAGTCGCCCAAGGCACCAATGCCGCCATCGATGTCACGGCAGCTCAGCTTTCGAGCACAAGCTTTCAAAGCGGCTCGGGCTCGGACGATCTCTGGGTGAGGGCTTACGACGGCTTTGCCTGGGGGGCGTGGAAGGAATTTCACGTCACCGCGCCGGTTGACAGCGCTCCCGTCGTGACGGCGTCCGACTTCCACGCCACGGCCAATCAGAGCGTGGCCGCATTGAGCCTGTTTTCAGTCACGGATGCCGACGGCGACAGCATGGCACAGTACCAATTCTGGGATTCGACGCCGTCGGCAAGCAGCGGCCACTGGAGCATTGGCGGTACTGCGCAGCCCACCGGCACCGCGATCAACGTCAGCGCGGCTCAAATTGCCAGCACGACGTTCCAGGGCGGCACCGTGCCTGACGACCTCTGGGTTCGCGCCAGCGATGGCATCAGCTGGAGTGCGTGGCACGAATTCCATTTCATCGTCTAGGGAGCGGCCCCGCGTTGCGGAAGCGACGCGATCTGCGCCCAATCAGTCGACGACACGAGGCCCGATTGTCCTCCCAAAGCAAAAAATGGCCCGCGAATGCGGGCCATTTTATCGGAACCGGTTGGTCCGGACTTTGGTTGCGGGGAGGCGCAACACCCGATTATTGCGATTGATTGAACAGGAGCTTCCTAAGCTTGCTGCATAACTGATTCGGACCGCGCCGCTGATTAAGAGTCCTATTGCAATCCCAATCATTTCAATGACTTGGCCTCTAAAGAGCGGATAGAGAAGGAAGATCAATCACTTACGAACGGATTTCGAAATGAAAGCGATCAACTTCACCGCTAGTACTTTCACGCTCACCACCTCACGTCTTCTCACTATCAGCACCGGCGAGGAGGCGACATCAATCATTGCGTAGTCGAAATCTGAACCAATCGGGGGGACTTTCATGCGATACCAGCTTACCGCGATTTCTTCCCGGCAGCCTTCAAGGCTCTATTACCCCAGGATTGGGCGGAGGTCGCTTCTGCCCTAACCTAACCGATCACAAAGATTCGCTATTTAGCGACGCCGCCGAAGAGACCTTCGCTGCCTTAAGAGCGCCTATTCTACGACTGGAGCAAGAAGCTGAAGCGGAACGGCACCAAGTCAAGCCTTTGATCCGTCTTGCAACCGGGCAGGCACGGCTACTTCGCCTATTGACGGTAAGAACGATCAAGAAGGTTGAACACGTCGAAACTTCAGTTTCGATTTGAGCGCGCCCTGAGTGCAGCCGGCACTACTACCGCCAAGTCGTGCAGTACACCTTGTTCCTTGCGGGGAACGATTGCCCGGCCGCTCCGACGGCCCGAAAGGCCTTCGAGTCCGTCTCCCCCTGAAATCAATGCGCGTTTGGACTACGAAAGTGCAGCAGCATCCGCCTCAACGTATTGTCTCCAAAAACCCAATGATGCAGCAGTGCCGCCATCATGTGAAACAGCGCCAGGATAACGAGCAGGTTGCCGAGAACTTCGTGAACTTCCTTTAGTTTCCGTGCGAGCGCTCGGTCGGCACTCCACGGTGACGGGATTTCCAAGAAGCCAAACAGCGAGAGCGAATGTCCTCGCGCGAAGAGAAATGCGATCCCAACAAGCGGTACAGCCACCAACAAGACGTAAAGGAGGTAGTGCATGATCCGCGCTGCCGGATCCGTCCATTCGATCAGCCATTTGCCGAATTCGGTAGGACTGGACTTCGGTGGCGGATTTGCAACGCGCCACGGTATCCGCACCGCGACGAGCAACAGTACGATAAGACCGGTCCAAACATGCGCTATCAGTCCGGTCTCCCGCCTTGATCCCTCGGACAATTCCTCTCCGAACGTTCCCAAGGCCCATGCGAGTGCGACGAAGAGAACGCTCAGCCAGTGCAGTGTCTTTGCAACTGGACCGTAGTCCCTTCCAACCGCATTCTTCATCACTGCCTCCTCCGCGCCCATAGTGAGCTTTTTACAGCCGGTGGACTCAGAACCTGCGTGCGCGACACAGGGCCGGAGCATAGATCAGCGCGAATCCGAGAAATGCACTCGTCCATTCGACACCAGCGACCATTAATAGCGGGATTGAGTAGGTCGGATCGACAGCCGCGCATATCCGCGCCAGCGCTGCGATGCTGACCGAGGCGTAAACGGCTTGAGTAGCCATGGATGCCGAGAGCTCCTGCCCCGTATGACCGAGCGACGCTCGTGTCATCACCGCGATCGTCATTGAGCCGATCGCACCACCGGTCCAGGCATGGATACCCGCGCTGGGGGCGACGAGGTCTAGCGACGATAGCGCCGTCAGGAAAAACCCGACAGGCACGAACGCGTAGGCAACATGGAGGATCAGGACCAGCCGGTCCGATATCGTTCGATGGCCGGCCCAGCGAGCAAGGCGGATGACGTGGAGCACTCCAGCAACTCCCAGGGCGCCTGCGACCGCGCGACCGGAAGGAACCACAGCCCATGCACCCATCGCGCTCGCACCGATAGCGACCGCCGCCGCGTCGAAGCGGCCGAAGGGAACAGGCAGCCGGCCCGGCTTCTGGCGCGAGAGCCAGTTGCGTGTAAAGCTCGGAACGATCCTCCCTCCGATCACACAAATCAGCGTAACGACAAGACCAACACCCGCCCGCGCTGAATAGTCCGCAATGCCATTGAAATGTGCTTCGATATGGAAAGCGATGTTGGTGGCCGCAAGCAGCGATACGATGCCGACCAGTTTCAGATTGCCCCACTTTCGTCCAGCGATGATCTCGCGGGCGGCTGCGGCGGCGAGCAACAGCCAGAACGTAGCGTCGATCGCAAGCGCGAATTGCCAGCCGATGATGCCTGAGAATGTCGCGGCCAGTCTTCCGGCAAGCCAGATGGCGAACAGAGCGCCGAGCGGACCGCCCTGGATCGGGAGGCGCCCTGTCCAGTTCGGAACGGCGGTCAGGAGGAAACCTGCTATCACCGCACCCACGTAACCGAACAGCATCTCATGCACGTGCCAGTCCCGTGGCGCCAACGCGGTTGGAAGGCTGACATCCCCATAGAAAACCGCCATCCACAATGGAACGATTGCGCCGGCGTAGATGGCGCCGAACAGAAAGAACGGCCGAAAGCCGTAGGAGAACAGTGCTGGGCCTCGATAACCCGTTAACCTCTGCATCGTCGCCATGGACGTCTTCCTTGTTCAGCGGATGTCAGCGAGATCTGGCACGATACTGCGCGATGAGAGTTAATCGCGTCGCCGCGGGTCTTGAGTTGATCTCCGTCAACCCGGCCGGTAACGCTCCGTGGCGTTTGCTCCGGATTTCCTTTGCCGTGGGCACCTCAAGAATATGCAGTTCTCCCGCTTGGTGGATTGTGCTGCGTCAACGGCCCCCTCGCCGTCCGCACCGCAGACTTTGAGCCACGTCAATCGCGTGACCTGCTACACGTGCGACAAAGCGGAACATCGACCGGAGGCTTGCGTGCGCCACACATTCACATCACGGTTTCGCCGGCTCACCCTTTTGGGATGGCACGACATCGCGTCGGCGCCATTCGGTTGCGTGATCGAGCTTGCAATGATTGATGGCGAACGTCAGCCGCTCGGCGTCCCCTGCATCCGCCACACCGAGGGGTGGCTGGACGCCGCCACGATGCAGCCTGTTATCGTGTCGGCGACACACTGGCGCCATTGGCAGCCTGACGTGCTTCCGACGTGCTGCTGCTGACGATGGCGCGGTTTGGCGTCATCAACCGGCTGGTCTCAGTCCTGCTCCTGTGGTCGCGGACACCGCGATTGCGGCAGACAGACTGGACACTGGTGCTTGCGCTCGCCTGCACGGCGCTCACGATCGCATCGGCGGCTTCATTGCTGTACTTTCATTACTTGGACCGGCCTTGACCACTGACGGGCTCATCGTCGGTGATGGCACGCCAGGCTGCGCCATCGAGGTCGTCATACTGTCCACTCTTGAGTGACCAGAGAAAGCCGAGCAGCCCGGCAAAGCCAAGCGCGAGCGCTAACGGGACCAGAATGACCAGAACTTCCATCAGGCCGCTTCCCTCGTTCGTGCTCGCAGTGCATTGAACATCACGATCACTGAAGAGCCTGACATGGCCGCGGCGGCGATCAGCGGCGTGACTAGGCCGGCGATCGCGATCGGTACCGCCAGCACGTTGTAGACGACAGCAAGCCAGAGATTTTGCCGCATCAGCCGCAGCGCCTGGCGCGACACCTTGACCGCTGCCAGCACCGGCGCAAGACGCTCGCCAAGAAAGACCGCATCGGCGATCGCTTGACTCATGTGCGTGGCCGTAACGGGCGACATCGAAGCGTGTGCCGCAGCAAGAGCCGGCGCATCGTTCAGGCCATCGCCGACCATCAGAACTTTGCAGCCCTGGCGCGCCAGCTCGTCGATCCGGTCGATCTTGTCGACCGGAGACACCTCGGCGCGCCATTCATGCACGCCGAGCACTTCGGCCGTCAGCCGGACCGCAGGTTCGCGATCCCCGGACACGATCTCGACGGCGATGCCCATGCGCGCCAGCCCTGCCACCACCTCGGCCGCGTCCGGCCGTAGCCTCTGCCGGACTGCGAAGGCATATTTGCTCTCGCCGTGGCTGAATGCGACGACGGAAGCCTCCGGATCGCGGCACAGAATCTCGTTGGCCAAGTTGTCCGCGCCACAGAATGACGGGCGGCCCAGTCGGATCGGACGCCCCTCATGAAAGCCGTGCACGCCCTGGCCTGGTTCTTCCTGGATGTCGGGCAACGGTGAGGCGACGCCCGCCCTGCGCGCAACGGCGGCAGCGACCGGATGACGGCTCGAGAGTGCCAGCCGGCCTGCAATCTTCAAGACATCGTCTGGAATGTCCGCGAGATTGGCGACATCAAGCTCGGGCAGCGTCAACGTCCCTGTCTTGTCGAAGATCACCCGATCGATCTCAGCGATACGCTCGATCGCATCGCCAGCGTTGAGCAGCACACCTGAACTGAACAGCGCACCGGATGCAACGGTCTGCACGGCCGGAACGGCAAGCCCCAGCGCGCAGGGACAGGTGATGATCAGGACCGCAATCGCGGTCACGATCGAATCGTGAAAACTCGCGCCATAGGCCAACCAGCCGAGCATCGCGAGAAATGCGGTCGCGTGGACAATGGGGGCATAGAGCCGCGATGCCCGCTCCGCCAGGCGAAGGTAGCGCGAGCGCGCCTGCAGCGCGTGATCGAGCAGCCGGGATATTTCGTCGAGCAACGTGCCGCCCGAAGCCGCGGACGCGCGGATGCGCAATGTGCCTGAACGGACCAGAGTGCCGGCGAACACCGCGGTGCCGGGCGTGGCTATCGCCGGTAAGGTTTCGCCCGTGATCAGGCTCTGATCGACCTCCGAGCGGCCCTCGATCACATTGCCATCGACCGCGCAGCGCTCTCCGGGCCGCAGCAGAACGATGTCGCCGGGGCGGATCGCGGCTGCCGGGACTGTTTTGATCTCGGTCGGACCGACGAACTTCGTCGCCGTCTCCGCCTTGAGGGCAGCCAGGTTGCCGGCAAAGGCGCGAGTGCGCCGCCGCATGTTCTGGTCGAGATAACGACCGGCAAGCAGAAACGCGATCAGCATGATCGCGGCATCGAAATAGGCATGTTCGGCGTGGTTTACGGTCTCGATCACCGAGGTCGCCAGCGCGAGCACGATGCCGATGCTGATCGGCACGTCCATGTTGACGCCGCGCGCCCGCAGCGCTGACAACGCCGACGAGAAGAAGGGCTGCGCCGAGTAAGCGGCCGCCGGCAGCACGATCAGCGCCGACAGCCAGTGGAAGAAGTCGCGCTGCTCCGGCAGCATGTCGGAGACGTTGCCGAACCATACCGGGACCGACAGCATCATGACGTTCATCGCCGCAAAGGCGGCGACACCCAATCGGCGCAACAGGGCTTGCGCACGCCGGGCTTCCTGGATTTCGGCATCATTCCGCTCGAAGGGATAGGCCTTGTAGCCGAGCTCCGCGAGACGGCTTACGAACAGCGCCGGGTCAAGAGCACCCGCCTTCCATTCCAGTGCAAGGCGACTGTTCGTCAGGTTCACGCGGGCCGAGGTGACGTCCGGTATGGTTGACAAATTGCGCTCGATCTTGGCCATGCAGCCCGCGCAATTGATGCCTTCGACTGCGAGATCGAGATGGATGAGCCCGACGCCCGTGGTCTTCAGATAGTGAGAGAAGTCGATATCCGCCTGCATAGGATCCACCTTCAGTTCAGCAGGATTCGATTCTTCGACAGGAACATGCGGCCGCCGTCAGCGTCGCCCTCTATGACGAGGTCCCACTGCCCCGCGGCGACGCCCTCGGCGCGGCCGCTATAGCTCCCACCCTCGGCCTCGGTGATCTCGATCGCCCGGTCTGCGCGATGATCGATCGGCCGCTCGAGCCGAGCGAGGAAACTCAGTCCCGTCAGCGGCGCTCCGGCGTGGTCACGCGCCTCCAGCGCGATTGCAGCGCTGCCGTCAAGCCGCCGGTCGATATGCGCCCGGACCCGCCAGTCGCGCTCGTTCTGCTGTCTGGCCGCGTCGATCTCGCGCTGATAGGCGAGGCTGGCGCTGTATGCGCTGTCGACCTCGGTGCCCGGAAGAGTCGTAATGGCAAGGCGCATCATGACCATGTTCACGCCGATGACGACGGCAAAGAACGCGACCGTCGTGACCAGGACGAAACGTCCGGTGATAGGTCGCGCGGCTTGACTTGAGACTGCCATGATGAAATTCCGTGCTTAGGGAAGGACGAAGTGGTCGGTCGCGGAGGCGACCTCTCCGAGACCGATATCAGTGACGCGGAATGTGACCGGCACCGACTTTTCCGCTTTTTCATCGAAGGGCGTCGTCACCAGCACGCGCAGTTCGGTGGTGGTGTCACGCGCAAGAACGATCATCGGCCGATCTGGCGTCACGGAGTCCGAACCGATGACGTGTAGCTTCGCTTCGGCGGGTCCATCGACATCGATCGCGATCACACGATCAAAACCGCGCTTGTTGAGGAAGCGCAGTGTGTATCCATTGCGGATCGCGCCGTCGCTGAGACGCACCGCGATCGGATTGCGGTCGTGCAGCACGTTGACGTCGAGCAGGGTTCGCGACATCAACGCGTAAAGCATCACGGCGCAGACTACGGTGATCAGGCTGGCGTAGACGACGGTACGGGCGCGAACGGGCTTGAAAATCTCCTGCTTGCCGGCGACGCGCCGCTGAACGTTGATATCGTTATCGTATCCGATCAAACCGGCCTTGCGGCTGACCTTGGTCATGACGGCGTCACAGGCATCGATGCACAGGCCGCACTGGATGCAGCCAAGCTGCGCACCATCGCGAATGTCGATCCCGGTCGGGCATACGGCAACGCACTGGTTGCAATCGATGCAATCGCCGGCCTTCTCGCCGAGCGAGCGAATGTCGAACGCCTTCTTGACCGAGCAACGCGGCTCACCGCGATCGTATTTGTATGTGACGTTGAGTGCCCATTCGTCGGTCAGTGCGGCTTGAATCCGCGGCCACGGGCACATGTAGACGCAGACCTGCTCGCGCATATAGCCGGCCAGCAAATAGGTCGACGCGGTCAGCATCGCGATCCAGACATAGGCGACCGCCGGCGCCCGAAGAGTCGCAAGATCGCGCACCAAGGTCGGCGCATCGGCGAAGTAGAGCACCCAGGCGCCACCGGTCCACCAGGCGATCATCAGCCAGATTGCGTGCTTCAATGCACGGCGACCGGCGCGCTTTGCGGTCATTGGGCCAGCGTCGGCCTTGATCTGGGCGCGGCGGTCACCTTCGACCAGCCGCTCGACCGCATAGAAAAGATCCGTCCAGACCGTCTGCGGGCAGAGATAGCCGCACCAGATCCGGCCACCCAGTGCGTTCATCAGAAACAAGGCGAGAGCTGCGAGCACCAAAAGACCGGTGAAATAGTAGATTTCCTGCGGCCACAGCTCGATGAAGAAGAAATAGAAGCGTCGGTTTGGGAAGTCGATCAGGACCGCCTGGTCGGGCGCGCCGAGACCCCGATGCCAGCGTACGAAGGGCAGCAGATAGTAGACGCCGAGGCAGACGGCCATCAGCCGCCACTTGATCGAGCGGAACCGGCCGGATACGCTCTGCGGGTACACCTTCTTGCGAGGCGCGTAGAGCGGCCCGTCTTCGTCGGTCATGAGTTCAGCAGGCGGCACGGGCTTGTTCATGGGTTGCTCGAATGAGGCTGGTTGAAACCTACATCCCTGCACCAGGTCCGGGTTTGACCTCGGTCAATGATCCCGGACGGCCTCGCGGCGGCAGCTATTTGCCGCCGCCTAATGAGTGCACATAGACCGCCAGCGCCTTGACGGTGACCGGATCCAGACGGCCGACCCAGGCCGGCATCACGCCGGCGCGGCCGTTGGTGATCGTCTCGACCAGCGCCCCCTCGTCGGAGCCATAGAGCCAGATCTGGTCGGTCAGGTTCGGCGCGCCGAGCTCCGGGTTGCCCTTGCCGTTGTCGCCGTGGCAGCTGGTGCAGTTTTCGGTGAATAGCTTCTTGCCGGCGGCGGCATCGAACTTCGGCGCGGTGGAAAGGCCGGAAAGCGAGCGCACATAGTTGGCGACGGTCACGATCTCGTCCTTCTTGAGGACGCCGTCGCGGCCGAATGCGAGCATCTGGCCTTCATGGGTCTTTGCGTGTCCGGAGCGCGCGCCGAACTGGATCGTCTGCATGATCTGGTCAAGCGAGCCGCCCCACAGCCAGTCGTCGTCGTTCAGGTTCGGATAGCCCTTTGCACCCGCGCCGCCGCTGCCGTGGCAGGGCGCGCAATTGTCGGCGAACACGGTCTTGCCGCGGGCGCGCGCCAGCGCCAGCAGAGCAGGATCCTTCTCGATGTCGGCCAGCGACGCATTGCCGAGCACCGCCATCTTCTCGCCACGCAGCTTCTCGAGATCGGCCAGGTCGGTCGCGACACTGGCGCGGGTGGAATACTGGAACAGACCGGTGGTGTAGCCCGAGACCAGCGGCCAGGCCGGATAGACGACCCAGTAACCGATCGCCCAGACGATCGTTGCATAGAAAGTCAGGACCCACCACCGCGGCAGCGGCGTGTTCAGTTCCTTGATGCCGTCCCACTCATGACCGGTCGTGCTGCGGCCGGAAACGCGGTCGATCTCATTATGCTCGCTCATGATCGGTCAGTCCTCCCGCAGCGGCATCCGGGCTGCGGCGTCGAAGAGAGATTTGTTGCGGGGCCACAGTGCGTAGGCGACGATGGCGATGAAGATTCCAACGAAGATCGGCGTCCAGAGCGTGCCGACCAGGCTTGATGCGAAATTCTCGACGTGAATGATCGCTTTCATGCTCGTGCCCTCAGCGCAGATTGGCTTTTTCGTTGTAGAGCTTGAAGTCGACGAGCGTGCCGAGCATCTGAAGATAGGCGATCAGGGCGTCGAGCTCGGTCGGATTGCCGGCCTTGCCGTCGAAGTTGCGGACCAGGGCCTTCGGATAGCGCTTCTGAAACGGATCGGAGCCGGGGCTGTCGGGATCGACCTGCGCTTTGAGATCGGCGACCGCGTTGGCGATCTGCTCGTCGGTATAGGGTACGCCGACCGCGCGATTCGTCCGCAGATGAGCCGCGACGTCGGACGGATCGAGTTCCGTCTTCGCGAGCGACGGGTACCCGGGCATCACCGACTGCGGAACGATCGAACGCGGATTGATCAGGTGAGTGACGTGCCAATCGTCGGAGTACTTGCCGCCGACCCGCGCAAGATCCGGTCCGGTGCGCTTGGAGCCCCACTGGAATGGATGGTCGTACATGCTCTCGGCCGCGAGCGAATAGTGGCCATAGCGTTCGACCTCGTCGCGCAGCGGTCGAATCATCTGCGAATGGCAGAGATAGCAGCCCTCGCGGACATAGATGTTGCGCCCGGCGAGCTCGAGCGGCGTATAGGGCCGCACGCCGTCGACCGCCTCGATCGTGCTCTTCAGATAGAACAGCGGCGTGATCTCGACCAGCCCGCCGATCGCAATGACGACGAGAATGCCGGCGATCAGGATGATCGAGTTCTTCTCAAAGATCTTGTGTCGATTCCAGAAGGACATTGCGTGACCTATTCGGCAGGCTGGAGAGCGCCGGCGCCCTCGGTTTCGCTGGCTTGGCCGGCATTGACCGTCATCCAGAGATTGAAGGCCATGATCAGGGCGCCGACCAGGAACAGCGCGCCGCCCGCTGCGCGGATGATGTAGAAGGGATGCATGGCCTCGACAGATTCGATGAAGGAGTATTCGAGGAAACCGAGCGAGGTGTAGGCACGCCACATCAGACCCTGCAGGATTCCCGACACCCACATCGCGGAAATGTAGAGCACGATGCCGATGGTTGAGATCCAGAAGTGCCAGTTGACCAGCTTCAGGCTGTAGAGCTGGCGATTCCACAGCCAGGGGATCAGGCAGTAGAGCGCGCCGAAGGAGACGAATCCGACCCAGCCCAATGCGCCGGAATGCACATGGCCGATGGTCCAGTCGGTATAGTGGCTCAACGAGTTGACCACCTTGATCGACATCATCGGGCCTTCGAAGGTCGACATGCCGTAGAAGGCGACCGACACCACCATCATGCGCAGCACGGGATCGGTGCGCAGCTTGTCCCACGCTCCCGACAGCGTCATCAGGCCGTTGATCATGCCGCCCCAGGACGGCATCCAGAGCATGATCGAGAACGTCATGCCGAGCGTCTGCGCCCAGTCCGGCAGCGCCGTGTAGTGCAGATGATGCGGGCCGGCCCAAATGTAGAGGAAGATCAGCGCCCAGAAATGGATGATCGAAAGCCGGTATGAATAGACCGGACGCTCCGCCCGCTTCGGAATGAAGTAGTACATGATTGCCAGGAAGCCGGCGGTCAGGAAGAACCCGACCGCGTTGTGGCCGTACCACCACTGGAACATCGCATCCTGCACACCGCCCCAGGCGATGTAGGACTTCGAGCCGAGGAAGGAAACCGGCAGCGCGGGATTGTTGCCGAGATGCAGCACCGCGATCGTGATGATGAACGCCAGGTAAAACCAGTTGGCGACGAAGATATGCGGCTCCTTGCGCTTTACCAGCGTCATCAGGAACACGAGCAGATACGTCACCCAGACGATCGTCAGCCAGAAGTCGGCGTACCATTCCGGCTCGGCGTATTCCTTCGACTGGGTCACGCCGAGCAGGTAGCCGGTGCCGGCGATCAGGATGAAGAAGTTGTAGCCGACCACGACGAACCAGGGCGACAGGTCGCCTGCAAGGCGAGTGCGGCAGGTCTTTTGCACGACATAAAACGACGTTGCGATCAGGACGTTGCCGCCGAACGCGAAGATCACGGCCGACGTATGCAGCGGCCGCAGGCGGCCGAATGTCGTCCAGGGCAGATCGAAATTAAGCGCCGGCCAGGCCAGCTGCATGGCGATGATCAGACCCACAGTGAAACCCGCGATGCCCCAGAACATCGCCATGGCGGACGCGAACTTGATCGGGCCAAGGTTGTAATTGGGGCGCCCGCCGATCTCCGCCGGTGGCAATTCTGCAGGACGGTCAAGGTAGCGATTGCCGATCATGACCACGGAGATCAGGCTGGCGGCACAAGCAAGCGACGCGTGAAAACTGAACGCCGCATCGTGCCCCATCGCCGCGCCCAGAAAGCTAACGAAGGCAAAAACCGCAAGTGAAGACGTCAAGCCGGCTTCGCCCATCGTCATCGACTTTGAAACGGAAGATGGACTTGTCATGTGGAAGCTTTCTTTGGATGCGGTGGCGTCATGGAGACTACAATCTCGCCGCCAGCTACTTGATCGGCATCAATTCCTGCGCCATGCCGAGCGCCGCTGGCGCCGCGGCTCAGCGCCGTCAGGGTCAGTTCATTCGGACAGTATCGTGCCGGACTGGCCCGCCTTTCCCGCGCGAGATCCGCGGCGCAGCGAGCCTTCTCACGGCATAGACCGCACACTCGCTGCAGATCACGCAACACATCGCAATGGGACGACGCGAGCGTCTGCTCGGACAACCCTGCATGATCGAGACGCTTGCTGAGCAACTCCGGCGAACCTTGCTCGCGGGCAAGCGCACGAAGGTCCGACGTCGGCAGATTCAGCTCGTGCGCGACCTCGTCGATCTCCCTGGCGGTCAACAGATCGAATTCGTGTCGACGCACAAGAAACGCTCGCAAGCGCGCGAGAAGATTCTTGAATTGCGGCGAGCTATTGCCAGCTGATCGGTCGGTCATTTCTCACCCCCTTTTGGCTCTCCATCTCTAGCCGAAGGACCCGATTGTCGATTTGATACCGATCAAGCACGCGATAGCGCGCCAATCGACCGCGACGGCCGCCCAAGGGGCGCTAGCCGCCCCAGGCCGACGGCAAAGCCGGCGGCGTTCGAAGCTCCATGGAATCGGCAAAGATCGTCCAGTCGCGGACGCCCTTCTGTCTGCAGAAGTCGGCCTCGGCCAGCTGTGCAGCCGCGGAAAGCGAGACAGCGTCAACCCTGAACGCTGCCTGGCAGGCGCGATGTTCGTGGCCGGTATCGTCGCAAACCGTTTTGATGAAACGAACGTCAAATGATGTCATGGCACCCTCGCTTGGGCTGATTCCTTGCTCATGCTGCCATTGGCGCGAGACGCCCGTATTGATCTGCCGCAACGGAATGCTCTGAGGCGCGGCTGTCCTATTGTAGAGGATATCGAAGGCGAGCAGAGCCTTGAACGTCCTCGACCGCCAGGAACTCGAGCGACGAGCCTTTCGCGACGTCTGGCTCTCATCATCGGGCACTGAGACCAGGCCGGACGAGGTGCTATCTGTGGTGAGATGTCCAGTCCGCGGATGACGGCCGGACTGCCGGTATTGACGTCGTCTTGCCATTGACGGTCCATCCTGCGGCAGTGACCGCGAAGCCCACGATTACAAAGATCGTCATCAATGTTGCGGCGAAGCCCACGACATCGGCGCTTACCACCGCAGTCGCGATCAGCGGGATCAGAGCGATTGCGGGGCGAACGATCATCCTGCCGTCTCCTTTGCTGCTTTCGCTGCAGCTGCTCGTTCGTCTTCCGCGGATTGGATATAGAAGCCGGAATAGGTGTCGATGTAGCACAGATGATCGTGCACTTCCTTGACGCCGGCGACATTCTCCGCGGCGACAATCGCAGCCTGCCTCGCCCGCTCGTCCGTGATGACCCCACGGAGGTGCACCTCGCCGTTGCGCACCGAGACCTGCAGCCCGAGCGGACACCAATTTGCACCGTCGAGGACTCGCACGATGCGATCGTGGATGTGCTTGTCATCCGCCGTAGGATCCGGGATCTGGTGCGCAATAGACGCGACTGCCCGCAGCAGATCGGCACGTGTCACGAGGCCAACGAGGCGCCCCTCGCGCATCACCGGCAGCCGTTTGACCCCCATCCTCTCCATGAGATCGACAAGATCAGGCAGGGGCGCTTCTTCCGTCACGGTAACGGGATCACACGACATGATCTCTCCGACCTTCCGCCCGCGCTCGTGGACAAAGTCCGCAGCTGCATAGCCGGGGCCGAGAAGGAACTGAAGCCAGCGGCCACGCCGACGTTGCGTGCCGATCTCGCTTCGCCGCAAAAAGTCGCTCTCCGACAGGATTCCGACCAATCTTCCAGCCGAATCGACCACCGGTAGGCCGCTGACATGATGATCCAGCATCAACTTGGCGGCCTCGATAATTAAGGTCTCGGTTCCAACAATAATGAGATGTCTCGCCATAATCTGGTGTGCGCGCATTGCCGCTCTCCTTTCAATGCCCGCAGCAAGCTCGCACATGATCGGCCCGTTCATCTTGATCCTTCTCAATGCCCGCGCTTGTCGGGAATCAAGGCGCCACGACCGATGATCAAAGATCGAAGGTATTGGCAGTTAGTCAGGAGAACAAATCATGCTGCAGAATCTGCTCGCCTCGCTCGGAGCGCTCGCGATCGTTGTCGTGGCCTTCGTCCGGATGATCTTGCAGGCAAAGCGGCCTTCGCTCAGCCAGCCGGCCGGATCCAGCCTTGCTCGGCACCATCGCCGTCGCCCGTTCTAGGCCGCCGGCGCCGCCTCGACCGTGCACCGGATTTTTGACGTGCATCAATGCGGCGCGGCGCGCCCCGCCAGACGATGCCGCTCCGTCAGGATTGTGCAAATGGCAGACAGAACGGCTTTACGCCCCATTATCTTCTCGTGTCCGACTACCGGTGATCGCGTCCAAGGCCTGCTTCCCGATGACCCGTCCGGACCTCTGACTGACGATCTGCATTCGATCTCCTGCGCCGCTTGTGATGGCATCCACTTCATCAACCTGCGAACCGGCGCAGTCGTCGATCCCAAGCGCGGCTAACTCGATCACCAGAACCGTGCGATCCGGAAGGCTATCGAGTTGACGCACATCAACACGCAAGTGCCGGACGTGTGGAAAGAAAAGCCTTCCTCAACGAAGGAGGTTGAACATGACAGACCACAGCGAAGCCCGGCCCGTCTCCGACGCCATCCAGAGCTATGCGAAGCGCGCGATGGCCGTCCAGTCGGAATTCTCGGAGAAACTGGTCGAGGCAAACCGGCACTGGTTCGAGCAGATGCAAATCGAAGCGAACGAGGCCTGGGAACTCTTCCGCAGGTTCAATTCTACCGCCTCGGTCGCCGAGAAGATCACAGCGCTGCAGGACTGGGCCAAGGGCGTTACCGCGCGTGGCGCGAACGACGCGACGTACGCGATCGAGACCGCGCGTTCGCTGGGCACGATCGAGCTGAACCTGTTTGCTAGAAAGACCGGCAGTGTCGACGAGGCTACTCAGAAGGCCGCCTGACATGCCGGCACCCGACGCTCCAGAGCGCCCAAGGGCCGGCGTCAGCGAGACATGGAAGGGGGTCGCGACAGCCCCCTTCGATCGAGACCTTGAGCTCGCCGTCATCGAAGGTAACGCTATTCACAAGCTCGTCTTCCCCTGCCGCCGCATCCTGGGCGGCTGGATGAAGGCGGGGACCGTCGAACGCATCCTGGTGCAGCCGACGCATTGGCGCGCTTGGGGCAAATGAGCAGATTCCTGGTCAAGGTCGCCGAAGACGTGCCCATCAGAGCGACGGTTGGCTTCAGGTACCTGAACGTTGTACTGTCGAAGCGGATTTGAGGGCTTTGCCGGGGGAATATGTCCGACCGCATCTGGTACCGCTATGGCACTGCCGCGGCAGCGGCCGCGCTCGTATTCGCGGTGCGCGCGGGGCTCGATAACTATCTCGAAGACCGGACCTTCACGATCATCTTTGTCCCCGCCGTGCTGTTTGCCGCGTTCGCCGGCGGCCGCGGTCCGGCGATCCTCACCACCCTGCTCTGCCTCGTCATCAGCGCCAAATTCCTCGGCAGGAGCCTGGTCACTGAGCCTGCGAATCTGATCGATATCGCCTGTTTTGCTGTCCTCGGTCCGATCCTTGGCTTTATGGGTGACCGGCTACTGAAGGAGAGCGATCAGGCGCGAAATCGCCAGGCCCATCTGCAGTCGATCCTAGACACGGTCCCTGACGCGATGATTGTCATCGACGACCACGGCATTATTCGCTCCTTCAGCGCTGCAGCCGAGCGCCTGTTTGGCTGGAAAGCGGACCAGGTCGTCGGAACGAACGTTTCGAGTCTGATGCCACAGCCGTATCGCGGCGAGCACGACCGGTATCTCGAGCGATACCTTACGACCGGCGAACGGCGCATCATCGGCATCGGCCGCATCGTGGTCGGAGAACGGAGTGACGGCTCGACGTTTCCGATGGAGCTCGCCGTCGGCGAGGCTAAGGTACGCGGAGAACGCTTCTTCACCGGCTTTATCCGCGATCTCACCGAGCGTCGGGCGCAGGAAAGGCGGCTTCAGGAGCTGCAGTCCGAGCTGGTTCATGTGTCGCGATTGACCGCTATGGGTGAGATGGCGTCCTCAATCGCGCATGAGATCAACCAGCCGCTGTCAGCCATCACGAACTACATGCGCGGTGCGAAGGCGCTGCTGCCGTCGGAAATACCGGATGCTACCCGCATTCGGGATGCGCTCGAGCGGGCCGCGCAGCAAGCCCTACGGGCCGGCGACATCATCAAGCGTCTGCGCGAATTTGTCGCGAAGGGCGAGACCCAGCAGTCCCTGGAGAGCCCGGCCACCCTGCTCGAAGAGGCTGTCGCATTAGCGCTGCTCGGCGCCAAGGAGCAGGGCGTCCGGGTGGCGATCCGCAGCGACCGGGACATGCCCCCGATCATCGTTGACAAAATCCAGATTCAGCAGGTCGTGCTCAACCTGGTTCGCAACGCGATCGAGGCGATGGCCTCGGGCCCGCGCCGCGAATTGACCGTCGGCGTCGCCAACACTAACGGTGTTGCGACGTTCACTATCGCCGATACCGGCCCGGGCATTAGCCCCGATATCGCCGACCGTTTATTTCAGCCCTTTATCACGACCAAGGAGCATGGCATGGGTGTCGGCCTCTCGATCTGCCGGACCATCATCGAATCCCATGGCGGACGCATCGATGTGACGCCAAACGCTGGTGGCGGCACGGTTTTTCAGTTCATCCTCCCGTTCGCGGAGGACGGAGAAGAAGCATGACAACGCGGCGTACAATTCTCGTGATCGACGATGATCCAGCTATGCGAGACTCACTGGCCTTCCTTCTTGACGTCAACGGCTTTGCCGTAACCTCTTATGAGACGGCAACCGATTTTCTCGATCATCTCGCCGGCAGAACAGTCGACTGCATTGTATCTGATATCCGTATGCCGGGCATGAGCGGCCTCGAATTGGTCCGCAAACTCAAGGCCGACGCAGTCGCATGTCCCGTCATTCTGATGACTGGCCATGGAGACGTCGCACTCGCGGTCGAGGCGATGAAGGCAGGCGCGGTTGACTTCATCGAAAAACCGTTCGAGGACGAGGCGCTCTTGCGTGCAATCGGCGAAGCGTTGCAAATGCAGTCGGCGGCCCCCGCCGACGGTACGGTCAAGCGCGAGGCCGAGGCTCGCCTGGTGGATCTCTCGCCGCGCGAACGTGACGTTCTGCGGGGGCTCGTGGCGGGCAAGATCAACAAAGTGATCGCCCACGATCTTGGCATCAGCCCACGCACGGTCGAGGTCTACCGTGCCAACCTGATGGCCAAGACCAATGTGCGCAGCATGTCGGAATTGATGCGGATCGCCATCGCTGCCGGGCTCTAGCCTCAAGCTGCGAGCAACAGTTGGCGGACGGAATGGCGAATGTCCGCTCCTGACGCCACCTGTTCCTGTTCGCAGTTCGCGCGACGCGGTGCCGGAAAGTGCACGAGGTTTCCCATTGCCCTGGCCAGCCCATATTCGAGAGGAGGAAGCTCAATGGCAAGCAAGCTCCCTTTCGACCCCACCAACAGCAACAAAATGCGCCATTCCGCCTTGATCCGGATCAAGCGAAATGGGCCGAGGGAGATCAAGATAGCCCCTCCGAACCATCATTTTCTGGGTGAAGTCGACCGAACGAGAAAGGGCCATCGATGGACGAGATCGCGCACTTCATTGCCCTGCCGTACGATCGGACCGATGGCGAACTCGTTCCAGGCCAGCAGGCCAAGTGCGCCAGCCCCGCCGCGGCGATTGAGCACGCCAAGCATTTATGGAAGACGTTCGGCCACGCGGGTGCCGCGGCAGTCGTCCGTACCGGCCATCCGGGGACGAAAATGACCATGCTGAGGACATATGGCATGGTGCCAAGCGACCTGGAGCAGGAACGGTCTCGTCCTGACTCCTGGTAAAGACTAATCTACGATTTATTGCGCTAGCTCAAATCGTCGCCCGGCATCGCATGCTTGAATGCAGCTGTTAGGACGAGTGACCTATTCTCCCTGGGGTTGTCTCGATATTCAATGCCCGGCTTTGCCGGGCATCTTTTTGTCTCGCCGCATGATGCTGAGAAATTGGCAGAACCCCGGCAGGCGCGCGGCGTTACTGCGGGTCAGCGTGAGGCCTCCAGAGATGGCCCTGAGATAACCGCCGCCGGAACTCGTGGGAGCGCGAGCAAACCTTGCCTCGAAGGAGCCGGTTCCGCTTTCGAACGATTGAACCTTCCGTTCCTTGGACGCCAGGATTGGATGGACGTTCGCAGCAACGTTGCGGTTTCGACTCGAATTGGCGTGCATCTTTGAGCTGGCTCAAGCCATTCCCGTCACATTCGCCCTCTAACGTGGAACCGATAGCGGCGTCCGAGGTCATCTTTGAATCCCGGGAGAACGACATGCAATCTGCGACCACTCCAAACGAGCAAGCGCGGGCGGACGATCTTGTGCTGCTCGACCGCTATTGGCGAGCCGCCAATTATCTCTCCGTTGGACAGATCTACCTGCTCGCGAATCCGCTTCTGAGAGAGCCGCTGAAGCCGGAGCACATCAAGCCGCGCCTGCTTGGACATTGGGGCACCACGCCCGGGCTCAACTTCATCTATGCTCACCTCAATCGTGCAATCCGCACTTCCCACCTCAACGTCATCTATATCTGCGGTCCCGGCCATGGCGGCCCCGGCATGGTCGCGAACACCTATCTCGAAGGAACCTACACGGAGCTCTATCCGGAGGTGACGCGCGATTTGGACGGCTTGCGCAAGCTGTTCCGTCAATTCTCCTTCCCCGGCGGCATTCCAAGCCACGCCGCGCCGGAAACACCCGGCTCGATCCACGAAGGCGGTGAACTCGGCTATGCGTTGGTTCACGCATATGGCGCAGTGTTCGACAACCCCGATTTGATCGCCGTTTGCGTCGTCGGCGACGGCGAGGCAGAGACCGGCCCGCTCGCGGCCTCCTGGCATTCCAACAAGTTCTTGAACCCGAAGCATGACGGCGCAGTGCTGCCAATCCTGCACCTCAATGGCTACAAGATTGCCAATCCCACCGTGCTGGGGCGGATGGATGACGAGGACGTCCGTAGCCTCTTCACTGGCTACGGCTACGAGCCGCTGTTCGTCGAAGGCGACGATCCGCATGCGATGCATCGCTCGATGGCCAGCACGCTCGACACTGCGCTCGGCAGCATCCGCGCAATCCAGCAAGCCGCGCGGCAGCAGCCCGGCGACCTTAAGCGGCCGCGATGGCCGATGATCGTGCTGCGCAGCCCGAAGGGCTGGACCGGACCGAAGGAGGTCGATGGGTTGAAGGTCGAAGGATTCTGGCGTGCACATCAGGTGCCGATCGCCAACCCGCGCGGCAACCCCGAGCATCTGAAGCTGCTCGAGCATTGGATGAGGAGCTACGAGCCTGAAAGCCTGTTCGATGCAAACGGGCGGCTGGTAGCTGAATTGCAAGCCCTTGCGCCCGCAGGCGCCCGTCGGATGGGTGCCAACCCGCACGCCAATGGCGGCCTCCTGAAGCGGGAGCTGAAGCTGCCGGATTTCCGTGCGTATGCGGTCGAGGTCACCGCTCCGGGCGAGGTCGTCGCCGAAGCCACGCGGGAACTCGGCAAGTTCTTGCGCGAGGTCGTGGAGTTGAATGCGGAAGCCCGCAATTTCCGCATCATGGGTCCGGACGAAACCGCGTCGAACCGGCTCGACGCGGTATTCGAGGCCACCGACCGGGTCTGGATGGAAGGCATCGAGCCTTACGACGTCCACCTCGCCCATGACGGCCGCGTGATGGAAGTCCTGAGCGAGCATCTCTGCCAGGGCTGGCTCGAAGGCTATCTGCTCACGGGCCGGCACGGCTTCTTCTCCTGCTATGAAGCCTTCATCCACATCGTGGATTCAATGTTCAACCAGCACGCCAAATGGCTGAATGTCTCGCGCGCGCTGCCTTGGCGACGACCGATCGCGTCGCTGAACTATCTCCTCACCTCGCATGTCTGGCGTCAGGACCACAACGGATTCAGTCATCAGGATCCCGGCTTCGTCGATCTCGTCACCAACAAGAAGGCCGACATTGTCCGCGTCTACCTTCCGCCCGATGCCAACACCCTGCTCTGGGTCGGCGATCACTGCTTGCGCACCTATGACCGCATCAATGTGATCGTGGCGGGCAAGCAACCTGCCCCGCAATGGCTTTCGATGCGTGCGGCAATCACCCATTGCGAAGCCGGCATCGGGATATGGGATTGGGCCGGCACCGAGCCCCCCAATGCTGAGCCCGACGTGGTGATGGCCTGCGCCGGCGACGTTCCGACGCTGGAGACGCTCGCCGCCGTCGACCTGCTCCGCAAGGCGCTGCCGGAACTAAAGATCCGCGTCGTCAACGTGGTTGACTTGATGACGCTGCAGCCGATGGAGCAGCATCCGCACGGCCTGTCCGACCGCGACTTCGACAGCCTGTTCACCCGCGACAAGCCTGTCGTCTTCGCCTATCACGGCTATCCCTATCTGATCCATCGCTTGACCTACCGCCGCACCAATCACGACGGAATGCACGTGCGGGGCTTCGCGGAGGAAGGCACCACCACGACCCCGTTCGACATGGTGGTGTTGAACGGCCTCGACCGCTTCCATCTCGCCATCGAGGCAATCGAGCGCGTGCCGGGGCTCGACATCGCGGCAGCCCACGTCAAGCGGCGATTCCGTGACGCCCTGACCGAGCACACCCGCTACGTGCGCGAGCATGGCGAGGACATGCCGCAGATCCGTGACTGGGTCTGGCCCTACGGTACGACAGACCACAAATCCGTTGACTGAGGCAGCGAACACGCGAGAGAGACGGTCCATGTCCGACAGCGTCCTGGTGCTCAACGCCGGCTCGTCCAGCATCAAGTTCGGCCTGTTCGACATCGCACCGGCCGAGCCAAAGCTGCAATGCAGGGGCTTGCTCGATGAGCAGGAGAAAGTCCCGCGCATCGTGATAAGCGATGCCTCGGGCAGGCAGCTGTTCGAGAGGCGTCGCCCGAGCGGCACGTCGGGGGACAACGGCCTGTTCAGCGACGTATTTGCCTGGATCGAGGACTATCTCGCCGGCGGCAAGCTCGCCGCCGTCGGGCATCGTATCGTCCATGGCGGGCGTGCGTTCTATCGACCGGTCGTCATCACAGGGCAGACTATCGCCGCGCTGGAGGCCTTGACGCCGCTTGCGCCGCTGCACCAGCCGCGCTGCCTGGCGCCGGTCCGCGCCGTGCAATCGCTGCGGCCGCAGCTGACGCAGATCGCCTGCTTCGACACGGCCTTCCATCACGGCCTGGCGCCGCCGGCCAGCCGCTTTGCCATCCCGCGGCACTTTGAGGAGCGCGGCATCCGTCGCTACGGCTTCCACGGCCTCTCCTTCGAATACGTCGCGAGCCAACTCGCCGCGATCGCGCCGCAATGGGCGGACAAGCGCGTCGTCGTGGCGCATCTCGGCAACGGCGCGAGCCTCTGTGCCCTGCAGAAGGGCAACAGCGTCGACACCACCATGGGATTGACCCCGCTCGACGGTCTCGTCATGGGGACCCGCTGTGGAACGATAGATCCCGGCGTACTGCTTTATCTCTTGCAGGAAGAAAGGATGTCGGTCGATGACGTACAACATTTGCTGTACGAAGGTTCGGGCCTGCTCGGCGTCTCAGGGCTGTCAGCCGACATGCGCGCCCTACTGGCGAGCCAAAAGCCCGAGGCCCGCGAAGCGGTCGATCTCTTCACATTTCGTGTCGCCGCAGAAGTCGCCGTGATGGCAAATACCCTTGCGGGCCTCGACGGCCTGGTGTTCACCGGCGGCATAGGCGAGCATGCCGCGGACATCCGGCAACGCGTCTGCGATCGCCTCTCCTGGCTCGGCGTCAGCATCGATACGGCTGCAAATGCGCAGGGCGAACAACGCATCGCCGCGAAGGGCAGCCCGGTCGACGTACTTGTCATTCCGACCAATGAGGAAGTCAGTATTGCGCGGCACTGCCGCAGCCTGCTGCGCACAGGTCGCTAGTCCGTCGATGCAACCCACATCACAAGCTCCCTTGCGAGAGACCCGAAGGCCCGATCGAATGCGGCTGCCGCCTCGGATGGTGTGAGCGAGTTTATTCCTTCGGATCCCTCAAGAAGCTTGGCGGCCTTTACCTGCCCATTTCGATCGACGATTTTCGCGGACAGGGAGATCGTCGCGCGCGGTTGGGCTCCCTGCACAATTTCGAACCGACGCAGGTCGATCAGCAGGCGCGGCGTACCCTCTACACCGCTGTCGGCCCGCAGTGGCGCATGGTCGACGTCGTAATTCTCGAAGCTCTGCAGCAACCGCGCCTGCACCAGCACCGGGAGACTATCGCCCCACTGCGCACCTTCGAACCCCTGACTTTCTTCATCCGGCGAAAACAGGAAGCGCTGGGTCTGCAAGCGTGCGATCGCGGTCGGCTCCGCCATGACCAGTTGCTCGGGCAGATTGGCATGGCGCTGCGCTCCGAAGTCGTCCACCGCGTGAAGGTCGTACACTACCTTGCGCGGCGCGGGCGCACCACCGCCGGTCATGCGTTCCAGCCCGGCCACGATACCGTCGAGCTTCGGCGTGTTGCGCGCGAGCCCTTCGGCGAACGTGCTGAGATTGTCGATCGTGCTGTGCAGCGGCGCGGCGTTCTCGGACAGGACGGCATCGACCCGGCGTAGTGCATCGCGGGCGGCCTGCGTCATGCTCCGCCCGGCCCCCTTTTCGGCCACCAGCGGTTCGCGCGCCGGCGGCGCCTGGGGATCATCGCCGCCTTCGAGCGCGATCACCGGAACACCAGTCAGTCCCTGGAAATCGAGGCCGACGCGCGTATCGCTATGCACCGGCGTACGCTCGGCGACTGCGATCGTGGCGTGAACCTCGCGCGGACGGTCCGGAACCAGCTCAAGCGCGGTCACTTCGCCGACGCGGATGCCATTGAAGAGGACGCCCGCCCCGACCAGCAGTCCGGGCACCGGATCGGCGAAAACCAGCTGATATGTCTGCCGTTTCCCGATCCCCCCGACATTGTTCAGCCAGTAAACGAAGCCGAACACGGCGACGATCGCCGATAACACGAATGCACCAACGATGATGTAGGGCGCGCGGATTTCCATATGCGTCTCTCTCTGCCTAATTGCCGAGGCCCAGCTTCTGCGCCCGGGCACCATGAAAGTAGGCCTGGACCCAGGGATGATCGGACTTGAGCACAGATGACAGCCGCCCGATTGCCGCGATCCTGCCGTCGGCGAGCGCGGCGACGCGGTCGCAGATGGCCTGCAGGCTGTTCAGGTCGTGTGTCACCATGAACACGGTGAAGCGCAACGTCCGGTGCAGCGTCCGGATCAGGGCATCGAATTCTCCCGCAGCGATCGGATCGAGACCGGAGGTTGGCTCGTCGAGAAACAGGAGCGAGGGGTCGAGCGCCAGCGCCCGCGCGAGCGCAACCCGCTTGGTCATGCCGCCCGAGAGCTCGGACGGATACTTGTCCCCGTCTTCGCGTTTCAGGCCAACCATCTCGAGCTTCGCGTCCGCAATTTCGTCCAGCAGCCCCGGCGACAGCCGTGCGCGCTCGCGCAGCGGAAACTGGATGTTCTGGCGAGCCGTCAAGGCCGAAAACAGCGCTCCCTGCTGGAACAGCACGCCCCAGCGGCGCTCGTCATCGCTGTCGCCTGCGAAATCGATCTGTCCGCTCCGCTTCGGAAGTAAGCCAACCAATGTCCGCATCAGCACCGACTTTCCGCCGCCGGACGCGCCCACGAGGCCGAGAATTTCGCCGTCGTTCACGTCGAGATCGAGATGATCGAGGATGATCTTCTCGCCGAAACCGACCACGAGGTCGCTAATATGGATCGCTGGCGTGCCGGCCATGGCTACATCCCGATCGAGGCGAAGAAGACCGCGAACAACCCGTCGAGCACGATCACCAGGAAGATCGATTTTACGACCGATGCCGTCGTCTGCTGCCCCAACGACTCCGCGCTGCCCTTGACGCTCAATCCCTCGACGGCCGCGACAAGCCCGATCACGAGCGCCATGAACGGCGCCTTGATGATCCCGACCTCGAAATGAGTGACCGAAACCGCGTCATGGAGGCGTGCAATGAAGATCGCCGGACTCATGCCGCCATAAAGCCACGCGATGAGCCCGCCGCCATAGAGCGCCGCGAGCGAGCCGAGAAAGGCGAGGATCGGCAGCGCCACCACTAGCGCCAGGATTCGTGGCAGGATCAGCACCGCGACAGGATCGAGCCCCATGGTGCTGAGCGCGTCGATCTCCTCGCGCATCTTCATCGCACCGATCTCGGCCGTATAGGCGCTGCCGGATCGTCCGGCCACCATGATGGCCACGATCAGCACGCCAATCTCGCGCAGCACGAGGATGCCAACCATGTCCACGACATAGGATTCCGCGCCAAAGCGGCGGAAATGGAAGATGCCCTGCTGTGCGATGATGGCACCGATCAGGAACGTGATCAGCACCATGATCGGCACCGCCTGCCAGCCCACCCGGCCGAGTTGATAGACGGTCGACGTCAATCGGAACGATCGCGGATGCCTGAAAATGCCGAGCAGCGCTAGGCTGAAGGCGCCGAGCATATGCAGGAATGCCGCCGAATCGGATGCCAGCCGCCTGCTGCCGCGGCCGAGTTGATCAAGCTTCTGCAGCACGGGGTTGACCGGTCTGCGTTCGGCGCGGCCGGAACGGTTCAGCCCCCGCACCTCTTCCAGCAAGTCGCCATATGGACCGTCGGCACCGGTGAGGACTGCTCTGGTCACGCCACTGCGGGCGAGTCTTTCGAGCAGCCAGGCCCCGACGGTATCGAGCGCAGTGACACGCCGTACATCGATCGAGCCGATATCGGTACGCGCGGCGTGCGCGCACAGCCGCTCCAGCTCCTCGACATTGGCAACGTTCCAGGCCCCACATGCGGTGAGCACACGCGGATTGTTCACATTTGCTATCAGGGCCGGGGCATTGAGCAAGATTCTGACTCCAACTTTCGAGTCACCCTAGGATGCTGGAGCCGGCTGTGTTTGACCCAGCGCAATAGACCACATCTTGGCCACCCGGAATGTGCTTGACCCAGATCAACGGCTTGGCAAGCGACGGCCGTATGATTTCACAGATTGCCCGGCAGCCTCGGGCGTGCTCAGGAGATTTCAGATGAATCGCGCCGCCTTCAAACCTTTGCAAAACACTGCGTTGCCGCACTCGTTCAGGCAGGTCCGGCTCGAGCGCGCCCGCGAGCACGATCACCCCGAAGGTACGTCCGCGATCGGCTACGTCATCGTCGCCCCGCTCGACACGGCATCGCGGATCGATGTCGAGACCTGGAGGGCCAATCGCGACGCCTGCCGCGTCGTCCGCCAACGCCCGGGCGAGGACGATCAGCTCGGCCACCTCGTGCATGGACCGTCCGACAGCTGGCGCTTTCACTATGACGTTGCCGGCGCCACCGCCGATGAAGCCGGGTTTCATTTCGGCGGCGAGCACTTTCGGCTCGGCGAATATGTCTCCGTCCATGAGGCGGACGGCATGCATCCCTACCGGGTCGTCGCCGTCACGCCGCTTTGATTGCACCGGGCCGGATCAGGCCGCCAGCCGCTTCGGCATCCGCGACTGGCCGAGACAGGTCGAGCTCCACATCGACGATGCTGTGGTCCTCGGGATCCGGGCAGGTTGCGAAGCCCAGATCACGACACATGCTCAGCATGCTGATGTTCTCGGTCAGCACCTGGCCGGACATGCGCTTCAGCCCTTCCGATCGCGCATAGTGGATCAGCAGGCGCATCAGCGCCCATCCGAGCCCTTTGCCCTTGAGGTCGGATTGCAGGAGGATGGCGTACTCGGCATTCTGATAGAGCGAGTCCGAATGGAGCCGGACGACGCCGATGATCGCACCGGAGTTCGGATCCAGCGCCACAAACGCCATCGCGCGCGCATAATCGAGCTGGGTCAGCCGCGCGATGAACGCATGCGAGAAGTTCTTCGTGAAATGGAAGAACCGCAGCCTGAGGTCCTCGGCAGTCACCCGCTTGAGGAAGCTGTCGATCATCGGCTCGTCCTCCGGCCGCATCGGCCGCACCGTCACGCGCGAGCCGTCCCTCAGGGCAAGTTCGCCTTCCCACTGCGACGGGTACGGCCGCACTGCAAGACGGGTCTGGCCGGCAAACAACCGCGCGGGCTTGCGGATCGCCACCCGCGCGTCGAGCGCCAGCACGCCGGTTTCGTCCGCCAGCAAGGGATTGATATCGAGCTCTGCGACTTCCGGAATATCAGCCGCCATCTGCGCCAGCTTGACGAGGGTGCGCGGAACGACATCTTCCGGAACGGCGGGTACGTCGCGGTAGGCGGCAAGCAGCCGCGAGACCCGCGTGCGCCCCACAAGGTCGCGTGCCAGGTTCATGTCGAGAGGCGGCAACGCGAGCGCCTTGTCGTCGATCACCTCGACCGCGGTCCCGCCGCGGCCAAACACGATCACCGGGCCGAAAGTCGGATCGTCGGCAATGCCGAGGATCAGCTCACGTGCCGCCCGCCGCTCGATCATCGGCTGGATTGTCACACCTTGCAGGACGGCATCCGGACGCGCGGCACGAGCGCGCGCCAGCACCGTTCTGGCCGCCTGTGCGACGCTTTCGCGAGTCCGCAGGCCGAGAATGACTCCGCCGATGTCCGACTTGTGCCTGATGTCGCGCGAAAACAGCTTCACCGCCACGGCAAGCCCTTGCGCCAGGAAGGGCACTGCCTTGTCCACGGCATCGTCGGCATCACGGGCCACGACGGTCGGAACGATCGGAATATCGTAGGCCTCAAACAGCGCGACGATCTCGACCGGATCGAGCCATTCCCGCCCCTCGGATAGCGCCTTCACGATCACGTGCCGCGCCGCAGCCGTCCGCGGCGCAAACGTCGAGGCGCTGCTGGGCGGCGTTGCGGCCAGCGTGATGGAGGCATCGCGGTATCTCACCAGATACATGAAGGCGCGCACGGCATCATCCTCGGTCGGGAAATGCGGGACCCGCGCCCGCTCGAAGGTCGCCGCCGTGCGGGCGTCGGCACCATCCCACGACGCAAGCACCAGTGCGGCTACCTCGCTGTTCCTGGCTCGGCGGTCGGCAACGCACCGCGTCACCGCTTCGGCGATCCCTTCGGTCGGCGCAACAGCCGTTTCCACGTTCATGACCAGCACGGCGTCGCTGTTGGCGTCCTCCAGCAGCGCGCCGAGTGCGGCCACGTAGCGGGCAGCGTCGGCATCGCCGGAGATATCGACGGGGTTGGCGCGAGACCAGCCTTGCGGCAGAACCCGATCGAGTGCCGCAATCGTCTCCGTCGTCAGGCTTGCAGGAACGCCGCCGAGCTCAACGAGCCGGTCGATCGCGAGGATGCCGAGCCCGCCGCCATTGGTCAGGATCGACAGGCGGTTGCCGCGCGGAACGAAACCGCGGCCAAGCAACTCGGCGCAGTCGAACAATTCGCGAAGGTCGTACACGCGCAGCATGCCAGCCCGGCGGAACGCCGCGTCATAGACGGCGTCCGAACCGGCAAGCGCTCCGGTATGGGTGGCTGCGGCCTTGGCTCCCTGCGCCACCCGGCCCGCCTTCACGACAATCAGGGGCTTGAGCCGCGCCGCGGCGCGCGCGGCCGACATGAATTTGCGCGCATCCTTGACGGCCTCGACGTAGAGCAGGATCGCGTTGGTATGATCATCCTGCGCGAAATAGTCGAGCAGATCGGCGACATCGACGTCGAGTTGGTCTCCGATCGACACGATGCCGGAGAAGCCGAGCCGCCGCTCTGCCGCCCATTCGATCATCGCGGCAGCGATGGCCCCCGACTGCGAGATCAGGGCAAGACGCCCTTCGGTGGGCTGATGCGCGGCAAAGCTCGCATTGAGCTTCACGCGCGGCACCATGACGCCGAGGCAGTTCGGCCCGATCAGGCGCATGCCGTGCCGGTGCGCCGCCTGCGCGACCGTCTCGGCTAGCGAGCCGGCACCATGCCCGAGGCCGGCGGACAGGATCACGGCACCGGCGACACCGACCGCGGCAGCGTCCGAGATGATTCCGGGAATCGCGGCTGCAGGCGCCGTGATCGCAACGAGGTCCGGAACGAATGGAAGCGACTTGAGATCCGGGGACGTAATCTCGCCGTCGATCGCAGTGTAGTTCGGATTGACGACGGCGATGCGGCCGGCAAAACCGCATGCCTTGAGGTTCATGAGTACCGCCAAGCCCAGCGAAGACGGACGCGAACTGCCACCGACAAGCGCGACCGATCGAGGCGAAAGAACCCGATCTAGACCAAACGTAGACATCGGACAGTCTCGCAGGGAACCAGCGAAGGCGCTTGCCGCTTCGTGCAACGCGCCAGGGCCCGCATGACATCCTCGCGAGCAATAATCCCGACCAGGTGATGATACTTGTCGATCACGGGCAGGCTCTTGAGCCGATGGGCGATCATCAGCTGCAGAACGCGTTGCAGATTTGTGTCCGGCTCGACCGCGATCACGTCGGACGACATGATCTCGTCGACCGTCGTTCCCATGCGATCGTCGTAACGTGGCAGCATGTGATCTACCGGACAGGCGAACACCTTCAGGGCGTCCAGCTTCGTGACGAACCCGACCACGACATCGTCGCGGAGCACGGGATAGGCGTCAAAGTCGTCTTTCGCGAACAACCGGTACAAGTCGCCGACGGTCATTTCGGGAGCGACGCTTCGTACCGACCTCGTCATGTTGCTCGCAACGGTCTCCTGAAGAAACTCGTACATGGCTGATCCCCTTTGGATGGATGGTTATTTCGGGGACGCGTCGCTGCCTAACGGGCGACGCGCCTCGCAAGGCAGCTACGCCGCCGTCTTGATGTCGATCTGCCTGCTCTGCTTGGGAGCCGGCTTCTTGACGGTGACCTTGAGCACGCCCTTGGCGATCTCGGCACTGACGTCTTCCGCCTTGACGCCCTCGGGCAATGCAACGGACCGCGAGAATGCGCCGAAGCTGCGCTCGATCAGGTGATAGTCCTTGTCCTTCTCCTCGCGCTCGCTCTTCTTCTCGCCGCGGATCGTGAGCGTGTCGTCGGCGAGATTGAGCTGAATGTCCTTGGCCTCGAGGCCTGGCAGTTCGGCTGAGATCTCGACGGTCTTGTCGGTCTCGCTGACGTCCATGCGCGGCATCATCGCCTGCGGCGCGGCGAACGCCGGAAAATTGCGGCCGAAGCCGTCGAACAGCCGGTCGATCTCCTGCTGCAGAAATGCGAAGGGATTGTTTTCGCGCCGCGCCAAAGCGCGCTCGGTTCCAACGGGGATCACGTCGTTAGCCATCAGTACCTCCTGCTTGCGTGTTGCTTGCGAAGCAAAGCTAGTCAGGAACAGCTCCCCGGCCGTTGACCAGGATCAAAACCGGGCCAACGTGATATGATCAAAAGAGGAGCACAGACCCAAAGCGAGTTTCCGCCATGCACGCCATGATTCTGCCCGCGCGCGG
The DNA here is from genome assembly GCF_015291305.1 of Bradyrhizobium sp. CCBAU 21365. Taxonomy (NCBI): domain Bacteria; kingdom Pseudomonadati; phylum Pseudomonadota; class Alphaproteobacteria; order Hyphomicrobiales; family Nitrobacteraceae; genus Bradyrhizobium; species Bradyrhizobium sp. CCBAU 21365. The sequence continues at coordinate 8,268,173 of NZ_CP030036.1, forward strand.
CGCACGGCTGCAATATACCGAGCGGCCCGACCCACTTCCGGGACCAGGCGAGGTCCGCGTCAAGGTCGGCGCCTGTGGCGTTTGCCGCACCGACCTGCACGTCGTCGATGGAGAACTGCCCGGCATCGCCTATCCGATCGTTCCCGGCCATGAGGTGGTTGGCCGTATCGACGCGATCGGTGAAAGCGTGGATGGCCTGCATCTCGGTGCACGCGTCGGCGTTCCCTGGCTCGGATCCACCTGCGGGCATTGTTCCTACTGCCGGGAGGGCAAGGAAAACCTCTGCGACGCCCCCCTGTTCACCGGCTACACCCGGGACGGCGGCTTTGCCACGCACCTGGTGGCTGACGCGCGTTACTGCTTTCCGCTCGGCGAAGACGGCGAGGATGCGGAGCTGGCGCCCCTGCTGTGCGCCGGCCTGATCGGCTGGCGCTCCCTGGTGATGGCTGGCGACGGCCGCAAGCTCGGCATCTACGGTTTTGGCGCGGCGGGACATATCGTCGCGCAAGTGGCGCGCTGGCAAGGGCGGGATGTGTACGCTTTCACCCGCGCCGGCGACACCGAGGCCCAGCGCCTGGCATTGTCGCTCGGCGCATGCTGGACCGGTGCTTCGGAAGATCGGCCCCCGGCAGAACTTGATGCCGCGATCATCTATGCGCCGACCGGGCCCCTCGTCCCGCTTGCACTGCGCACGCTGCGCAAGGGCGGACGCGTGGTCTGTGCCGGCATTCACATGTCGGATATCCCGAGCTTTCCCTACGACATCCTTTGGGGTGAACGGCAGATCGTTTCCGTTGCCAACCTGACGCGACAAGATGGCGTCGATTTTCTCAAGACAGCGGCAAGGGCTGGAATCCGGACGCACGTCACCGTCTTTCCCCTGGACCAGGCGAACGAAGCACTTGCGCGCTTGCGGGACGGCAAGCTCGTCGGCGCAGCCGTCTTGAAGCCATGATGACGCCGGCATCATCAACTGCGACTGCCACAGGCGAGACCGGCCAGGCCGCCGTATTGTCGTTTCTGGCCGGATCTGGCGAGCCGAACACCCCGGTCAAGCGGATCGACACCCATTGTTCGATCGTCTTTCTCGAAGCTTCGCGCGTCCTGAAGATCAAGCGAGCGGTCAAGCTGCCCTATCTCGACTTCTCGACGTTGGAGAAGCGGCGGCGCGCTTGCGAGGATGAGATTGCCGTCAACAAGCGCCACGCCCCCGCGATCTATCGCGGGGTGGTTCCGATCACGCACGGGCGCGATGGACTTGCGGTCGGCGGGACCGGACCAGTCGTCGAATGGGCCGTCGAAATGGCTCGGTTCGACGAAAACAAGACACTCGATCATCTCGCAGAGCAGGACGCAATCCCGCCGGAGCTGGGCGAGAAACTGGCCACTATCCTGCTCAAATCCCATCGAGAACTGATTGGGAGCGATGGATCGCACTGGCTTACGTCACTCCCCGTCATCATCGATCGCAACACCGAGCAGTTTCGCGCCGAGTCAACTCTTTCCTGCAGGAAGATCGATGAACTGCACGAGTTGAGCCATCGATCGCTCGCTCGGAATCTTGAGCTTCTGCGCCTCCGCGCCGCAGCTGGGCAAATCCGGCATTGTCACGGCGATGCACATCTCGGCAACATCGTCCTGCTCGACGGCGAGCCTGTTCTGTTCGATGCGATCGAGTTCGACCCCGATATCGCGACGACCGACGTCCTCTACGACCTCGCATTTCCACTGACGGATCTGCTGTACTTCGGACGCGAGACCGTCGCCAACAGGCTATTCAATAGCTACATGCAGAATGCCTGGGACACGCAATCGGGTGCGTTGTCTTTGCTGCCATTGTTTCTATCAATGCGAGCGGCGATCCGGGCTAATGTGCTCTTCACCAAGGCACGGCAACATCAACTCGATCAAGAGATCGCCGCCCAAGCGGGCCGCTATTTCGAGCTTGCACGTCGGCTGATTGAGCCGGAGCCGCCCCGCCTAGTTGCAGTTGGCGGGAAGTCGGGTACCGGCAAGAGCGTGCTGGCGCGCGACATGGCGCGTCTGATCGCGCCGCCCCCGGGCGCCCTGGTTCTGCGATCGGATGTCATTCGCAAGCAACTCTCCCACGTCGCCGAACATGCCACGTTAGCGCCGGAGACCTACACTCCCGAAGCATCGGACCGCGTTTATCAAGCCATGCTCGACCGAGCCAAACGCGCCATGGCTCAGGGGATTTCCGTTGTTCTCGACGCGGCATTCTTGAAGCAGGCGGAGCGCGATGCCGCACGAGCCGCCGCCCGCAATGCCAAGGTGAAATTCAGTGGATTGTTCCTGACCGCCGAACAAGCCATCCGGCTGCGACGCGTCGCCTCACGGCAACACGACGCTTCGGATGCAACGGCTGGCGTCGTTCTGAGCCAGGAGAGCATCGATACTGGCCATATCGATTGGCAGCTCATCGACGCATCAGGCTCACCTGCCGCCACTCTCCAGCGCAGCATGCCCTGCCTGCCAGACGCACCTTTCCATTCAAATCGGCGGAATATCACCTAAGGAAACATCCGGAATTGGTCGATCGACGGAAACCTGTCAGCATTCTCCCGCCCAGACAGGAGAATGTCATGAAACGCGCATTGAGCCTTCTTCTTGCCGGAAGCGTCATCTCAACGGTAGCGCTTGTTTTATTTTACAATTACTTCTTCCCCAATGCCATTCCGCTTGCCTCGACCGAGCCGCTTCTAGCCTGGCGCTTGGAGGCGGCGTTCGTAGTCACTGCGCTGACATGGACCGCAGCGTTCGTGGCGGCGGCATCCGGACTGTCATTGCTGCTGATGACCCTCACCAACCGAGATGTCACAGTCCGCTAGAACGCGCGCTGCTCGTGCCTGCCATACCTCGAAGGCCGGCTCTTCGGAGCCGGCCTTCGACGTAGGAACACCGCTACCGACGTGTTCCTCGTAAGGTAGGCACCCAGTTATCACCTTTCAGGCGCACTTCAACGTTTCCGCCGGCTAGGATCTCAGTCGCCGGCGCCAGAGTGGCTTGAGCAGCTCAAGCACCACCAGCATCGCCACTCCCGGTCCGAGCGCGATCATCAGATCGTCCGGATGAAGGGGACCGAAACGAAACAAGCTGGACGCCGGAGGCCAGAGCAGTGCGGTCCCGAGAGCGCCTGCGATTGAAAGCAAGATTACCGCCAGCGCCAGATTCGGCCGGAAGAACGCCGATAGGAACGAAGAACTGAAAGATCGATTGACCAGGACGAGACCGACAATTGACCCGATGAGGGCGAAGAAGGCCAAGGCTCTGACCTCATCTGCAGGCATGCCGGCGTGAAGTGCAATGACGAACAGAACGGCGACAAGCACAAAAATCAGGGCACCTTGAAGTACGCTCCAGCTAACTAGCGTCCAGGTGAACAGAGGGCTGTCAGCTCGCCTGGGTGGACGCGCCATGACGTCGCGCTCCTCGCGCTCGGCCTCGAACACGAGTGAGCATACGGGATCGATGATTAGCTCGAGAAATGCGATGTGAACGGGGCCGAGAATCAAAGGTAATCCGAACACCAGGGGAAGCAGGGTGAGCCCCGCGATAGGAACGTGGACAGCGAAGATGAAGGCCATCGCCTTTCGCAGATTGTCGTAAATGCGCCGACCCAGGCGGACGGCCGAGATGATCGCGCTGAAATCGTCGTCAAGCAGCACTATGGACGACGCCTCGCGCGCGACGTCCGTTCCGCGCCCGCCCATCGCGATACCGATGTGAGCCGCTTTCAGGGATGGAGCGTCGTTGACGCCATCGCCGGTCATCGCAACGATCTCGCCGTTCTGCTTCATTGCCTGCACGATGCGGAGCTTCTGCTCCGGTAATACGCGAGCAAACACGTTCACGCGTCTGACGAGTTCCGCAAGCTGCAGGTCACTCATGAGCTTGATCTGATTCCCCGTGATCACCTCATGGACATCCAGCCCCGCCTGCTTCGCAATTGCGGCCGCGGTTATCGGATAATCGCCTGTGATCATGGCGACGCCAATTCCCGCTGAGCGGCATTCACGCACCGCAGCAGGCACACCGGGGCGAAGCGGGTCGGCGAATCCCACCAGTCCGAGGAAGCGGAATGCGAAGGCTTCCTGCGAACAAGGAAGCTGGTTGCCTTTATGCACGGCCGCCGCGATCCCGAGCACACGGAGCCCTTGCTCCGCCATCAAGCCGACGGCACTTCTCATCGATTCCTGATCCAAACGGCTCAGCTGGCAGAGACGCGCAACCGCTTCAGGGGCTCCTTTGGCTGCAACAACGTATTCCTCTGCGGGGGATGACCGCCAGACCTGGGTCATGGCGAGGAGCTCGGGCCGGAGTCCATAGGTACGTATCAGTTGCCCATGAACATCCTGCCCGCTGGTTTCTTTCCGGACGTGGCCCGCAAGGGCGTGCAGCGCCCGCTCCATCGGATCCAGCGGCTGAGGCGAACTGGCAAGGACGCCGTAGCGCAGCATCTCCGGGAATTCGGGTCGTACGCAACCCGGATTCGAAGACTTGGGACGCATGCATGAACCGTCGAGCAACCGCAATTCTACAACTGACATTTCGTTCAGCGTCAGAGTACCGGTCTTGTCGGTGCATAAGACGGTGGCGGAGCCTAACGTCTCGATTGCGGCCGCCCGGCGCGTCAGCACGCGGACTTTCGAAATGCGCCACGCGCCCATGGCCATGAACACGGTGAGCACCACACCAAATTCTTCCGGCAGCATGGACATGCCGATTGCGACGCCGCTGAGCAACGCTTGCAGCCAGTCTCCGCGCAACGTCCCGTAAAGCAGCACGGCAACGATGCTGACCGCAGCGCCGCCGAAAAAGCAAAACCGCACCAGCCTCGCCGTCTGCTGTTGGAGACGTGGCGGCTCCGCTTGCAGCGTGCGTAGAGACGCTCCGATCTTTCCGATCTCGCTTCGCGGTCCGGTGGACGTGACCCGGGCGGCGCCCTCGCCCCGCACGACGAGCGAGCCGGAATACACGAACGGCTGATCGTCGCCGCCCGGCCGATGCTCGGCCACGGCGTCCGTCTCGACCACCTGCTTGCGAACGGGTACCGACTCGCCTGTCAGCAGGGACTCGTCGACCTGCAGATCATGACCGTCGAGGAGCACAGCGTCGGCTGGCACGCGATCACCGTCGCCAAGGATGATGAGGTCGCCTCGGACGACGTCCCGGCCGGCGATACGCCGGCGTACTCCATCCCGCATCACGAGGGCCCGCGGACTGGTCAGGTCGCGCAAGGCTTCTAACACGCGTTCAGTTCGTGTCTCCTGCACGATCGTGATCACGATCGACATGGCGCCGAAGCCAAGGAGCAGGAGTGCCTCCTGGAGATCACCAAGCAAAAGGTAGATCAGTCCGCCGCTCAGAAGCAGCGCGAGCATGGGCTCGCGCAGCACGTCCAACGCGATACGTATGGGAGTGCGCCGCTCAGGGCTCGGAAGCTCGTTGTGCCCCTCGACCCGAAGCCGGGCCGTCGCTTCGGCTTCGCTTAGTCCTGTGAGGTCTGTGGCGCTCACGTCTTCCGCCATAGGTTCCAGACGCTTCCACCCAGCAAGAGCGCGGTAACGAGCAGAATGGCCACAAATGTCTGTATGATGTCAAAGTTCAGAGAATCCCGCGCAACGAAGAACGCGGTGATAGATCCCACGAGGACGAAGAGGATGCGAAGGATGACGCTCATGGCTCTCTCCTGCTGGCACAACGCCGTTTGAAGCTTCCTAGGCAAGGGGTGCCCAGCTGGATACTCGATCCTGCTGGCGCGGCGCAGTTTACCGTAGCGGTTCGCACCGTTGAGAAGTTGCGGCAGATCAAGCTGCCCGAGCACCCGTGCCGGCAGCTCAATGCTGCAGGACATACCGGCCCGGCGCATCCTCGAGCGGCGATTCACCCTCGGGCGCGTGAAGCACCGGCTGCGCCGGCACCCACGCACCGGAATGCGCCGTGAGGAAACGAACCCACTCCAGCCACCAGGATCCGTCGCGATTCATCGCCTTGCGCAGCCACTCGTCGGGGCCGACATAGGGTTGATCCGCCATTTTCTCCAACAACTGATAGCTGTGCCCCTCCTCCGACGGCGGAGCAACGATGCCAGCGTTGTGACCGCCGCTCGCCAGCACGAAGGCGATATTGGCATCAGCCAACAGGTGAATCTTGTGAACCGACCGCCAGGGCGCGACGTGATCGCGGACGGTGCCGACCACGAACATGGGGGCGCGAAGGTCGGAAAGTGCCACCGGCTGCCCGTCCGCCAGATAGCGACCCTCGGCAAGGTCGTTGTTCAGAAAGAGCTTGCGCAGGTAGTCCGAATGCATCCGATAGGGCATGCGGGTCGCGTCCGCGTTCCATGACATCAGATCACTCGGTGCGGCACGCTCACCCATCAGATAGTCGCGGATCAGGCGCGACCAGATCATGTCGTTCGACCGCAGCAACTGGAACGCACCGGCCATCTGCGCCGTCTCGAGCACGCCGCGCTGCCGCATCATATCCTCCAGGAACGCAACCTGGCTCTCATTGATGAAGAGCGTCAGCTCGCCCGCATCGGTGAAATCGACCTGGGCTGCCAACAGTGTCACCGAGCGCAGGCAGCCGGGCCGCTCCTTCTGCAACCGAGCGGCCGCAACCGCGAGCAGCGTGCCGCCGAGGCAATAGCCGGCCGCGTGGATTCAACGTTCAGGAATGAGCTGATTTATCGCGTCGATCGCAGCGTCGACCCCAAGCTTGCGATAGTCATCGAGGCCAAGGTCGCGGTCAGCTGGCCCCGGATTTCGCCACGAGATCATAAACACGGTGAAGCCGCGCTCGACCAGGAACCGGACGAGCGAATTCTGCGGCGAGAGATCGAGGATGTAGTACTTCATGATCCACGCCGGCACGATCAGCACCGGTTCGGGGCAAACGTCGGCCGTCTCGGGCGCGTACTGGATGAGCTCGATCAGTTCATTCCGGTACACAACCTTGCCCTCGGTCACGGCAACGTCCTTGCCGACCACAAAGGGCGCGGATCCGGACGGCTCGGCGCTCAACAGATTCCTGCAATCTTCCAGCCAGTTATGCCAGCCCGAAACGAAGTTGCCGCCACCCGAATCCATTGCCTTGCGCAGCACCTCGGGGTTGCTGAACGCAAAGTTGGACGGCGCAACGACGTCGAGGCATTGCCGGACGGTGAAATCCACGACCGCTGCATTTGCTTTCGAGACGCCGTGCAGGCCGCTGGTCGCCGAATGCCACCAATGCTCCGCCAGCAGGAACGCCTGCGCAATGACGTTGAAGGCCGGCAACGTCCAATCCTGGCCCGCAAAACGGTTGTCACCCGGCTGAGGCTTAACCATGAACCAGGGTTGCCAGGCCGCATGCGGCGTCGACACCATGCGCGCGAAGCGCGAGCCGTCAGCAACTGCGTTCAACGCCAGCTCAAGCCGTCTACCGGGTGAGGCCGCCAGATGCAGTTGCCAATCGGCGAAGGCGAGCGCGAGGCCAGCCGGTGAAAGCCCGCCGGTCCATTGCGCCATCGCCGCGTGAACGAGCTGGTCGAGCGATTCCGTACCCGTCAATGGCTCCTTCTCGGGCTGCGCCGATGCAGGCGTTCCGGCACCCGTCACATCGTCGTTGGCAGGAGATCTGGGCTGGTCGAGAACTGCCTGGACTGTCATCGCCCGTCTCCGAGGTGGAACCGCTTCCGACCGAGCGCCACGATCTCCGCGTCGGTCGGATGATCGCTCGACTCAAGATGCAAATTGAGGTCGGGCCGCTCCGCCCTGAGATACTGCGTCAGCTCGACCTTCTCGATACCCGGACCGATGACGAGCAGATCGCTGCAACCGTTCACGGCCTCCCCCACCCTCGCGAGGAACGTCGCGTCGGCCTGGACGCGACCATCGCCGATCGTATTCGCCTTGTGATGCAGATGCTGCGACACCAAATGCGCATGGACGGCCGTCGTGCTGATGCCTGTCAACCCAATGCCGAAAACCTTCGCAACAAGGTGATCGATCCAAACGACGGCGTGCGCATGTGATTGCAGGGCCGTCTCGCTCATGATGTAACTCCGGTGCTTGCTTTCTCTGCGTCTCTCAATCGGCGCGCCAATGCCGCAAGTAGTTCCCTGCGACTCACAATACCCACGACGGTTCTGGCGCAGAGCACCGGAATTTGGGCGACATTGTAGACATCCATCTGCGCGACGACGTCTTCGATCGATGCTTCGATATCGACGGTGATCGGCAATCCACTCATGAGCGAGCCGACCTGCAGCGTCCGCATGCGCTCGCGTTCAGATGTATTCTCCACAATGCCAAGCAGCGACTCCAGCCAGTTTCCGGACGGCGGGCTGATGTCCAGCTCATCGCGGTGAAGGAAGTCGCCCTCCGAAACCATGCCGACGAGTTCGCCGGCGTCGTCGATCACCGGCAGGCCGCGCTGATCGGTTTCAAGCAGCAGTTCGACGGCATTGAGCACTGTGGCAGTTGGCTTGATCGTCGCGAACGAACTTCGCATCACATCGGTTGCGAGCATAGTCATCTCTCCCCTTCAGCACATGTGTTGACCGCCATTGATCGACAGCGTCGATCCGGTGATGAACCCTGCTTCGTCGGCGGCAAGAAACGCGACGGCACGGGCAATCTCCTCCGGCTGCCCCAGCCGCCCGACCGGAATCTGCGGTAGAATGGAGTTCTGCATGACATCGGTCGGCACCGCGGCCAGCATCTCGGTGTTGATATAACCGGGACAGATCGCATTGACCGTGATTCCGAACCGCGCGCTTTCGAGCGCGAGCGCACGGGTGAAGCCGAGCTCGGCGGCCTTCGCCGCGGCATAGTTCGTCTGGCCGATCTGGCCCTTCTGCCCATTGATCGACGAGATGTTGATGATCCGTCCGAACTTGCGCGCCCGCATGCCCTCGATGAGGGGTCGGCACATGTTGAACAGCGAATCGAGATCAGCTCGGATCACCGCGTCCCATTGCTGCTTGGTCATTCGATGCAGTGTAGCGTCGCGCACGATACCGGCGTTGTTGACCAGGATGTCGATCGGGCCCAGCGCCGCCTCCACCTCGCGGATGCCGGCTGCACAGGCCTGGAAGTTCGCGACATCCCATTGGAACACCGGAATTCCGGTCTGATCCTGAAACGACCAGGCGGCCCCGGCATTTCCGGCATAGCAGGCCGCAACCCGGCATCCGGCAGCAACGAGGGCACGCGAGATCGCTGCGCCAATTCCTCTGCTTCCACCCGTAACCAATGCGACGCGCGCCATGCCGGCTCCTCCAAGCTGGGCACAACATTTGCGCGAATTACACGCTCGATGAATTGATCTCGCTCAATCTGAATCCCCGACCGCGCATGAGGCAGATCAAATTGGCCCGCCTCGATCCGTGCTTTGGTGGCACTTGCTCTTCCACCTCTTTGGAGAACGGCCATGTTCAAGAACATCCTGGTCCACATCCCGACGGAGCTGTCGCCACGTCCCGCGGTCGACGGATCGGTTTCGCTCGCGCTCGGCACCGGCGCGCACCTCGACGCAATGGCGATCGGCTACGAGACCGCCAGCGTACCGTTCGTCGTTGAAGGCGGCGCGGCGGTCGCCTCACTGTTCGAGGCTGAACATGAGCAGGCCCTCGAACGCGCCGAGGTTGCGCTGCGCGTCTTCGATATCGAGGCACGTAATGCGGGGATATCCTACGCGACCCGCGCCGTGGGTGCGCTCCCCATCGATGCTCGGGAGATGATCTGCGCGAGCGCGCGACTGCATGACCTGACCGTGGTGGTGCAACCGCTGGGCGAATACAACAGCTACGACAACGTGATCCCTCGGGAGTTATTGTTCCAGGCCGGCGGTCCCGTCCTGTTCATGCCCTACACGTTCCATGGCGCGTTCTCGGCGAAGCGAATCGGGATCTGCTGGGACGGCAGCCGGCTCGCCGCCCGCGCTCTCCACGACGCAATGCCGCTACTGCGCGCAGCCGATGCTCTCGCCGTCATCACCATCGATGGCGTTGATCCGATCCCTTCAGAATGCTCCACCGACCATCTGGTGCGCTATCTTGCAAAGGAGGGGCTTCCGGCCAAGATCACGTCGTTGCCGGCGTCCAAGTCCGAGGTTCAGTCGATCCTGCTGTCGATCGCGGCGGATGAGAGCCTCGACCTTCTGGTGATGGGCGGATACGGCCATTCCCGCCTGCAGGAAATCCTGCTCGGCGGCGTGACGCGCGACATGCTGCGTGCGATGACCGTCCCGGTCCTGATGTCCCACTAAGCGCGAGGCGTCTGGTGAAACATCCTGCCAGTCCACTTCGGCATCATGTCGCTCGCGGCCTCGTCATCCTCGGCACGATCTGCGCCGCACTGACTCCTGCTGCCGCCGACCAGGAACAAGGTCGTCGCCTTGCGCAACTCTACTGCGCCCGCTGCCATTCAATCGACCGGGTAAGCCCGAGCCCGCTGAGGATAGCACCTCCGTTCCGGACATTGCACGAACGCTATCCGGTCGAGATGCTGCAGGAATCGCTGGCGGAAGGGATCGTCACCGGCCATCCGACCATGCCCCAGTTCAGCTTCGAGCCGGACCAGGTGGGCGACTTCATTCTGTTCTTGAAATCTCTCGAGCGGGGCCAAGCGGACCGTTGAGCCAGGTCAATGCGCGGAACGCACAAAGCCTCATTGTTCAAGCTTCAACACGGAGGTCCGACATGCGTGCGCATCAGATAATGACCAGGCATATCATCGCCGTCAGTCCGCACACGAAGATCCTGGATGCGGCCAATATCATGCTGCGATGTCACCTCAGTGGTCTGCCGGTGATGGACGAAGACGGCACGCTCAGGGGCATGGTGTCCGAGGGAGATTTCCTGGAGCGCGCCGAGATCGGCACAGGACACAAGCGCTCGGCATGGCTGGAACTGTTCACCGGCGTGGGTCGCGCTGCGACCGATTTCGTGCACGAACGCGGCCGCAAGGTTGAGGACGTCATGACCACGACCCCGATCACCGTCGATGAGCAGGCGCCGCTCGACGAGATCGTGCATCTGATGCACAAGCACGGCGTGAAGCGGGTGCCGGTTGTGAAGGGCAAGACCATGGTCGGAATCGTCACCCGGGCGGACATCCTGCAGGCCGTCGCATCGCTGGCGCGCGAAGTTCCCGATCCGACCGCCGACGACAGCCATATCCGTGAACGGATTCTGCGCGAAATCAACGCCACCGGCTGGCGGCCGGCCGGCTTCCAGGTCTGGGTACGCAACGGCGCCGTGCATCTGCACGGCCTGATCTTCGATGAACGAGCTCGCCAGGCCGCGATCGTCCTCGCCGAGAATACCTCGGGCGTCAGGGAAGTCCGCGATCATCTATGCTTCGTCGACGGCTACTCCGGCTACTACGTGCAATCGCCGGAAGACGTCAAGGCGGCTAGCTGATCAGATCGAGGAGGCCAACATGGCAATCAGTACACTGCTTGTCGTCACAGCCGTCTGTCTCATCTTCGCGATCTTTGCGCTCGTGCTCGCCGTGACCGATCGCAGCACGACGCGCTGGCTTCGGGAACAGGACGGGAATGGAGCCAGCACACGCGCTGCCTATCCCGATAAGAACGGGACCTAGCAGCGCTTTTTGCCTCGCGCGCCGAGACACTGATGTCTCGCCGTGCGGCCACCGTTTATTGCTCTGCATTCCCGGAGCTACGTACAAATACGTAAGTGGCTTCTACTTAGGGGAAATATCCAAATTTCCCGATCCACGAGATGCGATCAATCTGCCTCCATCGATCTTCCCATTCATGGAGCGTCGCCATGCAGACCCAGAACGCCATTTCTTTCGAGAACAGCCATCACCCGACCAGCATCCTCAGCCGGCAGGCGCGCGTTGAAGGACCCTTCGGCATGGTTGGGACGCCGATGCGGTTCGCCCGCAACAGCGAAATTTACGGCGAGGACGAGGCCGCGGAATACCTCTATCAGGTCGTTTCCGGCGCCGTCCGAACCTACAAGATTCTGGAAGACGGACGTCGCCAGATCGGCGCATTCTATCTGCCCGGGGATATTTTCGGCTTCGAGGCCGGCGAGACCCATATCTCCTCGGCCGAGGCCGTCTCCGAGACGCGGGTCATCGTGGTCAAGCGCGCCGCGCTCATGGTCCGTGCGACCCACGAAAAGGATCTGGCACGCCAACTCTGGGATGCGACGGCCCAGGAACTGCGTCGCTTCCAGGAGCATCTGATGCTGCTGATCTGCAGCGCTGAAGATCGTGTCGTCGGCTTCCTCCACGACATGGCGCGCCGCGCCGTCAAGAATGCGGCGATCGAGCTTCCGATGTCGCGGCAGGATATCGCCGACTATCTCGGTCTGACGATCGAAACGGTGTCACGCACCTTCACCCAGCTCGAGCAGAACGGCGTGATCTCCCTTCCGACCTCGCGTCGGGTGGAACTGCGCAACCGCGCGATATCGAACCGGAACATGGCGGCGTAAGCGAAGGGCGTGCCAGGCTTCGATAATCGGCCGCAAGTGAGAGGCAAAGAATAGCATGCGGTCGAACCTGGCGATCACCTATGGGCAGGACAGGCTCCCGCGCTACACCAGCTACCCCACGGCTCCGCATTTTTCTGCGGCGGTCGGCGACGTTGATTACGGGGCATGGCTCAAGTCAGTTCCAGCTCGGCGGCCAGCCTCGATCTATCTGCATGTGCCGTTTTGCCGGTCGATGTGCTGGTACTGCGGGTGCCACACCTCCATCACCAGCCGCGACGAACCGGTCGTCGTTTACGCCGCCGGCCTTCGCACCGAAGCGCATCTCGTTGCGGAAGCGGTCGGTCAGCGATTGCCCGTCTCCCACATCCATTTCGGTGGCGGCACTCCGACGATCATGACGCCAGAAGCCTTTGCCGACCTCGTCAGCGCGCTACGCTACTCGTTCTTCGTGCAGCCCGACGCCGAGATCGCCGTCGAGATCGATCCACGCACCCTGACCGAGCCGATGGCGGAAGCATTGGGCTACAGCGGCGTCAACCGCGCGAGCCTTGGCGTCCAGAGCTTCGATCCTGTCGTCCAGCACGCCATCAATCGGTCGCAGAGCCTTGAGCAGACCGCGGAAGCGGTCGAGCGGCTGCGCCGTGCCGGCGTCGGCCGCATCAACTTCGACCTGCTCTACGGCCTGCCCGCTCAGACTGTCGCTTCCTGCCTGGATACCGTCGACACATGCGTCGCGCTGCGGCCCGACCGGTTTTCCGTGTTCGGATACGCCCATATTCCCTCCTTCAAGAAGCACCAGCGCATGATCGACGGGGCGTCGCTGCCGGATAGCCTCGAGCGGCATCGTCAGTCCGAGGCAGTCGCGCAGGCGCTGACCGACGCCGGATACATCCGCATCGGCCTCGACCATTTCGCGCTCCCCGGCGACAATCTGGCCATCGCAAAGCGCGAGGGCCGGCTGCGGCGTAACTTCCAGGGCTACACGGACGATTCTGCCGAGACCCTGATTGGTCTCGGCGCCAGCGCAATCGGCCGCGTGCCGCAGGGCTTCGTGCAGAATGCAGTCGCGACACGCGACTACCTTGCGCGCATCGCCGAGGACCGGCTTGCCACCGTCAAGGGCTACATGCTGACGGCGGAGGACCGTTTCCGAGCCGACATCATCGAGCGCATCATGTGCGACATGGCCGTCGACCTGCCGGGAATGTGCCGCCGGCACCGCTGGGATCCTGGTTCGGCCGTCGTCGATCGTTCCCGGCTCGACAGGCTGATCGCGGACGGCGCGGTGACGATGAGAGGTGACCGGCTCCTGATCAACGATGATGCGGAGTTCCTGGTCCGAAGCGTCGCCTCGGCGTTCGACGCTCACCTTGGTCGCGCCACGAACCGGCATAGCCGAGCGGTCTAGATTCCGACCGGCGGAACCGGTCCGCCGTCTACAGCAGTTTCGGATGTTGGCGGCTTCGTTTACCGATCCAGGCCAGGCATGTCGCAAACAGAACGAGCGCCGCGATCCCTGCGGCGCTCGTCAGAAACTGCGCCGCAATGCTGTCGGACACTTCGATGAGATACAAACTCGCCAACAGGGAGAGCACGACAGCTGCACAATAGGTTTCGAGCGAACGCTCGCCGCAACGAATTGCGCCCCTCAGGCCGCCCCTGGCAAGTCCTCGCCAATTCGGCGGCACGAACCTCGCCACGACGACGGCAATTGCCAGAAAATGCAGGAGCCGCAGCGGGTCCAGATCCGGCTTGTCGATCGGATAGATCAACCGCGCAATATAGCTGGGAACCGCGGCCGCCAATGGCTCGATCTGCCAGCTCAATGTGATCACAAGACCAAAGCCGAGGTACGCTATCGCAAGTGCGACGACGGGCCACGACGCGATTTTCCGCCCAAACATTCGATAGCCCCGGATCGCCCACCACGCCCCGAGAACGACCAGAAGCTGCCAGGCAAACGGATTGAAGTACCACAGATTGACCGGCCACTGCGGCAAGTTCCAGCCGTACAATTGGACCAGCGCATAGAGGAACGCGGAGATCAGCAGGGACGCACCAGGAAACTTCGATATTCCCCAGAGGGCAGGCGCAAACGATAGATGAAACAGCACGAAGGTCGGCAGGACATCCGTATTTACGGGGCGATACATCAGGATGGCGGCGTGGGCCAGCGCAGCACCCGGCTCTTGCAGCAGGATCTTCACGTTGGCTTCGTCCGCCAGCCGGTTGCTGCCTGAGCTGTACGCAACGATGGCAAGCGCGATGGTCAGGATGAGAAAGGCCGCATAGATCTCCCAGCTTCGCAGCAGCGTATGTGCGAGGACTGTAGCCCACCCATCGCGACGGCGGACGCTGCTGTAGCTCAGCGCACATGTCACGCCGGACACGAACATGAAGACTTCGGTCGCATCGCTGAAGCCATAATGGCGCAAGGTCAACCAGCTGAAGACATTCTTGGGGATGTGATCGAGGAAGACGCACCAGAGCGCAAGACCTCGGCATAGATCCAGCCGGAGATCGCGGTCCAAAGGCACGCTGTCGTCCTTCCCGGGATGAACGGTCAGGAGCGCGGGGTTCCGGTGAAGACTCTTGCCGTTCAAGGGACCGGTCGAACAGTCAGAAAGCATGAGACCATTACCAGCTGTCGGCTTGCCCATTGCCTGCCGCACTGTTTAACATATCAGCGCAGTTGCACGACCGTCCGATTGATAAGGATCAACACACGTTGTTCCTTCCGAGAGTTAGCTGGATCAGTTCGAGTCGGAGGATCTACGCTGTGCGCGTACGGGAGATCATGTCACGGAACGTCATCACAATCGATGGCGATGCATCGGTGATCGATGCCATCAAGACCATGCTGTCCCATCACATCAGTGGCCTTCCTGTCATCGATCAAGACGGAGCGCTCATCGGAATCCTGTCGGACGGAGATTTCATCCGGCGCGTGGGAGTTGGAACGGAGAAGCGCCGCGGCCGCTGGCTTGCGATGCTCGCGGGCACGAACCAGGTTGCACTCGACTTCGCGCGCCAACATGGCCGCAAGGTCAGTCAGATCATGTCGCCCGACCCAATCACCGTCGAGGAGGACACATCGCTTGAGCAGGTCGTCCAGCTCATGGAATCGCACGGCGTCACGCGATTCCCGGTCATGCGCGATAGGATGGTCACGCGCACGGATTTCATGACGGCAATCGCAAGGCTTCGCCTCGAATGGTCTTCCATTTCCGGCAATGACGATCAGATCCGTGCGTCGGTCATTGCGGCATTTGCGCATGCGCCTTGGCGACCCGCTGCACTGGACGTCAGCGTAAATGACGGGATCGTCAGCCTACGCGGCAGCATCCGGAGCGATAATGCGCACAAAGCAGCGATCGTTGCTGCGGAAAACGTCTCGGGCGTGAAGCGGGTCGAAGACCAACTGGTAAAAATGGCCTACCCGCCGGCGGAAGAGGACTATGGCGGCGGCGACTTTGTCTCGTTAGAGCAAGAGCCTTCGACCGAAGACGATCAACCCTTGTAAGCATGCAAAGGCGCCGATGATCGCGCCAATGGCGCCTGCCTTGCATCGACAGACTATGCGCCAGTCCCTAGACGAGATAGATCGCCTCCCGGTGAATTTCCTTGCCCGACCCGTCGATGACCACAACGTGACGATCGACGTTGCCAGCCGGCTCCTCGGTTCGAATCCTGCTTCCTGTGCGTGATCGCAGCGGCGGCGTTCAGAAACTCCAGTCCGATCCGATCACGGACCGGAACACCATCCTGCGGGTCTCCGATCGCGGCCCGCCCAAAGAAGCCGGCAGCTTAGGCCAGCCGGCAGCTTCAGTGGGGCTGCTCTACGCAGTTAGGGGATCTGCGCATCCAAGCAAAGCAGATTGCCCGGGCATCGGACTTGATCTGCATCAATCCGGCCTGCGATCTTCTGCCGTGCCTTGAGACGCAATCTGTCTCGCTTCTTCATCGGCCAACAGCTTGAGCACGACCTTGCGTTCCTCGTCCGTCAGCTGTGGATCTGCAAGCTTTTTCCTGAACAAGGCCAGGTTCTCGTCGTGAATAAATCGCTCCATGGGACAGCGTTTTCTACCCATTCGCGTGCTTTGAAAGAGTAATCCTAGCCGCGCACACGCTGGCCAGCAAGCAGCGGCTGTGGCTCGACCCGGCCCCGCCTGCCTTGGAGCGAGAATTTCCTCGCTTTGCCCGAGACTTACCTCGCCAGGGAGACGGGTCGCACACCGCCCCGAGTCGCTTGAGCCGCATCAACCTCGCACCTACGAGGCTGCAGTATGATTTGCTGCCAATTCTTTCCAGCAGCGCGAGATTCTCATGCCGCTCAAGCCGCCCGCGTATGGGCCTGCCGTTGAAGCGTTCTGGCGGGAGCCGGCCGATGCGCTGTTGTGCAGGCTCGACACCCAGCGGTGCGGTCTGCGCCAACAGGAGGCCGAAAAGCGGCTCGCCCGGATCGGCCCAAACCTCGCAGAGCCATCGGGCACGCGATCGATCCTGCAGAAGATCGTACATCGTCTGGTCAACCCGCTGATTGCCATCCTGATCGTGGCGGCGGCCGTGTCGGGCTTCAGCGGCGACCTCGCGAGCTTTGTGATCATCACGCTCGTGGTGGGCCTGTCACTGACGCTGGATATCGTGCAGGAGCACCGCGCGGAGGTCGCCGCCGATGCGTTGCGACGCTCGGTTGCCATCCAGGCCGATGTCATTCGCGATGGCGCAATCGTCGCGTTGCCGGTGAGCGAACTCGTGCCCGGAGACGTCGTGGAGCTGCGGACCGGCGACCTCGTGCCGGCCGACGGGGTCGCGCTCATGGCCCGCAATTTCCAGCTGAACGAGGCCCTGATGACCGGCGAGCCGTTTCCTGCCGCGAAGACGACGGAGCCATGCGCGACCAGTCAGCCTGCGGAAGCGAGCAATGCGCTGTTCGCCGGCACCAGCGTCGTTGGCGGCAACGGGGTCATGCTCGTCGTCGAGACTGGCCGCCGTACGCGCTTCGGCATGATCAGCGCCGAGCTGCTGGCGAACGATCCCCCAAGCGCCCTTGAGCAAGGTGTACAGAAGCTTGGCTTGCTCATCCTCAAGCTGACGCTTTTTTTGACGCTGTTCGTGTTGCTCGCCCACCTCGTGGCACATCGGCCGGCCATGGAATCATTCCTGTTTGCCGTCGCGCTCGCCGTCGGCCTGACGCCCGAGCTCTTGCCGATGGTGATGACGGTGACATTGGCGCGCGGAGCGCAGCGGATGGCGAAGCGGCAGGTGATCGTCAAGAGGCTGTCTGCTATCCACGATCTCGGTGCGATGGACACGTTATGCGTCGACAAGACCGGCACGCTGACAGAAGCCAAGATCACGCTCGCAGCACATTTCGATCCTGCGGGACGCCCCAGCGATCGGGTGCTCGAGCTGGCTCGATTGAACAGCGCCTTCCAGACCGGCATTCACAGCCCGCTGGATGAGGCGCTGCTTGCCGCAGACAGCCCGCCGGGCAGCAGCGCCTGGACCCGGCTCGCCGAGATTCCGTTTGACTTCGAGCGGCGCTGCCTCTCGGTCCTTGCGATGCGGGACAACGACCGGTTCCTGATCGTCAAGGGCGCGCCGGAAGCGATCATGGACCGCGCGGTTGCAGTCGAGGTCGACGGCTTGGCCCGGCCGCTGGATGACAGCCACCGTGCCGCGCTCGTTCGCCTGCAGGATGACCATGCCCGGCAGGGCTTTCGGCTGCTCGGCGTCGCCATCCGAACCATGGCGCCGGATCGGGCCAATGTTACGACCGCGGACGAAGCTGTCCTGACGGTGGTCGGTTTCTGCGCGTTCGCGGACCCTCCCAAGCGCGATGCGGCCGACTCGGTCCGAGACCTGAGGGCACGTGGCGTCGGCATCAAGGTGCTCTCCGGAGACCACGCTGCGGTGGTCGCGCATGTCGCGGATGCCGTCGGTCTTCCCTCCGGTCGTATCCTGACCGGCGGCGAGATCGCCAATCTGAGCGATCAGGCGCTCGCCGCGCAGATCGAGGACGTCGACCTGTTCGCCAGGATCGATCCCGAGCAGAAGAGGCGGATCATCCGGGCCTTGCGTCAACGCGGTCACGTCGTCGGCTTCATGGGCGACGGCGTGAACGACGCTCCGGCGATTCACGCCGCCCATGTCGGAATTTCCGTCGCCGGCGCGACCGAGGTGGCACGCGCGGCGGCGGACATGATCCTGCTGGCGCCGGATCTCTCGGTGCTGGGTGCGGGCGTGATCGAGGGACGACGAACGTTCGCAAACATCCTGAAATATGTCCGGATGGGAACCAGCTCGAATTTCGGCAACATGCTATCGATGGCGCTGGCATCCATTGCCCTGCCGTTCCTGCCGCTGTTGCCGCTGCAGATTCTCCTGAACAACCTGCTCTACGATCTCTCCGAGACCGGCATTCCGTTTGACGAGATCGATGAGGAGGATGTCGAGAGACCCCAATCATGGAACATGGCTGATATCCTGCGGTTCACGTTCGTCATGGGCTCGATTTCATCGCTGTTCGACGTCGCAACTTTCACCATTCTCCTGAAGGTCTTCCATACTGATGCCGCCGCGTTCCAGACCGGCTGGTTCCTGGAATCGATCGCTACGCAGATCCTCGTGATCTTCCTGATCCGCTCGCGGCGGCCGCCGTGGCGCGCCAGCCGCCCGCACCTCATCCTGGGGTTGGGCTCGCTGGGCGCGCTTGCTTCAGGGATCTTCCTGGCCCTGGGACCGTTCGGTTCCTTGTTCGGTTTCGCGGACCTGCCGCCTGTGCTGCTAGGCGCGATCACGCTGATAACGCTCGGCTACCTCGTCATGGCGGAGACCGGAAAGCGCCCTGCTCTTCCAGCCGCTACATATGAGCCAAATCGCGCTGCGCTGAGGCGACAATATCCTGCCAAGGGTACCGCACTGAATGGATGACCTACGGCGCTCACATCAACCGAACCGTGGACCGGAGTTGATTCGCATCAAGGTCTTTCGTCCCTGGAATGCGATCGTTGTGCTGGTACAGTGCACGGCTTTGCCCACAAATGGATCGATCACGACAACGGAACGAACTGAGACTTGGCGACGCGAGCGATAGGCATGCTCACGCCATTCCAAGCCTTACATCGATGCCGACGGTCAATCAGCTTCGACGCCGGAAGCGTCGGAGCGATCCGACTGTCTCATGGTACGGCCGTGTGCTCATCGTTGGGACATTACTGGTCGCCGCCGGCTGGGAGATCTTCCAGCTGCTTCTGACCATCATCACTCTCGACTGAAGGTCTCGTTGAGCGGAATTCCAGTTCAGGTGGAAATTGAAGGCCCGTCCTGCACCAGTTCGGCTGAACCATACGCGTCGGGGGTCGACTTTCGGAAGTACACCGAATCTTCGCGCGGAACGCTCACGCAACGATGCTTCCTGGCAAACTGTGCGGCCTTGGCGGCAGCGACCTCGTTGATCCCAAACAACCGCTCATAATCACGATCAGAGATTCTCAAGACAGCGCCTGCGCCGAGGCGATCGAGTCGCGATCGCAACTCGACAAGGGTGAGATTCTTATTCATTAATCTTGTCAGATCTCTAGATCGAGTTGGACGTCTGCCGAGTGTTGATTCCCAGCCATGTGTAGAGCGGACAGTAAGAGAAGAACGCTGTCGCGATCAGGACGCATCCGAGAGTCCCGGCGACCAGCCATCCCGCTCCAAGGGAGCCGTCCTTCAGGGTATATGCGATCACGGCCAGACCGATGATGATCCGGGCGTACTGATCAATGAGTCCGACGTTGCGTGTCATGGCAATCTGCCTCCTTCGATGCCGCTCCATTTTGAACGCACTCCGGCTCCCGGCCCTTGATCGTGATCAATTCACGCGGCGCAGATCGCCAACCAGCACCATTGGCACTTCGCCGCGATTGTCGATTTGTCGAACCTCAGACGGCAGAGCTGCTCCGACGCGCACCGAGCGGCACTAAACGGCCATGGCGACCGCAAGACCAACATCCTCAGATGCCACCGTCACCGCGCCCTGGAACGGCTGGTCTAATGCGACATCAGCAGGCAGATTGGAGCCTGCTGCAGCAAGCCCCGCGTCATGCCGCCGAACATCCATTCACCGAGCCGGCTATGTCCATAGCCTCCGGTGACGATGAGGTCGGCGCCTTCGCTCTTTGCCAGTCTGACAAGGTACCCTGCGTCCGGCTCGGCCGTGTGGACGCGAACGTCGAACTGGCAATTGACGCTGTGCCGTTCGAGATAGCTCGCGACATCGCGCAAGCGGCGGGTCGCTGCGTCCTGCTCGTCCGACGTGCAGATTTCGGCGACGGTCACTTTGGAAGCCCGGGTCAGGAAGGGCAACGCGTCCCG
This sequence comes from Bradyrhizobium sp. CCBAU 21365, assembly GCF_015291305.1. Taxonomy (NCBI): domain Bacteria; kingdom Pseudomonadati; phylum Pseudomonadota; class Alphaproteobacteria; order Hyphomicrobiales; family Nitrobacteraceae; genus Bradyrhizobium; species Bradyrhizobium sp. CCBAU 21365. The sequence continues at coordinate 8,289,018 of NZ_CP030036.1, forward strand.
AATCGCCAGACGCGCCTCGCGGGTGTCCTTCCACCCGACGACGATGCGATCGGCGGACAAGCCGGTTACGCCTTCCGGCACCGACAGCGTGGGACGACCCATCCGCAGGATGGCCTCGGCCGAATCGAGGTAATGGAAATTGTAGGACTGGGCCTTCCGGCGCTTGAAGACAACCAGATCTGCCGCCCTCGCCTGCTCCGCGAGAAACGCGGTGGGGGATTCCAGCGCCCACCGCCACTCCAATTTGTGACGCTCCCGACCCGTGATCTTCCCGAACCATTCGCCCTTCGCCGCGAGATCGGCCCGCATCCGCCTGACGTCATCTTCGGTCGTCTGCTCGATGATCACCCCTTCGGCGACGAAGGGCGGATCGATGGCGGAAGCTGAGACGCCGATCATCGATGCGTGAAACTTGTCCGCAATCCCTTCGGCGACGCGAATCTGTCCCTCGTCCTGCTGCTGAGGGTCGACATAAACCATGACATTGGCCAAAAACATGTGTCTGCTCCACCAAGCTAAAATGATCATGTATTGCCGCGTATGGCGGCGCTGCCTACGTTGAGCCAGCTCAAGCTCGCCTCGGTCCCCTAAGCTCTACGTCTGCCGTCCGCCTAATCTCGATCCTGCCCGACGCTGCGGGCCGAGCGGGCGAGCGCCTCATATCCGGCCGCGATCTTCATGAAATGATCGCGAGTCGCCTGGTCCTGATGTCGCGCGGCCTGCCGCTTCGTCCGCTCGGCGCGGGACGCCCAATATGAAGCGTCGTCCTGAGGCTTTCGGGCACGCGGCTTCTTCTGCGCCACCTCATCGGCATTCTTCGCCGCCTGACGTGGCTGCGCAACGGTGACGGCTCCATTCCCGTGTTGCTGCGGCAGCCGCCGCTTGCCATCTCCAGAGCACATCGCACCAAACTCCCGGCTATCGAAGGAGGACAGCTCCGGTCCCTTCCAGCAGTTCGCCAACGCCCCACGGCGCGTGGCGTCGGATCAATCCATCGCCGGCTCGGAAACCACCGCGCGCTCCTGAAACTGGTCGTAAGCTTGCAACGCGTCGGCGGCATACATCAAGGACGGTCCGCCGCCCATGTAGACCGCCAATCCGAGCGTCTCCTCGACCTCCTTGCGGCTGACCCCAAGCTTGACCAGGGCCTCGGCGTGGAAGCCGATGCAGCCGTCGCAGTGCGCGGCAACGCCCAGCGCGAGCGCGATCAATTCCTTGGTTCGGGCATCGAGCGCGCCATTTCTGGTGGCCGCCTGCGCCATGGCCGAGAACGCTCGCATGGTTTCAGGAATGCCCTTGCGCAACTGGCCCAGATTGTTGGAGATGTGCTTGCAGATGTCGGCATAGTCCTTTTGCATGCGACCCTCGGTCTTCGCTATTCAAACGGTCCAGGAAAGGGCGGCTCCGCCGACGGGGATGCAACGGCGAACGCCGCCCTTCATCCAACGCAGCCGGCAACACGATCTGGCCTCTATGAAGGACGTGCGTGTTCGGCCTGCAAGGACCCGCACTTTGTAACCCGGTGATCGCGCGTGACATTTGCGCCAGATCAAACCGCACCCAATTTACCGCTTGCGTCAGATCAACGCGTCCCACCGCATCTGGAGTTAGGCTGAACACCACGAGACATTCGGATGTACGCGCACCAGATCATGGCTCGCAAGGTGCCCTCGACAACGCCGGACAGCACCATCCTCGACGCGGCAAACATCATGCTTCGGCACCATGTGAGCGGGCTACCGGTGGTCGATCGCGACGGCGCGATCGCCGGCATCGTCACCGAAGGCGATTTTCTTCATCGCAGCGAGATCGGCACCGAGCGGAAGCGCAACTGGTTGATGACCTTCATTCTCGGACCGGGAAAGTGGGCCGAGGACTACGTGTCCGAGCATGGACGCAAGGTCTCTGAGATCATGACGCGTGCGCCGGTCACCGTGGCCGAGGATGCGCCGCTGACGACGCTCGTCGAACTGATGGAGAAAAACAACGTCAAGCGGCTGCCGGAGATTCGCGACGGCAAACTTGTCGGCATTATCACCCGCAGCAACCTGCTGCGAACGGTGGCGAGTCTTGCACGCGACGTACCTGATCCGACCGAAAACGACGACCAGATCCGGCAGCGCATTCTGGACGAGATCGAACGCAACGCCTGGTGCCCGCTTGGACTCAGCGTCATCGTTCGGGACGGCATCGTCCACTTGAGCGGGGCACACGAAATCCCGGATCCAACCGCGGACGACTACCATATCCGTGACCGTATCGTCCGACAGATCGATGGTGATCGTCCGCAACGGCGTTGTCCATCTGCATGGCATCGCCACCAGCGACCATGCGCGTGAGGCAACCATCGTGGCCGCGGAGAACACCGCCGGCGTCAAGAAGGTGTACGATCACCCCTGCTTCGTGGATACCTATACCGGCCTCTACGTCGAATCTCCCAGGGACGTGAAGGCTGCGAGCTGAAGCAACCAGCAGCTCAGAATGATTGTTTGGCTCGCATTGTCCGGCTCGCCTTCGCGGGCCATCTAGAGATCAAACACGTCGCCCAGGCGCGGCAGCTCGACCCGCCGTCCCTCCAAGTGCGCAGCGAGCGCCTGCATTGCGGGCTCTTCGCCATGGACCAGGAACGTTGCTTCGCATCCCTCGATCGCGCGTCGCCATGCCAGCAGCTCCTGCTGGTCCGCGTGCGCGGAAAATCCGTTGATCGTGTAAATCGTGCTGCGAACCGCAATGTCTTCGCCGAACAGCCGCACGGACTTGGCCCCATCGATGATCTGCCGCGCGATCGTTCCCGCGGCGGCGTATCCGACGAATACGATCGCCGATTCCTTGCGCCAAATATTGTGCCTGAGGTGATGGCGAATTCTGCCGCCCGTGCACATCCCGGACCCGGCCATGATGACGGCGCCGCCGGTTATCCTGTTGATGGCAACCGAATCGGCGCTCTCGCGGACCAGACGCAGGTTTGCCGGATGCAGCGGATCCCGCCCTTCGCGAAACATGGAGGCAGCCTCGGAGCTGAGCCATTCGGAATGCCGCTTGAATATTTCGGTCGCCGAAATCGCCATCGGCGAGTCCAGGAAGATCTGCATGGCCGGCGGCAGCCTGCTCCGCTCTAGCCCCTGACGCAGGACATAGAGGATCTCCTGGGCGCGCTCGAGCGCGAAGGTCGGGATGATGACGTTGCCGCCGCGGGCCAGCGTGCCGCTGATCGCGCCGTAAAGCTCCTCGATCGAGTCTTTCGGCGGCCGATGGCGCCTGTCTCCATACGTCGATTCCATGACGACAACGTCGGCGCGAGCGGGAGGGCTCGGCAACCGCAGCAGCGGACGACCGGCGTTGCCGAGATCGCCCGAGAACAAGACCGAACGTGTGCGGCCGTGCTCGGCAGCCTCGATCAGGATGCTCGCAGAGCCCAGGATATGGCCGGCATCGAAGAAAGTTGCGCGAAGTCCCTCCGCGAGCTGTAACGGCTGTCCATATTCAGCCGTCCTTCCAAACCGGTCGAAGCACTCGAGCGCGTCGACGACGGTGTAGAGCGGCGACGGCGCTTCTTCTTCCCCCCGCCTGCGCCACTGGCGGGCTCTCCGCTGCGCGTCTTCTTCCTGGAGATGCGCAGCATCGACCAGCACGAGGCGGGCCAGCTCGCGACTGGCCGCAATCGTGATCACTTCACCGCTGAACCCTCGCTTCGCGAGCAATGGAATCCTGCCGCAGTGGTCCAGGTGGGCATGGGTCAGCAGGACATAGTCGATGGTTGCAGGATCGAACCCGAAGGCGGCGACGTTCTCTTCCACCAGGTCGCGGCTTCCCTGGAAAAGACCGCAATCGATCAGAATGCGTTGGTTCAGGCATTCGACCAGGTGACAGGACCCGGTCACCGCGCGATCGGCGCCATGAAAGGATAACTTCACGATCTACCCTCTTGACTGATCGACTTGCCCCGTGAGGCGCCATCTCCGATCGGCAGAAGCGGGCGGCCGGCCGTCTCGTACCACCGCAGAATGCCATGCCAGGCTTCCTCGGCGGACTCTGCAAACCAAAACAGGCCCCTGTCTTCCGGATCGATGACACCCTCGCCGACCAGGAAGTCCGGATCAAACGCGCGACGCCAGTACGACTCGCCGACCAGCACGACCGGCACCGGCGCGATCTTTCGGGTTTGCGCCAACGACAGCACTTCGAACAGCTCGTCCATCGTGCCAAAGCCGCCCGGGAATGCCACCAGCGCGCGGGCGCGCATCAGGAGATGCAATTTGCGCATCGCAAAATAGTGGAACCTGAAGCAGAGCTCGGGCGTGACATATGGGTTAGGGTCCTGCTCCTTCGGCAGGGTAATGTTCAGTCCGATCGATTGGGCCCCGACATCGTGCGCGCCCCTGTTAGCTGCTTCCATGATGCCCGGCCCACCGCCGGTCATGATCATGAGGCGGCCACCGATGGCCTTTTCGCTCGCGGCACCGACGATCTGTCCGAACTCGTGTGCGATTCCGTAATACTTGGTCTTCGCCGCAAGGCTCCGTGCCGTCTTGAGACGGCGCTGCAAGCCGCCATCGTCGGGATTCAACGCGAGCGCATCGGCTATCGATGCGACGGTCCGGCGCGCCGCCTGCGCCTCGCAAATGCGAGTGCTGCCAAAGACAACGATCGTATGAGCGATCTGATGCTCCCGGAGCAGGGTCTCCGTCTTAAGGAAATCGAGTTGGAGGCGAATGCCGCGTGTGGCTTCGCTCTGCGGGAAATCTTCGTCCTGATTCGCCTCCCGATAGCTTGGCGATTGCAGGATGCTGCGCAGATCGCCAAGCGCACGGCCGTCCTCTTCGGCGCCGTTGGGCTGCCCACCCGGGAGTACCACAGCCCTGTCGACATGGTGAGCCGGCTTCGGGCTCGGACGAGTCGATGGCAGATCGTCAGTCATGCGCCGGCCCGCCGTCCGCCTCGGAGGATGTGAGCGCCGCATCGTGCTTCAGGGCCTCACGAACCTCGTCATCCTCCAACGCATCCAGTAGCCAGCGGTGATCGGTCGGCTTCGACCTACCAATATCTGCTTCAAAATTCACCGGTTGCTTGACGGCCGGCAACTTCATTCGGTCAGTCATGGCGAACCTCGTCGGCATTCGATGGGCATTGCCTAGCATCCGCAATCGGCTGCACGGGCGCCTTGAGCAGGGTCAATTCAGGGATTTCTTTGATGGCAAGGCGCCAACCTGAGCCTAGTTTCTCGCCGCTGTTACGCTCAACCGGAAGCGCGTCCGGATCAATCGCACGCTCCGCAATCGCCTGCCGGGGTCTTCCGCGTCAGTTACCCTCGGATCGCGCGAGTATCCGCTCAAGCGCGGTGATCAGCTGCACACGTCCAACGATGCCGACGACACGCATACCCCGGAGCACCATGACTTGCGATATCTGATGCTTGTCCATTTCGACCACGATCTCGTCCACAGTCGCGCATTCGTCGACGCAAACGGGCTTGCGGCTCATCACAGCGTCGACGCTCAGGGCCCGGGTCCGCTCGCGGACCAGCCGTCCCTCCTCTCTGCTCAACAGCCATTCGAGCCAAAATCCCTCTGGCCAATGCACGCCGAGTTCGCGACGGTGAAGGAAGTCTCCTTCAGAGATAACACCGATCAGCGCCCCTGAGCCATCGAGCACAGGCAAGCCGCGCTGGCCAGTTTCCAGCAAGAGACGAACGGCATCGAGCAATGGCGCGCCGGGTTTGATCGTCGAGAAAGACGTCCGCATGACATCCAAAGCCAACATGGCAACCTCCCCAGAGCTTCGTGTACGCGATGATCTGCCAGCATCATTCAAAAATGGAAGGCCAGGCTGATCTGGATCAAAAAGCCGTGCAGCTTTTGTAATCGCTGGTTTTCGCCTCAGGATCATTCGGCGAGCTGTCAGCTCATGTGGGAATCGCCGTCGAGGATGGGGCCGCTACCCTGATTGCCCACGTCGAATGCTACCTGCGGAAGCTCGCGGTCGTTGCGCCCTCTGTCGACTGCATTCATGTCAGCTCGGAATCGAGAGAGGCGGCATGACGCGGACAATTTGACCCAGATCAAGCCATCTGACCAACATCTAGGGCAACCCCGCCTCGGAAGCGCAGGGATCGATCCATGGGTGAAAACTCTCTCTTTGCTTTCGCACTCACGGTCACGCTCATCGAACTGACCCCGGGACCTAACATGGGCTATCTCGCGGTGCTGGCCGCGTCGGCCGGACGCAGGGCCGGTCTTGCCGCAACAGCCGGTGTTGCTTTCGGCTTGTTTGGAGTTGGGATCGCATCGTCGCTCGGCCTTGCAGCTATCGTGGCTGCCTCCAACCCGCTTTACGAAGCCCTTCGCTGGGCGCTCTACCTGCTTTGGCTTGCCTGGCAAGGATGGTGAGCGTCACGGGAAGCGCACCGTGCCGGGCCTTGACTCGCGCGGAATGCTCTGGATAGCGCGGTCGGGATGATTGACGCCGCAAGCACGCGGTGATGGGGTGATCCCGGTTCGGAGCGGGCAACGGGGATCAGAATGACCAGCGAGTCGCAGCTGCGCGAGAAGCTTCGGAAGATCGAGGCGTTGTTCGTGGGTGCGGGAACTGCTGGTGAGCGCCTTGCGGCGGAAGCCGCGCTGCGGCGGGTGCGTGCCCGGGTCGAGGAACTCGCTCGCCACGATCCACCGATCGAACAGCAATTCTCACTTCCCGACCAATGGTCGCGGCACCTGTTCTTGGCGCTTTGCCGTCGCTGCGGGCTGCGGCCGTTTCGTTATCACCGCCAGCGACGCAACACGGTGATGATCCGCGCGTCACGAGGCTTCGTCGACAAAGTGCTGCTGCCGGAGTTCACCGAGCTGGAGAGGGCGCTGCAAGTCTATCTGCACGAGGTGACGCTGCGTGTGATCCGCGAGGAGATCTATGACGACACCAGCGATGCGCAGGAAGTTCCAGATGCCCTGCCGTCGAACTGATCAGGCGGCGAGCTTTGCCGGCGAACTGTCGCGCTCGGCCTTCCAATTCCACGGCAGCAGCATGTGCAGCTGATTGATCTTGGTACGTCCGGAGACGATGCGCTCGAGAACATCGGTCAGATAGTGCCGCGGGTCGATGTCTTGCAGCTTTGCCGAGTTGATGAGCGAGGCGAGAATGGCCCATGTCTCGGCGCCGCCTTCACTGCCGGCGAACAAGTAGTTCTTCTTTCCCAGGCCTATCGGCTTGATGCTGCGCTCAACCGTATTGCTGTCTATTTCAATGCGTCCGTCGTCGATGAAGCGCGTCAGGCCGTCCCAATGGTTGAGGGTGTAGCGGATGGCTTTACCCAGACCGGACTTCTTCGAGACTTCCAGCAGCCGCGCCTCAAGCCAGGGTTTGAAGTCCTCGATCAACGGCCTGGTGTCGCTTTGCCGCATAGCAGCCCGATGCGCCGCCGGCAGACCGCGGATGCGATCCTCAATGGCGTAGAACATCGCGATCCGTCGCAGCGCTTCCGCGGCAATCGGCGACTTGGTCGCGACGTGAACGTCCCAGAACTTCCGCCGCGCATGCGCGAAGCAGAACGCCAGCTGCACCAGATGGCCGCCGTTCTTGATCAGGCCCTTGTAGGCGGCATAACCGTCGACCTGCAGGATGCCGTGGTAGTCCCCGAACAGCTGCTTGGCGCGGATCGCCTTGCGATCCTCGGCAAACATGTAGACCACCGCCGGCGGCGCCGGGCCACCCCACGGACGGTCATCGGTGGCGATCGCCCAGAACTGGCAGACTTTGGTCCGGCCACGGCCGGGATCGAGAACCGGCAGCGGCGTCTCGTCGGCAAACAGCCGCGGGTAGGACATCACTGTGTCGCGCAACAGCGTGTGAAGCGGCTTCAGCCACCAGGCGGCGCGCCCCATCCACGAGGCCAGCGTCTGCCGGTCGAGCGTGATGCCTTGCGCAGCGAACATCTGTTCCTGCCGATACAGCGGCAGCTGGTAGCCGTATTTCATCACCGCGATGTGGGCCAGCAAGGCTTCCGTCACCATCCCGCCGTCGATCGCCTGGGCCGGCGCGGGTTCCTGCAGCACACCCTGGCGGCATCCCCGGCAGCCGTACCGCGGACGCACTATGCGCTTGACCCGGTACTGCATCGGAATGACGTCGAAGGCTTCCTTGACGGTCTCCCCGATTTTGTGCAGCCGCTCGCCGCAGCAAGGGCAGATGTGGCTCTCGATATCGATCACGACGTCGATGCGCGGCAAATGCTCCGGAAGCTTCCCCCGGTTGCGTCGCGCCGGTCGCTTTCCACGGCCCTCCGCTCCGTCAGGCAGCCCGCCTCCGGTAACGTCGTCGTTGGCGGCGGCACCAGCCGCCTGCGCCGTGATGGCGAAGAGAGGCAGCTGTCCGGGATCCAGTGTCTCAGAGCGGGGACCGAAGATCGTGCGCTTGTACTGGGACAGGATTATCTGGAGCTTGTCGTTCTCCTGGACCGCAGCGTCGCGTTGGGCAATCGCCGCATCACGCTCGGCCGCCAGCGTGCCGCATTCCGCCGACAACGCCGCAAGCCGTGACGACAGCGCCATCACGGCTTGTCGGAGCAATGCTGGATCAGAAGGCAAATCACTCATGCAGAGTGATTCTACAACAACTCCGCATGAGTGACGAACTACTCTTGATACGGATCAACCAGCTCGTGCTGGCTGATCCACAACCCGCATCGGCACACGCTTCCAGTCTGAGCCATCGAGCGACTATCCATGTGAATGCCCCTCCTCGTGAGGCTCAGTGATTCTGAGATCGAGATGATCGAGCTCGTGATTGCGGAGTTTTCGAACAGCCTCAATCACGCGCGACGTGTTGGAGAACAGGTGCGCGCCCGAAGGGTGACGATCGATCAAAAGACGGCCCTGCCTGATCTGAACGTACAGCCAGTTCACGGGAATGTTCAATACGCCGGCGAGTTCCTGTGCGCTGAGCAAATCGGGTGAATGCCGCCATCGCGTGCGTTGCTCGGTAAGCCCTTTGAGGCCGGCCTGGAAGCGAATGCGCTGGACAGTGATCGGCAGCACCCCGTCTGGGCATTTTGGTGACCGGTGTCCTTCGCCCGTCAATATGGCAGCGATCTCGTCGTCGTGCAGCTTGGTGCGGGCGAGCTCGAGGACGCGTTCTCGCATTTCCACGCCCTGCGTGAGATTCTCTACTGAATTGACGCGCACCTTTACCTCGATCTCGGTGACGGCTCCGCCGCGCCACACAATCCTCACCTTGACGAGGTCGTGCTCGCCACGATCGAGAATCACCTTGTCAATGAGACAGCGCAGCAGCGCCTTGCGTTTCGCGTCGGTCGTGCTTGAGTCCGTCCAGATCTCAGGCAGACGGCCGGAGAGGTGGACGACTTTGTCGTTCAGCGCCTTGTTGCCAAAGGTGATCTGAGCGATAGCCTGGGGAGACTTTAAACGGGCCAGGGTCTCCTCTGCCGCTCGAGCCTCCTTCAGAGCCGCCTCCCAACGGCGCTCGAGCTCGGCGGCGACGAGCCGGTTGTCGGGATCGACGCGGTTGAACTGACGTTCGGCGAGTGCTGCTTCGTAGCGTCGCCGCTCGAGCTGCTGCTCGGCATTGCTTCGTATTGCTTTGTACGTCTGCTGCTGAGCGCGACGAGCGCACGACAACGCGTCGATCTCGGCCGGCGCCAGCGCTGTAAGGAAGGCTTGCGCCACGGCGGCGTCGACGCGGGGAGCACGGATGTATTGGCACGCCGGCAACCCCTGATGTGAACGCAGGTGATTGCAGACGTATTCGGCGCGTCTCTTGTAGCGCGCGTACATCTTGTGACCGCATCTTCCACACCATGCGATGCCTTGCAGCAGTAGTTCGCCCTCACGTGGGGCCCCCCTCGTCTTGTTGCGCATGTATTCTGCTCGGTTGTCGCTGACGATGCCCCTGATCTTCCCGTAGCTTTGCCAAGCGATATAGGGAGGATAGCGGTCCTTGACGATGATCCGCCACTGCTCGATCGGCTTCGGCGCCTTCGTCGGTAATCTTCCCTCCGACGGTTTGCGCAGTCGTGTCCGTCCGTAAACGAAGGCGCCCGCATAGGCAGGATTCTTCAGAATCGCCGCGACCGCGGCTGTCGTCGCCCGCGCCCAATGCAGATCGCCGTGACGATCGCGGCGCGGCAGCTCCAGACCACGGTCGTTGAACTCACGCATGACCTTGGCAATGGTGCGCAGTTTCAGGAAGGTCTCGAACAGCAGCTCGAGCCGTTCCTGCACTTCCAGGTTCGGGTCCTTGACGACGACGCCAGAGGGATCGCGGACAAGGCCGATCGGTAAGGTGAGCGCAAGCTCGCCGCGCTCCGCCTTGGCAAGAAGACCAGCCGTCAATCGACTACGAATTGTATGGAGCTCGAGCTCCGATATCGTCCCCTTTAGGCCGAGCAGCAGTCGGCCATTCGCGCTGCCAGGGTCATAGACGCCATCACGGTCGGCGATGAGGCAGCCGTGCAGCCCGCAGATATCGAGCAGCGGATACCAATCCGAGCAGTTGCGGGCGAGACGCGTCACGTCGATCGACAGGATCAGACCAACCTCGTTAAGACCAACACGCCCGACCAGTTCCTTGAAGCCGCTGCGCTGAGCCGCCGACGCCCCACTGATGCCAAGATCAGCGTCGATGACGTCGATGCCAGCTTCGTGCCATCCGAGCTCGATGGCGCGTTGGCGAAGCGCGTATTGCAATCGCAGGCTCTCTTGGTTGGTCACAACCTGATGAGTCGTCGACTGCCGGATGTACACGACCGCGCGGCGCGCCAGGTGTATCGGCTTGACCAGCTCGGACTTCATGACTTGCCTCCGCCAGCACTGCGGCGACCTCGTTGACGATTTGGCGCTGCAGTGCCGTTGACAGCGTGGCCCAAAGGTCTTTCGGATCGATCGGCATCGTGTTCGAGCTGCTCAACCAGAGAGGTCAGATCGTGTAGTGCCTCGACGCTCAGCTTCGTTCGATTCTCCATCGACTTCCGTGGTTCGGTCGCCGCGACCGGAATCAAAAGGCTGGCACCGTCTCGATATTCGACCTCGTACGAAAGCGGGAAGCCCCCGCCACGATGAACCGAGCGGCGAATGACGCGGAACGTGCGGCCGAACAGCGGATGCGTCGGTTCGCACACTGTAACTTCGATGGCAGGTGATTCGTCAGACTCCCCAGAGGGGATATTTCGATGTGCCCTCGAGCAGCACCGAGAGCTGAGCATGAGATAGCGGCACGACGCCTTCCTTGATCGGCGGCCAGGTGAACTGCCCCTCGATTCTCTTGTAGTAAAGGACAAGGCCGCTTCCGTCCCAGGTCAGGATCTTCACGCGATCTCGGCGCTTGGAGCGGAAGATGTAAAGTCCGCCGTCGAACGGATTGGCTCCAAACGCCTCGCTCACCAGCATCGCCAGCGAGTCCATCCCGCGACGGAAATCGACCGGCTGCGTCGCGATCCAGATCGACAACCGGGGTCGCATCCCGATCATCGGCCAACCGTCCCGACTGCCGCCAGCACCTCGCACAGCGCCCGCCGGTCGACCGTCCCTCTGACACGGATGCGAACCGCGCCGACCTCGATCTCGATTGCCGCCTGCTCCTCGCGCGACGGCAATTCGCCCCCGCAGCCGGTGATCGCGACCGGCACAAAGCCAGGTGGCACGTCTCCGGCCCGGCGCGCCGCGACCTTCGCCCGCGTCGTCTGACGACGCCACAGAAACAACAGGCTTGGACTGATGTCGTGTCGCCGCGCCACAGCGGACACGCTTGCACCCGGCGCAAAACTCTCCGCGATAATCGCCGCCTTCGCATCGGCCGACCAGCGCCGGCGCCGGCCGGTCCCAGTGATGATCTCGACACGCTGCAGCGTGTCAGAAAAATCCTTGAGGATAGGCGTATGCCTATCCCTATCGCTATCCTTACGGCTATCCTTAGACATGGCGAGACCTCGTGATGATTCAGTCCACGAGATCTTCCTAACCGACCAGATTAGCCCTCAGCGCGTGGTCCCTGGATGACGCTCACCAAGGATGGCGCGATGCGCCGCAAGAGATCACCAAGCCAGTCGAGGCGACGGCACATACCAAATTCTTCCTCAGGGGCTTGATTACCAATCTACTCAATCCCAAGGCCGGAGTTTTCTATCTATCGATTTTTCCGACTTTCATCGATCAAGCACGTCCACTGCTTCCGCAGATAGCGATCTTGCTGACGGTATACATCACGATAGCGACTGCAATACATACGGCTGTCGTGATTTCAGCGAACGCCATCCGGCCAAGCATCGAAAAACGGGCAAACACAATGCTCATCAGGCGGATAATGTCAGTGTTGCTGGCCGTTATTGCAATCTGGCTGTTCTATACGACGAGACGAACTTACTCTTGAACTTGCTCGTGGGACGCTGTCGGCGGCACGGCGCCTATCGTGTGGGCGACGCAAGCGCCTCAACAATGTGCCTTTCAATTTCCCCGACGGGAAGCCTTGTCAGATCCTTGGGAATCTCCGCAATGATGTGACGCTTGACATCGGTAGCGAGCGTCGCCCGAAGCTGTGCCAGCGTTCGCGGCGGAGCGGCGATGACAAACGCCGTCGTCCTTCCACTCCGAACAATCTCCTCCGCAGCCCGCGCAATCCGCCTCGTGAACCGATACTCCTCGAGTTCGTGCCAGTTCGTCGTTTCGACGGCTCCCCGCTGACCGGAGACGATCCCTTTTATGAAGTGTCCTGGACGGTCCGTGCCTTGTAGGTGCGTTGGCGGATTCTGATCTTCGAACACCGCCTCCGCCTTCAGGGTGGGGAACTGATTGTCGCCTTCGTTGCGGAGCAACAGCGCCTTGCGCCCGTTTCCAAGCACGAACGCGTTCTTTGGAATTCCCGCCATCCAAACATCCTCCACTTCAACAAATCCTGTCTAATGCCCGGAAGCTTTAGATCAATTGATCGGAGTCAAATCACGCATGCGCGCGATCCCACAGAATGGGGTATCTTTCCGTCCTACAGAGAGCACGATCATGCAAGCACGCGACGTCATGGTGTCACCCGTCATCACGGAGAACTCCAACGCAACGGTGCGGCAGGTTGCTTCCCTGCTGCTCCAGCACCGCATCAGCGCCGTTCCTGTTGTGGGCAAGGATGGCGAACTAGTCGGAATCGTCACGGAAAGCGACTTGATGCATCGGACTGAAGCCGGCACCGAGCGCCCGTATTCGTGGTGGCTCCGGCTTTTGGTCGGAGACGCGCAAATGGCGTCCGACTACGTGAAGTCCCATGCTGTCAAGATCGCCGACATCATGACCCGCAAGGTCGTGACCGCGGCGCCCGACACGCCTCTGCATGAAATTGCGATGCTGCTCGAGAAACATGGCATCAAGCGTGTCCCCATCGTCGATGAGGCCGGCCACCTCCTCGGCATCGTCAGCCGGGCCAACCTGCTCCAGGCCGTCGCGAGCGCCCGGCCGAAGCTGGAGATGTCACCCGCCGATTCCGTCATCAGGAAGAGATTACTCGGCGTGCTTCACGGGCAACCGTGGGCACACACGTTCAATCTGACTGCGACCGTACAGAACGGCATCGTCGACCTGTGGGGATATGCGCCATCCGCCGCCGAGCGCGCAGCGATCCGGATTGCCGCGGAGGCAATTCCCGGTGTCGTTGCTGTGAACGATCACCTGCTGGAAACGCCGATCATGGCCTACTGATCCGGGTGCACGATCATCAAGCAACCACCATTAGGTAGTCAAATCGGTCGCACTTCGAAACGATCCGCGATCCCGCGGAATGCCTAATTCATTCTGATGTAGAGGCGATCGATGGCATCCGAGGGAATCGCAAAGGCGTGCTCGGATTCGGTCTCGCCGGTGCTGGCGGCAACAATGCCGATCACTTCGCCCCGCAGATTGAACAGCGGCCCGCCTGCGCTGCCGCGATCCAGCAAGGCATCGGTCTGAATGAGATCCCGGCAAGGGCTTCCGGGCCGCGAACGATGCAGAGCGCTGACGATGCCAAAGCTGACGCTCGGAGTGGATTTCAAGGAACCACCGGCCGCAAGGACGAAATCGCCAGGCTCGGCGTCGACCGATCGGCCGATGCGGGCCGCGGTCAGGCCGGAGGCCGAAATCCTCAGCATCGCCAGATCGTATCGCTCGTCGGCCGCAACGAACCTAGCGTCAAGCTGGCGCCCATCCGACAATCGGACCGAGAGTGTCTTGGCGCCGCTGACCACATGATTGCTCGTCACGATCAATCCGGACTCTGCCTTGATGATGACGCCTGCGCCGTAAACATCTTTCGTCGCGGGACGCGGATCGCTGGGCAGTTCGGGACCGGAATTCCCTGACCGGGAGGCTGCCGCCGTCTCCGTGCTGGCCGTTATGCCGACGACACTTTGGATAACCTTCCCGACCAGGGGCGCAAGAGTTTGCACATCCCGGATTTCCCCTGCTTGCACCAGTCTAGGCCAGGGCAGGAGCATGCACGTCACGGCGACGATGAATGACAACGGACGTTCCGACCATTTCCGCGCCGACTTGCGGCATGATCTTTTCGGGCTCATCTCGCGCCCGCCCCGTCTACTCGGCAGCGGCGATCGGCAGCACGCCGGGCCGCTCCGCCGCAATGATCGCCTTCCACAATGCGGCGATGCTGCACTGAGTGGCTGGCAGAAGCGAGCAATGCCCTGCGGCGTCAAAGTCACAGAAACGCGCTGCCGGATCACCACATATTTCCGCAAATGACCGGTTGATGAGGTCGAGACATTCCAGGAGCTTGGCGATGTTCTCCATGCCGGCACGACGCTGAAGATCGAGAAGCCGGAACGTCACGACCGGCGGGTCACCGAACGAGATCTCGGGATGGGCGAGTCCGAAGAACACTTCGACCGCAGATGGCGCTTGCCTGATTCGATTGAGGAGGTTCGCTGCCTGGGCTTCCGTGCAGGCAACCAGGCGGGGCGACGACGCTCCGGGTGCCGGCCTCGGACCGAGAGCGGCCGAAATCTGCTGCTCAAGCCAGAGGCGAACGGGCGCTGGAGCGTTCTGAATTTGCTGGGCGTTGAGCACTATGCCGGTCATCGTCGATCCTCCGTTTCCATATGACCATTACCGGCTTTGCTCGCAGCCGCCTTGATGGGGATCAATGATGGGAGCGCCTGGACGCGCGTGCGGTTGCCGCCCATCTACTGCGGCAGATTGCGTAGCCGGGGGACCCCATGAGCTTTCGCGGCGCGCTACTTCTGCTGAATGCGGTTCAGATAATCGATAATGGCAAGGATTCGTGTTCGCACGACGACCTCCCGCAAATCCCGGGAAGGATCGAGCGCGTCGTAGGCCGGATCGACAATGTGAGGCAAGTTCTTGACGGGGTTGAACCGTTCCCCCCAAATCGGCATTTCGTGGGTGCCGTGCGCGGATATTGTTTTCCGCCCGTCTATGGCTTCGTAGACGGCGGTAATAGGAAAGACCCCGTTGTTGTTCTTGGCCAAGGCCGTCAAATCGGCAGGCGGCACCTTCAGCTGCCCAGCAACGGGTCCTTTGCCCTTTCCATCCACGCCGTGACAGCTTGCGCACGAAGCTTGAAATTCCGCCTTGCCAACATCGGCGTCTTCAGCGTGAGCGGCCGCGGCGAAACCAGCGGTCAGACCAGCAATCATGAAAGACTTCAGGCCACAGATAATCATATCATGCCCCAGTTTTTCGGATACGCGCTTTTAGCAGTATTGGGTCGCCCTTGGTTTGACGCGGGTCAATGCATCACGCCCGCCCAGTCCAACGGCGCACTATCACTCGGGCCAAACAGTAAACAGACATAGGCTTGCCGCTTCTATCCCCACGCTGAGCCGGAAGCGGCACGCTAGCTTCGATATGGTGGAGGCGTCGGGTTTGAGCCCGGACCTCGGCTAACCGTTATCCCGATTGGCGTTCCTTGGGATACGTCCGCTCGCAACATATTGCGGGTCGATAGTTGAGGAATGTCCAGGCGCTTGGCAAGACGGGCCGCCTGAGTCCCTTTCTTTCCCGGATCCAGGGACCCCCAACAGAACTAATTTCACAGCGTTGTCTCCACAGGTTCGAGCATTGGGTTGGTACGATACGGTCACTTTCCTACGCTTGCGCACCCTCTTGTTCTGCCGGTTCTGCACGAGGTCGTCGACCACGGCCGGATCGGCCGGGGTCGAGGTGTCGCCGAGGCTGGACGGTTCGTCCTCGGCGATCTTGCGCAGGATGCGGCGCATGATCTTGCCGGAGCGCGTCTTGGGCAGGCCGGGCGCGAACTGGATCAGGTCCGGCGATGCGATCGGGCCGACGCCCTTGCGGACCCAGGCGACCAGCTCCTTGCGCAGCGCTTCGGTCGGCTCAGTGCCCTTCATCAGCGTGACATAGGCATAGATGCCCTGGCCCTTGATGTCGTGCGGGTAGCCGACGACGGCGGCTTCCGACACCGCCTCATGCGCGACCAGCGAACTCTGTGGCGACAGAATCCGAGTGACAAGATTGTGGTCTTCGCCACCTACCTCGGCACAGTCGATATGATCGCCCGCGAGATCGAGCAGACGTTCCCCGGTCAGGGCGTCGTGGTGCTGCGCGGTGGTGACCACAGAGCCAAGGTGGCGGCCGAGCGCCGCTTCCGCCAAAAGGATGGCCCGCGTGTGCTGGTTTGCACGGCAGCAGGACGCGAAGGCATCAATCTGCAATTCGCGCGAATCCTGTTCAGCTTCGATCTGCCGTGGAATCCGATGGATATGGAGCAACGCATTGGGCGCATCCATCGCTACGGTCAACGTGACACCGCACAGGTTTACCATCTCGTTCTCTCGGATACCATCGAAGGACGTATCTTTCTGCTGCTGGACGAGAAGCTGACCGAGATCGCACGCACGGTCGGAAAGGTGGATGAACAAGGCAACGCGGCGGAGGACTTGCAAGCGCAGATTCTCGGGCAGTTGTCCGAGCGGCTGAATGATGACCGCCTTTATCAGGAGGCGCTTTCCGACCCCGAGCTGAAGCGCACCCAGGTGGAACTAGAAGCCGCGCTGTCGAACTCGCGCGAAGCGCGGCAAGTGGTGTTTGACTTGTTTCAAGACCTCGATGGCTTCAGCCTTGATGACTACAAGCCTTCTCGGATGTCTCGTCCAGTCTGGATCGGCTAGTGCGCTTCTTCTCGACTGCGGCCGCAGACCTCCAGCAGAAGCTGATCAAGCTGGATGACGCAACCTACGACCTCATCACCGCGGAAGGCACTCGCCGTGCGCGCTTCACTTTGAACCGCGAAGCTGCGACGAATCAGGACGAACTGCAGTTGATGGGCTTAGACCATCCGTTGGTACAGGAAGAGCTGGAACGTTGGCGCAATTTGCCGCCAGAGAATCTCGGAATTGCAGTGTCGGGCGAGGTTGGCGGGCAGGCTGCTGTCGCTCTGGATGGTTGAGACATCTGGTGGTAACGGCGAACGCCGTGTCGTGGTGCAGCCGATCGCGGTCAGACAGGATGGAGCGCGTGCCCCGGCGGTCGAACGCCTGCGCGAGAAATACTTTCAGGCGCGAACGCGCGTTACCCCGAATGTAATGCTAGCGTGTTTTTTACACAAACGAACACGGCAGCCGCGTGTTTTTCGACCATCTGGGTCCGCCTTGGCCCAAACACCCCTGTACAGACATCCCGAGGGATTACCGACCCACGGACCGGTCGCCGCAACGGCGGGCCCGCGGGGCCGTGCAGGAGTTGATTTCTGCTGCCAACGTCGTCGGCCTGTTTGATAACAAAGTGTTCGGTCGTCGAGCCCCCGACGAATGGACGGTGCTCATCGTGCTCGCGGTGGACCGCATCAGCGACGAGAACGCCGTCACCGTGGAGTATCTCGACTCAAGCAACGGAGAAACTACGACGTTCGCTTGCCACTCCGAACTTCCGATCTTCGATGTGGGCGACTTCATCAACATGAGAGGGGATGAGATCTCCTTCATACACAAGGAGGCGCTCAGGCCGGTCTTCTTCCGGATCGGTGTAACGGTGACTATGCCTGCCGCGCCGGCGGAGGAAGTAGCGCCTCCGCCGCAGGGAGCGTTGCAGCTCAGACAGCCTCGTCTCATCCCTGCGGGAGGCAAGCGGCTAGTCGAGGATTCACGAGCCCCGATGACCGAAGCCGAGATGATCCACTTCAATTCGAACGAGGTCGACCTGGGAAAGCTGTTCGGAAAGTCGGAGCCGATCTTCCGGGCCTACACCCGCGAGCACACGCGTAAGCCATGGGACGTCGCCCGTCGCCTGAACGCCGAAGGCCACCGGACGGCGAACGACGCTCCGTTGACGCCGCGCCTGGCGCGCTTCCTGCTTGCGCTGATGTTCAACGACCGCGGAAGCAGTAGATCGAACAGGCCGCAACCAAGTCGCGCCCTCCGCCGAAGCAGCAGCGCTCCGGCGCTCGGAAACTGACGGTCAGGCCGAAAAACTGAAGAGGCGCGACGACAACCAGGTTTGATCGTTCTTCATCCCTCGATTTGACCCGATCTGCGAGTCTCGTCGGAGATGGTACAAGTGTCTGTGTTTCGAAATTTTTGAGCGCGATCTCCGTGGCACCATGCCGGCGCGGCGCGATCACTGCCCCTATAAAAGCATATACCCCTTCGACGTCACGGTAGACCGTCAATCGGATCGTGGCTGCGGCCGTTGGCCGGCATGAAGCCCGCGCCCGCCAGAATTTCGATTGAGATCCCAGAGCACCGATGTTCGGGGAAACCATGAGCCGGCTCTCAAGCCGCTCGGGGCCATGCACACCAGATAAATCGGATCCGGCTGAGGCCCAAGCGGCATCAGCTGGGTCTCTCTCCTCGCGCCCTACTCCCTAGCGTTCCCACTCCCTTAGAATTTCCGGGTATTCTTCTCCGGGCTCAGGAGCGGACGGCATCTGTATCCAGCCCTTTATGATCTCGCAGTGGAGAACGTCAGAGAGCGCGAATTCGAATGACACGTCGCGTGAAAGTGCCTCGATGCTCTTATCGTCTTCCCCTCGTTCGACGCCGATTGCAGGCACTTCACCCGGCCATGTTATTGCCGCGGGGGCATCAACCACACAATACTCACAGTCGTCGGGATCGACTATAGCTTCGACCATCCACCACAGAGTCTCGAGGTCCGGCGCCCAATAGAGCCCGACAGCCTCTTTGGTGTCGAGACGGCGAATTGCAAAAAGGTTCAACAGCAACATTCTCTCTCCACGATGAGATGAGTTAAAGGTTTTCGGTTGGGTTGATGTGCCAGACAGGCAAAAAGTGCCCTTCGCTCGATGAGCGGGTTATGGCTGAACACGCTGCCTGTAGTGCGCGATGACAAGTGCCACGGGAACGGGGCACTGACGGCCCCACCGTTCGATGCACTGCTGCGCTCGCGTCAGGAGACCGACGCCCTGGCAGATGCCGAGGAGATCTTCGTCGTCGACGTCCGCATATTCGAGTGCCAGCGCCTCGGCCAAGGCACCGATCAGATCGATTTCGTATGCTGTCATTGAAACTTCCTTCGGTTTTGTCAATATTGGAAACGGCCGCTTCAGTCATAGACAGGGATGGCGCACGACCCTTCGCTGCCCCTCGACTTGTTAATATTGGAAAGTCGCGATGAGTTTCAGATCCCCAAAAAAAAGAAAGAGCGCAGGTTCGGAAGACCACCGACGTACGCGACGCCGATTCTGGTGCGCTTGCTTCCAGAGCAGGTGGCTGCCCTTGATGCCTGGATCAAAAGGCAACCAGATCAACCGGGACGCCCGGAGTCGATCAGGCGTATTCTCGACGAGTATCTGGCGTTGGAATAAGTGACCGAACTCTGACCAGAGGGGCTTGCCGCGGGCGCTGGATCAACCGTTCGAGCCAATACGGCTGCCGTCAGGGGTTCTCTGGTTGTGACGAAGGCTTCCGGATCATTGCTGAGTTGTGATCGTTTTACCTTTCATCGTTGCGCCGACTTAAGCTGTGCTGGTACGAGCTTTCGAACCAAGCACTGCTACACAAACCACATGCCGGTCATTGTCGAGGTGACCGACCAGCCACTCGCAAACTATGGAATTGCAAGTGGGTATTTCCGGCTGACGCGCGCGCAAACGCGACGGGTCCTTCGGCATCGTCACAACCCATTGAGCCAACCTATTGCGAGCACGGCATATCCGACGGAAACTCCTACCCGCCGCGCTTCGGCTTTTGACGTAACTTCCGTAGAGCCAGGAAACTGCCGGCCGTGGCTTCAGAAGTCATACTGATTGAAGGGGCTGCCTTCACGCTTGTAGGCGGACATTCGCGCCTGCGCCGCTCAGCCTTGAACCTCTCGATCTCGGTGGCCTCGAACCCGATCCCCGGTCGCTTCTTACCACGACCGGTGATCACGTAGGCAATGAGACCATCCCGTATCAGTCCGCGCAGGGTTCTGGGAGAAACATTTAAAGCGGCGGCAACCTCGGCGGGTTTCAATAGGGGCGTCATGGGCAAGATTCTCTTTGTCAGATGGCTTCAGGCCGGACACTCAGTGCCCGAACCGGGCTCTTCCGGGCTATCATATGACCGGCTTGGCCTGAACCGCTGACCACGCGGGCTATCCCAAGCAGGCAGGTCGCCGCTGGGAAGCCCGCCTGTGCGATTCCGTGCGCAATCGTCCATGGACCGAGGACGGTTTCCGCTCGTCGTGGGGCAAAGCCTTCGACAAGGCCGGCATCAACGAGGATCTCACGTTCCACGATCTCCGAGGCTCGGCGGTGATCCGATTGGCGCTTGCCGGATCAACGGTCCCGGAGATCGCGACCTTCACCGGCCATAGCCTGAAGGACGTAGAGAGCATCCTTGATAAGCACTATCTCGGCCGCGACGTAAGGTTGGCGGAAAGTGCCGCACGCAAGCTTGAAGCAATGTTTGAGCCTAGGACTTGCGACGACCGAGAGCATCCCTGCAATGCTTAACCGCGCTAAACGGGTAGCTCGGAAGGTTCAACGCTCTTTAAGTCGTTGGTCAAATATGACCGCCGCAGCCGCTTTTCTCCGCCAACGCAACTACTCGTCGCCACCCGCCACGTTCTCGGGCGGCAGGCGCGGCCGCAAGTCGAGGCCTTTGGCCATCAACCGGACAGCCCCTCCCAAATCAGCGGCAATTCGATCCGCTTCTTCGTTTAACATCTCGATGAGGCCGTCGAGATCAAGTTTCTTGCCTGTATCGGGATGCCGCCACGTCCGGTCCGAAGCGACGCTGATATATAGGCAACCAGCGCGGCATTCGTCGGATGACATGTATTTTTTCAGCAATTGATCTTTCAGGGCCCCACGCAACGCACCGGCAGACCGCGGCTGTTCGCCAATCTTAAGTTCGAGAGTGGCCTGTTGACTGGCTGCCGTAGACCGCAGACGAATGTCCGTTTCCTTTTCATCGGCGGTGACCCCCTCTTGATCGACCGTGTAGAGATGGTTGGCTTTGTCGCTAAACGTCCGCGCAATTTCCCGGCGCAGGACCTTTTCATCGGTGATGCACGCCCACGCGGCACGAGGTGTTGTGTTGAGTGCAAGCTTGGTGGGTTTGGGCCGACGGGCCGATCGCTCGGCGTGCCATTAGGCTGTCGATGCACGATACTCCAAGCCGCCGCTGCGCGTCGCGGCGTTACGTCGTAACTCACGCGAGATGGTCGAGGCAGATCGACCAAGACGGCGCCCGATCTCACGCCTCGAGAGGCCCTGAACGCGAAGAGTGCGATCTCCTCGCGTTCTGCAAAAGAGAGATACCGCCCGGACGGCGGCTTGGCTGAAGATCTGAACGTCGCTGGTGGCATTCCGCCTGCCTTTCGGAACAATCTGGTTCCCACAGGCTGCGACATACCAGCTGTTAGCGCAGCATCCTCGCTGGTCATTCCCTGTGCAATCCCCAACCAGAATCGTTGAAGTTCAGATCGCCCCGCAATTGACGGCCGTCCCGGGGACGGTAACGGCGCCCGTCCAGATCGCAGTGATCGTCGCTTTCGAATGGCCGAGCGCGAACTCGGCGTCCGGAAAACGCGACCGGCACCTACGCATATAAGTAGGTGTAGGGCTCGGATTGCTGTGTCAGGTTGGCAGAGCTTGGTCGCTTTTGAATGCCCCTCCTGAGCACCAAGCCTCGTCCTATGGGACCGTGCGGGCGGTCCGTCAGCGGCGGCAGTCGCCCGCACGTTTCGATGTCCTTTAGGAGGCCTGGAGCTGGGTAATGCGCAGCGACCTAGCGTACGTTGTATGCGTCATTTTGATGGGACTAGGCTTCCTCGCGATCATAGCGATCGCCATGCTTATGCAATAAGGCCCGGGGCCGATGTAGCGTTCAGCCCGTTCAAAGGGCAAGGACGCCCTTCCGGGAGTCACATGCAGGCTTTCCGACCTAGCGCGGGATCAGGTCCTTCAAGATGGCTTCCGCGCGGATAGAGACGGCCGTGTAGTGCTGTGCGGCCTTGATGGACTATACCGCCCCGGATCGGTTTCCGCGATGTAGGGATCAGATAGAAGGCGCTGGAGCCCGCTTCCGGCGCCATGCCTGCACCCGGCGAAGCCGCGACAGCACAGAAGGCCGTCCTTCGACCCTGATCCGCTTCTCACTCGTCACACGTCCGCTCCTCATGAGGTTGCGAGCCTAGCTCAATGTGCGGCGCGGAGGGAAGGGCTCCCGGAATGCTACGGACGCCAGCCGACCTCACGAGCGTTCGATGGGTCCGGATTTGCAAGGCTCAGCAGCTCATAGCCGACAACTTACGGGAGCACAGCAAGATGCATGGTTGGTTGGTGACGGTCGCTGTCTTCAAGGAAGACGGCGACGATGACGAAGAATTCAGGCACATAACTTACGTCGTTGCTGCCGCTGACCCGGCGGAAGCAGTGAAGCTGACCGTAAAAGACAGCGGCGCGAAGGCCGCAATCCTCAACTGCCCCATCGAGGAGGAGCAATTGCTAAGACTTGGCGTGAAGCCCGGCGAGCTTCTCGTTATACACGATGGCGAGTTCGATCCGATCATCTCGCGCCATCGTCGTCACTAAGCGCTCCACGTCCGATCTTGATCAGTTGCGTCGAGTTCATGACATTGTCGTTCGGAAGCCGCCGCTCGCACGAGCAGTCAATCTGCACAAGGTATGAAAGCGCGCCGTTTGCTTGTCTCCGCAATGTAGCCGCCTGGCACGCTGATTGCTGAACCATGATTGCTTGGTCGCTTATTGATTGAGTGAGGGCCAAGTCTACGCATCGTAACTCGTGCGGGCGGTCGTCAGCAGCCGCCCGCACGCTTTTTCATAGCGCTACGCGCGGCTTTGTGAATGGCACGCGAGTTGCTGAGAGACGCTTCGGCTTGGCTCCTCATACTTCACGCAACCCCCATGAGATAGCAAAGCCTCTTTGTTGGCGCAACTCGCGCGGGTGGTTCCTCCAGCCGCCCGCGCGTTTTTCGCGCGAAAAGCCGCGAGATGATCCGCGCCCCCTGAAAGGGTCGCTAAGGAGGCTGTTGCAATGGACAGGCTCAAATTCGTCCCCGCATTCGAGGCCGCTATTCGCTCTGCCGATCCAGACAAGCTCGCCGCACTTCGCGAGACGATCCGTGAGCGCGGAGGCCCTGACGAGTTCGTACTGACGAGCACAGAACTCATCCGCAAACATCCGCTTACGCTCTTTAGACTTCTTAGGATCATCTCCGACGCGGCACATGAGGACGAGCGCTAATGAGCATCCACCCAGCCTCCGGAAGTCACACCATTCTCATTGCAGAGGCAGCCGTATCGCTCGTTAAGGTGGCTTGCGCAGCATGGCGGCTGTACGTGCGATCCGACAGAGAAGACCCAAGTGGTTGGACTGGGATGAAGGCAAAGAGATCGGCCAGAAACGCAAGGCCAGCGCGATGGCCGGCCCCATCAATCTCCGATCGCTTGATGGTTTCAACGGAATTACGAGGTCAGCCGACATGTCACCGCTCATCCTCATTGTCGCTTCGACGCACCTCAGCATTTTAGCCACCGTCAACATCGCTGCTCGGCCATCAAAGACTTTAGATGAGTGTCGAAGGATTGGTGAGCTAGCGATAGAAGCCGCGACCGCGAAGCCCAGCCGCTCCGCGTCCTATGTCTGCCACGATACTACGCGCGAACAGGGTTTAACGGGCGCACTAGGTGTGATTGCCTACGTTTCGCAAGAGGACGGTAAAATAACGATCCTTGAGGGCTACATGGCGACGATGTCTGACTGCAAAGTTGCCGGAATGGCGGCAGCCGCGAGCAAGGCTGTTCCCGGCGTTAGAACCCGGGCTTGGGCTTGCTACGATCTCGGCATCTTTCAACAATGATGCGATGAGCGTTTCTAATCTTCGCGCGTGTAGCGTACGCGCTGCATCACCTTCAGGAGTTGTCGGAACGTCGCGACCAACGCGAGCACGCTATCGGCAATCCGTATCCCGTGCGACTTTGCGGATGTGCGGAGCACGTCCGGCTTTCCGTAGGCCCGTAGGGCCTGCGGCTTGCCCGTGGTACGTGGTGTGTTGCGGCTCATTATGCGGCCCTCGCCTTTCTCGGACGTTTCGCATCCCGAGTAAGTTTGAGCCCGAGCAATTCGAACACCGGGCGCGAGATGGATTCTTGCGCCTCGCGTAGCTCCACTGACCGCAGCACGGCCAATTCGCCGATGTAGCGCCCGCTGATGCCCGGCACGGCGTGGCCTAGCAAAATGCTGAACAGAATTTCGGGCACGCCCAGCGCGGTCGCCAGCGATTTGTAAGAATGCCGAGGGCTCCGCGCCAGCTCCCGTCGCTACCACCGCCCAACCGGGCAAATCCAACAGCCGGGGCGAACTCAGGACCGGATAAAACTTGGGGGCAAGGTCATCGGTAGCGAGACTATGTCGGAAGATATGGGCGCCGCGGTGGGCGCAACCTTCGATTCCAACGCGATCGAGAGCGGCCTTGGCGATCATGGTGATCGCGCATCCGAAAGCAAAGCCGACGTGTGGCGCGAGTGTGCGGACGAACAGCCGTCGGCACGACGACTTTGGGCGGCCATTGCGCAGATATGCAACGATAGCCGCGCCAATGTCTGGCGGTATCGGCATTCGTGCACGCTGTCGG
Source organism: Bradyrhizobium sp. CCBAU 21365 (assembly GCF_015291305.1). Taxonomy (NCBI): domain Bacteria; kingdom Pseudomonadati; phylum Pseudomonadota; class Alphaproteobacteria; order Hyphomicrobiales; family Nitrobacteraceae; genus Bradyrhizobium; species Bradyrhizobium sp. CCBAU 21365. The sequence goes on from NZ_CP030036.1 coordinate 8,314,082, forward strand.
CCCTTGGCGCGAACGAGTATCTCGCTGGCGCGCCAGTCGATATCGTCGACGGTGAGCGTCGCAACCTCGTCGGCCCGCAGGCCGAGCTTGGCCAGCAACAACAGAATGGCGTAGTCGCGCCGTCCCATCACCGTCTCTCGGTCGCAACCGTCGAGAGCCCTCCGCACCTGAGCGGCACGCAGATAGGTCGGCAGAGTTGCGAGCTTCCATCGGCGCATCGATGGAACGCAATCCGCCAACGAGCGCGCGTTCAGCCCCCGATGGTGGAGGTAACGGAGAAAGGCACGCAATGACCAGCACATCGCCTTGCCTGTTTCCGGGCCCCAATCCTGGGCGTGGCGCTCAACGTAGCGGATCACGTCCTCTTGGCTGATCTTGCGCAGGGCGCCGGCGCCGCCGGAGCACACCAGTTCACGGGCGATAGCGGTGCAGACTACCGTCGTTCGCTTGCCGCGCGCAGCCAGCTTCCGATAGCGGGCCGTCAAGCAGCTCTGCGCCTTCCAACCAATCTCTCGCACTGCCGGCGACACCTGCTCAAGCCGGTATAGCTTTGTCTTGCCGATCTTCGGCGGGTGTCTATATGTCCAGACGCTTTCGACCAACATGTGGCGAACACGGCCGTTGCCCGCCTTGCTGATGCTACCACGCCTGACAGACTCTCCCGTCGATCGTTCGCTTGGCACTAGGCCGAGGTAACCCATAAGTTGACGTGGGCTCTCAAAACGGTTCACGTCACCAACCTCGGTCAGTGTATTTGCGAGCGCCTGGCTTGAAGGTCATCGCGACTTCATTTCCGCCCAAAGCAGTCCGACAGCGATGGCGAGCGAGCCGACACTCGCGGTCGAGCTGATCGGCCTCAATTTTGTTTTCGCCTCCCGGCCAGCGGATCGTACTGGCGTCGGCGATCAGGCCCGGCTTTGACGGGTCGGTTTCGGCTGCGACTGTTTGTTTGAGTTCCGTTACGTTGACCGTTGAGAGTTGGACTTCCATTGGGCGCGGCCCCAGATCAAAGCATCTTGATATTGTCAACCTGCTTGTCTGACCAGTCGACAAGAGATCTTCGGGGGGTAAGCTTCGGCCGTGCATCAAGCAGGCAAATGGGGAGCACTAGAAGTCATCAGGGGAGCTTTTAATGTCAGACCTTGTTGCGATCGTGTACCCATCCGAAGCTAAAGCAGAGGAAGTTCGGCAGAAAATATTCAAGCTCCAGAGCGAGTATCTGATCACGATCAGCGATGCCGTGATCGCCGTCAAAACTGGGGACTCTGTAAAACTCAGTCAACTTGTGAATACCACTATGACTGGCGCCGCAAGTGGCAGCTTCTGGGGATTGCTGTTGGGGATGGTCTTCCTGAATCCGCTTCTAGGCGTGGCTCTCGGAGCCGGCGCAGGCGCACTGAGCGGTGCGCTGACCGATTTCGGGATCAGAGACCAGTTCATGAAGGATCTCGCGTCGAAGGTAAGATCGGGCGATGCCGTCCTCTTCCTGCTGATCCAGTCTATGACGTCAGACAAGGTTCTCAATGCGATTAAGGATGCGGGAGGGATTGTCCTGACAACCTCGCTCGATGAAAAGAGAGAGCAGCACCTGCGCGATGCTCTCGCAGCCGCAACTCAGGCCAAGCCTGCCTAGCCAGTGAGCCAAAACCTGGCGCCAGCGTCAAAGCGTCGCCGAGAACGGTAGTCGCTGCGCTGTCACGGCAGTCGCTGTGGCAGCGGAATACGCTACAGTTTTGCGTAGGGATCGGTGCGCAACGGCATCGGTCCCTGGGCGGGATCGCCCGCGAAGGAGGCCGGCTGCAGCCATGCGGCTCCGCGGCCGCTCAGCCGGCTCTCTTCCGCGCTATCAAAAGCCGGGAGAAAATCATGCGAAGATTGCTTCTATGGGGGTTCGCACTTGGGATTGCTTCGGCAGGGATTACGGCGACCAGCGGTCGCTCGCAAGCCGGCCCTATGGCGCCGCTGGGCGTGCGTCAGGCCGCCGACGAGCTTCGTCTCGCGGAAACTGTCCAGTTCGTCTGGAGGGGCCATCGCTATTGTTGGTACAATAGGGGATGGCGCGGTGGCGGCTGGTATCGGTGTGGTTTTGCTTCGAGGCGCGGCTTGGGCTGGGGTGGTCCGGCGGGATGGCACGGATGGCGACGGCCAGGCCACCGCCCGGTCACTCGGCCTCCGAGACTTGGTCGGCCAGGAATCGAGCGTCCGCGACCACTCCCACAACCGTTCCCTGGCAGGAGCTGACGACATTTTTGTATGTCGTTCGCCGGCCGCGACGTGGCAGGCCAGTCGGAGCCCGCCATGGCCTTGAAGGAGCCGCAAAAATGCGCGGGCCAAGCGCGCGATGCCGTGCTGGTCGATCTCGCGCTGCAGGGCGGTGGATCGCACGGCGCTTTTACCTGGGGGGTGCTCGATCGGCTCATGGATGAGACCTGGCTGCGCATCGAGGCGATATCGGGCACGTCGGCCGGCGCGATGAACGCCGTCGTGCTGGCGGGCGGTTTTATGACCAACGGCCGGGCCGGCGCCAAGTCTGCATTGGAGGCCTTCTGGCGGCGGGTCGCTGACTCAGCGCGGTTCAGTCTCATTCGGCGAAGTCCGCTGGACGTCATCCTCGGTCGCTGGACCCTTGATACGTCGCCCTTCTATCTCGCCTTCGATCTGGCGAGCCGCGTGTTCTCGCCGTACGACCTCAATCTTGCCGGCACAAACCCTTTGCACCAGGTCCTCGCCGAGTCGGTCGATTTTCGACAAATCGCGAACTCCCCGATCCGCTTGTTCGTGACGGCGACCAACGTTCATACCGGCCGCGGGCGTGTGTTTCGCAACGCCGAGCTTACACCCGACGTTCTGCTCGCTTCCGCCTGCTTGCCCACCCTGTTCCGCGCGATAGAGATCAATGGCGAGCCCTATTGGGATGGCGGCTACTCCGGGAACCCGACGATCACACCGCTCGTACGCGAGTGTGACTCGCATGACACGCTTCTCGTCGCCGTCAACCCGGTCGAGCGACCCGGGACACCGCGCTCTGCGCGCGAGATCCTCGATCGGTTGAACGAGATTGCGTTCAACGCCACGCTGCTCAAGGAGTTGCGCATGATCGCGCTGCTGCGGCAGGTCGCGGACGCCGGGAGTTCCGAGGGGCGCAAATGGGCCGAGATGCGCATCCATCTGATCGCGAGCAAGGTTCTGGCCGGGCTGGGCGTCTCGTCAAAGCTCAATGCCGAGTGGGACTTTCTCTGCATGCTGCGCGACGAAGGCCGCCGTGCCGCGGAGGCATTCCTCGCCGCGAACGACCGGAATATCGGCAGGCGTTCCTCGATGGATTTGGATTTGCTCTTGCAGCAGGTTTGACGCCATGGGCCTCGTCGGAATCCTGGTTGCCCTTGGCCTGCTCATCTGGCTCTCGTTCCGCGGATGGAGCGTGCTCCTGCTGGCGCCGGCTGCCGCGATCGTCGCTGCGGCTTTCGCCGAAGAGCCCCTGCTCGCCCATTGGACGCAGACGTTCATGGGCGGCGCTGCGCAGTTCATCGCGCAATTCTTCCCAATATTTCTGCTCGGTGCGCTGTTCGGCAAGCTGATGGACGACAGCGGTTCGGTCCACGCGATTGCCCATTTCATGAGCACCAAGCTCGGGGCGCGTCGCGCGATTCTTGCCGTTGTGCTTGCCGGCGCGATCGTCACCTACGGCGGGGTAAGCCTTTTCGTCGCCTTTTTCGTTTTGGCGCCGATGGCACGGGAAATGTTTCGCGTCGCGAACATCCCACATCGGCTCATGCCGGCCACCATCGCTCTGGGCACCTCTACATTCACGATGTCGGCAATGCCCGGAACGCCCGCGATTCAAAATACGATTCCGATGCCGTTCTTCGGAACCACGCCGTTTGCCGCGCCCGGATTGGGCATCGTCGCTGCGGCGATCATGCTTGCATTCGGGCTCTGGTGGCTCCGCCGCGCCGAGGGATCGGCACGCAAGACCGGTGAAGGCTATGGCGGAGACGCAGAGCTCGTCAGCGGAGCGGTCGCTGACGATCAGTTCATCCGCGAGCGCGCGACATCGTCCCACGAGTTCGATCCGGCCGAAATAATGCATGGCAAGCGCGGCGACGTGCGGCCACCGATCGGCACGGCGATCATCCCGCTTCTCGTGGTCGTGGGCGTGAATCTGCTGATGTCGCTCCTGATCCTGCCACGGCTCAATTTCTCGTTCCTCGCGCAGGAGCGCTGGGGCGGGACATCCCTTGCCGGCGTCGCCGGGGTGTGGTCGGTCGCAGTCGCTCTCGCCGCCGCCGCGGCGACGCTCATCGCGCTCAATCGAGCCCGTCTGACGGATCTAAGGGCGAGCATGGATGCCGGCGCAAACGCCTCGGTGCTCCCCATTTTCAGCGTGGCGAGCCTCGTCGGCTTTGGAGCCGTCGTCGCTGCGCTACCGGCCTTTGTGTCGGTGCGCGACTGGGTACTGTCGATCTCCGGCGGTCCTATCGTCTCTCTCGCCATCGCGATAAACGTTCTTGCTGCCTTGACCGGATCGGCCTCCGGCGGATTGACCATTGCGCTCGATGCCCTTGGTGACACTTATTTGCAGATTGCCCAGACGTCTCACATTGACCCGGCGCTCATGCATCGCATTGCCGTGATCGGTTCCGGCACCCTCGATAGCCTACCGCATAACGGTGCCGTCGTGACGCTGCTTGCGGTCTGCGGTTCGACCCATGGCAAGAGCTACTTCGATATGGTGATGGCCAACATCGTTGGGCCGATCATCGCCTTGACCCTCGTCATTTTTTTGGGTTCGATGATCGGATCATTCTAGGAGGGACGACGAGGACGCTATCGACGCGATCTTGTCCGCCGTAAGGGCCGACTTCGAACTCGTGAGCCGTTATTGAAGGCCTGATTGGCCTGTATCGACGTGCGACCTTACCGCCTCGGGCAGCGCCAGCGATCTACGCATAGCCGGCGCCCATCAGGTTACCGCGGTTCTCAGCCTCTGAGCCGGAGACGAGTGAACATTCCGGCAAGTGGCGCGCAGAGTGCGCAATTTTGCAGTGTGATCACGCGCTACCAAATGAGGTAGGTATGACATGTTGGCGGTTGTGGTAGCTTCTCAAGGTTGATGATCGAAGCTGAGCAGCGAACAACTCAGCTCGTTACAATCCCCTTAGGCTAGGAGACGTCGAATGACCGCGAATATAACCGAAGACGAGAAACGCGAACGGCGGGCACGTCCAGAGCCCGGACTGGCCCAGGCATCGGGCGGCGGCCCCGACGGCTTAAGAGAAGCAGCGGCAGCGGCATCACGCATTCCATTAATTTTTCCGGAATGGGAAAAATCGATCGAAGCGACAAGGCACCTGTTCGCGACGGCACTAAAGGACGGATTAAGTTTCGCCGCTTCCTCTCTGCACGACCAGGCCAACTTTCTGAGAAATCTTTCCGACTCCAAGACTCCCTCGGAGCTCCTGAAGTGCCACCTGGACTTTGCGGAGAAGTTCTGGTCGAAGTCGTTCAGCCAAGGCTCGAAGATATTGGATCATCTCAAACCACAGCCATCATCTGCGGCAAGCCAAGCAATCCACCGAGCTTGAAGCAACGGCCCGACGGTACTCTGCTTCATCCGGGGCCACACGTCGGCGGTCGGGGACGTTGTGGAGTCCGCCGTGAAGAACGCGGACGAGCGCTGATTTAAGCGATGTTTTGAGCCGGGACAGTTTCGGCGAGCGCCCGGATGATGGTACGCAAGAGTTCTGCGAGCCATCGCAGGAGCAGGCCGAAGTTGTAGCCGGCCGCTGCGAGGACGGCGTTGATACGGTCGCCGACGCGGCCTTTGAGATAGTTGCGGTCCATGCGGTTCTCGGCCTTGACGTGACCGATGACGGGTTCGACAGCCGCACGACGCTTCATCTCGCGCCGGATGGAAGCCGTGACGCGACGGACCTGGCCTGAGATCCAGACCCTGAGCCGGTGCGGGTGGTTGTGGCCGCGGTACCCTTTGTCGACATGGATGCGGCGAGCCTCCACGCCGGTGAGCTTCTCCATGTCGGCGACCACGGGGCCGAGCGTGTGCCCGTCGAAGGGATTGCCGTGCAGCGCCTTGGCATGGAGCACGAACTGTCCGCCCTTCGGGGACGTCACGGGGGTGGCGATGCTGACCTTGCAGCCGAACTCGTAAGGCGCGCGGGCTTTCCCCTTGCCGATGCACTCGACCTCCGGCGCATGTAACGCATAGACTTTGGGGCCGCGCTGATGCTGATCCTGGCTGCGCACCCGCTGCGCCAGATCGAGCAGCGGGCCGAAGCGCGCTTCCAGCACCGCATCGCCATCAATCTTGCGGCGGATGTCGCGGATGATCCGGCCAAGCCGCGTCCGCAAGAACTTGAGTTGGCGCCGGGCGCGCTTGAACTGATGCGCGTGGGTATAGCGGCCGACCATGATGGCGGCGCGCTTCGCCAGGCGCAGATAGCTCTGGCGCAGCGGCACACGGTTGCGCTTGGCGAACCCGACGAGCTTGGTGATGGCCCGATGCATCAGCCGTGCGTCGGTCGGATGCGCAACGGCCTTTGGCTGCACCGTGGTATCGACCACCACCCGCTCCAGGTCGTTAGGACCAAGGGCGCCAGTCTTGTGTGCCACCGACAGACTTTCCTGGATCAGCGCGACGAGCTGCTCCTCGCCGAGCCGCTGGCGCCAGCGCGTCATCGACGATCGATCGAACGGCAGCCGGTGGCAGAAGCTCAACTCGCCGCAGAAGTATTGATAATAAGGGGTTCTCGATCCAGCGGGCGCACAGCACCTCATCCGAGAGATTGTGCATGTGCTTCAGGATGAACAGGCCGGCGACAAGCCGCGTCGGCAGGCCGGGCTGCCCCGGACCGGTTTGGCACACCGAACCAAAGCGGTCATCCAGAAACTTCCAGTCGATCAGCGCCGCCAACCGCACCAACGGGTGGCCCATGTCGATGATTTGATCAAGCGCCGGAAGCAACAGGTCTTTCTGGCGATCATCCCGCGGTTTGCTCATCGCCGTCCCCAATGCCGATGACCCGCCGTCAGGGAATCACGAATCGCTCGAAAGCAAAATCCCAAAACGCAAGAAACCGCGGCCCAACACCCGGCTTTCCTGCAAAATCGAATACTTTATCGAGACAACTTCTGCCTATCTCTCAGGCCGATCCGCATTCTTCACGGACGACTGTGGATACTGCATCCGGCTCGACCTGAGAGCACCTCCGTCCGCCTCCTGCTCGATATGGAGCTCAGATGGCGCATCGAACGCGACTATCAAGCAACGGTCGGCCGTCAGCATTATGTGAAGGCGCGATGGTTGCGGCTTCCATTACCACGCCATGTTATGCATCGCGCCCGAAGGAGGATGTTTCCGTCCTCCCGATCTCATCGGCTGGAGTCCCAAAAACCTCAAACTTCTCACAAATCAAAGTCCCTGCACTCCCGCTCAGAACCGAGCGTCATGCCGAATTTGGTCACTACCATGGCAGCGGCTCCTCAAGAGCGTCGTTGGCTGGACGCCTAGATGTCCGAGTTTGCGCAATCCGAGCGAGGCCCATGCGTCCGATCTGTGACGCCTCAAGAACCGGTTTTCATGTCCGATTTGACAGGATGGTAGCCTCGTGTGCGCCGTCATGCGCAATATTATGAGTGCGCCGCTTTCGGCCCTCGACGAAGCACTCGCCCCTTGCAATTCACCCTCGTACGAGCAGTGGAGAACAGAGCTCTCCAGCTGCACAAGACAGGTGGGACCGCACAAGGCCCCCTCACCTGGAGATCGATGATATTCATTGAGCAGTTTCGCCGGGCTCCATAGCGTCGATATTCTTCAGCATTAGCTCGCGCAAGAGCGTCGATCCGGGGATTCTGACTTCCTTGCCGTCGCGCAGTCTGCCGATTGCAACGAGCAGCTTGCGGATATCATAGGTCGAATTGAACACCTCCGGCACACCGCGTTCAACGTTGAGGAGCGTGTAGGCGGCTTCCATCGCAGTGCGAACTGCGTATTCGGTCGTGAAGATGCAATCGCGCTCCGCCGACTCAGCAAACTGGCCGATGAAGGCAAAATTGACAGCGCCTTTGGGCACAACATTTGGTCGATCACCCGCCTGCCGCGGCATGAAGAAAGATGTGACGTAGGGCATCATCACCGGCACTGTTTTTGCGGCTGTCGCGGCCAGTCCCGGTATTTCATCGATCGGCACGCCGAGGTGATACAACCATTCCTGCGTAATTTCCTCGCCCGTGCAATCTTGCATCGGTTTGTTCACGTAATCGCCGGGCTTGTCGACGAAAAGTGAATAGAGCCAGACGACGATCTGATCACTGGGCTGGTGCTTGAAATGCGGTTGACGGTTTACAGTCCAACTGAGCAGCCAGTTCGAATCCTTCGCCGTGACGACCCCTCCCGTGACGACCTTGCCGCTGAACGGATCGCGTTTGGCGATCTTGCGGATATAGGCCGGAATGCGCGCGTCAAGAGTCGTGATCGTTGCCGATTCCCATTTTGTTGCAGGGATATTGCCGCCGAAGACGTCCGGGCGGCCGAAAGCCGCGTCCTTGGCCGCAATACGCCGCCACAGATCCCAAGCTGGCGCCGGGCCTTCGTCAACCCTGGAGGGCGTGTGATGGTCTCCCTTGTCCGAGTTTTCAGTGAGCGACCCGATCGTTATGAATACAAGATCGTCGGCGCCAAGGCCGATACCGCCGGCGACGCCATCCTCCAGCCAGTGGATGGCCGTGGCCTGCTTGCATCCGGCCTTTAAGTCGAAATCGACATCGGTGACTTCGACGTCGTAGCGGAAGTTGACGCCCTGCTCCAACAGCCATTTGCACAACGGTAGAACCAGCGATTCATACTGATTGTACCTGGTAAACTTCAGCGCACTGAAATCCGGCAGGCCTCCGATATGGTGGATGAACCGATGCAGATAAAGCTTCATCTCCAGGGCGGAATGCCATTCCTCAAAGGCGAACATCGTCCGCCAATAAAGCCAAAAATTGCTGAAGAAGAACTCTTTCCCAAACACTTCGTCGATGCGCTTGTTCTCCATCTCCTCACGGGAGGCAAGAAAGACGGCAATCAATTCCTTCTGCGCTTCTTCGCTCAGAGTGAAAAGGCCGTCGGTACGCGCATCCTGTCCCCGGTTCACCGTCGCCCGCTGCAGCGAGTAGTTCGGATCATCCTTGTTCAACCAGTAGAATTCGTCGAGCACGCTGGCACCTTCGATTTCCAGCGACGGGATCGACCGGAACAAGTCCCATAGGCACTCGAAATGATCCTCCATCTCGCGGCCGCCCCGGATCACGAAGCCCCTTCCCAGGTCTTGGTTACCGTCGAGCGCTCCACCGGGGATCTTCAGCCGTTCGAGGATGGTGATCCGGTCGCCACGCATATGGCCATCGCGGATCAGGAAGGCCGCACCGGAAAGCGCCGCCAGGCCCGCACCGACCAGCCATGCCGTCTTGCTGTCCGCACCTTCGGGTTTGCGGGGGCGGGCAAAGGCTTCGTAATTTCCGCTACCGTAATACATGGAACATTCCGTCCGATTGGATCGACAATCCTTGGGCTCATTAAAAGATGTTCTCGGGCGCCAGGCATTTGCGCGGGACGCCGATCGTTAGACCGCCATCGATGACGATCTCGGAACCGGTAAGGTAGCTGGACTCGTCGCTGAGTAGGAACAAGACTGCCTGCGACACTTCCTGCGGCTCGGCTGCCCGCCCGAGTGGAACGGGGAAAAGGGAGGACTCGAAGCTCTCGGTCATCGGGGTGGCAATGAAGCCGGGATGGATCGAGTTGACGCGGACCCCCGAGGCTGCGGCTTCCAGCGCAGCGGATTTTGTTATGCCCCGAACGCCGAACTTGGAAGCGACATAGGCGTGGAGCCCGGCACTGCCCCGCAGCCCCTCGACCGAGGAGATGTTGACGACCGAACCTCCGCCGGCGCGCCTGATGGCCGGCAGGGCCGCCTGCATTCCGAGGAATACACCGGTCAGATTGACGGCGAGGGTCTTGTTCCACTGATCGAGCGGGAACTGCTCGATAGGGGCCATGTTGGCGATCCCGGCGTTGTTGACTAGCCCATGCAGCGCGCCGAAGCGCCGCTCGGCGCTTGCGACCGCCTCGGCCCACTCCTTCGGCTGGGTAACGTCCTGAGGGACATAAACCGTGGATTCGCCCAGTTTAGCGGCGAGAGCCTCCCCTTCTATATGAAGAATATCAGTGATTACGACCCTCGCCCCCTCAGCCACCAGCAGACGCGCGTGAGCCGCACCCATCCCGCGAGCTCCGCCGGTCACCAGAATAACCTTGTTCTTCAAACGTCCCATGATCCTTGCCTCGTGCCGTTGGTCAATGGCGGTGCAGCGTCTTCCAGGCGTCGAAGAGGACGCGGGGATCATGCTGGCCCTTATAAAAGGGCGAGACCGGACGCTGGATGTCGAGCAAGCCGAAAACGGCGGTCTGCGCCGCGCGCACGGAATATTCGACGGTAAAGACAACGTCGTCGGGAATCTCGCAGAACTGGCTGATGAAGGCGAGGTTGCGCGATCCCTTCGGGATGACCTTCGGCCGGTCGGTCCTCACGCGCGGCATGAACTGGGCGGTAATGTAAGGCATCATCGCCGTTATGACGCGCGAAGTGTCGAGGATGTGCGGAATACTCTCTGTGAATCGCAGGTGCGAAAGCAATTCGATGAGAATTTCACGCCCCGTGCACTCCGACATGGGCTTATGCACGAAGTTACCCGGCTGGTCCGGGAAGAGCCCATAGCCCCACCACACCAAGACATTCTTCGGCTGTTCGTAAAAGTGCGGTTGACGATTAAGGACGACGGTCAGGAGCCAATTGGAGTCTTTGATCGTTACCAGTCCGCCCTTGCCGGCTCTGCTGCCGGAAAAGGCTTCGAGCCGGTCGAAGAAGCTCGAATCGTCCGCCGTGACTGTGAACGATTCCCATTTGGACTGGTCGATCCTGGAAACGAAGACGGCGGGGCACCCGAAGTCTGGACTCTTGGCAGCCAGACGTTCCCAAAGTTTCCACGAACCTCCGTTTCGCGTCGTATTCAGCGCCGGAACCGTGTCCATCGAACCGTAGCTGGTGTCGGACGTCATTGATCCGTTGGTCACGAACACTAGATCCTGTTCAGCCAGATCGATGACGCGATCTTCACCGCCCTGCCGATAGTGCAAACGCGTCGCGGTCTTCTGCCCGCCTTCGATCACAACATCAATATCGGTCACTTCCGCCCCCATCTCAAGCCGCACGCCCCGGGCCTTCAACCATGCAACGATCGGGCGGACCATGGCGTCGAACTGGTTGAACTGCGTGCGGTAAATGCCTGCCATGGTGTCGATCGTCGAGAACAGATGCAGGAAGCGTAGACAGTAGCGCTTGAACTCGATCGCACTGTGCCAAGGCGCAAAAGCAAAGGTCGTGGACCAGATGAACCAGAAGTTGCTGCGGAAAAAGTGGGGTTCGAACCAGTCCTGGATCGTCCTGATGTCGAGCACCGATTCTGGAGTCGCGCAAAGCGCGATCAGGTCGAGCCGATCCCTCTCCCTGAAACCCAGATCGGAGACGTCGACGATCTGACCGCCCGAAACCAGACGCGCCCTGTCGTTCCAGAAGAACTCCTGATGGAACTCCATCAGCTCGTCCTTCGCCGATTTCATGGGGTCGCCAATTGAGGGGATGAAGGACAACAAGTCGTAGGTGCAATTGAACCTTTCCTCGAACATGCGGCCGCCGCGCATGACGTATCCATCCTTCGGATTGCCATGCGCGTCGAGGCTTCCGCCGAACTGCTCCATCTGCTCGAACAGAACGATATTCGGGCCCGATAGCCCGCCCTCCTTGACGAGGTAGGCCGCTGCGGCCAAGGCAGCGATGCCTGTTCCGACCAAATAGGCGTTGCGAGGAGCCACCTGCTTCGGTGGATCAAGGCGGGAAACGAGAGAAGCAGAGCGCATAAAGTTCTCCGGCATGCAGCGGTTGGAAATATAGATTCCATGCAATCGGCGCGCCGATGGCGGCGCGTGCTAAAAATATGATCGCGAACCACCGTTCCCGGGACTGCATAATCAGCAAGCGCCGAAGCTCTTCGACGTACACAAGCCATATGCAGACGCCGTCGGGCGCCTGACCATAAGCAGCAATAGCGCCGCGTTGATCGGAATCGACCAAGTCATACCAGCAGCGGCTGTGCGCCGCGCAAGGAGCTGGTTGCGGGCCCTTCTTGAAGACGGAATGCAAGCGTCGTCATGTCGGGTTTCCAACCGACCCGTCGCCAACCAGACAAGACAGAAAGCAACTGGACAAGACGGAAATTGAGTTGGTTCCGGTTGTCACTTTTGCCGAACCCGACCATATTGCAGCACGACGATGCCAAGGTGACGTTACAAGGTGCTTGGCCAGCGACCGGGTCGAGTTCGAGCGCAAGCACTAGCAGTCCTTGCCATCTCGCTAAAGTCTTTCGGGATGGCGAGGCACTCTTCGCCTAGAGCCCGTGAGCCTTCATTTCGTCTGCAAGGTGCTCCAAACTCTGAGACTTCGGGCTGTGAGGCTGGCACTGGCCAGTTCTCTCCAGGACTTCCGCACCTCCATCCAACGGCCCTTTCGAGCGGGCAGGGTGTCGAGCATTTTCTCGGCAATCGGTGCAAGGCGCGCGGCTTCCGAGTTCGGGTCGCACTTGGCATCTTCGAGAATTTTAAGAGCGGTCGTTTCGGACCGCCTCCACCCCGACTCGGTGAACCTGCTCTCCGCGAAATACTCAAAACAGGTCCGGAACGTCAAAGCGCGGCCGATGATCGTATGGGCTGGTAAGCCCGCCTCACTCAGCCACCTCCGAAGACAGTCGCACCACACTCGGCTGCTGAGGTCGAGAAGGTCCGCACCTTCGAAGACCAAAAGCGCCGCCATGCCAGCGATCTCGCATTGCACCCCGTCGTCCTGTTTTTCGAACCAAGCTCGGATTGCATGCAACGGCGTCACCGGCCGATTCACAACCGGTACCTGCGCCGTGCCGGCGCGATGGAACTGGACCACGTTTTCCAGCGGTGGCATGCGCGGCCACGGCCTCCCCTCTGCGTCCCACAAGACCCAGCGCTCGGCGATCTTCTTTGCCTCTTCGGGAGACCTGCTTCGCCAAAGCTCCTTGAGCGCCTCATTGACGTAATATGAGACGTCAGCTTTCAGACCGCATGTACGTGCTATTGCCGCGAGACGACCGGCGTCAATCAGCCGTGCCGCGAAATTGTTCTCTGCGTTCATTTGCCGAGGCCTTGCGCGCCCTTTCTAGCGCGTCCTGTTCATCCGGCTCGATGTGATCAAACCAAGAGCCCGGGGGAAATGTCGCAATACGCTTGGCAAGGAAGGATTGCGGCTCCCACTCTTGTCCCTCGCGCTTCTCGAAGGTGATGCCCCCCTTGCGGGTAAAATAACGGGGTCCCGGAATATTGCAGTTCACCAAAGTAGCACGCGCCACAGATCACCTTTCGTGGCCTGATTCTAGTCCACCTTCGGCAAGTAATCCACGCTAACAGGTTCAACGATCGTGCAACGGCCGTGCCCGAGGAGATTACCCAGCTTGCCTTGCGCGGTCGTGACGAAGTTGAAATTGGTCGGCTCATGCAGAAAGCGAAGGTTCACGTTCTCTTCGCCGTCAGCGACTTCACCGGCAATCAATGAGAGCGCGAAGGCCCGCCAGCTCAATTCCATCGGCTTCGCATATGTCGACGCAATCTTAATCGCTCCGTCCGGTCTGACCTTCCAGGTGATAACGTATTCTTCGAGTGATCTGTGGTGGCGGTGCCTAGTCCACGAAAGAAAGACATACTCAGATTGATCAATTGCTCCGGCAACTCCCCACGTTCGTGGAACGAAGTGCGCCACCTTCGCGACCCTGGAAATAATTTGTTCTACTGTCTCGCCGTCTTGTGCTCGCCACATCGACTTGACCTTGTCGACAAGTGGATTGTCGTCGGCGCGAACACTGTTGCTCGTGGCGGCCTCAGCCAGGCAGATCAGCAGCAGGCCGAGACAGAACCAAAGCACGCGTCTTCCAACCATTTTGTTCATAAGTCCGCCCATCCGCTCTTGTCGACACGCCAATTCTAAAGCGGACCAACCGCCGAATGCGCTATTCGCGATAGATAGAAGTTAGCGGCGACGTGACGCAGGTGCCCGCCAGTGTCGCGCACGAGCAGGCGCGCCGTCCCCCGTCTATGTCACGCGCCGCTAACCTCGGGGGCCAGCCACAGCTTCAACTTGCGATGGTGGCCATGCCCAAGGGAGGGCACCCCGGGCATATCGAGGGTCTGCATTCTTCGTGCCAGGCAATGGCCGGCAGTTGGCACCATGTTTGTGTTGGCCTTGTCCGCTTTCCGACTTGTGCACGTCTTAATGTTTGCACCTAAGGCCTATCCAGAACGACTTCATGTCGATCGTTGTCGGCCTCGCAATTATCGACAGCGCAAGCGAACGTCTTGCTGCCAGTTCCGACGCGGATGAGAAGCCCCTAGCTTACCGTCATCGCCGTTGTTTGAGTCGGCGCTGTTGCAGCAAGGTTGACGCTCAAGCCCGGCCGCGCTTTTGCACGCCTGCGACCAAAACTTCCAAGGCGGCGACTTGGCGCTCCTGGAGCCTGAGGGCGGCATCGGCCAGCTGTGCTTGGCACTCTACAGCCGCGACGATGCGGCGCCGCTCTTCAGGGCGAAGCGCTTCGACGTCGGCATCGAGGGGGTCCTCGGCTTCGAGCAAGCGGATTATGCGGTCGCGCGTTCGGACCTCTGCACGCGCAATGGCGCGTATCAGCCTGCCGCCCATCTCCTCGCCTTCGCTATTCATGATTAGAGGCCCGCGTTTCCACGCCATCGCGTCGGTATGGGCCTCGATTCGCTCAGCGCCGATCCGTGCTGCTCAACGATTTCGTGAGCATCTGCCTGATGGACCGACTCACAAACGGCCTTACCAGCCACCCGAAGACACCTACCGAAAGACACGAACCGCAACACGCCGAGCACACCCCAAACAGCCATTTTGATTGTGGGCCTCTCTGCGTTGAGCTGGTTCAATATGCCTACGTTGGTCCAGTATCGGTAAAAAACGACCGCGAGGCTCCTACCAGAAATGGCGGGCATCCCAAATCAACGCGCTCGCTCAGCATGCTGCTGGCTCCACAAATGTCTTGCGCCTTAGTCAACTACTGAGCTTGGTTATTGATGGAGAGGACCGACACATGGCAGTCGTCCCCGATGAACCATCGGGGAGTCAATTCGTATGAAGAACGTCCTGCTGGGTGCAGTATGGGTCATCGGGCTGTTGACTTCTTCTTTTCAACCGGATTCGTGGGCGGTCCGCCTGGCGCTCTTGCAGGGACCGCGCGTATTGGTCAGGACGTTGATATCGGTTTGGTCGGCGTGAACTACCGCTGGGGTGGCGCGCCGGCTGCGAGATATTGAGTCGCCAGGACGAACGACTTTTTTTGAAGTCGTGACCGGCTGAACCGCCGGTTTTTTCGAAGGTAATGACTCAGCGAACTCCCTCCACGCGCAAGTGGATGAGCGCGTCATGCGCATGCTGCCGCACGACCTACCTCCGGGCAGCCGTTGAGGCTAGTCAGAGGCATGTTTCCTGATCGCGTGCGGCCGCGCTGGGTTGACAGCATGCATGTCCGATGGCTTCGAATTTGCAGGATCATCGGTACGAGCCGACCTCATGGCGACGGCTACTCCCGATGCGCAGCAAGATGGGTGGTTGGATAGTGACGGTCGCCATCTTCAAGGATGACAGCGATGAGGACAAAGAGCTCAGGCACGCAACGTACGTGGTTGCCGTCAACGATCCAGCAGAAGCCGTGAAGCTGAGCCTGAAAGACTGCGGCGCCAAGGCCCGAATGCTAAACAGATCGAGGAAGAACAGTTGCAAAGGCCAGGCTTGCAGTCCGGCAAGCTGATCGCCATACACGATGACGAGATCGACCCAATCACCGCGCGGCCGCGGCGTCACTAAGCGCTGCAGGTCCGATCTCGTTCAGTCGCGTCCCGGTTGATGACGCGCATGTCCGGAAGTCGCCATCGAAGTGCGAGTAGCTATTCGAGGTCGCGCTTAAGGCGCAGCGTTCTGCATCTGTTTAAGCGGAGAGGCGGTGCGATCGTTTGACACGCTGGTTGCTGAGACATGTATGGCTCGGCTGCTCATATGTTCACGCCCCCCATGAGACAGCAAAGCCTCTTCATGCGCAAACTCGCGCGGGTGGCCCTCCAGCCGCGCGCGCACTTTTTCGTCGCCGGTCCGCGGAGATTATTCCATCATGCGTAAAAAGGCTTTGGACTATGCCATAGAGGCGCTTAAGAAATAGTCTCAAGAGAAGATCGCAACCAGCATCGCGCTTACAGAGCTTGAGGCAAGCAAGCCGACACCTAGGCTACCGCTAGAACGATAACGCAGGCGAGACCGGGCATCGGGCACAGCAGCTTCTTGCCTGCGTCGGCGCCCGAGGTCACCGGTATCAACCGCGCTGACGTCGCCTCGCTTTCGGTGAAAACATAGACCGGTATCGCAAAACCATGATGCGCCAGGCGGAAGCCGTTGTTGATCGCCCTCACCTGCACGGCGATGAAGTTGCCATCGATCGTGCCCCGCCAGACGGGTTCGACCGGCCCCCATCTCGACACGAGGTTGTGCGGATTGCCGGGCAGCCCGTCGGTGCCGATGAAGAGCACCGCAATGGCGTCGTCTTCACGCGGGATAGGATGCGCGTGCAAGGCTGTGGATCGACGCCTTCGTGATGCTGAAAACGTCTTCGCGGCGAGCGACCCTGAAGGAAATATCGCCCTCGAGCGTCATGAGAAGTGACTCCAGGTGTGCCTTGTCCGGTTTGCAATTTTTCCGGTGTCCGGTCATGCGTGGGTCGGCGGATCACGGCACTCTTCGGCGAATATCCTTCCTAAACTATAAGGAGAACCCCGAGCAGATTCTCTTAGCCGTGAAAACGAACCACTTCATATTCGCTCTTTACTACGTATTGATGGATCTTTTGCGCGGTACCACGCAAGGCTCCTGCAGACTTCGGTCAGGATGCGCGGCTAGTCACCCTGAATCGAGCTAGTCCGCTGAAAATCCTCCGGGATTTCCTGCCAGCGGCCCAGAGCGGCGACGAAGTTATCATAACACGCTCCGGCTTGTGCCCTCGGGGCCTTGGCGACCGGTTCGGGAAGTGGCGGTGTCGTGGTGAGCCAGAAGCGGATGAAGAGAGCGATGGTTTCGACCGAGATCCCGATAGGTGGGCGATCCGGCGGTCGATTTGGTCGAGGCGCTTGGCGATGGCGGCTTCCGCGATGAGCGACATCGAACGTTTGTGCTGACCGATTTCGGCAAATGGCGCGCAATCATTTGCACTCGGCACCACACCTGCACGCGCCGGAGGCGTTGCGGAATCGCTTGCTCTGTCTAGCGGTCCGTTGCAGCTCTCTCGGCATCGTCGTTCCCTGCGCGCGGGATGACTTGCCCACAATCACCGGATGACGTCCAGCAGGCGGGCGAGCGCGGCCTCAAGCTTGTTTTTGGCGCCTTCGGTTTCAGCGAGACGTTCGCGCGTATCCTCAACGACCTGTTCGGGGGCTCGAGTGATCTTCGCCCGATAAAAGTGGACTGGTTTAGGCGGCCTTTAGCTCCATCTTGATCGGGGCGATGTATCCCACGGCGGAATGGAGCCTTGTTCGGTTGTAGAAGCCCTCGATGAAGGCGAAGATATCGCGTTGGGCTTCGGCGCGGCTCTTGTAGTTGCGATGATGAACGAGCTCGGTCTTCAAGGTATGGAAGAAGCTCTCCATCGGGGCATTGTCGTAGCAATCGGCCTTGCGGTTCATCGATGTGGTGATGCCGGCGCCGGTGAGAGCGTTGCGATAGGCGTGTGAGGCATACTGGACGGATTCAAACGGTCGTCGCAACACCAATTGTTTTCATTCATGACAGAAATTCGTCAAGCGCTTCTGCCGGCGTTTTCCAGCCCAGTATCTTTCTCGGTCGGGCGTCGAGGGCCGCTGCTACAGCGGATATCTCGTCGGCGCTGTGGATGCTCAGGTCTGTGCCTTTCGGAAAGTACTGCCGTAGCAACCCGTTGGTGTTTTCGGTAATGCCGCGCTGCCAAGGGCTTTGCGGGTCGCAGAAGTAGACTTGGATGCCCGCATCGAACTTGAGGCGGTCGTGCTGAGCCATTTCGGCTCCTTGATCCCAAGTCAGCGTGCGACGTAGCTCTTCCGGCAAAGTGATGATGGTGCGCGAGATCGCGTCACGCACGGCTTCCGCCCCGTGTCCCGCAAGCGCAGCTCCGTTCTTCTTGCGCGGAGCTTCCGCCATGCCCCGCTAACCGGGGAAGGTGCAATAGCATTGTGAAGCGCGTGGTGCGTTCGACCAACGTGCCGATCGCCGAGCTGCCAAGACCGAGGATGAGGTTTCCCTCCCAATGTCCCGGCAGGTCGTGACGGCTGTCGGTGGTGCGCACACGGCGCGGCGGTGCCATGATGGCGCGGATGCCGTGCCGACGCATCATCCGCTCGATCCGGCCGCGGCTGGCGCCACGGCCCTGCCTGTGCAGGACGGCATGGACGCGGGGACTGCCGTAGCGGCCGCTGCTGCTTGATGGACTTGCTGGATCGCAGCCAGGAGCGTGGCATTGGATTTTGTCCGCTCGCTCACGGGGCGATCGCGCCAGGCGTAGTAGCCGGCCGGTGAGACCTCGAGCACGGCGCACATCAGCCGTACCGGAAAGGCATCGCGGTGGTCTTCAATGAAGCGGAAGCTCATGTCCGGGTTCCGGCAAAGATCGCGATCGACTTCCTAAGAAACAGCCGGATCGGGGTCGCCCGGAATGGGCTGTAACACGAAGCCGAGATATTTGGCTCGGCGCTGACGGTTAGCGAGGACACGACCGCGATATTGCTGCTCATAGTGATCCGCGCCGGGGTCTCTGTAGTGCATACCGTGCCGGAGGGTGTTGTAGAATAAAACGGCGATCTTGCGGGCGGTCGCTGTCACCGCCTTTGACTTACCCGCACGTGAGGATAGTCGGCGATAGAATTCACCGAGCGCCGTATCGCTCCGCCCGACGGTTGTTGCTGCCAACCGCAACAGTGCGGCTGCCCGACTGGACGATCTCCGTGTGCGCGAGGACAACACCTTGCCGCCAGAGATTTTGTTGCCTGGCGCAAGGCACTGCCAGGGGGTAAAGTGCTTAGCGCTCGGCCATGCTCGCACATCGGTGCCACACTCACCGACGAGCTTCAATGCCAGTGATGGACCCCGCCCATGGATCTCAGTCAGATCGACGCCGAGCACGCTGTACAGTGCGGTCCTGACATCGAAGGTAGGCGCGTTGACCTGTTTGGTCTTGATACGTGGCTTGGATAGCTTTCCGGTCGGCTTCGCGCCTTTATTGTTCAGTGCCGCGATCAGGACCTCGAGCTTGCGGTCGCAGTCCAGCATCTTCGCCTGGTAGACGTCGTAAAGTTCCAGCGACTGGGTCAGCGCGAAGACATGTTCGTGCCGGTCGTTGCCCACCAGTGCCGCACGGATCGTCGCGATGGATGAATGGCATCGCACGTCCCGATAGGTTGCCAAGACGTCAGGATTCCGCAATCGCTCGGATAATCCGCATGCCGGTTGCGCCCGTGATATCGGTGACCACATGATGGAGCTGCAGATTCATCTCCATCAGGGCCTTCTGCATACGCTGGATATGGGCGACGGCATATTCCACCAGCCGCTCCCGTTGGCGTAGATACGCGCGCAGGGTTGCGATCTCGGCATCAGGTCGGAAGCTGCCGCGTAACAGGCCATAGGAGTGAAGCTGGCGCAACCACGCGGCATCGCTGACATCGGTCTTGCGCCCGGGCACGTTCTTGGCGTACCGCGCATTGACCAGAATCACCTCAAACCCGCGCTGCTGCAGGATCTCGTAGACCGGGATCCAATAGACCCCGGTGGATTCCATTGCGACACCCGTCACGCCGCACGTTTTGAACCAGTCCGCCAGCTCATGCAGGTCTCGCGTGAATGTGCCGAAAGAGCGCACAGGCACGTCAGTGCAAGCGGGTTCACCGCAGCCATGTGCATCTTTTATCCGATGTCGATGGCGGCGGCCGCGACGTTGACTCGCCTAACTTCTGGGCGGTCGCCGGCCGTCCTCTTCTTGAGCATGGCAATCCTCCATTCAATGATGAGCAGGAGGGTTTGGGCTATGCCAATCGTCATCTTCCTATCGTCATCTTCCTAATCGGGATCGTCGCCAGGGCGACGTCACCGCTCTCAAGTTCGCATGCCCCCATGGACATGTTTTTTAACGGGGATTGTGCCTCCAATAATTGAACGGCCGCTACCCTCCCAGCCGCCGAGGGTAGCACAAGGCTGTTTCTACGCCGCACAGGCGTGCCACTGTACTGGACCAGTTCTTTAGAATATCGCGCTCCATGCGCAGACGTTCGTTCTCCTGGCGCAACCGGGCGATGTCCGAAGCCTGGTCCGCCGACATCGACGTCGCCTGCGTGGTGAGGCGCCACGCCGCCGATGCCGGCTCCTGCCGGAACTTGTCGACCCAGCGCCGCAGCACCGAGTCGCGCAGACCGAGCTCCTTGGGAACCGACGTGACCGAGCGAAGGCTCGACACCACCAGCTCGACGGCCTGGCGCTTGTACTCCTCGGTAAACGACCGACGTTGACGTTCCATTCGACACCTCCGGGCTCAATGAGCCTACTACAGGTGTCCACTCATTCGGAGGAGGTTCACGCGCGACAAAGTCCGCATTGCCGAGCTTCCTAGAAAGTCTGTCGGCCTCTACGTCAAGGCTAGCGAGTTCCCTAGCGAGGCGCGTGCGCTCGGCCGTCAGCTCTATGAATTCTGCGACCGGGAATGCCAGCGTAGCGCCGGCGATCACATAGGAGATCGCGCCTGCGGGCACCGCACTGACGAACCGTACATCAGAGATGTGGAGCAGATGCGCGATAAGCGGCGCGCTGACCTTCAACGCCTTGCGCTGCGTCTCGGAGGCCTCGACCACCAGAAGCGGTGGGCGCGCTGAGGGAGGAACATTCAGCTCTTGTCGAACCGACCGGCCTTCGGAGATGGCATCAATGATCAGCCTGATTTCCCCATCAGCGGCCGGATCGATCAGGCTCTCCGCGAACTGTGGCCAGGACGCGGTCATGGGGAAGCCCTGGTGCTCGCGTGATGCGCCAATCGCTCGTCTGGGCCCAAAGCTTTTCAGTCAGGAATGGCATGACCGGGTGCAGCAGTTTGAAGGTGACGTCCAACGCCCACGCGGTGACCGCGCGGGTCTCGT
Source organism: Bradyrhizobium sp. CCBAU 21365 (assembly GCF_015291305.1). NCBI lineage: Bacteria > Pseudomonadati > Pseudomonadota > Alphaproteobacteria > Hyphomicrobiales > Nitrobacteraceae > Bradyrhizobium > Bradyrhizobium sp. CCBAU 21365. The sequence continues at coordinate 8,335,425 of NZ_CP030036.1, forward strand.
TGTGCGCCGCAATGTCGGCACCGTTCAGCCTCGGCTTGATCAGTTCGATGTACCAATCGTAGAACAAGTTTAAAATGAAGCGGTAGAGCGTCTCCGCAGCTTCACCGAAGCCGCACTCCGCCAATGCCACGGGTCACGGTTTTCGCCGTACGGACCGTCTCGCCAATAATCCAGCGGTTCAGCGGCATCGTCGCCCGAACCGGCGAAAATCCCGCTTGTCGCGCGCAGCCGTTCAACTGGGCGAAACGCGAGGCATTTCAGAGCTTGGTACCGAGATTGCGATAGCCTTCAACGCGCTGCCGCGAGAGCTTGATATCGCGTGCGGCGCCCGACATGGCGGTCAGCGTGAAGCACAGGGCGTCGGCTCAGAGCTCATCGAGAGCGCGAGAGGGTCTAAGACGTTCCCCTTGGACTTCGACATCTTCGCGCCGCTCGTATCACGCACCAGGGCATTGATGAACACTCGCCTGAACGGACCCTCGCCCGTCAGCTGCAGGCCCTGCATCATCATCCGAGCGGCCCAGAACGGAATAATATCGAAACCTGTGATGAGAGTGTCCGTTGGATAGAAGCGCTCAAGATCGGTTGTTTGCTCGGGCCAGCCGAGGGTCGAGAATGGCCACAGCGCCGAGGAGAACCAGGTGTCGAGCACGTCCTCGTCCTGAGTCAGCGGCTCGTCGTGGCCATAGTGTAACCGGGCCTGAGCCTTCGCTTTCTCGTCGGTCTCCTCGACAAAGATGGTGCCATCCGGGCCGAACCAGGCCGGGTTGCGATGACCCCACCAGAGCTGACGCGAAATGGTCCAGGGCTGAATGTTGCGCATCCAGTCGAGGTTGGTCGTTTCCCACTGCTTGGGCAGGAAGACCGTATCGCCCTCAACCACGGCCTTGATTGCAGGCTGCGCCAGCACTTCGGCGTTCACGAACCACTGGTCGGTCAGAAAAGGCTCGACCACGACACCCGAACGGTCCCCGTGGGGCACCATGTGGCGAATTTTCTCGGCTCCACGCAGCAGACCGAGGTCCTGACAAGACGGTTCAGGCCTGTTCGGCGGCAGCGGACTGGAACACCCCAACGCCAATCAGCGCGGTTGCCCGTCCTCGAATCTGGCCGCTTCTTCCGAACAAGCCCGACTCCATTCTCTGGATCAACTCCGGCGCAGAGCGGCGGGTTCGCCCGCCAGCCGAATTGACGTCACGCATCGACACAAACGCGGTCGCGGGGCGTTGAAAGCATTCGCACGAGCAGCTTATCGTACACTCTGCACGGCTCGATGGATCGCCTCCGCGTAAGAGTTGGAGTTGCCACTGGGCTGCAGCCGCTAGCGTTCGCGCTTCGCCGGGCGATACCTGAACGGATCGTCGCTCCATCCCTTTCCTTGGCGCACCAACAGGGCCTGTTCTACCAGCTTCCGGCATGTCGGATTGACGCGCTGAATTGCTGCGTTCTCCCCGAAGAGACGGTCGGCGAGTTCGCGTTCTGTCAAACCTGGTTGTTCGCGGACGGCGCGGACGATCTTCTCTGCAACTGTCATGGTCATCCAAATTGATCAATCATCAAACCTGCCGTAACGCGCTACGTCAATGTCCTAATTCACCGCCGCATCGGCGCGCTGTTCGCATACGGCAGCCCGCCAATCCCAGCAACGATCGCACCAGCCGCGCTGGGTTTATGGCAGCATATCCGATGGCCCCGAAATTGCTGGCTCATCGTGGATCGGTGGCTCACAGACGATGGCTTCCGGAGCGCAGCAAGATGGACGGTTGGTTGGTGACGGTCGCCATCATCAAGGAAGATAGCGACGATGACGAAGAATTCAGGCATGTAACTTACGCCGTTGCGGTCGCGGATCCGGCTGAAGCCGTGAAGCTGACGATTAGCGACAGCGGCGTCAAGGCTGCAATGCTGAACTGCCCTCTCGAAGCTGGGATGTTGCAAAGTCTCGGCGTGGAGCCCGGCGAGCTCATAGTCATACACGATGACGCGATCGATCCAATCATCACGAGATCCCGGCGCCACTAAGGACGGGCACGTCTGATTTCGTTCAGCCGCGTTCGGTTCCTGACACTGTGGTCCGAAAGCCGCCATCAAGGTTCGGATGGTCAGCCTGTACAAGGTGTAAAAGCGCTCCGTTTGCTTTCTGCGACACGTGACAGTCTGGCACGTGGATTGCTGAGCCGTGTACGGCTTGGTCGCTTATGATTGCCCCTCTGGAGGGCCAAGCCACTCGCATCGCAACTCGTGCGGGCGGTCCGTCAGCAGCCGCCCGCACGCCTTTCATGTGCCGTGCACTGTTCCGCGTGTCCTGCATTGTGAATGGCACGCAAGTTGCTGAGAGGCTTATCGGCTTGGCTACTCATAACTTCGCGCGCCCCCCCCCCCCTGAGATGGCCGGGCCTCTTTGTTGGCGCAACTCGCGCGGGTGGCTCCTCCAGCTGCCCGCAAGTTTTTTCCATAATTTCGCGGAAGTCATGCCATGACCCGTGAAGAGGCATCGGAGAACGCCATTGAGGCCCTCACACAGTGGTCTCAAGGAAAGGTCGCAACGAGCGTCGTGCTTGCCGCGATTGCAAAACTCGAAGTGACTAGGCCTCCACCCAGACGGCCTCCAAGCGGAAGGGCACTTCGAGGCCGCCCGCTCACGATCGCTAACGAAGCTGTTGCAATGGACAGGCTCAAATTCATGCCTGTCTTCGAAGCAGCTATTCGCTCTGCCGACCCCGAGAAGCTCGCCACACTTCGCGTGGCCATCGGCGAGCGCGGGGCCCCGAAGAGTTTACAGTGACGAGCACAGAACTCATCCGCAAAGACCCGCTTACGCCCTTTAGGTTGCTTAAGATCATCTCCGACGCGGCACATAAGGAAAGACGCTCATGAGCATCACCCCAGCTTCTCGAGGCCATAGCATTCTCATCGCAGAGGCGGCTGTGTCTATCGTTATTACGGCTTGCGCATCATGGCGGCGGCTGTATGTGCGGACCGACAGAGAAGGCGCGAGTGATCGGGTCAGAACGGCAAAGAGATCGGCCAAGAACGAAGGGCCAGCACAATGGCCGGCTCCAACAATCTTCGATGGCTTGATGCGCTTAATGGAATTACCCAGTAACGATTTCGAGGTCAGCCGACATGTCACCGCTCATCATCATTGTCGCTTCGACGCACCTCAGCATTTTAGCCACCATCCACATCGTCGCTCGGCCGTCAGAGACCTTAGATGAGTGTCGGAGGATTGGAGAGTCGGCAATCAAGGCCGCGACTTTGAAGCCCGGTTATTCTGCGTCCTATGTCTGCCACGACACTACCCGAAAACGGAGTTCATCGCGCGTATTAGGTGTCGCTGCCTACTTGCAGCACACAATCCTTGAAGGTTACATGGCGACGATGTCAGACTGCAATGTTGCCGGTATGGCAGCAGCCGCGAGCAAAGCTATTCCCAGCGCCAGGTCTCGGGCCTGGTCTTGCTACGACCTTAGCAGCTTCGGACGGTGATCCAACGGCGCTGGTACCATACACGGCTACGGCAGGCACTAGATATCACCACGCATCACGATATATAATCCGAGGCTTGGAAACCAGCCTTGTTACTGGCCGGCGATGCCGCGCCTAAAGTCGAAAACGGGCCTGCACGATATGTACAGGCCCCGTTTTTCTTGATCAGCTTCCGGCTATTCAGCCGCCTGCGCGAGCGCCTCAGCACGACAGGCGCGCGCTGTAGATTCGGCCGCCCCGATCTTGACGCTGTATCCACCACCTTCGACAGCGTAGCAATCCGCGTCATCACCAGCTGCAATCCGCCAATCGCAGCTGTCAGGCACCAGGTGGAATCCGATGTCAGCCAGGAAGTCTTCCGCCTCCTTCAACGTTTCGAAAGTCCGGCCGTCTGCTGTCTCGGCCAGCTTCAGGCGCGCGCTGTCCTCGAATAGGCGATCATAGATCCTATCGAGCCATTCAGGCTCGTACGGCAGCTCATCGAGTAGCAGCAGAGCTTTCCTGCTTAGCTCGCGCCAGCCCGCAGCAGGCGCGTCGAACATGCACCGCGCGGGCAGAGAGGGAGAGCTTATTTGCCGACCTTCGAACGGCTAGAATCTGAGCTTGAGATTCTGAAGAAGAAAGAGGCCACACTAGAGCGGGCTCGTATTCGAGCTGCATGTTTTATGCAGGAGCTTCACACTAAGGAATAGGCTCGCACCTATCCGCCACTACGTCGCGACTGACGCTCCGAACTTCGCCGCGTCCTCTGCGGCAACGGCCCGTCCCCTGAAAATCAACGCCCACAAAGCTCGCGATCTGGACTGTGATCTCGTCGTCGACTTGATCAACTATGATCGCAACCAACTCGTCGATTTCAATCTCAGCGATCCGACCACCCAAATCATCAAGCTCATTCGCGATCACTGCACTCCATACTTCCTGCGACAGTGTATCGGAGGTCCAGTTTCAGGTCCCGGCGCGGACCGTACGGAACTTGGAATGCTGGGGCGAAAACATGCACGAGCCCAAAGACTAGTTGTCGCGCACGGTACCCACGATCTAACGTTGCGTTTGGTTTTAGGGGATTTCAATGGGGCTATTTAAACGCAACGAGAGTTGGGAACACACCTTCCCGCTCACAAGCCGCTACGGCGCTTTCAGGGGAATCCTAGCAGTGCTATTCTGGCTCTGGGGAATCCCCGGCCTACTGTTCAACGCGAGCACGTTGTTCGGCCTCACCGGCAATATGGGCGTCGAAACGTCAGCTCATTCGACTGCCACCTGCCTCGTCTGGATTGGCGGCATGGTGCTATTTGGCAATGGCGCCCTCCTCGCTCATCCGGATTTCGACGGCGAGCGGCCGATGCAAGAAGATTACGGCGACATGCGGGTGGACGCGGTAGAGAATTGACAGCGATATACAATGGCCGACTATCGGGAAATCTCCCAAGAATATGCACAAGGTGCTATCAAAGCCTGCATTCTCATAAACGCTGGCGCGGCTGCTGCTCTCCTGACGCAGTCAGCAAAACTAGTTGAGATGAACAAGCCCGCAATCACAGCCGGCGCCAGGTGCTCGATGCTTCTTTGGGCGCTAGGGACAGTCGCCGCTGTTAGCACGTGGGTTCTGGCCTTCATTTCCACAAGATACGTTGACAAGAGCGAACGGGAGAACACTCTACAGTCACGCCATATTCGAACATCAGATCTGTATATGCGGGCCGGACTCATCGCGATTGTGAGCTCGTTGGTTTTGTTCGTAGTTGGGTGCGTCACCCTGGCCGCCAGCGCGCACGGCTAGGCAGCCAGCCGCCGATCCAGCCCGCGCACCGAGCCGCCTCCACAGCTCATTGGGGTTCTTTTCCGGAATCATACGGATAGCGAAGACGGAAGCTCCGCTCCATACGTCACGCAGGTCAGGATTTTGTCATCCCTCCTGCGGATAGAGACAGCGCCGTCCACATATATGTTAAGCGCGGGCGGCGTTACTATCCGGGTACCGACATCATCTGGCTGCGCGGCGCTGGCTATGAACGTTGCGCCTCCTCCACCTCCAAAAGGCAAACGTGGAGTGTCATCGGGCGCATGTTTCCGTCCAAGAGGACGCGCACCCTTGTCCTGGTCGTACCAAGACCGACGATGAGGCCGCGCCGCCATTTTAACTTTGAACCTGTCGAGTACGCCACTATCACGCGAGACCCAACGGTCATTGCATCATTGGGCCGCGAAAACTGGATCGGTTCAACGGGGCGGTCGGCTTTGGGAAATCTCTCCGCTATACGGGGCTGGCGACCCTCCCCGGTCTCTGGCACCGGGGGGGCAGTCGTTCTCTTAGCGGATTTAAACCATTTCGTTGGCAGACCCAGCGCGTAACCGCGACGTCTGAGATCCTGACAGTTTTTGTTCAGTTCCGCCGCGATGACTTCCTCTGGAGTTTGCTTCCTTACCAAATGCCAGAAGATCTCATCCTGCTCGCGCGTCCAGCCGTCTGAGGTTTCGCTCATCACCAAATAATAAGCTCGTTGAAAAATCGGCTGCGACGATGCCCGCGAACCTGGCGATTCTACGTTCGCGGCCGATTTCTACAAAGACGAAAGAGAGCGGCGCCTATAGGGTTTAGCCGAGATCATCCGTTCCGCGGCAGTAGCCCCCCACAGCCCAAACGCAGCGCGAATCCTAAGATCACACCCAGTCATTGCACTATTGGCGAATGAAGGCGCCACCGATGCCGATGGTTTCGACATTGAAATCAACGAGGCCACCGAAGCTCTTGAGCCGTTTGAATTCCTGGTTTTCGGCGGTCAAGGACAAGGCGACATAGCCAATATCATCATTCAAACCGGTTAGAACCGCTACCGTGGTTGGGCCAGCGCTGTTCTTGAAGTGTAGTGGCCGGTTGCAGGATAGTTATGGCCATTATAGCTGATCGAAGCAGCAGTAATCTGGCCGTTTGCATCATTGGCCTGTGAGATTACCAGCTTCGCTCCGATGTTGTCGTTCACATAAGTCCCCTGAAGTCTGGGCATGATTCTGCTTCCTTACGAGTGACGATATCGCGCAATGAGTCTGCATAAGGCACTATCGTGAAAGGCGAATTGCGACGCACCTACCAGGATTGATAGTCTACGAAGATTTACCGGGCCCTTGCTGTGGCGATGAGAGCCGACTCAATCTGGCCTTTTGACAAACTGAAGAAAGAACCCGTCAAGTCGATCGCCCAACCTATTGATGGCTGCCGTGATTTTTGTCATCGAGTCCTTGCTCAGATATTCAGCCGCACATGTTCTCTGTAGTCGGCCAGTTCCTTACCAGGTCCTACAACGCTGGTACTAGTGCCGTGTGCAAATCGCCAATGTTAGCCAGAATCAACGATGGTGATTTCCGAGGCGCGTGCGCGGCGTTGCTGACCAAACAAAAGGGCAATTACAACGGTTGGTTACATCCGCGCGCAGGGCAAGATTGTTCGGGGCCTGATTAACCGGCGTCGCGATGACCAGAAGATGTGTTTCTCTGGCGTGGACCGAGAGCGCAACCGCACGCCAATGCACAAAACTCAGCAACCAGATTGTGCCGGAATGCCTGTGCTTCATCGTCGAACCGTAGCCGCTTGTCAATCATGATGGCGCGATTGCCACAGAGGCCGGCTTGTAGCTTGCGCAGCTTGTTCAACCCATGAACCAGTTGATGTAATCCGCGACCGCGGGCGGTGTCTCGACGTCTCGGCCTAGGCCCCCTCCTCCCAGCATGATCGGAAAAAATCGCTGCATAAGGCTGTCGTAGTTCAATATCGATCTGACCGGCATTCAGGTGTGCAACGCCTGTGCCTTGAGGCGATCAGCCTCCTGAGCCGATACCATGAGCCGCCCCTTCGGCGGCATGCCTTGTAACTTCTGATGATGCCAATCCGCGGTGCCATTCAGCTTGTCGGAGTATTTCTCCAGACTGGTGTCATGGCTTAAGAAAATGAACTGAAGCCCGTCCGGCACGGCGCTATAGCGCAGCAATGTCCGAACAGCATCCATCAGCGCGAACTGGTCACCAGCGTCGAAGCTGGACGTCACGTCATCAAGCACCGTGAAGCGCGGAACGCCACTATGCTTGGTCGCAGCCGCCAGGAAAATCGCGGCCGCAACAGCGTTGCGATAGCTTTCCGATAGGAGAGCCCCGGGCACTGAGATCCTGAAGGCCGAAAAAGTCCGCGAGCTTTAGATCAACGTTTTCGCTGTTTTGAGCCCGGCTCAGGGGCGGCTTCACATCAGGCCAGCCGCGCACGAAGCGAGCGAACAGATCCTGGCAGGCGGTCTGAATCTCGGCAATCCGCTCGTTAGCCAGCGCCGCCTCGGCGTCGGCGAAGCTCTGGCCGGCGCGCGTGATAAACGTCTACCACCGGTCCAGCAGATTGAGCTTGTCCTGCTTCGCCTTGAGCGCCGGCGCACCAGTCGATATTCCAGAACGGCATCACGGAACCGCTTTGCAAAGCTGAGGATACGGGTTACCTGCACCAATGACGGCGGCAACCGCGTCTGCCTCGCCCTGCACGCGGGAAAGGGTCTCGCCGCGCTGCGTTTCAAGGACCCCGAGACGTTTGCGTCGCAGTCGCCATGGCGTCCTCTTCTATCAATAGGCATTACCAATGCAAAATAGCAGCTCGGATCACGGCCCTATCGTGAAGTTAACCACGTAGACCCTTGAGGGCGTCTCCGAACACGTTTCGTTACCCAACCCCTCGCGATCATTTGGGCGAGATCCTCCATCTCTTCGAGCGACGCGACGGGGGCCTTGTTGGAGCAAACGACGAGCCGCTTATCGCGCCCGAGGTGTTCGCGTGCACAACTCAAGACTCCACGAAGACGATCTGAGACGACCTCTCCCGCGGGATCGGCTTGTGCATGAGGTGATTTCGAAGAGCAGGATTTACGATGCCAGCACGGCCATCAGCGGAGTACCCTTGGTCTACAACGATGATCGCTCTTTGCCCCAGCCATTTTTAGCTAGGTCCGGCTGCTTAACCATTGGAATTGGTCTTACCCTGCATACATGCTGCGCTGCTGAGTTAGGCGCGCTGAGCGTATCCATAGTCGTTGCGGCGAAATATCTCCTGTACCAACTAAGAAATCAGCATATTCCGCATTTTCGAAATCGCTCGCATCCAAACTGAGCCATATCTTCTCCGGCGTGCCATCGGCATAGAGCTGACGAAAGACCTCAGGCGTTGTCCGCCGCACGCCGAGCGAGAGGTAAGCCGATCGAGGCCGCGAACTCGCCCGTTTTTTTTTGCGTCCGCGATAGTCTTCCGCGCGGAATCGGCTCAACTGTTCGCGAAAGCTCCGATACTCGTTGCGTGCACTCGGATAAAGGGGCGTCGGCGCTCGTGTACGACGGCTCCAAATCCACCGACAACACTGCGTCAACGCTGAATACATAGCTGCAGCGTCGATCAAGGGTAAGACCTTATGTCCGCCTCTGTCGAGGAGGTGGCTCGCCCTACACTGCGCGTCCGAGGGTTGCTCGGACGGACCAAGCCGATCCTCATCACAGGAGGACGAGCGTGGCAGATTATAGGGAAGTATTTGTCGGAATCGATGTGGCCAAGCTGAGGAACGCGGTCGCGATTGCGGACGCAGACCGGGAGGGAGAGGTTCGTTTCTTCGGTGAGGTCGAAGGTGCGACCGGAACGGTACACGCGGTTGTTCGACGGAGGCTGTCCGAGACCGGTTCGAGCGCGTGGCTTAACGCCGCATGAGCCGCGAGCGTGAGGGACATTACGTCGCACCGAGATCGCGGAGCATGTAGGTCGCGCCCTTGTCGTAGGACGCGAGCTTTGCGCTCAATTCCGCATTCGTCGTGACGGGCCGAAAGCCGAAACGTTCCCATAGCGGTCGCGTGGCGTAAACCGAGACCAGCGCGAGAGCCGCAATGCCTGACAGGCGCGCGAGTTTCTCGATCGCCGCGACATAAGCGCGTGCCGTACCACCGCGGGCGTCGGGCAGCACGGCCACGTCATGCACGTAAAGGCAATCTGCATCGTCAGGCAATCGTTCGAGCAAGCCGTCGAGCGGCGGGATCCGATGCTGCTTCCAGGGATGGGCGAGCCCGTAGCCGACGATCGCTACGTCCGCGGCGAGCACGCGGGAGCCATCTGGACAAAGCCGCATCTTTTCTGCGAACACCTCGGAGCGCTCGAACAGAGCGGGATGGATGCGCGCGGCGATCGCGCTGATCGCAGCAAGGTCAGACGCGCGCGCGGGACGCCAATGCGGCTTGCTCATATCGGTCCGTTGCTCCGTCTTATTCACTCCAGTTTATTTCTGAGCCGTTCACAGCGCAGTCAAAGGCCGAAACGGCAAGCGCCTTATATGCGCAAGATGGGCGGTCCCGCGATCCCGCGCCGCCTCGGCTTTCCCAAAGTAACTTTGCAATCGATGGCCCTGGCAGGCCTCGCGCGGGTCAATCGATCCACGTCGCGCGCCATCTGTCGCGCTCGGCATAAGAGAGCACGCGCTGCCGATCCCGGCCGAGCATGTACGCGACGATGGGAGCCGTTCGGATCACGCGCCGTGTCGGTCTACAAGTACGGCAGCGTGGAATTGGCCGATCACCATCTCGTGTGAAGATGAAGTCCCGGCGCACTGCGACAAACTGATTTGGCTCAATCGATAGCCTCGTCGCCACCGCACTCCTCCTTGTACTTTCTGACCAGAATCCTCGATCTGGCCGGACCATCTGGATGCACAAACATCAGGATGGTGATCAGGGTCCGCATCTCCTGGATCAACTTGTCCGACTGGTACTGCAGAAGCAGATCGGCGTCTCCGCTGGAACGTGACCGCTCACATGATAGTTGATCTAGGGTTGGGCTTCTTTGATCTGCGTCAACCGTCTTAGCCATCTCTGCTGACAGGCAGCGCGAGTTATTGCTACGGCTGCGGCGCGGAACTCTGAGAAATTACAGCGGTGCGTTCAGTAGGGCAAAAAATCAGAAGTGTTAGTCGTCACTGCGCCACATGCCTGAAGACCTCCGTTCCGCTGGAATGGGCGCACATATCGATTCCCTATTGTGGTTCTCCGTCCCGCCTCGCGGGACCGGAGGGAGGAGTGTCCAGGAGCAATACTGTTTCGCCCGCGTGTAGGCCATGCAGGAAGAAGGCTCTCCGAACGGCACGCTGGTACTCGTGATCAAGTTCCAATTGGTGGCCACCTCGAACCAATAGGAGCCTGCTCCTAGAATAGGCTGACGCGATAGCGTTGCCTATTGCAGGAGAGAATACGACATCGTCCTTTCCTGCGATAACCAAAACCTCCCCCTGATAACGGCTCCGATCCAACTGCAGATTCGGTAAGGACACAGGCTCCTGCAGAAAGTTTTTCAGGACTTCCGCAGACCACACGTAGAGCGGGAGGTCATAACCATATGAGGACATACTCTGTAGGTCCCTTCCAAGTAGCTCGTACATTCGCACTTTCACGGCATCAGCGGCAGGCAGGCTTAGCAGGGTGCGGGTGAGTGCCCACCGCAGGCTCATGTGCAGGTCGTGCAAAGTATACGGCAAGAAGTTGTGGGTTAGCTCTTCATGGACAATCTTACGAAGCGTTGCTAAGCCTGACTGTCCTTGTCGCGCGAGCTGAAAGACCATATAAGCTAAGTTTGCTCGCCTGCCATTCTCAAGCTTTGCAATCTCCGACAAGGAGGCTGCGGCTTGCGAGTCGATCTCAGCTAAGTTGCGGGCGTAGGTCCATCCGTGCTGACGGGCCAAGTCCGGCGCTCCCGTGGTGGCCAGCAATGTCCGGGTCACGTGTTCTCCATATCGCTGCAGGTACTGCTGCGCAAGTAGGCCTGCGCCTGAGGCTCCGAAAATCATAATGCGTCCGTCTGACGGAAGCAGTTTCGCGGAAACCATGTCCTTCCTTACGCGTTCGATATCCTCGATGCGCTGCCAGGAGCCATAAAGGTTCATTGCGCGGCGCAGATCCAGCTTGCCATCTGGATAGACCTCAGGAAAAAGCGTGGGACAATGGCCGCGATGGCCGATCAGCACATATGACACGCCAGGAAGCTGCTCATCAAAGAAAGAAAAATCCATCTCCGGGCCTACCAATTCCATTTGCCCGTCCGTCAGAAAAAAAACCACAGGATCTTTGGGATTGAAGTTAGTGCTGAGCACGTAGAACGCGCGAAAGCGTCCGCTGCTTTCATCTGTATAATCCATCGGAAGATTGAGGTATCGATGGTTTGCATCGGGCGGCATCTCTGGGTAGTACGCATCCAACGCAAGCCGCGCCTCCGGCGGTTCGTGTGTCCCATGCCATCGCCTGCAGCCCCATATTCCACTTGCCGCGCCCGCAACCGAAAGTACAACAACCAATAACGACCGAATCTTTTTACGCGGACTTTTCATCATGGAAATCGCCTGGTACGGCTGCGTGACGACAGGATCGAAATACTAGTCGATTCACCCTATCGCCGCTACGCTGGCGCGCGCCAAGGCCGGTCACTCATGTCGGGCGTCAAAGTAGCGAAGACATCCGAGAGGTGAGCACCCCGGTCCGCTTCGTTGACTGCGCCAAGGTGAACTGTCGGTTCGCCGGCCGTGCCAACCGTCGGACTCGCTCGCTTCGGCATCTATGGATCTATGGCTACAGCCTGCGGCCAATACATCACACGACTTGCGGAATGCTGATGCATTCCAGCCTCGACCTGGGCGGTGTCGGAGTCTACCACTGTTAGTCGGCCGCGGTGAAGCTCTGAGCACGGAAAAAATTCAAAGGCACGGCGCAGTCCAGAGGAAGATCAAACCCGCCCCGCATTCCGACCGAGAAGAAGGAAAGCGTTCGCTGGCTCGACAAACCGACAATCTCAGGCAATCGATCGAGCGGCTCGGGCAGCCGGAGCGTTGCATTCATATCTCGGTGGCCGCGAAAGCGACAACGAATCGTATAGCCTGACGCAAGAGCCTCGTGCTCAATTCCTTCCGCGCCTACGTCGATCGCGTGAGGCGATGGCGATCATACGATTGTATTCGCTCGGAACGACAACTGATGGAGCAGCTGGATTACAACTGCTGTATCGGTGGTTTGTAGGGCTGGCGCCGAACGATCCGGTGTGGGACCCGACGACGTCTACGAAGAACCGCTCCCGACAGCCGGCTTTATCGGAAGGCTGCCGGGCGGGAGGCGAAGCTCTGCTACATGGGGCATGTCACCATGGAGAACCGGAATGGCCTGGCCGTGGCCGGTCGGGTCACGCACGCCACGGGAACGGCCGAGCGGCGCGCGTCGGAAGACATGCTCAAAGCCAAGGTGTGCTTCGGCATAAAATAAGGGCTCTGTCCCACTTTTGATGCAGTTCGGGGGATGTCTGGCGCTTTGATTGGAGGAGAATCAGCGCCATGCAGCAGGCACTCCACCGCTCCAGTTTGGTCACGCGTGGGTTTATTGTAGAGAGTGCTTACTACAGGCTGATAAGGCGATTGTTGTGGTTCGGGCTTCCGGGGGCGTCGTCCTGTGCCCGTCGTGGAACGGTTTCGCGACGTGTCCATAGCCGCTATCGACGCCGCGTGACCGATCTGCCGCTGTCTGGGCGCGTCGTAGAGCTCCTGGTGATCGTCCGCCACTTCCGCTGCGACGCTGTCCTGTGCGGACGTCAGATCTTCACTGAGCGTTTCGCCGACGGGATAGCTCCATCGGCGCGACGCGCGGCAAGGCTGGACTCTATCGTCCATCACCTTGGTCTGGGGCTTGGCGGTCGACCGGCAGCGGGTTTCGCAAAACGGCTGATGCTACCAGTGAGCAAGGATCCGCTTCTGCGCGTTGTCCGACGCCGCAGCCGTTTGTCGGCCGATTCTCTCAAGGTCATCGGGATCGATGACTGGGCTTGGCGGCGCAATCACCGATACGCCAGCATTATCTGCAACCTGGAAATGCGCCGGGTAGTCACCTTGCTGCCGGACCGTGAGCCCGAGCGCACAAGCCTGGCTGGCTGCTCATCCAATGATATCGGTCATCGCCCGCGATCGTGGCGGCGGATATGGCAAAGCGGCAGCAAGGTGGCCCATGGCGGCACGTCAGTGGCTGGCTCAGGCGCGCGGCCTGCAACGCGCCAGCGACCGCAGCCAATCTTGCCAAGACGCTCGGCAAGACGGCGAAGGGCGGCAAGCCTCGTGCCACACACCGGCGATCCCGTCGGCCCTATAAAACTAGAGTTCGCATGCCGTCCAAGCTGAACCCGCATATTGCTACGATCGGGGGTGGCTCGCTGCGCAGTCGCAGCTGACGTCACTCGCCATTGTCGGCCGACTGAGCGAGAAATACCCTGAGGAGTTCGGGACGAGACATTCGATCGTCCAGCGTCTGCTGAGGGCGCTTAGACTCAGGGCTGCCGAACACTGGTCGCTCAGGAGGCGTTTGGCGCAGCCACGACCGCTGCCCCATTGCCCGGGGTTGTGGACGGCTCGGGCTATGTAGGGCCCGATCCGCCCACAGCCCCTCTCGTCGAGCAAGCTCGGAGAGCCACGTGGCGCTGCCCGTCAATCGACATTGGATCATCATAGGCAATGACGCCATCAGGGTAACATCCGCAGATGAGGCAATACGGGGGGTCCCATTCCAGTGCCGATTGACACTTATACTCGTATCCAGAACACGGCGAGGCCCCCGGGCGCCGGCGCAAAACGGCCCCAAGGCTCGACCTGGCCTTTTGCGATGCGAAGAGAGCCCCTGAGATCGGAACGCACGCGCATCTCGACGCGAGACGCGATCTGTTTTGCAGGCTGCGCGATGAGGAGAACCTCCGCTTGACTCGGCTATCGCCGCCGTAACCTGAAACAGGGCGATAATGATAGTTGCATGTAGGAGACTGATCAACTCGTGATTCTGGTAGGGCGTTTTTCAGCAACGCGCGTTGAGACTTGGAAAGAGCAGTTCGACGAACATAACTTCGAGGCGGCTGGAGCGATATTAGATCGCGAAAGCTATGTACCTTTGATTCTGAGCGCCTCGTCTTCATCGATGAGGGCGAGCTTCGGTTAGCATAGGCCCGCCGCGTGCCGCGGGTGACCGATCGTCGCGTGTCCAATGCATTTTCTGGGTCGCCGGCATGTGGATCGCGCTTCGGACGCTTGCCGCCCGCTCGCTGAACCAAATGGAACGGGACGTCTGAAGGGGTCTCTGCGATCGAGAGGAGATGATCCTCCCGAGCTGACATTAGACCACATTCGCCTTCATTCGATCTCCGTACGCTGTGGGTGCGCCGCCCGCGGCTAGCCCAGGGGCGGCCCGCCCTGCACGGCGGCCTGCGCAACATCTGAGGCTAGATACGCGCCACTTAGTGCGATAATGCCGATACATTGCGTCTTGCTGACGGGATCAAGCGGAATGGCATAGAGCGCAGCAACCTATGCGCCGTACCCTGGCGCGTAGCCCAGGCCGAAGATGGGCCATGAAGAGACATCACGATAGTCAACGCCCAAACTCATCGGGAGGCCAAAAGGCAATGCCGCCCCGATGCCATCGGGCCGAAGTCAAGCCCATGTGGCGGTTCAGAAGCCACAATAGGTGCGCGCCGACCGGCATTTCCCAACTTCTTGTCATCTTTGCATCTACGTTCCTTGATTGCAGAGCGAGTTACTTCGCACTATTGTTGTCCTGGTGTCTTTTCGAAAATGGAATGCTGGCCTCGGGTAAAGAGCGATGAGTTCTAATCGTGTTGCATTGCTTCTGAGCCGCACTGCCGATGCAGGGTTCGCCGTCAACCGCGAGGGTATGATCCGCGCCTGGAATCGCAGCGCTGAACAGTTGTTCGGCTACAGCGCCGCCCAAGCGATGAACATGCCATGCGTCGACCTGATTTCATTTCACACCGGCACCCACGCGGACACCTGCTGCAAGCAATGTGGTGTGATTGGCCAATGCCTAGCGGGCACGACCGTACCCAACTATGACGTCAGGGCGAAGACAGCGGCCGGAACACCCATTTGGATCAATGTCTCAATTCTCGCGTATCAGGACGAGGTCAACAACGAGCTGCTCGTGGTGCATTTCGCGCGCGACATCACGCGGCAGAAGGACGCGGAGAACTTAAACCAGCAGCTCATCGATCTGGTACGGCAGATTGTGCAACTACCTCAGGCCGAGCAACGGCGGCCGCCGATCGTTCCGCTCACCGACCAGGAACACCGGATCCTGCGCGACATTAGCGACGGCAAGCACCCGCGGACGGTCGCGCGCGAGCGACAGATTACGCTAGGCACGCTGCGCAACCATCTTCACCGTGTCAACCAGAAGCTCGGCACCTGCAATCGTCTGGAAGCGGTGATCGAGGCCAAGCGGCGCGGCGTTATTTGATCGCGTTGGGCGAACCTACGGTCAAGGCCTCGTTTCGCGACGTGACGGCACCAGCGCGCGCATCAACTCCATCGACCAGATCGGCCATTCTTCGGCGCTTTCGTCACGTCCGGCGATTACCGCAGCTGAATTGTAGCAGAGCAGCAAGAGCCGCGGATCGGACATGCAGTCGATCAGCAGGTCGCGGCCAAATCTTCGTTCGACCATCGCCGCCATGCGCCAGCCGACCGTGTACCATGGGCCTTGCCGGCCGAGGAATTCCATGGCTATGCGTTCGGATTGCGCCGGAGCGAGCCGTTCGTTGACCACATCGAGCAGGAAGCTCTCGATTGCCTTCAGCTCATGACCGAAATCGTTCATGGCGCGGTCCCACAATGCGCGTTCGGCCGCGCCGTCGAGATGACGCGGATGCACGTCAGATCCGCCGGCCGCCGCCAACATAGCGTAACCCTCGCGGAAGTCGCGCATGAACCCGACGGCGCGACGGACCGGCGGCCGCAGATCCTGCCGCTGGTTGCTTTCGCATTCGAACGGGTAGAGTCCGATGTGATGCAGCTCGTGCACGATCAAGGCTTCAACCTGCGGCATGCGCAGGGTGGGATCGAGATACAGGAAAACCATCGCGTCGTCGCTCGCCCCATGCACGAAACTGTTCGGCGCTGGCTTGATGACGGGGAATAGTCTTGCGCGAATGCGCGCGTGAGCCGGCAAATAGTCTAATGTGCTTACGCCGATCGCGGACAGCGGCAGCCGACACCAGGCCGCCAGCGTATGCTTCAATGCCACCCGTTGCCGCTGTGTATCCGAAGACAAGAGAAAGCTCTTGAAATCGGTGTCGGTGAACGGCCGATTGATCGAGACCTCACGTTCTTTCAACCGGATATAGGGTTCGGCCGCATACAAGTCTTGCCAATCATCGTTATCGACGGGCGTTGCTTGCGCAATCTTATCCAAGATGTTCAGCACCGCTGCGACCTGCGCGTTATCAAATTGCAAAGACACCCGGTCGTCGCGGGGAATATTGCAGTCTCGTTCGGCGTCGTGAACATGTGTCCGCTGAGCCTCGTTGCACATAGCGCGTCAGCCATGCAGGCGATAGAAGGCAAGAGTCTTTGCCAATCCTTGTTTGAGTGGACAAATCACAGAATGTTCCGGGGCATGCGAGCGCGGGCATGAGCCAAGGCACACCGGCAACAATTCACAATTGCGGCAGACACTCCCATAGGGGTCGAAATCCGAATAGGGCGCATTCGATATGCTCGTCTCCCGCATGGTGCGCGCGATGTCGTCGGGATAAATGCAGCTGAACACGGATTCGTCGGTACCAATTACCGGCACGCATTTGCCGATGCGTCCAGTGGGATCTATGGTGAAGTTGTTTCGTAACGGTGCCGAGCATGGAAATTTGCGCGGCCCGGGCTCGCCATAGACGCGGTAGCCCTGCTCGACCAGGAAGCGACGGAACTCCGCCTCCGTATCGGAGAATTCGACATCCGATAAGCAATCGTGCGGAATACAGTCGACAATACCATCGCGGTTGTTGAGAAAGCCGAGCCGGAAATCGATACGCGGGTCGACACACCCCTTCCGTTTGAACATCCTGACCACGTCGTAGCCGGCGGCGGGGTTCTCACGATCGACGTTAATCCTGATCGTCACGCTGCCCGTCGCATCCACCAGCGCGTGCATGTGGTTGACCAAGACGTCGTGGTACGCCTGGGCTCGTTCACGGCTGACACCCTTCCGCCGTGCGTAGGTATCGACGTCACCGTCCAGCGGAATCTGGATCGCCTTGACCGCCAGCTTGGGCAAGTTTGCGATGATCTCAGGCGTGAGCAGAACGCCGTTCGTCAATATTTCCGCGTAATAGTTGACGCCGCGCTCAGCACAGACGCGCTGGAACGCCTCAGTCATCGCGACAATACGTTTGTAACGCAGCAACGGCTCGCCCCCGAACCACTGCACCACCAGCGTCTTGCAGCCCTCCAACTTGCGCCGCGCGAACTCGATAATGCCGCGCTCGATGTCCAGCCGCATGGTCTTGCAGGGTGCAAAGTCCTGTTGGAAGCAGTAGCTGCAGTGCAAATTGCAGGCCATGGTCGGCGCAATTGTGAACCGCAAGGTCTCGGTGCTTGCCTTCGTTGCCTGGAAAACCGCCCGTTGCACCGCCAGTTCGTCATGGTCGGCCGGTACCACGAAGCCGAGCGCATAAAGGCAACGCAGTAGCGCCTCGTCCTTGCACGACCCGGATTGAGCCACTTCATCGAGCGCATCGTTGAAAACACGCGCCTGCGCCTCGCTCATCTCCAGCGAGTGGGCAACGATACTGTTGAAAGCAAGGTGCCTGCCCTCGTGCCGCAACTTTACGTTGAAGGCGGACGGCTTAAGCTGGACGGCGGCGGTCATTCCGGCCTCCTTCAGCTCAAACGCAGTCCGGAGCGATAGTTACTCGGGCAGAGCGGCGGTGGATGGAACACAGTTCCGTACGAGAAATAGGCGTCGCGGTAACAGCGGCCCTTTTCCCACATGCAGGTTTCGAATTCTGGACATGATTCACATGCCGTGCCAGCGAACTGCATTTGCTCAGGATAGATGAAGCGCTTCAGGTGCGCGCCGTGCCAGATCTCTTCGATCGACTGATAGCTGGCATCGCCGACGAAGAACGGGTCCGCCATTTTCATCTGTTCGCACAAGAAGGCCTTCCCACTCGGCGAGATACCCAGCGCCGACCACCCGCCGCCGCAACCGATGCGACCGTCCCAAATGGCGCGCGCCGCATTCGCGTCGAGTTCGCTCTGGTCCGGCGGCGCCTGCGTGAGATTCTCGACGATATCGGCGTCATCGTAACGGCTACGGATGCGATCAAACTGATCGCGCAGTGAAGCAATCGCAACCTCATCGACAAAGAGATGGTCCGTGTGCCGGTGAAACGACCGCCCATAGCGGACGAAGTGGAAGACCCGCGCCCCGCGCTCGTAGAACCGGTGGACAATCTTCTCCGGCTGGTCGTGGTTGAGGCCGGTGATCACCGCCTTAATCTTAGGCATGATGCCGAAGGAAAGGAAGTTCTCGATCGTCTCTTGATTGCGGGCGACGTTCGATCTCTTGATGCACAGCACGCGTCGCGACACGTCGTCGTCGACGGCATCGATGCTTAACTGCACCTGACGCTGGATTACGCCGCGCACCTTCTTCGTGAAGCCGGCGTCGATCAGGCGCTTGATGTAGTCTTTACTGACATAGGCCTTGGTCGACAGCAGAAAGTGCATCTCGTTCTCGAGCAGGCATTCGAGAAGATCGATGCCGTCGCGGCGGGCGAAAGTGTCGCCATTGTCCGGTGACGCCAGCCAGATGCCCAGGCTGCGCATCTCGCGAATGATCTGGCGCCAGCGCGAAATCGGCATTTCCGTCATCTTGCAGCGATCCGCGTAGCAGTAAACGCAGTCGGTCAGACAGCGATGTGTGAAGACGGTATAGACATTGATCGGCGTATCGAGCCGCAGCGACGTCTTCGGATCGTTCTTACGAGCTGCAAAATGAGCTGGATCGATGATGAACTCGCGCGGATCGAAAGACTGCGCATCGGCAATCGGCTCATCAGAAATGTCGAACAATCCATCCTTGCCGAGCCCGGTCTGCGAGGGCGACATACGGACAAGCGTGTCGGCGGAGCGCAACACGTCAAGCAACGGCTTATCGGTTCTCGGGAGCAGGCTCTTAAATAGGACGCTAAGCTCGGAGATCGATCGTTGTCCGTCGAGCAAGGACAGCGCAAAGCCTTCGATTGGCGCCAAGTAATAGATTTGAGTGTTGATGTAATCGAGCGAATAAACGATCGGCCGGGCACCGTCGACCTTGAGAATGAATTCGCATCTGACGGCGGGATATTGTGAACCTGATGTATTGAGCATATGCATGTCGATCACCGGCGGCTTGGAATCAGTGGTTAGCTGGAAAGCGGACGCTTTGACCTACAGCCAACGATTCGATTCATGCCCGAAGCGTGGAGACCGTCGGCTTGCTACAGTCTGTCCCTTCCTTCGCGATGTCGAAGTTGACGGTGCGCAAGCCGACAGCCCCAGCCACTCGCACTACCAGCAGATAATGCACGGGCAGACCGTGCACTGCGAGCAGCCCTTCAAGGTCGGAGCGACCGGCCGACCGACCACTAGTTCCACGTCGAGATTTTTCGCCCTGATCAGCTCTTGCATTTCTTCAATCAGTTTTTCGCGTTCCGCCTCGGACGCTCTGCCCCTGTCAATTCTCGTTGCCATTGTGAGATCTCCATTGCCAAAGTTTCCACTTGGCGACGCTATCATCGGGGCCCTAAACGGGTAAACTGAACAAGCGTCATTCGGGAGTGATGAATGTAACAGAGGGGATGGAGTGCCACATGTGAAGCAAAAGCAACGCCATTCAATGCTGTGTTTTTGATCCGCAACAATTGCCCGCGCACGGAGATATTTCAGCTTCTTTTCGCAGAAACGTTATGGCGTGGAGACCGTGGTTCCGTCATTGCGCGGCGAAGCAGCTTGGCTATCGCTCTGGCACCCAGACATTCAGAACGAAGTTATTCGCCGCGAACCGATCACCCTTATTTCTCAGGGCGATCCTAGGTCGCTCTCTATATCGGTCTGCGAACAGCTTCTCTTACGATACGCATCCAAGCAGGCGGCGGCCGAGATTTCCGACGACCACGTGGACGCTCGCGAGCTGCGGATGTTTGCCGGCCAGCAGCTCGCCCCCGGCAGTTCGGCAGTTCGAAAGCCGAAGGCAATCCTGCGCCGCGTCAGAGGAGATGTGCGGCCGCATCAATCGGGTCAAAGAGCCGCACTCTCACGAATAGGAGGGGTTAGACTCGCAGGATTACGGAGGCGTCATAGGCGAACTCGCCATCTAGCGAGCCGCCCACGCCCGCCTGCGCTTCGTTTGCCACTCGGCGAGAAGTCGGTCGACGCGTTGCCGGGTGGTTTCGTTGAGCGAAACGACCACAACCAATGCCGCACGCCGTTCGCGACTGATAGCGGTCATTGAACGCGCACCACCTCCGAAGATAGCTATTCCCTTTTTCCGGTAGGGCGCAGAAAAACCTGATCCTCATAACCTGGCGGCTCAATGATGCCCGTGTAAGTCACGCCCTTAAGAGTGAGGTTTGTCTCCGGTTGAGACGCGCTTGGCAGCACGCGGTGCAAGCACATTCCCTCCTTGTCATCCGGCGCCCACTGCGCACCGTGCTGCCAGTCCAGAGGAAGATATACGGATATATTCGGCACTGACCCGTCTCGTTGGGATCATCAGCCAAGCCCGGCGACGCATCGGCTTGAACATCCAACAGCCGCCGGGAGGTCTTCGGGAACCGCGTCCAACCTCGGCGACGGGGCAGCCTGGCCCCGGGCTGCTGAAAAAGAACAGCCGATGGTTCTCGACGCCAGCCTTCGCGCCGTCCTCCTCGGTCATCTGGTTCAGCGCGCACCACGCGCGCCGCGTCGGTGAGCGCCTTGGCTCCCCGCTCGTCACCTCGGTGCCTGCTGGGGCCTTGCGCGTGTGATGCACTAGATGGATGGCACAGCTGGCCTGCTCGGCGATCCGAGCGCCCAGCATGGCACGCGATCCATCGCGAGGCATGCCAGCGCGTGCCACCCTCGACCAAGCACTCGCTGTATCCGGTCTTGACCACATGGCCGTCGCGCACCGGCCAAGGCTTCTCAGCGACAATGGTTCGAGTTACGGTGGCGGACGATCTGGCCACGTGGCTCGATCAGAATGGCATGCTGCATGTGCGCGGCGCTCCGTACCCATCCCCAGACCCAGGGAAAGATCGAGCGCTGGCATCAGACGCTGAAGAACCGCATACCGCTCGACAATTACTGTCTGCCCGATGATCTCGAACGCCGGGTACGGGCCTTCGTCGAATACTACAATCACGTCCGTTATCATGAGAGCATCGACAACCTCACACCAGCCGATGTCTGCTTCGGCAGGGCCGAGGCGATCCTCGCAGAACGAAAATGCATCAAGCGCGACACCATCGAAAACCGCCGCTTGCAGCATCAACTGCAGGCTGCTTAAACTCTAACCCGGATGAGCTAGAGCCTCTCTTCTCAGAACGCCTGATCAGTCCTAAATCATCTGACGACGGACAGGTGAAGTCCTGAAGCGCGTCTGCGGCAACGCGCATCTGATCGTGGAGCCCGGTTTCGCCTGTCATCACGATCTCCTTTTCATTTGGAATGTGCTCGAAGAGGTATATTCAAGCTGGCGCTGTCTTTGGGACCACCTCTAGGCCGGAAGGGGGTGGCGGGTGATATGGATTGCAGTTCGAGGCCACGGAGACGACCCCGAGCTATTCAACCGCCGGTGTGACTAGATCTCCGTGTGCCATCTCGTGGCGCCATCTCGTGGTCGTTAATGAACGCTTGATATTGCGCGAGGTCGGCGGCCTTCAGGCGTTGCAACGCACGCTCGGCGTCGTGACGTAAGTCAATGCTGTGACGTTGCTTGACCTCTTCCGCGCCTTTTATCATCTCTTCGAGACAATTCATTGCGTGTCCGGCGCTCGCGTCAGTCTTTCCCTTCAATTGTTTAAAGGCAGCGAAAAGGGCCTTGAGCTGTTGGCCTGGGCTATATTTTGCTGATTCCGGTCGATGTCGCCCAGGATTCCGAGATGATCTCGCCCACCATTCCGATTTGAAGTCGCCCACCCGTTCCGAGATGATGTCGCCCACCATTCCGGGATGATGTCGCCCGGGTGACGAGGCCTCTTCTGGCTCCCATAGGGTCAACCCTTTCGGCTTTGCGAAGGGGGACCCTGGATGCCGACGGAGAGGCTTGCGATGCGCCGTGTGCGCGATGTGATCAGGATGAAGGCGGCCGGGCTGCCGAGCCGCGAGATTGCGCGACGGGTGGGCGCGGCGCCCTCGACGGTGCGGCTGGCGATCCGGCGGTTCGAGGCCGCGGGTCTGAGCTGGCCGTTGCCGGACGACGTCACCGACACGGTTCTGGAACTCCGCCTGTTCGCGAAGACCGGCAATGGCAACCGTCAGGGTCACCGCCGCGTCACGGAGCCCGACTGGGCGGCCGTGCACCGCGAGCTCAAACGCAAGCACGTGACGCTGTCGATCCTGTGGGAGGAGTATATCGCCGCCGAGCCCGGCGGATACCGGTACTCGCGCTTCTGTGAGCTCTACCGCGCCTGGGAGGGGCGTCTGTCGGTGACGATGCGCCAGGCGCACGCGGCCGGCGACAAGCTGTTCGTCGATTACGCCGGCGATGGCGTGCCAGTGGTGGTCGACCGTCTGACCGGGGAGCGCAGGAAGGCGCAGATCTTCGTCGCCGTGCTCGGCGCATCGAGCTTCACCTACGCTCAGGCGACGTGGACGCAGGGGCTCGCCGACTGGATCAGCGCCCATGTTGGCGCCTTCGCGGCGATCGGCGGCATCCCGGCGCTGCTGGTGCCGGACAACACCAAGGTCGCGGTCATCAAGGCGTGTCTCTACGACCCGCAGATCAACCGCACCTATGCGGAGATGGCAGCGCATTACGGCACCGCCATCTTGCCGGCGCGGCCGCGCAAGCCGCGCGACAAGGGCTCAGACTCATACTGCACCTCGTCAGTTACGTGAGGATGAAGTTGCGGGATCGACCTGGTAATCGCGTTTGTGGATGAACTTTCCCGGCAGGCCCTCGGGCGGAATCTCGTAGAGGAAGTCGCCGCGATCGTTGATTGGATGTGCGCGTAGCAGGCCGCGTCGGCGCCACATGTGGACGGTCGAGACCACAACGTTGTAGCGAGCCGCGACGTCCTGCGGGGTCAGCAGTCCCTGCGCGAGCAGACGCTCACGTCGATCGGTAAGGTGGTAGGTGTGGCGAAGCCGCCCAATGCGCGTAGCTGTCCAAGGGGTGCTCACGACGGTCCGCACGCCACGCTCGTTGAGCAGGCCGGCGATCTCCTTGTCCGTGTAGGTATCGATGAGGCGGTCGATCTCCTCGATCACGGCGGCATCTGTCGTGCGCAACTCGACACACGACTTCGGCAGCGGTAGATCCAAGGAGCGCGTCGCGCCGCCGACGAAGCGGATATCGACATGGAGCGTATCGCCCTTGCTGAGCGTTATGTCCTCGATCAGCAGGCGCAGCATGCGCTTTTTGTCTTTCATCTGAGTGCGCGGATTGCGCCAGAGGCGGGGGAAGTCGGTGGCGAGGGCCATCAGCTCCGTACGCTCGGCATCGGTCACGACGCCTACATCGACCGTCGAGGCTTTGTCGTAAGCGTCCTGTGCCGCGGCGAGCGCGCGCAGCTTCGTGTTCCAGTCGGCTTCCAGGGCGTCAGCCACCAGACGGTTGTCGGGATCGACCTTGAGGAAGCGACGCTGCGCAAGTTCTGCATCATACTTCGCTCGCTCCACGTGCTGACGGCGCAATCGATCTGCTTCGTCCTGACGGTTGGCAAGCTCCTGCTGCACGCCGAGAGCGACTTCGA
The DNA here is from genome assembly GCF_015291305.1 of Bradyrhizobium sp. CCBAU 21365. Classification (NCBI taxonomy): domain Bacteria; kingdom Pseudomonadati; phylum Pseudomonadota; class Alphaproteobacteria; order Hyphomicrobiales; family Nitrobacteraceae; genus Bradyrhizobium; species Bradyrhizobium sp. CCBAU 21365. Next base: position 8,359,714 of record NZ_CP030036.1, read on the forward strand.
TCGCCAGTGGCGTCATCGCCTCGATCAGGATGTCGCCGATCGCAGCATCGAGCGCGCTGCCATGCACGGTCTGACACAGGCCGATCTCGCCTCGGAACATTGGGCGGCGGCCACACCAGTAGGTCGGCACTTGTTGGTTGTGGTGATGGTGATAACGCACCGACATGCGCTCGCCGCAGCTCCCGCAGATCACAAGACCCTGCAGCAAGGCCGTTCCCTCGCGCGGCGGGCCCCGATGCCGCTCGGTACTCCAGGCCAACCCATTACCCTTCACACGGTCCAGGTTCGATCGGTAGTCCTCCCAGCTGATATAGCCAGGATGGACGTCGCGGAGCAGGATCCACTCTTCGCTTGGAACCTGCCGCGAGGTGTACTTGCCGCTCGGCAGACGACGATGTTTGGTCCGACCGAACACGAAGGCGCCGGCATAGCGCGGATTATGGATGATCTGCCGTGCGCGACAGTGCAGGAGCTCAGCCCACACGAGTTCGCCCTTGTGCGCGCCACTTCTCAAACGACGCGGGAACAGCAGTTTCTTCGCATGGAAGTCCTTGACCACTGCCAAACACGAGCCCGTGCGCCTGAACGTGTCGAAGAACAGCCGCACGGCGGCCTGCACCTGGATGTCCGGATCAAGGATAACACGCTCGTGTGCATCATGCACAAAGCCGACCGGGACCATCTGCTTGAGCTCGCCGCGGCGGGCGCGACTGAGAATCCCGCCGCGAAGTCGCGCCTTGAGCACATGAAGTTCGGCTTCACTCATGGTTCCCTTTAAACCCAGGAGGAGGCGGTCATTGAAGTGCGCCGGATCATACAACCCGTCTTCGTCCAGAATCAGTGTGTCAGCGAGTGCACACAGCTCGAGCAATCGATGCCAGTCGGTGTTGTTGCGCGCAAGGCGCGATACCTCAAGTCCAAGTACGATCCCGACACGGCCCAGGCCAACCTCACTGACCAGACGCTGGAAGCCCTCGCGGTCGGTCGCGCTGGCACCGGATTGCCCGAGATCGCAATCGATGACCACGATCCGATCAAGCGGCCAACCGAGCGCGACGGCACGATCGCGCAGCGCATACTGGCGCTGCGTACTCTCGGTGTTCTCGAAGACCTGGCGCAACGTCGACTGTCGCACATACAAGTATGCCATGCGCGACAAATGCGTGGCAGTGATCTTCTGTGAGGCCTCACTGTTCATCGGCATGATCGATATCCCTCCCTCGGTATGGGGTGTTCGACACAACGCGTCGAGAGAACCAGATTGGTCAAAAGCGCGGTCAGATCGCGGTGAGGCACACTGCCGAGCCACGCCGGCGCAGAGTCGTACGCGCCGGGAGGTTCGGCCGCAGGCACCTCCGCGGGGGGTGTGGTGTGTCGCACGCCCGACGCCCGGATAACGCCCTCCAGCGCCTTGAGCCAGCCGGGCATCCCTTCGTACAGCAGCAAGGCAAGACCCACGCCGCGGGGCTGGCCTGCTGCGCTCGTCCCGCCGGGACTGGCCTCCGCAGCGACGACCTGTGAACGAAGCAGCTCGTAATGGGCTACGTACTGCGCAGGATCGAGCGCAGCCACTTCGGCTATCGTGGGCGTTTTTTTTCCTGCCGCTTCAGATAGGGGAGCAGACGTCGCAGGATGCTGCGCGGGTGGGCATGAATGCCGCAACGTTCGGCCAAGAGCTCGGCCAACTCTGCACCGCCTGGCATGTGTTCCGCCTCGCGCACCGCCTGCGCCAGCACGGCAAGGGCCTCCTCGGTAAGCTTGTGCGGGCGCTTCGGCCCGCGCTTGCGCGGTAACAGGCCCGGCAGACCTTCGCGATTGAACAGCTCCCAGGTCACGTAATAGACCGGCCGGGACAGTCCAAAGGCCTCTGCCGCATCCACCACGGCGCGCCCCTCCTTCGCGACGCTGCGGAGCATCTCGTACTTGACCTGGACCAGATCGTTCGGATCGAAGAACGCACTGCCGCGGAAGAGCGGATCGCTCACGGCCTGAGGGCGGGGGTGGGTGGCGCCGTGTGCCTGCAAGGCCTGCCGGCGCCGCACCCGTTGACGTGAATCTGCTGCCATCCGGCCTCCTTGAAGCGCGAATCGCCCATGTGTCTTGATAATTAGATACAGCATATGGGCGACGATCAAGAGGAGAAGATCGCGCAATCAGATAATATCCTCTTACATCGGCGATAAATCGCTGAAATCCGTTTATCGACCCACACGTCGCCACCGACGCGCGAACATATTTTCCAAGACAGCATGCATATAATTTGCCTAACATGACGGCGCCTCCCCTTGCTGCCGCCACTCATCGATGAGCTTGCGCAGCTCACGCAGTTGATCGGTTCGGAAGAAGGCGCGACCAGCACCAACCGTGACTACGAGGTCGGGCTCGATAACGTCAGTCCATTCGACCGGAAGTGTGCGCAGCCTCCCTTCGGGGCCTGCGTACAACACGCGGTCTCCGCCCCAGTTGTTGCGCACGGCAAGCAGATCGAACGTCTGTCCTCGTAGCGGATGGAATGGATGCGTGACCGTAAAAACTTGCGCGCCATGCTCATCACCATATGCAATGCGCGCTAGACTCCAAGGCCAAGGTCGAACAGGCCGTCCTCGTTGTCGAGCGCTGGTTGCTTGGGCGCCTGCGTCATCGCACCTTCTACAACCTCGCCGAGGTCAACACGGCGATCGGCGAACTGCTCACGAGGCTCAACGAAGAGCGGACGATCCGGCGGCTCGGCATAACGCGCCGCCGGCTGCTCGAAGAGGTCGACCGGCCGGCACTCAAGCCGTTGCCGGCATCCCCCTACGTGCTCGCCGAGTGGCGTATCCGCCGTGTCAGTCTCGATTACCACGTCGAGGTGGAGAAGCATTACTATAGCGTTCCCCATCGCTTCGCCCGCGCCGAGGTCGAGGTGCGGTTCACTGCCCGCACCGTGGAGATCTTCCACAAGGGCGAGCGGATCGCCGCGCATCAGCGCATGAGCGGCAATCACAAGCACACCACCGTGCCGGAGCACATGGCTTCCAGCCATCGGCGCTACGCCGGCTGGACCATCGCACGCATCCGCCAGGATGCCACCGCGATCGGGCCGGCGACCCGCGCGTTGTGCGACCTCATTCTCGACGAGCGCTCGCACCCCGAGCAAGGCTTCCGCGCCTGTCTCGGCATTCTCAGGCTTGCCGCCTCCTACGGGCGCGAGCGCCTCGACGCTGCGGCTGCGCGGGCGATCGACATCGGCGCGCGCACCTATGGCTCGGTCAAGTCGATCCTCGCCAACAATCTCGATCGGCGTCCTGCTCACCAGCGCTCCGCGGACGATGCGCCGATCCTGCATGCCAACATCCGTGGACCGCGCTACTACAATTAGGAGACCCTCCCTTGCTCACTCATCCGACCTTCGACCGCCTCAACGCCCTCGGCCTGCACGGCATGGCCAAGGCCTTCGCCGACATCGAAGCCACCGGCGAGGCCGCAAGCCTCGGTCACGCCGAATGGCTTGCGCTGCTGCTCGAACGTGAAGCCTCGCTGCGTCACGACAAGCGGCTCGCCACTCGTCTGCGTTACGCCAAGCTGCGCCACAGGCGTGCGTCGAGGACGTCGACTACCGCACCCCGCGCGGGCTCGACCGTCCGCTGTTCGCCAGCCTCGTTGAGGGTCGCTGGATCGACGACCGCGTCAATCTCCTGATCTGCGGCCCGGCCGGCGTCGGCAAGAGCTGGCTCGCCTCGGCGCTCGGCCACAAGGCCTGTCGCGACAATCGCTCCGTGCTCTACCAACGCGTCCCGCGTCTGTTCGACGAGCTGGCGCTCGCACGCGGCGACGGCCGCCATCCGCGCCTGTTGCGCGCTCTTGGCCGCGTCGATCTGTTGATCCTTGACTTATGTGGAGCGCACAGTGATGTGGAGTTGAGGGTCGACAATCGGCGCCGGTCCGGTTTTTGACAGCCGCCAACTCCACATAATTTACCTGTAGGTCATAGCCTCTTCAGCCAATCAACGATGTTGATCGCCGCAGAGGAGACGTGCCCGGCACGAGGCGGTGCGAGGATCTCAGGGAACACCTGCATTAGCGCCTGGCGTTTTAGATCGATGTCCGCCCTTGCATAGGTCATGGTAGTGTTCAGCGACGAATGCCCGAGCCATTGGCTGATGGTCGCGAAGTCGACTCCCGCCTTCAGGAGAAAGATGGCGGTCGTATGCCGCAAGGAATGGGGATGGATCCGCTTCTCCTGCAGCGTGCGGGTTGCACTGGCTCCGGCCGTGATGTGCTTCTTGAGCAGGTAACGAACGCCAAAGCGGGTCAACTTGTTGCCCTGGCGGTTCACGAACAGCGGAGAGTCGCCGCCTTCTGACTGAGCAGCACTGTTCGAGAGGTCCTGCAGAAGCCGTGCGGTTTGCGGCCAAATTGGACACAATCGCATTTTGCCGCCTTTGCCGCGCAGCCGGACTTGATGAGGAGGATCAGTGCGGATGTCGCACAGGCGCAGATCGAGTATCTCCTGAACACGGGCACCCGTATTGAGCATCAGTGCGAACAGGGCATAGTCGCGCTTACCCCGTTCCGTGGAGCGATCGATCGATTTGAGCAACGCTTCGACTTCCTGCGGCTCAAGGTATTCGATCGGCTTGCTACGCGCGCCGCGTTTGAACGGTACGCCTAGCACGCGCTGCAGCTCGGCTAGATGGGCGGGCTGTTCGGTTGCAAGAAAGCGAGCAAATGTATGCAGTGCCGCCAGCCGCGCATTGCGGGTGGCGACGCCATTGTGACGCTCGGCTTCCAGAAAGGCCAGGAAGTCCTGGACCTGCCTGGCGGTGAAATCGACGAGGTCGAGATCCTCGATAGCCTTGGCTGTTTGCGACGAAGTAAAACGCAAGAACAGCACGATGGCATCCCGGTAGTTGCGTATGGTGTGTCGGCTGGTACCCCGGAGCGTCGGCAGATACTCGCGGAAGAACCGCTCGATGCCCTTGCCGAGTTCGTTAGGTCTTTGGGATCTCATGCGGCACCTCCGGTGATGAGATGGCCGAAGTGCGTCTCGAGCCGATCGCTGGCTGCAGCAGCGAGTTGCGGAATCCAGCGCAGGTAATAGGCAGTCGAAACAATTGAGACGTGCCCCATGTACATCGCAAGCTTTGGCAGATTGGATTGGACATCCGCACCTTGCTGGTACCATCGCAACAGCGACCCGACCGCGAAGCTGTGACGAAAATCGTGCACCCGCGGGGCTCGTCCGTCGGTGCCGCAAACGTTGGCTGCTCGGAATAGCGCTTGGATTCCTTGGCGCAGGCCGGTACCCGTGTAGCCGCGCACCCGCCCCTTGCTGTTGCACAGCAAGGGTGAACCCGCTGAACGGCTCAGCGGTGGCCGAAGCCGCTTCCTGAGGTACGACCTCAGCTCCCGAGCGGCGTCTGGCGACAACGGGACGATCCGCGACTTGTGGAACTTCGATGCCCGAATCTGCAAAATGCCGTGGCGGGAATCGACGTCGGCCAATGTGAGGTGCAGGAGTTCGCCCCGACGGAGCCCTGCCGTGTAGAGCAGGACCACGGCAAGTCGCATCACGGCTGGCCGAAGCGGCGAGGTCGACGTCGGGGCCAAACGATCGGCCGCGGCCAACATCCTGGCGACCTCGGCCGCCCCAAAGATGACCGGCGGTGCATACGGCCTGCGATGTGGGAGACGGTTGATATCCGGAACGAAGCAGGTTGGCTCGGTACGCCGTCGATAGAGGCAAAAGTTGCGCACGATGCGCTGGCGATTACGTCGCGTGTTTGCAGAGAGATGACCTTGCGCCGCGCACCATGCATCGAAGAGTGCTTGATCGAGGTCGGGACGGCTGGTCTTCTCAAGAAACCGACGCAGACCGTCGATTATGCGCTCCTCATTGACGTAGGCGCGGCCGAGTGAACGTTGCCTCCGCAAATATCGGTCGGCCAACTGGTCGAACGCGCTGCATTGTAATGTCGCGCTCATCTGGCGTCCTCCTCGAGGCCAATGGTCGCCGTCGGCAGAGCAAGCGCGACCTCTCGCAAGGCTCCGGTCTCCAGCCGGAGATAGACGCAGGTGCTCTCCAGGGTATGGTGACCCAGCAGATCACCGATCACCTTTACGCCGACCCCGCGATCGAGCAGACGCATCGCAAATGAATGGCGCAGGCAGTAGGAGGACGTACCTTGGAGCGGCAGCCCGCTCTGACCCGCGCGCTTCTGGTAGAGATCGCCGATGGCGTAGTGCGTGAGGGGACCGACCGGGGTGCTGGCGCGGAGGAACAGTTCAGGGTGCTTCCCGCCAGGCCGGCCGCGGCGCAGATAGTGTCTGAGAATCCGCAGCGTTTGGTCGGCTACGGGAAGGATCAGATCCGATCTGGTTTTGCACTGCTTGACGTGGAGCGTCTTGTTCTCCCAATCGATGGAGCCAAGCGTCAACGTGATGATCTCTGAGGGACGCAGGCCGTAGTGCGCCATCAAATGGAGGATCGCATAGTCTCGCCAGCCAAGCCGGCTTGATCGATCGATGGAACGCAGCAGCCGCTGGACGAGCGGCCATGCCAGGGCTCGAGGCGGCAGTTCACCTCGGTAGGCGCGCGGCGCGTCAATTACGTCGAGCCGCTCTTGGACCTCGCCCTGGTCGAAGCAAAACCGAAGAAAAGCACGAAGGCGAGCGACAACGTGCTGTAGTGTCTGTCGTTTGATCCGCCGGGCTGCGGTGATTACGAACCGCTCCACTGCGGCGGCTGATAACGCCTGCAGCGGGGCGTCAGCTGGCAAAGCGTGCGCGAGCAAGCTCTTCGCCGTTGCGATGTGCTGTTCCAGCGTCGCGCTGGAAAGGCCACGCACCTCCGATAGATGCCGTTTGTAGCGATCAAGAAGCGATGAGAACGGGTCTGGCGCCGGTTCCCTGACGAGCAGTCTTCTCACGGTGAGAAAGCGTACAACGGCGCATCGAGTGCCTTGCAATGACGTAGAAGAAAATGCTTGCGAGAAAAACCTCTCTGAAACGCCGGTATCGCAATCAAGCCGCGCCGCGCCCATCCGATCGAGGGCTTCCTTTAGCCCTCGTACGTGGCGGCAGGCTGTGGGTCGGGCGTATCCAGCCGAGATGAGCCAAGCGGCGAAATCTTCCAACAAAGCGCCATTGGGCGATCCCGTGTAGCACGCGTGAACCTTCCGAAATAAGTGTTCGAGCATGGTTGCCCCCGTTGGATGGTTGGGAGAACCACGCTACCGTCGTCAGTTATGTTGAGTAGGAACGGTCGAAGCGGCTGTTAATAGCGGGGAGATCGATACGGCTCCACATCACTGTGCGCTCCACATAAGTCGAGTCACGTTGAGCTCAACGTGACTCGACGACTGGGGCCTCGCCCCGCTCGATGCAGGCGCCCGCCACGATCTCCTGGAGATCCTGGAGGATCGCTACGGCCGACGTTCCACCCTCGTCACCAGCCAGCTCCCCGTGGATGCATGGCACGTGCTAATTGGAGACCCCACCTACGCTGACGCCGTGCTCGATCGCCTCGTCCACAACGCCCACCGGCTCGACCTCACCGGCGAGAGCCTGCGCCGAACACCGTCATCCGCCCGAAAGACCTGAGCCCGTGGCGCTGTGGACATGCCGCTACGCTTGGACAACGCAAACGCGTTGCCCACATGCCCACAGCAAACGCAGACAAAGAAAACAGGTTCAGGTTGCGATTCCAGATTGACCATCCGGCTTGACCGATGCCAGAGAACCAACCGGCCAGAACGCCTCGCCACCGGGCGAGATCAAATCGGAGAGGTGGGCGACATCGTCTCGGAATCGGCGGGCGACTTCATATCGGTACGCCCGGGCGACTTCGTCGGAATCCGCATATATTTCTCTAAACTCTTCTTTTCGATCTCCGAAACTTTGACGACGTTCGTTTCAATTTCCTGATTCACACCCCCGCTTAGTGGCACAAAGAATGGAAACGAATACCACGAGAACCAATTCGGGTCTGACATCGACATCCTCTCGATCACCGTGACGATGGCGTTCGTTCTCATTGGCGGGCGCATTGCGCGGAGTCCGCTGATGGCCGCAGCGGTCTGATGCCTCGACTGAGCAAGAAGCGCGCGTGAGAGACCTTGGTGGAAGAACATGTGGTTTACAGTGGAAAAGGAAGGAAAACATGTGCTTTACGACCGAAGCTCGCTCTCCAAAACGTCGGACTCGAAACACGAAAGCATCAAACACGGCAGCGTGCGGCGGGAGTGAAGTGCGAATGGCTCGCGCGGTGCGAAAAAACACTCATCGCTTTGGTGCTTTTGAAGTCTATGCCTGTCTGGCACACGGGTTTCTGAGGGATGTTTGGCTTGGCCGTCTATTCTTCACGTCCCCTCAGACAGCCGAGCTTGCCGTAAAAACTTCGCGCGGGTGGTTGTCTGCAGTCGGCCTCCCGTGCGCTTTTTTGGTATCCGACCGTCGCACATCGTGGAGATCGTGCCATTACCGCGAAGAGGCTTTGAAGAACGCAATAGAGGCGCTCACACAATGGTCTCAAGAGAAGGTCGCAACGAGCGTCGTGCTCGCCGCGATCGCGAAGCCCGAAGTGATGAGGCCACCACCAAGGCGGCGTCCGAAACAGAAGCTCACTCCATGATCCTAGTTAGTTGAAGGGATCTTCCGTCATACTCCTCTTACCGCTCGTCGTACTGCGGTCCCCCGGTTGAGCCGTCAAGCCCGGCAAACGCATCGTACTAATCACGAGAACATCAATCGGTCCAAATGGCGTACGACAAGCAGGGCGCAGTCCGCGGAGGAGAAGCCATGCGCGAGATCCCGCCTAATCCCCAGTCGCCGACACGGCACCGGCGGATGATCCGCTCACGCCGTATGACCACGACACGAACATGCGATCACGTATTTGCGCATGCTGGACACGGACGCCGAAGGCTCTGACTCGCGCGAAGTGGCCGATATCGTGCTGCGCATCGAGCCGGGGCGCGACCTTGATCGCGCCAGGAAAGTGTACGAGACGCACCTTTCAAGGGCGAAATGGCTGAGCAATCACGGATATGAACCGCTGCTGAAGTACGGCTGGCCCGCGTCAAACTGAGCAACACAGTCGATATCCCATGTGGGCCGGCTGAAGAGATTTGGTGAACGGAAACTCGGGACGAAGCTTCTTGAGCTTCTTGAGCTGGTCCTTCACCTCGCCGGAGGTCGCAGCTCGCGCCGTGTCGCCGGCCAGGCGGCGCTTGCCGGCCTCGAGGAACTCCTTGGATCGGTCGTAATGCATCGAGGCGACAATGCCTTCTCGGCAGTAGAGCTCGGAGATGTTCTCCTCGCCGCGCAATCCTTCCAGCAGCGTACGGATCTTCTCTTCCGCTGAATAATGCCGGCGGGCCTGTCGCCTGACGTCTCTTAGACCTTGTTCTGCCGGTGCTTTGCCCGGCCCGGATTCTGTTTCATCTTTGCTCCTGGTGGCTACGACGAACCAGAAATCCTCCTTCCGCAAATCCCCCACTGTTTGTCTCACAGGCCCTGACGGCGAACACGCCAACATCAGACCGGGAATCTACTGTCTAAAATGGCAAGGGACCTCGCAAGACAGCGTACAGCGCGACCGGCACGCTAACCAGATTCAAAAGCCAGATCAGGTAGGTTCGTTCCTGGATGCCGCGGGTTAGAGTTGCTTCTTGCGTTTGTAGGTTCAAACGGAGGACAGTGTGAGTGAAGGACTATCCCGATCCCGCCATGGCAAAGAACTACGTAGAATTGCTCGCGCTGTTGAAGGAACAGCAGAAGATTGCCGAGCGTGGCATTCGCCAATCACCTGATGATTTCTGGAAGTGGGGCCGAAAGGGCAGTCACTCACTGCGCGCGAGCGATCGTTCCTTCTGGAGCCCCATTACTACCCGCCGGTCCGCAGGATCCGGACATCCCGCATGCAAATCAATTAGATCGCCTGATCAAGATTCTTGTCTACCGACAGGGCCTCAAAACGACAAACGGATTCAACGGCTGAGAGTCGTCAGCATAACGTCGCAAGCTGAGCCGGGACACCAAGTTGGCCAATGCGCGATAAGGCTCAAACCAGACGTGAAAACTCCCCGCTCGCGTGCCGACTATGGGTGTCCGAAGGTATTTCCATTTCCAACGACAACCGGATGGGTTCTTCCAAGCGCTTCTTTTCGTCCAAGGACAAGTTTCAAGTTCAGCAATTTGGATCGAGAATGATCAGGGAATTTGGCCTCCTGAGTATGCTTTCGGGATCCGCCCTAGCCTTGTACGCACGTCGGCATCAATCAAAGATCATGGAGGCATGCGCTGGCGCGCTGCTGATTCTTGGCCTCGCCTGCTTTGGCGCGTCACTGCCGAAGTAAGCACCAATCAAGGCGTCTGCTCGCGCGGCGAGCAAAACGCTTCCTACGTCGCATACAACTCGCGGCCGTGGCCGCAGTAACCCTTGTCGACATAAGGCCGCTCGATCGCACAGCCGGTCAGTGTCTCGGTGCGGTCAATAACGTCCCGCAAGGTGTGACCGTCGTACGGATTGTCGGGCAACGACCTGGCGTACAGCACGAACAGACCGTAAGGCCGTATGTCCGCCTCTTCCAGTGAGGTGGCTCGCCCCACACTGCGCGTCCGAGGGTTACTCGGGCGTACCGAGCCGACCTTCATCACGGCAGGACGAGCCGTGGCAGATTATGGGGAAGCATTTGTCGGAATCGACGTCGCGAAGCTGAAAAACGCCCATCGCGATCGCGGAAACAGGCCGGGAAGGAGAGGTTCGCTTCATCGGTGAGGTCGACGCGTCGGCGACGGCCATGCGCCGGGTCGTTGAACGGATCGCCAGCCGGTTTGGTGGTGTGCATTTCTGTTACGAGGCCGGTCCGACTGGCTATGGCCTTTATCGCCTGATCCGGTCGCTCGGCCATGAATGCACCGTGGTTGCGCCGTCGCTGATCCCGAGGAAGCCAGGTGATCGCGTGAAGACGAACCGCCGGGACGCTGTTTCTCTTGCCCGGCTGCTGCACGCCGGCGAGCTGACGGCGGTGTGGGTTCCCGATGAAAGCCACGAAGCGATGCGCGATCTCGTCCGCGCCCGGGCGGCGGCGGTTGAGGCGCTGCGGGTCCACCGCCAACAGGTGAGCGCCTTCATGCTCAAGCACGGCCGCACCTATCCCCGCAAGAAGGGATGGACGATGCGCTATCTGCGTTGGCTTCAGGAACAGCAGTTCGATCATCCCGCGCATCAGATCGCGCTCCAAGAAATGGTCGAAGCGGTTTGCCTCGCCAGGGAGCGGGTCGAACGTCTGGAGCGCACGATCGAAGAGTTCGTCTCTGCCTGGTCCTTGGAGCCGCTCGTGCGGGCGCTTCAAACACTGCGAGGTATCGATCTAATCGTCGCGGTGACATTTGCCACTGAGGTTGGTGACGTGAGCCGTTTTGAGACCTCACGTCAGCTCATGGGCTATCTCGGCCTGGTGTCGGGCGAGCGATCGACCGGGGAGACGGTCAGGCGTGGCGGCATCACCAAGGCCGGCAATGGCCGCGTTCGCCACATGTTGGTCGAGAGCGCCTGGACGTATCGGCACCCGCCGAAGATCGGAAAAACAAAGCTATACCGGCTCGAGCAGCCATCGCCAGCGGTGCGAGAGATCGCATGGAAAGCGCAGACCCGCCTGACCGCTCGGGACATCTGCCGCCGAAGATCGTCGAGCCGCACGCGATCGCCGCGCGCGTTGACGACATGAAGGATCGCATCGCCCTCATGGACCACGCTGAGTTGCGTCGAGCCCTGCGGCGGCTTCGCGCTCACGGGGCCGTGGATCGGCGAGCGCAAGGTCACGATCCTGGCATTGACCACGGCCTCGACGCCCGAGGTCTGCAGCACGGCCTTCAGCGGCAACCATCCGAAGACGGCCACGATCGCAAAGGCCAATGCCGACCTTGAGCAGGCGGCGAACCCACCGGCCCTAGCCTGCAGGTGCTTCGGGATGGGGAGCGCTATCGCTGACGGGCGCGCTCACCGGCTCGTCGTGCGCCGGCTGCAACCGGTCTTGCAGATCGCGCTGCAATCCGCGTGCACCCGATTCCTCGTCCTTGCTGACGGACGTATGATCTTCGGGAACGGGCTTCCGCTGTTTCTGATTCCAGATCACCGGCCCCTGAACTGTCAGTGCGCGCGGGGTGCAGAAACCGTAACCCTTCGGCGAGCGTCGAACCGCAGGAGACCATCGACAGCTGTTTCTCGAACCAAGGCTTTCCGCAAGGGTATCGATGGTCTTGTTGCGCTTGTGCGCGATGCCGGTTCGGATCCGTTCTTGTGTGTCGGACGAGATTATGTGGCAGAGGCGCCCTAACACCAGCCAGGGCCGGCCACCCAGAGATTCTCCGCCACATAGTAATCAGATGCTGGCCGGCAGCTGCAGGATGGTGTCGTTCGGCGGAAGCGCGCGCTGCGGTCGCCTGAGACGCCCGCCTTCTCGAGTCCCCAGCCCATCATCGAGCACGCCGTGACGAACCGCGCGGCTGTCGTAGCGCGTCAACGCCCAGGCAAGGCAGGTCGTAGAATCATGGCCTCCAGAGAAACGCACGAGTGCAGATCTTGTCATCCCCAGTGTCCCAAAATGACTCCGAGCCTCACGGTTCGTCTCCATCATATTCGGCCCAGCATTCGGCGGTCTCGAAGACCTTGACCGCGGAGAGTTGCTGCAATCGGGGTCTTATCTTGTCCCAGATCCAGATCGCGATGTTCTCCGCGGTCGGATTCTCGAGCCCGCGGATATCGTTGAGGCAATGGTGATCGAGTTGTCGCAACAAAGGCCCTAAAACCTCCTCGAGCTCGAAGAAATCTATCACGAAGCCCGTCCGCGGATCGACCCGACCGCTCAAGACGAGTTCGATCCGGTAGGAGTGACCGTGCATCCTGTGGCAGCGATGCGTCTCGGGCACGTTCGGCAGCCGGTGCGCGGCTTCAAACTTGAATGCTTGAGATATTCTCATTTGATTCCGAGGTGTTTGTGAGTTTGGACGCTGAGACGCCATTTGGGATGAGGCCGACAATATTCGATGGCATCGCGTGTACTGGCGACGACGTCGGGACCATCCATCGGCTGGAGCAGGAAGTTCGCGAAGTCAAGGTCTTCGAGACGCTCGGGTAGCGCCTCGGGCCCGTTCGGAAACCTGCTCACCTCGTTTAAGCCGTATCAGCAGGTCCTTCCGCCGTTCTTTTGCAACCTTCTGCCCGAAGGCCCCTGCATGTCGAACCTCTCTGTTGGCAATGGCCTTGAAGAGCGCAATCGCGATCCGACCGCGTTCCGTGATTTCGAAGCGAAGGGGCTTGCGGCCGCACTACGCCACGGAGCCGGCGATCAGGGCACCGAATCAGTGACGAGCCGAGCTCGGCCCATGTCCGCGAATTGCCGTTGGGGTAAAGGCCGGAGTCGCGGCCGATCTCGAGCGCCGTCACCTCGCGGTCGGCGGCCAGGACCGCGGCCTGCCGCGGCTTCAGCGTCTGTCTCGGCCGCCTCACAGCCCCAACTCCTCCGGCGACCGGCCGACCCCCGGACCCGGACCCAGTCCCGGCGCTCCGCCGCGACCGGCTGGACGAACGGGTGGCTGGCGCGCGCCTCAAGCGGAGGCGATCCTCGCCGAGCGAGAACGCATCAAGCGCGACACCATCGCAAACGGCCGCTTGCAGCATCAACTGCAGCCTGCTTAAACTCTAACCCTGATGAGCCAGAGCCTCCCTTCTCGAAAAGCCTGATCAGTCTCAAATCATCTGACGACGGACAAGCCGGTCACGAGCAATCCGGAAGGCTCAGAAGATTGTCGGGAAGAAAATGATCATTCTCGGTCTTTAGGTACTCGCGACCATCGTGTTTTTTGACGATCACCTTGACTGTCTTACCCTGCTCAGTGACATCATAAGCGCTTTTGTCGCGTTTGACGTTTGCAATGGCTGTTTCTTCCGAATCTCGCCATGCTGAACCACCGACTGCTTGAATACGCCGATGGCGGTCTTGATGGTTAGGCAGCTTGGTAATGCAGGTGATACGGCGAGTCATGGCTCACTCCTTATTTCGTGGAGCCAAGGCTTTGACCGTTAGCAGAACGGACTCATTATCCGATTGCTTGGAAACCTTCAGAGCCCCGCCTCACGGGTTGAAAATTTGAATAACGTGGTCAGTACGGGCGGGTTGCATTCACCCGGGTTTCCTCTGCTCGCTGTCTGTATCTGCATCGTTGGTTATGCCAGCGCGGATACACCAACTGGCCAGCCTTACCGCACGACGTGCGTCATTATTATCCAGACCAGCAGGACGGCGCTTAAGACCGCAATGCCAATACCGATGCGAGCCGCGGTTGAATAAGAACGGAAGCGTGGTTGTTTGAACATGCGACTTCTTCTCTTGTCCCTTGACGCGAGCGCGTACCGCTGATGTGCCCTAACTCCGTGGCGCGAGTTCTTTCTTTAGGCATGCGAGCTTGGCGAACCGGTTCCACCGCGCTTTGGCTTTCTCGCGATTTCTCTCGCAGCTCGCCGGCTTCCCGCAGTTCGGCGCGGCGCTTTGCCTGCAAGCTCGCGAACTCTTACGCGACAAGGTCTCGTCTGAGAATGCTGACCCGTTTGTTCAGCGCTCGGCGCAACGCATTGCCCTCACACGTCGTCATCCTGCCAGCAGACCGCTCGGCCACACAATCCATCATGACCCGTTGAATCTGGACTAGTGTCATACTTTCGATCTGGGCAATGCGTTTCTTAACTTTGGCGCGCAAGTTGGCAGTCTTTTTAGACATCGTCAGATCCTGATGCTCCACCGAGTCCAGCCCGAAAGGCTAACGACGTTTGACGGTACAGCATCAACATTGGATCGGCTCCTACCTACTCTGGGGGGCGGCCGGATCAAGTCAACGGGACAGGCAAGGGCTCTATCGCGCCGAGCAGGACGACGCGACGGCTCACGCCATTCAAGGCTGCCGACCTCCAAGAGATGAATCGGCGCATCAGGTAACGGTGCCGGCAGTAGCGGATCATCTTCCGATCCGCGGTCACGATCGAACAGGCTCGCCGCAAGGATTTCGAGGAAGCATTGAAGATCCTCGAAGGCGGCTTTGTGTCAATTAGCAGTGGGCGCGTAAGCTTCATTAATCCGTCGATCCGCGACTATCTGACAAACTATCTCGATGATACGGCTCTGCGAGCCTTGTTCGCGGAAGCTGCCCAGAAGGCCGACTGGGCAAAGGCGGTCTGGAATCAGGACAACGGATCGCAGCGAAATCAATCGAGCAGAAGAAGACTTTAGGAATCGCATTTTGGCCGATCGCGCAGCGATTCCTGCAACTTCCCGTCATGAAGCGCGATCCGACTGAACCCAATCGCTCCCGGTTCTACGATTCTTCCTTGTCCAATCGGCTTTCGCTCCTAATGGAATGGTATGTCGTGACCGACGATGCCGCATTTTCCGATGCTGCGGTATTGCTGGTGGAGCGACGGCGCGAACCTAGTGAGGTTGGTTCGGGACTTGCCCCCCTGCGGGAAGGTTAACAGGCATTCGCACCGATCAAGGTACTGCACAGCGACGATGGCTGGCTGTATGGATACAACATCTACTTTGATGAAGGGCCTGATCTCGAAATCCTTAAACGGATCGATGGACTGATAGATGGCCGCTGGATTCGGATTGGCGCCTAACGGCTCCGAAACTGAAGCGCCGCCAAATTCGAGATTGGCGCGCTGTCATCCGACTCAAGAGAGTCAAGCGAACTGAATACTCATAGCGGCATCGTCAACTTAATCGACCACCGAGCCGAAGGAGGCGATTCCCAAAGGTCGAGAGTCGGCGGTAGCGCTTGTCATGGAGGTCTCGCGACAAGTCGCAAAGGCTCGCTCACGCGAGGCACGACGGAAGTCGGCGGCGAGGCTCCGGGATAGGGGATGTGGAGAAGGTTCGCAACCTGATCATGAACTGACAGAAACCGTTCAGCCTGATGGGACGATTTGAAACGCGTCATGATCCGCTCGCGCCGCCTCGTCGGCTGATGAAAATGTTGAGAGCTTTGTACTGGCGATGTTCAACGCCCATCTTCGCCCTCGCAGCACCGTACGAACGGCATTTGTCCGTGATCATCACGCGCGGCGGCATGCCGGCGGATTTCAAGAGCTTCTTCATGAACCGCTGTGCAGTGCGCGAATCTCTTCGGCGCTGGATCAAGACGTCGAGAACGAAGCCATTCTGGTCGACAGCGCGCCAGAGCCAATGTTATTCGCCCGCGATCGAGATAACGACTTCGTCCAGATACCATTGTCACCGCGAGCGGGAGCGCGCTGGCCGATCCGATCGGAGAACGGCTTGCCGAATTCCGTCCCCACTGGCGCACGGCTTCATAAGGTCACGCCAACGCCGTGCGCCGCCAGCATTTCCTCGACCATGCGCAAGCTTAAGGGAAACAGGAAATACTACCAAACGGCATAGCTGATCACTTCCGACGGGAAGCGATGGCGGTGATAAGGAGGATCCTTGGCAGTCCGCACGTCGCTCGTATACCCCCTGCGCCGCTCCAATTCGTTGAACTTGACGGCACCCTCGGCCCCTACCAGGACGAGGAGGCGACAGCATGCTTTGCGTGTAGCACAAATTCTTGCAATCTGCGAGCTGCCACAGCACAGGGAGCAAATAATGGCACTGAAAGATGTTATTGGCGAATACGCTTTTGTATCCAAAGTAGATGTATCAGACTTGGATGCCAGCGTGGCGTTCTATGGAAAGAAGCTCGGCTTAATTCCAGACGAAAAGTACCACACGTCGACATGGCGGCAATTCCGTGTGCTTCCACGTGTTGCCATCGGACTGAATGTGCACCCTACCGGAGTCGGAACAGGCGGTGCCGTGGCAACGCTTGTCGTCGATGACATCGAGCAGGCAAGTAACCGATTGCAGAAGCAGGGCGTGGAGGTCAGTAAAATAGATGATGTGGGAGACGGCGTTCGGCTTGCCTTCTTCAAGGATCCCGACGGCAACTCCCTCGGTCTTCGTCAAAACTCTCCGCAGCATCCCAAGGCAGCTGCCGTAGGCGGCGCGTAGTCCACCAGCCACCGGCTTGCGCCTCATGCGAGCCGGTGGCTGCTGACCCGCTGGCGGGTTGCCCCTTCGGAAAGTTGGGTGAACCCGGCCCGCCGCCGGCTCACTTACCCTTGCGCGTCGGCACTTCACAGAGGGCCGCCGAGTTAACTTGCTGTTGAATGGTTGCGCTGCCAGCCACTGCCGGCACGACACAGTGTCCGCCTCCACAAGCGACGAATGTGACTCCACCATTCGGCGGGAGACGCACGTCGCCCGGCAAAGTGATCGCCAATACCTACCCAGACCTCCAAAGGGATCGCCAGTCTCTACAGACAAATTGGCATCCGTCTGATTCGCCACGGCATGCGGTTCTTCGACTAGTGGGCTTACCGCTACACCGCTAGCCGGTGCCTTCTTCTAAGATTTGGTAGGTTGCACTTAGTTGGACAGCGGCCTCTAATGATCGATGATCAAGCGACCTGCAAGCCGAAAGGCGAGCCGAAGTTTGCCGGAAATGGCGCGGAATTTCGGCGCACGCCTCTTCTTGCAATTTTGACGATGGAAGCGGTAGGCCACACGATGCTCCGGACTCTCTTTATAATTGCCTTGACGTTTGTCGTCACGACAAGATCAAGTGCTCAAGGGACCGACGCCAATCCCATATATGTTGACCAAGGTATGGATTGGACCGCGGCAGCAAGAGCGGACTTCTACTCGCGCGATCAGGGCTCGCGTTTGATTGCGTTGTCTTGGATGCAGGCCCTGAAGCAAAAGAATGGACAGCCATTCCTCGCGGATGGTTTGTCACGGTACGGTTATCTACCGAATCCTGCAAACACGGCCAACCTTCCCGTCGGTTTTCACGCTTCTGGCCCTCAAGACTTCCAGGTCGTTGGAATGACCTGCTCGGCATGTCACACGCGCCAGATCGAAGTTGACGGCAAGGTGTATCGGGTGGATGGCGGTCCGGGGCTTGTAGACTTCTACGCACTGCTTGGCGATCTGGACAAGGCAGTCGGCGATGTGATTGCCAGCGACAGCTCGTTCGCTCCCTTTGCTGCAGCTGTCCTGCGGTCCACAACGCCGGATGCGGCCGATGTTGCGGACCTTCGTCGACAGGTAGATGGGTGGTACTTGCGGTTTCACACGCTCATGGTACGCGCGCTGCCCAAGAGCGGCTGGGGAGTTGGCCGTCTCGATGCTGTAGGAATGATCTTCAACCGCATATCCGGCCTGGACATCGGTCCGCCACCCGACTTCATGATCCCGGAAAATATGAAAAACGCGGACGCTCCCGTGAGATACCCATTCCTTTGGAATTCGCCGCGGCAAGACAAGACGCAATGGCCTGGATTCGCAAAAAATGGAAATGACATCTTGGGGCTGGCTCGGAACGTTGGCGAGGTTCTGGGGGTATTCGCTACGTTCGAGCCGAAGCGTCAGGGCGCGATTATCAATTTCCTCGACAATAATTCAACCAATTTCGACGGCTTGAGCGAGCTTGAAAACTTGGTGAAGCGGATCGGCCCTCCGAAATGGCCCTGGAAGATTGACGCTGCTTTGGCCACCCGGGGCAAAGTAATTTTCGAAAGGGATTCCGCTGAAGGGGGATGTAGCGGGTGTCACGGGATTGAAGACGGAGAGCAACGCGTTCCATTCATCAAAACGTGGAGAACTCCGGTCCAGAACGTTGGTACCGATACACGAGAATACGATGTCCTCACCTGGAAGGCGAAAACGGGCGTGCTGAAAGGAGCGTTCATTCCGTTCGCGACCGCCCCGCTCAAGGAGAACGATGAGATTTTTAACATTCTTGCGACCTCGGTCATCGGTTCGATAGCGGAACACCTGTTGGCCGGCGGCGCCCCTTCAACCAATGCCCGGGTGGCAGCGGCGCCAGAGCCGGGATCGTCGGACACACCGGAGTCTCTGGGTCTGGTGCGACTACCACCAACGCTGCAGGATTTGCTAACGGCTTTTGATACTGCCAGCACCTCGGAAGCAATTAAAACTAAGCGGCAGGGAGCAGAACGAGCGTTTCGCAGCCGGCTCCCTCCATGGGGCTCCTACGAGGCTCGAGTTCTGCAGGGCATTTGGGCCGCCGCACCATATCTTCATAACGGCTCGGTTCCTACGCTGGCGGAATTGCTCAAGCCATCAGGGCAGCGCTTATCGCAATTTAGCGTTGGACGGAAATACGACATTGAAAACGTTGGTCTTGCTGCCACCCAGGAGCCCCTGAGCGAAACTCTATCCCTCACGGATTGCAGTAATATCAACTCCGGGAATAGCCGATGCGGCCACGAGTATGGGACCAGTTTAAGCGACCCAGAAAAAAGGGCGTTGCTTGAATACCTCAAGACACTGTGACCCGCTCCGGCGCTCCCTCTTTGAGCGGCTTCCTACATGCTGTCGGTCACAGCATGCTTGTTTGAGCAAACGGCATCGGTTTACCGAGCTCTCGCACAGACATCTGATCCAGCACAACCGCTCCAGGAAGCACAAGTGACGGCTTACAAATTCTCGCCCATCTTACGTATGCGTCGCTTCTGCATAAGAATAGAGATTACGCATGCTCCCAATTTCGATGCGACATCGCATAGAATGCGTTCGCTGTGGTTCTGGATTAGTCACCCTCGAGTGGCATGAACGCGTGAATGCGAATGAAGTTCAGAATCATTGGCATTGCTGGAACTGCAAACACCAGTTTGTCTCCATCATCACTTCTGACGAGAGGGTGCCTTTAGTCGATGAGATCACAAAACCATTCTTTACGAGCCTGCTCGTCTGATCAATGACGCCCGAGCAGGTCGACCTTATAAGGACATCATTTGACGCGATGTGGCCGATTCGTCGCGACCTCGCTGACCTGTGCTACAACAGGTTCGTCGAACTAGCTCCTGATGCAAGGAGCTTGTTCGGCGGCGATGCTGAGAAGCAGCGAATGAAGATGCTGGATATGATCACCGCTCTGGTCGCTTCGCTCGACGAAAGACCGATGTTCCAATCGCTGATCACGCTTTCCGGTCACAAGCACGCCAGACTTGGCGTTCAGCCATCGCACTTTGTCGCAATGGGCGAGGCGCTGATGTGGAGCTTTGAGCGCAAATTCGGCGCTTTTTTCACCCCCGAGTTGAGGGATTCCTGGCGAACACTTTACGCCACCGCCCAGAACGAGATGCTGCGCGCGGCTGGCCGACCGAGTTCATTCTGACAGCGGCGGACAGGGGCCAGTTTGTGAAAGATTACGTCGGACACAAATAAGACGTGCGCGACGGTACCATACTCAACGCCACATTTAGTCTTACTGCGTCACAAGGGTGGTCTGTGGATTGGACGAACTCAACAGCGTTCGGGCGAGCCGCCGTCGCATCGTCGCGATCGACTTTGGAATGTGACGTTGGATCCAGTGGCAAATCCGCGGGGTCTGCAATCTGTGGGAACGCGAGTGAACGGAATCGGCCGGGCGCGCCGAGGGAGTGCGACGCGGCTGACCGACCCCGACTTCATCGCCCGGATTGGTCACTACGACACTACGACGGACTACCCGAGGCGGTGATCAATGACCCGGAGATGATGAGCGCGTTGATCAAGCCGATGCGGGCGGACGTCGAGATCTTGGAGACCTATCGTCCCGAAGCTCCCGTGCGCCTTGCCTGCCCGACGACGCTGCTGGGCGGCGAGGACGATCCCGTCGTGCGCCCGGACCTTCTCGAGCGATGGGCAAGCCACGTGCACGCATTCGTGCCCGTGCTGCTTCCCGGCGGCCACTTCTACTTTCGCAAGTCTTTGCCGGTGTTAATCGACCTCGTGGTGTCGATACTCAGGCCGGTGCTGCGCGCGATGCCTCGCTAACGATAGCACGCGATGTGGCCCACCGCCCGACCTGCCGATGTCGCGCCTGCGCTCGGGCGCGGCGACGTGCACCTGTGGCTGGTCGAGCTGGATGGTGCCTGCGACACCGGCCGGCTGCCGGTGCTTTCCCGATGCGGAGCGCATGGTCGCGGCCGGCCACCGGGCGGATGAACGCCGCCGGCGCTACATCGTCGCGCATGCCGCCTTGCGGCAGGTGCTGCAGGCCTACGTCCACATCAGCGCCGCCGATCTGGTCTTCGCCACCAGCCGCTTCGGCAAGCCGCGCGCCGTCCTACCGCGCTTGCCGCCGATCCACTTCAGCCTGTCGCATGGCAGACGCCGATGCCTGATAGGCATCGCGCGCGGTGGGGACGTAGGAGTCGACATCGAGCCGATCGATCGCCGAGGCGACATCAGTTCCATGGCGATCGCGGTGCTCAGTGAATCGGAACACGCGCGTTGGCGGGCGCTATCTTCGAGGAGTTGCTCCGACGCCATCCTGAGCTCGGCGCCGGCATCCGTCGCACGCTGGAGCGCCGGATCCGGGCCTGGCGGGCGATCCACGGCGAGGAGCAGGAGGTCATCTTCCGGCAGACCCACGAACCCGGTCAGCGCGGCCTGTCCGACTTCACCGACATGGGCGAATTGGGTGTCACGATCGCGGGCGTGCCGCTCGACCATCGTCTCTATCACTTCCGGCTGGCCTATTCCGGGTTTGAGCACGCCCATGTCGTGCTCGGCGGTGAGAGCTTCATCGCTCTGGCCGAAGGCCTGCAGAATGCCTTGTGGTCACTCGGTGGAGCGCCACGGGAGCATCGCACCGACAGCCTGTCGGCCGCCTTTTGCAATCTCGACCGCGACGCCAAAGACGATCTGACGCGGCGATACGAAGACCTCTGTGCCCATTACGGCATGCGCCCCTCCCGCAACAATCGTGGCATCGCCCACGAGAACGGGGCGATCGAGAGTTCGCATGGCCATCTCAAGCGGGCGGTCGGCGACGCGCTGTTGCTGCGTGGCACCGCCGACTTCGACGATCTCGCTGCCTATCGTGGCTTCATCGATGAGATCGTCAGCCGCCGCAATGCCCGCAACGCCAAGCGGATCGACAGCGAACGTACCGCACTTCAGGATCTGCCGGACCGCCGCACGTCGGACTATGAAGAGGTGATCGTCCACGTGACATCGTCCGGCGGCTTCACCTTGCGCAAGGTGTTCTACACGGTGCCGTCGCGCTTGATCGGCCATCGGCTGCGGGTGCGCCTGTATGACGATCACCTCGACGTGTTTGTCGGCGGCACGCATCTCCTCACCTTGCCGCGCGGGCGGCCGCATCCCAATGGCAAGCACGATCAGGTCGTCGATTATCGGCACGTGATCCATTCCTTGCGGCGCAAGCCGATGGCGCTCCTCAACCTGGTCTACCGCGACCAGCTGTTCCCCCGGGAAGCTTACCGCCGAGCCTTCGACGTCTTGCGCAAACGCTTACCGGACAAGAAGGCCTGCCGGATCATGGTCGATCTCCTCGCACTCGCCCATGAGCGCGGTTGCGAGGCCGAACTCGCCGATCAGCTCACGGCCGACCTGAACGACGGCCGGCTGCCCGACCTCAACCGGCTACGTACTCACTTCGCCCCGGATCCCGCCCAGATGCCGAACGTCGTGGTGCGCCTCGCACCGCTCGCCACCTATGAATGCCTCATCGGTACTGCCGAGATCGGAGGTGCCGCATGAGCACAACCAACGTAGTCGACACCGCGCGCCTCAATCTGTTGCTCAACGAGCTGCGGCTGCCCGCCATCAAGGTGCTGTGGCCGCAATTTGCCGAGCTGTCCGATAAGGAAGGCTGGCCGGCGGCGCGCTTCCTCGCCACCATTGCCGAGCACGAGATCGCTGAACGCAGCCGTCGCCGCATCGAGCGCCATCTCGTCGAGGCGCGGCTGCCCACCGGAAAGACCTTTGACAGCTTCGACTTCGAAGCCGTGCCGATGATCTCCAGGGCGCAAATGAGCGCGCTCGCCGCCGGCGACGGCTGGCTCGGCAAGGGCGCCAATCTGCTGCTGTTTGGCCCGCCCGAGTCAGATTCATACTGCCCATCTCGCTACCCCCTTAGAGTTCAAGTTCTTTTTGACCAGGATCGCCAGACGATGGCCGCCGGAGCCGCCGCGCATGCGCGGTGCGCTTGACATCGGGACGTTCCAGATCAACCACTTTGATCATCCACGGCGCGCCTTTGCACAGCTGCTGCGCAGGCAAGCTCTGTTCTTCGATCAGACGGCGAACCGTCGAAGGGCTGACTTTCAACGCAGTTGCAGCTTCGTCCAAAGTGGCCTCTCCACGCTCGGCGCGCTCGCCCTCTTGGTAGGCCGCGATGGCGTGTTGGTTGCGCAGGCTGCGAACGCGGACACGGGTCCAACTGTTGCCCCGCCCCGTCGACTTGCGGGCGCGGTTGAGAACCGCGGCGATCGTGCTGTCGGGCATCTGACGCGCGAGGACACGAACGAGATCGACCACATCTGCTGCGGTGCTCCAGCGGTGCTCGCCGGTGCGGTTCTTCCTCACTTGCAATGCCGTGTGATCGCCGCCATGCCAGTGGACAACCAAGTCCAGCATCTCGTCGCGGATGCGCACGACGATCTCATGGATCAAGCTTCGGATGATCCTCTTGCGCGTCGCAGCTGTTGCACCCGGACTTTCCCAAGCTCGCTCGAGATCGGCACCAAGCGCAAGCAGCCGATCGCGATCGGTATCACTCAGCGTCGTCTCCGGCGTCGCCAACAACGCCTCGCGCTCGCCCTCAAGCTCGTGGACAGCGAGCAGGCGTTCGTTCCAGCGCCGCTCCAGCTCGCCGGCAACAAGGCGATTGTCCGGATCGACAGTCTCGTATCGCCGACGAGCGCGAGTTGTCTCGTAGC
This sequence comes from Bradyrhizobium sp. CCBAU 21365, assembly GCF_015291305.1. Classification (NCBI taxonomy): domain Bacteria; kingdom Pseudomonadati; phylum Pseudomonadota; class Alphaproteobacteria; order Hyphomicrobiales; family Nitrobacteraceae; genus Bradyrhizobium; species Bradyrhizobium sp. CCBAU 21365. The sequence goes on from NZ_CP030036.1 coordinate 8,383,511, forward strand.
GTGCCTGCTCCAGAGCCAAATCGAGCTGACGTAGCTTGTCGGCGTGTTCACGCCCGCGCGCCTCTATGGCCGCCAGCCCTGCCTGGACACCCAGCGGCTGCACCCGCGCGATGACCTCCGCGCTGATCGCGCGATCCACGCGCAAACCGCCGAATGAGATGCACGGATCTCCGCCATGGTTGATCTGGCTACCGCGGCAATAATAGCGCCCGACAGTGCTGTGCGTGCCGCTGTAGCCAACGTGAAGTTTGCGGCCGCAGTGACCGCAACGAAGGAGCCCTGCAAGAAGGCCTTCGCCGCGGCGGACCGAACCACGACTCATGAAGCTTTTTCCGTTGGCGTTGTCGGTGATCAGGCGCTGATTCCTCTCAAACTCCGCCCAGGTAATGTAGCCCTCGTGGTGGTCTTTGATCAAAACCTCCCAGTCGCGCTGCTCACGGCGGAGGCCACGCACGATCCTCTTGCGGCCGCCCTCGATCGTCACCCGACTACCCGAGCGACCGAAGGCGTAGGCGCCAGCATAGATGGGATTCGTCAGGATGTGGTGGATCGTATTGTAGACGGGCAGCTTCCACTCGACGTGCCGGCCCTCGGCGCCATTGCTGACTGCGGGCAAAGCGATGGACTCCTGCCGCAACCAAAAGTGCACCTGGCGTAGCGTTTGCATCTCGGTAAACTTGGCGAACACAAGCGCCAGCGCTTCCTGGATGCGCCGATCAGGATCCTTCTCAATGCGATCGTGAGAGACCTTGAGGTAGCCGATGGCGACATTCAAAAAGAGCTCGCCCCTGCGTGCCTTCTGCTTCAGGGCCTCGAGTGAGCGCTGACGGAAGATCGACAGCTCCATCTCGCTCATCGTGCCCTTCATGCCGAGCAGAAGGCGGTCATTGGGGTGGCGCGGATCATACACACCATCTTCATCAACGATGAGGGTGGCGACCAGCCCGCAGAACTCCAAGAGCGTGTGCCAATCCCTGCCGTTGCGGGCGAGCCGAGATGCCTCGATTGAGACTACGGCACCAACTCGCCCCTCGCAAATGGCGGCGAGCAACTTCTCGAATCCGGGACGGGCGGTGCCGCCACCAGAGCGGCCGAGATCATCGTCGATCACAACGACTTCGCTCCAGCCCAGCTGCCGCGCCCGGTCGGCCAAGCCGTACTGACGCCGCTGGCTCTCTTTGTTGTGGATAACCTGATCGGCCGTCGACTGACGAATGTAGACCACGGCCTGGCGAGCAAGGTGCACGGACGTGATCTTACTCACCGCCGTTCTCCCCGCCGACGTCGTGTACCTCGGTCGCGCTGTCGGTGAGCGCTTCGGTCAGAAGCTCCTTTAGGAGCTCCAGCATCTGTTGGTGAGCCTCGATTGGAATGCTGCCGTATGTTGGAGGACTCTCGAACAGATCCCCCTGGCGATGTGATGCCGCCACCATGACCGCCTCCTTGTGAATGGGACGATTCCCGAATGGAGGAGGCTAAGAGCGCGTCGACAAGAATGCGCGCCTCCAGTAGGCGATTCACCGGAAGCCTTGGATCAGCTTTGAGTCGGAAGGAAGCGGCGGCGGGAGCCGTCATCCATGCCGGCAGCAACGTTAACGTGCCGTCAGGCTGTCTGATGACAAAATGCGCTTCGCCCCCAAGCTGCTTGCGGGCGACAACGGCCACCAAGGCTCCGCAGCGTGGGTGGAACGGGTAGAGGATTTCAATCTCAGATCCCAGACGCCCGGCATTATGACGCTGGTCCGCCCGGTGGCGGCAAGAGTCACTTGGCGGCAGCCATCGGCTTGGCCCTCATCGAGAACGGATCGCGCGTCCTCTTCACCCGCACCACCGATCTCGTGCAGAAGCTCCAGGTGGCTCGCCGCGAGCTCAACCTCGAGGGTGCCATCAACCGCCTCGACCGCTTCGATCTCGTTATCCTTGACGATCTTGCCTATGTCACCAAGGATCAGGGCGAGACCAGTGTGCTGTTCGAGCTCATCAGCGCACGCTACGAGCGACGCTCCTTGCTGATCACCGCCAATCAGCCCTTTGGAGAATGGAACAACGTCTTTCCGGACCCAGCTATGACCCTCGCGGCGATCGATCGCCTTGTTCACCACGCCACCATCGTCGAGATGAACGTCGAGAGCTATCGCAGGCGGACTGCCCTCGAGCGAAAGCGTGGTCCAGGGCGGCCACCGGAGCACGCGACACAAAAAACGCTCGCTTGATTGACGCTCCGCGACAATCAAAGCAAACAAAACTCTTGCGCGCGGCGATCATCATCGCGCCGCGACACTGACTCGCCATCCTGATCGCCGCGCTCTTCCGACCCAGATCGTCGCGCTATATCGACATCGAGCCGATCGATCGCCGAGGCGACATCAGTTCCATGGCGATCGCGGTGCTCAGTGAATCGGAACACGCGCGTTGGCGGGCGCTGTCGCCTTGCGCGCAACGCTCATCGCTGTTGCGAACGTGCTGAAGGCCTCCGGCATCGGCCTGTCCATCAGCCCTCGCCGTTGCGAGATCGAGTGGCCGCACACCCAAGTCCCTCGAACGGCCAGGCGATGCCGGAATGGACCCTCGAAGAGTTGGAACCCGATTCCACCTTTGTGGGTGCATGGGCCGCGCAGGCGCCATTGCCTGCGCGGCACTCCATGCGGTTTTCAACCAGGCATTGGAAGAAAGCGCATAACAGTCGCTGGGACCACCAAGGCGATTGGTCCGGCAAGGCGACGACAAGGACTTGAGCAGCAGCATCGAAGCCTCTGACGTTCGATGCGATAACCTGCCGGCAGGCAACGTGCAGGTGGGCTCGGCGTGGTCAGCCGTTCGCAAAGGTACGCATCCTTTGTCCACGCAGCGGCCAAGAAGGAGACGGTTTCCGTCGGCCTGAAACTACGCCAACGACATTTGGGTTTCGCAGCCATGCGCTGACCACAAACTGTAGCAGGCCTCTCGTTCCGGGCGAGTATGGCATCGATTTTCATTTGGCTCATGGAAGAGGAACACTTTCCACAGAAAGACGGTTCTCTTGGTCAGATTTAAGGTTTGCCAGACCACCCTTGCCGTTCTTACGACGACAACGGGTCCTCGTGTAGCCCTCTTTAGAGGCAGGGCTCCATAAAGTGTCATCCGGCTTGCAATATTGGCTCTTACGCAGGTTTGGTGCAGCGTCGACTAGGCGGCGCCAAAGTTCAGTCCCGTTTCGACAGCCGGTCGCACACTGATCATCGAGCCATGGCAAATTCAAGTCCAACGAACTTTGCCGGGTCCGAAAGACATCGTTGCGGTCGCCGCGGACTACCTGCCGTACGAGCTTCCTGCTATGGCCGGTCTGGCGTACCAGCTACTCGATAGGTATGCCATTCTTCGACAGAGTCAGGATGGCTGCATTAGTCTCCTCGCGGCGCAGATAGCCCTCATACTGGAGGCGCTCGGCGGCTGTGAGCAGCTTGGGATCGATCGTGGTCGCGCCGATGACGGCGCGCATCTGACGCATCGATTTTCGGACGGCATCAAGGAAGGCTCGGCCGGCGTTCTCCATAAGATGCCAACGATCCGCGACCCGTACCGCGTACGGCAAGGCCTTTGCTGCGGCTTCGCCATAGGCGACGAACGCGCGAAAGGATCGCCGGCCGCGCCTCTACGCTGATCCGCTTCTTGTTCATCACTCTCGATCGCCTCCTCTTGAGGTTGTGAGCCGAGCGCAATTCTCGGCTCGTGTGGAAGAGGTTCATCGAGAAACTGCTCAATCACCTCTTGGGCAGGTTCGCCCCGGCGTCGCGAGAATCTACCAGCGCCACACGTTATCTGGAAGAGATGCGTACTCCCGTTGCAGCGTGGGAGCTGTAGGTTGGCAGGTTTCAGCGACAGTGCTGGGACATGGCAGTGAAAAGCGTGGTGGCGTAGTGGGTCACAGAAACTCACCTAGCGCCTTGTGCCCTGCCGCACACCCGTTCCGACGCCTCCCACAGCGCCGTCATCGTGTCCTTGACCGTTCGCGCCATATCTACGCTTGCGCTCTTGCGGTGTCTCGACCTTGCCCGGCCCAACTGTCTCGCGTGGCCGAAGCGCACGTACCGTATGCTTGGGATGCCACCCCGTAACGGCGCACAGCTCGTCCAGGCTCCGTCCCTTCTCGATCCGCCCGCTCGACCGATAACGCTCGGCCAGCGCTGATGTGATCTCGCGCTTTGCGCGCACGCTGATCTTCCCTGCCATAAGGACCAGTGGGCTGAGTATCAAGCGATGGCAGTGCTATTCCCAGAGGAAGCCCGAGATGAATTCTTTGCCCTGAATGCAGCCGGGAAAATCACGCTTGACGAGATTTCATCCCGTCTTGTTCTTCCCAAGGATAAGATCGCATTCGTTATGACTACGGCGTGGCCTAAGCTGCTGGACCTGCTCAAGAGCATTGACTAAATGCCGCCAGCAAAGAGGCTGATCCTGGCGGTTGCCCGCTAATTTGTGTCGCGCGGTCGGACAGGGCGCCAAGTGCGCGACATCAGCGGATCATTTCGATCATCGTGTATGGCCACAAGCTCGCCAGTCTTTAGGCCAAGGCCCTTCAAATGCGCTTCGCGGAGTTCGGAATTCACGATCGTTGCTTCACCGCCGCTGGCCGCCAATGAAGCTTTCACAGCTTCCGCCTGATTAGCCATTGCGACGGCATAGGTCACATATCGAACCTTGCCGTCTTTGACTACGCCGACCGAAATCATCCATCCTGCTGCCATCTCAGTTTCTGGCCTATGAAAAGAGCTTCTGTTTTCGAGGCGGCGGCCCAGTCGCCATAAGCTCCGCAATCGCGGCCAGTACAGCGCCGGTTTCGATCTTTCCCTCCGACCATCCCCTGAGCGCTGCTATAGCGTTCTTCAAAGCCTCTTCACGTGTCATGCCATGATCTCCACGGCTACGAAAAAGACGTGCGGGCGGGAACCACCCGCACGAAGTTTGCTACGCCAAGCTTGACTGTCTGGGGTTGCGTGAGGATAGAACAGCCAAACCGTAAGCCTCTCAGCAACTCGCGTGCCAGATGGTCACTATGCAATGCAAAGATAAGCGGTGAGTAATCGACACAGCACAGCGGGGCTAGGGGCCGAAACGACGAAAAAGCGTGCGGGCGGCTGCTGACGGCCACCGCCCGCACGCCGTCGCGCCGCGAACAGGCTTGGCCCTCACGAGGATCATTCATAAGCGAACCAAGCCATACCTGGCTCAGCAACCCACGTGCCAGACGGTCACATTGCGCAGAGAAGCAGACGGGGCACTTTCATACCTTGTGCAGACTGACTGCTCGCGCGAGCGGCGGCTTCCGGACCCCAACGTCATGAACCGGACACGGCTGAATGAGATCAGACGTGCCGCATTAGTGACGACGAGGGCGCGAGATGATCGGGCCGATCGCGTCCTCGTGTACAATGACAAGCTCGCTGGGCTTCACGCCAAGTCTTAGTAACTGCTCCTCTTCGATCGGGCAGTTGAGCATTGCGGCCTTTGCGCCGCAGTCTGCTAAGGTCATCCTCACCGCTTCCGCCGGATCGGCGACGGCAACCACGTAAGTTATATGCCTGAAAGCTTCGTCGTCGTCGACTTCTTCCTTGAAGACAGCGACTGTCACTATCCAACCATCCATTTTGTTGCGCTCCCTGGCGTCAACTATGAGCTGCCGAGCCCTGCAAATCCGGAGCCGCCAAACACCCGTGAGACGGGGCTGAACGCGAAGGTCGGCGGCGCCCGTAGCATTCCGGGAACTCTTTCTCCGCGCCGCTCGCTGGGCTATCCGAGGCGATGGGCCTGGAGCGTGATGACGTCGACCTCGACGCCGGCGTGCTGACGGTCCGGCTGACCAAGTTCGGCAAGTCGCGGCTCGTGCCATTGCATCCGACGACGCGAACCGCGTTGCGCGACTACGCTCACCGGCGCGACGCGATGCTCGGATCACGCTGCGGCTCGACCTTCTTCGTTGCCGAACAGGGAGGCCGCTTGCTGCACCAGTACGTTCATCGCGTCTTCTGGCGATTGTCCCGAGAGATCGGACTGCGGCGCCCAGGTGATCGTACCGGGCCACGCGTGCACGACTTCCGTCATCGCTTCGCCATCCAGACGCTGTTCGACTGGTATCGCGAAGGCAAGGACGTCGAGCAGCAACTCCCAGTGCTCTCCACTTACCTCGGCCACGCCTGCGTGCGTGATACCTACTGGTATCTCTCGGCCTGCCACCGAGTTGATGGAAGAAGCGGCGCGGCGTCTCGATCGGCGGTGGGAGGTGACGCCATGAAGCCTGCCTGCAATGTCGCCACGTTGATCGAGCGCTTCTTCACCGAGCGCCTCATGCGCCAGCGCAATGTTAGCGCCAACACGATCGCCTCCTACAGGGACACGTTCCGGCTGCTGTTCTTGTTCGCACAGGTGCAGCTGCGGAAGCCCCCATCGGCCTTGGCGCTCACCGATTTGGACGCAACGTTCATCGGCGCGTTCCTAACCGATCTCGAGGTAAAGCGCGGCGCCAGCGCGAAGACGCGTAACCTGCGTCTGACCGCCATCGTGGCGCTTGCTCGGTATGGCGAGCACGCGCTGGATCAGCGCACTGTGTGCCGGCTCGTCAAAGGACACGAACCTGAAGAAGGATCGGAACCTCGGGTCTGGCGCACACGTACGATGCGTCGGTAAAGGGCGGAAGGAGTGGACCGGATAAGCGACAGCTGCACTTCCTAACGCGCCCCGAGATCGAGGCGGTTCTCGCAGCGCCCGATCGAACGACGTGGCTTGGCCGCCGTGATCACACCTTGCTGCTGGTCGCGGCCCGGACGGGCTTACGCCTCTCCGAGCTGACTAGCCTTGACCGGGATGCTGTCCCACGTTGGGGAACAACGCTGTTGCTCCTTTCCACGGTTCCTTGAGCCATGCCTGGAGCGCACGCCGAGCGAGTGTGGTCAGCGGAGTGCGCATGGGGGGCCGGCTCAGTGCCGACAGCGTCCAGTCCCTGCTGGGAAAGCATGTTCGTGTCGCTCACAAGAGTTGCCCGTCTTTGAAGCCAAGAGCGTGTCACCGCACGTGCTGAGGCACAGCGCAGCGATGCTGCAAGCCGGCGTCGACTGCTCCGTGATCGCGCTGTGGCTCGGTCATGAATCGGTCGAGACGACGCAGACATACCTGCACGCCAACCTCGCCCTCAAGGAAGCTGCCCTGGCGAAGCTCAAGCCGTACGAGCGCGGCAAGCGAACTCGCTTCCAGCCGAACGACCGCCTACTCGCCTTCCTCGAGACGCTCTGAACGATCAGACTATGCCGAATGGAATGGGGCTGCCTGCACGCGATCGACGGTGCCAGCGCGACAACGGCGTGCCATACTAAATCCGTTTGGCATAGTTCGGCGGGCGGGATAAACAGCCAAGATGAACGACGTTGATCCGCAAGCCTGGCTCGCTGACGTGCTGGCCAAGCTTCCAGATCACCCCGTCAGCAGAGTCGCAGACCTGCTCCCGTGGAATTGGAAGGAGACCCAACAGTCCAAAGCTGCTGCTGCCTGAGCGCCGCGGCAGACCGGTGCGCCTACCCAGGGTGCTGGCCGGATGCATACGACGGCCTCGCTGTTTGCTAACGGTTGATCCGCGATGCGCACTACAGTGATCTCGAGCGCGAACCTGCGTGGTCTTCGTCCCTTTCTCGGGTTAAGCAGATTTGGTTTTGAGTAAACGGCCCCGGAAGAACCTGTCGTCCTTGCCATTGCTCGACAAGAGAATCAGATAGGAATACGTCATCGTTCGGAATGTGATCGAATACCGCGGCCATGCTGTTCTACCAGACGCGCCGTGCCTCACCATCCAGGACGTAGAGGGGGCGGTGTTGCTTATCGAGCGTGAAGCGCTACCGGGACGTACCGGCCCTCCGCCGGAACCGGCAGACCCGTTCTTCCCGCCGAATTGCCAGCGGATCTGATGCGGAATATCCCTCAGCATTTGTTCTGCGGCCCTGGAGACTTCTCTTGCATCTTCGCTCCCGGTGGCTGCGACGAACCAGATATCCTCCCTCGTCAACCTCAATTTGCCTCAGATGTTTCGGCGCTGACCAGACACGACACTTCCGCGCAACTTCATGCCCGATGTGATCATCGTTCAGCTAGTCATCTCCAGTCGGTGCTTGGATTCAATTGCGACCAGAGTGGCCCATCAGCTTCGACTGGATACGAGCTAGCGCGTCACTGAGCCTCGCCGCTTCGTTAAAGCGTGTCTCCGAATATGGCGGGCGGGCGGATGGATCGTGCAAGAGGGCCTCCGCTGTATTCGAGAGCCGGCGGAGCGGCGTCCTCAGCCACTGCGCCGCACAAAAGAGTAGTGCTAGTGTGGCAATGGCACAAACACCGAAACTACTCCAAAATGATCGGATTAAATTACGGGTGGTCGCAAGCGCCTCGTCGGTACTCTGCCGAACCAGAAGAGACCAACCGAAGCTTGGAAGGTTTGCGAAGCCGACCGTCGGAACGATTACTGCGAAGTAGTCCCTGCCGTCAGGCCAGCGCTCGCGTAGAGACGCGGTCGTCACGCGACTAGCCGCAAGCGCGGAGCCGATGTTGAGCGGCTTGTTGATGAGATCGGGCGGGCCAAACAGGACGGTTCGATCACCCGAAAGCAGCAGCACGTCAATGCCGGGCACTTGTAACGAGTCCATGCCTTCTGCGACCCATTTCCAGTCAAGGTGCGCGCCGATGACCCCGGCAACGGAGCCGGCGTGGCGCAACGGTGCTGCCAGGTCGATAAAGCGATAGGGCTCACGAGATGCAGGCAACTGGGTGGCCAGCAGTTGAGCGGCATGCACATCGATAGCCGCCGGCGAGACAAGGCCCCGCTTAAACCAGGGTCGCTGTGCAACGCTTACTCCTTCGAGCATGCCGTCTTTAGCCGCGAGAATGGTCCCTTCGAGATCCGCGACGCCGAGCCAAGTGTAGCGTCGATCAAGGCGGCTCAAGAAGTCGATGTGTTCTCGCGCACTCTTAAGATCTGCCGGGTCAATGAGCTCAGCGGACCGAGCTACATCCATCCAAACTCCATAGAGCCGGCGGGCCAACAGCGCGGAACTCATTTCGCCGCGAATCCTTAGCGCGTCGAATTGCAGCTGCTCTCCCCGTTGCTGTAGCAAGGCCGTGTAGATCGTTGCGGTCACCACGGCAGGCACCAATATGAGCAAGGCGCCTCCACAGAACACCAAGGAGAGTAAGCTCGGTCTTTTCGGCATCTCACGCTCCTCAACTCGTTAGAGCTCGCGCCAACTCGCGGATCATTTGCAAGATGTTCCCTCGATCGGCCCCTGGCATGGCCGATTCGGTATGAAGCTTCTTGATAATTTTCGCCCTTTGCTCAGGAGTTGGAGAGAACTTGATTCGATAGCCATCACGAGTAGTCGCAGCAACATGCGCGTCCACTCCGCCAATCCCGGGCAGGTCGAGCTTCCCTTCTGCTCCGGCGGAAAGCCCGGATGGACCGCTGATTCGAGCGCCCCCTCGGCCCAGATTGAGAAGCCATCCGCGGTGTTTCTCACCTTGGATCACCAACGTGATGGGTTCTGGGATCTGCCGCTGAGGTCGATCGTATCGCGGTCGTTCGATGCACACCACGACTGCCACGAACAGCACCAGTATGTTGTAAAGTGTCCAGAACATCACGATAGCCGTGCCGTCGCCCGCTGTTGGGGCCGTATTGAAGACGAAATCGGAGTTCAACGGCACGATCAGGCCGCCGATCGTCAGTGCGAGCAGGAGTAGAAACGGTCGCATCAACGCCCATTGGACAACGACCTTGGCACGGTCGCCGCCTTTGGCCGTCACCGAGAATTTATGCGATCCGCTGGTCAGAAGCCCGAGAGCAGCTGCCCGGCTGATGGGCCAGGCCGCGATCAGTTGAGCCGTATCGTTGAGAAGCGGGACAAACAACCCTTTTGAAAGCCAGTTCAGGGACACCAGAACCATTAGGTAATAGGGTACATAATAACTGATAATTTCCACCAGCGACGCGTTCACGATGGTGATACCGAACCACCAGTACAACAGGGGGCAAATCAAGCTGGCAAGCCTGAAGGGAAAGGTGCTGAGCCAGTAGAGCAATGAATCGAGGATACCGATTCGATGCATCAGCCCAAGGCCTCGCATGCCAAAGGGGCTGTATGAGCCGCGGACAATCTGCATCAGGCCAAGGCACCACCGTCCACGCTGAGTAATATACTCTTTCAATCCTTCGGGAGCCAAACCTTCAGTCAATGGCTCGTTAAGGTACGCAGTTTGCCAGCCGTTCTCCGCAAGCTTAAGGGTGAGCAGGAAATCCTCGGTTACGCTTTGTGTTGGAATCCAGCCAATCTGCTCGACGGCCCGGACCCGCATTACGGATGATGTCCCACAGCAGATGGCAATCCCCCAAGCGTCCCGCGCTGGCTCGACGTTGTCAAAGAAATGACGTTGTTCATCCGGATATGCGGTGCTTATTCCCAGGTTATGTTGGATCGGATCAGGATTGAAGAAGTGCTGCGGGGTTTGCACGAGCGCGACGTCTGGCTCGTGAAACAACGCTAGTGTCCGCTCGATGAAGTCCGCATGGGGAACGAAATCTGCGTCAAGTACAGCGACAAAGACCGGGGGGGCTGGATCGCGGGCGCGCACGCGAAGTGCGTGGTTGATGTTCCCCGCTTTAGCGTGCTCCTTATCCGAGCGTGCGAGATATCCGATTTCGTACAGCTCGCAAAGTTGCCTCACCCAATTCCTGGCGCCGTCGTCGAGAATAAAAATCCGAAGCCGTGGATAGCGGATTTCGGTCGCGCCAATGATCGTGCGCTCGAGCACTTCCGACGGCTCGTTGTAAGTCGTGATGAAAACATCGACGCGCGGCGCTTCTCCAGGCAGCCACCATTCGGAGTACTGGTTTGCTTCTGCCGACCGCTCTTTCACCCGCGACAGTATGAAAAACGCGATGGTAGAGGAAAGCATCGTCAGAGCTTCGAGTATGGCGAATCCCCAACTGAACAGCGCGTCCGCAGTCCAGTCGAGCGGTGCCAGTGTTTCGGTGAAGCGCCAAGCCATATAACGCCAAGACAGTACGGTAGCCGTCCCCAGGAGAAGAGCGCGCCAATACCACTTCATCGGATTAAGCAACGGAAAGACGGTAAGGCGAAGCCCAACTATGAAGGCGGCGCCTGCGAAGGCAGCAACGAGTGGCGACAGCAGAAGCATCAGAGTCCGTACCGCGTGATAAAGCGACGGAATTGTGCGATTGGGCCGGCTGTGAAGATAACGCGTCCGGTACGTCCAATCGCGCAGCTGAGATCTGCCTCTCCTGCAAGGTCTGGAACAGTCACGGTGACATCAAAGCGCTGGAGATGTTGTGCACTTGGACCCACAGCAAGATTGGTGTAAAGCGAGGCCGCACCGGATCCGCCAAGGCGAGTTATGGTTCCATTGAAAACACGGTCATCGCGAAACAACCGAAATTGCACGGCCGTTCCCACCGAGAGACCGTCGTAGAGAGATTCGCTGACGCCCGCAGTGACGATCAGTGTACTGCAGTCGACGATCTTGATGAGATCCTGGCCGCGCCGCGCGTATTGGCCATCGTCTATTAGTATGTCCCAGACTAGGCCAACGACGCTGGCATTAAGAGTAGCGAAGCTCAAGCTATTGACACGAAGACGCTCGGCATCGATTTGCCCGTCGAGCAGCACAATACGTGCCTTCACCTGCTCCTTGTCGACATTCAGCTCGGCCAGCCGCTGCTCGAGCTCGCGGATACGTTGGGCCGAGGAGGGAGCGTCGTTATAGGACTCCCCGATGAAGACGCCGTCGCGAGCGGACGTAAGTTCCGTCTCTAAATAATTCACTCGCTGCTGCGCACTCTCCAGTTCTTGCTGCGCGACGTCGTAAGTTGCGCGAGCGCGATCCAAATTCGCCACCGTCTGTACACCACGCGTGCTTAGCTCATTTGCCCGCTTGAATTCTGCGTCCGCTTGACGAAGGCGCGCGGCCGCAGCGTCTTGAGCTGCTTTCGTTTCGGCAATTCGAGCCTCAATCTGCCGAACCCTGCCGCGCTGGTAATCAGTTGATTGAACATCGAAGCGAGACCGGGATGCGGACAAGGCCTCTCGCTGGCCAACGAGACGGTTTAGCTCGATCTGCTGGTTCGTGCGATCGCGATCAAGCTCAAGAAGCCTCGCGGTATCGAAGCGTTGGTCGTTCAATTCTGCTATAAGCTCGCCGGGACTAATGCGCGCGCCGATGCTCTTTACGGCAAGCGTCACTTTTCCTTCGATCGGGGCCCGAACGATGTAGAGTCGAGCATTGAGTGTAGCATCCGCCGATGTTCCGGCGAAGTGCTCGCCGATAATAACGTACAATCCAACTGCCAACAGGGCCAAGCCGACGATTGCACGTACGAGCCTCATAAGAACATTCCAACTTCATTTATGATGGGAAGGTCGCGAAGCGTATTCCCCATCCGGGATAAGCAGATACTGAGCCTACGGTCGAATTGTTCTCCCCTAAGCGACCCTCCGCCCTGCTTTGGATTGCCAAGTCTGATGCCGCTCGGATGCGAGTGTTAGCGGCTCAGGCGTTCATTGATCAGACTAACAGGCTGGTAAAGAATAGCTTTGTGATCTCAGCGATAGGAGGATCCGTATCGTCAGAAGTGACAATGGTCATAAATTCGTGCCTGCAATTCCAGCAGCGCCAGAGATCTTGGACCTCCCGCGCACCAATGCGTTCATGCCACTCGCGGTGGACCAACGCAGAGCCACATTGAGGACAGTTTTTGTGACGTGCTATTGAGACCGACTCCATGTGGCAGCCCGTGTCGTTGTGCCAAACGGCATTGCCGAAGAAGCATTATTGTGGCCGCCGCTTCGTGGGCGGCTGCGGTGGACGGACTTCTCTGTTCAAACCCTGTGCCAACTGCGACAGCTTGATCAGTAAAGGATATTTTTCAACGAAGTGTACCAGACCGACTGCATGTCAGAAATCGGACAATCTATGTTACGTTCTAACGCAAGGTCGCAAATCAGGCTAAGTCTCGTTTTGGAAGCCTTGGGTGAATCGTTCGGCGTTGAGTAATGCGGGCTGGGAGGTGTCGCTGATCATAAACGGCCTGATCAGAACGTCTCCACCAGACCGGACAACCGGATGCTCGTGGAAGTGCGCTTTGGATCGTGTGCGCTCGGCACTCCCTGGCGCAATCAGGAGTCGTTAGGAGACCAGAACGGTCGTAACCGGTATGAGCTCCCACGTCCGCGGTGATCAGCGAGCGCGGGCGTAGCGGATCGGCATCCAGTATTGCCGCAATGCCTCGACCGCCGCCGGAATATCGGCGTGGGCGTTACGCAGAAAGTTCTTGGTCTCGCGGCCGCTTCGTGGTGGTCCAAGCAGCGGACGGCCCTGATCGTCGCGACAATGTAGCAGGATGGGCAGAAGTAGACCGTGGTTGACGTTTCCGGCGTCGAGCAACGGCGCCCAGGCCGATAGCTTGAGCCGCATCGCGGCATAGAAGCCTTGGCACCAGGGTCGCGGATCAACGTCTCGACTCGGTTTGCGCCGGTGCATCGGCGCGAACCGGTCGGGTGCGGTCGAGAGGGTGTTGCTGATGTCGTTGTGGCGCAGAGCGACGGCCGGTATGGCTGCGAACTCCGGGGTGCCGCCGTGGTTGAATGCATCGGCATCGATGGCGAGCAGCGGGCAGATCCAGTCGAGTGGGCTCATCGACACCGGTCCGGCCACGATTGCGGCGACGTAGCCGTCGAGCATGGGGAGACTAGAGTGAGAACTCATTAATTGTTCTGCTCCGACAATACGATACTGATTCTCTTTTGGGGAAGGATTGGGATCGTGAGTAGGAGTTTGTTTTGGCTGAGCGACGAGCAGTGGCAGCGGATCGAACCTCACTTGCCAACCGATGTGCGCGGTGTCGAGCGGCAGGACGATCGCCGCATTATCAGCGGCATTATACATGTGCTGAAAAGCGGCTGCCGCTGGTCCGATTGCCCCGAAGCCTACGGGCCTCCGACAACGATCTACAATCGCTTCGCCCGGTGGGCGCGGCGCGGCATATGGGAAAGCCTGTTCCGCACGCTTGCCGGCAACGGTCGATCGATAGACACGCAGATGATCGACTCCACGCACGTCAAAGCGCATCGCTCAGCAGCGGGCGGAAAAGGGGGGAGCAGAAGCAGGCTGTTGGCCGCTCGCGCGGAGGGCGCAACACGAAGATACACGCACTTGCAGATGCTAAGGGACGCCTGATCGCGATTTTGTTGACCGGAGGTGAAGCGCACGACTGTCCGGTCGCAGAACGCCTGATCCGCAGGGTCAAGCCTCCGAAACGGATGCTCGGCGACAAGGCCTATGACAGCGCCGAATTGCGCGAGGAGCTGGATGCGCGCGGAACCAAGCCGGTCATTCCAAACCGCAGCAATCGCAAACAACCCTACAGCTTCTCAAAGCGCCTCTACAAACTGCGCTGGCGCATCGAGAGTGCATTCAACCGGCTGAAGGACTTCAGGCGTATCGCGACCCGTTATGACAGGCTGGCGCGAAACTATCTCGCCTCCGTCTGCCTCACCGCAGCTCTTGTATGGTGGATCTAATGAGTCTGGACCCTAGCATTACAGTTGCATTTTCTTGAGGGTTCTGAATCCATGGGTGACCATGATTCGGGATCTGATGATTGGTGGTGCGTCGGTTGAGAATACGCTGGCGCTGTGGGCTTCATCGTTGCGAGATGCCAAGCAACGCATCCGTCCGCTGTTTACGCAGGAACGGGTCGCGGCCTCGGCGTGGCAGTTTCTCGACGGACTGTTGGGCAACGAGCCGCGCAAGACGGGTTGGATGCGGGCGGAAGCGGCCGGCGATCCAGGCCCGTGGCGCCAGCAGGCGATCCTGGGTCGGGGGCGGTGGGATGCCGACGCACTACGCGACATTGTGCGTGAGTACGCGCTGGAAGCGCTTGGCGATGAGGACGCGGTCCTGGTCATCGATGAGACCGGCTTTTTGAAGCAGGGCAAGGCCTCGTGCGGGGTCGCACGCCAGTACACTGGCTCGGCGGGCAAGATCACCAATTGCCAGATCGGAGTGTTCGCCTCCTATGTGTCGCGGCATGGCCATGCCTTCATCGACCGGGCGCTCTACCTGCCAAAGGAATGGACGGACGAATCCGCTCGCCTGAAGGCAGCGCATGTACCAACCGATGTGAGCTTTGCGACGAAGCCCAAGATCGCGCGTCGAATGATCGCTCGCGCGATCGCCGCAAAGGTGCCGTTCTCGTTCGTGGCGGCGGACAGCGTGTATGGCACCGGAGAGATCGAAACCCTGCTGCGCAAGGCGGGCAAGGGCTATGTTCTGGGTGTTGCTTCCAATCATGTGTTCCGTTCTTGGGGCAAGCAGCAGCCTGTCGCCGGCACTGCCTCCGCGATCGCGCAGAGCCTTCCCAAGAAGGACTGGCATCGCCTGTCGTCCGGCGAAGGGACCAAAGGTCCGCGCTGGCACGACTGGACCTATCTTGAGCTGGCCGATCTCGACGCTGGAGAATACAACGACGACCTTGCCGGGGAATGGACGCGGGGTCTTCTGATCCGCCGCAACATTGCCGACGGCAGCTTGGCCTTCTTCTCCACATGGTGCCCCAAGGGCACGTCCATGCAGAAGCTGGTGTCGGTGGAAGGCCATCGCTGGGCTATCGAGGACAGCTTCGAAACCGCTAAGAACGAGCTCGGCCTTGATCACAACGAAACCCGCTCCTGGCAAGGCTGGCATCGCCATGTCTCGCTCGTCATGCTTGCCTTCGCCATGATGGCCGTCATCCGTCATCGGGCCAACACCGGGCCATTGCTCAAAAAAACGCGACAGCGGCCTCGACCGTAGCATCGTTCTTGATCCGCTGGTCAATCCAGGAAATCCGGCGCATCGCCATGAAGCTAACCCAGCGGCGCATCCCCCACGCCCACATCCTCGCATGGTCGTCCTGGCGTAGGGCTCATCAGGCCAACGCGCGCAAAGCCCATCTCAGCAAAAAATTGCAACTGTAATGCTAGTGGCGGCAGGATACTGATCGACGCGAGCCTGCAGCCAGCGCTCGAGCTCCGCAAGTGGCATCGCGGCGGCGGCCATCGATGACGATGCTTGTTTATGGCGACGTCCCCTCACGCGGCGGCCTGTGCGGTGCGCTGGCGCGCAGCCTTCCAGTTCCAGGCGAGCAGCTCGTGCAGCTGATGGCTTTTGGTTCGCCCGGACACGATGCGCTCCAGCACGTCTGTCAGGTAGGCTTGCGGATCGAGTTCATGGAGCTTTGCCGTGTTCACGATCGACGCCAGGATCGCCCAGCTCTCGGCGCCGCCTTCGCTGCCACTGAACAACGAGTTGCGCCTTCCCATGGCAATCGGGCGCATGGAACGCTCGACTGTGTTGGAGTCGACCTCGATGCGGCCGTCGCGGAGAAACAGTGTCAGTCCGTGCCAGTGATTGAGCGCATAGTTGATCGCTTCTGCCAGCTTCGACTGGGAGAACAGCTGGCCGACCATCTCGGTCAGTCGCGCCTTGAGCGCCGCCATCAACGGAGCGGTCCTGGTGCGGCGGGCGGCGAGCCGCTGCTCGGCACTGCTGCCACGGATCTCTGCTTCGACGGCATAGACCGCCTGCAGGCGCTCGATCACCTCGCGCGCGAACGGCGACTGCGTCGTTTTGAACACCTCGACGAATTTGCGGCGGGCATGGGCGAGACAAAAGGCGAGCTGGATTGCGCCGCCGTGACCGCGGGCGAGCGCCTTGTAGGCGGCATACCCATCCACCTGCAGAATGCCGGAAAAGCCGGTCAATTGTCCAGCGATCTTCTCGGTGCCACGGCTGTCGGCGAACACGTAGGCTACCGCCGGCGGCGAGGGCCCACCCCAGGGACGGTCATCCATGGCATGCGCCCAGAACTGGCAGATGCGGGGGCGATGTCGTCCGGGGTCGAGCACCGGCATCGGCGTCTCGTCGCAGAACACGCGCGGCGCGGCCTGAATCATCCGCAGCTGCAGCTCATAAAGGCTCTTGAGCCACCAGGCGGCACGCTTGACCCAGCCAGCGAGTGTCGCGCGGTCAAGATGGATGCCCTGGCCGGCCAGGATCTGCACCTGCCGGTATAGCGGCAAATACCAGGCGAACTTCGAGACCACCACGTGAGTCACGAGGGCCGTCGACGCCATGCCGCCCTCAATCAGGCGCGGCAACACCTTCGCCTGGACCACGCCATCGGTGCAGCTGCGGCAGCCGTATTTGGGACGGACCGTCCGCAGCACCCGCAGGATCGCCGGGATCACGTCCAGCACCTCGCTGACGTCCTCGCCGATCTTGTGAAACTGGCCCTGGCAGCATGGGCACGCGGTCACCTCCGGCTCCAGCACCTGCTCACAGCGCGGCAGGTGTTTTGGCAGCGCACCGATGTTGCGGCGCGCTCTCTTGCGTGGTCTGTCGGGCGACTTTGCCGCAGGCGCATCGTCGTTGGCCGGTGCAGGCCGTGTGGCGTCGGTTTGAAGATCATCCAGCTCGAGCGCCAGTTGCTCGTCCACGAGCGCCGTAAGCCTCTCCGAACGCTTCCCGAAGATCATCTCCCTGAGTGTCTGCATGGCCACACGCAGCTTCTCGTTCTCGGCATCAAGCGCGAGCACCATCTCGGTCAGAGACGCCGGATCGGTCGGGAGAGCGTCGGGACGAATCGCCATGATCAGACGATACATGTGCACGCTCCACGCTCCAATCCTCCTCTTACCCAACAACGGCCGGCTGCTTCACAGGCTTGGGTGAGACGCGCGGCACTGCTGCCACGGATCTCCACTTCGATAGCATAAACTGCCTGCAGGCGTTCGATCACCTCGCGAGCGAACGGTGACTGGGTCGTCTTGTACACCTCGACAAATTTGCGGCGGGCATGGGCGAGACAAAGCGCCAACGCCTGAGCAGTGCTTCGACGCGACGCCAACGACGTCAACTCAGCGCGTTCCACCTCATCCAGCTCCAGCGGAGCAAAGCGTCGACCCATGGCCAATTCTCCCCAAAATCTGGAGAATCCGCTATCATCGAGTCAATTTGGAGTCCGTCGAACTTCTGATTCAGGACACGACTAGGTGTTTAGTCCCAGGCTTTGATGGTGCAATCTTGTCGCACGATTCGAAGGATGCGCTATGGGACAAGTTTTACACGGCTGCGCCACCACGACGGAGGCAGTCCGTCGAGCAATACAAAATAGTCAAGAGAGCCTGAGAGCACTCGCCAAGCGCTACGGGATCAATCAGAAGACTGTCGCGAAGTGGAAGCAGCCGCGACACCGTCGCCGATCGTTCGACCGGCCCCAAGGAAGCCAACTCGACAGTCCTTTCCATTGAGGAGGAGGCGATCATCGTCGCTTTCCGTCGGCACACGCTATTGCCGCTCGACGATTGCCTCTATGCGCTCCAGCCGACCATTCCGCATCTAACGCGATCATCCCTGCATCGCTGTCTCCAGCGCCATGGCATCAGCCGATTGCCGGAGGTCGAAGGCAGCAAGCCTCCGAAGAAAACGTTCAAGGCTTATCCGATCGGTCATTTCCACATCGACATTGCTGAGCTCCAGACCGCCGAAGGGCAAGCTCTACCTCTACGTCGCCATCGATCGCACCAGCAAGTTCGCCTTCGTGCAACTGGCCAGGAAGACGGGAAGGACCTCCGCCTCGGCCTTCCTCGAAGCTCTGATCGCGGCTGTCCCCTACAAGATCCACACGGTTCTCACCGACAATGGGATCCAGTTCACTTTCCCACCGCGCTACGCCGACGGCGCGACGGCAAGATACGTGACACACATGTTCGATATGCGCTGCCAAGAGAATGGTATCGAACATCGGCTGACCAAGATCAAGCATCCCTGGACCAATGGGCAGGTCGAGCGCATGAACCGCACGATCACGGAAGCGACCGTCCAGCGCTACCATTACGATCGACACGATCAGCTCGAAGCACACTTTGCCGACTTCGTAAACGCCTACAACTACGCTCGGCGGCTGAAGACCCTGAAGGGCCTCACGCCCTACGAATACATCTGCAAAGCCTGGACAAAAGAGCCCGAACGATTCACCCTCAATCCGCTCCCGCAAATGCCGGGACTAAACACATCACACCCAAGGCAGCCTCCCCAAAAGCAGCCTTGAATCTGATTTGCTCCCAAAAGGGAATCCTTAGAGTCCACACTACCTAGTGCCTCTATTACGCGAATCCAGAAAGAACGTGATCGCGAACGTCCACCTGGTCCGACAACGTCGGGTCGGCTGATTTGAGTCAGATCAAGGCAGAACCTCAGGTCAGCAATATTCTCTATCACGTAGCGATGCGACCGCAAGATAGCGGCGGACTGGTGCCGTTCTTGCACCGAATTACGAGATTGCAGGGAGATCACTCATGATAGAGCTGCGCAATCGAGTTGTTCAAGTCAGCAGCTTCGGTGATCCGAAGAGGCTGGAGGTGATCGACGCTCCCCTGCCGACAGCTGGTCGGGGAGAGCTGCGGGTCCGTGTAATCGCGTCGAGCCTCAATTACACCGAGGTGTTGATCAGGCGCCACCTATACCCGCAAACGATGCGCCTCCGCCCGCCGTTCGTAATGGATTACGACGTCGTCGGGATAATCGATCAGCTCGGTGAAGACGTGCACGATTTTCAGATTGGCGACCGCGTGGCCGATATGACTGTGGTCGGGTCAAACGCCGATTATCGTACGCTTCGGGCGAACGACGTGGCCCGCGTTGTTCGCCGTCAGGACCTGTGAGGCAAATTGGTTGCCTAACAAGCGCTTTCACAGCCGAACCATGTCCTTTTCGGTGGGAACTTTCAAGCCACCTTTGAAACACATGCTGAGTGCGTCGCGTTCGCAAAGGGCGTTGAGGCGGCAGCTGATGCGGAATGGGACTTGCTCGAGCTGTTGATGCCAAGGCTGAGCAAGGTCGGGCAACCGCGCACGACCTGGATGCGATCGGTATGGGATGCGATCCAGTACATTGCGACGACGGGATGCCAATGGACGCTACTGCCGAAGGATTTTCCTCCCTTCACGACGGTGCAGTACTATTTTTGTGGCCTGCGCGACAGCGGGGCGTTGGCCTTGATCAATGAAGCCCTGGTTGGAATCGTCGGGAGCCGCAACCAACGGCGGCGATCATCGACAGTCGATCGATCAAGACAACCGAGAGCGGAGGGCACGGCGGCTTTGATGCGGGCAAAAAGATCAAAGGTCGCAAGCGCCACATCGTCACCGATACACAAGGACATTTGCTGAGCGCCATCGTGCACCCGGGCAATGTTCAGGATCGGTTTGCCGGGTGCGATGTAGTGCCAGGGCCAAAGACCTGAGCGTGCGCCCCCCCCAATTGACTCGCCAACATGCGCATGAGCGAACTACCGAGGCCGTCTACGATGCTATCGCTCCGATCCTCGGCACCGTCTCACCGGCCGAATGTGCCTATTACTTTCGCCAACGCCGGATATGGCCAAACGAAAGTCATCACGCTCTAGTTGGTGATAAACCGGAGTTGCATCCGATGCAAAGACCGCCACGGGATATCGCCCCGAGCGATCAGACCTTGACGCCTTATGACCGGGAGCACGCCGTCACCTACATGCGCATGCTGGAAGTGGACGCAGAGTGCGCAGACTGGCGAGTGGTAGCGGAGATCGTATTGCGCATCAATCCTAAACGCGAGCCGCAGCGCGCCCGCCGAGCCTATGAGACGTATCTTGCCCGAGCCAAGTGGATGACTAGAGTGAGAACTCATTAATTGTTCTGCTCCGACAATACGATACTGATTCTCTTTTGGGGAAGGATTGGGATCGTGAGTAGGAGTTTGTTTTGGCTGAGCGACGAGCAGTGGCAGCGGATCGAACCTCACTTGCCAACCGATGTGCGCGGTGTCGAGCGGCAGGACGATCGCCGCATTATCAGCGGCATTATACATGTGCTGAAAAGCGGCTGCCGCTGGTCCGATTGCCCCGAAGCCTACGGGCCTCCGACAACGATCTACAATCGCTTCGCCCGGTGGGCGCGGCGCGGCATATGGGAAAGCCTGTTCCGCACGCTTGCCGGCAACGGTCGATCGATAGACACGCAGATGATCGACTCCACGCACGTCAAAGCGCATCGCTCAGCAGCGGGCGGAAAAGGGGGGAGCAGAAGCAGGCTGTTGGCCGCTCGCGCGGAGGGCGCAACACGAAGATACACGCACTTGCAGATGCTAAGGGACGCCTGATCGCGATTTTGTTGACCGGAGGTGAAGCGCACGACTGTCCGGTCGCAGAACGCCTGATCCGCAGGGTCAAGCCTCCGAAACGGATGCTCGGCGACAAGGCCTATGACAGCGCCGAATTGCGCGAGGAGCTGGATGCGCGCGGAACCAAGCCGGTCATTCCAAACCGCAGCAATCGCAAACAACCCTACAGCTTCTCAAAGCGCCTCTACAAACTGCGCTGGCGCATCGAGAGTGCATTCAACCGGCTGAAGGACTTCAGGCGTATCGCGACCCGTTATGACAGGCTGGCGCGAAACTATCTCGCCTCCGTCTGCCTCACCGCAGCTCTTGTATGGTGGATCTAATGAGTCTGGACCCTAATCAAGGCTACCGGCACATCTTGCGTGACGGCGGGCCGGCCATCGTGGATAACTAACGCCTTCAGGCATCCACGTTCTTTAGGGCCGTAATTGCTTTGTTGAGCGCGTTCGAGGCTTGCTTGAGGCCGTCCACGTATTCGGCCGTGACAACGGCCTCGGAGGCGCCGGCCGCATGGACGCGGACTTGGCGGCCTCCAAGGCCTGCCCAAAGCTGATCAATGTTCGCTCGTTCTCGCTCCAACTCCTCGATGATCGAACCGTGTTTTGTCATCCCGCTTCCTTGCTCTTCAGGTTTGACTGTTGTACTCGGGGCCTCCGTTAAACTCGACAAACCGGCGTGTTCGCTCGTCGTATCGCCAACACGCTCGGGTGGTGTGGCCGCTTGTGAACGTGCCGCGATACCGAATGATGACCCAGAAGAACAGATGCATGTCGCCGAAATCGGGACGGTCACCTTCGTAGTCGTCAAGCTCCACATCATTCCACGCAAGCCCCTCATCCAGATCGTTGCGGGGCTCGCCAGGCACGAGGACAGCAGAGGTCGCAAGGGGATGGTTGTGGTCGTAGTTGACCGGAGCTGGCGGCTCTGCGTGCACGCTCAGGCTTACTTGCATAGCTTCGATGACGGCAGGGAGCTTCCCATAGTTTGCGACCGAGTAGGTGACGGACAACCTCACACCCTCGGTCCCGTTTTCCCAATCCTCCCAGCGTACGATTTTGAGAGAGCTCACATTGAAGACGAAGACATAAGGGCGCTCGATCTTGTTGAGGGTGTCTTCGGCAACACGAGCTTGCCGAGTAGCCGCCTCAGATGCGACCTTGGCGTCATCCAAACTGAGCTTGATCAAACGAAGCTGATAGAAGAAGAGTGCCGCTTGGACTGTCGCCACAACGAATTGCACCGAAGTGAAAAAGCCACTTGCATCCTTGGTGAACCAACTGAGCAAGGGTTCGCCTGCTCTCGCAGACGGCATGAAGGCCATTCCCACGGCGAAAGCGGCGACCGTGAGCAAGCAACCTATGACAACCTCGGGCACTCGGAACTTCATGCTCGCTCGTCTGTTGAGAGGTGCCATTGCGTCCGTACCCGTAACGCAATCTAAGGATGCTGCACCAAATGGTGGTTCAATTGAACAGCTGGCTTCCAGCCCGATCCCTATTGGGATTTGGTCGCGGGAGGACGGAGCTTCTCCTCGCGATGCGTCAACGAGATACTCCGCAGGTTGAGCGCGTGCTAACGTCTAATGGCTTCGCCGTGAAGTTGGCACCTATGCAGACAAGTAGGTGTAGGGCTTGGGTTGCCGTGTCAGGGTGCGGAACGCTGCGCGCCGGCTTGTGCTGGTGTGCCGCGTCTCGGAGTGCACGCTCCGTCAAGTGCTGGAGCGGTGTAGTGCGTGGCGACC
Organism: Bradyrhizobium sp. CCBAU 21365; assembly: GCF_015291305.1. Lineage (NCBI taxonomy): Bacteria > Pseudomonadati > Pseudomonadota > Alphaproteobacteria > Hyphomicrobiales > Nitrobacteraceae > Bradyrhizobium > Bradyrhizobium sp. CCBAU 21365. The sequence goes on from NZ_CP030036.1 coordinate 8,406,531, forward strand.
TTCCGTACATCGCATGCGTCATTTTGATGGGACTAGCCTCGCTCGCCATCGCAGCGGTCGTAATATTCATGCAATGAGGTGGCCGACCTCGTGTTCAGCCGCCGTGTCCGATGCCTCCGGATCTTCAGAGGTTCGGCAGTGCAGGGCCCACGGCATACGGAGCGCAACAAGATGGATGGTTGGATGGTGACAGCAGCTGTCTTCAAGGAAGACGGCGACGATGACGAAGAATTCAGGCACATAACTTACGTGGTGGCCGTCGCCGATCCGGCGGAAGTGGTGAGGATGACCATCGCGAAATGCGGCGCAAAGGCCGCAATGCTCAACTGCCCAATCGAAGAGGAGCAGTTGCGAAGACTCGGCATGAAGCCCGGCGAGCTTCTCGTCGTGCACGATGACGAGATCAGTCCGATTATTTAGCGCCCTCGTCGTCATTACCGCGGCACGTCTGATCTCGTTCAGTTGCGTCCGGTTCATGACATTGTGGTCCGGAAGGCACCGCTCGCGCGAATAGTTAGTCTGCACAAGGTATGAAAGCGCGCCGTTTGCCTCTCTGCGCAATGTGGCCGTCTGGCACACTGATTGCTGAGCCAAGTATGGCTTGGTCGCTTATTGATTGACTCTCTTGAGGGCCAAGTCCTCGCATCGTAACTCGTGCGGGCGGTCGTCAGCTGCCGCCCGCACGCTTTTCATGGTGGTGCGCACTATTTCGCCTCTCTTGCATCTTGAATGGCACGCGAGTTGCTGGGAGCCAATTGGGCTTGGCTCCTCATAATTTCGCGCAACCCCCATGAGATGGCCAAGTCTGCGTGGGTGACTCTCCTCCGCGCATCTTTTCCATGCCATCGGTGACACGGTGTGGAGATCATGCCATGACGCGTGAAGAGGACGCCATAGCGGCACTCCGGGAATGGTCTAAGGGGAAGATCACAAAGAGCGCAGTGCTTGCGGCGATTGTGAAGCATCAGGCAACCAGACGGTCACCTAGGCCGCCTCCGCAGTGGAAGCAAAGTTCGTAGGTCAGGCTCAAGATCGCCTCTGGGGACTATTGCAATGGACAGGCTCAAGTTCATGCCTGCCTTCGACGCAGCTATTCGCTCTGCCGATCCCGACAAGCTCGCCGCACTGCGGGAGGCCATCGATGAGCGTGGAGGCCGTGACGAGTTCGCGAAGGCGAGCACAGAACTCATACGCAAACACCCGCTTGCGCTCTTTAGAACTGCTTAGCGGATCTGCGTGTGAAAGCGTGCCGTTTTTCCCTTGCGTTTGATGACTGTCTGGCACGCGGATTGCTGAGCCATGTATGGCTTAGTCGCTTGCTGAATCTCCTGAGGGCCAAGTATCATGCGTAACTCAACTCGGCGGGCGGTCCCTCAGCCGCCGCCCGCACGTTTTCCATCGTGGCGCTAGCCGCCGTGCTCTGTCGAGGTCAGGCTACGACGGGCGAAAAGGCTGGCACCGCTTATCTCTACACTTGAAGTTCGTGACCGTCTGGCACGCGAGTTGCTGAGAGACTTTTGGCTTAGCTGTTTATTTCACGCAACCCCAGCAGCCAAGCTTGGCGTAGCAAACTTCGCGCGGGCGGCTCCTCCAGACGCCCGCGCCTCTTTCTGCCGGCCTTCCGCAACAGGCTCGCTGGGGAGATAGTTCACATGACCCGTGAAGAGGTTTTGGAAAGCGCCATCGCGGCGCATGAAGAGCGTCGCTCATGAATGGCAAGTTGCTGCCCGCTCGCGGTCGCTTGCCAGGGGCGGCTCGCGAGCAATGAAAGACAGCACTGGGAGCATCACTGAGAATGTTGGACCGACATCGATCGGCTTTATCGGCATCTTAATGACAGTGGTCCAACTGGCCGCGTACTTCAAGACCACGCCTCGGACAATCGCTCGTTGGGCTGGAGAGCCACATTTTCCGTGCGCGAGCACTTCAGCGGGTGAGGCAATGTGGCTGTTAACGGACGTGCAGGAGTGGAACCGCCAACGCCGACGCGCCCGCGCCGCACTACGCTCCAAAGAGAAGACCATCGAGAAGGTGGTGGAAAAAGCTCGCCGCCGCCAGCGCCTGATTGCAGCGTTTTCCCGGCGATATCCGCCGCAGATCCGGCGATCGGCAGTTCCGCCGCTTGGCGCGCCCCTCTCGCGCAAGATGATCGTTCAGGCCGACGGCTCGCTGACCCCTGCGCCCACTGAAGAACAAGAACCGAATGAAGCCGGTTTTCATCAGTGATAGGATCTTAGTGCTGCCGTGTTTCGCCAAGCTGTCAATGCGACTGCCGGCGGCGTTGATCGCGTCGATAACGCGCAAGTGCACCCACCTCAACGCGGAGATCGGCCATTCTTTTTCAAGCGAGATTGTTCGAGCGACCGCCGGATGCCGATTTGGCTGCCTGATCCGCGATCACTTTGCATCCGCGATCCAGTTGGAAAGTTCATCCAGAATGTGAGGATGCTTCCGATGGAGATCACGGTCCCGAGCAGCCGGTGCGCGGCAGGAGAGAGGACGCCCATCGCCCTTGTTTCCACCGAAGATCGCGCCGTGGTTCGTATCATCACCTACGTAAACGCCCCGTTCGGCACCATGACCGCTGCTGGGACGGCCGAGATGTTTCATGCAGTCGCGGCTGCAGGAGAAAACACATCGGTGCGGGCCGTAGTCATCACGGGGAGCGTACCCGGCATCTTCATTCGCCATTACGACGTCAGGGAACTCCCTGACTCCGCGGATGCGATTGAGCGCGGAGCGCCGCACCCGCCGTCGCCACCCGGTCCTCGACCGCCAGGCTTCCATGCGCTCACCGACCTGATTGCAGCCGTCGAGAAGCCGGTCGTAGCCGCGATAAATAGCTTATGCATGAGGTGGAGGCTTTGAGCTATCACTAGCATGCGACCTGCGCATCGCAGGGAATGCCGTTACGGCAATGGGTCTGCCGGAAACCCGTATTGGCATCTTTCCGGGTGGCGGCGGCACGCAGCGCTTGCCCAGGATCGTTGGGAGGCCAAGGCGATCGAGATGATCCTGCGCGGGTTAACCGTGACGGGACCGCGCGCCCTGGAGGTCGGGGCCGAATTATCGAGCCGAGTGGCCGAGGACGCTAATTGGTACGGTACGCTCGCGGAATGCCTGCGCGAGCTCATGTCGAAGCCGAAAATCAACACCCCCTCCACGAGCACCACACCAGGTCGCACGGCTCATTGGAGATCATCCAGGTCGAACATGGAGCCGAATTCTTTCGGTTGCGTGATCATCACCAGCCCGGCCTATGTGGTGATCAAGGCGGCGAACGAGTTCAAGGACAAGACGACCGCCGTCAATCAGCTCTGGCCCGCCAGACCATGTCCAGCGTGCACATCATGGGCAAGGGCCGTCGTGAACGTGTCCTGCCTCTCTGGAAGGAGACGGCCGCAGCTGTGAAGGCTTGGCTCAAAGTGCGTCCAGTCAGCGGCGCTCCTGAGCTGTTCCTCAACGCTCGCGCCCAGGCGATGACCCGCTCAGGCTTTGAATACATCCTGACCAAGCATGTCGCCACCGCCGCTCGCAAAGCGCCCTCGATCGCCGACAAAGGCGTCAGTCCGCACGTACTGCGCCATACCTGCGCCATGCATACGCTTCAGGCGACCCGGGACGTCCGGAAAGTCTCGCTGTGGCTCGGACACGCCAGCCTGCAAAGCACCGAGGTCTACCTTCGAGCCGATCCGACGGAGAAGCTCGAAGCGCTCACCGCCATGTCGCCGCCGATGCTGACCCCTGGTCGCTTCCGGGCACCCGACAAGCTCCTGGCCATGCTGAACGCGGCCGGACGCAAGCCGAATTATGCGGAGTGAGACATACGAGAAAACCGCGGCGGGCAGCAACTTCCTGCCGCGCACTCCGCATAATTGTAGGCTCCGCATAATTGCGCATGTCAGTGTGACCGGTCGCGATCCAGATTCTCGCGCCTGCTGCGATCGGGATCATCGCTGCTCCAGAAGGTCCAACACCCGAGACAACGCGGTCATATCAACGCCGGCGTCCACAATCACACGACAGGCCGTGCCGACGACAATCTCCATACGCCCGCTCGCCGGTGTCGCCAGAACGGTCGACCCCACTGCAGCCGGCTCGGGCGTCACCATCGCCGGCACAAAGGAAGGCTGAGGCTGTTCATTTTTGCGCGGCCGCGTCCCGAGCGATCGCCGCCAAGTCAACAGAAGCGAGCGCGAATCCCATATCGCCGCGCAGTCGATGAGACGGCCCGCGGGCTCTGCAAACTCTCCAAAACGATCCTGAGCTTCACATCATCGGTCCACCGACGCCGCCGGCCAGTCTCAACAACCTCAACCCGCTCAATCTGAGCACCGCACTTATTGCTGTCCATAAGGGCTGTTACACAGCACTCGCATTATCCCGACAAGGCGGCCTTCACCGGCTTTCAATTACCCATAACTTGGACCACTTGGGCTGATCTGCTGATCGGCGAACTCTTGAGTCGAAAGAATCACTTGTGATTCCTTGTTGAGCACCTGATTCGCAAGGGGTGCTCTATGGGGCTGACATTGAAGGATCGATCGGCAAAAGGCGTTTTGCGATCGTTGGAACGTGAATGCTGGATTGATCGAGAGATTAGTGGATGCGAGTTTAGGGACGCGCGGCTCGGCGGCAGATTCCGCAAACTGCTCACGCAGATTGGAAGCGCCATGGGACAAAGCATTCCGCTCGTCTGCCAGGATTGGGCGAATACCAAGGCAGCCTACCGCTTTCTCTCTAATGAGCGGGTCAGCGAAGCGAACATTCTGGCCGGCCATTTCCAATCGACACGTGATCGTGCCGCCGCCGCTGAAGGTCTCGTTCTTGTGCTGCACGATACAACCGAGTTTAGCTATCAACGCGAGAACTCAGAAGCGATCGGCATCACCAAGAGCATAAACAGTGGACGGGACAAGGCGGGTCGCCTGAGATCGCACACGGTTTGCGGCATCCTGATGCACTCGAGCCTCGCAGTTACATTCGACGGGGTGCCGCTTGGGTTGGCAGCCGTTAAATTCTGGACTCGGAAGAAATTCAAGGGGACGGCAGCGCTTAAAAAGAAGATCATCCAACCCGGATTCCTATCGAGAAGAAGGAAAGCATCCGATGGTTGGAGAATCTGAGGCAATCGACCGAGCTTCTGGAGGAGCCGGGACGGTGCATCCATATCGGTGATCGTGAAAGCGACATTTATGAACTGTTCTGCGCGGCACAGCAGATCGGAACGCACTTCCTAGTCAGAACCTGTGTTGACCGCTTGGCTGTGGACGGGGATCACACGATCGCCGAGGAAATGGAAGAGGTTGCCGTCAAGGGACTGCATCGCGTCGAAGTTCGAGATAGCCGCGGCGATCCAGACGAAGCCGTTCTCGAGATCCGATATCGTTAGATTCGAGTCCTGCCGCCGATCGGAAAGCAGAAAGCGGTATCCGCGCTGACATTAACGGTGATCCATGCCGAAGAACGCGGGACACCGAAGAACAGAAAGAAAATCGAGTGGAAACTGATCACCGACCTGCCCGTTCAGTCACGCAAGGACGCCATTGAGAAGCTCGAATGGTATGCGCTGAGGTGGAAAATCGAGGTGTTCCACAAGATCCTCAGATCGGGCTGCAAAGCTGAGGAGTCGAAGCTCAGGACCGCCCAACGGCTTGCCAATCTGATCTCGGTCTTTTGCATCCTGAGTTGGCGAGTCTTCTGGATGACGATGCTCAACCGCTCGGCCCCGGATGCGCCACCGAGCCTTGCGCTGTCCGACATCGAGATCGACCTGCTCGATCTTCTTGTAAAGGATAAAGGCCAAAGGTCGTTCCGACAAAAATCACTGTCTCATTACCTGACCAAGATCGCACGACTCGGCGGCTACCTCGCGCGCTCCGATGATCCCCCGCCCGGCAATACGGTTATGTGGCGCGGACTGTCACGCCTTACTGACATCGGGTTGGGTGCCGTCGTTGGGGTAGAAATTGTGGGTAATTGAAAGCTTCACCGGAGGGAGACCTTTCAAACGGCTCAAGTCAGATTTCGGTATCAGTCAGATTTCGATATCGGTTGGTCGCGAACTCATCTTGATCGCTTGGAAGATGCGCGGAAATTTCCGATCGGCTTCAAGCTGAAGGACCACCGCAATTCTCCCCGCGTTTGGTGGGTTCACGAGATCGTCGAATATCTGGAGCGGCGTGTGAAGACCAGAACCGACAGCTCCTAACCGTTGGAGCGGGGACGGCGCGCGTAGCGATGCCTCCAAAACGTCATCAACGGCCGTCCCTCTTGGAGGGCTCAGCTCCAATGCCCTTTTGATCTTGTGGGGTAAATGGTGATGCCCCAATGTCGATGGAGCATCCTTGCTGTTCTCCTCTCTCCAGTTGCGGCCTCATTGCTACATAGTCTCGGACGGAAGTCAGGAGGTTAGAACCTTGAATGGTAGAGGTGCCGAGTGGGCATAAGAGCGGAGACACCCACACATGGAGCGTTTTCGGCGGGAAGCAGTTGCCGTCAGGAACAGACCATGTCGTACATAACGGCGTCGTAGTCGCCTTTGTTGCGGTTTGCGGGTCTAATTCTAAGCGTATACGTGGCGATCCTGTTGCGACGCCGCTGCCCGCACATTTCGCGCATTGGAGAACTGCGCGAGGCGCTTCGAGCCTTCATCAACGCGAGCGAAAGTAGCCGCGCTCTAACTGTGGGCCTCACTATGAACTTTGGGGAATGGGATTCGACATGGATGCGGTGTCAGGCGGTGTCTCCAGGGGGTATTATTGACGCGCCTGCTGGGGGCAACGAATGCTGACGCTCAGCGGAGGCTTCAACAACTAGTTCGGCATTACCGATCGCTTCAACTACGCTGGCACGTCGACGGCGCGATAGATTAAGAGCTTTGTCTCAGCGCTTTCGTCGCTATGATTTTGAGGTGCGAATCAGCCGAACGGACATCGCGGATGAATACCCGTCGAGTTCTACGAAATAAGCGCGCAACAAAGCGCCGACTTCGGACAGCAGAGTTGCCAGGAGCCCAGTCGAATAGTTTCGCGCCCCCATGACTCGCGTGGCCACGGCCAGCATCATCTCATCGTGGTGATCGCGCTCGTCGATGGCGATGTGCGCCCTCGCACCGTTGACGCAGTTCTGACCGAAAGCCTCGGCCGCACGCGCCGCGGCGAGCGGCGAGGCATGTCTTGAGTTCCACTCCACGAACACCGAATACGCAACGGCAGGAAGCGAACCGAACTCCATGATCCGCCGTTCGAGGGTCGCGATCAGATCCAAGGTGGAAGCGAACGGCGGGGTGGTCGAGACCAGGTCTCTGCTAATGCCGTGCCTTCCGAGATCGCCCAAATACAACTTGTCATGGTTCATCTCTTCGCGGAGATACTCGGCCCAATAGCGCGCCGCTTCATAGTCCTCACGGACCATTACGCTCAGGGCGAGCGCATCGGTGCGTGCGGTCTCCCAGATGCGCCGCACCGTCTCGATACGGTGACGCAGATAGTACGTCCGATCGAGTGGCGTCGTCGGTCCGCTCAGATGGTCAGCACGGGGAACGCTGTTTGCGAATAGCAAGCATTCCGCCACCATGATTTGGTCGATCGCCTGCCTCCACTGCTCTACCCTCACGTAAGCCTCCCGCGCCGCCCGCACGAGCGGACAAAGTCAATTCAGGACATCAAAAAAGAAGTTTTGGGTCAGTCGGCCATCGAGCGGCGTAGCGCCGAAGGTTCCGGTTCGAGCATGGAACTGGCGACTGTCGAAGATGATGCACCGGTTGAACTTCATAGGCACTGTCGTAAGCAGATCCCACTTCTCATCAATCTTGAAGCCGTCATGCTTCAAGGTCTCGAGCACCTCGGGGATGGTGATATTCAAGTTGCGACAGAGCTGGGCCATATCCTCTGAATTCAAGTCCGGTATGCGATCCCATTGGAGTTGGCGGTGGCGAAAGAAGCTGGTCCCGCCCTGACACTGCGAATCGAGATTAAGAAAAACGAGAGCAGCATAGCTAGCGACCATGGCATCGTAGTGGATCCAGGTCGCCCGTTCGTTGGGATTTGCGTCTGGCTTCCTCTTCAGCAGCAGGCGGAACTCGCCGATAGGGGTGCGCCAAACGAGAGGTTTGCTAAGGGCGCAGGCGATGAGACCCAGGCCGCCCTCCGCGTATGGGTGCGAGGGCGTAGTCAGCATGCCCTTATAATGGGTATTGTCGTTCTCGTTGGCGGCGTCTTCGTAGCGCAAGGTCAGCGCGTAGCGACGCACTGCCCATGGGTCCGGGTAAAAATCATCGAGAACTGTTAGGCGCATTGCAGCCACTCGTCTGCTCCCATTTTTTAAATCGCGTGTTTGATTGCCGCCGCACGAAGAGGCGCCCGTTCAGATACAGTGCATCGAGCTTCATGTTGACCGCGGTCGTAATGGCGTCGGCTGGCGACTCGACGATCGGCTCGCCTTTTCCGTTGAATGAGGTGTTGAGCACAAACGGCAATCCGGTCTGCTCCGCGAACGCCGAAATCAGGTCGTAGTAGAGGGGATCACGATCACGCGCGACCGTCTGCACTCGACAGGTATTGTCGACGTGAACGACGCTCGGCGCCTCCGCCTGGCACCGCGGCCGGACGCCGCAAACGAACAGCATGTAAGGCTGTTCGCTGCGCAGTTCGAAATAATCGTTGGCACGATCAACCAGGACGCTCGCTCCATATGGGCGATATTGCTCGCGGTTTTTGACCTGCCCGTTGAGAAACGCTCGCATCTCGGCTGGACGCGGGTCGGCCAAGAGGCTGCGATGACCAAGCGCGCGCGGGCCGAATTCCGAGCCACCCTCGAACCATCCGACCACCCCCGCGTTGGTCAGCACCCGCACGACATCGTAGAGCGTAGCATCGAGAATCTCGGCGTAGTTTTGCTCAAGCGTAGGCAGCGCCCGCACAGCACTCTCGACCTCCACGGAGCTATACGTGCGGCCAAGCGCGGTGTGCCACAAGCCGTTGCGCGGAAACTCGCCTCCCCTTATCGATAATCCCCGGAACGCAGCACCAATAGCGGTGCCATCATCGGTGGCAGCGGGCTGCACGAAAATTTGCTCAAAGGGGGTCGACTTCTCGATACGGGCATTGGCCACGCAATTGAGGCCGAGGCCGCCGGCAATACAGAGTCGAGGCAGGCCGGTCTTCGCATAGGCCTCTCGCGCCAGGTGGACCATAATCTCTTCGACGGCTTCCTGGGCGGCGCGCGCGAGGTCGGCGTAATATTGCGGGGGCTCGTCCGGTCGCAAGTTCACCGGCCCATATTTGGCGGTGAAGAATTGCGGAAAGAGATGTTGGCCAACGGATTGAACAGTTGGGCTGATCTGGAAGCCACCTTCGGCCAGCTCGAGCTGGCGCTTGAACTCGTCGGCGTATATCGTCATGCCGTACGGCGCTAAACCCATCGTCTTGCCGGCGTCGAACGGCGTGCATCCGATCTGGAGCGTGGCGAGTTCGTAGAGCGCGCCGACAGAATTGCAGTTCCACAGCAGATCACCCTTGCGATCATGGATTTTTGCGACCAGCTCCAGTGCGTTGGGCGAGGCTCGGTAGAGACTAGCCCGCTCGATCAGCGGGATGTCGGCGCCCTGCCGATTTCGCCACCAGTCCCACACGCTGCCTCCTTTGTCGACGACTAGGACGGCCGCCTCTTCGAAGCCCGATGGCACGAAGGCACTCAGCGCGTGCGCCTCGTGATGGTTTATCGTCGCAAGGTGCGAACGCGGCGACCACGGCATCTGAACCGCGCAATCGGCAACACTTAGATTACGGATGACGTTGCCGCCGACGATCGCTGCGTTGCAGAATACGACGACGTCCAGGTCTTCGACGCCAATGCCGCAGGCTTCGAGGCAGTAATACAGGCTCTTCTGCGGGACGAGAGCGAAAAGTCGGTTCAGCCGGTCCAACGGACAGGAATGCTTGTGCCGGTCGAGACGTTCTTCCGCGATTGCGACGATATCGCCTGAGTCGCTCAGCAGGCACGCGGATCTATCATGCGACAGGTTCAGACCAAGAGCATACATGAGAAGGCGCCCCGCAACAATTGCCGCACTGCTCCGAGCTTAGCCCGTATGGGCGCTCATGGGGGCGACGTGACCGGCGGGCTGATGCTGTTTGGGATCTCCTCCGCCAAGTTCGTGCGGGAGTCTGCCAAACAGGCCGAGTGACAGGCGGGCATCGATAGCCGTATCGATCACCGACAGCACGGCAGCCAAGCCAGCGCCATCATTCGCGAGTAGCTCCGACAGCGCCGCGGCTTCGCCTTGGTCGGAGCCGTATCGCGCTCCAGCCGACCTCCCCTGTGATATCAGCTCCTTGCCAAAGTCGGGCTCCAGTATTGCTTTGATCAGGAGCTTTTCCATCTGCCCATACGCCATTGCGGCCCACTCCCCAACGATTAACATTGCACCTCCACGCGTCACGGATGCGCGTCGGACCTTCAACCGACGCGCAGCCGCAAGGCGGGCGGCACTGTCTAGCGGCTACTTGACGACGTCCATAGCCACTGGCCCCGCCAAGCTTGGGACCATCACACGAAAAACCTGAGGAGTGGCCGTTACAGCAGAACTAGGAGTGGGGGCCATGGCAGCAGTGAGACCGGCAAGTCCAGGCGTTGCGGTCAAGCCCGGAGTTGCCGTCGCGGCAAAACCCGGCGTTGCCGTGGCCGCCAAGCCTGGCGTTGCGGTCAAGCCCGGAGTGACCGTCGCGGCAAAACCCGGCGTTGCCGTGGCCGCCAAGCCCGGCGTCGCGGTCAAGCCCGGAGTGACCGTCGCGGCAAAACCCGGCGTTGCCGTGGCCGCCAAGCCCGGCGTTGCGGTCAAGCCCGGAGTGACCGTCGCGGCAAAACCCGGCGTTGCCGTGGCCGCCAAGCCCGGCGTCGCGGTCAAGCCCGGAGTGACCGTCGCGGCAAAACCCGGCGTTGCCGTGGCCGCCAAGCCCGGCGTCGCGGTCAAGCCCGGAGTGACCGTCGCGGCAAAACCCGGCGTTGCCGTGGCCGCCAAGCCCGGCGTTGCGGTCAAGCCCGGAGTTGCCGTCGCGGCAAAACCCGGCGTCGCGGTCAAGCCCGGAGTGACCGTCGCGGCAAAACCCGGCGTTGCCGTGGCCGCCAAGCCTGGCGTTGCGGTCAAGCCCGGAGTTGCCGTCGCGGCAAAACCCGGCGTTGCCGTGGCCGCCAAGGTGGGCGCCGTTCCGTCGAATCCTGCAGTCGTGCCCGCTGTGAGTCCCTGAGTCATCGTCCTTCTCTCCTGTGCCGATGCGTCACTGACGCATTTCCAAACAACGCTTCCCGCTGTTGCCCCTGTTAGTAACTCGACTAGATCTGGTTGCGACGCATTCACTAGCTTCTTCCCTGTCAAAGCCTGAACATTGCGCCGGGTAATTGTTCATGGACCGGCACCCAGGTCGGCGCAGGATCGATCACCTCGATCACCGCTTGCGTGATGATGTTCATTCGGACAAGGAACTTCATTGGAAACAGACAAATCTTGGGTGGCATGCAGATGAACTCGAAAACGATACGATCCTCTTCGGGGATAAAGCTGCCGAGGCAATAGCCGCGCGAGAACCCCTCGCCGTTCAAAATATGCTTGATGAAATGCTCTTGCACCGACTGGTTGGCAAGAGCGGCGAGCAGACGGGCCGTACACTGATCTGGGCCCAATGTAGCCACGCGCTCCTCGGCCTGCTCGATTGCTTGGCGAAGGCTATCAATCAAACTGGAGCTGCCAGGACCGGTCTTATCAGGATCACTCATGGCGTTTCCCAAGAGCTTTCGATCGGGTTGACATCGATGCCATCCGGAACTGCGAGTTGAATACTTCCTGAGTGTGTACCACGACACAGCCGGCCGCCACCGCCAAAATAGGTAGGGGGCTCTAAGGAGCGGTGAAATGACCTGGACGCCGACAAGCACGCCAACTGATCACTACTCGTCGCGACCGCAGCGGACGAAAACTCTTCCACCAAAAACTCGAGGACACCATTTCAGTCGCGGGTAACTCCCTCAAGCAAGGTTTTCACGGCAGCGAAATCGATATGCAAGATGGCCGGACGGGTGTTGCCGGAACATTGGCGAGCGCCTGCGTGACGATATGAGTCGGATAATTTGTGGAAGCCATCGCAGTCGATTACGTCGCAACGCAAACATCGCCCACACGCATTGTTCGTAGGCGTGACCAACTGCACGGTACGCACACGACGAAGACCGCCTGATTGGCGCATGCGCGTGAGAGCGGCTGCCTCAATGATGGCTGGGCGTTGTGTGAAGGTCAGGCGACCTGCTGATCGGCGGGCTTGTCGGCTTGGCGCAAGAGCTTCCATTCCCAGGGCAGCAATTCGTGCAGACGCGATGCGGGAAGATCGGCGATGCGGACGAGGACGTCGGCGAGCCAGGCTTTCGGATCGACCTCGTTGAGGCGACAGGTCGTGATCATCGTCAGCATAATGGCGGCACGGTCGGCGCCGCGCTGGCTGCCGGCGAAGGTCCAGTTGCGCCTTCCCAAGGCGATGCCTCTCAATGCGCGCTCAGCACAATTGTTGGTCAAGCAGATCCTGCCATCGTCGAGGACGCGGGCGAAGTCGTCCCAGCGCCTGAGCATGTAATTCATGGGCTTCAGGACCTCGGAGGAGCGAGAGAGGGTTTCGCGCTCACGCAGCAATCAGGCGTGCACGTCGTCGAGAAGCGGCCTGCTCTTTTCCTGGCGCACGACGCGCCGCTCGTCGGCACCGCAGCCGTTAATGGCGCGCTCGATCTCGAACAACGCATCGAGGCGTCTGACCGCCTCCAGCGCGATCGGAGAGACCAGGCGCGCTGGAATGGCGCATTGGAGCGGGTTGCCGAGCTTGAGGGGCGGACCAAGGAGCTGCGCGCCAATGCACCGTCCACGGACACACGCACTAAGCAGCGGCTGGTTCACATCGTGGTCCGAGAGATTGTTTGCGATCTCGATGAGAACGCCAATGAGGCGGTTCTGCTCATCCACTGGACCGGCGGCCGGCACACGGAGGTTCGTGTTGCTCGCGTTAAGACGGGCCGATATCCGGGGGATATGGCACCCACTGCCGTTGATGCACTTCGCAAACTCGCTGGTCATTGGCCTGATCGAGAGCTCGCCGTGTCGCTCAATCGGATGCGCTGCAAGACCGGCGACGGCGAGACCTGGACGACTGTTCGCGTGCGGGAAATGCGCGAACGCTTGAGCTTGCCGGAATACGATCCCGCATCATGCGACGGAAAAATGATCAGCCTTGCGAAGGCTGCGGCACACTTTGGAATTTGCGTCGGATCAGCAAAGAGCCTGGTTCTGAAGGGCATCTAAAGTGAAGGAATGCCGCGTGCACTCATGGAGGCCGCCGGCAACGGCATACCTATGAAGGATCGCAATGTCGGCGTGCTCCCAAACGGTCGAGTGCGATCTGCGCGATGTTGGGATCAGATAGGTTGTCCGTCAATCGCAACCAGCGTTGCGCGGCGGGGCTTCTTCGAGCTGGCTGATATCGAGAAGAATGCCCGGGAAGGTATTATAGTGCTCGCGCGGCTCCGGCAATTGCGTGGAGCCAGCAATGACAGTCGCAGCGAGAACGAGCCTGTACTCACGGGGGCCGCTCGGACATACCATCCATCATGACCGGTTGAATTTGGACTAGTGTCATACTTTCGATCTGGGCAATGCGCTTCTTAACTTTGGCGCTCAAGTTGGTGGTCTTTTTACGTCTCACCGTCAGATCCTGATGCTGATAAGCCCCACGGAGTCAGCTCGAAAAGGCTAACGAGGGCTGACGGTACTGCATCAGCAGTGGATCGGCTCCCTACCTACTCTAGGGGGCGGGCATTTTCATCCCGGGGCGCCCGTCAGCCGTCGTTACAGGGACAAGAGGATCGTGGCATGTTCGAACAATCTTACCTCCCATTGTCAGATACTGATGCTGCTATGCCTGCAGAGCCCGCCCCCCTAGAGTAGGTAGGGAGCCGATCCACTGCTGATGCTGTATCCGTCAGCCGCCGTTACAGGGACAAGAGGATAGTGGCATGTTCAAACAACCACGCTTCCATTCTTATTCAACCCCGGCCCGCATCTGTATTGGCATTGCGGTCTTAGGAGCTGCCCTGCTGGTCGGGATAATACTGACGCATGTCGTGCCGTAAGGCTGCCTCAGTTGGTGCGTCCTCGCTTGGTCGGTTGGGGGATTTGCTGGGCCGTTCTGCCGCTGGAGACGACCGGCTGGTACGGGTGAAGCGGAATTTCCGGGTGATGTGATTGGAAGGCCTTGCAACCTCGAAAGAAAAGCCGTCAGTGTGCGACCACTGACGGCTTCACTTGATTCAAATTTGCAACCGTGTGAGGCAGGGCTCTGAACGTTTCCAAGCAATCGGATAATGAGTCCGACTCTGCTAACGGTCAAGCCTTGGCTCACGAAATAGGGGTGAGCCATGACTCGCCGTATTACCTGCATTACCAAGCTGCCTAGCCATCAAGACCGCCATCGGCGTATTCAAGCCGTCGGTGGTTCAGGATGGCGAGACTCGGAAGAAACAGCCATTGCAAACGTCAAACGCGACAAAAGCGCTTATGAGATCACTGAGCAGGGCAAGACGGTCAAGGTGATCGTCAAAACCCACGATGGTCGCGAGTACCTCAAGACCGAGAACGATCGTTTTCTTCCCGACAATCTTCTGAGTCTTCCAGAGTGTTCGTGACCAGCATGTCGATCTTCGCTGTCGCAGTCTCTGCGGCCTTACTTTTTGATGGCAACAGAAACCCCTGTACGGCTTAAGCCCGCAAAGCCACCCTTTGATCTCGTCCGATTCCATCGGGTGTTCAAGCGCGCCCACTGAATGATGAGGCAACGCGGCGGCATTAGGGCCATCCGGCGCACTTCGGAAACTGAAAGGCACACCAGTTGTCTCCGGGAGATTTCGATAGATGCCTTAAGCAATTGGCCCAAGCGGGCTCGGATAAAGCGCATACGTCACCGCAGCTAACGGCGGGAGCACAACACTCCCAGTAACCGGCAACGGCCGAACCAGGGTCCGGTGATAGAAAACATCATTAACTAGTTTTGGGTGAGAACCTTGCGGTGGATCAAGCCCAGGCCACTGAGAGTTAAAACAGGCCGGCACCCACCAATTTCCCCGAGCGGGAAGTCCTCATGGCGGGAGGACAACCGTCGCGTCTCGTGGGATCAGGTGAACCGCATCACGGCGCTGGCCTTGAAGCGCGGCAAGTCAGCGGACTTCACGGTGTACTGGCAGCGGCAGCTAGCGAATTAGGTGCAACAAAAGGCCGCCATCTTGGCGGCCCCTTAAGCAGTCACTTTCCGCTCCTGTTTTTCGTCTAGTTTGTCAAAGGAACGCTTCGCATTGTGTGCTTATCAAGCGCTCGGCCTTGCCGCTCTGTTGGCTAGGACTAGTTCGGAATGGCAATTGCCGCGGGCATTCGTCGATTTACGATGTGTCCAATCGTGCGGATTGGCCGACCAACCCCACACTCCGCCGCATCGCCGATTCGCGCCAGCGGTTGAAGAGACACGGAGTCTTCAGCGCTGTTCGACAGGCTTCCGCCGAGGTCGTGCCAGTCGCCGCCCATGGCAAGCGCCGCCGTGCGGATTGAGCCGCCGAAATCGAAGGCGAAGATCTGGCTCTTCCGGTAGCGCCGGAACTGGATCGCCATCAGCGCCAACAGCACAGACTTGCCGGCGCCGGTCGGGCCGACGATCAGGGTGTGGCCGACGTCGCCAACATGCAGCGAGAAGCGGAACGGTGTCGAGCCTTCGGTCTTGCCGAAGAAGAGTGGCGAGCTGCGGAAATGCTCATCGCGGTCTGGCCCGGCCCAGACCGCCGACAGCGGAATCATGTGGGCGAGGTTCAGTGTCGAGAGCGGCGGCTGGCGGACGTTGGCGTAGGCGTGCCCCGGCAGAGAGCCGAGCCAGGCTTCGAGCGCGTTCACCCCTTCGGGCATACAGGTGAAGTCACGACCCTGGATCACCTTCTCGACGAGGCGCAGCTTCTCGGCGGCGAGACCGGGATCCTCGTCCCAGACGGTGACGGTCGCGGTGACGTAGGCTTGACCGACATCGTCGGTGCCGAGTTCCTGCAAGGCGAGATCGGCATCGGCGGCCTTGTTCGCCGCGTCGCTATCGACCAGTGTCGAGGCCTCGTTGGTCATCACCTCCTTGACGATCGCGGCGATCGACTTTCGCTTGGCGAACCACTGTCGGCGGATCTTGGTCAGCAGCTTCACCGCCTCGGTCTTGTCGAGAAGGATCGCGCGCGTCGACCAGCGGTAGGGAAAGGCGAGCCGGTTCAGCTCGTCGAGGATTCCGGGATGGGTCGCGGTCGGAAAACCGACCACGGTGAGCGTGCGAAGGTGATGACTGCCGAGGCGCGGCTCGAGGCCACCGGCGAGCGGCTCGTCAGCGAGCAACGCGTCGAGATGCATCGGCGTCTCGGGGACGCGTACGCGCTGTTGCCGGGTCGAGATCGTCGAATGCAGGTAGGTCAGCGTCTCGCTGTCGGCGAGCCACGCCACCTCGGGCATGAACCCTTCGACCAGTTGCAGGACGCGATTGGTCCGGTCGACGAATCCGCGCATCAGCTCGTGCGGATCGACGCCGCTCTGCGCGCGGCCCTCATAGAGCCAGCCCTCGATGCGCGAGGCGTCCTCGGCCGGCGGCAGCCAGACGAAGGTCAGGAAATAGCGGCTCTCGAAATGCGCGCCGGACTCCTCGAATGCGTCCCGCCGCTCCAGGTCAACCAGCGCTGATGCGGCGTCTGGAAAAGTGTTGTGCGGATAGGTCTGGGCGGCGATGCGCTGGGCTTCGACGAAGATCGCCCAGCCTGAGCCGAGACGGCGCAGCGCGTTGTTGAGGCGGGCCGTCACGCCGACCAGCTCGGCAGCCGTTGCGCTGTCGAGGTCCGGGCCGCGGAAGCGCGCCGTGCGCTGGAACGCACCGTCCTTGTTGAGGATGACGCCCTTCTCGACCAAAGCGGCCCAGGGCAGGAAGTCGGCGAGACTGTGGGGACGGTTGCGATATTCGGCGAGGTGCAGCATGCAAGCCTCACTGGCCGAGATAGGATGGATAGCGGAGGTGACGTCGAACGACGTCCACGAATAGCGGGTCGCGCTTGGCCGCCCAGACCGCAGCGGCATGCCCCACGGCCCAAATCAACGCCCCGGGAATCCAGAGGTGGAGGCCGAGCGCTATTGCCGCCGCCAACGTGCCGTTGGCGATCGCAACCGTGCGGGGCGCGCCGCCCATCAGGATGGGGTCGGTGAGCGCGCGATGGACCGGCGCGAAGAAGCCCGGCACTTCTGGATCGACGATGCTGGCCATTACACCAAGGCTCCGCCGGAGAAGCTGAAGAAGGTCAGGAAAAAGCTCGACGCGGCGAAGGCGATCGACAGGCCGAAGACGATCTGGATCAGCCGGCGGAAGCCACCCGAGGTATCGCCGAACGCGAGCGTCAGGCCGGTGACGGTGATGATGATGACTGACATGATCTTGGCGACCGGACCTTGCACGGACTCCAGGATCTGATTGAGCGGCGTCTCCCACGGCATCGAGGAGCCCGAGGCGTAGGCCGCCGGGGCAAAGGCGATGGAGATGAAGGCAATCTCCGCGAGGTCGGCGAAGCAGCGACGAACGCGACGGATCGCGGAAGGACACTGGATCATGACGGGTCTCCGAGAATCGAGGATTGGCCGCCCGCCTCGGCAGACTGGACGCGGTAATCGCCGGTGGCGGGATCGAGGCCGGCGACGAGAGCAAGTTCGGCGAGGCGGCGTTCGCGGCCGCGGCCGCGCAGCACCGCGATGAGATCGATGGTCTCGGCGATCAGTGCCTTGGGAACGGTGAGGACGGCTTCCTGGATGAGCTGCTCGAGGCGGCGAAGCGCGCCCAGCGCCGTGCCAGCGTGAATCGTTCCGATCCCACCGGGGTGGCCCGTGCCCCAGGCTTTGAGGAGCTCCAAGGCTTCGCTGCCCCGTACCTCGCCGACTGGAATCCGGTCGGGGCGTAGGCGGAGGGAGGACCGAACAAGATCGGACAGGGACGCCACGCCGTCCTTGGTGCGCAGTGCGACCAGGTTCGGAGCGCGGCATTGCAGCTCACGCGTATCCTCGATCAGGACCACGCGATCAGTGGTGCCGGCGATCTCGGCCAGTAGTGCGTTTGTCAGGGTGGTCTTGCCGGTCGAGGTACCGCCGGCGACCAGGATGTTCTTGCGGGCGGCGACGGCGTCGCGGAGCACGCCCGCCTGGCCCACCGTCATGATCCCAGCCGCCGCGTAGTCGTCCAGCGTGAAAACAGCAACAGCGGGCTTGCGGATCGCAAAGGCCGGCGCCGCAACGACGGGCGGGAGAAGCCCCTCGAACCTCTCCCCTGTCTCGGGAAGCTCGGCGGAGACGCGCGGCTTCTCGGCATGCACCTCAGCGCCGACATGGTGCGCGACCAGGCGCACGATCCGCTCGCCGTCGGCGGCGGACATCGTTCGTCCGCTATCCTCCAGCCCGCCGGACAGCCGGTCGATCCAGAGCCGGCCGTCGGGGTTGAGCATCACCTCGACGATCGAGGGGTCTTCGAGGAAGGTCGCGATCGCGGGGCCAAGCGCGGTGCGCAGCATGCGCGCGCCCCGCGAAAGCGCTTCCGAATGGAGTGGAATGCCCACCACGATCGTCCCCCGTCGAACGCCAATCGCAACAACCGATCGGCGACGGGGATGGATAGAAAAGGCAGGAAATAGGTTAGTTCAACAAGTATTCAGATGTCGTAGGGGGCCGGCGTAGGGCAGAGAAAAAATACTTGCTGCGTAGCAGGCTGCTGACCGCCCCTGATGACAGACGCGTCATAGAGACATGTGCGACCGTGAATTTGCCCAGGCTTTGAAAGACTATCGGCAGACTTCTTGAGTGCGAATCGGTCATGACACCGCTCGCGGCGCATTCAATTGATTCCGCAATACGTTGCGCGCGCGAAGGCACTGAAGATCGTCTATTTTTCATTATTTAGCGGCGGAGTTCCTCGTTCATTCGCCGCCGGTGACGCGTCGTCCCCGACTGCCGAGATTTCCGTGCAAATCGACGATCTCCCGTTAGTCTTCAATGGGATCAAGATCCCTGGCTCGCGAACCTTCTCGAGCGTTCACGCCAAGTCCTCCTACGTCCACTGCGTCGTGCCGGGCGGCGGTCTCTCGCTCAATAGCGCGCGCTGGATCGCCAGCCGACCGAACTTCTTCCTGGCCGCCAAACCGCTCGCCCAGTTGTTCAGACTCCTGTTCCTCGAACGGCTGACCGTCGCCTTCAACGCCGGCCCCCTGAACTTCTTCGGCGATCTCGCATCCCTGGCCAAGCCTGCCGCCTTCGCAGTTCACCTCGTCGCTATGCGGCGCATCAGCTGGGTCGTCTACGCCAAACGGCCGTTCGGTAGCCTCGCACAGGTGCTGGCCTATCTCGGTCCGATATACCCATCGCGTTGCAATAGCCAACAGCCGGCTCGTAGCCCTCGACAAGGATCACGTCGCCCTTACCTCAAAGATCACGAAGCTCAAGCCCGACGAGTTCATTCGCAGCTTCCTTCT
The DNA here is from genome assembly GCF_015291305.1 of Bradyrhizobium sp. CCBAU 21365. NCBI lineage: Bacteria > Pseudomonadati > Pseudomonadota > Alphaproteobacteria > Hyphomicrobiales > Nitrobacteraceae > Bradyrhizobium > Bradyrhizobium sp. CCBAU 21365. The sequence goes on from NZ_CP030036.1 coordinate 8,426,127, forward strand.
TCATACGCTGCCCGATGGCTTCCATCGCATCCCGCCACTTCGGTTTCATGGCCAAACGGCCACCGTGCTGCCAAACTCGCCCTCTGCCGCAAACTTCTCGATCGTGAGCGGGCAGCGCCAAACGATGGCGAGCCGTAGCCTGTGGATTCGGACGCTCTGACGTGGGCCAAGGTTTGTCATGCGTATCATCGATGCGCTTTCGACACAGCTTCAGCTGTTCCGACGATCCAACCCACTGGTACCGGTGATGGAAGTTAGGTGATGGAAGTCATTCGATGCAGCGGGCCATCGATCGCGACTGCCTGTAAAATACTCTCTTTCTCAATTGCCGCCATTGCGCAACCAAATCGTCGCCGACGTCAGCTCCGCAGTCTGCCGATAGCAACCCGCGATTTCAAACTATCCCCATAGCCGCACCACCGTGCATATCTCCCGCGCCTTCGTTCTATCCGACTTCAACAGGGTCGCGGGCATCGTCAACTTAATCGACCGCCGAGCTGAAGGAGGCGCTTCTTAAAGGTTCGAGATTCGGCCATTGCGCTTGTCGTGGAGATCTCGCGCCAAGTCGCAAAGGCTCGCTCGCGCGAAGCACGACGGAAGTCGGCAGTGACGGCTCCGGGATAGGGGATGTGGAAAAGGTTCGCGACCTGATCGTGAACTGACAGAAACCGTTGAGCCTGATGGGACGATTTGAAACGCTTCATGATCCGCTCGCGTCGCCGCGTCGGCTGATGAGAATTCTCGGCCCGATTGTTGAGAGCTTGGTGCTGGCGATGTTCGACGTGAAAGCCCATCTTCGCCCTCGCAGCGCCGTACGAACGGAGCTTGTCCGTGATCATCACGCGCGGCGGCGTGCCGGCGGATTTCAAGAGCTTCTTCATGAGCTGCTGCGCAGCGCGCGAGTCTCTTCGGCGCTGGATCAAGACGTCGAGAACGAAGCCATTCTGGTCGACCGCGCGCCAGATCGAGATAACGACCTCGTTCAGATGCCATTGGTCACCGCGAGCGGGTGCGCGCTGGCGGATCCGATCGGAGAACGCCTTGCCGAATTTCTGCCCCCACTGGCGCACGGTAGGTCACGCCAATGCCACGCGCGGCCAGCATTTCCTCGACCATGCGCAAGCTTAAGGTAAACTGGAAATACAACCAAACGGCATAGCTGATCACTTCCGGTGGGAAGCGATGGCGGCGATAAAGAGGGTCCCGGGTGGTCGGCATGCCCGTCGTCTACCCCCTCGGCCGCTCCAATTTGTTAACTTGACGGTGCCCTCCTGCGAGCTACTTGATCAGCTGGGGCAATTCCCGGCACAGACCGATTACGGGCGGCCTTCAAAGACCCACTTGCCCCGTCTCGCCGACCACGCACACTGCGGTCTCCGGCCCAACATAGTGCTTCATGGCAGTTGATGCGAATCGGTTGTTTGCGGGAGCTCCATTGGTGCCCGAGCCCACGACCGCAATTACGCCATTGTCTGCAATACCAGAATTGGACGCCAATTGACGTCTCAGGAGCTTGGCGGCGCGACGCCGCTGAACCGGTCGAGCCGAAACGCGTTCGGCGCTATCAGCTTCGCATCGAGTGCCAGATCCGCGAGCATCGTACCAATCGCGCTGGCGAACTTCGCACCGTGACCGGAGCAAGGCGACGCGACGACGATGCGGGGGTCGGCCGGAAGTCGATCTATGATGAATTCGTTGCCCTCGTCCGGTTGCAGGTCTGCTCGCAGCGTGTTCGTGTAGAGGCAGATATCGCGCTCGACGATTGGCCCCGCCGCACCGGGAACCAATTCGGCGAGTGTCAATCCGACAGTCTCCAGTTCTGCGTCCGTTGGAGGCGGGTGCCAGGCGTCTGCCCCCACGACTGGCCCTTGGTCGTGCTGTGCAGCCTTCACGCCTCGTCCCTCGAAATCGGGAAAGCCGTAGACCACTCCTTTCTCCCCTTCGACAATAAACGCCGGAAACTCGCCGTAACGCACCAATTCGGGTTTGGCCGGCTTGAACCAACCGACCGTTTGTCGGGTGATCTTTAAGTGTCGTGCGAGTCCCGGGATTAGCTCGGCAATCCACGGTCCTGCAGCAATGATGGCCCTCTCGGCCAAGATTACCTCTTGGGGCATTGAAATACGGATGCCGGCGGCCACCGGCCGTATTCGGGCCGGAGCCAGAATGATGCGGTGCTCGGCGCCTTCGCGAAACGCGCGGATCGCCGCTTCGGCCAACAGGATCCCGCCGCTTTCCTGGACGACCACATCCCAATTTTCCGGAAGCCGGAACCCGGGAAATGCGGCGTTTGCTTCCGCTCCCGTGACCGGACCGGAGACGGCGTCCTTGCGCGCGGCGGCGCGGGAGTCGGCCACCATCTTCGATCCGGGAGGTCCTGCTTCGAGTACGCGGGTCGGCATGAGGATTGTTCGTCCGCTGGCGGCCTCCAACATCCGCCATCCCTTGAGGGCAGCATCGCTAAGCTCCGTGTAACCCGCGCTCTCGAAATTGAAGCGTCGGTACACTCGGCATGAGCCATGCGACGAGCCGCGAGCCTCGCCCAAGACAAGAGGGTCGAATCCGAGCACGTCGGCCCCACGACGCACCAGCGCATGGAACGCAGAACTCCCTATCAGGCCGAGGCCGACGACGGCGATTTCGCAAGCACGCATCCCTCACTCCCTCTTCCGCTGTCTAGCACGCGCGATTGATCTGCCGCGCCACCGCACTTTTGAGGGCCCCGCCCTTGGTGGACACACTGCAGCCGCAGCAGGAGCACAAGAATCCCTGAAGGGTGCAGTCGCGCAGTCTGCAGCTCCCGGCCGTTGATCGTTGTCCGCGAACGGATGACGAGCACCGCCGCCATCGCAGTGCCATAGAGCGCCAACAATGCTTCCGCGAAGACCACGCTGGCGAATAACGGCACGAGCAGCAGAAAGCTCGCGAGCGCGTGGGCTGCGAAGAGCGCTGCGGTGGAGAACGGTGCGACGACCGGAAGCAGCAGCCGGCAGTCGCGCACGATCGTAAGATAGATATCGTAGCCGAGCGCTCTCTCGATTCGAGAAAGCGCAGCGATGACGCAGCGCCGCGACCATCGTAATTAACACCTCGTGAACTCCAGACAGCATTCTCCGCATCGTCCTCTCGTCACGGTGTGATGGTGGTGTGAACAATGCAAGCGACGTGCCGGACAGAAAGGCGCGATTTCTGCAAACACTACAGTCCTCTGTTGGGCATCGCGTCGCTTGCTGATGTTAGGTCAAAGCTGACAAGATTTGTGAGAGCTCGAACATCGCCACTTCCTCATTTCGAGCACCACCCGCAGCCAGAAAGGGGCGCCAGGGTTACCGCGGCCCTCTTCAGGCAAAGTTCTGAGTTGATCGCGGTTTAGACCTCGAACCAGGTGGAGGAAGGAATGGCACGGCCGACTCTGTATACAATTCGTTCTCCGCTTGAGAGCCGCCTGCAATTGAGCCGCAGGCGCGCGAACTCATGCGGTAAGCGGTTGGAGAATGATCCGGGTATCAAAGCGAACGGCGCCCACCTCGAAGAGACGAAGAGCAAATGAAAACGCATAGCAGTATCGGGGAGCTGCAGCGAGACGGCTTCGAGCTTGAAAGGCGTTGCGCCTGATTGTGGCAAACGTGATGGCTATGATTCATTCGACGGGGGAGACGAGTTCATCAAGAACATTCATTCGGGCACTTCGAGACCACCGCCTACAAGTTGCCGCTGGCGCTCTGTCCGGCGGCTGGCATGAGCTGCCCGAGCCGGCCAAGAGACTTCGTTGGAAGAGCAATACCACAGGCTGCCGGGACCGAAGACAATCTAGAAAAGTCACCATCTTTACCTTGACCGCGAGCAAGCGGCATGACCTCGGGGAACTCTCGCAAGTCCTTGAAGAATGGTTCGTACCTTTCCCCCGGCCGACTTGGCCCGGTACTCGTTCTCGGCGAGAAGCTTCGGCTCAAGCTTCCTTTTAGGGCGGTCGCTTGAAAGCAGGGGCTGCGTCTTCCGGATCAGCCGCTTCGAGGTCGGCGGCTGAGGCGTGGTCCAAGCCCTGGTCGACCTTACGGCGTAGATGCTGTCGTCGCCATTGTGCCAACCGAGATAAATCCATCCCGTTTGCCTTGATCGAGAGCGAGGCCCAGCGATCGTCAACGCCTCTTGCTGCGAAAAGCAGGCCTTCGTGATTCGCCGCGATGAGGGTCACGCCTTCCGGGCGTCCGCATCTCGCGCCGTCGATCTCGCCCTATAATTGTTACGTAACTTCGATTGCGCCGCGGATTTGCGGAAGCACCGGTTCGATCGGGCAAATGCATGAGCGTTATTGCGCCGTGTATCGATCATTGGCGGATCTGTCCAGGCAATCGGACTTGAGGCGCACTAAGCGGAGTTGAGTGAACGCTAGTGAGGCTCGCGACAATTAACTACAGTCGCCTTAAGATCCTGGAGCATGGCCGTGATCCCGTCGACGAGTTCGTCGATTTGATCCTTGTTGACGATCAGAGGTGGGCATATCGACAATGCATCGTCTACATTCCGCACGATGATCCCTCGCTCGTGCAGCAACCGGCTCGCGATGCTGCCAATGTCGCCCGGAGTAGTAGCGGCGACTTTCCGTTTCTTGTCCAGCACCAGCTCGATTGCCGCAATAAGGCCAACGCCGCGGACCTCCCCAACGAGTGGATGATCAACGAGCGTGCGCAGCCGTTCCTGCATGTAGGCCCCGATGCGGCCAATGTTCGCAATCAGACCCCGCTCCTCGATAAGTTTGAGGTTTTCGAGCGCAACGGCGGCTCCGACCGGGTGACCACCGCCCGTGAAGCCATGAGCCAGCAGTCCAACCTTATTGCTCTCGTCCGCGATTGGTTCGAACATGTAGTCATTCATTATGATCGCCGATAACGGAAAATAACTGGACGTGAGCTGCTTCGACACCACGATTACATCGGGCGCGATGTTGTAGGTTTCGCAACCGAACATTTTTCCGGTCCGGCCAAAGCCGCAAATCACCTCATCAGCGACCAAAAGGATGCAATGCTTTTTTAGTACCCTTTGAATTTTGTCCCAGTAAGTCGGCGGCGGAACGATGACGCCGCCCGCGCCCATTACGGGCTCACCGAAGAATGCTGCGATGGTATCGGCACCTTCGCGCTGAATCAGCGACTCGAGCTCCTCGGCCCGACGCGTTGCAAAGGTCTCCTCCGATTCGCCCGCACGGCTGTCTTTGTAGAAATGGGGGGAGCCCGTGTGCATAATGTTGGGCAGCGGCAGATCGAAAGAGCGGTGGTTGTCGGGAAATCCGGTCAGGCTTGCCGCACCGATCGTGACGCCGTGATAGCCGCGCAACCGGCTGATGACCTTCTTGCGCTGGGGCTGGCCCAATGCATTCGATCGATAGGCGATCAGCTTCAACACCGTATCGTTCGCTTCCGAGCCGGAGTTTGTGAAGAACACCTTACTCATCGGCACCGGAGACATCTTCACCAGCTTCTCGGCAAGCGCGATGGAAGGCCCATTCGATCGTGAGGCGAAGGTATGATAGAATGGCAGGATTTGCATCTGGCGATGCGCGGCTTCGATAAGCCGCTTTTCGCTGAAGCCAAGACCCGCACTCCAGAGACCGGCCATCGCATCGAGGTAGCGTTTTCCTGCCGTGTCGAAGACGTAGGGGCCCTCGCCGCGCTCAATTATGAGCGGCCCGGCCCGTTGGTGCGACCGCGCGTTGGTATAGGCGTGAAGCTGATAGGCCACATCTCGGGCCTGTTGAGAACTGGGCAGCATGGTCGGCGTCACATCATCGGTTCAGAATTGGATAGGGACAGCATCATGTGGGGAAGCGCCGGTCCGTTCCCGGCTTCTCTGGGCCTTGCGATAGTCGTGGTTGACGATCTCTTTAAAGGGATTCGCTTGTGCCTATGTCTGACCACAGGCTGGCGGCGACGCACTGTCTGGAAGTGATCACAGAGAGGGGACGATGTCCAAGCACGACAAAGCACCGGATTTCCGGGACGCGTTGGTCGCCGACGGGAGCCTCCATCAAGCTGCCGGCGGCGTTCAGGCCGTAGAGAGTCGGTGGTCGTAGCGCCGTGGACCGCGGTTACGTATTCGAGCCCACCACGTTCAGGCCGCCCCTCCGCCGAAGGTCAGCGTGTCATGTGTGTTCAGCACGTTATCCCAGCTGCTGCCGCGCGTCGTCACGGACTGGTTGGGCTCCGGGCCAACACGCGTGATGAGCAAAACCGTAAGCGTCAGCCCGCTCTGATTGACCAGTTTCTTGTGGGCCATCCGTGATCTCCTTGATCTAGTCGGTGTCCCGGCTTTGCGCGGAGATGCGCGACCGAGTTTCCTCCAGAATACCTTAACTCGCTGAGTTCGTCGCCTGCCAACGCTTGTAGGCTCCCCCCCAACCGGCACCGTCAAGTTAACGAATTGGAGCGACCGATGGGGTAGACGACCGGCATGCCGACCGCCCCGGGACCCTCTTTATCTCCGCCATCGGCATCGTCAACTTAATCGACCGCCGAGCTGAAGGAGGCGCTTCTTAAAGGTTCGAGATTCGGCCATTGCGCTTGTCGAGGAGATCTCGCGCCAAGTCGCAAAGGCTCGCTCGCGCGAAGCACGACGGAAGTCGGCAGTGACGGCTCCGGAGCTATGCGGGAAAGTGGGTGATGACGGACTGAGATAGGCGGCGTATCGAGGCGGGTGTCGAGCCTGCCAGAACCTCTCAAGGAGAGCGATACGCCATGAACGAGATTAGCAACATTGTCCCGCTTCGTCAGCCCGACGAGATCGACGATCCACTGACCAATATTTTGCGCGCCGGCGCGCGGCAGCTTCTGGCGCAGGCCGTGGAGGCCGAAGTCGAGACGTTTCTTGCCTCGGTGAAGGATTTGAAGCTAGCCGACGGGCGCGCCCGTGTCGTGCGGCATGGTTACGGCCCGGCGCGAACGATTGCGACCGGCATCGGACCGGTCGAGGTCACGCGGGCGAAGATTCGGGACCGCGGGGCGGCCGGCGATGGCGAGCGGATCCGGTTCAACTCGGCGATCCTGCCGCTGTGGGCGCGGCGCACCCGGAGCCTGGATGCGCTGTTGCCGGTGCTGTATCTGCGCGGCATATCGACCGGCGATTTTCAGGAGGCGCTGACGGCCCTGCTGGGCAAGGACGCGCCGAACCTGTCGCCGGCGGCGATCTCCCGGCTGACAGCCGAGTGGCAGGGCGAGTATGAGCGTTGGCAAAAGCGCGATCTATCGGCGCGGCGATACGTGTACGTGTGGGCTGATGGCGTCTTCTTGCAGGCCCGCATGGAAGGTCACGGCGAATGCATGCTGGTGCTGATCGGCGCGACGCCGGAAGGCAAGAAGGAGCTGATCGGCTTCCAGGTCGGCGTGCGGGAGAGCGCGCAGAGCTGGCGTGAGCTCCTGATCGACGTGAAGCAGCGTGGGCTGCAAATCGCCCCGGAAATCGCCGTCGGTGACGGCGCGCTCGGTTTCTGGAAGGCACTCGACGAGGTCTTTCCCGGCACGCGGCACCAGCGCTGCTGGGTCCACAAGACCGTCAACGTCCTGGACAAGGTCCCGCTCTCGGTGCAGGCCAACATGAAGAAGGACCTGCGCGAGGTGTATTGGGCGACGAACCGGGCGACCGCCGAAGTGGCTATCGACGTCTTCGCCGAGAAATACCACGCCAAGTACGGCCGGGCGGTCGAATGCCTCGCCAAAGACCGCGACGCGCTGCTGGCCTTTTACGACTTCCCTGCCGAGCATTGGGATCACTTGCGCACCAGCAATCCCATCGAGAGCGTGTTCGCCACCGTGCGGCACCGGACGGTGCGCACCAAGGGTGCGTTGTCGCCGACCACCGCCAAGTTGATGGTGTTCAAGCTGGTCATCGCCGCATCAAAGACCTGGCGGCGGCTCAAAGGCACAAATCAGTTGCCGAAGGTCATCGCTGGTGTCAGATTCAACGACGGCATCGAGGTCATCCAAGTGCCGGCAAACCACGCCGCCTGATCACCTCGTCACCCAAAATCCCGCATAGCTCCGGCTCCGGGATAGGGGATGTGGAAAAGGTTCGCGACCTGATCGTGAACTGACAGAAACCGTTGAGCCTGATGGGACGATTTGAAACGCTTCGTGATCCGCTCGCGTCGCCGCGTCGGCTGATGAGAATTCTCGGCCCGATTGTTGAGAGCTTGGTGCTGGCGATGTTCGACGTGAAAGCCCATCTTCGCCCTCGCAGCGCCGTACGAACGGAGCTTGTCCGTGATCATCACGCGCGGCGGCGTGCCGGCGGATTTCAAGAGCTTCTTCATGAGCCGCTGCGCAGCGCGCGAGTCTCTTCGGCGCTGGATCAAGACGTCGAGAACGAAGCCATTCTGGTCGACCGCGCGCCAGATCGAGATAACGACCTCGTTCAGATGCCATTGGTCACCGCGAGCGGGTGCGCGCTGGCGGATCCGATCGGAGAACGCCTTGCCGAATTTCTGCCCCCACTGGCGCACGGTAGGTCACGCCAATGCCACGCGCGGCCAGCATTTCCTCGACCATGCGCAAGCTTAAGGTAAACTGGAAATACAACCAAACGGCATAGCTGATCACTTCCGGTGGGAAGCGATGGCGGCGATAAAGAGGGTCCCGGGTGGTCGGCATGCCCGTCGTCTACCCCCTCGGCCGCTCCAATTTGTTAACTTGACGGTGCCGTCACGCCGCGTCGGGAGGCTCCGGACATGGGCGAAGCTGCTGGCCGCGCGCCGATAGAGCGATAGAGCTGGACCGGCGATTACTTTGTCCGTCGGACATCTCTTCGTGCGTCATCCGGGACGGATCGAGTAATTCGTCCTTGCCGCAAGCCAATCTCACAGGTTGCGTTAGGGACCCTACAAGGTTTGGCAGGCTGCTGACTCAACCAGCTTAGGTATCCTAACGGCCCCGGTCACGCAGTGCGGGGACATCCCAGACGAAGGAGATCGCAGATGGCCTACAAGAAACTCGCCAATCAAAGCGGGCTGACGCTTACGGTTTTGCTCATTACGCGTGTTGGCTCGGAGTCGAACCAGTAACGGACCGATTGTGGCGGCGGCACTACCGGCGGGCGGCAGGCAGACGGTTGAGTACGGTAATACGCAGACTCCTTCCTCAACGGGCCCGTGATTTCCTTGTCTCGATGGGCATTTTCGAGCGCCTCGCAGACCGTGACAACTCGCGGTAGGGGCCGGAATAATCTGCTGAACGACAAGGCCGACCCTGTCGGCGCCGCCGCCTGCTCGACGGGGTGCCGCAGATGGACGGAAAGCTCAAGCTCATGCCTCCGTCCGCTCCGGCGCAGCGGTGATCGCGGGCGCCGAGTTGTTGAATTGGCCTTTCAGCCGCGACGCACCATGGTTCCTTCATCTGGGTAGTAAAGCAGGGACCGACGGTGCTCTGGGACAGAGTATCCTTCGGAGAAGTGTCCACGAAACGACCGCACGTCATCATGGGAGACGGTATGTGGATATGAGTACCAATCGTGCGGTACGCGAGCCGCCCAATGCGCTCCGGCTGGTCACACAGGCGTATATGAGCCTTCTCCTCATCGCCTTCGCCCTGATGCCCGCCCAGTTCATCGCCAAGCCTACGGTTGCATACAACCTATACGTTTGCAACAATCATATTCTACTCAGGGCGCGACGACCGCGCGCTCTCGTAAAGCGGTCGTGGCTCGACGCCGACGGAAGACACGTTGCTCAATAAGGAATGGCCCGTGCTCCCTTGGGTTTTCGTGCCCACGGCTGCGCTCGGCCGCTCGGCTTTATCAAACCCGAATTGCTCAAGCTCCTGCCGAAAGCGCGGACAACGAACCTGCAAGCCGTGCTTGCCGTGGCCTACTGCACTTGCGATTGTGAATCGACGCCGAACATTGACCCCGCATGCACGAAGTCAATCAAGCACTTGGGACGCCGACCGGCGTCCGGACCCCACGCCGATTCACACGCATCGACGCAATTTCGATATTGTCGGAGATGCGACAGCGCGTTTGGAAGGTCGCGACATCCGTTGATATAGACTGGCGGTCTAAGGGGCATTCGGCAAGAGCTGCGCACGTATCAAAGCCGAGCGGCTGCCAGCGACTGAATTCTCGCCCGACTTGCTGGGCAATGCCAGCATTGTCAGAGTTCGTTAGATGCCCGGGACGTACTCGCCCACAGCGCGTAACAACCGCGATACTGTGCGAAAGCGCCTTTGGCGTGACTGAGTTCGCGCAGCTCGCCTGATCGCCGGACTTGCCGCGTAGGCCAGAGCTTCGCCGCCCCAGCGCGACAGCCCGGCGAAGCGCTTGGTCCGGCGCTTCGCTGCTTGTGACCCGCCTTTGTCGGGAGCCAGTATCACCGTGAGGTCTGCGGCCAAGATTACTACCTCGACCTCGTTTCTGCACCTAGCGCCAGGCCGGTTGCTCGATCGCCAGCGCGACCACCCCGCTTCGATCTCAGGCGCGACGCGCTTCTTGAGAACTGGCTTCTTGCGGCTGATCGCCTGCAGCGCCAACTCGCCACCTTTGTCATACAACTCCTTGAACCCGTAGACGCTGTCGCGACTATATCCCATCATCTTGCAGGATTGGCTGACATTGCCGAATTGCCTGGCGAGTTCCAGCACTCCGACCTTGGCCCAAAATCGCCTTCTGTTCTTGCGTTACAAGATAAGCTCCTGTTCAGGTCGGCGAGGGCTGCGCGGGCGCGCCATCTGGGTGAGCGCTCCCGCTCGCCCGCCGGGTACGGGTCGATCCGCCCTTGCTGTCCGGCACCGTGTCGATGCCAGTGCCGGTCCATACGCCAATCAAACGGGTCAGAGGGCCCAAGGGTAGCCGGTCCTGAACCGCAATCGGCTCGGACTGGACCTGTTGAGCTTGTGCGCCAGCAGACCATTGAGCGACGACTATTAGCGGTGTAACGCTTAAGGCTACGATTTGCAGTCGATACACGTGACGCATCACAACTCCTCACAACAGATCCGCACGGAGCCGCGCCCAAGAAATCCGCCAGAACGTTGTAGCCGGTCGAGCTAACGCACTTCTTGCATTTTTGACTTCACGTCTCTCGACGACAAATCAGTCTTTTTTCCTTACAGGTTTGATTGGTCGCTGATCAACTACAAGAACTGCAGGTGATGCACGTGTTGGAGCCGCCTGATTGGGGACAAGATAGGATTAGTCAGGAGGGCAGCGCTAAAATTTACCGCCAGCCGCAAACAATCTTAAGTTGATTATTTAGCCGTTTGCTGCTATTTTTGCCGGACATCCGAACATAATGTCGACCTTGATCGCAAGCATGACATTAGAAGCACATGCAACAGTCATTGCGGTTCTGAGCCAGGCGCCGCCGCGACCCGACGGCGGAGACTCGTTGCTTTCGACTGACGACCATTCGTCCGCGATCGACCAGGTAGAATCGCTCTTTATCCATTCGAAGCTCGACCTGGGTGGCTTTTCGACATTGGCGATCACCCGCCACACCTTCAATAAGGCTCACGATCGGGGTGATTTCGAAACCGCTACTCCCCGGTCTTCCGCGCTCGCCGCGGTTGGTCCGAAGCACTTTCCCAGGCTCGGGCTGATCGTGGGCGATGTCGACGACAACGGGCTCCGCAAACTGCGCAAGGATCCCGAAGTCGACGACGTCGTGCATGCCGCAGCGCCGAGAATGGTGTACGACGTACAGTTGCTGGAGGACGCGACGGCGCGGCGCCCCTGGAGTCTTGAGTTCCTGCGCATTCCGGAGCTCTGGGCGAAGGGGTTTACCGATAAGGGGATTACCATCGGACACCTCGATAGCGGGATCGACGGGAAACACCCCGCGCTCCGCTCGGCGCTACGTCAGTTCGTTGCCATCGACGGAACAGGCACCGCGAATGAGGAGGTCGCCGCATCGGATGATCACGGCCATGGCACGCATACCGCCGGCATTCGGTGTGCCCGCCCGATCGACGGCACGTCGGTCGGTATCGCGCTGGAGGCGGTATTGTTCAGCGGGCAGATCACTGGAGATCAGTCGCTGCTGCGGATGCTCGGCGGACTGGAATGGCTAATGGGAAAAGGCGTCCGGCTGCTGTCGCTGTCGGCCGGTGTCGAACCATTCAACCCGGTGTTTCAAGCCGTTGTCGAACGCCTTCGCGCTGCCAATGTTTGGCCGATCATCTCGATCGGCAACGATTTCGAGGGGAACAGCTTCTCGCCGGCGAACTATGCGGACGTGCTGGGCGTCGGCTCCATCAACGAGCAGCATGTTGTCGCCGAATCCTCATGCAGTGAGGCTCTGCCAGGACCGCCGCCCTATCCGAAGCCCGATCTGGTCGCTCCGGGCGCAGGCATTCTCTCGACGCGCAGGTTTGGCGGGTACGAGTTGCGGAGCGGGACGTCGCGATTGGGCGTCATGCATATTTCTGCCTCGAGTGAATTTCTCAAGACGCTGCTTGAAGACGAGCGAGTATCTGCGGCAAGCCGAGCCGATTTCTAACCGGCACACTTGAATCGGGGACGGGTTTTCTGGTCTTCAGACCAGAAATTGGTGTGCAATCTCTCTTGAGTGGGTGCTCCTGTGTTCTGCAACATACGAGTGTTCGGGAGCTTACAGGTTTTCTGCAACGGCCGATCTTTCGGTCGCCGACTTGCACCGCATTCCAAAACGTTGCTGGCTTTACTCGCGTTGCGTTACGGCCGAAGCGTAAGGCGGGAAGAGATCGTCGATCTGCTCTGGTCGGCCGACTACGACAAGATGCATCGGCGGCGTCTCAGCACGATTCTTTGGCGCGTCAATAGCGCGTCGCCGCGGAACGCACAGGGGTGCGAGATCGTTCACATCGAGGAGAATGGCGATATTCGGATCGACGCCGACGCCAGCACCTACATCGATTTGGCGGAGTTCGAGGCGATCTTCAAGGCAATCCCCGCCCACGTCGAAAAATTCCGCGACAGCGACGGCGCGGCGATCGAAAAGGCCGTCAATCTCTATCGCGGCGATCTGCTCGAGGACATGGATAGCGAATGGCTGTGCCAGGCGCGCGCCCATGTGCGGCAATGCAATCTTGATATGCTGCAATTGCTGATCCTGTATCTCGACAAGGCCGGGAAGCCGGACAAGGTCACCACCTACGCAAACCGCTTCCTACAGATCGACCCCTATGACGAGTCGGTCCACCTCGCGCTCGCGAAAGCGTATCTGACGACCGGGAAGACCGGGCTCGCTGCAACACAGCTCGATCTTTGCCGCCGCGTGCTGAGGGACGACCTCGGGGTTCCCTTGAGCGCCGATGCCGAATGCATGCTTGCTTCGCTCCGTACGGGACGGCGCCGGACCGGACCGCGAACGCAACCGATTGCTGTCTGCGCCGCCCCCGATATCGAAGCGGACCGCGTAAGGAAGCTCCGAACGACCGTTTCCAGGTTGCTGGTCGCCTGCGCCGAATTGCTCGAGGAGCTACCGCCGGACGCTCCCTCCGATCATCGCCCCCCCTCAACGGCTGTTTGATCCTGACTCTGCCAGCCGGTGCTGCTTCGCCGCCAGCTCGCAAGGCGCGCGCTTGCGCCGAAACACTGGTGAGATCGACGCGTGACCATGCCGAGCCCCCCCCACGCTATCGTGGTGCGAGGACCACAAGCTCCGCCGCAATCCCGCGGCGTCAGCCTGCACGGTCCGCCCCTGACCTTGATTAACAACGGAGATTTCCCATGGCTCTGAAAGAACAGGACGTCAGCGACTTCCTGAAGAAGTGGGTCGCGTCCTACGAGGCTGGCGACAAGGCTTTCTTCGACGCTTTCGACCCGAGTGCTTCGTTCTTCTCGGTTTCGTCGCCGACCCGCATCGACGGTGTCGAGGAGTTCCGCCGCGGGTTTGAGGAGCAATTCCTCGGCCAGCAGCGCCGCTCGCAGGTTCTCTCGCCCGAGATTCGGGTGATTGGCGACGCGGCCCTCGTATCGTACCACAACCGCGTTTCAGTCGGTGGAGGCACCGCGAACCTGCGCGCCACGCTGGTCGTGGTGAACGACCCTGCCGGGCTCAAGATCGCACATCTGCACACCTCGCCGCTCGCTTCGGTAGGTGTATCCGTCCAAGGACGCGCGCCAGAAGCCGTCACCCTCCTGGAAGAACGGGTGGCCACCGCCGCCGCCGCCGTCGGCACGCCTAAATAGTTCGAGGAAACAGAGTTCACGAGGAGCGCCTGATGAAACGCCACGCTCGATCCAGGATTGCGATTGTTGGCATCGACGGGTTCTCGCCTTCGACGCTGCAGCACTTTCTCGGTGACGGGGTGATGCCGGCTCTCGCGTCGCTGGCCGCGCGTGGCGTTCGCGTACCTCTCGTCTCGACCCTGCCAGCCACCACGCCGGTCGCATGGGCTGCGATGAGCACAGGATGCTATCCTGCCAAGAACGGAATCGAGGGTTTTCTGCTGCATCGACCCGGACGTCGGCTCGACGACCGCATCAGTGGTGTCTATGCCGACCTGATGACCGCCGAACCAATCTGGCAGACGGCCTGTCTCAACGGCCTCTCGAGCTACGTCGTCAAATTCCCGTTATCTTATCCTTCGGCCGCAACGCTGCGCGTTGACGGCGCCGCAGGATGGGGCGGGCTGACATGCCTTCATGAGGCGGCAGCCTCGGGTGTCAGCCGATGGCCCGATGGCGAGAACGCATTGATCTCCGCGGTCGAACAATGGGCCGGTCAGCCGCCCGCCGGACTAAGCCCGGTCTGGCTCGGCTGTCTGTCGCTTTCTAGCACCTGGGGTCATGCACCGATCCGGTTCGCGCTGGCACTGTCCACAAGCGAGGACGGACCGGCCGTCTCGATCGCGAACGATCCCGATTGGGGCAGTCTGCTCACGACGCTGTTGCGCGGTGAATGGAGCGATCCCGTCGAAATTCCCGCCGCCGATCGCCGCGGCAAGGTGCGCCGCTGCGCGCTGCGCTTCAAGGCGCTGGCGTTGGAGACGGATCCGGTTTCCGTGCAACTGTTCAACACCCCCGTCCACGAGCTTAGCGGCCACTCGCTCCCCGACTCGCTCTGGCAAAAGCACCGTCGTGCCGCCGGACCGATCGAAGAACAGACCGACCCGTCCCTGCTGTTCTCGGGCGCGATCGACGTCGCCACGCATGTCGATCGCTGCCAGTTGAACACCGATTGGCTGTGCCGGATCTCCCAATCGGTTCTCCGCGACGAGCCGTGGGATCTGTTCATGGTGCACACGCATATTGTCGATTGGGCGCATCACGTCCTGCACGGCGCGATTGATTCCCGCCATCCGCGCTTCGAGCCCGATCGTGCCGACCAAGCGGATGCGCTGTTGCGGCATTTCTACGCCATGACCGACCGGCTCGTCGCAAGTGTGATCGATGCGGCCGGGGATGATGCCAACATCATCGTGATGGGCGATCATGGCCAGGACCTGCATCACACCACGGTCAGGTTCAACCACTGGCTCGCCGGAACCGGATACCTTGCCTTCCGCGATGACGATCCGACGGCGATCGACTGGACGCGGACCCTCGCCTGCACTCTCGGCAACAGCGTGTACCTCAATCTCGCGGGGCGAGAACCCACCGGTATCGTCGATCCGGGCCGCGCCGCTGTGCTGATCGACGAGCTCTGCGCGGGATTGCTCGGCATTTCCGATCCGCGTAACGGCGAACGCGTCGTGCACGTCGCCGCGCCACGCGAGCATTTTGCCTATCTCGGCGCGCACGGCCGCGGCATGGGCGACATCGTGTTTTGCCTGCGCAGCGGCTATCAGGCCCGCAACGATCCGGGCCCGATGTTCGAGATCACCACGCCCTGGGCCGAATTCACCAGCGGACATGATCATTTCTGGCCGCTCGATCCGCGCTTGCAGTCGCTGATGTTCGCGGCCGGCCCCGCCTTTGCAGCCGACGGGCGGCCGTCGCGCCCGCGTCCGATCGTCGACGTCGCGCCCACCATCCTGGCGGTTCTCGGCATCGCGCCACCACCCGACATCGACGGCGTCACGATCGAGTCGGTCCTTGCCGATCCGCCGCCCGTTCCTGCCGCTCCGTCGCAGCCGCTGGAGGTCTGAACCGTGTCCATGGTCAAAGCACCGACGATCGCGAGCCGGCCCCGCCTCGCCATTGACGGCGGCGATCCCATCGTCCGCAAGGGACACATGATGATGTCGCGCTGGCCGCGGCTCGATCGCAGCGATCTCGACGCCGTCATTCGTCAGCTGGAAAGCGGCCTCTTCACCGAGATGGCATCGACCGCGCGGGTGCACGAATTTGAAGCTGAGATGGCGATGATGGCCGGCACCCGTTACGCGCTGGCGGTCAACAGCGGCACCGCCGCGTTGCACTGCGCCGTTGCCGGACTCGGACTGCAATCCGGCGACGAGGTCATCGTCCCGGCGCTGGCCTATATCGCGTGCGCCGCCGCCGTGCTGCATCACCAGGCGATCCCGGTCTTCGCCGATGTCGATCCCGTCACCTACAACGTCACGGCCGACAGCGTCGAGAAGGCGATCACGCCGCGCTCGCGTGCGATCATGGCCGTTCATCTGCACGGCCTGCCCTGTGACATCGAGGCGATTTGCGAGGTCGGCCGCCGCCACGGCATCCCCGTGATCGAGGACTTTTCGCAAGCCGTCGGCGCGACCTATCGCGATCGGCCGGTCGGCGGCCTCGCCGACGTCGGCGCCGCCAGCCTGATGGCCGGCAAGAACCTGCCCTCGGCCGGAGAGGCCGGCGTTCTCGTCACCAATAAACGTGAGATCCGCAATCGGGCAGCGGCCGTCAAGGCGTTCAGCGAAGTGGTCAAGGTTGACGGAAGCTACGGGCTGATCGGCGCCACCATGGGATGGAACTACCGCATCAATCTGCTGTCGGCCGTGATGGTGAGCCGCCAGCTGTTTCATCTGGAGAGATATACAGAGCTCAGGCAGCAGGGCGCGGCCCGCCTCGATTCCACGCTTTCGGCGATCCGCGGCTTTACGCCTCCGTTCGTTCCGCAAGACCGGCAGCATTGCTACCACATGTACCGCTTCAAGTTCGATCCGGCCGCAGCGGGGCTCTCGATCAGCATCGATCAGGCGCACGAGGCGCTGAAGCGAGCATTTCATGCCGAGGGACTGTTTCTGGTCGAGTTTCAGAACCAACCGCTGGCGGGCCATGATCTCATCCGGCAGCGCGTCGGCTACGGCCGCGGGTGCCCCTGGCGCTGCCACGGGCGGGAGGACATCGACTACAGCATCGAGCAATTCCCCGGCGCGCTGCAGGCGATTCGCGATTCCCTCGTGGTCGGCATGCCCTCGCAGGCGGTCCTCGCCAATCCGGAGGTGATCGACGCTTATGTGGCAGCCTTCGAGAAGTTTGCTTCAAGCATGCGGATATTCGAGCGCTTCGCAGCAAGCCTGCCGGCGAGCGCGCCGTGGTCCACCGCGGCCCGGATGTTTTGACCATGACCGAACGCCCGCGCACATTCGACGACGACCGCAATCTCGATCTCCGCGCCACGCATCTGCGCATCGCAATCCTGCGCACCCACGCCGCCGCCGGTCACGGCCATCTCGGCAGCTCATTGTCCCTCGTCGAGATCCTGAGCGCGCTGTTCGCCACCGGACAGTTCGCGAGCCCGACCACGCAGCAGGGCGACCGGCTGGTTCTCTCGAAGGGACACGCCGCCCTCGGCCTCTACTGCGCGCTGGCGCAGGCCGGCACCATTCCACAGGCCGATCTGGCGACATTCGGACAGAATGGCAGCGCCCTCGAGCCGCATCCGAACGAAACGGTATTGCCCGAAGCGTCAGTCTGCACGGGATCGCTCGGACAAGGCCTGTCGATCGGGCTCGGGCTCGCCCACGGCAGCCGACTGGCCGGCCGCGCCGGCGAATGGACGGTGGTGATCACCGGCGACGGCGAGCTCAACGAGGGGCAGCTCTGGGAAGCCGCGATCGCCGCCCCGCATTTGAAGCTCGGCAATCTCATGGTCATCATCGATGCCAACGGCCTGCAACAGGACGGCGCGATGAGCGACATCATGCCGGTCCGCGACGTCCAGGGCGCCTGGGGCGCGCTGGGCTGGCAGGTCCACGACGTCGATGGTCACGATTCCCGCGCGATGCTCGGCCTGTTCGCCGCGATCCGCGACGTCGCCCCCGACACGCCGAAGCTGATCGTCGCGCGAACCGTCAAGGGACGCGGCGTTCCCTTCCTGGAGAACGCGACCGAATGCCACTACCCGCCGCCGCTCGACGGCGCCGAGCTTCGCCTCGTCGAGCAAATGCTGATTGGGGAGACAAATCGTGACGGATGACGCGCCGCTTTATGCCCGCGCATTGCGCGACCTCGGCAACCAGCATGCCAACGCGATCGTCGTCGACGCTGGGCTGGCGACCTCGATGCAGACCAGCCTGTTCCAGGCGGCATTCCCCGAACGCTACGTGAATCTGGGCATCGCCGAGGCCAATGCCGTCGGCTATGCGTCGGGCCTCGCGCGACGTGGATTCAGGCCGATCGTCCACTCCTTCGCCAACTTCCTTGCCCGACGCGCGCATGACCAGATCGCGGTTTCCATCGCGTTGCCGCGGCTTCGCGTGCTGCTGGTCGGCGGCAGCTGCGGCATATTCGACGGCCGCAACGGTCCGTCGCACTTCGCCAGCGACGACCTCGCAACCTTCACGGCCCTGCCGGGCTTCACGGTCTACGAGCCGGCCGACGGCGACGACTTGCAGGAGGCGATGCGCGAAGCGATGGCTGAGGACGGTCCCTCCTATGTGCGATTGCGGCGCAATGGCATGCGGCCCGGGAACGGCGAACGCAGGGGTGGCGAGGGCACGCATCTGGTTCATGCCGGCGGCGATCCCACCGCGGTCACCGTCGTCGTCATCGGCAATCTGCTCGAAGAGGCGCTCACGGCGGTCCGTATCCTGGCCGATGAAGGAATTCAGGCCGACCTGTTTCACGTGGTCCGGGTCAAGCCGCTCGCGATCGAGGCCGTGCTCGCCAGCGCCCGGCGCAGCCGGCGCACCGTCATCGTCGAGAACCACAGCATGGTCGGCGGCGGCGCACAGGCGGTCACCACCGCGCTCGCCGGCCACGGCATCAACGTAGCATGCTTCACGTTGCCGGACGATTTCCTGCCGGCGGGAGATCCGCAATGGCTGCTGGCGGTGACGGGCCTCGACGCCACCTCGCTGGCCGACCGGATCGCCGCGTCGCTGGCCGAAAGGGCCGCCTGATGTTGCAAACCCTCACGCCATTGAACGCCGCCTGCCGCAACCGCATCCCTACCCGCGCCCGCCCGCTGGTGCGCTGGAGGCGCGAGGCCTTCGGCTACCTTGCGGCCTTTCCCGACGGCCATGTCGGCATCTTCGGCGACGATGCAGTTCCGCTGCTGCAGGCCGGCGCCGACTACGATGCCTGCATCTCCCATCTCATTCCTCAGCTCGAAGTGCCGACTGATTTCCACTTTCGCGCGCCGCTGATGGCCTGGCTCGAGCTGACCCGGGCCTGCAACTTGCGTTGTCCGCATTGCTTCGTCGAGGGCGGCGTGGCGCGCGCCGGTGAGCTGTCGACCGAGCGCATTCTCGGCCTGCTCGATGAATGGGCGGCGATGGGCGTCTTCTCCGTGATTCTCACGGGCGGCGAGCCGACCATGCATCCGGACTTCGTGGTCATCCTGCATCACGCCCACCGCCTGGGATTCACCGTTGGCATCGCCACCAACGGGATGCCCATCACCGAACGGCTGCTGGCCAAGATTCCTCGCGACGACGTCATCATCAGCGTCAGCATCGATCATCTGCATGGCCAGGGCGGGCGCTCCGGCGCCACCGACTTCGACTATGTCACGCGCAAGCTGCTCCTGATGCAGGAGGCCGGATTCAACACCAGCATCATGACGACGACGTCGAGCCAGAACATCGACCAGCTGCAGGCGATCATCGATTGGGCCGTGGCCAACGACATCAGCCTGCGCAGTGTTCCCTTTGTCGCGATGGGACGCGGCTCGCTCAACCGCCATCTCGTCAACGACGTCGACGACGTCGAGAGAGCCGCGCGGTTCTGGATCGCCGAGGAGGAATGGGAGCGCGTGCGCGATCCGAAGATCGGCCTTTGCGCGGGCAAGGTCTTCAACTTCCTGCTGACGATGGTGTACGCGACCCGGCGCTGCATGAGCGGCCGCGGTCTCTGCTACGTCAATTCCAACGGTGACGTTTACCCCTGCAGCACCTGCTCGGGCAACAAGGTGCTGTGCGCCGGCAACGCCCGCTGGGATTCCTTTGCCGAGATTTGGGACGGGCACTGGGACATCCGCAGCATCACCTGGGACAGCTTTGCCGATACCTGCAACGGGTGTGCGATCAGCGAGCGGCGCTACTTCTGCACCGGCCGCTGTCCGGGCAGCTCCAGCGTCCTACGCGGCCGGCTCGACGGCTGCGGCACGACGGATTTCCAGAAGGCGAGCATCCTGCGCCGCGAGGAGCTGTTCAAGGCGCGGATCCATGCCGAGCCCGCCGTTCCCGTGACACGTCATCAGACCAAGGCGCCACGCTCCAACGCCACCATCACAGCCGAAGCCTGACGGGAGATCGATTGCATGCAGGTATCGCTCGCAACCAGCCTCCATCTCGATCACGGTGCCAGATCGTTCGATGCGACCCCGGGCAGCCGGTTGACCATGCAGGCCTTCGTGCCGGTCGGATTGCTGTCGCTGAAGGCGGCGTGCGACGCCGAGAATGCGAACTGGCGCGTCAATGTGAACGAGCTGAACACCCTGATCAACGCCGGCGCCATTCCCAATGACGATGACTTCTACGACAACATCGCGCAGACCATACTGCATCGCGGCACCGACGTGGTCGGGTTGATGACCGACGCCGACTCGCTGCACCACACCGTCGCGATCGCGAAGCGGGTCAAGGCCCGCGCGCCCCGCTCGATCGTCGGCCTTGGCGGCCCCGCCGTCACGCCTACCGCGCGGCGGCTGCTCGAGCGCTACGATGCACTCGACTTCGTCGTGCGCAACGAAGGCGAGGAGACGTTTCCGGAATTTCTCGCCGCGCTCGAAGCCGGCCGCACCCGCGACGATATCCAGGGCCTGACCTGGCGCGACGGTGCCACCATTCGTCACGCCGCCGACCGCAAGGTGATGGAAGATCTCGACCGACTGCCGATCCCGGATTTCGACGCTTACGACCAGACCGCGCACGCGGCGCTGTATCTCGACGTCGGCCGCGGCTGCCCCTTCAAATGCGCGTTCTGCGCCACCGCACCGTTCTGGGAACGTCGCTATCGGATGAAGTCGATCCCGCGGATTCTCGACGAGATGAGGCTGCTGCGCGACCGCTGGGGACGGCGCCATTTCAATTATTCGCACGACATCTTCACCTGTGACAATAAATGGACCCACAAATTCTGCGAAGCGATGAAAGCGGCCAAGCTCGGGGTCACCTGGACATGCTCGACCCGCACGGATGTCATCGATCCCGAGCTGCTCGAACACATGGCCGAGGCCGGCTGTGTCGAAATCTACTACGGCATCGAAACCGGCTCGCAGGAGATGCAGCACACGATCTGCAAGGGGCTCGACCTCAACTGGTCGCGCGAGATCGTTCGCGCGACCGCCGCCTGCGGCATCCGCCCGGTGACCGGCTTCATCGTCGGCTATCCCCAGGAAACGCAAAAGACATTCTCCGACACGATCGCGCGCTTCTTCGACTTTCTGGAGGTCGGCGGCTTCCGCGCCCACATCTTCACGCTGTGCCCGTTTCCGGGTGCGCCGATGTTCGAGAGCGCCAAAGCCGGCATCGACCGCCGCGCCGACTATCTCGACCTGCCGCTGCAGCCGACCGTGAGGGAAGAAGCCGACGAGTTGAGCATGGGCGACCGCAGCCTGTTTGCGAGCCACTACCGCTTCGCTACGCCAAATGTGGTACCCGACTACATCTCGGCGGCGGAGGAAATTTCGTCGCACATGGTACTGCTGAAACGGATTTGGCCGCGGCTGCTGCCCTATTATGACGAGCCGGCCACGCTGTTCCGGCACTGGACGTCGTGGATCGGAACGCGAAACGGCGAAAGACGGTGGCGGGCCAGTCACCACGGCGACGCGGGCGACCTAATCGACTTCATCTCGGCGGAGCTCGCGCTGCTCGGCATCGAAGATGAGCCCTTGCGCAATCTGGTCCGCTACGAGGCCGCCAAGCTCGCTGCCGCCGCCCTGCCGCCGGACGTGCCGCCGGATGCGGAAGGTCTGCCGCCCGGCATGTTGGGCCAAGGCCGGCCGTTCCTGATCGTTCCGTTCGCGACTGATATCGGCCGATTGGTCGGCGGCAAGCCGCCGGCGGCCAACGACATCGAGCTGCCGCAATGGGTCGTTTTCGCGCGCGAGCCTGCCGGAACCGTCAATACCCATGTCGTTTCCGACGCCGCTCGGCGCGTGCTCGAACGCGCCCGCACGCCGAGGTCGCGCGAAGAGCTGGTGCGGATCGCGCTTAACGATTCCGCATCACCGCACAGCGATGCCTTCGACCGCGGCCTGGCGACCGTCCAGGCGCTCACATCCTCCAACCTGCTGAGGGAATTCCGGAAATGATAATTCCGCCGCATGTCTTGTCGGCCGCACGTCAAATCGACACCGCCGGCTATGTCTACGACCTCGACATATTGCGATCCCGGCTGAGCCAGATCGAGGACGCGCTGCCGCTGAAGCGGAAGCACATTCACTTCGCGACCATGGCCAACGATCACACGAACGTGCTCGCGACCATCGCCGAAACTGGGCACGGCGTGTTCGTCAATTCGCCGCTGCACCTCCGCCTTGCCCTCAGCAGCGGAGTTGCGGCCAAGCAGATCATCTACGCTGCGAGCAACATGTCGGGCAGCGAGATGCGGATGTGCCTGAACGTCGGCGTCCACCTCGTGCTCGATTCGGCGGGCCAGGTGGCGAGCCTCGACGCCATCGCACCGACAAACACGCCGGTCGGAATCCGCGTCAATGCCGGCAGCGCGATCGAAGGCCCCTCGCTAGCGCTCGAGGCGTCCTACCGGTTCGGGTTGCTCGCCGACGAGGTCGACGCTGTGCAGCGCTCGACGCGCAACCTGCGCATCACCGGCGTCCACTGCTACTTCGGCACCGACATCCTGGATCCGCGGACGTTGCTGGACGGGCTCGATCGGCTGGCGTCAATCGCGGTCCTGCTCCCCGATCTCGAATATGTCGACGGCGGCGGCGGCTTCGGCATTGCAGACGATTTCGACTCGCCCGCATTCGATCTCGCGGCTTACGGCAGAGGGGCCGCCGCCATCATTGCGCGACTGGAGGAGAGACTGCGGCGGCCCGTGACCCTGATCGTGGAGCCCGGACGCTGGCTCAGCGCGCCGATCGGATGGTTCTTTGCCCGGGTGATCGACGTCAAGCCGCGCGCCGATCGCATCCTGGCGGGTGTCGCGGCGAGCGTCGTGCAGTTTCCACGCATGCTGCTGCATCCGGAAAAGGCCCGCCACCCTTGCGAGATCGTCGACGGTCGGCATCGGCTGCCGGCCGCCTTGCCGGTCTGGGTCACCGGCAATTCGACCTATTCGCGCGACTTCCTCGCGCGCGGCGCCGCGTTGCCTAACCCAAAGGTCGGCGATCTGATCGCCTTCCACAACGCCGGCGCCTACTGCCGCTCGATGCGCACGCGCTTTCTGGGCAAGGAGGACCCCGAGGAACTCTTCCTTCACGCCCCCGACGAGCGCCGGCCGCTTGTGGACGCCTTTGCAAATGCAGCTCAATGAGAGGTGAACTCAATGTCAGCCATGGGAATGTACCACCTCTTGCGTCGTCTCGACACATCGCGCAAGCAAATTGCCGAGCACAGCATCTATCGAAACCTGGAGAGCGTCGACGACATCCGCATCTTTATGGAGCATCACGTCTTCGCCGTCTGGGACTTCATGTCGCTGCTGAAGTCGCTGCAGAAGGCATTGACGTGCGTCGAGGTCCCCTGGGTGCCGGTCGGCACGCCAAGGCTGCGGCGGTTGATCAACGAGATCGTTCTCGAGGAGGAGACCGACGAGGTCGAAGGCGTTCCCGTCAGCCACTATGAGCTCTATCACAGGGCGATGACCGAGATCGGCGCCGATACGCGTCCGATCGACACCATGATCGGAGCCGTCGCCCGCGGAATGCCGGTCGGCGAGGCAATCTCCTCGTGCGGCGCACCGGTCGGCGCGCGCGCGTTTGTCGACAAGACATTCGAACTCATTGCGTCCGGAAAGACCCACGTCATCGCGTCCGCCTTCACCTTCGGCCGCGAGGAGCCGATCCCCGACATGTTCCGCACCCTGGTCGGAAGCCTGCAGAAGCAGCATGGCGACCGCCTCAAGACCTTCATCACCTATCTCGATCGTCATATCGGCTTAGATGAGGATCACCACGCGCCCATGGCGGTCGAAATGCTCGCCGAGCTCTGTGGCTCCGACGACGAGAAATGGGGCGAGGCGACGCGGGCTGCGATCGCCGCGCTCACGGCACGTCACAGCCTGTGGAGCACCGTCGTAAGCGAGGTCTCGCTGGCCCGCATGGGCATTCCCAAGCTTCGCGCGACAGGCTAATGGCCTTGGACAGCTGCCATGCGGTCATTTCCTCCGAAGCATATCCGTCGCAGGAGCAGCGAGAGCGGCGTGCTGCTGACGATCGACTTCACGACGCATGGACAGCCGAGGGCGCGAACTGTGTCGTTCGATGCCTGCCGCGAGGAGCTTCCTTGCGGGACGGTCAGCAGCCGGACGTCGCCGGGGCCGGTCGACTGGCGGATGCCCCCGGCATCCTCACCGGCCGCGATGGATACCGACGAAGCCACCGCGGCGCTGCTGGCGTTCTCCGCGGCGATCCCGGCGCCGGTCGCGTTGCGCTACAGCCGATTGATCGCGCAGCGGCAAATGACCGACGGCGAGGAGGGCTGGCAGTCGAGGACGATCGACGTGCACGCCCTGACCGGCCGGATCACCCTCGCCGACGGCCGCACGATGTCGTTGGGCTGGAGCGGGTATGGCGACGGCCTTGCCGGCATGGCGGCGGGTCTGAAGCGCGAGCGGATCGAATGGCTCTCGCGTTGCGCCGGAACGGCCGCACCGACCGATGCGGGCGACATCCCAGTGCTGCTGGCGGCACAGCCGGCGGCCGTCGTCGCCCATGAGGCCATCGGCCATTTTTCTGAGGCGGCGGCGAGCGCTACGATCGACCTGCGGCATCGCCTCGGATTGCGTCTTGCAACCGAGGATTTCGACGTGTTTGACGATCCGACGCTCGATGCCGCCGCGCGCTACGACGTCGACGACGAAGGCACCGTCGCGGTCGGACCAACGCAGATTGTTGCCGGCGGCGTTCTCGTGCAGCAGCTCCATGGCTGCAGCTCGGCCAGGACCGCCGAGACACTCTCCACAGCCAACGCGCGTGCGGCGCAGCTCAGCCAACGGCCAATCCCGCGCCTCTCCAATCTGGTCGTGCCGGCCGGCACGCGATCAGAGGACGAGCTGCTGGACGCGCTTGGCAACGGCCTGCTGATCCACCACCTCTCGCACGGCTTCTCGCGGGGTCTCGATATCGAGGCGCGCATAGTGCTCGCCGAGCACATCGAGTCCGGCCGGCGCACCGGGCGCTACGTCAGCGGCGGCCGCGTGACCGATCGGATCGATGTGCTGACAAGATGCCTTGGTCGCGCCGACCGCATCGAGCTCAATCCCAACGCGCTGTGCGGGAAGCACGGTCAGATCCTCTATGACGTCGGCACGCTCGCGCCGGCCATGCAGCTATCGCGGCTGAGGATCACGTCATGAACTCCGACCGTACCATCTTGTTTGCACGTTGCCGCGACGGGCACACCGTCCACCAATTCGCGCACCGCGTGACGGTCGATCGCGGAGATGCGGTGGTCGGCGGGTGCGACCATGGCGCCGCAGAGCTCAGCGAGCTGGCACGCCGCGAATGGCAGCGTCATTCGGCTCGCCTGCCACTCGGCCGCCGCAGCCAGCTCGTCTCCGAGATGGGCCGCGTCGTCGATCTCGGCAACGTCCTCCCCTATTCGGTCGTCCATGCCAACGGCAATATCCTCGACGGCCTGCAGTCGCCGCGGTTGCCCTCATCTGCCGAAGCGATCAAATGGGCCGATGTTGCGCAGCCCTGCGCGTTGCTGCTCGGTCCGTCGGCAACGCTCGCACTGGTGGACTTCATTCTCGACGGCATTCCGGGCACCATCGACGACGCATCATGGCCGTTCGACGACCGATTGCTGATCCACGATACCGGGCACTCGCCCTATCCTCCGCAGCATCGCGCGGAGTCCACGCCATGCCGCGTTGGCGCTGGAATCACCCACCGCGACGAGGGCGACGACATCGCATTCATGCTGCTACAACGCAGCGAAGTCTGGCAACGGCCGGTAAACGCGCTCTACAACATGCGGCAGCGCAACCTCGCCATCCAATGCGACACCATCGCGCCGGATCCGTGCGGCGCCGTCGTCGTGCTCGACACATTGTCGGCGGAGGTCGAACCCACGCTGTCGCGTTCGTCCTGGCTTGCGACCTGGTATCTGACGGAGCAGGGCCGATCATGCTGGGGAGAGGAGCGGCTCGCCGTTGTCATCGACACCTCGGGAATTCTGCGAAGCGACGCCGTTGCGGTGGGCCGCCCCTGGCCCGCCTGCATCTGCGACCCCATCGAAGGCGAGTGCTACGGAACGGCTCCGCACCTGCTCGTCCAGCCTACGTCCCTGGCGATCAAGGTGCTCGCATGAAATCGCCTTGTCTCGACCTCGAGGCTCATCTGAACGCCCACGCGGCGACGTTCGATTCCGACCGCCGCGCCGGTTTCGTCAACGCCTGGCGCAACAGCTTTCCGGCGGAAGAGATTCCCTTTGGCCAGAATTTCCTGTTCGGAGGAACCATGTTCCGCCTGCCGAAAAAGCTGCACGGCGCTCCGGATCATATCGAAGCGCTCGAGCAGACCGTCGAGGTCGAGGTGATGACCACCGTCCGCGCGGTCGCCGTGCTTGGCTTCGGCGAACTCGGCGATCAAGAACTGAAGCTCCGCCTCTCCGATAATTTCGGGGCCGAGCACCTCACGCAGGTGATCCTGCCAAACTGGCTCGTTCCAGAGAACGCGAGGCCGACGCCGCAAAGCTGGCGGGCAACGCATCTGCACTATCCCGACTACGAGCTGAATCATCTGCGCCCGTGCCTGTTTGCAGTGACGGCGCCGTTCAGCTCGGCCGTCCGCCCCCGTTCCGTGACGCTCCACGCCAATCCACTAGCACACGTCGTCGCCATCAGCCTGCTGGCCGGAGCCTCCCTGCATGCCTGACATCACACCCGGCAAAATCCTGGTCCCGAGCGTGCTTCGGAACTTGAATGTCATCCTGGATGCGATCACGGACCGGCCCAGTGCCCCGTGCCTTGGCTGCGTCTGGGGCTTCGGCAATGTCGATCCCGCCGCCACGGCGACCGAGTTCGACCTGCCGTGCGGCTGGGATTTCTACGCGCAACAGATCCTGGGCTTTTCCGGGATTCAGCTCGACTATTCGGAGCATGGCGGCGGTAACGCCTACGACCGCGTCGAGCTCGGTCAGCCGATCGTCGTTGCGGTTGACAGCTATTACCTGCCTTACCGGCCGGCCTGGCAGCGGGTGCACAGCGCTCGAACGCTGGTCGTCGATCGTGTTTCGATCGATCTCGGCCTTGCCGAGATCATCGATACCTGGATGCCGGACTATGCCGGCCCCGTCGAGCTTGCCGATCTCGATCGCGCACGGAGCTCGCTCGTGCCGGAGAATATCGAACGCGAGCCGCTCTATGCGGGCGTCACCTTGCGGCAACGCTGGTGGACCCTCGCCCGCGTGGCCGCCCCTCTCATTCGCGACCGGGACGGCATCGTGCTGGCGTTGTGCGGGCTCGCCGCGGATGCAATCGGTATCGACACGCCGGCCAGAATCGCTGCTTTCCGCTACGCTGCGGTCGAAGCGCTGTCGCGGCCGATCGCGATCTCGCGCACTGCTCGGCGCGCCGCCGCGCTGCAGCTGCGCGCCGAAATCGGCTTGCGCGCCTATCTCCGCGCCTTCCTCGATCTTGCGGGCGATTTCCTCGAGGACCCCCTGCTCACGGCCGAGATCCGGGGTTGGTCGCGGCAACTCGCCGAGCTCGCCAGCGCGCGTGACGTCCTGATCAAATCGCTGGCGTTCGATCGTTCCGAATACGCCACGCTCGTCGATCACGCGCTGCGCTCCGCGGAACGGCGGGAACGGCGCCTGTCGAGCTTCATCAGCGAGTGCTACCCGAAGCAGCAGCCCCGTTCAACAAGTGCCGGAGCATCACCATGCTGAACAACATCGTCTGGCTCGTGTTCGACAGCGCGCGGTACGACGCATTCATGGCGGCGCGCACGCCTGCGATCGACAGCATCGGTCCGACCGAGCGGCGCTTCTCCTATGCGAGCTGGACCGCGCCGAGCCATTATGCCTTCATGATGGGTTTGCCGCCCCATGCCAATGAGCCGCGTATGCTCGCTGCCGACGTGCACCGGCGCGACCTCGCGCTGTGGCAACGCCGCATCGGCGACGAAGCCCACCGGATTTCCTTTGCGGATTTTGCGCCGTCCCTCTCATTGCCCGCATTCCTGCGCTCGATCGGTTATCGAGCAGAGGCCTATGTCTCGCTCCCCGTGCTCAATCCGCACACGCCGATCGCGCAACATTTCGATCATTTCGAGTTGATGCCGACGCACAACGACCTTGCCGCGATCGTGGCGCGGCTTCGCTTCTCGCGCGAGCCGCAATTCATCTTCGTCAATGCCGGAGAAACCCACTATCCCTATGCGCTTCCGCACGAGGGACCGAACGACCTGCCGCGAATTCCCGGCGTTCATGGCGTCTGGCGCGATCTCGATGATTTTCTGAACAATGCGGGCGACGCGGCGCGGCCGTCATCCGGCGACGCCATCCGCTTCGATACGGAATCGCTGCGGCCGCTCTGGCAAAAGCAGGTCGCCTGCATCGAATATCTCGACGGCGTCGTCGCCGACCTGATCGAGAAGGCGCCGCCGAACACCTGGTTCATCATCACGGCCGACCACGGCGAGCTGTTCGGAGAAGGCGGATATTTTGGCCACGGACCCGTGATCCATGAGAAGGTGTTCGAGGTGTTCTTCGTGGAAGGCAAGAACCCGCGCATTGCGGAAGCCACCAACATCGATCACGACCAGGCCGTGATCATGGCCCGGCTGAGAAAACTCGGCTATGCTTAGCAAACTCATTTGAGGGACGGCGTTCATGGCAAAGGCAAAAAAGGCGGTTGTCACCATGGCCGGAAAAACAGCGCGAGCCGGATCGCGTTTCAAGAAGCTCGTGATCCGGCCGCTGACCGACAAGGACTGGCCGGCGATTTCGTCGCTGTTTGGCGATAAGGGGGCCTGTGGCGGATGCTGGTGCATGTATTGGCGTGTCGAACGTGGCGGACGAACCTGGGACGACATGCGCGGAGAGAAGGCGCGCACGCATTTTCAAAGGCTGGTGCGGAGTGGAAAGGTCCACGGACTGCTCGCCGTCGAAGAGGGAACGCCAATCGGCTGGGCTTGTCTTGGACCGTATGAGGACTTTCCCCGGCTTGCTACCGTTCGCGCGATCAGACACGCACGACCGGCAAAGACTTGGTCCGTCGTGTGTTTCTACATTCCCTCAAGGCACCGAAATCGTGGCCTTGCCACGCGTCTACTCGTCGCAGCACGCAAGTTCGCGAAAGCTTCCGGCGCCGCGGTTGTCGAGGGATACCCCGTCGCAACCTCGGCTGGCAGTCAACTCCCCGGAGCCTTTGCCTGGACCGGCACTCCGAAGATGTTTGCAAATGCTGGCTTTGCGAAAGTCGCCGACGACCAAGCGGCACTGCGGGTTTGGGTTAGTTGAGCCGGATCCCCTAGCTAGACTAGCCGATTAAATGATTTGAGCTCGCTCTCCAATCCGCGCAAAGCGTTAATCGCCTGTGTACGCTGTCGAACCAAGAGATCACGAACCTTGAATGCCATGGAAGAGGCTTGCTTCTCGGCGCTCTTGACGCCGACAAAACGCATCGTTGGTCGAACGCGGCTTCGGCGATCGCTTCCGCGTCCGCTGCATCGTTCTTCTGACGCTTAACGAAGGGCTTCACGTAGGAGGGATGGATCAGCCGGACCTCCTGCCCCAATTTACCGATCTCCCGTCCCCAATAGTGAGCGCTGGCGCAGGCCTCCATTGCAACCACACACCTTGGCAACTTGGCGAAAAACTCGAGCAATCTGCTGCGGTCGCAAGTTCTACGAGCTACATGTTGCAGGGAGCTCGAAAGTGGCAACGACGACTGTCGAGCGGATGGCAAGGCTCTGGCAGATCGAGAAGACCGTGCGCGGTCAAAGCCCCGACGCTCGCGTTGCCACGCGTCAGCAAGCCTCCGCGGCGGTCGTCGCAGATCTATTCGACCTCTGGCAGCAGACTTTGCGGCGGATCTCCGGCAGATCAAAACTGGCTGAGGCGATCCGCTATGCCGCCTCGCGCCGTGCCATCTTCGAACGCTTCCTCGCCGACGGCCGCGATTGAGCTCGACTCCAACATTGTCGAGCGCGCCATCAGGCCACAAACAATTACGAGAAAGAATAGCCTCTTCGCGGGCAGCGACGCCGGCGGACGAACCTGGGCAACCATCGCAACGCTGCTGCAGACAGCGAAAATGAACAACGTCGATCCATTTGCTTGGCCCCGCTTAACACTTCAGCGCATCGCCAACGGCTGGCCGAGCAGCGAAAATCGACGCACTTATGCCCACGCCGCCTGACGGCCTCAGCTTGCTTTCAATTACCCACATTTGCCGCCTGATATAGACGACTAGTCCGGGACAAAATCTTGAATCGTTGGAATCTGTTGTGATTCGTTGTCGAGCACCTGATTCGAAATTTGAGGGTGCTCGATGGGTTTGGTATTAAAGGAGCATGCGAAAGCGCGTGCTCAGCGATCTACGACTGGTATCGAGACGTGGGTTGATCGGGAAGCTGCGGGATGCGAGTTTAAGGATGAGCGGCTAGGCCGCCGGTTCGGCAAACTGCTTGCACAAATCGGGAGCGACATGGGTCAAAGCATCCCGCTGGTTTGTCAGGACTGGGCCAACACGAAGGCCGCCTCGCTTCCTCTCCAACGAACGGGTCAACGAGGCGGATATTCTTTGCGGTCATTTCGAAGCGACGCGCGGGCGCGCAACGGCGGCGGATGGACCGATCCTCGTCCTTCATGACACGACGGAATTCAGCTTTAAGCGCGAGAAGCCGGATCTGATTGGCTTTACGGGCAAGACGGCAGGGCGCACGCGGTGCGACATCCTGATGCATTCGAGCCTCGCCGTGACGACCGAGGGGCTTCCGTTCGGACTGGCGGCAATCAAGTTCTGGACACGCAAGAAGTTCAAGGGAACGACGGCGCTGAAGCGAAAGATCAATCCGACACGGGTTCCGATCGAGCAGAAGGAGAGTATCCGCTGGCTGGAGAATTTACGGCAATCGACCGACCTTCTCGCAGCCCCTGGACGATGCGTTCATATTGGTGATCGCGAGAGCGACATCTATGAGCTGTTTTGCCTAGCCGATGAGGTTGGAACGCACTTCCTGGTGCGAACCTGTGTTGATAGGCTTGCCGGAGACGGCAATCATACAATTACCGACGAAATGGATGAAGTTGCGGTCAAAGGCCTACATCGGATCAAGGTGTTCGCCGTCAGCGCCTATGAGACAAATTGAAGGATTTTGCGGAGGGAGGATTTCTGGTTCATCGTAGCCACCAGGAGCGAAGATGAAGCAGAAATCCGGACCGGGCAAAGCGCCGGCAGAACAAGTGCTAAAGGACATTCGGCGCCAGACACGCCGGCAATATTCGGCGGAAGAGAAGATCCGTATCGTGCTGGAAGGACTGCGGGGCGAGGAGAATATCTCCGAGCTCTGCCGGCGCGAGGGCATTGCCGCCTCAATGTACTATGGCTGGTCCAAGGAGTTCCTCGAAGCCGGCAAGCGTCGCCTGGCGGGCGACACGGCGCGTGCGGCGACCTCTGGCGAGGTGAAGGATCTGCGTCGTGAGACGGCAGCGCTGAAGGAAGTCGTGGCCGACCTCACCCTGGAGAACCGGTTGCTCAAAAAAAGCATGAGCGGAGATGGGGAGGACGAGGCATGATATATCCTGCGTCCGAGAAGGCCGAGATCATCCAGCTGGTCGAACAATCGCATCTTCCGGCCAAGCGCACGCTGGACAAGCTTGGGATCCCACGCGCCACATTCTATCGCTGGTATGAGCGTTACCACGAGGGCGGCATCGCCGCGCTGGCCGATCATCGATCTCGGCCAGAACGGGTCTGGAATCGCATCCCGGACGATGTGCGAGGTCAGATCATCGACCTGGCGCTGCAGATTCCGGAGCTGTCGCCGCGTGAGCTGGCCGTGCGGTTCACCGACGAACGGAAGTATTTTGTCTCCGAAGCGTCGGTCTATCGCTTGCTCAAGGCGCATGACCTCATCACCAGCCCGGCCTATGTGGTGATCAAGGCGGCGAACGAGTTCAAGGACAAGACGACCGCCGTCAATCAGCTCTGGCAGACCGACTTCACCTACCTCAAGATCGCCGGATGAGGGTGGTACTATCTCTCGACCGTGCTCGATGACTTCTCGCGGTACATCGTCGCCTGGCGGCTTGGTCCCACCATGGCTGCCGCCGACGTCACGGCCACGCTCGACCAGGCAATCGTGGCCTCTGGTCTCGACCGCGGCACCGTCGCACTCCGGCCGAGGCTTCAAAGCGACAATGGCTCGAGTTACGTGGCAGACGATCTGGCCAGCTGGCTCGAACAGAAGGGCATGCAACATGTGCGCGGCGCTCCGTATCATCCCCAAACCCAGGGAAAGATCGAGCGCTGGCACCAGACCTTGAAGAACCGCATTCTGCTCAACAACTACTACCTGCCCGGCGACCTCGAACGGCAGATACGGGCCTCCGTCGAACACTACAATCACGTCCGCTATCATGAGAGCATCGACAACCTCACTCCTGCCGATGTCTACTTCGGCAGGGCTGAGGCGATGCTCGCCGAGCGAAAACGCATCAAGCGCAACACCATCGCAAACCGCCGCTGGCAGCATCAATTGCAAGCAGCCTAAATTCTAACCCCTGATGAGCCAGAGCCTCTCTTCGCGAAAAGCCTGATCAGTCTCAAATTATCTGACGACGGACACTTTCGTTTGGTTTGGAGGGGCACGCTCAGGAGGCGCCAGCGAGCAGTCCCACAGAACAACCAGTCTCCAAGCAAGCATTGCCGCCCGGGAACAACGATTCGAAGGCGGCGGCTCCCCCGAAGAAGCGATACGATCCTCGCGATCTCTGCATCACAAAAGAGGACGCCTGATCCGAACTCGTAAACAAAAGGCGCCAAATTGGCGGCCGGCTCATTTTCGATACTTTCTTGCTTCCTACCGGTCAGACCGTTGACGTAGGACTAGACGAAGTATTTTCTGAAACAGAGTATTTCTTCGGGTCTCTCGTGGCGCGTCAAGCATCCGATAGCGATCCAATCGTCAAAAATGGTCTAATGCGAAAAGATCGCACCATCCGCACCGTCCGAATCCCCGATGTGTTGAATGCACCTTGGTCGCAAGCCGATTTCTATATTTTTACCTGCCGGGATGGATCGCCGTTCAAAGTGTCCGAAGCCAACGTCAGAGTCAGTCCGTCTCTCTATAGTTCGATCTTGGCTGGTCGCAGTGTTTTCACCGCGTACCTCATTGCAGCGTTTGCCTTTCGGCCGACGCGCCCAGAGCGCTGGATAGCTTATTTGACTCCAATTCGCATCACATCCGGCATGGATGGTAAGGCCAGCTTGGGAACGCTGCAGATTCTGATGTTTTCGCTTGTTGTGTTTGGGTTGATAACATATTTCTTGATCAAAACCGGATTGCTCACGGACGTTTCAAGCACCGTACTGCTGTTGCTTGGCATCGCTGGCGTCGGATCGACCGTAGCTAAAGGGGCCGACCTCTCCAGGACAACCATCACGCCAGAGAATCGTGCCTGGCTGCTCAGGAAGCGGTGGCTTCCATCGAACGTCAATCCTACGACCAATGATGCACATTGGCGCGACCTGTTTTCGACCGACGGTGAATTTGACGTTTATCGCTATCAAAGCTTTATTTTCAGCCTGGCGGCAGGTGGTGCTCTCATAATTGGCGGGGTCACACAGCTCTCCTCTTTTGAGATCCCACAGACTTTGCTGGGCATTCTTGGGCTCAGCCACGTCGTCTATATCGGCGGAAAACTAGTTACGCCGACCTCAATGGCTGACCTCAACAAGATGATCGGCGAGTTGCGAGAGGCTGAGAAGAAATTTCGGTCTTCCTCGATCGCTGCGAACAATGGCGTCCTACCTGCATCACTGACCACGGCAGTCGTGCCAGCCACTCAAGCAGCTTATGATGCATACCTGACGCTCGCGCCTGACGTCGCTACATTGTTCACGGCACAAACCAACGTGCCCGTCCCCCCCCCGACAAACATTCTGACGCGTGATCGTTTATGACAACGCAATCAACAGAGTTGTCGAACGAAACGTTCCGCCCATAAAAAGCGAGCCAAGGTGCTTGTTGCCAAAAATTCGTGTGTTGTTATCACCCTCTTCAAGAGCGCCATGACAGCCTCTTGCGAAACCAAGCCGAAGTCGGCCAAGGCGCAAGAAGCAAGCTGTGATGAAATTATGTCCGCACGAGCCGCAATCGCCTTTGGCAGTACAAGCGCGAAAGTCTCCTTTGCGTAACCGTGTGGAAATACGTCAGAGCCCAAGCGCTCACTCAAATAAGAACGGAGGAGTTCCTTGCCCGAGCGAAGTGCAAACGGAAGCTTCGCTCCAAAATTGATCAATCTCGGATCGCCGAATGGGCGGACGGGCCAAAGTCCTCGCGTCGCGAGCGGGCGAGCATGACAAAGACTTGCGAGCAGAGTTGTGGATAGAGTGGCGCTGATGGGGGCGCTAAAAAGGAAGGATGAACGAGCGACGTCGAGCCCGCGTTTCGTCAATAGGTCTTCTGCAAGCCCAAGCGCGATATCCAGATGGGGTGAAGAGGGAGATCTGGGTTCCCCCTCGTCGCTGCTGAAGCGAGCGCAAAGCTCGTCTCCTCCTATGCCAGTCCAGATTATTTCGCAGCCATCACCGCGAAACCGATCCCAGAGGGACCCGAACGCCTCAAGGTAATACTCTGAAATGAGTGGCAGACGTCCTTTCAGGTCAAGATCTATATCAATCGCCGGCATGTGGGCGTGCATTTCAACTTTGTGATCGCGGCAATTCAGTGCACTCAAAATGCTCGCTCGGCGGTCAATCTGCTTGGGGCTACTCCCGTCGCCCAATAGTATCCCGCCACATGCTAGCGATGCTACGCTCTCGCCAACAGCGATTGCGACGGCAGCGGAGTCCATTCCTCCGCTCAGCTCCACAGCGCTTGCGCAGAAGGCCGTCGGCCGCGAACGAACAACCGCCTGAAGAGTATCAGAAAACTCAAGGACATGATTGCTCTCCTCTCGTCCAGAGAGCTCAGGGGCTGATGAAGTTGTCGCGCCGTACTCAAATGACGTTTCCGATCTGTCGACGTACAAGGTGGAGCCAGCAGTCAGCAGGTTAACGCCAACACAGGCCTGTCGCGCAGAGTAGAACGTTCTCATCGACAGGTGATGCGCTATAATCTCCGCATCAATCGCTCGCGATTTATCCAAAAAATCGACGAAATCCCAGGAGAGCGTAACCGTACGAGTGCGCTCCTCCACGTGGAAGTAAATTGGGAGGCTGCCTATATGGCCTGCTCGTACTCGCAACCGAGGACCCCGGCGAGCGGCCTCGATCACAATAAAATCGAGCGGCCAGTGCATGCATTTCTGATAGTGCTGACGAAACTGATCCGTAGACGCATGGGCTATTAGGACCGGATGAACGTCAGCCCCGTCCGTCGCGACTTGACGCTCACGTATGACGAAGAACCATTGCTCAGTGTTCTTGACTAACGAACTCTCAAGACTCTTATGCTGGAACGGCCGGATGTAGCTTTCACCAAACTCTATCGAACAGCCTTTAACAGCAGGATCAACGTGTTCCAAGTCGGCTATCTTCAGAGTAGCCTTGAGCATTTGTTCCTCGACTTAAACGTTATCGCCTCTCGCGGGAGAGGCGATAACGGAGTTAAGAATGATCTTAAAGGTAGCCGTAGTTACTGCTGTCGTCAGGGAAAGGGGCCTTCTCTCCCTCGATAGTGGGAGGTGGCAACACCGGTAAGGGGAGGTCGTCCGTTGTATCGGGCCTCGATGGCCGCTTAGACGTGTCTGCAGTTGCGCTCTTCATGTCTGTTCCTATTGATAGCGTGATCGGGCTTCTCGTCGTGTGGCGCGGCAGCGTGTCGAGCCACACTATAACGTCTCTCATGTGAGAAACCGGGCGGCAACCTACCAAGATTTGGCGGGGTTGGATGACGGTGCTGGACAAAATTGGGTTGGAGTCTAGCCCGTCTTATTCACGATGAGCTTTGAAGTGGCTGGCGGGTGTGGCGTAAGCCGCTGATGGGGCGTAGGATTCGGTTGCTGACACCAATTCTGCGCTGACATTGAGGCCGCCACACCCGCCATGGTCGACGATACAATTCTGCCCTTCATATTTCCAGCGGTCGGACGCAAGAAGATCACAGCCGCTTTCGATGGCGGGCGACTGACGTCGGATGCAGGCGTCATGCTGCTGTCGCTGGCCGACGGTCATGCCAAGGTCTCGGAGAAACTGGCGCGCGTTTTTCCCGAGCGGCGCGATCCGGCCCGCATCGCACATCGCCTTGTCGATCTGATCCGCGCCCGGATCTTCGCCATCGCGTGCGGCTACGAGGACGGCAATGATCTCGACCAGCTGCGCAGCGATCCGGCCTTCAAGCTGGCCTGCGGCCGTCTACCGGACAGCGGTTTGAACCTCTGCTCGCAGCCGACCCTGTCGCGGCTGGAGAATGCCCCTGACCTGCGCGAGACGATCCGACTGAGCTATGCGCTTGTCGACCTGTGGATGGACAGCTACTCACGCGCGCCGGGCGCTGTGACGCTTGATATCGACGACACCGTCGACGTGGTGCATGGGCGTCAGCAGCTATCATTGTTCAACGCCCATTACGACGAGCACTGCTTTCTGCCGATCCATGTCTACGATACCCAGCGCAGCCGGCCGGTTGCGGTCGTTCTGCGCCCGGGCAAGGTGCCGGGCGGCCTCGAAGTTCGTGCCCATCTGCGCCGCCTCGTCCGTCACATTCGAAAGCGCTGGCCCACGACGCGCATCACCTTCCGCGGCGACAGTCATTACGCCCGCCCCGAGGCCATGGAGTTCTGCGAGCAAAACGGCATCGATTACGTCTTCGCCGTGGCCGGGACCAAGCCGCTCGCCGTGAAGGTCGAGCAGATCGCAGACGCGGTCCGCGTCGAACGGGCGATCGAAGGCAAGGCGGTAGTGCGGGACTACACCGAGGTCCGCCACGCCGCCGGCTCCTGGCACCACGAGCGCCGCATCGTCGCCCGCATCGAGGCGAGCGAGCACGGGCTCGATATCCGTTATGTCGTCACCAGCCTGGGCATCGGCTCGGCTCAATGGATCTACGACAGCCTCTATTGCCAACGTGGACAGGCCGAGAACCTGATCAAGCTGCACAAGAGCCAGCTCGCTTCCGATCGGACCAGCTGCCGCTCGGCGCTCGCCAATCAGGTCCGCCTCGTGCTCCACACCGCCGCTTATTGGCTCGTGCTCGTCGTGCGCGACAGGATCCCGAAACTGCGCGACCTCGCCACCGCCGAGTTCGCAACGATCAGGCTCAGACTTCTCAAGATCGCCGCTCGCATCGTCGAGACCACAAGCCGGATCCGCATCGCCTTCGCCGCAGCCTGTCCCGAGGCCGACCTGTTCCGCGGCCTTGTCAACGCATTCTTCCCTCAACCGCCGTGACCAACGGGGCGGCTGATGCCCCGTTCATCCCCATCGCTCCTCAAACGCGTTCCCCACATTCGACGCAAACCGCGGAAAACTCCGCAACCCTCACTCGCGACCCCACCCCGGGGAACGCAAATGTGGCCTTCTTCACGCGGGCACATCGTGAATAAGACGGGCTAGTAACGGTAAACGGCAGCAAATTCCGCAGAGCCGCATCTTTACGTGAGATCGTATGGAATCCAGATCGCAAGGCCATGTCGGCTCTCTCAGTGCAAGCAAAGCCCCATTCCTTGGATCCGCCGCAGATCAGGTCAACGACAGCACATTGTCGCCGGTTTCCGAAATTCTGCATGCGTACTGGCGATCCGATCGGCGCTTGCTTCTCATCGTTGCCACAGTGGTGCTGATCTCCAGCGCGAGCAGCGTCGCAGCCCCCTATGTATTTTCGAGTCTCATTGATCGTCTCCCGCGGGGGGACGGCATGTCGGCGCTTGCCTGGGGATTCGCCGGCTATGCGGTCCTGCTCGGCATAGCCTCCGCATTGCAGCGCATGCTGCAGTATCTTTCCTTCATGACAGCCGAGAACCTGGGCTTCATTGCGGCAACTCGCTTTTTCGATCGCATCCTGAGAAAAACCTCGGCCTTTTTTCTTGAGCACAATCCCGTGGAGATACAGAGGGCGGCCGCGCGCGGGTGCAGCGCGTTGACGACGTTGGTCCAGCTTGGAATTATGATAATCATCCCGGCTGCAGCGCAGCTTCTGCTTACGCTCGCTACTCTCGGTGTGCTCGTCAATATCCAAATCGCTGCAATCGTTGTCGCTTATGGGGCTGTCGCGATTACATTGGGGTGGAGTTCCACGCGTCGGGCGCACGTGTTTTTGGACCGGGCCATCGAAGCCGGACAGGAGAATGCACGTTTCGTCGGCAACGTCACGAACTCCATGGACACGTTGCGCCATTTCGGCAGTCATTCCTGGATGAGCCAGCGCTTTACGATGAAGGCGCGGGAGGTGCGCGATAACTGGCGAGCTTACGTGTTTCAACGACTGGCCTACATAGCCGTGCTCGGCTTAGCCATCGCGCTACAATTTGCCGTCACACTTCTCATTCTAATACCTGAATACCGGGCCGGCGCGGTCACGATCGGCGATATTGTGCTATTCAACACGATTCTACTCCAACTCAATATGCCCTTCGAGATGGTCGCGCGCGCGATCTCTGACGCGGCGCGGTCGCGAGCCGACCTCATTCCTCTCGCCAGACTGTGGGTCGCACCAGAAGAGCGGCGAACATCTCATGCTCATGATTTCACGCCCTCCGCTGGCCAGCTATCCTTCGAGGGCATTGGTTATGCCTACGACAACGGTCGTGGCGTTACGAATGTCTCGTTTATGGCTAGGCGCGGCGCCATTACCTTCCTTGTCGGCGAAACCGGATCGGGGAAGTCGACAATCTTCAAGCTCGTCCTGAAATCGATTGAGCCAGACTGCGGCCGTATTCTGGTCGATGGAACCGATATAGCGACCATCGATCACACGGATTGGTATGCCGCAGTTGCTGTCGTGCCGCAGGACGTGATGTTGCTCAATGAGTCGCTAGCCGACAATATTCTGCTAGGACGGCCCCGCGACGAGGTGCGCCTTCGCGGTGCGTCGGAAAACGCCGCTATTCTCCCCATTATCGACGCTCTGCCGGAA
Organism: Bradyrhizobium sp. CCBAU 21365; assembly: GCF_015291305.1. Lineage (NCBI taxonomy): Bacteria > Pseudomonadati > Pseudomonadota > Alphaproteobacteria > Hyphomicrobiales > Nitrobacteraceae > Bradyrhizobium > Bradyrhizobium sp. CCBAU 21365. Next base: position 8,465,815 of record NZ_CP030036.1, read on the forward strand.
GGATTTGAAACAACCGTTGGAGAACGCGGTTTGAAGCTTTCAGGCGGGGAGCGGCAGCGTATTGCTATTGCCCGCGCGCTCTATGGCGAGCCGGCGATCCTTCTTCTCGACGAGGCCAGCTCCGCGCTTGACGAACGAACCGAGCGGGACATTTTGGACCATATTCGCAGCCTGGCGGAAGATGTGACCGTGCTGGCGATCACTCATCGCAAAGGCGTCATTTCTACAACCGACGTCGTGGTCGAGCTGACCGACTGCGGCTTGTCCTTGACATAGGCGAAGGGGATGATCAGCCCGGCGCGCTGATTGTCTGCACTGCAGGCGCATTGCTGGACGAGATGCCTTCGCAATTGCAAGAAGTTGCCCACGCAATTAAGACGATGGTGGGCATCTTTGGCTACTGTTCGAAACAGCGATTCATCGGGGTTGTCCGTGAAGAATGCAGATCGGCCTGAGAGATAGACAGAAGTTACCTGGATAAAGTATTCGATTTTGCAGGAAAGCCGGGTGTGGGGCCGCGGTTTCTTGCGTTTTGGGATTTTGCTTTCGCAGCGATTCGTGATTCCCTGACGGCGGGTCATCGGCATTGGGGACGGCGATGAGCAAACCGCGGGATGATCGCCAGAAAGACCTGTTGCTTCCGGCGCTCGATCAAATCATCGACATGGGCCACCCGCTGGTGCGGTTGGCGGCGCTGATCGACTGGAAGTTTCTGGATGACCGCTTTGGTTTGGTGTGCCAAACCGGGCCGGGGCAGCCTGACCTGCCATGCGCGGATCTGATCAGCAACACTTCCGCGATCGTCGGTACTACCGGAGAAGCGCGCCACGCTCGATATGCTCATAAAGCCGCCAGCTGCACTGCAGGAGCAAGCGTGTAGCCTCACTGCGCGCAGCTGAGGCTGAGTTAGCGGCTCGGCAGTCGCCATGACCGACTTTGCCAACCACCAGTACACGGAGCGCATATTTTGTCGCGATATGGCGAATGGAGAATTCTGGATCGACGAAGGAGGGTGGCGAACTTTGGATGCCTTGGGCCGCTCCTCAGCGAGGCATCTCGCCAACAACATCTCGCCCGATCTCCGTGCCAGCGCTATCGAGCACCGCTACGACCGTGGTACTAACAGTCTATCGTAGTCGGGGTCGCCCCCGAGCGACACGGGTACCGTACTGCCTCGCGAGATCTGCCGAGCTAAACATTTCACCCTCATCGTCTGGCTGTACGCGCCCGTTACGAATGATCGGGAAATAGTAGCGCTACATTGCAATGGTCCTCGTCCACAGCGACGATCATACGCCCATCTCAGGCCAGGACGTACCTGTCTAAAATTGTTCGCCGTCAGGACCTGTGAGACAAATTGAAGGATTTTGCGGAGGGAGGAAGATCGCCGGATGAGGGTGGTACTATCTCTCGACCGTGCTCGATGACTTCTCGCGGTACATCGTCGCCTGGCGGCTTGGTCCCACCATGGCTGCCGCCGACGTCACGGCCACGCTCGACCAGGCAATCGTGGCCTCTGGTCTCGACCGCGGCACCGTCGCACTCCGGCCGAGGCTTCAAAGCGACAATGGCTCGAGTTACGTGGCAGACGATCTGGCCAGCTGGCTCGAACAGAAGGGCATGCAACATGTGCGCGGCGCTCCGTATCATCCCCAAACCCAGGGAAAGATCGAGCGCTGGCACCAGACCTTGAAGAACCGCATTCTGCTCAACAACTACTACCTGCCCGGCGACCTCGAACGGCAGATACGGGCCTCCGTCGAACACTACAATCACGTCCGCTATCATGAGAGCATCGACAACCTCACTCCTGCCGATGTCTACTTCGGCAGGGCTGAGGCGATCCTCGCCGAGCGAAAACGCATCAAGCGCAACACCATCGCAAACCGCCGCTGGCAGCATCAATTGCAAGCAGCTTAAATTCTAACCCCTGATGAGCCAGAGCCTCCCTTCTCGAAATGCCTGATCAGTCTCAAATTATCTGACGACGGACAAACACGCGGAAGATGGCAGCTGGTGTTTGGAGCCCGACAGGCGCTGTGCCGCTGTCAAAAATCAAACAAACGGGACAAGCACCAGCGCTCGTTCGCTCGCAAAAATCAGCTCGTTCGAAGATGAATAACGGACCTGTGCCGCGGCCTGAGACGTCATCGTCGGCCTATTCGAAGCCAACAATGACATTGTTCGCATCGAGTGTATCGTGAAACGTTCATCACCCCGCTCGCTACAACCGCAGTTCAATTCGGGTCGACCTACCAAAACCGAGAGCAAAAATAGTTGGCGCGATGGTCAGGGTTGATCGTGTCCCCGGGCGTGGTGTAGCTGGCGGCGGGGCACCGCGTTCGCCGGCGTGGGCCGGGCCGGTCAGCTGGCGATAGCCGGAAGGCTGACGGTCGGATCATCACTCAACGGCGCGATGGTTTCCAGTGTCATGTAACGGGCACGCTGGACGGCCCATTCATCGTTCTGCTCGAGCAGGATCGCGCCGATGAGGCGGACGATGGCATCCTCGTTGGGGAAGATGCCAACCACCTCGGTGCGCCGCTTGATCTCGCCGTTGAGGCGCTCGATTGGGTTGGTGGAGTACAGCTTGGTGCGATGTTGCGGCGGGAACGTCATGTAGGCCAGCACATCGGTCTCCGCTTCGTCGAGGAAGTCGGCAAGCTTGGGCAGCTTGAGGCGGAGCTGATCAGCGACCTTGCGCCACTGCGCCGTTGCGGCCTCGGCATCGTCCTGGGCGAAGGCGGTGGCGATGAAGGCGGAGACGACGCGCCGCCCGCTCTTGCCGGTGTGCGCCAGCGCGTTGCGCATGAAGTGGACGCGGCACCGTTGCCAGCTGGCGTTGAGCACCTTGGCGACGGTAGCCTTGATGCTCTCATGGGCGTCGGAGACGACGAGCTTGACGCCGCGCAGGCCGCGGCGGGCAAGTTTGCGCAGGAACGCCGTCCAGAACGTCTCGGCCTCGGAGGGACCAATATCCATGCCGAGAACCTCGCGCCGGCCGTCGCTGTTGACGCCGACCGCGACAATCACCGCGACCGAGACGATGCGGGGCCGACGTCGGTTACGATTTCCTACAAGGCCGGCGGATTTATCGGCTGGATCTATTACGGCTCGGGATGCGTGCAGATCGTCAACCCCATGAGTCCATGCCCAACGCCGGGTGACAACAGGATGGGTGGTAGCCAGGATAGTCAGTGGAATGCACCCGGTGTTGGCCTAAGCGCCGAAATCATGCTCGCCGAGCGGTGGCGCGCAAGCACCGACGTCGCTTATCTTCCTTGGACCGACTTCAGCGGTCGTGACCACCATCTCGCCCGATGACCACCTTCGCTAATCAACGCGGGAATGGTGGCGGGGGAGTCAGGCCAACAAAGACCGATTCGACGACCGCAAATGAGGCGTATCGCGCCCGCCTACTGGACTAAGCTGCGCCCGCCACCAATACAATTAGGGCTCCTGGTGCCTTGAAGCATGTGCGAATTTACGGTCGGTGTGCACGACAACTTCAGCAGAGACCCTACCTGATTCAGGAGGTGATCTGCCGTGTAGATAGAGTTATCGACTTCGCTTCCATTCTCGGGGAGAAGAGAGTCTAGTCACGCGGGGGCTGAGCTTGAGCGTCAAGTGCGCGCCTAAGAAGAGCTGCGGCGATATGCCCTGCCCTCGACACAAGGACGAATGCGAGATGGGAAGTACGCTTCGTAGGCTCGCTGCTCAGCTTTGGAAAGCTGCTGGACTAGCCGCCGCTCATTTGCGTCTCAAGCGAAATGGAAAGGCCCAGGTTGACTAAGGCTTGCTGAAGGGACCCCGTGCGGCGCAAGATTGGAATTGAGCTCGTCCGTTGCCGAGATTCGCGTCGCCGCCGGTCAGACATCTCCTTGTGCTCCTGACGCGCATTCACGGTCTGAGATGCGCCTCTGCCCTCGTGAGTTAGCGCAAATGTGGCAGAGGCTTGCAAGTTGATCAACCTTTTCCATAGAGTCTCGAACGATGACAGAAGAGAATAAGCCCATAGAGCGGTCGGGCAAGGGCACCCGGAAGGCGAGCCAGCAGAGCGACAAGGCGACGCAGCGGAGCAACTCCGGTCAGCAACGCGGCTCGAAGCCGGAACAGTTCCAGGACACCCATAAGCCGCTCAACGCACAGGCCGACTCGAGTGAGATCTTCCCTAGCGGCCGTGCCCCGTCGGCGGAAACGATCCCGATTAGCTTAAAAAAATCGCGAATACCTATGGCGGCTACGCCACAATATCGTTCGAACAGACCAAGTCGTTTGTCGAGAAGCTCGCGCGCGTGCGCTCGCTTCATGAAGCTCTTGAGCTTCAGACCAATTGTCTGAAGCAGACCAATGAAACTCTCACCGCTGACTCGCAGAAGACCTGTGAGCTCCACAGGGAAATGGCCAAGCAGGGAATGGTGTATCTGGAGAGACTATGGTCAAGATAGCACAAACCGCGTTGGTCCCAACGCGCCACGCAGCTGCTCGGCCGCATTGGCGTCTTGCGTGGGGGAGCGGTTCGGAGCGTGTGCTTCCAAAGAGGAAGCGCATGCGGGATCCAGGACCCGGACATCCATCCATGGAAGCGAGGAAAATGCTCGCCGCCGTTTCCAGGCCTATGCCGACCGCATCGTGGTCCGTCAGCATGGAAGGATCGTCGCGGAGCATCCAGGATCCTTCGGCCGCAGGGAGACCACTTATGACGACCGGTCGTGCTCTTGGCGGAAGATCACGTCCTGTTCAGGGCCGCTGAGCGCCCGCCAGGCATCGATGCGCCGCCGCTCCAGCGCGCGTCGGATGTTGGGGTTAAGGTCGGTATGCCGGCGGCGCAGCTCGTCGAGCAGCCATCCGGCAGCTTCAACTCAGCCGTCCTCTCCAGAAACGCCCGCAGTTCAATCTCGACCGCCCTGGCGAGCAGGTTTCAGGCTCCATTCCGCAAAATTTCTGTCGGTGGATCATCAACCGCCGACCGCTGACAGAGGGTCAGGATGTTTGTAGTTTCGTCATGGCGTATCGCTCTCTTCAAGAGGTCCTGGCAGGCTTGACACCCGCCTCGATGCGCCGCCTCTCTCAGCCAGTCATCATCCACGCTCCCGCATAGCTCGTCTCTCGCAGCGTGGTAGAAAGGGATTTGGGGCGGTCAGTTACCAACTAGCAAACCGGCTCAAGCAGTCCCGCTCCGCGGGTCCATTTCACTCAGTTCGATGTCAGGGTGCAATTATTGATGTCAGGGTCCAATTACTGAAGTGGAAATTCACCCCGCCTGGGGAGGAGGTGATCTCAACGCCGTATTGGACGTTGCCGACGTTTATCTCCCCAAAGTACCCTTTCGACTTGATCCACTGAAGGACACTTTTGATATCCACCGTCCCGCTGTTAGTCTTCGAAGTGCGCAGGAATGAGATGACCTTGTGGCGATTTTCGCCTTCAAACACGTTCCAAGTCGCTCCGCCTACGTCGACGTTTGTGTAGACCGGTATAGCCGCCCCGGAAGGAGCATACTTGTAAGAAATGGGCTTGACGTTGCCGCCACCGTCAGGATTTCCGGTGTAATTAGGGTCCAGACTCATTAGATCCACCATACAAGAGCTGCGGTGAGGCAGACGGAGGCGAGATAGTTTCGCGCCAGCCTGTCATAACGGGTCGCGATACGCCTGAAGTCCTTCAGCCGGTTGAATGCACTCTCGATGCGCCAGCGCAGTTTGTAGAGGCGCTTTGAGAAGCTGTAGGGTTGTTTGCGATTGCTGCGGTTTGGAATGACCGGCTTGGTTCCGCGCGCATCCAGCTCCTCGCGCAATTCGGCGCTGTCATAGGCCTTGTCGCCGAGCATCCGTTTCGGAGGCTTGACCCTGCGGATCAGGCGTTCTGCGACCGGACAGTCGTGCGCTTCACCTCCGGTCAACAAAATCGCGATCAGGCGTCCCTTAGCATCTGCAAGTGCGTGTATCTTCGTGTTGCGCCCTCCGCGCGAGCGGCCAACAGCCTGCTTCTGCTCCCCCCTTTTCCGCCCGCTGCTGAGCGATGCGCTTTGACGTGCGTGGAGTCGATCATCTGCGTGTCTATCGATCGACCGTTGCCGGCAAGCGTGCGGAACAGGCTTTCCCATATGCCGCGCCGCGCCCACCGGGCGAAGCGATTGTAGATCGTTGTCGGAGGCCCGTAGGCTTCGGGGCAATCGGACCAGCGGCAGCCGCTTTTCAGCACATGTATAATGCCGCTGATAATGCGGCGATCGTCCTGCCGCTCGACACCGCGCACATCGGTTGGCAAGTGAGGTTCGATCCGCTGCCACTGCTCGTCGCTCAGCCAAAACAAACTCCTACTCACGATCCCAATCCTTCCCCAAAAGAGAATCAGTATCGTATTGTCGGAGCAGAACAATTAATGAGTTCTCACTCTAGTCCAGAGCATTATCTCGTGCTGATTTGAGTTGTCCCAGATATCGTAAGCGACGTCCCAGGCGCCGCTAGTCGGAACATCCTGATTGAAGGCGGATACTAGAGTGTTGATTGAACTGAGCGGCTTCCCGATATTGAAACCCTCATGGGGATAGCTCTTGATGCCATCAGTATCAGGCTGGTTCGACCATACCCCCCACTGGTTGATAGCACTCACCGAGATGGTCTGAGGCCCTGCGTCCCTGCCCCATACGTCGTTGTTCCAAGAGTAGCCATCGAGTGAAAAGCTCCCGTATCGATCATTAGAAGTCCATATCGGAGCTTTTGCCGATACCGGAAGAAGCGCATGTGTGACTGCAATCAGCACAGCGAGTACCTTCAGTTTCGCCATTCTCAATCTCCAACTTGGGCTTCTGTGCCCGCCGTCTGATCGCTCGCAAGAATTGGGCCATTTTGCGCACAGCCAGATCGCCTATTTTTCTTGGCTCAGTCGTAAGCGGTATGAGCTACCACGTCTGCGGTGATCAGCGTGCTGATCATCGCGACTGTGCAGCAGGATGGGCAGCAGCAGGCCGTGATTGACGTTGGCGGCGTCCAGCAGCGGCGCCCACGCGGACAGTCTGAGCTGCATCGCGGCATAGAAGCCCTGGCACCAGGGGCGCGGATCGATATCGCCATTGACGTCGCGCCGGTGTATCGGCTCGAACCGATCGGGCGCGGTCGAGAGGGTGTTGCTGATGTCGTTGTGGCGCAGCGCGACGGCGGAGATCGCGGCGAACTCCGGCGTGCCGCCATGGTTGAAAGCGTCGGCGTCGATCGCGAGCAGCGGGCAGATCCAGTCGATCGGGCTCATTGACACCGGTCCCGCGACGATCGCGGCGGCATAGCCGTCGAGCATGGAGATGCTGGTGGCGACAGGATGGCGATTGGCGCGAGCCTGGAGCCATCGCTCGAGCTCCGCAAGCGGCATCGCAGCTGACGTCATCGACGATGCTGTTTTATGGCGACGCGGGCTCATGCGGCAGCCTGTGTGGTACGATGGCGCGCCGCCTTCCAGTTCCAGGCGAGCAGCTCCTGCAGCTGATGGCTCTTGGTTCGCCCGAACACGATGCGCTCCAGCACATCGGTCAAGTAGGACTGCGGGTCGAGTTCACGGAGTTTTGTTCACGAGCGAAGCCAGGATCGCCCAGCTCTCGGCGCCGCCTTCGCTGCCGCTGAACAATGAGTTCCCCCGCCCCATCGCAATCGGGCGCATGGAACGCTCGACCGTACTGGAGTCGACCTCGACGCGGCCGTCGCGGAGGAACAGCGTCAACCCGTCCCAGTGATTGAGCGCATAGTTGATCACTTCTGCCAGCTTCGATTGGGAGAAGAGCTGGCCGACCATCCCGGTCAGTCGCGCCTTGAGTGTAAGCGGTATGAGCTACCACGTCCGCGGTGATCAGCGTGCGTAGCGGATCGGCATCCAATATTGGCGCAAGGCCTCGACGGCCGCTGGGATGTCGGCGTGAGCGTTAGGCTCGCGGCCGCTTTGTGGCGCTCCGAGCAGCGGACGGTTCTGATCGTCGCGACTGTGCAGCAGGATGGGTAGCAGCAGGCCGTGATTGCCGTTGCCGGCGTCCAGCAACGGCGCCCACGCGGACAGTCTGAGCTGCATCGCGGCATAGAAGCCCTGGCACCAGGGGCGCGGATCGATATCGCCATTGACGTCGCGCCGGTGCATCGGCTCGAACCGATCGGGCGCGGTCGAGAGGGTGTTGCTGATGTCGTTGTGGCGTAGCGCGACGGCTGATATCGCGGCGAACTCCGGCGTGCCGCCATGGTTGAAAGCGTCAGCGTCGATCGCGAGCAGCGGGCAGATCCAGTCGATCGGGCTCATTGACACCGGTCCGGCGACGATCGCGGCGGCATAGCCGTCGAGCATGGCGATGCTGGTGGCGACAGGATGGCGATTGGCGCGAGCCTGGAGCCATCGCTCGAGCTCCGCAAGCGGCATCGCAGCTGACGTCATCGACGATGCTGTTTTATGGCGACGCGGGCTCATGCGGCAGCCTGTGTGGTGCGATCGTGCGCCGCCTTCCAGTTCCAGGCGAGCAGTTCGTGCAGCTGATGGCTTTTGGTTCGCCCGGACACGATGCGCTCCAGCACGTCTGTCAGGTAGGCTTGCGGGTCGAGTTTATGGAGTTTTGCCGTGTTCACGAGCGAGGCAAGGATCGCCCAGCTCTCGGCGCCGCCTTCGCTGCCGCTGAACAATGAATTGCGTCTTCCCATCGCAATCGGGCGCATGGAACGCTCGACCGTATTGCTGTCGACCTCGACACGACCGTCGCGGAGGAACAGTGTCAACCCGTCCCAGTGATTGAGCGCATAGTTGATCGCTTCTGCCAGCTTCGACTGTGAGAAGAGCTGGTCCACCATCCCGGTCAGTCGCGCCTTGAGTGCCGCCATCAACGGTGCGCTCGTGGTGCGGCGGGTGGCCAGCCGCTGCTCCGCACTGCTGCCACGGATCTCCGCTTCGATGGCATAGACTGCCTGCAGGCGTTCGATCACCTCGCGAGCGAACGGCGACTGGGTCGTCTTGTACACCTCGACGAATTTGCGGCGGGCATGGGCAAGACAAAAGGCGAGCTGGATCGCGCCGCCATGATGGCGGGCGAGCGCCTTGTAGGCGGCATAACCATCTACTTGCAGAATGCCGGAAAAGCCCGTCAATTGTCCGGCGATCTCCTCCGTGCCGCGGCCGTTGGCGAACACGTAGGCAACCGCCGGCGGCGACGGCCCGCCCCACGGCCGGTCATCCATGGCATGCGCCCAGAACTGGCAGATGCGGGTGCGATGTCGTCCGGGATCGAGCACCGGCATCGGCGTCTCGTCGCAAAACACGCGCGGCGCAGCCTGGATCATCCGCAGTAGCAGTTTGTAGAGGCTCTTGAGCCACCAGGCGGCACGCTTGATCCAACCGGCGAGTGTCGCACGGTCAAGCTGGATGCCCTGGCCGGCCAGGATCTGAACCTGCCGGTACAGCGGCAGATACCAGGCGAACTTCGAGACCACCACGTGGCTCACGAGTGCTGTCGAGGCCATGCCACTCTCAATCAGGCGCGGCAGTACCTTTGCCTGGACCACGCCATCGGTGCAGCTGCGGCAAGCGTACTTGGGACGGACCGTCCGCAGCACCTGGAGCATCGCCGGGATCACGTCCAGCACCTCGCTGACGTCCTCGCCAATCTTGTGAAGCCGGCCTTGGCAGCACGGGCACGCGGTCACCTCCGGCTCCAGCACCTGCTCACAACGCGGCAGGTGCTTGGGCAGCGCACCGATGTTGCGGCGCGCTCTCTTGCGTGGTCTGTCGGGCGACTTTGCCGCAGGCGCATCGTCGTTGGCCGGTGCAGGCCGTGTGGCGTCGGTTTGAAGATCATCCAGCTCGAGCGCCAGTTGCTCGTCCACGAGCGCCGTAAGCCTCTCCGAACGCTTCCCGAAGATCATCTCCCTGAGTGTCTGCATGGCCACACGCAGCTTCTCGTTCTCGGCATCAAACGCGAGCACCATCTCGGTCAGAGACGCCGGATCGGTCGGGAGAGCGTCGGGACGAATCGCCATGATCAGACGATACATGTGCACGCTCCACGCTCCAATCCTCCTCTTACCCAACAACGGCCGGCTGCTTCACAGGCTTGGGTGAGACGCGCGTCCACTCCAACCCGTCAAGCGACTATCCATGTGAATGCCCCTCCTCGTGAGGCTCAGTGATTCTGAGATCGAGATGATCGAGCTCGTGATTGCGGAGTTTTCGAACAGCCTCAATCACGCGCGACGTGTTGGAGAACAGGTGCGCGCCCGAAGGGTGACGATCGATCAAAAGACGGCCCTGCCTGATCTGAACGTACAGCCAGTTCACGGGAATGTTCAATACGCCGGCGAGTTCCTGTGCGCTGAGCAAATCGGGTGAATGCCGCCATCGCGTGCGTTGCTCGGTAAGCCCTTTGAGGCCGGCCTGGAAGCGAATGCGCTGGACAGTGATCGGCAGCACCCCGTCTGGGCATTTTGGTGACCGGTGTCCTTCGCCCGTCAATATGGCAGCGATCTCGTCGTCGTGCAGCTTGGTGCGGGCGAGCTCGAGGACGCGTTCTCGCATTTCCACGCCCTGCGTGAGATTCTCTACTGAATTGACGCGCACCTTTACCTCGATCTCGGTGACGGCTCCGCCGCGCCACACAATCCTCACCTTGACGAGGTCGTGCTCGCCACGATCGAGAATCACCTTGTCAATGAGACAGCGCAGCAGCGCCTTGCGTTTCGCGTCGGTCGTGCTTGAGTCCGTCCAGATCTCAGGCAGACGGCCGGAGAGGTGGACGACTTTGTCGTTCAGCGCCTTGTTGCCAAAGGTGATCTGAGCGATAGCCTGGGGAGACTTTAAACGGGCCAGGGTCTCCTCTGCCGCTCGAGCCTCCTTCAGAGCCGCCTCCCAACGGCGCTCGAGCTCGGCGGCGACGAGCCGGTTGTCGGGATCGACGCGGTTGAACTGACGTTCGGCGAGTGCTGCTTCGTAGCGTCGCCGCTCGAGCTGCTGCTCGGCATTGCTTCGTATTGCTTTGTACGTCTGCTGCTGAGCGCGACGAGCGCACGACAACGCGTCGATCTCGGCCGGCGCCAGCGCTGTAAGGAAGGCTTGCGCCACGGCGGCGTCGACGCGGGGAGCACGGATGTATTGGCACGCCGGCAACCCCTGATGTGAACGCAGGTGATTGCAGACGTATTCGGCGCGTCTCTTGTAGCGCGCGTACATCTTGTGACCGCATCTTCCACACCATGCGATGCCTTGCAGCAGTAGTTCGCCCTCACGTGGGGCCCCCCTCGTCTTGTTGCGCATGTATTCTGCTCGGTTGTCGCTGACGATGCCCCTGATCTTCTCGTAGCTTTGCCAAGCGATATAGGGAGGATAGCGGTCCTTGACGATGATCCGCCACTGCTCGATCGGCTTCGGCGCCTTCGTCGGTAATCTTCCCTCCGACGGTTTGCGCAGTCGTGTCCGTCCGTAAACGAAGGCGCCCGCATAGGCAGGATTCTTCAGAATCGCCGCGACCGCGGCTGTCGTCGCCCGCGCCCAATGCAGATCGCCGTGACGATCGCGGCGCGGCAGCTCCAGACCACGGTCGTTGAACTCACGCATGACCTTGGCAATGGTGCGCAGTTTCAGGAAGGTCTCGAACAGCAGCTCGAGCCGTTCCTGCACTTCCAGGTTCGGGTCCTTGACGACGACGCCAGAGGGATCGCGGACAAGGCCGATCGGTAAGGTGAGCGCAAGCTCGCCGCGCTCCGCCTTGGCAAGAAGACCAGCCGTCAATCGACTACGAATTGTATGGAGCTCGAGCTCCGATATCGTCCCCTTTAGGCCGAGCAGCAGTCGGCCATTCGCGCTGCCAGGGTCATAGACGCCATCACGGTCGGCGATGAGGCAGCCGTGCAGCCCGCAGATATCGAGCAGCGGATACCAATCCGAGCAGTTGCGGGCGAGACGCGTCACGTCGATCGACAGGATCAGACCAACCTCGTTAAGACCAACACGCCCGACCAGTTCCTTGAAGCCGCTGCGCTGAGCCGCCGACGCCCCACTGATGCCAAGATCAGCGTCGATGACGTCGATGCCAGCTTCGTGCCATCCGAGCTCGATGGCGCGTTGGCGAAGCGCGTATTGCAATCGCAGGCTCTCTTGGTTGGTCACAACCTGATGAGTCGTCGACTGCCGGATGTACACGACCGCGCGGCGCGCCAGGTGTATCGGCTTGACCAGCTCGGACTTCATGACTTGCCTCCGCCAGCACTGCGGCGACCTCGTTGACGATTTGGCGCTGCAGTGCCGTTGACAGCGTGGCCCAAAGGTCTTTCGGATCGATCGGCATCGTGTTCGAGCTGCTCAACCAGAGAGGTCAGATCGTGTAGTGCCTCGCGCTCAGCTTCGTTCGATTCTCCATCGACTTCCGTGGTTCGGTCGCCGCGACCGGAATCAAAAGGCTGGCACCGTCTCGATATTCGACCTCGTACGAAAGCGGGAAGCCCCCGCCACGATGAACCGAGCGGCGAATGACGCGGAACGTGCGGCCGAACAGCGGATGCGTCGGTTCGCACACTGTAACTTCGATGGCAGGTGATTCGTCAGACTCCCCAGAGGGGATATTTCGATGTGCCCTCGAGCAGCATCGCAAGCTGCGTCGCACTTAGATGCACCACGCCGTCGCGGATCGGCGGCCAGGTGAAGCACCCCTGGTGCAGCCACTTCGTTATCAGAACCATGCCGCTGCCATCCCACGCCAGCAGCTTCACTCTGTCCATGCGCTTGCTGCGGAACACGAAGACGTCGCCGCAATACGGGTTCGCGCGCAGTGCTTCGCTCACCAGCGCCGACAACGTGTGCACCGACTTGCAGAAATCGACCGGCTGTCTCGCCAGCACCACCTTGAGGTCAGATCGTAGCACAATCACCGGATGCCCCGAAGCGCCGCCAGCACGGTCGACAGCGTCGCCAGCTCCACGCCCGGTTCGACCCGAATGCGCGCCCCGTTCACCTCGATCTCAACCACCCCGCAAACCTTGGCCGGCGGCGCGGTGATCTCCAAAGGCTTCGTCTGTAGCGGCGAAATACGCTCGGGCTCGACAGCTGTCCCGCTACCGCTCTCGGCACAAATTTGGATCGGCACGAAGTTCGGCGCCTTGCCTACCACCGCCGCCGCAACCTGGCGTCGCCACACCGTAAGCAGCCCGCGCGAAACGCCATTGCGCCGCGCCACCTCGGAGATGTTCGCACCCTCCTCAAAGCTCTCCGCCACGATCCGGGCCTTCTCCTCGCCCGTCCACCGACGCCGTCGGCGCTCCCCCGTGATCACCTCGACGCGACGATAGGAGTCACCTTCCTGCCTGGCATCAAGCATGGCATTTGCCATCGTTCCACCTCCGCCGATTAGCTCATGCCAGGCTCTATCGCGCGCACGCCGAGGGGGGCTAGGTGTGGGCCTCATGCCGGTTACGAACGGTCAGCTCCGGCGTTTCAGTCGGAGAGGCATTAGGGGCGTTGGTGACGGATCTTTGAGACGATATCCGGACTTCTGATATCTGATCGCCGTTCGCGGATGCCCCTATGCGTTGACGTTGGAGCAGGTGCAAAACGGTGTGCACGACAGGCCGCTACCAGTGATCGAGCCAATGTGATTTCTTAAGAGCCCACGCCCTGTCTAAGTGAATGCGCCTTCCGTGAGCAACAATGCAATTGCCGGCAACGCGTCAAATGCAGTGCGGCAGATCTACACGGCTCATTCTAACGCCTCCCGAGCACGCTTGAACTCAGCGCGTCGACTCACGCATGTAGGTTTCTTGCTCCATCTTCAGTAACCGGTCCGCGGCGGGCTTGGCGATCAAGCAGCGCGGGGATACCGGCGGCTTGAACGGGACCACTGAACAAGTAGCCTTGTCCTTCTGTGCAACCATTGGCCACCAGATAGACGAGTTGGCCTTCGTCTTCGACTCCCTCGGCCGTGGTCGTCAAACCAAACCCTTTAGCAAGGCCGAGTATAGCACGAACGATCACCCGGCTGTCGGTGCTCTCGTCGAGATGCGACACGAAGCTGCGATCGATCTTGATCTTGTCAAGACGAAACGAAAGCAGCTGGCTAAGCGTAGCATAACCCGTTCCAAAATCATCGAGCGCGATGCGGACGCCGGCTCGACGAAGTTCGTCAATCACGGTCTTCGCAGCCCCGTTTCGTTCCACGAACGCGCTCTCGGTAATTTCAATCTCCAGGCGGCATGGACTAAAGCCGGTTTGCTCAAGGATTGATATAATGCGCCCTCCAAGCGCGGAATCCCGCAATTGAACAGGCGAAATGTTGAAGGCAAGCGAGAACGTCTTCGGCCACGCAGTGGCATCAAGACACGCGCGGCGAAAAACCTGATCTCCAAGAGCGTCGATGAGGCCAGTTTCTTCTGCAATTGGAATAAACACGTCGGGCGGGATATGCCCTAATGTCCTGTTTTCCCAACGCGCCAACGCCTCGAACCCGACGATGCGATTACTTTCGAGTGAAACCACCGGCTGGTAGTGGGGCTCGATAATATCCGCCGCGATAGCGCTCCGAAGCTCACGCTCAATATTGATGCGCCGCTCGACATGTATGTCCATGTCCGGTTCGAAAAAGCGAACACGCGACCTGCCGTCGCTCTGCGCGCGATAAAGCGCGCGTTCTGCGCGCCTGACCAATTCGTGGGGGTTGACGCCATCAAGCGGAGCGATGGCGATGCCAATGCCAAGACTAAGCTCGGCTGCGCCAGTCTCAATCGCGAAAGTATCGGCGGCGGACGCCACCATACGGCGCGCCAGGTTGGCGGGATCTTCGAGGGAGCTAATGCAGGGCAGGACGATCCCGAATTCGTCGCCTCCGATCCTCGCCAGGAGGCCATCCTTGCGCAAGATGTCGATAAGCCTTGTGGCAAGTTCGCAGAGTGCCTTGTCCACCGCTTCATGGCCGTGCGTATCCTTGATCCGCTTTAAGCCGTCGAGGCCGAGCATCAGAACAGCGACTTGATGCGTGTCGGTGGCGAGGCCAGCGCACAGATCAAGTTTCTCATCAAACAGGCGGCGGTTCGGCAAGCCAGTCAATGGATCGTGTCGCGCCAAATCGCGGACGTCCCCTTCTGCAATGGTTCGTGCGTCAATTCCGCGGGCGAGTTCTCGGTAGCGCCGAACACTAAAGATTGATAGTGCAATGCTCAGCAAGAACGCGACGAACACAATGAATATAATGTCGTCGAGTACCGAATCCACATAGCGCCGTCCCAGCTGCGCCAAACGGGGGCCAAGCCCATAGAGATGCGCTAAGAGTGAAGCGAGAACGACGCCGCCGAAAAGAGCAATGAAGTCTCTCGTGGCAGAACGGCTCCAATCGAAGTGCAATACTCGCAATCGTGGAGTTGAAATTCTCATCTCAGTCGAAATTTCGCAACGTAGAGTGATCCAGTGAGGTTGGTGCCCGCAGCGCGGTTGTTAACTGAGAACCAGATGTTGCGCCGATTGCCGAACTTCAGTTGCGGCTTCGGAAGCTGCAATGAGCCATCGGGTAGCGATAGTTGCCGGGCAGAAGTTGTGTTCGAGCGACCTGCAAGTTCGCACATCGTTAGCGCGGCCGAAGCAACGAGTTACATCTGCCACTTGAACACCCTGGAGCGCGAGCCGCTAGTTCACGTGGGATAGCAATCGGCGCGACTAGGTTCCTGTCAGTTGTGCTCCCTGATCCCGACATTCTGCCGAGTGCCTGGCCAGCGGATCGGTAATCGCGGCGCGCGCCAAGGGCCGGCCGCCTTGGCGAGGTGCGGCGGCTGCTGCCAGTTGAGCGCTCGACGGAACAATGGCTGTCAAGCGCTGTTGTAGCAAGCAACGACATGACAGCTCCCGGCAGCAACCTATTGTGGTGCGAATCTACCTGCAAATGTTGCAATGGATGGACCATGACCGAATAATTGTTAGTGGAGTTGCGGCTTTGACTCGGAGAATGATAGCGAGAACGGGCGTCGGGGCCCAGAGCACCAGAGACGAAGTGAGCGATGAAGGATAACCTAGGCGACAACCACGCGGTTGCGACCTTCAAATTTTGCACGATAGAGTCGCTGGTCGGCGACGTTCAAGAACCCGTCGAGCGTGTCTGCATCGCGCCCGAACTCCGACACTCCAACACTGATGGTGACGCCGACCGACGGTTCGGCTCCGACGTCGAATGCGGTGCGTTCGATGGCCGACCGAAGGCGCTCGGCGACCGCGCAAGCCGCGTCGAGCGTCGCCCCCGGCAGCAGTACCATGAATTCTTCACCGCCCACGCGCGCGACAGAGTCGTAAGGCCGGATTGCCTCCAGGCACTTTCGCACGAATACGCGCAGGACCTCATCGCCGACGCTGTGACCACGCGAGTCGTTGATATCCTTGAAATGGTCGAGATCGAGGGATAGCAGAGCCAATGGAGCACCGGTCCGTTTGGCACGCGCGATCTCTGCGCCGATATGCTCGATGAAGTGGCGCCGATTCCCGGCACCGGTTAGTGGGTCGGTGGCGGCGAGCCGCTCCAACCTTTGATTGCTCATTTGCACTTGCTGGAGTGCTTTTTGAGTGTCAGCCATCGATTTGGCCAGGCGGGCGGTCATTTCTTCCTGGCTATAGATGGTCGCGAACGATTGCGTTGTTCGGAAAGCTCGGACGACGCCATAACTGAGCAGAAAAAAGCCGCCAGCAAAGATCGCGTGAGCCAGCCACCACATATGATTCCACGGCGCGGCCAAAATGAATGCGAGCGACGATAACGCAAACCATGTGACAGAAACGCCGAAAACAAGCATCAGCGGTGAGTGAATCCGTCGCATGAGCAAGGCCGCGACGTTCAGCGCGCTGAATAGCAATGCGCCGCCCTCCATGGACAGGCGGACCACCGGATGCCCAGCATAGCGTGAATAGGCGACAAGTGCGACAGCTAGGTCCACCGTAAGGAACAGGCCAATCCACATGAGCCACGCGCGCGTGTCCGAGCGCTTCTCAAGCTCGTCTGACGGCTGGTTGTAGCTGAGTAGCCCGACGAAGAGCAAAATCGACATCGCCAGACGCGACGCCGGCCCATAGAGCAGAAACAGCCAAATATTGCGATGTGCCATCCCGGTGAAGGCGCCGTGCAGCGAATAGATCAGCACGAAGGCCAGAAAACCAAGGGTCAACCACCGCAACAACGGCTCGCCTGAAGACCGATAGCAACGCCACGTCACATATGTGACGAACAGCCCCTCGAGGGTGGCGACGGCGATGGCGAATTCGTGGAACAGGTGGTCTTCAAACTTCAGCGCGGGATCCTGCTGGAAATAAAGGTAAGCGATGAACTGAGTGGGCAGCAGGGCGAAGCCGATAATGAGAAGGCTCGTATACGCCTGTGTGATCAGCCGCAGCGCGTTGGGCGGCTCGTGCAACATAAGATTGGTACTCATATGCTATACCGTCATTCCATGATGATCCCGCGCGGTCCTTTCATGAACTCGCGGGCCTTTCTTCAGAGCACCTGGGGTCCTGTTGGACAACCAAAGTGAAGGCATCATGGTTCGTCTCCGGCGAAGTCATCCAACACCCCGGCACGGGTGATCACCGCTGCACGGGCGCCGAAGTCACAAGAGTTGCCTTTCCGTCCATCGGCTGCACTCATCCGAGCAGGGCGGCGACGCCGCCAGGATCGGCTTGCCATCGAGGAGCGGCCAAGTCCGCCACCGCGGGACCGTCGGTGCCGTGGCGGGTTATATGTTCGAGCCCACCACGTTCAGCCCACCCGCTCCGCTAAAGGTAAGGGTATCGTGCGTGTTCAGGACAGTATCCCAGCTGCTGCCCCGAGTCGTCACGATCTGCGACCCGTTCGAAAACGCGCCATCGGAAGATGAGGAAATCACGAGCCCGTTGAGGAAGGGATTCTGCGCACTGCCGTACTCAATCGTCTGCTTGCCACCCACCGGTAGCGCCGTTGCGACGATCTGTCCGGACTGGTTCGGCTCTGAGCCAACGCGCGTGATGAGCAACACCGTAAGTGTCAGGCCGCTTTGATTGATGAGTTTCTTGTATGCCATCTGTGACCTCCGTTACCTGCCGCGTGTCCCCGCGCAAAATGCGGGACAGAGGTTCCGCTATATACATAAGCTGGCTAAGCTAGGCCCCTGCCAGATCTTGTAGGCGGCCAATATTTGGAACCTGTCAGATAGTTTTCATCATGTAGAAAATGCGGTGCCGCTTCGGTGTAAGCACCTAACTGCCCACTGTTGCGGGATAGGCAACATCCCCGCTTGCTCGACACTGGCCAAACTGGTCGCTCTGGAATGCGGTATAGTAGTCGACACAGACACCATCGGCACGCCTTTGTCGTGGCGTCAAAGATGGCGCCATAGGACGAGAAGTAACCGCCGAAGATCGTGTCCCAGTAGGCGAGACATGCTGGATCCATTCGCCGGTATCAGGGATTCCGTATTGCCGCCCGCATCTCCATCTTCATAGCTTAGTAGCCCCCACTGGGCCGACAATCTCTTCAGCTTCACCACCACGCGGGATTCGTCGTTCCGCTTCCGCAGCGGCGAATTCACCATGATCGGGTTCAAGGTCGACGAGGAGCCGCTGCTGCGTGCCTGTAGCCTCGCCAGCGTAGCTGGCTCACCAGTGATATCGAGGGGTGCCGGTTCAAGGCCGCGAGTTGATAGCCTACGCGGGCGTGCATCGGCTGGTGCGAAAGCCGGCGCCCGATCTGTTCGGGCTCCAAGCTTCTCGCCGAGGCCTCATTCGAAATTCTGTGGCGTCGGACCGTTGCGTTTGTTCTTTTGGACACGCGGCTTGCCGAGACGCGCTGACTTACGGCGTTTAGGCGAGGTCTTGCAAGACACCGCATGTTTGGACGGCCGAGCAAAGAATTCGGACAAAATGAACGCCCAGCGTTTCGGCGATGCGATCGAGGAGATCAATTGTCGGATTTTTCGATTGCCGCTCAAGACTGGCCATGTAAGAGCGGTCCATCCCGGCTTGGTAAGCCAATCTCTCTTGGGAAATACCGCGTTTCGCCCGAATCCGACGCACATTCCAAGCCACTAGCGCACGAGTTTTCATGTGCCAAGCATGCCATTCGCTCTGACCGTCAAACCACTGACTATAACGCTACTATTAGCAGGGTGCAGACTCATTAATAAATGCTGAGGCGGTAGGGCTACTTTGCCGATCCAGTCAGGAGCAATCACGTTCGAAGGTCCCATGCGATGGCTCCCCCGCATCTCAGAAGGAGCGCTCGATGAGGCTGAGGCGATAACCGTGGCCTCCCGTGACCGGCGGTTCCGCTGCAACCTTGTTCGCAACCTCGGCGGCGCATCCAAGCGCAACCACCAACTAATGTGATGGACCGATCTGATTTGGCGATGGATTGTCGTGAGGCCGAGTCGTCATCTAATCAAATAGATTGTATTTTGGTGGCATAATTCCAGCAAACGGCCCAGCCGTCTTGCTCAAGCAGAACTTCGTCTGAACCCGCCCGTAACGCTCGCCGAGGCGATTGCACTCCGATGGCAAGAGCCAGCGTCGGCGCGCCACTCAGTGAACGAGTTGTCGAATGCGCCAAGGTCGGTTCGATCATTGGTCGGAGAAACGAGATCGCCGAATCCTTTGAAAAGGAGGCAACCGAGGGCAGATAGCTAAACCTTCTCGCAATTACTTACCGAAGCTCCTGACCTTTTCGCGGTTGAGTTCGTCGAATGGACGCGCTTTAGCCTCTTAGCTGGCGGGCAGCTACATGCGGTTCAATCTGAAGTCGACAGCGATTTTTTTGGTCGGGGCGGAAGCCTACGTTGGCTCTTTTACACGCCATTGCGGTCGGTCGCCAGAACCTCCAATGCCTTCACGAAGGCGCTCAATGGCTGCGTCAGGGCTAGCGCGAAGAAGGCGCTGAAGCAGCGCAAACAAATGGAGTGAACCATTCAAAAAAAAGTTTGGTCACCGGCAATTCGCCATAGGGCTCCGACCACGCCAGTGGAATTAAGAGATCTACGCTGGGCAATCGCCGCATCTCACCACAGAAGCCTCCGCCAAGCGGCAGAAACGCTCAGAATCAAGCAGTCGACGCTTAGTCGTCGCCTGCGCAATCTCGAATACAAGTTGGGCGGCGCTCTCTTCGAGCGCACTTACGCCGGCACGCGACCGACCCTTGAAGGGCAAGAATTCCTCGATGCCGCCCAGCGCATCGTGGATGAAACGGAAGCGATCGCCGCTCGCCTCAAGACTCATTGGCGAGGCGAGAGCGGCCGATTGACCATCGGCGTCCACGCCTCACTCTCAGCCGGCAATCTCCGGGCCACCCTCCTCGACCACCGGCACCGCTTCCCCGATGCTGATACGCATCTGGTAGACGGATCGAGAGACCATCTGATCTCCGATCTAGCCAGTTCCGCCATTGACGTCGCCTTTGTGGCCGAACCCAATTCAAGCTGGAGCGACGGGTGCTTGTCGCTCTGGAGCGAACGTGTCGTCGTCGCCCTCCCCAAGGGCCATCCGCTGGCAAGGCGTGATGTGGTTCACTGGGGCGAACTGAGGGAGGAAGCGCTTCTGTTGTCACAGCATGGCCCGGCACCGGAATTGCTCAAGCTTCTCGTCAGCAAATTGGGTGGGTCCGATCCGTGTTGGCTGCTTCACCATGATGTGGCGCTCGACCGGCTTCTCACTTTGGTGGGCGCGGGCTGGGGTGTCCTGCTGACTTTGGAAGGCGCGACCGGCGCGGCCTATCAGGGAGTGACCTTCCGCGAGGTCCATGATGCGGAGGGTCCGACGCGGCTGAGCTTCCGCGCTTATTGGCGGCAAGACAACTGCAATCCGTCACTGCGTCCGTTCCTCGCCCTACTTCGGGAACGCTATCCAGACCTCTCGGCTGATCCAGAGACGACCTGAGCCGCATTTCGGCGAGCTTTTGCAAAGGCGCGGTCGGTTGCCATGAAACGCTCGATCATCGGCGCGATTAATTTGGCAGGCTCGGCCGGCGTCGTCGCGCCTCCGCTACGCGTTAAAATCTCGGCGTAGCTCTTGAGGTCCCTGAAAACCGCCGCCGGCAGCTCGATCGTGAGCTTGACCGGCTTGTCGTCTTCAAGCGGCCCGAGCTTGAGCTTCGTCATGGCGTTCGCCCCTTTCCGTACGGAGCCAATACCAAATCCCGCGTGACGATAACCCGCACCGGGAAACCTGGCCGGATGGTCAGCGTCGGCTGGATGTTGAGCTGGCGCTGCACGATCTGTTGGCCGGTCTGGCTGATGCTGTTGGACGCACCGCTACGGATCGCTTGAACGAGGTTGTTCTCATTTTGGCTCGTCCCCGCCTCCGCTCCGACGCTGAGCATGGTCGAGAGAGCGGCGGCCTTGAACAGCATACCCCAGTGGTTGTCGACCTCGTCCTCGAGTCCAGCATAACCACCAGTGTCAGCGCCAGGCTGGCGCTCCAGCACGATCGAGTTGCCGTCCGGCATAATGATGCGAGTCCAGACCAAGAGGATGCGGGACTGGCCGAACGCAACGGAACTGTCGTACTGGCCTATCAGTTTCGCACCCTGCGGAATCAGAAGATATTTTCCGGACGGGCTGTCCCAGACCGCCTCCGTGATCTGAGCAGTGACTTGGCCAGGCAGATCGGACCTAATGCCCGTGATGAGCGCGGCCGGGATCACGGTGCCAGCCTGCACGACGTAAGGTGAGGCCTTGGCCTCGAGCCGGTCCGGACTGACTGTGCGCTTGTCCGTCGCAGCGGTAAGGAAGGCCGTCTTGCGGTCCTGCATGTTCTGGGCGGACCCGGCGTCGACGGGCGGTGTCGCGGCTGGAGCCGCCACTATGCCGGCCGCGGCATTCGGGATGACTTGGCCGACACTCTGCGGTTGCTGAGCGGTTTGGGCGAAGAGGCGGCTTACCCGCGCTGCCTCGATTTCCTGGGATTTGTGCTGCGTCTCCGGGTCTGACGTCGCTGCCACGGTGTTCGGTGCAGCTCCGGCGTTGAGGATCGGCTTGCCGAGATCGCCGGGCAGCGGTGGCCCGAGCGGCGGCGCCTGGCGCGGCAGACCGGTATAGTCTTTCGGCAAGGCGGCGAGGCCGTCGGCCGAAGGCCTGTTCTGGGTGCTGAGCAACTCTTGGCCGGCCTGTTGCTTGTTCCCAGTCTGCAGTGCGTAGCCGAGCGCGCCCGCGACGGCGAGGGCCGACACTGCGCCGAGGCCGATCAGAACCTTGCGCGAGAGCCGCGTGACACGGGGCCGCTCGCCTCGAAGCCGAAGGTCCGGTGGCGCGACGGGCGGAATCTCGCGCTGATGTTCGTCTTCGCCATCTATCGCCATGCGCGCGGCCTTCCGTCGGTGCGGACGATGCGCACGCGCCGCTCGCTGTCCTTGTCGCCAAGACGCAATTCGGCGGCGGCGAACAGGCGGTCGACGATGTAGTAGTTGCGGTTGGCGCGATAGTTCACGAGTTCAGAGCCGCCGGCCGGACCGATGACGAACAGCGGCGGCATTTCGCCTTGAACGATCCCACTCGGAAACTCGATGTAAACCTTGTTCCCGTCGTCGAAGGCGCGCAGTGGACGCCAAGCCGGATCGTCGCCCTCAATTGAGTAGCGGAAGTTGATCGAGGCGAGATCGACGCCGGCCGCAATGGGCGCTGCGGTTTCAGCCGCCGCATTCTGCCGCCGAAGCGCAATGAGTTGGTCCTCGGGATACTGCCAGGAGACCGAGGCCATGTAGGTCTTCTCCGTAGAGCGCAGCTCAAGGAGATAGGTTCGCCGGTCGGTGTTGATCACGAGATTGGTGACCAATTCGGGCCGCGTCGGCTTGACCAGAATGTGGATCTTCCGGGTCGCGCCCGCCCCGCTCTCGGTATCTCCGATGATCCAGCGCACCGTGTCGCCGGCGGCGACCGGTCCGGAGCCAACGAGCTGCTCGCCTTCCTGCAGAGCGACATCGGTGATCTGACCGGGCGCCGTATAGACCTGGTACAGGGCTCCGCCGGAGAACGGATAGACCTGCACTGCGTTGATGAAGCCGTTGCGGACCGGCTGCACCCGTGCCGCGGCGTTGGCCTGTTTGACGCGAACCTTGGGGTCAGCGGCTTCGGGGACGCGCTTGCCGGAGACGAGCGGTTTCAACTGCCCCGGTAGCGGCAGGGGTTTTGGCAATTCCACGATCTGGACCGGCGCCGGCGGATCAGCGGTAAGCGTCGCCGGCTCCGCGGTGTCGTAATTGATGTCGGGCGGGATGAAATTGTGTGCGCAGCCGCCAAGCGCCGATGCGACCATCAGCAAAGCCGCAAAGGCGGGTTTACGGGGAGACGTATCGCCGACTTTCCGGTTTTGGTGAACGATAAGCTGCGAAGCCGGACCGCCGGCTCTTGAGAAAATCGGCGGGGTCATTGTCCCAGCTCCTTTGACCAGTTGATGGCGTTGACGTAGATGCCGAGTGGATTCTTGCGCAGCCGATCGGCGTCGGTGGGCGGCTGAATTGCGATCGTGAGGATCGCGGTCCAACGTGTGGTGCCGGCGAGCGCCCCATCCTGAAAGCGGTGTTCGACCCAGGCGACGCGAAAACTGTCGGGCGAGGCGCGGATGACGCTGGAGACGTCGATAGCGACCTGCTGCTTGCCGAGATTGGCGAAGGGGTCATTGGCGCGGGCGTAGTCGTTCAGCGCCACCGAGCCCGCCGTGGTCGTGAAATCATAAGCCTGCAGCCAGTTGTGCCTCACGATGATCGGGTCGGCCGGAAGCGAGCGGACGATCTGGATGAAGTGGGCGAGATACCAGGCAATCTGCGGGTCGTTCGGCCGGTAGTCGGCGGTGGCGGGTGCCACGGCTTGCGCTTCGCCGAGTTTGTCGACCTGCACCACCCAGGGAACGACGGTGCCGTGGGTGGATTGCCAGATGAGCCCGCCGGCGAGGCCGCAGGACAGGATCAGCGAACCGAAGGCCATCAGCCGCCAGTTCTTGGCCTGCACGCGGGCTGAGCCGATGCGTTCGTCCCAAACCTGGGCTGCGCGCTGATACGGGGTTTCGGGTTCGGGTGTACGGCCGAAGCGGACCGACGATCGCCGGAAGACTGACACTTTTTATTCTCCTCCCGAGAGGTCGACGGCGTGACCGCCGCCATGGCTGTCGCCGGATTTGAGGGCTTGCGCGGCCGTCTGCGCGCCGTGAATGACGACCTGATTACGCTTGACGCGCTGGGCCCAGGCGGGCGGACCGCTCTCGTTCGCTGCTTGAGATGCGGTTCCATCGTTTGCGGCGGCGCCGCTCCCGATGGTCCCCATCGTCGAGGAGCCACCGGTGTTGGCGACGCCGGCACGGGCGCCAGAGCTAAAACTTTCCGTCATTGCCCCCGTTGCTCGCGCAGCGGCGCGTCTGACGGGAGCTGCCGCGTGACTTGCCGCCGCACGGCCCACGCCGCCGAGACCGGACGCGACGCCGCCAGCGCCGGACCCACCGGCCGATGCAAGGCTGTAGGCGGAGGACGCACCGCCCGCCATCGCCGCACCACCACGCGCGGCGGCCGCAGCACCGGAGCCAGCTGCCATCGCTCCCCTTCCGGCCAAACCGAGCGCCGCGCCGCCGACCATTGCGGTACCGGCGACGGCAAGGCCGGTGCCGACGGCAGCGCCCGCGCCAAGCTGCGGCGCGCCGGAAACAAGACCGGTGGCGATGCCGGGACCGAAGATGCCGAGGCCGAGCATGGCGAGTGCCGCCAGCACGACGGAGAGCGCCTGCTCGATCGTCGGCTGGCCGCCGCCATAGGCTGACGTGAACTGGGAGAACAGCCCGGTGCCGATGCCGACGATGACGGCGAGCACCATGACCTTCACGCCGGACGCCACGACGTTGCCCAGCACCTTCTCCGCGAGGAAGGCGGTCTTGTTGAAGAGCGCGAAGGGAATAAGGATGAAGCCGGCGAGGGTCGTCAGCTTGAACTCGAGCAGCGTGACGAAGAGCTGCACCGCCAAGATGAAGAAGGCGATCAGCACCAGCAGCCAGGACAGCATCAGCACGGCAATCTGGACAAAGTTCGCAAAAAAGCTGGTGAAGCCCATCATCTGGCTTGCTGCGTCGAGCAGCGGCTGCCCGGCATCGAGACCGACCTGCGCCAGCTTGCCGGGTCGCAAAAAGTCCGCTTGCGAGATCGATGAGCCACCGGCCTTCAGACCGAGGCCAGCAAAGCTGTTGAAGATGATGCCTGAGAGCTTGTTGAAGTTGGTGATGATGAAGGCAAAGAAGCCGATATAGAGGGTCTTCTTCACCAGCCGCTGGAGTATGTCCTCGTCTGCGCCCCAGGCCCAAAACAGGCCGGCCAAGGTGACGTCGATGACGATCAACGTCGACGAGAGATACGTGACCTCGCCTTTGACCAGACCGAAACCTGAATCAATGTAGGTCGTGAAAGTATTGAGGAAGGTGTCAATAACCCCTACGTTGTTCAAGGCTTCTCTCCCTGCGTGGCGTTCGTCATCGGCTGAGTGGCCGGCGCGGCCTGCGGCAGAAGTGGCCGCGCCGGCCCGCCGAAGAAGCGCGCGCGGTTCTCCTTCCAAACCGCCTGGCAGTGCGGATCTTCGGCATCCTGGGGTCCGAGCGCGCTGCAGCGGCGCAGCTCGGCCGAGAGATCATCGGGAGCGGAGACAGAGGGGGCATCGGATACGGACCGTTCCGCCGGGCGCCGATGGATGACGTGCAGCGCGGCAAGGAAAATGGCGAACACGATGATCATCGCGCCAGCGCGAAGGATATCCGAGCGCTCCATGGTCGGTGCCTCAGTTGCCGCTGAACATAGTGACGTTGCCGGGCTGGTAGCCGCTGCGCGTCGCGAAGATCTTGTACTGCTGCTGGCCTTGCGATTCGGTCGCCGTCACGCGCGCCTGCTCCAGCGCGTCCGCCCGCCCCTTCGCGGCGAGAACCGCGACAAGATCGGAAAGCTGCTGGGAATGCAGGGCCAGGAGCTGATTGCCGGCCTGAGCGGCCTGCAGGGCGCCACTTGCCGACTGGCTGGCGGTAACCAGCGAGCTCATTGCGCTGGAGTTGGTCGAGATATTGCCGACGACGCCGGCTTGCACCTTTAGCGAGTCCTCGAAAGCGCCCACCGAGTTCTGCCAACGGGTTTGAGCCGCGGCAAACATCGTCGCATTGGAGCCCGTGGCCGCCGCCGTGCCGTATGTCGTGGAGTACGCCGTCTGGATGCGCTCGACGCTAAAGGCGATGTTCTGGGCCTGACTCAGCAGCGACTGAGTCCGTGCGACCTGTGCCTGAAGCTGGGTCAGCGTCGACAACGGCAGGTTGGCGAGGTTCTTTCCCTGGTTCACCAGGCTCTGCGCCTGATTGGTCAGCATCTGGATCTGATTGTTGATCTGCTGCAGCTCGCGCGCCGCAGTCAGCACATTCTGGCTAAAGTTGGTGGGGTCGTAGACGATCCACTGCGCGGAGGCCGGTGCCGTCAAAAGCGGCGAGATCGATAGAGCGAGCGAGAGAGCGGTCGTGGCGACGAAGTTTGCGCGCTGCGTCTTACGAGTGATCATGATTGTACCTCCAGGTTTGTCAGGTCAGGGATGAGATCGGCAGCCCAGAGCAGCTCGTGATCGGCGAGCCAGGCGGGCGTGAAGTCGTCGCGGCCGTGCTCAGCGAGCAACCGCTCGATTGCGGCATGGTCGGCCTTGGAAGACGCGGCGCAGAAGGCGAGCGCGACCGGCCCGAGGCCGAGCTCAAAGAGCCGATTGCCGCGGCGGGACTGGCAGTAATAGTCCCGCTTCGGTGTCGCCCGCGCGATGATCTCGATCTGGCGATCGTTCAAACCGAACCGCTGATAGATCGCGGCGATTTGCGGTTCGATTGCGCGCTCGTTCGGCAGGAAGATGCGCGTCGGGCAGCTCTCGACGATTGCGGGTGCGATGTTGCTGCCGTCGATGTCGGAGAGCGATTGGGTGGCAAAGACGACGGAGGCGTTCTTTTTCCGTAGCGTCTTCAACCACTCCCTGAGCTGTTGCGCGAAGGCCGGATCGTCGAGGACGAGCCAACCCTCGTCGATGATGAGGAGCGTCGGCCGGCCGTCGAGCCGTCCCTCGATGCGATGGAAGAGGTAGGTAAGAACGGCAGGTGCCGCTCCAGCGCCAATCAAGCCCTCGGTTTCGAAAGCCTGCACCGGGGCGAAGCCGAGCTGCTCGGCCTCCGCGTCGAGCAGACGGCCGGAGGAGCCGCCGACACAATAAGGTTGCAGGGCCTGCTTGAGCGCGGTCGATTGCAAGAGAACCGTCAGGCCGGTGATCGTGCGTTCCTCGACGGGCGAGGATGCCAGTGACGTCAACGCCGACCAGACATGCTCCTTCACGGTCGGGTCGATGGTGACGCCTTCCTTGGCGAGGATCGCGGTCACCCATTCGGCCGCCCAGGCGCGCTCCGCCGCATCGCCGATACGCGCCAGCGGTTGAAGGGAGACTGAGTCTTCAGCGCTGTTCGACAGACTTCCGCCGAGGTCGTGCCAGTCGCCGCCCATGGCAAGCGCCGCCGTGCGGATCGAGCCGCCGAAATCGAAGGCGAAGATCTGGCTCTTCCGGTAGCGCCGGAACTGGATCGCCATCAGCGCCAACAGCACAGACTTGCCGGCGCCGGTCGGGCCGACGATCAGGGTGTGGCCGACGTCGCCAACATGCAGCGAGAAGCGGAACGGTGTCGAGCCTTCGGTCTTGCCGAAGAAGAGTGGCGAGCTGCGGAAATGCTCATCGCGGTCTGGCCCGGCCCAGACCGCCGACAGCGGAATCATGTGGGCGAGGTTCAGTGTCGAGAGCGGCGGCTGGCGGACGTTGGCGTAGGCGTGCCCCGGCAGAGAGCCGAGCCAGGCTTCGAGCGCGTTCACCCCTTCGGGCATACAGGTGAAGTCACGACCCTGGATCACCTTCTCGACGAGGCGCAGCTTCTCGGCGGCGAGACCGGGATCCTCGTCCCAGACGGTGACGGTCGCGGTGACGTAGGCTTGACCGACATCGTCGGTGCCGAGTTCCTGCAAGGCGAGATCGGCATCGGCGGCCTTGTTCGCCGCGTCGCTATCGACCAGTGTCGAGGCCTCGTTGGTCATCACCTCCTTGACGATCGCGGCGATCGACTTTCGCTTGGCGAACCACTGTCGGCGGATCTTGGTCAGCAGCTTCACCGCCTCGGTCTTGTCGAGAAGGATCGCGCGCGTCGACCAGCGGTAGGGAAAGGCGAGCCGGTTCAGCTCGTCGAGGATTCCGGGATGGGTCGCGGTCGGAAAACCGACCACGGTGAGCGTGCGAAGGTGATGACTGCCGAGGCGCGGCTCGAGGCCACCGGCGAGCGGCTCGTCAGCGAGCAACGCGTCGAGATGCATCGGCGTCTCGGGGACGCGTACGCGCTGTTGCCGGGTCGAGATCGTCGAATGCAGGTAGGTCAGCGTCTCGCTGTCGGCGAGCCACGCCACCTCGGGCATGAACCCTTCGACCAGTTGCAGGACGCGATTGGTCCGGTCGACGAATCCGCGCATCAGCTCGTGCGGATCGACGCCGCTCTGCGCGCGGCCCTCATAGAGCCAGCCCTCGATGCGCGAGGCGTCCTCGGCCGGCGGCAGCCAGACGAAGGTCAGGAAATAGCGGCTCTCGAAATGCGCGCCGGACTCCTCGAATGCGTCCCGCCGCTCCAGGTCAACCAGCGCTGATGCGGCGTCTGGAAAAGTGTTGTGCGGATAGGTCTGGGCGGCGATGCGCTGGGCTTCGACGAAGATCGCCCAGCCTGAGCCGAGACGGCGCAGCGCGTTGTTGAGGCGGGCCGTCACGCCGACCAGCTCGGCAGCCGTTGCGCTGTCGAGGTCCGGGCCGCGGAAGCGCGCCGTGCGCTGGAACGCACCGTCCTTGTTGAGGATGACGCCCTTCTCGACCAAAGCGGCCCAGGGCAGGAAGTCGGCGAGACTGTGGGGACGGTTGCGATATTCGGCGAGGTGCAGCATGCAAGCCTCACTGGCCGAGATAGGATGGATAGCGGAGGTGACGTCGAACGACGTCCACGAATAGCGGGTCGCGCTTGGCCGCCCAGACCGCAGCGGCATGCCCCACGGCCCAAATCAACGCCCCGGGAATCCAGAGGTGGAGGCCGAGCGCTATTGCCGCCGCCAACGTGCCGTTGGCGATCGCAACCGTGCGGGGCGCGCCGCCCATCAGGATGGGGTCGGTGAGCGCGCGATGGACCGGCGCGAAGAAGCCCGGCACTTCTGGATCGACGATGCTGGCCATTACACCAAGGCTCCGCCGGAGAAGCTGAAGAAGGTCAGGAAAAAGCTCGACGCGGCGAAGGCGATCGACAGGCCGAAGACGATCTGGATCAGCCGGCGGAAGCCACCCGAGGTATCGCCGAACGCGAGCGTCAGGCCGGTGACGGTGATGATGATGACTGACATGATCTTGGCGACCGGACCTTGCACGGACTCCAGGATCTGATTGAGCGGCGTCTCCCACGGCATCGAGGAGCCCGAGGCGTAGGCCGCCGGGGCAAAGGCGATGGAGATGAAGGCAATCTCCGCGAGGTCGGCGAAGCAGCGACGAACGCGACGGATCGCGGAAGGACACTGGATCATGACGGGTCTCCGAGAATCGAGGATTGGCCGCCCGCCTCGGCAGACTGGACGCGGTAATCGCCGGTGGCGGGATCGAGGCCGGCGACGAGAGCAAGTTCGGCGAGGCGGCGTTCGCGGCCGCGGCCGCGCAGCACCGCGATGAGATCGATGGTCTCGGCGATCAGTGCCTTGGGAACGGTGAGGACGGCTTCCTGGATGAGCTGCTCGAGGCGGCGAAGCGCGCCCAGCGCCGTGCCAGCGTGAATCGTTCCGATCCCACCGGGGTGGCCCGTGCCCCAGGCTTTGAGGAGCTCCAAGGCTTCGCTGCCCCGTACCTCGCCGACTGGAATCCGGTCGGGGCGTAGGCGGAGGGAGGACCGAACAAGATCGGACAGGGACGCCACGCCGTCCTTGGTGCGCAGTGCGACCAGGTTCGGAGCGCGGCATTGCAGCTCACGCGTATCCTCGATCAGGACCACGCGATCAGTGGTGCCGGCGATCTCGGCCAGTAGTGCGTTTGTCAGGGTGGTCTTGCCGGTCGAGGTACCGCCGGCGACCAGGATGTTCTTGCGGGCGGCGACGGCGTCGCGGAGCACGCCCGCCTGGCCCACCGTCATGATCCCAGCCGCCGCGTAGTCGTCCAGCGTGAAAACAGCAACAGCGGGCTTGCGGATCGCAAAGGCCGGCGCCGCAACGACGGGCGGGAGAAGCCCCTCGAACCTCTCCCCTGTCTCGGGAAGCTCGGCGGAGACGCGCGGCTTCTCGGCATGCACCTCAGCGCCGACATGGTGCGCGACCAGGCGCACGATCCGCTCGCCGTCGGCGGCGGACATCGTTCGTCCGCTATCCTCCAGCCCGCCGGACAGCCGGTCGATCCAGAGCCGGCCGTCGGGGTTGAGCATCACCTCGACGATCGAGGGGTCTTCGAGGAAGGTCGCGATCGCGGGGCCAAGCGCGGTGCGCAGCATGCGCGCGCCCCGCGAAAGCGCTTCCGAATGGAGTGGAATGCCCACCACGATCGTCCCCCGTCGAACGCCAATCGCAACAACCGATCGGCGACGGGGATGGATAGAAAAGGCAGGAAATAGGTTAGTTCAACAAGTATTCAGATGTCGTAGGGGGCCGGCGTAGGGCAGAGAAAAAATACTTGCTGCATAGAAGGCGATATCCTAACCGGGATGCGGGGCCAGGTTGCTACTGACTACTTTTTCGGAATTGCAATGGACGACGGTCATACTGCACGTGTAGGCCCGGTTTTGGTCGTTGCGACCGCCAAAGGCCTAGTTTCATCGAACGATAACAGGGTATATTCCCGGCGATCGACAATTTTTGGTTGAGGCGTTTTATCAACGATGCACACCTGTCCGCCCCCGAGCGAGGCGCTCGACGAATGGCTCGAATCTTTCGACAGCGTGCGGGGGCGTTTCGGCCACCTTCTCCTCGAGCAAAAATCCGACACCGACAACGACCTGATCGCCGGGCTAAGGCCGTACTTCGAGTCGGCTCACACAGACGCGCGGGAATACTTCCACGCTCAGATCGGGATCAACCTTCACCCGGACGCTGGCGCTCCCGGCGAGGAGGCTTGCTATCCGAACTGCCTCCCCCTGAAGGCGCTTCGCGGTCTTTTCGGGGAGGTGATGGCGGGAATGCTCACGGAAGCTTTTCGCGATTCGTTTGTCGGCGGTCACGCTTGGCGCGTGCCGATCTACCTGTTTCGGTATCACGCTGATGTTGAGGCCTATTTATTCTCACTGGCTCGAGACGGGCGGCGGCGGCGCGAGGTGTTTGGCCGATTCGGGAGCGACTTCATCGGAGTCGTTCTGGATGATGATGGTCGGGTATCGAGGTTTATCGCTGGAGAGGCCAAATGGCGCCGCCGGCTCACCGATAGTGTCTTCAATGAGCTGATGCTCGGTGAGCTTATCACCGACCCGGACACTGGAGAGCGCACACGTTCGGGGAAAGGTGTGTGGTTTGAAATAAATCGGGACACACCGATGCCGCATGGCTTGCGCCAACTGCAGAGGCTTTTAGAACAGCGAGATCCGGAGGGCTATGCGGCGGCGATCTTGTCGCTCGATGAGGCGCTGATCCTCGATCACCCACGGCCGCTGCCTCGCACGAACCTCATTCTGATCGCGGGTAACGGCGCGCAACGGAGAGAGGAAGGAGACGTGCTGATCGGCTGGGAGGAACTGCCGAACGAGTACACCGCTCCTCATGACCTACAGGTCGTTGAGCTCATCCTGAGCGACGGAGAATTGCTCATCGATGGCCTGTATTCTTCGCTCTGGACGTAGGCTGAGCTATGCCAGAATTTGATGCTGAACGGCTCGACCTGGCCAACAATCTCCGCCGCCAACTGGCCGTGGAAAATGAACTCTCGCGCCTACAGGCTCGAGCGTATGTTCGCTGTCTGCAGGCGACATGGCAAGTGCCTACAATTCAATGGACGGACCAGGAATCCGCCGGTCAGCTGCAGGACGCAAGGCGTCTCCTTCATGCAGCACATATATTTCAGCAAGTCGAAGGGCCGGCGTCGCCAGGCGCTATCGCCTGCTTTCGCCGCACAGGCGAAATCCTTGAGTGGTTGACGCGAGCAGCGGATAGCATCCGCGCCGTTGTTCCGATCGAGATACTTGCTGCTGCCGCCTACCAACTTGGCGGCCTCCCAGCAATGGCGTCCGGTCTATTGGGGCAGGTTGATAGCGAGCACGATGGGGTCGCTCTGTACGCTGCCTTCTTGCGTGCGGATTTTGACAACGTGCTGGAGCGGGCGGCCGAGTTTTGGGCATCCCACAGCGATCTGACGAGATCAGACGCCTCCGAAAAATTGGCTAGACCCGACCTAGACGCGTTCGACGATGATGACCGAGTAACTTGGCTCTTCACCGTCGAGCTCGTGCGCTGCCTCGGGCTCCTGGCTGACAGTCTACGACGTGGGGATGATGAGCGCAGCGGCCGCGCGATGGAGAAGCTCAACGCCCTTGATGGAATGGCCGCGCGTGTTTTCAGCGACGACGCCTCGCTCCTCGTGGGACTGCTGAAGCAGGTAGCGGATGGCTTCAGACGCGCAAGCATCTATCGTCCCCTCAATGCGCTATCGGACCTCAATCCCGACCGACGTTCGAAGCTCCTGGCCTACGCTCGGGGACAATTCAGCCGGGGGCGCGGTATTCTCTGGACCTCGCAATTGCAGGGGCTGGAGCGCCTGTTGAGGGACAGTTCCTTTGCTCTTTGTACACCAACTGGATCTGGCAAAACGCTGGTCGCCAACATGGCGTTGGTCAAAGAGTTGCTGCTACGGGGGCACGAGGACGTCGCCCCCTTGGCAATCTATCTCGTGCCCTCGCGCGCCCTAGCTGGTGAAGTGGAGGCTAAGCTTCGAGGTGAGCTCGGCGATGAGATGATCGTCACCGGACTCTATGACGGCGCGGACTGGGGCATCACGGATTATTGGCTGAGCGGTGAACAACCGACCGTGCTCATCGTGACGGTAGAAAAGGCGGATGCGCTGATGCGCTACCTTGGTCCCCTTTTGCTTGGGCGCTTGCGGCTTGTGGTCATTGACGAAGCACACCAGGTGGTTCCGGAGAGTGGGGAGAACACCAGGATCAGTTTTTCGGAGCACCGCAATCGCTCGCTCCGGCTCGAAAGCTTCATATCGCGCGTTCTCGCAAGGCGGCCGGACGTCGTGCGAATCGCGCTCACTGCGGTGGCAGGAGGCGCATCCCTGCCTGTAGCACGTTGGGTCGAGGGGCGGCCCGACGCTGAAGCCGTAGGAGTGCGTTATCGAAGCACTCGACAGGTTATCGGCGTTTTGGAAACAACACCGAACCGCCCGTGCCGGATCCTTCTCGATATCATGAACGGGCGACCGCTGTATCTGCGTGGCCAGGAGCAGCCCTTGTATCTCCGGCTTCGAATCGAACAAATGCCGCAATTGCCAGCGGGCATGCGGAATAGTCTCAATCGCTTCAATAGTCTAACCGTACTTTGGACGGCTCTTCACTTGGTCGAGGAAGATCAACGCATTCTTATCTCCGTAGCGCAGGAACCAGAACAGACGATGCGCTGGTTCAAGGAAGCTCTCGAACTGCCGACATGGGCGACAGCGCCTGGCTTCTCGGCGCCTGACGGGGAAATGCGCGGGCGCTACGACGAAGCACGGGCTGCTTGTATCGACTATTGCGGCGTCGACTCCTTCGAGCTCGCGCTCCTTGATCGGGGCATTGCGACGAGCCACGGCCAAATGCCGCAACGGCTTCGGCGCCTGATGACCGAAATGATCGAGCGGAGAATTTGCCCGATAACGGTCGCAACCGCGACATTGACAGAGGGAGTTAACCTTCCGTTCGACTTAATTCTTCTTACGTCGCTGAAGCGGCGCTCTTGGGACGCAGAGAACGAGCAACAGATAATAACGCCACTTTCCACTGCGGAATTCCGCAATCTCGCAGGCCGGGCTGGACGGCCCGGAGCCGCCCGAGGGATCGAGGGTATGACGCTTGTAGCGCTCCCAACCACGATCTCCACGACGGCAGACAGTTTCGTCGGGGTTCAGCGCAGGCAACGTCGTGATCTCGTGACAGACTATGAACAGCTCCGAACGGCGTTGCTGATCGAGGAACGCGATGCTGATGCGGTCGAGAGTCCGTTGGCCATGCTCCTGACCGCAATCCGCGATCGTGCAATCAGCGTTCTTGGGCTGCCGCCTAACCGATTTCTGGACTGGCTCGATCAGGTCCTTCCGCCGAATATCAGTCCCGAGGCTGGTGAGGGAGCGAGCGGACTTCGCGCTCGCCTAGCAGATAGTCTTGATGAACTTGACGGCGTGCTGCTCGCGGCGCTGGAGGAGGTCGCACGCGCAGACGAAGTGAGCATGACGGGCGCCGAAGCCGAAGCTCAGCTCATCGAACTATGGCGGCGAACATTCACCGCGGTTGCTGCCGCCCAAGAAGAATGGATGGAGCAAGCGTTTATACGGCGTGGCCGCGCGGTGGTGGAAACCGTCTACCCGGACGCGGACGAACGTCGGCGTCTCTATCAATATGGCTTCTCTCCGATCGTTGGCCGTCGCTTCGAGGGGGTTGCTCCTCAAATCCGAGTTTTGATGGCAGCAGCACACAGCTACGGGGTTGATGATGCTGGCACCCGGCTGCGCGTATTCGAACAAATCGGGATGCTTCTCTCTAATGATCGCGGGTTCGGATTTCGGGTGCGCGCCACGGTCGGCGATCAGGCGCTGCTCGCAAACTGGCGAGACGTGCTGGCATGGTGGATGCAAGCAGCGGACGCCGCTGGACCTGATGCGGATCAGCTTCGGAGCTGGCAGCGCTTCGTTGCCGACAACCTCGAATTCAAGTTGGGTGTCGCCATAGGAGCGGCCGTCGCGCAGGCCTGGTCGGCAGGCGCGGGCGACCCCTACGCGGTACCGTCGCTTTCAGAGTGGCGCGTTACCACGGGTTTACCGTGGTTTGGCTTTTGGGCTCGCGAACTGCTGCGATGGGGCACACACGATCCGTTCGTCGCCTATGTGCTTGCACAAGGGCTAGCTCACACACGAGAGCGCGCTGCCGAACGTCGTGAAGAGTTCGAAACTTGGTTGCACGCAAACCACGTGGATATCGAGCCCGACGACTACATCGATCCGCAGCTTTTTCTCGAGTGGCAGAACAGCTTGCCCAGGCGAGAGCACGCCGCCGTACCATTTGCTCCCGAGACGGTCGAATTGACTGGAACCAATGGCGCGCGACCACGATACAACGTGATACCTGTTCCCCACGGCGCCCGCGTTAGTTGGCTTGACCCCGCTGGCTTTGAGCTCGCAACGTCGAAGGATATTGCCGGCGCTTATGACAATAGTTCCATTCGGAACGACTACGAGCTTCGCGCCACGCAGCGCGGCGCCTCCGTGAACAGAACTTTTCGCGCAGGCGCTCAATAATCCGCTGAGACGAATGGGGCCGGAGCGGGGCTGGCGACTGTTGCGGTTCCCTAATTACCTTCGGACCCCGCTGGTTCTGGGCGGGAATAAGACTGAACGCTATCCACGTCACCCGGGATCTCCTGCCTCAGCTGTGGCCCGTGGCTTAGTCGCCGGCCCAGCGTCGCGACGAAGTTATCATAACGCGCTCCGGCCTGTGCCCTCGCGGCCTTGGAGGCTGGTTCGGGGAGCGGCGGTGTCGTCGTGAGCCAGAAGCGGATGAAGAGAGCGATGGTCTCGACTGAAATCCCGACGTCCCGCTCAAGGCGCGCGATCCGGCGATCGATTTGGTCTAGGCGCTTGGCGATGGCGGCTTCACGCCGCTCATCGGCGTCCGGCGACAGAAAGGATGCAATGGCGGCTTCGGCGATGAGCGAAAGCGGCTGCTCGCGCCGGGCGGCGTAAGCAGACAGCGAGGTCATGACGTCAGGGTCGAGATAAACTGACATCTGGGCTTTCTTCTTTGGGGCGGTCATGCCTGCCTCACAATCCGAGATCGTCGCCGGGATCGAGCGACGCTTGGCGAGCGACGCCCTGCATCATGTCGTTCATGCGCCTGATTCGCGGGACATCTTCATCGAGCTCATCGACGAGGTCCGAAGCGAACTCGTTCTCGAGTGGTTCCTTATTCTCCACCGTGTCTCGATCGAGTTCCGGCTGCCGCCGGCGATCGGCGGTCTTTGGATCTTCGTCATCCGTCTGGCCGTCAGTCGGCGCCTGCAATGCCGATGGGCGCGGCGGCAGCGGCCGTGAACTCCAATCGTCCAGCCGGCCGCCATTGGGTTTGGTCAGCGTCGGCGGCGCTATGATGCGCTCCTGGAAGCGCGCGTCCTCGTAATAGCGCGCCTTCTTGGCCCGAATCGGACGGAGACCCGACATCATGACGATCTCATCGGATGGCGGGAGCTGCATCATCTCGCCTGGGGTGAGCAGCGGGCGGGCGGTCTCCGACCGCGACACCATCAGGTGACCCAGCCAAGGCGCGAGCCGGCTGCCGGCATAGTTCTTCATCGCCTTCATCTCGGTCGCCGTGCCGAGGGCATCGCTCACCCGCTTCGCGGTCCGCTCGTCATTGGTCGCGAAGCTGACCCGAACGTGACAGTTGTCGAGGATAGAGTTGTTGGGCCCATAGGCTTTCTCGATCTGGTTCAGCGATTGGGCGATCAGAAAGCTCTTGATGCCGTAACCCGCCATGAAGGCCAGCGCGGACTCGAAGAAGTCGAGCCGGCCGAGCGCCGGGAATTCGTCGAGCATCAGGAGGAGCCGGCGCCGGCTGGCCTTGGCCTGGAGATCCTCGGTCAAGCGGCGGCCGATCTGGTTGAGGATTAGGCGGATCAGCGGCTTGGTGCGGTTGATGTCTGAGGGCGGCACGACGAGGTAAAGCGTGGTCGCTCGCTCTCCGCCGACGATGTCGGTGATCCGCCAGTCGCAGCGCCGGGTGACCTGCGCCACCACCGGATCTCGGTAGAGACCCAGGAACGACATGGCGGTACTCAGGACGCCGGAGCGTTCGTTGCTGGATTTGTTCAGCAGTTCTCGCGCAGCGGAAGCGACCACTGGATGGACGCCGGCCTCGCCGAGATGCGCCGTCCGCATCATCGCGGCAAGCGTCGTCTCGATCGGCCGCTTGGGATCGGACAGGAACGCAGCAACGCCAGCGAGCGTCTTGTCTTCCTCGGCATAGAGGACGTGGAGAATCGCGCCGACCAGGAGCGCGTGACTGGTTTTCTCCCAGTGGTTCCGCTTCTCGAGGCTGCCCTCCGGGTCGACCAGGATGTCGGCGATATTCTGGACGTCGCGAACCTCCCACTCGCCGCGGCGGACCTCCAGCAGCGGATTGTAGGCCGACGATTTCGCGTTGGTGGGATCGAACAGAAGCGCGCGGCCATGCCGAGTGCGGAAGCCGGCGGTGAGCTGCCAATTCTCTCCCTTGATATCGTGGACGATCGCCGAGCCCGGCCAAGTCAGCAGCGAAGGAATGACGAGGCCGACGCCCTTCCCGCTCCGGGTTGGCGCGAAGCACAGGACATGCTCCGGCCCATCATGGCGAAGATAGGTCTGCTCGAACCGGCCGAGCACGACGCCGTCAGGTCCAAGCAATCCGGCCTGCTCGATCTCCTTTGCCTCAGCCCAGCGCGCAGAACCGTAGGTCTCAGCGTTCTTCGCTTCACGAGCGCGCCAGACCGACATGCCAATCGCAGCGGCGGCCGCGATGATGCCGCCGGATGCGGCGATGTAGCCGCCCTCGATGAAGATTGAGGGTGCGTAGGCATCGTAGGCATACCACCACCAGAAGAAGGCCGGCGGGAGATAGAACGGAAAATGGAGCAGTTCGAACCAGGGCTGCCCGAGCTGCGGCTGGAAGCCGAGCCGCCAGGCGGTCCATTCCGTCGCAGACCAAATCGTCAGCAGGACGATCGCGAAGACAGTGATGACCTGCCCCCAGAGAATCTTGGTCGCGGACATGGCGGCAGTGCTTTCCTGACGTCGGTGATTGGAAGGATCGCTCACAGGCCGAGCCCCCGGTTCCGCCCGAAATCCCAATTGATGCCGCCGTCGGCGCGA
The DNA here is from genome assembly GCF_015291305.1 of Bradyrhizobium sp. CCBAU 21365. Lineage (NCBI taxonomy): Bacteria > Pseudomonadati > Pseudomonadota > Alphaproteobacteria > Hyphomicrobiales > Nitrobacteraceae > Bradyrhizobium > Bradyrhizobium sp. CCBAU 21365. Next base: position 8,503,899 of record NZ_CP030036.1, read on the forward strand.
GCGATGCCGGAGACATGCCGGCCGAGCTGCTTGTCGAGCGAGGGCGTCCAAGGCACAAGCTGGAAGCCCAGACCGTCGTCGAGCATCGCGAAGCGGCCGGAGGCAAGCGCGAAGCGCTGCCGATAGGTGCCGGTGACATATTCGCCGGCGGCCGACGGGTTGAACGGTTGGCCGGTCTCGGCAGCGAGCCGGTTACCGAGAGCTTGGATCTCAAGATGGCGCAGCGTGCCGATGAGGTTCTTCGCAAACACCAGTCCACGCGCCTGGCGTTCGGCGAGACCCTGCTCGATAAGCTGCTCGGCCCGCCGTTGCATGGCGTCGCGGACCTCGGCGCCGAAGCCGGCCTGGCCGAGCGCCACAGGGTCGCGTGCAACGGCCTGGCGGTCGAGCCATGTCGCGCCGCTCGCCGTCACCTGCGCTTCGATCGAGAGATCGGAACGGACGGCAAGCGCCACGCGACGCTGCCCTCTCGCGTCTTCGAATTTGCGCAGCTCGACGATCGAGCCGGGTGCGCTGTCGTCAGCGGCATCGAGGTCGGACAACCGGATGTGATGGGTGCGGCCGTCGACGCCGTCGACTACGGCATAGGCGGTCCCCTTGAGTTCGTCGTCAAGACCACGATCGACGAGGCGTCCGATAAGGGGGACGTCGAGGCTTTCGCCTGCCAGCACGTAGCTCGCCGTCCCGCGCTCGATGCCGCGTTCGGTCAGGCTGCGGTGGATGCGTTTGATGATGTCGCCGCGCTCGCCGAGTGCGCGCAACGTCGTCTCGGCGGTCTCGTCCATGCCCCATTGGCCTGGCCCAAATTGATGAGCGAGGCCAAGGCTCTCCAAGCGGCGCAGCCGGCCGACCTTCAACGCATGGAACTGATCAGGCGGCTCGGCCGGATTGGGCGCAAGGTCGATGACGCCATGCCGGTCAGCGTCGCGAACAAGCTGGCGGTCGAGCTGTGTCCAGCGTTCGGCTTCGACCTGGCGCTCGAGCGAGCGGCGGATGTCGAGATCGGAGCGCAGTCCAAGTTCGTGCGTGACCAGGTCCTGGGCGCGAGCGCGCATCCCCTCTTTGATGTAGTCGCGGGAGATGACGAGGTCCTGGCCGTCTTCGGCGACGCCGCGCACGATGATGTGGACGTGCGGGTGCTGGGTGTTCCAGTGATCGACGCCCAGCCAGTCGAGCCTGGTGCCAAGATCCTTTTCCATCTGGCCGACCAACTCGCGGGCGAAACCTTTGAGGTCAGTCATCTCCGGCGCGTCTTCGGGCGAGACGATGAAACGGAAATGGTGGCGGTCATTCTGACACCGCTCAGCGAAGGCCTTGGGATCGGCATCCTCTGTGTCCGGGCCGAACAGGTGGGCCTTCTCCCCGTCCCGGGTGACGCCCTCGCGCCGGAGATAGCCGAGGTGCGCGGTGAGCGGCGCTGATCTCGCCCTATGCCTGACAACCCGGGTCTTGATCGTCACCAGACGCGAGCGGCCGGTAAGCAGGCGGTTTGCCCGCACACTGGCGAGGCGGCCGCGGCCGAAGCGCGAATGACGGTGGCTCACGAGATGGCCGGCTCGTGAAATGCCGCCACCGGCGCGCTGAGCGGCAGCGAGCGCTTGGGCGATAAAGGGTTTTGCCCGCTGGGCGCGCGAAGAGCGGATGCGGCCAGGCCGAGGCTGAAAGTCATTCTCTTCAGCCATTGGCTACCTCGGTAATGTGCAAGAAGCAGAATCCGTGCAATGAGTTGATGGTGAGGCGCACATTGCGCGCCGAAGCCGCACGTTGCGGACCCGAGGAAAAATGGAAGCACAAACAACCGACCGACCGAGCCGCACATTGCGGCCTTTTATCTCGCCCTCGTTCGGTCGTTGCCTGCTCCTCTCCCTCGCCTGCTCCTTCCTGTTCGCCGATGTTCCCTGAAACACGCCGAAGGACGAATTGGCAACGGATGGCCGTGGCTAGCCGCCTTTGCACGACAACGGTCCCGGTGTCCGCAGCGTGGGTGCTTACGGGCGCGTGTCGATCGGCATCATGATGTTGGCGACGCCGCGCATTCATTGCGATCGTCCCGGTGTCGAGAGCGCGACGAACAGGCCCTCCGACTGCGGCGCGATGGCCGAGAGATCGCGCACTGGAACTGCAGTCGGCATGCCGTGCGGCGGTCCATCGGGCGTCGGTGACGCGGCAGCAGGCGGAACGTCAGCGCGGGCGAAGAAGAGCGGCGCCCGTGTCCAGGATGAACGATAGGAGGCCGCCAGGAGGAGAGGCTCTGGCGTCCCCTCCGCATCGACAAAAGGGGCGATGGCCGCGACATAGGCCTTCGTCTCCGCCGGCAGCGGACGATGTCTGTCGCGGTAATCCTCGTAGCGGCCAGGACCCGCATTGTAGGCCGCGAGGAAGCCCGGCGAGCCGTAGCGGTCGTGCAGTTCACGAAGGAATGCGGCGCCAGCCAAGATGTTGTCATGCGGATCGAAGGGATCGCGTCCGAGACCATAGCGAGCGCGCATGTCCGCCCAGGTCTTGGGCATAAGTTGCATCAGACCGATTGCGCCTTTAGGTGAGACGGCACGCCGATCGCCATTGCTCTCGATGCGCATAACGGCGCAAATCCATGCAGTCGGAATGCCAAAGCGCAGCGCGGCTTCCGCCACATAAGTGACATAGCGGTCGCTCGCAGGTTGACCGCGCGCCGGCGCTCTCTCTGCGGACACTGCCGGCATCGTGCCGCCAATCATCAGCAGAACGGTTATCAGGAGAATGGCAAGGCCCGCCGCGTCTCCACCATGACGCGAGCAACCCGTCATGCTCTCGTCCGGCAAGGGTATGCGCGGCGGGCGGCCCCGCCCTCGACCGCTGGTCTGCACGGAGGCCGACTGGCGTTCGAGCGGGACGAAGGGGTGAGACGGCTTTCCTCCGAACAAAGAGGTGGACCGTTGATGCGCCTGGTTGCCGGCACGCGCGACAGGATCCTGCATGCGATCAGTCCCGTTCGGCGCGCTGGGGCAGACGATTCCAGTTCAGCGTCCAGACCGATTTGTCATCGCCCGACTGGAAGAGATTGGCGCGGATCGGCCGCGGAAGCGTCGGGTCGTCGATGATGAGCGAAACGTAATCGCCGGCCTTCTCTCCGGTGCGCTTCCAGCCCGCGCCAATCTCCGGACCGTCGGCATCGCCGAGGCGGATGCGGTAGTCCGGCGCATTCTCGGCATCCGAGGATTCGACTGGGGTGAGGATGAGATGGCGCTCGAAGAAAAGCGTTTGAATGCGGCCGGTGAAGGTAGACTTATCGCGGGTGAACTGACCGATTTGAGCCATGGGAATCCTCCTTGGTTGCTGGGTTGGGAAGCGGGTCAATGGGTGGCGGCGCGCCAGACGAAACGGCCGTCGCCGGCCTCGTCGGTCCAAAGCGGGACCGCGCGCGCGACGATCGAAGTGACGGGGAGCGGGCCGAAATAGCGTCCGTCCAGGCTGTCCGGGACGGTCGGGTTCATGAGGAAGACCTCGCCCGGCTCGAGGGTGTGGCAACCGCTCCAACGCGGCAGCGGACGGCCGAGATGGTCGCTATTGTGTGCGGCGCCGACATCGACAGCATCCACCGTGATGGCGTCGTCGGACCGGCACACGGTCTGCCCGGGCAGCGCCATCACGTGCTTCAGCAGCGGCACACCGTTCGGAAGAAAGCCGCGATCATCGAGGAAGCTCGCGATCGGCGCCGGTAGCCGCACCACGACCAGCTCCAGGGCGTGCAGCTCTCCAACCGGATGCAGCGCGTAAAACCCTGTCGGCGTGCTCGCGGTGGCGTTCCAGATCAGCCGCGGCGCGGGATGAAACAACGCCAGGCAGCTGGCGGCCAGCATCGCGATGTACGTCACCATGACGTAGCCGAAGGGGGTCATGGCGTGACGCTCCAGCGTTTGAGCCAGGCCATATGCTGCTCGCGCGTGTAGGCGCGCGGCTCGTGGCCGGCGGTGAGGCGGTTGTGGAGATGTCGCCAGTATTCCGGCGCGACGTCGGCCGGATCGATGTTGAGCGCCTCGATGGCGTCGACCGCCTGTAGCACACGCTCGACTTTCGGCCAGCTGTCGACACGCAGCAGGATCTCGCCGCCGGGCCGCACGAAAGGCAGCGTCTGATTGGGTCTACCGACCTCCATCGCGCGCACGATATCCATGCGTGAGATGACAGTGCCGTAGTCGTTCGATGCCCAGCGCACGAAGCCGAAGATGCTGCCGGGTGCAAAACTTGATATGCTGCGGCGACGGTCGAGGATCTTCTCTTCAGTGCGCCGGCCGAAGCGCAGCCAATGCTCGATCCTCTTCTCGATCCAGGTTAGTTCGACTTGAGTGAGCGCAACGCCGCGCCGATGCGAGGACGACACAGCACGCGGCGGTAAGGCCTCATCGTCGTTCATGACAGCTCTCCGGCATCAGTGGGGAATTCTCGCGCCAGCAATTCGCGCAGCATGTCGGCGACGGTCACGCGACGCTTGAACGCGACGATCTTGATGCGGCCGCGCAGCGTCGGCGTGACATCGATTGTCAGCCTCGCGGTGAAGGCCGCGGCATCATCCATGCAACGCTGCGGCGTATCGCTGGCCTTGATCCAGCGCTCCACATCGCCAGGTCGCGTCGCAAAACCGCGCTTGGTGGAGCGCTCTCTCATGGTGCGATCCTCGCGACTTCAGCGGCGAACGCGGCGGTCTCGCGGGCGGCAGCGCTCCCTTCGGCAAGCTCGAAGACGAGTCGGCCGGACTGCGCGGCATCCGCGAAGACGACGCGTTGGCCAATGGCGCTGACGAGCACCGGCGGATCATGATCGGCAAGCGCCTCGGTTGTTTCGCGGGCGATGACCGTGCGTGCGTCGCAGCGGTTGAGCACAAAGCGCGCGGCAAGCTGTGGACGATAGATGCGGGCCTCGCGCAGCAGAGACAACATCTCCGCCGAGGCCCAGCCGTCGAGCGGCGACGGCTGCACGGGGATCACCACCAGGTCAGCCGCCAGCAGCGCCGAACGCGTCAAACCGGCAGCGCGCGGCGGGCCGTCAATGACGACGTGGTCGGCGGTGCGTGCGATCTCCGGCGCGTCGCGGTGGAGCGTATCGCGCGTGAGGCCAACGACGCCGAATAACCGTGCGACGTTTTCCCGCGCCCGCTGCTTCGACCAGTCCAATGCCGAGCTCTGCGGATCGGCATCGATCAGGGTCACCCGCTTGCCGCGCAGCGCCCATTCACCGGCGAGGTGAAGAGCGAGCGTCGTCCTGCCGACACCGCCTTTCTGGTTAAGGAGCGCGACGATCATCTCCTGCCTCCCGCCTTGTCGTCGAGAAGGGGCAGAGATGGTTGACTTGGGAGCGCGGTCGACGGCGGGTCAGCGAACGACGACGCGTCGGCGTTATCCGCAAGACGCACGGGCCCACTACAACAGTTAGAGTCTAAGTTAGACTCTAAGTTAGACTCTAAATAAGAGTCATGCGTGCGAAGTCCCGATAGGGCTGCGTGCGAAATACCGATACGGTTTGCGTGCGGAGTCCCGAGTGCTTCCACAGCACTGTCCACAGGGATTGTGGATAATTTCGATGGCACAATGCGGAGCAGTTCGCGGCGCGCCTCGCGTTCGATGTGCAACTGGTAGCCGGGAAGCGGCTGGCGTACCGCGAGGCGCCGGATCTGCAGCGCGAAATCAGAGACACGCACCAGGCTGCCGGATTTCGCGTGAAGGTGTGCGATCTCGAAGATCCAGCCTTTCGGCTGTCGGCCGGCATGCTTGCGCGCGACGCGGTAAAGCCAACGCTCAATCCCGCCAGTCAGGCTGAAGTAAGCGGGATCGATCGTGAGAACGAGTGAGCGATCGATGACGCCGCGATAGAACCAGTCGGGAAGAACAAATTCCATCCCTTGCACGCGGCCATCGCGCCGCGCGCATTCTTCCCATTCGTTGATCCAGGAGAATTGGTGGCGCCGCCAATGCTCGTCCTGCCGGATGCTGGTGCGGATAACGGTCGCCTGCAGGCGGGCCAGCGCGCCCTTCAGGAGCTTGTAGTCGCGGGCCCCGGTCCGCCGGCCGACTGCGGTCAGAAGCTGGTAGGGCGTGAAGCGCAGGAAACGCGAGGTTTTCAGACCAAGGTTCTCGGCCTCGACAATCTGGCTTGCCGCCCAAATCAGCACGTCGGCATCCCAAATGGTCGCCATACCGTGCTCTGGGACTGCATAGACCTCGACGCGCACGTCGCCGGCCTGGTAGACGATCGGCGCCGTCCGCTTGGCCTTGGCAAGCGAGAAGAATGGCCGCTCCATCAGGTCTCGCTGGTCGCGCGGGCTGGCGTCGCCGGTGGCGACAACGAACGGGTCGAGCTTGCTTCGCTCGCTGGGAGTGATGAGGCGACGCGACGACATGGCGGGCCTTGCTTTAGCGATGCGCGTGGCTAGCGGCGCGGGCCTCCACGTAGCGCGGATCCGACGTTGAGCTGCAGGCGGCCCGATCGGCCCAGGCTTCGAGATCGCCGATGGCGTAGACAACGCGACCGCCGAGCTTGCGAAAGGTCGGGCCATTGCCATGGCAACGATATTTCTCGAGCGTGCGTGGCGAGATTCCGAGAAGGCGCGCGGCCTCGGGGGTGCGCACGTAGCGCGTGGAAAGCTGCGCGGGCCTGTCGAGCATGGGAGATCTCCGTCTTGCCTGAAAGCGCCGCAGCCAAGGCGCGGCGTGTCGGGGCCAAAATGGCGGAGAATTCGGGCGTTGGGGGTGGACGAAAGTTTTTGAACATGCGTGTCCCCCGTTCGCGACCAGCCGAACCCGGGCGCTACCAGCGGGGCGCAGGCTAACGTCGTCATGGCGGATAGCTTGGAGGGATCGAAGGGCCGGTCAGAGGCCGCGCAGGAGTTTCAGATAGCCCCGTTCGACCAGGGCGATCGAATCGTGAATGAGCCGGTTCGCCTTACGTCGGGCATGCGAATCCTTCCACTCGACCGAACGACGCTGGGCGTGGTCGGAGGCGAGCACCTTCGCTGCCACGTCTCGCGGACCGCCGCCCAGGTCGTGAACGTCGAAGGCGTGAAGGAGCTGAATCAATCGCCGTCTCTGAAAGGACGTCAGCTGCAGGGCCGCTGGTAGAAGGCCGATACTCTGGCCGCCAAGCCGGCGGACGAAGTGTAACGCGACGTCGAGCCGCAGCTCCGCCATGCTGTCGATAGGCAGAAGCACGGCGGGACGTCGTACGCCCTGCTCGTCACGCATCCGGACATGAAGCTCACCCGATCCGTCCGCAATCACCAGTTCGCGACCGTCGGGATCCGTCCACTCGAGGAGCGACTGCCCAAAAGCACTGCGGTCGATGGAACGAAGAGCATCGAAGCCCGGCGGCGCGGGCTCCAGGAGCAAAGTTCCAGGTGATGCCTCGGGCAGCCAGATGGTTGGTTCTTGACCAACAGGAGCGGCGGGGTCATGTGCGAAACCGCAACCTCCATCGCCGTGCGAAAGTCGCACGAAGGGTCTCGGCATCACCGCCGTCACGCGCAATCTGGCGCTGCGTGTGGGCGAAGTCGCGGCGGTAGTCAGCATTGCGGCGGAGGAATTCGAGGGCGAAGCCGGGGCGCTCAAGGCGATTCAGGCGTTCGATGGTCTCCGGCGAGCGCCAGTACTGGGTGGGCATGGTGTTTCCTCTCGTTTCTTGTTCTGTCGTCCCGAACGAGGGACACGCCACGATCCGGAAAGACCGTCCAGCAAACTAGACCCAAAGGTTGCATCGCGCGTGATCGCAATTTGCGTAATACAGAGCACGACGGCCTGCTCACTGCATCCGCGGTTCCAACAGATACCGATAACCTGCCTCCGTCATCCATCTGGCGCGAGCGAGGTGGCTGTCATGGACAATTTTGGCACGATCGGGTTCTCGAGCAGGGTCGAGACCGAAGATCACCTGGACGACCTCACGCCAGTCGGCGCCCTCTTCTTCAGCCATTAGCAACCGAAGATAAATTGCAAGATGTTCCTCGTCATACGCGTTGACGCGGTCGGTCAACGGCGGCTGATCTTGGAATGCAATCCCGTCCATTGCGATCATCCCCTCTCCGGCCGAAGCAACGTTGCACACAGTTCCATGTACTGCGAAACTTTCGCAGAATGCGAAAGAATCGGGAGACGTTTTGTCGCGGCGCGATGCATGGGGCGCATCACGGGGCTCCCCGGAAGCGGTAAACCAGGCCCACCCTCAGAAGAAATGAATAACATGGCGGCGCACGAATCGGGACGATCGTTCCTGGCACGATCGTTCCGATGTCGGTTCCCTAGTCGCCATGGATCTAAAGGGGATCATGGCGATCAATTTGCGTCGGATACGCCATGTGAAGAAGATGACGCAGGAAGAGTTGGCCGATAGCGCCGGACTGAGTGTCCGTTACATCGGTGCGATTGAACGGGCCGATGTATCGGCCAGCGTGACAGTGCTCGGCCGAATCGCGGAGGCGCTAGGCATCGAAGCAACCGATCTGATTAAACGAACGGCGGTTCATCCTCACCGGACTCGATGACAGAGTGTATTTGTGCTGCATCGTCGCACTGACACGTAGAGAACCAACTCCGCGTTGCGTCACGCACAAGTGGATAGGCGGCTCCGGGCAAATCTGCTCTGCTTGCAAAGGCACCTGCTAGCCAAAGGAACTAGAGGGCATTGGACGGATGGAGAGCCACCATGACCTTATACGAGCACTTTCCAGCCGACATCCGCGAAGTCGTGGCTTTCAATTACCCACAAATGCTTGATTCGATTGCAGTAGCCCTAATCGAAAAATCTTGAATCGGATGAATCGCTTGTGATTCATTGTCGAGCACCTGAATCGCGACGACGAGGTGCCTTGATGTGTTCGAGCGGAACGACGTCTCGTTGGTCGGCCGGCCCGGATGGTCGCCAGGATGATGGTGATGAAAGCGTCGTCGAACACTGGACAGAGCGCGAGATCGACAAGACAGCTTTCAAGGATGCCCGTCTTGGTCAGCGATTTGGCGAGCTGTTGAAGCAAATTGGTGACGGCATGGGCGGGAGCATACCGTTCGCGTGCCAGGACTGGGCGAACACGAAGGCGGCCTACCGCTTCTTCGCCAACGAGCGCGTGGAGGAAGCCGACATCCTCAGCGGCCACTTCGCCGCCACGCGCGCGCGTTACGATGATTGTACAGGCCCAATTCTCCTCATTCAGGACACGACGGAATTCTCCTACCAACGCGCGAACACGAGCGCTATCGGCCTGACCAAGAGCGTCAACAGCGGCCGGGACAAGGATGGCCGTTGGCGCCATCACACGGTCTGCGGAATGCTGATGCATTCCAGTCTCGCCGTGACTGTCGAGGGCCTACCGCTGGGATTGGCGGCGGTGAAGTTCTGGACACGGAAAAAGTTCAAAGGCACAGCGCAGCTCAAGAAGAAGATCAACCCGACCCGCGTTCCGATCGAGAAGAAGGAGAGCGTTCGCTGGCTCGACAATCTCAGGCAATCGATCGAGCGGCTCGGACAGCCGGAGCGTTGCATTCATATCGGTGACCGTGAAAGCGACATCTACGAACTGTATTGCCTGACGCAAGAGCTTGGCGCTCACTTCCTTGTCCGCGCCTGCGTCGATCGGCTGGCGGGCGATGGCGGTCATACGATTGCAACCGAGATGGAAGAGACCAGCGTCAAAGGCTTGCATTATATCGACGTGCGCAATGACAAGGGCGAGACGACGAAGGCCGCGCTGGAAATCAAATTCAAGCGGATCGCAGTCTTGCCTCCCATCGGGAAGCAGAAACGTTATCCAGTCCTCGACCTGACTATAATCCATGCCACCGAGCGCGGTACGCCAAAGGGCCGTAAACCGATTGAGTGGAAGCTCATCACGGACCTAGCCGTCCGCGGACGCTCCGAGGCAATCGAGAAGATCAACTGGTACGCCATGCGGTGGAAAATCGAGGTGTTCCACAAAATCCTGAAATCGGGCTGCAAGGCGGAAGACTCAAAACTCCGGACCGCGGAGCGACTCGCCAATCTAATGGCGGTCTTCTGCATTCTCAGCTGGCGCGTCCTCTGGCTCACCATGCTCAATCGCATCGCCCCAGACGCGTCACCGAAGCTCGCATTGACGGACACCGAGATCGCATTGCTCGATCAACTCATCAGCGGCGCCAGCCATCGACGATGTCGCCCTGGAACCCTTGCATTTTACCTTACCAAGCTTGCACGACTAGGTGGCTACTTGGCCAGGGCCGGCGATCCGCCACCTGGAAATGTTGTCATCTGGCGCGGCCTCTCGAGACTCACAGATATCGAACTCGGCGCCGAAATCGCATCGGCTGGAAATGTGGGTAATTGAAAGAAGTCGTGGACGCTTACGTCGAGGACCTCAGGCCCCAACCTTGGCGAATTCGCTTCCTCTTGCTGATTGATCTCCTTCAAGAGAAATTGGAGACCGGGGCCGCCGCTACGCAGTGGCGTCTGCTTCAAGAATGGACCGGCATTGTGACGGCAATCCTGGAACACTTGCCGCCTGACAGTTCGGTCGTCGAATGCCTAGCGCTGATGAGCATCAGCTTCAACGACCAATGGCGCGCTCAAGCGCTCGGCCAGATCGAGCGGGATCCCACGCTGCTGGATCGTTTGGTTGCAGTTTGTCCTGACTGGGAAGACATCGTCGAAACCGTTTTGGAAGCTAATCGAAAACGGCCGAGCAAGGGCGCGACAGGTCCGCGGTCGCTGATCGGAATTTGCTCCGCCGGCCACACCTGCTCCCTCGCCACGGACGGAAGCTCTGCGCGGCCAGCTCTTGAGCTGAGCGATGCCCCGCCCGGGCCAGCCGGGCGAGGCATCTTGGGTCGGGTCAGTCGCCGTTGCGGCGGCTGGGGCGGGACCAGATCAGGCTGAAGCCCTCACCGTCCTCGTCGTCGAAGAGGTTGGCGAAGATCGGAGCGGTGAAGCTCGGATCGTCGAGCTTGAGACCCAGATAGTCGCGGCCCTCGTTGGAGCGCTTGGACCAGGCGGCCCCGATCTCCACACGGCCGACATAGATCCGGTGGCTGGGGGCGTTGTCGCCCGAGCGGCTGGCTTCGGGGACGATGCGGACGTTCCTGGCCTGGACCGAGAGGGTGACGATTTCGCCGGTGAACTCGTTGTTGCCGGTCTTCTTGAAGGTGCCGATGGTCGCCATGGTAGTTCTCCTTGATCTCTGTTTTCCGAGCCCGCACCTTGCGGCCTCGATGGTGATCGAAAGGCCGGAGGCGATCGACGGCGCACCCCGAAGGGGCTCGACAGCAGAGGAGGAACTTTCTTGGCTTGCGCGAGGAATGACGGCGCAGCCGGCAGGGGAAGAAAGTTGTGACGCCGCTGTTGCGCCATAGGCGGTCGAGGCTTCAGCCGTCCTTCGGCCAGATCCATCCATCGAAGAGGCCGTTCGGTGCGCTCGGCCTGACAGAGCTGACATCAAGGAGAACGTGGCGATAGCGAGTCCCCGCCGAGAAACCGGCCCAACGAACGCAATGGTGATTGGCTCTCTGACCCGGCGATTGCGAATCTCCGCTCCGCGGTCAAGCCTCCGCAACACACCACGCTCACGAGAGTCGTTCGCCGTATCTGTGATCCGCCGCCGTTTGGTTGATGCCGCTCACAATGACCGCCACGAACCTGCCTCTCTGCGATGATCGGTCGAGCCTCGACGCTTGGGCCACTCTCGGTCCAGCTTCAAAGATGAGGACGGCGAGCACTCTGGGTGCCTGATCCAGCCCAGCCCCTTCTGGTGTGACGCTAGCAGCCGCCCGGCAAGATCTGCCCTGTTGGGTCGGGCGCGGTCATGCCGGTGAAGCGGATGAACGCCGTGGCGCTGACGGCAATCGTGCAGACGGCAGCAGATATTGTGTACGAGGTCGGTGAAGGCATCGCCATCTGGACGATTCCATACGTGACGCCGTACCGGCGTCGGTGGCGGGCCCGACGTAACCTCACGAATTCCCTTCGTGACACGGATATCTTATACCGGACAGGGTGAACGCGCGGATGGAACAGTGTGTGATCGCGATTGATTGGCGCGACATTCAAGAGCGACGGCCGCAAAGGTCACATTTTCTTTAAGAACCAAATGCAATCTGTCGCCTGATCGTCGCGGCCGGATGTACGCCGTGGCATCACGGGGCCCCGGCTTTCATGCCGGGGTTTTTCGTTTTCAAGGAGTTCGAAAGTCCGCCACTGCAAGACATTTTGGATTGGCCGTTGAATCGAACTCGCCGATGCCAAAGGCGCGCTACAAAAGAGCCGCGCTAATTATGACGAGCTCGCTCCGGCCATCACCCAGAAGAATGCAGCCAATCGCCGGCTTGCGCGCCAGACCCGTTCCCGAAAGCTGCCCACGTAAGCCGAATCTATGGGATAATTCGCGCATGCGGCCAGGCCGCGTCTTGACGTGGCTGCGATGCGCGCTCCTCTATGCTGATAGCGCCGAGGCTGCGCGCAGCCAATTGCAACCGACATCCCCGAGGAACGTCACACCATGACCACCGCCGCTGAAATCGCCGACGAGATCGCCAAGGCGTACAATCTGCCAAAGGCGCAAGCCAAGGCCATCGTGGACGGTGTCTTCAAGTCTATCGCCGATGCAGCAGCGAGCGACGGTGAAACCAATGTGCCGGGCTTCGGCAAGTTCAAGGTGAAGCACACCCCGGAGCGCGAAGGCCGCAATCCCTCGACTGGCGCGGCGATCAAGATCGCGGCGTCGAGGAAACTGACGTTCGCCCCGGCCAAGGCTCTCAAGGATGCGCTGAACGGCTAAAGGCAGGGGCGCAAGGCCGGGCCCCTTGTCCGACGGTTCTCGATGCGGACCAGCCGTGCCTTGAGGAAGGCGAGCGTGCGGATTGGACCGGCCAACTCGTTGTTGCCGGTCTTCCGGAAGGTGTTGATGGTCGCCACAGTGTCTTCCTTCATCTCTGTTTTCGCGCTCGCACCATCAGCGCTAAAGCCGCGCTTAGCGCAGGCTCGATGATGAAGGATTGGTGCCAGTCTGGATGCTGGACGGGACCCACCGTCTTACCGATATCAGCCGCGCGCCAAGCGCTGTTTGGCTGGTCCGCGTGCGGCCATTCCGGTCAGGCGGACGAACGCCGTGATGCTAACGGCAATGGCCCCGACGACCCCGAAAATCGTCTGCCAGGCGGGTGAAGGTATCGCTATCTGGGCGATTCCATGGGTGGCGCTGTAGCCGGCGATGGTAGCGGGGGCGACATAGAGGATGATGATCAGGAACCGAAGCCAAGTCCATGTCACAAAGACGAGCGCGAGTTGGCCGATGCCGAAGGTTGAGCCGCCCGCCACGAGGCCCAGCGCGATGCCGCCGAGCACGCCGGCCTCCGTGTGGAAGGCCCACATGCCGATCATCACGCCGGCGAAGAAGGGCAGTGCGAAGACAGCAAGCGTGAAGAGTAGCCAGCCGAAGAAGCCGATAACTAGGATAACGAGCAGTGGTCCGAGGGTGATCATGGCGGTGGGCTCCGTGAGATAATGGTCTGACGGTCGCGCCTTCCACCACCACCACGGCGCGAGCAACACTATAGCGACAAACGCCAGCGACCGGAATCGATACAAATCCGTTGCGCGCGACAGACGGAACGCCCATATTGACGGTCAGGAGCCGATCGCCCGGGCTGCAAGCGACCCAAAAGGCGGCATCTCGATTCCCTAATCGAACACCCGAACGGCATCCATTTTGCTGGCGCGTGGTGGTCATGAAGCGCTTGTGACTGCCACTAAGACGCCGGAGTAAAATGGATTTGCCATGTCTACCATCCAAAAGCACTGCGCAGACTTTCTGCGTGTGACGTTCAACAATCTGACCGGCGGTAAGCTCGGATCAGGTCACGCCCATGAGATCGTGGCTGCGTATTTTGGCTATGGTACCGCGGCGGCTCTAAGGGCCGAGCCGAAGTACCAGCTTGCGGCTTTGGACAAAGCCGCGATCCTAATGCCTGATCTGCGCTTGATGGATCAGCGCGTGCAACAGCTCAACGGTCTTCCCGCGGGCCTACCCGTAGTTGACGAACTGGCGTCGCAGCTCTCCAACTTTCTTAGCGCAAACGGCTACTTTTCTGGTGAGGTTTGGTACACCCGAGACCTCGACGAGTACATCAACGTGTCCTTCATTCAAGAAGATCCCATGATGATCGAGGACGCCCTCTTGGGTGAGATGGCGATGACGAACGCTTTTTTTGACGAGCTTTACATCAAAGAAGTAAGTCTGGACGTTGGAGACGATGTCCTTGTGGCAAATGTCTCAGGTGCGCTCAATGGGGAGAGCGATCCGGATAAGCCGTTTCACGGAGATTCGATCGCTTTCACAACGATCATGTCATTTGAGCGTGTCGCCGGTCGGGTCGGGTATATGCGGCCCGAGCTGGAGACATCGGGCGCCATTGATGATTCACATTACTATGATGAGGACGCCTGAGGGCCGTTAGAGATTCATGGTGCGATTGGGCTCTCAGCTCGCCCGTCGTTCTGCAGGTACGACGGCGCCTATGCGCCGCCGAACCTCCAGACCGGGATGCCGAGCTTCTTCGCCTTGTCGGCAAGATTGTCCTGAATTCCCGTGCCCGGGAAATGCATCACCCCGATCGGTAACGCCTCCAGCATCGCATCATTCCGTTTGAACGGAGCGGCCTTGGCATGCTTCGTCCAGTCGGGCCTGAAGGCGATCTGCGGAACCTTGCGGTTGTCGGCCCACTTGGCGGCTATCAGCTCGGCGCCCTTGGGCGATCCGCCGTGCAGCAACACCATGTCCGCATGCTTGGCGTGCACCTGGTCAAGTTTGGCCCAGATCAACCGGTGATCGTTGAAGTCGAGACCACCGGTCAGCGCGACTTTCGGTCCGGGCGGAATGAGCACCTGATTGTCGGCGCGCTTCTTCGCGACCAGGAAGTCGCGGCTGTCGATCATCGCGGAGGTCAGATTGCGGTGGTTGACCCTCGACCCGTTGCGGGGCCGCCAGACGGAATGGGTGTGGCGCTCGAACTCGTCGGCGGCCTGGTCGCGCATCAGCTCGAACGCGTTGCGTCGCTCGATCAGTGTTTGACCTTCCGCCGTCAGGCGCTCCAATTCGACGGATTTCACCTCGCTGCCGTCCTGTTCGCGCTGGGAGCGCTGCTGGGCCAGTTCATTGCCGTCGAGCTCTCGTTCGATCCTGTCGCTGGCGCGGTGGAAGATGTTCACCGTCGACCAGAGCAGGTCTTCGAGGTCCGGCTCAAGGCGGGTATCGGACAGCGCCACCACCAGGGCATCGAAGATGTCGGCGATGCTGCCGGCGAGGACTCCCGCTTCAGGGAGCCGCCGGGGATCGGGCTCATCGTGGAAGGGACGGTAGCCAAAGAGCTGGAGTTCCTGGAGCACTTGGTCGGTTGGGGATGAGCTTTGGTGCGGCTCAAAATCGTCGTTGTGGTCGGTGGTCATTGCGGCTTTCCCTCGTCGGATCGACCGCGCCCATCGCGGCCTTCATGGCGACGAAAGCGGCGGGCGGAACGGACTTGCACCCGCAGCGCGAGCTGTGGGCCGGAGCGTTAGCGGAGGACCGAATGGGGCCGACTATTTTGCTTCGCGATGTAAAGGCGGCTCTGCCGCCGACGGAAAATAGTCGGCCCACGAGGTTGCCGGTCCGGGCCGCTTGCCGCCCGATCGCCCTCTCGGAAGGCCGTGGGGGCGGTCCTCTCCGGCGCTGGAGGGGAAGCAGGACCACCGGCCTTGCGATAACGAAGCGGGTGCGTCGCACCTCATCCCCGTTCCGGCTATGCCGCCAGTTCAATAAAGTGGGCGACGTCCTGCGCCGCGATCTGCACGCGGCTCGCGGCCCGAAGGGCATCAATTCCGAGCAGGCGAAGATCCTCGTTGAAGTCGCCAAGCCGTGGCGAGATCACGATCGCCTCGATGCCGGCCTCCTGCGCCCGATCGATCAAGGTCGCCATCGCGCCGTCACCGGCAGGATCGTCATCGCGGGCGATGTAGAGCCGGCGCAGCGTGTCCGGGAGAAGGACGGCTGAGAGATGCGCCGCCGAGAGGGCCGCGACCATCGGCATGGTCGGCAGCACGCTGCGGAGCGACAGTATCGTCTCAATGCCCTCGCCGGCCGCCATGACTTCACCAGCTACGCCAAATCGAACGGCGTGACCAAGCAGGTCGCCCATCGCCCGTTTCGGCGTATCGATCAGCGCCTTGCCGAGCGTCGTCTCGCTGAAGCCTCCGGGGTCAAGCCAGGTGCGATGCGCGCCGGTCAGGTGGCCGCGGAGATCGGTGACGGCGGCGATCATCGCCGGCCATGTCTCGGTCGCGCTGTGGTCGTCGGGCCGGTAGTAGCAACGTGGGTGAAAGCGCAAACTTCCGGTTTCGTGCAAAGCCGTAATGCCGCGATTGCGGAGATACGTGTCTGCGAGTGTGCCTGCGATCGACTGCGACGCGCCGAAGAGCCGCCGCGCCGCCTCTGGGGATCCGAGGGGCGCGGGCGACGTTCTCGACCGCAGGCGATTTGGCTCTCGCTCCGGTTCTGGACGCGGCAGACTTAGAAAGCGTCGTGCCTCATTGGCGACATCGCGAAAGTTCGAAAAAGCGCAGCTCTCGCGGATCACGTCGAGGAGATCGCCATGTTCGGCCGAGGCAGCATCTCGCCAATGCCCCGCGGCGCCAGGTCCGGATTCCGGTCCGCTGAGCCGGACGAACATCGACCGGCCGGGCGTATTGCGGACGTCGCCCACCGTCCAATAGCGGCCCTGGCGCCGCCCGTTGGACAAATAATGGCGGCACACCGCCTCGGCGTCACGCGCGAGACGGCAGGCCAGTTCGGAGGCGTTGTCGCGGGCCATCAGGCGGCCTCCCGCTCGCCGATGCGCACGATCGGATAGTGGTCGAGCACCTTTGCCAACACTCCGGCGCCGGTCGCATCTGATGGCACGAACATGCGCAGCTTCCACGAGATAATCTCGGTGAAGAGGCCGTAGGCGCGCAGCCGGTCACGCATCGTATCGGTGAAGCCGGATAGCTCGATGCGATGGGCGCCCATCACGCGGACACGACGGAGCTGCAGATCCTCAGCGAGGTCGAGGACGGTGCGCCCCTCCATCAGCGCCGAGAAAGCTTCGTGTGGGGTCAAGCTGCAGGTAGCAGTCGCGCAAGCGCTTGCCGCCCAGGCTGCCGAGACCCTGCGACCGATGATGCGCTCGCCATCGTCGGTCTGGAGCCGATAGACGCGCGTCGACTCGTTCGGCAACCGCTTCCAGATCGGCAGCAGCAGGCCGGCGACGATGTGGAGCGTGCTCTCAGCGAACTCGGGTACGTCGACGACTTCGCCGTTCCATGCCGCGGCGAATATCTCGCGATCCGCAGGCTGCCAGTGGCTCTCGTCCATCATCTTCATCGAAGCATGATGGTGCTCCATGGGGCGGATCAGCCGCACGCGGCTCTCGATTTCGCCGTCATCGAGCATGAGACTCAGAGCCGGAATCTGCACCGCGGCGCGCCCCGAGCGCTCGTTGACCAGTAGCACCGCCCGAGCATCGGCGAGATAATCGAGCGCTTGATCGAGCGTCATGGGGCGATTGCGGCGGCGTTCGATGATCGTGAGCAGCCGGGTTTCCGCGCCAGTCGCAGGGTGCGTGTAGATCGTGCGCCGATCGGTGACGATGAAGCTCTCAGCCTGCAGGGTCTCCAGCCCGATATCGTAGACGCCGCTGGCGATGGCGCCCTCGATCTTCGCGTTCAGCAACTGCTCGAAGGCCGTAAACAGCAGACCTTGCAGGTCGATGGTGAGCGCGAGCAGGCGATTCAGCAACGTCGTGATCGGCGGCAGCTCGTCCTTGATGCCGTTCGCGTCGATGAGCTTCAGGCCCGTAGCGTCCTCGAAGGTCTGGAGTGAGCAGCCTTCGACCTTGCCGCGCACGAGCAGCAGATAGAGCTGGCGCAGCGCGTCGCGGGCGTAGTGGCTCTCAAGATTGTCCTCGGGCCGGAACAGGCCCTGGCCGCCGGTCTGGCGCTGGCCGCGCGTGATCGCACCCAGCGTGTCGAGCCGGCTGGCGATGGTCGACAGGAAGCGCTTCTCCGCCTTCACGTCGGTCGCGATCGGCCGGAAGAGCGGCGGCTGTGCCTGGTTGGTGCGGTTCGTACGACCGAGCCCCTGGATCGCGGCATCGGCCTTCCAGCCCGGCTCGAGCAAATAATGGACCCGAAGCCGGCGATTCCGCGCCGAGAGTTCGGCGTGGTAGCTGCGGCCCGTGCCGCCAGCCTCCGAGAAGACAAGCACGCGCTTCAGGTCGTCCATGAAGGCGGCGGTCTCTGCAAGATTGGCGGAGGCGGCACGGTTCTCGACGGCAAGGCGGTCACCCCTGCGCACCACGCGCCGCGAACGGCCGGTCACTTCCGCCACGAGGTCCGTGCCGAAACGCTGCACGATCTGGTCGAGCGCGCCGGGAACGGGCGGAAGCGAAGCGAGCCGCTCGATCAGCTCATTGCGGCGCGCGACGGCCTCGCGGCTCTCGACCGGCTGGCCGTCTCGGAAGGCGGGCCGCGACGAGAGATTGCCCTCGGCGTCGGTGAAGGGCTCATAGAGCTGCACCGGGAAGGAATGGGCAAGGTAATCCAGCACGTATTCGCGCGGCGTGATGTCCACGCGCACGTCGTTCCATTCCGCAGGTGGGATCTCGGCGAGCCGGCGCTCCATCAGGGCCTCGCCGGTCGATACGATCTGGATCACCGAAGCATGGCCCTCGGCCAGATCCCGCTCGATGGAGCGGACCAGGCTCGGCGTCTTCATGCTGGTGAGCAGATGACCGAAGAATCGCTGCTTGGCCGATTCGAAGGCCGAGCGCGCGGCCGACTTAGCCTGGCGATTGAGGGTGCCGCTCTCGCCGGTAATGTTGGCGGCCTGCATCGCCGCGTCGAGGTGATTGTGGATGACGCTGAAGGCACCGGCGTAGGCGTCGTAGATGCGCCGTTGCTCGTCGGCGAGCTGGTGCTCGACCAGCTCATATTCGACACCGTCATAGGAGAGCGAGCGTGCAGTATAGAGACCGAGCGAACGAAGATCGCGAGAGAGCACCTCCATCGCCGCGACCCCGCCCTCCTCGATCGCCTCAACGAACTCGGCGCGCGCGGCGAACGGAAAATCCTCACCGCCCCACAGGCCGAGCCGTTGAGCGTAGGCGAGATTGTGGACCGTGGTGGCGCCGGTCGCCGAGACATAGACGACGCGGGCATTGGGCAGCGCATGCTGCAGGCGCAAGCCCGCACGGCCCTGCTGCGAGGGCGCGACATCGCCCCGCTCGCCCTTGCCGCCACCGGCATTCTGCATGGCATGGCTCTCGTCGAAAATGATGACGCCGTCGAAGTCGGAGCCCAACCATTGAACAATCTGCCGGACGCGCGAAAGCTTCTCGCCGCGGTCGTCGGACCGCAGCGTAGCGTAGGTTAAAAATAGGACGCCTTCGGCCAACCGAATCTCACGCCCCTGGGGGAAGCGCGAGAGCGGCGTGACCAGCAGACGCTCTATGCCGAGCGCCGACCAGTCGCGCTGCGCGTCCTCGAGCAGCTTGTCGGACTTCGAGATCCAGACCGCCTTGCGCCGGCCCTGCAGCCAGTTGTCGAGAATGATGCCGGCGGACTGGCGACCCTTGCCGGCGCCGGTCCCATCACCGAGCATGAAGCCGCGACGGAAGCGGACGGCGTTTGGTGCGTCGTCGCGGGCGGCCGTGACGAGGTCGAAGGTCTCATCAACGGTCCAGGCGCCGGCGAGATAGTTGCCATGCGCCTCGCCGGCATAGATGACCGTTTCAAGCTGGGCGTCTGAGAGGACGCCGCCGCTGAGGAGGTTGGCCGGCAGCCGGGGCCTGTAGCTCGGCTTCGGCGGCGCGACCGAGGCCATCGCGGCCGACTGCACCAGCTTGGTCGGGTGCGCCTGCGCGCCGGGGATCCGGACCGATTGGAGCCGGTATTCCTCGTAGATGGCGTCGCTCATGCGCGCGCCCTCGGGCGGCGTCCAATCGGTCGTCTCATAGACGAGGTCAATCGCTTCAGGGTCGGTGACCGAGGCATTGACCGACTGTGTGGCGGCCCGCGCGAGATAGCCGCGCACGGTGCGAGGCGCCGGCGAGGCTGACATGGGAAGCGCGCCGGTTGATGCGACGCTCAGGCGAGGTGGAACGTGTTCGCCGATCCAGCGGAGCAGCGTCGCGACGTCGGGCGCCATTCCCGGCGACGCCACGAACGCGTTCCGGTCATCGGCAGGCAGCTTGTCGATGACCGTGAGGCGCGTCTCGATCGTGGTCCCGTGCTTGGCATAGACCGCGCCGGCGATCGCCGCGGTGAACACCACGCGGCCGCGTTCCTGCAATCGGGCGAAGGCGCCACGCCAGGCTAAGGATTCGGGTGAGACGTTTGCGCCTGATATCGTGACCAGCCGGCCGCCGTCGGCGAGACGCGCCAGGGCCGAGGCGATGTGACGGTACGCGGTGTCGGCCATCCGGCCCGAAACGTTCGCCATCGCTGAGAATGGCGGGTTCATCAGCACGACACTCGGGACCATCGAGGGATCGAGGTGGTCGTCGATTTGGGCCGCGTCGAAGCGCGTGACGGAGATGGCCGGAAAGAGGGAAGAGAGCAAGGTGGCCCGGGTCTCGGCCAGTTCGTTCAGCACGAGCCCGCCGCCGGCAACGTCGGCGAGGATGGCAAGCAGCCCGGTGCCTGCGGACGGCTCCAGCACGCGATCCGCCGCCGTGATGGCGGCCGCGGTCAGCGCCGCCAGGCCGAGCGGGATCGGCGTCGAGAATTGCTGGAAAGTCTCGCTTTCGACAGTGCGGCGCGTGTGGGTCGGCAGAAGTCCCGCGATCTTGTCCAAAGCGGAAAGTCGTGAAGCCGCAGAATCAGCTTTGCGGAAGAGCGCCTTTCCGTATTTGCGCAGGAACAGGACGGTGGTGACCTCGCAAGCGTCATAGGCCATCTTCCAGTCCCAGGCGCCCGTCGCATCGGATGCGCCGAAGGCCACTTCCATCGCGGCGCGCAGGATTGCGGCGTCGATGCGGTGGCCGCGCTCGAGATGCGGGAGAAGCCGTTCGGCCGCAGCGATGATGGCGCCCTCGGGAGTACGAACAGGCGAGAATGGCGCGAGTTGGTCGGCGGCGATCGGGGAAAGGTCAGTCATGGAGGAAGCCTTCGGGAGAGCCGGGAACGTCCGAGCCGATCGGCGCTCTCTCTGACCGCGCCGGCTCAAACCCGTCCCGGCCGCCCTCTCCCTCTCAGCATCAAGGCGGCGGTGCCCGACATGAGAAACGGCGCCCCACCGGGTGGCGGCGCGCCGCGCGCAGAGCGTTCCTCAGTACCCGAACTGCCGAGATGGCGAGGCCCGACCGCCGTCAGCGGCGGCGACCGCTTACGCGAGGTATCGCGTCGGCCTCGCCGATAGCGACGATGTCTTTCGTCATGACGCAGCTCCCTCGATCGGGTCGTCTTCGCCCGCGAGAATGGCCTCGGCCTTGGCGATGGCGGCGTCCGCCCGTCGGCGCCAAAGCTCGACATCCACTGAGCCGTCCTCCGGAGCGTGGATGAGTATCTTGAGCAGACCGAGCAGCAACTCGAAATGGCCGACCTTGCGCTGGACCTGCTCGCCGAAACGTGAGGGAAACGGCAGGCGCGGGCCGCTATAGGCGGCGTCGCGGCCTTCCCAGGCAGCGCTAACATAGGTATCGCCGGATGTTTCGACGCCCGACTTATTGTCGTCCCAGCCCTTGTCAGCGATCGCAAGATCGCAGGCTTGGTCGAGCGTTTCGGCGTCGTAAGTTCGCTGGCGATAGATCGGCAAGCGATAGGTCGTCTCGATGGTAAAGAGGGGCACGAGGGCCTCCAGAATGCAAAAGCCCGGCTTGCGCCAGGGCTTTGGGGTGAATGGCAATGAAAAGACGCGGGACGGCGAAAGCCGCCCCGCGTGGTCGAGTTATTCGGCCGCGATCATGCGCGACTCGTCCGCTTCATTGGCCGAGGTTTCCTCCTCGTCGCCGGCGAGGAATTCCGGCAGCGCCTCGCCATCGCCCTTGGACTCCGCGCCATCGACAGCCGCCGCCAGTTGGGCGTCGGGCATCCGCAGCGGCTCGGGTAGCCAGCCGGTCTCGGCCAGGAGGCGCTCGGCCTCCTTAGCCATGTCGCCCTTCTTCAGATGGTCGATGAGTTGGGCGGCCCGCTCGCCGGCGCCCTCCCGCACCGCCTCCAAAATGCGGAGCTTCGGCACGCGGCCGAGATAGTTTTCGACGGTCGGGCGCCAACCGCTATTCACCATGTCGAGGTTGACAGCCCGGGCGATGCGATCGGCCTCAGTGATCCGCTGCTCGATGGTGTGCGGGGTGGCACCGCCGCCGTAGCGATCGCCCTTCTCGTAGAGCGCGTTGACGCCGAATGAGGCGCAGTGTGCGAAGAGCGCCGCCTGCTCCTCGCTCGTCAGACCGGTGAGCCAGTCCCAGAGATCGGCCTTGTCTTTCGGCAGGCGCTCCTCCCACGTCTTGTGGCGCGCGTCGATCGCCTTGGCCGCCGGCGTGTCGTTCAGCCCTTGTGCCTGCACCGGGAAGCTAGCGCTACGCACGGAGACCTCCATCGCCGTCCCGTAGGAGGAATAGCGGGAGAAGACATCGAGGCAGAACTTGTACAGCACCGATTGGAAAGCGACCGAAGGCGTGATCCCCAGCCTGTCGCGCAGCGCCAGCGTCCGCTCGGCCGTAAGCTCGGTCAGCAGGCGGTCCGGCAGCGGCTTCATCGCATCATCATCCTCGTCCTCTGCCTCCGCGACCTGCCCGCCGATAGTGATGACGGCGCGCTGGATTCCCGGCGCTAATGGTTCGGCGCCGTCGAGGGTCGCGGCAGCGGGCTCGCCATCGCTGCCCTGCTCTGGCTCGGCCACGGGCAGCTCGTCTTCAGGCCGGACGTAACCGCGATCAACCAAGAGCGTGCCTTCGGCGTCGATGCCGACGAACACACCCGCGCGCGTGATGTCGGCAAGCTGATAGCTGATGGGTCGATCGTCAAAGGCGGCGAGAGCCGTCTCGATTTCGCCAAGTCGCTGGTCAATCTCGTCGGGCAGCTCGTCCGCGCCATCATGCTCGGCTTCGAGCCTCGTATATTCGGCCTTGAGCGCCTCGATGGTCGCCTGCTCTTCGGCGGTGACATCGGCGGATACGCCGTCCAGCTCGCGCAAGCCACGCGTGTGGCCGTAGGGGAAGTCGATCGCGACCTCGATCCACTTCCAACCTTCGGCGGCGATCGTTTTCGCCTCTGCCTTCAGCTTCTCAGCGACCAGGCGGTCGAGCAGAGCGACATCCTCGAGCCAACCACCATCGTCGGACTGAAACAGGTCGCGCAGCACCACGCCACCGGCCGCTTCGTAAGCGTCGAGGCCAACAAACATGGCGCGACGGTCGGAGGCGCGCACGGTTTTCTCCGTCAACATGCGGCGGATCTGATAGGGCTCCTTCTGCCAAGAGCCGGAGATGGCCTGCCAGACCTGCTCCTGGCGTCCATGATCCGCGGTGACGGTGAAGGCCATCAACTGTTCGAGCGAGATACCGTCCTCGGCATAGATGTCGAGCAGCTCCGGCGAGACCGAGGCCAGCCGCAGGCGCTGTTTCACCACGTTGACTGACGTAAAGAAGGCCGCGGCGATGTCCTCCTCGGTACGGCCCTTCTCGCGCAGGGCCTGGAAGGCACGGAACTGGTCGAGCGGGTGCAGCGGAGCTCGCTGGACGTTCTCGGCGAGCGAATCTTCCTCGGCGACGCCGCTGTCGCGAACGACGCAGGGCACCGGCGCGGTCTTGGCCAGGCGCTTCTGCTTCACCAGCAGCTCCAGCGCGCGATAGCGGCGGCCGCCGGCCGGGATCTCGAACATGCCAGTCTCGGCGCCTTTGGCGTCGAGGACCGACCGGACGTTGAGGCTCTGGAGCAAGGTACGCCTGGCGATGTCCTCGGCCAGCTCCTCGATGGAGACGCCGGCCTTCACACGCCGGACGTTTGACTGACTGAGCACCAGCTTGTTGAAGGGAATGTCGCGCGAGGACGACAGCGTGATCTTCTGAACGGCAGTAGCCATAGGTGATACTCCGCGACGGGCGACCCAAAGTCTCTCTCTGGACCTCCAACCCGTCACGCAGCGCGGCGCCGCTCTCTTCCTCTCAAGGGCAGCGCCGCAAACTGACGATCAGGAAAGACGGAAAGGCACGAAGCCGGAGACACGCCGTTTCGCATCTCCGGCTTTCCGGGTGTCAGGTCGCGCGGTCGAGCAGCTTCATCGCGCGGGCCTCCAGCTGGAGAACGCGATCGCCAGCATCTTCAGGTCCGCGCCCCGCTACAACGGGCCAGCGACAAGAGGAAAATGAGACTGGCACGCATCTGTCTCGTCGGGAACTGCGGATGAAGTCTGACGCTCCTCAGCAGATACGGGCTGCTGCGCGTGCATCCAGTCGGCGGCCTGCTGCGCCTTACTGGCGGCAGTAAAGATGGCCCGAGGATCGTCCTTCAACACTTCGATCCACGACGCAATATACGCTGCGTGATCGGGACGCGGATAATGGGCTATGCCCAAATCGGCAAGGACAAGCCCGCTGAGAATCTCCACGCAACATTCCTCGGCGGCATAGGCAGCCGAGCCGAACCGACCCGAGAGATCGCGGTCAAGCCGGTGCTTTGCCCCTGAGGCATGGCCGTTCTCATGCAGCCAGACAGCATAGAATGACACGGCATCGCGGAAGGACGCGAAGTCCGGCATGAATACCGTGTCCGATGACGGGAGGTAGTAAG
Organism: Bradyrhizobium sp. CCBAU 21365; assembly: GCF_015291305.1. Taxonomy (NCBI): domain Bacteria; kingdom Pseudomonadati; phylum Pseudomonadota; class Alphaproteobacteria; order Hyphomicrobiales; family Nitrobacteraceae; genus Bradyrhizobium; species Bradyrhizobium sp. CCBAU 21365. Next base: position 8,528,685 of record NZ_CP030036.1, read on the forward strand.
CCTCGGATCCACCGAATATAGTCTTGATCCCGAAGTTGGCGATGAAAGCTTCCGCATGCGCCAGGCGCTCGCTCTCTGGCAGGACGTTCGTCGGCGGGCGTTCGTATCCGTCCACCTGAGCGACGTTGAACACCGAGAATGCTCGGGCAAACATCCGCCGATGGCCGCCATTATCATCGTCATCGTCGTCAGCCGGCTCGGACGGAGCGACCTGCTTCCACAGCACAACAGTGGTAGCGCGTTCGCCCTTGCGCACCTGCGCGCCAGCGTCCCGCCATTGCCGATAGGTGCCCCACAGGCCATCGCTGTAATGGCTGGCCGTGGCTGCGACCCAGAGCGCCACCGTGTTTATGCCCCGGTAGCGTTTGCCCGAAGCGACGTTGGTTGGGCGGGCAACACTCGTCCCGTTGTGGAACCACGGCGCACGCCACTCGCCTGCACCTTGCTCGATTGCCGCGATGATCTCGGCGGTGACTCGCGTGTAAACATCGGCACGCGCTCCGGACTGCATCCTGAAAGACATCGTGAGCTCCTTGGGAGCGACGCGAGCGCACGGGATCGCCACCGCTTGCGGGCGGCGTCAGGCTCAACGTCGATGGGAAGGGATCAGTGAAAAAGCTGGTGATACAGCTTGACTGTTTAGATAACGGCTATATTCGGGGCCAGTAACGGCGCGAAGCTCGACGCGACCATCCTCTATCTCGAGCGTCTTGAGCTGCTCGGCTCGGTGAGAGTTGAGGCCGAACCGCAGGTTGATGCCAGCGAGCGGGCACCGGAAACTGACGGAGGTAAGCCGCCGGCGTTCCGACCACCGATACTCCAGTGAGTCGGCGCGTCGGAACCGGGCAGCAGCAGAGCAAGGCGCTCGGCATCGTCGCGGCGGCCTCAACCCGGATCGCAGCGCTCTCGAGCGTTCGGGTCCAGCTTCGCTCGGTCCGTCTACGCACCATGGCATAGAGGTCCGACAGGGATAGATAGCGCTCGTCCGCTGGCCGCGAGAACCATTCCGACGATACTCGGCCGACGCGCTCGCCGCGGGTCACGTCCACCTTGTAGCCGCCGACATGGTCGCGGGCGGCGCTCAGAACTTCGACTTGGATCATGGGTTATCTCCACGACAGGCGCCGGAGGCCTCTCCTCCGTTCTTCAACCCGTCATGGCGAAGCCCGTCCGCCCTCTCACTCTAAGGGGGGCGTTGTGGGGTTCTCCCCACAGAAGGGGTCGGCCGAGACCTCAGGCTCGGGCGTAGGGGAAGGCTTTCCCCTCAAAGCGCATTTAAGGGCGGAATACGCGACATCCGTGCGTGTTCGGCGGCCTTGCCGTCTATTGCGACAAAGCGGCCGCGAACATGAAGCAGCGATCTTTCGAGCAGATGATCAGTGATCTTCACGGCGAAGGAGACGCAATCCCGATGGTGGACATTCACCAAGTTCAGTGGCGAACTTCAACGGTAACGGCGAACCTCAAATTTGAGGGCGTAGCTTCACCGATTTTTGTGCACACGAAATTCACAGAGAAGTGCGTCGCACGCACTCCTGTTGAACGACAGCCCAACGAAAAAGCCCCGTCCTTTTTCAGGACGTGGCCACACTGATCAGTGTGCATTGATTACTGCACCGGGCTTAACTCGACAGAGAACTTACAGTGCGCCTATTGCAGACAGGCGGGCTAGCTGCGGAACGCTTTCGTTCTATGTGAACCATTGCGTCCGCGGCCTGGTCGTTTCGTCGGTCGTTTGGCTGTCTTGACCATCTCAGTCTTGGTCCCGAGGATGTCCGCGGTCACCGCTTCGGGTTCCTTCCTACGACGTGGACGCGCTGGCTTACGGCCTTTCGGCAATATCTTGGGAGCCTTCGCACGCTTGGCTGGACGAACAAAGAATTCCGACAAATGAACGTCCAGCGTTTTGGCGATGCGGTCAAGCAGATCGATCGTCGGGTTTGTCGATTGCCGCTCGAGGCTAGACATGTAGGAGCGATCAATCCCGGTCTGATAAGCCAACTTCTCTTGCGAGATGCCGCGATCCACGCGGATCCGACGAATATTCCAGGCCACAAGCGCACGAGGTTTCATGCGCCAAGCATGCCTTTCGCTTGTGCCGTCAAACCACTGGCTATAACCCAACTATTAGGGACCAGGCTCACCAGAACCACCGCCGCACACGACACCGTCGAGATATCGTGGACGGTCGCGCCGTTATGTCGGCAATGAGCAGGGCTCCGTTTCTGGTAGCGCTCATCTTCCGACAGCGAAATTTCGCGTTTGCCCATGAGTGAGCTTGGCTTCACGGGGAGACGACAGAACGACTATAAAAAGCCCACAATCTTCAGAAATCCTTCTCAGCTTCAGTTGGGAGACTCCTATGCGACGCGACACCGCACCGAGCGAACCGACCCTGACCCCTTATGACCGCGAGCATGCGGTGACCTATATGCGTATGCTGGATGCAGACGCAGAAGGCGCCGACTGGCGAGAAGTCGCAGAGATCGTGCTGCAGATCGATCCCAAACGGGAGCCGGAGCGTGCACGCCTTGCCTATGAGAGCCACCTCTCCCGTGCCAGATGGATGGGCAGGCACGGGTACCGGCAGTTGTTGCGGAGTGGTTTGGGCCCAGCCCTCGATTAGGCCTCGCAGGACGGCTTCCGCACGCAGGGAGACGGCCGTGTAGTGCTGCGCGGCCTTAAATGGACTTCGCTGATCCGGATCTTTCTGTCGCGCTTCGTCACCAGAAACCCGCAAATGGGAGGAGGTTCGTCCGGTCCTCGTCAACATGGTTGCGGCCGCACGTGAGTTGCGGGCGGCTTCCTAACGCTTACGGAGAATGTCGATGCAGTTCTGGATCAAGTGCACCCGCTTTGGCAAAGCGGAGCCGTACTACGTGAATATCTCGCTGGTCGGCGGGATGTCGCGCGAAGGCGGAAAGACGATCCTGGAATTCGTCGGCAGCAACGCCCAGACCATCGAGGTGAATGAAACGCCGGAAGAAATTCTGGCGATTCACCTCGGTGCGTCGGAAGGCCAGCCATCGCAAAGGTGGTAGGCGAACACGAGGCGTTCGAACTCGGTGCCGCTGAAATCCTCGAAGTGAATCGGCCGGACCGTCCGAGCTATCGTCACCTGCCTACCTCCTGGCTCCCAGAGCTACGGAGCGGGTTGATGATCTGAATGTCCTCGAAGTCCTTTTCATTATCGGTCACGACGACGCACTGGTTGGCTTCGGCTACAGCGGCAATGATTGTGTCTAGCGCGCTTCGCGAACGGCCTTTGGCTTTGCCGTTGGCCATCAGCCGCGCCCACACGAGGCCAGCTTTCTCGTCGAACGACAGCACGCGGCCAGCGAACAGCGCTTGCGGACCTTCGGGGCCTGCGAACCAAGTTTCAAGGCTATTGCGCTTCTTGCCCTTTGGTTTCTCTAAGATGCCTCGGCGGATTTCGGCGACGGTAAGCGAAGCAATGAAGAGGTCATCGTCTTTCTGAGCACCCATCCAAGCCAGCAGCGAGTCCGACGGCTCCGGCTTTATGATGTTGCTGATGATATTGGTATCAAGGAGGTAGCGCGTCACAGATCGACCTTACGCCCCTCTTCTCGCGGGCGGCTGAGGCCGAGATCTGCGCCGACCATCGGTGAGCGACGCAGCGCGGCGAGAATCCCCCCCGCTTTTGGAGGCTCACCCGCCACTGCCTGCCGTATGGTCCGGCGAAGCTGCCCGGCTTCCGGACCGTCCTCCGTCAATTTCCGGGCAAGGGATCGAAGCAGATCGCGGTCGGCGTCGAGCGCCTGGATCTCGAACCGCGCGATGCCACGCTTAGTCAGGCGCGACCGATAATTCTCGAGGGCTCTCTTCTGCGCACTGTTGCTCATCGCGTCCCTCCATGCTATATCCAGATATATAACCGTATTTTCTTTGGAGTGCAAGGCTGGTGGAATTGTTATCGGTCTCGCCAAATGAAGATGGCCCCTCAAAGGCATGGGTGCCGCGGGGGGTTGCCACCATGACAAGACGCCCCTCTTCCAAGGGGGGCGATCACAAAAATATTATGGCTACGACGACGGTCGACCCGCGTCCCGCCGCTGCGCTGTCACCCGCCAGAATCCGCTCCGATTCGCCGCAAGCCATTGACTTGCAATACATTTTTACCTTGCCGACGCGCTGTTGTTGGGCATCATCGTCGCGAAGCGGGGTATTCCGCGCTAGGACAAGGACGCGATCGTGGCGCGACCGAGACGTACAACAGCGGAACAGCTTCTTGTGGTCGCTGACGCGACCCGCGAACCGGTTGCGCTTTCGTCATCAAAACCCGATCCACGCCTCGTCAATCTGGTCCGACTGCTGGCGCGACAGGCCGCGCGGGACTTCGTTCGAGCCGAAACTGATAGCCGGACGCGAGACCGCCTTCCGGAGTAAGGAGGTCGCCTCGTGAAAGTCGCGCTCTACGCCCGCTACTCATCAGACAATCAGCGAGACGCTTCAATCGAGGATCAGTTGCGGCTGTGCCGCCTGCACGCCGAGAAGCAAGGCTGGACGGTCGTCGACAGCTATACCGATCGCGCAATCTCTGGCGCGTCGCTGTTGCGTCCCGGCATTCAGGAACTGATCGGCGACGCGATGCGCGGCAAATTCGTCGTCGTGCTCGCAGAAGCGATGGATCGCCTGAGCCGCGATCAGGAGGATATCGCCGGACTGTTCAAGCGTATGGCCTTCAGCGGTGTTCGTATCGTTACGCTGTCGGAGGGTGACGTGACGCATCTGCACGTCGGTCTCAAGGGCACGATGAACGCCCTCTTCCTGAAGGATCTCGCCGATAAGACGCGCCGTGGGCTGCGCGGCCGCGTCGCGGATGGCAAGTCCGGTGGCGGGCTCTGCTTTGGGTATGACGTGGTGAAGCAGTTCGCGGCAAATGGCGAGCCGATCCGGGGCGATCGGACGATCAACGAGGCGGAAGCCGCCGTCGTACGCCGTATCTTTGCAGACTACATTGCCGGCAAGTCGTCCCGCGCGATTGCATTTGAGCTGAACAAGGAAGGCGTGCCTGGACCACAGGACGCCGAATGGGGGCCGTCAACGATCCATGGCAACCCGAAGCGCGGCGTCGGCATCCTCAACAACGAACTTTATGTCGGGCGCCTCGTCTGGAACCGGCTCCGCTATCTGAAAGACCCGGATACGGGAAAGCGGGTGTCGCGTCTCAATCCTGAATCCGAGTGGGTGATTCAGGAGGTTCCGGAGATGCGTATCATCGACCAGGAAGTTTGGAATGCGGTGAAAGCACGCCAAAAGTCGCTCGCTTATGAGGCGTCTGAGCCCGGCGACAACCCGTTGAATGAGCGGCGGCGCCCGAAGCACCTGTTTGCCGGCCTCGTGAAGTGTGGCTGCTGTGGTGGCGGTTATACGATGATCTCGAAAGATCTGCTTGGCTGCGCGACCTCGCGGAATAAGGGCACCTGCGAAAACCGCCTGAACATAAGGCGAGACGCCCTTGAAGCCTCCGTGCTTAGCGGCCTCCGGACACACTTGATGGAGCCCGAGCTGTTCAAGGAGTTCTGCGACGAATTTACTCGCGAGGTGAACCGGCTGCGGATTGAGCGCAGCGCAGACATCACCAGTCAGCGCAAAGAGTTGGAGCGCGTCCAGCGGGACTTGGATCGAGCGATCCAAGCCATCCTGGATGGTGTGCCCGGCGCTCAGCTCAAGGAAAAGATTGGTGGTCTTGAAGCCCGCAAGGCCGAACTGACCGAGTTGCTGGCGAACGCTGAGGAACCGCCGCCCCTTCTGCATCCGAACATGGCGGAGATATACCGCCAGCGGGTCGCCGCGCTTTATGAGAGCCTACTGAGCGCGGACGGCACGGCCGAGGCGGCTGAGCTGTTCCGGACGCTGGTCGATCAGGTGACGCTCGTGCCTAACGAAGCCGAACTTGCGATCGTGCTGCGCGGCGACCTGGCTGCGATCCTTCGGTTCGCCGCGAACAAGAAAAACCCCGACGTCCTTGCGGAGGCCGGGGTTTTGGGTGCCTTGCTTTCGCAAGAATCGTTGGTTGCGGGGATAGGATTTGAACCTATGACCTTCAGGTTATGAGCCTGACGAGCTACCGGGCTGCTCCACCCCGCGTTAAACCGTTGCATGCCTTGCAGAAAGGGTGCCTGAGCCGGCCGGCCAGCGCTTTTCAACGGCGCCGATCGATCCGTCCGGGGGCTTCCTGAGAAGGCGACCCGGGCCGAAGCCGTCGGGTGCGGGGCGTATGTATCAACGTGAGGCCGGTTTGGAAAGCCCCGGATGCGGGTTTTTGAGGATTTTGTGACGTCGAAATCGCCGGCTTTGCCGGCAGGATTTACCGCCGGGAACCGGGCCTTGCCAGACCGCGCGCAAAAGCGGAGCTTGGCGCGCAACAAATCCGTCAAGAACACGTCATCCGAGGGGGAAATGCCATGGACCGGCCGTTGAAGAGTCCGGGGCTGCATGCGCTTGAGGAGGCCTTTCATCGCCAGTTCGAGCTGTCGCGCAGCGAGCCGGCGCCGACATTGCAGGCACGGCTCGACCGGCTGCGCCGCCTGCGCGCCGCGCTGACCGAGAATGAGGCGCGATTCGAGGCGGCGATCTCGGCTGATTTCGGCCATCGCTCCACCGTCGAGACCGCGATTGCCGAGACCCTGCTGGTGCTCGGCGAAATCAAGCACGCGGCCAGGCATCTCAAGGGCTGGATGACGCCGCGGAAGGTCCCGACCACGGTGCAGTTCGCGCCGGCCAGGAACCGGCTGGTGCCGCAGCCGCTCGGCGTGGTCGGCATCATCGCGCCGTGGAATTATCCGCTGCAGCTGACCCTGGCGCCCGCAGTCGCGGCGATCGCGGCCGGCAACCGCGCCATCATCAAGCCGAGCGAGCTGGTGCCGCGCTTCGCCGAGCTGCTGACCGAGGCGATCGCCAAGAAATTCGACGTCACCGAGCTCGCGGTCACCGATATCGACGACGAAATCGCAAGGACGTTTGCCGCGTTGCCGTTCGATCATCTGATCTTCACCGGCTCGACCCGCGTCGGCCGGCTGGTGGCCGAAGCCGCCGCCCGCAATTTGACGCCGGTGACGCTCGAGCTCGGCGGCAAATCGCCCGTGATCGTCGACGGCTCCGCCGATATCGACGAAGCCGCGCAGCGCATCGCCTATGGCAAGCTGCTCAATGCCGGCCAGACCTGCATCGCGCCCGATTACGCGCTGGTGCCGCAGGCCGCGGTGCAGCCCTTCGCGATGCGGCTGCAGGGTCACATGCAGCATATGTTCGGTACCGATCCCAATAACGCCGATTACACGTCGATCGTCTCGGACCGGCACTACGCACGGCTCGAGCGGCTGGTCGCCGACGCCGCCGCGAAAGGCGCGATCATCATGCAGCCGGCAGCATCGAACGACCGCGAGTGGAAGGCGAGGCGCAAATTTCCGCCGACCGTGATCGCCGACGCGACGCCGGACATGACGGTGATGCAGGAGGAGATCTTCGGGCCGCTGTTGCCGGTCATCGGCATGCGCGATGCGGCGGAGGCGATCGCCTTCGTCAACGGCCGCGATCGCCCGCTGGCGCTGTACTGGTTCGGCACCGACAGCGCCGCCCGCGATGCGGTGCTGGCGCGCACGGTGTCCGGCGGCGTCACCGTCAACGACTGCCTGTTCCACTTCGCGCAGGCCTATCAGCCGATGGGCGGCGTCGGCGCCTCCGGCACCGGCGCCTATCACGGCGAGTGGGGATTCAAGACGCTGACCAAGTTCAAGCCGGTGTTCTACCGCTCGCGCTTCAACCGGCTTGCCGATCTCTATCCGCCCTATGGCGCGAAGGTCGCGCGGCTGGAGAAGCTGATGCGGTTGTTGTCGTAAGAATCACGCCGTGCTCGCAATGACCGACGATAATGAAGGCAGGGGGAAACGTGACTGACACATTCGATTTCGTGGTGGTGGGCGCAGGCTCCGGCGGCTGCGCGGTGGCGGGGCGGCTGTCGGAGGATCCGGCGACGTCGGTGGCGCTGCTCGATGCCGGCGGCACCAACGACAATTGGGTCGTCACCACGCCCGGCGCGCTGGTGCTGATGGTCGCGGGCACCGTCAACAATTGGGCCTTCAACACCGTGCCGCAGAAGGGGCTTAACGGCCGCATCGGCTACCAGCCACGCGGCAAGGGGCTCGGCGGCTCCTCGGCGATCAACGCCATGGTCTACATCCGCGGCCATCGCGCCGACTACGACCACTGGGCCGCGCTCGGCAATACCGGCTGGGCGTTCGCCGACGTGCTGCCCTATTTCAAGCGCTCGGAAGACAATTCCGATTTCGACGGCGAGTATCACGGCAAGGGCGGCCCGCTCGCCGTCAACAAGCTGCGCTCCGGCAATCCGATCCAGCAGACCTTCCTGCAGGCGGCGCAGGAGGCGCAATTCCGCATCCGCGAGGATTTCAATGCCGAGGACCATGAGGGCCTCGGCATCTACCAGGTGACCCAACGCAACGGCGAGCGCTGGAGCGCGGCGCGCGCCTATGTGCATCCGCATATCGGCAGACGCACCAATCTGCGCGTCGAGACCAATGCGCACGCAACGCGCATCCTGTTCGAGGGCAAGCGCGCGGTCGGCGTCGAATACCGGCAGGGCAAGGAAGTAAAGCAACTCCGCGCGCGGCGCGAAGTCCTGCTTGCCTCCGGCGCGTTCCAGTCGCCGCAGCTGTTGATGCTGTCGGGCGTCGGCGACGCCGCAGCACTCGGCAGGCACGGCCTCGCCAGCGTGCATCATCTGCCCGGCGTCGGTCAAAACCTGCAGGACCATCCGGACTTCATCTTCGGCTACATGTCGGACAATCCGAACTTCGCCGGCATCTCGCTGAAGGGCATGCCGCGGCTCGTCCGCGCCATCATGCAGTATCGACGCGAACGCCGCGGTCCCCTCACCTCGAACTTCGCCGAATGCGGCGGCTTCCTGAAGACGCGGCCCGATCTCGACATCCCCGACATCCAGCTGCATTTCGGCATGGCGATGGTCGACGACCACGGCCGCAAGCGCCACGGCGGCACCGGCTTTTCCTGCCATGTCTGCCTGCTGCGGCCGAAGAGCCGCGGCAGCGTCGCGCTGGCCGGCAGTGACCCGATGCAGGCGCCGCTGATCGACCCGAACTTCCTCGGCGAGGAAGACGATCTCGAATCGATGGTGGCGGGCTACAAGACCACACGGCGGCTGATGGAGGCGCCGGCGCTGCGCGCCCTGCAGCAGAAGGATGTGTTCACATCCAACGTCCGCACCGACGACGACATCCGCAGCATCCTGCGCGAGCGCGTCGACACCGTCTATCACCCGGTCGGCACCTGCAAGATGGGCACCGCCGATCCGCTCGCGGTGGTCGATCCGAAGCTGCGCGTGCACGGGCTCGAAGGCCTGCGCGTGGTCGACGCCTCGATCATGCCGACCCTGATCGGCGGCAACACCAATGCACCGACCATCATGATCGGCGAGAAGGCGGCGGATATGATCAGGGCGGAGATGCGGGCGGGGTAACCAAATGCCGTCGTAAGGCCGCACTGGCAAAATATCGAAAACAACCCCATGCACAGTAGCCGGGGCTGCCGGCGGACACGGCAACTTGACTCGTCGGGCAACTCAGTGGTATTTTTCCATTATTCCGAAATCGTGCAAACGTCCCTCAGCTTGCTCAGTGTCATCACCCGCGCATGCGGGTGATCCAGCATTCCAGAGACGGCAGTGCTTGAGCCGAGAGGCCGCGGCGTACTGGATCGCCCGGTCCATGCGCGCAGTTGCGCACAAGCCGGGCGATGACAGTGGCTTCATCCGGACAGCAAAGCTAGTTCAGCAAAAACCCGCCATCGACCGTGACCACCGTCCCGGTCATGTAGCGCGAGGCGTTGGACGCCAGCAGCATGATCGCGCCGTCGAGATCGGACTCGGCGCCGACCCGGCGCTGTGGAATCCGTTTCGCCAATCGCTCGCCTGCCGGCGTCGACCAGAAATCATGGTTCATCTCGGTGTCGATATAGCCCGGCGCCAGTGCGTTGACGCGGATGTTGTTGCCGGCGAGCTCCAGCGCCATCGCCTTGGTGCCCTGGATCATGCCGGCCTTGGAGATCGCATAGGGCGACACCGCCTTGAGCACGCCCTGTCCGAGCACGGATGCGACGTTGATGATATTGCCCGGCTGCTTGCGCGCGATCATGCGCCGCGCAAGTTCGGTCGCGAGGAAGTAGGCGCCCTTCAGATTCGCGCCGATCACGGCGTCCCAATCCGCCTCGGTCTGCTCGGTCGACAGTTTCTCGATCGCGATGCCGGCATTGTTGATCAGGACCGTGATCGGACCGAGCGCGGCTTCGGCGGCGTCGAGCGCTTTCGCAATGCCGGAGATATCCGCGACGTCCATCTGCACCGCAGCGGCGCGGCCGCCCTTGACCTTGATCTCCTCCTCGAGGCCTTTCAGCTTCGCGGTCTGGCGCGCGGCCAGCACCACCGCGGCGCCATGCGCCGCCAGCACGCGGGCGAATTGCCGCCCGAGTCCCTGCGAGGCGCCGGTGATGAGGATGATTTCTTTACTGACATCGAATAGGTCGGACATCGACAGGTTCCCGGATTGAAGCGGACGATTGATAGCGACAATTGTCCCTGATGTAAGCAGGTTTGATCAACCAGGGGATCGCGGGAGATTCGGGCAGGGAATTCCTCATCCATGAACCTCTTCGACCTTGCCGTCATCCTCGGATTGGTGTTCGCGGTGGTGACCGGCTTCACGACCGGCCTGTTGCGCAGCGCGGTCACCATCCTGGCCTATCTCGTCGCCATGCCGCTCGCGGTCGCCGCGCTGGCGATGATCGGGCCCCACATCGCGACGCTGCCGTCGTCGCCGTTTCCGCCCAATGGCGTGCTGCTGTTCGGCCTCTTCCTCCTGATCGGCGTCATCCTCGGAAAGATGGCGCGGACGATGCTCGACGACACCATCGGCTCGGAGATCGGGATCGGCGACCGCCTCGGCGGCGCGCTGCTCGGCGCCATCAGGGTCGGTCTCGTCGTGACCCCCCTGGTGCTGGTGTTCGATCAGCTGGTGCCGCTCGCCAGGCAGCCGCAGTTCCTCAACGGATCGCAATTGCGGCCGCTGTTCTCCGCGGCCGGACAGGCCGGATTCCGCTCGCTGCCGCCCGAAGCCGCCATGGCGATCGAGCGGCTGCGGCGCGAGCAACGCATCTAAAGCGCGATGTGATTAGGTTGAATCGTCATCGCGCTTTAGCTCTTTGTTTGAGCATGATCTCCGCGCAAACGCGTTCCGCGTTTGTCGCGAGGGAAAACCGCTTCGCACTTTTCCGGATCATGCTTTAGCCTCCCGCCCTGCTCCAACGTGCTCACCCGCCTGTTCCTGCCCGGCATGCACTTATGCATTGCACGTCCCTTATCGGCGCCGCCGAGCTTCGCTAGACTGGTGCCATCAAACCTTTAAAACCTACCCGACATCACAGGGAGTGAACCGTGGATCTTGGAATCAAAGGCCGCCGTGCCATCGTCTGCGCATCGAGCAAGGGACTGGGCCGCGCCTGCGCGATCGCGCTCGCCAATGAGGGGGTGCACGTCACCCTGACGGCGCGCGGCGCCGAGGCGCTGAAGCAGACTGCCGGCGAAATCCGCAAAACCCACCCCGGCGTCACCGTCACCGAGATCGTCGGCGACATCACGACGGCGGCCGGACGCGAAGCCGTGCTCAAGGCCTGCCCCGAGCCGGACATCCTGATCAACAACGCCGGCGGCCCGCCGCCGGGCGATTTCCGCAACTGGACCCGCGACGACTGGATCAAGGCGATCGACGCCAACATGCTGACGCCGATCGAGCTGATCAAGGCCACCGTCGACGGCATGATGGCGCGCAAGTTCGGCCGCATCGTCAACATCACTTCGGCCGCGGTGAAGGCGCCGATCGAGATCCTCGGCCTGTCGAACGGCGCCCGCGCCGGCCTCACCGGCTTCGTCGCCGGCCTGTCGCGCAAGACCGTGATCAACAACGTCACCATCAACGGCCTGCTGCCGGGCCCGTTCGAGACCGACCGCCTGCGCGGCACCGCAAAGCCCGAGGCCGAGAAGCGCGGCATCTCGGCCGAGCAGGTCCTGGCCGAGCGCGCCAAGCTGAACCCCGCCGGCCGCTTCGGCCACCCCGACGAATTCGGCTATGCCTGCGCATTCCTGTGCGGCGCCAAGGCCGGCTTCATCACCGGACAGAATCTGCTGCTCGATGGCGGCGCCTTCCCGGGAACGCTGTGAGGGCTGTTTGGTACGAACGAACCGGCGCGGCGCCGACGGTACTCACCGTCGGCGAGATGCCGACGCCCGAGGCCGGTCCCGGTGAAGTCCGGGTTCGCCTCGAGGCGTCCGGCGTCAACCCGGCCGATGTCGGCCGCCGCAGCGGCAACTATCGCGCGATGGAATTCCCACGCGTGATCCCGAACAGCGACGGCGCCGGGATCATCGACCAGATCGGCGAAGGCGTCACCCGCTTTGCGGTCGGTGATCGCGTCTGGCTGTTTAACGGCCAGCGCAATGGCCGTGCCTTCGGCACCGCCGCCGAATACATCACGCTGGCGGACTATCTGGTGACGCCGTTGCCGCAGGACGTGTCGTTCGCGGCAGGTGCGACGCTCGGCATCCCCTGCATGACCGCGTGGTGCGCGCTGTTCGCGGACGGCCCGATCTCGGGGCAGACGGTGCTGGTCACCGGCGGCGCCGGCGCCGTCGGCCACTATGCCGTGCAATTGGCAAAGTGGGGCGGCGCGCGCGTAATCGCGACGGTGAGCTCGCAAGTCAAGGACGTCGAGGCGCGGCTTGCCGGCGCCGACACGGTCGTCAACTACCGGACCGAGGACGTCGTCTCGAAGGTGATGGCCTCCACCGAGAACCGCGGTGTCGACCGCGTGATCGACGTCGATTTCGGCGGCAATCTCGCGACCACGCTGAAGATCATGGCAATGAACTCGACGATCGCGGTCTACGCCACCAACGGCAACCGCACGCCGACACTGCCGGTGCGCGAATTGATGGAAAAATGCATCACCGTGCGCGCGCTGGTGCTGTTCGCGCTGCCGCCGCCGCTGCTCGCGGCCGCGCAGGCCGATATCACCCAATGGCTGGCGTCGGGCACCCGCGTGCACAATATCGCCGGGCAATTCGCGCTCGCTGAGACCGCCGACGCCCATCTCGCCGTCGAGAAGGGCGACAAGATCGGCACCGTGATTGTCGACTGCGCGCGTTAATCTTCTCCCTCTCCCCGCACGCGGCAGGGCAATCGCATATGGCCGTTTGAGGCGATCGGAGTTCCCACAAACTCGTCATGCCCGGGCTCGTCCCGGCCATGACGGCGCGGAAGATTCGGTTCATTCCATATGCGATTGCCCTGTGCTTGCGGGGCGAGGTCAGGTGAACAATGCGGCTGCTTAGTGGATCGGCGTGATGCGTTCGTCGCCGGGCGAGAGGCCGAACTCGTCAAGCCCTTCGGCAAGGAAATCGCCGAGCATCGGCTCGCCCAACAGATAGTTGGCGACATGGCCGGTGCGTCCGCGGGCGGCCTCGCGACGGAGATCGGCCCATTCCTCGATGGTGCCGTCGCCGCGGCCGAGCCGCATCAAGGCGACGAGGTCGACCTGCTCGTCCTCGCTGAGCGCGTTGATGAAGCCGGTGATCTCGCGCGCCACCGGGTCGTTGCCGTCGTCCTCCAGCACGTCGATCATGTCGTCGTCGGCGCCGTTCGAGCCGGAGTCGGGATCGACGAGCCCCTCCTTGACGTCGAATTCCCGCGCCTTCTCGATCAAGAAGCCGACCTTTTCAGGGGAGATTGCGAGTTCCGGCATTGCACACTCCTTCGTCCAACGAGGCGGTAACGCAGGAGGCGCCGACTTGATCCATTGCGCCGGCGCGCGGAAACCCGCATGGTCGGGCAAGAGCAACAAAAAACATTGGGCACGCCGCATGCACTGGACCGTTGGCAAGGTCAGGATCACCAAAGTCGTCGAGCTCGAGACCGTCGGCAGCACGCGCTTCATCCTGCCGCTGGCCGGCCGGGAGGAGATCCAGAGCCTGCCCTGGCTGATCCCGCATTTCGCCAATGAGGAGGGCCGGCTGAAAATGTCGATCCATTCGTTGCTGGTGGAGACGCCGGAGCACCGCATCATCGTCGACACCGGGCTCGGCAACGACAAGCAGGGCCGCAACGTGCCGACCTGGAACAACCGCAGCGATCCGTTCCTGGAAGAACTGTCCGCGGCCGGATTTGCGCCCGACACCATCGACACCGTGCTGTGCACGCATCTGCATGTCGACCATGTCGGCTGGAACACCAAACTCGTCGGCGGCAAATGGGTGCCGACCTTCGCCAATGCGCGCTACGTGTTCGGCAAGACCGAATATGAGCACTGGCGCGACCACAGCGACGATGCCGCGCATGCCGCCGTGTTCGCCGACTCGGTGCAGCCGGTCGCGGATGCCGGTAAGGCCGAGCTGGTGCCGAGCGATCATCGCCTGACCGAGGAGATCACGCTGATCCCGACGCCGGGACACAGCCCCGGCCATATGAGCATCCACATCAGGTCCGGCGGTGAGGAAGGACTGCTGACCGGCGATGTCGCGCATCATCCCTGCCAGATGTATCACCTCGACTGGTCGTCGACCGCGGACTCCGACCAGAAGCAATCGGCCGCGACGCGGCGCGAATTGTTCTCGCGCTTTGCCGACACGCCGACGCTGGTGATCGGCGGACATTTCAATGCCGGCCACATCAGGCGTGATGGCGACGCCTTCAGGTTCGTCGCGCTCGAGGCGTGAGCTAGCCCATGACGAGATCAAGTTGAATTGGTGCGGCGTCGGAGGCTTACCTCTCCCTTGGGAGAGGTCGGCGCGCAGCGCCGGGTGAGGGGTTACGGTCCCTCGTTGGGACTATAGCCCCCTCACCCGATTTGCTGCGCAAATCGACCTCTCCCCACTGGGGAGAGGTGAAGCCAGCCCGAGGCCAAATCGATTCAACCCAACTCCAGCCTGCTAGATCAGACTGGCGCGCGCGAGGAAGAGCGCGTCCGCCTCGCTGGCGGCGATCGCGGCCGGATAGGGCAAGGCCTTGGCCCGTCCGGGAAGGTTGCGCTCGAGCTCGGCGCGCTCCTCCGCGTCATCGGCGATATAGACGGTGACCCGGATCAGCCGGCCGAGCTCGGCCTTGCGCGCCTTCATCCACAGCACCATCGGCTTGCCGGCGGCGACCTCCGGCTGATCGTCGACGTTGACGATCACGGCGAGCGGTCGGTTTGCAGCAAGCAGCTCGCTGTATTCCGCGGTCCAGTCGCAGCCGTCCTGCTCGGTCTGCAGACGGCCGGTTGCGATGAAGATGCCGGGCTCGGCCTCGCGAAAGAATTTCATGGAAGCTTCCTCATGATGACGGCGCCAGACCGTGCGGGTCGCGCGGACCCGGACGGCGGCGGGGCAGAAATATCTATCGACTGACGGTCGGTCAATATATCTAAGCCATTTCAAAATCATTCTAAATATGCGATCCAAGAATCGGATATCAGGTGCGGATGGAAGCTGACGGTATGATCGGGAAGCGGCAGGCGGCAGCCACACGCGGCGCGGCGCAACGCTGGAGACGGACCCAGCCCGCCGAGGTCAGGGTCGACGACCTGATGTCGGCTGCGGCGGCCCTCTTCATCACAAAGGGCATCGAGGCCACCACGATCGACGACATCGCCGCCCGGGCCGGCGTCGCGAAGGGCACCTTCTACCATTACTTCTCGACCAAGGCCGACGTGATCATCGCGCTGCGTGCGCGCTTCGCGCAGGACTTCCTCGCCCGGGTGGCGGCGGCGATCGCCGAGCGCGCCGCGCACGATCATCCCGGACGGCTGTCGGCCTGGCTGCGCGGCGCCGTCGGAACCTATCTCGCCAATGTCGAGCTGCATGACGTCGTGTTTCACGACTTCCCGCATCATCAGCGCAAGTCGCAGGAAAAGGACGACGTGATCGCCCAGATCGTCGCCGTGCTGGAGGATGGCAGGACAGCCGGCGTCTGGGCTTTCCCGGACGCCCGCAGCGCGGCGCTGATCGTGTTCGACGGGATGCATGCCGTGGCGGACGATGCGATCGTCGCGGGCACGCGCGATCCCGAGCCACCGTGCCGGCTGCTGGAAGAGATGTTCACGCGGATGCTGGCGGCGCCCCGTCCGCGATCATGACCGGCGATCGAAGGAACGGCTCAGAGCGGCCACCCCGGAAGGTGATGGCTGCAATGCCATGGCCGTGAAGCGGTTGAATTTCCGCCCGCGCTGTTCCATGAAGCGTGTCGAGGTATACCAGTAACAATCCTCAGGACATCGTAGGGAGTGATCAACATGAAGCTTGTTCGTTATGGCGAAAAGGGTGCGGAAAAGCCCGGTCTGATCGACAAATCCGGCCAGCTCCGCGACCTCTCGGCCCATCTGAAGGACCTGACCGGCGATGCCTACACGCCGGAATCGCTGAAGAAGCTTGCTGCCCTCGATCCCGCCTCCCTTCCCGCCGTCGCCGGCAAGCCGCGCTTCGGTGCCCCCGTCACCGGCATCTCCAAATTCGTCGCGATCGGCCTGAACTATTCAGACCACGCCAAGGAAACCGGCAACCCGATCCCGTCCGAGCCGATCTTCTTCCTGAAGGCCAATACCGCGCTGTCCGGTCCCAACGATCCGGTCGAGAAGCCGCGCGGTTCGACCAAGCTCGACTGGGAAGTCGAGATCGCCGCCATCATCGGTACCCGCGCCAAATACGTCTCGGAGGCCGACGCGCTGAACCACGTCGCCGGCTACTGCATCTGCAACGACGTCTCCGAGCGCAACTTCCAGATCGAGCGCCTCGGCCAGTGGACCAAGGGCAAGTCGCACGACACGTTCGGCCCGGTCGGCCCGTGGCTCGCCACCAAGGATGAAATCGCCGACGTGCAGAAACTGTCGATGTGGCTCGACGTCAACGGCCAGCGCCGCCAGACCGGCACGACCTCGACCATGATCTTCACGATGGCGAAGTGCATCTCCTATGTCTCGCAGTTCATGACGCTGCTGCCCGGCGACATCGTCACGACAGGCACCCCGCCCGGCGTCGGCACCGGCATGAAGCCGCCGCAATATCTCAATGTCGGCGACGTCGTGACGCTCGGCATCGAAGGCCTCGGCGAGCAGCGCCAGGAAATCGTTGGGGCGTAAGCGCCCACGCGCTGTTGCTGAATTCGTCATGCCCGGGCTTGACCCGGGCATCCACGTCTTAGGTCTTCCACGGAGGCAAAGACGTGGATGGCCGGGTCAAGCCCGGCCATGACAGAGGAAAGAGCTTTCACAAGGAATTCCCCAATGAAACTCACCTTCTCTCCCGCCTCCCCGTTCGCCCGCAAGGTGCGCATCGCGGCGATCGAGCTTGGCCTGATCGACAAGATCGAGCTGGTGCCGGCGACCGTCGCGCCCGGCACGGCAAACGACGAATACTCCAGGATCTCGCCGCTGAAGAAACTGCCGGTGCTGATCCTCGACCATGGCGACGTCATCCTCGACTCCTATGTCATCGTCGAATATCTCAACGAGCTCGGCGGCGGCCGGCTGATCCCGGGCTACGGCCCGCGGCGCTGGCAGCTGAAGACCGATCATTCGCTGCTCAACGGCATGCTCGATTCCATGCTGCTGTGCCGCTACGAGAAGATGGTGCGGCCGCAGGGCTCGCTGTGGCAGGCCTGGTACGACGATCACTGGAACAGGGCCTGGGCCGGCATGGCGCGGTTCGAGAACCGGCCGGATGTTCTCGATGGCTCGTCGTTCGACATCGCGCAGATCGGCCTCGTGTGCGTACTCGGCTATGCCGATTTCCGCTTCGCCGATTGCGGCTGGCGCAAGGCCTATCCCAAGCTCGACGCCTTCTACCAGAAAATGCTGGAGCGGCCGTCGGTGAAGATCTCGGCGCCGCCAACGGCGTAGCCAAGGCAACCGCGGGGAGCATGTGACGCGCGAATGCCTCCCCGCCTCTCACCTCCCGGCGCAGGTCTTGTGCATCGCCGGCCGGGTTCAACCACGACCGGACAATATCTCGCCGTCATTGTCGCGATCTCGACCTTGTGATGATGACGACGGCAGCCCGGTACGGCGAGCCGAAGGAAGGCCTTGCGGCGATGGATATCCTCGCCAACATCATCATTCCCGCCGTGCGCGACGCGCACTAGATTTTTCGCGTTTTCGTCACGCGAACCGGACTCCACTTCGCTCGAAAACCAACGCCAAGGAATCACCATGAGGCTGAAGTTTGCCGCCGGCGATCTCACCATTCATCGCATCGTCGAGCAGGAGACGACGTTCCTGCCCGCGCACGACATGCTGCCCGGACTGACGCCGGACGTGCTCGCCGAGAACCGCGGCTGGATGCAGGCCACCGGCGCGCTCGACGACAGCGACACCTTGATCCTGGCGTTCCAGTCCTATGTCGTGAAGACGCCGCACCACACCATCCTGATCGATAGCTGCATCGGCAACGACAAGCCGCGGCCGGCGCGGCCGAAATGGAACATGAAGACCGACGACAATTATCTGCGCAGTCTGGCGTCAGCCGGCTTCTCGGTCGCTGACATCGACTATGTGATGTGCACGCATCTGCATGTCGATCACGTCGGCTGGAACACGCGGCTGGAGAACGGCCGCTGGGTGCCGACCTTTCCAAACGCGCGCTACGTGTTCGACAAGGCCGAGTTCGACTACTGGACCGAGAGCAACGCGAAGGCCGAGGTCCCGCCTTTCGTGGACAGCGTGCTGCCGGTGGTCGAGGCCAAGCGGTCCGAGATCGTTGGCCATGACTTTGCGATCGGCGACCACGCCCGCATCCTGCCGACGCCCGGCCACACGCCGGGCCACGTCGCCTTCGCCTTCGGCCGCGGCAAGGACGCTGCGGTGTTTTCGGGCGATCTGATGCACTCGCCGATCCAGACGCATTATCCGGAGCTGTCGGCGAAGTTCGATGTCGACCAGACGCAAGCAGCGAAGACGCGGCGCGGCTTCCTGGAGCGCTATTGCGACACCGACACGCTGTGCTGCCCCGCGCATTTCCCTTCGCCGTCGATTGGCAGGATCAGGCGGAAGGGCAACGGGTTCGTGTGCGAGACGGTGTGACGTGAGCCAAACTCGCGACAGTCGCTCTCTGCCACCCTCCCCTGGAGGGTAGGGCAATCGCATATGGCCGTTTGAGGCAATCGGAGTTCCCACAAACTCGTCATGCCCGGGCTTGTCCCGGGCATCCACGTCTTCGTTTCCACGCGAAGAAAAGACGTGGATGGCCGGGACAAGCCCGGCCATGACGGCACGGAAGAATCGGTTCATTCCATCTGCGATTGCCCTGCCCTATAGAGGGAGGGTCGGCCCACTCAATCAAACAAACTCGGCGTGTGGTTCACGATCGCGCCTTCGATCTGCAGCATCTTCAGCTTGGTGACCACGCCGCCATTGGCCGAGAAGCCGCCCGGCTTGTTGCCCGCCGCCAGCACGCGGTGGCAGGGCACCACGATCGGGCACGGGTTGCGGCCGAGCGCCTGGCCGACGTCGCGCGACAGCTCGACGCCGCCGAGCTGCTTGGCGATATCGCCATAGGTCATGGTCTTGCCCGGCGGAATCTTCCGCGCAATGTCGTAGACGCCGCGGTTGAATTCCGGCACGCCGTCGAGATCGAGCACGATGTCGGCAAGGTCGTTCGGCTTGCCGGCGAGCAGCTCGATCATGCCGTCGATCGCGTGCTGCACCTCGGCAGGCGGGGCCGCCTCGGTGACCTCGCCGTCGCGCTGGAAGATCCGCTTGCGGGTCTTCTCCTCGGTGCCCATCGGCAGCTGCACGCCGGTGACGCCGTGCTCGCCCCAGACGACGCCGCAGGCGCCGATCATGGTTTCGAAGATTGCAAAATGCTGGCCGGTCATGGCTCGCTCCAGATGTTCCCTTCAGCTCTCGCGTGAGCTTGCTGTCGATCCGGAATCTAGGCTTGGAGAATGTTGCTATCCACCCGAATTCCGTGGGAACTTGGGCCAAATCAACAACATCTCCTGCCTCTCCGCGAGCCCAAAATGCACAGCCTCCACGTCAACGGTTTCGACATGCCCTATCTCGATGTCGGAGCGGGCCCGCCGCTGGTCTGCGTGCACGGCTCGCTGTGCGACTTCCGGATCTGGTCGGCGGTGCTCGGCCCGCTGACGCGCCGGCACCGCGTGATCGCGGTCAGCCTGCGGCATTTCTTCCCGGCGCATTGGGACGGCGTTGGCGACACCTATTCGATCGCGCAGCATGTCGATGATGTGATCGCCTTCATCGAGGCCTTCGACACCAGACCGGTCGACCTGATGGGGCATTCCCGCGGCGGCCATATCTGCTTCCGTGCCGCGCAGCGGCGGCCCGACCTGTTGCGCAAGCTGATCCTCGCCGAGCCGGGCGGCGAGCTCGATGCGACCCTTGATCCCGATTTCAAGCCGGGTCCCTCGCCGCTGGCAGCACGCTTCGCGGCGTGTGCCGAGGAGATCGCCAAGGGTGACATCGACGGCGGCTTGCAGATCTTCATGGACGCGCTCGAAGGCCCCGGGGCGTGGAAACGGATTCCGGCGACCGCCAAGCAGCTGTTGCGCGACAATGCGACCACGCTGATCGGCCAGACCCGCGACCAGCGCCCGCCATTCTCGAAGGCCGACGCGGAAGCGATCAAGACACCGACGCTCTTCATCGGCGGCGCCAACACCAAGGGCATGCTGCCGAAGGTGCTGCACGCGCTCGCCGCCAATGCGAAGGATTCACGCACCGAGATGATCCCGGGCACCACGCATCCGATGTTCGAACAGGCCCCGCAGCGCTACTGCGAGATCGTGCTGGAGTTTCTCTCCGCTTAGGCGGTGTACCGTCTCCCCTTGTGGGAGAGGCGAAGCAAGAAGGTCACTCTCTCACACCTTCCAGGCGCCGACCGGCTGGCGGACGGCGACGTTCAGCCGGTTCCAGACGTTGATCGCCGCGATGCCCAGCACCAGCGACGCGAGCTGCTGCTCGTCAAAGTGCTTCGCCGCTTCATCCCACACCGCGTCCGTTACCGGATCCTCGCGGTCGCTGAGCCGGGTCATCGCTTCGGTCAGCGCCAGCGCGGCGCGCTCGGCCTCGGTGAAATACGGTGCGTCGCGCCAGGCGCCGACCGCGAACAGCCGCTCGTCGGTCTCGCCGGCGCGCCGGGCGAGTTTCGGGTGCATGTCGACGCAGACGCTGCAGCCATTGATCTGGCTGGCGCGCAGATGCACCAGTTCCAGCAGCTTTTCCGGCAATGCCGGTTTGGTGCTCTCGCTCAGCGCCTGCAACGCCTTCATGGCCTCGGGAACAACCATCACCGGGTGGTTCATGCGGGCTTTCATCATGTCATTCTCCTGATTTGCCTTTTGACGGCGCCGCGCCGATTTGTTGTCACATCGGCGCAGTTTCGTTCGTCATGGCCATGACGGAGCGGACAAAGGGAACGTGACCGATGGACGAGAAAAATTCTCTCACCGAACAGTTCGAGGCCAACCGGCCGCGCTTGCGCGCGGTGGCCTACCGCATGCTGGGCTCGACCGCCGAAGTCGACGATGCCGTGCAGGAAACCTGGCTGCGGCTCGGCCGCACCGACGCTGCTGCGGTCGACAATCTCGGGGGATGGCTGACCACGGTGATCGCGCGCATCTGTCTCGACATGCTGCGCTCGCGCAAATCGCGCCGCGAGGAGCCGATCGGCCCACATGTGCCGGAACCGATCGCGGACAATCCGTCCGAGCGCGAGACCGAGTTGGCCGATTCCGTCGGCGCAGCGTTGCTCGTGGTGCTGGAAACGCTGGCACCGGCCGAACGGCTGGCTTTCGTGCTGCACGACATGTTCGCGGTGCCGTTCGAGGAGATCGCGCCGATCGTCGGGCGCACGCCGGCCGCCGCGCGGCAGCTCGCCAGCCGTGCCAGGCGTCGCGTGCAGGGTACGCCCCCCGCACCGGATGCCGATCTCAGCCGGCAGCGCGGCATCGTCGAGGCCTTCCTCGCCGCGTCCCGCAACGGCGATTTCGAAGGGCTGCTGGCCGTGCTGGCGCCTGATGTCGTGGTGCGCGCTGATCAGGCCGCGCAGCGGCTCGGCTCGCTGCCGGTCATCCGCGGCGCCGCAGCGGTGGCCGAAAGCTTCAAGGGACGCGCGCAGGCGGCGAAGCCCGCGCTGGTCGACGGCGAGATCGGCGTTGCCGTCATCTTCGGCGGCGCGCTGCGCATCGTGCTGCGGGTCACGATCTCCGGCGACCGGATCGCGGCGATCGATGCGACCGCCGACGCCTCGGAGATCGAGACCTTCGATGTCGAGGTGCTCGAGCGCAATTGACGCAGCTGGAGGCGCATAGATCGCGATGCTAGTGTCTCTTCCCGCATCTGTGCAGGGAGGACGATCATGAAACTATCCATCAAATTGCTCGCGTCGGCCGGTCTGCTCGCCCTTGCCTCCTCCTCCGCCTTTGCCGCCGCAGACGAGAAGCTGC
Source organism: Bradyrhizobium sp. CCBAU 21365 (assembly GCF_015291305.1). Taxonomy (NCBI): domain Bacteria; kingdom Pseudomonadati; phylum Pseudomonadota; class Alphaproteobacteria; order Hyphomicrobiales; family Nitrobacteraceae; genus Bradyrhizobium; species Bradyrhizobium sp. CCBAU 21365. The sequence goes on from NZ_CP030036.1 coordinate 8,551,226, forward strand.
GCGCGGCCGCCGAGCAGGCCCAGCCGGCGGTGATCGAGAGCCTGCACGACATGGTGCTGATCGAGTCGGGCTCCAGCGATGTCGAGGGCCTGCAGAAGATGGCCGACTACACCGAAGCGCGGCTGAAGGCGCTCGGCGCCAAGACCGAACGCCGCAAGACCACGAAGGGCGCCGGTGCCGACATGGTGATCGGCAGCTTTGAGGGCACCGGCACGAAGAAGCTGATGCTGATCGCACATATGGATACGGTGTACGAGCACGGCATCCTCGACACCCACCCCTATAAAATCGACGGCACCAGAATCTATGGGCCCGGCATTGCCGACGACAAGGGCGGCATCGCCGTCATCCTGCATTCACTGAAGATCCTGAACGATGCGGGCTGGCGCGACTACGCCAAGCTCACGGTGTCGTTCAATCCGGACGAGGAGGTCGGCTCGATCGGCTCCGGCGAGATCATCGCCGAGCTCGCCGACCGGCACGATGTGGTGCTGTCCTTCGAGCCGACGGTGGCGCCGCCGGTCGCGAAAAATGAGAGCCTGCTGCTCGGCGCCAGCGGCACCGCCACCGGCACGATCGATGTGAAGGGCAAAGCCTCGCATGCCGGCGCGGCGCCGCAGCTCGGCCGCAACGCGCTGATCGAGCTTGCGCATCAATTGCTGCAGACCCAGGACGTCGCGAAATCGATTCCGGGCACGCAACTGAACTGGACCACCGCGAAGGCCGGCACCGTGCGCAACCAGATCCCCGATCACGCCACCGCCGGCGCCGACATCCGCCTCACCATTCCCGACGGCGTGCAAAAGCTGCAGGCGGCGCTCGACGAGAAGGTGAAGAACAGACTGATCGCGGACACCGAAGTGACCGTGAAGGTCGTCGCGGGCCGTCCGCCTTTCGTGGCTGACGATCGCGGCCGCGCGCTCGCGAGGCAGGGACAGGCGATCTATGCCGAGCTCGGGCGCACGCTCGACATCGCGGAAATGACCGGCGGCGCGACCGACGCCGGCTACGCCGCGCGCAGCGGCAAGGCCGTCGTGGTCGAAAGCTTCGGCCTCGCCGGCTGGGGCTATCACGCGCGCGACGAATACATCGACACCAACTCGATCGTGCCGCGACTTTATCTGATGACGCGGACGCTGATGGAGCTGGGCAAGTCGAAGTAGCGGGCTGCGAGTCGTTTCCGCGAAACTCGTCATGCCCGGGCTTGTCCCGGGCATCGACGTCTCTGGTCCCATTCAAGAAAGACGCGGACGGGCGGCCCAGCCATCACGGCGCTGGACGGCTGCCTTGAGCGCGGCCCGGTCAAAACCGCCCCATTCTCAATCGCTTAGCGTGGCCGCAAACCGGAGCCTTGACCGCTCCTGCAACCCGCAGTAGCTTCGCTTTCGAACACGGAATTCCGTATTCCAAATTGGACGGTCGGTATGATCCCGTTGGATCCGCTCCCAAACCTCATCGACCAAGTCTACGGGCGATTGCTCGAAGCGATCATCGACCGCACGCTGCTGCCTGGCCAGCGCATCACCCAGAACGAACTTGCCGATCGGCTCGGCGTCTCGCGCCAGCCGATTTCGCACGCCCTGCATCTGTTGCATCGTCAGGGCCTTGTCGCGGAGAGCGGCAGACGCGGCTTCGAGGTGACGCAGCTCGATCCGCAGCGCATTCGCGAACTCTACGAAGTCCGCGGCGCCATCGATGCGCTGGCGGCACGGCTTGCCGCCGCGCGTGTCAAAGAGGATGCCGTGGCCCGCGCGCAACTCGAAGCCGCGCTCGAGGCCGGACGCGCGATCGACGACGGCACGCCACTGGCGCGGCTGATCGCGCTCGACGTCGATTTCCACAGCGCGATCTATCGCCTCGCCGGCAATTCCGCGATCGAGGAGATGATCGCGCCGCAATGGCCGCATATGCGCCGCTCGATGGCGACCGTGCTCGCCGAGCTCGATTACCGCGGCAGCGCCTGGACCGAACACGAGACCATCGCCGCGCATGTTTTTTCCGGCAACGCCGCAGCGGCAGAAGCCGCGGCGCTGGCGCATGCGCAGACGGCAGGGCGGATGACCGAGGAGAAGCTGAGGGCAATCGACGTGGCGGCGTGAGCCGCCGGCCGACCTCATCCTGAGGAGCGGCGCAAGCCGCGTCTCGAAGGATGAGCCAGCGAGGCCTCATGGTTCGAGACGCGCGAAGGCGCGCTCCTCACCATGAGGGGAGACAGAATAACAACAGGAGGAAAGCACCATGAAACTGACCCCAGAGCAGGTCGAATTTTTCCATCGCGAAGGCTGGCTGTTCCTGCCCGAGCTGTTCAGCCAGGAAGAGGTCGACTTCCTCGCGCGCGAGGCAGTTTCGATCTACGACGCCAACCGCCCCGAGGTGTGGCGCGAGAAGAGCGGCGCGCCGCGCACGGCCTTCGCCGCGCATCTCTACAATGAGGCGTTCGGAATCCTCGGCGCGCATCCGCGCATGATCGTCCCCATCGAGCAGCTGTTCGGTGAGAAGGTCTACATGCATCAGTTCAAGATCAACGCGAAGGCGGCTTTCACCGGCGACGTCTGGCAGTGGCACCAGGACTACGGCACCTGGAAGCGCGATGACGGCATGCCGGAGCCGCGCGCGATGAACATCGCGATCTTCCTCGACGAGGTGATGCCGATCAACGGCCCCTTGATGCTGGTGCCGCAGAGCCAGACCGCGGGCGATCTGAAGGCCTCGCACGATCTCGAAACCACCTCCTATCCGCTGTGGACGCTGGACGAGGAAACCGTGACCCGCCTTGTGAAGCAGGGCGGCATCGTCGCGCCGACCGGCAAGCCCGGCGGCATGCTGATGTTCCACGGCAATCTGGTGCACGGATCGAGCGGCAACATCACGCCCTACCCGCGCAAGATCGTCTATTTGACGCTGAACGCGGTCTCGAACTACATCCGCACCCCGACGCGACCCGACTACATCGCGCACCGCGACTTCACGCCGATCCAGACCGTCGCAGACGACGCGCTGCTGCGGCTCGCTCGTGCACCGCGACAGGCGGCGGAGTAAAGTCTTCGACCGTCATTCCGGGGCGGCGCGTAGCGTCGAACCGCCGATGCGCAATTGCGCATCGGGGAATCTCGAGATTCCGGGTTCGACGCTACGCGTCGCCCGGAATGACTCTCTAATTGGAAGGCATCATGAACCTGCATCACCTCCTCAAAACCCGCGCCGCCGCCGGCAAGCCGGTGCGCGTCGTCCTGATCGGCGCCGGAAAATTCGGCTCGATGTTCCTGTCGCAGGTGCCGCACACGCCGGGGCTTGAGGTGCCCGTGATCGTCGATCTCGACCGCGACCGCGCCCGCGAGGCGTGCCGCACCGTCGGCTGGGACAACGCGCGGATCAGCGCCACCACCTTCACCGACGACGGCGCGCGTGCGATCGCCGGCGGCGCATTCGATGTCGTGGTGGAAGCGACCGGCAATCCCGCCGTCGGCATCCGCCATGCCCGCGCGGCGATATCAGCCGGCAAGCATGTCGTGATGGTCAATGTCGAGGCCGATGTGCTGGCGGGGCCGCTGCTCGCCGAGGAGGCACGCAAGGCCGGCGTGGTCTATTCGCTTGCCTATGGCGACCAGCCGGCGCTGACGGCCGAGATGGTCGATTGGGCGCGCGCCACAGGCTTCCGCGTCGTCGCCGCCGGCAAGGGCACGAAATACCTGCCGGCCTATCACGACGTCACGCCGGAAGGCGTGTGGCAGCATTACGGGCTCACCGCCGGCGAGGCGCAATCCGCCGGCATGAATCCGCAGATGTTCAACTCCTTCCTCGACGGCACCAAATCCGCGATCGAGATGGCGGCGATCGCCAATGCCTGCACCCTCGACGTGCCGTCGGAGGGATTGCTGTTTCCGCCCTGCGGCGTCGACGACCTGCCGCATGTGATGCGGCCGCGCGAGGCGGGCGGCGTGCTGGAGAAATCCGGCATCGTCGAAGTGGTGTCGTCGCTGGAGCGCGACGGCCGTCCGGTGTTTCGCGATTTGCGCTGGGGCGTTTATGTGGTGCTGGAGGCGCCCAACGATTACGCCGCCGATTGCTTCAGGCAGTACGGCCTCAAGACCGACGCCTCCGGCCGCTATGCGGCGATGTACAAGCCGTATCACCTGATCGGGCTCGAGCTGAACATCTCCGTGCTGTCGGCAGCGCTGCGCAACGAGCCGACCGGGCAGCCGCGCGGCTTCCGCGGCGACGTCGCAGCGGTGGCCAAGCGCAATCTGCGCGCCGGCGAGATGCTCGACGGCGAAGGCGGCTACACCGTGTGGGGCAAGCTGATGCCGGCCGCCACCAGCCTCGCCGCCGGCGCATTGCCGATCGGGCTTGCCCATCGGGTGAAGCTGAAGAGCGACGTCGCCCATGGCGCGGTGGTGCGCTGGAGCGACGTCGAGGTCGACGAGACGAGCGACACGATCAAGACGCGCAAGGCGATGGAAGCCGCGTTTTCGCGCTGACGCGTCCTTCACCTCTCCCCGCGCTTTGCGGGGAGAGGTCGGATCGCCCCGGCGATGCGAAGCATCGTCCGGTGTGATCCGGGTGAGGGGCGAGGCACACCGCTCAGCATGCAGCATGATGCTCGCCGGATAGAGGCCCCTCACCCCAACCCTCTCCCCGTAAGAACGGGGAGAGGGAGAAGAGCGCCCGCTCCAATAACTACGGCAGCAGCCGGCTCGCCTTCGCCAGCCTGAACCATTTGTGGAACATCGCCTCGGTATCCATCATCTCGGTGAAGCCGGCCTGGTTGATCTTCACCGTCGAGACGATCGACGGCGGACCCGACTCAGTCTGTCCGTAGCGCATGCTGTAATCGGCATATTGGAACGACAGGCCGACGAACTCCTCCAGTCCGGGCGCGATCAGGTCGTGCTTCCTGCGCAATTCGTCCCACGGCGCGATCCATTGCGGCCAGGTCTGCGCCAGCGACAGCGGCACGTGCCGGCCCGGCGTCATTTCGAGCGCATCCGATACCGCCGGCCAGATATTTTCCCAGGTGAAGACGTCGCCATTGGTGACGTTGAACGCTTCATTGCGCGCAGCCTCGGCGTCGCCCGACCAGGCGATCGCGCGTGCCAGCAGATCGACATCGACCGCCTGCGCGACGCGCGGCGCGCCGCCCGGATAATCCAGCGGCCTGCCCTGCGCGCGCAGCACCGCCGCATAGACGCCGAGCGGCGGGATCAGGTCCATCGCGCCGCCCATGGCTTCGCCGATGATCAGGACCGGGCGCAGGATGCTCCAGTGCCAGCCCTTGCCCCGCTGCAGCTCGCGCAGGAAATTCTCCTGCGCCCAATAGAAATTCGGCTGCTCGTACATTTCGGAACGGCCCTCGCGCGCCGGCACCGTGAGCGGCCGGACATGCACGCCATAGGCCTTGGTGCCCTGCAGCAGCGCGACATGCTTGAGATCGGGCGCGACGGGTTCGATCACGCCCATCAAATTGCGCAGCATCCGGTCGTTGGTTTCGATCTGCCCGGCATCGCGCCAGCCATCGACCAGGCTGGGCGCCTCATAGAGCGCGGCGTAGATCAGGTGCGTTGCGCCGCCGAGCTCGGCCGCGGCGCGACGGCAATCCTCTGCGCTGGTGAAATCGATTCGCACATGCCGTGCGCCGTAGAGATCGCGCGGCTTGCGGCGCGACAGCGCAATCCGCTCGCAATCGTCGGATGCGCCGAAGTGTCGCAAGGCGGCGTTGCCCACGAGGCCGGTCGCGCCGGCAACCACGACTTTCTTGTTGGCCATGTCCTTGAACTCCCATCAACCCACCCGCCCTGCGTAGCAGATCGCGGCAAGACCGGCAGCCATTGCGGCGGGTATCAGATGAGACCGGCAGCGCCGATTGTCCTTCGCACCTGCAACGAAGGCAGGCGCTTGATTTCCTCCGGCAAACGATCATCCTGACCGGCGGAACCGGAAACTCGGATTTCCACAACAAGAGCCCGTCGAGGGCCACCGGACACATTCATCACAGAACGTCGATCGATCGGCGAAGAAAGACGGCACCAAGATCGTTCCCTTGTCGAGGCATCGGCACACAGGAGGGAATACGCATGAAGCGTCGTGAATTCTTGAAGGCAGGCGGCGTCGGGCTGGCTGCGACGGCGGTCGCCGCACCTGCGGTCGCGCAATCGATGCCCGAGGTCAGGTGGCGGCTCGCGGCGAGCTGGCCGAAGGCACTCGACACGCTCTATGGCGGGTGTGAATTCTTCTGCAAGCGCGTCGCCGAGATCACCGACAACCGCTTCCAGATCCAG